>OZ243921.1:0-4012641 GCA_965213785.1 uncultured Granulicella sp. | reverse complement strand
ATCAGCGCCACTGACAGCGTGGTGGCGCAGGCCTTCAAGCTGATCGCCTCCGGGCTGGTATCGAGTACGCTGCTGAGCTCGACCATCGGGATCATCGGCGGCACGGTCGACCCGACCACGGGCGCCGTGAGCAACCAGTTCACGACCACCGGGATCACGTCGAACTCGACCCTCAGCTTCAACCTGGCGCTGAACTCCAGCGAGACGCGTGCGCTCGAGGATGTGCAGGTGCGGGTCGGCGATCGGCAGACGGCGAATTTCCGCTCCGGGATGCGGTATCCGATCACGACCTCCACCTACAGCACGCCGAGCACGTCTTCTGCGCTCTCAGGCATCAGCGTCAACGGGCAGAGCGCGGCCAGCCTGCTGGCGCAGTACCTGGGAACCAATACTGCCACGACCATCCCGCAGATCTCCTACGAAGACCTTGGGCTGACCCTTAAAGCGACGCCCACCGTGCAGAAGTCCGGGCTGGTGAGCATGCACCTCGATCTGAAGCTGGAGGCCCTGGGGGGCACGGCTCTGAATGGTATACCCGTGTTGAACAGCCGGACGCTGACCTCGGACGTCACCGTGAAGGAAGGCGAAACCACGCTGCTGGTGAGCACCGTCAGCAAGAGCGAGGCGGCGGCGGTGACCGGGCTTACCGGGCTGGCGGAGCTTCCGGGCTTCCAGGTGCCGACCGAGCGCAATGCCACCCAGGCCTCGAGCGAGCTGGTGCTGCTGATCACGCCGCGCGTGGTGCGGCACCGGGCCAGCGCGCTCGCCGGGCCCCGGATCGCGGTCTCGGTGCCACCGTCCTCGCGTGAGGACTAGCCGCGTGGCGCGTTGACCCCCAGGCGGGAAGCCCGCTATACTTCATCTTGTGCGAGCGGGAGTAGCTCAGTGGTAGAGTGCTTCCTTGCCAAGGAAGATGTCGCCGGTTCGACCCCGGTCTCCCGCTCCAGAGCAACCCTCATCTGCGATACACTCTCCGTACTGTTCGAGCACTGGCGTGATGCGTGTTCAGGCCGCCGTTTTCAGGCAGATGCTCGATGCCGACAGATGATACGAGGCGCGGTACCCAAGTGGTAAGGGAGAGGTCTGCAAAACCTTTATGCGTCGGTTCGATCCCGACCCGCGCCTCCATACTCTTCCAAAACTTCAACGTGGCCGCAGCGCGGCAAGGAATGACTCCGGCGTAGCCTGGGTGTTCACCACGTCCGCCGCGGTCAGCCATGCACGGCGAAGCTGCGTGACGCCGAACTGCATATAATCCATCTCCTCGGTCGCGTGGGCGTCCGTGTTGATGGAGATGCGGCAGCCGAGCTCCCGCGCAAGCTTCAGATGCGTGTCCTTCAAGTCGGCCCGTGCGGGAGCGGCGTTGTGCTCGACCGCGACACCCAGCTCCGCCGCGCGCCGGAAGACCGCCTCGACATCCACCGCATACGGGTCGCGCCGCAGCACCTTGCGACCCGTCGGGTGGCCGAGAATACGCGTATACGGATTTTCAATGGCGCGCAGTATCCGCTCAGTCATCTGCGCTTCGGGCTGGTCGAAGCGCGAATGTACGCTCGCCACCACGATGTCGAGCTGCGCGAGCGTCTCGTCGTCGAGATCCAGCTGCCCCTCGGCCAGGATGTCCACTTCCACGCCCGTAAAGATACGAAACGGCGCCATGGGCCGGTGTCGCGGCAGCGCGGCATAGTGCGGCGGCAGCGCGATGCGAGGCGCAGCGACCGCCTGCGCACGCTCGAACGCCTCCCACGCGCGCCACTGCGGCCCGATGCCGGCGGCGAACTCGTCGGCAAGCTCCGCCTCCATCCGACGCACCCGGGCCGCATGGGCCAGCGCCCGCCGGTCGTCCATGCCGTTCGTCATGGCCAGGTTCTTCGAGTGGTCGGTGATGGCGATGTAGCCGAGCCCCCGCGCAATCGCCGCCTCCGCCATCTCCCGGATCGTGCACGTCCCGTCCGTCTCCGACGTATGCATGTGCACGTCGCCGCGAATGTCCGCCAGCGTAATAAGGTCGGGCAGCGTGTGGGTTGCGGCCGCCTCCAGCTCCCCGCAGTTCTCGCGCAGCTCGGGTGGGATAAAGTCCAGGTCCAGCGCGTTGTAGATCTCCGCCTCGCTGGCCGCCGCGACAATGACGTTATCCTCCAGCCGCAGCAGGGCGTACTCGCTCAGCGTCAGACCGCGTTTGATCGCTCGCTGCCGAAGGGCGACGTTGTGCGTCTTGGACCCGGAGAAATACTGCAGCGCCGCGCCATAGCTCGCCCGCGGCAGCAGCCGCACATCCACCTGCAGGTTGTTGCGCAGCGTAAACGTAACCTTGTTCTGCCCTTTGGCATGCAGCTTGTCGATCAGCGGCAACGTAGCGACGTACTCCACCGCAGCCGCCACCACGTCAGGCTCGCAGGCCGGCCCGGTGGCCAGCAGGTCGAGATCGCCCACCGTTTCCCTGCCCCGCCGCAGCGAACCCGCCGGCGTCACCGTCTCGATCCCCGGGAAGGCTAGGATCAACCCCGCGATGCGCTCCGCAAACTCCCGCGCATGGTCGATGCGGAACCGTGACGAGTTCCGCCGGTGGTCCTCAATGCCCTTCAGCAGCTTGGCGGTAAACTTCTCACCCATCCGCGGCAGCTTGTTCAGGTGGCCGGCCTTGGCGGCGGCTTCGAGCGCGGTCATGTCCGCCACCTGCAGCGCCGACCACACCAGCGCGACCGACTTCGGCCCCATCCCAGGCAGGCGCAGCAGCTCCAGCATGGTGGGTCGGTAGCGCGTCAGCAGCTCTTCCCGCAGCGGCATAGTGCCGGTGCTCACCAGGTCCCGGATGTTCCCAGCCATACCCTTGCCGATGCCGGGGATAGCCAGCAGACCCTTCGGATCGGCCTCCGGCGCGGCCAGAGCGGCAAGCTGGGTCGTCTGCTGCTCCACCGCCTCGGCAGCCCGGCGATAGGACCGGATACGGAAGGGGTCGGCGCCGTCGATCTCCAGCAGCGCCGCGGTTTCGTCCAGAAGACGAGCGATGGAAATATTATCCATAAAAGCAAAAGGGTAGCCCGGAATCATCGGACTACCCTTCTAGTATGCAGCAAGCCGGGGAGTTTTTTCGAAAGCGAAAGGATGCAAGCGATGCAGCGGTTGCGGCGACCCTCAAGCCTCAGCCAGGCGGCTTACCTGGTCGGCTTGCGGACCCTTGGTGCCTTGGATAATGTCGAACTCTACCTTGTCTCCCTCTTTTAGGCTCTTGTAGCCGTCAAGCTGGATCGAACTGTAATGGACGAACACATCGGGGCCGCCCTCCCGACCAAGGAAGCCGTATCCCTTGGCATTGTTGAACCACTTCACTTCACCTTTGTACTGAGACATCGTCTTACTCTCCTTATACTCAGCCGGCCGTCCCCCGGGGGGGGGGGCAGAGCTTCGGCTCAGGAAGGGTTCCCCTGCCTCATCCATCTTAGGATGTCTGAAAGGTAATATCCGTCGCGTCGGTGACATAGTGAATAACCGTTATCAAATTTTCGTATTTCTTTTTCAGAGATACGCAATCCAGGAGCGACAACAATCACATTGCCAGTAAAGATTGCCCCGTCCCACGACGTTCCGCTGCGGCCCGGCGAGTCCCGGCCTGATGCGCCGCGGCAAAAAGCGAGAGCCCGATCAGCGTCTTGCCGTCGTGGATCTTGTTGGTTGCCACCAGGCGCATCGCTTCCGAAAGCGGCATCCGCACCAGTTCGATATCCTCATCAGCCTCCGGCTGAGCCTCGCCCGCGGTGATGTTCTGCGCCAGAAAGATGTGCATGGCTTCGCCCAGGAAGCCCGGACTGGCGTAGTACCGCGTCAGCAGCGTCCACTTCTTCGCGCGAAAGCCCGTCTCTTCGATCATCTCGCGCTTGGCGGCGGCCAGCGGCTTCTCCTCCGGCTCAATACGCCCGGCGGGAAGCTCCAGCAGGTACTGCCCGGCGGCGTGGCGGTACTGCCGGATGAGAATGACGTCGGGATCGCGCTTTTTCGCCCGGGCACCCGTGTCGTCCACCGCGAGGACCACGATCGACCCCGAGTGGTGGATCACGTCCCGCTTGTTGACCGTCCCGTTGGGCTCGCGGACCATATCCGTGTAGACCGAGAAAACTCGCCCTTTGTAAGCGACCTTGCTGGCGAGCAGCTCGGCCTTGGGCCTCGGACGGCGGCCGCGCGGCGCAGGGGGTGCGTCCGCGGCTTGCGCGGGAGGAAGCCTTTTGGGTCTTTTTTCCAGTGGGGGGGCGACTTTGGACCCGGCGGAGGTCTTCTTTCTCGGAGCGGCCATACGCCTACGGTATCATCCTGCATCGGCTTGGGAACGTTCGGCATCCAACGAACGCAACCAGCAGCAAGTTCAGGATGCGGACGTCGTGTGCCCGGGCTGGGCCTCCACGAGGTTCTTGAGGGTGTGGCAGCGATGAGTAGCGAATGTTTTCCGATGACCGCCCTGCCGCATACCACGCGGCTGTTTGCCGACTACCTGGCCATGGGACAGGCCCGCGAGGAGGCTCCCGTGCGCCGCTGGTACGGCATCGGGTACGCCGCGGCATCGGTTTCCGACGCCGGCCGCCTGGCGGATGTGCTTCGTGCCCAGGCGCTCGACTTTGGTGCGGGCGAGGCGACGCTGGCTCACATCGAGGCCGTCCGGGCAGGGGCGCGGGCCGTCGTCACGGGGCAGCAGGTGGGCCTGTTCGGCGGGCCGCTGCTGACGCTGCTGAAGGCCGCCACCGCCGTGGCCCGTGCCCAACAAGCCGCCGACCAGACCGGCGTGCCCCACGTCCCCATCTTCTGGCTTGCTACGGAGGACCACGACCTCGAAGAGGTCGACCAGGTAGCGCTGCTGACCAGGCACACCGTGGAAACGCTGCGGGCCGGCCTCAAGGCGGCGGTGCCGGCAGAGGTGGGCGGAGTGCCGCTTGGAGCTGAGATGGACGCCGTGCTGGAGCGCGCCTGCGAATTGCTGGAGTTCGCCCCTGTCTGCGACGACCTCCGCGCCTGTTACGCCCCCGGAGGCACGCTGGGCGGAGCCTTTGCCCGCTGGATGACCAAGGTCTTCGCCGCGCATGGCTTGATCGTGGTGGATGCGGCCGGCCGCGAGTTCCATGCCCTCGGCAGCGCTGCCCTGCGTGCGGCCATCGAGCAAGAGGCGGAGCTGGAAGAGGCTCTGCTCGAGCGCAGCCGCGAGCTGGAAGCTGCGGGCTACCACGCGCAGGTGCTGGTGGTAAAAGGACACTCCCTGCTGTTCCTGGTGGATGACGCCACCGGTGCCCGCTCCGCGCTGCGCCGTGTCGACGCCGGCTGGAAGGCGGCCGGCAAGACCTATACGACGGGCGATCTGCTCGACATCCTGGAGCAGTCGCCCGAACGAATCAGCCCAAATGCGCTCCTGCGCCCCGTCTTCCAGGACACCATTCTGCCCACCGCCGCCTACATCGGGGGTCCGGCGGAGGTCGCCTACTTCGCTCAGAGCGAGGCGGTCTACCGCGCCGTGCTTGGCCGCGTCACGCCCGTGCTCGCACGCTTCTCCGCCACGCTGGTGGAGCCCGCGATCGCCTCCGTGCTCGACCGCCACGAGCTCCGGGTCCCGGGCGTTTTGACGACGGTCGATGAGCTGGCGCAACGCCTCGGCGCCCGCGCCATGCCCATCGCAGCCAAAAGGAAGCTCGCCGCCGTGGGCAACGCCATGGATACGGAGCTCGCCGCGCTCACCGAATACCTGCGGGCCATGGACGACAGCCTGGGCCGCTCGGCGGAGGTCTCCGGATCGAAGATGCGCTACCAGATGAACCGTCTGCGGCGCATGGCCGCCTCGTTCGAGCTGCAGAAAGAAGCCAGCCTGCGCAAGCATGCGGAGGCGCTGGTGCTAAATCTCTTCCCGGGCGGCCATCCGCAGGAGCGTGTCGTCGGGGGCGTCTGGTTCCTTGCCCGCTACGGGGAGGGGCTCGTGGATCGCCTGGTCGCCGAGGCCTCCGACTGGTGCGGCGGCCATGTGGTCGTCCGGCTGTAGCGCACAGTAGAATGGCTGCTGAGCGTTTGTACGGGGGCCGGGCTATGGGAACGAAGGACGAGACATTCGAGATAGCGTGTCCAGATTGCGGAGCGATGCTCAAGATCGATCCCGCCACACGCGCGGTGATCGGTCATGTGTCCGCACCGCGAAAGCGCATGTTTGAGGATCTTTCCGAAGCCGCGGCGGCCCTGCGCGAGGCCGATCAACGCCGCGACAGCCTCTTCCGGCAGTCGGTCGACGCCGAACGGAACAAGGACGATGTGTTGGCCAAGAAGTTCGCCGAGGCGGTGAAGAAAGCGAAAGAAAGCCCGGTAACGGAGCGGCCCTTCCGAGAGTTCGACCTCGACTGACGGCGTTCCAGGGCCTGCACCGAGGGCGAAGACTCCCCCTGACCCTGTCGTTGTCCCCCGCGCTCGCGATCGCATGACGGCCGATTAGCCGCCCCCTAGGCAATTTCCGTCATTGAGTCCACAATGGAGGGCGAGGTTCCAGACCGAATGAACAAGCGCGATTTTCTGAAAGGCACCGCCGCAACCGCAGCCACCCTCATGACGCATAGCTTCATCCCCCAGGCCCAGGCCGCTGAAGTTCCTCGCACCAACTGGTCGGGCAACCTCCGCTACTCCACCGACAAGGTCTTCCAGCCCACCTCCGTCGCCGACGTCCAGGACGCGATCCGCTCGCTCCCAAGCACCCGCGCCCTCGGCACTCGCCACGCCTTCAACGCCATCGCGGACTCCTCCACCGCCCAGATCTCCACCCTCAAGCTGAAAGACGTCCACCTGGACGCTAAGGCCCAGACCGTCACCGTTGGCGCGGGCATCCGCTACGGAGACCTCGCCCTCCCGCTCGAGGCCGCCGGCTTCGCCCTCCACAACCTGGCCTCCCTGCCCCACATCTCCGTCGCGGGCGCCGTCGCCACCGCTACCCACGGCTCCGGCCTCCGGAACGGGAATCTCGCTACCGCCGTCACCGCCATCGAGTTCGTGGCCGCCGACGGCTCCGTCCACACCCTCTCTCGCGAGCGGGACGGCGACCGCTTCAACGCCGCCGTCGTCTCGCTCGGAGCTCTGGGCATCGTCACCCACCTGACCCTGGCCGTTCAACCCACCTTCCAGATGACCCAGGTCGTCTACCAGAACCTCCCCTTCTCCGAGCTCGAACACCATCTCCCGGAGATCATGGACGCCGCCTACTCGGTCTCGCTCTTTACCGACTGGCAAAACAGCAGCGCCTCCGAGGTCTGGCTCAAGCGCCGCGTCCTTCCCGGAAACGATCAGGGCGGCGCCTCCACCCCCGCCCCAACCTTCCACCAGGCGACCCTGGCTACCACCAAGCTCCACCCCATCGTCGCGCACCCAGCCGAGGCCTGCACCGACCAGCTCAACATCCCCGGCCCCTGGTATGAGCGCCTCCCCCACTTCAAGCTCAACTTCACCCCCTCCAGCGGCCAGGAGATCCAATCCGAGTTCTTCGTCCCCTTCGACCGGGGCTACGAGGCCATCCGCGCCGTCGAAACCCTTCGCGACAAGATCACCCCGCACCTCTTCATCACCGAGCTTCGCGCTATCGCCGCTGACGACCTCTGGATGAGCATGGCCTACCAACGTCCTTCGCTCGCCATCCACTTCACCTGGAAGCCGGAGTCCGACGCCGTCCACGCCATCCTCCCCGAAATCGAAGCAAAGCTCGCCCCCTTCGCTCCCCGCCCCCACTGGGCCAAGGTCTTCACCCTCGACGCCAGGCAGATCGCCCCCCGCTATCCCCGCATGGCCGACTTCCGCGCCCTCACCCGTCAGCTCGATCCCACCGGCAAGTTCACCAACCCCTTCCTCCACGACGCCATCGCCTGATCTCTCCTCCGAGCACCTGTCGAGTAGGCTCGCTGCGTGCCGCACCATCAGCCCTTCTGTCGAGCCTCCCCCCAGGGCGCGACCGAAGGGCCGTTTGATGAAAGGCTGTGGTTTGTGATCACAAACCACATTGCGGCCAGCATCTGGACAGGAACGAAACCCTACCACTGGCAGGCGCTAAAACTCTGTCAGGCCCCGAGGCTTCCTAAATGAATCATTGGAAAGCAACGAAAGTTGGCGTAGCAGTTATGCCCAACCCCATTAGAACGGAGATGGAGACGGATGGGAGTGGAAGTGACAACACAAACCGCAGCACCCAGGAAGCCTCGGCAGACGCTAAGCGCCTTTTTAGCGCCCACCAAAACGCGAGTAAGTAGTTAAAGGGCTACGCGCGAAGTCTTGGGGCAACCCCCGCCCGGCACCTAGCTGAAGATGTCCTTCACCTTGTCGAGCAACCCACGCGAGTGAGGCGTATTGTCCACGCCCATTGTTTCCTCAAGCTGCCGCAGCAGGTCTTTCTGCTGCTTCGACAGCTTCGCCGGAGTCTGTACCTGAACCTCCACCACCAGGTCACCCTTGCCCCGCTCGTTCAGGTGGGGCACACCTTTGTCCCGCAGTTTAAACGCCTTCCCACTCTGCGTCCCCTCGGGGATCTTGATCGTCTCGCGCCCATACAGCGTCTCGATCTCGAGTTCCGTGCCCAGCGCCGCCTGCGGAAACGAGATCGGCATCATGCAATGCAGGTCGTCTCCGTCGCGCTCGAAGAACTTGTGAGGCTTCACATTCAACACCACGTACAAATCGCCCGGAGGTCCGCCAAAACGCCCCGATTCGCCCTCGCCCTGGTACCGGATTCGCGTATCCTGTTCCACGCCCGCCGGAACCTTGACGGCGATCGTATGCTCCTTCTGGATCAGCGTCTGCCCGCTGCAGGTCCGGCAAGGATCCTGCACGATCGTCCCTGTACCCTGGCACTGCGGGCACGTTCTCGCGACCGAGAAGAAGCCCTGTTGCATCCGCAGTTGGCCTTTGCCCCCGCACTGCTGGCAGCTCACCGGCGCTTTACCCTTCGCCGCCCCCGTCCCGTGGCAGTCGCCACAGGTCTCCGGCCTGCGGATGGTAATCTCCCGTTCCTTGCCGAAGACGGCTTCCTCGAACTCCAGCGTCAAGTCATACCGCAGATCGCGTCCGCGCTGCACCCGCGAGGCCTTCCGCTGGCCGCCCATGTTGAACATCTCGCCGAACAGGTCGCCGAAGATGTCCCCCAGGTCCTGCGCATTGCCCCCCTGGAACGGACTTCCGCCTCCCGCCCCTCCCTGGAACGCGGCATGGCCGAACCGGTCGTAGGCAGCCCGCTTCTCCGGGTCGCTGAGCACCTGGTACGCTTCGCTGCACTCCTTGAACTTATCCTCTGCTGCCGGATTGTCCGGGTTCCGGTCCGGATGGTACTGCATCGCCAGCTTCCGGTAGCTCGCCTTCAACTCCTGCTCGGAGGCGGTCTTCGCTACGCCCAGTACCTCGTAAAAATCGGTCTTCGTCACGTTTGCCGTCGCCATTCCTCGTAAACTCTCCGCCTGAACCTATTCCGCTACCTGCGCGGTGTTGGACGCAATCCGCACCAGCGCCGGCCGCAGAAGCTTCTCCCGCAGCTTATATCCGCGCCGGATCTCTTCCAGAACCTGGTGGTCCGGAAACTCGACCGTTTCGATGCTTCCCAAAGCCTCATGGATGCGGGGGTCGAACTGTGCACCCACCGACTCGACCGCCTGCACGTTCAGCCCTTTTAGAGCATCGTCCATCTGCTTCAGGATCAAGTCGACTCCCTGCCGCAACTGCTCCACACTTCCACTTGCCTTGATCGCCAGTTGGAAGTTATCCATCACGCCCAGGAAGGGCTCAACGGTCGAGGAGATCGCGTAATCCCGCGCATCCTGACGCTCCTTCGCCTCGCGCTTGCGGAAGTTGTCGAACTCCGCCTGCAGACGCAGCAGACGATCCATCGCCTGGTCGCGCTCACCCTTCAACTGTGCCAACTCCGCGCTCGCAACGCCATCGGCGGCTTGTTCCGCACCTTCTTGACCCGCTTCCGTAACCCCGCGAGTTCCCGCATCGCCACTCAGACCCACAACCTCATCGCTCAACT
The DNA here is from genome assembly GCA_965213785.1 of uncultured Granulicella sp. Lineage (GTDB taxonomy): Bacteria > Acidobacteriota > Terriglobia > Terriglobales > Acidobacteriaceae > Edaphobacter. The sequence continues at coordinate 4,002,632 of OZ243921.1, read as the reverse complement.
CATCCACCATCGTTTCCCGGCCTTCCGCCTCGTGATCCATCATCTCTCTATTGTTGCCGATTCCAGCCCAACGCGCGACTCTGTCCCAACCTCTCATCTCCGCCATCGCCACCTGCATCCCACGCTATCGGCTTCCTTCCGGCGTCTGCAGCATCCGATCGAAGACCTTCGCCATGTAGGACACCGCATTCATCGTGTCTTCGTAGCGCATCCGCTTGGGGCCGATTACACCGACTGTTCCCCGAGTCTCCCCCTTCATACGCGCCTGCGCCGCGATCAGCACCAGACCAGCCATCTCCGGAGCCTGAGCCTCCAGGTCGAACACCACCCGAACGGTCTCCTGCTGCGCGTCGATGTACGCGTTCAACAGCTCCACCAGACGCTCCTTGGCCTCGAGGGCTGCCAGCAGCTCCCGCAGGCGCACCGCGTCTTCGCCCGCCATCTGGACCCCGATCAGGTTCGCCACCCCCTCTACATACACCGTTTGCCCGGAACTTGCGCCCTCAGGAACCGCCTTGCCCCAGAGCAGACGAGCCTCCAGCAGTTGCAGATACTCGCTCCTCTCGCCTTCCACCATCCTGGTCAGCTCTTCCCGCACCGCCTCAAGACTCCATCCTCGGAACCGCTCGTTCAGGAACCGCGATGCTGTCTCCAACGCCAGCGGGGAGAGGTTCTTCTCGAGCGCCAGCACCCGATCCCGAACCTGCCCGCTCTGCGTCACGACCACGGCAAGCACACGCGCCTCGGCGAGCCGCGAGAAGTGGATGTGTTCCAGCGTGTCGACTCGCTTTGCCGCGGCGGTTACCGCCAATCCCACCCCGCTCGAGAGCGTAGCCAGGACGTGCGAGGTCCGCTCCAGAACCTGCTGCGTTCCCGCAAGCCCGGCGAACTTCCGGTCGATCTGCGACCGTGAGGTCTCGGACAGCCCCAATCCGCCATTGCGTTCCCCGCCCTCACGCAGCTGCTCCACGTACATCCGAAACGCCCGCGCGGTCGGAACGCGACCAGCCGAGGTATGCGGCTGCTCCAACAGGCCCTGATCGGCAAGCTCCACCATCTCGTTGCGAACCGTCGCGGCGCTTACGCCCTGGCTCATACCAGCCGCCAGGAAAGCGGCAACAGTTCCCGATCCAACGGGTTCTCCACTGTCGATGTAGTGCTCGACGATTGCGGTCAAAATCATCCGCTGCCGCGGCGTGCATCGCTCGGTCTCCGACATTCCGATCCCTCCTCCTCCCGCAAGGTACTCGCCCGCTCGGCCCAGTCTACGCCCAGATGGAGCCCCGCCAGCCAGTCTTAGCTGATCTCCAGCACGTCCGATTCCCGCCGCGCGATCGCTAGCGAGTGGCTGACTACGCGATGTGCTATCTCAAAGAACGGCCTGCCGAGCGTGGACTCCGGGCCGGCAAGCGCGGCGGGCATCCCACGATCCCCACCCTCACGGATGGCGGGTTCGAGGTCGACTGCTCCCAGGAAGTCCAGGCCGAACTGAGCGGCGGTTCGTTCCGTCCCGCCCGCTCCAAACACGTCGATCACCTGACCGCCGGGAAGGGTCATCTGGGACATGTTCTCGACCATCCCCATTACTTCGACCTTCACCTGGTGGAACATTTCCAGGGCTTTGCGCGCATCCTGCAGGGCTACGCTCGATCCTGTAGAGACGACGACCGCGCCCGTCAGAGGGACGGTTTGCACGAGGGAGATGACCACGTCGCCGGTTCCCGGGGGCAGATCCACCAGGAGGAAGTCCAATTCGCCCCATATGACCTGGGTAAGAAACTGGCGGACGATCTGGTGGAGCATCGGGCCACGCATGACCATGGGCTTGTCGCCGGGGGAGATCAGGCCAACGGAGATGAACTTGACGCCGTGGGCGAGGATCGGCTCCATCATGGAGTTGCCGACGATGTTCGGCTGGCGGGTGACGCCAAGCATCATGGGCACGTTGGGGCCGTAAATGTCTGCATCGATGAGACCTACGCGGTAGCCAAGCTTGCCGAGGGCAATGGCGAGATTGACCGCGACCGTGGTTTTGCCGACTCCGCCCTTGCCGCTGCCGATGGCGACGACATGCGCTACGCCGGGTAGAGGCTGTGGGCCCTGCTGCATCTGTGCTCCCATGTTGCCCATTGCACACGCTCCTGAACCCTCATTCTACTGGCTTAAAGGTGCCATTCGTCGCCTCCAAGGGCGGCGCGCATGTCGCGTTTACGTTGGGTTTCGCCAGATCGCATCTCGCGGCGGCGGCCGGCGTCCTCGTAGCGACGGCGCTGGTGGTCGGTTTCGGGGATGACCTGGGGGACGACGAGGCGGGAGCCGTCGCGCTCTACGGCGACGAAGGTGAGGTAGGCGGAGGAGACGTGGCGGAGGTGCTGGGCGCGGACGTCTTCTACCATGACGCGGACGCCTACTTCCATGGAGGTGCGGTAGGCGCGGTTTACGGAGGCCTTTAGAATCAACAATTCACCGAGCTTTACCGGGGCTACGAAGTCGAGGTGGTCCATGGAGGCGGTGACGACGATGGCGCGGGCGTGGCGGGAGGCAGCCATGGCGCCGACGAGGTCGATGTACTGCATGAGGCGTCCGCCGAAGAGGTTGCCGAGGGCGTTTGAGTCGGTGGGGAAGACGATCTCGGAGCGTTCGGACTGGGATTCGGCTACGGTTCTCGATTGGACGTCTTCGGTCATGGCTTCAGTTTAGACTTAGGGGATGGACCGGATTGCGATGTTGACGGGGATTCTGGAAGTGCAGCCGAATGATGCGTTTGCGCGGTATGGGCTGGCTTTGGCGCTGGGGGAAGCGGGCAGGAACGACGAGGCTTTGGGGGAGTTTGGGAGGCTGCAGGAGGGCAATCCGGACTATGTGCCGGGGTACCAGATGGGGGGGCAGATGCTGGTGAAGCTGGGACGGCCGGAGGAGGCGCGGGAGGTGTTGCTGCGGGGGGTGGCGGCGGCGGAACGGACGGGAAACCGGCATGCTCTCTCAGAGATGCAGGCTTTGCTGGACGACCTGGAGATATGACGGAAAAGATGTGGTAGCGATGTGGTGGATGTTTGGCTAACGTGGTGTTTTGTCACGTACCAAACGTGGTGAGGGGTGCGTCTTTACTGGTGAATCGTGATGAGCGCAGCAGATATTTTGTGGTGTGGTGGTGGCGGTCTCTGGTGAGGGGTATTTTGACGGGGATTCTGTCAAGAGGGGGCGGTTTGTGCGCGCCGTGAAAGCGGGGGCTGGGAGGCTGCCGGGACGGACCGCGGGCGCCCCTTGGTCGGGGTCTGGAACATCTATACTTGACCCATGGCGAAGACCGCACACCTGACCGACACTGCCTTGCCCGCGACTCTGGGCGAACTCCGGGCCTCGAAATACACCGCTTCCCTGCTTGGCCGGACGGTCAAGGACGAGTTGCGGGAGAACCTGATTGCGCGGCTGCGGGCGAACGCGGCGAACCCGGCCAAGGAACCGCTGTTTCCGGGCGTGATCGGGTATGAAGATACGGTGGTGCCGCAGATTGTGAATGCGGTGCTGTCGAAGCACAACTTTATCCTGCTGGGGCTGCGGGGGCAGGCGAAGTCGCGGATTCTGCGTGCGCTTACCACCCTGCTGGACGCGCATACGCCGTATGTGGCGGGGTCGGAGCTGCGGGACAATCCGTATGCGCCGCTGTCGCAGTACGCCCGGGAGCGGATTGCGAAGCTGGGAGATGCGACGCCGATTGCGTGGCTGACGCCGGACGACCGGTATGTGGAGAAGCTGGCGACTCCGGATGTGACGGTGGCGGACCTTGTCGGGGACATCGACCCGATCAAGGCGGCACGGTCGGGGCAGGATTTGGGGTCGGAGCTGACGATGCACTACGGGCTGCTGCCGCGGGCGAACCGGGGGATCTTTGCGATTAACGAGATTCCGGATCTTGCGGGCAAGATCCAGGTGGCGTTGTTCAACATCATGCAGGAGGGGGATATTCAGATCAAGGGGTACCCGATCCGGCTGCCGCTGGATGTGGCGATCGTGTTCTCGGCGAATCCGGAGGACTACACGGCGCGGGGAAAGATCGTGACGCCGTTGAAAGACAGGATTGGCTCCGAGATTCGGACGCACTATCCGGAGTCGATCGACGAGGCGATTGCGATCACGCAGCAGGAGGCCTGGAGCGCGCGGGGGGCGGCGAGCGAGATCCATGTGCCGCATTACATCTCGCAGATCGTCGAGACGATTGCATTTGCGGCGCGAGAGGACAAGAAGGTGGATAAGCGGAGCGGCGTGTCGCAGCGGCTGCCGATCTCTACGATGGAGCTGGTGATTTCGAATGCGGAGCGGCGGGCGTTTCTACATGGAGAGACGCTGGCGGTGCCTCGGGTGTCGGACATCATCGCGGCGCTGCCGGGTATTTCGGGCAAGATCGAGCTGGAGTACGAGGGCGAGATGCGGGGGGCGGAGACGGTGATCCGCGAGATTATCCGGTCGGCGGTTGCCAGTGTGTTCGACCAGTACTTTGCGGAGACGAATACGCAGCAGATCGAGCAGTGGTTCAACCTGGGCGGAACGGTTTCGCTGACGGATGAGCACTCGGCGGCGGGGTCGTTGAAGGAGCTGCAGCAGATACAGGGATTGTTTGAGAAGATGGCTCCGTTGAAGCTGGAGAAGCAGGCTCCGGCGGAGATTGCGGTGTCGGGGGCGGAGTTTCTGCTGGAGGGGATGACGGCGCATAAGCGGCTTTCTCGGACGGAGGAGCGGGCGTTTACGGCGGCGGAGAAGAAGGGGCGGAACGATCAGGCTTCGCAGTACGCGGAGCGGATGCGGGAGAAGGAAGTGGAACGGGATGAGGCACGGGGGCGGACGCGGCGGGGGTTCAACTAGGGGGCGGTTCTCGGCGACCCGGCTGCTGCTCTTCGCATGCATTCCTTCCGACAATGCGACTTACCAATCGATGCACTGCTCCCGCAAAGGTAACCCCGGATCTGGTTGCCTTCAGCGATACTCAATGTGGAGGCTTCCATGGTATGGACAGCGGGACGGCTGGCGTTCTTCGTTTGCCTCTCATTTGCACAGAGTTCCCTGTGCCACGCCGTTTTCGGATCCGCTCCACGATCCATGAAGTCTTATACGGACGAGGTTGGGGGCATCAGCCTTCACTATCCAGCAGTGTGGACCTTCTCGAAAACCGCCGGTTCGTATTTTTCCTCAGCAATTGCCCCGAGTGGTGAGCCTGTGCAAGCGGTATTCAGCTTCAGCCCGGAAGGCAATTTTTACGAACATACGACCCTGACAGGGCTGCAGTTCCTTTACCGCCGGCAGCAGGCTGCGACCCGAACAGAATGCGAGTCAATCTTGTTATCCAACCGAGACCTTGGGAGGTTAGAACATCTGACCCTGCACGGCGTGCCTTTTTCTCACCTAGCCACAGGGGAAGCCGGGATGATGAAGGCCGAGAGCCAGGAGGCTTACGCCACTTGGCGGGAGGGGACGTGCTACCTCTTTGAGGAGCACCTGGATGAGATCGCGGAAGGAACGGATAACCAGAAAACTCGCAGCCTGACCGCCGCTGAAATTCGAGCCCTTCGAAGACACCTGAACGACATCCTGCGGTCTGTGAAATTCAGCAAACCCACACCAGCCCCTGCCCATTCGTAGCGATACACGCCGTTTTGCGAAGTTGATTAGGCTTCCGGCTCTGGACGGGGCAGCTCCGGTTCATCACTGACGATAATGCGGCTTACCGTTACCAATCGCGAGACGGCTGCTTAAGTTGTATGCTTTTCGCATGGACGTTACTCTTGAATCCGAGGAACAAACGCGAGATCGACTCCTTCTCGTGCTTGCGGCAGCGGAAGTGCGTTGGTTAGCTGGGGAATACTCGTTCAAAGAAGTGCATGCGCCAGAGCAGGTGCTTGGGGACCTTACGGAGGCACTGGCAATCGTGCGGGACGATGCACAATGGAGCATTCTAAAACGTGCTGAAACGGGGGATCCCGAAAAGTTCTACATCTTCAGCTGCCACTTCTCCGCCGGGATCCCAAATAGTGGGTTTGTGGGTTGGCTGGCTTCTGAGTTCAAAAGACGCCTTGGAACCGGAGTGTTTGTGGTTTGCGGACAGAACAGCGAACGCGGTGGAATCTTCGATTACTGGGGAGTTCCGGCAGAGATCAGCGGTCAAGCGAAGCAGTTTCTCGCATCACGGCTCCGTACGGACATCTCGGGTGTGAAAGCCGACGTTCACAAGTCCTCATAGACGCCGTTGCCGTCATCTGGACCTTCAAGCACGTTCGAGACGGGCCGTTACTGGCGATAATGCGACTTCACGTTAGTTTCCGTCCGGTTTTGAGGACTCCCCTTGTGTTGCAGGTTAGCCGTAGCAGCAAGTCACTATCCAGGTGCTGCCCTGAATGGCAAATTAGGATGGAGAGACACTGTAGTGAAAGGATGTCCTTGCGCCTAAAACGATTAGCCGTTGCTCTCGCTGCTCTTGTATTGGCGCCTCACATGCCGGCACAATCGCCCCCTCCACCAGTGATATCCAGCGATGTTGAGCACTTCTGGCAGGCTTACGACGCAGTTCAGCAGACCTCCGACCTGACGCTCCAAGCAGATGCCTTGAACAGGCTCTTCTTTGGCCGTGGGACGGCTGGCCTTCGCGCATTCATGGAAGCGAAAGGCTACACACCGGCTCAGTACCTCGAAGCGATTCACGAGTATCCAAAGTTCTGGGCTTCCGTGCGTCCGCGTAGCGCGCTCGCTCAGGACAAGGTCGCTGCCTTTGGTCCCATGATTGAGAAGTTCAGGGCCTTGTATCCGCGTCTGCGCCCCGCCACGATTTATTTTGAGATCGGCTGCCTCCGATCAGGCGGTACCACGCTAGACGACAAGGTGTTGATCGGAACGGAGTTGATCACTGCAAACGACAGCACTGACACCTCCGAGTTCCCACCAGCAATGCGTGCACGACTTGCAACCTACTTTCACAGTGATCCTCTCAGCTCTCTCGTCTTGACCGATATTCACGAGTACGTGCATACACAGCAGAAGCCGGCCGGAGACACCCTTCTGGCCTACGCGCTGCGTGAAGGTGCAGCTGAACTCGTCGCCGAACAAGTAGTCGGGAGCAAACTGAACCTGCCGCTGTACACGTACGGCCCTGCACACCGAGAGGAAATTCTAAACAAATTTCGTCAGGATATGGGGGGCAGTTCGATCAGAAACTGGCTATACAACAGTGCCGACAATCAATTCGGCACATCTGATCTCGGCTACTACGTCGGTTACCTTTTCTGGAGCGACTATCTCTCCAAGGCTAAAGACAAAAGCGCCGCTATCGCGACGATGATCGAACTGAACTACGCGGACACAGATGCTGTGCAGTCGTTCGCCGCTTCTACGCGCTTCTTTTCGCTCTCTTAAAACTCGTAAGACTTTACGGACCTTTTAAGTCCTCACAAACGCCGCTCTCTCCAGTGACCGATATTCGTATGGGTGAGAGGGCGGTTTCCCCAACAGGAGGAATATCCCTTGTTGGTGGCCGACGCGGGACTAGATGTCATGAACAACCCCACCCTTGGCGGGTGAGGCTGCCAAGGATGGCGCACCCGCTCACGATCCGGTTTCCTGCTTAGAGGAGGCAACGGCAAGGGTAGACGCAGATTCCCTTCGGGAATGACAACCAGAAAACAACAGCAACTGCAGATTCCCTTCGGGAATGACAACCAGAAAACAACAGCAACTGCAGATTCCCTTCGGGAATGACAAAAATGCCGAGTTGGGCGATGAGGTGTCAGGAGTAAACGCTCCCTTCCGGGTGAAGCCGTGAAGGATAGGGCACCCGGAGGGAGAATAGGCGCGCGGGGATGGTTCTCCAGAGTGGCTTTAGGGCGTTGGCTTGCGGCTCAGCACGCTTCCGATGTTCGAGAGCAGGTGGGTTCCGGCGAGGACCCAGGGGCCGAGGACCAGGAGGTAGAGGAAGGTGGCGGCGGTGGCGGGGGATTGGGCCCAGGTGCTGAGGGCGGTGGTTTTCTCGGCTTGGCGGTCGGGGTCGGGTTCGTCCGCCTGGTGGAGGAAGAGGAGGTAGAGAGAGATGTCGATGCAGAGGGCTGCGAGCCAGCGCATGATGTCGTGGCCTAGGGGGATGAGGCAGAGGGGGACGAGGAAGGTGGCGAGGAGGATGCGGGTGAGGGTTGGGGGGTAGCGCTGGGCTCTGACGGTGGTGAGGAGGAGGTGGCAGAGGGCGAGGCCGTAGGGGAGGGAGAGGAGGAGGGTGAGGGCGATGTGGGCGAGGAAGGGGGCGGTGTAGCAGTGGCGAACGAAGGCGAGCTGTTGGGCGAAGGTGTTGTGGAGGGGGAGGAGGACGGCGGCTTCTAGGGGCATGTCGGTGCGGGGTTGGGCGTGGGCGAGCCAGACGGGGAGGGAGCCGTGGAAATTTCCGGCGACGGTGATGGTGAGGAAGCAGGCGGCGACGGCGATGGCGTGGAGGGCGAGGGCGGCGCGGGTGAGTTGACGGCGGTGCCAGAGGTCGAGCAGGAGGATGAGGACGAGTGGGTAGAACATGAGGAGGAATCCCTCGTGGAGGAGGAGGCCGAGGGCGGTGGCGAGGGTGGCGAGGAGGAGGCCGGTGTTGTTGGGGAGGCGGCGGAGGAGGAAGCCGGCGAGGAGGACCACGAGGTAGAGGAAGTTGTCGAGCTCGCCGGCCATGGCGGCCATGTGGGGGAGGAAGGCGGGGGCGGCGAGGAGGAAGGCGGCGAGGCGTCGCTGGTGGAGCGTGCCGAAGAGGAGGGGGCGAAAGATGAGGTAGGTGAGGGCGACGGCGACGGCGAGGACGGCGGCCTGTATGAGGAAGATGCGGTGCCAGGAGAGGAACGGGAAAGGGGAGAGGAGGTGGCCGATGAGGGCGCGGCGGAGGAAGCCGTGGTGATAGTCGAGGAACCAGTGGGAGGGGCCGTAGGTGCGGGGGTCGGGAGGGGCGTTGAGGTAGCGGACGGCGAGCAGCATGGGCAGGAGCGCGTAGCCCAGGGCAGGATAGTCGAGAGATGTTCTGAAGCCGGTTGCGGCGGGGAGGAATCCCTGCCGGCCGGCCGCCGTTGGCGGCATCGCGGTGTCTCCGGGTGGTGGGTCGCGTCGGGGGGGGCTTGGGTGCTTATCGGCGTGAGGGGTTGGAGGGTTAGCTGAGGAGGCGTGGTCGCGGCAGGGGTCTTGTATCCTGGTTACCTTGGCGCTTCTTTACCTTGCTGCGGGGTTGAAGGACTGTTTTCCGGGGCCGATGCGGTTTTGCAGGAGGGTTTGCATGAGAAGGATGACCTGGCTGGTGGCGTGCTGGTGTGGGGTGTTGTCGGCGGCTTTGGCGAGTGGGCAGGAGATGACCACGCTGGGGAAGACGCTGGGACGGGCGGACGGGGTGGATGCGCGGTCGGGGACGGCGTATACGCGGCTCTACCTGGTGAGCGAGGGGGCGGGCGCGTTCGATACGGCGCGGCCGATGCTGACGGTGGACTGCACGCGGCGGCAGGATGGGAAGTATGGGTTTGGGATGGCGCTGCACTACAACGGGACGACCGATACGGGGTTTCATGCGATCCGGAGCCTGCATGCGGGGCAGCCGCACTTTGAGCATACGGACGATCAGCGGGAGGTGACGCTGGAGTTTCTGGGGTACACGCGGGTGAAGCCGCTGAAGCGGCAGTTTCTGCTGGTGAGCGAGCCGGCGGGGGCGCTGGTGTACAACCCTCCGGGGCTGCACTCGTACAACCTGGAGGATGCGTCGTATCCATTTCAGTATTTGCGGGCGCTGCCGACGTTCCGGACGACGTACTCGGGGTGGACGGTGACGTTCGAGACGGAGCCTTTGCTGGCACAGATCAGCAAAGAGCCGTTGTGCGCGGCGAGTCACCTGTGAGGGCGAGGTTGTGCGTGGGGTGATAGGGGAAGCGTCCTCCGGGCGGCGGGGGCGTCTACTATCTAGGTATGAGACGGATTCGGTATACGAAGTTTACGGGGGACCTGGCGTCGTCGTTCGGGATGGAAGAGCTGATGCAGGCGCTGTCGGACTTTCTGCTGGACTCCGGGTTCCAGGACCCGATGTCGCGGTTCCAGTCGCTGGATGGGGACCAGACGATGGAGAACCTGCGGGATGCGATCCGGCAGGCTCTGGACTCGGGCGAGCTGTTCGATGAGGAGGCGCAGGAGAAGTACGAGGCGCTGAACGAAGAACAGGTGGAGGAGCTGATCGACCAGATCATCGCGAAGATGCAGGAGCAGAACTTCATCAACGCGGAGAAGCCGCAGGGAGGGCAGGGCGAGCAGGGGGATGGGCCGGAGACGCAGGCTCGGTTTGAAGTGACGGACAAGGGGATGGATTTTCTGGGGTACAAGGCACTGCGCGAGCTGCTGGGGCCGCTGGGGAAGTCGAACCTGGGGCGGCACGATACGCGGCATGAGGCGAGCGGCGTCGAGACGAACGGGTCTTCGAAGGCGTATGAGTTTGGGGACAACCTGAACCTGGATATTACCGCTACGCTTTCGAGCGTATTTGCGCGAGAAGGGTTCAAGGTGGCTGCTGGGGATGCTCCCGGGACGCTGAACCTGGAGTATTCGGACCTGCAGGTGCATCAATCGGACTACCAGAGCTCGTGCGCGACGGTGGTGATGCTGGATTGCTCGCACTCGATGATCCTGTATGGCGAAGACCGGTTTACCCCGGCGAAGCGGGTGGCGATGGCGTTGGCTCACCTGATCCGGACGCAGTTTCCTGGGGACACGATCAACCTGGTGCTGTTTCACGACTCGGCGGAGGAGATTCCGGTGTCGCAGCTTTCGCGGGTGAAGGTGGGGCCGCACTATACGAATACGCGGGAAGGGCTGCGGATGGCGCAGCGGATTCTGGCTCGGCAGTCGAAGGACATGAAGCAGATTGTGATGATTACGGATGGGAAGCCTTCGGCGCTTACCCTTCCCGACGGGCGGATTTACAAGAATGCGTTTGGGTTGGATCCTTTGGTGATCGCGGAGACGCTGGAAGAGGTGGCTCGGTGCAAGCGGTCGAACATCATGATCAACACGTTCATGCTGGCTTCGGACTACCAGTTGATGCAGTTTGTGCAGAAGGTGAGCGCGATGTGCCGGGGGAAGGCTTACTTTACGACTCCGGAGAACCTGGGGAGCTATTTGTTGATGGACTTTATGTCGCGGCGGATGAAGACGATTCACTAGGCGAGGGGGTGGGCGGCGGTTGCATGCATCGATGCCATTGACCTAGTAGGGACGGGTGCTGACGGTCGATGCGTGCGCTGGCCCAACCCACCTCTGCGACGGGCGAAGAAGAGATGCCGACAAGACGTCGCAAAACATCGGATCATGGCTCCTCATGTGCAGGGTGAGGTGGCGGGCAAACTTCGACCTGAGCTCTTCAGTTTGGTGCCGTTGTTGGTTCTGCATCATGCCTTACATGGATGAGTTTGCTGGCGTCTAGGGCTTGCGTGGAGGTGGACCGTGCGACTAGAAGCTTGCCAATAGATGCTGCGGGGGCACTGGAAAGCAGGCCGAGATTCGCGATGATGGATGAACATCCTGGGAACGAGCACGAACAGGCAACGGCAAGGGAAGAAGCAGATTCCCTTCGGGAATGACAAACAAAGGGGTAATGCGAACAAAGGGGCAACGGCAAGGGAAGAAGCAGATTCCCTTCGGGAATGACAAACAAAGGGGTAATGCGAACAAAGGGGCAACGGCAAGGGAAGAAGCAGATTCCCTTCGGGAATGACAAAAAAAGGGGCAATGCAAACAACGGGGCAACGGCAAGGGAAGAAGCAGATTCCCTTCGGGAATGACAAACAACGGGGGCAACGCGAACAACGGGGGCAACGGCGAGGGAAGAAGCAGATTCCCTTCGGGAATGACAAACAAAGGGGCAACGCGAACAAAGGGGCAACGGCAAAGGAAGAAGCAGATTCCCTTCGGGAATGACAAACAAAGGGGTAACGCGAACAACGGGGGCAAGGCAAACAACGGGGCGACCGCAAGGGAAGAAGCAGATTCCCTTCGGGAATGACAAACAAAGGGGCAACGCAAACAAAGGGGCAATGCGAACAAAGGGGCAACGGCAAGGGAAGAAGCAGATTCCCTTCGGGAATGACAAACAAAGGGACAACGCGAACAACGGGGCAACGCAAACAAAGGGACAACGCGAACAACGGGGGCAACGCAAAGAAGGGGGCAACGCAAAGAAAGGGAACAACGGCTAGGGCCAGCGCGGGTGGGTTCGCCTGGCCTGTTTGTTGCCGCGGGCTAGCCGAGTTCGGCCATGCTGGTGACGCCGTACTTGAGGTACCAGGGGCTGGCGGCGAGGAGGCCCTTGTTGACGTTTTCGACGTTTTCGACGCCGGTGGTTTCGAGCCAGGCGCGGAAGGCGGCGGGGCCTTGTTTGGCGTAGATGGCGACGCCGTCGGCCCAGGTGGCGCGGCCGCAGAGGACGCCGTTGAACTTGGTTCCGGACTCGCCGGCCAGTTCGAGGGTCTCGATGAAGGTGGGGTTGGAGACGCCGGCCGAGAGGTAGATGAAGGGTTTGTGGGTCATGGCTTCGGCGTCGCGGAAGTGCTGGAGAGCTTCGGCGCGGGTATAGGCGGCTTCGCCCTTGAACGACCGGGTGCCCTGGACGAACTGCATCTGGATGGGGACCTCGACCTTGAGGACATCGACGTTGTAGCGGGCTTTGCCGAACTCGGCCATGGCACCGGAGACGATGGAGGGCTTCTTCTGGGCGTAGGCGACGGTCTTCTCGTCCTTGCCCTCTTCGTCGTAGCCGACGAACTCGAGGAAGAAGGGGATGTCGTGGAACATGCACTCGTCGCCGATGCGCTCGATCCAGGCCTGCTTGAGGTCGTTGACGGAGGACTTCTCGAAGGGGGTGTAGTAGAGGAGGATCTTGATGCAGTCGGCACCGGCCTCCTTGAGGCGGCGGACGCTCCAGACGTCGAGCAGGTCGGGCAGACGGCCGGGGGTGGCGGCGTCGTAGCCGGTTTTTTCGTAGGCGAGCAGGAGGCCTTTGCCGTGGCGGTGCTGGGCGGCTTCGAGGCCATACTCGGGATCGAGCAGGATGGCGGAGGCGTGTTGGCAGAGGACGTCGGTGACGAGGACCTTGAACTCTTCGAGGTCGTGGGCGTCGGCGGAGGCTCCGCGCTCCTTGGCGATGGTCTTCTGGAGGGAGCCGCGCTGGTCCATGGCGGCGGCGGCGATGACGCCGCGATGGTCGGAGACGGACTTCATGCCAGCGAGTTTTCCGGGGGTGAGTTTCATCGAGGCTCCTGGGAGAGTGAGGTGGGTGCGCGGGCCGTGACGTGTGCGGACGGAAGAAGGCAGGTGCGCGACACACACCATCCTAGCCGAGGTCCAGGCGTTCCAGCATAAAGAATGTGAGCCGGCTCAGGCGTGTGTGAGGGCCTGAAGCTGGTGGGCGAGGAGTTCGCGGATGCCTTGCTCGGCGAGGTCGAGCATCTGGTCGAGCTGGGCGCGGGTGTAGGAGAGCTTTTCGGCGGTGGCCTGGGTTTCGACGAGGCCGCCGTCGGCGAGCATGACGACGTTCATGTCGACGGTTGCGCGGGAGTCTTCCTCGTAGGCGAGGTCGAGCAGGACGTGGCCGTCGACGATGCCGACGGAGGTGGCGGCGATCATCTGGCGGAGGGGGCTGCTCTTGAGGGTTCCGGCGGCGACGAGCTTATCGAGGGCGAGGGCGAGGGCGACGGAGGCTCCGGTGATGGCGGCGGTGCGGGTTCCGCCGTCGGCCTGGAGGACGTCGCAGTCGAGGATGACCGTGCGCTCGCCAAGGGCTTTCATGTCGACGACGGAGCGGAGGGAGCGTCCGATGAGGCGCTGGATTTCGTGGGTGCGTCCGCCGATCTTGCCGCGTTCGGCCTCGCGGGCGGTGCGGGTGAGGGTGGCGCGGGGGAGCATACCGTACTCGGCGGTGACCCAGCCGCGGCCGGAGTTGCGCATCCAGCCGGGGACGCCGGGCTCGATGGTGGCGTTGCAGAGGACGCGGGTGTGTCCGGTTTCGATGAGGACGGAGCCCTCGGCGGTCTGGACGAAGCCGGGGGTGAGGCGGATGGGGCGGAGTTCGCCGGCGGCGCGGCCGGCGGGGCGGAAGAGCTGGGTGGTCGCCGGGGGGTCCGGGGGCTGGCTGAGGGGGGGCATCGGACGATTATAGGGGAGGGTTGGGGGCGTGCTGGGGTGGGGGCTGGGCTGGGTGCTGGCCGGGGGCCGGGGGCGTGTCGGGGGTGAGCGGCTGCCGGTGTTTGGCTTTTGGCGGCGCGGCGCGGCAGTTCCGCAATGGGAATACGACGCCGTTTTGGGAAAAGAACGGTTTTTGGGCTATTTCGGGGCATTTGTACGATCGTTCTCGACATTCCGGCTCCTTTGTGACCAAAATGGGAAAACCATCGTAATCTTGCCCTTCCGCCCAAAACGGGCTTCCCCTTTTGTTTTCAACCGCTTCCCGTCGTGTTCCAGTTTGGCATTCGACGTGATGATAGGAACAGTACCGCAGCCGTCGCAAGGCGGCCGGCGGCACTCTACACGGAGTACACCCATGGCTACCCAGAGCATCACAGCAGCCTTTTTCTTTTGTTTTTCCGGAACATCCAGCGCATCAGCAACCCCCGGGAGGCGGGCGGCCCACCCTGTGCTTTCGGTCGTGAGGACGGGCCTGGGGGTGCTTTCATGCTAAGGCCCGAATCTGGAACGGAGCGCAATGGCGGGGACCGGCGGGCGGCGGAACGCGGTCTGGAGATGGCATTTGGGGAACGGCGGGTGGTGGGATCGGGCCCGATCGGGACGGCGGCGGTAAAGGCTTCCAGTTTGGGAGGTCCCGGCTTCGGCGGTTCCGGATCGGCCGGGACGCAGCCGGTGGGTCGTGGCGCGAGCTATGCGGCAGGCCAGGGCCTGGTGGATTACCGTCCGGGGTTCCGGGCGGGGGTGACGACGGGGGCGGCGGTGGTGGGGGCTCCGCGGGCGGAGACGCCGGTGGAGGGAGCGCGGGTGCATATTCCGCTGTTCCATGTGCTGGTGGTGGATGAGGACGAGTCGGTGCGGACGGCGTGCTGCGAGATTGCCGGACGGATGGGCTACACGGCGACGGGAGTGGCGACGGTGCGGGAGGCGCAGGCGATTCTGAAGCACCAGACGATGGACCTGCTGCTGCTGGACCTGAAGCTGCCGGGGACGCATGGGGGCCTCGCGCTGCTCGAAGAAGTGAAGACGGTGCATCCGCAGACCGCCGTGGTGGTGATGACGGCGTTTGCGACGGTGAGCAACGCGGTCGAGGCGATGCGGATCGGCGCGGGCGACTACCTGACGAAGCCGTTCGCGTTCGAGGAGCTGACGGCGGTGCTGGACCGGATGGGGCGCAAGCAGTACTTCGACCTGGAAAGTCGCCTGCTGCGGGAGCGGCTGCGGACGCCGAACGGGATGGGCAACATGATCGGGCGGTCGCCGGAGATGGAGAAGCTGTACCGGATCCTGTCGAAGGTGGCGGCGTCGACGCACCCGGTGCTGATTCTGGGCGAGAGCGGGACGGGCAAGGAGCTGGTGGCGCGGTCGATCCACACGAACGGGCCGAATGCGACCAAGCCGTTTGTGGCGGTGGACTGCAGTTCGCTGGTGCCGACGCTGATCGAGAGCGAGCTGTTCGGGTATGTGAAGGGCGCGTTTACGGGCGCGAACAAGAACCGCGAGGGGCTGCTGGCCTCGGCCGATGGCGGGACGGTGTTTCTGGACGAGATTGGGGAGCTTCCTCTGGACCTGCAGGCGAAGCTGCTGCGGGCGCTGCAGGAGAAGGAGGTGCGGCCGGTGGGTGCGACGCATACGGTGCCGATCTCGGCGCGGGTGCTGGCGGCGACCAACCGGAACCTGGCGGCGATGGTCGAGCAGGGACGGTTCCGGAAGGATCTTTACTTCCGGCTGAACGTGGTGAACCTGCGGATTCCTCCGCTGCGCGACCGGCGCGAGGATATTCCGGTGCTGGCGACGCACTTCCTGGACCGGATGCAGCGCGAGTCGGGGGTGCCGTATGCGTTCTCCGACGACGCGCTGCGGACGATGCAGGCGTACGACTGGCCGGGCAATGTGCGGGAGTTGGAAAGCGCGATCGAACGGGCGTGCGCGCTGTCGTCCGGGCCGGTGCTGCATATGGCGGATCTTCCGACGCAGTTGCAGGACTTCCGGATGCAGGGGCAGTTCAGCGGGGAGGCGGAGGCGGGGCTGGAGGCCGGACTCGACGACCTGGTCGCCGGGCAGGTGACGGCGAGTGGGCAGGAGGCGATCGTGTCGATCGCCGAGATGGAGAAGCAGGCGATTCTGGGGACGATCAAGCAATTGAAGGGCGACAAGCTGATGGCGGCGAAGCTGCTGGGTATCGGCAAGACGACGTTATACCGGAAGCTGAAAGAGTACGGGATCAACGAGGGGCTGGAGGAGGGAAATTAGGCAGGGTCGGGGGTTTGGGTTCAGGGTCTGAGGCTTGGGGTCTGGGGCTTGGAGCTGGGGCTTGTGGGTTCGGCTGGGGCTTGTGGCTTCGGCTCGGGCTTGCGGGTTCGGCTGGGGCTTGGGGCTTCGGCTGGGGCTTGGGGCTTCGGCTGGGGCTTGGGGCTTCGGCTGGGGCTTGGGGCTTCGGCTGGGGCTTGGGGCTTCGGCTGGGGCTTGGGACTTCGGCTGGGGCTTGGGGTCGCGGCTACCGGCTATCAGCTATCGGCTTAGAGCTACCGGCTATCGGCTTAGAGCTACCGGCTGTCGGCTTAGAGCTGGCGGCTGCGGCTGGCGGCTGACGGCTGACGGCTGACGGCTGACGGCTGACGGCTTAGAGCTGGCGGCTGGCGCTGCGGCTGCGGCTGAGGCTGAGGCTGCGGCTGGCGGCTGGCGGCTGGCGGCTGGCGGCTGGCGGCTGGCGGCTGGCGGCTGGCGGCTGGCGGCTGGCGGCTGGCGGCTGGCGGCTGGCGGCTGGCGGCTTAGAGCTTTGGCCTCCTAGTTTCGGGTTTCGGGTTTCGGGTTTTCGGCCCCGGGGTTTGGGGTCTTGGTTTGGGGCTTCGTTAGGGCTTTCAGTTGGATGAACACTCCGGGCGGGGTGCTTGCGGGATGCTTTAGGCGACGAGCCTGGAGGCCTGGAAGTGCCCCTACTTTTTTCTCCCTGGTTTTTCCCGGGGTTTGGGCATGGGGTTGGCTTTGTTATGCTTGGCTTGTTTGCGGATTGCGAGGGAATGGATGGCGGATGAGACGTTGAAGGTGGTTCCGGAGACGGGCGCGGGGTTGACGGCGGCTCCGGCGGTTGGGGCGGCGGTAAAGATTACGGTGCGGCCCAATGGGCCGTTTCGGGTCGAAGGCCCGATCTCGCTGGTGGATGTGAATGGGCAGGAATGGGACTTGACGGGAAAGCCGGCGATCTCGCTGTGCCGTTGCGGGCTTTCGTCGAAGCGTCCGTTCTGCGATGGGACGCATGGGCGCGAGGGATGGAAGTGCGATGCGAGTCCGGTGCCGGTTGAGCCGGTGGCGGTGGGATAGGCTTTCTGGGGCCGTGTGCGGCGAGCAGCTTCGGCTGAAGTAGCCTGCTTCGACGGGAGAAAAGGCAGAACGCGGTTCCCTGCAGGGGTTCGTGAGTTCCGTTTGGCTCCGCGCGCGTGGGACGGGGTGGGTGCGTCCCGGTTCCGGTTGGCTCTGCTGCAGGAAGAGGCCGACGTCCAGCGATCGTTCCTGCTTCCCTCCGGGTTGCGCGGCCCCAGCGAATGCGGTGAGCGCGAGGTCGTGTGGCCGCAGGCGGGAACAACGCGCGCATGGTCTGCGTACTGCTCTCCCCCCCGGGGGCTGCCCTTTGTGGGTGGTGCCCAGTCGAAGGAGCGTTCGAGAGGATGCATGGTTGTAAAGAGAGTGGTCCTGATCTGCCTGGGCCTGGGATGCGGCCTGCCTGCGGGCGCACAGACGGCGGCGGGGCCCGGCGCGTTGTTGACGACCGTGCAAGCCCTGGATGCGAAGCTCTTTGGCGCGTACAACCGGTGCGACCTGGCGACGCTGGGGGCGATGGCGTCGGAGGATCTGGAGTTTTGCCACGATCTGACCGGGCTGGCGGTCGATCGAGCGCCGTTTCTTGCCGCGATCCGGGAGAATATCTGCGGGAAGGTGGAGCGGGAGCTTCTGCCGTAGACGCTGGAGGTTTACCCGCTGAAGGGTTTCGGGGCGGTGGAGATCGGGATCCACCGGTTCCATCACCCGGGCCATCCGGAGGACGGCATGGGGGATGCCAAGTTCGTGACGCTGTGGAAGAACGAGGGCGGGGTGTGGAAGGTCACGCGGGCGATCAGCTACGAACGCAATCATGGCTTGCCGGCGAAGGAGCGCCGCGCTTCCCTGCCCTCGGACGGTGGATTTGCAGGCAGGAGTGCAGTCGTTCCCTTCCTTCTCGTGTCATTCTTAGGAAAGGCAGACGTCGCGCTTAGGAAGGCGGGCGTCGCGGAGCGCCTTCTTGCTGGGCGTTGAACGCGGCCGACGGACGTCGTGCGGGCGGCGGGAGATCGCAGGCGCAGCCGGATGTTTTCGAAAGGAAAGAGGAGGTCTGGTGGCAGATCGGCGGAGGGTAGAGCGGACGGGGATCCGGATGGGCACAAGGATGCTGGCCGGGGTGCTGCTTGGGATGGTGGCCGGGGTGGCGCGGGGGCAGGAGGCCGCGAAGCCGGTGGCGATGGCGGTGCGGGCTGAGACGCTGGCGCAGTATGTAGGGCAGTATCGGGTGGCGGGAGAGCCCGAGATGGTGGAGGCCGTGCTGGTGGCGGACGGGAAGCTCTACGCCGAGGGGGAGCGGACGCCGCGGTTGGAGTTGCAGGCGGAGTCTCCGGACCACTTCTTTGTGGCGGGGAGTGCGGTGCGAGCGGTGTTTTCCCGCGGGGCGGACGGGGCGGTGAGTGGCTTGAAGCTTTCCGCAGGGCGCGGCGGGGAGCGGGAGTATGTGCGGATTTCGGCGGAGGCGACACGGCTGAATCACTTCCGCCCGTACACGCGGACGGAGGCGATGGTGCCGGTGCGCGACGGGGTGAAGCTGCATGTGGTGATGCTGCGGCCGGAGGGCTCGGAAGCGGGCGGCGAGGCACTGCCGATGCTGATGGAGCGGACGCCGTATGGGGTGGATGGAGCCTCGTCGGACAGCGTGAACGCAAGCAAGCCGGAGCTGGCGGCGAGTGGGTATTTGTTCGTGTTCGGGGACATTCGGGGGCGGTACAAGAGCGAAGGGACGTTTGTGATGAACCGGCCGGTGGTGGCGCACACGGCGAAGACGGACGTGGACGAGACGACGGATACGCGGGACACGATCGACTGGCTGCTGAAGAACGTGAAGAACAACAACGGCAAGGTGGGGGTGTACGGGGTGTCGTATCCGGGGTTCCTGGCGATGATGGCGGGGATCGACGCGCATCCGGCGGTAAAGGCGATCAGCCCGCAGGCGCCGATGACCGACGTGTGGCTGGGCGACGACTTCTTCCATAACGGGGCGTTCCGGGAGACGTACGGGTTCGACTACACACAGCAGTTGGAGGCGCAGAAGACGGACGTGCCGGTGAACGCGAAGGAGGATACGTTCGAGTTCTTCCTGCGGAATGGGAACTTTGCCGGGGCGGCCAAGGCGGCGGGGATGGAGAATCTGCCCACGGCGAAGAGGTTCCTGGCGGAGCCGGCGTATACGCCTTTCTGGCAGGCGATGGCGGTGGAGCGGCGGCTGACGAAGGTGGAGGTTCCGACGCTGGAGGTGGGCGGGTACTGGGACCAGGAAGATATGTGGGGGACACAGGCGGAGTACGCGGCGCTGAAGCCGCACGACGCGAAGGGTGAGGTGTTCCTGGTGCTTGGGCCGTGGAACCACGGGGGTTGGGGCGGGACGACGCGGCACCTGGGGCCGTTGGACTTCGGCTCGGCGACGGGGGATACGTACCGGAAGACGATTGAGGCGCCGTTCTTTGAGAAGTACCTGAAGGGCCGGGCGGGGTTCGACCTGAAGGATACGGCCTCGTTTCGGAGCGGCGCGAATACGTGGGAGCGGTATGCGAGCTGGCCGCCGAAGACGGGGTTTGCCCCGGCACGGCTGTACCTGAAGGCGGGAAAGAAGCTGGGGTTTGAGGCTCCGGTGGGGCAATACGACGAGGTGGCGGCGGCGTATGTGGCGGACCCGGCGAACCCGGTTCCCTACCGGGCGCGGCCGATCCAGGCGACGTACGGGGAGGGGTCGAAGTGGCGGACGTGGCTGGCGGAGGATCAGCGGTTCGTGACCGGGCGGAAGGATGTGGCTTCGTTTGCCACGCCGGGGCTGGAGAAGGATGTGACGGTGACCGGGAACGTGGTGGCGGACCTGTATGCGGCGACGACGGGGACGGATGCGGACTGGGTGGTGAAGCTGATCGACGTGTATCCGGAGGATGCCCCGGCGCCGATGGCGGGGTACCAGTTGATGATCGCGGAGGAGGTGTTTCGCGGGCGATACGTGAAGAGCTTCGAGAAGCCTGAGCCGCTGAAGACGAGCGAGGTGACGGAGTTCAAGTACAGCCTGAATGGCGCGGACCACACGTTCCTGAAGGGCCACAGGATCATGGTGGAGGTGCAGTCGAGCTGGTTTCCGCTGTACGACCGGAACCCGCAGACGTTTGTGGAGAACATCATGACTGCTCCGGCGAAGGCGTACCGGGCGGAGACGATGTCGATCTATGGGTCGGCGAAGTACCCGTCGCACCTGGACGTGAATGTGGCGCAGTAAGGGGGATGGCTTGATCAAGACGGTGAGCTCGCGGGAGGTCTACCGGAACCGGTGGACGCGTGTCCGCGAGGATGTGATCGAGCGGGCGAATGGGGTGCGGGGGATCTATGGGGTGGTGGACAAGGACCCGGCTTGCCTCGTGATTCCGCTGGAGCGTACGGCGGAGGGCGAGTTTTTGTGGCTGGTGGAGCAGTTCCGGTACACGGTGGGGCGGCGGTACAGCGAGTTTCCGCAGGGCGGGTGGGAGCGGGCGGAGGTGGACCCGGAAGAGCTGGCGCGAGGCGAGCTACGGGAGGAGACGGGGCTGACGGCAGGGCGGATGACGCACCTGGGGGACCTGCAGATTGCATATGGGGTGATGAACCAGCGGCACCATATCTTTCTGGCGGAGGAGCTGACGCGCGGAGAGGCACAGCCGGATGCGGAGGAGACGGACCTGGTGGTGCGGCGGGTGGCGCGGGAGGAGTTCGAGGCGATGCTGCTGGATGGGAGGATTGTGGATAACTGCACGGCGGCGGCGTGGGGGCTTTACCTGGTGGGGCACGGGCGGGGCGCGTAGGTCCATCTTTTAGCGGAGGAGGCTTCGGCGGGGATGGTTCAGCCTGGCTTAAGGTCTTTTCAGGTAGGCTCGGGAAAGATGATCTTTCCGCGCGTGTTGCCCTCCGTGGTTCTTCTGGCTGTTCCTGCGCTGGCGTTTGCTCAAACGGGGGTGACGCTTCCCGCGGGGACGCCGCTGCCGCTGAAGATTGCGGAGCATTATGCGATGCGGGTGGGCGAGCCGCTGCGGGCGGAGCTGCTGTACGGGGTGTACGACCATGACAAGCTGGTGCTTCCCGTGGGGACGGTGGTGACGGGGTCGGTGGTGTCGCTGACGCCGGACCGGACGCGGCGGAGGAAGGCGCGGCTGCGGGCGGATTTTACGCCGTTTCACGTGCCGGTGGTGCGGTTCGACGGGATGGTGCTGCCGGATGGGACGAAGGCGGCGCTGACGACCGGCACGGCGACGAATGGGGCGCCGGTGTACCGGTTGGTGCCACCTCCGCCGCAGACGGGCGGGTTTCTCAAGAGGCAGATCGAGACCGTGAAGAAGGTGGCGGCGGACCGGATCGCGGTGGTGACGGGGCCGGACAAGGGCGATCGGTTCAAGCAGTTTTTGTACAGCCAGCTGCCTTACCATCCGGAGCGGATCGGCAAGGATACGGCGTGGACGGTGGAGACGGCGGAGGCTCTGCCGCTTCCAGGGTTAAACGGGGCGCCGCTGGCGACGGCGGCGGCGGAGGCGAGCGATGCGGCGCCGAAGACGTGGCTGCTGCAGGCGTACCTGGCGGACGCGATGAGTTCGAAGACGAGCCAGGCGGGGCAGGTGATTCGTGCGGTGGTGGCGGAGCCGATCCTGAACGGGGATGGGACGGTGGCGGTGCCGCAGGGGTCGGTGCTGACGGGGGCGGTGACGCAGGCGCGGCCGGCGCGGAAGCTGGGACGGGCGGGGGAGCTGCGCTTCAGCTTTCGGGATCTGACGTTTCCCGGCGCGGAGGCGCAGCCGGTGCAGGCAGCGCTGGCAGGGGCGGACAATGGAGAGGGGATGCAGATGAACGCGGAAGGCGAGGTGAAGCCGAAGCCGCGCGACAAGCTGGCGGTTCCGACGATCCTGGTGCTGGCGGCGCTGCGGCCCCTGGACCGGGATGGCGGGCGGGAGCACCATATGTTCGGCAAGGATGCGGTGGCTTCGAACGGGCTGGGGACGATCGGGTTTATCGTGGGGACGGCGGCGCGTCAGCCGAACTTCGCGGCGGGGCTGGGCTTCTACAGCGCGGCGCTTTCAATCTACGAGCGGATCTTCAGCCGGGGGGCGGAGGTTACGTTCGCCAAGGACACGCGGGTGGTGCTGCAGACCACGGCGCGGAAGACCGCGGCGATGAAGGCTGCGGCGACGGATACGGCGGAGAGGCCGCAGCCGTAGGCTATACTCGCGGCAAGGGCGGTGGCAGGGACGCGCCCGGCGGGTCGGGGTGTACGTGTCGAAAGCTTTGAGCCGTATCGCGGTGGCGCTGCTGTTCTGCTGGCTGGTGGCCTGGGTGATGGCGTACCGGTATGCCATTCTCGACGACTCGCTGATCCACCTGCGCTATGCGGACTTTCTGCGGCGGGTTCATTTCATTACGTTCGATGGGGTGCATCGGACGTTTGGGACGTCGAGCCTGCTGTTTGTGGGGCTGCTGGCTTTGCTGCGTGGGTTTACGGCGAGTCCGTTGATGCCGCGGGCGGTTTCGAGCGTCTGTCACCTGGTGCTGTTTGGTGGGTTTGCCGGGCTTTACCTGCGCAGCGCGGAGGCGGGTTCGCGGCGGGTGCGGATGCTGGCGCTGGTGGCGCTGTTTCTGCTGGTGCCGCTGTCGGCGGTTCGCTGGCTGGACGATGGGATGGAGACGAGCCTGGTGATGTGCCTGGTCTGCTTTACGGCGTGGTGGGTGCATCGGCTTTCGGTGTGGAATGAGGTGTCCGGGGCGGCGTGGGGGGGCTCGCTGGGGCTGGGGTTTGCGTTGGTGCTGCTGCGCAATGAGCTGGCGATCGTGGACGGGCTCGGCGTGCTGGTGCTGCTGCTGGCCGCGGCGGGGCGGGTAGAGGCAGGTTGGGGGGGCAGGCTGGTTCGGGCGATCCCGGGGCGGTGCGGGCTGCTGCTGGGGGGGATGCTGACGGAGATGCTGATCCGGCTGGAAATGGGGACGTTTCTGCCGGATACGGCGCTGGCGAAGTCGCATGGGATGACGATGTTCGGGCCGACGATCGGGGCGAGCGAGCAGGTGATGGCGGGGTCGCTGCTCTTTGGGCTGGGGGCGATGGCGGCGTGGGGGGTCTCGGCGGTGATGGTGCTGCGGCAGCGGCAAGCTCGGACGCTGGCGACGCTGGCGGCGAATGCGCTGTTCCCGGTGGTGCTGCTGGCCTCGGCGGCGCGGGGGCAGGAGATTCAAGGGGTGCGGTACTTCATCTGGACGTTCTTCTTTCCGATCGTCTGGAACCTGCTGGAGCTGCGGCATGTGGACGGGACCGTGCCGGCGAACGAGTTGGAGGCGGGGGCATCCCTGTGGTCGCCGCGGCGGGATGTGCTGGTGCTGGGCGGGATGCTGGGGGTTATGCTGCTGGCCGTGCCGGCGGATACGCGTTTGATGCGGAGGATCCTGGCGCAGCGGGGCGAGACGACGCGGATGTTCCTGGGGATGGACCTGGCTTCGGCGATGCGGGGAGAGACGGGGGTGGCCTACGATGTGGGGTACATCGCGTACTTCAGCGGGGACCCTGTGTGCGATCTGAACGGACTGGTGAACGGGGCAGGGCCGGCGGCGATGACGGTGCGGCAGCGGGCGGAGCGGTGCGCGGCGGAGCGGCCGGGATTTGCGTATCTGAACAAAAGCCAGGATCGGCCGCTGGCCGATTACCTGGACCTGCGGGATTGGGTGGTGTGCGGGCGGTACGATCTGCCGAATGTCCGGACGACGGACCGGCATTGGCTGCTGGTGCGGCCGGAGATCGCGGGCCGGGTGTGCGCAGCGAATCGGTTTAAGGCGGCGGCATCGCCGTTCCGGTAGCTACTCCCACTCGATGGTGCCGGGGGGCTTCGAGGTGATGTCGTAGACGACACGGTTGATGCCGCGGACCTCGGAGACGATGCGGCTGGAGATGGTGCGGAGGAGATCGTAGGGGAGCGCGGCCCAGTCGGCGGTCATGCCGTCCTCGCTTTCGACCACGCGGAGGACGCAGGTGTTGGCGTAGGTGCGCTGGTCGCCCATGACGCCGACGCTTTTGATGGGGAGGAGGACGGCGAAGCTCTGCCAGACCTTGCGGTAGAGGCCGGCGCGCTTGATCTCGTCGACGACGATCTGGTCGGCCTCCTGGAGGAGGGCGACGCGGTCGGCGGTGACCTCGCCCAGGATGCGGACGGCGAGTCCCGGGCCGGGGAAGGGCTGGCGGTCGATGATGTCGGCGGGCATGCCGAGGTCGCGGCCGATGCGGCGGACTTCGTCTTTGAAGAGGTCGCGGAGGGGCTCGATGAGCTTGAGCTTCATGTCCTCGGGGAGGCCGCCTACGTTGTGGTGGCTTTTGATGGTGTGCGACGGCCCGTGGACGCTGGAGCTTTCGATGACGTCCGGGTAGAGCGTGCCCTGGACGAGCCAGGCGACCTCCTCGCCGACGTGCCGCTCGGACTCGAAGATGGCGCGGGCTTCGTCGTCGAAGACCGCGATGAACTCGTTGCCGATGATCTTGCGTTTGCGCTCGGGATCGGTGACGCCGGCGAGTTTGGTGAGGAAGCGCGTGGAGGCGTCGACGGCGACGACGTTGAGGCCGAGTTGCTCGCGCATGGTGCGCTGGACCTTGCTGAACTCGTCCTTGCGGAGGACGCCGTTGTCGACGAAGATGCAGGTGAGCCGGTCGCCGATGGCGCGGGCGACGAGGACGGCGGCTACGGAGGAATCGACCCCGCCCGAAAGGCCGCAGATGGCGTGGCCGTCGCCGACCTGGGCGCGGATGCGATCGATGGTGGTCTGGATGAAGTGCCCGGGGGTCCAGTCGGGGGTGCAGCTGCAGAGGTCGAGGCAGAAGTTGCGGAGGAGGTCTGTGCCGTGGCGGGTGTGGGCGACCTCGGGGTGGAACTGGACGGCCCAGATGCGGCGGGCGTCGTTGGCGATGGCGGCGAGGGCGTTGCTGGTCTGGGCGGTGCGGATGAAGCCTTCAGGAAGGGCGAGGGCTTCGTCGCCGTGGGACATCCAGACGTCGAGGGTCCTGGGCAGACCGTGGAAGAGAGGGCTTTCGGCGAGGACTTCGACCTGGGCGTGGCCGTATTCACGCCGGTCCGCGGAGACGACCTTGCCGCCGAGATGGTGGACGATGAACTGGAGGCCGTAGCAGATGCCGAGGAGGGGCAGACCGAGCGAGAGCAGCGCGGGATCGGCCGCGGGGGCGGCGGGATCGTAGACGGAGCTTGGGCCGCCGGAGAGGATGAGGCCGCGCGGGTTGAGCGCCAGGATGCGATCGAGCGATGCCGTGCAGGGCAGGACGACCGAAAAGACGTTGAACTCCCGGATGCGACGGGCGATGAGCTGCGTATATTGCGAGCCAAAATCCAGGATGACTACGGTCGAGGTGTCCACGACCCCAGTGTAAATGGCTCAGTTCTTGCCGGAGCGCGTGTTCTGCACGCCCATGAGGATGCCCATGCCGGCAAGGATGATGACGCCTGCCACGATGTACGTCTGGGGGATGTGCATGAGATGCGCCAGGTAGGCGACTCCGATGATGACGATGAGGAAGCCGAGGG
This sequence comes from uncultured Granulicella sp., assembly GCA_965213785.1. Taxonomy (GTDB): domain Bacteria; phylum Acidobacteriota; class Terriglobia; order Terriglobales; family Acidobacteriaceae; genus Edaphobacter. The sequence continues at coordinate 3,976,569 of OZ243921.1, read as the reverse complement.
CATAGATTCCGCTGGACATTGCCGTTCTCTCCGGGGGGGTGCGGTGACGTTGGGGTACTGCGGGTGAGATGCAGATTCGTGTTTAGCGTTGAGGCGAAGAGGCGCCGGCCTCGAAGGTACGCCAGAGTTCGAGATAGGCGACGAGGCGGGCGACGTGGAAGAAGTCCGAGCCGAGGAGGTAGAGGACGGTGACCCCGGCCCACCAGGCGGACAGAAAGGTGTCGGTGGCGATGCTCTCGAAGGGGAGCGGGGTGGAGGAGAAGACGAGGCCGAGCACCATGAGGGCGATCTTGACGATGCCCATGACGAGGTTGATCTCGACCAGCTTGGATTTGAGCGGGCCGAGGCGGAAGGCGGCGCGGAGGCTGGCGGCAGGGCCGGTGCCGTGGAGCATGGCGAGCAGGGGCGCGACGCTGAGCGCCCAGCTCAACACGGCCCAGAGGACGAACAGGCCGAGCGTGGTGACGATGGCGAGGGCGCAGTAGAGGACGAGTTCGGGCTCTGCCCCGGCGGCAAGCGGGGCGACGATGGTGCGGCGGGAGATGCCTTGGAGCGTGACGAACCAGAGAGAGAAGGTGGCGGTGAGGGCTGCCATGCGGAGAGCCTGGAGGAGCATCAGGGTGCGTGGGCGGCGGTGCAGGCGGGGGTCGGCACGGCGCAGAACGGCGGTGCGGCCGAGCGAGGAGACGACGATCCAGAGGGCGATCAGGAGAGGGCCGAGCCAGCGGGCGACCGTCCAGACGGGGCCGGCGAGGGCGGCGAGGGCGGTGCCGATGGTGGCGGCGGCCATGGGATCGAGGATGGTCATGCGCTTGAGGGCGAGCCAGTCGGCCCCGGAGGCGAGAACGGCGGGACGGCCGAAGCGGTAGACGGCGGCGAGGGCAGGAATGCCGAAGGCCCAGCGCCAGAGGACTTCGAGGGCGGTAAGCGAGGGGCGGCGCCAGCAGGTGGAGAGGGTGTGGACGAAGGACTGGGTTCCGCGGACCGGCGGCTGGGCGCGCAGAGCCTCGGCGGACACTTACCTCACCACGAGGTTGACGAGCTTGCCGGGGACGACGATGACCTTGACGAGCGACCTGCCGGCGAGGCGGGTGGCGACCTTCGGATCAGCGAGGGCGGCGGCCTGGACGGCGGCTTCGTCGCTTCCGGCCGGCACGGTGAGGACGGTGACGAGCTTGCCGTTGGCCTGCACGGGAATCTCGATCTCGCTCTCGCGGGCGAGGCCGGCGTCGGCGATGGGCCAGGGCTGGCGGAAGACGATGCCTTCGTAGCCGAGTTGGGACCAGAGTTCGGCCGCGAGGAAGGGCGCGAAAGGAGCGAGCAACAGGGTGAGTGTGCGGAAGAGCTCGGCGACCGTGGCGGCGGGGACCACGCCTGCGTCGAGCGCGGGCTCGGCGGCGGCGATCTCGTTGACGAGCTCCATGATGGCGGCGATCGAGGTGTTGAAGTGCCAGCGTCCGCTGAAGTCGAGGGTGATCTTGGCGATGGTTTGGTGGAGTTTGCGGAGGAGCTTCTGGGCGGCCTGGGTTTGGACGGCGGGCGGGGCGTCCAGGCGGGCGTACTTGATGGAGAGGCGGTAGACACGGGCGAGAAAGCGGCTGACGCCCGCGACGCCGTCTTCCTGCCAGTCGAGGTCGCGGTCGGGCGGAGCGGCGAAGAGGGCGTACATGCGGGTGGCGTCGGCCCCGTACTTGTCGATCATCTGGTCGGGGCTGACGACGTTGCCCTTGGACTTGGCCATTTTGGCGCCGTCCTTGATGACCATTCCCTGGGTGAAGAGGCGCGCGGCGGGCTCGCTGTTGGCGATGAGGCCGAGGTCGCGCATGACCTTGGTCCAGAAGCGCGAGTAGATGAGGTGCAGGATGGCGTGCTCGACGCCGCCGATGTACTGGTCGATGGGGAACCAGTAGGCGGCCTTCGCGGAGTCGAAGGGGGCGGTGCTGTTGTGGGCGTCGGTGTAGCGGTAGAAGTACCAGCTCGAATCGACGAAGGTGTCCATGGTGTCGGTTTCGCGCCTGGCGGGTCCGCCGCAGCGGGGGCAGGTGGTGTGGACGAAGTTGGGATCGCGGCCGAGCGGGCTGCCGCCCTGCTGGGTGATCTCGATCTGCGCGGGGAGAAGGACGGGGAGGTCTTCGGCGCGGAGCGGGATGGGTTCTTCCTGGCCTGAGCACGAGCCTTCGCAGAAGACCATGGGGATGGGAGTGCCCCAGTAGCGCTGGCGGCTGACGCCCCAATCCTTGAGCCGGTAGGTGGTGGTGCGCTTGCCGAAGCCGCCGGCCTCGGCGAAGAGCGCCATCTTCTCCTGGGCTTCGAGGGAGGGCTCGCCGGACCACTGGCCGGAGTCGAGGAGGACGGCTTCTTCCTCGCCGGTGTAGGGGAGGGCGAGCGCGTCGGAGTCGACGTGCGGGGCGACGACGCGGCGGATCTCGAGACCATACCTGGTGGCGAACTCGAAGTCGCGCTCGTCGTGGGCGGGAACGCTCATGATGGCGCCGGTGCCGTAGTCGGCCAGGATGTAGTTGCCGACCCAGATGGGGACGCGCTCGCCGTTGAAGGGGTTGAGGGCGAAATGGCCGGTGGCGCAGCCTTTCTTTTCGATGGCGCCGAGGTCTCCGGCGGCCTTGGCGGCCTGCTGCTCCGCGAGCAACTGCTGGACGTAGGCGTCGAGCTGGGGGGCGCTCGCGGCGAAGGAGAGCACGAGCGGATGCTCCGGCGCGAGCTGGATGGAGGTCGCGCCGAAGATGGTGTCGACGCGCGTGGTGAAGACGGTGATCGTGTGGGGGCTGCCCTCGACGGCGAAGTCGACCAGCGTGCCTTCGCTGCGGCCGATCCAGTTGCGCTGCATGGTGCGGACCTTGTCGGGCCAGCCGTCCATCGTGTTAAGGCCGTCGAGGAGTTCGTCGGCGTACCGGGTGATGCGGAGGAACCACTGGGTGAGGTCGCGCTGCTCGACGGGGGTGGTCTCGTGCCGCCAGCAGCAGCCTGCGACGACCTGCTCATTGGCGAGGACGGTCTGGCACTCGGGGCACCAGTTGACCTTGCTCTTCTTGCGGTAGGCGAGGCCGGCCTCGAACATCTTGAGGAAGAACCACTGGTTCCAGCGGTAGTAGTCCGGCAGGCAGGTGGTGACCTCGCGGGCCCAGTCGTAGCTGAGGCCGAGGCGGCGCATCTGGACGCGCATCGCGGCGATGTTGCTGGCGGTCCATTCGGCCGGGGGCATCTTGTTCTTGAGCGCGGCGTTTTCTGCGGGGAGTCCGAAGGCGTCCCAGCCCATAGGATGGAGGACGTTGTGGCCGCGCATCCACATGAAGCGGGCGAGGGCGTCGCCGATGGCGTAGTTGCGGACGTGGCCCATGTGGAGCTGTCCGCTGGGGTACGGCAGCATCTCCAGACAGAAGAACTTGGGCTTGCCGGTGTCGTGGGGCTCGGCGGCATAGAGCGTGGGGTCGGCGTCCCAGAGGGCCTGCCAGCGGGGCTCGATCTCGGCGGGGCGGTAGCGCTGAGGCTCGGCGGCCTGCGCCTCGCGTGATCTTCCGTTCTGCTCGCTTACCGCGGTCTCTGCCATGCTCTTTCGATTGTACCGCTGGCCGGGACCGCACGGCGGCGGGCCGGACGCGTCCCGCGTGGACGGGAATCCCGCGCGCGTAGGGCCGCGGCAAGAGTGCATAATGATCCCCATGAAAGTTCTTGTGATCGACGTCGGCGGCACCCATATCAAGGTCGCTTCGACTGACAACCGCGTTCCGATCAAGATCGTCTCCGGCCCGGATATGGATGCGAAGCAAATGGTGAGCCAGGTGCTGGCCGCAACGGCGGACTGGCACTATGACGCGGTCACGATCGGCTACCCGGGGCCTGTGGCGCACGATCGGCCGCTGCTGGAGCCTCATAACCTGGCGCCGGGCTGGGTGAGCTTTCCCTATCAGAAGGCGTTCGCGGGCAAGCCGCTGCGCTTCATCAACGACGCGGCCATGCAGGCGCTGGGCGGGTATAAAGGCGGCCGGATGCTGTTCCTGGGCACGGGGACTGGGCTGGGCTCGGCGATGATCTTCGACGGGGTGGTGATTCCGCTCGAGCTTGCGCACCTTCCCTACCGCAAAGGCAAAACGTACGAGGAGTACATTGGCGTGGCGGGGCTGGAGCGGCGGGGGCGTAAACGGTGGGAGAAGTCCGTCACGGACATTATCGGGCTGCTGCAGGCGGCGATGGTATGCGACTACGTCCTGCTGGGTGGAGGCAATGCCAAGCTGGTAAAGAAGCTGCCCAAAGGCGTGCTGGTCGGCGCGAACTCGAACGCCATCGAAGGCGGCATCGCGCTGTGGAAGGATGGCGTGCCGAAGACCCCGAAGGCCATCGGGAAGAGCATGCCGCCGGAGACGACGATTGTTCCGAAGCCGAACTGAGGCGGACCCGCAGACCCTGGAGTTCGGATGGCGCTTGATTTCGTCTGGGACGCAGCCAATCTGGCGCATGTCGCCGAGCACAACCTCACAGCGGCAGAAGTGGAGTACGCGCTGGAACACGCGACACTCGATGCCGGGTACCAGGACTGGCACGACGAGGAACGTTTCGCCGAGGTTGGCGCGACCCAGCATGGCAGGAGGCCGATCGTCATCACTACGTGGCGCGGCGTTCAGACCCGTGTGGTAGCCGCCGATGACGCGCCAAAGCTGCTTGCGGAGGAGTATTCTAGTAAGAGGTGAGTCTGATGAGCGAGAGGATACTTCCGGCGTTTGAAACGGAATCCGACGAAGCCCGCTGGTGGTTTGAACATCGGGCGGAGATTGCGGACGATCTGATCGCTGCCTCCAGAAGCGGGGACCACGGCGAAGGCTCCATGGCGCGTCGTTCCCGCAAGCTCCGAGAGATCGCCGATCAAACGACAGGAAGTCACACGGGCGTAGTACCGGTCGCTGCGGCAAAACAAGCTTAGAGCTTCGCCTTATAAGCTACCCCGCCGCCAAAGTCCTCAGCACGCCCACATTCCTTGCCTCGTCACCCGGCGTATCTACCGGCGTTTCGGCGATGAAGGCGGCATGCGCGAAGCGGACGTCGTGCAGCAGCCTCCGGAAGGCTGCCGCGCCGATGGTCCCTTCGCCGATGTGCTCGTGGCGATCGAGCTTCGAGCCCTGCGCGGCCTTCGCGTCGTTACAGTGCCACACCCGCACGGCCTCGAACCCGACCGTCGCGCCCACCAGGCGCATCGTCTCCTCGTAGCCCGGGGGCGTCACGATATCGTAGCCCGCGACGTGCAGGTGGCAGGTGTCGAGACACACGGCCATCGGCGCGCACGCGCTCAGCCGCTCCACCAGTTCGGCCACTTGCTCCAGGTTCGCGCCCAGCGAGAACTCCGAGCCCGCGGTATTTTCGATCAGGATGCGGAAGTCCTTGCCCTGCCAGTCCAGGCCGTCGATGGCGCGCTGGATCGACTGCGCGGCCAGCCGCAGGCCCTCCTCGCGGGTCAGGCCCTTCCAGCTCCCGGGGTGCAGCACGAGGTACTCGGCGCCGAGCGCAAGGGCGCGCTCCACCTCGCCGCGAAAGCCGGCGATGCCGTTTACCCGCACCGCCTCGGTCTGGCTGCACAGGTTGATCAGGTAGCTGGCGTGGATCGACACGGGACTGATCCCGGCGGCCTCCCGCGCCTCACTCATTCGCCGGGCATCTTCAGGCTTTACGTCAGCCGCTCGCCAGGTCCGGGGGCTGGAGCTGAAGATCTGGAACGTATTCGCGCCCGCTTCGACCGCACGGTTGACCGCCGTCCAACATCCGCCCGCCGTGCCCAGGTGCACACCGATTCTCTTCCGCTTTCCATCCATGGATCCATCTTAAATGCTCGACACGCGCTATCATCGCGGCATGCCCGAAACGCCGCAAACCTACAACAATCATGCTCGCCGCGACCTCCCCTTCATGCTTGCCATGCTGGTGCTGGCGGTCAACTTCTGCGTCACGACCTGGAACGCGATCCAGACCGACCGCATCCAGTTCGTTCCTCAGACGCTTCTCTGGGTCGCCGTCGCGCTGGCGCTTTTGGTCATCGGCTTGAAGGCCCGCGCCAACGCGCTCAAAGCCCAGGACCGCGTCATCCGCCTGGAAGAGCGGATGCGGATGGCGGCCTTGCTGCCGGGGCCGCTGCTCGCGCGCGCGGACGGCCTGACGATCAAGCAGATCGTCGCGCTGCGCTTTGCTTCCGATGCGGAGCTTCCCGGGCTGGTGGAGCGGACGCTGAGCCAGAAGCTCGAGCCGAAGCAGATCAAGGAAGCCATCGTAACCTGGCGGCCGGACCACGACCGCGTCTGACAAAGCATGAGGCGCAGGACGCACGGAGCGAACACCAAGGTGATGAACCCACGCGCGAAGGACGTATTTGCACGCGGGCAACGCCCCCCTAGACTTGGCCCTGTCAGCAGCATTTCCCCCAGCCGGGACAGGGAGTTTCCGCGATGCAGACTCAGCCGTACGCCTACCCAGCGAGGGCGCGATCCGAGAAGATGTTCCTCGTTCCGCGCCCCGCGCACGCCGTCAACCACGCCCCCAGCGGGGCTCCGCCGCTAGTAGATGTCCCGCTGGTACCGCTTCTGCTTCTTCATCTCGGCCAGGTACTCCGCCGCGTGGTCGAGCGTTCCGTTCGATCCCTTGGCAATGGCGTCGAGCAGCGCAAGCTCCACGTCCTTCGCCATCCGGGTCGCGTCGCCGCAGACGTAAAAGTACGCCCCTTCCTCAAGCCACGCAAAGAGCTCGGCGGCTCGCTCCTGCATCCTGTCCTGGACGTAGATCTTCCGCGCCTGGTCGCGGGAAAACGCCGTGTCCAGATGCGTCAGAAAGCGGTCCCGGTGCATTCCTTCAAGCTGTTCCTGGTACAGAAAGTCCAGGCTGCGCCGCTGTTCGCCGAAAAATAGCCAGTTCTTGCCGGTCTCGCCCCTTGCCTGGCGCTCTTCCAGAAAGGCGCGGAAGGGCGCGATGCCGGTTCCCGGGCCGATCATGATGACTGGACGGGTCGTATCCTCCGGCAGGCGGAAGTTGCCGTTGGCGTGCAGGAAGATGGGCATGGCGGCGCCCAGCGGAGCGCGGTCCCCGATGTGCCCGCTGGCCAGCCCCTGCCGTTCCCGCCCGTGCGCGTCGTACCGTACGACCCGAACCGTGGTCTGGACGACGCCCGGATGCGCCAGCTCGCTCGACGCGATCGAGTACATCCGCGGGGTGAGCCGGGCCACCACCTGGAAGAGCTGCTGCGGCGCCGTGACGATGCCGGGAAAGTCCGTGAGCAGGTCGATCAGCTCGCGGCCGTAGCAGTATTCCTCCGCGCGCGCCTTGTTGTCGGGACCGAACATGGCCTTCAGCCCGGGGTTCTCGGGGGCCAGCTTGGCAAGCTGGGTTACCGCGCCGCGCGCCAGGTTGCCGATGTGCAGGCGCGTCCGCAGCGCCTCTTCGAGCGATATTTCTACCTTATAGTGGTCCAGCACCCGCTCCTCACCGGTAAAGCCGAGCGCCTGCAGCACTTCGACCACCGCGGCCGCGCGATTCTCCGGCAGGATGCCCACGGCGTCGCCGGGAACGTAGTGCATTCCGTCTTCGAGCGTCAACTCCACGTGGCGCGTCTCCTTCTCCGAGCCCGGGGCGGTCAGCAGCTCGTTCACCGTGACCTGCGAAAAGAAGGGGTTGTTGCGTGTGTACTTCGTTGCGTGGCTGGTCTGCTCCAGAGTTTCCGTCATCCAGCTATCTTAAACGCTTTCGCCGCAAATCGGGTAATTGCCTGCTGTATCGTTATCTCCGGAACACCTGGAGATTGCCCCCTCGCTATGCCGGACCCGTCGCACCCCTCTTCGCAGAAAACTTACGGTGTCATGCAAGGCCGCCTTTCGCCTCCGGAAGACGGCCGCTTCCAGTCGTTTCCGCGCGCCTCCTGGGCGGCTGAGTTTCCCCGCGCCCGGGCCGCCGGGTTCGACTACCTCGAATGGATTGTGGACGACCACGGCGCAGGCGCCAATCCTCTGCTCACCGACGCGGGCGTGGCCGAGATGCTGCGCCTGCAGCAGGACCATGGCATCGCGATCCCCGCCGTCTGCGGCGACTGGTTCATGGACTTCCCTTTCCTTCGCTGCACGCCGGCCGAGCGCGCCGAGCGCCAACGCTTTCTGGATACGCTGCTCAAGGCCGCCAAGCAGATCGAGGCACACCACGTGGTGCTTCCCTTCGTCGACCAGTCGAGCATCCGGACGGAAGAGGAAAAGGCGACGGTGCTGGAGGTGCTCGAGAGCGGACTGCTGACCGCCGAGGAGCTCGGCGTGGAGCTGCATCTCGAAGCTGACTTCAACCCGGCGGAGTTTGCTGCCTTCCTGGAGCGAATTCCGCACCCCATGCTGAAGGTGAACTGGGACTCCGGCAACAGCTCCGGCCTCGGCTACGTCGCCCGCGAGGAGTTCGCGGCCTATGGCGGGCGCATCGGCTCCGTGCATCTCAAGGACCGCTTCCGCAAGCCCGAAGGCGGCGTGGAGACCCGTCCGCTCGGCACCGGCTCGGCAGACTTCGACGACGTCTTCGCCTCCATGCGGCGCATCGGCTATGCGGGCGGATTGACCCTGCAGGTCGCCCGCGGCAGGCCGGGAGACGAGGTCGCCTTCCTCCGCACGCAACTCGCCTTCGTCCAGCAGCGCTGGCACTAGTCCCGGAGCCCCATGCCCCTTACCGCCCACGATCTCACCCGCGACACCCTTTTCTCGCTCGAAGGCAAGACCGCCGTGCTCACCGGGGCCTCCGGGTTTCTCGGCCGCACCTTCGCGCTCGCCCTGCTCGCCAACGGCGCCCGCGTGGTCGCGCTCGGCCGCAGCGACCGCCTCCAGACCGAGGCCCGCCAATGGGCCGACCAATTCGGCGCGGACAAGATCGCCGTCCACCAGATCGACATGTACGACACGGCCGCGCTGAACGCGCTCTGCGACCGCATCGCCGCCGACGAAGCCTCACTGGACATCCTGGTCAACAACGCCCACGAACTCGGCGCCAATACCGGCTTCAACATCCCCGGCGGCTCGCTCGAGAACGCCTCGATGGACCAGTGGATGCGGAACCTGCAGGGCGGCGTCCTCTGGGCGGTCCAGACGACGCAGCGCCTCGGCATCCGCATGAAACACCAGCAGCGCGGTTCGATCATCAACATCGCCACCATGTACGCCTCTGTCGCGCCCCGGCCGCAGCTTTACGAAGGCACGGCATCGCTCAATCCGCCCGGGTACTCCGCCTCGAAGGCCGCCCTCGCCGCCTTCACCCGCTACACGGCCAGCTTCTGGGGAACCTCCGGCGTCCGCGCCAACTGTCTCTCCCCCGGGCCGTTCTCGAACACAGAAGACACCGCCGGCCAGAACTCGGTAGCCGAAGATTCTCCGTTCGTGCAGAAGCTGAAGGGCTACACGGTGCTCAATCGCATCGGACGCCCGCTCGAGCTCTGCGGCGCGCTGCTCTTCCTCGCCTCCGACGCCAGCACCTACGTGACCGGCCAAAACCTCAATATCGACGGAGGCTGGACCGCCGTCTAGCCCCGCTCCGGAGCCCACGATGAACCTTCAACTCACCGGCCAGATCGCTTTCGTCGCAGGCTCGTCACGCGGCATCGGCCGGGCCATCGCCGCCACGCTGCTGGAGGAAGGCGCAAGCGTGGTGCTGACGGGCCGCAACGAAGAGTCGCTCGAACAAACGCTCGCCGAACTTGCCACGGCCGAAAACCACACCCGCATTCTTCCCATCGCCGGAGACTTCTCCGACGCGGCAACCATTCAGGCCGCCTTCGAGCGCACGGCGGAGCATTTCGGGAACATCGACCATCTGATCGCCAACCTGGGCACCGGCGCGGGAACCCCCGGGTACGCGCCCCCCGCGGCGGACTGGACCCGCCTCTTCGAACAGAACTTCTTCGCCTCCGTCCGCCTCACCGAGGCCGTGCTTCCGTACCTCGGCGTCCAGGGCGGCTCCATCCTCTACCTCTCCTCTATCGCCGCCGTCGAGGCCACCCCCGCGCCGCTTCCCTACTCCGCTGCCAAGGCCGCTTTGACGAACTACGCGAAGAACCTCTCCCGCCTGCTCGCCCCTGAGAAAATCCGCGTTAACACCATCGCCCCCGGCAATATCTTCTTTCCCGGCGGCTCCTGGGAGCGTCACCTCGCCAACCGCCGGGAGGCTGTCGAGCGGATGCTCCGCACCGAGGTCCCCCAGCAGCGCTTCGGCACGCCGGAGGAGATCGCCTCGCTTGCCGCCTACCTGTGCAGCCCGCATGCCGCCTTTTCGACCGGCGGCACCTACATCATGGATGGCGGCCAGACCCGCGTTCTGTAACCCGGACTGGTACACTCCAACCACGATGCCCCCTTTGCACGGTGAGCCCGGCTGGCCCTTCACAGCTCCCGTCCCATTGCACGAGCCTTTCTTTCCCGGCTTTGCAAGGCTCGGTCGGCGCAACCGCACCGGTACGTTCGGCGGGCGCGACGGATGGGTTGGCTGACCTACGATGCCCTGCCGCCTTATCCTCAATGCCGACGACTTCGGCCTGACCGCCGGCATCAACCGCGCGGTGGAAGAATTGCACCAGGCCTCCGCGCTTAGTTCCGCGACGCTCATGGCGACCGGCCCCGCCTTCCTGGACGCCGTCACCGTCGCGCGGCGCAATCCCGGGCTCGGCGTCGGCTGCCATGTCGTGCTGGTGGACGGCATGCCCGTCTGCCCGCCGGAGACCATTCCCAGCCTGCTCGGCCGCGACCGCAGAACCTTCCGGCCCTCCCTGCTTGACCTCATCCAGGCCGCCCTCCGGGGCGCCATCGACCCCGGCGAGCTCCACCGCGAGGTCCTCGCCCAGGTGCAAAGGCTGCAGGACGCCGGCCTTCCGGTCACCCACCTCGACAGCCACAAACACACGCACCTCATCTCGCCGGTCACGCGCGCCCTGCTGCGGGTCTGCGCGGAGTGCGGCATCCCGGCCATCCGCAACCCTTTCGAGCCCGCCGCCGCCCTCGCGCTGGGCCATGGCAGCTCGCTGCGCCGCTTCCAGATCCGCCTGCTCGACCGCATCTTCCATGCCCGCTTCTTGGCCGCCGTGCGCGCCAGCCCCACCCGCACCACGGACGGCAGCCTCGCCGTCTCCACCACCGGCGAGCTCACCCAGAAGACCCTCGCCGAGCTCCTCAGCGCCCTCCCCGACCGTGGAATCTGGGAGCTCATCACCCACCCCGGCTACAGCGACGCGGCCCTGAACGGCATCGCCACCCGTCTCCGCGCCAGCCGCGACACCGAGCGCGAGGCCCTCCTCGCATGCCTTCCTGCCTTCCGCGCGAATCCCGCGAGCCCGGATCTCATCCACTATGGAGCCCTATGAGCCTCCAGCCCGCCAGCAAACCCCGCCGCATCGGCATCACCTGCTACCCCACTTACGGCGGCTCCGGCGTCGTCGCCACCGAGCTCGGCATCGAGCTCGCCGCGCGCGGCCACGACATCCACTTCATCACCTCCTCCGCCCCTTTCCGCCTCACCGGGCGCGAGGCTAACATCCATTTCCACGAGGTCGCCGCCTTTCGCTACCCGCTCTTCGAGCACCCGCCCTACGACCTCGCCCTCGCGACCCGCATGGCCGAGGTCGCCGAGTTCTACTCGCTCGACCTCCTGCACGTCCATTACGCCATCCCCCACTCCGTCTCCGCGCTGCTGGCTCGGCAGATGCTCGCCACCCGCGGCCTCCACCTGCCCTTCATCACCACGCTCCACGGCACCGACATCACCCTCGTCGGCCTCGACCCCTCCTACCTCCCCATCACGCGCTTCGGCATCGAGCAGTCGGACGGCGTCACCAGCATCTCCGCCCACCTGCGCGAGCGCACGGAGCAGGCCTTCGGCATCACCCGGCCCATCGAGGTGATCCGCAACTTCGTCAACTGCGACCTTTACCGCCGCGATCCGGAGAAGGTAGCTGCCCAGCGCCCCCGCTTCGCCAGGCCGGAGGAAAAACTCCTGGTCCACCTCTCGAACTTTCGCCCCGTCAAACGCGTGGCGGACGTCCTCGAAGTCTTCGCGCGGGTCGTTCGCAAGGTACCCGCGCGATTGATGCTCATCGGCGATGGCCCCGACCGCTCCCTCGCCGAGCACCTCGCCCGCCAGTACGGCATCCAGGACCGCATCCACTTTCTCGGCAAGCAGGACGAGGTCCACGACCTGCTGCCCCTCGCCGACCTCATGCTCCTGCCGTCGGAGATGGAGTCCTTTGGCCTCGCGGCCCTCGAAGCCATGGCTTGCCACGTCCCCGCCATCGCCACCCGCGTCGGCGGCGTTCCGGAACTCATCGACGACACCGTCAGCGGTCTCCTCTTCCCCGTCGGCGACGTAGAATCCATGGCCACGGCAGCAATCGCGCTCCTCCAGGATCAGCCGCGCCTCGAAGCCATGTCCGAAGCTGCCCGCGCCACCGCCCAGCAGCGCTTCTGCACCACCCGCATCATCCCACTCTATGAGCAGTTCTACGAGGACATCATCGGCTCAGCGGGAGAAATTTAGCCGATGGGGGAGACACCTTCCTGCCTCTGGACCATCTGCTCGATCAAACGGTCGACGGCCCTGCCGCGAGCCTGCGCTTCGGCAGCTACCTGGGCCTCCACTACGGGTTGAAAGATCGAGCTGGATCATCCTGAGCACAGCGGTCACTCCATTGGGCGATGGCAAGATCCGGGATCTGATCAACGAGGGCCGCCGGTACTGATGCCGACGTTCGTCATCGATGCCTCGGCCACGCTGCCCTGGTGTCTAAGAGACGAGGAAACCGCCTGGACCCTCTCGCAGTCGCAGAATGCGATCGATCGCCTCACCCACGGAGTGGCTCTTCCCCTTGCAAGTGGCAGACCCAGGCGGATCGCCAGTTCCAGGTAGGCTGCGTCGTAGACGGTCAGCCTGTGCGCGGTGCACAACGACAGGACCCTCTTCGCCCGATCTGGCGTAAGGGCGCATTCCCCCTCAATGGGAAGGGCATAGCATTTAAGCTCTGTGGCACCCTTAGAGGGCCGCCACACCCTTGATTAGCCTCGATCGGTAAAGATCGAGCTCACGATGCCTCCCACGACCCCGCCTTCCACCCGCTCCCGCCGCGCCTCGCCCGGCATGTACTCCTGCAGCTTATGCGCCAGCCGCGAGATCGGCAGCGTCTGCAGCCAGATGCGTCCCGGCCCGGTGAGCGCCGCCAGAAAGATCCCGTCCCCCCCGAAGATCATGTTCTTGATCCCCGGAACTCGCGTGATCTGAAACGACACCGTGGACTGGAACGCCCCCACATGCCCGGGATGCACCCGCAGCGTCTCTCCCGGCCGGAGGTCCTTCACGATCAGTTCTCCCGAAAGCTCCAGCCAGGCCGTCCCGTAGCCCGAGATCTTCTGCAACAGGAATCCATCCCCGCCAAAGATCCCCGCCCCCAGCGACTGCTGAAATGCCACCCCAAGTTGAATCTGCTCCGTCGCGCATAGAAATCCATGCCGGTGCACCATGTACTCATGTCCGGGCGAGACCTCGATGGGCAGGATGTGCCCCGGAACCTTGGTCGCAAACGCCACCTCCCCCGGCATCCCGTACGCCCGGTACTCAGTCATAAAGATCGTGCCGCCGCCGGCCACCCGCTTGATGACGCCGAGAAAACCGCCGCCCCCGCCCATCTGCGTGTGGGTCGTCATCTGGACCGACTGCGTCATCCAGGAAAGCTCCCCCGCCTCCGAGATCAGCGCGTCGTTCTCAGACAGCAGGACCTCCAGTACCGGCATGGTGGTTCCAACGATTCGGCTCTGCATGCTCTTTCTCCTCCTGCCTCTTGTCTACGCAGGCAGAGCCCCGGTGGTTCCCCGCGCATCGGCAGTATAGGCTATCGTCCGCTCGTTCCAAACACTCCCGCCACCGTCTCCATTCGCCAGATCGGCCCGCCTTCGTACATCTGCCCTTCTACTTTTAGGATCGACGGAGCCTCCCCGCCAAGCATCCACACCCGGATATCCTCGGGCTGTTTGCCGATCACCGGTGCCACCACCGCCGCCACCCCTCCCAGTTCAATGTGGATCCGATACACCACCGCCGTGCGCCGCGCCCCGCCCACGGTAAACGGCTCCTCCCCGTCCGGCTTGATCGACAGATGGACCAGCCGCCCTTTGCCCGTCTGCGTCACCATCGCGATCTTCGTCTCCGTCGTCTTCGGCGGAATGTTCATCATCAGGTTGAAGACCATGCCGTTCGAGGTGTCCGGCGGCAGGTCCATGTGCGTCGTCTCCACCTTGTCCTTGCCGTCCTTGTCCTTCTTCCCGAGGCTGCGGATCGTCACCTCCCCGTTCGCCAGCACCAGCGCCTCCATCGGATCGGGGAAGCTCGGTCCCCGCTGCACCAGCCGGTCGCTTACCAGTTGGAAGGTCTTACGCTGCGTAAAGACCGTCGTCTCGTCCTCGACCGAGCCGTCGCGAAAGTGAAAGGTCAGCCGGCTGGTCACCCGGTCGCCATGGCCCACCTGGACCAGGTCGCCCGTCGCCAGCAGCTTGCCTTCCAGCGTTCGCAGCGTCAGAAATCCATGGGCCGTGCCCTGTGAACGCGCTACCGCAACCGGCTCCGCGCAGAGCATGTGCGATGAACACGTTGAAAGCAGAAACAGGCCCGCATACAGGTAAGGTCGAATGATGATGCTCCAGACACAGCTTGGCCATGTGTCTGTAAAGACGTCCCGACTCTCCCGTTTGTTGCGGTACGGAGATCGATTCTCTACGAAGAGCGAAAGGTGACGCGAAACAGCACTTCCATAATCCGCATCGCCGCCTTCATCGACGCACGCAGATCGCCCGAAACCTTGCTGGTCCCACCGATCCGCTTCCGGTAGTCGACGGGAATCTCCAGGATTCGCAGACCCTTCTGGATCGCCCGGATTTGCATCTCCAGGTTCCACCCATAGGTCAACTCGGCCATTCCCAGCGCCTCCAGCGAACTCCGCCGGATCGCCCGGAACGGCCCCATGTCCGTATACCGGAAGCCCGAGGTCAGCTTCACCAGCGTTCCCACGAGCCTGCCCGCAAACACCTGCGAGCCGAGCATCGACCCTGGCTCCCGCGTACCCAGCAGCCGTGAACCGATCACAAAGTCAGCCTCGCCCCGCTCGATCGGCCCAAGCAGCGCCGGAAGCCCCGCAATCAGATCCGAGCCGTCGCCATCCATATACACCAGGATCGACGACTCCGCCCGGGCGGCCAGTGAGCCCGCCAGGCATGCCGCACCATAGCCGCGAGCCGACGCGATTACCCGGGCCCCCGCCGCCGCCGCAATCTCCGCCGTGCCGTCCGTCGAACCGTTATCCACCACGATGCATTCGCCGATCCGGTCCCAAGGCATCTCGCCGACGACACGCCCGATCGACTCCGCCTCGTTGAGAGCAGGGATGATGATGGACACGGGCTGCTGGGAGAGGTCGGCCATGGCAGAGTGGGGCCGACGGCGCGACCTCTATGGGTTATAGCAGAGGGCTCGTCCCTCAATCCATCAACTGCGTCCCCGGATGGATCTCCGAGGCGTGCCGCAGCTTCACCCCGGGCAGGCTGGTCGTGGCCTTGAGCTGGACCAGGTCTTTGCCCGCCGCCTCAAAGGTCGCCACATAGCTCTCCGCCACGGCACGCTGAAACTTCGTAAAGAAGGGCGTCAGGTTCACAGGATTGCCGACTCCCTCGTAGTATGCGGTTCCCCCGGTCGCGTCCGCCACCTGCGACAGGTATCCTTGCCCGCTGAAGCTCGCCGCGCCCCCGCGGATGCCTGCGTCGCCGTAGTAGATCGAAGAGACTGAAACTCCCGCCCGCTGCGCATCGCTGATGGCCGCCGCGACGTACGGGCTGTCCTGGTTCAGCGGACTGACGCTGCCGTTATACGGGTCCACGCCGTTGCTCATCATCAGCACAAAGCGCGCCTTGTGCCCCGCGCGTGCGCCCCCGCCGAGCGGCTGCAGCGCCTCCGGATTCCGGCTGGTGCTCTCAGCCTGGGTTCCCGGCCAGTGCTTCACAAACTCCGACAGGCAAAAGTACGGGCTTGCGCTGATTCCCGGCTGCCCCAACGTGATCCGCAGATGCTCCGCCGCCGCTGCGTGATCGGTCGTAAACGGCTGCGCCGCAATCACGCGCCCGTTGCTCATGTAGCCGATAAACACCTCTGTCTCCGCCGGAAGCCCGGTGATGAATCGCCGCATGTCCTCGAGGTTCCGACCGAACGACTGCCGCAGCCCATCGTCCAGCAGCAGCGCAATCTGCGCCCCGGCCGGCCGCACCGCGCTTACGGAGGAGACCGGCGTCTCCCGGTTGTTCACCCTCAACGTCAGGGTCGCCGCGGTCAGCGGGATCTGGCCTTTCGTCTCTTGAAGAATCGTTTGGGTCGGCACCGCCCCCTCCTGCGCGAAGGCAGGCATGGAGGCGGCAACAGTAAACAGCGCAGCGGACAACAGAATGTTTTTCATCGCATTTGGTTGGATGTGCGATCGCCCCGCCAAGATTCCCGCCCGCTACTCGCCCCCAAGCCTCACCTTCAGCCCGGCCCGCACCGTAAACGGCAGCCCGGGATATCCGATCGGCCCGATATGCTGCTGGCTCAGCAGGTTGTCGAGCTGCGTAAACGCCTGCACCCGCCGGGTCGCGCTGTAGGTGAGCCCAAGGTCGAGCTTGGCAAAGCCATGGTCCAGGTTGCGGTTCGGCAGCAGCAGGCTGCTCTGCAGAAACGTCGAGTCATCCGACTTCCCGCTCATCGCCCCCTTGAGCGCCGCGGTAAACCGGCTCCCCGTGTATTGCACCGCAAAGAACCCTGTGTTCGGAGCCCGCCGGAACGGCCTCTGTCCCACCAGCGGACTCGAAGCCCCAATCGTAATCCCCGGAAACAGCGGATTCGTCGTCGACCCGGCCACCCGCAGCGCATCGCTTGAAAAAGAACGCTGCACGATGGGAGCCAGGAACGTATACCCCCCACGCAGCCAGATCCGCGACCGCACCTGGTACTGCATCTCCCCCTCAAAGCCCTGCGCCCGGAAGGTGAGCGAGTTGGTATAAGCCCCGTACAGCGTGGCCGAGGTCGTGCCAATCCCGAAGTACTGCTTCAATGCGGGAGCCGAAACATACTCGTACTCATGGTCGAACTCGTTATGAAAGTACCCCGCCTTCACGATCAGCCGCTCGCCAATAATCCCCTGCTCGACCCCCACATCGTACGTCCGCGACTCCTCCGCCTTGGGCGGCGTCACGCCGTACGCCGCAATGTGCGAGAGATCGTTCGCCAGCAGCAACGTCCCGTACAATGAGCTGAACTGCACCGAAAGATTCGGCTCCTGCACCCCCCGCGAGAAGTTCGCCCGCAGCTGCGTCCCTCGGAAATACTTTCCCCCCGGCCGCACCGGAACATATGCCAGCCCGATCCGCGGCGTCCCCCGCAACCCATACAGGTGGTTCTTTTCGACCGCCCCGCCCAGCGAGAAGAATACCCGGCTCCGAAGATCACCCTGCACCTGCCCCGTGTACTCGAAGTTCGTCCGCTGCAGCGCCTGGTCGGTCCCAAACAACGGATACCGGTAAGCCCCCCGCTCGTTCTCGTAACAAAACCCGAACAGCCCCGCCAGGTGATGTCCAAACGTGTAATCGCTCTGGTAATAAAGCTCATCCCGATTGGAAACCTGGTCGTACCGCGCCGGAAAGGGGCTCCCGTAAAAGTCGATCGCCACCTTTCCCGTTGCCGAGTAGCCATTTGCCCCGGTAATCGTCAGCACCGGCCCGTAATAGGTATACGCCGAAGCTACCAGCGTCCCCGTCGGGCTGAACGTCACAAACTGCTCCCGCTTCCGCGCCACCCCATATCGCAGGAGGTTGTGCCAGTTCCCATTCAGCCGGTTCTCCAGCGTCACGCCGGAAAATAACGTCTGGTCCGCCTGCTTCCGGTTCGCCGCCAGCCCCTGGAACTCGAACGGCCCCGGAACCCCCTGCGCCGCATCCGTATTCCGAATCGTGAACCGCGCCTGGGTGTTCGCTGCCAGCGCATACCCCATGTTCCCCGCCCCCGTCACCGCATGGAACTCATCGTTTGCCACCGCGTTGGACGAGTTCAGCCGCGACCCCGCCACAAAGTAGTCCGCCCGCCCTCGCACCCCGCTCACCGTCGCCTCATTGCGCACCGTGTGGAAGTTCCCCGCATCCCCCGAGTACACCAGCAGAGGCTTGACCGCCGTGCCCCGCGGCGTCGACAGGTTCACCACCGAAGCCAGCGCGTCCGACCCAAACAGCGCCGAGTTCGGCCCACGGTAAAGCTCCACCGCCGGACCGTTGTTCCCCACCGAGACCAGCCCGGTCGAAGACACCAGCCCGAAATCGAACCTTCCCCCCACATCCTCCGCCGGAATGCCGTCGACCAGCACCTTGTTCGCATCCGAGTTCCCGCCCCGCACAAACAGCGACGTCACCCCGCCAAGCTGTCCGCTCTGCACCACCTGCACCCCAGGCGTCTGCCGCATCTCGTCTACAATCCCCGTACGCAGCGCCAGGTCGTCCCGCGCAATCAATCCCACGGGCACCGTCAACTGCTCCACCGGCGTCGGCAGCCCCGTCGCCACCACCGTTACCGTCTCCGAAAGCGTCGTGCTCTCGAGGGTCACCGCCCGCGTCACCACATCCGTCGCCCCGCCGTAGAAGTCCCGGCTCACATTCGGCGTCAGCGCCGTCTGCGCCGCGCCCCCCGTAGTCAGCAGAACGAACCGGCCCGCCAGCGTGCTGCGAATCTCGAAGCTGCCGTCCGGCCCGGTGACGGCGAACGCGACCGCCTGTTTGCCCTGCACCAACTGCACCCGCGCCCCGGGCACGGGGGTCCCCAGCGCACTGGTCACCGCCCCCCGCACCACCACGGCACCGGCTGGCAACGAAACACAAAGCAACGCGGCAAACACAGAAAACGCTCCCGGCAGCCTTGCCGGGATACGCGAAAAAATAGGCATGGTACGCAAACTCCAGATCTCTTGGTTGGCTGAAACGTTGATGATGGGATGAACTTCTTATTGGCTCGACTAAAACTATCCCTACCCATTGCGCTTGTCAAGCGACATCACCCAACCCATAGGGGTAGCGTTACCGCGCACACCAAAAAGAAGAGAGGGCGGGTCCCCGCTGCGCCGCGCGTGCCGAAGCCGCCGCAGCCCGCCTGGGGCCGTCACCTGTTCGCAGCATCGTCCGCCACCCCTCACCGGCGAGGAACGCCCATCAGCCCCCTGGAGAGGACCGCTCCCTTCGCCGCGACCACGGTAAGCCCCGCATCCCGGGCGGCGCCCCGCTCACCAGGGCAGCGCGTCCTGCCTATGGAAGAACCCACCCGTAGGACCATCCTCCGGCAGCGTCGCGAGCCACACCTGCGTCTTCGCGCCGTCCACGATCTCCATCGGAGCCGCCTCCGTCCCCATATCCGTCTTCACCCATCCCGGATGCGAGGAGTTCACCTTGATCTTTGTCCCCTTGAGTTCATCCGCCAGGTGAACCGTAAACACGTTCAGCGCGGCCTTCGAAAGGTCGTAGGCAAACGGCATCATTCCTAGCCCACCCGGCTTGCTGTGCGTCGTCAGCGATCCCAGGATGCTGCCGACGTTCACAATGCGCCCCGCCTCGCTCTTCTTCAACAGCGGCAGCAAGACCTGCGTCAGCGCTACCGGAGCCATGAAGTTCGTCGCCATCGTCCTGCGCAGCACGTCCGCGCTCGTCGTACTCGTCTCGTTGGCACCCTGGAACTTGTCCAGCATCACGCCTGCATTGTTCACCAGGATATCCAGTACGCCATACTCCCGCTCGATCCACTCCGCCACCGCACGGTGGTCGGCCGGATCGGTCACATCGACCTTGACCCCACGCGCCTCGATGCCTTCGCTCTCCAGCGTCGCCGCCGCAGCCTCGGCCTTCGCCAGGTCGCGCGCGCTCAGCAGCACCGTCACTCCCTGCGCGCCAAGCTGCCGCCCGGTCTCTAGCCCGATGCCCTTGTAAGCGCCCGTAAGCAAAGCAATCTTCGCCTTCATCGTCATCTCCTCGCGTTCTCACGCGTCGCTGTTAATGCTTCCCGATCATGGTTCAGGGAGGGGAGGTGCAGCTCCCGGAAACGCACCGCATAGCTCTCCGGCATCGCCCGCTTCTTCATATCCGGCCCCACCACCACATGCACCGTCTCGCCGGTGCAGAGCACCGTCCCATCCGCCACCCGCACCACTTCATAGCCGAACTTCACCACCGGCCCTCGCGCCCCCGTCACCCGGGTCCGCACCGTCAGCTCATCGTCGTACCGTGCCGGAGCCCGATACCTGCACGTCGCCTCCACCACCGCGATCCCACACCCCTCCCGCTCCATCTCCTTGTAGTCCAGCCCCAGCGAACGCATATGCTCCGTCCGGCCCACCTCGAACCACACCAGGTAGTTCGCGTGGTACACCACGCCCATCTGGTCCGTTTCCGCATAGCGCACCCGAACCCGGGCCTCGCTCACCAAGGATTGCTCACCCATCCCTCCAGTCTACCGAAAAATCTCTTCGCCCTTGCTCGTCCCGCCTTACCGTTCCAAGCAAAGGGCCATGATCCCCAGCAGGTGCCTTCCATGGAGGCGGATCGAGCTGGTGTAGCAGATACCTCCACACGCATACACTGGAGACAGACGAGAAAAGTGGCCGAGGCCGCGAACACACACCATAGGAAAGCTGTCCCATGAACCTCCAGGCCACCGACGCCCTCCTCATCATCGACATGCAGGTCGACTTCCTCCCGGGCGGATCGCTTGCCGTTGCAGGGGGCGACGCCATCATCCCGGGCATCAACGCACTCGCCGCCCGCTTCGACCATGTCCTCCTGACCCAGGACTGGCACCCCGCCGGCCACATCTCCTTCGCAAGCACTCACGGCAAACAGCCCTACACCGACACCATCGAAGCTCCCTACGGCACCCAGGCACTCTGGCCCGGCCACTGCATCCAGGGAACCGTCGGAGCCCAACTCCATCCCGCCCTCGACATCGCCCACGCCGAACTCCTCCTCCGCAAAGGCTTCCGCAAGGATGTCGACAGCTACTCCGCCTTCCTCGAAAACGACGGCATAACCCCTACCGGCCTCGCCGGCTATCTCCGTGAGCGCAACCTCCAGCGTCTTTTTTTCGCCGGGGTGGCCCTCGACTTCTGCGTTGGCTTTTCCGCCCTCGCCGCCGTCGACCACGGCTTTCAGGCGTTCGTCCTCGAAGACCTCACCCGCGCCGTCGACCTTCCCGGCACCGTCGCGCGCACCCACGCGGCCTTCGCGCAACGCGGCGTACACCGCATCGCCTCCGCGGCCCCTCATCCATGACACGCACGTTTGTGTCTGAACAGCAAAGAGGCTCCCGACTCATTCCAGGGAGTCGTTCGTCGCGTGTCAGCTTTCCGTTGTTGATTTTATTGGTGGGCACAGCAGGATTCGAACCTACGACTTCCACCGTGTGAAGGTGCTATTTGCATGTTTCAGCTCGCAATGGTTCGATCAATCCATGCAACGATTCGACCATTGATGCGCTTGTATGCGAACGTGAGCGAACGCATGAAACATGCATACACATTGCCTACAAAGCACCCGGCACCCCCTTTGCGGATCGCCAGAACGCCCGCTCCCTGCCATGTGTCGTCTGCGGAAAATCTTTCTACGTTCGTGTACATTCGCCTGAGATAAGCCGTATTATAAGCCGTACGGCTTATTCCTGAGATGCAAAGCGGAGATGAACGAATGGGACGCGCAAGCAAAAACGTTGCACTCGATAGCAAAGCGAAGCGGTTGAAGCTCCCCATACAGCGCGAGCCGCACTGGTGCAAGATCGATGATGGGAAGCATCTTGGCTACCGGAAGACGGGCGAAGCGCAAGGAACATGGATCGTGCGCACATGCAAGCGAGTAGATGGGAAGCAAGTGCGTTCGTTCGCGCCGCTTGGCATCGCTGACGACGGCGCGGCATTCGGCAGCAATGTGCTCAGCTATTCCGAAGCTCTCAGCGCAGCGAAAGCGGAGCTGGGCAAGATCGAACGTGCGGATCGTGCAGCGGTCAAACGGGAGCGCACTTACACAGTTGCGAATGCGGCAAGCGATTGGCTGCGCACATGGCGCGGGAGTGAACGCGGCAAGCTGACGGCGACGGCAAACGTTGAACTGCACATCCTGCCCACGCTAGGCAAAGTCGAAGTCGACAAACTCACCCGCGTACAGGTGGAACGCTGGCTGCACGATCAGGCGAAGAAAACCCCGCTGAAGGTGCAGGCACGTCAACAGGCGACAAAGAAGCTCTCCCCTTCCCGCCAAAGCAAAGTCACCTTCGATCCCAGCGATCCCGATACGCAGCGCAAGCGCAAGGATTCGGCAAACCGCGTCTTCCGTGATCTGCGTGCCTTGCTGAATCGTGCGTATGACAATCAGCACGTCGCCAGCAAAGCCCCATGGGACACGATCAAAGAGTTCGACAATGTGAACGTCGCAAAGAATGAATATCTTACGTTGGATGAGGCGAACCGATTCTTACAGGAATGCCCGCAAGACTTCCGGAATCTGGTGCAGGCCGCACTCATCACGGGTTGCAGGTATGGGGAGCTATGCAGTATGAAAGCTGACGCTTACGATGCCACGGTCGGCGCACTATCGGTCATCCAGGCAAAGACAGGCAAGATGAAGCGCATCTTCCTCACGCCAGAGGAAACGGCATTCTTCTATGTGCATACAGATGGGAAGCAAGCTGGCGAGTTGATGTTCCGGCGGGCCGATGGCGAAGCATGGGGCAAGTCGCATCAGCAGCCCCGCATGGAATCGACCCTGAAAGCTGCTTGCATCGCCCGTCACATACGCTTCCACGATCTAAGGCACACGTTTGCAACGCTGCTGGCGATGAACGGCACTTCGCTACAGCTCATTGCGAATCAGCTAGGCCATAGCGGTACGCGCATGGCTGAGAAGCATTATGCGCACTTCTCCCCGTCCTACGTCGCCACCACCATCCGAGCGAACAAACCCAGCTTTGCGCCTGTTGCGCCCGGCCCGGTACTGGTATCCAGGGCGAGCTAGGATGGCTCAGGACGATTCCCCGTGATAGCTTCATAGCCTAGAGGAACAACCCATGATCGAGGGCCTTTGGATCGTGCAGTATGAGGGGATTCAAGGAAGCGGCGGCATTGTCTTAGTCTTCATCAATGGTCAAGTGCTTGGCGGGGACAACGGCTTCACAATCATTGGTGAGTATGCGCTAAGAGATACGACAGTCACCGCACATGTCAAGGTGCAAAACTATCTAAATACAGTTGGGAGCTTCTTTGATTTTGAAGGCGATTACGAAATCCGAGTAAAAGGAACCATACAGGGCAACATCATTCAAGGCGAAGCTGAGATCGTTGACAAGAACATATCAGGGCTGGCATTGAAGATGACACGAGTGAAGAAGCTCGCACCTAAACGCTAGTCATCTGTTGGCGTAACACTTAGGGTTGGAAAAGTTTCCTGAAAGACGCCGACAGGAATCCTGCGATTACCATTTAAGACCTCAAGCAACCGCCTTCTCAGTAGGTTCTGCTCATTCTCAAGATCACTATGTCCAGTGGGTAGATAGCTTCCCTTCTTGATCTGCACTTCATCAAATTCATAGCCTAGGGCTTGCGCCAACGCCTTCATCAACGCAACCCTCAAATCTACTGATCGGTCATTTGCGGATTGAATGGCAGCTTTGTCGTCGTGTGGCATGTTGCTAAGATGATCTAACAAGACTTTCCACGCTGTTCGCACGGCTTTGTCATCTTTACTGTTGCTAGAAAAATCGATGTCAATAAGGTTCAGTGCTTGCACATACGACGGATTGAGGATCGTTGCGCGATTAGACATGATAGATCGGAATATCCATAGCTTTCGCTGCCTTAGCTCACGGCGACTTTCCAAGAAACGCTGCAATTGTAACGCAATGATGGGGCCAGTAATAACAGCAAAGATCGTCAAGACATTGAACACCACAGTTGCTTTATTCATGAATCGATGATAAACGCCTTCAAGCGAGATAGTGACTGGTTTTCAACAGGGCCAATCCATCTCGATCCCGCGTGCGAGCTGGTCAGCAAGCAAACCGTACCGGCACGCATCCGCACCGTGATCTGGTCCATGCGTATCCAAGTCCTCACGCCGTTTCGCATCATGGCTGAGATAGGGCACGGTTGACCACCAGTATTCGCAATCCCTGCTGACATACAGGCCGGGCTTATCTGGCTTCCCAGCATCGGCAAGCATCCGTTTCATCAGTTGCCAGCCCGAAACACGATCCGCCTTGCGTGCAGGCTGAAACCACACCCCCGCATTCGCAAACTCATCCGCAATGCTGCCATTGGATGAACCCGTGCGGGCGAACACGGCATCGTCAGCAACACCATAGGGTGACACGTCCCACTGTGCGCATAGGTCGCGCCGGATGGCCTCTGCGGTGATTGCGGCCGTCCACCCCAGCCCGATATTCAGGTTCGACCGCGACACCGCCGCCAGCTCGTCTACCAGGATGAGCGAGCCGTTCGGATAGTACCGGCCAGCATGGGAAGCCCCAGGCGACCTCGCCAGGAGGTAGGTGACGCTAGGGGCTGCCGCGCCGAAGTCATGGGCAAGGTAGAACTCCCATCCCGGCTCATCGGGCTTCTCTTCCCACGGGTCTACAGCGTTGCGAGATTCGTCCAGGACGGGCGCAAAGTACGATCCCCGACTGATGGCCCAATCCCCGTCAGTCCAGGCGCGTAGCAGCTCCGGATCGTCAGGGCATGAGGATTCGAGTTGTTCCCGGTACTGCTCACGGTCAATGAGGTTGTTTCCTGCGAACGTGGAAGGCGCATACACCCATCGGCGTTTCGAGCGGGATTCATGAAAGACTTCCCACGGTGCGGAACCTGCAAACACGTAGCGTTTAGCTAACCAGTGATGCCCCGCACCACCCGGATTTGCAGCAATCACCATGCGCACGGGAACATCCTTGGCGCCGCGCATGTTGGATCGCATCATGTCCAACAGGTCTGGCGTCGCGTATTGCCCAGCCTCATCCACTATTAGCAAGGTGAATGAACGTCCCTGATACTTCGAATAGTCTGCATGGCTTTCGAGCTGCCCAAGCTCAAGGTACGAACCGTTGGGGAACGTCCACACGTGTTCCTGTGCGTTGTAGCGTGCCGCCGCACCGTAGATTGCCCCGAACACTTCCCTGCATGTCAGCTCGAAGTCTGCCAAACCTTTGTACGAACGTCGTAGATATAGCACACGGGCTTTGATCCCATATTGCTCACAATGGCGAAGGATGAGGTAGGCAATCCCGTAGCTTTTACCACCACCACGTCCGCCACCTAAGAACACATCGAACTCTTCAGGGATACTAAGCAACCGTTGCTGGAATGGGTTTAGCTGTATCGTCTCAGTCGCCATTGCCCTGCACCTTTGGTTCTTTCTTGTTCGCAACAGCTTCAATCGTCTTGTATTCGGCTGCTGACATTGCGCCGGGAAGATTGAACGTGATGCTGACCTTGTTGGAATAGTCCTGAGTATCGCCCTCACGATACCCATGCCTTGCTTTCAGCAGGAACATTGCACTAACCTTGTCCTTCTCATCAATGGCTAACTTGTAAAGCACATTGTGCAGGGCTTGCCGTTCCTGCTCACGCCCTTGCAGAAATGCCTCTTGCAGAGTCGCATCTTCTTCGAACCATCGTTGGAGCGTTACGAATGTGACTCCAAAGTGACGTGCTACCCCAACCTTGCTGAATCCCGTCGAAGCCATCGCAATAATTTGCGGGACCATCACATAGTTAGGGAACGGCGGATTCACACGGGTTGCAGATGTCATATCCTTCATAGCTGGCCTCACAGACAAAGAAAAGGGGGAGCTGGCATGCTTACCAGGCACCAGCCCCCAAATGCGCACACCGCTGCACGCAAACTTGATTATTTTGTGAGGAGGAACGCAAGCGGAATGCTCTTGCGAGACGTGGCAACGCGAGTCCAATGGCTTCCTACGGCAAGGTCCGCAATGGTCGGCGAATCACCCGCCAGGGCAGCTCCACCCGTGCCATCATTCCAGGCATAGCCCAAAGGATGCATCGCGACGTTCATGCGACTGTGCAGGACCGTCTGCCCCCCACCATTCCCGGCAGCCGGAACACGGAATAATTCGGTTCCATGTCCTGTGATGGGTTCCGACGCACCGAAGCCGATAGCACCGCTGCCCATCAGCACAGTGGTGTACACACCGTTTGCAGGCGTCAAGTTGTCATCAATCAACACCGCCAAGCCGCGATACGTCTTGATTGGCTGGCCCAGACTGTTGGGGATGAACTGCACTTCATCGTTGATAAGGGCTTGCGTGTAGATGTGGGAAGACATCGCAATCATGCGGATGTCTTCATTCATGCGATCCCCAAGCGTGGCCGCAGTGTTGATGACGGCAGTTGCGTTGAATGCAGACGCAGCCCCCGCAGCTCCGCTGATGTCCACAACCATGTCCGCATTGTTGTTGGCGACGTTCGAAGCAAGAATGCCGTTCAACGTTGAGACAAGCCGCTTCTCAAACTGCACTTGCCAGTAGGCAGCCACACGGGTTTGCAGTGCAGTGATTGGATCACTACCAGCAAGCTCAGCAGCCAAAGACATCTCCGCCCAGCTTGCATGAACGAAACTCTTGCGGACGATCTGACGCCCAGCGGAGAACTTCTGCGGGGTAGACAGCACCGTCGGATCATCGCTGGTGATGTCCGCCTCGGCACCATCCACGATGTCACGCCAGAACGGTACCGTGAAGTTGGTCGAACCCTTTGCGAGCGCATCAGCAATCGCGCCATTCTTGGACAGCACACCAGACTGGAATAGTGCGGTGCTCGTCATACTGTGTTCGATCTGGTAATCGGTGAACTCTTGCGGAACAATTACGTCCGCAATCTGCGTCGTAGGCATGGTTAGCTCGCTCTCTCAAAACATGAATTGTTTGGGTTGGATCAATTCGAGAGCTAACCGACTGGCGCATGCTCGTCCGCTACTGCGGATAGATGGGTGTTGCGGATGTGCCAACTGGCACTTATTACCTTCGATCAGCAGATGCTTCCCAGGCCAGGCCATCTTAGGTTGGTTCCGTACCTAGCGTGGGAAGCAAGCTGCGATCTAGCCAAACCATAACACGACTTACCTAAGGCCGAGCTGGAGCACGGCTGGTTTATTTTCTGCTACAGGCTGTTTGCCAGTGATGCCAATGCCAGGCACCTTACGGCTTACACCACCCGACGCAGCCGGAATGCCTAGCAGATGCGCATAGAGCTTCTGGCGATCACTCTTCTCTGCATAGCCATCGCCGATAAGGAACAAATGCAATGAATGCTTATCCCATGCAACAGCCTTGCCATTCTTTGCTGCAATCGGCTTCGCATCCGCTACGTTCGTCACCAAGATCGATCCATCAACGCCAGCATCGAACTTGTAATCCGCAAGCAGCTCACGCATCACCAGCTCAGGAACGTTTCCCTTACTCAGCTCAGCAACCATCTGCTTTAGCGGGCGATCCACTACAACAGCATGGGCAGCAGCTTGCGCCTTATCTGCTTTCTCGCTTGCGGTGAGTACATCAGCTTCTAGCGCAGCGATGCGGGCTTTCTGGTCGTGCTTGGTTTTGAGCAAGTCAGCATTGACTTTGCGAAGGGTTGCGAGTTCGCTTTCGAGTGTTTGTTCCGTAGTTGGTTCGGGCATCGGTTAGCTCTCTTTCTTTACTTGGACTGAGTTAGGGAAATAGTGCTGTAAGAACGCACCCATATGGTATCGGCCATCCTTTTCCTTATCTTTTGCCAGAGCTTTGAGCGCAGGCCATTGCTGCTCAAGAAGCTCATAGTTGAAGACCGGAATCTTAGGCTCGCTTAGATCATGCATGAGAGGTGGATGCTTGTGGGGATCGCGATACCACAACTCCGCAGTCTCCAGGATCACGCGGTATAGAACAAGTTCATTGATTGATAAGAGAGAAGGCATCGCAAACGCCATGCGTACGAACTGACGTGAAGCCGTTTTAGACGATATGCGTTTGCCGAGTTCGTGGATGGTTAGGGGCTCGCCACTTTCAAGCTGAAGTGCGGCAACTACTTCGTCGGCCTCAAGTCTCTGCACGGCGGAAGCGACCACGTAATCAGCGACACTCTGATTCTTGAGGCGTGCGGCAATCTCTAATTTGGCTCTAGTGACGGGATCGACCGCGATGCTTAGCGCGCGTGATTTCAAACCTTTTGTGCTATCTCGGGGGGCATGTCTTTTCATGGCGAGGGCTCTCCTACGCGAAGACTAACACCACGATAAATAAAACACCACTACTTTGTTTTCAGGTGGACTTGTGGGTTATAGTCCATCTAGCCAAGCCACGGCGGACTCTGGAGGTCCTATGGAAACACTATCTCAAAGTTTGGGAACAAGGCCCGAGTTAGATCAATCACTGCGCATTACGTTGTCAGTTGAAGAGGCAATGACTGCATTATCTATAGGTAAAACAATGCTCTATTCCTTGTTGGCAGACAACAGCATTGCCAGCATAAAGGTTGGCAAGAAACGTTTGGTGCTAGTCAGCAGTATCAATGAATGGATACAAGACCAACTCTCATATGGCTTCGGCCAACTCAAGGAGAAATAAACATGAGTGCCACTTATGTACCCAATCCCAGCAAAGCACTTATTGAGATGCCTCTTGGACTATTGGTGGTGGAGCGCAAATACAGTGCGCGGACCACTGCGGATGATCCTGCGTTCAAACAGGATAGTGAGTATTTCAGATCCCGCAAAGATCGTTGGATCACTATCCGTAAGGCAACAGTTGGAGAGTTCGACAACTTAGAGGCCACATTTTGGCTTCACGGTGAGCTAGTCCAGCCCCCGCAAGCATGGGTGCGCGTGACGCGCCATCCGACTTTAGGCTTCCGTGCTGTCATGGTGTGGCGTGGTGAGCTGCATAATGTGCCACACGATGCGCAGGGTTATCTAACGCTTGAATCAGACGATGCAACAGAGTTCATCTTGCATTCGATGACAGTGCAAGGATGCGCGAACTGGCCCGAGATTGAGACTTACTACGTCAAGCATCGTCGCGCAATCATGCAGCAATCTGCGGGTGATGGTTCGGGAAAGGTTCACTAATGAGCATCCCTCACCTGAAGGCCATTGCAGTTCACCAGCAGCGCGTAACGCTCGCCAAGCATGGCTATGCGCTGGTGAAGGTAAAGACAGGCTTCAAGCAAGCTGTCGAGCAGCGATGGCAGAACCCGGCTAATAGTAGGACAGCAGAGCAGTGGGCAGCGGACCAAACATCGGATGACGCATTGAACACGGGCTTGCTGACAAATGGAATGCGAGCCATTGACATTGATGTTCAGGACGAGACGCTCTCTGCTTACATTGTGGCGCAATGCAGAATGATCCTCGGTCCTGCGCCAAAACGTTTCCGACAAGGTAGCGGAAGCTGTATGCTCTTCTATCGTTCAAGCAAGGCCGCTCCAAAGCCCGTGACGCTGATCGGTAGCCTTGGAAAGGTCGAGGCTCGCGGGAATGGTCAGCAGTGCGTCATCTACGGTATCCACGAGGGAACGGGAACGCTTTACCAATGGGACACCGAACTAACTACCATGCCCCGTCACTTATTGACTGAGGTATCAGATGAGAAGTTGCAAGAGCTGTTCGACGCCATATTCCAGCAAATAGGTGCGGAGTCACCCGCAAGCAAGCTATCCGAAGTGCGTGCACCTGTTGCAGCCGTGCCGGAAACAGTGAGTTCACCAGCCGTTTCGAAGCGAGATGCAGCGAACGCGCGTGCAGTGTTGGTCAATGAATGCAAGACGCTCGCGGCAATGCAGCCCGGTTCGCATCGCAACGCTGCATTGAACGAAGCGAGCTTCACTGTAGGCACCGTAATTGCATGGCTTGATCCGCACGAGGCTGCGCAAGCTCTGTTTCAGGCTTCTGTAGACAATGGCTACGTGGCAAAGCGGGGCGAGCAAGCTGCCCAGGCCACGATTATCTCCGGCTTGAATGCGGGTGCGGCACGGCCACGTTCGCCACTCTCCGAGCCCGACTGTCTGGACCTAATCGACATATCCGGCGTCATCATGGCTGGGATGCCCAGTGACACCACTCCAAGCCTGCCAGAGGGCAAAGCAGGCACGCTGCCCACTGGTAAGAGCAGCGGCAGCCGTAGCGTCGTCTTGACGGGCCTAGCAGGCGTGCAGGAAGCGGCAGTCGAGTGGCACTGGCCCGGCTATTTGCCCGCTGGGATGCTCACGCTGCTGTCCGGAGCTGGTGGGACGGGAAAGAGTACCCTCGCCTTCGGATTCGCGGCCACGATCACCACTGGCGGTATCTGGCCCGATGGTCTACGCTGCACGCAATCCGGCAACGTACTCATCTGGTCGAGCGAAGATGATGTCGCAAGGACCATCAAGCCCCGCCTCATGGCGGCTGGAGCTGACATCAACCGGATTGCGGTGATAGAGAGCACAACAGACAGCGCGGGACGTAAGCAGCCGTTCGATCCTGCAACAGACATAGACAGCTTGCGTGCGGAGGTCCGCCGCATCGGAGGAGTCGCCTTGCTCGTCATTGATCCCATCGTTAGCGCAGTGTCGGGCGACATGCACAAAGCGAATGACGTGCGACGCAGTTTGCAGCCTATCGTAGACTTTGCAGCCGAGTTCAACTGTGCCGTGTTGGGGATTACGCACTTTGCCAAGAACACGGGCGGGAGGAATGCATCAGAGCGCGTGATTGGCTCGCAAGCGTTTGCCGCTCTCGCCCGCATGGTGCTGGTGACGGCCAAAGAAGAGGACTCAGATCAGCGCGTCTTCACCCGTGCAAAGTCCAACATCTCTGCGGACGATGGTGGACTGCACTACACAATCCAAGCGGGAAGCATCAATGGGGCAAACGGGCTTCCCATCCAAACCACTCGCGTCGTTTGGGGTACCGCAGTCCAGGGCAGTGCAAAGAGCATCTTGAATGAGGTCGAGGGCGAAGAGGCTGAGCGTAAACCACTGAATCGAGTGGAAGAGGCCGAACACTTCCTGAAAGCAGAGTTGGCGAACGGTCCTGTACCTGCACGCGACCTAATCGACCGCGCGAAACGTGACTTGGCAGTGAATGAACGCTCTCTGCAACGTGCGCGTGAACGGCTGGGGATCGTCGCAACCAAAGCGGGATATCAAGGTGCATGGGTATGGAGCTATCGGCTGGCTATCCCCTCACCAGCCGTTTGAAGCAGATGATTGTTCATAGATAGCAAGGTTGCATACATTGCAAAGGCGTCGCCCAGATTGAAAATCATGGTCGATGCTTCCCATGTAAGCGGTGAGATGGTTTGCTCCCTGAAAGCATCTCGGGCATATTGGGTGCCGTTGCTGCGTATCACTCTCAGCATAGTAATAGCCGTTTGGTGGCAATGGTCCGACGTATTTTGCACGTTCGGCCAACTGCGCTTTCAGAGTTCGGTTCTCTTCGTCGAGGGTCAGCACGTGTTCACGCAAGTCCAGCAACGTCTCATAGGCCGCACCAATCTGGTCTTTCAGCTCATGGTCTGACACATTCTTTGCGAGTTCACGTGCCGACTTTACGGAACCCAAAGCACTGCTGAGGATGCTGGCAGTCGTGGCGATAAGCGGCAAAACCATGATTCGGTCCCCTTGGTAAAGAATCCAAAGACTGCATTACATATATATGTTGCCTTTGGTTATGTATGGGTGTCTATGGACATCTTTGGACCGGGCAAAGGCAACAAGGCAACCAAAGGCAACAAGAATACAAGAGTAGAAGGCTGGGATTCTTTGTCGTCTTTGGATCGCGGAAATGAAAATCTGAGGCCCAGCCGGGTGCTAAACGATAAAAATTATCGTCTTTTGCACGTGCAAGAGTCGACATTTCAAGGTTCGCGCAATCCCTGCTGAGACCTGCTAACGCTCCGATAACATGGGAAGCCATGTGGATCGCTTCGCCATTCATTCGCCTAAACTCGTGTCATGCGTGACATCGATCCTGTCCAGGTGCTCTCCATTCTGATTCGACGTTTGGAGTCGCGTGCAGACGCGCTAGAGGGCGTGCGAATGCCTTCATATGACATGACGGTGCATGAGCTGCGAAGGTTCGCTCAAATGGCAAAGAATGAAAGAAAATACCTGCTCAGCAAGCCGAAACATTGATTCAACGCCCGTTGACTCAAACGTTCCACCATTGCGATAAGCCGTATGGTAAGCCGTACAAGCCGTACAAATCTTAGCTGATCGGATATAAGTTGTTAATTCTATTGGTGGGCACAGCAGGATTCGAACCTACGACTTCCACCGTGTGAAGGTGGCACTCTACCGCTGAGTTATGCGCCCGTGTCGATCTCGAAGGGCTAGCCAGATCACGCAGGCTGCGTGTCTTACCAGCACGACGCCACAAGGTCACCGCACCCCCTCGTAGATTCTCAGAGTACCATAAGCATCTGCCGGTCTAAACGCCGCACCATCGGGGCCGCGCGCACTGCATCCAACCCCTTATGTCGTCCTCGCCGCCCATCTCGATCAAGCCCTCGGCCCAGACCGGCGATGATCGGACAGACGCGACTTCTTCCCCGCCACTTGAGCAAGACCCGAGAGCGGATTCGGAATTCGCAGAAAGGGCGCAACCTCCCGGCAGAGTTGGGGTCCATACACCCATGGCCTCCTTCGCCATCCATCCCGGCCTGTTGGACGGCACCTCTGGGGCCTCCTCTTCGCATGCTCCCGAGGATTTTGCCTCCCTGGAAGACTCCGCCATCATGCTCGAATTAAGCGCGGGCAACATGGCGGCGTTCGACTTCCTTCTGCGTAAGTATCGCAAGCCGATCATCAGCTTTATGTACCGCATGACACGTAACCAGGCCGTCGCAGAGGAGCTCGCCCAGGAGGTTTTCCTTCGCGTCTACCGCTCGCGGGAGACCTACCGTGCCGAGGCCCGGTTCAGCACCTGGCTGTACCGCATCGCCACCAACCTCGGCGTCAACCACGCCCGGGACACGCGTCACGAGCGCTCCGCCGCGACTGTCTACCTTGACGAGCCTGACAGCGAATCCGGCGCAACCCCGGACGTGGCCGACACCACACCGGGTGCCGAGGCAGGCCTGCTGCGCGACGAGCGAATGAAAGCCATTCGCGACTTCGTCATGGCGCTGCCAGACCGTCAGCGGATGGCCGTCCTCATGCATAAGTACGAAGGCATGGACTATCGCCAGATCGGAGACGTCCTCAAACTCTCCGAATCCGCCACCAAGTCACTTCTCTTCCGCGCCTACCAGACACTGCGGGAGAAGCTCAAGGCTTTCGCT
Organism: uncultured Granulicella sp.; assembly: GCA_965213785.1. GTDB lineage: Bacteria > Acidobacteriota > Terriglobia > Terriglobales > Acidobacteriaceae > Edaphobacter. Next base: position 3,943,194 of record OZ243921.1, on the reverse strand, counting down.
TAGCTGCTGCACAACCATCCCGCGGGCGCATCCACCCGCCGGAGAAAGGAAATCCGATGAATTGCAAAACCTTCCGAAGCAAGCTCCCCGATCTGCTCCTCGACCCCGCCTCGTATGTTGGCACTGCCGAGAAAACTCATCTCGCCACCTGCCCGCCGTGCGAGCAGGAGTACACCTCGCTGATCGCAAGCATCTCCGCAATGGACGCCTGGGGCGCCCCGGAGCCTTCTCCCTACTTCGATCAACGACTCGCCGTCCGCGTGCGAGAGGAGCAGCGCGCCCCGCGTCTCGGGTTGTTCGCCCGCCTCAAGGATCATCTGCTCTTCAACACCGGACGGCAGTTCCGCCCCGCCGTCGCTGGAGCTCTCGCCCTCGTGTTGACGCTGGGCGGAGGATCTTATGCCCGGCTGCAGGGTATCGGACCCTTCGGCTCCCCGGCCCGGGTCTCTGCCACCGTCAACGATTTGCAGATTCTCGACAAGAACGAGCAGGCCCTCCAGCAGATGGATCAGTTGCTGCAGGAGGACGAAACGAACCAGGAGGACGCAGGCGCGAGCTAAATCGCTGAAACCTTGTACTCCTGCGTTGCAAATCGCCCAAGACCCTGTAACTTAGGTACCAATCGCGTCTTCGAGTCATGCAGATCTACTCTCCATCCCGCCCGACGCCTGCCGCCCGGAAGCGCTCCCGGCGCATGGCCGCCCTGGGGGTTACGGTATGGTGTGCTCTTGGCGTCACTCCTTGGGTGATGGCCGCGCAGCATCCACTCGCCCGGCCCAGCATTGCGCCCCCCGCTCAGCGTCCGCTCGCCGGTGCAGCGCGTCCGGCGAATGGCCCTCCGGCAGCCCGCAACCAGGAGCATCTTTCAGAGTGGATGAGCCGCCACCGCAACCTCCCCGTCCCGGAGCAGCAGCGCGCCCTGGAAGGCGAGCCTGGTTTCCACGAGCTTCCCGCCCAGACTCAGCAGAGGATGCGTGACCGCCTCAGCCAGCTGAATAGTATGCCGGCCCCGCAGAGAAATCGCATCCTGGAGCGCAACGAACAGCTCGAGCATCTCGCGCCCACCCAGCGCCAGCAGGTTCGCGGTGCCATGCTCCAGCTCGGCACGCTCCCCGAAGATCGCCGCCGCGCCGTGGCACGCGCTTTCCGCGACTTACGCGAGATGCCCGGGAACCAGCGCCAGCAGTACCTCAACTCTCCCGCCTACCGCGGACAGTACACGGAACAGGAGCGCACCACCGTCAACAATCTGCTGTCCGTAGAGCCCTACCTTCCCGGCCGGCATACGGGCGAAGCGCCTCCGCAGTAGCCGCTTGACGAGCACCCGTCAAGTACTCTAGCCTCCCTGTATGCAGACGCATCATGCACGCTGTTGTCGCGGCCTCTCCCTCCAGGCTCACTCAGACGCGCGTCTCTCCCGCTAGTCCGCACTTCCCTTCCCTTTGCTGGTCTTCGCCCCACCGAATCGAGCCGTCGATGCTAAAGATCGCCCTTACTCTTCTGCTGTTTGCGCTTCCTTGCCTGCCCGCTTTGGGCCAGACCTCCACCATCGCCGGAGATTGGACCGGAACCGTGCTTTCCCACGGCCAGCAGGTCCCCATCCATCTTCGGCTGGAAGGGACCGGAGACAGGCTGACCGCTGCGCTCGTCAACGGGCCGGAGAGCGCACCCGCGACCACGGCCAGCTTTTCGCAAAATCACCTGCTGCTGACCTACCCGCACTTCGCCCACACCCTGGACGCGACGCTCGCGCCCGATGGCACACTCAGTGGCAGCTTCGGCACCGCCAAGGTGCGCTACCCGGTTTCGCTGATTCGGCACGGCTCGGGCTTCGGCACCAGCGCCCAGCCGCCCAGCATCGACGGAGACTGGGAGATCGCGGTTAGGAGCGCTAAGGGTGAATCTGCCTGGCAGCTTCGGGTCGAGCAATCGGGGCTGAACGTCAAAGCGGTCGTTCAGCGGATCGACGGCGACACCGGAAGTCTGTATGGCAACTGGGGCGAGCCCGGGCCAGGCGCTTCTGAGCCCAGCAAAAGCCTCCGGGTCTCGCACCTGACCCCTGCAGGCCCCGCGCTCTACACGTTGACGCCGCAACCGGACGGCACCCTTCTGGTATCGAACCTGCTGCGCGCCGATCTGAATCCGCCCGATCAGCAGAACCTCGTCGCCCGCCGCCCCACCGCCGCCCGCGCCGCCCATTTGCCGGAGCCCACCGAATCTACCCGGCAAACCACCATGAAGGACCCCTCCGCTCCCCTCCAGTTCAGCGCGCCCGACCTCACCGGTCACATCGTCGCCAACACCGACCCCCGCTTCGATGGCAAGGTCGTCATCGTCGCCATTGGCGGCTCCTGGTGCCCCAACTGCCACGACGAGGCACCCCTCCTTGAAAGTCTTTATCGGCAGTTCCACAGCCGCGGCCTGGAGATCGTCAGCCTCTCCTTCGAGGAGGACGAGAGCCAGCTCAAGAACCCCGAGCGTCTCCAGGCCTTCGTCGCCCGCTACCATCTCGATTATCCCGTCCTGCTCGCCGGAACCACCGACCAGCTCAACGAAAAGATTCCCCAGGCAGAGAATCTCAACTGCTGGCCGACCAGCTTCATCCTCGGCCGCGACGGGCGCGTCCGCGAGATCCACGCTGGCTTCGCCGGCCCGGCAAACCCGCCCGCCCACGAGGCTCTCGTCCACGAGATGACCCATCTCGTCACCACGCTGCTGGATGAGCCGGTCCCCACCCGAACGGCTGCACGGGCGCCCCGGTAGACGCGCCTAGGTCAAATCATCCGTATCGAACGCCGGGAGCTTCCGCCCGAGCGCCGAGACAACCCGCGAATCGGTACCCTGCCCGATGACCGCAAGCTCTTCGGGCAGGTCTTCCGCGGCCGTCATCTGGGTCAGTTGCTCCGGACTCGTCGCGCTCTCCAGCAACACCGTTGCATGGGCCACCGCTACGTGGTCCTGGTTCAGCCCCTCCGGCGTCTTGGCCTTGATGCCCACCTCGCCCGGCCGCACGCCAAGCAGATCGGCCACCCGTTCTCGCAACTCCCCGGCGATCGGCCCAATCTTCGGCGCCGCCATCACCAGCACCGTATCCACGTTTACGATCCGATACCCCGCCACCGCCACCTCTTCAAGCGCCGTCGCCAGAAAGATCGACGAATCCGCATTCTTCCAACGCGCATCGCTCGGCGGAAAGAAGGTTCCGATATCCCCTGCCGACACCGCCCCAAGCAGCGCATCCGTGATCGCATGCAGCAGCACATCGCCATCCGAGTGGCCCGCCAGTCCCTCCGAGTGCTCGATCTTCAATCCGCCGATCACCAGCGGAACGCCCGCCTTGAAGGCATGGGAGTCGAACCCGTACCCGATTCTCATGCTCATCGCGCCCTCGCCAGATAGAACTCCGCCAACTCAAGATCTCCGGGCTGCGTCACCTTGAAGTTCCGCGGAGACCCTGCCACCACCGCCACCTGCACCCCCGCCCGCTCCAGCAGGCTGGACTCGTCGGTCCCCGCAAACTCGTCCGCCTCCGCCTCTGCGAACGCCCGCCGCAACAGCCCATAGCGCGCCCCTTGCGGTGTCTGCGCCATCACCACTCGCTCCCGCGGAACCGTCGACGTAACAATCGCTCCCTCCGAAGTTCGCTCCACCTGTTTGATCGTATCCACCGCCGGAAGTCCCACGATCGCCGCGCCATGCCGCACTACCGCGTCGATCGTTCGCTCGATCAGAGCCGGCTCGATCAAGGGCCGAACAGCATCGTGCACCAGCACAATGTCGTCGTCTTCACACTCGAGCGCCCGCAGCGCGTGGCCCACGGAGTCCTGCCGATGGTCCCCGCCCTCCACCACCACCACCTTCTCGCTCAAGCCGTGCTCCGCCACTTGCGCCGTCACCCGGTCCCGCTCCTGCGCACGCACCGCAACGTAGATCCGGGAAACCCGCGAAACCGAAGCGAACGCCTTCAACGAGAGCACCAGGATCGGAAACCCGCCGATCGTCAGAAACTGCTTGGGGGCCGCGGGAGCTACTCCGCCGGCCGTCATCCGTGTACCGATACCCGCTGCTGGAAGAATACAAAAGACTCGCATCAGCAACGGAGTATACCAACTCTGATCGCCGACCCTCGGCCTTCGCCACCCCACAACCTGCCGGAGGGGCACGCAGCGGCAGTCCTCGCACACCGCTGCCTGCCAATCCGCCGCGAAGGCCCTACCGGTGGTACGCGATTCCGGCCGAGTAGATCGTCGGAGTAAGGCCGTTCGGCAGAAAATTCACCCAGCGCTGGTACTCCAGGTCAACCAGACGAATATTGATGTGCTTGGTTGCGCGCAGGTCGATGCCCGAAGCATAGGTGATGATGAACGAGTCATTTCCATACACCAGCGCATTGTTCGCGTTGTACGTGAAGTGCCCGTACCCCAACATGCCGGAGATATACGGGTTGACCCGCTTCAACGGCAACGTAAACCGTGGTCCGGACGCGAAGGTGAACTCCTTAACCCCATGATCTTCCAGCAGGTACGTCGCGCGCGTGTCCAGGCCAAGGTTCGGCAGGAAGTTGTAGGTCCCATAGGCCGTGATCGTACCCGTCTTGAAACGGGTGTAATCGGGGTGACCGATCGCTCCGGCAACACCGATCTGCCACTTCCAGGCTGGATCGCGAAGCGCCGACGCCGCACCCAGCGGCTTTTCCTGCGCGGTAGCCGCAGAGCCCCCAAACGAGACCCCGGCGGCGAGAACGAGAAGAGTCATTGCCTTAATCAGAGCACACCTGCATTCTGCCCGGTGCCGGTCCCATCCGCCGTGCGCATCCGAAGGGGTATCGACAAGCCATGGCGATGAAGCGATAGTCATGGAAAACAGATCGCGAGCCGATTCGAGCGACATCTCTCCGAAGGCCAGATTGCCGCGGAGACGCGTCTACCCGCTCGAATACACGATAGACAGCGATGTAAATATAATGCGGCCTGCAGCCCGATTCGTCACATAAAAGAAGAACTTAAGTTTCCATGGGTTACCCTACCCGTTCACCTCCCACCACCCTTGCCCCGATCCCGTGCCTCGTGAAGTACCAGCCAATGCCCCCGACGCTCCCCCTCGATCGAACCCACCTTCCCCCCGGCTCCCGCCTCTGCGTCGCTCTTTCGGGCGGAGCGGACTCGGTCGCGCTTCTCACCGCCCTCCACGCCCTCAACACCCTCCCACGCGACGGTCTGGGCGCCGGGCTGACCGCCATCCACGTCCACCATGGTCTCCGTGGCGCGGAGGCGGACGACGACGCAGCCTTCGTCGAGCAACTCTGCCCCCGCCTGGACATCCCCCTTACCCAGCATCGTGTCGACGCGTCGGCCCACGCGCGCCAATCCGGAGAGACCCTGGAAGAAGCTGCCCGCACCCTCCGCTACCGCATCTTCCACGCGCACCTCGCCGGCGGAACCGCCGATGCCGTCCTCACGGCGCACACCCTCGACGATCAGGCCGAAACCGTCCTCATGAAGCTCCTCCGCGGAGCCTGGACGGCCGGCCTCTCCGGCATCCACCCCGTCCTTCCCTGCCCCCGCGGCCGCATTCTTCGCCCTCTCCTCGCTACCACCCGCGCGCAGATCCTCGCCTACCTCCGCGCTCTTGGCCAGCCCTGGCGCGAAGACTCCACCAACCTCGATCCCGTCCACACCCGCAACCGCCTCCGCCACCACGTCCTTCCCTTGCTGCGCGCCGAGAATCCTTCCCTCGACCGAACCCTCGCCAACCTCGCCGAACTCGCCCGCGAGGAAGAGACCCACTGGCAGACGGAACTCACCCGCACCCTCCCCCACCTCCTTCTTCCTGGAAAGCCGGTGCGCGGTGGTGGCCGTGCCGTCGCCACCGCCCCCGGTACCGCCTCCGTCGCTCTCGAAATCGAGCGACTTCGCACGCTGGAACCCGCCACCCGCCGCCGCGTCCTGCGCGCCGCCGTCGCTACCCTCGGCCTCTCGCTCACCTTTGAGGAGACCGCCCGCCTCCTCGCCCTTTGCGGCCTGGGAAGCCACTCCACCGTCACCGCCCGACCCGGGGCCACCCTCGAACTCGCCCACGGGCTTCGTGCCGAGCGCTCCGCCCGCGAACTTCGCCTTGCCCGTCAACCCCTTACCGCCTCGCGCACGTAGTTCCCACCTGCTCATCGGTGTAGTCAACAATTCCGCAAGCCTCGCTGAATCCGCCGCCCTGAGAGTAGAATCACATCCAGCATCGGGGGCGTAACACACGATCCCTGCCCCGCCTCGGCTGGGGACCTTCCAGCCGATACGCCGTCTAAAGTTTCAAAGGCGCTCTCGCCCTCGCTCTCATGCACCACCCGCACCCACCGGTACAGCAAGGCCGGTGATCATATAGAGGAAATACCCTTGAACTCGACTGTCAAACAAGTGTTGATCTGGGTCTGCATGGTGGCCTGCCTGTTCTTCGCCTGGCAATTCGTCGCGAAGAGTACCGGAATGGGCCACGAAAATCAGCTCAGCTTCTCCGACGTCCTCAGCAAAGCCGACGAAGGAAACGTGGCGGACGTCACCATTAATGGAGCCGAACTCACCGGCCACATGAAGGGAAGCAAGGATCAGTTCAAGACCACGATCCCCGCCAACTACCCCGACATGTACAAGACCCTGCGCGACCATGGCGTCAACATCAACGTCAAGGACCCCAACGCCAACGCCTGGGTCTCGATCCTCTTTCAGTTCGCTCCCATCCTGCTTCTTCTCGCCCTGTTCTTCTTCATGATGCGGCAGATGCAGTCCGGCGGAAACAAGGCCCTCAGCTTCGGCAAGAGCCGCGCTCGCCTGCTCTCCATGCAGCAGAAGAAGATCACCTTCAAGGACGTCGCCGGAGTCGATGAGGCCAAGGAAGAGCTCAAGGAGATCATCGAGTTTCTCCGTGAAGCCCAGAAGTTCCAGCGCCTCGGCGGCCGCATCCCCAAGGGCGTCCTCCTCGTCGGGCCTCCGGGAACCGGCAAGACCCTCCTGGCCCGCGCCGTCGCCGGCGAAGCCAACGTTCCCTTCTTCTCCATCTCCGGTTCGGACTTCGTCGAGATGTTCGTCGGCGTCGGAGCGTCCCGCGTCCGCGACCTCTTCGAACAAGGGAAGAAGAACGCCCCTTGCATCATCTTCATCGACGAGATCGACGCCGTCGGCCGTCATCGCGGCGCCGGCCTCGGCGGTGGACACGACGAGCGCGAGCAGACTCTCAACCAGCTCCTGGTCGAGATGGACGGCTTCGAATCGAACGACGGCGTCATCCTCATCGCCGCGACCAACCGCCCCGACGTCCTTGATCCCGCCCTCCTGCGCCCCGGCCGTTTCGATCGCCGCGTCATCGTCGATCGTCCGGACATCAAAGGGCGCGAAGAGGTCCTCCGCGTCCACGCCAAGAAGGTCCCCATGGCGGAAGACGTCAACCTCAACACTCTCGCGCGCGGCACACCGGGGTTCTCCGGCGCCGACCTCGCCAACATGGTCAACGAGGCCGCCCTCACCGCCGCCCGCTTCAACCGCAAGTCGGTCCACATGTACGACTTCGAAGTCGCCAAGGACAAGGTCCTCATGGGCGCCGAACGCAAGTCCATGCTGCTGTCCGAAGACGACAAGCGCGACACCGCCTACCACGAGGCCGGCCACGTCCTCGTCGCCGCCAAGCGGGACCACTCCGACCCCCTCCACAAGGTCACCATCATCCCTCGCGGCATGGCCCTCGGCGTCACTATGCACCTGCCTGAGGAGGACAAGCACACCGTCACCAGCGACTATCTCGAAACGCAGCTTGCCATCCTCATGGGCGGTCGCTGCGCCGAAGAGATCTTCATGAACCGCAAGACCACCGGCGCCGGCAACGACATCGTCCGCGCCACCGAGCTCGCCCGCAAGATGGTCTGCGAATACGGCATGAGCAATCTCGGACCCCTGACTTACGGCAAAAAGGAAGAGCAGATCTTCCTCGGCCGCGAGATCGCCCAGGCCCGCGATTACTCCGACGACACCGCCCAGAAGATCGACGCGGCTGTCCGTGCCTTTGTCGATGAGGGCTATCGCTCCGCCTACGACATCCTCGACAAGAACCATGACGTCATGCATCGCATGGCGACGGCTCTGCTGGAGCGCGAAACCCTCGATGCCATCGAGATCGCACTCCTCATCGAGGGCAAGGAGCTTCCCCCGGCCCGCTCACCCCTCTCCGCGGTCGATCCCGGCCCCGGGGGCGACACCCAGCACGTCCTCAAACCCGAAAACGGACGCAAGCCCGGCTTCGGCGAAGGCCATCCCACCCCGGCGTAGCCCCCACCCTCAACCCCACAATGCCCTCGCCTCCGCGAGGGCATTTCTTTTGCACCCCGTACTTTGCGATACTTGCCCCAGCATGTCTACCGAACCCAACCGGGCCCACACCCTCTTCGATCTCACCGGCCGCGTCGCCGTCATCACCGGCGGGGCCGGCCTCCTCGGCTACCATCACGGTGCCATCCTCGCGGCCGCCGGAGCCCACGTCGTCCTCCTCGACCTCCCCGCCGCCAACCCTGCCCACCGTGCCGAACAGCTCCAGCAGGCCCACGGCCCCGCGTGCCTCGGCCTCGCCGCCGACATCACCGACGAGGCCTCCCTCCTCGCCGCCCGCGACCGCATCCTCGAAGCCTTCGGACGCCTCGACATCCTCATCAACAACGCGGCCAACAACCCCAAGGTCGAAGACACCAACCCCGGCCAGCAATGGTCCCGCCTGGAAAACTTCCCTCTCTCCGTCTGGAACGACGACCTCGCCGTCGGACTCACCGGAGCCTTCCTATGCTCCCGCATCTTCGGCGCCGAAATGGTCAAACGCAACGCCGGTGTCATCCTCAACGTCGCCTCCGACCTCGCCGTCATTGCCCCCGACCAGCGCCTCTACAGCAAGCCCGGCCTACCCCCCGACCAGCAGCCCGTCAAGCCCATAACCTATTCGGTCGTCAAGACCGCCCTCCTCGGCCTCACCCGGTATCTCTCCACCTACTGGCTCGCCCACAACATCCGCGTCAACGCCCTTTCTCCCGGCGGCGTCGCTAACGGCCAGCCCGACGAGTTCACCGCACGCCTCCATCCCCTCATCCCCATGGGCCGCATGGCTGAGCGCGACGAGTACCAGGGCGCCATCCTCTTTCTCTGCTCCGACGCCAGCTCCTACATGACCGGCCAGAACCTCATCGTCGATGGCGGCCGCAGCGTCCTCTAGACCTCTCTTCCCGATCGCACATGCTCCCTCGCCGCCTCGCGTTTATCGCCGCCCTCCTGCTCCTCGCCGCCGCGCTTGCCCGCGCCGCACCGCCCGTCTTCACCTACCAGATCGTCGCCCGCTATCCTCACGCCACCACCAGCTACACCGAGGGCCTGTTCTACCTCGACGGCCTCTTCTACGAAGGCACCGGCCTCAACGGCCACTCCGCCCTCCTCGTCCTCGACCCCCGCAGCGGCCGGCCCGTCCAGCACGTCGATCTTCCGCCCCAGTACTTCGGCGAAGGCATCGTCGACTTCGGCTCCAACCTTTACCAGTGGACCTGGCAGTCCCACCTCTGCTTCGTCTACGACCGCTTCACCCTCCGGCTTCTCCGCACCCTGCCCTACCCCGGCGAGGGCTGGGGCATGACCCGCACCGCCACGCAGATCGTCACCAGCGACGGCTCCGCCACCCTCACCTTCCGCGATCCCGCCACCTTTCGCGAGACCCGCCGCATCACCGTCCACGATGGGCCGCGGCGCATCGGCCAGCTCAACGAACTGGAGTTTGTCCACGGCGAGATCTACGCCAACCTCTGGCACACCGACCGCATCGCCCGCATCGCCCCCACCGACGGCCACATCACCGCCTGGATCGACCTCACCGGCATCCTCCCCGCATCTCAACGGCAAGACGCCGAATCCGTCCTCAACGGCATCGCCTACGACCCCCAACACGACCGCCTCTTCGTCACCGGCAAGCAGTGGCCCATCCTCTTCGAAATCCAACTCATCCCCCGCTGACCGCCCTAGCGAAAGCGCCGTAGCCGCAGCGAGTTCACCAGCACGCTTGTACTCGAAAGCGCCATCGCCGCCGAGGCCACCGCCGGGCTCAGCAGCACATGGAACCGCGGGTAAAACACCCCCGCCGCCAGCGGCAGCCCCACCACGTTGTAGACCGTCGCCCACCAAAGGTTCTGCCGCATCGTCCGCACCGCCCGCCGCGCCAGCCGCACCGCCTCCGGAATCGCCATCAACGACAGCTCCCCAGCCGGGCTCAGCAGCACGATATCCCCCGCATTCCGCGCCAGGTCAGTCCCCGACCCGATCGCAAACCCCACATCCGCCTGCGCCAGCGCCGCCGCATCGTTCATCCCATCGCCCGCCATCGCCACGCGCCGCCCCCCCGCCTGCATCCTCTTCACCCAATCCACCTTCCCCGCCGGAAGCATTCCCGCCGCCACTTTCTCACGCGCAATCCCTACTCGTTCCGCAACAGCCACCCCGGTCTCCACCCGATCCCCCGTCACCATCGAGACCTCCACCCCCAGCCGCTCCAACTCCCCGACCGCCGCCGCCGCCGTCGCTCGCGCCTCGTCCTCCGCCGCCATCGTCATCCGGTGCACCCCATCCACCGCAAGATGCAGCACCGTCCCCACCCCCGCGTCACCCCCAACCCTCACGCCCATCTCCCGCATCAACCCAGCACTCCCCATCGCCACGACCCGCCCCTCAGCCACGCCGGTTACCCCCATCCCCGGCACCACCCTCACCTCGCCCACCGCGTAAGCCGCCACTCCCCGCTCCGCCGCGTACCTCACCACCGCCCGTGCCAGTGGATGATTCGCCCCGCCCTCCAGCCCCGCCGCAAGCCCCACCAACTCCGCCTCGTCCTCGCCGTCGGCCACCCACACCGCCATCGCCCGCGGAGCGCCAACCGTCAGCGTCCCCGTCTTATCCAGCCCAAGAGCATCGACCCCCGCTAGCCGCTCCAGCACCTCCCCACCCTTGATCAAAATCCCCCGCTGCGCCCCCCGTCCAACCGCCACCGTCACCGCCGCGGGAACCGCCAGCCCCATCGCGCATGGGCAAGCAATCACCAGCACCGCCACCGCCGCCGAAACCGCACGCGCCACCCCACCGCCTACTCCAACCCACACCAGAAACGTCACCGCCGCCAGCGCCATCACCACCGGCACAAACACCGCGGAAGCCCGATCCGCCATGGCCTGCATCGGCGCCTTGCTCGCCTGTGCGTCTTCGAGCAGCCGCTGCATCTGCGCCAGCATCCCCGCCGCTCCCACCGTCGTCGCCCGCACCCGCAGCACCGCATCCAGGTTCACCGTCCCGCCAATCACCGCATCCCCCACCCCCCGCGCTACCGGCACCGACTCGCCCGTCACCAGCGCTTGATCCACCGTCGAGCGCCCCGCAACCACCATCCCATCCACCGCCACCCGGTCCCCTGGTCGCACCACCACCACATCCCCGCTCACCACCTCACCCAGCGGGACCTCCCGCTCCGCCCCATCCCGAACCACCAGCGCCGTCGGCGGCTGCATCCCCTGGAACCCCCGCAGCGCCTCCGTCGTCCGCCGCCGCGCCCGCGCATCCAGCCCCGAGCCCACCAGCAAAAACCCGAGGATGAACAGCACCGCCTCGTAATACACCTCCGCCGCCACCCCGGCTCGCCGCATCGCTTCCGGAGTCATCGTCGCCACCGCGGAATATCCAAACGCCGCCAGCGTCCCCAGCGCCACCAGCGTATTCATGTTCGTCGCCCCATGCCGCGCCGCCCGCCACGCAGAGCGGTACGTCTCCGGACTCGCAAACGCCATCACCCCCGCCGTCACCAACAGCTCAACCCACCGCACCCACCCCGCCGCCATCCCAAGCCGGGTCATCGACACCCCCATCGCCAGCAGCGCCGCCCCCAGCGCCATTCCCGCCCGCAGCGTCAGGTGCTCCTCGCCGCCCCCAGCCGCCGCATGATCCTGTTCGCCGCCCGTGGGCATGGCGGACTCATATCCAGCCTCCCGCACCGCCTCCACCAGGCTCTCCAACCTCCCCGCCCTTGGTGCAAACGTCACCGTAGCCCGGTTCGCCAGCAAATTCACCTCCGCGGCCGTCACCCCCTCCACCTCCCGCAGCGCCACCTCCACATGGTGCTGGCACGCCGCGCACGTCATCCCCACGATGGGCAGCGTCACCCGCTCCGTGGTCATGCCGCGCTCGCCGGATACCCTGCCTTCGCCAGCGCCTCCAGCAGCACCCCGACCCGAGCCTCCGTCCGCACCCGCGCCAGTCCCACCTGAACCTCGTCCACCGCGGTTCCCGGAATCTTGTTCAGCGCCATCGTCACTCGCCGGACACAAGCCCCGCAATGCATGTTCTCAATCCGCAACGTCGTCGTATCCATCCTCATTCGATGCCCGCCAGCTCAGATCCGGTCCAAAGCACGCCCGAGGTCCTCCACCAAGTCCTCCACCTCCTCGATCCCCACGCTCACCCGCACCAGCCCATCCGTAATCCCCATCCGCGCCCGCCCCTCGGCCCCCACCGCCGCGTGCGTCATCGTCGCCGGATGGCAGATCAGCGTCTCGACGCCACCCAGCGACTCGCCAAGAATACAAATCCGGAGCCCCGCCACAAACCGGTTGACGTTCTCGAGCGACCCCAGCTCCATCGAAAGCATCGACCCGAACCCCCGCTGCTGCCGCGCCGCCAGCGCCTTTTGCGGATGCGAGTCCAACCCAGGATAAAACACCCGCCGCACCTTCGCATGCCCCTCCAGAAACCGCGCGACCACGACCCCATTCGCCTCATGCTGCCGCATCCGCACCGCCAGCGTCTTCACCCCCCGCAGCAGCAGGTAGCTGTCGAACGGCGACAAGATCCCCCCCGTACACTTCTGCACAAACCGAAACCGCTCGGCATGTTCCGGCTTGGTACAAACCAGCACCCCTCCCAGCCCGTCCGAGTGCCCATTCAGGAACTTCGTCGTCGAATGCATCACGAGATCGGCCCCCAGCTCGATCGGTCGCTGCAGATAGGGCGACAAGAAGGTATTGTCGACACTCAACTCCACCCCCCGGGCATGGCACACCTCCGCCACCGCCCGGATATCCGTGATCCCCATCATCGGATTCGTCGGCGTCTCCACATGCACCAGCCGCGTCTCCGGCCGAATCGCCGCCGCCACGCGCTCCGGGTCGCTCGCGTCCACATACGTAAACGCCAACCCATACCCCGCAAGCACCTTGTCGAACAGCCGCGAAGTCCCCCCGTACACGTTGTCCGAGCACACCACATGGTCGCCCGCCTTCATCATCGTGCACATCGCCGTAATCGCCGCCATGCCCGACGCAAACACATGCGCGCTCGTCCCACCTTCGAGCGAGCACAAGCTCTCCTCCAGCGCATCCCGCGTCGGGTTCGTCAGCCGCGCATACTCATGCCCCTTGTTGCGCCCGATCCCCTCCTGCTTGTAGGTCGAGGTCAAATAGATCGGCACATTCACCGCGCCGGTCGCCTCGTCCGGCTCCTGCCCCACATGGATCGCCCGCGTCGCAAATCCCAGATCTTTCTCCATCATTCCGCCACCACCGCAACTCCCAGGTTCCCCTGAGAAAGATACCGCTCCGCCGAATCCGGCACAATCATCGCCACCCGCTTGCCCGCCCCCAACTCTTTCGCGACCGCCAGCGCCGCACACATCACCGCCCCCGCGCTCCCCCCGGCAAACAAGCCTTCCTCCGCCGCCATCCGCCGCGCCATCGCAAACGCCTCCACGTCCGAAACCATCGCAATCCGGTCGCACACCGCCCGGTCGAACGTTGCCGGAACCATAGCCGCCCCGATCCCCTCCACCGCATGCACTCCCGCCTCGCCCCCTGCATACACACTTCCCTCGGACTCCACCGCCACCGTCAGCACCCCCGGCAACCGCCGCTTGAAGTACCGCGCCACCCCGGTAAACGTCCCCGCCGACCCCACTCCAAGCACCAACGCATCCACCCGCCCCTCCATCTGCTCCCACATCTCCACCGCCGTCGTGGCCTCATGGAAGTCCGGATTCGCCGGATTCTCGAACTGCATGGCCGCGAACACCCCCGGCTGCTCCCGCTCCATCGCCAGCATCGGCCGCATCGCCCCCGCCAGCCCCTCCTCCGCCGAAGTCCGCACCACCGTCGCCCCCAGCCCCCGCATCAGGCAGCACTTCTCCTCCGCGAAGTTCGCCGGCACAAACAGCACCACCTTGTACCCCCGGCTCACCCCGATCAGCGCCAGCCCCACCCCGGTATTCCCCGCCGTCGCCTCGACGATCGTATCGCCCGGCCGCAACACCCCGCGCCGCTCCGCATCCAGAATGATCCCCAGCGCCGCCCGGTCCTTGATGCTCCCACCCGGATTCATAAACTCAAGCTTCGCAAACACCTCCGCCCGCTCCCCCAACTCCACCCCCACCTGCGCCAGCCGCACCATCGGCGTCCCACCTACCAGGTCCACCACACTCCTTACAACCCGCATCCGTCACCTATTCCCTCCCGTCAAGAATAAGTCACTCTCGCCCGCGCAGCCACGCCAAGCCAGGTAAACCTAATCTCCCCAGCGCCGAAGTGGCCTGCCACGTGCCTCACTACGCCCGCAGTGACCCCTCGGAGGCACCCGTCCATGATCCCCGCAACCACGCTCAGCCCGCTCGGCACCCAGTACAACTTCACCGCCATGACCTCCCGGCAGGCCTTCGACGCCGCCAACCAGCTCGCCAGCACCGGCGAACTCTCCGCCGAAGCAGCCAGCCGTCTCGAAGGCGCCGCCCAGGGCATCGACTACACACCCACAGACCGCTCCAACACCTCCCGCGCACACACCCTCGCCGATCCCACTGTCGTCGACTGGGTCGCCTACATGCAGCAAAGCTCCAACTGGTTCCACGCCAACGCCGACTCAAAAGGTGTCGAAAGCACCGACGACCTCCTCTCCCAACTCAAAGCCTACCGCCCCGTCACCCTCGACCACACCCTCAACATCATCTCCACCCGCGCATAGCTATTTACTTCGTAATTCATTGATAGAGCCCGAGTCGTACAGCTTAGATGGTCGATACCGTCGTATCGATTTGTGTCGGGAGTCGGTACAGGATCATGGTGCTGTTTCCGAGCGGGGCGTTTGCGTTCGCAAGGATTCTTCCCGCCTGCGCCGCACAAACCTGCTTCTCGCCTCTTCCGTACCTTCTCGGTCGCTATACTCATGGGCGACAACCTGCCGCAACTTCCCTCGTTCCAGCTATCCTTGATGCCTTTCGACTGCGTCCAACCGCCCATCCAACTTTCCCGTAATCGAGTGGAATTGAATCAGATGATCGTCAGTTCGGTCGAATCGCTTGTTGATGTCACTTCGAAGCGAATCCATCTTCTCTTCAAGACGTTGGTAATCCCTGCGCAGTTCTCGATTGTCCGCCCTGCCAAAAATAATCCCAGCCAGAATCACGATCAGTGGAACTCCGACAACGACAACGTCGTGCATCGCACCCTCCAAAATCGCCGCAGCATATAGACAACAACATCATAGGCTAAGAACTTACTGCGGCCGCTTGCCCGCATCCCCAAACCCCGCATCCCCTTTCGCCACCGCCGTCTTCGGAAAATACCCACTCCGCGTCCGCACCGAAAGCTTTCCCATCCCCTTCCCCCGCGCCTCCACATGCACCTGCCGGTAGCCGCCCAGAGAAGGCGGCTTCGTCGACCGGTACGCAATCGAGTACTGCGTCCGAATGTCCTGCGCCACCTCCGCCGCGATCGCGTCCACCTCCTTGATCGATCGAGGAAAATAAGCCGCGCCCCCCGTCTGCTCCGCCAGCGACTCCAGCACCCGCCGCGCATGGCGCGCCTCCCCCTTGTTGACATCCGACCCAAACAGCAGCCCCACGCAATAAATTACCGGCCCGTCCAGGTCCTGAATCCGCCGAATCGCCTGCTCCAGCGTCGACGAGGACGCATTGTCCTCCCCATCCGTCACCACCAGCAGCACCTGCTTCGGCCGCTTCGCATTCTTCGACAGGTAATCCGCCGACGCCACCAGCGCATCGTAGATCGCCGTCCCGCCACTCGACTTGATGTAGCTCAACCCCTGCTGCAGCTTTGATATATCGTTTGTAAAATCCTGATCGATGAACGCCTCCCACGAGAAATCCACCAGGAACGCCTCGTCGTCCTTGTTCGACAGCTTCACGAAGTCCAGCGAAGCCTGCTCCACCGCCGCCCGCTTGTCGTACATCGACCCCGAGCTGTCGATCAGGATCCCCAGCGACACCGGAAGATCCTCATGCCGGAAACCCGAAATCGTCTGCCGCACCCCGTCCTCGTACACGGCAAAGTCGTCCCGCTCCAGCGTCTGGATCGACCGCCCACCCTGGTCGAGCACCGTCGCGTTCAGAGCCACCTCATACGCATCCTGCCGCAGCGTGTACTTCCCGCCGCCTCCCGCCACCCGGCCCACCCCGGTCCCTTGCGTCGTCTCCTGCTGCTGCGCCACCGGAGGATCGGGGTCCGGCGAAGGAGCCACATCGCGGTCCACCGTCAACGAGGGCTGCTGCCCCGGAGCCCCCTGCTGCCCCCACCCCAACCCACAACCGCCCACAGCCGCCCAAAGTGCCAGCACCAGCCCAATCCCACGCAATCCCCGCATCCCGCCCAACGCATCTCCTCGAAACCCCAAAATCCTTCTACTGCGATGGCGCATAGTACCCCTGGCGGTTATGGACCGTAAGCTGCGGCAGACCCGGCGGAGCCAGCAGCCGTACCTTCAATTTACGCCAGTTCCCATCCTTCTTGACCTCCGACGGCTTGTACCCGATCACATACTCATTGCGCAGCTCCGCCGAAATCCGCGAAGCAATATCCTCCAACTCGCCCAGGTCCCCTACCTTGAACAGCCTCCCCCCCGTCATCTCGCACACATCCGTCAGCAGGATCGGCCCCATCTGCTCCTCCTGCGTCGGTGCATACTGGTCGAAAATCCCGATCGAGTAAATCTGCAGATCGCTCTCCCGCACCACCCGCCGAAGCTCCCCCTCGGTATACCGGCTCCGGTTGTCGCCTCCATCCGAAATGATCAGTAGCGCCTTTCGTTCGTTCTTCGCCTGCCGCAGCTTGTTCACCCCCAGGTAGATCGCGTCGATCAACGCCGTCCGGTTCTCCGGCTTCAGCATCACCATTCGCGCCTCCACGTCGTCCACGTCCGACGTGTAGTCCACGATCACCGCCGGCCGGTCGTTGAAGCCCACCACGAAAAACTCATCCTGCGGGTTGCACGTTCGCAGGAACGCCGTTAACGCCTTCCGCGCCCGGAGAAACTTTGCTTGCATACTCCCGCTCAGGTCGAAGATCACCCCAATCGAGATCGGCGTATCGTCCGTCGAAAAACTCTTGATCGTCTGGCTGTAGTTGTTGTCGTAGACCTGGAAGTTTTCCTTCTCGAGCCCCGTCACCAGCCTCCCCACCGGGTCCGTCACCGTCACCGGAACCAGCACCAGGTTCGCCTCCACGCGAATCCTCGCCGTCCGCGACGAGGCCACCCGCTCCCCGTTCTCCGGCCCCACCACCCCGGGGTTCACCTCAAGCGGCGCCTTCGGTGGAGGCAATGGCGTCGGGGTGCGCACCTGGTCCAGAGGATTCTCCTGTGCCCGCGCACCGCCACCCAGACCAAGAACACACCCCAGCACCATCAGCCATGCCCAGCCCTGGCCCGCCCCGCGACCTCTCGCCGAAAACCCGCCCGCAAAGCCCTTCATAGCAAAATCCCCGACAACCTATAGACCCTCGCCCAGCCTCCAGCCTGCGAAAGACGTCCGGGTGAGGTGTTTCGACAACCCACGCCTGCAGACTACACCTCCAAGCCTATTTTCGCCACCTTTTCGCCACGGTCCCTGCCCGGAACGGCGTCACTCGGGCTGCTCCGGCACTTGCTCTATGTCCTCCCGATGTCCTTCACGACCACCCGAGCACTTTCGTCCGCTTTGCATCATGCGGCTATGCCCCTCACAAAGGATAGTTTGCAGCTATCCCTCACCTGGGGCGAGACGTCAGCTTGTCGCTCCACACCAAAGGTCAATAAAACTGTTCTTTTACGACTTCAAGAGAGGGTACCCTCCAGACTCTCCAGCAGCCTCCCCCCAGCAAGTGAAACCGACCCCGCCCCCAGGGTCACAATCACCGATCCCGCCTCCGCCCGCGCCGCCAACCGCAGCACCGCCTCTTCCATCGTCCCCGCATACCCCACCCCGCCACCCTTCCGCCGTCCAATTTCCGCCGCAAGAGCCTCAGCCGTCACCCCCGCCAACGGTGCCTCCCCCGCCGAATAAATATCCACCATCTCCACCGTGTCCGCCCCCACGAACGCCCCCAGAAACTCTCCCCAAAGGTCCCGCGTCCGCGAGTAGCGATGCGGCTGGAACAGCACATGCACCGCCGTGTACCCGCACTCCCGCGCCGCCTGCAGGGTCGCCATCACCTCGGTCGGATGATGCCCATAGTCGTCCACCACCGTCACCCCCCGGGCCACCCCTTTCACCTGGAACCGCCGGTCTACACCACGAAACGCCGCAAGCCCCGCGGCAATCTCTGCCGGACTCACCCCCAACTGCACCCCGATCGCCACGGCCGCCGTCGCATTCAGCACATTGTGCCGTCCCGGCACATGCAGCGCGAATGGCCCCAGCACCACCCCAAGGCAGCTCACCTCGAACCGCGCATGGCACCCCGCCTCCCCCTCCAGCATCCGCACCTGGAAGTCCGCATCGACCGACTCCCCATACGTATGCAGCCGATGCCGCACCCTCCCCAGCACCCCGCGCAGCATCGCATTGTCCGCGCAAGCCGTCACCGCCCCATAGAACGGAACCTTGTCCATGAAGTCGACAAATGCCTCCTCGACATCCTCCATATCCCGATAGCAGTCCATATGCTCGCGGTCGAGGTTCGTCACCACCGCCAGCACCGGCGACAGCTTCAGGAACGACCGGTCGCTCTCATCCGCCTCCGCCACCAGGTACTGCGAACTCCCCAGCCGCGCATTCGACCCCAGCGCATTCACCCGCCCACCCACCACCACCGTCGGATCGAGCCCGCCCCCCGCCAGCACCGCCGCAATCATCGAGGTCGTCGTCGTCTTCCCATGCATTCCCGCGACCGCAATCCCGTACTTCAGCCGCATCAACTCCGCCAGCATCTCCGCCCGCTGGATCACCGGAATCTTCCGCGCCCGGGCCACCAGTACCTCCGGATTGTCCCGCGCCACCGCTGAACTCGTCACGACCACATCAGCCCCGGCAGCGTTCTCGGCCCGATGCCCCTCGAACACCGTGGCCCCAAGCCCCTCCAGCCGCCCCGTAGCCCCCGACCGCCGTAGATCCGACCCCGAAACCGTATACCCCATCGTCAGCAGGATCTCCGCGATCCCACTCATCCCGATCCCGCCGATCCCGATAAAGTGAATCCGCTGCGTCGGCGCAAACAGAAAATGCCCAGGCACAAACATATCGTGCAAGACTAGCAGCGACGCGGAAGCCTCCGCGGAGTAGCGATCCCGATGTCCGGGCAGGGTGACCCGCTCTCTTTAGACATCCGAATAAAGCGCTATACTAGACATCACAAAAAAAACAGCAAGCCGGTGCTCTGAGAGAAACGATGACCGAAAACTTTATTTTGCGTAGACCAACCGCAGAGCTCGTCCTCGAGGCATGTACTAAGTTTGATCGAGACAATTCCGTGATTGAAGAAGCGCTGGGCTTACTGTTTGAGCAACATAAACGTAACGCTAGCCTCCCCCAGGTTCTTCTAAAGGTCGTGTCGCTTAACCGCCTTTATTCTACGCAAATTTTGGCCGTCATCGATGTTGCAAGACATATACAAGCAAATGCAGATCAGATCGATGAGTCCCTGATTATTGGTTCCCCTGATGTCGTCGAGACAATCGGGCTGGTGACCATTGCGGCCACAGGTAAGAGCCGCTACAACTATTCCTTTGCCACGAAGTACTCTAGCTGGCATAATCCGGCGGCATACCCCATCTGGGATTCTCGCGTAGACAAATATCTCTGGCGCCTTCAGAAGCAGGATCATTTCGCATCAGTCTTTAAAACGAATGCGGAGCTGTGGCAATATCCCAAGTTCCTTGCAATCATGATCGCCTTCCGCGAGTTTTACTCGCTTCAATCCTCCACTTTCAAGCAGATTGACAAGTTTCTCTGGTCTGAGATTTCGACCGTCAACGAGCAGCCTACCAACGAGGAGAGACTGGTTGACATGGTGGAAATAACATAAGCCATCCGGACTCACACTTCTTCTAACTGGGTTCCGGCTTCAGGACGCGCTACGCGGACGCTGGGCCTGTGCTATACCAACCCCATGCCCCTGAAGCTAACCGTATCCCTAACCGCCCTCACCCTCCTGCCCCTCACCCTCACCGCCCAGACCACCCAGACCCTACTCGCCACTCCCGCCACAGTAGCCTGGGGCTTCTACTCCGCCCGCGCCAAGCCCGCGCTCACCGTCCACTCCGGCGACACCGTCGTCATGCAGACGGCCTCCACCTGCGGCAACCCCGAGCGCCTCGAGTCCGAGGGCGTCGCCGCCGCCGACATCCCCGCCTGGCTCGGACTCCTCTACGCCGGAGTCCCGCAATCCGAACGCGGCCCCGGAGGCCACATCCTCACCGGTCCCGTCGCCATCGCCGAGGCAGAACCCGGAGACATCCTCGAAGTCCGCATCCTCAAGATCGACCTCGACGCGCCCTTCGCCTGCAACGGCTTCGGCGCCGGCCGCGGCTTCCTGCCCGACGACTTCCCCTACGGCCGCACCCGCATCATCCCCCTCGACCGCCAGCGCATGACCGCCGCCTTCGCCCCCGGCATCACCATCCCGCTGCACCCCTTCTTCGGCTCCATGGGCGTCGCCCCGCCGGAGTCGGCGGGCAAATACAACTCCGCCCCACCCTGGATGCACGCCGGCAACATCGACAACCGCGAGATGGTCGCCGGCACCACCCTCTTCATCCCCGTCCAGGCCAAAGGCGCCCTCTTCGAGGCAGGCGACGGCCACGCCGGCCAGGGCAACGGCGAGGTCGACATCACCGCGCTCGAAACCTTCCTCACCGGAACCTTCCAGTTCGTCGTCCACAAGCAAGTCCCCACCGACGCCCCGCTCCTCTGGCCCCGCGGCGAAACCCCCACCGCCTACATCGCCATGGGCTTCCATGAAGACCTGAAGGCCGCCACCGAAATGGCCGTCCGCAACATGATCGTCTTTCTCACCGGCCAGCTCCCCAACCACGCACGCCTCACCCGCGACGAGGCCTACGCCCTCATCTCTACTGCCTGCGACGTCGACATCACTCAGCTCGTCGACACCAAAAGCGGCGTCCACGTCCTCTGCCCGAAGGCCCTCTTCACTCCACCCCGCTTCTAACTGCGGCCCATCGCAGCGAAAGGTTCGCCCCGGCGCGCCCACCGGCTCGCAGCCCAGCCCGCCGGGCTCCTAGGTCATCTGCTTCATGTACTTCGCATCCGTCTCCAGCGACTGCACCCACGGCATCGTAAAGCCTTCCTGCTCCACAAAGACATGCTTCAGCGTCTGCGTCTTTGCCGCCTGCGCGAAGACTGGCCGATAGTCGATGGACCCCAGCCCCATCTCCGTCACCTTCGCCTCCTCCGCGGTTGCCAGCGACGGATGCTCCGGCAGCTTGAAGTCTTTTACATGCAGCATCACGATGCGGTGCGGATGATCCCGCAGCACGCTCACCGGACTCACCCCCGCCACCGCGGCCCAACCGCAGTCGAGCTCGAACGACACCGTCCCCGGCTCGGTCCGCTTCATCATCTCTTCATACGGCACCCCACCCTCGATCGGCGCAAACTCGTGGTAGTGGTTGTGATACCCAAACTGCAGTCCCGCCGCCTTAACCTTGGCCCCCATCTCGTTGAACTGGTCCGCATTCCACCGCCAGTCGTCCATGGTCAGCACGCCGCCCCGCGTTCCGACCGGAGGCTGCGTCCGCATCGATGGGCTCGAGCAGATCAGGAACTCCGTCCCAAGCTCCTTGTTGTAAGCCAGCATCTCGTCGAAGTGCTGCTGCAGTTGCCCCATCGGATGGTGCGAGCTGACGCAGCGCAGCCCCGCCGCCTGCATATCCTGCTTCACCTCGGCCGCGCCCAGGGTGTAGAAGCCCGCCGCCTCTACCTCCTTGTAGCCGATCTTGCCCAGCTGCGCCAGCGTTCCCGGCACATTCGCCTTCATCTGCTCGCGCACGGAGTACAGTTGCAGCCCCACCGGCAACCCAAGCGGCTCCGCGCTCGCCACGAACTCATGCCCCGCCACCATCGCTCCGGCTGCCATCGCCGAAGCCGTCTTCAGAAACTCCCGTCGTGAAATCATCCCATCCTCCTCATTCCGCCGATCCCCCAGGCTCAGACACCCGCGCCCACGCAAACGAGCCCCGAGGAAAACCCTACCACGAACCGGATCGGTTGACACCCCAACCCCTACCGCGAACAATCTCCCTATGAAGACCGTCGCCTCGGCCGCCCCACCCACCACCAACCGGCACCTCATCCGCTGGGTCGAAAAGATGGCCGACCTCACCCAGCCCGACTCCATCCACTGGGTCGATGGCTCGCAAGCCGAGTACGACGCCCTTTGCGCCACCTTGGTCGACGCCGGAACCTTCACCCGCCTCGACCCGAAGCTCTGGCCCGGCTGCTTCTACGCCCGCTCCGCCCCCAACGACGTCGCCCGTGTCGAAGACCGCACCTTTATCTGCTCCCTCTCCAAAGACAACGCCGGTCCCACCAACAACTGGCAAGACCCGTTCGTCATGCGCAAAAAGCTCAAGCAGCTCTTCCGCGGGGCCATGCGCGGACGCACCATGTACGTCCTCGCCTTCTCCATGGGCCCGGTCGGCTCCCCCATGTCGCAGATCGGGGTCCAGCTCACCGACTCCGCCTACGCCGTCGTCAACATGCGCATCATGGCCCGCGTCGGCTCTCCCGTTCTCGCCGAGATCGACAAGGACGAAAAGCGCGTCGTCCCCTGCATGCACTCCGTTGGCGCACCCCTCGCGCCCGGCCAGCAGGACGTCCCCTGGCCCTGCAACGACAACAAATACATCGTCCACTTCCCAGAAACCCGCGAAATCTGGTCGTACGGCTCCGGCTACGGCGGCAACGCCCTGCTCGGCAAGAAGTGCTTCGCCCTCCGCATCGCCTCCAACATCGCCCGCGACGAGGGCTGGATGGCCGAGCACATGCTTATCGTCGGCGTCGAATCCCCCGACGGCGAAAAGACCTACGTCGCCGCCGCCTTCCCCTCCGCCTGCGGCAAAACCAACTTCGCGATGCTCATCCCCCCGGCTGGCTTCGAGGGCTGGAAGGTCTGGACCGTCGGCGACGACATCGCCTGGATCAAACCCGATGCCACCGGGCAGCTCCGCGCCATCAACCCGGAGGCCGGCTTCTTCGGCGTCGCCCCCGGAACCTCCGCCAAGACCAACCCGAACGCCATGGCCACCCTCCGCGCCAACACCATCTTCACCAACGTCGCCCTCACCCTCCGCAACGGCATCCCCGAAGGCGTCTGGTGGGAGGGCATGACCGACCACCCACCGACCCAGGGCGACCCCAGCCTCACCATGCAGGACTGGCGCGGCAACCAGTGGATTCCCGGCCTCAAGACCCCTGCCGCCCACCCCAACGGCCGCTTCACCGCCCCCGCCAGTCAGTGCCCTACCATCGACCCCGCCTGGGAAGATCCCGAAGGCGTCCCCATCTCCGCGATTATCTTCGGCGGCCGCCGCCCCACCACCATGCCCCTCGTCTACCAGGCCTTCAACTGGTCCGCCGGCGTCTACATCGGCGCCACCACGGGCTCGGAAACCACCGCCGCCGCCGGAGCCCCGGTTGGCACAGTCCGCCGCGACCCTATGGCCATGCTCCCCTTCTGCGGATATCACATGGGCGACTACTTCCGCCACTGGCTCCGGATGCAGCGCAACCTCACCGCCACCCCGCGTGTCTTCCACGTCAACTGGTTCCGCAAAGGCCCAAACGGCGAGTTCCTCTGGCCCGGCTACTCGGAAAACATGCGCGTCCTCAAGTGGATCGTCGACCGTGTCCGCGGCCGTGTCCGCGGCAAGGAGACCCCCATCGGCTGGACCCCCAAATACAACGACATCCACTGGCAAGGCATGGACTTCTCGTACAGCCAGTTCGCCGAGCTCCAAACCGTAGACCGCGAAGCCTGGAAGCGCGAAGTCATGGGCCACGAAGAGCTCTTCATCGCCCTCCACGACCATCTCCCCGCCGAGATGATCTACGAGCGCGAACTCCTCATCTGCCGCCTGTAACGCCCAGCTACGAACTCGCTGTCTCGTCCTCTCCCGCTGAGACAACCGTTCCTTGGTGGTAGAGGATGAGCCAGCCGTCCGCTGTGCTCTGCCAGATCGTAGCTCGGCGAGTTAGCCGATCTCCTTGCTGCAGCACATACGTCATCAGGTAGGTGTCGGACCCAAGCTGCCGCACCGCATGATCCCAGCTCTTCCAACCGAGCGACTCCGCGAGCGGCGGCGGCACTGCTTCAAGCATTTCCAGGATGAAGTTCCGGCTATAGCGGCGTCCTGAGGCCCCAACCTCCCAATAGTTTGGGGCCATCGCCCGCTCGTACGCCGCAGTTGACGAGCCGAAAGCCAAGCTATGGAAGATCGGCTCACGCCGGCGAAGCTCATCCAGGATCGGCCCTAAAGCGGGCTCTGTATGCGTGAACATGGAGTCTTTGTCCATAATCGGTGCGGTAAGCATGTCGTACGGCGACCCGGATACTACTTGGAAATGCGCCGCCGAAAAAAGTCTCTTTTGTCTCCGGCGAGGCCGGGCTAAGTTCCACAGAACGTCTGCCGCACACGCTCCTCCGCCCGCGCCGCCACAGCATACCGTTCCATCCCAGTCTGCTCCTCAAACGGCCGCCCCGTCACCCTCACCAACTCCTCAAACGGACCAAAATCCTCCCGCTCCACCCCCGCCACAATCACCGCCTCTACCAGGTGGTTTCGCGGAATGAACAGCGGATTCGCCCGCCGCATCTCCCCCGCTCGCTCCGCCGTCAGCCCACCCTCCAGGGCCAGCCGAGCCCGCCATCCCACAGCCCACTGCTCGAACGCCGCCGGGTCGCCAAACAACTCCCTCACCCCCGCGTCCTCTCCATCGCAGAGCCGTCGAAATGTCAGCGTAAAATCTGCCCCTTCCGCCGCCATCCTCCCCAGCAAATCCTCCGCCAGCGCCCGATCCCCTTCTCGTTCCGTCCCCAACGCCAGCTTCGCCCGCATCCCCCGCATCCAGGCCCCCTCATACCGCGGCACAAACCCACCCAGCGCCTCCTTGGCCGCCTCCAAACCAGCCTCGTCCCCACCCTCCTCCTCGGAGAGCAAAGGCAGCAGACACTCCGCCAGCCGCGTCATGTTCCAAAGCATGATCCCCGGCTGATTCTCATACGCGTACCGCCCGTTCTGATCGATCGCGCTGAATACCTTGCCTGGCTCGTATGCCTCCAGAAACGCACACGGCCCATAGTCAATTGTCTCCCCCGAGATCGACGTGTTGTCCGTGTTCATCACCCCGTGGATAAATCCGAGCCCCATCCACCGCGCCACCAACTCCGCCTGCCGCCCAACTACCCCCTCCAGCAGCGCCCGAAACGGCTTCTCCGCCCCCACTAGCTCCGGATAGTGCCGCGCCAACGCATACTCCGCCAGCACCCGAACGCCCTCAGTATCCCCCCGCGCTGCAAAGTACTGAAACGTCCCCACCCGCAGATGGCTCGCCGCCACCCGCGTCAGCACCCCCCCGGGCAGCATCGTCTCTCGCGCCACCCGCTCGCCCGTAGTCACCGCCGCCAGCGCCCGCGTCGTCGGCACTCCCAGAGCCGCCATCGCCTCGCTCACCACGTACTCCCGCAGCACCGGCCCCAGCGCCGCCCGCCCATCCCCCCGGCGAGAAAACGGTGTTGGCCCCGAACCCTTCAACTGCACGTCACACCGCCGCCCATCCCGCCCGACCACCTCGCCCAGCAGATTCGCCCGTCCATCCCCAAGCTGCGGAACAAACCCGCCAAACTGGTGCCCTGCATACGCCATCGCCAGAGGCTCAGAACCCGCAGCCACCCGGTTCCCCGCCAGGATCGCCACGCCAGCCGAACTCGCCAACGCCACCGGGTCCAGCCCTAGCGACTCCGCCAGCCCGGCATTCACCTTCACCAGCCGGGGCGCCGCAACCGGAACCGGATTAACCCGCGCCCAAAATCTCTCCGGCAACCGCGCATAGCTGTTGTCGAACCCGAACTCCACCGAAGCCGCAGCCTCCGGCAAAGCAGTCACACCCATAGCACCCGTATTCATACTCGGTTCGATGCACCTCGATAGCATTCGTTCCCGCCGCCGATCAACTTCCGCGTCCTGTCGCCAGGCCACCAGCCTGGCCGCATGCGGTGCAGTAAACTAGACCCATGCCTCCTATCTTGAACGCTCAAGGGTTGACGAAGGCCTTTGGTGCGCGTGCTCTCTTTGAAGAGATTGCTTTTACCGTAAGTGATGGCGACCGGATCGGCCTCATCGGACCGAACGGCGCAGGAAAATCCACCCTCCTCTCCGTCCTCGCCGGGGAGCAGGAGCCCGACGCCGGCGAAGTCGCCGCGCGCAAACGCACCCGCATCGGCTACGTCAAGCAGGAGTCCACCTACGCCCCCGGCCTCACCATCCGCGATGTGCTCGAATCCGCACTGACCCGCGCAGGTGTCGCCACCGCCGAACACGAAGGGCGCATCCGCGAAACCGGGGGACGTACCGGCTTCCCCACCCTCGACGCCGAAGCCGCCAAGCTCAGCGGTGGCTGGCGCAAACGCCTGGCCATCGCCGAAGCCGTCGTCACCGGCCCCGACGTCCTCCTGCTCGACGAGCCCACCAACCACCTCGACCTCGCCGGCATCACCTGGCTCGAAGAGCTCCTCAACCAGGCCGGCTTCGCCTGCGTCATCATCAGCCACGACCGCTACTTCCTCGAAAACGTAGCCAACGAGATCGTCGAGCTCAACCGTGTGTACGCCGACGGCCTCCTCCGCGTCAAAGGCACCTACTCCAGGTTCATCGAGGGCAAGCAGCAGTATATGGAGGCCCAGACCAAGCTCCAGGACGCCCTCAAGAACCGCGTCAAAACCGAAGTCGAGTGGCTCCGACGGGGCCCCAAGGCCCGCGCCACCAAGGCCAAGGCCCGCATCGACAACGCCCACGACCTCATCGGCCAGCTTAAGGAAGTCAACCAGCGCACCCAGACCTCCTCCGCCGGCATCGACTTCTCCGCCACCGACCGGCAGACCAAGCGTCTCGTCGAGCTCGAAGATGTCTCCATCGTCCTCGGAGACAAGACCATCGTCGAAGGCCTCAACTTCCTCTTCGCCAACGGCGTCCGCGTCGGCCTCGTCGGCCCCAACGGCAGCGGCAAAACCACCATCCTCCGCCTCCTGCGCGACGAAATCCAGCCCGCCAAGGGCGAGATCAAGCGCGCCGCCTCCCTCAAAATCGTCTACTTCTCCCAGATGCGCGAACTCGACGAGGCCGTCACCCTCCGCCGCGCCCTCGCCCCGGACTCCGACTCCGTCGTCTACCAGGGCCGCGTCGTCCACGTCGCCAGCTACGCCGACAAGTTCATGTTCACCTCCGAGCAGCTCAACCAGCCCGTCGAGCGGCTCAGCGGCGGCGAGCGCGCCCGCGTCCTCATCGCCAAGCTCATGCTCGAACCCGCCGACCTCCTCCTCCTCGACGAGCCCACCAACGATCTAGACATCGCCACCCTCGAAATCCTCGAGCAAAGCCTCCTCGAGTACACCGGCGCCCTCGTCCTCGTCACCCACGACCGCTACATGCTCGACCGCGTCTCCACCGTCGTCCTCGGCCTCGACGGCAACGGCAACGCCGAGCGCTTCGGAGACTACTCCCAGTGGGAGCAGTGGAAGGGCTCTGCCGCCGCCGAAGACTTCACCGAGGTCAAGGCCGCCCCCGCGTCCTCAAACGGCTCCAGCCCCAAGACCTCCGGCAAAAAGAAGCTCTCCTACCTCGAAGCCCGCGAGTACGAGAACATCGAGGCCCTCGTCGAGGCCGCCGAAGAGCGCCTCAACGCCGCCCGCGACCTCCTCGACGAGCCCTCCGTCGCCACCAACGCCGACGCCCTCACCGCCGCGCTGCATGAAATGGAGCAGGCCCAGGAAGTCGCCGACGGACTCTACGCCCGCTGGGCCGAACTCTCCGAGAAAGCCGGATAACGCATCTCACACCCCATGGACGCCCCCACAAGAGACCTCCCGGCCATGGAAGCCGGCTTCGTCGAAGTCATGCAGTGCGCCCCCGAAAAGGTCCTGCCCCACGGCCCCGAATGGACCTATGAGGTCAAGCTCGACGGCTTCCGCGTCCTCGGCGTCGTCGCCCCCGACGGCACCGCCTCCGTCATCTCACGCAACAATAACAACCTCAACCGCAAGTTCTTCTACATCGCCGAAGCCTTCGCAAAGCTCCTCCCCCCTAACACCGTCGTGGACGGCGAACTCGTAGCCCTCGACCCCGAAGGCCGCTCCTCCTTCACCCTCCTCCAGAGCTTCCGCGCCCAGGCCGACAACATCGTCTTCTACGCCTTCGACCTCCTCTGCCTTGAAGGCCGCGACCTCCGCGCCCTGCCCCTCACCGAACGCCGCGCCCTCCTCCATACCGTCCTTGGCAAAGGCTCCGGCAAAATCCGCCTCTCCGAAGTCAAATCCGACTCCGCCGCCATGCTCGCCGAGGTCAAGCAACGCGGCCTCGAAGGCGTCATCGCCAAGCGCGCCGACAGCCCGTACGAAAGCGGCGAGCGCTCCGGCCGATGGGTCAAGCACCGCGTCAATCTCGGCCAGGAGTTCGTCATCGGCGGCTACGTCCCCGGCCGCGTAGGCTTCGAGGCCCTCGTCGTCGGCTTCTACCGCGGCCCCGACCTCATCTACGTCTCCCGCATCCGCGCCGGCTTCACCGAAGCCATCCGCCGCGAGATCTTTCCCCAACTCGAACCCCTCAAGACCGACACCTGCCCCTTCACCAACCTCCCCCAGCCCGGCTCCTCCCGCTGGGGTGGCGAAGGCTTCACCGAAGAAAAGATGCGCCAATGCGTCTGGCTCCGCCCCGAAGCCGTCGCTCAGATCGAGTTCCTCGAGTGGTCCGGCGGCGACCACCTCCGCCACGCGAAATTCGCCGGCATGCGCGACGACAAGGACCCCCGCACCGTAGTCCGCGAAATCTGACCGCCCTCGGTACAATAATCGAATGGCCCGCATCTACCCTTTCCGCGCACTCCGCTACGATCCCGCCCGGGTCAAGCTCGAAGACGTCGTCACCCAGCCCTACGACAAGATCACCCCCGAGATGCAGGAGCGCTACTACGCCGCCAGCCCCTACAACCTCATCCGCGTCATCCTGGGCCGGCACGAGGCCACCGACGACGACCTCCACAACGTCTACTCCCGCGCCGCTGAAACCCTCCAGCAGTGGCGCGCCGAGCGGATCCTGAAGGAAGAAGCCGAGCCCGCCCTCTACGGCTACTCTCAAACCTACACCGTCCCCCACACTACGGAAACCCGCGAGCGCCGCGGCTTCATCGCCCTCGGCCACCTCTACGACTACAGCGAAAACGTCGTCTACCGCCACGAGCAAACCTTCCCCAAGCACAAATCCGACCGGCTCGCCCTCTTCAAGGCTACACGGGCCTACTGCGAGCAAATCTACATGCTCTACTCCGACCCCGCCTTCACGGCGGAAAAGCTCATCTTCGGCGGGGGCCCGGGCTCCGAAAGCACCCCGGCCGACCTCGCCATCACCGACGAGTACAACGTCGTCCACCGCGTCTGGAAGCTCACCGACCCTACCCTCATCAACCTCATCGTCACCGCCATGGCCGACAAAAAGCTCATCATTGCCGACGGCCACCACCGCTACGAGACCAGCGTCACCTATAGCAAGGAGCGCGCCGCCGCCCTGGCCGTCAAGCCCGACGACGATGAGGACCCCCATCCCTCCCAAGTACTCCCCCGCCCCCCGTACCCCGAAGCCGCCATGATGATGACCTTCGTCAACATGGACGCTCCCGGCATCACCATCCTACCCACTCACCGCGTCGTCTTCGGCCTCTCCGCCTTCTCCCCGCAACAATTCCTCACCGCCGCCGAAGAGTTCTTCACCGTCACCCCCGTCGTCGGCCACGATCCCGAGCACCTCGCCAACACTCACGGCACCGCCTTCCTCGCCGTATCCCGCGATCCCGCGACCGGTGCCCTCGGCCATCACCTCCTCACCGCCAAGCCAGAGCCCATCCGGCAAGCCCTCGCCGACATCTCCCCCCGCCAGGCCGAGCTCGACGTCGTTCAACTCCATCGCATCCTCCTCGACCGCCTCCTCGGCCTCACCCAGGCCTCCGTGACCGGCCTCGGAAACGTTCGCTATCTCCGCGAGGCCGACGAAGCCGTCGCGGAGGTCGCCTCAGGCCAAGCCGACCTCGCCTTCCTCATCAAGCCCGTCTCCCTCGCCCAGATGCGCGACATCTCCCTCGCCCACGAGGTCATGCCCCAAAAATCCACCGACTTCTACCCCAAGCTGCTCTCCGGCCTCGCCATCTACGCCCTCGACTAAGCCGCCCACCCGCGCCCCGTTACAATCACCTCTGGCAGCCGGTCACCAGTGAGGAAGCAGAGCATCCGAAGTCCTGAACGCAAGCCGGTAACACACCGCTCCGCCCTCCTGGCCGGCTGGATCGCCTGCGCCGCCCTCGCCGCGCACGCCCAGCAAACCCCCGTCAACCTCAATCTCGTATTCCTCGACCCCGCCCACGGTGGCCCCGATCCCGGAGCCCACCTCACCCCCACCCTCGCCGAAAAGGACGTCACGCTAGCCTTCGCCGCCCGCCTCCGCGCCACCCTCGCGGCCAAGGGCTTCAGCGTTCTCGCCACCCGCGACGGCGACACCGGCATGACCTCCGTACAGCGTGCCGAAATGGCGAACCACGCCCACCCCCTCGCCTGCCTCCTCCTCCACGCCACCTCCTCCGGCTCCGGAGTCTACCTCGCCGCGTCCTCGCTCACCCCCGACGTGGAAGACCGCCCCGTCCTACCATGGGACACCGCCCAGGCCGCCTACCTTCCCAAAACCCTCGGCCTCTTGGACGCGATGGTCCGCTCCGTCACCGCCGTCAGCGCAAAGCCCGTCGTGCTCCGCACCTCCGTCCCCCCCATCGATTCGCTCACGTGCGCCGCCGCCCTGATCGAGCTCGCACCCCTCTCCGGCAAGCCCGTCACCGACGAAGCCTACCAGCAGAAGGTCGTCGACGGTTTAGTCGACGCCCTCGTAGCCTGGCGAACCCAGGAAACTCCCGTCAAGCCAGCCCGCGCGGACACGCCACCAGCACCCGGGGCCGCAGTCACCCCGACGCCCATGAGCCTGAGCCCAAAGCCCACTGTGCTCCCCACCACCCCACCCCACGCCGCGAGCACCCCGCAATGATCCCACGCTACCAGCGCATCCTCTTCTGGAGCCTCGCCGGCTGCATCCTCCTCATGCTGCTCTTCCTCCTGCATGGCTGCGAGCAGGCCCACCTGCGCCTCACCGGCCAGGGGGACACCTCGCCCCTCGCCGCGCCCGTCGCCTCCCAAACGGAAACCGTCACCCTCTCCCTGGCAAGCGACGCCGACGCCTCCATCACCCCCACCCAACGCCGGCTCTCGCTGCCTGAGGAGCAAACCCTTCGCGCCCGCGCCCTCCTCGAGCAGCTCATCGCCCAATACGCCCTCTCCGGTTCCGCCCATCCTCTCCAGGCCGGCCCCGCCGTCGACGACGTCTTCCTCCTCACCCTGCCCGCCGCCCCCGACCAGACCTACCGCGCCGCCTCCGGGCAGACCGCCGTCGTCAACCTTCACGGCGCCTTCGCCGACCACCACCCGTCCGGCATCGTCGTCGAAACCCTCACCCTCCAATCCCTCATCGGTACCCTCCACGCCGCCCTCCCGCAGGTCGGCCAGGTCCGCTTCCTCGTCGATGGCCAGACCCGCGAGACCCTCGCCGGCCACGCCAGCCTGCTCCGCCCCTACCCCGCCGCGGACACCGCCAACCGACCCCTCGTGCCCCTCGCCGAGTCCAGGTAGCTCCACCCCATGCCCCCACCCGTGCACTCCGGCCCCACCATCGGCGTCTTCGACTCCGGCTTCGGCGGACTTACCCTTCTCAAAGCCCTCCTGCCCATCATCCCCGGCGCCCGCTTCCTCTACCTCGGCGACACCGCCCGCCTCCCCTACGGCTCCAAATCCCGCGAGACCATCGCCCGCTACGCCGTCTCCAGCGGACGCTTCCTCCACGGGCAGGGCGCCCAGCATCTTGTCGTCGCCTGCAACACTGCCACCGCCCTCGCCCTCGACGACCTCCGCGCCGCCCTTCCCATCCCCGTCACCGGGGTCATCGCGCCCGGGGCCCGGGCAGCCGCCGCACTCCCCGGCGGCGACGTGCTCGTCCTCGCCACCGCCGCCACCGTCCAGTCCGGCGCCTACACCCGCCAGCTCCACGCTCTAGGCGTGCGCGCCACCGAGCTAGCCTGTCCCCTCCTCGTCCCCCTCGTCGAAGAAGGCTGGCTCGACAGCTCCCCCGACACCATCGCCGTCACCACCGAGATCCTCCGCATCTACCTCACCGATGCCCGCCGCATGGCCCCCTCCGCCACCTCCCTCCTCCTGGGCTGCACCCACTACCCCCTGCTCACCCCCCTCATCCAAACCACCCTCGCCCGCCTCGACTTTCCCCTCCACCTGGTCGACGCCGCCCAAGCCACCGCCCGCGCCGTAGCCGCGTCGTTCCCCCCTTCTACCGCCGCCTCAGACCCACAAACCCGCTTCTTCGCCACCGACTCCATCCAAAAGTTCCAACAACTCGGCTCCCGCTTCCTCGGCCGCAGCCTTCCCCCCGTCGAACTCGTCGACCTAGGCGGATAACGAGCGCGACCGATCTGTCGCCCTGCCCTAAGAGGCGTCTTCCTGTGCGAAAGCGCTCACACACCCCGGTCGATCTTCAACGTCTATCATGGTCATCAGAGGTCCATCGAAGACTCTTTTCAGCGAGCCTCTCGCTCTCGGCTCCTCGAAACAGCCTAAATTGTTACGACAATATCTTGTTCGCCAAAAATGAGCGCAGGCAGCCCCTGCTGTCATTGACTTTGTTGCAAAAGGCGAACCACACGGAGAAATCGATGCCCTACCTGCTTAAATCCGAACCCGAGAAATACTCCTTCGACGACCTTCTCCGCGACGGGGAAACCCTCTGGGACGGCATCAAGAACCCTCAGGCCCTCATCACCCTCCGCGCCATGAAGAAGAGCGAAAAGCTCATCATCTACCACTCGAACGTCGGCAAGGCAGCAGTCGGCATAGCCCAGGTCGTCTCAAACACTACCGATCCCGCCGATCCCAAGGCGCCACTCGTCCGCATCAAGCCCGTAAAGCGGCTCAAGCGGGAAAAGCCTCTGGCCGAGATGCGCGAGTCTCTTCTGTTCACCGACTCCCCGCTCTTTCGCCAGTTCCGCCTCTCCGTCGTGCCGCTCACGGAGGAGCAGTTCGACTGGCTCGTTCACGGCTGAACCAAACTGCTATCCTTACCCCGACACATCAACCCAGGAGTTGGACCGCAATGATCGACATGAAGGGCAAAGTAGCGGTGATTTTCGGCTTAGCCAACAAGCGGAGCATCGCCTACGGCATCGCCCAGAGGTTCGCCGAGGCCGGCGCAACGCTGGTCCTCTGCTACCAGACCGAACGCCTCAAGCGCGAGGCCGAAAGCCTCATCGCCGACCTCGGACAGCAGGAGACCGCCCGCGCCTACCAATGCGACCTCTCCCTCGACGCCGAGATCGACCAAACCTTCGCCGCCATCAAGGACACCTTCGGAACCATCCACTCCGTCGTCCACGCCGTCGCCTTCGCCCCCGCGGCCGCCATCCACAACGACTTCCTCCTCACCACCCGCGAGGACTTTCGCATCGCGCACGACGTCAGCGTCTACACCCTCATCGCCGTCGCCCGCGCCGCCGCGCCCCTCATGCAGGCCGGGGGATCCATCCTCACCCTCACCTACTACGGATCCGACAAGGTCTTCCCCAACTACAACGTTATGGGCGTCGCCAAGGCCGCTCTCGAGTCCGCCGTTCGCTACCTTGCGGCCTCGCTCGGACCACGCGGAATCCGCGTCAACGGCATCTCCGCCGGCCCCATCAAGACACTCGCCGCCCGCGGCATCGGAGACCTCCAGACCATGCTCGACAAGGCCATGTTACGCGCTCCCCTTAAGCGCAACGTCGACCAGATCGAGGTAGGCGGCGCTGCCCTCTTTCTCGCCTCCGACCTCGCCAGCGGCATCACCGGCGAAATCACCTTCGTCGACTGCGGCTTCAACATCACCGGCTTCTAATCCCAATCCACCTTAGGGCAAAACGGCGAAGACCGGTGGTTCCACCTCGGCCGCCCCGGGCGTAAATGTCTGCGCTCCCGATCCATACCGCCGCTGCACATAGTGGTCCAGGATCACCTGGAACTCTTCGACGATATGGTCACCCTTCAGCGTCGTGTACAGCTTACCGTCCACGTACACCGGAGCCTTCGGGTCCTCGAACGTCCCAGGCAGCGAAATGCCGATATTGGCATGTTTGCTTTCTCCCGGCCCATTCACGATGCATCCCATTACCGCCAGCTTCAGCTCCTCCACCCCTGGATATTGCTTCTTCCACTCCGGCATCGACTCCACAAGGTACCCCTGGATGTCCTCAGCCAGCTTCTGGAAGTAGGTTGAAGTCGTTCGCCCGCAGCCTGGACAGCTCGTCACCTGCGGCATAAAGCTACGAATCCCGAGCGACTGCAGAATCTGCTGCCCGCAGCGAACCTCCTCCGACCGGTCTCCTCCCGGAGTCGGCGTCAAGCTCACCCGGATCGTGTCCCCAATTCCCGCCAGCAGCAACGGCGCAAGTCCAGCCGTCGAAGCCACCACACCCTTCATGCCCATACCGGCCTCGGTCAGCCCAAGGTGCAGCGCATGGTCACATCGCCGGGCAAGCTCCGTATAAACATCCACAAGATCGCGCACGCCGGAGACCTTGGCGGAGAGGATGATCTGGTCACGCCGCAGTCCGTAGCGCTCCGCGGCAGCCGCGTTATCCAACGCGGAGACAACCATCGCCTTCATCATCACGTCCCGCGCAGGAAGCGGATCGGCCAGCTTCGAGTTGTCGTCCATCATCTTGGTCAGCAGCGCCTGGTCGAGCGATCCCCAGTTCACCCCGATCCGCACCGGCTTCTGGAACTCGACCGCAACCTCGACCATCGTCCGGAAGTTGTCGTCGTCCTTCCGCCCGATCGAGCAGTTGCCTGGATTGATGCGGTACTTGGCCAACGCCCGCGCACACGCAGGGTATTTGCGGAGCAACTGATGCCCGTTGTAGTGGAAGTCTCCGATGATCGGCGTCGTCCAGCCCTTCGCCGCGATGCCATCGACGATGTAGGGAACAGCCTTCGCGGCAGCATCGTTGTTGACCGTGATCCGCACCATCTCGGATCCCGCGCGGGCCAGCGCCGCCACCTGCTGCACGGTCGATTCCACGTCTGCCGTGTCGGTGTTGGTCATCGATTGCACCACCACCGGAACGTCGGAGCCGACCTTGACTCCACCGATGTTGCAGGTTACGGAACGACGTCGCGTGATCTCGGGCATAGGCTTTTCCGCCTCCAAGTTTATCACTGGCGCGAGGTACACTAGGCTGATGTGGCCCGGTAGCTCAGTTGCATAGAGCAGCGCACTCCTAACGCGAAGGTCGCAGGTTGGACTCCTGCCCGGGCCACCACATCGCCCTCACGACTCCCTGGAGCCCATGGCGACCTCGCCATGGACTCGCGCCCGCCGGGTGCGATTGCGAGTGGTGGAGCGGCCTGGCGGCCTGCATGCCAACGCGACGGGCGACGACCCCGAGTACCGGGACGAGCCGATCGCCGGTCTACTCGTTTACTCGGTGGAGCGCCGGACAGGAGTTCCCTTGGGGCGCTTGTTGACCGGCGGAGCGGAGCTCGGCGGGCCTCCGTTCTTGCCGTTGCGGCGCTTCCTAGGGCCAGCCGTCTCGATCACTGCCCGCATCCAGTAGTCTCCGTGAGCGTCGACCTCGATGCCGTGCACCTCGCGCTCGAAGCCGGGGAAGCGCTTGCCAAAAGCCTCCATGGCAAGGATGAGCTTGATGACCGGGCTCTCGCTCGAACCAAGGCGTTCTCCCGGCATGGACATGGGAATGCCGGGCGGGTAGGGAACGAGCATGACGGCGGCGATGCGACCGGCCATGTCGGCGAAGCGAATCTTCTCGGTCTCACCACGGACGAGCTTCTGGTAGGTCTGCGCGGGGGTGAGGATGGGATCGAAGTCTTCGTCGCAAGCATCGTTGACGAGGCCGGCGAGGTTGAGCTCGACCATGGCGGCATGCATCTCGTCCGCAAGCTCTTTGAGGGTGACGTTGCGGTAGCGGGTGGGGTACTTGGAGACGAGCTCCGGCAAGGCCTCTTCCAGCGGGGCTTCCGAGTCGTACAGGCGCTTGAACTCGAAGAGGTTCTCAAGCAGCGCGCCCCACTTGCCCTTGGAGGTTCCGACGGAGAAGAGGACCAGAACGGTGTAGTCGCCGGTGCGGGCGATCTCGACCCGTCGGCCGTCGAGGAACTCGGTGAGGATCGCCGCCGGGATGCCCCAGTCGCTGATGACGCCCTGGGCGTTGACGCCGGGGGTGAGGATGGTGACCTTGGCGGGGTCCAACATACAGTAGTCGTCGGCAATGTCCTCGTCCTGGTAGCCGTGCCACTCCTGTCCGGGCTTCAGGGTCCAGCAGGAGGACTGGTTGGTGAGGAGGCCGTCCGCGGCTTCTTCGAGCAGGTAGGTCTCTCCGTCCATGGGGTCGAAGACGTGTTCCGGCTGGTAGAGGCGGAAGAACCAGCCCTGCTCCGCGGCGCGCAGCCTGTGGGCGATGGAGGACATCGCCTTGCGGAAGCTGATGGCGTCCTGGAGGGTCTCGGACATCAGCGTGGGGCCGGCGGGCTCGTCCATCATGGCGGCAGCCACGTCGAGGGAGGCGATGAGGGGGTAAAAGGGAGAGGTCGTCCCGTGCATCATGAAAGCTTCGTTGAACTGGTCGAAGTCGAGCGGAGCCCGGGGGCTGAGCTTGATGTGGACCATGGAGCCCATAGAGAAGGCGGCGAGCATCTTGTGGGTGGACTGCGTGGCGAAGATGGCAGGGCGATCGGGCATCTCGTCGGGGACGCCCATGGCATAGCGGCCCTTGTAGATCTGGTGGAACTTGGCGTAGGCGTACCAGGCCTCGTCGAAGTGGACGCGGGGGACGGACTTGGCGAGCTGCGCGGTGACACGATCCACGTCGTAACAGAGGCCGTCGTAGGTGGAGTTGGTGACGACGGCGCAGGTGGGGGCCTGGGAGCGGGCTCCGGCCGAGAAGGGGCTGCGGGCGATAAGGGCGGCGACGTTTTCGGGCGAGAAGCGCTTGAAGGGCACCAGGCCGATCATGCCGTAGCCGTTGCGGGTGGGCTTGAAGTAGACCGGGCGGGCCCCGGTGACCGTGAGCGAGTGGCAGATGGATTTGTGGCAGTTCGCATCGGCGAGGACGATGTCGTCCTGGGCGATGACGCCATGGCCGACGATCTGGTTGGAGGTGGAGGACCCGCTGAGCACGAAGAAGGTCCAATCGGCGCCGAAGATGCGGGCGGCGTTGCGTTCGGCGTCGCCGGGGGGGCCGATGTGGTCGAGCCAGGAGCCGAGCGGCGCGGTGGAGATGCCGAGGTCGGAGCGGAGGAGGTTTTCTCCGAAGAAGGCGTGGAACTCCTGCCCAACGGGGTGCTTGAGGTAGGCCACGCCGCCCATGTGACCGGGAGCGTCCCAGCTGTAGGCTCCCTGGTCGGTGTATTTCTTGAGCTCGCGGAAGTAGGGCGGGAGAAGCTGCTCGTGGTAGCGCTCGACGGCAAAGTCGACCCGGTTGGCGATGAAGGCGGGTGTATCGCCGAAGAGGTGGATGTACTCGTGGACCTGTTTGACGACCTCGAGGGGGAGCTCGGAGACGAGGGTGCGGTCGGCAATGAGGAAGACGGGAATCTTCTTGTTGCGTCGGCGGACGGCGCGGAGGATTTGCAGGGCGGCGCGTTCGTCGAACTGGGATTCACCTTCGAGGTCCCAGTCGAGGAGGATGGTGGAGTAAGAGGGGTCGGAGGTGACGAGCGACAGGCCGTCTTCCGGGGTGGAGGTGCGGACGACCTCGTAGCCTTCGTCCCCGATGGCGCTGACCAGGCGCTCCATGGCACGGTCGGAGACGGAATCGGTACGGCCGACTTCGCTCGCAATCAACAAGACCCAACGACCTTCGTTCATCCCACCTCGCCCTTCTGCTGCACCTTATATCGTACAGGCGATTGATTGTGGGATGTTGCAGTGCGATGAAGGTTCGCGGTGAGTCCGGCGGGCGGAAGAATACGTCTATGTAAGCGCAACCTCGATCTGATCGCGTTTGAACTGCCTGGAGCCGCCTTGCGCCACGCCCTGCCGCTTGCCTTGCTTTTCTTTGTGTCCTTGCCTGCCGCCCAGGCTTTGTCGCAGAGCGTGCCTCTGCCGGATGCGCCTTCGTTTCAGATGGACCCCGGCGTGGTGGGGGAGAGTTCCTCGGTGGTTGCGGAGGCTGCGCCGTACAGCCTTTACCCGCCGGGCTATGAACCGCAGCAGGGGCAGGACGCCGCTGCCCGTGCGGCGCAGCAGGCGGACCCTCCGCGAGGGACGAACCGTGCGGGGGATTACGATGCCAACGGGATTTACATTCCGCTCGAGGTGCGGCAGCCGAAGCGGATCCTGGGGTTCATGCCAAACTTTCGGAGCGTCTCGAGTGGGTCGGCACCTCCTCCTCCGGGATGGCGGTACAACTTCAAGGTGGCGACGCGACAGAGCTTCGATTACTCCTCATTTATCTTTCTCGGCATCACGTCCCTGAGCGCGGAAGGGTTGAACTCGCATCCGGCGCTCGGGAAAGGCGTCAAGGGCTTGTACGAGTACACCTGGCGGGGATTCCTGGACAAGACGGATGGGACGTATTTGCAGGCGTGGCTGCTGCCGAGTCTGCTGCATGAAGATACGCGATACTACGCGCGGGGGCATGGCAGAATCGTGACGCGGGCGCTGTATGTGATCAGCCGTCAAGCGGTGACCCGCACCTATGGCGGACGGCAAACGCCGAACATCGCCGGACTGGGCGGGAAGGTGCTGACGCAGTACATTTCGCGGAACTACTACCCAGCCGGAACGAGCGACTTCAGCGTGCTGGCGACGAAGTTCGGCTACTCGGCCATGCGGGACATTGCGTTTACCTCGATCCGGGAGTTTTACCCGACGATCGCGGCGCACTACATCCGGAAACATCACGAGAAAGTGGCCAGGCTGGCTAGCGCTACCCCGTAAAGCAAAAAGCGGCATGGAGACCCCTTGAGGTCTCCATGCCGGTAGGGGCGGTAGGTTTAGTGGACGAAGCGCGGAAGCTGCGCGGCGATGTAGGGGACGTAGAAGGAGTTGTAGCCGGTCGAGTTGGGGTGCAGGCCATCGGTCAGCCAGAGGGGTGAGGTGGTGAAATTGACGCCCGACTCGTCATACATATCGACATACGGGATGCCGTAGAGGTTGGTGACCGCCTTCATGCCCACGTTGATTTTGTTGAGCACCGCAAGGCTGCCTGCGTTGAGAACTGTTCTGCCGCTATCCTGGTTACCCTGCAGCCCGTCGACACCGGCCTGCACGTTGTAGCGATTGGAGGCGTAGGGCCCGACGACCACAATTCTCATGCCGGGCTTCCAGCTCATGATGGTTTCGAGCATGGCGCGAAGCTGGGCGGACATGGTGCCGTTGAGGTTGGGAGCGTCGCTGGGGGAGCCGATACCGAGTTGCGAGTCCTGGTTGGTGCCGAGGCAGATAAGCATCAGGTCGACGTCGGCGATGGTGGAAGCGGTGATGGGCACGTAGCCGTTCTGGAATTGAGAGAAGGTGCGTCCAGGGACGGCATCGATCCCGGGGGCCGTGGTGCCCTGGCTGGAGAGCGTGGCACCGACCGCCGTGGCAATCTGCTGCGCCGCGCCGGTGTTGGCCCAGATGATGCTGTCGGCGAGGACGAACATCTTCTTGCCGGCCCAGGCTCCGCCGGTGCTGGCGCCTAGGCTGGCCCAGTGGGTGCTGTCGGAGGGTGCGGCCGAGGGCGTCGTGGTGGTGACGGGTGTTCCGCCGCCCGAACCGAAGGCGCTGTAGGTGCTCTGCAGCGTCGTTCCGGTGTTGACGACCGCGGTGTTCAGGTTCGCGCCCATGTTGCTGTACTGGAACCAGAAGCGCACATACGTGACGCCGGCTGGAACCTTGAAGACGGTTCCCGCGTTGTAGTAGCCGTTGCCGTTGACCGTGGTGCCGGACACATAGTTCTTGTTCGCGTCGTAGTATGCCATGCCGTAGGGCTCGAATACGCTGACGATGATGTTGGTGACGAACGAGCTGGCGCCTGCGACGTTGATGTAGTTGCTGGTGCCGAAGCCGCCGACGTTGCCCAGGGTACCGTCCTGCCAGAACACCACATAGCCATCCGTGATGGAGTTCTTGTCGAAGAGGTTGACGGGGCCGCTGGCGACGTTGGTGGTGACCGTAGCGGGGGCCGTTGCGGCCGTGTTGACGTAGAGTCCGCCGTTGTAGCTGACCAGGTCGTTGACCGCGTAGGTGGCCGTGCTGGTCCAGGGTCCGCGCCAGCCGGAGGTTGCGCTGGTCTGGCTCACCGGCGATCCGGTGACGGCGGCGTGCAAGGCAGGGGAGGAGGACAGGAAGCCGAGAAGGCAGGCAGCACTCGAAGCAAGGGAGAGAAGGCGATGGGAGAGGCGAACGAACACACTTTTTTCGACTGACGACAACATCATTGAGACCTCCAGGTGGGGCATTGGTTCAGTGTTGATTTGATTTCTGCCTTGTTCTCTTCTTATCGTCCTCCCTTCGTGTCCCATCATGAGACAACACGGCAAATGAGCCCACGGTTTGTACAACGGAGGTGGGAGCCGTGCCTTCGCTCAGACGAGATAGAAGTCGTGCGGGCGTCACGAGGAACGGTGCCATCACGTCAGACGGGCCGGGCTCCGCCCCAGACAGCGTGGCCCGCCTCCAGGACCGGCATCACCAGGCGGACCATGGTGCCGCGGCCGGGCCGGCTGACCATCTCGACCTGGGCCTCGTCGCCGTAGAGCACCCCCATGCGTTCCCGGACGTTCTTCATGCCGATGCCGGTGCCGGGGCGGATGAGCCCGCTGAGCGGTGAGCGGGCCTCCCGCTCGGGAGCCATGCCGACGCCATCGTCTTCCACCTCCAGGACGAGTTGGCCACCCTGCAGGCGGCTGCGGAGGGTGACTGTGCCGCCGCCGATGCGCGGCTCCAGCCCATGCTTGATGCTGTTTTCGATCAGCGGCTGCAGCAACATGCTGGGGACGACGATGTCGAGGGTCTCGCGGGCGATCTCCTTGACCACGCGTAGCTTCTCGCCGAAGCGGACGACCTCGATGTCGAGGTAGTCGTCGGTAAAGGCGAGCTCTTCGGAGAACGGGACGAAGGCCTCGCGATCCTTCAGCAGGATGCGCAGAATGTTGGCCAGCTTCACGATCATCTCGCGGGCAAGCTCCGGCTTCACCCGCACCAGCGAGGTGATGCTGTTGAGCGTGTTGAAGAGGAAATGCGGGTTGATCTGCCGAGTGAGCGCATCGAGGCGGGCCTCGAGCAGGAGGCGCGCCTGCTCCTCCAGCTTGCGCTCGATGCGGATGGCGTTCCAGATCTTCAGCGGAATGCCCACGACGACCGGCGCGGCGAAGCAGATCGCCAGCTCTACCGGCCAGGCGCTCGAGTAAAGCTCGAAGAACTTTCTTGGGTAAAGGTGCGAAAGCAGGCTGGAAAGAAACTGGACGACCGTAATCAGGACGAGGAAGAGAATCTGCCGGTCGAGATGCGGGCGGCGGAGGTTGCGGGTGACCCAGCGGTACATGCTGAGGTCGATCATGGGGGAAAAGGACCAGACCTCCTCCATGCTGGCGAACTTGCCGGCAGCGCCGAAGAGCAGCGCCACGGCAAGGTTCACCGGGAGGGCCGCGTACTCATGGTGCAGCACGGCGGGCAAGGCCAGGAAGGCTCCCCCGATGGCGGCGGCGGCAGGGCCGAGCAGCACGGCGAGGAGGATGGTGGCCTCGAAAGAGATATCGGCCGCCAGAAAGTTGGGCACGCTGACCCGGATCCACACGCCCAGGGTGAGCGGCACGCAGATCATAGCCACAAGGCGGAGCGATTGCGAGAAGCGCCGGTGCGGCGCGAGCATAAGGTTCTTGAAGGTGTTGGACCGCGCCAGCGAACTGGAAAAAGCCGCGGCGACGCCAAGCTCTACCAGCAGCGTGATCAGAATCAGCTTGGGATCTTCATGCACACCCCTACTCTAACCCCCGCTGAATCGTCTTCCGCCCGGCGCGAATCTATAATGACGAGATGCCCTTCCAGACCTTCAGGAAACTTGC
Organism: uncultured Granulicella sp.; assembly: GCA_965213785.1. GTDB lineage: Bacteria > Acidobacteriota > Terriglobia > Terriglobales > Acidobacteriaceae > Edaphobacter. The sequence continues at coordinate 3,900,476 of OZ243921.1, read as the reverse complement.
CGATGCCGACTTCCCCACCGAGTGGGGACACTTCCGCATCCTGGGGTTCGAAGGCGTGGTGCTGAACCCGCAGTCGTGCAACGCGGCGCTGCCACCGCCGGCTACCCGCACGGAGTCTGCCGTGGCGCTGGTGATGGGAGATCTGCACGCGGTGCCGCCGATCGTTCGCATCCACTCGCAGTGCCTCACTGGGGATGTCTTCCACTCGCTACGGTGCGACTGCCAGCAACAGCTCCACTTGGCGCTGGACCGCATCGCCCACGAGGGCGCGGGCGTACTGCTGTATGAGCAGCAGGAGGGCCGAGGCATCGGCCTCATGGCCAAGCTGAAGGCCTATGAGCTGCAGGACCACGGCCGGGACACCATCGAAGCCAATCTGGAGCTTGGGTACGCCGCCGACTGCCGTCACTTTGAGCTTCCGGCGGAGATTCTCCGGTCGCTCGGTCTTACCGAGGTCCGGCTGATCACCAATAATCCGGAGAAGGTGGAAGCACTGGAGAGAGCGGGAATCAAGGTGGTGGAGCGGCTCTCCGCCGCCGTCCCGACCGCCCCGACCAACGCGCACTACCTGCAAACCAAGCGCGAAAAGATGGGGCACCTCGTCCTGTAGCCCTTCGACGCTCCCGAACGGCTAGCGAACGACACCCACCTGATCCATGGGCCAGTAGACGAAGGCGGCCTTTCCGTAGATGAGCTCCCGCTCAACCGGCCCGAAGTCGCGGCTGTCGCTCGAAATCGAACGGTGGTCTCCCATGACGAAGTATTCGTGCTCGGGTACGGTCATTTCGGGCTGCGAACGGTCATCCGCGTACATCGCGGGAACATACCGCTCCGGCACGCGTCTACCGTTGACATAGACGCGCCCGCGGTCGATGCGCACCGTCTCGCCGGGCAGCGCGATGACTCGCTTGATGTAGCTCTTGCTGTGGTCGTGCGGATAAAGGAAAACCACGACATCGCCGTGCTCGATTGCGCCGACGCGGTACGCCAGCTTGTTGATGAAGAGGCGATCCTGATCCTCCAGGACCGGCAACATGCTTGTGCCTTCCACCCGGACGGGCTGGTAGAGAAAGACGATGATGAACGCGGAGACGATGACCGAGATCGTGAGGTCCCGCAGCCAGGAACCGACGGTACTCCGATTGTCGTGACGGCGCGGCGCAGGACCGCCTGCTCCCGCGCCTCTCGGAGACCGGGCCTGCTGTCCGTCGCCGTGCTGGTCTTCCATCAACTCCGCCACTCTTCCGCTCTCCGCCGTAGGTTTACCGCTTACTTAGACGACGTCCGTTCGGAGTCGCTTACGCCCAGGCCCGGAACCAGGAGCTTCCCGTCGATACCGCTGGGCGACCAGGCCTGAACGATGATCTGCGCGAGGCGGGCGATCGTCACCTCTGCTTCATTATCCACGCTCCACCCGCGATCCGCATTGTCGTAGGTGAAGATGGAGAGCACGATGGGGCCGGACCTGGCGGCCACGATGGCCACGTCGGCGCGGACAGCGTCCAGGCTGCCGGTCTTGCTTGCGATCCCGGAGCCCTCCTCGGTGGAATCCAATTTCTCCAGGTAGCGCGGGACGGTATCGCGGTAGAACTGGTTGCGTAGCATCCTCAAGGCGACGGCGCAGATAGCTTCGTCGCCGGGTTTAGGTGGATCGCCTGGGCCGGCAAGCTGGCAGCGACCGATGCGTTCCATGACGATCGCCATCTCGCGGGCCGTGGTCTTGCCGAGACCGAACTTCCGCTGGTCGGCAGGCATGGGTCCGGTTGCGGGCTTGCCGATCTTCTTATAGAGATGCGTATCCTTCAGGCCCAGCGAGGCGATGCGGGCGTTGATGGCGTCGACACCAAAGCGGTCGATGGCAAGGTTGGTGGCGGTGTTGTCGCTCACGATGATCATCATGGAGAGGACGTCTTTGAGGGTGAGCTCGAGCGGCGCGTCGAAGAAGCTGAGAATGCCGGAGCCTGCGACGGCGTCGCCCGGGGCGAGAACCAGCGGCTCCTCCCAGCGAGCCTTCCCGGCGCGCACCTGCTGCATGGCCTCGTAGAGTATGGTTAGCTTAATGACAGAAGCTGTCTGCACCGGAATCTCGGCGTTGAGCGCCACCACCTTTCCGGTGTTGATTTGCCTGGCGAAGAATGCCACCTTGCCGTGATGGGCCTGGGCTGCGGTCGCCAATGTCTGCTGGAGGACATGATCCTCTGCACTGGAAGCCGGTTGCGCCCGGGCCGAGGAGCCCGCAAGCAGGACGAGGCAGGCCAGCAGGAAGAAGTGGGCAGCGCCTGGCCATGAGACGGTGAACGGCGGGCCGGGCGGGCCGACCGGGTCTCTCAGCTCTGCAGTCATGGGCCCTCTCGGCCGATAGTACCTTGGGACAGTCATCTTCGGTCACACCTCTTATCCGCGAACCTTTCCTTCTGCATCCTAACTCCGTTGGGCTAGAATCGGCTTTGAGATCGGTGAGATAACAAATGGCAACAATGACCATGATTGAGCAGCAGCCTTTGGAGAAGCCCGGTGCGCGAACGGTGAAGGAAAACCAGACCAAGACAACCGAGACGAGCAACAGCGCCTCGGAAGGCTTCGATACCAAGTCGGCCCTGGAAATCGCCCGCATCATCAACCACGAAGACGCCAAGGTCGCCGCGGCAGTTCGCAAAGCTCTTCCCGAGATCGCCATGGCGATCGATACGGTCGCCCGCTCGCTGCGGGATGGCGGCCGCCTTATCTATGTCGGGGCGGGGTCGAGCGGACGTATCGCTTCGCTGGATGCCTCCGAATGCCCGCCGGCTTACTCGACGGCGCCGTCGCAGATTCAATACATCATGGCGGGCGGGCCCAAGGCGCTTGCCTCAGCCTCGGACGTGAATGAGGATTCTCCGGAGATTGGCCAGCGTGACCTTGCGCGCCGACGGCCGACGCGGAAGGACATCGTGATCGGCATCTCGGCGAGCGGAAGCACCCCCTACGTGGTAGGCGCGGTGGAGTATGCGCGCGCTCGCGGGGCCAAGACGGCCGCCGTGACGTGCAATCTTGGGACCCCGATCGGCGAGGTGGCGGACATCACCATCGTCGCAGAGGTGGGGCCTGAGGTCGTTTCCGGATCGACCCGCATGAAATCCGCGACCGCCCAGAAGATGATCCTCAATATGATCACGACCGGAGCGATGACGCGGCTTGGTTACGTGTACGACAACCTGATGGTGAACGTGCACATGAAGAACGCGAAGCTGGTCGAGCGCGGCATTCGTGTGCTGATGACGCTGTGCGACGTCGACCGCGACACGGCCATTCGCTCGATCAAGTCGGCGGGCAAGTCGATTCCCATTGCGGTCGTCATGCTGAAGGCGAAGGTCGACAAGATGGAGGCGGTGCGGCGGCTGACGAAATCCGACGGCAATGTCCGGCTGGCCATCGATGACTCGCGCCTGGAGTTGTGAGCTCTTCCGCACTCCGCTGAAAACAAGGCCTTATGCTTGTCCGTAATGATCGAGTGTCGCACGCTGTTCTGGCTACAGAGAGGGCTGCTGCTCGGTGTGTGCCTGTTCGCGTTTGCCCGCGGGCTCCCGGCGCAGGCCGTGGAGAACCTGCATGTGCAATCCTGGTCGACCGAGCAGGGCCTGCCGCAGGATAGCGTTCACCAGATCGTGCAGGATCATGAGGGCTTTCTGTGGGTGGCGACCGAGCGCGGCCTGGCCCGCTTCGACGGCACCAGCTTCCGGGTCTTCACGCATCAGACCGAATCTGCCTTTACCAGCGACGATATCTGCTGCGTGGCCGTCGGCGGCGGCCAGGACGTCTGGGCCGGAACGGCGGACGGGCTGCTGCGCTTCCACGAACGGAGCTTTGTGCGGTACTCCGAGAAAGAGGGGCTTCCGTCGGCGGCCATCCGGGGGCTTGCTGCGGAGGAGGACGGCTCCCTTCTCGTGCTCACCACGGCGGGCCTGGTCCGGTGGAAGGAAGGCCGGATCGGGACCGTGGCCGGAGCTCCGGCGGACGTGGATGGCATTGCGCCCGGTGGCGATGGGTCGGTGTGGCTCTTTGCAGCGGGACGCGTTCTGCGCTTGAAGGGCGGCATCCTCTCCGCGGGACCGGGGGCGGGCGTCGGCATGGTGCCCTTGCAAGGTGGCCGCCTCGGTCCTGGCGGCGTTCTCTGGACCTTCTCCGCCACTGCCGTCCAAAGGGGTGCACGGCGATGGCAAGCTGGAAGGGATCTTCCAGGAAGGCGCATTCAGTCTTTCTTTGTCGATCGGGCGGGGGCGGCCTGGGTGGGCACCAATGACGGCCTCGCCGTTCTTGGAAAGGACGCTGCCGCGGTGGTCGTAGTGCCCGCGCTGCGTGGAGACTCCGTCCTCGCGACGTTTGAGGACCATGAGGGGAATCTCTGGGTTGGCACCGAATCGTCCGGGCTTCACCTGCTGCGGACGCTTGCATTTCGCGGTGAGCCGGCGACCACCAACAAGGCCATCACCGCCGTCGCTCAGGATGGGCGCGGGGCCATCTGGCTGGGCACCCGCCAGGATGGTCTGCTGCGATCTCAGCATGGCATGCTCGGGGCCCCGGTGCGGGCGGAGAGCCTCACCAGCCCGGTGATCCTGTCGCTTGCAGCGGGCACGGCGGGTAGCCTGTGGGCCGGAACCCCGGATGGCCTGAACCATATCGGCGCCCATGGGGCAGTCACGCGATGGACCTCCGCCGAAGGGCTGCCCGACGACTACATCCAGGCGCTGGCAAGCGATGCGCGCGGCTGCGTGTGGGCCGGCACCCGGCGCGGGCTTGCCCATGTCTGCAGGCCGCGGGTCGACACGCTGACGAGGGCCGAAGGGCTGGCGGGCGACCTCGTGGGAGCTCTTCTGCTGGCCCGCAGCGGCGATCTGTGGATCGCCACGTCGGGCGGCCTCTCCCGCCGCGCACCGGGCGGAAGGATCGACCGTATAGCCGGCCTCGGGCATCCCGGCATCGTCTCGGCGATGGCCGAGGATGCCCGGGGCACTCTTTGGGTCGCGACCCGCGAGGACGGTCTCTTCCGGCTATCCGCGGGGCTGGTCCGCCCGGATCGCGCGAGTGCGTTCCGAGCCGACATCCTGGGGATGGTGGCCGACGACAAAGGCTCGCTCTGGCTGCGCCGTGCGCGCGGCATCGACCGCGTCGCCCTGGCCGACCTCGATCGCTGTGCCGACGGCTTGGCTGCCTGCGAGCCGCACGTCAGCCACTTCGGCGTCGCGGACGGCCTGCCCAGCGAGGAGGCCTCGACGGCCGGTTCCCCCGCGCTGGCGCTCCTTGCCGACGGACAGCTATGGGTCGCCACGCGCCGGGGCATCGGAGTCGCCGACCCGGCGCACCTTCCTCGCAGCTCCGTCCCCCCGGGCATCGCCATCGAGTCGTTCGCCATCGACGGCGTGCCGCACTCCCTCGCCCGCGACCCCATCAGCCTGCCGTATGGAGGCCGGCACTTCACCATTGAGTACACCGGCCTCAGCTTTGCGGCGCCCTCCGAAGTCCGCTACCGCTTTCTGCTGGAGGGCTTCGACACGGCATGGACCGAGGCCGGGGCCCGCCGCACGGCCACCTACACGAATCTGCCGCCGCGCAGCTTCACCTTCCGCGTGCAAGCCCGCAGCAAAGATGGTGTGTGGAACGAGGCGAGCGCCGCCCTCACCTTCCGGATCGTCCCGCCGATCTATCGGCGCTGGTGGTTTCTTGCACTCGCTACCCTGGTGCTCGCTGCCCTGGCCGTCGGCCTGTACCTCCTGCGGCTGCAGCGGTTGCGGACGCAGTTCGACGCCGTTCTGCAAGAGCGCAATCGCATGGCCCGCGAGATCCACGACACCCTGGCGCAGGACTTTGTGGGAGTCACGCTGCAGCTCGACCTGATCGGGCAGATGCTGGGCATGAAGAAGCTTGACGCTGCCGTGCAGCAGGTCCAGCAGGCCCGCAAGCTCGTCACGGAGGGGCTTGCCGAGGCGCGGCAGAGCATCTGGGAGCTGCGCGCGAACTCTGCCACGGACAGCCTGCCGACGCGCCTGGGCCGCATCGTCGAGCGCTACACGGGCGACAAGCCCGTGCTCCATACGAAGATCGGCGGCGCCTTCCGGCCGCTCGATCACCGCCTTGAGACGGAGGTGCTCCGGGTAGCGCAGGAGGCGCTGTCCAACGTTCAGCGCCACTCCCACGCGGAGCACGCATCCGTCGAGCTACACTACGGGCGCGACACGCTCGTCCTCACCATCGAAGACAACGGACGCGGCTTCGTGGTCGAAGACGCCCTTCGCTCGCGGGAACGCTTCGGCCTGAGCGGCCTGGGGGAACGCGCCAGCCTGCTGGGTGGAAGCCTCACCATCGACAGCGAACCCGGCAAGGGCACCAGGATTACACTGTGTACGAAGACGCTTGAGCGAAAGGACGGCCGGCTGTGAGCGAAAAGATCAAGTTGATGGTCGTGGAAGACCACCAGGTGGTGCGGCAGGGGCTCGTCTCGCTGCTCTCCTCGGTCGACAATCTGGACGTCGTCGCCTCAGTCGGGGACGGCCTGGAGGCGGTCAGCGTCGCGCAGAGCAAGCGCCCGGACGTGATCCTGATGGATCTGCAGATGCCGAGGCTTGGCGGGGTGGAGGCGATCCGGCAGCTCCGCCAGGTCTGTCCGGAGGCACGGGTCGTCGTGCTGACCACCTATGACGGGGACGAGGACATCTTCCGCGCGCTGCAGGCCGGGGCCAAGGGCTACCTGCTGAAGGGGATGCCCTTCGACGAACTGCTGAAGACCATCTATGCCGTGCACGGCGGCAAGTCGCGCATCACCTCACCGATCGCGGAGAAGTTGGCGGAACGGGTGAGTGGTCAGGAACTTACCGCGCGAGAGCTTGCCGTGCTGCACCGTATCGTCGCGGGCCGGGCCAACAAGGAGATCGCGATGGATCTCCTTATTTCGGAGGCCACCGTCAAGACCCACGTGAACAGCGTGCTGAGCAAGCTGGGTGTGGTCGACCGGACCCAGGCAGCCACTGCCGCGCTGCAGCGCGGCTTTGTGCACCTCACATGAAGCTCCCGCGGCGGGTTGTCTTCCTCTTCGCGGCTCTCCTGCTCTGGTCCGCGGCGGGTTCAGCCCAGCCCAGACCGGCATGGCGCGCGGCCACACCGGCGGAGCTTGAAGGCTTTCTGCCTGCGCGGGCACCGGTTGAGAAGGAGCGCATCGAGACCGAGATGCGCACCGCCACCGGCATCACCGATGGCAGCGGCCACACGATCGCGGCGGTCGTCCTGATCACCGCGGGCTACGCGGCGGAGGGCAAGTATTCGCACTACCTGCTCACCCAGGCTCCGCTTCGGCTCGGGGGCGAGATGCGCCTTCCCGCCGGGGCCTACGTGGTAGGGTGGAACCGCACGCCGGACGGTCTGCTGGTTCACCTCTTCAACGCCGCCACAGGGGTTGAACGCGGAAGCGTCCTCGCGCGTCCGGCGAAGGTACAGGTGCGGGTGGAGCCATTCAAGATCTGGCCTCCGACAGAGAAGCTGGCTCTTCAGATAGGCCGGTTCTTCATTCCGTACAGCCTGGAGTAGGCCACGCACTCTGAGGCCCTGGGACCGATCGCACCGTAAAGGTTTAGACCTCCAGGTCACGTACCCGCCGCGCCGGATTTCCGGCATACATTCCATCGGGGGCGGTCTCTTCGAAGACGACGGAGTTAGCGGCAATGACGCAACCCCGCCCGATGGTGACGCCGGGCAGGATCGTTACGCCGGATCCGATCCAGCAACCATCTTTGATGCAGACCGGCTTGCCCACCACCTCCACCATGCCACGCTGTTGCGAGGGTCCGATGTCGTGGGTCGCGGTGAGTACCCGCACGTATGGCCCGATGCGTACGTTGTGCTGTATCTCGAGGTGGTCGTAGCCATCGTGGTAGAAGCCGACGTTGATGAAAACTCCCTGGCCGATGCTGACCTTCTTAGAACGCAGGTTGGCGCCCGCCCAAATGGTGGCCTTACGGGACATCTTGAATCCGAACGCACGCATTGCCTTGGTGCGCAAGGAGGCAGGCAAGAGCTCACTGCCTAAGAAGGCGTTGGTCACGCGATAGGTATAGTCGCTCAAGAAGGTCCTCGCCGTTCAATCGAAGTCTTGCAAAGACTACCGGCACAGGAAGGAATTACCTAGACAAAACAGCCATGTGGGGACTCCCGACTACATTTCTTTGTAAGGTTGCCGACTGCATGTAAGGTTGGAGCATCGACCCGCAAAGGAGTATGGATCAATGGCTCTCATCGACTCGGAGAAGGGGTACTCACGTCCCGCGTTCGCTCCCGCCATCAGCTCCATGTGTGTCACCCCCGAGAAGAGCCTAGAGGCCACCCACCACTTCCTCGTTGCCACCGCGAACCGGCCCGAAGTGGAGGTCGCACTTCGAATCCGAGCCGTCGAGAATGCACTGTACGACTTGTTCGGCATGGGCAAGTTACATGGCACCATCCATACCTGCATCGGGCAGGAGTTCTCCGGGGCCATGCTGGGCAAGTACCTTCGCCGCAACGATTTTGTCACCTCCAACCATCGCTGCCATGGGCACTTCATCACCGCGACGCGCGACTGGCGTGGGCTGATCGATGAACTTGTCGGGAATGAAGATGGGGTCTGCGCGGGCATCGGAAGCAGTCAACACCTGTGGGCGAAGAACTTTCTTTCCAACGGTCAACAGGGTGGGCTCTTGCCGGTGGCTGCGGGTATTGCACTGGACCGCAAGACCAAGGGTGGGGATGATGTCGTCGTCTCGTACCTGGGCGAAGGCACGCTGGGCGAAGGCATCGTTTACGAGACTCTGAACCTCGATTCCCTGTGGAAGCTGCCGCATGTTCTTATCTGCGAGAACAACTTCTATAGCCAGTCCACACCACAGGCCAGTTCGGTGGCGGGCGAGATCGCGGATCGGGCACGTGCCTTCGGCGTAATGACGGTCGCGGCGGATACCTGGAACCTGGGTCGCTTCGATCAAGTCCTTGGGGAGGCGATGGAGCGTGCCCGGACGCAGAGCCTGCCGACCTTTGTCACACTCGGCACGTACCGGCTCAACCCTCACTCCAAAGGCGACGACACCCGCCATGCTGCGGAGGTGGCGTGGTTTCGCGAGCGTGACCCGGCATCGCTCGCGGTGCGCGACTACCCGCACTTCGCCACCCTGTACAAGGAGTATGCCGCTGAGGCGGCGGATGCGATCGCGCTGGCGCTGAGGAAACCGGCGCTGCGCTCGGAGCGCTACTTCAACGATCAATTGCCGAGGCCGTCCGCAACCGAGCCGGTCAAGTGGCAGCCGCTGCCCGGTGATCCCAAGGAGGATCGCCGCACAGCGCAGCAGTTGAACAGCTTTTATTCAGGGTGGCTTGAACGCGATCAGCAAGCGTTCTTTCTGGGCGAAGACATCGAAGATCCCTATGGAGGAGCGTTCAAGATATCGAAGAACATGTCGACCACCTTCGGGACACGCATCCGGACGACCCCCATCAGCGAGGCGGCAATCACCGGCATCGGGATCGGTCTTGCGGTAACCGGACGACGAGCTTTCGTCGAAATCATGTTCGGCGATTTCATCACGTACGCGTTCGACCAGATCGTCAACAACGCGTCGAAGATGTTCAATATGTACAACCAGAAATTGAGCTGTCCGGTCATCGTGCGGAGCCCCATGGGGGGACGCCGTGGCTACGGGCCCACTCACTCTCAATCGCTCGAGCGCTTTCTGGTGGGCATCGACAATACCTGCACCATCAGCCTGAACTCGCTGGCGCAGGTCTCCGCACAGCTTGCAGGGCTCGAAGATCTGCGCTGCCCCGTCATCCTTCTCGAGAACAAGAGCGACTATACGGCGCGCACCTTCGCGCCACCCGCTGGCTACGTCATCGAGACGGATGGAGCGTCGCTGCCGACACTCTCGGTGCATCCGCGGCACGCCCGCGCCACGGTGACGCTTCTGGCGTATGGCGGCATGGCTCGTTTCCTTGCCGAGGAACTCCTCCAGATCTTCGAACGCACCGATCAGGTTCCGGAGCTGCTTGTTCCTGTTGGTCTCTCGCCCATGAACCTTAACCCGATCGTGGAATCGGTGCGACGCACCGGGTGTCTTGTCGTGGTTGAGGAAGGGGCTGGTTTTGCCAGCGTCGGTGCGGAGACCGTTGCACAACTGTACGAACGCCTTGGACCGAGCTTCCGGGTGAGCAGAATCAGTGGAAAGCCGATGCCGATCCCCTCCGCACAGTCCCTTGAGGCCGCGGCTCTTCCCAGCATCGACGATGTGTGTGCCGCAGTGCTTGCTTTCCCGGAACAGGTGCAATGAATACTCTTGAAGTAATTCTGGAACGCGATACCGCGAACGATGAGTTCGCCATGATTGCCGCGATCTTCGTTGAGAGCGGCGCCTCCGTCGTCAAGGACGAGCCGTTGTTCGAGATCGAAAACTCCAAGGCCACCGAAGAGCATGTCTCTCCCGGCACGGGCATCCTGGTGCACGATCTGGTCGTCGGCCAAAAGGTCGACTTCGGGGTGACCATCGCACGGGTTCATCCCGCTGCTGCCTCCGTTGCTACCGAGCGTCCCGCGCCCGAGGCCCTGCCGGCGTTGCCGGCCACCGAAGCTCCTGCGCCACTCGCGCCTCAACAGCAAAGCGAGCAGCGCTTTTCCAAGACCGCGGCCGCGTTGCTCCAGCGCTATGGGCTCTCCGCATCCCAGTTCGACGCAGACTTCGTCACGTCGGCGGACGTGTTAGCCCACGTCAAGTGCGAGAGCCAGGTGCTGACTACCTTGGCACAAGCTCTGCCCGCCGCTCAGTCCACGGTCGCGACCAGGGCGGTGATCTCCCCCGCGATGGGAAGACCGGTCAGTCAAAGCAAACGCGCCGAGATCGATGCACTCAGCAATGGCGCCGGACAGACCATGCTCTCGGTGCTGGGCATCCACCTCGGGCGGTTGCAGGTTCGTCGGCCCGCGGGAGACTTCTTCGAGGGCCGCATTACCGACCTTTTACTCTACGAGTCTTCCAGGCTGATGCGGAAGTACCCGCGCCTGAACGCGTTTTACGTCGACGGACAGGTGGTCCTGCACGAGGCGGTGCACGCTGGGTTGGCCATCGACGACGGGGGACGTCTGGTGGTCTATGGGTTCGAAGACACGGACCGAGCGGAGTTGCCGGAGATCGCCAACGGGGTCGCCGACGCCGTCGCGCGCTACATCAACGGAGGATTGACGGCACACGAGTTGACCCGCGCAACCTTTACGGTGACCGACCTTTCCGCGGGTGAGTTGGATTTCGTGCTGCCGCTGTTGCCCCGCGGGCAAAGTTGCATCGTGGGGGTCACGTCGAGCACGCGGGAGGGCTACCGTCTCTTCGCCGGATTTGACCATCGCGTCACCGAAGGGCGCGAGGTTATGGCCTTTCTGGGGGAACTCCGGGAGCGGCTCCTGAGCTTTGCGTCGCCAGGCTGTAGAGTGCTGTCCGCGAGCGTGTGCGGATTCTGCGGCCGCTCCGTGACTGAGGCCGTGGCATCCAGCCGGGACAAAGGACTGTTGAAGGTGATCGGCGCTGATGGAGAAGAGACCCTTTGCTGCGGAAGCTGCTGGAGCGGCTGGTGATGGAGACGTCGAACACACAGGAAAAAGCAAAGCCCATGCCTGAGCAGGACATGAACCATCACGTGATCACCTACCTGTCGCGGCTCACCGGACAAACAGTGGCCATGGACACGCCGATGTGTCTGCGTTCCGTACAACGCGCCGCGTTCGCCTCCTGGGCCCGACAGCAGCACCTGCCGGTCCGGCTTGGGGTCATCAGTTCGAGCGTTCCGTTCACACTCAGAGACCTCTTGGCGACGGATGGGGAAGCCTCGACCCCGCCGGCTATACTGCCGCCCGTTTCCCTTCCCGCACCCGGCCCGGAAACTGCCTCCCCGGCGGTGGGCATCGATATCGAAGACGTAGAAAACATGCCGCTGACGCATGACTATCGCGAGCATGCCTTCTATCGCGACAACTTCACGGCGGCGGAGATCGCCTTCTGCATTCGCCAGGCCAACGTACGAGCGTCGTTCTGCGGCACCTGGGCGGCCAAGGAAGCGATCTTGAAAAGCGGGCGGGCAAGCGCACCGGCCGGCCATTTGAAAGGCATCGAAATCCTGCGGGATGACCTCGGCCGCCCGCGTCACCCAGGCTGCTCTCTTTCCATCAGCCACACAGCACACAGTGCCGTCGCCCTCTGCACGGCCGGATGATCGGCCCTAGCGACCGAGGGCCGTCAGCCGAACCACGTAGAGGTGGAGTGGCCCGCGAGTGGCGATGGGCGTGAGTTCGGCTCCGGAGGAGGCAAGTGCCGAGGGAAGCCAGTTGGCAGGGTTGGTCCTCTCGTCGACGATCAACCTCCGTGTCGGCGAACCTGCCAGCGCATCGGCATACGAGATGACCGGCAGACCGGACATCGTCCGCAGGTTGGTCATCGTGCGATCGATGTTGTCGCTCTTGGTGAATGCGATCTCCCGCTCGAGGTCGGCGACCCAGATAGCATTCTCCGACCCGGCTTCCGTGCCATGGTAGGCGTGCAGCCAGAGGAACTCTTCCTTATCGGTGACCAGGGTCGGTGCTGACAGCACGAGGCTTGCCGACCGCTCGAGCTCACGTCGATTGCCGGCGTCCTGACGTACGCTCCGAACCAACACGATCACGGCGACCGCGCAGCCGATGACCAGCAGGAATCTTTGATGGGCGCGGTGTCGAACGACAGCCACAAGCCCCGCTGCAAGGCAAATGAGTGTGCCAAGGGTGAACTCGATGACGTAACGAATCTCAAACGCACCCGACGCCACCGCGGCCAGCAAAACTCCGGCGGTTGGCAGCAAGGCCAACGCGCCGACGCCTGCCCACTCCGTGAGTGGATCCGGTACACCTGTGCGGCGGCTATGCCGGTACCCCAGCCAGGCACCGAAAGCGATAGGTGCAAGGGCTGTCGCGAAGAGGAGCAACTCTCCCGGGCCGCCGTGCACATGAAAGAAGTTTCCGAGAGATGACGTATACGCGCGGGTGAGATCGTTCCACTGCAGCTTAATGTAATAGTGCGATTTGTACTGGTGCGCCCCTGAGAGAAACGGCAGCCACCCGAGGACGAAGAGGGCACTGCCCGCAAGCACGGCCACGAGCCCGACATCGAGCGTACGGCGTCGTACCGTGCGGACACACTCCGCCACGAAGAACGGGACCACCAACAGAATGCCGAAGTAGTGAAGGTTGGTGGCAACGCCAAGGGTAAAAAAAAACCCTCCAAGCGACAGGGCACGGTGATGCCCTCGCAGGATATTCTGCCAGAGGACTAGGGCGACGGCGGAGAGTCCAAGGAGCAGGCCATAGGGCCTTGCCTCCACCATGTGAAATTGATCGACGATCAGCAATCCAACTATCGCAAACGATGCCGCCACCTCGCCGGCCAAACGGCGCGTGAAGATAAAAGCACACGGCAGCATCAGCATGGTGCCCAACAGCGAGGGTAAGCGGACGGCAAACACCGCATTCATTCCGAGATAAATCCCCAGGTGGCCGGCGAGATGCATCAAGGGTGGGTCGAGCGAAACCGGCGTGGTCTGCTGCAACTGCACCAGCCTCGCTATGCTGGGGGCACGTGCCGTGTAAAAGGAAAGCAGTTCATCGAAGGCCATAACCTTCACCGAGCAGAACCAGGCAAGTGAGGCCAGGTAGGCGACGACGAAAAGAAGAAAGGCTCGCTGAAAGCTCCTGGTCCGATCGTGGCGTCGGGGTAGCGGCGAGATCGTGTCCTGTCTTGGGCCTTCGTACACTTCAACCATCTTTTTCTCCTTCATCCAGAAGGGGTTCCCGTGTTGCGCCACTTAGACGGAGGAGGTGAACATGCGACCGAGGAAAGGCAGATCGATGAACAGGAGCAGCAGGATGGCCGTCGTGGTGACGACAAGTTCGACCATGAGCAATGGTTCGCGATAGAGCTTTTCCGGGTTCTGGACCGCGCTTCCGGGCCGAAAGGAGAGATGGAAGTACGTCGCCATCATGCAGGCGACCAACGGAAAGGCCAGGATGAGTTCCAGCCGGTACCGCATAATGAACGCACCGAACATGAGCATGGCAAACGACGCATAAAAGGTGATCGACACCAGCAGCGATTGCTCGGTATAAGCCTTGAACGATCGCCGATAGGCGCCGGCCACCGTGACATCCGCGATGTCGCGGTATTCGCTGAAGCGCTTCAGTGCCATAAAGAAGCATCCCAGCATCCAGTAGCAAACGAGCAACGACGCGGGAGGAATGATGGTGGCCGTGACCATGTACCAGCCCAGAAGCATACGAAGAGGATTGTTGATCGATTCAGTGATCACATCCAGATAGACGACCTCCTTGGTGCGAAAAGGAGGAATGTTATACATACAGCCCATAATCCACAGGACGCCTGCGGTGATCGCAAAGGGGACCGAGATCATCAGGGCGAGGCCTAGGCCGACGGCCATCATCGACAGCCACTGCGCATAGGCGAAGGGCACGGACACCAGGCCGCGTGCGGCAGGCCGTTCGCATTTCACGGGATGGAGTCGATCGAACGGTGCGTCGAGCACCTCGTTGATGACGTAGTTGCTGCAGGCGATCAACGTGGTTGCCGCGAAGCCGATCACCATGTTGCGGACCATGCCGGCGGAAAAACCACGGTGCAGAACGCTGAGTGCGATGACGACCCCGGGCAGAACGAAGACGTTCTTGATGGAATGATCGAGCCTCATGATAGAGCAGTGGGCCTGCAGGCGAACACGCAACGGGATGAGTTCCCCTGCGACCGGTGTGGGTAGAGTAGCCATGGATCTCCTTAGCCCTGTAGGGGGGATGGTTGCCGGACAGCGAAGCAGTGTCTGTGCTCGGTCAAGTGGGATGAGAAGGGCGGCCAGCGTACGCTCGCATAGGACCGCAACCCGGGAAACTATGCGGCGGCACGGCCGGGGAGGTAAGCAGGTGGGGCCACGGTCGAGCGCGCCGAGATCGTCCGTGAGGGCGAGTTCCCTACCGTGGCGATGCCAAACAGCAGCCACAGCATCGGGTCGACCGGCTCCGCGCCAGCCACCAGCATGGCAATAAGCAGAACGGAGAGGCTGAACAGAGCCTTCGCGTACTGGTTGTCTTCCGTATCGCCGAGGCTTGAAGAGGGTTGGGTCCTGAAGAGCGGACCTGTGAGGGAAAGGAGAAACCCGAGGAAGAGCAGCAATCCCGGGATTCCTATGGTTGCCAGCAGAACATACAGCAGGCCCGACGCTCGGGCGCTTCCCCAGCCGGCGCCCATGTAGTAGGTGTTCGAAAGCGTCTGCAAGGCCGCGCCATGCGTCATGGTTCGATTGCGATAGGAATCCGAGTTCTGTTTTTCCAGCAGCGTGGACCGCACCACCTTTGACACCATCGTGCCTGCGCTCGGCACAACGGTGAATACCGACACCATGCCGAGCACCAGCAGAAGGAAGAGAGAGACCTTCACGATCGAGGCGCTTCCCTGCTGCAGAATGTAGCGGATCACCAGGATTCCGCCACACACCGCAACGTACCCAAGGCAAAGATAGCCCACGCTTGAGACCGTCATCAGCAGCGACACCAACAACAATGCAAGGCTGCAGAGACGGCTAATGCGAAAGGGTTGTGTAACCAGCTTCCAGCCAGTCAGGACAAGACCTACGATGAGAAAGCCCGCCATCTCGGAAGCTTCGCAGAAGGTACCGTTCAGGCGCCACATGCCGTTGATCATGTAGGCGTTGTAGACCACATGGGCTTTGTTGGAGTACAAGATGGCGGACGGATAGGGGATATGCGTCATCGCGTTCAACAGTTGATACATGGCGAAGAGTGCCGCAAGCACACAGCCGCGGACGTACCAGTCAAGCACCTGGCGCAGCTCCTGGCGGGAATAACCCAAAGCCATGATGTAGAGGACGGCGGCGGCAAGCAGGTAGCACATCTGCGAAAAGTTCGACATGCCCCAGACGAGCGGCTCTTCCGCTACCGTACGGACCACGGGGGTTCCGGCGAAGAGGATGGGGTAAGCGATCCCTGTCCAGCATGCGTACAGCAGGAAGGCCGCGAGGAACAGTAGCGCCGGACGGTTGATGCCCGGGGTAATCCGATACACCCGGTGGCCGGTACACACTTTTAGAACAAGGCCTGCAGCCAAAACGAAGAGCCATGGCGCAACTCCCATGGCGCCAAAGTCCAAAGCGGAGGCAGCGCTGAAGACAGACACAAAGGCGACGATCGACAAGATTTGTCCGCCCGTGATCCGCCACAGAACGAGGAAGATCAGCACGAGTGGCAGGGTCGTCACGGTCGGCATCTTGAGGAGTCCTTTTTCGCGCCGGAACGCAATGTTTGGTCGATGAAGTTAGGCGACGCCGGAAGGTTCCAGCCGAGTGTTCCCGCCGGCCGGCTCGCGCTCGTTCTCTGAAGGTGAGGTGACCCGACCTTCAGAGGGCCGGTCGATTGCGTGGGTAAGCCTCTTGCCGAGCGCCATCGACGGGCGCTCACAATACGCGTAGAAGATGTGGGCAAGCGCCAGTGTCACCGCTAGTGAAAGAGCAAAAACAAGGAGGGCCGAGACGCGCCCCCAAAGCAGGTTGACGAAGACAAACAGCACGGGTAAATGCAACAGGTAGATGCCGTACGAGGTGCGCCCGAGATGCACCATCGAGGGGAACCTGAGAAACCTGGAGAACCAGGTATCTGAAAGCGCAGCCACCAAAAAGACGGAGACTGACGCCGCGATGAGCCAGTCCGACAACTCCTCTGTAACCACCCTGGGGAACCGAACCCCCAGAGGAACCGCATAGGCTGACACCAGCACGGCCGTTCCTACAACGATGGCACGCCTACGTGTCTCACTGCGGTGCCAGCACTCGATCAGCCAAACGCGCTTCGATGCCAGCACCGCACCGAGGACAAACAGACTCGCATAGTGAAAGGGCTCAAACGGCGTTCGGTGGTGCAGCATCCGGACGGCGACCGATACCGCCGCGGAGCAACCCAGCGCCAAACCCAACGAAATCCATGGCTTTCTCCTACGCACCAACCTAGCGAGCAGAGGGAAGATCAAAGAGATGCGCATCTCTTCCGTCAGCGTCCAGGTTGCGCCATTCCAGTACTCCCGATGAAAGAAGCCGAGGAAGAGGATGTGGTCTCGCAACAGCGCTGCCGCGGCGGGTAAGCTTAGCACGCGCCACCCGTACAGGTAAGAAAGCCCGGCAGGTTGGGGCGTCTTGAAGAAGACGGCGTAAGCCAGGACGAAGAACGCCAGGGCAACCAGGTACGGCAGATAAATCCGGCAGACGCGTTTGAGCACGAACGCCAGGTAACTGGCCGTCTTTCCGCCCCGCTCGTAGGGCAGATACAGCACGAAGCCGCTTAGCACGAAGAACAGGATGACGGCCTGATGGCCTCCATACAGCACCAGGCCAAGAGGCGTCTTGACGACCCATCCCAGCCAGGCCGGACATAGCGCGAACAGCAGGATACAGTGGTAGACAAAGACCACCAGTGCCGCCAGCCCTCGCAGCGCATCCAGTTCGTCGTATCGCCCTGACCTCTGCATTCGATCAAATCTCCCGGCTTTTTACTCCCAAGCTCCCGCCATTTTCTGCATGGCTTCCACGCAGAAGGGATGTCTGACTCTCGGGAGAAATACAGGCCATTTGGCTTGAGTGTGAGTCTTCTCGGACCATACCGTAAACGGGAACGGCACCCTGTGCGCCATAGACGACAAGTCGCCCACCGGCCACACATCAGCCACGTACAGAGGCTTGCAGATGGTCCGCCAGGCGTAGGGCGAGCGCCACGATGGTCAGCGTCGGATTCGCATGGCCTCCCGTGGGAAAGATCGAGCTGCCTGCGATGTACAGGTTGTCCAAACCGAAGACTTTGCCGTCCCGGTCGACGACACCATCCTCGGCGCGTGAGGCCATCCGCGTCGCTCCCAGCGGGTGGGCCGGATCGTAAAAAACAGCATCGTCCGGGCGCCTGTCTTTCACCCAGTCCACAAGCTCTGCCTGCGGCAGTCCGGAGTGCGCCAGCACCGCGTTTACCGCATGACTGAGTGTGATGACACTCCGCCGTTCCATCTCGCCGATCTTCCAGTCGATCTGCGACAGGCGTACCCCCATGGCATCACACCGGCTCGCCAGGCGGATACAGCTTTCAGGATCTGGCGTCTGCTCCACCATCACATCCAGGTCCAAATGCTTGAAACGCCGAATCAGGCCGCGGCCAAGAACAAGCTTGCGCCAGATCCCGGCAGCGAGCTGATCGAGGTTCTTTACCACGACCTTTGCGGCGGCCAACCGCTCGTCGCGAGGGCCCAGCCCAACCCTGCGGATGGATCGCCACGCATCGTTGTCCGCGACATGTTGGGTCGTCCACGCGGCGCAATTCAACAGCTTCTCGCGGCGCTGTACATCGAGGGCCAACGACAGACCGCACTGAACTCGGACGCCGGAGGCAGCACGAAACAGACCGAATTCCCCCTGAACCGCCGGCGCCGCCTCAGGCGTGAAGCAGCCGACCGTCGTACGCGGGTGATCCATAAAGAAGCGCCCCACCCGTCCGTGGCCGTTGCCGACGCCCCTGTGGTCGAAGCGATTCGAGATGAGCAGCAGCCTTGCATTCTCGATACCGCCGCCGCACAGAACGACCTTGGCTGCCTGCAACCGGTGCCGTCTACCCTGCGGGGTCGACACCTCCAGGGCCGTCACATGGCGGCCATCGGGCGTCGTCTCCAGTTCCGTCAACGTGGCATGGGTGAGCACTCGAATGTTGTCGGCATGCAGGGTCGTGAAGCGTGAGCCGAATCGAACGTAGTCGCTATGAAGCGTGGAGCGTGAGCTGAACTGCCACGCGACCAGGCGCACCTCAGGATTGCACTCTGGCCTAAGGGAAGCCGCGAGCTTCGACGGACTGGGCAAGCCACCGGTGTAAAGAGCCGGATCCAGGCCAAGATACGGCACCGACCGCTGCAGATACGGAGCGAGTTCCGCTTCCGTGATCGGCCATCCGGAATATGGAACCCACGGACGCACCTCAAAGTCGATGGAGTCCAGAGACGTGCAGCGGCCGAACCAGGTGGCCGAAGAGCCGCCAAGCCCACGGTTTCGCACCTCCCGCTGCTGCATGATGCGGGAGGCCCCAATGCTCTCGATCTCGTTCAATCCGGCAGCAAACGAGTCCTCACCCGTCTTGCTCCCGGACTCGAGCACAAGCACGCGGAGACTGGTGCTGGCGAGCTCCGTCGCCAGGGTCAGCCCCGCCGGACCCGCACCCACGATGCAAAGGTCGCACTCAAGGGTGTCGCGCTGATTGACGTGACGAAGATCGTCGATTCGCATTACGCTGGCGCTCACGGAAGGCAGACTTGGAGTTTAGCGGCTCCTGCAGGCCCGCTCACAATGGTAACCTGCCCAGGTCTTCGGAACGGGCTCTGTCGAAACGTTGCTGATGCCGCTGCACCGGTTGAAGGCGTGAGAGACCTCAGGGTACCTCGGAAGTGATGGAGGCTGTATCGGGATCAGGAGTTTTTCGGCCCCAGGCAGCAGGGCTCCAAAAACTTTAGCCCTCATTCGAGTACTTCGATTACAGAAGTACCCACGATCGGCTCTTTTCGTTACGCACAACATCGGCTATCTACAACATTTCTGCGTCATACGTCGTATTCAGTTTCCCATTATCGGCCGTCATCGTATCTTGGGAGATAAGCCTGGTATGCACTTTTGGTTGACCCCGGATCGAGCAGAGCTTCACTTCCAGCCATGGTCATACCTCGCGAAAGTCTATGGGCGTTAAGGAGCAAGGAATGCATAGCTCGTTCACCTATCGTGTTTTCTCAAAATCAACGGCACCATCGTATAACCCCATACCCTACTATCTGCCGCAGGATGTGGGCAGCCGGTTCGGAGTTCGTCTCCGCCAAATGCGCAAGGAACGATCCATGACGCAACTGCAAATGGCGACCGATTTTGGAATCGATCGCAGCTACATCAGCGACGTGGAGCGTGGACGCAAGTCGATCTCGCTCCCGATGCTGGAGGTGATCGCGCTTGGGATGAAGGTCAGCCTGTCCGACCTCTTCCGCGACCTGTAGATGCGGCCTGTTCTAGGCCAAACCCCGTTGTCCAAACAACCGACTCTCCTTTTGAGCGCTCCATGACCCTTCCCCCGGGCCGCCTCGCGATCGGAATCGCCACGCGGGGCCGCCCCCTCATCCTCTCTGAAACGCTGTCCGAGCTGCTTACGCAGACTCGGCAACCGGACGCCGTCATCGTCACCTATGCAGATCGTTCCGACATAGGGGATGCTGCCCAGGACTTTCCGCACGTGCGCTTCCTCCCGAGCCTTCCGGGTCTGACGACGCAGCGCAACATCATCCTGCAAGCCCTGGGGCACTACGACTTCATCACCTTTCTCGACGATGATTTCTGGCCCCACTCCCACTACCTGGCGAGCATCATGGACGTGCTGCTGGAGCATCCTGAGATTGCGGTCGCCACCGGCCAGGTTCTTGCGGACGGCATCAACGGCACCGGTCTCGACCACATCCACGCCAGGGCCGTCCTTCAGGCCGCCCCCCCCAACGAAGGGCCCGTCACGTACCATCCGGTCTTCAACGCCTACGGCTGCAATATGACCCTGCGCCTCTCGCTCATCCGCCGGCATGGGCTGCGTTTCGACGAGCAATTGCCTCTCTACGGCTGGTACGAAGACGTGGATTTCTCCCGTCAACTCTCCGCATTCGGCGCCGTCGTGCATGTGGATCAGGCGTTCGGGGTCCACCTGGGGGTCAAGTCCGGCCGACAGTCGGGCGTACGGCTCGGCTACTCGCAGGTAGCCAACCCCGTGTATCTTGCCCGCAAGGGCTCGGTACACTGGCCTTATGCGGTCGCAAGCATGACCAGCAGAACACTCAAGAACCTGGTCTACAGTGTGCGTCCGGAACCCCATGTCGATCGGCGTGGACGGCTCAAAGGCAATGCGCAAGGCTGGCTCGATCTCTGCCGCGGCGGCCTGGATCCCAAACGCATTCTTGCCCTGTAAGCGTGCGTTCGCGGACACCCCACCTGAACTCGTCAGAGCGGTAGGCGGCAGACAGAATGATGTCGGTGGCCGATACTCCTCCCGATCCTGCTTGCGATACTCGGCTCAGTCAATGATGGAAGAAACAGTTCCCTCTCCCTTTTCGCCAGCTCCTTGTGGCGGAAAATGGCAGAGCCAGCGTCTTTTTCGCTCAAATGGTGATCCATGCAGGTTCAAAGCGCAAGTAAACGGGCACACACGGCACTCCTGGCCACCACGGCAATGCTGCTCTCCTCCGTTGTTCCAGCCCTGTGTCGCCAGGCCGATGCACTTCCGCCGCCGCAAGTGAAGACGATGCTGCCCCTGTCCTCCGGGGCCGCTCTCAACTCTGCGGAGAGTTTAGGCGCGGGTGATTTGGTCGAACTAGCCGTCTCCTATTGCCCTGAGCTGAACCACAACTTCCGCGTCGGTTCGGACGGCACGCTTCCCCTGCCGCTGCTGCACGCGCCCATGGCGGTCGCTGGGCTAACCCCGCTCGAGGTTGCACACAAGATCGGCGCGGCCCTCGTCAGCGAGCATTTGCTTGCGGAGCCAGTGGTCAGCGTCTCCGTGGTCGAGTACCGCAGTCGGCCAGTTAGCCTCATTGGCGCGGTCAATCATCCGACCAGCTTCCAGGCGACCGACCGCACGACCCTGATCGAGGCGCTGGCAAAGGCTGGCGGCCTCAGCCCGACAGCGGGCGGGGACGTCATCGTCACGTCGGCAGCCACCGCGATCGACCCACAGCGGGTACGCATCGTCGCGGTCAAAGACCTGCTGAGCGGCAGAGTTCCACAAGCCAATCTCGCCCTGCGTGGCGGAGAAGAGATCCGTGTCCCGGAGGCTGACAAGGTGTTTGTCGCCGGCAACGTGCGCCGTCCCGGTGCCTATCCCATGCAGAGCGATGCCGAGACCACGGTGATGAAGGCGGTCGCTCTGAGCTCCGGACTGGACTCGTACAGCTCCGCCTTTGCTTACATCTATCGCAGGCGCGAGATGGGGGCGCAGCGGGATGAAGTAAAGGTTCCGCTCAGGCAGATCATGACCCGCCACGCTCCGGACGTCGTCTTGCGTGCGGACGACATCCTGTTCGTGCCGGCCGCCGACGGACGCAAGCTGACCGCCAAGATTCTGGGGCAGCTTGCCGGCTTCGGCCAGACCGCGGAGGCTGGCCTCCTGTTCGCGAAATGACCCACTAACTTGTTGCCGGTCAACCCCACTCTCCCGTTGGATCAGATTTCGAAATGACGCGGCTTAACGCGCGTCGAGGTGCTCCGTATGACTTCCCCGCCTTCACCGGCAACCCTCCAGATCGCTTCTACCCGCACAAGGGACATCATGTCCCCCGAAGAGGCGACTGCCGCCGCGTCTCACGACCATATCGTCGGCTTCGGCTTCTACTTCTGGCTTCTTCGCAAAGCCTGGTGGAAGATCGCGCTGGCGGTCACGCTTGTGACCGGCGCGGCCCTTGTTCTCTCTTACAAACTCCAGCCGGTCTACGAATCCACGGCGCGCATTGCGATCGACCTCAAGACCCCCTCGAACGTCATCGGCGAGGCGGCGGCAAGCACGAGCGGCAGCGAGGCGGACCAGTACTTCAATACCGAACTGCAGACGATCCAGTCCGACACGGTCCTTCGTCCGGTTGCCAACACGTTTCACATCCCACAGGGTTCCCCTTCAGCAAAGCTCCCGCCCGGAATGCGGATGGAGGATGCGCCGGTAAGCCTCAAAAACCTGACCGTCACCCACCCCGTCAACAGTCTCAACATCAACATCACCTATCGTTCGCCAAACACCATGGAGGCCGCAGCCGTCGCCAATGCCGTCGCGCAGTCGTACATCGTCAGCGGGCGCGAGATGCGTGCCCACGCGGCGCTGGACGATTCCGCCTTCATGGAAAAACAGATCGACGTTCTCAAGCGGAATATGGACGACTCGGTGCGTGCGCTTGCCTTTTACGAGCGCCAACTGGGATTGATCAACCCGGAAGAGAAGACCAGCATCCTGACCGCGCGCCTAGTGCAACTCAACACCCAGTACACCGACGCCCAAAACGACCGCGTTCGCAAGCAGGTCGCTTACAAAGAGATGGAGTCGGGCTCCATCGCGGCCATCGAGATCTCACCCCAGGCCACCGCCCTGGCCCGCATGGAAGAAAACCTGCACACCGCGCAAGAAAAGATGGAAACCGTAAAGATCACCTACGGGACTAGCAACACCGAGTACAAGCGCGCGCTGGGGGAGCTGAACGAGCTGACGAGGCAGCTCACCGACGCGCAGGCGCAGGTTGGCAAGCGGATCGAAGCCGAATACAACGAGGCGGCCAGACGGGAGCAACTCCTGCACGCTGCTCTGCTCGAGGGCAAGGCGCAATCGGATGCCCTCGGTGCAAGCTCCGTACGGTATCAGGAGCTGAAACGTGAAGCCGATGCGAACAAAAACCTCTACGCGGAGCTCTACCGCAAGGTGAAGGAAGCCGGTATCAACGGTGCCTTCCAGAGCAACGCCATCCGCATCACCGACCAGGCACGCCCGCAGATGCACCCTGTCTTCCCCAACAAGCCGGTCCTGGTAAGCCTCGCGTTCCTGTTTTCCCTCGTGCTCTCCGTCATCACCGTCCTGCTTGCGGAACTTGGCGACAAGAGCCTCCGCGACCCTGAGCAAACGCAACGTACGCTTGGCCTGGAGGTGCTTGGCATCCTGCCGCAGGTTGTCCGCTCGTCGGAGCTTTCGCCCCTGCGCTGCGTCGAGGGCGCGAACAGCGTCGCACCAGCCGCAAACAGTTCACGCAGCTTCGGCACCGCCGTCTTCTATGAAGAGGCGGCCCGCGCCCTGCTCAGCACCATGCTGCTGGGAAACCACAAGCGTCCTCTGCGTTCCCTCATGGTGACGAGCGCCGTGCAGGGCGAAGGCAAATCCTGCTGTGTCGCGCATCTCGCCGCGCTTCATGCCATGCAGGGCTATCGGACGCTGCTGATCGACGCCGACCTGCGATGCCCCACCCAGCATCGCTACTTCGAGATGGATCAACAGGTAGGCCTTGCCGACGCCATCCGCGACCGTCTTCCGCTCAGCGCAGTCAGTCGTCCTGTGCCTGGCATACCGCTCCTGAGTGTCGTAACCGCGGGCCGAGAGAGCAGTTCGGTGTGCCACCAGGTCGGACGTGCTGTCGAAATCCTCGTGAAGGCTGCCTACAAAGACTACGACTTCGTCTTCATCGATGCTCCCCCCATGCTCTGCTTCGCTGAACCCCTTCAGCTTGCCAATCTTGTCGATGGCGTCTTCGTCATCTGCCGGGCGGGAGACACCTCGCGTCAAGCAGTGGCCGGCGTCTTGAACTCGTTGCGGCGCATGGATAAGACACTCGGTCTCGTGCTCAACCGGGTTCACCCCCGTCTCAGCCCCAGCTACGTGCCGTATCAAAGCTACTACCGGCACATGGACCGGATCGCCACCAAATCAGCCTAAACAAGGGTTACGCCAGCCGAGACTCCGCGCAGGTCACCGCCTTTTGTGCGGTTCCTTTCACTCCAACGCTTGATTGCCTTGATGAGGTCTTATGGAAACGGCTTTCGCGGCTCTGAGCCGCCTGGACCGCCCAGGATACTTTGCCGTAAAGGTACGGACACGTGCCGAATGCAATATCAGCAAAACGCTGCGGCAAAAGGGCTTTGAGGTCTTGGTCCCCACCTGCCCCAAACCGCGTGCTCAGCCCACCCGCCAACGGAAGGCAGACACCGCGCTCTTCCCCGGCTACGTCTTTGTGCGGCTCGACCCACGAGAGTTGCTGTCCCTGGTGACCACCGATGGTGTCAGCTACATCGTTCGTAGCGGCGCGACCATCGAACCGTTGCCCATAGAAGAGGAGCTCACCGTAAGAACCCTCTGCGATCACGTAACCGGCTTTGAACCCTGCAACCAATTCGCCGTAGGCCAGCGCGTATGGATCGAATCCGGCCCCTTCAAGGGCCGTCAGGGAACCCTGGCACGCGTCGGCGATCAAGACCGCCTCGTCCTCTCGCTCAACTCGATCTTCAGCTCCGTCAGTATCGACCTGCGCGACACCACCGTCCGGGTCTGCGAGTAGCTCCCGGCAGTCTTGCAGAATGCATTCACCCCACACTCGTATTTCGCAAGATGCAGGCAGGAGAGTTCCATGGCCGCCGCCACCTACATGATTGCCGAAGAGTCGGTTCGCGCCGCGAGCAAGAAGCCTCGGCGGTTCTACGCCCCGGAGCTCGACGCACTTCGCTTCATCGCCTTCCTGCTCGTCTTTGGACGGCATGTCGGCAGCGCATTCGGCTTCATCAAGAAGGGCTTGGAGGCGCAGCACTCGTCCGCGCCCTCCGCCGGAGTCGCTCTCGTCCATCATGCCGGCCTCTCCTCTTACTTCAAGCCGCAGGAGATGGCACAGTCTCTCGATTTTGGCGTCTGCCTCTTCTTCTTTCTCAGCTCCTTCCTCATCACGCGACTTCTGCTGATCGAACGCGAAACCACCGGGGCCATCCGCACAGGCAGCTTTTACCTGCGCCGGTGTCTGCGCATCTGGCCTCTCTACTTCTCCTTTCTTGCCCTGGTGCTCGCGCTTTCGCACTTCTTTCCCGTGCTGCACAGCGCCTCGTCGCGCCTGCTCGCCACCCTCTTCTTCGCGGGCAACTGGGCAGCCGTTCTCCACGGATGGAGCAGCATAGCAATCCAGCCGCTGTGGAGCGTCTCGGTGGAAGAGCAGTTCTACCTCCTCTGGCCCGCTTTCGCCCGGCACGGACGCAGGGCGATCGTCGCGGGCTCTTGCCTGCTGGTGTTAGTGTCCGTGGCAACGCTCATCTACTTCGGCAACAAGCCCGGCACCGAGGTTACCGCGACGTGGCCCAACACCTTCGTCCAGGGGCTCTTCCTCGCCGGCGGCGCGCTTACCGCATGTTGCTCCTTTCCAGAGAAGCGCTGGATCCGGACGCGAATCCGTCTCGCCATGCTCGTGCTCGGCGGGGTGTGCTGGGTCGTCGCCTCCACGGTCTGCCACATCGTGCGCACACAGTCGCCCGGTGCGGTTGCCCTGGTCGCGGGGTATGCCCTGGTCCTTGCGGGCACCATGCTCATCTTCAACGCAACTGCCGGTTGGTCGGGCCGTCCCCTGCCGAAGTCTCTCCTCTATCTCGGAAAGATCTCCTTCGGCCTTTACGTCTTTCACGTTGCCTGCCTGTTGCTCATGGAGCAGATGATGGCCGCTCCGCTCGTTCGCGGCTGGCTCGGCCCACGATCGCCCTACCTCGTCGAAGGCATAGCCTCTCTGCTGGCATTGCTGCTGACGATCCTCTGTGCTTCCGTCACCTACCACTTCCTCGAGCGGCCCTTTCTCAAGCTCAAGGATCGCTTCACCGCAGTCCACTCCAGGCCCATCTGACCCTCGGCCCCGGTCCGCAACCAGCCTCCCAATCTTTCTCCGCCGAAGGCTCTCCCTTCCGGCGCGTCGCAACCTCTGCACGTTTCCACATCAAGAGGACTTACCTATGCTGATCCCTTTTGCTCCCGCGTTTGAAAATGCCGGCATCGTCGTCAATGGGCGGTTCCGCTCACAGAGAATCACCGGCGTCCAACGATACGCCCACGAGATTGTGAGCCGTCTTCCAGTCGACGTACAGGTACTGACGCCCCGCACCGGCCGCGGAGCCGTAGGCCATCTCTGGGAGCAAACCGTCCTCCCCCTGGCATGCCACGGCCGCCTCCTGTGGAACCCCAACGCCTCCGGACCCGTCGGCTACATGAACCAGGTCGTCACCTTCCATGATCTTTTCCCAGTAGAAAACCCCGAGTGGTACAGCAAGTCCTACGCTCGCTGGTACGGCATCGTCATGCGCCGGCTCGCGCAGAATGCAATGCACCTCATCGCCGTTTCGGAGTTCACCAAGAGCCGGCTGGTCAAGCATTTCGGCAGGAATCCTGACGACATCAGCGTCATCCCGAACGGTTCGCACATGTCCGGCCCTGCCAGTCCGGAGAGCGTCGCCGCGGCCGCGGCAACCCTCAACCTGCCCACCCGCCGTTATGTCCTCAGCCTCTCTTCCATCGAGCATCGAAAAAACCTGCGCGGCCTGCTCAAGGCATGGCAGGCCATCCACTCTCTGCTGCCGGAGGACGTCTGGCTTGTCCTGGCCGGCCCCAAGGTCAGCCAAACCGTTTACAGTCGGCAAGACCTTCCCACCGATCTGCCGCGGGTCCTCTACACCGGCTACGTACCGGAGCAGCATCTTGGAGGCCTCTACACCGGCGCCAGCCTGTTCGTCTTTCCCTCGTTCGCAGAAGGCTTCGGCCTGCCGCTGCTCGAAGCCATGGCCTGCGGAAGGCGAACGATCTCCTCCTGCACCTCCTCCATGCCGGAGGTTGGCGGTAAGGCTGCGCTCTACATCGACCCCGCCGATCCCGCGGAGCTTGCCCGCGCCATGCTGCACTGCCTGGTGGAGCAGCCCATCACCTCCGAACACTTCCGGCCCTCGCTCGAGCGTGCCCGCCACTTCTCCTGGGACACCGCCGCCGCAAAGACCTACGCCGTCTTCCAAACCGTCTACGAACACACACCGGCCCTCGTCCCCGTAGCCATTGAAACGGAGCTCGCCTCATGACCGACGCTCCTGCCATCGCGCCGGCCGCTCCGGCTCGTCCTGTCGACGCACGGCTGCGCGTGGCCCTGGTGCACGATTGGCTCACCGGGATGCGCGGCGGAGAAAAGGTGCTTGAGATGCTCTGCGAGCGCTTCCCCACCGCACCCCTCTGGACGCTGCTCCACGTGCCGGAAAGCATCAGCCCGCTCATCGCCGACCGTGAAGTTCACACCAGCCTCTTGCAGACCATGCCGCGTGCGGCGGAAAAATATCGCAACTACCTGCCCCTGTTCCCCTTGTTCGCGGAACTCAATAAGGTCCGCGACAGCGACCTCGTCATCTCCTCCTCCCACGCCGTGGCAAAGGCGATGGTGCGCCGGTCCTTCCGCCACAATCCCGTGCACATCTGTTACATCCACACTCCCATGCGCTACGCCTGGGATCTGTTCGACGACTACTTCGGTCCGGAGCGTGTCGGCCGCTTCGCCTCCATGTTCCTCTTCAAGCCTCTCGTGCAGCTCCTCCGCTTGTACGATAGGCGAACCGCGAGCCGGGTAGACCTCTTTGTCGCAAACTCAAGCTATGTCGCCGAGCGCGTCAAGCGTCTCTACGGTCGGGACGCTGAAATCCTTCCCCCACCGGTCGACACCGAGCGCTTCCTTACCGTCAAACGCGAGGCGCAGGACACGTATCTCGTCGTCTCCGCCTTGGTGCCTTACAAGCGCGTGGACCATGCCATCCACGCCTGCGCCGCCATGGGACGCAAGCTGCGCATCGTCGGCAAAGGGCCTGAGCTCGCGAGCCTCAAGACCTTGGCACTCTCCCTGAACGCAGAAGTCGAGTTCATCGGCTTCGCCAGTGACGACACCCTTGCGGACTACTATCGCCACGCCCGCGCGCTTCTCTTCCCTGGCGTAGAGGACTTTGGCATCGTTCCGGTAGAGGCCATCGCCTGCGGTTGTCCCGTCGTCGCGCTCGGAGTCGGCGGCATCCTCGATTCCATGACGGACGACACCGCCGTCTTCTACCAGGAGGCCACCGCGGACGGACTGCGCAACGCCATCGCCGTCTTTGAAAGCAGGGAGGGAGGAATCGTCGACGCTAACCTGCGGGCCCGGGCCGACCTCTTCTCCAAAGCCAACTTCCGTCAATCCTTCGAGCGCATCCTGCTGCGCGCCAGCCTTCAGGCGGTTGCGGCAAAGCGCCACGCCGTCCCCGCTCCTGCCACGCGCACTGCCTGAGTCTTCCAGCGCGCCTCACGTTGTTGCTCAACCCTTCCACTTGGAGCTTGTCTCATGAGCACCTCCGTACTCTTGACCATGCCGCAAGCCAGGACCCACGTACGCGGATACTTCTACCGCTGGCTCACGCACGGCACGGTCCTCTTCGCCGATATCTTCTCTCTGGCCATCGCCGGAGCCCTCGCCGTCTTCATACGCTATCTCTTCCACGCCAAGTTCACCCCGCACGACTACATCACCTTTGCGCCGTCGATCGTCATCTTCCTGCTGACCTTTGCCTACTGCGGCCTGTACCCAGGTGTTGCCAGCTCGCCGATCGATGAATCTCGCCTGATCCTGCGCGCCTCGACCATCGGCTTCCTCATCCTCATCAGCACCAGCTTCTTCCTGCGGGAAGGTATCTTGGCCTCGCGCATCGTCTTCGCTCTGGCGTGGGTGCTCATGATCGTCCTTGTGCCGCTCAATCGCCGCATCCTTCGCGGAGCCTGCTCCCTGCAGCCATGGTGGGGAATCCCGACCGTGATCCTCGGTGAGCCGACGGCCGGGGGCATGATGCTCGATCTCCTGCTCGGTCATCGGCGTCTCGGGCTGCGACCAATCGCCTTCCTGAGCGAAGGAGGTTGCCGGAGCGAATATCGTGAAGGACCTTCCAGCATCTTCTTCGGCGATCTCTCCCACGCTCGCCGGCTGGCGCAGGATAACCCCGGCTGCTACGCCGTCGTCGCCATGCCCACGGCGGGCAGCGACCGGTTACAGGCCGTCTATAACGAACACATCCAGACCTTTCACAACGTCCTGCTCGTGCCCGACCTCTTCGGGATGCGAAGCCTCTCCGTTCGCGCGTGCGATGTCTGCGGCATCCTCACCCTAAGGCTCGATCAAGGGCTCGCGCGCATGATGCCGCGCATGATGAAACGAGCGTTCGACCTCCTCCTTACGGGGATCGCCGCCCTCTTCCTTCTCCCTGTCATCCTTGCGGTCTGCCTCGCCATCAAGTGTTTTTCCCCCGGCCCTATCTTCTACGGACAACGCCGCATCGGTAGGGACGGAAAGTTTTTCAATGTCTGGAAGTTCCGCTCGATGATTGTCGATGCCGATTATGTTCTCCAGGCTCACCTGCAAGCCAACCCCACCCTGCGGGAGGAGTGGGAGCGCGATCACAAACTCAAGGTCGACCCGCGTGTCACCCGCCTCGGAAGTTTCCTCCGCAAAAGCAGCTTGGACGAACTGCCCCAGCTCTGGAACATCCTCTGCGGCGACATGAGCCTCGTCGGCCCGCGGCCCATCGTGGAATCTGAAATCGCCAAGTACGGGCCCGATTTCGAACAGTACCGTCAGGTCACTCCAGGTCTGGCCGGCCTCTGGCAGATCAGCGGACGCAACAACACCAGCTACGAACTTCGCATCCGCATGGATGGCTATTACGTGCGTAACTGGTCCCTATCCCTCGACGCCTATATTCTGCTTCGTACCATCAAGACCATCATCCTGTCCGAAGGTGCGTACTAGCGCATCGCGCCCCCGGCACACGCCCAGGCTTCCACTTGGGCGAGGTGCATTCCCTCTCCGATCCGCAACCCCCTTTTAAGGAGCTCTCGATGTGCCTCTCCATTCCCGTAATCTCGAAAGATGCTGTCGCCGAGTTGGTTCACAGTGTGGAAACCCAGGGCTTCGGTTGCATTCCCAACTACCTTCAACCCGAAGATCTGAAACGCATTCAAGACTTCGCGACCTCTGCCGTAGCGAAGAGTGGCGGTGAGTATGTGCACTTCAACGGCTCTGAGTCCGTCGCCGGCTCCGGCCTGGAAGAGCTTGCCGCGTCCCCGGAGTTTGAGTCGTTGATCCACCAGGTCTACGAACTGGGTACCGGTCGAACGGCACGCAAGGAAGAGTTCTACCAGGTGCTACGTTGTCTTTCAGGCAAGTCCGGCAAGAAAAACTCGCTCATCTTCCACTACGACTCCTACGTCGTCACCGCTCTGCTGCCGATCCACATCCCCCAACAGCTTCCCGCGGGCGACCTTCTCATGTACCCCAATACCCGGCAGATTCGCGGAAGCTACCTGACGAACGCAGTCGACAAGGTTCTGCTGGACAATCCGGCCACACAATGGATGTTGCGCACGCGCGTCGACGCCTCCGTACTCAAGCCGACCCGCATCAAGATGCAGCCGGGCAACCTCTACTTCTTCTGGGGCTACCGCTCCATCCACACCAACGAGGCGTGCAACCCCGACATGATCCGCGCGACCGCCCTCTTCCACTATCACAATCCCCACCGCAAGCCCGCGCCCCTGACCATCCAGTAAGGAAACACATCCGCAGCTCGTTCCACGCGTCAGGAGAGCCCTCCATGCAGCCATCCATCGCAACGTCCCATGCCGCCACGATGCCGCCGTCCCTCGACGCCTCTCCCGGCAAGGCTCCGCCCCTGCACCAGCCACGCGCCCTCGAAGCCACCCCGCGCCTCGACCCGGCAAACCGCCCCCTCAACCACATCGTTCATCTCATCAAGCACTGCGGGTATGCCAACGGCAACGTGCATGTCGCCGTGGATCTTGCCTGCGTCCAGGCAAGCGCCGGGCACACCGTCACCTTCATCAGCGCCGGCGGCACCTTCGTTCCCCTGCTGCAGCAGTATGGCGTCCAACACATCACCCTCAACCACGATCAGGGCAAGCCCCTCTCGCTGCTGCGAACCATGTGGACCGTCGCCCGCTTCGCCCGCCGCCACAAGCCGCACGTCATGAACGCCCATATGATGAGCAGTGCCCTGGTTGGCTGGGTCGCCTCCATCGTCTCCGGCGTCCCTCTCGTCACCACCGTGCACAACTCCTTCGACAAGCATTCCAGCATCATGCGCCTTGGCCGGATCGTCGTCGCCGTCAGCCATGCGGAGCGCGAAAGCCTCCTCAACAAGGGCTACCGCGGAGATCACCTCGTCGCCATCATGAACGCCCCCGCCAACTCCCCACGCGACGCCTTTATGGACGATGGCAAGACGGTTCTCCTCGAAGGTCCCGCCATCCTCGCCGTCAATGCACTTCATCGCCGCAAGGGGGTCTTCGACCTCATCGACGCCTGCAGCCGCATCTTTCCCGCGCTGCCCGCCTGGAAGCTCTACATCGCCGGCGAAGGCCCTGACCGCCAGCTGCTGGAGCAACAGGCCGCCGCCGCCGGGATCGCCGATCGTGTCGTCTTTCTCGGCTTTGTCGCCGCGCCCGCACACTTGCTCAAACAGGCCGATATCGTCGTCCTCGCTTCGTACGCCGACCCCTGCAGCCTCGTCATCGGAGAAGCCCGCGCAGCCGGCTGCGCCATCGTGGCAACCGACGTCGGCGGCACACGCGAGATGCTCGACTACGGCCGCGCAGGTCGCCTCGTCCCACCCGGCAAGCCAGACACCCTCGCCGCCACCCTTCAATCCCTCATGATCGACGAGCACGAACGCCGCGAGTTGCAACGAGCCTCGCGCCAGGATGCCGACGTCTTCCAGGTAAACCGGCTCGTCGAAGACTACGCCAGGGTCTACCTGCAAGCGCAGGAAGGCCGATCCGCATGACCGAAACCGCCGAAGCCACGCAGAACGCAACCCGGGGCCCCGAACTCAAGAACATCGTAGTGGGCGGACAGACCGCGATCAGCGGAACCTGGACCGTCGGGGCCCGCATCATCTCCCGCATCATCGATCTCGTCACCATGATCGTGCTCGCGCACATCCTTCACCCCAAGGACTTCGGCCTCGTCGCCATCGCGATGACCGTCATCTACATCGTGGAGGCCGCGCTCGAGCTTCCCATCAGCCAGGCCCTCGTCCGTCTGGACGTCATCCGGCCCGCTCACTACAACACCGCGTTCACTCTCGGCCTCCTGCGTGGTCTGCTCCTCAGCCTCATCGTCTGTCTGCTCAGTTGGCCTTTCGCCCACTTCTACGGCGATATGCGTCTCCTTCCGCTGGTCTGCGCCCTCAGCATCGCGCCCGCAAGCCGCGGTCTCGTCAGCCCAAGGCTCGCCGACTTCTCCAAAAACTTCGACTTCGTTCCCGACTTCACCATGGAGTTCTTCAGCAAGCTCGCCGCCTTCGCCGTCGCCATGACGCTTGCGCTGCTCACGCACAGCTACTGGGCGGTCGCCGCCGGCACCTTGGTCGCGCCCATCCTCGCCACCGCCATCTCCTACTTCCTGGCACCCTACCGGCCCCGTATCGACCTCACCGAGTTGCCCGCCTTCTCCGGCTTTCTTGGCTGGATCACCGCGGCCCAGATGATCGGCGCGCTCAACTGGCAGGCCGACCGGCTGCTCCTCGGCAAAATCACCACGCGCTCTTCGCTTGGCCTCTTCACCGCCGCCAACGACGCCTCCAACGTACCGCTTTCCGCCCTGCTCACGCCCATCCTGCGGCCTCTCCTCTCCGCCTTTACCGTCCTGCGGCAGGATCCCCTGCGCCTCGCCCGCAGTTACCAGAGCAGCGCCTCCGCCATCATCACGCTGGCTCTGCCTATCCTCGTCGGCGAAAGCCTCATCGCCGGACCCTTCGTGCGCCTCGTCCTTGGAGATAAGTGGCTCGGCTCCGTCGTCTACCTGCGCTGGCTCGCCGTCAGCCTCATCCCCACTCTGTTCGCCTTCCCGCTCGGGCCCTTGGTCATGGCCTTCGGCAAAACCCACATCTTCTTCAGACGCAACCTCTTCGAGATCTCCATCAAGCTCCCCCTCGTCCTGTTCGGCGCTCTCCGCTTTGGCTTCATGGGGGTCGTCGTCGCTCGCGGCATCTCGGAGACCGCCACCGTCTGCTTCTGCATGCTCATCGTCCGCAAGCTCATCGGCGTCTCCCTTCGCGACCAGATCTTCACCGCGTGGCGCAGCGTCGTCAGCGTTCTCGGCATGGCCGCCGTTCTTCTGCTGGTAATGCCTCATCTCACGCAGTCGACCAACACGCTCGCGCTCGCGGCAGGCACGCTGCTCTCCATCCTGCTTGCGGCGGCAACCTACTGCGCCACGCTCTTCAGCCTTTGGTTCGCGGTCGGCGGACCCCACGGCATCGAAGCCATCGCGGCCGGCAAGTTCAAGGCGCTCCTCCACACACGCGGTCACGTCGCCGCGGGGGTCACCTCATGAGCGGCACAGCCACCTGCTGCATCGTCTACACGACCGACCCCACCTATCTCTTCCCCACCCTCGTCAGCGCCATGCAAGCCCGTCACCATAGCTCCCTGCATCTCGCGGATGTCGCCATCTTCTGCGTCGATCTCGACCCCGTGACAAACGCCGTCTTCGCGCCGATCTGCGCCCGTCAGGGCATCGATCTCATCGCGCTCGACAAGCGTCTCATCGAAGGTCGGTCCGCCATGCTCGCCCGGCTCTTCCTCACCCGCTTCGTCCCCGCGCGCTACACCGATTACCTCTACCTCGATGGCGACATTCACATCCTCGATTCGCTCGATCCGCTACTCGAAACCGAAGTGCCGGAGGGGCATTTCCTTGCCGCCAACGATCCATTGACCTTCCTGCTGGAGGATCAAGGCACCCTCAGCAGCCGCCTGCGCCGCCATCTTCATCGTCTCGGCTTTACGAAAGGTGAATGCCTGCGCTACTTCAACAGCGGCGTCCTGCGCATCCGTGCCGAAGGCTGGGCGCAGATCGGTCTGGAGGCATGGCGCCACGTTCAGGATCTCGGCCGCTCCTCGCGCTTTCCCGATCAGGATGCCCTCAACCTCGCCGGAAGAACCAGTCGGCTGCCCCTGTCCCTCACCTGGAACTATCCCGTCTTCCTGCGGCACTCACGCGTCGAGAGCAAGATCCGTCCCCGCATCAAGCACTTCATGTCCAGCCCCAAACCCTGGAACGGCGCCTTTCCCCCATGGACCAGCGCGGACTGCCAGCCGTATCGGGCAGCCGTGGAAGCCTACCCCGCGCTGATTCCTTTTCGTCCCCGCCCGCTCTCAGCCCGCACCCGCGCCGTCTACCGGCTGCAGCAGCACGGCAAGCGCCTCCTGGAAACCGTCACCTGGGGATTCAGCAAACGTCGTCATCGCATCCTCCACTACGAGGCAGCCTGCTCGTCCCTCGTGCAGGCCGGCTCACCGGCACTCGCCCACGACGCCTCCCCCGGCCTGCAGCCACAAGCCTTCTACGAAGGCGGC
Organism: uncultured Granulicella sp.; assembly: GCA_965213785.1. GTDB lineage: Bacteria > Acidobacteriota > Terriglobia > Terriglobales > Acidobacteriaceae > Edaphobacter. The sequence continues at coordinate 3,865,390 of OZ243921.1, read as the reverse complement.
GCGTAGACCCTCACATATTGCACGATCATGTCCGACTGCTGCGGTGTCTTCGCCGTCGGCCAACCTCCGCCCAGCCCGAGATCGATAATCGGGTAGTACGGCTGCTGCATGATCGGCGGAGTGGGAAAGCTGTAGAGCGTCACGCCATCCAGGTAAAAAGTCATCGTGGAGGCCGTCCACAACATGCCGAACGTATGGAAGCCCTTCGACAAGTCTGCCCCGGAGGCCTGCTTGTACCCCGGCGTCGTCGCCGGCGGCGTCCAGTCGTGCAGGGTCGTGTTCACGTAGGTAGGAAACTGCATGTACGACTCCACCACGTCGATCTCGCCGGCCGCCGCATGGCGTGTCAGCGCTGCCTGGTTCAGCAGCCAGAACGCAGGCCATGTGCCCAGCCCTGCCGGAAAGTTCGCCTTCATCTCGAAGTACCCATACTGCTGCGCAAATCCCTGCCCGTTGCTGTCCACGCTCGCAAGCACCCCGGAGTACCACGCCCCATTCGTCTTCTGCAGCCGGATATCCAGACCGCCCGGCACCAGGGAGTACGGATTCTGACCGGCAGGTGCGGTCAGCCCCGCCATGTACGTCGGGGTTCCCGGGTTCGACGTGTCGGACAGGCAGCACTGTACCGTGTGCGTGTACCACTTGGTGCCTGCGCCGTTCTGGTCGGATATGTTCAACGACCCAAACTCATCGTCGAAGGTCAGTTGATAGCCGGGGGGCACCGTGGAAGACGAGGGGGGCGCCGCCACCGGGGCGGAAGCTCCGGTAAGCGTCAGCGGTGTCGCACCATGGAACAGCCACCGCTCGTTCAGCGCCGTTCCACACGGCATGGCCGCCACGGTCGTAAACGCACCCGGCGCCTCCAGGCACTGGCTCCCGCCGGTCTGTAAGGTATACGATCCATCGGTCTGCGAGGTCAGGGTAAACAGTTGGCCCGCGCTCCCCGTACACGTCCCCAGGCTGGCGGCTGCGCCTTTCACGCTGATGCAGCGGAAGCCCGTGTTCTCCACCAGCTCATACTGGTTGCTGCCCATCGCCACCACGTTGATCCCGCTCTGCGCGGCCGGCCAGTAGGTGGTCAGCCCGTTGCCCTCGCTTGAGACTCCGTACATCAGCGTCAGGCTGTTGCCCTGTGTGGCGCCTTCATTCAGCAGCGACCACGACCCAAGCGTCGTGCCCCCACTGACCGGTGCCGCCGGCACAGCAGGAGCCGTCGGCGCGGGCGATGGAGCCGTTGGCGCGGGCGATGGAGCAGCCGGTGCAGTGGTCGGAAGCGAAAGTGGGACCGGCCCCATAAACGTCCAGTTCTGGATCGACGCGCCGCTGCAAGGCCGAGCCTGCAGCGTGGAAAAACTCGACGGCGCCTCCACGCAGGAGCCATCCCCGGCTTGGATCGTATACCCGCTCCCCTGCGCCGCAAGCGCCATCAACTGGCTCGCCGCCCCAGTGCAGGTCGCCAGCGTCACCACCGTGCGATTCTCCGTCAGGCAACGATGTCCCACCCCATCCACCAGCTCATACAGGTTGCTCGTCACCGGGACGACGTCGATCGGGACCTGCCCGCCCTGCCAGTACGTAATCAGGCTTCCACCCTCGACGGCGTTCCCATACGGAAGCGTCACGGCATTGCCCTGCGCTGCGCCCCCGTTGAACAACGCAAACTCACCCAGGCCTGTGCCTTGCGTCGCATTTGCGGATCCTTCCAGGCGCGCTCCGTACACGATCGCCGCCACGCCGAAAAGACAAAAGTTCAGCGACAACGCCATCACCAGGCCATTGAAACGCAAAGCGCGAATCGCTTGAAGACGCTTCCTCATCGAACTCTCCTTACCTCTCCCATGTTCCTTTGCACGGTCTCATTCAGGGCCAGGACCCACCATTTGAACGCCCCCGCGGCCCGACCGGCAAAGGCGGACCCAACCGCGATTGCTCCAACGTCCAGCATAACCGAAAGCCACGCACCACCCTTCCTTGGCCCCCAGGGCCGGCGAACACAGTCGCGCACAACACTCCGCGGCTCATCCCAGCCCGCGCCACTTGACAAACGCGAGGCCCCCACGGCCCCAGGAGGCCCACGCCACCGCCCCAACCACAAAAAACATGGTCGGCCGCGCACAAACCCCAGCAAAGACGCGCCTCCCACCACGTTTGCAACCTGTCAAAACACCACGTTAGCCACACATCCACCACATCCGCACCACATGTTCTTGAAACCTCACCGCGCGAGGTGCGGCCGGCCTCGCCGCGCACCCAAGTCAGCACCCCATTTCCTCCCCAACCCTCCGTAAACTGAAGCGATGGACAAGTTTGTCGTACGCGGCGGAAATCCCCTTCTCGGCACCATTAAAGTCTCCGGAGCCAAAAACTCCGCCCTCCCCTGCATGGCCGCCGCCATCCTCACCGAGGAAGAGGTCATCCTCGAAAACATCCCGCAGGTCCAGGACATCGAGACCGAGCGCAAGCTCCTCGCCAGCATGGGCGCGGAGGTCGAACTCGGCTACGGCCGCGCCCAGCACCGCACCCACATCCGCTGCGCCGTCCTCTCCGATCCCGTCGCCAAGTACGAGATCGTCAAGACCATGCGCGCCAGCTCGCTCGTCCTTGGCCCCCTGATCGCCCGCACCGGCATCGCCCGCGTCGCCATGCCCGGAGGCTGCGCCATCGGCGGACGCCCCATCGACCTCCACATCCGCGGCCTCGAAGCCATGGGAGCCACCATCACCCAGGAGCACGGCTACCTCGAAGCCCGCACCAACCGCCTCCGCGGCGCGCACATCGTCTTCGACAAGATCACCGTCACCGGCACCGAAGACCTCCTCATGGCCGCGACGTTAGCCGAAGGCGAAACCATCTTCGAAAACTGCGCCCGTGAGCCCGAGGTCACCGACCTAGCCGCCCTCCTCACCGCCATGGGCGCGAAGATCGAAGGTGCCGGAACCTCCACCATCCGCGTTCACGGCGTCGCCAAGCTCCACGGCGCACGCCACCGCATCAACCCCGATCGCATCGAGGCGGGAACCTTCCTCATCGCCGGAGCCATCACCGGCGGTGATCTCAACGTCGACTGCTGCGACCCCACCCACCTCGGCGCCGTCATCGCCAAGCTCGAAGCCTCCGGCGTCCGCCTCGACGTCGGCAAGGATAACGTCCGCGTCCGCTCCAACGGAGCCGCCGGCCTGAAAGCCACCAACATCTCCACCGAAGAATACCCGGCCTTCCCCACCGACATGCAGGCCCAGTTCATGGCCCTCGCCACCCAGGCCGAAGGCACCTCCACGGTCACCGAAAACATCTTCGAAAACCGCTTCATGCATGTCCAGGAACTCAACCGCATGGGCGCCAACATCACCGTCCAGGGCCGGACAGCCACCGTTAGAGGCAAGACGCCCCTCCAGTCCGCGGCGGTCATGTGCTCCGACCTCCGCGCCTCCGCCGCCCTCGTCCTCGCCGCCATGGTCGCCGACGGGGAAACCATCCTCGACCGCGTCTACCACATGGATCGAGGCTACGAACGCCTAGAAGAAAAGCTCCGCGGCGTCGGTGCCCAGATCCGCCGCATGGGCGACGTCTTCGGCAAACGCTAAGCTACAATCGTCCCCAGGAGGCCTCCACATGGCAACCGCTGAGCCCATACAGGTCTCTCTGACCAAGTACCTGCGTACGTGCTATCGGCCCGACCGGCACTTCCTCGACGGCTACCTGGAGAAGCGAAATCTTGGCGATTGGACCCACGGCACCGCCCAGGTAGCCCTTGCTGGCTGGTGCGGCGATCAGAGACCAGAGTGGAATGTCCGCGCTGCGATGAGTCTGCGGCTTCGGATCAGCCCCACCCGCATCCGCGTCTGCGATTTCTGTCTCCTTTCGGGAGATGCCCCCCGCGAATCTATCCCTTCCACTCCTCCCGTGCTTTGCATCGAGACCATATCGCCCAGGGACCGTTTCGCTCGCACGGTCAGTCTGTGCGACGACTACCTCGCGATGGGGTTGAAAATATCTGGCTGATTGATCCCTACGAGTTGGCCGCCTACTCCTACACGCCGGCGGGGCTTTTGAAGGCAAAGGACGACGCCCTTCACGTGCCCAACACCGCCATCCACCTTCATGTCCCAACCTTCTTTGCGTCCCTTGACTAGCGGTTCTCCAAAAGCGTCGAAGTGGCCGCCCCAGGAAGTCGTTGGTTGCAGGAAGACATCTCATAACCGTAAGAAACTATAGAATCTCGCTCAAGAATGACCACACCACCCGCCACCAAGCCCCTCAACTCCCCCCGCCAGGTCCTCTTCGCCTCCCTCATCGGCACCACCATCGAGTTCTTCGACTTCTACATCTACGCCACCGCCGCCGTCCTCGTCTTCCCTGCCCTCTTCTTCCCCAAGTCCGACCCAGCCTCGGCCACCCTCGCCTCGCTCGCCACCTTCGCCATCGCCTTCATCGCCCGCCCCATTGGCTCGGCCCTCTTCGGCCACTTCGGCGACCGCATCGGCCGCAAGACCACTCTCGTCCTCGCCCTCTCCACCATGGGCCTTTCCACCGTCGTCATCGGCTGCCTGCCTACCTACGCCACCATCGGCATCGCCGCGCCCCTGCTCCTCGCCCTCTGCCGCTTCGGCCAGGGGCTCGGCCTCGGCGGAGAGTGGGGCGGAGCCATCCTCCTCGCCATCGAGAACGCCCCACCCGGCAAGCGCGCCTGGTACGGAATGTTCCCCCAGCTCGGTGCCCCCATCGGCTTCTTCCTCTCGGGTGGCGTCTTCCTCCTCCTCTCCAGCCACCTCACCAACGCTCAGTTCTTCGCGTTCGGCTGGCGACTTCCCTTCCTATCGAGCGCCATCCTGGTCATCCTCGGCCTCTATATCCGCCTCTCCATCACCGAGACTCCCGTCTTCCAGGCTGCCGCTCAGCACCACAGGCAGGTCCGCTTCCCCGCCCTCACGGTCCTCCGCCATCACGCGGGTGCCCTGGCCAGCGGCATCCTCGTCTGCCTTGCCACCTTCGTCCTCTTCTATTTGATGACCGTCTTCGCCCTCTCCTGGGGCACCACCGCGCTCGGCTTCACCCGCGCCAAGTTCCTGCAGATGCAGCTCTTCTGCATCCTCTTCTTCGCCGCCACCATCCCCCTCTCCGCCCTCATGGCAGAGCGTGGCCGACGCCGAGTCATGTTCGCCGTTACCATCGCCATCGCGCTCTTCGGCCTGGTCCTCGCCCCCCTCTTCACCGCCGGAACCGCCGGGGCGGTCGCCATGATGGCTCTCGGCCTCGCCCTCATGGGCATTACCTACGCCCCCGTCGGCACCATCATCTCGGAACTCTTCCCCACCGCCGTCCGCTACACCGGCAGCTCTCTCGCCTTCTCTATCGCCGGCATCCTCGGAGCCTCGCTCGCCCCTTACCTTGCGACCTGGCTCGCCCGCACCCACGGCCTGCCGTTCGTCGGCTACTATCTCTCAGGCTCCGCCCTCCTCACCCTCATCGGCCTCGCCACCATCCGCGAGACCAGCCGCGAGGACCTCACCCGATCACCTTCCTGAAGCAAGCTCCCGGCGATAAACCAGCGCAGGGATTCCTCGCCCATAAAAGTCTTCCTCCCGCCCCACCAGGGCAAATCCTGTCCGCTCATAAAACGCCACCGCCGGCGCATTCCCCGCAAACACATGCAGGGCCATCCATCGCGCTCCCACTGCCCGCTCCTCCAGCCACCGCAGCATCCGCCCCGCAAGCCCAGCGCGCCGCCACGCAGGAGCCACGTCCAGCGTCACCACGTACATCGCTTCCCCGGCCATTTCGCCGATGGCAAAACCCACCACCGCCCCACCAGGCTCCAACGCCACAACGGACATGGCCCGCGGACCTTCCGCAAACCGTCGCATCGCCCGAAGGCTGAACCGGAAAGCCTCCTCGAAGCACACCCGGTCCAGCCGATACATCGCTTCTGCATCCGCCGGCCGATACACCCGCAGCGTTACCGCCTCGCTCAGATCAGCGCCCCCGCCGCATCGCTCAACAGCACCAGCGACCGCCCCGCAATAATCACCTTCTCCGTCGGCCCCGACTCGGCGAACGGCTCATCGATGTTTTGCGTATCCAGCACAATCCTCCAGGCACTCCCATTCGGCGAAGAAGGCAGGGTGAAGTCCACTCCCTCCGGAGCCGCGTTCACCAGGACCAGGAAGCTGTCGTCCAGCATCGGCGTGCCATCGTCGTTCGACGCCTGCAGTGTCTTTCCATTCAGCATCAGCCCGATCGTCTTGGCCCAATCCTGTCCCCACATCTCTTCCGGAATCTCATTGCCATCCGGGTTGTACCAGGCAATGTCCCGCTCCACCGACCCATGCACCGTCCGGTCCTGGAAAAACTTTCTCCGATGCAGATTCGGATGCGCCTTCCGCAGGTTGATCAGCTTGGACGTGTACTCCATCAGACGTTTTCGGGGGGCATCCAGCTTCCAGTCGTACCAGGTCAGTTCGTTATCCTGGCAGAAAGCGTTGTTGTTCCCACGCTGCGAGCGCGCGAACTCATCCCCGCCCGTCAGCATCGGAACACCCTGCGACAGCATCAACGTCGCCAGAAAGTTGCGGTGCTGCCGCTCCCGCAGCAGGTTGATCTCCTCGTCGTCCGTCGGTCCTTCCACCCCCATGTTCCAGCTATCGTTGTCGTTCGCGCCGTCCTGGTTGTTCTCGCAGTTCGCTTCATTATGTTTCTCATTGAAGCTCACCAAGTCGCAGAGCGTGAACCCGTCGTGCGCCGTCACGAAGTTGATGCTCGCATACGGCTTGCGCCCGTCGTACTGGTAAAGATCCGAAGACCCCGTCAGCCGATACGCGAAATCCGAAAGCTGACCCTCATCGCCCTTCCAGAATCGCCGTACCGTATCGCGGTACTTGCCGTTCCACTCCGCCCACAGCACCGGGAACTGGCCGACCTGGTACCCACCCTCGCCCACATCCCAAGGCTCGGCTATCAGCTTCACATCCGCCAGCACCGGATCCTGGTGAATCGTGTCGAAGAACGCCGAAAGCTTGTTCACCTCATGCAGCTCCCGCGCCAGCGTCGACGCAAGATCGAACCGGAAGCCGTCCACATGCATCTCCGTCACCCAGTATCGCAACGAGTCCATCAGCAGCTTCAACACCTGGGGGTGATACACATTCAGCGTGTTGCCCGTCCCTGTGTAATCCATGTAAAACCGTGGATTGTCCGCCACCGTCCGGTAGTACGTCGTGTTGTCCACGCCCTTCATGGAAAGGGTCGGGCCCTTCTCGTTGCCCTCGCAGGTGTGGTTGTACACCACGTCCAGAATCACCTCGATCCCGGCCTTGTGCAGCGCCTTCACCATCTCCTTGAACTCCGTCACCTGCCCGCCGCGGTCGCCTGTACTCGAGTACCGCGCCATCGGCGCAAAGTATCCCAGCGTGTTGTATCCCCAGTAATTGGATAACCCTTGATCCAGCAGGTGCCCATCGTCGATGAAGTGGTGCACCGGCAGCAACTCCACCGCTGTAATCCCCAACAGCTTCAAATAGTTGATGCTCGACTCATGCGCCAGCCCCGCATACGTCCCGCGAAGCTTCTCCGGAACCATCGGGTTGCGTTGGGAGTAGCCCTTCACATGAACCTCGTAGATCACCGAGTCCGACAGCGCCGTGTCGGGCGGGCAATCCCCATCCCAGTCGAACCGGTGCGCCACCACCACACTCTTCGGCATCCCCGCCGCGGAGTCTTTGTCGCACTTCTGCAGGTCGTCCCCCGTCTCTACCTTGTAGGAGAAAACCGGAGCTCTCCAATCCACATCCCCCGTAATAGCCTCGGCGTATGGATCTACCAGCAGCTTCGCCGCGTTGAACCGCATGCCCTGCTCAGGCTCCCAGGGACCATCCACCCGGTACCCGTACACCTGCCCCGGCTTAATCCCCAACACCAGCCCGTGCCATACGAACGCCGTTCGTTCCTTCAGCGCCACGCAGTCCGTCTGTGTCCCGTCGTCGTTGAAAAAACACACGGAAACAGCCGTCGCATGTTCCGAATACAACGCGAAATTGGTCCCTTTGGAGGAAGACTTCGCGCCCAGCGGGTAAGGCCGCCCGGGCAAAAGCGTGTTGGACATTGCATCTCCTCAGATTCGTGCAGGGTTTCACTTTGGGTAAGCCTTCTGGTAGATGCGCCCTGCCGGCTACAACGGTGCTTCGCGCGGCCTAAGTTATCCACCCGTCACGCAAACCCCTACTTCTTGCATACGCACCCGGAAAAGCTCTCCGCCCCGTTATGCGTCAGCGCACACGTGTACTCCGGCCAGAAAGGCTTCAGCAGCACCGACCGATCGCCCACATACACCTCCTGCAGATACGCCCGGCTCATCGCGCCCGCCGCCGTCGGGTCCGCCGCAAACCCCGCCGTAAGCGTCTTCAACGCGGGCGCATCGAAATGCCGCTGCCGGTACACCTCGGAATACGTGTACTCCTTTTTCCACACCGCATCCACCCCCGTCAGGTTCGACGCAACCACCACCGTATAGTCCGCCAGCGTGCCCGTCTTCGTCTCCACCCGCCCTACCGTAAACGACGGAGTATTTCCGTTCACCGGCGAAATCGAGGACACGATCTTCACCGCCACCCCCGCCCCTGGCCGCGCTACCCCATCCTCCTTGCCCGTAAACTCATGCGTCAGCAGACGCAGCTCGTCCGTATGGCTATGTCCGAACACCGCCAGCCGCACCACATCCGGATACGCCGTCAGCACGCTCGCCAGCTTCTCGTTGGCCAGAAACATCGCCGGAGCCGTCTTGCACACATTCCCCAGCCCGCGCAGCGTCCCATACAGGTCCACCCCCGGCGGAATATGCCCCAGCACCCACACGTGGTCGCCCCGCTCCCGCGCCGCCTCCAACTCCGTCCGCAGCCACGCCGTCACCCCATCGGCCACCTCGTCGTCGCTCTTGCCGGAGCAATCCGCATGGTGCGCTGAAAGGAACAGATCGTCCAGCAACACCATCCGCCCATGCGGAATCGCCGCTGGCATCGGCACGGCGTAATACCCAAGCCGCGCAAAATCCCGCACCGCTTCCGCCCGATACGTCGGCGGCAACGCCTGCGCCACTATCTTCGCCGTCCCCTCCAGGAACGCGCTCCCCCGCTGATCCTTGTAATCCCCGCACGCGGAGTCGTTGTTCCCCATCGCCACATAAATCGGCGTCTCCGGAAACGCCAACTGCATCCCCCGCACCAGGTATCGCACGGTCTGCTCTACAAAGGCCACGTAGTCCGCATCCGTTGCCGTCGGAAAGCTCTTCTTGAACTTGCAATCGAAGTTGTGCGCCAGCAGGTCCCCGCTCACCGCCACAAACACCGCCCCCATGCCTTGCCGATGCATCGCCTTCAGGCTCGACCGCCACAGCGCCGCCGTCGTATCCGTTCCGCGCGAATGGCACACCTCTCGCAGCGCCGCAAAGTCGTGCTCCATCGTCGGTGTCGCCGCACCCCCCAGCACCGCGTCCCACTTCGTCACCGAAGCCCCCGCCAGCAGCTTCACCTTTCCCGGATCGGCAAACGGATCGAAGTGAATGTCGCTCAGCAGCACCACCGGGACCGTCCCGCGCCCCTGCGCCCCGGCCACGCCGAACCCCATCACCAGCAGCACCAGCCAGCCAAGCCATCTCCTAGACATCCGCCCAGAGTTCAATCTCACCCTATAGCCCCAGCATCCCGGAGTACTCCCCAATCTGCTTCAGCGTAAACGCTTGCATATCTTTGCTCCCCGCCGGGCTCTCCTCCGCCATCCGGTACCACTCCACCAGCCACCGCAGCGCCGTCTCCAGCCGCAGCCGCGGAACCCACCCCAGGTCCGCCTTCGCCCGGCTCGCATCCAGCTTCAGATATCCCGCCTCATGCACCCCAGGGTCGCCATCCTGCACCCACGCCGCGCCCCGCCCCCAGAACTCCGTCATCCGCTCCACAATCCACCCCACCGTCCGCGCATCGTCGTCCGCCGGGCCAAAGTTATAGGCCCTTGCGAATCGCCCCGCATCCTCCCCCAGCAGCATCTCCGCTAGCCGCAGATACCCGTGCAGCGGCTCCAGCACATGCTGCCACGGCCGGATCGCTCCCGGCCGCCGAATCTTCACCGGCTGCCCCTCCCCAAACCCGCGGATCAGATCCGGAATCAGCCGGTCCGTCGACCAGTCCCCGCCGCCAATCACATTGCCCGCCCGCGCCGTCGCCACCCCCACCCGATGCCGCGCCATCTCGCCCACCGGAAAGTAAGATTGCCGGAACGCCGCCGAAACAATCTCCGCGCATGCCTTTGAGCTCGAATACGGGTCATATCCCCCCAGCGGGTCCGTCTCCCGGTACCCCCAAACCCACTCCTTGTTCTCGTAACATTTGTCGGTCGTCACCGACACCACCGCCCGCACCGACTCCGTCCGCCGCACGGCATCCAACACCCGCGCCGTCCCCATCACGTTCGTCTCAAACGTCCCGATCGGGTCCGCATACGAGAGCCTTACCAGCGGCTGCGCTGCCATATGGAACACCACCTCCGGCGCGAACTCCGCCATCGCCCGGTCGAGCGCCGCCGCATCACGGATGTCCCCCCGCACATCCTCGCAAAGGTCCCCCACCCGCGCCACCTCGAACAGGCTTGGCGTCGTATATGGATCGAGCGCATACCCCCGCACCGTCGCCCCCAGCGAAGCCAGCCAAACCGCCAGCCAACCGCCCTTGAATCCCGTATGCCCGGTCAAGAAGACCCGCCGCCCCGACCACGAAAACTCTTCCAACGCCATACACGCTCCTAAACCAGGGCCCTGGGCTCAGCCCCCGGACTCAACAAATCACAACCGACACCTGATAGCTCATAGCCGACAGCTGACAGCTGACAGCTCAAAAGCAAACCGCCCGCCATCGAACCCCATGAACCCTGCCTACCAGCTCTTCCAGGGCGCCTTCCCCCGCCCCCAAAGATCCTCCAACTGCTGCTTATCCCGCAACGTATCCATCGCCTGCCAGAACCCATGGTGAAAGAACGCATGCACCTCCCCCTTTGTCACCAGCGCCTCGATCGGCTCCCGCTCGAACATCTGCAGATCGTCCGTCACCGCATCGATAGCCCGCGGCTCCAGCACAAAGAATCCTCCGTTGATCCATCCACCCTCATCGCTCGGCTTCTCCTGAAACGAGTAGATCTGCGTATCCTTCAACCCCAGCGCCCCGAACCGCGCCACCGGTTGCACGCTCGTCAGCGTCACCGCCTTGCCATGCGCCTTGTGGAACGCAATCGAAGCCGTAATATCCACATCCGCTACCCCATCCCCATAGGTCATGCAGAACGGCTCCGCCGGTTCAAGATACTGCGCCACCCGCCGCAGCCGCCCACCTGTGCCCGTGGCGTCCCCGGTATCCACCAGCGTCACCCGCCAGGGCTCCGCCACCGAGTTATGCACCGTCATCCGGTTCTCCGTCATGTCGAACGTCACGTCCGACGTATGGAGAAAGTAGTTCGCAAAATACTCCTTGATGACGTACCCCTTGTACCCGCAGCAGATCACGAAATCGTGGATTCCATGCGCCGAATACAGCTTCAGAATGTGCCACAAGATCGGCCGTCCGCCAATCTCTACCATCGGCTTCGGCCGCACGCTCGTCTCTTCGCTGATCCGCGTCCCCAGCCCTCCTGCCAGAATCACTGCTTTCATCCCGTAAGCCTCGCCGATCCCGAATCCCATCTGGGCAAAACACGCCCTGCACCCCAGTATCCCACCCCGGTCCACCCCCAGTCGATTGTGTATCCTTGAACCCAGTCATGACTGAAAAAGCCACCGCGCTCCGCCAGCAGATCCTCGACCTCACAGCCCAGTACCACGCGGAAGCCTTCCCAAAAAAAGATTTCGTCCCCGGCCAGTCCGGAGTCCAGGTCTCCGGCAAGGTCATCGGCCCGGACGACCTCTGCTCCGTCGTCGATTCCGCCCTCGACGCCTGGTTCACCACCGGACGTTTCGCAAAAGACTTCGAACGGAAGTTGGCCCGCTTCTTCGGCCTACGCTCCGCCTCCCTCGTCAACTCCGGCTCCTCCGCCAACCTCGTCGCCCTCTCCGCCCTCACCAGCCCCAAGCTCGGCGACCGTCAGCTCAAACCCGGCATGGAGGTCATCACCGTCGCCGCCGGCTTCCCCACCACCGTCAACCCCATCCTCCAGAATCGCCTCGTCCCTGTCTTCGTCGACGTCACCCTCCCCACCTTCGAGATCGACATCACCAAACTCGAAGAGGCCCGCAGCGAAAAAACCGGCGCCGTCATGATCGCCCACACCCTTGGCAACGCCTTCAACGCCGAGGCCGTCGCCGCCTTCTGCAAACAGCACAACCTCTGGCTCGTCGAAGACTGCTGCGACGCCCTCGGCACCACCTTCAAAGGCCAGAAAGTCGGAACCTTCGGCGACATCGCCACCGTCAGCTTCTACCCGGCTCACCACATCACCATGGGCGAGGGCGGCGCCGTCCTCACCGACAAGCCCGCCCTCCAGGTCCTCATCGACAGCTTCCGCGACTGGGGCCGCGACTGCTGGTGCGAGCCCGGAGTCGACAACACCTGCGGCAAGCGCTTCGACTGGCAGCTCGGAACCCTACCCTGCGGCTACGACCACAAATACACCTACTCCCACGTCGGCTACAACCTCAAGGCCACCGACATGCAGGCCGCCCTCGGCGTCTCGCAAATCGCCAAGCTCCCCCACTTCATCGCCCGCCGCAAGGAAAACTTCGCCTACCTTTACCAAGCCCTCTCCCACCTCCAGGAGCACCTCGTCCTTCCCGTAGCCGGAGAACACGTCGACCCCAGCTGGTTCGGCTTCCCCATCGCCGTCAAGCCCGACGCCCCCTTCACCCGCGACCAGCTCACCCGCCACTTCGACACCGCCAAGATCGGCACGCGCCTCATGTTCGCCGGAAACCTCCTCCGCCAGCCCGCCTACGAAGGCTGGAACTACCGCGTCGTCGGCGACCTCAAAAACACCGACTACGTCATGAACCAGGTCTTCTGGCTCGGCGTCTTCCCGGGCCTCACCGAACCCATGCTCGACTACATCGCCCACACCGCCACCGCCTTCATCCAAAACGCCAAATCCGGCCTGAAGATCGCCTGATCCTGTCGAGCAACAAAACGTCTCGGCGTTGACAAGGTCAGCGTCATACACCATGCTACGTCGCAGAGATGTCTCATGGCCCAACTTGAAAAAGCCAAGGTCTTCATGAGTGGCCGAAGCCAGGCAGTGCGAATCCCATCCAGGTTCCGTTTTACCAGCGGCGAGGTCTTCGTTCGACGCGATGCAGCCACTGGCGATCTAATCCTTTCGCAGAGCCCCAGCAGCCTCGCGGAAATTTTTGAGGCGCTCGACCGTCTCGGCGTACCCGACGACTTCCTGACGCCGGAAGATCGCGCACAGGAATCCCCGCAGGCTAGGCCGGAAGTTTGAAGTCCATCTACATGCTGGACACCAACATCCTCAGCTACATCGCAAAGGGGCGATCCGCAGCCGCCCGCGCGGCGCTGCTTAACCTCCAGATAGATGAAGCGGCCTGTATCTCGGCAATCACCGAGGCTGAAATCCCGCTACGGTTTGGCAAAGCGTCCCGAAGCGACTGCGCTGAAGTTTCTGCTGGAAAGCCTGCTTGCCAGCATCCGTGTGCTTCCCTGGGGACGCGATGAAGCGGAAACGTACGGACGGCTGAGAGCAAAACTGGAGGCCAACGGTAAGACACTTGGAAATATGGACATGATGATTGCGGCACACGCCATCGCATCCAATGCCACTCTCGTCACCAACGATCTAGCCTTCCATCGCATTAACGACCTGCGAACCCCCGTAAACTGGGCGACGGATTTGTAAAAACGCGGGGTCCGTGCAACCGAGGCCTTCGCCTAAAAGATCTGGAAGTTGACCTCGATCCGCAAGTCCTGCGCCACGGCCTTCCCCTCCCTCATCGCCGGACGGAAACGGTACCCTTCCACCGCCTCGACCGCCTTCTCATCCAGCCCGCTGCCAAGTCCCCGCAGCACCTTCACATTGGTCGGCCTGCCCTGCTCGTCCACCGTCAGGCTCACCAGCACGGTACCCGAAACCTTCTTCTTCCGCGCCTCCTGCGTAAACTCCGGCTGCGGCGCAACGAGAACCCTGGGCGCGGATGAGCCATCGCTCATCATCCCCGGCCCTCTTCCACCAAGCTGCATAGACCACGTAATCGTCGTATCCACCTCCACCGGCTCGCCATTCAGCAGATAAGGCCGATACTGCCACTGCCTCACCGCATCCAGCACGAAAGGCCGCAGGTCCGCAGGTCCGGAGATCGCCTCCACCTCGTCCACCACTCCCGTCTTCGAGATCAATGCCCGCACCACCACCGCTCCATTCACCCGCACCGACGCCGGAATCACCGGGTCCACCCTCTTCACCAGGTTCCCCGCCATCACTCCCGAAGACACCCGCAACCGGCTCGGCTTCGCGTGTGCTTCCCCCAAGTCCGACTGGCCCGAAGCAAAGCTCCCCCAGAGACCCGGCGCCCCCAGGATCAACACCAGAAGACCCCGCACCGCAACTCGTGGTCCCGCTCCGCTTCGCATCCTCGAACCTCCCTCAGAGCCGCATCCCAACACGTCCAGTCTGCGCCGCAACCATCCCACTCGTCTACAGCACGCTACGATAAGCCCATGCCCCGCCGTCTCCTGCTCCTCCTCTGCCTTCTCCTCCCAGCCAGCGCTCACCCGTACTCCGTCCAAACCCACCAGCAGATCGTCGACCTCGTCTGGCTCGACTCCATCCAGCCCCTCCTCCTCGATCGTTACCCGCACCTCACGCCCCCGCAGCTCCAGCTCGCCCACGCCTACGCCTATGGCGGAGCCGCCATCCAGGACCTCGGCTACTACCCCTTGGGCAACCAGTACTTCTCCAACCTCACCCACTACGTCCGCTCCGGAGACTTCGTCCTCGCTCTCATCGCCGAAGCACGCGACGCCGACGAGCTCGCCTTCGCCATCGGAGCCCTCTCCCACTACCTCGGCGACACCAACGGCCACTCCCTCGCCGTCAACCCCGCCGTCGCCATCGAGTTTCCCAAACTCGCCCGCCGATACGGCAACTCCGTCTCCTACGAGCAGGGCAAACGCCAGCACGTCCGCACCGAGTTCGCCTTCGACATCAACGAGATCGCCAGGCATCGCTTCGCCCCGCTCGGCTATCTCCGCCACGTCGGCCTCGGCGTTCCCACCAGCCAGCTCGCCCGCGCCTTCTTCGACACCTACGGCCTCGACGAACTCACCGTTCTCGGCGGCCGCCGCCCCGTCCTCCGCGGCTACCGCTTCGGCGTCCGCACCTTCCTCCCGCGCATCGCCTACGCCGAAACCGTCCTCCACCGCCACTCCATGCCCCCCGACACCCCCGGCCCTGAGCTCGACAAGCTCATCGCCGACCTCCACCAGGCCGACACCGCCAACAATTGGGAGCCCTTCCGCCGCAAACCCGGCATCGCCACCTACTCTCTCGCCGGCCTGCTCCTCATCCTCCCCAAGGTCGGCCTCCTCTCCGAACTCTCCCTCCGCGGCCCGCTCCCCTTCACCCACGACCTCTACGTCCACAGCCTCAACCAGACCGCCGCCCAGCTCCGCACCCTCCTCGCCCACTTCACGGACCTCGCCGCCAACCTCCCCAACCGCGACCTCGACACCGGCGCAGACGTCCTCCCAGGGACCTATCGCCTCACCGACCAGACCTACGCCACCCTCCTCGCCGACGTCACCCGGCCGCCCACACGCGCCATCCCCTCCACCCTCAAGCACGACCTGCTCGCCTACTATGCCGACCCCGTCCACGTCCCCACCACCCAGAGCAACCCCAAAGCCTGGGCCCAGGTCCAGAGCAACCTCAAGATCCTCGCCACCCTCCCCAGCGCCCTCGGCCCGCCAGTCACTCCCCTCGCCACCCCCGACTATAAGCATCCCGAGGTGACACCATGACCAGCTGGGCTGTTGCACAAGCCGAAGCCACCCTGGGCGCCGTCCTCGACAAAGCCGAGTCCGAGGGCTCCCAACTCCTCGAGCGCCACAACCAGCGCTCCTCCTCCTCACCGAGGAATGCTTCACCACAATCGCCCACGCCGAGCAAGCGCCTGCCGAAGAACGTTCCGCAGCGCGCCCCTTCAAGAGTGTCTGGGAGGCTCTGCGGCCCCCGCCCGACCGCCTGGTCGACGACTTCGAGCCGCTCCGTCTCTCCCGCCCGATGCGAGCGGCGGAGTGTTGATCTGAAACTGCGTCGCTGAGGCCTGCTCTGGCTCCTTCGCCTCACTCAACTCCGCCCGGTCAGTCCTAAAGAACAAAGCTACGTATGTCCTTGGCCCCGCCATCGACCCGAGCCTGTCCCCAACCCCGCGACGAGCGCAGCCATCCAACTCCTACGAAAACATCGCCTCAACTCCCAGCATTCCTGCCGCCACTCTCAGCCGCTTGTCAGCAGTCCATAAGGTCGTCGATGGATGAATCAGACAAGAAGCAAGAAGATGTGCATCGACCCACCCGATGCCCTGCCCGTACAGAGTCCGACTTTCTACCATGCTTCGAACTTCATCCTGCCGTGCGACACGAAGGCCCGGAAGGCCATCCAGGTAACGGAGCACTTCAGGGCGGAGAGGCAGATTCCCCAAAGCCACTTCCCCAACAACATAGGGGTGAGTCACCATCAGGCCGGCATGCAGCAACTCAGCCAGGCGGCGGTTTCCGGAGCGCAAATGGTCGATCCAGATTGAAGTATCGGCGAGGATCACTCGCTCATCCGGCGGCGAGGAACGTCCGCAAGACCGGGCATAGTGCCGCCCAGTGCCGCCAATCTTCGAGCGCCCTCGCGCTCAATCAATGCCTTCAGCGCTTCTCGAACAAGGGCGGTCTTTTCCATCAACCCGGTAAACTCCTGCGCGGTTTGCACCAGATGGTCATCAAGCGCGAGCGTTGTTCTCATGCACGAATTGTAGCATCGAATGATGACGCTCTCCGTGCGTTTTCTTTCTGCCCCACGAATCAAAATCCGCCCGCAGCCGCTCCATCTCCCCCGCCCTCGCTGCAAAACCAACACACAGCAGATCCCCCACGCACGTCCTGCCCTCCACCGGCACCACCTACCGCGTATTCACCGCCCGGATCGCCTGCGCCTCATCCGCCTCGCTCAGCCGCAGCGCGCTCAGCACCATCGGCAGCTGAAACACACTCGGCGACTCCACCGGAAAATGCTCTCGCTCACCCACCAGCATCACCGCCACCTCGCCACCGTTCAACCTCCCCTCCCATCAGCCCCGAAGCCCGAAGCGGACCTCAGTGCCCCCCCATCGCCTCAGGGTCGGCCTTCACTCGCTTTGCCGGCAACCGCATCAGGAAGGGCAGCGGCACCAGGCAGACAATCACCACGGCCATCAGTCGAAACGCATTCTGGTAGCTCAGCATCGAAGCCTGCCGCACCATCTGCTGATACGCGTACCCCGCTGCCATCGCGCTTGCCTGCCCCGCCCCCATCCCGGCATTCCGCAGCATCTCCACCACGCGGTCGAGATACAGCCGATACGCCACGCTCCCCGCATTCACATTCGCCGCCAGCCCCACCTGGTGCACCTGCGCCGTTCGCGCCAGGAACGTCGTCAACAGCGCCGTCCCCGCGCTTCCGCCCAGGTTTCTGGCAAAGTTCGACAGCGAAGAAATCTGGTTCGTCTTATTTGCCGGGACCCCCACATAGTTCAGCGTCGAGATGGGAATAAACACAAATGGAAGCCCGATCACCTGGAGCATCCGCCACAGCGTCACCGTCCCGTACGCCGTATTCAGGTCCAGCCGCGTCAGGTTCCATATCCCCAGGGCCAGCACCCCATACCCGCACGCCACCATCACCCGCGGATCAAACTTCCCCAGCGATTTCCCCGCCACCGCCATCCCGGCCATCATCACAAAGCCAGCCGGCGACAGCACCATCCCCGCCCGCTCCGCCGTGTACCCCAGCAGCGTCTGCAGATACTGCGGAATCAGCACCGTACTCCCAAACAGCACCATCCCCAGGATCAACTGCAGAAAAACCGCCGTGCCGAAGTTCCGGTTCTTCAAGAGCTTCAGGTCGACAATCGGGTCCTCGTGCCGCCACTCCCACACCGCAAACGTCACCAGCACCACCAGCGCCACCGCCGCGAACGCCACAATCATCGGGCTTCCGAACCAGTCCTTCTCCTGCCCCTTATCCAGCGTAAACTCCAGGCACCCCACCCCAACGCCCACCAGCCCAAGCCCTACAAAGTCCACACGCGCCCGCTTCGCCTCCTCTCGCCTCACCTTCAGGTGCGGGGGGTCTTCCACCATCCGGTTGCTCAGGTACAGCGACAACAGCCCCACCGGAAGGTTGATAAAGAAGATCCAGTGCCAATTGAAGTTGTCGGTAATCCACCCCCCCAGCGTCGGCCCGATCGCCGGCGCCACCACCACCGCCATCCCGTACAGCGCAAACGCCTGCCCCCGCTTCTCGATCGAGAACGTATCCGCCAGGATCGCCTGCTCACTCGGCGCCAGCCCCCCACCCCCCGCACCCTGCAGAATCCGCGCCACGATCAACATCGGCAGCGAAGTAGCCAGCCCGCACAGCAGCGAGCAGACCGTAAACAGCATCACGCAGCCCATGTAGAACCGCTTCCGCCCAATCCTGTTCGAAAGCCACCCCGAAATCGGCAGCACAATCGCGCTCGAAACCAGGTAGCTCGTCAGAACCCACGTCGCCTCCTCCGAACTCGCCCCCAGCGACCCTGCGATATGCGGCAGTGCCACATTCGCAATAGAAGTATCCAGCACCTCCATGAAGGTCGCCAGCGTCACCGTCAGCGCCACCGCCCACGGATTATGCCGCGGAACCCACCCCAAGTCTCCCCCACTCGCCGAACTCATCGGAATAGTATCGCAGCAGGTGCCGAGACAGAGAAAGGGCGCGGCACCCGACACAGGCACCGCGCCCTTCTCCTACACCACTGGCGCTACAGCGTCTGCACGACCCGGTTCAGCACGTCCTTGCCCTTCTCCTTCAGCCCTACGGCCGACCCCAGCGCCTGCTCCTTCTGGCCGAACGTATCAGGCCGCCCAAACCCCAGGTTCGGCTCCTCGCCCATCGGACGGTTCACAAACGGTTCGAACGTCCCCTTCCCGTCCGGAGCCGCGCCACTCGTCCAGGGCTGCTCCGCCTGGTTCCCAATCCCCTCCAGCGTGCTGATGAAGAACTTGTACGAGTAGTCCAGGTTTTCCTCGCTCTGTGGAAAGCTGTTCGGCACTGGAAGGTGCGTCGGCCCAAGCTCCTCCAACACCGCCAGCCACTGTTGCTGGTGCATCGTGTCCCGAGCGATCATGAACGCGAGCATCTGCTTCATCCCCGGATCATCGGTCGCATGGTACAGCCGCGTCGCCAGCGTCCGGCCCGTAGCCTCCGCCGCAATGTTGCTGTACATGTCGCCCGCAATGTTGCCGCTGGCATAGATGTGCGACATATCGAACGGAACCCCATTCGAATCTGCCGGCAGAGCCGCCAGGCCGGTCGACAGGATGTGCCGCATGTCCATCCCGCTTAGAATCGCCCCACCGATCGGGTCTCCCGCAACCTCTTCCTGCAGCGAGACTGGAGCCTTCTCCAGGTTCAGCGCCACGGCGGTCGCCAGCATCTCGATATGACCGATCTCCTCCGTCGCCGTATTCAGCAGCATGTCCCGGTACTTCACCGGTCCACGCGAACCCCACGCCTGAAAGAAGTACTGCATACACACGCGGATTTCGCCTTCGACTCCGCCGATTCCCTGCTGCAGCATCCGCGCAAACACCGGATTCGGCTTCTCAACGCGCACCGGGAATTGCAACTTTTTGTCGGTATAGTACATAGTTTCTCCTCAGCCTGCTTGGTGGTCACGCCGCAGTGGCGCGTCTGATCGTTACGTGGTTAACGTCGATTGGAGCTTGCCGGAGGAACGTGGCGTCCTTGCGCCATCCCCGCACCCAGTACCGTTGGAGTCCTTCGCCTCAGAACCGGTTGCATCGCCACCCATCGACAATCTTCCCTGCCACGTCCCCTGGCGACACAGGCCCTGCCGACCTCCGCAACGTGCCCACTTGAAACACCACGCCACCGGTGCCGCCCAGCAGGTTCCCCTGCAACCTCCGCACCCTGCACGACACTTCGACTCCACTACGTTCAAACGCAAGCTCACACCAGCGATCCATCGCTGAGAGTTAACGCAGGATGTTCTGCAACGTCGCGTTTCAAGCCTTCGACGATCCTCAGGTTAGCCTGGCAAGCGCCGGTGCCCCCCAACGAGGAGGGCACGGCCCTACGACGGTTGCCAGTCTAGAACGTCGCGCGCAGCGCGAACTGCACGACGCGCGGATTGTAATTGACGCTCGTTGCAGTGAGCCGTCCGAAGGTCGCGGATGTGATCCCCGTCGTCGGGTTGGCATAGTTGGTCTGGTTGGCGGCGTTGAACATCTCGGCCCGAAACTGCAGCTTCACCCGCTCCGTCAACGGAAAGTCCTTGAACAGAGATAGGTCAAGATGCCGGTAAGGCGGTCCGTGAAGCTGATTTCTCCGCGTGTTCCCCAGCGTCCCAACAGGCTGCGTCGCATACGCGGCAGTGTTGAAGTAGCAGAGTGCGGTGGAGGCGTTCTGGCAGTTCGGGGTCGTCGTATTGCTGAGCACCTGGTTCGGCCGATCCGCCGATCCATTAGGGCTTGTGCCGCTCACATTGCTGCCGTTGACAACGTTATAAGAGAGGCCCGTGGCCCAAACGTTGATCAGGTTTGCCTGCCATCCCTTCACGAAAGCTCCCTTGAGCCCCTTGAAGGACGATCCGTAGACCGGCGCGTAGTTCACTGAAACCACAATGCGGTTGCGCTGGTCGAGATCGGCGTTGCCGTAGTCGTCCAGGGCGCGAGTCCTAAGCACCTGGCCGTTGCCTCCACCGCCGCCGCCGCTGATCGTGCTGACGTTGTCCAGGTTGTGTGCCCAGGTGGTATTCGCGTTGAAGCCGATGCCCTGGCTGAATCGACGCTCGAATGAGGCTTGGAGCGAGCTGTACTTGGAAGCACCGTTGCTGAACAAGCCGCCGATGGTGGTCACGTTCGGCAGCACGCCAACGCCCGAGTAAGGCCGTACCCCGCCTACCGTAGAACCATTCGCGTTGGGAACAATGCGGTTGATGTCGGCAATGTTGTCGTACAGGCGCCGGCCAAGCGCGCCAACATACGCGACCGTCAGCACCGAACCCGCAAGCTGCTGCTGCACGACCAGGTTGAACTGCTCCAGGTAACTCGCCTTGAAGTTGAAGTCCTCGACATTAGGAACGCTCCCGGCCAGCTTGTTTACGTCCGTCGGCGCGGGCAGGGGCAGGCCGTTCTGGAAGAACTGGAAGGCAGGGTCGCATCCTCCCGTCGTGCCCGAGTGCGAGTTGCACACGCCATACACGGAGACGAAGGGCTGATTCTTCAGGTTCGAGGAGGAGGTGAGGTTGGCGGGGAAGTAGCTGAGGCCGAAGCCACCGCGCACAACCGTGCCGGGTTGCACCGTGTACGCAAATCCGATGCGAGGCGAGATGTCGCCGTAATCTGTTTTGACGCCTGCCGTCCGCGAAACCCCGTTGACCCCGGCCGTAACGATCTTCGCCGTGTTCAAGTCAAGATTCGCAATGTGGTTGCCGGTCTCGGTGAAGGGGGTGAACACGTCGTAGCGCACGCCCAGGTTCAGCGTCAGCTTCTGCGAGGCATGCCAGTCGTCCTGCACGAAAAAGCTCGGCTCCCACGAGCGGTACTGCGGCACGTACAGGCTGTTGTTGCGCGTCACCGAGGAAAAGACTCCGCTCAGCAGCCCGGTAAAGCCAGGGAACGTCCAGTTTCCTTCCCCGGCACCATCTTGCTGGTTGGAAGCATAGCGACGGATCAGCGCCGCGCCTACCTTGATCGACTGATTTCCATGCGAGTAGAAAACAGCACCGTTGATCTGGTAGGTATTGTCCTTGTTATGCAGTGGGGTAAAGTAGCCGCCATACCCAATACCGTTGCTGCCTGTCACCGAGATCGGCGCCAAGCCGGAGGTGATCTGGCTGACGTTGATGTTGGGTTGCCCAAAGGTAGTGTTTGGACTCAGGCCGTAGTTCAACGGCGTGGAAAAGTTGTCGATGAAGGTATACCCGGCGCCAAGCGACATCAACAGGTTTGACGTGAAGGTATGGCCGTAATTCAACTGGATATTGCGCGCGGTCTGGGGCGAGGTCCCGTTGAATCCGGTTCCAGGATCGAGCGCGAACCCGAGGGCATTGGAGATCGGGAAGGGAGTCGCAATGGTGAAGGTCGCGATGCTGTTGACTGTATAGCGCGCGAACAGCGAATCCTTGGCGGATACCTTGTGATCGACCCGAACGTCGTACACGGTGGAGAACTGCGTGCGCGTCCGGCTGCCGACATACTGATTGGCTCCGGAATTGGGAGCAGGGTAAAGAGCAAAGTACTTCAGCGCGACGGGGTCCAGTTGATTGGCGGGAATCACGTTGCTTGCGATCGCCTGGCCGGTAAACTTGTCGTACACACAGTTGGGATTTTGCAATCCCGGGTTGGTCGCACCGCTGACCGCGCCGCAGTTGACAGCGGTCCCATTCAGCGAACTCGCAGGGACGCCCGGGCCGGTGGGCAGCCGATCCGAGAAGTCTCCCGGATGCTGTTCCTCATACAGTGTGGGAACGGTCGCCGTCGACGGCGCGTTGCCCTGCACCAGACGGAAGAACTCCGCGTCGCCGAAGAAGAACGTCCGGTCCTTGAAGATTGGCCCACCCAGGCTGCCGCCGAACTGGTTCTGCCGGAGCTTCGTCTTTTTGTTATGCGCGCCAAACTGGTAGGCGTAGGCGTTCAGAATGTCGTTGCGGAAGTACTCGTACGCAGAGCCATGGAGCTGGTTGGTTCCGCTCTTCGTGATGATGTTGATGACGCCGCCAGCGCTGCGTCCCGCGTCTGCGGAGTAGCTGTTCGTCAGAATCCGCACCTCGGCGATGGCGTCGATCGAGGGCCGCACGCCAATGCTGCCGATCACACGCTCGTTGTTGTCCATGCCGTCGATCAATTGATCGTTGATCACGTCGGACTGCCCGTTGACAGACACCGAGGACGTCTGCCGGCGATCGTCCGGCCGGTTGCCGCTCGAAAGACCTCCCGGAGGCCCTTCATTCGCGCCGGGGATGATCTGCGTCAGGTTGATGTAGTTGCGCCCGTTGAGCGGCAGATCCTGCACCGCGCGTTCGGTCACCGTGCTGGCGACGGCGGAGCTGTCGGTCTGGAGGACCGGTGAGGAGGTATTCACCTCGACCGTCTCGTTCGATCCCCCGATCGTCATCTTCGCGTCGAGACGTCGACGGTCCCCGGCGGCCACATTCACATCGTTCATGCTGATGTTCTCGAAGCCTTTGCCCTGGATCGTTACCTTGTAGCGGCCGGGATTCAGGTTGGTAAACGAGAAGGCTCCGCCCTGCGTCGTCACATCGGACCGCGTGTCCCGGGTATCGAGGTTCAGCAGGGTGACGGTAACATCCGGAAGCGTGGCTCCCGTAGGGTCGGTGATGGTGCCGAGGATGTCGGCCGTAGATGTCTGAGCGCGGGCGGGAGACCCGGCAAACAGCGCGACGCTCACGACAAAGGCGGCACACACAGCTAGAAGTCGTAGAAGGCGGTCCTTCGCAGGCGCACCACATTGGGGGGAATCGGCGTTCATCTGGCTCTCCGTGAAAGGCAATCTACGCTCGTGCCACTGTCCTTGGCATTCATCGCTGAGTAAAGGTCTGAGTGACGGGAATTGTAGGCCTCTCGACGTGAAGCCGCAAGCATCTTTCTCGCCGCTGCAAGCATCCCCAAAGCAGGCCCGGAACAAACGCCCATTGGCGCGCCGACGGTCCTCCCATTGCCCTGATCGACTGCACATTTTCAGCCGGACCCGTCCTCTTGGTATCCTTGCTGACGATGCCTGAAGGCGACACCATCTACCGCGCAGCGAGGGCTCTGAACAAGGCCCTTGCCGGCAAGACGGTCACCCACTTCGATACCGGGCTTGCGCCCCTTGCGCGAGTCAACGACGACACCCCGCTCCTCGGCCGAACCATCACCCACGTCGAGGCGAGGGGAAAGTGGTGCCTCGCATACTTCTCCGGTGACCTCATTCTGCTTACCCACATGCTGATGAGCGGAAGCTGGCACCTCTATCGGACCGGAGAAAAATGGTGGATGGGGCGAAGCAGGATGCGCGTGGCGGTCTCGGTAGAGGGCTGGCAAGCGGTGGGATTCAACATACCGGTGTGTGAGTTCCACGATGCGCGCTCTCTTGAACGCCATACCCAGCTTCCACGACTGGGCATCGATGTGCTCTCCGACGACTACACCGTCGAAGGCGGCGTAGCGGCGATGACGCGCTTCGCCGCGCAGCATCCCGAGGCAGAGACTGCGGTGGTGCTGCTGAACCAGCGAGTTCTGGCAGGTCTCGGAAATGTGTACAAAAGCGAGGTAGCCTTCACGGCTGGAGTGAATCCCTTTCGGCCGATCGGCCAGGTGAGCGCGCGCGAGATGGAGGTCATGGCCGAGGTCTCCCAGCGATACATGAAGGCCAACGTGATGGATGGTTCAGGCGACGGGATCGTGACCTACTCGGGCAATCGCAGGACGACACATGCCATGGACCGCGAAGCGCGACTCTGGGTGTATGGAAGGCAAGGCCAGGAATGCCGGCGCTGCGGTGCGACGATCATGATGCGGAAGCAAGGCGAGCAGGCGCGCTCAACCTACTGGTGTCCCGATTGTCAGCCTTGGCTTGCTAAGGGAAGCCCACCGACTGGCAGAACGATCAAGGTGCGTGGACCGAGGCGCAAAGGAGGCTGCTGAAGCAATCTTCCAATGCTGATCAGACAGGCTGATTCGCGTCGCATTCGGCGGCATTAACCACGCCTTGCCACGGCCAACGTAGGACGCGTCGCAGGGGCAGGCAAGAAAAAGGCAGGTACAAGGTACCGTGCCCTTCCCGGTGCTTTCAAGTCCAGTGACTAGGTTGCGCGGCGACCTGAGATGAAGTGCATGACGATGGAGATCACGGCGAAGACGAGCAGCAGATGAATCGCCAGACTGCTGACGTGCATCAGGGTAAATCCGCCAAGCCAAAGTACGACCAGAACGACTGCAAGGATAAGAAACATAATGGGCCTTTCACGCGGTCCGAAGATTGGGCGGGCTTCCACCCACCCCTGCAGTGAGAGGACGGTCCAGACGGTTTCGTTGCTCCGCATCGGCACGATTGTAGAAGTATCTTTCGGACCCACCGGCCGGGAATCAACCTCCCGCGATCGATGGGATCAGCATCACCTCGTCGCCATCCTGAAACGCATAGCCCTCGCCGCCCAGGAAACGGATGTCTTCGTCGTTGACGTAAACGTTGATGAAACGACGAAGCTTGCCGTCCGCGTCCTTGATCTGGGGGCCCAGCGCGGGAAAGGTGGTGTCGATCTCGGTAAGGAGGCTGGGAAGGTTGGAGGCGGTGGAGGCGAACTGCTTCTGGCCTTCGGTGTGGCGGGTGAAAGCGGTGGGAAGCATCACTTTAAAGGGCATAGGGACCTCCGGCCAGGGCGAGTTCCGGCTCAGGCGTGGTAACGCCCTCGAGCTCCTTGAGGTAGGCGTCGAAATCGGCGAGACGGGGCCGGACGGCGCGTGAGGCAGGATAGTGGCCCGCGAGGGCGTCGGTGGTCTTGAGACCGTTGCCCGTGATGCAGACGACGGTCGTATCGTCGGGGTGGATGCGGCCATGCGCGTACAGACGAGCGGTCACCGCGGTCGTGACCCCTCCGGCGGTCTCGGTGAAGATTCCTTCCGATTCCGCGAGTTCCTGGATGCCGGAGACGATCTCGACGTCGGAAACGTCTTCAGCCCAGCCGCCGTCGCCAAGGATCATCTTTGCCGCGGCAGGTCCGTCGGCGGGGTTGCCGATTGCCAGCGAGCGGGCGATGGTATTGGGTTTCTGCGGGACGATGCCTTCAGTTCCCTGCTTCACGGCGACCGAGATCGGCGAACAGCCCGTGGCCTGCGCTCCGAAGAAGCGCACGGGCTTGTCTTCGACAAGGCCGAGGTAAACGAGCTCGCGGAAAGCCTTGCGAATCTTGCGGATCAGCGAGCCGCCCGCCATGGGCACGACGACATTGTCCGGCAGACGCCAGCCGAGCTGCTCGGCGATCTCGAAGCCGACAGTCTTCGACCCTTCCGCGTAGTAGGGGCGGAGGTTGACGTTGACCAGGCCCCAGTTGTACTCGTCCGCAATGAGGGTGCACAGGCGGTTGACATGGTCGTAGTTGCCATCGATGCGGATGAGGCGGGCACCGTAGACGAGGGTGTTGAGGATCTTGGCGGGCTCCAGGTCGGCGGGCACGAGGATGGAGGCCTGGAGGCCGAGACGTGCGGCCTGAGCGGCAACCGAGTTGGCCAGGTTGCCGGTGGACGAGCAGCCCACGGTGGTAAAACCGAACTTTTGCGCGTTCGCAAGGGCCACGGAGACGACCCGATCCTTGAAGGAAAGCGTGGGAAAGCAGACGGCGTCGTTCTTCAGGTAGAGGTTGGCGGCACCAATCCGGCGGCCGAGGTTGCGGGCGCGCACGAGAGGGGTGAAGCCCACGGAAAGATCAGGCTGGAAGCCTTCCGGGATTGGTAGCAGCCGGGAGTAGCGCCAGATGCTGACCGGTCCGGCGGAGACGGAAGCGCGGGTAAACTCGCCGCGAGCAGAGTCAAGGTCGTAATGGATCTCGAGGGGGGCAAAGCAATCAGGGCAGCCGGAAAGCGGGCGATTGCCGAAGCGGCGGCCACACTCGTTGCACTTGAGCTCGTACGCGGTACAGGAATACTCCATTCGTTTTCTCCCTGAGCGGCAAAGGGGCCTGACCTTAACGCGCTCTCTTTGGGGGAAGGGGAGAAAACGGGTGCAGTCCTGCGTACGGGACTGCGTGCTCCGAATCTCATGTTCCCTGTGACCTGTTTCCAGGTTCAGGAGAGAGTTGACACCGGTACGCGTTTGTTCTGTCCGGTTGTCGTGGCGTCGTAGGGCTCGTCCCTCAACCACTCTGCATGAAATTCAAATCTGCCGAGGCAGACTGGAATATGACTCGTTTATAGCATCGCTCCGGCCCGGGTGCAAGCGGGGGCACACCTTTTTGGATGCCGCTAGTGCCTGACCACGATATCGCGTACACCATCGACAAAAGCACCGGGATCGAACTCGGTGCGGAGGATCTCGTCCGGGCAATCGGTGAGAATGGCGACGCGCCAGTTGCAGACGAAGGCCACGAGCTGCTCATGCTGCGCGGTCTTGATCTCGGAGCAAAGGTGCTCGGCGGCGGAGATGCCGTCCTCCGCCTCGACATCGATCAAGACCAGATCGTAGGCCTTGGCCCAGAACATAGACAGGCCTTCGGCGGCGCTGCAGGTGGAATCGACCTCGAAGCCGGAGATGCGGAGAATCTGGTCGCGAATAGGCCTCAGCATCTCGCGACGGCAGATATGGAGGATCGACTTTTTCTCACTGGCTGTTCCGATCCCGATAAGGGGAGGTACCACGGTTCTTCTCCTCGACAATTTTGCTCGCGGACAGAGCCTGCTTTCGACTGTCCGCGGGGTCTTAGGCGGGAGCGGGCCGGATGCCTCACTGAGTGTACAAAAGCGGAGTCCGCAGGTCTATCGCGATCTGCGCCGTTCGCCTATGTCGTTCGGAACACCAAGTACCGAAGCGGCATAAGCCAGGGCGCGCTTCAGAAAAGAAGGGCTCCAGCTTCCTCACCTGCGGCGGTCAGAAAGGCACGGTGCATCTGGATGCGGGCTCCGGCAAGCGCGCGCGAGGTGGGAAGGCGGAGCAGTGGCGGGAGAGTTGCAAGCGCACGGCTCAGGGAGCCGACCGCATCGGTGAAGGTGTGGAAGCGAGTGTCGCGGCCGACCTTGGCGACGGTCCGGAGGATGCCGATGGCTCCAAGCTGCTCGAGGATGTCGGCATCCCGGAGGATGGTGGCTTCGAGCGTCTTGGGGTCGGCCTGAGCTTGGTGTTGGCGAATGCATTCAAGGACTTGCGAAATCTTCTCAGCGGGAAAAGCGAACCGGGCCAGCAAACCGGGGGTTTGCTGCACGGCGTAGGCTACGTTGTCCCACCGGGCAAGAGCTTCAAGGTCTTCAGGGCGGTGGCCGACGAAGACGCCGAGGTCATGGAGCCAGGCGGCGGCGAAAAGGATATCGTCGTCCGCCTCCGGGTGAAAAGCGGCAATCTGCTGGATCAGCGCATAAAGCCGCGGTTGGTGGCCGTATTTGTCTACAGGCTTCGCCTCGCGGCAGACGTAGGTTGCGATGGCCTCGCGCCAGGGAGCAGACATGTCAGCGGAGGACGTTGGCAAGGTCCTGGTTGCCGCGGCCTTCCAGCGGCAGGGCGGGCTGGATGCCGACCAGGAGGTCTTCTTTGCGCATGACGAGGTTGGTGGCGTTCAGCGAAGCGAGTTCGAAGCCGTGGCCATGGGTAATGGCGTCGGTAGGACAGGCCTCGACGCAGTAGCCGCAGAAGATGCACCGGTTGTAGTCGATGTTGTAGACCTTCGCGTAGCGTTCCGCCGACGAGATGCGAACCTCTTCCGTGTTCTCCGCGGCCTCGATGTAGATACAGTTAGAGGGGCAGGCGGCGGCGCACAGAAAGCAGGCGACGCATTTCTCCAGGCCGTTGTCGTCGCGCTGCAGCTGGTGCTTGCCGCGGAAGCGCTCCTGGAACTTGGCACCGCGCATCGGACCCGGGCCGTCGGGGTAGTTTTCGACTTCGGTGGGCTGGAACATCTGCCCGAAGGTGATAGACATTCCCTTGGCGATGGCGGCGGCATTTTTGACGATCGACATAGTTCTGAGTATACGATGCGGGGTGCGATAGGCTGGAGGGCATGAACAGGATGCGTGCGGCTTTGCTGGCGGGTTGGATGGTGGGTTTGGGAACGCTGGTTGCGGGGGCGCAGGAGCCTGCCGCCGCCCCGATGGCCGGGATGGCTCATACAAAGGCGGCGGCTTCGACCTCGCTCGCGGTAAGCGTAGCAGGAAAGACGGTGACGATGAGCGTGGCGGACCTGGCAGGAATGCCGCAGAAGACGGTGACGGTGCATAACGCTCACCGGGATGTCGACGAGGTGTATACCGGCGTGGCCCTCACGGAGGTGCTGGCGAAAGCTGGAGAGGGCGCGGCGGGGAAGCCCCTGCTCCGGAGCTATGTGCGGGCGGAAGGGACGGATCGGTACTGGGTGCTGTACTCCGGGATCGAGGTGGAAGCCGCTTCGCATTTAGGTAATGTCATCGTGGCGACTTCCCTGGGGGCGAAGCCGCTGGGCGAAAGTGGCGCGTTCATGCTGGTGAGCACGGAGGATCGAAAGCCGCAGCGGTGGGTCCGGAACCTGGCGGCCCTGACGCTGGTCAAGGTGGAATAAGTGGGCCTGAGCGTCCAGGAGCAGTTCGGGCAGATCGATATCTACGTATTCGACCAGATCCTGCGGGGGAACATCGCGCCCGGCATGTGCGTTGTCGACGCGGGATGCGGCTATGGGCGGAACCTGGTGCATCTGCTGCGGCAAGGATGCGAGGTGTACGCGCTCGATGCCGACCCCGATGGCGTGGATCACGTGCGCCGGCTGGCGGAATCGCTCGGGCGGGTGCTGCCGGCTTCCAATTTTCAAGTGGGAAGGATCGAGCGGATGCCGTTCGCGGCTGGGATCGCGGATGTGGTCCTGTGTAACTCGGTGCTGCACTTCGCTTCCGGGGAGAAGCAGTTTCGGGCGATGGTGGCAGGGCTTTGGCGGGCGCTGAAGCCGGGTGGCCTGCTCTTCTGCCGGCTCGGCTCGCGCATCGGAATGGACTTCGAGGAGGTGCGCGAGGGTGTGTTCCGCGTGGGAGATGGGGCGGAGTGGTTTCTGGTCGATGAGGAGATGCTGATGGAGTTGACGGAGGAGTTGGGCGCCGTGCTGGTAGACCCGCTGAAGACGACCGTCGTGCAGGAGTATCGGTGTATGACCACCTGGGTCGTAAGAAAGCGGCGGAGTTGACAGCGATCGCTGCCGTAAATAGTTCATTCACCGGAGATCGGTCTGCCCCAAAGGCAAGGCGGGCCCGCATGCCATACTGAAAGTACCCCAAGCCACAGGCCTTCGCACGTGACCGTCACCGCCGCCTCCATCCCGCAAGCATCCACCGCCGCGCGCACGTGGACCCTGAAGTCTCTCGCCCTCATCCTCCTCGCCTGGCTCATCCTTCAGTTCGCCGGCATCTTCTCTCCCGGTCTGCTGGACGATGTGGACTCAATCTACATCCAGATCGCCCGCGAGATGCTCGCCCGCCACGACTTCGTCACGCCCACCATCGACGGCATCCGCTTCTTCGACAAGCCTCCACTCCTGTACTGGCTCGCCGCCGCCTCCATGCGCGTCTTCGGCATCCACGATTGGGCTGCCCGGCTGCCCCTCGCCCTCGGAACCCTCGCTCTCTTTCTCGCCGCCTACGCGCTCGGCATTCGCCTCTTCCGGGCCGTCTCCCCGCCCCACGCTCCCGACCGCGGCGGCCTCTACGCCGCCCTCGCCCTCGCAACCTCGATCGGCCCCTACCTCTACACCCGCTTCTTCATCCCGGACATCCTCATCGCCCTCTGGCTTACCCTCGCCGTCCACCTCACGCTCCTTGCCCTCGCCCGGGCCCGTTCCGGGCGCTCCACCCTCCTCCCCAGCCTCGGCTTTGCCGCCATCCTTGCTGCCAACCTGCTCACCAAGGGCCTCATCGGCCTCATCTTTCCGCTGGCCTTCGTCCTCCTCTACGCCGCTCTCACCCGCCAACTCCGCCTCCTCACCAAGCTCCACCCCATCCGCTCGACTGCGCTCTTCCTCGCCCTGGCCGCCCCGTGGCACATCCTGGCAGCACTCCGCAACCCCGCCATCCCCATGCCCTCCGGCCTCGGCCTCCCGGCCAGGGCGGGATGGGCCTGGTTCTACCTCTATAACGAGCATGTCGCCCGCTTCCTCTCCAAGCGCATCCCCCACGACTACGGCCTGACCCCCGTCTGGCTCTTCTGGCTCTATCTGCTCCTCTGGATCATGCCCTACACCGCCTTCCTCCCCGCCGCCATCGCCGGCCATCTCCCCGCTCTCCGCACCCGCACCGCCGGTGAAGCCGCCCCCGCCCTCCTCCTGTGGTCAGCCGTGGTCCTCGGCTTCTTCACCCTCTCCACCCGCCAGGAGTACTACTCTCTTCCCGCCCTCCCTGCCCTGGCCCTCCTGGCCGGGGGCTTCCTCGCCCGCGCCGAAGCCGACGCTGACGCCCGCCGCGCCGCCCAGAACGCCACCACCCGCTTCCTGCTCCCGCTCACCACAGCCGTCGCCGCCCTCTGCGCCTTCTTCGCCCTCACCGCCCCCCGCAGCGCCGCCGGAGTGGACCTCTCCACCCTCCTCGCCAGCAATCCCGAGCTCTACAACCTCTCCCTTGGCCACCTCTTTGACCTCACGGGAGCCGCCATGGGCCTCTTCCGCGCGCCCCTCGCCGTCACCGCCGCCGGAATGCTCACCGTGGGCCTCGGCAGCTATCTCCTGCGCCGCGCCAACCGCCTCCACGCAGCCACCCTCACGCTCGCCGCCGGAATGGCCGTCACCCTCCTCGCCGCCCACGAGGGCCTCACCCGCTTCAACCCTATCCTCGGCTCCAAGGGCCTCGCCGAAGCCATCGATGCCGTCCGCCAGCCCAACGACCTCGTCCTCCTCGACGGCGAGCTCACCTCCGGCTCCACTCTCCTCTTCTACACCGGCCAGCCCGTTCACCTCGTCAGCGGGCGGGTCAATGGCCTCTGGTTCGGCTCCTTCTGGCCTGACGCACCACAAGTCTTCGAGACCGAAGACACCCTCCATACCCTCTGGGCGAG
This sequence comes from uncultured Granulicella sp., assembly GCA_965213785.1. Classification (GTDB taxonomy): domain Bacteria; phylum Acidobacteriota; class Terriglobia; order Terriglobales; family Acidobacteriaceae; genus Edaphobacter. The sequence continues at coordinate 3,833,398 of OZ243921.1, read as the reverse complement.
CCCCCGCCGCCTGTTCCTGCTCAGCTACTCCCCCACGCGCGCAGCCGACCTCGCTCGCTTCGCCCCCGTCCACACCCTCGTCGCAGCCGGAGGCAAGACCATCCTGACAAATCGCTAAGCCTTCGCTAACTCTCGTCCGGAGCCTCCACCCGCCCCCCATCCTTCAGCGTGTAAAGCTTCCCGCGATAGTAAAACCGATCGCCCCCATAACTCCCCAGCCACAGCACGCCACCCAGCAGATCGCGCAGCGGATAGATCAGCATCCCCCGCCACCACTCCGGATCGCCCATCACCCGCAGCACCGCCCCGGCCTGCAGCCAACGGTTCAACGCCATTCCCGCAAGCCACAGCACCCCCAGCCCCGCGTGCCCACTCGCCACACCCCACACCAGCCCCACCACGCCAAACGGCATGGCGAACGTAAGCCCCGTCCCCAGATGCCCCCACGGCCGCGAGCGCCGCGTACTCTGCATCCACCGCAGCTGGTTGCGAAACGACAGCCAGAACGGCGTATCCTGCACCACCAGCCGGATCACATGCGTCGCCAGCAGCACCCCCGTCCCCTGCGCCGCCAGCCGATTCCCCAGCACAAAATCGTCTGCATAAAACTGCCCCAGCTCCGCAAACCCACCCACCTGCTGAAACGACACCTTCCGCACCGCCATGGTGGCACCCAGCGCGAACTTCGTCCCTTCCAGCATGTCCGCCACCAGCACACCGGACGTCATCTCCACGCTTTTGCCCACCGCATCCAGGCGCGATGACAGGCTCGCCTCCCGTCCCTTGTCGAGCGTCCCCAGGTACACGCACGACGCCAGCCCAACCTGCGGGTCCTTCAGGTTCTGCACCATCCTCAGCAGATAGTCCGGAGCAACCCGCACATCCGCGTCGCTAGTAACGTAAAGCTCATGCCGCGCCACCGAATCCAGCTTTTCGAGCGAGTAAACCTTCGCATTGTGGAACTTCGGCATAGGCTCCCCGCAGGTCACATACCGCGCCTCCACCGCCGGGTACCGCGCCCCCACCCGCCGCGCCAGTTGCAGCCCCTCATCCGTCTCATGCCGCGCGCAGAACAGCAACTCGAACGGAGCCGGATACTCCTGCTCGAAGAACGTCTCCAGGTTCCGTTCCATCCCCGGCTCGGTCCCATGCAGCGGCTTCAACACGCTTAGCGGCGGCAGAAACTCCGCCCCCTCGCGCCCTTCGCGCCGCCGCCGCAACCCGAATCGCACCGCCGCCGCCAGCACCATCCCGCAGTAGATCGTCGACGTGACCGTACCGCACAGCGCCCCATACTTCAGCCCACTCAGAAAAACACTCATCCAACACAAGTCTAGAGCAAACCTCAGGCCTTCTTACCGGCTGCACGGCCGCGGCCCGCAGCCTTCACCGCCGGAGGACCCTCTTTCATCGGCACCACCATCGGCCGCCGCAACGGAACCAGCCCGGCCTCCGGCTGCTGCGCCTGCATCCGCGCCAGCATCTCGGTCCGCACATAATCCACAAAGCCCTGCATCTGCCGGTTCATCTCTTCCATCCGCTCCCGCATCTGCAGCACGATCGCGATTCCCGCAATATTCACCCCAAGGTCCCGCGCCAGGTTCAAAATAAACTCCAGCCGCTCCAGATCCTCATCCGTGTACAGCCGCGTATTGCCCTCCGACCGCGACGGCCGCAGCAGCCCCTCGCGCTCGTACAAACGCAGCGTCTGCGGATGAATCTCGTACATCTCGGCCACCGAAGAGATCATGTACGCGCCCTTGCCCTTACGCTTCGTTGCCATCGCTCGCCTCGTCCTGTTTCTTCGACCCTATCCTACCGCCGCCGCCAAGGCTCAACAACATCGTTGCCGTCTGCATCTCACCGGTACATGAAGCGTTCTGCCGCCCTGCTCACCGCCTCCGCCCTCGCCGCCGCCGCCGCCCTGCTCCGTCTCGCCCGTTCTTCCGCCGCACCGGGACGCCAGGTAGTCCTCATCACCGGTGGCTCCCGCGGCCTCGGCCTCGCGCTCGCCCGACGGTTCGCCCGCGACCGAGCCCAGCTCATCCTCATCGCCCGCGACCCTGCCGAACTCGACCGCGCCCGCGCCCAACTGCTCGCCGAAGGCGCCATCGCCACCCCACAAGACGCCCTCCTCATCCCCGCCGACCTCACCCATCAGCCGCAGGCCGCCGCCGTCATCCAGCAAGCTCTCGCCCAATTCGGCCGCATCGACGTCCTCGTCAACAACGCCGGCATCATCACCGCCGGCCCCATCGAGAACCAATCCCTCGCCACCTTCCACCGCACCATGGACACCAACTTCTTCGCCGCCCTCCACATGGTTCAGGCCGCGCTCCCCTCCATGCTCACCCGCTTCCAGACCCACGGCGAACGCTCCAGCATCGTCAACATCTCCAGCATCGGCGGCAAGTTCGCCATGCCCCACCTCCTCCCTTACGTCGCCAGCAAGTTCGCCCTCACCGGCTTCTCCGAAGGCCTCCACGCCGAACTCCGCCACCAAGGCATCCGCGTCACCACCGTCTGCCCCGGCCTCATGCGCACCGGCTCCCACGTCCAAGCCGAGTTCACCGGCAACCGCGACGCAGAGTACCGCTGGTTTGCCCTCGGCGCCACCACGCCGGGCCTCGCCGCCACCACCCGCCACGCCGCCAACCGCATCGTCGACGCCGTCCGCACCGGCCGCGCCGAAATCACCATCACCCCCCAGGCCTGGCTAGCCGCCCGCGCCAACGGCCTCGCCCCCGAAACCACCCAACACCTAGCCGCCCTCGTCAACCACCTCGTCCTACCTGCCCCCGTCTCCCAACAAGCCGCCCCCACCCAAGGAGGCCAACTCAACCAGCCCAAAATTCCCCTCTTCGAGGGCAACAGCACCAACCTCCAACTCACCCACAACCAAGCATAGGCACTCAGCGTATGTCGAACCGACAACTGCCAAATTTCCATGGCACATACCTTTAACGATCCCGCGACAGTTCCCTGCCCGGCTAACGTTTCACCCCAATTGCTTGCGTAGGAGGGCCGCCTTGACCCAAGCAACACGGTATCCTTACGGACCCGGCCTAAGCGTCCAAAATGCACACAATACCACCAAAACTGCGATCACAACGGCTACGAAGCCAGTCAATCTCGTCGCCCTTCTGGAGAGTAGGAAGCTAACCCGAAGACCATTCCGGCTGCGACAAGACCCACGATCATGCTTGGAACCAGTCTGGGCATCATCTCACCACGACCGAAAATTCATAAGAACGCCCACAAGGGTGATAACCGCTATCCAGCGGTATATCGCCGCAAGCCTCTCGACGCTGCATGGCTTATAGGGTGTCAGCGCCGCACACAGCTGAGGCTTCCATGCGACAAAGCCGAAAGTAGGAAGCTAGCCGCGCTGAATCCAAGTAGAAGAACACGGTTCGAAGCTTCATCAGCAAGGACCATTGCCGCTCCTGCCCGGTGAAAGTCTGTGTTCTCGCAAGTTAGCTAACTTGCTTTCCGCATTGCACCTAGATTCTCCGCCGTCCTCATCAGCAAGCGCAAAGCATCGTTCACTGCCTCCGAGTTCGGAAAAGCCGCCTTCACATCAGGGTCAAGCGAAATTAGATTCAACTCCTGAAACCGTTGGGCATAGGGGTTCGGCATTGCGCCCGAAAAGTCATACTCCTCCTGCATCTCAAAATCATCCTGAGCGTCCTTCATACCGCCTCCTCTCCGTCTTCGTTGCATGCCTTGCGCTCAACAAGCGTATCTTGTCGCCTCGAACCACATGCACCACTAAAAATATGTTGGACCGCATCGAGTGCCCAAGCAAGAGATATCTTTCCTCGTCCAGAGAGTGGTCCATATCCCGCGCAAAGAGCGCATCCCCATCGAAAAACACCGAAGCGGCCTCCGGAAATCGAACCCCGTGCTTGACGACGTTCCGCGCGGCCTTCATCCGGTCCCACTCAAAGACCTGATCCAGGAACGAGTACACGTCATCCATCAAACCTCCGCAAACATCCCCGCCCGCGGATCCTCCGGATTCAACCTCCCCAGCTCCCGCAAAATCTCCTTCGACCGTTCATCCTGAACCTTCGGCACCACCACCTTCACCTCCACAATCTGATCCCCGCGAACACCCTCCCGCGCCGCCGACACCACGCCCTTCTCCCGCAGCCGCAGCTTCTGCCCCGTCTGCGTTCCGGGCGGAATCTTCAGCTGCGTCCGCCCCCCGCCCTCGTGCGTCTCGATCGTCGGCACATCGATCTTCGCCCCCAGCGCCGCCTCCACCATCGTCACCGGAACCGTCACGAAGATGTCGTCCACCACTCGCGTAAACACCGGATGCTCCCCGACCTTGATGATCAGAAACAGGTCCCCCGGCATCCCGCCATCCACGCCCGCATTGCCCTTCCCGGCCAGCCGAATCCGCTGCCCATCCCGCGTCCCGGGCTTGATCCGGAACTCCAGTGGCTCCTTCTTCGCCACCACGCCTTGGCCATGGCACGTCCCGCACGGATGATCCGCACGCCCCGTCCCGCCACACCGTGGGCACTGAATGTTGAACTTCATCCGCCCCCCCATCTGCGTCACCTGCCCCGAGCCATGGCACTCCGGGCACTCGCCGCTTCCACCCGTCGTCGTTCGCCCCTTGCACGTCGGACACACCTCCTGACGCGTAATCTCCAGCCGCGTCACGCCGCCCCGCACCGCCGTCCAGAAATCCACGCTCACCTGGTACTCCAGATCCGTTCCCGCCTGCGGACCCCGGGCCGTCGCCCCACCCTTCTGCGCCCCGTTGAAGATCCCGCTGAACACATCCTTGAAGCTGCCTCCGAACCCTCCGGCCGCCTCCGCCTGCCGCGATCCCCCGCTCCTTCCCTGAAAATCCGAAAAGTCGAACCCGCCGAAATCGAACGGAACCTCCTGCGCCCCACGCCGCGCCCCGCCGCCCCGGAAACCACCCGCCGGAAACCCTCCAGCCCCGCGCGCCGCCGCCTCGGCCGCCGCCGCGTCGATGTTGTCGGAGTAAAACCCGAATTGGTCGAACACCTTCCGCTTCTTCTCGTCGCTCAGCACATCGTTCGCCTCGGAGATCTCCTTGAACTTCTCCTCGGCCTTCTTATCGTTCGGATTCACATCTGGGTGATACTTGCGCGCAAGCTTCCGAAACGCCTTGCGTATCTCGTCCTGCGTCGCCGTCTTCTTTACGCCCAGCGTGCCGTAGTAATCCTTCGTCTGTGTCGCCATCGCTCGTCCTTCTCCCGCGTCCTAAGCCAACCTGCGCTGCACTTCCTTCTTGATCTTCACCAGCTCCGCCCGCTCTACCTGCGCCAGCTCATACGTCTTCTGCAAATCCATCCACATCTCCGCCGTCGTCTCGAAGTACAGCGACAGCCGAAACGCCGTATCCGCCGTAATCCCCCGACGCTCCCGGATAATCTCCGACACCCGCGTCGCCGGAACCCGCAGCGCCAGCGCCAGTGCATTCGCGCTCAACGCCTCCGGAGCCATGTACCGCTCCCGCAGTACCTCGCCCGGATGAACCGCCCCCGTCTTTCTCTTCATACAGCCTCCCCGGCACGATTCGCCCTGCGTAAAATCTAGCAGGTCCAACGCGCCGCGTTCAACGCATCACGTCGCCTGGCATCCTGGGCACCAGAACAGGTTCCTGCCCGCCATCACCTGCGTCCGAATCTCCGTCCCGCACAAAAAGCATGGCCGCCCCTTCCGCCGGTAAACATAGTGGGCCTCCTCCTGGAGCGCCTCGCCCGTCCGGTGCGGTCGATCCTTCGCCCTGGTCGTTACAATCCGCCGATCGACCATCGCCGCCCGCATCAGCGGCCCCGCGTCCTTCCAGATACCTCGCAGCACCTCCGCCGGAACCTCCGCCCCAACCCGAAACGGGCTCACCCGCGCACGAAACAGAAGCTCCGCCCGAAAGATGTTCCCCAACCCCGAAAACACCGTCTGGTCCATCAGCAGCAATCCAATCGCCGTCTTCCGTCCCGCAATCTTCTCAATCGCCTTATCCGGCTTATCCCCGTTCAGAGGGTCCGGCCCCAGCCGCGCCCGCAATGCATCCCACTTCTCCTGCGTCCACACGCTGCAATCGGTAGGCCCCCGCAGCTCCAGCCAGTCCGTCCTCGTCGAAATCCTCAGCCGCAGCGCCCCACGCATCTCCGGCGCCCTCCCAGTCCCCTCCGTGAAGTCCCCATACAGCCCCATATGCACATGCAGCCAGCGGTCCTTGCCGAAGTCGTATCCCAGGTGCTTTCCCACCGCCGTCACGCCCTGCAACACCCGCCCGTCCAGCAGCGGAGCATCCACAAAACGTCCGTTCGGACCCTCCACCCGCACCTTCTTCCCACCGAACACCGCACGCTGCCTCTCCGCCCAACGGTGCGTCTCATTGCCTTCAGGCACGCCGACCCCCCTTCTCTAAGCCTGCCGTCTGCGCCGCGTCCGGTTCCCGGCCTTGCCGCCGGAATCCAGCTCATACTGGTAGTGATCGATGATCCGGTCCGGCGTCCATAGCGCCCAGTAGTTCGTCTTCTTCACATGCATCCGGGCAATCTGCAACTCATCCAGCTTCCGCATCAGCCGCCTCAAATCGAGATAGTGTTCCGTAAACGCGCTCTCCGGGTCTTCGATCAACGACCGCAGATCCACATACACCGGCTGCGCCCACTCATAAAACGTGTGCCACACGTCGTACACCTCCAGGTGCCCCTTCTTCACCAGCAAACCGAGGTGATCGTAGAAATCCAGAACCTCCAGCGCACTCGCCGGAGGCGCTTCCTTGTCCCACGCCGCCAGCGCGCCGTCCACCAGGCGCTCCTCGGCTAGCCGCTTCCGCGCCGCCACAAACGACTCGCCCTGGAAAACCGCCAACTGCTTCTCCAGGTTCACCACCGACCGGTATCCCCGCTCATGCCGCAGCTGCAACCCGGCATACCCAATACCACCCGCACTCGTCAGCACCAGGATCGTCGTGGCGATCGCCTGCACCTCATTCCAGTCGACCGCCACTCCCCCTCCGTTAGTTCCACACCTGTTTCGCTTCGATCGCTTCCACCGAGAAAACCTGGTCCGGCTCCATCCGCCGCATCCGCTGCACAAACTCCATAGCCTCGCGCTGCGTATCGAACAAAATCCGGTTATACAGCCGCCCCGCCCGCACCTGATCGCACTGCCACATGGTCTCCGTCATCGCCGTCCCTCCCCAGAACTGATTTGCGTCCCCGGACCCAGCCCACATTCCTTCCACATACTGCTCGTCGTCGCTTCCTCTGCTCTTCCTCATCTTTGGATAACACCTTTCCTCTCCGTTTGACGCACGACGCACCCCGTTCGATGAATAAAGTAAGAGGGGCACCCCATACGGAACGCCCCTCTCTTCTCCCTCTCTCTACGTCATCCGCATCCCGTCCGTTCCCGCGACAGGGGCCTCGACCCTTACTTGTGGTCCACGTCGACATACTCCGCGTCGATCACGCCTTCATCCTTCTTGGCATCCTCGTGCGTCTCTGCCGTACCACCCGCCGCACTGGCCCCATCCGTCGGAGCCGAAGCGCCCGCCTTGTACATCGCCTCCGCCAGCTTGTGGCTCGCCGTCGTCAGCTTCTCCTTCGCCGCATTCAGTTCGCTCGCCGTAGGAGACCCAGCCAGCACCGACTTGGCCTCCGCCAGCGCCGATTCCACCTGGCTCTTGTCGGAAGAATCCACCTTGTCGCCGCCGTCCTTGATCATCTTCTCGGTGTTGTACACCATCGAATCGAGCCCATTGCGCGCCTCGACCGCATCGCGCTGCTCCTTGTCCTCCGCGGCATGAGCCTCGGCGTCCTTCGCCATCCGCTCCACTTCTTCCTTGCTCAGACCCGAAGACGACGTGATCGTAATCTTCTGGTCCTTGCCAGTGGCGTTGTCCTTCGCGGTGACATTCAGAATGCCGTTCGCATCGATATCGAACGTCACCTCGATCTGCGGCACACCCCGCGGAGCCGTCGGAATCCCGCTCAGCTTGAACTTGCCCAGGGTCCGGTTCTGCGCCGCCATCGGCCTCTCGCCCTGCAGCACATGCACCTCAACCTCCGTCTGGTTGTCGGCCGCCGTCGAAAACGTCTCCGTCTTCTTCGTCGGGATGGTCGTATTGCGCGTGATCATCCCCGTCGCCACACCGCCCATCGTCTCGATCGACAATGTCAGCGGCGTCACATCCAGCAGCAGAAGGTCCTTGACTTCACCGGCAAGCACGCCCGCCTGCACGGCCGCGCCGATCGCCACCACCTCGTCCGGGTTCACACCCTTGTGCGGCTCCTTGCCGAACAGATCCTTCACCATCTGCTGGATCTTCGGCATCCTCGTCTGCCCGCCGACCAGAACCACCTCGTCGATCTTCGACGCATCGATCCCGGCATCCTTCAGCGCCTGCTTCGACGGCCCAATCGACCGCTGCAGCAGATCGTCCACCAGGCTCTCCAGCTTCGCGCGCGTCAGGTTCCGCACCAGGTGCTTCGGCCCGGTCGCATCCGCCGTGATAAACGGCAGGTTGATCTCCGAGCTCTGCGCAGTCGAAAGCTCGATCTTCGCCTTCTCCGCGGCGTCCTTCAGCCGCTGCAGCGCCATCTCGTTGCCCTTGGCCCGCAGGTCCAGACCACTCTCGCCCTTGAACTCCGTAATCAGCCAGTCCACAATCCGCTCATCCAGGTTGTCGCCGCCCAGGTGGGTATCCCCATTGGTCGACTTCACCTCGATCACGCCCTCGCCAACCTCAAGAATAGAAATATCGAACGTTCCGCCGCCGAAGTCGTACACGGCAATCGTCTCGTCCTTCTTCTTGTCCAGCCCGTACGCCAGCGCCGCCGCGGTCGGCTCGTTCACAATCCGCTTCACCTCGAGTCCCGCAATCTTGCCCGCGTCCTTGGTCGCCTGCCGCTGCGCATCGTTGAAGTAAGCCGGAACCGTGATCACCGCCTCGTTAACCGAAGTCCCCAGGTAATCCTCCGCCGCCTTCTTCAGCTTCTGCAGAATCATCGCCGACACCTCCGGCGCGGTAAACTCCTTGCCCTGCGCCAGCACCCCCACGTTGTCGCCCTTCGAGACGACCTTGTACGGCACCATCTTCATCTCATCGCCGACCTCGTTCATGCGCCGGCCCATGAACCGCTTGATCGAGTAAACCGTGTTCTCCGGGTTGGTGATCGCCTGCCGCTTCGCCACCTGCCCCACTAGCCGCTCGCCGCTCTTGGTGAACGCCACGATCGACGGCGTCGTCCGCCCGCCCTCTTCGTTCGCAATCACCTTCGGCTCGCCACCCTCCATCACCGCCACGCACGAGTTGGTCGTCCCCAAATCGATCCCGATAATCTTCGCCATCTGAACTCTCCCTTACCTAATATCTCCGGCTTCCCGGCACAGGCCACTTCGTTATTCTCACATATGAGTCAGTTGATGTCAACTTAGTTGCTAAATCTTTGCCCGCCACCCCCCCGGCCCCCACGTATACTGAAACCCATCCGCCATGAAGACCGCGTCCAAGCCCGGCAGCCCCAAGGCCCGCCTCCCCCGCATCCTCTTCGCCCTCGCCACCGGCCTCCTCTTCCTCTTCCCCCACCTCGTCCGCATCCACCGTGTAGGCTCCTACGCCGCCTATACTCCATTTACCGCCCTCTCCCCCAGCCCCATGGTCTGGGACGAAACCTTCCTCTACGGCGCCCAAACCAACTACACCCTCACCCACCACACCCTCGCCAACGACACCGACACCTGGGAGCACCGCGACCAGCCCTACCCCTATTCCGTCCTCCCCATCGAGCTCGAAGCCCTCCTCGCCCAATCCCTCGGCAGCCTCAAAACCGCTCACCTCCTCTGCGCCTTCCTCTTCCCCGCCCTCTCCACCTTGCTCCTCATCGCCCTCTTCGCCCGCCTCGGCGCGACGAACGCCCTCGCCGCCCTCCTTGCCCTCGCCGTCCTGGTCCTCGGCTTCTCCCCCACCACCCTTATCCGCAACGACCTCGCCCTCCTCCACCACCTCCACGGCCCAGCCTTCCTCGAATCGCTCCAGGCCGCCCGCACCCCCAACCCCAATCTCACCTTTCCTCTCTTCCTCGCCGCCCTCCTCTGTCTTACCAACGCCCTGCGCCGCCCATCAGCCTCCAAAAACCCGGCCATCCCTGTCCCGAAGACCTCAATCCCCCTCTGGCCCCTCGACGCCGGCATCCTCGGTGGCCTCCTCTTCCTCAGCTACATCTACTACGCCCTCACCTGGTCCGCCGCCGTAGCAATCCTCGCCCTCATCTCCCTCCATCGCCGCTCCGGTATCGCCCGCACTCCCTGGATCACCCTGGCCGTCACCATCCTCGTGGCTCTCCCCTTCCTCTGGTGGAAGCACCTCTCCGCCGCCGCCGGAGCCTTCCTCCCCCGCAGCCTCCGCACCGGCCTGGAGTCCGGCCACGCCCTCCACCGCGGACCCCTCATCACCACCGCCGCCTACCTCCTCCTCGCCGCCCTCGCACTCGCCGCCTGGCGCTGGCTCGACACCCGCCCCGAGACCGCTCGCACTCCCGAACGCCTCTTCGCCGCCGCCCTCATCCCCGTCCTCCTTGCCTCCATCCTCGGAGCCCTCGCCGGCCTCAACATGCAGCTCCTCATCGGGTTCAACGTCCAGGCCGACCATCACTTCCCCCACATGGTCCTTCAGCCCCTCCTCCTCATCCTCGCCGCCTCCCTCTTCGTCCTCGCCGCCCCCCGCCTGCCCCGCATACTCCCCGCGGCCGCCTTCACCCTCTTCTTCGCCGCCTGCGCCGCCGCCCAGCTCGCCGCCGGCCTCGCCTCCGCGGAAGACCACCGCCTCCCAGAGAACGACCGTCTCCTCTTCACCTTCCTCAACCAGCAGACGCCCGCCGGCTCCGTCGTCGCCACCGACAACCTCCGCCTCTCCATCGAGCTCCCCACCCTCACCCACAATCGCATCCTCTTCGCCAACGGAACCCGCACCACCGCCCCCGACGCCGAGCTCCTCGACCGCTTCCTCCTCGCCAGCCGCCTCGCCGGGGCCACCCCCGACCAGGTCCGCACCGAGCTCACCGCCGTCTACCCCGCCCCGCGCCCCGCCCCCCAGGTCCCCACCTACACCTACTATCTCTTCGAAGCTTCCCCGTACGAGCTCGCCGGAGCCCGCCGCATCGCCCCCGCCCAGCTTCCCGCCCTCCTCGAGCAGTACCGCACCCTCGACCTCCCCGCCGCACTGCGCCGCTTCCGTATCGACTTCCTCTGGACCGAGTCTGCCACCCCGCCCCCCACCATCCCCGGCTGGACCTTCAACCCGGTGCTCACCACCCCGGCCGGCCGCCTCCTCAGCCTCGCCCCCACCGCGCCGTAACCGCAGAATCTGCATCCAATCCCCCGAGAGCTCGATCTATCTACCATTCGCCCTCGCGCACTCCAGGGCAGACTCTAAGCTCCGAGGGCGAGCCCGATGGCCGCGACCGCATCCGCACCGACCGACGAGGCACAGCAGGTCACCGCCGGCGTCAACCCCTGGCTCATCGCTGCCGCCGTCATGCTCGCCACCTTCATGGAGGTCCTCGACACCTCCATCGCCGCCGTCGCCCTCCCCTACATCGCCGGCTCCCTCTCCGCCTCGAACGACGAAGCCACCTGGGTCCTCACCTCCTATCTCGTCTCGAACGCCGTCGTCCTCCCCATGTCGAACTGGTTCTCCCTCCGCTTCGGCCGCAAACGCTTCTTCATGACCTGCGTCGCCATCTTCACCCTCGCCTCCTTCGCCTGCGGAGCCGCCCCCACCCTCGCCATCATGCTCCTCGCCCGCGTCATCCAGGGCGCCGGCGGAGGCGCCCTCCAGCCCCTCTCGCAAGCCATCCTCATCGAGTCCTTCCCCCCCGCCAAGCGCGGTCAGGCCATGGCGGTCTTCGCCCTCGGCGTCGTCGTCGCCCCCGTCCTCGGACCCACCCTCGGCGGCTATCTCACCGATACCTACTCCTGGCGCTACGCCTTCTACATCAACATCCCCATCGGGATCCTTGCCCTCTTCATGATCAACACCTTCATCAAGGACCCGCCCTACATCAAGAACGCCAAGGTCCCCCCCTTCGACAACATCGGCCTCGGCACCCTCATCGTCTGGATCGCCTGCCTCCAGGTCATCCTCGACAAGGGCCAGGAGGACGACTGGTTCGGTGCCACCTGGATCTGCTGGGCCACCTTCTTCATGGTCACCGCCTTCCTCTGGTTCTGCTATCACTCCTGGACCAAGAAAGATCCCCTCGTCGATCTAAAAGTCTTCAAGGACCGCAACTTCCTCGTCGGCGCCACCCTCATCTTCCTCTTCGGCGTCGCCATCTACTCCACCACCACGGAGCTTCCCCTCTTCTACCAGGAGCTCCTTGGCTACACCGCTTTCACCGCCGGCATCGCCGTTGCCCCGCGCGGCCTCGGCGCCGTCCTGGGCGCACCCGTCGTCGGCCTCCTCTCCAACAAAGTTGATCCCCGCTGGCTGCTCACCTTCGGCTTCGGCGTCTTCGGCCTCAGCACCCTCTACTTCGGCAACATCAGCCTCGACATCTCCCGCACCACACTCCTCCTCCCCATCATGATCGCCGGCTTCGCCCTCTCCTTCGTCTTCGTCCCCATCTCCACCGCCGCCTACGGCACCCTGCCCAAGGAGGGCATCGGCAACGCCTCAGGCGTCTTCAACCTCATGCGCAACGTCGGAGGCTCCATCGGCATCTCCATCGCCTCCACCATGCTCACCCGCCGCAGCGCCGCCCACCAGAACGAAATCCTCAACTCCACCCCGCTCACCGCCCACACCCTCCAAACCACCCTGCGCAATCTGCAGCAATCCCTCGCCGGCTCCTTCGGCAGCGCCAACACCCTCACCGCCGCCCAGGGCCGCCTCTACGCGGAGCTCCAGCGCCAGGCCACCCTCTGGGCCTTTGTCGACATCTTCCGCTGGCTTTCCCTCCTCTGCTTCCTCTGCGTCGCCGTCGTCTGGACCTTCAAGAAAGTCAAACCCGGCAAAGCCCCCGAAGGCGCCCACTAACCTCCCCCAACATGGCTCTGGCTGCGACCTCGCCTCGCCCTGCCGTCGCCGTGGCCTCTTTGTTTGTCCTTCCCGAAGGGAATCTGCTTCTGCCGTTGCCGCTGCCTTGTCCTACCCCACAAAAAAGCCCTACCGCTGATACGGATACTCACTCACCCAGTGAAACCCACGCCGCAGCAGCGGATACCCGTCCGCCGGGCTCACCCGCGTCAGCGTCATCGTCGAAGCCGTCCCCGCCTCCTTCCCCAGAGGCCTCAACACCAGCCGCCCAGCCGCCGGCGTCACCGCCTCAAACGTGACGCTCGACCCGTCCGGACGCACAAACTCCACCGTATGCTTCCCCACATCCGTCTTTGTCTTGAAGAACGAGTTCACCCCCGCATCATCCCGAAACGCCGCCCGAACATTCGTATCCACATCCAGCTCCACAAACGGCCGCTTCCCCTCCGAAAGCACCGGATGCGCCACCCCGTTCACCGTTGCCGCGTCCATCCGCCAAGCCCCCCGCAGCGGACAAACCGCTCGCCCCGCCGCCCGCTTCTCTCGCCAGGACCCCATCGCCTGATGCCCATTCCCCGCCACCGCCAGCAACGCAAACCCCACTTCGATCCCGATCGTCGCCCGCCGAAACCACGCCCGCCGCGCCGGAGGAACCCAGACCCCCGTAGGTGCCGCCGCCTGGTGCAGCCAGAAGAACCGGTAAAGCTGCCGCACATCCGGCAACGTCACAAACAGCGCCAGCAGCAGCAGATGCCCCGCATACAGCTTCACCGGAACATCGAAGCACAGGTTGTACAGCAGCACATTCGTCACCACGAACGCCGTCAGCAAAGCCCCCAGCAGCGCCGTCCGCCGGAACAGCAGCAGCAGGCCTCCCAGCAGCTCCGCCCCCCCGCAGATCGTCTCGTACACCGGGTTCATCCCGATAAAGTTCCACAGCAGCGCCATCGGCGAGTGCATCCCCAGCGGCTCACTCAGCGAAATGATCGACGGCGCCGGCATCTGCAGCGGAAACACCTTCAGGAGCCCATACGTCACCATCCCGAACCCAAGCGTCAGGCGGATCAAAAACCGCAGCCACGCCAGCAACGTCTGGTAGTGTCGCCGCCGCCGGTCCAGTCCCGTCCAAACCGCCGCCGCCACCAGCGCCACCAACAGCAGCACCAGATGGGCGATCCACGCGATCGCCGTATCCCCCGATCCAGTCGGATGGATCTTGTCCCCCGGCGGCGCCACATGGAACACATGCTGCGCCAGATACTGCGCCGGATACACCAAACTCCCCGCAAAGAACTCCTGAACCCTATCGCCCCATACCGGAATCGCCTCCAACATCGTGGCATTCCCATTCAGCAGGCAGTAGCCCGTCAAATAGCAGAACGCAAACCGGAATCCCACCCGCAGCCCCGCAGACCACCCATGGTCCTGCCCATCCGCCGCAAGCGCGACCTTCGCCGTCGCCGCATCGACGGGCACTTCGGCCAACGGAACCTCAAGCGGAACAGAAGCCATCGGCGCAAACCCGCCTGGGAAGAGTTCCTCAGATTCTCACGTCCAATCTCTCCCCGGTCAAGCACTTTCCCGAACGTCAAGCACGTTCCCTACGGCTCCAGCAGTTCATCCCGGCAGCCCAACGGTGCCACCACCGGATCGCACCGAAAGTACCGATGTCCCGGCAGCTCCAAATGGTAGTGCCCTTCCCACCGCGCCGGCTCATTCTCCGGGTAATCCGTCGAAAGTATCTGCGCCCCCGACCCCAGCGCCCTCTCCCGCCGCACCGTCGCATTCGCCCGCGCGTCCTCGGTCGGCTCATCCGTCCGCGTCCGTACCAGGTATCCCTGCTTCACCAGAGCCCCAATCTCCTCAGCCGTCCCGTCGTTCTTTTCCACAAACGCCGCATCCGCCGTCCCCGGCTCCGCATTCGTAAACAGCACCCGCCCCCGCAGCCCCGGATGCCCCTCCGCGTACACCCCCGACATCCCCGCCTGATCCATCAGAAACACCACCTTCCCCCGGCTCTCCGCCAGCGTCGGCCACCCACCCGCCGCCACCGCCTCCCGCAGCGTCCCATGCCTCCCTCGCACCCGGTCCGGGGTAATCATCTCTCCCTCCGCAAACACCGAACGAATCTCCGCATCCAGCGCATCGAACACCGCCGGCGTAAACGCCTCCTCCGCCACCGCCCCCGCCCGCGGAGTAGCCTTCGGCGCGTCGTACTTCGTCTCGATCAGCAAATACACCGGCAAATGCCCCGGATGCGCCACGGACCATCCCCGCACCACCCGCAAACACCCCACCAGCGTCATGCATGTACTCCGCTGGTCCACCCCCACCACGTGCATCACCTTGAACCCCGGCTTCTCCAGCTCATGCCCCGGGTCCAGCTCCGGATCGGCCGCCAGCCCCGCCGCCTTCACCCACCCCGTAATCGCCGGATGCGCGAACCGCCCGCCCTTCGTATCCGCGTACACATCGATCTCCAACTGCCGCACCCCCGCCCCAAGCTGCACCTCCAGCGGCGGATGCCCATAGTCCAGCGACTCGAACGCCTCGCGGTTCTTCTCCCGCATCAACGCCGCCTCCCCCGGCGCAAACCCTGCATGGTAGCTGTTATGCGTCCCGATCACCTGCACCTGGTTCATCCGCACCACCGCATCCTGCCGGGCCGCATCCTGCCCGGAAGCCGCCGACAGCCCAAATCCCAACACCGCCGCCAACCACCGCATGTTCTCTCCTGAAAAGACCGCCTTGCTCGCCCGAAGTATAGCCCTCTCAGAAAACCACAGCGTTAACGCATCGCCCCCGCCCGCACGCCCCCCAGCGCTCCCCGCAGCCCCTCATACGCCGCCCCCAGCAGCGTCCCTCCCACCGTATCCTGGCCCAGCTCCCAGATCATCACCCCACCCAGCCCCTGCTCCTTCGCATACCCCGCCTTCGCCTTTACCGACACCGCATCCTCATACGTCCAGAACACATCCCCATCGAAAAGCCAAGGCGCCTGCGACCCCTTATCCCGATACACCGTCGACTCCGCGATCATCCCCTCGATCTCCCGAAACGGCCGATCCCCCCGAATCGGCTCCCCCTCCTGGAACAGCCCGTTGTTGTCCTCCAGCACCTTCCGCCATCCATATCCATAGAACGGCACCCCCACCAGCAGCTTCTCCGCCGGAACCCCCGCCGCCTTGTAAGCCTCCACCGTCCGCGTCACCGTCCCACTCCCCACCTCCCCCGAGAGCGCCGACACAAACCCCGTCCGCTTCACCCAAGGCCCCGTAAAGTCATACGTCATCAGCCCCACCTGGTCCACCAACCCCGCCACCACCCCCATATCCGCCCCACCCACCATCCGCGGACTCGGCCCCACCGCAATGTTCAGCAGCATCCCGGGCCTCGCCGCCTCCATCTGCCGCCGAAACTCCTTCAGCAGCTCCACAAAGTTCTCCGCATCCTCCCCGCGCGGAAACTCCCAGTCGATATCGATCCCATCGAACAGCCGCCCCACCGACGCCCCCGCCCCCACGTTCCCCCTCACCCAAAGGTCCACGCAAGAGGCCACAAACGCCGCCCGCCGCTCCGGCTGCGCGTCCGCCGCAAAGTCCCCGGCCCGCCCCTCCAGCGACAGCACCAGCTTCAGCCGCGGATACATCCGCTTCAACTTAATGAGCTGATTGAAGTACCCCTTCACCGCCTGCCCCGCGGCATCCCCCAACCCATCCACACTCTCCGCCGCCGAAAACGAAACGTTCAAATCCGCGTTGGGGTCCGCCACCGAGCAGCGCCCGTCCTTCACAAACCCCTGCGCATAATTCATCTGGTCCAGCATCGCCCCACCCCGCGACGTCACCAGGTTCTTCACCAGGAAGCGCGGCTCGTCATACAGTCCCCACTGCGGAAAATACCCCGTCAGCAATGGCCTTCCAACCGCCCCTTGCCCCAACCCGCAAGCCGCCAGACTCACCCATCCCAAAAACACCGCCCGCAGCACTCGCAACATCCAGTAATGCCCCCGAGCCCATTGGACGCAACCAGCCCCCTCGAAGCCGCAGCCAATCGCCACCCGCCCAACAAATCAATCCAACCGATTCCGCCGCACGGAACAGAAACCTCGTAGCAACCACCCAGAAGGCTCTATACTTCCGCCAACCCGCAAAACGGTAGCCGATAGCCGATAGCCGATAGCCGATAGCTGATAGCCGATAGCTGATAGCCGATAGCTGATAGCCGACCCAATAACGGACAACTAAATAACGGACCACCGGAAAGCATGACCGCCACCCAAGCGCCCACCCAACTCGACCACGCCCTCGCCGCCATCCACACCGAGTCCGGCACCACCCTCCTCGCCCTCGCCGAGGCCTCACCCATCCTGCTCATCTTCCTCCGCCACTTTGGCTGCGCCTTCTGCCGCCAGGCCATCTCCGACGTAGCCGACCTCCGCGACGAACTCGCCGCCCACCGCGTCCGCCCCGTCTTCGTCCACCTCGGAACCCCGGACCGCGCCAAGCCCTTCTTCGACTTCTACCACCTCGAAACCGTCGAGCGCATCAGCAATCCCACCGGCGAACTGTACCGCCAGCTTCCCTTCGATTTGTCCCGCCAGCCCCTCTTCACCCAGTTCCTCACCCCCAAGGTATGGATAGCCTGGCTCTCCGGCACACTCTTCCGCCACGGCGTCGGCAAAGTCCAGGAAGACAGCCAACAGATGCCCGGAATCTTCTTCCTGCGCGAAGGAAACATCGTAAGAACCTTCCGCTACAAAACCATCGCCGACCAGCCCAACTACCGCCGCCTCATCGCTTGAACGCCGCTCTTCTACGAAGAAGAATCCTCTTCCTGAGAGCGAAACAAGAAGTCTCCTCCTGAGGCCGGCAAGAAGTCTTCTCCTAAGCGAAACAAGAAGTGTTCTCCTGAGCGAAAGCAAGAAGTGTCATCCTAAAGCAAAAAAGTGTCATCCTGAGCGAAGGGGATCACAGCCTCACCGTGAGCCCCGCAGTCGAAGGACCTGCGGTTCGCTTGCCGCGCAATCAGCCTCACCCCACCACATTCGTATTCACCAGCAGCAAACTCACCGACCCCGCCGTCATCCGCTTATGCGGCGTCCCCCGCGGAATGCTCAGAAAGTCTCCCTTCTGCAACTCCACCGTCCGGAACCCCTCGGACTCCGCCGCCAGCCACTCCCCCGGCTTCGTCTGCCGCCCGCCTTTCAGCATTCCTCCAATCTGGTACGTCGTCGCCCCGTCCAGCACCTGGAACAGGTGGTCCCGATGCTCATGCAACTCGAACTCCTTCGCAATCTTCCCCGCCTCCGCGCTCACCGTCACGCTCAGCCCCGTTCCCTTACCCGGCACAATCTCCCGCGCCGCCGGAGCCGCCTCCAGCTCCTTCACCATCGCATCCATCGTCTGCTTCGAAAACACCTCGAAACCAGCAGCCGCCCCAGCCGCAGGCTCTACCCCAGCCTGCCCCCACGCGTTCATGCCGCATGCCGCACCCGGCACCACAAGCGGCGCCACCCTCAAAAAATCTCGTCGACTCGAACGATTCACCATGCGAAAGTGAACCACACTCCGCGCACCCTGCCAATCCCCATCACCCAACTTCCTCACAGCGGCTCGGAGATCTGGACCACCGGCTGCACGTTCGTGAAGTGGGGAATGTCGCTCATTACCGCGGCCCCCGCCGCCGCCAGCGCACCCTCGATCGCCTCCCGCGACTCAAAGTGAAGCAACCCAACCAGCTCGAACGCTCCGGAACCTCCATCCAGCCCCGAAACGCCCCGCAGCAGGTCCACCTTCTTCAATCCGTGGGGAGCCCCACACCGACTCAACCATCGGAACGTGCCGCTTCAGATAGTAGTCGAAATCGAAATGCGACTCGCTGGTCTTCGGATACAAAACGCAAACGGTGATCATGCCCCAAAGCATAACAGCGCCCGCGCGCCCAGCGAAGAGGAAGGACACCCCGCGCGCGCTGTCATCCTCGTCCCACCGCTCAGCCCCCCATGTTGTAGAAGAACTGCTCGTACACCACCTTGCCGTCCGCCACCTGGTACACGGCAATCTCCTCCATCTGGAAGCGCCGTCCCGCCGGCTTGAAGGTTACATCCATCTTGAAGGTCGTCGAGAAATGTGAGCCTGCCACCAGCGGCCCTTCCACCGTCGCTGAGTGAATCTCGTGGTTCGCCTCCCACCACGCGCCCTTGGTCTTGACCGCCTCGAGCCCCTGTGATTCGCGCGACCCACCCGGAGGCGCCGCCGCCTCCACGCTCACGATGTTCTCGCCATATAGCGTCGCCACGGCCTCATGGAACTTTCCATCCCGGCAAAGCCGGACCAGCTCGTCCGCCACTTCCTGCGTCGTCATCGTTCATCCCCCGGATTCAATCCGTACAGCTCTGCCGGCCACCTATCCCATGCCTAGGCATCTCCGGCGCGCGCCCAGCATAACACCACCGCACGCCCCGCGAAGAGGAAACTTCAGACCGCCCTACCCACCCACCTTCATCCCGTCCGACACCACCTCCGCCAGCGTCGTCCGCAGGTACTTGTGCGGGTTGACCGGCGTGTTCCGCAAGCGCACCTCGTAATGCACATGGTTCCCGGTCGTTCGGCCGCTATGCCCCACATACCCGATCACCTGCCCGCGCACCACCGTCTGCCCACTCATCACGGCAAATCCGGACATATGCCCGTAGCAAGTCTCGACCCCGTGTCCATGGTCCACCACCACCTCGCGTCCGTACCCGTTCACCATCCCGGCAGACTTCACCACCCCATCCGCCGTTGCGTGAATCGGCGTCCCAAGCTCCGCCCGGATGTCGATCCCTTTGTGGAACTCCCCCTCACCGTTCCCCAGGATCGGGTCCTCCCGCTGCCCGAAGCTCGATGAAATCTCTCCCAGCACAGGCCATAGCGAGGGCATCTCCGCCCCGGCGTCGAGCGCCGGAACCCCAAACCCACGAATCTGACCGAATCCGGTCTGCGTGGAAAGCGACCCCGCAATCGCTCGCGCCGTCGATCCGCTCATCGCAGAAACCCGCAGCTCATTGAACGTGTCGATCGATTTGAAGTACCCGTCGTCGCTCAGGTCTGCCGTCGGATCCACCACCGCCTTGCCCAGCTCGGCCCGCTTCGCCGGATTGGCGCTCTTACCCAGCCGCAGCCGCCCCATCGGCACTGCCAGCTTGCTCGTCGTCAACCCATACAGCGCGGAAACCTCCGTCGCCAGCGACCCCAGAGAAGCCGCCTGCACATCCTTCGCCTTCGCCTGCTTCTCCAGCGTCGCGTAGTCCTTCCGCAGCGTGTCCTGGTCATGCCGCAGTTGGTTGAACCGCGCCGTCTTGATCAGCATCCGCGAGTACGACCCGGCCAGCCCCGCAATCGTAAACATCCCGATCGCCGCCGCCGCCACAAACACGTACGCATACCGCAGGGGGACAGGAACCTTCCGTAGCTCTCCGTGCTCATCCCGGCTGACAAAAATGATGTAGAAGCGCTTCTTGGCTGTGGTCGTCGCTCTGGTCAAAACGAAATCCTCACTCTGGCTTGATGCCGCCCAGGAACTCACAGGCGCATTTCTCCGTTCCATCTCATCCAGAAAAGGGCAAATCAAATCTGCCGATCGTCATTCACCAACGACGTTTCAGGATTGCGGAATCTCGTGAGCGTTCCCTCATACTCTAACAAACCCCGCCACCCCCAGCAATCCGAAAGGTGCCGCCGGCCCTCCCCTGCAACACCCAGACGCTACACTCCGCCTGTCAACCCCCTTCTACGCCTAACTGGCGCATTCCTAACGGTTTATTGCTGGCGTACCAGTTACCGGCCAAACCCTACAATAAGAGGAGCCAATCTACCCACCAGCCTCCATCCTTTTCATGGATGGAGACCTGCATACCGAGGTCCAGACCTAACCCCAATAAACAACGTACTTTAGGACTAAAGTATAGGGGGGGGGTACCCCCGCCACCAACCAGTATCTTCCGGACAAGCCCATGCCCCGCCCCTCGCAACCCGCCGAACTCGCCATCATCGCCCAGATTCGACGCGCCTTCTCCCGGTCACCCACCCGCGGCGTCCCCCTCGGCATCGGCGACGACTGCGCCATCCTCCGCCCCCCGCCTAACCACGACCTCCTCGTCACCACCGACTTCTCCCTCGAAGGCCGCCACTTCCGGCGCGACCTCCACCCCGCCCACGCCGTAGGCCACCGGACCCTCGCCCGTGGCCTCAGCGACCTCGCCGCCATGGGGGCCACCCCCCTCGCCGCCTTCCTCTCCCTCGCCCTCCCCGCCACCCTCCCCCGCACCACCAAAGGCAAACGCTGGATCGCCCAATTCCTCGCCGGCCTCCGCGCCCTCGCCGAGCAAGCCAACGTCCCCCTGGCCGGAGGCGACACCGCCCAGGCCCCCGCCGACCACATCCTCGCCGACATCGTTCTCCTCGGCTCAGCCCCTCGCAACACCGCCCTCCGCCGCTCCGGAGCCCGCCCCGGAGACCACCTCTACGTCACCGGCCAACTCGGAGGCGCCGCCGCCGAGCTCCAGCGGCTCCTCGGCGGTCGCCGCAGCCCATCGCACCCCCACCTCTACCCCCAGCCCCGACTCCGCACCGGCCGCGCCCTCCGCCGCCGCGCCACCGCCTGCATCGACCTCTCCGACGGCCTCTCCACCGACCTCACTCACCTCTGCCAAGCCTCCAAGGTCCACGCCGAGCTTGACGCGTCCGCCCTCCCTCTCTATCCCCTTGCCACCCTCAACCAGGCCCTCCACGGCGGCGAGGACTACGAGCTCCTCTTCACCGCTCCCCCCACCACCCGCCTCCCCCGCACCCTCGCCGGCGTCCCCCTCACCCGCATCGGCCGCATCCTCCCTTCCACCCCCGGCCACCCCACCCTCACCCTCCTCACCCCGGACCACCCCCCCACCCCCCTGCTCCCCTCCGGCTGGCAACATTTCGTCTCGTGATCCCTTTACACTGGACACTCATGCGCGAAGCCACCCGCATCATCCGCTCTACGCAAACGCCAGCTATCCCCGGCGACCCCCTCCACCACGGCCCTGTCTTCGCCGCCGCCTTCCACGTTCCCGGAGAAGTCGCGGATGCCCCCTACACCTACGCCCGCTCCCATAACCCCACCTGGACCCACCTCGAAGCCGCGCTCGCCCAACTCGAATCCGGCCCCGGCTTCGACGCCCAGGCTCTCGTCTTCCCTTCCGGCATGGCCGCTTGCATGGCCGTCTTCGGAGCCGTCCTTCGTCCCGGCGACGTCTGCGTCCTCCCCACCAACTCCTACTTCTCCGCCCGCCTCCTCCTCCAGGGCTACTTCACCGAGATGGGCATCCACCTCCGCCAGGCCCCCACCGCCAACGACGCCCAGATCGACCACCTGGAAGGCGCACGCCTCCTCTGGCTCGAGTCCCCCTCCAATCCCACCATGGAGATCTGCGACCTCGCCCGCCTCGCGGAAGCCGCCCACCGCGCCGGGGCCCTCGTCGCCGTCGACAACACTACCCCCACCCCCCTCGGCCAATCCCCCCTCGCCCTCGGCGCCGACTTCTCCGTCTGCTCCGACACGAAGTCCATCACCGGCCACGGAGACCTCCTCATCGGCCACGTCGCCACCCGCTCTCCCGACCTCCACGCCCAACTCGAGCACTGGCGCACCTACTGCGGCTCCATCCTCGGCCCCATGGAAGCCTGGCTTGCCCTACGTTCCCTCGCCACCCTGCCTCTGCGTCTGGAACGCTCGTGCAGCAACGCCCAACGCATCGCCGAGTACCTCGCCACCCGCCCCGAGATCCAAACCCTCGCCTACCCCGGCCTCCCCACCCATCCCGCCCACGCTATCGCCCGCCGCCAGATGCGCCACTTCGGCCCCGTCCTCGGCTTCGCTCTCAAAGACCGCGCCACCGCCGACACCTTCCTCGCAGCCTCCCAGCTCCTTACCGACGCCACCAGCTTCGGAAGCATCGGCACCACCGCCGAACGCCGCGCCCGCTGGGGAGGAGACGCCATCCCCGAAAGCTACATTCGCCTCTCCGCCGGCTGCGAGGACATCGAAGACCTCCTCGAGGACATCGCCCAGGCCCTCGACGAGGCCCACAAAGCCTGACCCATGCCCCTCGACCTTACCCACCTCGACGCCCACCCCCACCCCTGGTCGGTCACCCCCCTCACCGCGCCCCCCCTCATCGCGCCCGCACGCCAATACACCTATCCTCTCCAGATCCCCGGAGAAGAAGACGCCCTCGCCCGCGGAGCCCTCCAGCTCCTCATCCGGCCGGCAAACGGAACCCCGCAGTTCCTCGCCACCTGTGCTCTTGGCTTCCGCGACCCCAGCATGCCCACTGCCCTCCTCTCCAGCCCCAACCCGAAAGAAATCTGCGCCGTCGCCGGAGGCTACGCCTACCTGATCGACACCGCCGACCCCACCCGCTCCACCCACATCCCCCTGAAGCCCGTAACCGCCGTCCTGCCCACCTCCAGCCTCCTTCTCTTCGCCGGCTTCCACACCCTCCTCGCCTGGGGCGCTAACGGCATCGCCTGGCAGACCCCCCGCCTCTCCTGGGAAGGCATCCAGCTCGGCGAGATCACCCCCACCACCCTCCACGGCACCGGCTGGAACCTCCTTACGGATCGCGACGTTCCCTTTACCGTCGACCTCGCTACCGGCCGCCACAGCGGCGGAGCCTTCCCGCAACCAGCGAGTGAGACAATCCCTAGGTGACCCAAACCAACCCGCCCCTCCTCATCGCCGTCGACATGGACGGCACCCTCCTCAACGAAAACGCCCAGGTCCCGCCCCGCACCCTCGCCGCCATCGCCGCCATCGAGCGCGCCGGCATCCACTTCGTCGTCGCCACCGGCCGCCGCCATTCCTACGCCATGCGCGTCCTGCGCGAGCTCAACCTTACCCCCGAAAACGTCCTCATCACCTCCAATGGTGCCGTCGTCCGCACCGTCGCCTCCACCTTCATCGAAACCACCCATCTCCCCCTCCCCACCGCCCTCTGGCTCGTCGAGCACATGCGCGAATTCCGCAACGCCCTCGTCCTCACCTTCGACCGCGTCCTCCCCACCGGCGAGGACGCCCGCGGTGCCCTCGTCGTCGAGCAGCTCGAAGACCTTCATCAAAGCATCGGCCGCTGGATGGAGGCCAACGAACCCTACATCGCCCACATCGACCCCCTCGAGTCCGCTCTCCAGGCCGACCCGCCCATCCAGCTCATGCTCTGCGGAACCATCGAGCGCATGCGCCGCGCCGAAGCCCGCCTCCTCGAAGATCCTCGCGTCACCCCCGTCGGCCAGACCACCCACTCGCTCGCCACCGAGATCCAGCTTGCGCGTACCGAGTACCCCGATCGTGATCTCTCCATCGTCGACATCCTCCCCGCCGGCTGCTCCAAGGGCGCGGCCATCCTCCGCCTCGCCCGCGGCTACAACATCCAACCCAGCGAGATCATGGCTATCGGCGATAACTGGAACGATCTGTCCATGCTCGAGATCGCCGGGCACCCCGTCCTCATGCAGAACGCCCCCGAAGACCTCCTGGCTCGCGCCGCGGCCGGCAACTGGCGCATCGCCCCACCCAACACCGAAGAAGGCGTCGCCCAGGTTCTCGAGTCCCTCCTCGCCACCACGGAACTCCAGCCTCAAGACTCCGCCGAGCCCGCCGAAATGGTACGTTAAGCCGTGGACCGCCGCCTCCAACTCGCGCTTGCGCTGTCACTCTGCTTCTGCTCGCAAGCCCAGGCGACCGAACACATCACCCTCACCAACGGCTTCGAGCTCGACGCCGTCCGACGCGAACCCCTGCCCGGCACCCAGCAGGTCCGCCTCTACACCGAATCCTCCGCAAACGCACCCTCCGGCCCCACCAACTATATCGACCTTCCCGCCACCGCAATCCGTCTCATCGAGCCCGTTCCCGATGCATCGCCGGCCCCGCCCACACCCGCCCCGGCGCAACCCGACGACCTCCACACTCTCCTCACCCAGGCCGGGGCCCGCCACAACCTCGACATCGACCTCCTTGCCGCCGTCGTCAACGCCGAATCAGGCGGACACCCCTACGCCGTCTCCCGCGCCGGTGCCCGCGGCCTCATGCAGCTCATGCCCGCAACCGCCGCCGCCCTTGGCGTCCAGGATGCCTTCCGCCCCGACCAGAACATCGCCGGCGGCGTCACCTACCTCGACCAACTCCTCACCCGCTACCACGACGACCTTCACCTCGCCCTCGCCGCCTACAACGCCGGCCCCGGGGCGGTCGACCGCTATCACGGCGTCCCGCCCTACCCAGAGACCCGCGCCTACATCACCCGCATCGTCAATGAGTTCAACCGGCGCAAACGCCTCGCCCTCCAGGCAGCCAGCCGCCCCGCGGGATCACCCTAGCGCATGGCCACCAGCAAGCGGGTCAACCCGGCCACCATCCTCGTCGCCATCCTCCTGCTCGCCGCGGCGGTTTTCCTGCTGCGTCACCGCATCCCCTTCGACGCGTCCGCCTTCCTTCGTCAACTGCGCCTCGCCAGCCCCCTTCACCTCGCCGCGGCCGTCCTCCTCATCGTCGCGTCCTACTGGCCCCGCAGCGTCCGCTGGTCGCTTTTGCTCGCGGAGCCCGTCCCCGCCAGACGCATCCTCGGCTCCCAGTTCATCGGCTTCACCGCCGTGGCCCTCTTCGGCCGTCTCGCCGATCTCACCCGCCCATGGCTCATCGCGCGGCGTCTCGATGCCCCCGTCGCCTCGCAGATCGCCGTCTACACCATCGAGCGCATGTTCGATCTCGGCGCCGCCGCCGTCATCTTTTCGGCCGCCCTCGCCATCACGCCCAGCACCACGCCGCACCACGAGGTCTTCGTCCGCGCCGGCATCGTCTCGCTCGCCGGAACCGCCTTTCTCGCCCTCTTCGCGGTCGCCATCCGTCTCTTCGCAGACCCCCTCGCCGCGCTCGGCGCCCGTCTCCTCCGGCCGCTCTCCCAAACCTTCGCCCAGGCCGCCGCCACCCGCATCCTGCACTTCCGTGACGGCCTCCGCGCCCTCGCCACCGCCCGCCAGTTCCTCCTCTGCACTGCTATCTCCATCGGCATGTGGCTCATGATCGGCGAAGCCTACGTGCAGACCCTCCACAGCTTTCCCCAAACGCCTGAACTCGCCACCCTGCCCTTCTCCCGCGCCATGCTCCTCATGGCCGCAAGCATCGGGGGCTCCGTCCTCCAGCTTCCCATCGTCGGCTGGTTCACCCAGATCGCCTTCACCGCCGCCACCATGCGCACCTTCTACGGCGCTCCCGTCGAAGCCGCAACCGCCTGCGGTGCCGTGCTCCTCTTCGTCATCAACCTCGCCGTCGTCCCCATCGGCTTCGTCTTCGCCCGCCTCGAAGGCGTCACCCTCCGCGCAGCCGCCCAGCAATCCGCCACCGACCCCGGCGCTGCTAAGATCGTTTCAAAGCAATGAAGTGCCCCTACTGTGGTTTCTCCCAGGACCGTGTCATCGACTCCCGCGAAAGCAAGGAAGCCGATTCGATCCGCCGACGCCGCGAGTGTGAGCGCTGCACCAAGCGCTTCACCACCTACGAGCGCATCGACGAAATCCCCTACATGGTCGTCAAGAAAGACGGCCGCCGCGAACGCTTCGACCGGCAAAAAGTCCTCTCCGGCATCATCCAGTCCTGCCAGAAGCGCAACGTCTCCGCCGCCCAGTTCGAGTCCATCGTCGACCAGGTCGAAACCTTCGTCGTCGAATCGCCCGACCGGGAGCGCACCACCGCCGCCCTCGGCGAGCTCATCATGTCCCGCCTCAAAGAGATCGACACCGTAGCCTATATCCGCTTCGCCAGCGTCTACCGCGACTTCAAGGACGTCCGCGAGTTCAAGGCCGAGCTCGAAGACCTCCTCTCCGGCAAGGACACCCGCCCCAAACGTCCCCAGCCCACCACCCGATAAAGGACCCTCCATGCCCACCACCCACAAGATCACCCTCATTCCCGGGGACGGCATCGGCCCCGAAGTCTCCGCCGCCATGGTCTCCATCGTCGAAGCCGCGGGCAAACAGACCGGTGCGTCTTTCGAGTGGCACCCCTTCGAGTGCGGCGCCGAAGCCTACAGCAAAAACGGCGACATCCTCCCCCAGGCCGCCCTCGACTCCATCGCTGCCAATAAAGTCGCCATCAAGGGCCCCACCGCCACCCCCATCGGCGGAGGCTTTTCCTCCATCAACGTCGCCCTCCGCAAAAAGTTCGACCTCTACTCCAACTTTCGCCCCGTCAAGAGCCTCCCCGGCATCGAGACCCACTACCCCGGCATCGACCTCGTCATCTTCCGCGAGAACACCGAGGACCTCTACGCCGGCCTCGAGCTGATGATCAACCCCGACATCGCCCAGTCGCTCAAGATCATCACCCGCAAAGGCTCCACCCGCATCGCCCGCTCCGCCTTCGAGTACGCCCGCAAGCATGGCCGCAAGAAGATCCACGCCATCCACAAAGCCAACATCATGAAGCTCTCCGACGGCCTTTTTCTCCAGTGCTGCAAAACCGTCGCCGCCGAATACCCCGACATCGCCTACGCCGAGCACATCGTCGACAACACCTGCATGCAGCTCGTCATGCATCCCTACCAGTACGACGTCATCCTCACCGAAAACCTCTACGGCGACATCCTCTCCGACCTCTGCAGCGGCCTCATCGGCGGCCTCGGCCTCGTCCCCGGAGCCAACCTCGGCATCGACATCGCCATCTTCGAAGCCGTCCACGGCTCCGCTCCCGACATCGCCGGTCAGGACAAAGCCAACCCCACCGCCCTCCTCCAATCCGCCATCCTCATGCTCCACCACCTCGACGAACCCGCCGCCGCCCAACTCATCCAGGCCGCCCTCGAAAAGGTCTACGCCGAAGGCACCCACCGCACCCGCGACCTCGGCGGCTCCACCGGCACCAAAGCCTTCGCCGAAGCCGTCATCTCCGCCCTGTAATCTCACGCTGGAAGAGGAGCCCCACCATGAACTTCCCCATCCATCATCTATCGTTCCTCTTCCTCGTCGTCGCCCTCTTCCTCCCCCGCATTGCCCTCCTCGTCACTTATCTAGAGAATGGCCTCACCGCCTTCCACCTCGCCGGCCTTCTCCCGCCGATCATGTGGCTCATCCTCCCCCGCGTCCTCGTCCTGTACATCATCTATCTCGATCAGGGAGTCTCCGGCTGGTTCCTGCTCCACACCCTCGCCCTGCTCCTCGCCTACTCTGGAGGAACCACCTACGCCAACCGCCGCCGCACCAACTACCGCTAGCGCTTAGTGGATCGACGCTCTGCCCCAGGGGTAGATCACCGCCCGGCCCTCCTCACAGGCGCACAGCCCGCCCCTTCCCTTCGGCCCCTTGGAATCGTCCGATCGTCAAACTTTGGGCCGCTCAGCAAATACTCTTCGGAGTCCAGCTTTTTCCCGGTCAGCGAACGGTAATCCTTGATCGAAAGAAGCACACTACGCTCTTTTCCATGACGCGTCATCCCCTGCGGGCCATTCACATCCGCCTCTTCAGCAACGCGCTCAGCCGGTTCTTTGCGTCATGCAATTGCCACACACCCATGTCGCCCTCCCATCTTTCACGCGACTAAAGCCACAAGAGCCATAATAGACATCGCACTCCGTCGACCCGCATGGAGTTGCCCCACACCTCATCCCCACCCACCAATCCGCGTTATCCTAATCGAATATGGAACGGCGAAACGTAGGCATTCTCGGCGCCACCGGCATGGTCGGTCAGCGATTCATCCAACTCCTCTCTCAGCACCCATGGTTCGAGATCACCTGGCTCGCGGCCAGCGACCGCTCCGCCGGCAAGACCTATGCCGAGGCTTGCCGCTGGAAGCTCGACACCCCCCTTCCCGCCCGCATCGCCAAGATGACCCTCCAGGCCAACCTCCCGGAAGGGGCAGCCGGCGAGCTCCCTAGGATCATCTTTGCCGCCCTCGACGCCGACGTCGCGCGCGACCTGGAGCCCAAGTTCGCAGCCGCCGGATGCGCCGTCATCTCCAACTCCTCCGCCTTTCGCATGACCCGTGACGTCCCCCTCGTCGTCCCCGAAGTCAACGCCGACCACCTGCCTCTGATCGAGCACCAATCCTGGCGCCGCGAAGCCTCCGCAACCCAGCATCCTGGCGGCTACATCGTCACCAACCCCAATTGTTGCGCGATCGGTCTCGTCCTTCCGCTCGCGCCGCTTCAGGAGCGCTTCGGCATCGAAAGCCTCTTCGTTTCGACCATGCAGGCCGTTTCCGGAGCAGGCTACCCCGGCGTCGCCTCGCTCGACATCCTCGGCAACGTCATCCCGTTCATCAAAAACGAAGAAGAAAAGCTCCAGGAAGAGGTCGTCAAGCTCCTCGGAACCCTCACCGGCGACCACGTCACCCCCCTCGACGCGCGCCTCTCCGCCCACTGCAACCGCGTCGCCGTCGAGGACGGCCACATGGAGTGCGTCTCGATCAAGCTTCGCCGGCCCGCCACCTACGAGCAGATCCTTGAGGCCTGGGCCGACTTCAATCCGCTTCGCGGCCAGCACCTTCCCTCCGCGCCCGACCAGCCCATCGAGTACGACCACGCCATCGACCGCCCGCAGCCCCGGCTCGACCGGATGCGCGGTGCGGGCATGGCCTCGACCGTGGGCCGTCTCCGCCCCTGCACCCTGCTCGACTGGAAGTTCGTCGTCCTCTCCCACAACACCATCCGCGGAGCCGCCGGAGCTGCCATCCTCAACGCCGAGGTTCTCGCCCGCCTGGGCAAGTTCGACGTCAAGAAGCCCGCGGCCGCGCCGATGGTTCTCGCATGAGCACCCCGCGTCCGAAGCTCGTCGTCATGAAATTCGGGGGAACCTCCGTCGAGGACGCCGCCGCGATGCACCGTACGGCCACGATCGTCGCAGGACGCCGCGCCATGGGGCTTTCCCCGGTGGTGGTCGTCTCCGCCATGGCCAAGGTCACCGACCAGCTCATTGGCGCGGCCGCGGCCGCGGGGCGGGGGGACCGGACCGGCTCTCTTGCCCTCGCCGGACGACTGCGTAACCGCCATATCGACACGGCAAGAACGCTTCTGGGGGAAGATCCTATGCTTCCTCTCCTTCACGCCACGCTCCATGCGGAGTTCGATGCACTCGATGATTTGCTTCGGGGAATTGCGGCGGTTGGCGAGCTTACGCCGCGCACCAACGACCTTGTGACGAGCTTTGGGGAGCGGCTTTCGAGCCGCATGGTCGCCGCGGCATTTTCCCAGCGTGGGCTGCATGGCGCTCATGTGGAGGCGCGGCATTGCATCCTTACGGACGACCATTATGGCAAGGCGACGCCGCAGGAAGAGGCGATTGAGGCGGCTCTGCATCAGCATGTGCTTCCGCTTGTGGAGTCGGGGCAAACCCCTGTAATGGGAGGGTTTATCGGGTCGAATGCCCAGGGAATCACTACTACTCTGGGGCGGGGTGGGTCGGACTATACGGCGGCGCTTGTGGGGGGCGGGCTTCATGCGGGGGCGATCGAGATCTGGACCGATGTGAATGGCATCATGACGACCGATCCGAGGATCTGTCCGGATGCGTTGCGGGTGAAGACGATTTCGTTCGAGGAGGCGGCGGAACTGGCCTACTTCGGGGCGAAGGTGCTGCATCCCGCGACGATCCTTCCGGCGGTGCAGAAGTCGATTCCGGTGTATGTGTTGAACTCGCGGAATGCGGAGAACGAGGGGACGCGGATCGTTGCGATCAGCCCGCCTTGTGCTAGTCCTTTCAAGTCGATCGCGGCGAAGAAGCGGCTTACAATCATCGACATAGTAGCGAGCCGGATGTTGCTGGCGCATGGGTTTCTGAAGGCTGTTTTCGATATCTTTGACCGGTTTCAGTGTGCGATCGACATGGTTTCGACGTCGGAGGTTTCGATTTCGCTGACGGTCGATTCGAACGAGCGGTTGCCGGAGATCGTGGCGGAGTTGGATAAGATCGCGGATGTGAAGTATGAGGGGCAGAAGGCGTTGATCTGCCTGGTGGGTGAGGATATCCGGGGGCATCACGGCATTGCGGCGCAGGTGTTTACGGCGGTGGCGCATGTGAACCTGCGGATGATCTCGCAGGGGGCGAGCGAGATCAATATGAGCTTCATGATCGACGAGGAGGATGTGGAGGAGGCGGTGCGGAGTCTTCACGCAAGGTTTTTTGCGAGCCCCGACCCCACGGTGTTCGATTTGAGCAGCCGCGTCGCAGTGGTTGCATAAATCATTCAGTACGCTGTGGACGGATGTATGGCTAACGTGGTGTTTTGTCACGGACCAAACGTGGTGGAGGGCGCGCCGTTATTGGGGTTTGCCTGTTTGCGTGGTGGTTTTTTCGTGGTGTGGTGGTGGCGAGGGCCTGGTGGGGGTTGCCGGGGCTAAGTTTTGTCAAGGGTGGCCCGGTGAGGGGCGCGTCTGTGCGACCATCAAGCGATGCCTCCTGCCCGCAAGAATACGACGCTGGGTTTTGCCGCGTGTGCTCTGGCGAGCTCGCTGTGGGGGTGCGGCTTCTTTTTCGGCAAGATCGCGCTGGCCGAGATGAACCCGGGCGCGATGGTGTTCTACCGGTTTGCGTTTGCCTCGGTGGCGCTGCTTCCTTTCCTGGTGACGCATCGGCCGCGCTTCAGCGGTCGGGAGTGGACGCTGCTGACGGGGTCGGCCTTTCTGGGGGTTCCGGTGCAGTTTCTGCTGCAGTTTGAAGGTCTGCGGCTGACGACGGTTTCGCATGCGTCGCTGATGGTGGGGCTGATGCCGGTGATCCTGGCGGTGGGCGCGGCGGTGTGGGCGCATGAGCGGATGGACCGGCTGGGCTGGACGGCGCTGGCGGCGTCGACGGGCGGAGCGTGCCTGATTGCGCTTGGAGGGCGGCACGCGGGCTCTGCGAACAGCCCTTCTCTGACGGGGGACCTGATGGTGGTGGGGTCGCTGGTGATTGCGCTGTTCTGGATCCTGATGAACAAGCAATTGATGGAGCGGCACAACCACCTGACGGTGACGGTGTATGGGCTGCTGCTGGGGACGGCGATGCTGGCGGTGGTGATGCCGCTGCACTACGGGATGCCCCCGGTGCACGGCATCTCCTGGCGGGCCTGGGCGGCGCTGGCGGCCTCGGGCGTGCTGTGCACGGCGACCACGACGAGCCTATGGAACTGGGGGCTGACGCAGGTTCCGGCTTCGCAGGCGGGGGTTCTGCTGAACATGGAGCCTCTGCTTGGTTCGATCCTGGGGGTGACGGTGCTTTCCGAGCACCTGGGGCCGACGGCTTGGCTGGGGGCTGGGTTGATTCTGGCGTCGGCGATTACGCTGACGACGCAGTCGAAGACGACGGTTCGGGCGCTGGAGCCGGTGGGGGTTTAGGGCGGATTGGTCGATGACGTGCGGCGGAAGCAAAGGCAACTGCAGAAGCAGATTCCCTTCGGGAATGACAAAAAGCGGCGGAAGCAAAGGCAACTGCAGAAGCAGATTCCCTTCGGGAATGACAACAAGCGGCGGAAGCAAAGGCAACTGCAGAAGCAGATTCCCTTCGGGAATGACAAAAAGCGGCGGAAGCAAAGGCAACTGCAGAAGCAGATTCCCTTCGGGAATGACAAAAAAAGGGGGGGATGGGTGTTTGGGGGGGTGTTGCGGCGTCAGCGGCCCGGGGGATGGGGTCCGTGGGGGCGGGCGAACGAGGGCAACTGCAGAAGCAGATTCCCTTCAGGAATGACAAAAAGGGCTAGGTGGCTGCCGGAGACGGGCTTTAATCGAACGGGTGGTAGCGGGGCGGACGATAATAGGACTCTGGCTGACGTGTCGACCGTGCTTCTGGCGGAGGGCGGCGCGCGGCAACTTTGTCTGGCTTGAAGGAGCATGGTCTTTCGCATGGGTCGTTTGGGTGGTCTTGTAAATCGTCTTGGTCGTCTGGTATCTCCGTCGCAGCCCCGTCTGGTTGGAATGATTCTTTTGCCTGGCTGCCTGCTGGTGGGGGGATGCGCGCGGATGCGGCCTCGGCTGAAGGCGGAGTATGTGTTCTGCACGGCCAAGCAGGGTTTGCTGCGGGACCGGATTGCGGCGGTCTCGAACCGGACGGGGACGGTGAACAACGGCGAGAAGCTGGAGGTTCTGGAGCATGGGCGGCGGTTTATCAAGGTGAAGACGCCGCGGGGCGAGGTAGGGTGGCTGGACGAGAAGAGCGTGGCGACGCAGGCGACGGCGGATACGTTCGAGGCGCTGCGGACGGCGCACAAGGATGACCCGACGATCGCCTCCGCGGTGGTACGGGACGAGGTGTATCTGCATGAGAAGCCGGGACGGGAGACGGAGCGGTTCTTCCGGCTGGCGGAGGGGGACAAGCTGAAGCTGCTGCAGCGGGCGACGCTGCTGAAGCCGCTGCCGGCGGGGTTGAAGGCGGCGGCGGCCCCGGCGGCCAAAGCTGGGAAGGCGGTGGAGGTGCCGCTGCCCCCGGCGGCTCCGCCGATGGAGGACTGGTGGCTGGTGCGGGATGCGCATGACCGGACGGGGTGGATCTATAGCCGGATGATGGAGGTGGACGCTCCGGATACGCTGACGCGGTATGCGGAGGGGCAGCACTTTGTGGGGGCGTATGTGCTGACGACGGTGTTCGATGCGGAGGCTCCGCAGGAGGATAAGAATATTCCGGTGTACCTGACGGTGCTGAGCCCCTACAAGGCGGGGCTGCCGTACGACTTCGACCAGGTGCGGCTGTTTACGTGGAGCACCAAGCGGCACCGGTATGAGACGGGGTTTCGGGAGAAGAATGTGGAGGGGTATCTGCCGGTGACGATTGGGCGGATGAAAGACCCGAGTGGCCGCTCGGCGACGGCGCAGATGGAGTTGCCGAGCTTCAGCTATCGGCTGCTGGCGGCGGATGCGGGGACCCCGGTTCCGGACCCGGTGACGGGCGCGGTGGTGCCGGGGAGGCTGGTGACGCGGACGTGGCGGCTGGACCAGAATACGGTGATGCGGGTGGGGGGGAATAACGACGAGGTGGCTCGGCCGGTGGTGGAGGAGCGGAAGAAGAAGAAGGGGAAGAAGGGCTAGGGCTTGTTCTTGGAATGGTTGCGGGTAAGACTAAGGCCACGACAGAAGCAGATTCCCTTCGGGAATGACAAACAAAAGGGGGATGGGTGTTTGGGGGGGTGTTGCGGCGTCAGCGGCCCGGGGATGGGTCCGTGGGGGTGGGCGAAGGAGGGCCACGACAGAAGCAGATTCCCTTCGGGAATGACAAACAAAGGGGGGATGGGTGTTTGGGGGGTGTTGCGGCGTCAGCGGCCCGGGGATGGGTTCATGGGGTGGGCGAAGGAGGGCCACGGCAGAAGCAGATTCCCTTCGGGAATGACAAACAAAGGGGGGATGGGTGTTTGGGGGGTGTTGCGGCGTCAGCGGCTGGGGGAATGGGTCCGTGGGGGTGGGCGAAGGAGGGCCACGGCAGAAGCAGATTCCCTTCGGGAATGACAAACAAAAGGGGGATGGGTGTTTGGGGGGTGTTGCGGCGTCAGCGGCTGGGGGAATGGGTCCGTGGGGGTGGGCGAAGGAGGGCCACGGCAGAAGCAGATTCCCTTCGGGAATGACAAGCAAAAGGGGGATGGGTGGTTGGGGGGTGTTGCGGCGTCGGCGGCCCGGGTATGGGTCCGTGGGGGCGGGCGAAGGAGGGCAACGGCAGAAGCAGATTCCCTTCGGGAATGACAAACAAAAGGGGGAGGGGTGTTGCGGCGTCAGCGGCCTGGGGGGTGGGTCCGTGGGGGCGGGCGAACGAGGGCAACGGCAGAAGCAGATTCCCTTCGGGAATGACAAACAAAAGGGGGCGGAAGGACAACAAAAAGAGGCGGAAGGATGAACAAAAAGGCGGAATGACAAACAAAAGAGAGGCGGAAGGACGAACGGAGAAAGGTCTAGCTAGGCGAAGAAGGCGGCGATGGCTTCTACGACGGTGTCCTGCTCGTCGTGGCGGAGCTCGGGGTACATGGGGAGGGCGAGGACTTCGGTGGCGGCGCGTTCGGCTTGGGGGAAGTCTCCGGGGCGGTAGCCGAGGTGGGTGAGGGCGGCCTGGAGGTGGAGGGGGAGGGGGTAGTAGACCTCCGAGCCGATGTGCCGGGCGGTGAGGAAGGCGCGGAGGGCGTCGCGGCGGGGGGCTCGGACGACGTATTGGTGGAAGACGTGGGTTCCGCGGGGGTCGACGGCGGGGAGGACGATTCCCTTCCCTGGGAGGCCGGCCTGGGTGAAGAGGGTGTCGTAGCGGGCGGCGAGGGCGCGGCGTTGCCGGTTTCCAGCGGCGACGGTGCGGAGCTTGACGGTGAGGATGGCGGCCTGGAGGGTGTCGAGGCGGGAGTTCCAACCGACTTCGTCGTGGAAGTAGCGGCGGGCCATGCCGTGGGCGCGGAGGCTGCGGACGCGGGTGTCGAGGGCTTCGGAGGTGGTGGTAACGAGGCCGGCGTCTCCCATGGCGGCGAGATTTTTGGTGGGGTAGAAGGAGAAGGCGGCGGCGTGGCCGAGGCTTCCGGCGGGGCGTCCGTGCCAGGCGGCGCCGAAGGCCTGGGCGGCGTCTTCAAGGAGGAGGAGGGAGCGGGGGGCGGCGAGGGCGGAGAAGGCGTCCCAGTCGGCGCACTGGCCGAAGAGGTGGACGGGGAGGATGGCGCGGACGGGGTGGCGGTCGAGGAGGGGGGCGACGGCGGCGGGGTCGAGGTTGAAGGTGGCGGGGTCGATGTCGGCGAGGAGGGGGGTGGCCCCGGCGCGGAGGATGGCGCTGACGGAGGCGAAGAAGCTGAAGGGGGAGGTGACGACGGCGTCGCCGGGGCCGATGCCGGCGGCGGCGAGAGCGAGCCAGAGGGCGTCGGTGCCGCTGGCGCATCCGGCGGCGTGGGGGACGTGGCAGGCGGCGGCGGCGGCGGCTTCGAAGGTGGCGACCTCCGGGCCAAGGATGAAGCGCTGGGAGTCGCAGACGGCGGCGACGGCGGTGAGGATTTCTTCGCGGAGGGTGGCATACTGGCGGGTGAAATCCAGCATCGGAACGGGTTGATGGGCGTATCCAGGGAGGGCTTGCGTCACGGCTCTATCGTACAGCCGCTGGGATGCAGCCGCTGGGTACCGCTGCTGGCTTGGCGGTGTGTGTGCTTGAAAAATACGGGCAATCCCCGTATGGTTAGCAGGTTTCTGATTATTGTCCGCCGGCGGCGTTCTCTCTCGGGACGCGGGGTGAGGGCGTATCTTCGCTTTGCAGCACTTTTTTACTGACTGACTGGACGCCAAGGAGTAGAGCCCATGGATTCAAAGCCCGCACAGAATATCCAGGACACCTTTCTGAACACCGTTCGCAAGGATAAGAGCCCGATCACGATCTACCTGGTGAGCGGGGTGAAGCTGACGGGGAAGATCCGGTCGTTCGACAAGTACTCGGTTCTGCTGGAAAACAACAGCCAGGAGCAGTTGATCTTCAAGCACGCGATTTCTACCGTGGTGAGCGGGCGGGCGGTGGCGCATGGGGAGGGCAAGCTGGAGAGCCGGCATGTGCAGGCGCCGGTGAGTGTGAGTGGGGCTTCGCTGCCGGAAGCGTCGATTGCCGTTGAGCGCTAAGGATGTGACGGAAGACGGGAAGCCTCGGCGGGGGCGGCAGAAGACTGCGCGGCGCAGCCTGGTGGAGGCGAGCGAGGCGCAGGATGCGGCGGTGCTGGCGCGGGAGCTGCGGACGTCGAACACCGGGCAGGAGCTTGCGGTTCTGGTGGCGGTCGAGTTTACGGGGGAGGCTCGGCAGAGGAAGCTGACGAC
Organism: uncultured Granulicella sp.; assembly: GCA_965213785.1. Lineage (GTDB taxonomy): Bacteria > Acidobacteriota > Terriglobia > Terriglobales > Acidobacteriaceae > Edaphobacter. Next base: position 3,796,565 of record OZ243921.1, on the reverse strand, counting down.
AGCGGCGAGGCTGGCGCGGACGGCGGCGGCGGTGATGGCGGGGGAGGAGAGCGAGGCTTCGGCGGAAGGGGAGCTGGACTTCGATGCGGGGCGGGCGGAGTTTGAGGAGCTGGCGCGGTCTGCGGGGGCGACGATTGCGGCGACGCTGGTGCAGCGGCGGGCGCGGCCGGATGCGTCGAGCCTGGTGGGGCAGGGGAAGCTCGAGGAGATTGTGGGGGTGGTGGCGTCGACGAACGCTTCGCTGGTGCTGTTCGACCATGATCTGACGCCGTCGCAGTTGAGGAACATCGAGGCGAAGCTGCCTTGCCATGTGATCGACCGGTCGCAGCTGATTCTGGATATCTTTGCGCGTCATGCGCGGACGCGTGAGGGGCAGTTGCAGGTGGAGCTGGCGCAGTTGCAGTACCAGTTGCCGCGGCTGGCGGGGCGGGGGCGGGCGATGAGCCAGACGGGCGGCGGGATCGGGACGAGGGGGCCGGGGGAGACGCAGCTGGAGACGGATCGGCGGAAGATCAACCTGCGGATCGACCACATCAAGGAGCAGTTGGAGAGCGTGCGGAGGATTCGCCGGCAGCAGCGGCAGCGGCGGGAGGCGGTCCCGGTGCCGGTGGTGGCGCTGGTGGGGTATACAAATGCGGGGAAGAGTACGCTGTTCAACGCGCTGACGGAGGCGGGGGTGCTGGAGTCGGCGCGGATGTTTGCGACGCTGGACCCGAAGCTGCGGCAGCTGCAGTTGCCTTCGCGGCGGAAGATCCTGTTGTCGGATACGGTGGGGTTTATCCGGAACCTGCCGCCGACGCTGGTGACGAGCTTCCGGGCGACGCTGGAAGAGGTGGAGCGGGCGGAGGTGCTGCTGCATGTGCAGGATGCGTCGAGCGCGATGGTGGAGGAGCAGAGGGCGCAGGTGGAGAAGGTGCTGGGGGAGCTTGGGGTGACAGGCAAGCCGGTGTTGCCGGTGATGAACAAGATCGACCTGGTGCCGGAGCGGGAGCGCGAGATGCTGACGGGGTCGGACCGGACGATCCAGGTCTCGGCGGTGGAGCGGACGGGGATTGCGGGGCTGCTGGCGGCGATCGACGAAGCGCTGGTGGCGGACCCGGTGATCGAGTCGGCGTTTCGGCTGCCGCAGTCGGAGGGGGCGGTGCTGGCGTCGCTGGAGGCGGGGGCGATTGTGGAGGCGAAGCGGTTTGAGGGGAACCTGGTGTATTTGCAGGCGCGTGGGCCGGCGTCGCTGCTGAATCGGTACCGGCGGTTTCGGGAGCGTGGGGCGTAGTTGGGGTGGCGGGAAGAAGGCACGTTTTTTCAACAACATAGTGCGAATATCGGCGCGCGAATGATTGACACTCCCACCCCCCTTTGGTAGAAAGGGAGGGTACCCGCGCCGTTTTCGGTTCGGCCCTGTTGGGGCTGTGTTCAGACGCATCGGGGATCGTGGAGAGAGTTGGTACGGAGGTCTCTCGCGGTCGGTCAGACTCCAAACTATGGATCAAATCTTCGGCGAACTCGGCGGTCTTGTGCTCGGCTCTGTGCCGACGATGGTGTTTTTTGTGCTGCTGGTGGTGCTGTACGGGATGCTGGTGCGCCGTCCTCTGGATGCGGTGCTGGCGGAGCGGCGGGCGCGGACGACGGGCGCGGTGGAGCAGGCGCGGGGCGCCATCGCCGCGGCGGAGGCGGAGACCGCCGTGTATGAAGATAAGCTGCGGGCGGCGAAGGGCGAGATCTATGCGGCGCGCGAGCGGAAGCTGAAGCAGTGGAACGCGGAGCGCGATGCGGCGCTCGAGCAGGCGCGGGCGGCGACGCAGACCCGTGTGCAGGCGGCGCGGCAGGAGATCGAACAGAGCGCGAGCACGGCGCGGCAGCAGATCGAGAGCTTGAGCGAGGCGCTGAGCCAGCAGATCATGCGGGCGGTGCTGCCGGCGGGAATCGCGCCGGAGGTGACGCAGTGAGGGGCCTGGCGAGATGGAGCGGGATGATGCTGCTGGGCATGGCGCTGCTGGGGCTGGGCGCGGGGGTCTCCGTGCGGGCGCAGGAGACGCCGAGTGCAGGTGCAAAGGCGACGCGGGAGAGTGCGCCGGCGGAGCAGACGACTCCGGAGCAGAAGCAGGAAGAGCAGATGGAGGGGTACCGCCACTCGGCCATGGTGCAGAAGATGGGCCGGATGGTCGGGATGAGCCCGGAGCGGGCGGCGAGCGCGTTTACGCTGCTGAACCTGGTGGTGCTGGCGGGGCTGGTGGGATGGTTCCTGGTGCGTGCGCTGCCGAAGACCTTCCGTGATCGCAACACGGCGATCCAGAAGCACCTGGTGGATGCGCGCACGGCGACCGAAGAGGCAGGCGCGCGGCTGAGCAGCGTGGAAGAGCGGCTGGGCAAGCTGGACGGAGAGATTGCCGCGATGAAGACGCAGGCCGAGAAGGACTCGGTGCTGGACGAGCAGAGGATCAAGGCGAGCGTCGAGGACGAGAAGGCGAAGATCCTGGCGTCGGCCGAGCAGGAGATCGCGGCGGCGACGACGCATGCGCAGCGACAGATTCAGCAGTATGCGGCGGAACTGGCGATCGAGCAGGCTTCGCGCCGGCTGGCGATCTCGGCCGAGACCGACCGGCTGCTGGTGCAGAACTTCGCGCGGCGGCTAGGCGTGGATGAGTCGAAAGAGGGGCAGAACTGATGTCGGTCGTCACGCTTCGCTATGCCCATGCTTTCGGTGATGTCGCCAGGTCCAGCGGACTCGACGCGGCGGCGGCGCAGCAGCAACTTCGCGACTTCGCGGATACGCTGAAGGGCAGCCACGAGTTGCGGGAGTTCCTGGGGAACCCCTCGATTGCCGCGCCGGACAAGCTGCGGATCGTGGACGCGATCGTGGCGCGGATCGGGGTCTTTCCGCAGGTGCGGAACTTCCTCGCCGTGATGATGCACAACGAGCGGCTGGGCGAGATCGATGAGATTCTGACCGAATATGCCGCGGTGTTGGACGAGCAGACGAGCGTCTCGAAGGCTGCGGTGACGACGGCACGGCCCTTGAACGTGGAGGACCGGGCGGAGCTGGAGCAGAGCATTGCGAAGCTCGCCGGGGGCCGGGTGAATACGACTTTCCACGAGGATTCGACGTTGCTGGGCGGAGCGGTGGTCCGGATTGGATCGACCGTTTACGATGGTTCCGTGCGGGCACAGTTGGAACAGATGAAGCAGAGATTGATCAACGCCTGAAGGCGAGCAGCCTTCGGGATCACGCGAATTTTGGAAACGGGTACAAAGAGAAGATATGGCACAGATCAAGGCGGATGAGATAACCGAGCTGCTTCGCCAGCAGATTGCAAGCTACGAGCAGAAGATCCAGGTGGACGAAGTCGGCACGGTGATCTCGCTGGGCGACGGCATAGCGCGCGTGCACGGGCTGGACAAGGTGATGGCGGGCGAGCTGATCGAGTTCCCGCACGGCATTGCCGGGCTCGCGATGAACCTGGACGAAGACCAGGTGGGCGCGGTGCTGCTGGGCGACTACACGGAGCTGTCGGAAGGCGACCAGGTGAAGCGGACGGGCAAGATCATGTCCGTTCCGGTGGGCGACGCGATGATTGGGCGGGTGGTGAACTCGCTGGGCGCGCCGATCGACGATAAGGGTCCGATTGCGACGACGGAGTTTCTGCCGGTGGAGCGGCTGGCCCCGAGGGTGATCGACCGGCAGAGCGTGCGCGAGCCGATGGCGACGGGCATCAAGGCGATCGATACGATGATCCCGATCGGCCGCGGGCAGCGCGAGCTGATCATCGGCGACCGGCAGACGGGCAAGACGGCGATCCTGCTGGATACGATCATCAACTCGGCGAAGAACAACCTGATCTGCATCTATTGCGCGATCGGGCAGAAGCGGTCGTCGGTGGCGCAGGTGGTGCAGACGCTCGAAGAGCATGGGGCGATGGCGTACACCATCGTGGTCGCGGCGACCGCGTCCGAGCCGGCCCCGATGCAGTACCTTGCGCCGTTTGCGGCGACGGCGATCGGCGAGTTCTTCCGGGACAGCGGACGCCATGCGCTGGTGATCTACGACGATCTGTCGAAGCATGCGGCGAGCTACCGCGAGATTTCGCTGCTGCTGCGGCGTCCTCCAGGGCGTGAGGCCTACCCGGGCGATGTGTTCTACCTTCACTCGCGGCTGCTGGAGCGTTCGTCGAAGCTCTCGGACAAGCTGGGCGGCGGATCGCTGACGGCGCTGCCGGTGATCGAGACGCAGGCGGGCGACGTTTCGGCTTACATTCCGACGAACGTGATCTCGATCACGGACGGGCAGATCTTTCTTGAGACCGACCTGTTCAACTCGGGCGTCCGGCCGGCGGTGAACGTGGGGCTTTCGGTCTCGCGCGTAGGTTTCGCCGCCGCGTACAAGGCGACCAAGCAGGTCGGCGCGACGCTGAAGCTGGATCTGGCGCAATACCGCGAGCTGGCGGCGTTCTCGCAGTTTGGGTCGGACCTGGACAAGGTGACGCTGAACCAGCTCAACCGCGGCCAGCGGCTGACGGAACTGTTGAAGCAGCCGCAGTTCCAGCCGCTTCCGGCGGAGAAGCAGGTGGCGATCCTGTTTGCCGGCGTGAACGGCCTGCTGGATGACGTCGAGGTGAAGGACTTGCGGGCGTTTGAGGACCAGTTCTACCCTTGGCTTGAGTCCGCGCAGCCGGCGATTCTGACGGATATTGCGACCAAGAAGGCGCTCGATGACGACCTGCGGAAGCGGCTTACGGATGCGGTGAAGGAGTTCAAGGGCACTTTTCTTGGCGGGCTGAAGGAGAAGGCGGATGGGGCTGCGAAGAATTTGCAGGCCTCGCAGGCGACTCCGGCAACCGCAATGGTGGGCAACCAGTAACGGGCATCATGTCGACTTTGAAGAAAGGGACGTGCTATGACGCAGACGCTGCTAACGATCTTCATTCCGACCCTCATGGTCCTCGTCGGCATCCTTGTCAATCGTGGGGACGCGGCTCGTATCGACGGCAGGATTTCATCCCTGGAGGGTCGCTTGGACGGCAGGATTTCCTCATTGGAGGGCCGCCTGGAAGGCAAGATCAGCTCTCTCGAAGGTCGCCTTCACGCTGATATGCTCCAGGTGATCGGCAAGCTGACCGAACTTGAGGTTCGGGTGGCCAAGCTGGAGCAGGATAGATAAACCATGGCTAATGTTCTCGATCTACGACGCCGCATTCGCAGTGTGAAGAACACGCGACAGATCACCAAGGCCATGAAGATGGTTTCGGCGGCGAAGCTGCGGCGGGCGCAGGAGCGTGCCTTTGCGGCGCGGCCGTATGCGCAGATGCTGGCGAATGTGCTGGAGTCTCTGGTGCGGCGGACCGACCTGTACAACGACCAGACCGGAGAGATCGTTCATCCGCTGCTGGTCGAGCGCGAGGAAAAGAGTGTCCTGCTGCTGGTGGTCGCGGGGGATAAGGGCTTTGCCGGTGGGTTCAACTCGAATATCGGTAAAGCGGCGCAGCGGTTTCTGACCGAACGCACCGGACGCGGGCAGAACGTGGACCTGGAGCCGATCGGGAAGAAGGCGATCGGGTTCTACAAGAAGCGCTTCCCTGCCGCGGTCTACGAGAAGACGGAAGAGCGGTACGACAACGACCTTTCGGCGCACTACGAGACGATCCGTCATCGCGCGGAGCAGATCGAGGTGGCGGCGGAGCATGGCGACCTGCTGCTGAAGGCGGACTTTGGGGTGGTGACGCAGATCTCGAACGACATCATCGCGCGGTACGAGCGGGCGGAGATCGATGCGGTGTACCTGGTGTACAACGAGTTCAAGTCGGTGATTCAGCAGCGCATCGTGGTCGAAAAGCTGCTGCCGATTCGCAAGCTGGGGACGCAGGAGATTACGGCTTTCCAGGAGATGACGGACGAGGAGCGGGATGCGGCGGCGAAGGCGGCTGAGTCGGAAGGCATCAGCGTGAAGCAGCCAGAGACGGCGGAGATCGAGCAGGAGGCGAAGAAGTTCGGGACGGCGGAGGTGGACTACATCTTCGACACGCCGCCGGAGCAGCTTTTCGCTCACCTGATGCCGCGGTACGTGGCGACGCAGATCTTCCATGCGCTGCTGGAGAGTGTGGCGGCGGAGCACGCGGCGCGCATGACGGCGACGGATGCGGCGACGAAGAACGCCGGGGACCTGATCGATTCGCTTTCGCTGACCATGAACCGGGTGCGGCAGGCGGCGATTACGAAGGAAATTATCGAGATTGTGAGCGGCGCGGCTGCTCTGTAACAGGAGCTGAGCGCTCCCACCGAAGAGAGAATACGAGACTTATGGCAGAGAATATAGGCAAAGTAATCAGCATCAGCGGACCGGCCGTTGACGTTCAATTCGAAGAGTCGCACATGCCGCCGATCTTCCAGGCGCTGCGGATTACCAGCGAGGGCTTCACGGTGCCGACGCCGCTGGACGTGATCGTGGAGGTGCAGCAGCACCTGGGCGAAGGGCGCGTGCGGTGCATCGCGATGGTGGCGACCGAGGGCATGGTGCGCGGGATGAAGGCGCACGACACAGGCGCGGGCATTACGGTTCCGGTGGGGCGCGAGACGCTTGGCCGGGTGCTGAATGTGCTTGGGCAGCCGGTGGATGAGCTTGGGCCGGTGAACGCGAAGAAGTACATGCCGATCCACCGGCAGGCCCCGGCGTTCGACGAGCAGTCGACGTCGGAGGAGATGTTCGAGACGGGGATCAAGGTGATCGACCTGATCCAGCCGTTCTTGAAGGGCGGCAAGATCGGGCTGTTCGGGGGCGCGGGCGTGGGCAAGACCGTCGTGATCCAGGAACTGATCAACAACGTGGCGCAGCAGCATGGCGGGTTCTCGGTGTTCGCGGGGGTGGGGGAGCGGACACGCGAGGGGAACGATTTGTGGCATGAGTTCCAGGAGTCGGGTGTCATCGACATCAACGACTTCAACAAGAGCAAAGCGGCCTTGATTTACGGGCAGATGACCGAGCCGCCGGGGGCGCGTCTGCGGGTGGCGCTGACCGGGCTGACGGTGGCGGAGCACTTCCGCGACGAGGAAGGCGCGGATACGCTGCTGTTCATCGACAACATCTTCCGCTTCACGCAGGCGGGGTCCGAGGTATCGACGCTGCTTGGGCGTATGCCTTCGGCGGTCGGGTACCAGCCGAACCTGGCGACCGAGATGGGTGAGCTGCAGGAGCGGATTACGTCGACGAAGAAGGGGTCGATTACGTCGGTGCAGGCGGTGTATGTTCCGGCGGACGATCTGACCGATCCGGCGCCGGCGACGACGTTTGCCCACCTGGATGCGACGACGGTGCTTTCGCGGCCGCTGTCGGAGCTGGGGATCTACCCGGCGGTCGATCCGCTGGCTTCGACGTCGCGGATTCTAAGCCCGCGCGTGGTCGGGCAGGAGCACTACGATGTGGCGCAGGGCGTGAAGCGGATTCTGCAGCGGTACAAGGATCTGCAGGACATCATTGCGATTCTCGGGATCGACGAGCTTTCCGAAGACGACAAGATCACGGTGGCGCGGGCACGGAAGGTGCAGCGGTTCCTTTCGCAGCCGTTCCACGTGGCGGAGATTTTTACCGGCATTCCGGGGGCGTATGTGAAGGTGGCGGATACGGTGCGGTCGTTCAAGGAGATCATCGAGGGCAAGCACGATGCGATTCCGGAGCAGGCTTTCTACCTGAAGGGCGGCATCGAGGACGTGATCGCGGCGGCCGAAAAGATGAAGCAGACGGCATAAACCATGGCGGAGATGACGCAAAACTCGAATACGAACGCGGCGGCGCCTACCGGCGGAACGGGCCTGTTGCAGGTGCGGCTGGTGACTCCGGACCGGGTGCTGCTGGATGCGACCGCGGATGCGGTGGAGCTGCCGGCGATCGCAGGGTACCTGGAGGCGCTGTATGGGGCGGCTCCTTTGCTTGCGGAGCTTGGCGCGGGGGAGGTGCGGCTGCATGGCGGCAGCTCGAACGAGCAGAAGTTCTTTGTGGCTTGGGGGTTTGTGGAGGTGCTTCCGGAGCGGGTGACGATTCTTGCGGAGACGGCGCTGCCTCCGGCGGAGATCGATGCGAACGAGGCTCGGCAGGAGATCGAGGCGGGGCAGACGATGTGGCAGGAGGCGGGGGACAATGGCCCGCAGTACGATGAGGCGAACGCGCTGACGCGGCGGGGCGAGGAGAAGCTCGCGTCTGCCGAGGGGCGGAGCCTGTAGGAGCCGCCGCCGGGTTATGCCTTGGGGGCGGGCTCGGCGGGGGCGGGTTGGGATTGCTTCAAGGCGTGGAGGACGACGCGGAGCATCTCTTCCTGGGGGGCGGGCTTGCCGGTCCAGATCTCGAACTGGCGGGCACCCTGCTGGACGAACATTTCGACGCCGGTGATGAAGGGGATGTTTTGCTGGCGGGCCATGCGGATGAGCGGCGTCTCGATTGGGTTGTAGACGAGATCGAAGACCAGCTTCGCGTTGAGTTCCTTTGCCTGAAAGAGCGGGGCGGCCTTGCTGCCGGCCATGCCGACGGGGGTGGCGTTGATGACGACATCGAAGGGGGTCTTGGCGAGGGCTTCGCGTTTGAAGGTCTTGGCGCCGGCCTGACGGGCGAGTTTCTGCGCGGTTTCGACGGTGCGGTTAAGGATGTGGACCTCGGCTCCCTTGTCCTTGAGCCCGAAGACGGCGGCGCGGGCGGAGCCTCCGGCGCCCAGTACGAGGACCTTGGCGCCACGCAGGGGCATGCGCTTTTCGAGCGGCGCGATGATTCCGGCGACATCGGTGTTGAAGCCGTAGAGCTTGCCGTCCTGCGCCCGCAGGAGGGTGTTGCAGGCCCCGATCTTTGCGGACAGCGGGTCAGTGTTCTCGAGAAAAGGCAGGATGCTCTGCTTGAAGGGCATGGTGACGCTGAGGCCCTGCAGGGGGATCTCGCTCGCGAGCTTGACGAGGTCTTTGAGGTCGGTCGTTTGGAGCGCGAGGTAGACGGCGTTGACGGTCTCGCGGCGGAAGGCGGCGTTCATCATGGCTGGCGAAAGGGAGTGGCGGACGGGGTCGCCGGCGACGCCGTAGACCTTGGTGGCGATGTCGACCTGATCGATCCGGTAGGTCTCGATGAGGGTCCTGGCGGCGATCTGGCCGGGGCCGGTTTCTTCTCCGGGGGTGGCGGCGGCGAAGGTGAAGGCGCTTCCGGCGCGGACGCCGAGGACGCGCGAGATGATGCCGGCCTCTCCCATGCAGATGCCGACGATGTTGCTTGAGTCGCTGACGCGCTCGAGGAAACGCATGAGGGTGACGTTGTCGGTGAGGGCCCTGGCGGTGGGAACGATCTTGACGAACTCGGGCGAGAAGCTCTGGATGCGCTCGTAGACGCGATCGAGGTCCGCGGTGGACTTGAAGTTGTGATGGCTGACGATGAGGCCGGTGCCGGTGGCGCGGAGCTTGCCCAGTTCGGCGGGCTTGGCTTCTTCGGCGGATTCGATCTCGACATCGACGAGGTGGAAGCCGGCATCGGCTGCCTTGGTGAGGATGTCGAGTTCGGACGCGAGGCTGCCGGGGAACTTACCGCCGTTGGCGGCGCGGCGGCAGGTGGCGATGGCGGTGACCTCGGCGTGCTCGGCGAGAAAGGGTTTTAGCCGGGCAAGGGCAAGCAAGGGCTTGTCGAGGTAGTCGAGACGAAACTCGAGGAACGGCGTCTCTTTGACGACGGCGGTGGCCTTTTCCACCATCTCTTCGGGCGTGTCGCCGATGATGGCCACGCAGACCTTGCCGATGCGTGTGCGGAGAAACTGCGAGATCTGAGTATTCAAATTGTGTCTCGTGGGACGATCGCGGTATCGTACAGAGTCGCCCTGTTGGATGCAAATGGGCGGGGCGCGGGCTGAGTTTTTCGAGCAGGTGGACGTCAGCGGCGCGCGGTGAGCGTTCGAGGACGAACCGGAGATGACGTTCCCAAGGGATCGATCGTCAAGGATGATTCGGAGTGTCAGACGGATGGAGCGGCGGAACGTCACCCGCGCCTGGGAAAACGATGCGATGAGCCCAGCCGATACCATGCTGTACGCGGAGACGCTTGCGGGACTGCCGTGGCTGCGGCATGGGTTTACGACGCGCCATGGGGGCTTGTCGCAGGTGTACGGACGGCGGGACGACCTGAACCTGGGGATGACGCCGGAAGACCCGCGGGAGACGGTGCTGGCGAACCGCGAGGCGGCGCTGGCGAGACTCACGGCGGGGGTTCCCGGCCCGTGGTCCCTGGTGCAGACGCGCCAGGTTCACTCGGCGACCGTGCTTGCGCTGACGGCCGAGGCTCCCCTTCCAGGCGGCCCGGGGGATGGCCTGGTGACGGACGTTCCGGGCTCCGTGGTGGGGGTGCTGGCGGCGGATTGCGTGCCTATTCTCCTGGCCGACCGGCGCCGGAGGGTGGTGGCGGCGGTGCATGCGGGCTGGCGCGGAACGGCGGCGGGGATCGTGGGCGTGGCGTTGGAGACGATGCGGGAGCGGTTCGGCTCGACGCCGGAGGATGTCGCGGCGGCGATCGGGCCGTCGATCGGGCCGTGCTGCTACGAGACGGGGGAGGAGGTGCGGAGCCGCTTTGTGGAGGCGTTTGCCTACGGGGCGGAGCTCTTTACGGGGAGGCACCTGGACCTGTGGGAGGCGAATCGACGGCAGCTTGTGGAGGGAGGCGTGCGGGAGGGCGCGATTTCCGTGCTGGCGGCATGTACGTCGTGTACGCGCACGGCGGAGGGCATGCGGTTCTTCTCGCACCGCGCGGAGAGCGGGCGGACGGGGCGCATGATGGGGCTGATCGGGATCGTGCCTGCGCCCGGGCAAGGTTCAATCCGATAGCATATCGGGATGACTGAAGCGGCTACGCCCCTTGCGCACTGGATCGGCTTTCACCTGTTGCTGCTGGGGCTGCTGGGGGCGGAGCTTGTCTTTTACCGTGCCAGCCGCGCGAGCGTGCAGAAGAAGTCGGTGGTTGCGACGGCCATGTGGATCGGCGCGGCGCTGGGGTTCGCGCTGTTCGTGCACCATGCGCTGGGCGGGCAGCGCACGTCGGAGTACCTGGCGGGGTATGCGCTGGAAGAGGCGCTTTCGATCGACAACCTGTTTGTGTTTCTGCTGCTTTTCCGGCTATTTCACGTGGAGGAGAGGCACCAGCCGCGGGTGCTTTTCTGGGGGGTCTCCGGGGCGATCGTGATGCGTGGGCTGTTTATCGCGGGAGGTATCGGGCTGCTGACGCGGTTTGCCTGGATCGGCTACCTGTTCGGCGGCATCCTGTTGTTCGCCGCCGTTCGGCTGGTGCTCCCCGAGAAAGAAGAGGACGAGGGCGCAACCCCGCGGTGGGTTACGTGGATCAAGCGGATCCACCCGGTGAGCCTCAGGACTGACCGGTTCTTCGCGCGGGAGGAGGGGCACCGGCGGGTGACGATGCTGTTCCTTTGCCTGCTCTCGATCGAGGTGACGGACGTGGTGTTCGCGCTGGACTCGATCCCGGCGGTGCTTTCGATCACGCGCCATCCGTTCCTGGCGTATACGTCGAACATCATGGCGGTGATGGGGTTGCGGTCGCTGTATTTTCTGCTGATCGGGATGCTGGCGCGGCTACGGTTCCTGCATTTTGGGCTGGCGGCCGTGCTTGGGTTTGCGGCGGTGAAGATGCTGGCGGCGCATTGGGTGGAGTTGGGTCCTTTGGTGTCCCTGGCGGTGATTCTGGGGCTGCTTGGCCTGACGACGGTGCTTTCCCTGGCCTTTCCGGCGAAAGCGGGGGCGGCGTAGGGGTACACTGGCGCAACAGCCCGGCAGATTTGGCGTCTAACCAGCCGAACGTAGACCCGATACAGCCCAACAGGATGGAATGGCGACCAATCAGACCCTGCTGAAATCCGCACGTTTGTTTCACCTTTACTCCGGAGTGTTTCTGGCTCCCACCCTGCTTTTCTTTGCGTTTACAGGGGGCGTCCAGACATTTTCGCTGCATGAGACGACGCGGGGCAGCTCTTACAAACCGCCGGCGATCCTGGTAGAGCTGGGACAGTTGCATAAGAAGCAGACGCTGGTGGTGCCGGTGAAGAAGGGGCCTCCGCCGGGCGAGGCTAAGCCGGGCGATCGTGCGGTGGAGGGGCGGGAGCGCAAGCCGGAGGGGGGCGGGGCGGCAGGGGCACCCCCGCCTACGGCCGCTGCGGGGAGAGTGCATCGCTTATGGCCGATGAAGATTTTCTTCCTGGTGGCCGCGGTGGGGCTGTTCCTCTCAACGCTGACGGGCGTTTACATGGCGTACCGGTTTGCGCGGCGGCAGATGCCGATCAGCCTGACGCTTCTGGCCGGGATCGTGGTGCCTCTGCTGCTTCTGCTGTTTTGACACTGGGATAGGATAGGGGTCGTGCCCGTCCTCTCGATTTCCACGCCTTCGGCCAGCTATTCCGTGACGATCCTTCCAGGGCTGATGCGGACGCTGTGCCGGCGCATCGCCGGGCTGACCCCGGGGAAGACACCGCGGGTGTTCGTGGTGACGTCGCCGCCTATCTGGGAGCTTTGGTCGAAGGTGTTTCTGGAGAGCTTTGCGGCGGCTCCGGAGGTGCTCCTGCTGCCGGTGGGAGAGGCGCACAAGAGGCTGCCCTCGGTGGAGCGGCTGGCGGAGCAACTGGCGCAGGCTGGGGCAGACCGGGACTCGCTGCTGGTGGCGTTCGGTGGCGGGGTGATCGGAGACATTACGGGCTTTCTTGCGGCGATCTACATGCGCGGGATTCCGTACGTACAGGTCCCGACGACGCTGCTGGCGCAGGTGGATTCTTCGGTGGGGGGCAAGACAGGGGTGAACCTGGCGGCGGGAAAGAACCTGATCGGCAGCTTCCACCATCCGCTGGCGACGCTGGTCGATCCGGAGTTGCTGACGAGCCTGCCGGCGGCGGAGCTTCGCTCGGGGCTGCAGGAGTCGGTGAAGGCGGCGATCATCCGGGATGCGAAGCTGTTTGGGTTTCTGGAGCGGAAGGCGGCGACGATCCTGGACGGGGAGCCGGACGTGGAGGCGTTGACACGGATCGTGACGGCGTCGATCGCCGTGAAGGCGGACGTGGTGAACCAGGATGAGCAGGAGAATGGCGTGCGGATGATCCTGAACTTCGGACACACGATCGGCCATGCGATCGAGGCCGCGACGGGGTACAAGCAGCTTCTGCATGGGCAGGCGGTGGGGTGGGGGTCGATCGCGGCGCTGCATGTGGCGCGGAACCGGGGCAGCATCGACGGGAAGCAGTTTGCGCGGATGGCGGGGCTGATTCTGCGGTATGGGCCTCTGCCGGGCTTCAAGGCTGCGGCGGACCGGCTGGTGGCGCTGACGGCCTCCGACAAGAAGCGGCGGAGCGGGCGGCGGGCGTTCGTGCTGACGACGGGCGTGGGCACGCCGGAGATCGTGTTCGATGTGACGGACGACGAGCTGATGGTGGCGACGCAGGCGATGCTGGAGACGATGCGGAAGCGCACGGCGGGGTAGGTGTTCGCCGGGAGAGGAGTGTCGCAGAGGATGAGTGAGCCGGAGACGATGACGACGCCGCATACGGAGACGACGGGAGCGCGGCCCGTGGGGACGGTCGACGAGCAGGCCGCGGCGGCGACGGTGCAGCGGATGTTCGAGACGATTGCGCCGAGCTATGACCGGCTGAACCATCTGCTTTCGGCGGGGCTGGATCGGACGTGGTGGCGGCGGGCGGCGGCGGTGTTTGCGCCGGTGCTGGCGCGTCCGGAGGCGCGGGTGCTCGACCTGTGCTGCGGGACGGGAGACATGACGGGAGCGCTGCTGGCGCATCGTCCGGGGACGGCGGGGGATGAGCCTGTGACGGGGCTCGATTTCTCGCCGGGGATGCTGGCCCATGCGCGGCAGAAGCATGCGGCGGCGAAGGCCGTGTTTGTGGAGGCGGATGCGCTGCATCTGCCGTACGCGGCGGGAAGCTTCGACCTGATTACGTCGGCGTTCGGGTTTCGCAACCTGGCGAACTATGCGGAGGGCCTGGCGGAGCTGTACCGGGTGCTGCGGCCGGGTGGGCAGATCGGCATCCTGGAGTGCAATCAGCCCGGGGGCGTAGTGGGGGCGGTGTACTCGCTGTACTTCAAGCGGGTTCTGCCGCGGCTGGGGGGGCTGCTTTCCGGGGATCCGGCGGCGTATGCGTACCTGCCGGCGTCGGTGGAGCGCTTTCCGCGGCCGCCGCGGATGCTGCAGATGATTGCGGAGGCGGGCTACACGCAGGCGGAGTGGACCGGGTACACGTTGGGCACGGCGGGGCTTTACCGGGCGACGAGGTCCTGAGCGGCGGCCCCGGGGGCTTCACGGTGGCGTGGCCATCCGTGGCAGGAATAAGGAGGGCGCGGACGTGGCACGATGGGGCTTGGGCGTCGGAAGGAGCCTTCAGCTTGCGTCGAAAGTAGGTACTTTGCTGCTACTTAGGCCCATCTGGTCAGGATCACCCGCTAGGGCGAACTAAGTTATCTTCGAGAAAGCAAAGATCAAGTACAACTCAGAGCCAGCCAGTCCACTCAGACTATAGGAATGCAGAGACTTGTAGGGAGTTATCTTCCTGAGAGGGCGTTTCACATAGCAGGGCTATGAGAGCCATAGCTTGAGACTAGCCTCTGCCTTTAAGACCTCGAAATCTCTAACTCGCCTCTGGGAAAGTTCTTCCAACAACCCTTTGCGCGGCTTTGAGACGGGGTTAGTTTCACTCGCAAAGGAGATGACATGAAAGTTAAGCTTCGCTATGCGCTGCTCGGTTTGATCGTGCCGCTTTTCGCAGGGAATCTGCAGCATGCATTTGCACAGGATTGCACGCTCTGGGTGAATGCCGGTGCCGGCGACGACAGCAACGCCGGAGACACGGAAACGACTCCTCTTGCGACGTTGCAACGAGCGGCTCGGTTGGTGGTTCCCGGCTCGGTTGTGTGTGTGGTCGGCGGTTCGACGCCTTACACAAGCAACGCTCAGTACATCATGCAGGTGAGTACGGCGGGGACTGAGTCGCAGCCGATTATTTTCATGCCGGCACCCGGATCCGAGCTTGGTTCAGGCAACCAGGTGAATATTCAGCTGGGTAATAGCAACGTGCAGGGGATTGAGGTAGTTACCGGCAACAACAATCCGCAGGGAACTACAACGGTGCCGGCTTACATCGTTATCCAAGGCTTTGACATCACGGGGAACAATCCGAATGTGACGCCGCTCTATGAAGCGGCAAACTGCCAGCAGGGAGTTCAGATTGCAAGTGGCACTTCGCCCTGCTCCGCCGATGCGGCCAATCGGTCGGGCAGCTACCCGCAATACAATGCTCCGTGTGTGTTGGTGGATGGTCGCCGGCCTGGAACCACCCCAGCAACGCTGCGTCCGACCCATATCGACATTCTAAACAACAACATACATGACTGTAGCAGCGGCGGTATCTCCGTGTTGGAGTCCGACTACGTCAACCTCTCCTATAACACCGTATATAACACCGGCTTCTATACCGTGTATGGAACAAGCGGGATCGATCTCGTAAGTATGTGGGATTCTGTTGTGGATGGCGGGCTTCCGCAGGATTCAGACTTTGACGGGTTTGGGAACTATCATGTGGTGGTTACGCAGAACAAGGTATACAACACGCAGGAGTTCGTTGGCTTCAAGTACTACAAGAATCAGATCACGGATGGCGAAGGAATTATCCTGGATACTTTCCAGAATGGATCGAGCCAGGACGGCGTCAAGATCTCCGCTTTCAGCGGACGTACCCTGGTGGCGAATAATCTTTTATTTGGGAATGGCAGCGCGGGATTCGAGATACTCAACAGCTACCATGTCGATTTCCTCAACAACTCCACCTATGGCAACTCCCGGAACAACACCCCCGGAGTGAACAATCAATATCAAAATGGCGAAATCAACATTGCGCATGCGCATGATGTCAACGTCTACAACAACATCCTGGAACCGGCGGATGGAGCTCAACACACCGTAAACATCGTTTCGGATTGCGCTTGCACCTTTGGCAACAACGACCTCTACAACGGCGTCGATAACCTCGAATCGGGCGTGACGAAGCCCTCGCCGGATACGAATATCTATACCGATCCACAGTACACGGCGGTCAGTACCGATGATTTTGGGTCAGTCGACTTGACGCTAACGTCCGGCAGTGGCGCGATCGACAGCGGGGAGAACTTTCTGTTACCGCAGGTCGCCTACGGGAACGCACCGCGCACCGCGGGGGCAAACCCGGACATCGGCGCGTTCGAACAGTAAGCTTACGCGGGTCGGTGCACGCGTCCCAACGGAGTTCTCTCCGTTGGGACTTTTCTTTGGGGGGTGTGCCCCTGGTGACGTCGGGCTCATCCACCCTTTTGCGGCACGGCCCGCACAGGAAGCTTTCCGCTACAGCGAGTCCGCTCGGCACCCTGTAACATCGTCCCCATGAGCCCCGTGGCCACGCATGCCCCCGACCCGCTCGGCACCCACGCCGCGAAGCGTTCGGCCGCGCTCTCCTCGGTGTTCGCGGCGCTGGGCATTACTCTGCTGAAGCTGCTGACCGGCCTGCTGACTGGGTCGCTGGGAATGTTGTCGGAGGCCGCGCACTCGGGCATCGACCTGATCGCCGCGGCGCTGACGCTGCTCTCCGTGCAGGTCTCCGACAGGCCGGCGGACGAGGACCACAACTACGGCCACGGCAAGATCGAGTCGCTCTCCGCCTTCGTCGAGACGGGCCTGATGCTCGCGTCGAGCCTGTGGATCGTGTACGAGTCCCTGCACCGGATGCTTTCGGGCAGCCACCTGGCGCTGGTGCTCTCCCCGTGGCCCTTTGTGGTGCTGCTGCTCTCGATCGGGGTCGATTACTCGCGCTCGCGGAACCTGCATCGCGTGGCCGCGGCCAGCCAGAGCGAGGCACTGGAAGCCGACGCGGTCCACTTCGGGATCGATATCTGGAGCTCGGCGGCGGTGCTGTTCGGGCTGGCCATTACCTATGCCGGGGAGCGCTTCCACGTTCCGCGGCTGCAGCTTGCCGACCCGCTGGCGGCGCTGATCGTGTCCGTGATCATCCTGAAGGTCGGCTATACGCTGGCCCGGCGCACGGTGGACAACCTGCTGGACGCCGCGCCCACGCAGCCCGGCGGGCGGACGCGGTCGCAGATCCGGCGGCAACTGCTCCAGGACCTGCTGGCGATCGAGGGCGTGGTCTCGATCAACCAGTTGCGTACGCGGCGGGCGGGCGCGACCGACTTTGCCGATGTGACGCTGGGGATACCGCGCAACGTGACCTTCCAGCGTTCGGAGCAGATCACGATGGCAGCGACGGACGCGGTGCAGAACCTTTATCCCGGGGCGGATGTGGTGATTCACTCGGTCCCGACGGCGTCCACCGCGGAGTCGGTACATGACCGCATCCGCGCGGTGGCGTCACGGGCCAATCTCGCCATCCACGACGTTGCGGTGCAGCAGTATGACGGGGCGCTGCACGTGGAGCAGCACCTGGAGGTGGAGGAGACGATGCCGCTGCGCCAGGCGCACGACCTGGTGACGCGGCTGGAGGCAGAGATGCGGCGGGAGGTTCCAACCATCGCCACGATCCTGACGCACATCGAGAGCGAACCCGCGACGATCGAACATCCGGCGGCGCTCGAAAGCGATCGCCAGTTGGAACAGCGGCTGCGCGAGGCGGGGCGGGCCTATCCGGAGGTGCTCGATATCCACGAGGTGTTTGTGACGCACCTGCACGACCGCGTGCAGGTCAACTGCCACTGCACGCTGCCGGACGCTCTGCCGATGAGCGAGGTGCATACGATCATCACGGCGCTCGAGGGGAGCTTCATGCGGGAGAATCCGGAGGTGAGCCGGCTGCTGATCCATCCGGAACCGGCGACGGACAATCGCCGCTAGCGTGCGATCTTCCACTCTTTGCCGCATGCCTGCAGGCGACGCCGCGTAGGCTGCACCTCTCGAAGGAACGCTCGATCTCCTGCATGGCAGTCCAGCCGGGTCGCACGCATTCGCCGAGCCTCTCGCGAGACAGTGTGCCTGGACGATGATCTTCTGCCGCGGCGGCGCACAGGGCTTTGCCAGTCCGCGCCTCGGCCGTGTAGCGCAAAGACGAGCAGCACAGAGAAAAACTCGTGATAAGGGGGTGCCCAGTGTGATCAGAGAGAGGTTGAAACTGACTCGCTTCCGGTATCCCGGCGAGCGTAACTGGAACCCTGATCGGACCGGATTCGTTGTCACTTGAGGTGCCATACGAAGCTGAGTGCTTGCTTTGTATGGCGGGGACGACGGGGCTCGAACCCGCGACCTCTGCCGTGACAGGGCAGCGCTCTAACCAACTGAGCTACGTCCCCTTCGGTCAGGACTGGAGCGGCCGCGCCACACGCTCGCACCACCAGTCCCTCGTAAAAGGATGGGCGCAGGACGACCGGAAAAACATCGTCGTCCACCCATCTACCTTCGATTCTGAGTGTATCAGAGGAGCGTTGACGGCGTCTCGCAACAACGCTTGCCTGGGGCTAGCAGCCGTGCACCCGGGACAGCCGGAAGATACCGAACCATGAATTGTCTAAGGGGCGCAGCTGAGGCGCGCCGTTCGGGCGCTGAACCCGGGAACTCCGTCTTGCTCCGCTACAATGGAAACCGAAGGGGGAAGCGGATCGCTTCACGAATCTCCTATAACCTTCGTCTCAGACTCGGCTCTGCTGCTAACAATACGACACCTCTGGACACGCCATTCCGCACGCCCGCAGCAACCCAACCCGCAAGGCGTCGCCTTGCACCAACAACCAAGGTTCACCATGATCGCTGTTCTCAAAGCCCTGAAGTCGACCTGCCTCGCAGCCGCCCTTCTCCTGTCCGCCCTTCTGCCTGCGCCCCTGTACGCGGCCAGCAAGGAGATGATCCAGCTTCAAACGCAGATCCAGCAACTTCAAGATGCTGTGGCCCGGCTTCAGCAGTCCAACGACGAGCGCATGGGCGTCTTGAAGGATCTCGTGCAGCAATCGGCCGACTCCGTCAACCGGATGAGCCTCAACATGGACGCCCTGCAGAAACAGATGCGCCTCCAGCAGGAGGGTTCCGGAGCCAAACTCGACCAAGTCTCCACGCAGGTGCAGGCGCTCAACGATTCGCTCGACGAGATGAAGACGCGCCTGGCCCGTCTCGACAAGGCCACGCAGGACATCCAGAGCCAGCAGCAGACCCTTGGCAACGCCGTGCAGGGCATCTCCTCCGGGAACCCGTCGAGCGGCGCGGGATCGCTCGGCACCGGCCCATCCTCGGCGCAGCCGCTCGGCGCCTCGCCTCCGCCGGCCTCCGGCCCGGGTGCGAACCGCAAAGGCAAGCCATCCGCCGGAATCCCCCTCGGTGGCACCCCCGCTACGCCAGCCGCGCCCCCTGCCGACGACCTCTACAAGACGGCGTTCGGCGACTACATGGCCGCCAACTATCCTCTCGCTTCCGCTGAGTTCTCCGACCTCGTCCGCGCGTATCCGGATAACTCGCTTGCCGGCAACGCCTTCTACTACCTCGGTGAGATCGACTACCGAAAAGGCCGCTACGGCTCGGCGGCGCAGAATTACGACCGCCTCCTGGAGCAGTTTCCCGGCAACAGCAAGATTCCCGCCGCCCACCTGCACAAGGCGCAGGCACTGTTCACCCAGAAGCAGGACGAGGCTGGCATTCGCGAGCTGCGCGCCTTGATCAACCGCTTCCCTACCTCGCCAGAGGCCACCCAGGCCCGCGCCAAGCTCACCTCGCTCGGCGTCACGCTCACCCCGCGCAAGTAGTCAGTTCCTCATACCCTGCATCTGCTCTTCGATCGTCTGCCGTTCGTCCCCGGAGCACATCACCAGGGGGAGCCGGGGACGCCCGCCGAAGTAGCCGTTCAGGTCGCACGCATACTTCACGCCGGCCACGCCCAACGCATCCTCAATCCTCGCGGCGACCGGCAGCAGCCTGGCCTGCTTCTCCTCCGCAAGGCCCGCATCTCCGTCTTTCCATCCGGCAAAAACCTCAAAGCACGCCTGTGGGGCACACGCCGCCATCATAGGAATCGCCCCCACGGCCCCGCCCCGAAGATCGACCAGGATGCTTGCGGTCGTTCCCCCCAGAACCTGAAATCCTGTCTCGCGAACCCTCGTCTTCAACCCCGGACCGCTCACCGGCGTGGCGGTCGCGGTCCCCCCGCCGGCCAGGCTCTCCACGCCGATATAGCTCGCTGCGCCCGCAATGGGAGCGCTCGCGCGCGCGATCATCCGCCCCGTCACCGCGGCGAACACGGTCGTCACCGTGGCCTGCCGCTGAGCTTTCGCCGTAGCGGAACGGATCGCAGCCGCCCGCTCTCCGTCGTCGACAATCCCTAGGATTCCCGCGTGTTCCGCAAGCTCACCGATCACCTCCAACGGCATCATGCCTCCGCGGTCGCTCACCAGCACCACCGGCAGAGCCGCCCGGTCCGCAAGCGAGCGAAAATAGGTCTTCGCTTCTGCCATGCCAAGCCCTCTGGGTTGGCGCACCAGCACCGTATCGAACCCAAGCCGCGCGGCCGCCTCAATCAGTTCCAGCGCAGGCAGAACCCCTTCCCGCAACACGGTCGCCGACATCACCTTCTCCGGAGCCGCCGCGCCGATCGCAGCCTCCCACACTGCAACCGTCTCCCGATCGCTCAGCGACAGTCCTTCGCCCACCAACCCGGTCACCACCATCCCCGCGGCAGGTGTCCTGGAGTACCGGTCTACATTGTGTTCCAACTTGCGGAGGTTCAATCGGCCATCCGGGTAGAACGGCGTCGTCAGAGGAACATGGATTCCATCAAGAAGCATCACCAGCCCATTCTAAGTCTTGCCGCGAGCCAGAGCTGCAAGCATCGCCGCGACCGCTCCCCCGGTGAACATTTTCGCCCGCTCAATTTACGCCGGTCGCCACCCGTCCCGCATGCAGCGCCTGCAATGCCACGACGGTCAGCGTGCCGCCCTGTAGCGCCGCGATGCCCTCCGCGGCAGCCTTGGCCGCCGCAATCGTCGTGATCGTCGGAATCCTCGCCAGCACCGCCGCCCTTCGAATCGCCTTCTCGTCGAAGAACGTATCCTGGCCGCGCGGCGTATTCACGATCAGTTGAATCCGCCCGCCCTTGATCAGGTCCACCACGTTCGGCCTGCCTTCCTTCACCTTGTACACGCGCTCCGGCTGCAGACCGGCCTTCTCCAGCACATCGGCCGTGCCGTGTGTGGCGACCAGGTGGAAGCCCATCTCGGTAAACTCCCGCGCCAGCTTTACCACGCCTTCCTTGTCGTGGTCGTTCACGCTCAGAAAGATCGTCCCCTGCACCGGCAAGACCTGGCCGGCGGCGATCTGCGCCTTGGCGAACGCCTCGCCGAAGTTGTCCGCGACGCCCATTACCTCGCCGGTCGACTTCATCTCCGGCCCAAGCACCGTATCGACCCCGGGAAACTTGCCCCACGGAAACACCGGCGACTTCACAAAGAAGTGCGCGCCCGTATCGAGGTCGTTGCCGGAAGCCACCTGCTCCGGCAGCAACTCGCGCAGCGTCCGCCCCACCATCAGCCGGGAGGCGATCTTCGCCAGCGGGATCCCGGTGGCCTTCGACACATAGGGCACCGTCCGCGAAGCCCGCGGGTTCACCTCGATGACGAACACCTTGCCCCGCTGAATCGCGAACTGGATATTCACCAGGCCGATGACGTTCAAAGCCCGCGCCAGCGCCCGCGTATGCCGCCGAATCGTTTCCAGCACCTCCGCGCTCAGGTCCACTGCCGGAAGCACGCAGGACGAGTCGCCGGAATGTATCCCCGCCTCCTCGATATGCTGCATAATCCCCGCGATCAGCACGTCCCGCCCATCGCACAGCGCGTCGACGTCCACTTCGGTCGCGTCTTCCAGAAAGTGATCGATCAGCACCGGGCGCGACTGCGAATATTCGATCGCCGTCGACATGTACTGCACCACCTCGGCGTCGTCATACGCAATCACCATCGCGCGCCCGCCCAGCACATACGAAGGCCGCACCAGCACTGGATATCCCACCCGGTTCGCCCCAGCGAGCGCTTCTTCCACCGACGTCGCCATCGCGCCTTCGGGCTGCGGAATCTCCAGCTCCGTAATCAGCTTCCCGAACCGCTTCCGATCCTCCGCCAGGTCGATCGACTCCGGCGAAGTCCCGATAATCGGAACCCCCGCCGCCTTCAACGGCAGCGCAAGGTTCAGCGGCGTCTGGCCGCCGAACTGCACGATCATCCCGATCTCCGCCCCGCTCGCCGCCTCATGCTCGTAAACCGCCAGCACATCCTCAAGCGTCAGCGGCTCAAAATACAGCCGGTCAGACGTGTCATAGTCCGTCGACACCGTCTCCGGATTGCAGTTCACCATCACCGTCTCGTAGCCGTCTTCGCGCAGCGCAAACGCCGCATGGCAGCAGCAGTAATCGAACTCGATTCCCTGCCCGATCCGGTTCGGCCCGCTCCCCAGGATCATAATCTTCTTTCGGGAAGTCGGCGCCGCCTCATCCTCCTCGTCATAGCAGCTGTACATATACGGCGTCAGGCTATCGAACTCCGCCGCGCACGTATCGACCAGCTTGAACACCGGCAGCACGCTCAGCTTCTTCCGCAGCCCCCGCACCTCCGCCGTGTCCACTCCCCAGCCGGAAGCCAGCCGCTCATCCGAGATGCCCATCCGCTTCGCATCGCGCATCTGCTCTTCCGTCACCGCATCGAACGGCACCGCCCCCACCGCCGCGATCTCGTCCGTAATCTCCTTCATCTGGTACAGAAACCACGGGTCCATGCCTGTCATCCGCGCCACTTCGCGCACCGTCATCCCGCGCTCAAAGGCATACCGCACGTACTGCAGACGCTCCGGGTGCGCCGTCACCAGCCGCTGCGTCAGCCGACGCGGCTCGATATCCGCCGCCGTGGCACGCTTGCCCGTTTCGAGCGACCGCACCGCCTTCATCATCGCTTCCTTGAAGCTCCGGCCGATCGCCATCACCTCGCCGACCGACTTCATCTGCGGCCCAAGCCCCTCGTCCGCCCCAGGGAACTTCTCGAACTGCCACTTCGGAATCTTTACCACCACGTAGTCGATCGTCGGCTCAAAGCACGCCGGCGTCACCTTCGTGATGTCGTTCTTCAGCTCATCCAACGTGTACCCCACCGCCAGCCGCGCCGCGATCTTGGCGATCGGAAATCCCGTGGCCTTCGACGCCAGCGCCGAAGACCGCGACACCCGCGGATTCATCTCGATCACCGTCATCCGCCCGTTCAGCGGGTTCACCGCGAACTGAACGTTCGACCCACCCGTCTCCACCCCGATCTCGCGAATGCAGGCGATCGCCGCATCCCGCATCCGCTGGTACTCGCGGTCGGTCAGCGTCTGCGCCGGAGCCACCGTGATCGAGTCACCCGTATGCACCCCCATCGGGTCGAAGTTCTCGATCGAGCAGACGATGATCACGTTGTCGTTCAGGTCGCGCACCACCTCCAGCTCATACTCCTTCCACCCCAGCACACTCTCTTCGATCAGGCACTCATGCACCGGCGAAAGATCCAGCCCGCGCGACAGAATGTCCGTCATCTCCTCCCGGTTGTATGCAATCCCGCCCCCTGAACCGCCCAGCGTAAACGACGGCCGGATCACCACCGGAAATCCGATCTTCGCCGCGAACGAAAGACCATCCGACACATTCGTGCAAAGCTGCGACTTCGGCATATCCAGCCCGATCTTGTTCATCGCATCCTTGAACAGCAGCCGGTCTTCCGCCTTCTTGATCGCCTCCAGCTTGGCCCCGATCAGCTCCACGCCATACTTGTCCAGCACGCCCGAGTCCGAGAGATCGACCGCCAGATTGAGCGCCGTCTGCCCGCCCACCGTGGGCAGCACCGCAAACACCCCCTTCGCGCCCGATGCCGCCAGCATCTCCGTCTCGACCCGCAGAATCTCCTCGACATACGCCGCATTCAACGGCTCAATATACGTGCGGTCGGCAACCTCGGGGTCCGTCATGATGGACGCCGGGTTCGAGTTCACCAGCACCACCTCATACCCTTCCGCCTTCAACGCCTTGCACGCCTGCGTCCCCGAGTAGTCGAACTCCGCCGACTGCCCAATCACGATCGGCCCCGAGCCGATCACCAGAATCTTCGCAATATCGTTCCTACGCGGCATCTCGTCCCATCTTCCATTCAGGTTATTCCGGCAGCCGCATCAAGACGCCGCGTACGGACCTTGCTTTCGGTAAATATCACGGCGATGACCCACCTCGACGACAAGGATCACTAAGAGCCATCCTTGTATCCTGCACACGATCCGGTAGTCGCCTACCCGATACCGTATCTCGTCTTCATAAGCGCCGGTAAGTCGTTTGGCAAGGACTCGCGGCTGTTCGTACTGGGTCACCCGCTCTTCCATAAAAACAACGGATCCGCCGTTCGACCTCTGGAGAAAGTCGCTTAAGCTGTCTTTCTGCCTGCTTGGTATATTGAATCGTCCAGGCCAACGGGAGTCGCTCCTTCGCTTAGGTAATGCTCCAGCCCATCTTCCTTGAGAGCTACGTAGGACATCACTCCATCCTCAATATCTTCCACGTAGGTAAATAGAGCTTCTTGGATGAACTCTCCGATCTCCTTATCCTGCTTCCGCGCCGCCGCTTGCAAGCGCTCCTTCAACTCCTCACTCATCACGATCTCCATCGTTGTCCAAGCCATCAGCTTTTCCTCCACTCATCCATCATCTTCCGAAAATCGCGAAACAGATAATGCGAATCATGCGGCCCCGGACTCGCCTCCGGATGGTATTGCACGCTGAACATAGGGTCCGTCGTACTCCGCAGCCCAGCCAGCGTATCGTCGTTCAAATTTGTGTGCGTTTTTTCGACATCCGCGGGCAGCGAAGCCGGATCGACGTTGTAGTTGTGGTTCTGCGCCGTAATCTCCACCTTGCCGGTGGCATGGTTCAAAATCGGGTGATTCCCCCCATGGTGCCCGAATCGCAGCTTATACGTCTTCCCGCCCAGCGCCAGCCCGAAGATCTGGTGTCCCAGGCAGATTCCGAACAGCGGCGCCTGCCCCTTCAGCTTCCGCACATTCTCGATCGCGTAATCCAAGGGCTCCGGATCGCCCGGCCCATTCGAAAAGAACACCCCATCCGGCCGCATCGCCATCACATCCTCCGCCGAGGTCCGCGCCGGAACCACCGTCACCCGGCACCCTTCCCGCGTCAGCATCCGCAGAATGTTCTCCTTGATGCCGAAGTCGTACGCCACCACATGCTTCGTCACCTTGGACGAAGAAACCCCCAGCAGCCCATCCCCCGTCTGGTTCTTCGGCTCCTTGTCATTCCACTCATACACCGTCTTGGTCGAAACCACCGAGGCCAGGTCCGTCCCGTCCATCTTGCGGATCGCCCTGGCTTTCTCTACCAGCTCCTCCGCGACCAGGTCGTCGCCCGAAGCGATCACCCCGCGCATCACCCCATGCGCCCGCAGATGCCGGACGACAGCGCGCGTATCGACGCCCGCGATGACGGGAATCCCATTCCGCTCCAGGTACTCGTCCGCCACTTCGGTGGAGCGCCAGTTCGAGCTCACCGCGGAGAACTCCCGCGTCACGAGACCCTCGATCATCGGCCGCGCCGACTCCGCATCCGACGGGCTCGTCCCATAGTTCCCAATATGCGGATTCGTCAGAACCACAATCTGCCCCGCATACGAGGGATCGGTGAAGATCTCCTGGTAGCCGGTCAAGGAGGTATTGAACACAACCTCGCCCGAGCACTCCGCTCGCGCACCAAAGCCCTTTCCACGGCCCTTCCCGCGGAACACGCGCCCATCTTCGAGCGCCAGCATTGCCTGCATGTTGCCTCTCCTGGCCCGCATCGCGGGCGGGTGCAATCCAAAAGGAGTGGATTCGAGTGATTCTATCAGGCCCACGCCCCCATCCCAATAAAAAAGCCCGGACCGAAGTCCGGGTCATGCAGGTTTCGTTATACAGAGCTTAGCTACGATGATGATGACGGTGGTGGCGACGGTGATGCTGCGCGTTCGCCGGGGTAACCGATCCAGCAAAGACAAGAAGGGCGACCGCCCCAAGAATCCAATTCCTTAGCTTCATTTCAGCTTCTCCTTGAAAAATCGCCGGTTTGGCAAGTCGCTCAAACCGGGTTTGCTTAACTCGATCCTAAACCCTCAGACACACAATCTCCCACGCGAGTTGCCCATCCCACCCACCGCCTCGGCCAGTCAGGCGATGTCTACCAGAAGATCGTCCCCCTCCACCCGCAGGGGAAACACGTCCACCCGCTCCTTCTCCGGGTACTCCGCCACCCCCGTTTTTACATTGAACGCCCAGGAGTGCCACGGGCACACCACGGCGTTGCCCTCCAGCCATCCCTGCCCCAGCGGACCACGCCGGTGCGGGCACCAGTTATCCACAGCCGCCAGTTCCCCACCCACGTTCGCCAGGCAAACCCCCACCCCATTCACTTCGCACTCCATCACCTTGCCCGCCGCCGGAACCTCTGTAACCCCGCACAATCTCACCCACTCTGCCAACGCAATGCCCTCCCTCTCAATCTTATCCGTCGCCTGCAGATGCTACAGTGCGAACAGTCCCTCCTATGCCCCGCCTCAAACCCGTTTCCCCTGCCGCCGCTCCTGAAGAAGTCGTCGATCCGCAGTGGCTCTTGAAGGCCATCGGCTTTACCCTCGTGGCCGCCCTTGTCTGCGCCTGGCTGGCGCTCTGCCTGCTCTTCTACCAGGGCCAGTGGCAGCTCGTTCTCCACCCTACCCGCTCTACCCAGCCGCTCGATCGCGTAGCCGGATTGCCCGCGACGCCCGTCCAATTCGACGCCGCGGAAACCGGAATCCCGCGACTCTCCGGCGTTCTCCTCGCCGGCCCCTTCTCCGCTCCGCGCGCCGCGTACCTCGTGCTCTACCTCCGGGGTGGCGACTCCTGCCTGGCCCAGGACGCAAACGACGCCGCCACCCTCAGGCTCCTCCACGATCTCGGCCTCACCGTCTTCGCCTTCGACTATCGCGGCTTCGGCTCCAGCGACCTTACGCACCCCACCTTCGCCCGCATGACCGAAGACGCCGAGGCAGCCCTGCGCTACCTCCTAAGCCGCGGATCGGCGGAAAGCCATATCGTCCTCTACGGCAGCGGCCTTGGCGCCAGTCTCGCGGCCACCCTCGCTGCCACCCACCCCGCCCTCCCGGCCCTCATCCTCGACGCGCCCTCCCGCCCAACCCTCGAGACCGTCCTCGCCGACCCAAGAACCCGCGCCCTCCCGGTCCGCTGGCTCTTTCATGAGAGCTTCCCGCTCGGCGCCCTGCGAAACCTGCACACCCCCAAGTTACTCATCAGCTACCCCCCCCCGACCGCCTCGGCCTACAGCAGCGCAGCCACCCCGAAGGTCACCCTGGAGCTTCCCACGCGCACCGACCCGCAGAAGCACGAGGCAATCTCCCGCTTCCTGGATCAGTCTCTCTCCTCGGGAGCAGACAGACCGTAACCCTTTTGGCGCCAACCGTTTCGCTTAAGGAGTGAAGGCGCCCGGTGTTCAGGGCGCCTTACTAAAGGATGGAATTGGCCGTGCGGATTGGGGAAGCCGGAACCGAGGGAACAGAGAGCCCGGCAATTGCTTTGTCTTACACTTATTGAGACGCAAACCCGGGAAGAAAGTTGTGCACTTTTTTCCACCATTCTGTATTTTCTGAGAAAGATGATCCCGAAAACAGGATAGCCGCGACAGGTTTCCGCTGCCCTCCCTCTCCTGCATGTGCCCCGCCAACGCTTCCAGCTCCTCGATTAGCTGAAGTTAAGGAACTGCCCCGGCCGAACCCTGGCGCCCGGAAAAACCCGCTCCAGGTTCTCCACGCCCAGCGTCCGGAAGGCCGCCTCCCCCAGCACATTGCGGAAATCAGTCGTCACCGCCAGGTCTCGCCCTTCGTTCAACTGCTCATTCGCCAGCCCAGGCCACTTCCCGTACACCTTGCCGCCCTTCACCCCGCCCCCCAGCACGAACATCACGTTCGCGTGCCCGTGATCCGTTCCGCCCGTGCCATTCTGCCGCGCCGTCCGGCCAAACTCGGACATGGTCACCAGCGTCACGTTCTCCGCCTCCACCCCCAGATCCTTCCAGAAGGCCGCAATCGTCTCGGCGAACTCCTTCAGCCGGTTTGCCAGCTGCCCGTTCACATTGCCCTGGTTCTGGTGTGTATCCCACCCACCGATGTCCGAGAATGCCGCCTCCACGCCAAGATTCGCCTTCATCAACTGCGCCACCTGCTTCAGGCTGTTCCCAAACGGAGTCGCCGGGTACACCGCCCCGTTCGCCGGCATGTACTTCGCCGGGTCCGCCGCCTTCAGCATCTTCACCGCCTCAAACGTCTCCTGCCCCGTCCCATGCAGCACCGCGTCTGTACTTTCGTCGTACATCGCCTGGAACGCATTGGAAATGGGCGAAGTCTGCGGCCCCTTCCCCCCCACCGAAAAGTCCGCCAGGTTGTTCACCGCGATCGCCGGCAGTTTGCCCTGCAGCGTCCGAGGAACCTGCGTCCCCAGCGCCACCGCCCGAAACGCCGACGGCTTCCCTTCCACTGGCCCAGCCTGCAGCGCCCGGTTCAACCAGCCGTCCTGCGTCGCCTTCACGCCCGGCGTCCCGCTCTCCATATAGTCCTGCGCGTCAAAATGCGACCGCGTCGCATCCGGCGACCCCGCCGCATGAATCACCGCCAGGTGCCCCTGATCCCAAAGCGGCTTGAAGCTCGCCATCGCCGGATGCAGCCCGAAGAATCCATCCAGGTCCACCACGTCCTTCGGCTGGATCGCAATCGAAGGCCGCATCGCGTAGTAGTTCTTCTCCGCGTAAGGCACCACGATGTTCAAGCCATCCGCCGCCCCCCGCTGAAACAGCACCACCAGCTTCTTCTTGCTGTTTGCGGCCCTCGCCACCTCACCCATGACGCTCTTCATCAGAAACGCCGGAATCACCGAGGTCCCCACCAGCGCCAGCGCCCCGTTCCTCATAAACCCACGCCGCGAGATACCCCGCCGCGCCCGGTCCCGGCCCCTCAGGTCGCATCCCCAATCGCTCGCATCCACAAACTTCTTCGTAAATAATCCCATCTCACCCTCCACGGTGCCCTAAAAAAAATTCCTACCGACGCTGAAACTCCGGAGACCCAAGCAGCAGCCCCGCCATGCCCGCCGCCTGGGCATCTCCCGGCGCGTTCCCAGCGATACCCTCCGCACCCGCCTGAAAGCCACGCCGTCCGCCGCCCTTCTTGCCGCCGGCGGCCGGCACGTCCTCCGGCGTCAGGTCAAAGTCCTTTTCGGCGCTTCCCTGCATCGCCTGATCGTTGAACTCCGCCAGCACCGTCGCCCGCGTGCGGGCACTCACCGGCGTACCCAGCAGCACGCTCTCGAGCCGAAGCTCCTTTCTCGCATCCGCCGTGTTGCCCCCCGCGCTCACCGGCGTCGCCCTCAAAGTACCTTCCTCCAGCATCTGCGGCCATCTCGTCCGCACCCCCGGAATCTTGTCCCCGCTCAGCACCAGCGCAAAGTTCATCCGGCTCACCAGCGCCCCCGTGCTCACCCAGCCGTCCTGCTTCCAGCTATACCCGTTCGGCGTCTGCATCCCGTACAGCGGCATTCCCAGCTTCTCCAAAGCCTGCACCAGCGGCAGCGCACTCTTCACCTCCGCCCCGCTCGCCCGCACGGCAGAGATCACGAACTCCTCCGGAGTCTTCACCTTCCCCCGCTCCACCCCGGCGGCCCAGAACTCCGGAGCATGAAACATCGTCCGCAACACCGTCTTGATATCCCCCCCACTCGACAAAAACGCCCCCGCCATCCGGTCCACCAGCGCCGCCGGAGGATCGTCGCTCACAAACCGCACCGCCAGCTTGGTCGAGATAAACCGCGCCGTAGCCGGGCTCGTCGCCAGCAGGTGCAGCACCTCCAGCCCCTCCCGCTCCCCATCTTCTCGAATCGTCCTGCCCAGCACCGTCTTCGACCCCGGCTCATGCCGCCGCTCTTCGAACGTGTACGTTCCCTGCCGGTACGGCTGGTCCACCGTCCACCCGGTAAACACCTTTGCCACCTGCGTCACATCCGCCTGCGTGTACCCCCCGCCCACCCCCAGCGTATGCAGCTCCATCAGCTCTCGCGCATAGTTCTCATTCAGCCCCCGCGGAGCCTTCGCCCCCGCCGCCGCCCCCAACCGCCCCGCCCGCCGCGAAGCCTGCGAGTCCGGCCCAACGCTCTGCCAGTTATCCAGGTACACCAGCATCGCCGGGCTCTTTGCGGTCGCCACCAGCAGGTCTTCGAACTTGCCCAGCGCCCGCGGCCGAATCGCCGCACGCTCATACTCCGGCAGCAGAAACGGCTCCACCTGGTTCTTCTTCACGTAAACGTTGAAGTGGTTCAACCAGAAGTCGGTCATCACCGCCTCCAGCTGCCGCTCGCTGTAGATGTCCCGCATCATCCGCGCCTGCAGCACCTCGCCCCCAATCACCTTCGCCGACCCACCCAGCGCCTGCAGCGTCTCCTTCTGCTCGGGCGTCATCCCCGCCGCCAGCGCCGCCAACTCCCCCTTGCTCAGGCTCCGCCGAAACGCCACCAGATCCTTCGGCTCCATCGTCAGTACTGCTTCGAAGCGCGCCGCCGGGGCCATCCCCAGAATCCGCAGCGTCTCCGCCTCGGGGTAAAGCGTCGCCACGTGTTCCTTCGGAGCCGCTCCGAGAACCTCTCCCCCACCCGCCTGCTCCGCCGCTCCCATCGCCGGGTCCGCGATCGCCACCCCGCTCTTCTCCGCGCCGTCCGGCTTGCCCTTCCCGCCATCCGCCTTCAACTTCATCTGGTAAAAAGCGATCTGGTCCGCGTACACCGCTCGCGCCACCGGGTCCCGCGGCAGCGCAACCTCCGCCTGCTCTCCCCGCGCCATCTGCCGGATCACCGCCGCGCTCGGGTACCGCGCCATCAACTCCGCCTGCGGGAGCCGCAGCGCCGGAAACGCCCCCAGCCGCTCCTCCAGGGCCGAGTCGTCGATCCCCGCCGGATTCATCTGTTCCTCAAACCACTTCTCCAACCCCATCGCCTTCACCGCGGCCACATCGCCCGGCCTGGGACCGAACGTCAACCGGTTCAGTGCATGGACAATCCGCGCATCGCCCTGTATCTCGTTCCGCCCACTTCCTCTTCCCGGCGTTCCCCCCACCCCCGCCGAAAACGCCGGCTGCCCCGCCATCGCCAGGCAAAGCATCCCCGCCACCACGCCTCGCCCACACCGGCCCGCAACGGAACCTCTCAATTTCAGCGCTCGCATGATCTCTCCACGGCCGGCGTCCGCCCGACCTCAGGGAAGTCAGCCTCTGCCTCACCGACATCCCTGCCCAGCTAAACCCCACTCGCGCCCGCCAGTTGCGCCGCAGCGTCGCAACGCGAAGCATACTCCCCGGAAACCCTACATCACCGGGGGAGCCTCAACCCCCAGGTACCCCAGCGCCCGAACAAGCTCCCGGTGCGCCGCCGCCGCCGTCGCCAGCAGCAGCCTCCGCCGCGCCTCGTCCGCCTCGTTCAGCACGTGGTGCCGATGGTAGAAGTTGTTGAACTGCTGCGCCAGCGTAAACGCGTACCGCGCCAGGTGCGCCGGCTCGGCAGCCTGGATACTCTGGTCCAG
Source organism: uncultured Granulicella sp. (assembly GCA_965213785.1). Taxonomy (GTDB): domain Bacteria; phylum Acidobacteriota; class Terriglobia; order Terriglobales; family Acidobacteriaceae; genus Edaphobacter. The sequence continues at coordinate 3,764,899 of OZ243921.1, read as the reverse complement.
CACCGTCGTCAGCCGCGACACCGCCAGCCAGGTCTCCCACACACTGCTTCCCTCTTCGCCCGCCAGCATCCCCTCCAGCCCCTCCAGGCCCGCCACCGCCGCCAGCGCCTCCTCCGGAGACACCCCCGTCTTGCGAAAGATATTCGCCGCCCGCACCACCGCATATTGGATATACGGCCCCGTCTCGCCCTCAAAGCTCAGCGCCTCCTCGAAATCGAAGGCAATGATCGTGTTGCGCGTAAACCGAAGCATAAAGAAGCGCAGCGCGCCCACCGCGATCTGCGTGGCAATCGCAACCCGCTCCGCAGCCCCAAGCTCCGGATGCCGGGAATCCACCTCCGCCTGCGCGGCAGCAATCAGCTTGTCGATCAGGTCGTCCGCCTTCACCCCCAGACCCTTCCGGCCCGATACCTCCACAAAGGGCTTCTCCAGGTCCTCCTCCGGAACCGTGTACCCCAGCGACACGGCAGTTCGCGTCGTCATCGCCACCATCGCATACGAAAAATGCGTATACCGCGCCGCCGCCTCCGTAAACCCCATCGCGCGCAACGCCTCCTGCACCTGCGTCTGCGGATCGTTCTGGCGCGAGTCAATCACGTTGTAGATCGCATCCGCACGCCCAAACGTAGGAGCCTCCGGGTCGCTCGGCCCCGAGGTGGAGATCCAGCACGGATGGTCGGCATAGGAAAAGAAGTTTTGATACCCGAAATCCTTCCCCGGAAGCAGTCCGAACTTCCACAGGTGGTACGCAATGTCCTTGCCCACGTACGTCACCGTGCCGTTCGACCGCACGATCACCTTCGCATCCTCGTCCGACACCCCCTCTTCCAGCGCCTCCGCACCCGCCCGCCGCATCACCAGGCACCCCTTGTTCTTGCCCGCCGTCTCCTCGTACAGCACCCCGCGCTCCGTCATCAGCCCGCGAGCAGCCTCCCAGAAACGCAGCGATAGAATCTCCGACTCCCGCGGCAGAAAGTCGTATTCGATCCCCAGCCGAAGCATCGTCTCAAGGTGTCGGCGCAACACCTCCGTGGCCACCAGGTCCGCAATCTCCGCCGTCTCGCTGCCGCCCTCTTCGAGCGCGTGCAGGGTGTCCAGGCGAAGCTGCTTCCGCGCCCCCAGCGTCGCCGCGTCCGCTCCCGGCTCGCTGTACCACTGCGAAACCCGCGCATACAGGTCCCAGCAGTAGTAATCGATCCGCTTGTTCGTCTCGAGCGACTCCGTCAGCAGCTCCCGAACTTGGCTCAGCGTCTTCTTCTCAAGGTGTACCAGCCCCACCACCACGTCGGCCACCTGCACCCCCGTGTTGTCGATGTAGTTCTGCACCCCCACGGAGAAGCCGGACTTGAACCCGTCCCCCCGCAGCAGCCTCTGGAACGTATCCCCCAGGATCGCATTCCGCAGATGGCCGATATGCGCCGCCTTGTTCGGGTTGATGCTCGTATGCTCCACCAGCCGGAACCCCTCGCCCCCCAGGTCCGCATGTTCATCGGCGGCAATCCGCCGCACCACCGCCGCCCGGTCCAGCTTCAGGTTCAGGTAGCCCGCCCCCGCCACCTCGACCGACGCCACCCCGGGAAGCTGGCCGAGGTCCGCATTCAGCTCCGCCGCAAGCTCCGCCGCGATCGCCCGCGGGGCTTTGCGCAGGCGCTTGGCAAGCTCGAACGCGACCGGAGTCGCCAGTTCTCCAAGCGCAAGGTTCGGCGGCTGCTCCACCGCGAGTTGCGTCAGCGCGATGTCATAGCGGGTCTGCAGCAGGGAGTCGATCCGAGACCGGAGGGTTTGCTGAATTGTGCGGTACATGTCCCTTGAGTCTACCGTCAACGCCGCCCAGGGGACACGCCGTGTCAGACCAGCAACAGATGACGGTTACGGAAGACGAACCGGCAGTACTTCAATCTCCTGCAGCAGGGACTTCCGCGCGGCGCGCCGGATGCGATGCGCAAGGAACATCGCGCCACCCACCGCCGTAATCACCACCAGCATCCATACGTGGAGCCCCAGCGCGTAGATCGTCGCCTGCGCCGGGTCTGCCCCGTGCCGCACCAGCGCCGTCTTCGTCGCCAGCTCAAACGGCCCGATTCCCCCGGGCGAGCTCGGAATCAAGAACGACAGATTCGCATACGCCACGGCCTGCCACGGTCCAGCCGGGCCCGACTGCAGACCCAGAATCCGCCCAAAAGAAACAAATTGCAGGCCTTCGCAGCTCCAGATCACGACCGATTCCGCCAGCAGAACCAACGATCCCGCAATCCCGATCCCTCGAATGCACTCAAGGGCAAGCGTCACCCAATGCTCGAGCTTCAGCAGGATCGGCTTCCGCGGAAGCCGCCCGAAAAGCCGCTGCAGCGGAGCCTCCAGCACGCGCGCCCCAAGCAGCAGAACCGCAAGGCCAACCACCGAAACCGCAAGAAGGATGTGCGAAAGCAGCCGCTCGTGATGCGACGCATTCGGCCCCAGGAACGCCGTAAAGAAGCTCACCAGCACGAAGATGTCCAGCAGCTTCTCGAGCAGCAGCGTCGAAAGGATCACCGAAGGAGTCGTGTTCAGGTCCGGCGCGTACGTGAACATCCGCATGATGTCCCCGATGCGGAACGGAAGGATGTTGTTCGCCGCAAGCGACGTCATCAGCACCCGCGAGCACGTCAGCAGGCTCGCGCCGGTAGACCGCAGCATCCGATGCCAGCGAACGCCGCGAAGCGTATAGCTCACGATCCCAAAGCCGATCAAACCCAGAATCCAGCCCGGACTGACCAGCCGAATGCCCCGGATCTGCGCCCACGAGATCCCCTTCTTGCCGCCATCCCGCGGCCAGAACGTGTACCAAAGAAAGAACCCGCTGATGGCGAATCCCGGAATCGTCTTCAGCAGCTTCCGCACGTTCGCACTGCTCATAAGGCGACCACCCGGAACGCGAGGCAGGGCAAACAGGAGTCGATGGACGTGGCAATGGGCATTGTTGTCCTCGATTGTACCGTTCCCAGCACGGTCGGAACCGCCCGACACGTCATTTCGGCCCCGTTGCAGAGCCTGCAGCTCCCTCGCTCGTCTCCTCGGGAAGCCGGCAAACGATCACCGTGGCATTCCGATAGGGGCAGTCGAAGGCGACGTCCGCCTTCCGCTCCAGCACCACCCAGGAAACTCCAGTCCCACGCAGAGCAGCGAGTCGCTCCGCATCCGTCTCGTCGCTCAGCCGCGCCTGAACCCGCTCTCCAGCCAGCCACTGCGCCGTCAGCGCCGGACGAATGGAGGCTTGACCACCATCCTTGGAGTAATCCGGAAGCGCACTGCGCTCCGCAACCGCGCGGAAACCCTGCGCGTCCTCGCCCGCTCGATGCACATAGTCGGCATCGAGCGCGAACAGCGCATCCTTCGGCGTATGGTCGCGAACCCACAGGAACGCCTGCTCCCACTGGTTCCGCGGTGCCAGCCCGGGAAGCTCCAGGGGATCGCTCGCCGGAAACGTCTGCCGCTGCACCGTCACCATCCCCACCGCGAGCGCCGTGCCCGCAACCGCCCAGCGCCACAACGATCGCCGCAGCACGTGTTTTCCCAGCCAAGCGCCTACCATCACCAGCAGCACCGCATAGACCACCAGGAAGCAGCGCAGGGGCTGCAGACGCGCCACCGCGTGAGTCGCAGCCGCTTCCCGGGCAAACACCCCCGCGATCGCAATCCCCAACAGCCCCACAAAGACGCTCATCCTCGCCACCGCACGCTGCGCCCAGCGTCCCCGCCACGCAGCCCAGCCAAGGATCGCCAACGGTCCCACAAGTCCCAGAACCTCATACCACTGCCATCGCTCCAGGAACCAGTAGTACCGCGTCAACGCCACCCTCAGGTAGCCCGATGGCTCCGCCGCGGCAACACCCTGAATCCACGCAGCACCCGCGACCGTCACCAGCCCGATCGCCACCAGCCCCCAGAGCCTGACCGCTCTCCGCGCATCCGTCAGGCACCCCAGCACCAGCACAGCTCCCAGCCCAAAGCCCCCCATCAGCGGGTGAAGCAGCACCGCCAGCCCCACCGCCCCCGCTGCCCAGACCAGCCGCCAACGCCCCCCTTCCCCGCGATACGCCAACACGCCCGCGAGCCCCGCTACCGTCAGCGCGGTCACCAGGCTTCGCGCCGTCAGGTACGGATCCATCAGCATCAGCGACGTGCCCGCCACGGGCATCCCCATCGCCAGCCCAAGCAGCCCTACCGCCCCCGCCCGCGCCTCGGCCGAAGGATAGCAGTGCCGCGCCACGCTCCAGGCCCCAAGCAACAGTCCCCAGACGGACAGAACATGCAGCCAGAGCACGATCACCGTAAGGCTCACGCCTGTCCCGCGCACCAGCGCCACCACTAGCGCCCCGAACAGCCCCGCGCCGAGATGACCGCTGACAAAGGCCGCCTGAGACGGGTACAACCCCGGATCGAGCAGCCGCTTGACCTCCGCCAGGTACAGCGCTCCGTCCTCGGCATACGGATGGTAGCCCAGCACGGCCACCGCCAGCAGCGTGAGCCCAAGGCCCGCAAGCCAGCGCCCTCCAGTTTCCCGCACGCTCAACCGCGCCGCCTTCCCTCTCCTCCAACGGTGAGGCTCTCGCCAGGAACTCCTCCGCAGGCGCCGGGGAGTGAGAGGCCCCCAGCGCTCAGAAGGATGGTTCCGGCAAGACCAGCCTGCGCGTGCACGCCACTCACGGCACCCGCAGAGGAAGCAGCCCCTCCACGGGAAACAGGCCGGTTGGGCCGCCTTCAAGCGGGATCTGCGGCGTGAAGACATACCGCAGGAAGAAGCCGCTGGACACCTGGTTGTAGAAGTTGGTGTTGTTCGCCGCAAGGAAGGCGCCAAAGTACCAGTGGTCGGCGATCCGGTAAGCTCCCGTCGCATCCACCGCGTAGTGCGCGGAGGTACTCGCATAGGCTGGATAGCTGGCGCACGCCAGCGTCACCGGCGAGCAGGCGGCAAGTGCGGCGGCCTGCAGGGTGCGATCCAGTGGGTACCACGGGGCCGCACGCTCCTGGTAAGTCTGCACGCCGCCAGCGCCCGAAACACGGTAGTGGAAGCCGGTCCCAACGTGGCCGACAAAGCTGAGCGGAGCGGCGGCGAGGAAGGAGTAGTTGGGGCTGAAGTAACCTCCCTGCCCGTAAGAGAGACCCCTCTCGTTCCGGGTGAAGTGGGCAGCCTGGAACGCGCCGCCGAGGCTGAGCGCACCGGCGCGGGGCCAGGCGTACAGGCGGAACCGACCGCTCACCTCCGCCGTAAAGGCGGTGTTGCGCTCCACGTGGCGGCCCGTCAGCGTCGCTCCATGGCCGGCAAAGGAGAACGCGGCGCGCGGGTCGCCGAGGGCCAGCCGCAGCGTAGCCCCCGTGGATACCACGCCGCCCCACACGTTGTTCAGCGCCGAGGGATCGCGCAGGCCCGCGTAAGAGAGCTGGGTCTGCGTCACAGGCTGGCGTTCGGCGAGCAGCGTCACGGGGCCGCCGACCGGGCGAACGCGGAGCCGCGCCGTCAGGTTCGGCACCGGGAACTCGTATGGGGTATAGCCCGCGGCCACCCCGTAGTTCGCCGAAACAAGCTGGAACTCGCCCCCAAGTCCGTTCGCGATCTGCTGCGGAGTCGCGAGGCTGGTGGGCCGCGTTCCCAGCAGCGGAAGCCGCGATGCACCCGGCCCGGCAGGATCAAGCGTGCCGGAGTTCAGGAAGACCGGACGCGGAAGGACGGCCGCGCGAACGTTCCGCGCCAGCACCGCGGAAAACTCGGCCGGAGCTTCGAGGGCGGTCAGGCGGTCAAGCCCCGCCGAACCGGAGCGCGCGCGGACGACGCCGGTCGCCGCAAGCGAGCCGCTGTAGCCTGCTTCAAGCGAGGCGAGTTCACGCTCGGCCTGATCGCGGTCGCTCCGCACGGCCGGTGCAGCCGGCGCTGCCGGCCCATAGCCCGGCGGGCCACGACGGGACCCGAAGGAGACCGGAGCCTGGCCCTCAAGCTGGGCAAGGGACGGGTACTCCATGGGAGGAAGCTGGGGCGGGGCGGCAGCAATCTCGGCCGGCGGCGTCGCGACCGGCGGGGCCCCTGCTGGAGGCGAAGACGGCGGCTTTACCTTTTCGGCACGTGCTGGCGCGCGCGCAGGTCTGCGCCGCGCCGAGGGTGAAACGGAGCGGCGCGGCTGGGGATATTGCTGGCCCTGGCTATCGGCATATTGGCCGGCCTGCGGGAGCGTGGCAGGGGGCCGCTCAGGCTTGGGAATCTGGCGCGCGATGGCTGAAGACGCCTGCGTGTCGTACCCGGCATGCTGGATCAGGAAGGATGGATCCTCGCCTGGAGGATGGCTCTGGCCCGTGCGCTGCGCGGGCTCGGCCTGTGCCGCCAGCGCCGGACCATACGGAACATACGGTCCATAGATGGTATCGGCTGGCTTGCGGGTGGTGTTTGCGGAGCGGCGGCCCGGCGGCGCCTGGCTGGCAGCAAGCTGGGTCGACGCCGATGCATTGCGGAGCCGTGGGGTGGTGTCGACCGGAAGCGCCGAGCTTGGCTGGCCTGCCGGGGGGCGGGAGGCCGGGGGCGTGGAGGTAAGCGGGACCGGAGCGCTCGGGCTGGGCTGTGCAGGAGCCTGCGGTTCAGCCTGCGGACCAGCGGGAGCGAGGAGTGCGGCAAGGTCGCGAGGCGGCCGGGCGCTGCTGGACTCTCCTGGCGCGCCCGCATCTTCGTGGACCGTGGGCGCGGCGGCGAGTGCGGCGCGGTAGAGCTCCGCGGCGCGCCTCGTTTTGCCGCGAGCTTCTTCTGCCCGCGCGGCAACCAGCAGCATCTCAGGGTCCGCGGGGTGCGCGGCAAGGCCCTGGCGGAGCCAGACCGCGGCCTGCCGCTTGTCGGACGCGGCCTGCGCGGCTCCGATCGCCGACCTGAAGGTTGCAGCCGAGGCATGGGAAAGGTCCTGGCGCTGGAACAATGCCTCCGCCTGCCGTGGCTGGCCGGCGCGTGCATAGGCCGGGGGCAGGGCGTCCAGCACGTCGTGGTTCTCCGGGAAGGCGGCGGCGGTCGCGTTCAGCAGATCCACGGCGCGCGCAGAGTCTCCGGCGGCACTTGCCTGGTTGGCACGGCGCAGCGCCCAGGCGCCCCACTGCCCCTGCAGCGCATGTCGTTGTGCTTCCGTCAGGTCGGTACGGCTCCCCAGCGCCAGAAGCTGCGCGTACAGCGAGGCATCGTCGCCGCCCTGGAAGGTAACTGCGGCGAGCTCAAGTTCGATCCCGGCAGGTGCCGGCGTGTGACGAAGCGCATCGACCTGCTGCACCCGCGCCAGAAAAAGACCCGCCGTCCGTGGCTGCCCAAGCGATCGGTAGATGTGCGCAACGGTCTCCAGGTAAGCGGGATCGCCTTCGAGCTGCAGCCGGATGCCCGGGGGAATCTGCGGCAACTGCGCCAGCGCCTCGGCATCGCGTCCGGTCGTGTGCAGGGCGGAGAGCAGGCCGTTCCAGCCATCCAGACGCGTCGGATGCTGGCTCAGGATGCGCCCGTAGAGCGGGAAGGCAAGCTGCGGGCGATTGCGCTCAAGATAGATCGCGGCAAGCTGAATCTGCAGAGACACTGCCGGGATTTCGCCTTCGGCGGCCTGCAGCGCGAGCGCTTTCTCCAGTACGTCCTGGGCCGTGTCCAGCTTGCCCTGCCCGGCAAAGAGGGCGGCCACCGTGCTATCGAACTCGGGATCCCGCAGGGCGGCCGTATAGACCGCCGGAGGAAGAGACTCAAGGGTCTGGAGCGCCTGCTCGTCGCGGCCTTCGAGATGCTGGGCGCGCAAAAGACCGACCCATGCCGGTGTCCCAACGACCGCACCGGGAGGCAGATCCGCGAGCACCTGGCGGAACAGGCCTTCCGCCTGCGTAAAGCGGTGGGCCTGGAGGAGCAGGCTGGCGTACTGTACCTGGACTTCGGCCTGCTGACCGGCGGCCCCGGTAGGAAACGGCAGGTCGAGGGCCGCGTCCAGAAATCGCTGCGCGTCGGCGTAGAGCCCGGTGGCGGCGGCCGCGGCAGCAAGCGCCTGGAGGAAGCCGGGGTCACGCATGAGCTGGGCGTGGAGCGTGGCCGCAAGGTGGCGTTCGGTGGCAAGAGCCTCGGCCGGGTTCCCTGCGGCGACCTGGGCCTGGACGAGGCCGCGCCAGGCAGCGGCCGCCCCGGGCTGCGCCGCGGTGAAGCGCCGGTAGAGCAGGGCGGCGGCCTCCGCACGGTGGGTCTTCAGCAGCGTGGAACCAAGGCCATCGAGCGCGTCCGGGCTGGAGGGGCGCATCGCCAGGGCGCTCTGGAACTGCTTCTCGGCGACGCTCAGGTTATTTCCCGCCAGGGCCGACTGGCCCTCGCCCATCGTGTACCAGAAGCGCGCCGCGTCGAGGGCCGTGTCGAGGCTTGGATCCTCCAAGCCCTGCTGCTTCGCCTGGGTGAGGAAGCTGAGAGCCCCGCCGAAGTTCCCCTGCTGCATCCGGAGGTAGCCCATGCCCGCCAGGGCCGGGGCGCTCGAAGGATGCCGATCCAGGATGGCACGGAAGCGGAGTTCGGCCTCGCCGATATGTCCGGAGTGGAGGTCGCGAAAGGCGGCCTGCTCCTCGGCGGCCGTACTGGATATCGGGGCGGCTCGGGGCTCTGCCGCGGCGGCAACCGGCGGTGGTTCGACCTGCAGCGCCTGGGCCAGTTGAGGATCGGGGTGGAGCGCCAGGTAGCGGCGAACCTCCGCGGCTGTAGCCGGGTTCCGGGCGTCCCACAGCAGGGCCTGCCGCAGGGCCTCTACGGCCCGTGGGTCACTGGGGAAGCGGGCGAGCATCCGCCGCCCCTCGGTGCGCGTCGCGGGACTGTAGGTAAGAATACGGGCGAGCGCGACCTGGTACCGGGCCTCCGTGGGACGCCTCCGCACAAGCGCCCGAAGACCGGCGACCGCGTGTGCCCGCCCACCCTCCGTGGCCGCCTCCGTCTCGTAGAAGGCGACGGCGTCGTCCCCGGGCGATGGCTCAGGGCCCAGCACATCGCGGTAGATCGCCATGGCCTGGGTGTACTGCCCAGACGCAGCGAGGGCAGCAGCCTGGTCCAGCCGGGTCCGGCTACTCTGCGCGGCGGGTGCGGGCGGCAAGGTGGTGCGCGGCGTCCGCGCCGCCCGGGCCACGCCGGAGGTAGCCTCGGCGTTGCCTGGGTCGAGCAGCAGAACCTGCTGCCAGGTCAGCGCCGCGAGATCGGGACGCCCCTGCGATTCCAGCGTCCGCGCCTTTTCAATGACGGCCTGCAGGGCCGGAGGCCCCTGCCCGGACGCAGGGCATGGCGGGGCAAAAGCCAGCGCAGCCGCGAGAAGAACGACCCCGGGAGAGCTCCGGAATGGGGGGAAGATTGCCATACATCGGGTTGCAAGGGCTTTGCATCGCTCACCGCGAGGCGCGGCGCAGCGCCTTCTGAGGGTAACTGCTTTCGGAAGGCTCCGGGTAGTTCAGACGTCTTCTGTATCCCGCAAAGGCATTGTAGAAGAGGTTAACCAGCCGTCGCCCGCAAGCCGGCGAGCCATGTGGGATCGCAGCAACACCTCAAGAAGCGCGGCCATCAGAAGGCAGACCACCGTAACCGCCAACGTAGCCGCCCAAGGATAGCGCGTGACAAGCGACGTGAGGTGGGCCTGCACAGAGAGCGCCGAAACGGCATACCCAGGGAACGGGTTTCGCGTCTGGCCGGTGCAGGGGCTCCGCGCCACCAGAAGAAAAAGTACAAGCGGAAGGATGCTGGGAGCGAAGCGGCGTGGCGCCCCTCGTCCGGGACCGCCCGGGAAGGCACGACGCACCCCGCGCGCAAGGCTGCCAAGCCCGGGAGCCGGAGAGTCCTCCCGCGGCAGCCAGCGGTCCGCACGCGCGTAGAGGGCAAGCGTCAGATCCTCATGCTGGCTCAGCGTGAGTTCCGGAAAGCCCAGGCGCAGCGTCCCGGATTCAACCGTCAGCAGTGTGGCCGGCAGGGTCGCCGTGCCCGCCGGCGTGGGAACGACGAGCTGGACCGAGGCCCCCAGGAGCGCATCCAGCCGAAGCGGGCGAGCGAGCGCAACCGCGGCCCCGGAAGCGCTGAGGTGGGCGGCCACCGACACCAGGGCGGCACCTCCCGGCAGAACGACGTCCACCAGCATGGCCGCGCTCAAGGCTGCTTCAGGCGCGGGGATCGTGGCGAGGGCCATCGCGGCGCCAAGCACGACGAGATTGAAGCAAGACCACAGAAGGCCCAGGATGAGCGCGTTCAGCGGAGCCTGGTGGTACAGGCTCTCCAGCCCGGGCACAGGCACCCGGAAGACCCTGGGAACAGCCGCAAGCAGGCCAAGGACGTTGAGGGCCAGCAGCGCCGCCAGAGGGCGGGTCAGCGAGGCAGGCTCCCCTCTTCCCGCGCCTGCCGCAAGGAGATTGGGCGCAAGCATCGTCTCATGGAGGCGCGCCCAGAAAGGACGCGTCCCCGCCCGGTGGTGCGCCGCGATCCCCGCAAGCGCCAGGTACGGAAGCGCGTACGCGAGAACGGCCGGCCAGAAGCCGGGAATTGCAGGAACCCCCAAAAGCAGACACAGCGGCGGCACGGTCAGGAAAAGAAGCCGCGGCAAGGCGGAGAGCGTCTGCACCTGGGCGAACAGCGTCGCGACGCGCTGCTCAGCGGTCAGACCGCCCGTCAGCAGCGGACGTTCCAGCGCCATCATGCGGCCGATCCCCCGGTTCCACCGCGCGCGCCGCTGGATCGCATGGGCAAGGCTCGTCAGCGGCTGCGGCGCCGTCTGCGGAAGATCCAGGAACCCCGTATTCCAGCCCCTGGCTCCCATGCGGAGCGAAGTATGCAGGCCTGGAGCGGTCGTCTGCGTGGGAATCCCGCCGATCTCCTGCAGCGCCACGTGACGCAGGACCGCCGCCGACCCAGTGAATGCCACCATGTTCCAGGTGTCGCGGGCAGCCTGTTCCGCGGCCGCCGGCGCCTGCCCCGGCAGCAGGGCGGAGGCATCGGCGGTCTGCAGCAGGGCCAGGCGCCTGTCGCGCAGGAACCAGCCCACCGTGAGCTGCAGAAAGCTGCGCGCGGGAACGTCGCCTGCGTGAAAGACGGCGAGAAACGGCGCGTGGAGGTCCGCCAGGGCGCTATTCAAGTTGGCTCCCCATCCGCTGGGGGCGGCAGCGCGGCTCCGGTAAGCCACTCCCGCCTCTTCGGCAAAGACGCGGAGGTCGTCGCGGCGTCCATCGTCGAGCAGCGCTACGTGAAGCTTGGCGGCCGGCCAATCCAGGTAAAGGGCCGCGAGAACGGTCGAGCGGATCGCCGCCAACGGTTCGCGATGCGCCAGGACGACCACGTCGACGGCGGGCCAGCGGCGCGGGTCTGCCGGCAGCGCCGCCGGTGCGCGGCGCAGTGGAGCGGCCGCCTGCACAAGGCGCAGCAGAAGGAACACGACGGCGTACGCCTCCGCCACCAGCAGCAGCGCAACCAGGCTACCCCACGGCAGCGTCACGCCTGGAGACCGGAAGAAGTGCACCGCCGCGGTGATCCGCCACACCGCGTAGCGGAAGGCCGTGAACCCGGCAAGCAGCGACAAGGTCAGCGTGATCGTCGGCGAGGTGGCATCGTACCGCAGCCACAGCGCGCAGAGCACGGCAGCCAGCCCCAGGACCGCCTGCTGCGGCCAGGGCAGCGGGACCATGCCGATGAGGATCAGCAAAAGTGCCCCAACGGCCAGGCCGAGCAGCGCGAGAACGCGAACGAGCAGGCCGGGGTTGGCCTCCGGTGCTGGAAGAGAAGGGAGCGCCGTGCCGTCCGGCGTCTGCGCGGAAGATTGGCTCACCGGCCCACCCAACGGAGGCTGGGACCAAGCGGCACGGCCGCCGCGAACGCCTCCCCGGCGGACGGCTGCGCTTCGGGCGACACGGCGCGAAGCCACGCGGCCACCGCACGATAGTCGTCCGAGACGGCATCGTCCGGGGCAAAGTCGACCACCGTCATGCCACGCGCAAACGCCTGCCCCACACACGGCGAGGTGCGGATGACCGTCGGCAGAACATGTTCGCCCATCCGCCGCTGCAGGAAGTCGCGCACATCGCGATGGACGACCTGCTCCTCGTCGAACTGGTTGATGAGGTAGTACGGCAGGATCGGACGGCCGTCCGGATCGTCGAAGTCGCGAAAGAAGCGCTCCACCGCCTGCAGCGTGATCACCGAACTCATCGTTGGGGTCACAGGGATAAGGACGGTAAGGGCGAAGCCCGTCAGGCGACGCAAGAACCAGCCGGAATGTTCGGAGAGATCGATGATCAGACGGCTGGCGCCGCGGCTGCGCTGCTCTATCCGGTGCAGCACCTGCGCCTCGCGCGCGGAGTCGCCGACGGCGGCATCCAGGTCATAGCTGGCCAGCGCCAGCGACCCCCCGGGCCGGTCCGGCGAGTCAGGCCCGGGAGCGGCGTCTTCCGCCGCGAAGTAGAGCGGCAGGGCCCCAAGCGGGTTGGTCTCAGCCAGCACCACGCTCTCCCCGGCAGAGCGGAGGATGCGCCCAAGCGTCGCCAGCAGGCACGTTTTTCCGGAGCCCCCGGTCAGCGCGAAGATAGCCGTAACCGGAACCGGGGTCCGCTCGACAGGAGAAGGAGGAGGCAGCGGAGACGCGGGATGTAGAGGCGGAAGCCTCCCATGCAGTGAGGTCCAGCGAAACGAGGCGATCGCCTGCGGCGGGGAAGCGGCTTGGGTGGGCGTATCCACGGGCTCAGGCGTAAACGCCTCGATGGCAGAAGATGCAAAGGGGAAGACCGGCAAAGCGGCATCGATGACGATAGGAAGCGCTGCCGGGGTGCTCACCGGGACTGGAATAAGGATCATTTCGGATGATCGCGGAGGCGCCGGCTCGGCCTCGCGAACCGGGCGGGGCAGGACCGACGGGGACCAAAGCCAGAGTCGGGGCGCAACCGGCTCCGCTTCGGCTTGGAGTGCGGGCGGCACCTCGTCGACAGCGGCGATCTGGGCGGGGCTCTCTTCAGCGGCCGACCTTCCCGGCCGGTCCGGCACGAGGCTCTCGTTCTGCGATGGTTCAGGAGCGTCCACCGACGGCATGAAAACCACCTCCGGCACACTCTCCCGGGGCCCGCTCGCCGCAGTCGCCGCTTCGGGCCGCGGGGGAGCGGCGGCGCTCGTGCCCGCCGGCGACCCCTTCGAGAGCGACGCCGCCCCCGGCCTGCCACGCGCGCTGCGTAGCCTGCGCCGGGCCGCGGCAAAGTCCAGGTAGGTTGCGTCCCCCAGGCGCGCCCACGCAAACAGGGCCGCTACATCCGCGGGGATTGCGGACGTGGGGGCATCTTCGGAGTCATCGGGATCGTCGGTACGCGTCACGATAGGGCCTTCGGGAAAGCGGCTGCATTGGCGCCGGCTCGCGGCGTCTCCGCGCGGGCGAGAGCAGCCTCTTGACCTATGTTGGCTCAGCAGCCGCGGGCATGGTCGTCCGCTTGCCGAACAGTTGCGCCAGATTCCCGATTCGGGCTCGTCCTGCCTCTCCGCCGCAGGCATGCCGACCGCTCCTCCGCCGCAGTCCGGCGTGCTACCTTTAAGACAGTGCGAGAGCGTAGCTCAGTTGGTAGAGCATCGCCCTTTTAAGGCGTTGGTCCTGGGTTCGAGCCCCAGCGCTCTCACCACTTCCCCCCCCCCCCCTGCCTCGGATGCCACCCCTCTACGCCGTAGGACGATCCGGTGCCGGCTCGACGGCCAGGAACTGCTCGGTAAACCGTCGCGTGTATGCGCCGATCAGCTCTTCCACCCGCGCGGGCGAACGCGAGCGCACAATCAAGCCCGCGTGGTGCTCCCGGTGCAGCCGATGGACGATCTCCGGGTCGTTAAACGCAGCCGTGTCGGGCTGCTGCTGCCGCGCCAGGCAGATCACGCTTCCCGCATACGCATCCTCGAGCGGCGGCAGGGCGTAGGGCGTACCGCGCAGCCCCGCCACCTCCATGCGAGCCCACTCCACCCACGGGTTCACGCCGCGCGCGTGCTGGACGACGTCCGCGATATAGGCCCCACCCACACGGGCCGCGGTTTCAAGAAAGTAGAACCGCCCATCCGCCCGTGCCCGGATGAACTCCGTGTGCGTTACGCCCGACACCATCTCCAGCGCGCGCAGAACCGCGGCATGGATCGCCTCGATCGCGCCTGCCTCTCGAGATCCGGCCGGCAGAGCCCGCGTGCTGAAGACGCCACCCTGGTGCATCGTCTGCATGGGTGGCTGGCCATAGACGAACGGCTGCGCGAACAGCAGCGTGCGATCCCAGGTGATGCCTTCGCAATGGAACACGTCGCCCGGCAGAAAGCACTCCAGCAGAAAGTCGGTCTGCCGATCCCCCAGCTCGTCGAGAAGAGGCCAAAGCTGGTCCGGCTGGTCCACCCGGCGGATGCCGATCGCCGAGGCGCTGGTGCGCGGCTTCAGCAGCCACGGCCCCTGGGTCTCCTGCATGAAGCGATACAGATCGTGATGAAAGAAGACGCCATGGAAGTCCGGGACAAGGATCCCGGCCCGGCGAGCCGCCGTACGCATCGCAAGCTTGTCGCGAAAGAAGCGCGTGGCCGACTCCCCCATGCCCGGCAGCCGCATGTGCTCCCGGATGAGCGCCGCGGCCTCCAGGTCGAACTCGTCCAGCGCCACCACGCGGTCGAAGCGATGGTGGCGTGCCAGACCCATCGCCGTCGCCAGGATCTCCTGCGGAGACCGCCCCTCCGGCATCGTGAACACATGCGCCAGAGCCTCCCGCGGCCAGTCCGCATGGGCCAGCTTGTCGACGGTCAGCAGCATGACCACGCACCCAAGCGCAGCCGCCTCCCGCAGAAACGGCTGCCCTTTCTCGTAGGTGCTGATGCAAAGCAGCGACGGCGCGGGCTGCGGATCGGTCAAAGGTCCCTCCGTCTGCTTCTGCGGCAAAGAGCCTAGGCCACGGGCTCTTCGGCGAAGGTCTGTTTGATACCGTCTTCCAGGCTGGTAAAGGGAGCTTCGTACCCCGCGTCACGCAGCCCTGCCACATCCGCCTCGGTAAAGTGCTGGTACCGGTTCTTCAGGTCTCCGGGGAACGGAATGTACTCGATCTTGCCCTCTCCATGAACCGCCATCAGCGCCTCGGCGACCGCCTTGAAGGTCCGCGCCTGCCCCGTCCCGGCGTTCACGATCGCCTGCACCGGCTTCCTGGGCGAGTCGTCCAGAAGCCCCGCGAAAAAGAGATTGATGCGGCAAAGGTCCTTCACAAACACGAAGTCCCGCCGCTGCTCCCCGTTCGCGTACCCACCCGACCCCTCGAACATCCGGATCGTTCCCGTGTCCTTAAGCTGCCGGGTGAAGTGGTGAATCACCGACGCCATGCGCCCCTTGTGCTGCTCCCGCGGCCCATACACGTTGAAGTAGCGAAGCCCCACCACCGGCGACTTGATATCGTCCATCCGCCGCCTAAGCCAGTTGTCGAACACCAGCTTCGAGTACCCGTAGACATTCAACGGCTTCTCGTTCGCCGGAACCTCCTTGAACGTCTCGGACAGCCCATACGTCGCCGCCGTCGACGCATAAATAAACGGAATCTCGTTATCCACCGCAAACTGCAGCAGCACCTTCGAGTAGTCGAAGTTGTTGTGCATCATGTAGCGCCCGTCGTCTTCGAGCGTATTCGAGCAGGCTCCCTGGTGGAAGATCGCCGTGATCTTCTCCTCGTCGAAGTCGCCTTCCAGCACGGCTTCCAGAAAGTCGAGCTTATCCATGTAGTCCGCGTACTGCGCTCCCTGCAGGTTCAGGAACTTCGGCCCCGAGAGGTTGGGCGCGGGCGCCAGGTTATCGACCACAAGGATGTTTTTCTTGCCAAGCGCGTTGAGCTGATGGATGAGGTTCGAGCCGATAAAGCCCGCGCCTCCGGTGACGATGATCATAGGGTCTCCTCGAGGGCGGGTTCCGGTGCCTCCGCCTGGTCCGCGGCGTGCGCGGCGGTCATCTTGCGAACAATGTTGGTGGTTGAAAAGCCTTCGACGGTCGGCACGATCTCGACCCGGCCGCCCTGCGCCATCACGACCTCATGGCCCACCACGGTCTCGAACGTATAGTCGCCGCCCTTCACCAGCACATCGGGGCGCAGCGCCTCGATCAGCTCCAGCGGCGTATCTTCCTCGAACAGCACGATCGCATCGACCGCCGCGAGCGCCGCCATCACCCGCGCGCGCTCCCGCTCGGCGACGATCGGCCGTGTAGGGCCCTTCAAGCGCGAAACCGAGCTGTCCGCGTTCAACCCCAGGATCAGCTTCGACCCGAACCGCCGGCAGTCCTCGAGCAGCGTAATGTGCCCCACGTGCAGCAGGTCGAAGCAGCCGTTGGTAAACACGATCGTCTCCCCCGCCGCCCGCCAGTCCGCCACGCGATGCGTCAGCGACTCCAGATCCAGAATCTTCTCGGCCGACGTCACCCCGGTGCTCGGCGTCAGCACCGACACCAGCTCGTTGGCCGCGATCGGCACCGTTCCCACCTTGCCCACGACGACCCCCGCCGCAAGATTCGCCAGCTCGACCGCCGGCCGGATCCCCAGCCCCCCCGCCAGCGACGCCGCCAGCGTGGCGATCACCGTATCGCCCGCGCCCGAAACATCGAAGACCTCCCGCGCACGCGCCGGCGAGTGAAAGGTCCCCCCCGGCTCGACCACCGTGATGCCCTTCTCGCTCATCGTCACGGTCAGGAAATCGAAGCCGAACTCGGCACGCAGACGGTCCGCCGCCGCCAGCAGCTCCTCCGTCCGGTGCGCCGCGATGCCAGTCGCCGCCGACAGCTCGGACAGGTTCGGGCACACCGTCGTCGCCCCCGCGTACTTGCCGAAGTTGCGCGTCTTCGGGTCGCAAAGAATCGGGATTCCCGCCGCCCGCGCGGCCTGGATCACCGCCTGGCACAGACCCTGCGTCAGCGCCCCCTTCGCATAGTCCGAAAGCACCACGGCGTGCACCTTCGGCACCAGGTCGACGGCACGCTGCTGCAGCCGCGCCACCTCCGCCTCCGGGTACGCGTCCCGGCTCTCGATATCCAGCCGAAGCAGTTGCTGGGTGCGCCCCACAATGCGCGTCTTCGAAATCGTCGGCAGCGAGCTCGACACCGCTCCAAGCATATCGATGCCCGTCTCTCGCAGAATGCGCGACAGCTCCGTCTTGTCCCCGTCGTCTCCCCAGAACCCCGCAAGATACGCCTTGCAGCCCAGCCCCGCCAGGTTCATCGCCACGTTCGCCGCCCCCCCGGCGCGCGAGTACCGCTGTGCATGACGCAGCACCGGAACCGGGGCCTCCGGGGAGATGCGGTCGACCTCGCCAAGTATGTACCGGTCCAGCATCAGGTCGCCGACCACAAGGATGCGGAGATGGCTGAATCCACCTTCAAGCAGCTTCAGGATCGCGTGTCGTTCAGGCAACATACTTGCGTGGGCTCCTGCGGTGCGGGTTAGGTCGCGTTGTGGGGAAAGGGACGCCGAACTCTCTCTCTATCATCGCACTTCCACCAGCCCGGAGGGGCCGGTCAGCACGCTTACCGCCTCCAGCAGTACCTCTTCGACCGTGATGGACGTGATGCACCGCTTCTGCTCGACGATGCAGGTCTCCAGCCCGCACCCCTCGCACTCCACATGATGGTACAGAATGCGGTGGTGCGCGCCGTAGGGAAACCACACCCGCGGAATGTTCCGCGCGGCGAAGATCGCCACACACGGCGTCTGCACCGCGGCCGCAAGATGCATCGGGCCGGAGTCGTGGCCGAGAAACACCGCCGCCCGCGCAAACACCGCGGCACTCTCCCGCGGCGTCAGCACCCCGCACAGGTTCACCACCGGAGACCCCGAGACCGCGCGCCAGCCCCCCGCCGCGAACTCGCTCGCCTCCGACTCTTCCGGCGCGCCGCACAGCGCAAGCGCCGCGTCCGGAAAAATTTGCGCCAGCGCCGCCAGCAGGTCGCGCCAGTTCTCCCGGCCCCAGTCCTTCGATTGCACCTTCGTCCCCACGCTCACCGCGATCAAGGTATGCCCGTCCGCCGGCCTCAGAACCGCGGCCGCCCGGGCATGCTCCGCCGCGGTCAGCTTCAGGTCCCAGCTCGCCGGCGCGTCCAGCCGCCCATCCCCCAGCTCCGCCAGGTTCCGCACCAGGCGCGAGCCCTCCGGCTCCAGGATCGCGTGCCCCCGCTCCATGCCTTCCGTCCGCGGCTGCTGCATGTCTTCCGTCACCGGCACGCCGATCTGCCGGAAGATCCCGCACATCCGGAAGAACAGCGCGTCCCGCTTCGCCGAAGCCACCCCCCGGTTCGATCCCACGTATACCAGCACCTCCGGCCGCCAGCGCACCAGCTGCCACCACAGCGACAGCAGGTCGCGCGGGCTCCGCGTCCCCACCGTGTAGCGCATAAATCCGTGGATCAGGCCCGTCTGCTCCAGGATCGCCGCCGCCGGAGGAGCCTTCGCGTTCACCGGAAAGTTCGTCAACATCCGCCGCTCCGCCTCCGGAAAGGCGCGCGCCGTCAGGTGCAGCGCGGGCAGCGCGATCAGCGTGTCGCCCAGGCTGCCGAGGCGGTAAACCAGAACCTTGCGGGGCGCGCGTGGAGTCATGGCAGGCATCGGTGTCCCTCTAGTCTGCCATGAGTCACCTTCCGCATGGGAGCGCGCAACCCGCGCTGGTGTACTGTCTTGGGTATGGCAGCGAGGAAATTTTTAGAGGGCGCCCGCCTTACCGCCCTGCAGGATGAGGCCGTCGTGCGTTGGCACCACACCCCGGCCCAGGGGACCCAGCCCGAACCCGAACCCACGGAGGAACTCTCAGGGCTCATCCTCGCCCAGCACCGCGCCAACTTCGACCTTTGGCACACCGAGGACCAGGCCCGCGATCCCGACGCCACCGACCAGAGGATCGCCGCCGTCAAGCGCGCCATCGACCGGCTCAACCAGCAGCGCAACGACCTCGCCGAGGCCATCGACAGCCTCCTGCACGAGCGCCTGCCCCAGGCCCAGGAAGCCGTGCTGCACTCCGAGACACCCGGCATGATCGTCGACCGTATGTCGATTATGGCTTTGAAGCTGTACCACACCCGCGAGGAGACGGTACGCGCGACCGCCACCGCCGAACACCGCGAAAAGAACCGGGGACGCCTCGCCATTCTGGAGCAGCAGCGCGGCGAACTCGCCGGATGCCTCGACCGGCTCATGGACGAGATCGCCGCCGGAACCCGGCGCTTCAAGCTTTACCGGCAGATGAAGATGTACAACGATCCAACCCTCAACCCGGTGCTGTACCGGCGCGGCGGGAGTTGACCGAAGGACGCGTTCTGCGTATAAAACCGAGACACGGGACACGTCGACGAAGCTTGCGGTTCAGGCCCGGCGCACGTGTGGGCAAGGGATAGTTCAGGATCGACATGGCACAGACGAAGACAGCATCCAGCACCGCAACCAAACGCTCCTCCCGCACCCTCGCCGGCAGCGTGCCGCCCCCCGCGGACGCCTCCCGCGCCCAGGCGCTCAAGCTCTACGAAGCCGCCCTGAAGCTGATGGGAGAAGGCAAGTACGACCTGGCCCACGTCGCCTTCGGCAAGATGCTCGCCGTCTGCCCCAACGACCTCGCCCATAGCGTCCGCATGTACATCAACGCCTGCGTCCAGCAGGTCTCCAAGGGCAAGACCGAGTTCCTCAGCCACGAGGAGCACTACGACTACGCCATCTCCCTGCTCAACAGCGGCCACTACGAGGACGCCCGCGAGCAGTTTCACGCCATCCTCAGCAAAAACGACTCCGCGGACTATGCCTTTTACGGCCTCGCCGTCCTCTCCAGCATGACCGGCGAGTCCCACACCTGCCTGCAGCACCTCACCGAAGCTATCCGGATCAACGGTCGCAACCGCATCCAGGCCCGGTCCGATTCGGACTTCCAGGACATGGCGGACGACCCCCGCTTCACCGAACTGCTGTATCCCGAGTCCTAGATCTGCTTTATTCTGAAACCCGGAAGCAGGCCGGTGGGCAAGCTGCTTCAAGGGGGGGATAGCCGCGTGTCTGCAGATCCCGGGGATTCCGAAAGGACGTTGCGCGTCGTCGCCATCGGCGGAGGAACCGGCCTGTCCACCCTCCTCCGGGGCCTCAAACGCTTCGTCGCCACGCCACCCGGCGCCCAGCCACTCACCGATTCGCGGTGCATGGAGGCTCCCTGCCTCATCCGCGATCTGGCCGCGGTCGTCACCGTCACCGACGACGGGGGTTCGTCCGGAAGGCTCCGCGAAGACCTCAAGATGCTGCCACCCGGCGACGTCCGCAACTGCATGGTGGCCCTGTCCGAGGATGAGCATCTGCTCTCGAGGTTGTTTCAGTTCCGTTTCGGAACCGGCGACCTACAGGGACACAGCTTCGGCAATCTCTTCGTCGCCGCTCTCACCCACATCACCGGCGACTTCGCCCAGGCCGTCCAGATGTCGTCCCAGATTCTCGCCACCCGCGGCAGAATCTACCCCGCCACCAACACGAACGTGACCCTCGCAGCCCGGATGGACGACGACTCGACCGTGCGGGGCGAGACCAACATCACCGCCAGCCGGCAGAGAATCGTCGAGCTGATGATCGACCCCGCGACCGCGGAGCCCCTGCCCGAAACCCTCGAAGCCCTCGCCCAGGCGGACCTCATCTCCCTCGGGCCCGGCTCCCTCTATACCTCGCTCATCACCAACCTGCTCGTCCGCGGCATCCCGGAGGCGCTCGCCTCCTCCCCCGCCGTCCGGGTCTATGTCTGCAACCTGATGACCCAGGCCAACGAGTCGCTCGGACTCACCGCCGCCCAGCATATCGAAAAGATTCTGCAACATGCGGGCGCCACCCGCGCCCCCATCTTCGACTACGCCATCGTGAACACCGCGCCCATCTCCCCCGGGCTGCTGGCACGCTACGCCAGCGAGGGGCAGATGCCTATCGAGGCCGACCTCGCCCGCATCCGCTCCCTGGGCGTCGAGCCTATCGTCGGCGCCTTCGTCCGCGAGGGCGACCTCCTCCGCCACGACCACGACGGCGTCGCCGAGGCTCTCCTGGCCCTCGGCCTGGCCGGACGCCCCGGCAGCCGCATCTTCGCCGCGGGCGAAACCCGGCAGCGGCTCGTGATCGGTCTGAGCCCCCAGGTCCAGACCTAAGTCCTTATTCGGACGTACTTTCGGACTTTACCCCCCACCCGGGGGGCAGGCTCGAAACCACTCTAAACCGACGCCGGAGCGATCGCCACCAGGGGCTCCGCAGCCTCCACGGTCCGCTTGAGCTGCCCGCACGCCGCATAGATATCGCGTCCCCGCGGCCGGCGAATGTAGGCGGGAATCCCCGCCGCCCGCAGATGCTGCTGAAAACCCTCCACCGCCTCGTCGGAAGGCTGCGAAAACGCCATCTCCGGCCCCGGATTCCACACAATCAGGTTCACCTTGGCCGAAAGCCCCCGCAGCAGCGCGACCAGTTCCGCCGCATGCTCCTTCTCGTCGTTGACGTCGCGCAGCAGCACGTACTCGAACGTGACCCGCTCCCGTGGACGCAGCGGAACCCCCGCAACCGCCTTCAGCAAGGCCGCAATCGGCCACTTGCGGGTGATCGGCATGATCCGCTCCCGCACCTGGTCGTTCGAGGCGTTCAGCGACAGCGCCAGCTTCGGCCGGACCCTCTCCCCCGCAAACCGCTCGATCCCCGGCAGAATGCCCGAGGTCGACACCGTCATCCGCGACTCCGGAATCCGCATCGGCCCGGCAAGCAGGCGCACCGCATCCATAAAACCCTCGTAGTTCAGGAACGGCTCCCCCATGCCCATGAAGACGAGGTTGATCCGGTCCGGATTCCCCTGCCCCCGCGCGCTCCCCACCTCCACTTCGTGCCGGTTCAGCACCACCGCCACCTGCCCCGCAATCTCTCCAGCGGAGAGGTTCCGCCGGATCCCAAGCCGCGCCGTAAGGCAGAACTGGCAGTTCACCGCGCACCCTACCTGGCTGGAGACGCAGATCGTAGCCCGCTTGTAGGTGTCGGCAGCCTCCTCCTCGGCCGCCGCCGGCGTCCCGTCCCCCCGCTCCCCCCCATCCCCCCCCGGCATCCACACCGTCTCCACCGTCTCCCCGTCGCTCAGCCGGATGAGATAGCGCTCGGTGCCGTCAACCGAGCGTGCGGTCTGGGCGATCTCCGGCAGGCCCACGGTATAACCGTCCGCCACGAGCCTTTGGCGAAGCGCAGCGGGCAGCGTGGTCATCTGCTCGAGATCGGGTACCCGGCGCCGATACAGGCCGTCCCACAGCTGCGTCGCCCGGTAGGCAGGCTCTCCCAGCCGAGCGACCAGCACAGCCAGTTCCTGCTGGGAGACACCGAAGAGGGGCTTGTCCGGTACAAGTTGCTCGCTCAATCTCTGCCTCCTCTCGCGCAGCACACCGGGACGTGAAAAGGCCCGACCGAAGCCGGGCCACACCCGATCATAGCAGCGACGCTCCTCAATCGATCACCCGGACGCCCCCCGCCCCAACCAGTTCCTCCACCCGGTCGATAAACAAGCGATCCGCCGATACAAGGCAATCCTGCGGCTCAAGCACCGCACAGAACTCGCCCGGCTCTTCCAGATCGAGGAGCAGCCTTCCCTTCCCCGGCGCGCCCAAGAAGAGCGCGTACAGCTTGTCCAGGATGGCCGCATCCGGGGCATGGAGCGGGACCTTGATCCGCAGCGATTCAGGCAGCTTCAGCTTCACGTCCTCAAGCGCCTGGATGGAAGAGATCGCCAGCTTCGGCGCCGAATCCTCCTCCCCCCGCAGCACCCCCCGCACCAGCACCGGCACATCGATCTTCAGCCGCTCGGCCAGCTTCTCATACGACTGCGGAAACGCAATCAGCTCGATCTTTCCCACCGTGTCCTCCAGGCAGGCCTGCGCATACATCTCGCCGGAGCGCTTCGACTTCGCCACTTTCAGCCCGGTGATGACCCCCGCAATGGAGATTTCGTTCTGCTGGTCGTTTCCACCGCCGCCGCGCCGGAACGGGGCCGGCGGCTCTGGCTTCATCTCGCACGCCGTGGCGGTGTCCACGACCTTCATGTTGCGCAGCTTCTCCCGGTACTTATCCAACGGATGCCCGGACACAAAGAAGCCCAGCACGTCCTTCTCATTCTGCAGCCGCGTATGCTCATCCCACTCGGGCGCGGGCGGCAGCGCATCCTCGCGCGCGGGGCCCTTGGCGGGGCCGTCGTCGAAGATGCCGAACAGCCCATGCTGCCCCGCCGCCGCATCCCGCTGCGCCTTCTGGGCTCGTTCCATCGCCTTGTCGAGCCCCGCCATCACCCGCGCCCGCGGCCCAAATTCATCCATCGCCCCGGCCTTGATCAGCGACTCCAGCACCCGCTTGTTCAGCAGCCGCAGGTCCACTTTCTCGCAGAAATCCCAAAGGCTGGTGAACCCGTCGCCCCGCACCGCGATCACCGACTCGATCGCGTTATGCCCCACGTTCTTGATCGCCGCCAGCCCGAACAGAATCGTATCCCCCACCGGCGTAAACTCCGTCGAAGATACCTGCACATTTGGCGGAGTCACCGAGATGTTCATCTCCCGGCACTCCTGGATGTACTTCACCACATTCTCCGGCTTCGAGGTCTCGCTCGTCAGCAGAGCCGCCATGAACTCGACCGGATAGTGCGTCTTCAGCCAAGCCGTGTGGTACGCCAGCAGCGAGTAAGCCGCCGAGTGGGACTTATTGAACCCATACCCCGCGAACTTCTCCATCTGGTCGAAGATCTCCCCCGCCCGCGCCTTCGGAAAGCTCCGCTCCGCTGCTCCGGCCATAAAGATCTCGCGCTGCTTTGCCATCTCTCCGGCGTCTTTCTTCCCCATCGCCCGCCGCAGCAGGTCCGCGCCTCCCAGGGAGTATCCGGCAATCACATTCGAGATCTGCATCACCTGCTCCTGGTAGACCATCACCCCCAGGGTCTCCTTCAGCAGAGGCTCAAGCTCCGGCAGCAGGTACTCCACCTCGCGCCGCCCCCACTTGCGCTCGATGAAGTCGTCGATCATGTTCATCGGCCCCGGCCGGTACAGCGCATTCAAGGCCGTCAGGTGCTCAATCGAGTTCGGCTTGTACCGCCGCAGCACGTCCCGCATGCCGCCCGATTCAAACTGAAAGACCCCACTCGTCAGCGCGCGGTGAAACACCTTCTCGTAGGTCGCGGCGTCGTCGAGCGGAATCGTGTCCAGG
Source organism: uncultured Granulicella sp. (assembly GCA_965213785.1). Taxonomy (GTDB): domain Bacteria; phylum Acidobacteriota; class Terriglobia; order Terriglobales; family Acidobacteriaceae; genus Edaphobacter. The sequence continues at coordinate 3,740,707 of OZ243921.1, read as the reverse complement.
TCGACCGTCTCCCCACGGTTGGACTGGATCAGCTTCAGGCAATCGTCGATCACCGTAAGCGTCGTCAGGCCGAGAAAGTCCATCTTCAGCAGGCCCATCTTCTCGACGGCCTTCATGTCGTACGCCGTCACCACCGCCTCATCCTTGGTTCGCGTCACCGGAACCAGCTCGGTGAGCGGTTGCGGTGCAATCACCACCCCCGCCGCATGAACCCCCGCCCCGCGCACCAGCCCTTCCAGCCGTAGCGCCGCGTCGATCACCTCCCGAATTTTCGCGTCATTCTCATACGCCGCCGCCAGCGGGGGCGAGTCCTTCAGGGCCTGGTCGATCGTGATCCCGATGGTCGCCGGAATCATCTTCGCGATCCGGTCCACCTCCCCATACGGCATATCCAGCGCACGCCCGACGTCCTTGATCGCCGCCTTCGCCGCCATCGTGTTGAACGTGATGATCTGCGCCACCTGGTCGGTGCCGTACTTGCGCCGCACATACTCGATCACCTCGCCCCGACGGTTCATGCAGAAATCGATATCGATGTCGGGCATCGAAACCCGCTCCGGGTTCAGGAAGCGCTCGAACAGAAGATCGTTCTGCAGAGGATCGATATCGGTAATCTCCATTACGTAGGCGACGAGCGATCCCGCCGCAGACCCGCGGCCCGGCCCGACCGGGATTTTCTGCTCCCGCGCATACCGGATAAAGTCCCACACGATCATGAAATAGCCTGGAAACTTCATGCTCTTGATGATGTCGAGCTCGCGATTCAGCCGCGCCTCATACTCGGCCAGAGACTTTCTCAGCAGCCCACGTCCCTGCAGATGCGCGATGTTCGTCTCGAGCCGCTTCTTCATGCCTGCCCGGCACACCTGCTCGAAATACTCGTCGAGCGACATGCCATCCGGGCACAGGAAGTCCGGGAACGGGTCCGCGACCTTCGTCATCTTCAGGTTGCACCGGTCGACAAACTGCATCGTCCGCGTGCACACCTCTGGATTCTGCGCGAACGTCCGCAGCATCTCCTCCGCAGACTTGATGTAGAACTCCTGCGTATCGAACTTGAACCGCTTTGGGTCATTCATGCTGCCGGCCGTCTGGACGCACAGCAGAATCTCGTGCGCCCGCGAGTCGTCCGCCGCCACGTAGTGGGCATCATTGGTCGCAATCAGCGGAATGCCAAGCTCCCGCTCCATCCGGAACAATGCGTCGCACACCCCCTTGTCCGGAGCCAGCCCATGGTCCTGGATCTCCAGGAAGTAGTTGCCTTTGCCGAACATCTCCTCGTACTGTCCAGCCGTGCGCTTGGCCTCGTCGTACTTGCCCTCCATTAGAAACTGGTTCACCTCCCCGGCCAGGCACCCGGAAAATCCGATCAGCCCGTCGGTGTGCCGTGCCAGGAAGTCCTTCGAAACCCGCGGCTTACGATAGAACCCATGAAGCGAGGCTTCAGAGGTTAACCGCACTAGGTTCCGATACCCCGCCTCATTCTCCGCCAGCACCAGCATGTGGTTGTACTTGTCGCCCTCCGGAGCCGCCCGGTGGTCGTCGTTCTTGCAGATGTACAGCTCACAGCCAAGAATCGGCTTGATCCCCTTCTTCTGCATCGCGTCGAAGAAGTGTACGGCTCCAAAGATGTTGCCATGGTCGGTCATCGCGGCCGCCGTCTGGCCGATTGATTTCAGGTGCCCCGCAAGCTTGTCGACGTCGCAGGCGCCGTCCAGCAGCGAGTAATCGGTGTGTAAATGAAGATGGGTAAACTCTGCAGCCATCCCACCATCTTAAGCCCGCTGAGGCTGGGGTACCCGGTGAGGAAATTGCGGTACGGAACTTCGCCGCTTCTCTGGCGCAGCCGCAATGCCTCCAGTCACACCTTATTCAGCACTCAACCGGCGTCGTCTCGGCCCGGGCGGTGCCGCCGGTCGCAGGGAGTCGCGGAACTCCGGCCGTTTGAACCCGAACGCTTCCATCGCGCCCGCCAGGGCGAAGGCGCTTGGCATGCGCTCCTCCGGATCGTTGGCCAGAAGGCTGACCAGCAGCTTCGCAAGCCCTTCGTCCTCCCGTATCGCGACCGGAAGCTGCCATGCGGACTGCCGTCGCTTCTCGGCCAGCTCTTCCAGCGTCTCCGCCGCGTACAGGGGGACCCCCGTCAAGGCTTCAAAGAGGATCACTCCCAGCGAGTAGAGGTCGCTGCGGATATCGGTCGGCCGTCCAGCGGCCTGTTCCGGACTGAGATACAGCGGAGTCCCGCCAAGCAACGTTCGGCCCGCGTCTGCGCCGGCAGTATGGGAAAGCCCAAAATCGAGGACACGATAGTTGCCGAACCCGTCCAGCCGGAGATTGCCCGGGGTCAGGTCCCCGTGCACGATGCCGTTCGCCTCCGCGTGGCACAGCAGGCTGCTTACCTGTGCCGTGAGGAGCAGGGCATCCGCCCGCCCCAGGCATCCCCGGCGTCGCAAGATCTGGTCCAGGTCTTCCCCCTCCACCCACGGCATTACCAGGAAGAAGAGCCCATCGAGCTGCGCGAAATCGAAGATCGGGACAACGCTGGGGTGGCCGGCAAGCAGCGCCCCATGGATCGCTTCCGTCCGGAAGCTTTCCAGCACATCCGGCCGTGCCGAAAGTTCGGGATGAAGCACCTTGGCGGCGAACAGCCCATGGTGCCCGGTGTGGCGCATCTGGAAGATGGTGGCCATCCCGCCGATGGCAACTGGCTGCAGCACGTGGAAGCGTTCGCCGAAGACGCGCTGCAGCCTGGCTCCAAGCGCCTCCAGTTCCCGCGTCCCGGAGGTGGCACCTTTGTCGCCGGGGGCGGCGGGCGAAGCGACCGCCGGAGAGTGGTCGAGCAGGCGTTGGATCATGAAAGCCGCATCCTCCGTGGACCCTCCGGAGGCAATCTTCCGCTATCGACAGGCAGCACCCCGGTCAGCGCAGGGGCCTGAAGCCGCCTCGCCCACGCTTCTCCGTCTTCCTGCAACATCTTCGGCTGCATCACATGGATGGCCTCTGCATTGCGCAGCCGCCAGCCCAGGATCGCCACCGTCTTGTGCAGCGCATGTTCAACCGTGTTGCTCACCCGGTGCTTGTCCCAGACACAGACGAATCCGGTGTCCGGATGGACGTTGGGATGCGCCGCCGGCCGTCCAAGGTAAACCTCCATCGGGGCCGCGGGAAAGTACTCCGGAAAATCGATCCGCAAGGCATGCTCATGAACGATCAGCGGCATCGCATCCTGCTCGCCACGTGAAAGAACCAACCCCGGCGTGCCCCGCAGGGTAAGACGCAGGGTAAGATCCTCCGCCCGCACCTCGCCAAGCCGGCCGGGGTTCAGCTCCGCAAGCCGCCCCAGCAGGCCCCACTCCGCACGTAGCCGCCGTTCCAGTACCGTGGACGCCGCCCCCGCCTCAACCATTGGTCGCGACGGTCGACACCCGCAATACATCGTTTGCGCGAACCCCTTGCTGCCCGAGGGGTACGCCGAAATCCAGGCTTGCTCCATTCCAGATGACCTCCGGCTCTCCATCGCCCTTCAGCACATCGCCGCGTTCCCGGAGATCGAACAGAATCTCTTCCAGCACCATGTCCAGCGTCTCGGTTTCGTCGATATCCACGTTGTAGTGCGGTTCTCCGGCAACGGTGTCGAAGTATATCTGGTACTTGGGCATAGGAGACCTTACCTCGCTAAAAAGCAGAATTACCGTTCATGACTTTCCAGATCATCCGAAACCCTGGCAATCGTCATGCTAAGAGATGCGGGAAGGTCCGGCAGCGGCGTGCGGCAGCGTTCACATTCGCCGTTATTGAAGTCCCAGCAATCGCGGCACTGCATCCTGCGGCAGTTCGGGCAGGCGCGCAGATCCACCTGCTCGGCAGACCCAAGGCATATCTGGCATCGTCCATGCCGCGAGCGTGGCCCGGTCCGGCTCATCCACCAACTGTCCCCCGGGGGAAGAATCGGAACCCGTTGCTCCAGGCAAAGCTGGCACCGCCGGTGTTCGAAGTTCCAGCACGTCGCATCGCACACCTCCTGCGAACAGCGCGGACATTGAAAGATGACCGATTGCGTTCCCAGGCGCCGGTTGCACAGCGCACAACGCGCCCGGCTGCGCAGCAGGATCGCAAGGCTGGCGCCGCTGCCCAGCGCGGCAAGCGGCACACAAAACCACGTCCCGAAGTCACGGCGAAAGGTAAGCTCCACCACGGCAACCGTGACCAGCGCCACCAGGCTCAGCACCAGCGGAGGAAGCCACACCCGCCGCGACGGAAGGTCGAGATAGAGCCACAGGGCAGCCCCTCCGGCGCTGCAGATAACACTGGCGACCAGAGCGGCGGCCGGACTTAAGAGGCACGCGCCAAAAAGCAGGGACGCCATTAAAATCAACGCGCCTGCCAGCGCCGCGCCGTGCTCCAGCCGATGCTTCACGATCAATTCTCCTCCTCACCGGCCATCGCCATGGTACGCCGAAGACGGTAGAGATGACGACCGGGCAAACCAAGCTGCCGCGGCGTTTTCCCGGCCGCCTCATCGCTCGCACCGATGCTGCCGATCGATCGCAGCGCCTCGAGCGTCCCCACGAGGCCGCATCCGGCACATTGGCCGCGCCTTCGAACTTTCGCCAGCCGCTGCCGGGTCGCCTGCCTCAGCCCACACGCAAGGCACCGGGCTTCCAGGCAGACAGGCCACGCAAGCTGGATCCTCCAGCCGCCACCTACCCCCTCGTCTGGCGGCAATCCGTCCCGAAAAGGTCTGCGGTGGTCCAAAGCGACCAGGGGCTCGCCTATCCCTTCATGCCACGGACACCTGGCACCGCGCGGCAGGGTCAGCCGTTCCCTCGTCCACTCACCTGCCCGCCCGTCTTTCGCGGTGAGTTGCTCGGCACTGGCTTCCTGCGGGTCCTGGCAGTTCCCGGCGAACCGCAGGATCGCCCGGAGCATCGTGGCTGCCGTCTCCCGCACCGCCGGGGCGGCCGTCGGCGACTCTGAAAGCGGTTCCCCTTGCCGGGGAACGGCGCAGCCAAGCGTCGGGGAAAAGCCGTAAGCCAGTATGTCCGCCCGCGCAGCCCCTGCCACGCCGCAAAGATAGCACGCAGTCATCGGATCGCTCGGGAACCACGAAACCCTTCCATGAGGATCCTCCTGCGCCGAGACGGCTCCGTCCAGCATCGGAAGGCCTAGCCTCCGGGCTACCAGGGCGATCTCACTGCGCCCCATGGCGCTGTCCACGCACGATACGAGCAGGTCCGTGCGCCGGAGAACGCCCCAACCCACATCGGCAATCTCCAGCGGAATTGCCCTCCATCGCACACGGCCTTCGCGGTTCAACCATTGCGCGGCCACCCCGGCCTTCGTGCGCCCCACCCCGCCGGCGGCCAGAAAGAGCCGGCTCAAAGCGAGGTTGCGTCGCTCTACCCGGTCGGGGTCCACCAGACAAACCTGTGCAATCGGCCATCCAACCCCTCCTTCCCGCCGTCCCGCTTCCGCAATCCGCAGGCAGAGTTCAGACCCGAGAGCCCCCACCCCGACGACCGTCAGGTGAACGGCGCGTCGACTCCGCAAAGCCGGCGTCGATGCGGTACACTTAGCGCTCCCGGCGGAACGCCTATTCACGATGTGGGATGCAACTCCAATCCTCGTTCTTCCTTCCTAAGGGGTAAGCCGCCCAATGCCCCTCGACCGGGCTTGCAACTGAGACCTCGCATACCCTATGAGCCTCTATCGTAGCCTCTACTTCGCGACTCTGACAGGGACTGTCGGCGGACTGTGCGCGGCGCTCGCCGCTCTCCTGCTGGGGCCCGTCGTGTCGGATACGGGCCTGGTCTGGCTGCCGGACGCGCTCCATCTCCTGCTTTTTGGCATCTTCGTTGCCACGCTGCTCTTCATCCACTTCGACAAGGTTCTTCTGGGCAAACTTAAAGCGTCGTCCATCGGTTACGGCTTCCTGCTCGGCGGCGTCTCTGGCCTTGCCGCGGGGGCCGTCGCGCATCTCCTTCGCGTCGGCATCGCCGCGACCTCCCCTCTGCTCTACCGGATTGCGGTGTGGACCCTCGCCTTCTCGCTCGTAGCGCTCGGGCTCGGCCTTCGCTGGGCAAAGTCGAACCGCGTGCGCATTTTGCATACCTATGCCGGCGGTCTCGTCGGCGGCCTGCTCGGCGGGCTCGTCTTCATCCTCTTCGCGCCGCACCTGCAGGCGGGACTTTCCATCGCCGGCCTCATGCTCGCCGGGGCAGGGACGGGCTTTGGCGCCGGAATAGCCCCCGTCCTCGTGCGGGAAGGACTTATCCGCTTCATCAGCTCAGGCGACGCTCGTGCCCAAAGCAAACTCAGCAAGAACAAGACGCTCTGGGACCTCGACGTCGAAGAGTCCTACGTCATCGGCAGCGCTCCCACCACGCAGAGCGGCACCCGCTTCCAGCAAGGTGCGGACATCTGCGTCCCCGACTCCGCGATCGCCCCCCGTCATGCCGTCGTCTTCGCCCGGGAGGGCCGCTACTTCATCGCCCGCCATCCGGACGCAGCCGGTCCGGAAGGCATCGCCAAGTTCGTTCTGCGCATCAAGGGAAGAACGGTGGTAGGCTCCCAGGAACTCCACCCCTCGGACGACTTGCTCCTCGGTCGGACCGCCATGCGCTTCGAAAGCAGAAAGCAGGGCGAGTAGGTGCTCGTACGCCCCACAACCCGCGCTTCCCTCGCCTGCGCCCTGCTGATAGCCGCCGCATGCTCCGCGGCATGGGGGCAGGCCAGTTCGTCCGCTCCTACGCAGCTCAAGATCACCGGCCCGCCGGAACTCGTCGACTGCGCCCCCGTCACCCAATCTCCCTGCATGTCCCTCGGCCTCACGCCGGCCAACCCCGCTGGTCTTCCCGCCCCGGTGACCCTGCCATCCGCCTCCCGGCTCGCCAGCATGTTCACCCTCCGGTCCGCCGCAGGAGAAGCCAAGCCTTTCTTCGCAAGCGCCGGGCTCGGGCCGGACGCTGCCCAGCACGGCAGCGTCGTCCTCTTACTCGTCGACATCAGCGGAAGCATGAATCAGCCCTCCCCGGGCAGTACCACGCGCTTCGCCGCCGTGCAGAATGCCGTGTCTGAGTACCTCCGTGGCATGCAGGAAGGCACCGATCGCATCGCCATCGTCCCTTTTCAAAGCCACAACGTCATCTCCACCATCCGCTCCGCTGTCTATGCCAGCACCCGTGCAGATGCCCTGTCGCAGCTCCACGCTCTTCCCGCGCCTGAGCCGAAGAACAACACGGCTCTCTACCAGGCCGTCTTCACCGGCATCGAGTCCCTCCAGGGTCAGGTTGCGGCTTTGTCGAAGGACGGCCGCTCCCCCCAGGAGCTGACGCCCCACCTCATCCTGATGACGGATGGGAAAAATGAGGTGCTCCCCGGCGACGACCCCCAGCTCCTGAACGGCGACCTCGGCCTCCAGCAGGCGGCCGCCCAGGTGCGCGTCTCGCACTTCGACGTCATCGGCATCGGCTTTGGAGACCGCGCGGCGATCGATACCATTGCCATGCAGAAGCTATCGACCCGCTTCTTCTACGCAGCCGACGCAACGCAGCTCCTTGCCGCTCTCCACGTCTCGCAGTCAGCCCTCAGCCATCAGCTGCAGATCACCTGGATTCTCCCTGCTCTCAACCGTACCCAGGAGATGGGCCGCGACCAGCTCTGGACGCCCGAGATGCGTCTGGAAGACGGCACAGTGCTCCCGGGGCCAGCCACCGGCTTAATTGGTCCGGCCACCGCCGCGCCCGTGTACCGTCGCAAAGCCTCGCCCGCGGAGCTTGCCGCCCTCATCCTGCTCCATCCCCCGGCGGACTCCGGATGGTCCGGCGTCTTGCTCACGCTGCTCCTCGCTGTGCTTGCCGCCGCGGCGCTCCTTGTTTTATGGTTCTGGGTTCCACGCCTGGTTTGGGGAGAGCGCTATAGGAATGCCCTTCCGGAGCGCACCAAGCGCTGGAGCAGCGAGCGCCCTGGCGTCACCTCCGCCACGGGCGTGCAGATACGATCCGGGGCCGCGCTCCCCTCCGGGTTCGATCCCACGCCGGCGGCCGGTCCCATCCAGCGCTCCGCCGCACAGACCACCCAGATTCTTCCGCGGGGGGAACTCTCCCGCACGCGTCTCACCTTCGATCGATAGGAGTCTCCCGAAGATGCCCTTGGTAAAAGTTGTTCGTAAAGGTGTCACCCCCGCCGTACGCAAGGTTCCCACCTCCACCGCCGCCGCGATGCTCCCCATGACCCTCGCGCGGGTCGGCGGCGAAGCCGCCTCTGAAACCGAAGAGCTCACCAAGGTGGAAGACCTCGGCGACGCCTTCCGCAAGTTTGAACCCAAGCTCAACTTCCGCGGCAACGCCGGACCGGAAGAGACCGAGTTCCGCGCCGACATCAACTTCCGCTCCATCAAGGATTTTGACCCTGAAAACCTGCAGAAGCGGCAGGAGATTCGCGGCGAGGATGGTGCCGTCACGTACTTGCGGAACGATCTTGCCGACCTCAAAACCAACATCGATCTTCTCTACCGCCTCAAGGATCGCTGGAAGCTGCCCGCGGTCCGTCGCGCATGGGGAAACGCCGCGCAGCGCGAAGAAATCGTCAGCGCACTCGGTAAGCTACGCACGGAACTGGAACGCGTTGCGGAAGGTGAAAAGTAATGGCCGATACCACGACACTGAATCGCACGACAGCCCAGATCCTCGGCACGAGCCCCGCCCGCGAACTCCTTCAGGACATCTTCGCCGACCTCCACCCAGGGCTCACCAACGAGAAGCGCGACATTGCCAGCATCTTTTCCGCGCAGTCCGCCAAGGAGTTCCTCGGCCAGCTCACTAACTTCGAGCAACTGATCAGCGCGGATGATAGCTACGACCAGACCGTCAAGAAGCTTCAGGCGCAGATCGACAGCGCCGAAGCCATCCGCGACGAGGTGCTGGGGCAGATCTTCGATCAGATCCGCCCTCTCGAGCTGTCCTACCGGCAGGTCCAGCTCTTCTTCGAAAACTCAAAGGTCGGCGATGGAAAGATTCGCAAGCCCGTCGAACTCTTTCTGCTGAACGCCGATCCACGCGCCATGGAAGATATCTTCTCCATGAATCTGGCTGCGCTGGAGCACTTTGTCGTGCAGCGAAACGACAACTTCAACTTTCGTGACGACATCTGCAACGTCGTCGTCCCCGGCTACTATCCGCAGCCCATCCGGGAAAAGCTGGAGCAGATGGCCAATACCTGGGGGATGCTCCTCATCGGCGACCTGGACGACGAGAAGTCTTTCAAGAATGTGGAGCGCAACTTCCTCCCCGGCGGCAAATACGAGTTTCTCAAGCGTCCCGAGGATTCTGCCGCGGCCGATGTCTGCCTGGTCGGCTACCTGCAGATGCGGTCCGCCCACTGGTTCGAGAAGACCGACGAACTGAAAGAGGGGCTGTACGGTCCTCCCTCCATGGTCTTCGCCGGAGCCGTCGCCCGGGCAGACGACGCACAGGGTCTTGCCCAGGGTCCTGTGGGCTCTCGCTTCGGCAGGGTCAACGGCGCCGCCAAGGCCCGTATCGAACCCCTGATCGGCGAAATGGAGCATCTCTCCATGGAGCGTCAGTTGATCCCCATCATCCGCGACGCGGACAATCATCTCTGCTTCTACGGATGCCGGACCCAGGCGGACGATCCCTACGGCGTCCTCAAGTTCTTTACCTCCTACCGCATCCTGCGCTACCTGGAACGCTGCTGCCGTCACTATCTGCTGCAGGTGGCCGGCCAGGTGCTCACCCGCGACTTCATGGATCAGCAGATCGAGATGCCTCTCAAGCGGCTTCTCGACGAGCAGGTCGAGCAGGGCACCATTCTCGGCTACGATCTCTTCGTCGACAAGGACTCCAACAAGCGCATGCAGGGAATCTGCGATATCACACTCAACGTAATGCCAACGGGCCCCGCCGAGACGTTCGTCCTCAAGATCGATGTCCCGGAGTTCAGCCGTCCCGAACCCAACAAGAACTGAGCAGCAGCAAGCAAGGAACGCGGGCCATGAGCAATCCATCCTTTACGTCGAGAGAGATCAGGGCAGGTTCGGCGGCGCGCACGGCAGAGCAGCAGGCGAAGGCCTCTGCCGCCGGCGCCCGGGCACCAGGGCCCTCGCTCGGGGTCGAGGCAGGCTCCTCTGCCCGCGACGCCGAGGATCGTGCAAGAGCACAACCCACCGCGCGTGCCGGAGGAACCAGCTTTACTCTGCGTGCCCAGGGCGGCAGGGTAGACCGGCAGCCGTCCCCCCTCGCCCCTCTGCCGACGCCTCCAACCGTCGAGCAGCCCACCCTCGGGACACCTCCCGACACTTTCTCCCCCGGCCTGCTGCAAACGGCGGCGGCTCAACTCCAAAGCAGGATACGCGCCTTCTTTCGTAGGGGCGCATCCTCCTGAACGATCATCTCGACCCATGACCCCCTCAAGGAGCTTCAATGGCTAATCCATATCGCACCACAGTGACCATCGACGGTCACAAGTTCCAGGCAGTCACCACCAGCGTCAAGTTCAATACCGCCAAGGATCGGGCAGGCGTGGCGCAGATGGGATCGCTCTCCACCAAGATCCGCATCTGGGCCGATCTGCACGACGACACGAACCTCCCCTTCTCGACCGTCAAGCACTTCTTCGATCTCGCGAACGTCGTCACCCGCGACAAGATCAAGCCCATCAAGATCGAGTTCTGGAAGGACGACTCCCAGCAGGACGCCCTCATCTCCTATAGCTTCAACGGCTGGATCCGGCGCTATGAAACCTCCAATCCCCTCGACTTCCTTCCCCGCGGCCAGGCTTTGAGCACGGAAGACCTCCTCGCCGAAGGTGCCGCCCCAAGCCTGAACCACATGCTTGTTCTCGACATCGAACCCGCACTCAACCAGCAGAACTTTCAGGACGTTCGCCTCAGCAACTAGCGCGCCGCCCTCCTCCCCGCCTCCGGCCAGCATCTACCGCTTTTCGTTCGAAAGGACCCCCTTATGGCAGCTCCCTATCGCAGCACCTGCACCATCGACGGACAGAAGTTCGACTGCCTCTCCATCTCCGTAGCCTTCTCCACCGACAAGGACCGCGCCGGCATGCCCCAGATGGGCTCACTCGCCACCAACATCCGGGTCTATGTCGACTTCCACGACGACACCAACATTCCCTTCTCCACCATGAGCGGCCTCTTCAATCTCTCGAACGTCGTCACCCGCGACAAGGTCAAGCCCATCAAGCTCGAGTTCTGGAAAGATGACTCCCACCAGGATGCGCTGGCCTCCTACAATTTCAACGGATGGGTCAGCGGCTTTCACACGCTCAACCCCTACCAGAGCGACGAGCAGCTCGCCGATGAGGATCACGCCGGCGTCAACCACATCCTTGTGCTCGACCTCGAAGCCGCGATGAATCAGCAGAACTTCGCGGACATCTCCCTCAGCAACTAACGCGCACCCGCGGCGGTTGGGTGGCTTCATGGCCACCCAGCCGCGTCTCCCGAGACACGTCATGCAATCCATCGCCTTCCCCATGCGCCTGCAGGAAAACGGATTTCTGCGCCGCGAAGACACTACCGTCGCGCTCGTCTCCCTGCTGCAGGTCATGGCCCGCACCCCCCGGGGATCATGGCCCGCCTGCCCAAGCTTCGGGCTTCGCGACCTCTTCGAAAACAGCCGACAACAAGCGGACACCGGGTCGCAGGCCATGCACCGCATCAACGAAGCCTTCCTCGACCTCGGCATCACCAGCCACATCGTCTCCGAGGTCGCCCGTGAGCTGAGCCCCGGTCGTGAAGTCGACACCTACGCCATCACCTTGCAGGGTCAGGCGGCCTCGGAAAGCTTCAGCACCAGCCTGGCCTATGCCTTGTAAGCTGTCCCGCCGCCGGAGCACGAAAGGAGTCGCATGAGCTCGCAGACACCGAACGTCATCGAGATCGATCGCAAGCTCCGCGATGACTTCCGTCGGCGCGTCAAGGACTTCGGCGTCAGCAGCGAGACCACCGATCCCCTTCTCGCCGTGCTCTTCCGCACTGTTGCCCAGCAGATCGACGAGGTCTACAGCGACACCGCCCGCATGCGCCAGACGCTGCTCCACGAGCTCATGAGCGGGCTCCAGGTGGAACAATACCGTGCCCGTCCCGCGCAGGCCGTGGTCCGCCTGCTCAGCGATCTCGGCGCCCTCCGCGTCCTGCCCGCAGGAACCGAGTTGAACGCGGTCGCCACCACCGGAGAGCGCCTCACCTTCGGCCTTGACGCCACCATCGAAATCTCCCACGCCCGCCTCGCATTCGCGCTCAGCTACCAGGATCAAGCCGCCCGGCTGCTCTCCGGAGTCGAGATGAGCGACGAGGTTCGCGCCCTGCGACCCTCCATGGACCCGGTTCCCGTCAGCCTCGGCGCGCAGCCCGCGCTTTACCTTGCCATCGAGAACGTTTCGCCCTCCCTCCTCAACCGTCATGGCCTCTTCTTCGAGCTAGGCCCCGGAACCTACCCGGTCCAACACGCCCTCTGCCACGAGCCCTGGTGGATCTTCGGCGCCGACGGCGCCCTCTCCGGCGAGGGCCTCCTCCGCCCCCAGCGCATTAACGGCGGGGTCTACGAGCTTCAATTTCAGCTCAGCGCCCCTGCCCCGCCCACCGGCGCCGAACCCCCCGTTCCCTCCATCCCCGACGGCTTCTACAGCGGCCGCCAGATGCTCTTTCCGCCCATGGACCCAGGCAAGCCTCTGCTCTGTTCCGTCCCGCGCCTGCTCGAACCCGTCCTCGCCCGCATCATGCAGCGCGATCCCGCGCCTCTCCTGGCCACGCCTCGCATCTGGATCAAGATCCCCATGCCCCCCGGCGTTCCCGCCCTCCACCACGCCGTCAACGGCATCCTGCTCCACACCATGACCGCCTCGAACGTCTTCGTACGCAATCAAACCGTCGTCTTCGAGCGCGACGGAATCTCCATTCCCGCCGTCAAGAAGGGCGGAACGCCAGAGCATCTCGTCGCCCCGCTCACCGTCATGAGCACCGACAATCAGGCCTATGAGCTCGGTAGCCGCCCCGGCGCCAACGCCTCCCATGGCCGCTACGAACTCCACAACAACCGGCTCACGCTCCACCCCGGCAACCATCCGGACGGCACACCCCACATCGCCGCCAACGTCCGGCTCTGGCTCACCAACGGCGCACTCGGCAACCGCGTCGGCCCCGGCGACATTACCGCCTTCGCCCACGCCGCCGCCCTCACCGGGATCCGCGTCGCACCCTTCACCGCCGCCTCCGGAGGCTCGGACGATGAGGACACCGCCAGCGAAGAGCGACGCTTCGCCGACGCGCTCCTTACGCGTGGCCGCATCGTCACCCGCATCGACCTCGAAACCGCCGCCCTCGCCCTCGATCGCCGCATCCTCTCCGCCTCCACCGATTCCAGCATCGAGCGCCGCCCCGAGGGCCTCCGCCGCATCGAGAAACTCCATCTCGTCCTGGACCCTGACGGCTTCTCCGTCCCCGACCTCGAGCTGCCCGCCCTCAAGTCGCAGATTGAAACCTCGCTCGGAGCCCGCCTGGTTCAGGGCCTGGAGCTGGAGGTCCTCTTCTCATGGAGATAGCCGCCCGCCATCCCGAAGCTCCTCCCTCCACGGTCCGCATGCCCGCGTTCGCGCAGTCAACCCACACCCATACCCACACCCTGCACTCCGCCCTTATCTGCCTGCAGGCGCTCGGCGTCGGCCCTCACCGCATCGTTCTCCGCCGCATCGGCCGCGACGCCAAGGCCGCCGGAACCATCGTGCGCCAGTACCCCGGCCCCGGGACCACGCTCACCGGGGCCAGCATCATCCACCTGGACATTGCCGGTCTCGGCTTCACCCACGCCCTGCCCATCGGCATGTGGGACTCCGGCGGAGAGGCCGCCGCCGGGACCCGCGAAATCCTCGAGCCCTTCGACGATCCTCTCGAAAAGCTCAAGCACTGGTTCCACGAAGGTGCGCCCCTCTTTCGCATCGCCCCGGAAGATCCCGCCGCCTGCGCCCGCTGGCTCTCCCTCTTCGGCGTCCCTCCGCAGGACTGGCCGCGCCCCCTCTGGTACCGCCTCGCCTCCCTCGTCGCCAGCCTTTCCCATCTCTCCTGCTCCCGCCAGGGCTGCGAGTTCGTCCTTCAGGTCCTGCTCGACCTCCCCGTCAAAAGCTTCCACTACCGCCCCGCCGTCACGCCTTTGCCTGCCGGCGCTCTCTCCTCGCTCGGCTCCCGGGCATCGCGTCTGGGCGTCGATCTCCTCATGGGCGACGCCATGGAGGATCAGGCCATCCTGCAGATCGAAATCGGTCCGGTACCTCTCAGCGTCTTCCAGCATTTTCAGGAGACAGAGGCCGGCGGGGACCTGTTGCACCGCGTCCTCGCCATGATCGTTCCCCTGTCCAGCCCCTGCGAGGTAACGTGGGCTGTCGAAGACACCTCGCGCCCTCCCCGGCTGGGGGTCGCGGAGCAAAACAGCCGCCTCGGCATCAACACCCATATGGGAACCAGCCTGCCAACCGCGCCGCACCCCCTCAGCCCCCCGCCTGCCGCGGCTCAGGATACCGTCTCGCAGCATACCGACTGGAGCCTTCAATGATCGACCCCCAACCCGACGCACGCGCCGAACTCAACCTCCGCTCCGTAAACTGGGAGCACGGAATGCTCCTCACGCCGGACCATTTCCTCCGGCAGGAGCGCTACCTTGAGTCGCTCGTCGCCTGGGGCACCCGCTACCTCATGCCCGGCTCCGGCCTCGTCGGCGGGGGCGTCCGCCAGCCCGAGAGCGACCTCGGCACGGTTCGCTTCGATCCCGAAGTCAGCCTTCACGAGACCACCGACTCTCTCGACGTCTCCGTCGCCCGCGCCCGCGGCCTCACGCCGTCCGGGGTCATCGTCGATGTAGAGGCAGCCGGAACGCTCTCCACCCGCCTGCCCCGGGAGCTGCTTGCCGGCGTCGCCGAAGCCATGGTCTACGTCGTCTGCGATCCCGCCCAGCGAAGCAAAAGCGACGGCCCGCCCGACGCCTACAACCCCCAGATGCGTACCGAGCGCATTCCCACCTACCGCGTCGCCCTCAGCGTCACCGCCGCGGAGCGCGCGCAGAGCCTGATCGTCGGCCGCATCCGTCGGCCCGCCACCGGAACCTACTTCGAGGCCGATCCACGCTTCATCCCGCCCTGCCTCTCGCTTGCCGCCCACTCCGAGCTCATGGCCGGCACCCGCCGCCTGCTCGACGCCGTCCAACGCCTCGCCTCCGGCTATGCCGAGCTCCATCGTGCCATGCGCGAGTTTATGGTCCTCTTTACGGAGCGCGGCCTCGAAACCGAGGTCGACAACGACTCCATGCAGTTCGCCGAGCGCATGGTTCTGGAGCTGCAGGATACCTCCTACGCCCTGCTCGACCGCACCCAGCCGCCCGAGCAGTTCTTCGGCCGCCTCCGCCGCATGTTCCACTCCGCGGCCATCTTCTTCGATCTCGCCACCGGCATGCAGCAGTACTACGACACCCTCCGGGAGACCGGCGAAAGCGAACTTCTCGGCCTCGTCGAACTGCAGAAGCATGCCCTCCAACTCGGCCGAACCCTGCGCCTCGAAGACGACCTCGGCCACGAAATCCGCAAGGCTCTGCAATCCATCTCCGGCCTGGAGCGCCTTGAGCGAGCGCTCGAAGGCAAGTACATCGACTTCCGCCGCAGCAGCACCCTCGAAAGCACCAACTTCATCTTCGATCGCGGCGGTAAGGCCCTCTACAAACTTGCCGCTCGTCCCGCCCGTGTCCAGGGCGTCGCCGACGAGATGACCATCTTCTTCTCAAATCTCCGCCTCGAGGGCCGCGACCGCTATCGTCTCATCCTGGTCGGCGATCGCAACACCCCCTGGCTGCGCGGAACCTCCATCGGCGCGGAGCTCCGGCTCAACGAAGGCTCCGGCTTCCGCCGGGAGAGCATCATCCTGACTGGGGATGTGAAGCTCGACGAGCAGTACAACCTCGAGCTCGACTTCGAGGCGCCCGACGTCCCCACCATTACCGACCTCCGCGTCACCGTGCCCGCCTACCACACCGTCCACACGGCGCTCCTCTTCCTGCGCCACCGCTTTTACGCAGGCCGCCGCGACCCGGCGGACGCCCGCGGCATTGAGCGCGAAGGCGAGCTGCCGCCGGACAAACTCCCCGAACCGCAGCCGGCATACTCCACCAACGGCTCGCCCTTGCGGGGCCGTCTCGATCCGTCCCCTACACCTTCCTCGACCAGGCTGACGGAGGCTCCCCTGCCCCAGCCCTCCTGGATGCCGCAGCCGCAGAACCCGGGCGCTCCCTCCGGCCCCAACGACGATCTCAACAACCCCCCGCGCCGCCGCCGCCTCGGCTGACCGCACGGCAACCCACAGGACACGATCATGGCTCTGGACCTCAGTAAGCTCTCGGATGAGATGGAATCGGCTCTGGCCGGGGCACGCGTTCTCGCCGAGGAGCGGCGTCAGGCTCTCATTCAACCCGAGCATCTTCTTCTCCTCCTGCTCAGCCACGAAGGCGGCCTGCGGCTCACGCTCGAACGCCGCAACATCCCCATGCCTCCACTGCTCGACGCCCTCTCCCGCCGCGCCGACCAGCTCTCCGCGCAAGCTCTCGAGCCGGACCGCCGACCCCTCGCCTCGCAAGCCCTCCGCACCCTCCTTGCCGACTCCTTCAAGATCTCCGAAGCCCATCGCCGCCCTGCCGCCGAGCCCATCGACGTCCTCGAAGCCGCGCTCTCCTCCGGCAGCGGCGATCTCCGCGGTGACTTCCGCCGAGCCGGCTTCACCCTCGAAGACCTTCGCCAGCTCCAGCCCGCTCCTGCCCCGGTCAACGAGCAAGGCGGCCCCGCCGCTGCGAAATCCACTCCCCAGGCCGACGCAGCCGAACTCGGAGGCGGCGCAAAGATGCTCGAGCGCTTCGGCCGCGACCTGACCGCCGCCGCGGCCGCCGGCGAGCTCATGCCCGTCGTCGGCCGCGACGACGAAGTCCGCCAGCTCATCCAGACCCTCCTGCGCAAAACGAAGTCCAATCCGGTCCTCGTCGGCGATCCCGGCACCGGCAAGACCGCCATCGTCGAAGGCCTCGCCCTTCGCATCGCCGCCCAGGATGTCCCCGAAAGCATGAAGCGCTGCCGCGTCGTCGCGCTCGATCTCATGGGCCTCGTCGCCGGCGCCAAGTACCGCGGCGAGTTTGAAGAACGCCTCAAAGCCGTCGTCGATGAGGTCCGCGCCCGCAAGGGCGAGATCATCCTCTTCCTCGACGAGATCCACCAGCTCGTCGGAGCCGGAGGAACCGAGGGCGGCATGGACGCCGCCAACATCCTCAAACCGGCCCTCGCCCGCGGCGAACTTCGCTGTGTCGGCGCCACCACCTTCGACGAGTACCGCGAGCGCATCGAGAAGGACGGTGCCCTCGCCCGCCGCTTCGAGCGCATCCAGGTCGGCGAGCCCAACGACGAATCCATGCTCTACATCCTGCGCGGCATCCGGGAGCGCTACGCCGCCTTCCACGGCGTCGACCTCACCGACGAGGCTCTCCACGCCGCCATCAAGCTCTCCCGCCGTTACATGCGCGACCGCTTCCTCCCAGACAAAGCCATCGACGTCATCGACGCCGCCACCGCCCGCCTCCGCATGCAGCTCGAATCCCGGCCCACCGCCCTCGACCAGCAGGAGCGCCTGCTCACCCGCCGCCGCGCGGAGCTCGCCAGTCTCCAGTCTCTCCCGAAGACAACCTCCGCCCAGGCCCGTCAGGCCGGCGCTCTTGAAGCCGAAATTGCCGAGCTGGAACCACGCGTCTCCGCCGATGCCGAAGCGTGGGAACGCCAGCGCAACGCCCGTGCCGAGCTCGGCCGCACCGCCCAGGCCATCGACGAGAACAACCGCCTCCTCGCCGCCGCCGAAGGAGCCGGCGACGTCACCCGCGCCGCCGAAATCCGCTACGGTGCCCTCAAGCACCTCGAAGCCCAGCGCCTCGACCTCGAGCAGCAGCTCGCCGCCTCCCGGGAGGCCGCCGGCGCTAACGCCCTAGTCGCCGACAAGGTCCTTCCCGAGCACATCGCCGAAGTCATCGCCGAACGCTCCGGGGTCCCCGCGTCCCGCATGCTCGAAAGCGAGCGCGAGCGCCTCCTCCACCTCGAAGACCGCCTCGGCGAGCGTGTGTACGGACAGCCCGAAGCCATTCACGCCGTCGCCGAAGCCGCCCGCCGCATGAGAACCGACCTCCAGCTCAAGCGCTCCCCCGCCTCCTTCCTCTTCGTCGGTCCCACCGGTGTCGGCAAAACCGAGCTCGCCAAAGCACTCGCGGAGGCGCTCTTCGACGACGAAACCGCCCTCATCCGCATCGACATGGGCGAGTACAAGGACAAGTCCTCCGCCGCCGGCCTCATCGGCTCCCGCCCCGGCCTGGTCGGCTCCGACGAGGGCGGCTTCCTCACCGAACAGGTCCGCCGCTCCCCCTATTCGATCGTCCTCTTCGACGAGGTCGAAAAGGGCCACCCCGAGATCCTCGACCTGCTCCTGGGCGTCCTCGATGAGGGCCGCCTCACCGACGCAAAAGGCCGCTTCTGCGACTTCACGAACACCGTCGTCCTCTTCACCTCCAACCTCGGCGTCCGCGAGTCCATGGCGGCCGGGGATGACAACGACCTCCGCGAACGCATCATCCTCGACGCCGTCCGCGCCAACCTCCGCCCCGAGCTCTACAATCGCATCGGTCAGATCATCCCGTTCCATCCCCTCGGCCTTGCCGAACTCGCCCGCATCGTTGAAACCCACCTCCGCGCCCTCGGCCGCAAGCTCGAGGAAGACCGCGAGGTCCACCTCCAAACCACCCCCGCCGCCATCGACCTTCTTGGCCGCCTCTCCTACGATCCCGAGTACGGCGCACGCCCCGCCGGCCGCGTCCTCCAGCGCGAGGTCCTTTCCCCCATCGCCGTCATCCTGCTCAGCGGCGACACCCATCCCGGAGACACCCTCCACCTCGACGCCAGCCCCCTCCCCGGCGAAGCCGATCCCGAAGCCCCCTCGCAGGAGCTCAGCTTCACCATCACCAGCCCGTCCCTTCCAGAAGAAGAACCCGACGAAACCCAGGCCCCCGAGGAGGTCGCCCGATGAACCTCGAACGCCCCCGCCACGTCCTTGCCGCCCTCCTTCTCTGCGCACTTCCCGCCGCGGCCCAGGCCCCTCTTACCCTGTTCAACGGAACCTCCCTCCTCGGCTGGAATACCCACGGCACCTGGACCGTCACGCCGCCCAGCCTCGTCGCCAACGGCGGCGGCCCCCGCAACATCGTCACCGCCGTCCCCTTCGCCGACCTCAACCTCCAGTTCGACTACAACGAGAGCGCCCCCATCGCCGCCCGCTTCCGCCTCTGGACAACCCCGGAAAATAGTGGCGGCCTCACGGTCAACCTCGACCCCATCGGCTCCTCCTACGGCGTGGGCGGCATCGAAAGTCTTTCGAAATCCTCGATCTCCAGCATCTCAAGCGGCTGGCACCACGTCCAGGTGGAGGCCTCCCATGGCTCCCTCAGCGTCCGGATCGACGGCCAGCCCGCCGGCAGCGCCGCCAACCTCGGCGCCCGCGGCGGATACCTCGCCTTTGAAGCCTCCGGCAGCGGCAGTCTCGAACTTCGCAATCTCCGCCTGGCCCCCCTCAACCTGGCCAACGTCTTCAACGGCAACGACCTCAGCGGCTGGAAGAGCATTGCCCGCGGACCCGCCTCCAAGGGCGGCGTCGGTCACACCGTGGCGAAGACCCTCACGCTCGGCCTCGGCGGGGGCGACACCAAGCCGCACGAGGCCAAATGGAGCGTCCGGGCCGGAGCCATCCATGGCGAAAACGGGCCCGGCGGCCTCGAAAACGCAACCCAGCTTCAGGACGGAATCCTCCAGATCGCCGCCACCGTCAAAGGCAGCGTCAAGCCGGACAACTTTCCCGCCCTCTCCGCCCGCACCGCACCCGGTCAGATGGATGGAGGCTACGGCCTCGGCATCGGCGCCTTCGCCGGAAACATCGACCGCGTCGTCAAGCATCCCGCCGCCAGCGCCTCGACCTTTGTCGACCAGACCATCGTTCTCGCCGGACGCACCACGGCCATCTGGGTCGGCGGCACCCTCACCACCCTCCACACCGACACTCGCGCCGATAACAGCAGCGGGGCCCTCGGCGCAAAAACCGGCCCCGGCGCCCTCACCCTCCTCCTCCCCGAAGGCGGCCAGCAGATCGACGTCCAGCGCCTCACCCTGGCTGCCCTCTCCAGGACCTATGGCATGGTCGCAAAAGCGCCCGCACCCTCCGCACCAGCCGCCCTCCCCGTCAGCTCTCCACCCGGTACGCCCGCTGCTCCCCCAGCCTCCCCCGCGGAGACTGCTCTCCTCCAACAGCAGCAAGCCAACGCCCAGAAAGACGCCGAAGATCGCACCAGTAAGCAGCGCACCGCCAGCCTCATGAGCCACGCCCTCGCCACCACCGACCCGCAGCAGCAGATGGCGGACTACGGTCAGGTCGTCCAGCTCGATCCCTCGAACGCCGCCGCCGTCCAGGGCTTCAAGGAAGCCCAGGCCAGGGTCCAGGCCCAGCAGGCCGCCCAGCAAAACGCCGCCACCGCCGAGGTCTCCCAGCAGCACGACGCCGAAACCCGCGAAGCCCAGACCAAGGACTCCCTCGTCAAGGCCCAGGGCTCCTTCCTCGCCGGCAACCTCGGCGAGGCCAGCATGGCCCTGGCCGTCGCGGAGCGGCTCTCACCCGGCAACCCCATCGCCCGCGATCTCCGCACCCGCATCAACTCCGCCCAGTCTCTCCGCAGCCGTCTCTTCATGCTCGGCGGCGGAGCAGGCATCCTCGGCCTTGCCGGCCTGCTCGCCGTGTGGCTCCGCCGCCGCAAGCAGCAGCGCTATCCTGCGCTCGAGATGACCCGCGGCCTCGATACCGGCCGCATCTACCCCCTCGATAAGGACATCATCCGCATCGGCGCCGTCCCGCAGGATGGCGGCCAGCGCAACGACATCGTCATCCAGGATGTCGTCCACGCCATCTCCCGCTTCCACTGCGAGATCGCCCGCAAAAACGGCCAGCTCTACGTCAGCGATCTCAAAAGCTCCAACGGAACCCGCCTCAATAACGAGCCCCTCCAACCCGGCCGCCCCGAACTCCTCCGCCGCGGCGACCGCATCACCCTCGCCAACGATGTCGAACTCCGCTTCGGCCACAGCCGCCGTGACAGCACCAAAAGCTGACGAAAGGATCCCCGCCCCGCGATGGACATTCGCATCCGAGCAGCGGCAGCCACCGACATTGGGCGCGTCCGGCGCACCAACGAGGACGCCTTTGGCTTCGACCTCGATCGCGGACTCTTCGTCGTCTGCGACGGCGTGGGCGGCAACAACGCCGGCGAGGTCGCCAGCCGCTCCGCCATCGATTGCGTCCTCGGCCGCTTCCCCTGCGTCGTCGGAGATCCCAACGCCAGCGGCTCCGAACTCCACCGCGCCATCCTCGCCGCCAACCGCACCATCCGCCAGGCCGCCCGCCGCGACCCCCTCTACCAGGGCATGTGCACCACCATCGTCGTCGCTCACTTCGACGGCGCCCGCATGTGGGTCGCCCACGTCGGAGATAGCCGCGCCTACCTCCTGCGCCGCCAGTCCCTCCACCGACTCACCGACGACCACTCCCAGCTCGCCGAAATCCTCCACGAGGGACGCCACGCCGCCAGCGAAGCCGAACGCCGGCACCTCGACAGCATCCTCACCCAGGCCATCGGCTCCGCGGAAATCGTCGTCCCCTCCGTCACCATGGTCCAGGTCGAACTCGGCGACTGCTTCCTCCTCGCCACCGATGGCGTCTGCAAAGCCCTCAGCAGCGCCGAGATGCTCTCTCTTCTCCTCGCGACCTCCAGCCCGGAGCAGGCCTGTCACCACCTCGTAGGTGCCGCCAGCAACGCCGGCGGCCATGATAATGCCACCTGCATCATCGTGGAGATAGACTGATGTCCGGCGCCAGCGCAACAGTGACCGCGTGCCGGCACACCGGGAGCGGCACCCCTATGAAACAGCACAGGACGCAGCACAGAACACCTCTCCTCATAGCTTCCCTGCTGGCCTTGCCGCTCTGCATCCACGCAGCTTCAGCGCAATCGCCTATCAAGAAGCTCCCGGCAGCCGATGGCGCCGCGATCGAGAAAACAGCCGATCGCCGGCTCCTTCCGTCCGGTGCCGACCAGTTGGAGTTCCAGCCGGACCAGGCAGTCTCCCTTGCCGGCTCTCCCCCATTGAAGGTGATGCCGGTACGCTTCAAATCACCGGGGCCTCCCGGCGGTACCGCTCTCCACTTCCAATGCGGCTTCTTCCTCGTGGCCGCCAACCGTCCCACCACGTTCCTCCCCGCCTTCGGGACCGATTGGACCGCCTCAGAGAGCTGCGATGGCCTCAATGCCATCGGCCTGGTAGACCCCGCACCCTCCCCCCAGACCGTCACACCGGGCTACCCGGATATCCTCGTCATCTTCCAGGCCTACACGCCCGCCGAAAGCTTCCCCGAACCGGTACTCCTCACGTGGGATGCCGCCACCGCCACCTATCGCGCCGATGCCCTGCAGTCGCAGTGGCTTAACCAGCAGAAGGAGGGGCACACCATTCCCGGAGCCAGACAGCTCCTCGCCACCCGGATCCGTAACTGATCGCCCGCGGGCTCCACCTGAGCTTGTCAAGAATCCTGTCAAGGGGCTAATCATAGAAGTGCTTTGCTCTCAGCAATTTGGACGTGGCGTAGGAGATAGGCTCAAACGTCTATGATTGTTCTTGAAGATGCAATCCGGAAAGCTTTCCCTCCAGGCGGCATCGGTTCTTTTGATCCTCAGGGTGCTAAGTCTCTTCCTTGCTGATTCAGCCGTAACTCCTTTGTTTACCAATAGCGGGATATAAGGCGTAAGCTCAACAAAGCAAAGGCCTGACTCGCCAAGTATAGGGGGCCACCCCCTATCTGTAACTGTCAGAGTTTGTTATGTTCCGTCCACGCTCTTCAACCCTGCGAGAGGAACTCGTACATGGCCCTTCCCCATATCCAAATCGGCGACGACCTCCTTCAGGACGCCCTCCTCTCCTCCGTCGAGATCGTGCAGGAACTCAACCACCACTGGTGGTGCACCGTCATCTGCCGCCAGACTGAAGATAAGCGCATTGCGGTCGAAGACTTCCTCGGCAAATCCATCGATATCAAGACCACGGACCCGGAAGGCGTCGAACACGTCAACTTCACCGGCTTCATCCTTGATGTCGAGCTCAACTACGAGGTCTGGGGAAGCTACACCGCGCAGCTCACCGCCGTCAGCGACAGCTATCGCCTCGACCTAACCGCCCGCAAGCAGTACTATGCGGAGCAGACCCTCTCCTCCATCGCCAACACCGTCGCCGGACGCGACGGCCTCGCCGTCAGCGTCAACGCACCCGCCAGTAAGGCACTCAACTACGTCCAGTACGGCGAAACCGACTTCTCCTTCATCCACCGCATCGTCGACGACTACGGCGCGTGGATGCGGCCCAGGAAAGGTGGCCTCGAGGTCTTCGCCGCCTTCCAGGCCGGTGGAAGCGTCGAATGGCGCGCCGAAAACGGCCTCCTCGACTTCCGCATCAAGGGCACTCTCTCCCCAGCGACGTACAGCGGGTCGCACTACGACCACCACGTCATGCAGGCCAACACCTTCGAGAGCGTAAGCACCCCGGCCCAGTTCTACCCCTCGTCCTCACGCCTCACCAGTGCCGTCCAGTCCCAATCACGGATGCTTCCCGCCGGCTTCGCTCCCCAGCGAGCCCGCGTCATGACGCTCGACAACTACCAGGAGTCGCTCCACAAGGAGAGTCAGCGTTCCATCGGCGGCAACGTCACCGCCACCGGCCACTCCCGCAACCAGCAGTTGATGGCCGGCAACACCGTCGACGTTCAGGGCGCTCTCGAGGCCAAGGGCACCTACGGCCTCATCAAGGTGGTCCATCGCTGGGACCCGCAGGGCTACACCAACTCCTTCGTCTGCACCCCATGGAAGAACTACCGCAACCCCGAGCAGCCCGTCCTTCGCTCCTGGTATGGCATCGTTCCCGCACGCGTCGTCGAGCACAATGACCCCAAGAAGATGGGCCGGCTCAAGGTCCAGTTCTTCTGGCAGGCCGACGGAGCAACCCACTGGGCCCGAATGGTCTCCCCCCACGCCGGCCCCGACCGCGGCTTCATGTTCATGCCCGAAGTCGGCGATGAGGTCGCCGTCATGTTCGAGGATGGCGACCCCGAGCGTCCCGTCATCCTCGGCTCCGTCTGGAACGGCGTCCACCAGGCCCCGCGCGGAGGCTTCTTCGCCCCCGAAGCCGACATCCCGGAAAATAACGTCAAGCGCATTGTTACCAAGTCCGGCAACCGCGTCCAGATGATCGACACGCCCGAGAAGGAGTCGGTCGTCGTCGCTACCCCCCACCACACCTCCATGACCATGACCGAAAAGCACGATTCCACCGGCCGCACGCTCATCCACATCCACTCCGACGGTGATATCGTCCTCACCGCCCCCAACGGACGCGTTCACGTCCAAAGCAAGTTCTTCTCCCGCGAGATCGGCGGTGCCTGAAAAAGCTGAGGCCGCGGCGGCCCTTCCTGCCGGGGCCGCGGCGCCAGCAGCACCCGCTCCCGCAGGATTGTCTTCCTCCACATCCTTTCCTGCCTCCAGCAGCTCAACGGCCACTAGACGATAACGTGTTGGAACGCGTCATGGATCAAATAAATCGTAACGAGGGGTACAAGCCCGGTACTGTTCAGATCATCCCTCCCGGAGGTACAAAGTGAGCTTTGTTCGTTGGGCACTCGTCTTCCTTGTTCCCTTTCAAACACCCGTTCGCGCACAGGGGAATACCTACACGTTCTATCCCAATCTGGTCACTGTTCGAGGCAGGCTTGTACAGCTGCGCGAACAGGCAGCGTCCGGAGGAACGGTCATGGTGCTCGCCATCCGGCTTGACGCAGATATTGTCGTCAAACCTTCCCCAAACTCACGCGACAAAGACATCGATGCTGGCACCTATTCTCATGTCAGAGTGGTTCAGGTCTTTTTTCCTGGCGTGCTTGGAGATAAGAAGGCCCGTAAGATGCTGGGTCACCTGATCATAGTTCGCTGCACCTGCAGCGAGCGTATCGCGCCGGGCCAGTTTACCGACGTCACCATGGACGTTAAAAGTTACTCAGCTGATCCCTTGTCAGTAGAATCCATGGTCGACAGCTATAGAGTGAAACCTCATACCGTGGCTTCCGAGGACGGGAAAGCACTATATGACGAACATAGAAGCGCTTGCCAACGAGCTGCTCCATTCGATGGAAATCCTAACGTCTGACATTCGGGGAGCTCTCGAAATGAGTCTGCAAAGCCCGTTACTATTACAGCGATTTGCCACAGCTCAGCGGAAGTGGAAGGAGACCGCGCTTCGTCTGCTCGATAACGACGCCGACTGCTTGCGTCAAGAGCTCTCCGGCCCGGCCCCTAGCCAAATTAGCCTTTTCCGCATCGCCGATGATGAGACCGGACCTGCGAAGAACCTGGATACCTTCAGCTTCGATTTTGCCGGACCCGAATGGGCGGCTCGTCTGGATACGGCGCTCGTTCAAACCGTCAAGGCTGCTTCGGATTTACAAAGCGCCATCAAAGCAGCTGGTTAAGAAAGAGGATCGGAAGATATGCAGTTCACCCGATCTAAAACCTTCTTCGTGGACCGGTTGTCCGCAGAATTGGAGAAACAACCGTTGTCAGCGAAATATGATCTGGAAAACATTCCCGGCCGAGCCACCGCCAGCCCCTTACCTGCTCGGCGAGTTGTCGGCCGGAGCAGGTGTTGCCAGCAGTTTGACCGCTAGTTCCCCATGCTGTGAAACCCTGCCGCAATGCTCAACATCGCGGGAGCCAGCAGCACAATAAAAATGCACGGGAAGATACAGAAGACGAGAGGAAAGATGATCTTGATCTTCGTCTTCGCCGCCGCTTCCTCTGCCCGCTGCTTCCGCTTCAGCCGAATCTCCTCGGAGAACGTCGTCAACGCCTTCACGATCGGCGTCCCGAACCGCTCGGTCTGCGTCAGCATCGTCACGAAGGCCTTGAATTCTTCGATCTTCGTCCGCTCCGAGAGCGCAGCCCAGGCCTCGACCCGCGGCGTTCCCGCCCGCTGCTCCAGGTTGATCCGCGTAAACTCCTGGTTGATC
The DNA here is from genome assembly GCA_965213785.1 of uncultured Granulicella sp. GTDB lineage: Bacteria > Acidobacteriota > Terriglobia > Terriglobales > Acidobacteriaceae > Edaphobacter. Next base: position 3,714,477 of record OZ243921.1, on the reverse strand, counting down.
TCCGGATGGCTCACATCCAGCTCATCCACCACCCGCAACAGCGCCTGGTCGAGTCCAAGACCAGCATCCACGCAGATCACCAGCAGGTCGATCGCATCCGGAATGCTCTTCCGAATCCGCTCCCGGCGCTTCTTCACCTTCGCCGTCAACCAGAAGTCCGGCCCCATAAATCCAGCTACCATCCCGGTCAGAACCCAAAACACCGTATTCGACGGCATAAAGCTTCCCGCCAACCCTCCACAAATCACCCCGATCGTCTGCACCGCGAAGAAAGAGCTTCCCGCACTCTCCCCACGATGCCCCGCCTCGACGAGGCGCTTCGCGATCTGCACATTCTCCGCCATCCCAAGATGCCCGCGCAGCTTGCTGGCCTGCGCCAGCAGCGCGTCCTGCAAACGCTCTCGCTGCCCAATCGTCCGCTGATCCTTGCGACTGCTCTGCACTACCTGCAGCAGCCGCTCCACTTCCGCATGCGGACGCAGGAAGAACGGAAGGCACAACAGGATCACCAGGCAGAACACCGTGAAGGTCAGCGCACCAAAGAAGAGAAGTTGCATCGTCTTATACCTCGATCCCGTTTACGATGTTGCGTATCAAATACCCCCCGAACGCCAGCAGCCCGGCACCGACATACAGAAGCTGCCGTCCAAACGGATCGCCCGTCAGGGCCTTCGAATATCCCGGATTGATCATGTTGATCACCAGCATCATCACCGGAGGTAGAAGGCACAGAATCCATCCCGTCATCCGGCCCTGCGCGGTATGCGTCCGGATCTCCCCCTGGATCTTCAATCGCTCGCGAATCACCGCCACGATGCGATCCAGGATCTCCGCCAGGTTGCCCCCCGTATCCTTCTGCACGAGCACGCCTGTCACCAGCACCCGCAGGTCCGGTGATGGCACACGATCCAGCAACTGCATCAACGCGTCTCGCAGCGGAAGCCCGAAGTTTTGCTGCCGGAACACTTCGCCAAACTCGCTTCCCACCGGCTCCGCCGCATGGTCCGCCACAATGCTGATCGCCGCCACCATCGAGTGGCCCGCTCGCAGCGATCGCGCCATCATGTCGATCGCATCCGGCAGAGCCTTGTTGAACGCTCCCAGCCGCCGTCCCCTTCGCAGCGTCAGCCACAGCACAGGAAGATAGCCTGCCGCAAGCCCGCCCAACATCCCCACATACAGAAGCGGAACGATCAGCAACACCAGGATTCCACCACCCAGCCCGCAGCCAACCGACCAAATCAGCAACTGCGGCAGCGTCGTCTTCGTATTTGCCTGCATGATCAACGGGGCAATCCCGGTAATCACCGAAAATCGAATCAGCATACGCTGCGGCGCGCTCGACAGGTCCGGCTCCGCCTCGATCAGCAGCCGGTCTCCGCCCTCTCGGCTCCCAACAGTCGCCGCCGAGCGCAGCGAGACAAAACGCACCGCCATCCGCTTCTGATCGTCCGTCGGCCGAGCCGCCATCAGGATGACCGCAACGAAGATTCCCAAACTGCCGACAAATCCTATTGCGAGTAGTAGCACGTCATCCCCCTCAAACCTCCAGGCTGTGATCCAACAGCCCCGGACCCAGTGAAATCCCCGCCTCAGTGAGCTTTGCGCAGAACTTCGGGACCACACCGGTCGAGTAAAATCTGCCCTTCACCTTCCGCTGCGCATCCAGACCCTTCTTCTCGAACAGGTAGATGTCCTGCATACTCACCACATCGCTGAAGGCGCCCGTCAACTCCGTAATGTGTGTCACCCGCCGGCTTCCGTCGCTCATGCGCGATACCTGCACAATCAGGTGAACCGCGGATGCAATCTGCGCACGGATCGCCTTATCGCCCAGCCGGACATCCCCCATCATCGCCATCGTCTCCATACGCGCAATCGCATCCCGCGGCGTATTGGAGTGGATCGTTGTGATGGACCCGTCATGCCCCGTATTCATCGCCTGCAGCATATCCAGCGTTTCTTCCCCACGCACTTCGCCAAGGATGATCCGGTCAGGCCGCATACGCAGCGCATTGATCACCAACTCCCGCTGCTTCACCGCTCCACGCCCTTCCACATTCGGCGGCCGCGTCTCCAACCGCACCACGTGCTCCTGTTTCAACTGCAGCTCAGCCGAGTCTTCGATCGTGACAATCCGCTCCCGCTCGGAAATAAAGCCCGAAAGGATATTCAGCAGCGTCGTCTTGCCCGATCCCGTCCCGCCGGACACCACGATGTTCAGCCGGGCCCTTACTGCCGCGCTCAGCACCTCCAGCATCGGCTCAGACAGCATTCGATTCCGCAGCAGGTCCGCCGCCATCAGCGGAGAACGTCCAAAACGCCGAATCGACAGGATCGGCCCATCCACCGCCAGAGGAGGAATGATCACGTTCACACGCGAACCGTCCAGCAACCGCGCATCCACCATCGGCGACGATTCATCGATCCGCCGCCCCACACCCGAAACAATCTTGTCGATAATCTGCAGCAGATGCCGGTTGTCCTTGAAGGTCACATCCGTCTTCTCGAGCAGTCCAAGCCGCTCAATGAACACTGAGTTGTACGTATTCACGAGGATGTCGCTGATCGTCGAGTCGTTCAGCAAAGGCTCGAGAGGACCCAGGCCGAACACCTCGTTCAAAACCTCCTGCGCCAGCCGGTCGCGCTCGATCGCGCTCAGCGGAACCTCCTGCTCGCTCAGCAACTGATGGATCGTCGCATACAGTTGTTGCTGGCCGGATCGCGTCGCCTTGATGTCGGAAAGCTTCTCAAGGTCCAGCCGCGCAATCAACTCCTTGTGCACGTTCGACTTGATCTGCTGCTGCACCGTCTCCACCACGCCACGCGCCATCCGTTGCCCGGGCCCGCCGTTCGGCATAGCACGCTGGGTCGTGCTGCTGGTCTCGATCATGGCTTACGCTCGCTTCTGCGCGGCTGCGGCCGGCCGTCCAAAGACGCTCTGAAGTTGACCCTTGACCACGCCCCACGGGCTACCCGTCGTGCTCACCGCCCCTTTACCCAGTGCCGGCTGCTCCGTCCCCACCAGCGCATTCGCCCAGCGAAGCAGCTCCACCGTAAACCCGGACTTCGAATCCATCTTCACCGGAATCCCCAGGTTCGCTGACCGCACCAGTTCCACGTAACTATTTGGGATACAAAAGTCCACCGGCAGCCGAATTGCCTTTTCGATATCCTCCAGATTCACCGCAAACTGCGAGGAAAACCGGTTGATCACCACCTTTACCTTCTTCGTCGTCCGGTCGATCTGCTGCAGATCGTCGATGTACCGGCAAAGGTCCCGCACCGCGCTGATCTCGGGAGTCGCCACCATGTACACCCGCGAGGAAGCCGCCACCACCGCAAGATTTACCTCATGCAGCGTCGCGGAGCAATCCACGATCACAAAGTCGTACTCGCTGCGCAAAAAGTCCAGCGTACTCGCCACATCCTCCGCATCCATCGGCCTCGCCCGCTGCCCCACATCCGGAGAAGACAGCATATCCAGCCCGCTCGGGTGCTTCGCCACAAACCCCGACAACAGATCGCTGTCCAGCCGGTTTACGTTCTTTACCAGCTCCTGAAACAAAAACTTGCTCCCATCGATTCCCAGGTAAACGCAGGCATGCCCAAACTGCGGATGGTTGTCGATCAGCAAAACCTTCTTCTTGCTGTGCTGCACCAGGTACGTCGCCAGGTGAACCGCCAGCGTCGTCGTCCCCACGCCCCCCTTCGCCCCGAAAAACGACACCACCGATCCCGCCATCGAGTTCGTTGCCGTCCTTGTCGAGAGTTGCTGCTCGAATCTCCCGCATGCCGCAGCCGCGGCGGTCTCATCGAATGGAAGCCGCATGAACTCCGTGCATCCCGCTCTCATTGCCAGCAGCATCCGCTCCGGTTCGTCGTGCTGCGAAATCGCGGCAATCACCACCTTGCGCCCAAACACCTGCTGCAGGTACGTGCACGCCGCAATGGCCTCATCCGGGTCAAGGTCGAAATCCACAATGGCAAAGCATCCATCGCCCGACTTCAGGTTCTCCCCAAAGTGCGGCCGCCGCTTGTCCGAGATGTAGCCCTCGAACGGTGCCTCCGTGATCGCCCAGCTGAAATCCAGGGCGACCTCGATAAACTTCGAAACCGTCTCCGGATCCACGCAAACCGATAGGACCGTGACACTCAGAGTTCGTGTTCCGTAGGCTGTCGTCATTGTGCGCTCGCATCCTCTCCACTCCGCTTCGCAGCAGGGCGGGTCATCTATTACTTACTTTTTTGTCGAAGCAGGAATCGTCTTGTCGAAAGCCTGCGGCGTCAAAAACGGACGAACCAGGCTCGGATCCTCGGGCGAAGACATATCCGACAAAGGGTCCACAATCGTCGGAGTCACAATCACGATCAGCTCGGTCGTCGAAAGGTTCACGCCCTTCGACTTGAACAATTGTCCAAGAATCGGAATACTCGAAATCCCCGGAGTCCGGCTCAGCGCGTCGGTCGTCCTTCGGTCTAGCAGCCCGGAGATGGCAAAGCTCTGCCCGCTCCGCAGCACCACCTGCGTCTCCGCCCGTCGCGTCGAAAGCGCCGGAATCGTGTAGCCGCTGATCACCACCGCGTTCGTATAATCCAGCGCACTCACCTCGGGAGCCACCTTCAACGCCACCGTCCCATCCAGGTTAACCACAGGCGTAAAGTCCAGCTTCACCCCGTACGGCCGAAACTGCACCGTCACCGAGGTCAACCCGCCTGAGCTGCCCTGCACCACCGGAAAGGGAAACTCACCACCCGCCAGAAAATTCGCCTTCTGCCCGCTCAGCGTCGTAATCGTCGGCTCGGCCAGAATCTGCAAGATCTGCTTGTTCTCCAAATCCTTCACCGTCACGCCGACGTTGATCTTCGAGCTGTACAGCAGAAAATTGAGCGGATCGCTCACCGTCAGCGTGTTTCCTCCCACCGTCGCGCCGCCCCCGGTATCGCCGCCAGAGCTCGCGGAAAGGCTTGTCGTCACCGGAAACTGTGAGGTCGTTCCCCCGCCTACCGTCGTCGCGCCGCCAGGATTGAAAATGTTGATGCCGAACTGATTCAGCCGCGACCGGTCCACCTCCACGATCCGGACCTTCAGCTTTACCTGCCGGATCAGCGCCGGGTTCACCACGAGCGAACTCGCTACCTCCTTGCTGAACAGCATCGCCAGCTTCACCGCCGCCTCGGCGATCCCGTCCGTCCCCACCGTGCCGGTCAGAACCATCTTCCCTTCGCTCGCATCCACATGCACATTCTCGTTCGGCATCGCGCGCTTCATCGCCAGCCGAAGATCCGTCGGATCGATGTCCGCCGAGACCATGTACACCTGCGTCTGCCCCGTCTCATCCCACACCACCACCGAGCTTACCCCCGGGGCTTTTGCCGTAATCACAATCTGGTTCGGGTTCACCGTGTAGGAATCCAGCACCACAGGGTTTGCGATGTAGATGCGCCGCACCCGGGCTTTGGTATCCAGGAACAGCACGTGTCCCAACGCCACATGCAGAACGCCTTCGTTTGCTGTCGTTCCGTTCAAGGTAAAGCCCGGACTGCTCAGACCCGTCCCCGCCATCGCCGCTGTCTGCGCATCCAGCCGTCCCTGCTGCGTCGTTCCCGCGGCCATCGCCAGCAGCCAGGCCATTCGTCTCATGTTGGAGCAAAAGGTCGTCATTATCGCGCTCTCTCTTCAAAGCTTGTGCCGGTCTGCTTGCCACCGGTCACCGTGTCCACCGTATAAACCGGTGCCGGCGCTGCCGCCTTCAATGTGCTGCTGTGCCCTTCATGCGATGGTCCACGTTCAACGCCATGCGGAGCAACCTCCCCCGGTAGAGACACCTGCGGGGCCAGCCCCACCGTCTCCTTCCGATCCGCTCCGTTCCGCAGAATGAAATGAATCTTTCCCAGCGAGCTCGCAAGCGTCAGCTTCTGCGCGTCCTGCGGAGACACGAGAAGCGTCAGCACATCCGCGCTGATCGCCTTGCCATCCGCCTCAGGCTCCATCTTTTGGCCCTCCGCCAGAATCCGCGCGTTCTGCAGAACCGTCGCCGTCACCAGCGGAGAAGTGTTCGAGGCCGAGTACGTCACCAGCACATCCACCAGACTCCCCGGAAGCAGGAAGCCGGCCACCCCCACCACCTCATCGGACCGCAGCGAGATCGCACGCATTCCTTCCGGAATCTTTGTCGTCAATCCGGCATTCACGCCGTTCGCCGCAAGGTACCGATCCAGCACCGCGTCGCCCGCGTTCATCGAGATCAGCAACACTCGCCCCGTCACCTCGTCCATCTTCGCAAACGCCCCCCGCTCCGACTCGAGTGCCGGCCGCTCCACCACCTCTAACGATTCGGCCTGCAATGGCTCCCCCGCCGCCATGTTCTTCGCTACCGTCACCACGCGTCTCGTAGCCACCGCCGCATGCACGGTCGGACGGGAAAGGCGGCGGCTTAGCCATGCCGTAAACAGGGCGGAAAGCAACAGGGCAATCATCATTGCCGGAAGTAAACGGCGCGTCACCATGGGGTCACCTGGGTCGTCTGTAAATAAATCGTCATCATCGCGCCCGCAGCAATCGCAAGCGCATAAGGAAGTCGCAGGGTCGCCGCATTCAATACATGCAGCTCAGGGTGTGCCTGCAAGCCGCGCCGCGCGTGGTGCGAAACCAGCGCCAGCACATTCATCAACGTCGCCCTGACCCGTCCCCGCATCGCCGCATACACGATCGCCAGCAAACCTCCCGCGATCGCCGTCAGTGCCAGCAGTGGAACAACGTTGGACAGCCCCACCAGGCATCCCTCCGCGGCGATCAGCTTGACATCGCCCGCCCCCATGCCCCCCGCAAGGTAGAACATCAGGAACACCACCCCGCAGATCGTCAGGGCTCCAAGCGCCTCCAGACCCTCCCGCCATCCCGCGCTGAAGTGCAGCCCAAGCCCAAGCAGCATTACCGGAAACGTCAGCAGGTTCGGAATCCGCCGTGTCCGCGTATCGCACACCGCCGCCAACAGCGAGCTGGCCACGACTGTCCCTGAAAGCGCGAGTTGTACATAGGTCTGTGGCATAAAAGGTCACACCTGCCAGGCTTCGCTTCAGGATCCAAAAGCACCGTCAGCCTAAGCCTGGTTGCTTAGCCTTCATCGGCGCAGCCCGCCGGAAAGATGAGCCTGTCCCGATGGGTGCCTCGCCACAAAAGAAATGGGCCTCGCGGGTGCCCGCAAGGCCCACGGCACAACCAGGTAACTAGACAGCGCCGGTCAGCGAAGTGCCGATGCTGCCGAAAGCTTTGGTGATCGAACCGGAAAGCGTCTTCATCGATGTAACCGCGCCCAAACCGATCAGCGCCGCAACCAGCGCGTACTCGATCAGATCCTGGCCGGACTCTTCCACAATCAGCTTTGCAACGAGGTTCTTGAGGTTCTTCATGAGTGATCTCCTGGGGTCATCAAGGGTGTACCGAACTCTGCGAGATCGGTGATTCGGTTGATCGAAACCGCGGCAAACCCGCCGCCGGCTCGAAAGACGATAGCTCCCTTATAAGGCGGGCGGCCGAGGTTCTCGTTCCCCCGCATGCTGAGCTAGCTTACAAAACGTATCGGCAGAATCCGCCCCGCCACTATCCTCTCCGCCGCCTGTCCATTACCTTTGCGTACCGGCACCCGGCACGCACCATCTGTAAAGATTTCCCTCTCCACGCCGATGAGTCTGCTGGGGAAGGAAGGTGCCGTACAGCACCCCGCACGCGTCTACACTCCGCGCGCATGGACCTCAAGCCCCGCGGGAGACACCATCGTGCCGACGATCTTCATGTATCTCGTTGCCTTCGCCCTCGCGGCAACCGTCACCCTGTGGTTCGCTCCCATGGCCCTCTGGCAAGGCAGCGGGCAGCCCAACACCGTACCCTCCCAGAGTCCGGCCGCGGCCTTCGCACCATCCGCCTCTGGCCCTCTGCAGGTCCGGCACGAAGGGCCCGAATAACAAGTTCCCCAGTGTTCCGGAAAGGAGGTCAACCATATGGATGCATCCATCATTCGCGTTCTCGCCGGCGTTCTGGCAATCGTCGTTCTGGCTGTTATTGTCTACCGCAGGAAGTCAAACGCCGTCTAAGCACCGGCCCAGGCAGGCTCCACGCATGAAGATCGTCACCATCAGAAATCGTTCCCTCGGTGTCCTGGTGGGAGATCGCATTGAAGTCGCCGATGAGTCGCTTACCCGGCTCATCGGCCTTCTTGGCCGCTCCGCCCTCGCCCCCGGAGCAGGCCTCTGGATCAGTCCCTCCTCCGCCATCCACACCATGGGCATGCGCTTCCCCATCGATGTCGTCGGCCTCGACGAGCGTCTACGCATCGTCAAACTCTGGCCCCAGGTCGCCCCCTGGCGCGTCTCTTCCATCAGCCTCAAAACCCGCAGCGTCCTCGAACTCCCCGCCGGCCAAATCCGCGCTCGCGCCCTCCAGCTAGGCCACCATCTCGAAGTCACCCCCTCCTAAGTAAGCGGCCTCTTATGCTCCGCACGCCATCCATCGCAGGTCGTAGAACGCGTCACAGCGTCCCTCCTGCTCATCACTCCAGCCGCCAGCACACACATCACCGGATCGATCACCAGCCGATACCGAAACTCCGCATGGGTCAGGGTGTATGGCAGCGGGAACAGCACCAGAGGAATCGCAAACAGCAGCGCCGTCCTTAACCTCTTACCTCGCATTAACCGCACCAACCCCAACCCACCCAGCACCGTCGTCGTCAGCGCGTAAAGAACAAAGAACAGCGACCCCCCACGCGTTCCGGACCCGGACCAGAACCTCCCCAGCCGAACCGCCGTCAACCCCATCGTCCGCCCCGGGTGGCCCCACATGTAGGCCCGCGCCACCTCGCTCTTGTGCGCCATGTACCCCACCTCCCCGCGTTTCCGGTAGTCCGCCAGTTCCCCCTGGTTGAACATCGGAAACAGCGACTCATCCAGATACCCCGTCGCCCCCGGTCGATTCCCCATCCAAAGCTCAAACCCCACCGTCGTCCGCGTCGGAATAAACGCATGAAAGACAAAAGCATTCCGCACCGGCCAGGCCGCGAACACCACCACAAACCCCACCCCCACCAGCACCAGCCGCCGCGCCCGCCGCCAAGCCGCCCACGCCGCCATCCCTCCCAGGCACGGCAGCAGCGCCGGATTCACCAGCCCCGCCACCCCCACATAAGCCCCCGATCCAAGCCATCGCCATCTTCCCGGCCGCCCTTCCAACTCCAGCGCTATGGCCAAGAACCCCAGCAGCAACGCCGCCGAAAAATTTGTCTCCCAGAAGATCGTCGGCATCCACACCACCGGCAGCGAGCACCCCCACACCAGCCCCGCCATCACCGCAGCCCGCTCCCCCGCCACCCGCCGAGCCACCCGCACAATCAGCCACACCGTCACCAGGTTCACCAGCACATGGAGCCCCATCAGCACCGCGGCCGAGCCCTGCGTAGACACCCCAAACACCCGAAACACCCCTGCCACCAGGACCGGATAAGCCGGCGCGATCATCGCCGTAGGCCCCGTCTCCCCCCCAACGGGAGAGCTCAACCCCCGCCCCCGCAGCAGAGACTGCCCCAGCAGCCCCATCTCCAACCCACGCGTAAAAAACCATCCCGGCGCAAAGTGCCGCAGCGCATAGCAAACCACGGCCGCCCGCGCCACCAGCGCCACCCCAATCACCCACACCGTATTGCGCCGCAACCGCCCCCGCAGCGCCGCCGCACCCACCGCCACCTCCGCCAACGCAGTTGCCATCGCCCCTCACCCATCCGCACGCGCAGAACCACCCAGCGGCTACCCCGGATATCGGCCCAACCCACCCCCACGATGAGCCCTACTGCCGCCGCGTCACCTTCCGCAGCACAAACTCCTCCAGCAGGTTCCCCGCCGCCGCCCCCACCGTCCCCAGCAACCCATTCTCAAACGTCAGCGCCGCCCCATTCCGATTCTCCGCCGGATAGTACGCGTTCGAGATCGCCCCCGTCGCCAGGTTCCCCAGCAGATTCGAGTAGTTTGGCTCCCACTTGCCCCGGTCGCTCCGGCACATCACCGCCGATTCCACCGCATACCAGGCCCGCCGCTTCACGGTCCCCGTCCCCTTGTAGAAATACCGCGGGTCCTGCCGAAACACGATCGGCAGCAGCGCCCCGCTTACAAACGTGCTGATCGTCTCGTCCCCCAGCGCCGCCCCATACCGCCTCCCGTACCCCGCCGCTCCGTGTCCGAACCCGCTAAAATCGTTCCGCGCCTGTTCCACCCCCGCCACCACACCCGTCAATGCCAACGAAACCGGATCTCTCGTAGTACGCCACGCCAAACCCAGCTTCTGCCGCTTCGTCAGCGGAGCCGCATCCCACGAATAGGCTACATAAAAGTTGGGAAACGCCCCAAACACCCGCTGCGTCTCCTCCTCCGCCACCTGCGCCGCCGCCACCTCCTCCCGGGTCGCGCTCACGTCCACGCTCATCGTCGTCCCCGCCGTCCGCAGCACCATCGCCCCCACCTCGGCCTGGTCCCCCACCGCGCTTCCCGGCGCGAACCCCGCCGCCTCCACAGCAATCCGGTAAGCTCCCGCCCCGGCAAACGCAAACGCCCCATCCTCCCCCGTACTCGTCACCGCTTCCTGGTCCCCTCGCCGCAGCACCACCCGCGCTCCCGCCACCGGAGCCCCATTGCTATCCGTCACCCGCCCCCGCACTCCACCTACCGCCGCACTCTGCCCCGGCGCCTCCGGCAGTTCTTCCGCCCGCTGCGCTTTCGCCACCCCGCCCATCATCAACGCAAAGCAAACCAACCCGCAAACCCTGCCAGCGATCATGCACCAGAGGTCGTATCGTCTTCTCATAGATCGCCCGTACCTTACCCACCGTCTCTTCGCTCAACGCCGCAACCTTCAAACCGCCAGCATTCGTCCACGTCACAGCGTCGAATCGCAGGTCCAACGGAACGCAAACCGGCTCGTACTCACACGCCTTCTAAAGGAGCGCCCGCTCGTCAACGCACCGACGCCCTCTCCCATACTCTACCGAAGCGGGTTGTTTGACCAACCACCGCGGCAACAAGGACGACTTCAAACCCAATCCGAGGTTATCGTGCTCGAAAGAGGTCCTTCCGCCGGCATGGTCTCCCCCTTGCGGCCGGCTTCATCTCCTGCGCCTTCACCGGCGGGGCTTGTCAAGCCTCCGCAACCCTTATCTGCGACAAACGAGAGCGAATAATGCTGCCGGTACGAGTCTCCTCCCAGAGCGTAAAATGGAAGTAGCTCGAAGAAGAACGGCCTGCGCGAGCCCGCCACCCTGCCGAAGCTGGAGACACTCTGTTCTGCTCTCGTGCATGGCTCCGCCGTGCCGTGTCTGTCGTAGGGTGCAGCGCAAGATCAGCCGCTCGGGTGCACTTTCAGTGTTACCCAGCCGCTATCTGCTTTATCTGCAAATATTTAAACGTAAGCTCAACATAGCAAGGGAGATATGACCCTCGGGGCCTATCTCGCTCATTACGCTGGAGAGCGGCCCAGGCAACAGGGGGCACCCTCCACACGCACCACCCGAAAGAGTCATGACCCAACCCACAGCCCCAACCCGCGTCCGCATCGCACCTTCGCCCACCGGAGACCCACACGTCGGCACCGCCTACATCGGCCTGCTCAACCTCCTCTACGCCCGCCAGCGCGGAGGCCAGTTCATCCTCCGCATCGAGGACACCGACCGCGCCCGCTTCGTCGCCACCTCGGAACAAGAGATCTTCGACTCCCTCCACTGGCTCGGCCTCACCTGGGACGAAGGTCCCGACATCGGCGGCCCTCACGGCCCTTACCGCCAATCAGAGCGCACGGAGATCTACCTCGATCACGTCCAGCTCCTCCTTACCAACGGCACCGCCTACAAGTCTTTCGAATCTCCCGAAGAGTTGGAGGACCTCAGGAAGCAGCAGCTCGCCGCCAAGCTGCCTCCCCGCTACAACGGAGCCCACCGCGATCTCACCGACGGGCAGATCGCCGCGTACGAGGCCGAAGGCCGCCCATACGTCATCCGCCTCAAGGTCCCTGCGGAAGGCTCCACCACGTTCCGCGACGAACTTCGCGGCGATATCAACTTCGACCATACCAACGTCGACGACCAGGTCCTCCTCAAGTCCGACGGCTTCCCTACCTACCATCTCGCCAACGTGGTCGACGACCACCTCATGCGCATCTCCGACGTCATCCGCGCCGAGGAGTGGATCTCCTCCACCCCCAAGCACGTCCTCCTCTACAAAGCCTTCGGCTGGGACCTGCCCCGCTTCTGGCACATGCCCCTCCTCCGCAACATCGACAAGTCCAAGATCTCCAAGCGCAAAAACCCTGTCTCGCTCATCTTCTACCGCCAGTCCGGCTACCTGCCGGAGGCGATCCTCAACTTCCTCGGTCTCATGGGCGGAGGCATGCCCCAAACCAGCGGAACCATCGACGACAAGTCGAAGGCCGCCACCGCCGATCTCTTCACCTTCAACGACATGGTGGCCAGGTTCTCCTTCGACAATATATCCCTTGGCGGCCCCGTCTTCGACCTCGTCAAGCTCAAATGGCTCAACGGCGAATACCTCCGCGCCCTCACCCCCGAAGCCTTCTTCGACCGCCTCCGCCAGACTGTCTTCTCCGACGCCTTCCTCCGCCAACTCGTTCCCCTCATCCAGACCCGCGTAGAAATCCTCGGCCAGACCGGCGACCTCACGGACTTCCTCTTCTCAGACAGCGTCACCCCCGCCCCCGAAGTCTTCATCCCCAATAAGCGCACTCTGGAAGAGACCGTAGCCTTCGCCGCCGATCAACTCCTTACCCTCGAAGCCACCCCTTGGGAAGTCCCGCAAATCGAGCAAGCCATGAAGTCCCTCGGCGAAGCCAAGCAATGGTCCGTTAAGGAAAACTTCATGCTCCTCCGAGCCATCCTCACCGGTAAAACCGCGAGCCCTCCGCTCTTGGAAAGCCTCATCGTCTTCGGCAAAGCCCGCTCCCTCGACCGCCTCCGCCGCTTCCTCGACACCCAGAAGAAGCTGCAGAACCAACGTAAGTGAGCGCAGCATGCAAGCTCCAGCCCCTTACTGCCGCGGCACCGGCGAGGACGGAGGAGTCGTGTTGCCGAAGAGGTCCTGCACCAGCGTCTGCGTCGACTCGGTCATGCGGCTGCAGGTCGATTGCGGCGCGGTCCCGTTGAGGAACGACAGGTAAAGGTCGTTCGGGCAGCTCGCATCGGCCAGGAGGCTCGTATTACGATCGATCCGGAGGTTCTGGACCCCATCCGGTGGGGTGAAGGGCTTCGTGTCCGAATACTGCGGCAGCTTCACGGCGCGGTTCATGAACTCCGCCCAGAGCGGCGCGGCGGCCTGTGCCCCCTGCAGCTTGACGTCGGTGTAGTCGTCGTTGCCAACCCAGATGATGCAGATGAGGTTGGAGGTATAGCCGGCGAACCACGCGTCATGTGAGGTCCCGGTTTTTCCGGCGGCGGGAGCGCGGAAGCCACGTGCACGAACGACGGATGCGGTTCCCCGCGCCATAACGCCTTCGAGCAGCGACTGCGTAAGGTAGGCGACGCGGGGATCGAGGACTTGGCTGGCCACCGGAGCGAAGTCGGCGACGATATCACCCGCCGTATTGCGGACGCTGGCGAGCAGCCAGGGGGTAAGACGGACGCCGTTATTGGCAAAGACCGTGTAAGCTCCCGCCATGTCGATAGGCGTGGCGTTGTAGGTCCCGATCGCTACGGACGGTGTGGCTCGCGCGTTGACGATGCCTGCCGAGCGGGCAAGTGCCGCCACGTTCTCGTAGCCGACCTTCTGTGCGAGGGCGATGGTGGCGATGTTGAGCGAGTGCGCGAGCGCGTCCGCCGCGGTGACCATACCCGGGTACTCGCCCCTCTCGAAGTTGCCCGGCACGTAGCCGTTGCCAAAGTCCTGGGGATCGTCGTTCAGCCGGGTGAGCGCGGTAAACGGGCCGTTGTCGTCGAGCGACGTGCCATGCAGCGAGGTGTTGTACGCCGTGGCGTAGACGAAGGGCTTGAAGATGGAGCCGGTGGGGCGTTCCGCCAGGGCATGGTTGAGCTGCGAAACGCCGTAGTTGCGGCCCCCGACGAGGGCGAGGATCTGGCCGGTGTGCGGGTTGAGCGCGACGAGCGCGACCTGCGGCATGGTGGTGCCGCCGTCGCCTTTGTGCCGGTTTTTGCGAACGAGTTCGTCGACGTTCCTCATGCCGACCTCGACGGCCTCGGAGGCGACACGCTGGAGTTCGGGATCGAGGGAGGTGTAGACGCGGATGCTCTGGTGGGTGAGGTCCTGATCGCCCAACCGCTGCACCAGCTTGTCGTGCACCATGTCGACAAAATAGGGCGCCTCGGACGCGTCCACATTGGGCGGCGCGAGCCTGAGCGGCTCCGCCTTGGCGCGGCCGGCCTGCTCGGGCGTGATGGAGTCGGTCTCGACCATGGAATCCAGGACGAGGTTGCGCCGCTCGAGCGCGCGCTCCGGATGCTTGTACGGAGAGAAGTAGTTGGGCCGCTGGATCATGCCGGCCAGCAGAGCCTCCTGGGCGAGGTCGAGCTGCTTGATCTCCTTGCCAAAATAGGCCTGCGAGGCTTCTCCGAAGCCGTTGACGGCGAAGGATCCGCGCTGGCCGAGGTTGATCTGGTTGGCGTACATCTCGAAGATCTGCTGCTTGTTGAAGTGAGACTCAAGCTGGAAGCTGATCATGATCTCGCGCAGCTTGCGCGCGATCTTCTTATCCGGCGAGAGGAAGAAGCCGCGGGCGAGCTGCTGGGTGAGCGTGGAGCCGCCACAGGTCATGTGCTGGGCCAAGACATCTTCCACGGCGCACTTGGCGATGCGGACGAAGTTGACGCCGGAGTGCTCGAAGAAGCGTCGATCCTCTATCGAGGTGACGGCCTGGACGAGGCCGTGGGGGATCTCCTTGTAGGTGACGAGGCGGCGCTTGGCGCGGCCCTTGTCTTCGGACAGCGCGGTAATGAGCAGTGGCTCCAGCTCATAGGAGCGGAGGGCGACTCCGTTTTCGGCCGTGATGCTCTGCACCACGTCGTCCTCGGTGCTGATGGTCGCGCCGTCGGTCGAGTGGAAGGAGTGAGGCCCGGGCTTGATGAGGATGTTGTTGCCGTTGACCTGGAACGATCCGAGGTCGGGGTTGGCGTTGTAGCCGGCGGTTCGGAGGGATTGCGCGATGTAGCCGATGGAGAGATGCTGGCCGGTACGTATTTCGCGGGGGGCCGCATAGATCTGGGCGACGGAGGCGAAGATGGGGCCTGAGGCGAGGCGGTCGTCGACGACCTGCTGGTACTTGTTGTAGTAGAAGGCGAAGACGGCCGCGCCGACCAACAGGCCGGCGAGCGAGAGGATGAGGATGCCGCGGAAGAGGCCGGAGAACATGCCGCCGCGCCGCCTGCGGGAGGGGCTGCCGTATTTGAGCCTGATGGCCAACGCTATCCCCTGCTGTCCTGTTGCTTGGCTCGGCCGGACGCCACGGCAAGATGCACGGCTACCTCTTCGATCCGAACGGTGGTGGTGGCCTGTTTGAGGCGGTCGACGAGCTCGACGGTTCCTTCGGCGACGCCTCGGCCGATGTTGATTCGGAAGGGGACGCCGATGAGTTCGGCGTCTATGAACTTGACGCCTGCGCGCTCGTCGCGATCGTCGAGGAGGACGTCGAAACCGGCGGTTTCGAGCGACTCGGCGACTTGCTCTCCGGCGGCGAGGAGGGTGGCGTCCTTGATGTTGGTGATGGTGACGACGACTTCGAAAGGGGCGATGGCGGCGGGGAGGGCGTAGGCCTCACCACCGTTGCCGGTGGCGGAGGTTTCGATGGCGGCGGTGAGAATGCGCTCCACGCCGATGCCGTAGGAACCCATGATGGGGGTGACCTCCTTGCCGTCGCGGTCAAGCACGGTGGCTCCCATGGAGGTGGTGTACTTCTTGCCTAGCTTGAAGATGTGCCCGATTTCGACGGCTTTCCCGAGCCGGAGGGGCTGGTGGCCGAGGGGGTCGAGTTCGCCTTCGAGGACGTTGCGAATGTCGGCGGTGAGGGTGGGGGTGAAGTCGCGGCCGGGGGTTACGTTGCGGAAGTGGAAGTCGAGCTGGTTGGCTCCGGCTACGAGGTTCGTGCGGCCTTCGAGGCCTTTGTCCATGACGACGATGGTTTTCAGGCCCTCGGTGGGGTTGTCGCGCTGGAAGCCTTTTAGTTTTTCAAGCGGCTTGCCGGAGTTGAGGCCGTTGAGGGAGCCCTGGGTCATGATTTCCGCGATGCCGACGGGGCCGAGAAAGCCAGCGGGACCGCCGATGTGGAGGGCGAGCTCTTCCGGGGTCATAGGGCGGAGTTCGGCGGTGCCCGCGATGGCGTTGAGTTTGGTTTCGTTGACCTGATGATCGCCGCGGAGGAAGGCGACGACGGGGCGGGCGGGGCCGTTCGAGTGGGTGGCGGAGGGCGTCCCCATGAAGGCGACGCACTTGATGTCCTGCGAGGCCTGGATGCCGAAGAAGGCGGTGACGTCGGCAATGGAGGCTTTGCCGGGGGTGGCGACGAGTTCGGGGAGGCCGTCGCCCGTGGGGGGCAGGTCCTCGACCGCGGCGAGCACGGAGGTGGCTTTTTCGAGGTTGGCGGCGTAGCCCGAGGGGCTGGAGGCGATGAGGTCTTCGCCGGCTTCGGTGTAGACCATGAACTCCTGCGATTGCGAGCCGCCCATGGCCCCGGAGTCGGCCTCGACGGCGACGAACTGGAGGCCGCAGCGGGCGAAGATGGCGCGGTAGGCGGCGTCGTGCTTGCCGTAGGAGAGGTCGAGCCCAGCTTCGTCGAGGTCGAAGGAGTAGCTGTCCTTCATGAGGAACTGGCGGACGCGGAGGAGGCCGGATTTGGGGCGGGGCTCGTCGCGGAACTTGGTTTGAATCTGGTACCAGATCTGGGGGAGTTGCTTGTAGGAGCGGAGCTCGTTGCGGGCGATGTCGGTCATGACCTCTTCGTGGGTCATGCCGAGGCAGAGGTCGGCGCCCTTGCGATCCTTCAGGCGGAACATGTTGTCGCCCATGCCGGACCAGCGGCCGGACTGCTCCCAGATTTCCTTCGGGTGGAGGGTGGGAAGGAGGAACTCCTGGCCGATCTTGTCCATCTCCTGGCGGATGATGACGACGATCTTGTTGATGGATCGCTGGCCAAGAAAGAGGTAGCTGTAGATGCCGGCGCCGAGTTGGCGGACGTAGCCGGCGCGCAGGAGGAGCTTGTGGCTTGCCACCTCCGCATCGGCGGGAGCTTCGCGGAGGGTGGGGATGAAGAGCTTGGACCAGCGGTGCATGACTTCATTCTATCGCTGCTTGCCGGGGCCGGCTGTGTGTGGCGCAGGTTCCTGGCAGGCACAAAAAAGCAACGGAGCCGATAGAGCCTATCGGCTCCGTTGTCCGAGGAGGACTTATGTCACGCTTCGCCGTTGGCAGAGCGCGTGCTGTGGAGCTTGGACACGGGATATACGGGATAGTTGCGGGTAAACGTAACTTTTACGGGCCTTGCCGGGGCAGGGCGCGGCGGCTAGACTCGGGAGCAGTGTTCACGCGCCTTTCTGCTTTGATCGTATGGCTTCGCCCTGGTGCCGCCGTGGTGTGCCTGGGGGTGCTGGGCTGCCGGAATCCGGGGTTTCCGGCGACTCCTGCCGGGTACCGGGAGTACGCGTATGTGGCCAATGCCGGGGCCAATACGGTGTCGGTGCTGGACCTCGTGTATGTGCGGGCGGATCGGACGCTGCAGGTGGGAGCGGCGCCGGTGGCGCTTGCCGCGAGCCCGACGCGGAACGAGGTGTACGTGGTGAACTCGGGCTCGGCGAGCGTGTCGGTGATCGATGCCGATGCGGGGAGGGTGGTAGCGACGATCGGGGTGGGCCGGGGGCCGCTGTCGATCGCGGTAGAGGCTGGCGGGCGTCGGGGCTATGTGGTCAATGCAGGTTCGGTAAGCGTTGTGGATCTTGAACAGCGACGGCAGATTGCGGAGGCTGCCGTGGCGGGTGAGGCGCGGGCGGGGACGCTGTCGCCGGATGGTAGATCGCTCGTGGTTCCGCTGGCGGGCGGCGTGGCAGTGTTTGCCGTGGATGACCGCTCGGCGCGGCTGAGGGCCAGTTTCGGAGGATGCGCTGGGGCGGTTGCGCCGGTGATCCTGCCGGACTCTTCCAAGGCGTTTGTGGCTTGCTCGGGCGGGCGGCAGGTGATGGCGTTGAACCTTGCCGCGGCGGCTGGGTCTTGGGCGGCGCGGCAGGATGGTTCGCTTACGACGGACCGTATGCTCGCGCTGCTGGATGTGGGCGCGAACCCGGTGAGCCTTGCGCTGAAGCCCGATGGAGGCGAAATCTTTGTGGCGAACGGGGGGTCCGGGAGTGTGTCGGAGATCGCGACCACGACGAACGATGTCGGCAGCACGTCGATGATCGGGAACCACCCTGTACGGGGTCTTGTGAGCCGCGACAACACGCTGTATGTGGCGAACCTGGGGGACGACTCGATCGGGTTGTATAGCGTCGACGAGGGCAAAATCGTGTCGAGCCTGCACACGGGGGCTGGGCCCGAGGCGATGTCGTTCTCGGCCGACGAGCACCTGCTGCTGGCGCTCGATACGCGTGCGGGGGATGTGTCGGTGATCCGGACGCAGGGAAGGCTGGGGCCGAATCTGTTTACGATTCTGCCGGCGGGGAGCAAGCCGAGCGCGATCGTCACGAAGGTGGTGACGGCGAAGGCTGGCAACTGAAGCTCAGGCCTGCCGGGCGAGCACCAGGGTGATGTCGTCAGGCTGCTCCTCGGCGCCGATCCAGGCATCGAGTGCAAGCATGACCTGCGCGGAGATGACATGCAGCGGATGGTCGCGGTAACGGGCGACGACTTCCAGAAGGCGGGTCTCGCCGAAGTCGCCGAAGTCGTTTTCCGGCTCGGTGACACCGTCCGAGTATGCCACCAGGATGTCGCCGCTCTGCATGACGAGGCGGCCCTCGGCGAAGTGCATGCCGTCCATCAGGCCGACCACCGTGCCGCCTTCTTCCAGCCTCCGCACCGCGCCATCGCGCCCCAGCACGAAAGGCGGAAGCTGCCCGGCGTTCGAATACGTCAGGGCGGACGAACGCGCGTCGTAGTGTGCCAGAAAGAGCGTGGCATACTTTTCCGGCTGGGTGCTGCGGAAGAGGTGCCGGTTGAGCAGCGACATGATGCGGCCCGGGGATTGGAACCAGCCGCCCGCGTCGGCCAGACCTTCCTTGCTGGCCATGAGCCCTTCCAGGGTTGACCCCGCAAAGACCAGGTCTTCCCCGGCGAACTGGTAGGCGCGCACCGCGGAATGCAGCGTGGCCATCAACAGCGCGGCCGAGATGCCTTTGCCGCTGATGTCGCCGATTGCAATCCCCACCCCTGCCTCCCTCCGCTGCGGCCGCACTCCTTCTCCTCTTGCGAGATCCTCGTAGAAGACCAGGAAGTCGTAGTAGTCTCCGCTGACGGAGCGTGCGGGCCGGCAGACGCCGTGCAGCTCGAGCGTCGGCAGGTCGCACGCACCACGCGGAAAGAGGTTGGCCTGCACCTGCTGAGCGATCGAGAGCTCATTCTGCAGCCGTTCCTTCTCCTTCTGCTCCACCAAGAGCCGCTGCAGTGAGCCCATCATGGTGTTGAACGAGCGGCTGAGCTCGGCGAGCTGGTCGCTGCGCGTGACCGTAATGCGATGCTGAAAGTCTCCGCGATCGACCCGCTGGGTCGCACCGTACAGGTCGGCGACCGACTGAGTCATCGTGCGGCTGACGCCTACGGCCATTGCCAGCGCGACCAATTCGATGATGCCGAAAAGAACCATGAGCAGGATGAGCGACGCCCGGATCACGGTCATGACCCAACCGCTCAAGGACGCTCCGAAAAGCCGCTGATAGAGCAGCGATGGCCGGGAATCCACCACGACCGCGATGTTATCTGGAGAGCCCTGGTTCCAGTCGGTCATGGCGAGGGTCGAGAGGAAGCGGACGCGGATGTCGGCGAAGTTCGCACGGCGCGCGGGGACTCCCCCGCGGATTTCCGACAGAAAGCGCTGTCCCTTGCGGCGAGCCGAGCCATTCTCCGGCTGGGGCTCAGCCTCGCTGGAGAGCGGGCGGCTTGCGCTCTCCGGCAGCAGGCTCACTACGCCGAGACCCTCCGCCAGCATGTCCACCACAGGTCCATCCATAGGCAGGCTGCTGACGACGCTGATGGCGCGACCATCGTTCATCCGCTGCTGGTGCACCGCCACGAGGTACAGCTCTCCGCCGTCTGAGACGATGCCGCGGAACCTTCCGCCGTTCAACTGCATGGCCCAGGGGGCGAACCCGAAGGGAGCTTTGACGGAGGCAGGGGGTGGCTGAAAGGCGGAGGTGCCATCGACAAAGCACCGGATCGTCCGCCGATCGTGATTGCGCTCCACGTCCGTGCCCGGCGCTCGACGTTCCGGCGGAAGCATCACGGTTACCGTCTCGCGGACCGGATGCCCATCCACCAGAACCGCCAGTTGCCCAGTCCGAAAGGAGGTCTGCGCGCTCATGGAATCGAGCTCCTGCTGGATGCGGGTATCGACCAGGTGGATGGCAAACTGGCCGGCCGCCACATACGCCGACACCAGTACGAGCGTGCCCAGCAGGAAAACGGGGGCGACGCCCACGAGCGCGTAGGTAAGGAGGAGTTTGCTGCGGACGCTCCACAGCAGGCGCGTGCGTACCCAGGTCCACAGCAGCGGCAGAGCCACCATGGCGAGCACAATGGCGATAAGTATCTGCAGTCCCGCGGCGAGTCCGCCGACCACGCCAGGGACCCAGCGCAGCAGCCACAGCACCAGGAACCACAGCACGAGCCAGAAGGCGGCCCGCTCCAGCCCATGCCGCGGACGGCGTGTCATCCATCCGTGGGCTGTCTGCTGGAAGTTGCCGGCCATCCGCTATACCTCCCGCGCGGCGTCGGCGAGCCGTTCGATGTGGCGGGTGGCGGAAAAGTGCGCGCCGGCAAGCAGAATGAGGCCGGAGAGGAAGGCCCACATCATTAAGCTGACCGAAATGTAGAAAGGGCCGTACACCGCGGGAAAATCGAACCAGGGCAGAGCAAGAATATAGAGGTATTTTGCCGCCTCCCAGATGAGCCCGATCGCAATCGCGGTGGGCAACACTGCCCGCACGGGAATGCTGCGGTACGGAAGAACCCAGTAGATGAGGAAGAAGAGAAAGATGCCGCTAAGGACGGCGATGAACTTGAGCACCACGAAGGCGATGAACGAGAACACTATATTGTCGGTGTGATGGAAGAAGACGAACGTCATGATGGTGCGCTGGCCGGCTGTAAGGGCGACTGAGAGAATCGCAAGCGCTCCCACGGCGGCCGCCAAGCCCAGCGAGACAGCCTGATTATGCAGGTAGGAGCGGTTGCGCCGCACCCCCCAGACATCGTTGAGGGCTACCTCGAGCGGCAGAAATACCCCGGTCGAGGTGATGAGGAGCATCACCACGGAGAAGATCCGGGTTCCCTTGTGGGGATGGGCCAGCACCATCATGTTCCGCATGACAAAATCCTGCCCGACGGGGAGAAAGCTGTCCATCATCTGGCCGACCACCGCCTCCATCGCATTGGAGTGGAAGACGGTCTGCGACAGCGTCAGCAGCAGCACGATGAAGGGAAACAGGGAAAGGATGGTGTTCGCCGCCACGCTGAGGGCGTAGGTGTGGACCTCGGTCTTTGCCAGGTAGCGGGCCAGGGCGACCACGCTCGGCCAGGTCCCGCGGCCTTCCACGACGACTGCCGAGCCGCCGAGCGTGTCATCCGCCGCCCCAGCCGAGGGTTCCGCCTTCAGGACTGCTTCGCGGGCTTCCTTGGTCAGCACTCGTACGCCACGTTCATCGCTTGGGTTGATCGGCATCACACATCCCGGCGGGGTCATCGCCGCCTGCTTCGAATGCTAGCAGAGGAGCTACCGGCTCCTGCGGCTGCGGCGTGAGCCTACCGGCGAGGCGGCCGAGCGCCCATGCGGCGGACTCGGCAAGTACGGCATCCTCGCCTCCGGCCCACTCCTGCAGCGTCGAGGCGAAAGCTGGGTTGTGACTGTTTCCCATGGCGATGGCGACGTTGCGCCGGAGCCTGCGCCTGCCCGTGCGCTCCAGCGGCGAGCCTTGGAACGCGCTCCGGAAGCCGGCCGCGTCCATGTCGGCCAGCCACTGCAGTAAGGGATTTACCAGTTCACTCCGCGTGGCGATCCCGGGCTTCGCCGCGACCGGAGCCTTGCGGTTCCAGGGACAGACCTCCTGGCAGATATCGCAGCCGAAGACCTGACGCCCGACTCCCTGCCGAAGCTCGTGGGGGATGGTGCCTTTCTTCTCAATGGTCAGGTAGGCGATGCACCGGGAGGCATCCATCTCCCGCTCACCGAGGAGCGCCCCGGTGGGACAGGCGTCGATGCAGCGGGTACAGCTGCCGCAGCGATCCGGGTGTGGGATCGCGGCCGCCTCCGGCGCGACCGGCAGCGAGGTGACGATCACACCGAGCAGCATCCACGAGCCCAGCCCCGGGCGCAGCACGCAGGTGTTCTTGCCGACCCAGCCGACGCCTGCCCGGGCGGCCGCATCACGCTCTACAAGAGGGCCCGTATCGACGTAGCAGCGCGTCTGGCAGGACGCCCTGGCCTGGATTTCCGCCTCCACCCGCAGCAAACGGGCGATCAGATCGTCATGGTAGTCCACCGGGACGATGCCCTCGGCGGTTTGCCGCCCCAACCAGGCATAGCGCCCAATCCATCCGGTGTCCTGGGCCGCCGGATCGATCGAGCGGGGAGCGTCCGCGTTGTAGTTGATGGCGCAGACCACTACCGACCGGGCCCAGGGGAGCGCGACCCGCACGGCGCTGCGCACCAGGACGCCTGCCTCGTCCCGACGTTTGAGCCACTCCATTTCGCCCGCGTGGCCGGCGTCGACCCAGTCGGCGAACCGGGCGGAGAGCTCACCTGGCTCCGCACCCGCCACTCCGCAGGCGTCGAAGCCCTCTTCCCGTGCGCCAGCCTCAAGCCACTGCGTCAGCTCCTCATCCCATGTTCTCTGCTCGTCCGCCACCCCTCCATTATCGACGCAGGTCAGCGTACCTGGAACTCGGGCGAGCCCAGGACCAGCGCGGTGAGCAGATTCAGCCGGTCTGCGGGGCTCATGCTCGGGTCAGCGTCCACTTGTTTGTGGATGAGAGCGTTCGTCTGCGTGGAGACGCCACCGCCGATCATGGTCGATTCAAGAACCCGCAGCGCAACTGCCGTTCCCTCGCTTTCGTATACCGCGGGCTGAGTCCCCGCGGGTTGCGCCAGTAGCCCAAGGGCCAGCACGCGGGGTGCGTCGAACCGCTGGTTGGCGAACTTCCCGTTCGTCAGCGCGTAGGCAAAGTTCAGGCGGTCCACCAGAGCGGAGGAGTTCATCCACTGCTCCGCGGTGATGTAGTAGCCGGTGGGAGGCAGCGCGTAGAAGAGAGGCATTCCCATCTGTTTGGCTGTGTTGACCAGGGCTCCGGGGTTGGTGGGGTCGGTCGCGGTGGTCCGGTAGGCGGAGGCAAGGTATTCGACCGGCGTCTTAACCTTGTTGCGGAAGGAGAGACGAGCGTTGAACTCGGGAGATTGCTGCAGGGTGCGGAGGACGGCTCGGATGTCGCCGTCGGTGGCGAGGTAGGTCTTGGCCATCCGGTCCACAAGCGCGGGGGGAGGATCGTCGGCGACGAAGCGCTGGGCCAGCTTCCAGCTTACGAAGTGGGCCGTCCTGGAGGATCCCGCAAGGATGGTGAGGGCATCAATTCCCTCCTGCATTCCCGCGTCCGCGGGGCCCGGGATGGCGACGATGGTGTGGCCGAACCACTGCTTCGGGCCGGGCTCGTGCTTCTTTGGGTCGAAGAGAAAACCTCCGGCGCCGCCGTACGGCTTGTCCACGCTCCAGCCTGTAAGGATCGCCGCAAGAGCGGTCACGTCGGCCTGAGTGTACCCGCCGTTGACCCCGACCGTGTGCAGCTCCATCAGCTCGCGGCCGTAGTTTTCATTCAGCCCCTTGGTTCCGGGCTTGCCGCCGGGCTTCGCCGGAGCGTTGGCCTTGGAGTCCGGCCCGATAGACAGCCAGTTGTCCAGGTAGATCATCATCGCCGGGCTGGTGGCGGTCGCGAGCAGCAGGTCGCGAAACTTTCCCAGGGCGTGCTTGCGGATGGCCTCCCGGTCGTAGCTCGTGGTGTACCACTGGTCGGCATCCTTGCCGACATAGACGTTGAAGTGGTTGAACCAAAAGTCGGCCATCACCTCCTGCAGCTGGCGCTCGGAGAGGATCGCGCGGAGCATCTTGGCCTGCGCCAGCTCCTGGCCGATCTGATAGGCGGAGTTGACGTTGGCGGCCATGGCCGTGAAGGCCTCACGCTCGGCCGGGGTGAAGTCTCCGAGGAGAAGAGTGCGCTGCGGCCCCTGCAGGTAGCTTGTGAACGCGATGCGGTCGGCTACCGGAAGCTGGATCAAGGCTGCCATCCGCTGCTTCGCCGGGAGGCCAAACAACTCGCCCGCGATGCGGGCCGCCTCCGCCTGCCCGGCCTTCTTCTGCTCGTCAATCTGCGCGGGGGTGGGGTCGTAGGCCTTCTTGCCGGCGGCGTCCACCTTGTTCTTGGCGAGGTCGTCGTTGTACTTGAAGACCTGCACCTGGTAGACCGAGGCGAGCAGCGGGTCCGCCGGGTAGGGCGTCTGCCCCTTGGCCACGCGCTCCACCTCGCCGCGGTCCGGAAAGTGCAGCAGCGCCTGGTCGGGAGTCATGGTCAACGTGGGAAAGTCCCGGAGACGCTTTTCAAGCGCGTCGTCCTTGATGCTTTGCGGGTTCAACTGCGCCTCGAACCACTTGTCCCCGCCCGTGGCGAGCACCCGTTCGACCTCACCGGGGCGGGGTCCGAAGGTAAAGCGATTCAGCATCTGCTGTACGCGCTCCCGCTCGGTCAGCGGGGCCGGCTTTGGCGCCGGCTTAGCCCGGGTCGCCTTTGCCTTGGTTGCAAACGTTTGGGCCGCCGCGGCCTGTCGGGCGTCGGGTGCTGCGTCCTCCTGCTGGGCGGCCGCGGCAGCCGTTATCAGAACGCAAACCGCCACCACCGCACACCTTATCGAAAACGGCATACGTAACGCCTCCTTGCTCCCTCGGAGCCTTAACCCTTGGCCAGTGCTTGAAGTTGCGTGGCACCGGTGGCTCTCCGGGCCTTCCGCCGGTCGTTCCAGGCCGTCCACCCCAGACGTGCCGCCAGCAGCACCGCAAGAACGGCGGAATCTTTCCAGGGCGCCCGCATCCCGGACTTCACCAGCCACCAGTAATGGAGACACCCAGCCACGGCTGCCACGTACACCATGCGGTGGAGATTCCGCCAGCTTTTGCCTCCCATCGCCCGTAGCATGAAAGTCGGCGAAGTCACTGCCAGCGCGAGCAGAAGGACCCACGCCAGCAGTCCAACCTGGATAAAGCGCCGCTTGGCGACGTCCTCCACCATGGTCGGCCACACCGCCCGCAATTGCGCGAAGAATGGCGCCAGGTGTCCGGCCCGCAGACCCGCCCACGCAGACGGCACGTCGAACCCGGAAAACAAAAAGACGTAGGTCGCCAGGTGCAGCGTGGCGTAGAAGAAGGCATATAGCCCGAGCATCCGGCGAAACCGGATGAGGTTCGACAGCCGTGGGCTCAACCGCCGCAGAGGTGTCACGGCGAGCGACGCCAGCAGGGTCCAGAGCGCCCAATCGCCCGTGTAGTGCGTCAGCAGGTTGACCGGGTCGGCCACATTGGCCAGCGCGCCGGATCGAAACTGTGCCCAAATCCCGAACACCGGAGCAAGGCACAGCAGATGAACCAGAACCTTGACGTACGGAATCGCGCGCGTCGGCATCGCCAACAGTCTAACCCGCCCTAGAAGTTTCTCCGCAGATCCATCCCGTTGTACATGGACGCTACCTGGTCGCTGTACCCATTGAAGGGCAGTGTGGGAATGGTGTGCGGAAACACGCCTGTGTCGATCCGCCGCTCGTGCGCCTGCGACCACCGCGGATGATCCACCTGCGGGTTCACGTTCGCATAGAATCCGTATTCCTGCGGGGCGGAGTCGTTCCACAGCGTCCGCGGCTGCTTATCGGTGAAGTTGATCTTCACGAGCGACTTGGCCGACTTGAAGCCGTACTTCCAGGGCAGCACGATGCGCACGGGAGCGCCATTCTGGCTCGGCAGTGGCTCCCCGTAGCAGCCGAAGCAGAGCAGGGCCAGCGGGTTCATCGCCTCGTCCATGCGCAGGCCTTCCGAGTAGGGCCAGTCGAAGCCGCCCGCAAGCTCGGGCATCTGCTTCCGGTTCAGGTTCGACACAAACTGCACATACTTCGCTGAAGGCAGAGGGTCAGCGAACTTGATCAACTCCGCGAGCGAGTATCCGTCCCACGGGATCACCATCGACCAGGCCTCGACGCAGCGATGCCGGTAAACCCGGCTCTCGATGGGCCGATACGCCATCAGGTCGTCAATCCCGATGGTCTGCGCGTTCTTGACCAGGCCGGTGAGCTGCACGGTCCACGGCCGCGTGACCAGTGTATGCGCGTTATGGGAGGGGTCAGATTTATCCGTGCCGAACTCATAGAAGTTGTTGTAGTTGGTTGCCTTCTGCATGGTCGTCTGCGTCTCGGCCACGGTGTACTTGCTCTCGACCGTCTTCAGCTTCTCCGCCGCCAGCACCCGGCCGCCGCCGCCGAGCCGCGCCGCCCCCCAAGCCCCGACGCCAAGCGCCGCGGCGCCTCGCAGGAAGCTGCGCCGCGTCTCCGTCTGCTGTAGAAATGCATCTCTCGGCGTAATCTCCGACGAACGAATCTCACTTCCGTTGCGCACCATCATCCTGATCCCTCTCGACGGCCGCCAGGCCACCCACGTCTATTCAAGGTACGCCTTCGCGGGTGCTCCGGATGCGACCCCGGACCCAAAACACTGCCGAGCCAACGCCCGCGACGACCGCAGCCAGCGCAAGCTCCCGCCCGAAGCGCGCCCGCGCAAACAAGATATATGCAAAGCCAACGATGCCCACGAGCGCCGGCGCGGGGTAGAGCCACATGCGAAAGGGTCGTTTCAACTCGGGCCGCGTCCGCCGAAGCCACAGAATCCCTACATGCTGCAGCAGGAACTGAAGACAGATGCGGACCACGACTAGCGCGGCCACTACGTCGCCCAGCGAGAAGAAGCAGAAGACCAGCGCCATGCCCCCCAACGCCAGCAACGACACGTAAGGAAACCCCCGTGTTGGGTGCAGCCGTCCGAACACCCGGAAGAAGTTGCCATCCCGAGCCGCCGCGAAGGGAATGCGCGAGTACCCCAGCAGCAGCGAGAAGATGCTTGCGAAGGCCGTGACCATGACGAGCACCGCCGCCAGGCGTCCAAGGGCGGGTCCCAGTGCCGGCCCATAGGCTGCCTCCATAAACGCCGAGATGACCGCCCGCTGCGCCGCAAGGCCGTGCACCCCGAGCAACGGCCGCCATGGCAGCACACTGAGCACCGCGACCTGCAGCCCGAGGTAGATCGCTCCGACGGCCACAATCGAGATTAGGATGGCTCGCGGGATCGTCCGCTCTGGCTCCCGCACCTCGGCCCCAAGAAAAGTCACGTTGTAGTAGCCCCAGAAGTCGTAGGTTGCGATCAACATCGCGGAGCCTAAACCAAGGAAGAATCCGCGGTCTAGGTGGAAGGCGCCTGGAGCAAAGGAAAAAGCCTGGGCAATGTGTCCCCGCAGGAGTGCCGTGACCAACACCCACCCGATCGTTCCCAGCACCATGCCGCCCAGAACTGTCGACAGCGTGCCGATCTTGTCCAACCGCCGGTAGAGTAGCGCGACGGCCACGAGGACGGACAGCATTGCTACCAGAGTGCGCGGGCCCACCACGACCGAACCCGCGTACGCCCCCACACGGAAGCCATGCACCACGGTATGTTTGCCGAGTGCCGGAAACAGGTAGGCGCAGTATTGGGCCAGCCCGATCGACCCTGACGCGACGGACAGAGGCGCCGAGACCATCAACTGAAAAAGGAACAAGAACGCCAGCCACCGGCCAGCCGGACCTGGGTACATCACGCGCAGGAAGCGGTAAGTCCCGCCGGCCTCGGGAATCGCCGCACCCAACTCCGCCCAGACCATTCCATCGCACAGACCAAGCACCGCACCACAGACCCAGCCCAGCATGGCCTGCGGGCCGACCATGGCTGCCAGAATCAGCGGCAGCGTGATAAACGGCCCAACGCCGATCATGTCCAGCATGTTCAGCGTGACGGCGCCGCGCAAGCCGAGCGTGCGGGTCAGTCCGGCATGGTCAGGATTCTCGATGCCTCCAGTGTATCCGCGTCAGTTCCGGCTGCGACGCCCGCCCATCAGCTGCAGAATCGCCATGAAGATATTGATCGCGTCCAGATAAATGGAGAGCGAAAGCACGACAGCGGACTGGCCGTTGCCGCCTGCGCGGATGCGCGCGAAGTCCGCCACCGTGAGCAGCGTAAAGATGCCCAGCGTGAGCCAGGAGTAGGTGTCGGGCGACATGAAGTGGAAGAACATGCTGGCAATACCCGCCAGGATCAGGAGAAGCAGCGCGGCGGTCGCGATGCCTGCGACCTTGCGGTAGTTGATGTTGAACAGATAGGCGAAGCAGCCCATGGCTGCCATGCCCAGACCGGTTGTCGCCGCCGCCTGAAAGACCACTTGCGGGCCGACGGTCTGCACGTACCGGTGAATGAGCGGGGAGATCTCCCAGCCCATAAAGTAGGTCAGCCCGAAAAAGAGCCCCATCGCCAGCGCCGGGTTGTTACGCTTGGCGAAGTTGATGGCGAAGATCAACGCGAAGACCGCGACGACGCCCGGCAACATACTCCACTCTGGGGCCGTGGCCACCCCGAGGGCCGTGGCCAGAAAGCCAAGTGAGGTAATGCCCAGCACCTTTGCCAGCAGCGAGCTGGTCTCCTCGCGCGGGACGTCGATGATGCCGGGGTAAGAGTTCATCCGTGGATCCAGCATAGCCATGGTTCTGCTCCTCAAACGCTCCGCAGGGGGGAACGCTTTCTACGATGTTAGACGTAGATGTGAGTCAAAGGGACTCACCTCCCGGCGCGGCTCGCCTCGCGTAGCTGGGGCCGCCCGGACTGGCGCGGATGTGAGAAATTAATCCCATGACGCCTTTGCTGCCCGCGCCTCCAGCGAGACCCTCGCTCCGGAACCTCGCTGTGTTCCTGTTCTGCCTTCCTGCCGTCCTCCGCGCCCCGGGGCAGCACACTCCTAGTCCCCTGGATAGGGCCGACCTTTCGCACATCCAGATCCATCCCTCCGACACCATCCGGGAGATTGCCGCGAATGAGGGTGCCGCCGCCCTCCAGCAATCCCTGGTGAAGCTGAGCACCCGGGCGAGCATCCTGTTGATCGTCGCACATCCAGACGACGAAGACGGCGGCATGTTGACCGCGCAGTCTCGCGGGCTTGGCGCGCGTACCGCCATGCTCACGCTGACACGCGGCGAGGGCGGCCAGAACGTCATGACCGGCGACTTCAACGCGGCGCTCGGGCTCGAACGCACGCAGGAACTCCTCGCGGCCGATCGCTATATGGGCGTCGACCAGATCTGGGGGACGGAGGTCGACTTCGGCTTCTCGAAGACCAAGGAAGAGGCCTTTGCGCAGTGGACCCACGAGCGGGTTCTTTACGACGCCGTGCGTGCAGTGCGGCTCTACCGTCCACTCGTCCTGGCCGCGGTTTTCATCGGCGGCGTAACCGATGGGCATGGGCAGCACCAGGTGTCCGGCGAAATCACCCAGGAGGTCTTCACCGCCGCGGCCGATCCTAAGGTCTTCCCCGAGATGGGCCTTGCACCGTGGGCTCCGCTCAAGGTTTACGCCCGGAACCCTACCTTCGCCATCTCCGCAAAAGGTCTCTTCGACTACGCCACGGGCAAATACACTGCGCCCCGCTTCCACAACTACGTCGACAACACGGACTCGACCGTTGCGCCGAATCCAAACGTCGTCATCCATGAGGGCGACTACAGCCCCGTCCTCGGCATGAGCTATCTCCAGTTCGCGCGTCTTGGCCTGGGTCTGCAGAAGACCCAGAACGGCGGGATGGGCATCCCGCAGGCCGGAGCCTTCGACGTCGCGTACCACCGCTACGGTGCCCGCATTCCTGCTCTCGACACCGAAGCCACCTTCTACGACGGCATCGACACGTCCGTCCAGGGCATTGCCAGCCTCGCGCCCAACGAGAAAACCTTTCTTCCGCAGGCACTCACCGCCATCGCAACCTGCGTGGCCCGCGCCGCCGAGGAACTGCGGCCGCAGAATCCCTCCCACATCGCACCGCTCCTCCGCGAGGGCCTCAACGCTACCAACGCTCTTCTCGGACGAGTTGAGACGAGCTCCCTGACCTCGCTCGAAAAGACCAACCTGCGCCACGAACTCACCATCAAGCAGACCCAGTTCAACGACGCTCTCCTCCAGGCGCTCGGCCTCTCGCTCCGCGCCCAGGTGGCTCCCGCCACCGAACCGACAGGCCCCTTCGCCGGCTTCGGCGACCCGCCCGACAGCGCTACCACCGCGGTGCCAGGCGATTCGCTCACCGTCTCTGTCCGCCTCGTGAATGGCAGCCCGGTGAAGCTGACTGCCACGAAGGTCTGGCTCGCCACCAGCTTCGGCCCCGATATCCCTGCCCGCCCCACTCCGTCCAGCGCTCCTACTCCGGCGGCACCCCCCGCAACGTCGCAGCAGAGCCGATCCGTCACGCCGCCCGCACCCCCGCTCAGCCTTCCCGCTTCTCTTGAACGCAACGTTCCGGGCGACCTCCGCATTCCCGTCACCATCCCCGCCACCGCGACACCCACCGAGCCCCCTTTCACCCAGCCCAACTCCGCCACAGCCCACTACGACCTTGCCGACCCCGGCCTTCGCAACGCCTCACAGGCTCCGTGGCCCCTCACCGCCTGGGCCGCCATCGACTACGATGGCACCCCCCTCCACCTCGGCCAGGTCGTCCAGACGGCTCACCACGTTCCGGGCCTCGGCTCCGTGTACGATCCGCTCATCCTCGTCCCGGCGCTCTCCGTCTCAGTCACCCCCGCCGCCGGCGTCGTCCCTCTGGGTGAGAAATCCTTCCCCGTGGCCGCCCGTGTCGCCTCCAGCACCGCCAATGCCACCAAAGGAACCCTCGCCCTTACCCTCCCCAGGGGCTGGACCGCCACCCCCGCCTCGGTCCCCTTCACCCTCAGCCACGAGGGCGAAACCACCGGCATCGTGTTTACGGTGACCCCCGCTCACATCGACACCTCGGCGTACACCGTCACCGCGGTGGCTACCGCCGGCGGCCACGACTATCGCGAAGGATTCCGCGCCGTCGGCTACCCAACTCTTCGCCCTACCGGCCTGTTCCGTCCCGCCAACTCCTCGACGCGCGGCGTCGACGTCAAGGTAGCCCCCAACCTCCGCATCGCCTACCTTGAAGGGAGTGGCGACGAGGTACCGGCCTCGCTGATATCCATCGGCGTCCACGTCACGCCGATCACACCCGGCCAGCTCACTCCCGCCAACCTCCAGGCCTTCGACGCCGTGCTTCTCGGGGTGCGCGCCTACGCCGCCCATCCCGATCTCGCATTCGCCAACCCCGTCCTGCTCGCCTACGCCAACGCCGGAGGCGTCGTCGTCGTCCAGTACAACACTGCCCAATATGGCACCGCTGAAGCACCCTTCCCCCTCACCGTCCCCGGCACCCCAGACCACAACGTCGTCGTCGAGACCGCACCCGTCACGCTGCTACAGCCCAACTCCGCCCTCTTTACCTGGCCTAACCAGATCACGGCGAAAGACTTCGACGGATGGATTGAAGAGCGCGGACACGGCTTTGCCGCCACCTTCGACCCGCGCTACCAGGCGTTGACGGAAGCCCACGACCCGGAGCAGGACCCGCAAAAGGGAGGCCTCCTATACGCCCGCACCGGCAAGGGAGCCTACGTATACGTCGCTTACGCGCTCTACCGCCAACTTCCAGAAGGGGTCCCGGGTGCCTACCGCCTCTTCGCCAACCTTCTATCTCTCGCTCACAACGCCGGCGCCGGCATCGGACACCCTGAACCCTAGGAAGCCGCTCGCTCCAACGCGTACTGCCGGCAATGGTTCAAATAAGCCGCCTCGTGGCTCGCAACCAGCTCCACCACGCTCGTCCACAGCCAACTCGGCGCGTCCAGCGTCTTCGTCCGCGACCGCGCCATCTCCTCCGCCCATCCCAGCCGAGTCTTCTTATCCATCTGCCGCGCATGTGCCTTCCCCACCACCCCCGCAAACAAGCTCGCCGAAGCGATCGCCTCCTCCTGCGTCAACCCATCCAGATCGAACTTCAGATCCTGCGGCATCAACTCACGCAGCACTACCTGCCGGTCCTCGAACTGCGCCGCCAGCATCCGCTCCCCCAGGTAAGGCGAGAGTGCCCGCGCTCCCTCCACCACCCGCTCCGCATTGCTCCTTGGCGTTGCCATCGTCGCACTCCGCGGAGCCGCCGCCTTCGTCGCCTCCTTGATGTCGATCAAGCAGAACCCATCCTCATTCTTCTTCCCAATCCCCACCAGCACCGCGTACCGCAGCCGCCCCAGCGAGCTGCACCCCTTCATCCAGTACGCCGCGTCCAGCACACAAGCCGTTGCCCTGCCCGCTCGGCCTTTTAGCCCCGTCACCAACCCTGTACCTCCTCCAGCGCAAAGATCCGCTCAATCTCCTTCCGCTCACCGCTCGAAAGCTCCCAATACTTCCGCCCCAGCGGAATCATCGGCTTCACATCCTCCAGCCGCTCCTCCGCCAGGTGCCGCCACCGCCGGTTCCCGGCCTCCCGCATCACCAGGTGGATCGGCGCCACATCCTTCTCCTTCACCTTGGCTGCCTTGCCCAGCAGCGCGTTCCGGTAACCCTCCGCCACCCGCTCAATCATGTACGCCGTCGTCACTCCCGGCAGGTCGGAGCTCCGCGCCGCCATCGCCAGCGACAGACTCAGCCGAATCACATCATGCGCCGGGTTCCCCACCACCGTCTGGTCCAGGTCGCGGATCTGAATCTCGATCTTCCCCTCCGCACTCGCCACCGGCCCCAGGTTGCCGATATGGCAGTCCCCGCAGATCCAGATCGGCGGCCCCTCCGGCAGCATCCCCGACGCATTCACCGAGTCCAGCCACTCGTAGAACTTCACCGTGTTTCCACGCACATACGCATGAGCCGACTCCGCCATCTTCAGCCGCCGCCGTGCCACCAACGCCACCGCGCGCTCCGCTGGTCCTACCGTCGTCATCTTCATCGAGTCTTAAACATAACGCAGCGGGTCCACAAAGCTCATTCCATAAACCCTAGAAGTCGCTACCCTGTTGCGCGTACCGTAAGGCTGGCCATTTGTTTATCATGCCAGCGTGTCCGATGCCGGTGCTGTCGTCGGCGGCGAGAAACAGGACGAGACAGTCTACCTCGTCCGGGGCGAGCTTCCGTCTGCGGCAATTGCTGAGCCATGGATCTGCTGCTCGTACTCCGACGACATCCATAGGCGGCGCTGGCGCTGCGTGAGGATGGAGCCTTACGCTAAGTGGCCGGATTGCTGGTTTTCGGGGGCGTTAACTCCAACACTGCGCGATGTACAAAGGAGGCGACGAACGCTCACGAGGTGCTCCAATCTCGCACCCAAAGGGAGTGGTGGGTGATGAGCGGCTCAGCTCCCTTTTAGAAACTCTCCGAGTTAGAGTTCACTTGACGTTTTTGGAAACCCACTTCGCCAAAGCACTGTCGTTGTCCCAAGCCGGCAGGGTATCACCGAAGTAGATGTTGAGCGTACCGGATATTTTGTCAAAGCTGAATTTCCAACCTTGGTACTCAGAGGTGCCATCAATGTGTTCGCCCGTTCCAACGAAATGGACGGCCTTGATCTTAGGCATGGCAGCTTGAACGCCAGGACTGTAGACGGAGCTTTGCGTTTTGATCCTAAACTCCTCACTTACATGATCAATCCAATCGATGTAGTAGTTCGCGCGGTTTCGGAAATTTGGCACCTTCGTGAAGAAAGCATCGTCAGCACTATATTGTGGTGCGAAACCATATTTTTCTTTTACCAGCCAATACTCTCTCCCTTCATGGTTCTCGTTCCCACCCGGCTTTGGGTCGTTCATCAGAGCTTCAGCATGCGCTCGTTCCAGAGCCGGCGTTGAAGCACTTTCCGGGCGAATCGAACGAGGATGGCCAGTGTCGTCAAGACCAGTGCCGCCATCGCCGGTTGCCGCCCCATGGCCGGGTACGACGGGCGCTCTTTGAGCATTCTTTACCTTATCGAGAACTCCGCCCAGCCCCTGAGCAGCCGAATGCTGCGCCGCGCTGCATAGAAACCCTGAAAGTGCGACCAACCTGATCATCGCCAATCGTGTCACGCGAAACCTCCCCACCTGCAACCTTCAAGTTCGGCAAGCATAGCAGAAGTTACCTCACTTGCGAGCGCCTGAGGATAAGCGTGCTTTGGGTTGAATATGGCTCATGATTGCATGACCGGGCAGGTGGGTTAGTTGTCGGTTGTCTCGCGTTTATAGGGCTTTTGCATGGAGGCGCGGGCTTCGTTGACGGCACCTTGCGTGTTGTCGTTGGTCTGGACAGCGAGGCGGTATTCGTTGACGGCGCGGTCGCGCTGGCCGGTGACGTCGAAGATGCGGCCAAGCTGGACGTGGCTCCAAACCTCGGTCCACTTGGGGTCGTCGTCGCCGCGGAGGGCGTCGCGGAAGCTGTTGGCGGCGGACTGGTAGTTGCGCTGATTGAAGAAGATCTCGCCGATGCGGTAGGCGGCGAGGGAGCTGGTCTTGTTGGCGTCGAGAGCTTTCTGGTACTCGATGAGGGCGGCGGTAGTATCGCCCTGGGCGACTAACTGCTGGCCGCGGAGGACGGCGACGCGGACGGCGAGGTCCGGGGTGGATTTGAGCAGCCAGTTCTGCGGGTCGATGGTGATCTTTCGGGGGCGGCCGAAGGTCTCGACGGAGTAGTTGGAGTCGGTTCCGGAGACGTCGATGCGCTTGATCTCGGTTTTGCCGTCGGTCTCGATGCGGAGTTCGACGGGCATCCGGAAGAGGTCGAGGTCCTGCGTGACGGCGCCGACGGTGCGGAAGCCTTTGTTGGAGCCGAGGCGGAAGACGGTGAACTTATTGCCGAAGGCGGGGGCGCCGGTCCCGTCGAGCCACTGGGCGAAGAAGGGGGCGAGCTGGTCTTTGGCGTCGCCGGTGGCGTTGGCCTGGGCGAGAGTCTGGATGTTGGCAGAGCGGATAGACTTGTCGGTGTATTGGGTGAGGAGGTCGCGGAGGAACTTGGTGAAGGCTTCGTCCCCTAGCTCCCAGCGGAGCATGTGGAAGACCATGGCTCCCTTTTCGAGGGTCATGGACTGGAACTGGGGGGAGTAGGGGTCGAGGCGGCCTAGGGTGCCGAGGGGCTCGGTGTCGTAGGCGAGGGCACCAGCGGAGATGTCGGAGACGGCGGTCTGGAAGGCGGTTTTGCCGGCGGAGTCTTCGACGTACATGAGCTCGGCGTAGCGGCTCATGCCGTTGGTGATCCAGGCATCGTTGAGGGTGGCGGGAGAGACCTGCGAGCCCCACCACTGGTGGGCGATGGTGTTGGCGAGGAGGCGGGTGGCGTTACGGGCGTCGGCGAGGCGGGGGCCGGCGATGGCCACGATCTCGGGAGCCCAGGCGGCGGAGACGGAGTCTTCGGGGAGCTCGACGATGTTGATGCGGCCGGACTCAGGCTGGC
The DNA here is from genome assembly GCA_965213785.1 of uncultured Granulicella sp. Classification (GTDB taxonomy): domain Bacteria; phylum Acidobacteriota; class Terriglobia; order Terriglobales; family Acidobacteriaceae; genus Edaphobacter. Next base: position 3,678,664 of record OZ243921.1, on the reverse strand, counting down.
CGAAGAAGCCGGACATCGTCTCGAACTCCTTGGCGGCCTGGTCTGCGAAGGCTAGGGTTCCCGCTTTGCGCTTGTCGGTGGCGTAGACCTTGATGTTGTTGACGCCGCCTGGGGTGACGGGGTCGAGGAACTTGCCGGCGACGATGGTTCCAGGGAAGCCGGGCTTGGTCCAGTTGAAGGCGAACTCCTTGCGGTTGCCAGGAAGAGTCTTGGTGGCGGCGACGCCGGAGCCGGAGCCGATGACGGTCTCGTCCGATGGGACGCGGATGCGCATCTCGGCGGTGAAGCGGTCGGTAAACAGGCCCGTCATGGGGAACCAGCGGCCGGGATAAAGAAGGATGGAGATGGGGTCGGCGACGGCGGCGAGCTTAATGCCGTCGACGGGGCTGGTCTCGGAGCCGACGAGCTTGCCGGTGTACTCGAAGGTCCAGGTGTTGGTGCTGCCCTTCGCGAGGGGGGTGGCGAGGGTGAAGCGGACGGTGGAGTTGGTGGTGAGGCGCTCGGAGGGGAGCGGGGTGTTGTGGGAATCCTGGACACGGGTGAGCTGGAGGCCGTTGTTGAGCTCGAAGGTGGCGGTAGGGAGGTCGTCGAGGGCGGTGAAGGTGACGATGGCGATGGCGGTGAGCTGGTTGGTGGCGGGGACGAGATCGGCGGAGATGTTGTAGGCGGTGATGTCGATTTGCTGGCGGGCGGGGGGGGCGGCATGGGTGCAGGTCGCCAGGGTGAGAAGCAGGAGCGCGGGGAGGGCGGTGCGGAGGGGTCGCATGGGGGAGGGAATCCTTCTAGGGATCGTCGGCGTCGTCATCTAGTAGAACGGATGGGGAGCGCGGTTGGACTTGGCGGAGCGGGCGGGCCGGTGCCGGAACACGATTGTCAATTTACTTAGACGCATGGTGCGGCGATTCGGACCCACGGAGGGCCTGCGCGGGTTTGGGGTCGTGGTTACGGTGCCCCAAGTGGGACATGGCGCGGGTACCCCCCCCCTCCCCCCTGTAAGTCTGAAAGTACGTCTTCTAAACGAGTTAAGTCTGGACTTCGGTATACCTGGGTCCAGAGACGACGATGCCCGGCTGGTTGGCCGGGCGATGTCTTCCACAGATTGCAGTATATCAATGGTGTCAAGCTTTTCGGTCTGGATGGAGGTGGGCTTGCTTTGGTCCCGGCTATTTCGTCTGCTTAAGGTCGGCGACTATCGCGGCGAATTTTTCGAGGATCTGGTTCCAGCCCTCGGCTTGTCCGCTCTTGAGTGCTTCCTCCCTGGTTTCATTTCCAATGAAGGTGAGCTTCGTCTGGCCGTTTCCGAGATCTTCAAAGAGGACTGTGTCTCGCGCGCCATCGATGGCTTCGTGCTCGATTCGATAGTGCTCGGGCTGAACCTTGTTGCCTTGCGAGTCGGCGAAGTACATCGACAGGACGATCTTCTCGTTGGGGACGATCTCGTGGTATTTGCCGGCGTTCCAGAACTCCTGTCCGTCGGGCGACTTCATGCAGATGAGGAACTTTCCACCTATGCGGAAGTCCGTCTCGTAGGTGGGCGTGGTGAAGCCTTGCGGTCCCCACCACTGCATCGCGTACTTCGGGTCGGTCCATGCCTTCCAGACCAACTCGCGTGGGGCGTCGAAGACTCTTGTAATGACCATCCGCTCTGGTTCATTTGCCGTGCTTGTCGTCATGTCCTGCCTCCTCTTTCTTCATTTGGGTTAGCACTGCGTCCAGCTTGTCGAAGCTTTCTTCCCAGAACTGGCGATAGTTCATCGCCCAGTCGCTGACTGTCTTGATGGCCTCCGGCCTGAGCGTGCAGAGGCTCTCTCGTCCGCGCTTGGTCTTGACGACGATCCGCGCGCGCACCAGGTAAGCGATGTGCTTTGAGATCATCTGCTGCGAGAGGGCGAAGGGTTCTGTCAGTCCGTGGATTGTGGCGGGTCCGCGGGTGAGGCGGTCGATCATCGCACGGCGGGTTGGGTCGGAGAGGGCCGCAAAGGTTGTGTTCAGCTTATCCACAACCATATGGTAGTGGATTAATGGTGAATGTCAAATGGAATCTTTCAGTGCGTTGCTGTTCATGGAATGATGATCGGCGCGGTCTTCGGCAGTGGTCCAGAGACGACGATGCCCGGCTGGTTGGCCGGGCGTCTTGCTCCTTACTGAAGTGTCAAGCTGTTCGGTCTGAGTCTGCTCATTACTGTGGTGCAAGCGGAAGCCTTCGTCCATGCCGAATATGCAGGATGAAAACAACGGCGCCTTCGATGTTAAACAGAATCCGATATACATGCGGCTTCTGGCCGTAGAGCAACTCTCGGACTTCGAACGGAAGAGACTTGTTTTCGGGTGCGAGTTTGCATCGTTGGGGCATTTCGGCGAGAGAAGCGATGGCTTCATCCATTTCGAGAAACCAGCGGAGACCTGTTTCGCCGGCGTGTTCCGCTACCAACCAGTCAAGAATCTCACCTGCTTCTCGCTCGGCTTCGGGAGTGGTTTTTACGTCAAAAGCCATGCTTGGCGCGCAGCTCGCTCAGGAACTCCGATGCGGGTCGGGTGCGACCGGCTTGAACGTCGGCATAGCCACGGCGTATTCCCGAGACGGCTTCTTGATAGTCCTGGCGCTCTGACTCCAGCGCGTCCGCGAGAATCTCGTCGAGCGCGACTGCGGGCTCCTGTCCATGCCGTTGGGCATAGTCGGTGAGTTGGGCCTGGCGTTCCGGTGAAAGCTGTAGTTCCATGTGTTCAAGGTAGGTAAATGCAGGCGGCGTGTCAACGCTGTGGATGTAGTGGGCCATGGCGAGTGAAACTGTCGAAAACCGGACCTTTCAGGCTGTTGTCGCCGCAACTCGCCGGCGGCAAAGCAACACAAGGCGTTTAGCAGGACCTGCATGTCAGAAGGAAGCGTGATCGATCAGTGTGTCATTCCGATAGTGGTGAGCCACGTATTCACCAGCTCCGGCCAAGCTGTCACGGGGAACTTGGTGCGGCGAAGTCCAAAGGCATGACCTCCTTGAGCATACAAATGCATTTCCACCGGCACCCCCGCTCTTCTCAGAGAGATGTAATAAGCAAGAGAGTCATCCACGTTATCGGAATGATCGTCCTCGTTTTGCAGTAAGAAGGTCGGGGGTGTGCGACTCGTGACCGGCACTTCGGGGTTCAAGCACAACTCGTGATCCTTGCATGCAGTCAGTATGGATGCTGGTATGACATATTTTGTCTCCCCCTGCCGAGTGTCCCACTCCGCTGCGGCAAGTGAGAGATGTCCAGGATAGATCGGAATCGCGAAGTCGGGCCTACAGCTCACCTTGTCGGCTCCGTCCACGGGTGGGTAGATGCGACCCGTGTAATGCGTGCTGATCGCCGCCACAAGATGTCCACCCGACGAAAAGCCTAGGACGCCGATCTTGTGCGGATCTATGTGTAGTTCTGCCGCATGGAAGCGTACCAAGCCTACTGTTCTTTGCGCGTCTTCCAGTGCCATGGGCGACTCAGGGTAAGGCCCTGACTTCGGATAGAGTCCGACATCAGTGATCCGATACTTCAAAAGCACACACGTAATCCCACGCGGAACCAGCCAATCGCAAACCTCTGTTCCTTCTAAATCGATTGCTAGGTTCTGGTAGCCTCCACCCGGAAATACGACGACCGCTACACCTGTGTTGTTTCCTTTGGGCGAGTACACCGTCATCGTCGGCCGAGTGACGTTGCTGATGGCCGTCGCTGGCCTACCCGTGTTCGGAGGGAATTCTCTCGGCGTGGTCTCCTCGAATTCAGGTCCAGACGTGGGTTGAGGATCGGGCACAGCTCCAGGCCAGATTGGAGTCTGGCTATGGCCGGAAGACGGTTGCCAAACCGGCTTTTGTGCAAGAAGCTCGCCGCAAACAAGAAAGGAGCACACTACCGCAGAAATACACTTCATGATTCATCGCCTCACCTGCTAGAACCAGCATGCAGTCGTCGGCACGGGAGCCATAGTAGCAAGGCTGATACATGATCCTGTGAAGTCGCATTATCGGTAGCACTGCCCAAGGGAGCGGTGTTTTAGGAAACCCCACTATCTTGCCTGCTGCCGATCTCGCGAGTTGGACAGGAGGGCGAGGGCGGCGTCGGCGGCTTGTTCGATGGGAGTTTTGTTGCCGGGGGGGAGGAGGCGGGCGCGGGCTTCGGCTAGGTCCTGGATCATGCGGGTGCGTTCAGGGGTGTCGGCCAGGAGGGGTTTGAGGGCGGCGGCGACGTTGGGGGGGGTGAAGCGGGCGTTGAGGAGTTCGGGGACGATGCGCTTGCCGGCGATGAGGTTGACCATGGCGATGGGGAGGTTGCCGTCGGGGTCGCGGGGGGCGACGATTTCGTCGGGGTAGCGGATGAGGCGTTTGGCGAGGGCGAAGGTGAGGCGGGAGACGCGGTAGACGACGACGAAGGGGGTTCCGATCGTGAGGGCCTGGACGGTGGCGGTTCCGCTGGCGATGACGGCGGCTCGGGCGTGGTGGAGGGCTTCGCGGGCGTCGGGGACGAGGGTGATGGACGATTGGGGCCAGGCTATCTTCGGCAGGAGTCGATTGAAGACGAGGTCGCTGAACTGACCCATGTCGAGGGTCGAGGCGACGGGGATCAGGATGTCGTACCCGGGACCGAGGAGAGCGGCGGCTTCCAACATGATTGGAAGGTTCGCGGCGATCTCCTTCGAGCGGCTTCCGGGGAGAAGCGCAATCCATGGACGTGTGAGGTGTGAGCTGCGTTCCGGATTTCCGGAGTATCTGGAGAGCCGACCTGCGGCGTATTCTTCGCGGGAGATGGTGGGGACGGGGAGGGAGGCGAGGGGGTGGCCGATGAACTCGGCGTCTACGTGGCGGGCGCGGTAGAAGGGGGCCTCGAAGGGGAAGATGACGAGCATTTTGCTGATGCGCTGCTGAACCCAGCGGAGGCGGCTTCGCTTCCAGGCCCAGAGTTGGGGGCTGACGAGCCAGAGGACGGGGATGCCGAGGCGCTTGCAGTGCTTGGCGAGGCGGAAGTTGACGTCGGGGAAGTCGATGAGGATGGCGAGGGCGGGGCGCTCTTGCCGGAGGGCGCGGACGAGGCGGCGGTAGCTGGCGTAGATGCGGGGGATGTGGCGGAGTATCTCGGTGATGCCCATGACGGCGACGTCTTCGGCGCGGACGATGCGGCGCTGGCCGGCTTGCTCCATTTGGGTGCCACCGAGGCCGAGGAAGATGGCTTGCGGAAGGCGAACGGCGAGTTCGGCGATGAGCTGGGCGCCGTAGAGGTCGCCGGAGGCCTCGCCGGCGGAGAGGAAGAGGAGCGGGTTGGGCGGGGTGGCGATGGGATTGGTTTCGTGCTGGGGGTTAGAGGTCGCGGAGGATGTCTTCGCGGGTGACGCCTTTGCGGCGGGCAACCTGACCGAGGATGGCACCGAGTGTGTTCGTGGCCAGCGGCGAGTGCGACGGGATGGTCTGTGTCCCCGGGGTGGGAGTGTTCGTTCTAAGCTGGATGTGGCTGCCGGATTGCCTGACTCGCACGTAGTCCCAGTGGCGGCAGAGGTGATCGGCAAGGCTTGCTCCACTCAAGTTCCGAGGGAGCTTCATGCCACGGCGAGCACTTCATCTCTTCTAAGGTGGAGACGGAGGTACTGCGGCTTGTCTTCCTGATCAAAGAAATGAAGATCAACCGCGTCCTTGACATAGGCGCGGAGCTCTTCCCAGGTAGGGGCCTGGGTTACGATGTCCTCGCCAAGCGCTTCCGCGACGAAGACCCCTTCCGCGTCCTGTATGACTTCGAAGACAAGTTCTTTCATGGGAAGATTCTACAACCTGGTTTGGAGGCTTTTTGAACGACGCGATACAAAGGTTTCGGGCGGTGCTGGAGCGGGGGGATCGGGCGCTGGGGTGGACGGTGGCGCGGGTTCCGTTTGTGCCGGCAGAGGTGTGGCCGGAGCGGGTGGGGCTGCGGGTGGCGGGGGAGTGTAACGGGTTTGGGTTTCGGACTTCGCTGTTTCCGGATGCGGGTGGTGGTGGGTTTTATCTGCTGGTGAATCGGGCGGTGCAGCGGGCGGCTGGGGTGGGGTTAGGGGACTCGGCGGAGTTTGCGGTGTGGGCGGACCTGGAGGCGCGGCCGGCGGAGTTGCCGGATGAGCTGGGGGTGCTGCTGGAGGAAGAGGAGGGGCTGCGGGGCTGGTACGACGGGCTGGCGGAGTATACGCGGCGGGAGATTGGGAAGTGGGTGGCAGGGGTGAAGGGCGAGGAGGCTCGGGCGCGGCGGGCGATGCAGATGGCGGAGCGGCTGCTGGCGACGATGGAGGCGGAGCGGGAGCTGCCGCCGGTGATTGCGCGGGAGCTGGCGCGGCGACCGAAGGCGATGGCCGGGTGGAAGACCATGACGGTGGCACAGCGGCGGGGGGAGTTGATGGCGGTGTTCTACTACCAGACGGTGGAGGCTCGGGCGAAGCGGGTGAGGAAGCTGGTGGAGGGGGCCGAGAAACGGGGATAGACCGGCGAGGTCAGGCCTGGGAGAAGCGGATGGCGTCTTCGCGGGATTTCTTGAGTGAGGCTACCGGGTCGCCGGTGGGGTAGTACTCCATGGCGATGTAGCCGGTGTACTTGAGCTCGGCGAGCTTGCGGTAGATGTTTTCGTAGCGGATCTCGCCGGTGTTCGGCTCAATCCGGCCCGGGACGCTGGCGATGTGGAAGAGGGAGATGAGGTCGATGTTCTTTTCGACTTTTTCGATCAGGTTTCCGGCTTGTTTTTGCTCGTGGTAGAAGTCGTAAAGGACCTTGATGCGGGGGCTTGCGACTTCGCGCACCATGGCGAAGGCCTCGGTGACGGAGGTGAGGTACATGGAGGCGTTTTCAAGCAGGTCGATGGGCTCGATGACGATCTCGCCGTTTGCCTTGTCGGCGACTTCGGCGAGGCGTTTAAGGTTTTCGACTGCGCCCGCGTGCTGGGTGGGCTGGGGCATGCCTTCGATGCGCTTGCCGGAGACGAGGATGACCTGGCGGCAGTCGAGGCGCTTGGCGGCCTCCAAGGCGGTTTGGACCTCGGGGATGAGGGCGGCGGTGGCGGCGGGGTCTGCGAAGCCGACGCGAACGCCGGCGGTGGAATCAACGGTGAGGCCGAGGGCCTTGATGCGGGCGGCGATGCGGGTGTAGTCGGCGTCGGACCATTTGTGCCATTCGCCTACGAGTTCGACGCCGGTGTAGCCGGCCTGGGCTACGGTCTCGAGGTTGTGTTCGAGGGTGCCGAGCTTGTTGAGGGTCCAGAGCATGACGGAGAACTTGAAGGGGGCTGCTGGGGCGGCGCTTTGCTGCGCGGGGATACTCCTGGTGGTGGCGAGCGATGCGGCGGCGCCTACGATGCTCGATGCGAATTGACGGCGGTTCATCATGCTGGGTGCTCCCTCTTTGCTGTCCCGGAGAGTATAGCTGGACGGGCAGGTTATGGCTTGAGGACGATCTTCATGGAGTCTGGCTGGGGGTTAGAGGCGAGGTGGATCGCGGCCACGGCGTCCTCAAGGGGGAAGCGGTGGGAGATGAGGGGGGTGAGGTCGAGGGAGCCGTCGCGGAAGCCATCGAAGACGAGGTCGATGCCCTCCTGCTGGATGGCGGCGGAGGCGGAGTAGGAGCCCATAAGGGTTTTCTCGTCCATACAGACGGCGGCGGGGTCGAAGTTTGCGGTTCCGTGCTGGGTGCTGGCGAAGAGCATGACGCGGCCTCCGGGGCGGATGGCCTGCATGGCGGTGGCGATGAGGGCGTCGGCCCCGACGGCGACGAGGGCTACGTCGGCTCCGCGGCCTTCGGTGGCGGCTTTTGCGGCGGCAACGACGTCGGTGCGAGCGTCGATAGGGTAATGGAGGCCGAAGCGGGCGGCGAGGGCGTGGCGCTCCGGGTAGAGGTCGCTGGTGAGGACGGTGGCTCCGGTACGGCGGGCGAGGGCGGCGAGGAGGATGCCGATGCTGCCCTGGCCGATGACGAGGACGGTGTCGTCGGGGGCGAGGGCGAGGAGGCGGACGGCCTTGAAGCAGGTGTTGACGGGCTCGATGAAGGCGGCCTGCTCGAAGGGGATGTCGTCAGGGATTTTGATGAGGCCGCCGGGGGCTCCGGCTGTGCCCTGGACGATCCAGTCCAGCACGCGGATGTACTGGGCGAAGCCGCCGCCGGAGGGGGTGAAACCGGCCGTGGTGCCGACGCGCTTGTAGGTCTCGCATTGGGCGAAGGTCTGCTTGCGGCAATAGAAGCAGGTTCCGCAGGGGACGTGATGGAAAGCCATGACGCGGTCGCCGGGGGCGAAGTGCTGGACCTGCTCGCCGACCTGAGCGATGGTTCCGGCCATCTCGTGGCCGAAGATGCGGGGAGCGGCGTGGGAGCCGGAGTGGATCTTTTTGAGGTCAGTGCCGCAGATGCCGCAGGTGTCGATGCGGACGAGGACTTCGCCGAGGCCGATTTTGGGGGTGGGGATCGTCTCTACATGGACCTCGTTGAGGTCGCGGTACACCGCTGCGCGCATCGTTGCTGTTGTTGGATCCATCATGATTCGTTACCAATCCAGATTCCCGGTCCTGTTGACGTCGTCGACGTTCTTGGGACCTGTCAAGAAAGTGAAGATCGCGCTTGCGAGCGACGCCGAGCCTTGGCTGCTGGCCTTGCCGAGGCGGCGAAGCGCCCCCCAATACTGAGGATGGGGCAGGATGTGGCCGAGGAAGGGCATCATCCGCATCTGGCCGTTCGCATCGATATAAGGGTTGAAGTCGGGGAGACGCTCTCCCAGATCGTCCGAAATCGCCTTCAGGCAGAGAGCCGGGACTCCACGCATCTGCGCCAGCCGCAGGATTGTCGCCGATTCCATATCGACAAAGCGTCCGCGATAGGTCACTGCGAGTCTTCGCTTCTCGGCTTCCTGCGCGACGCTGGACGTGGTGATAAGGACGTCCTCTCTCTGACGATTAGAAAGCTCGAAACGTTCGCCCGTTTTCGCGTCGATGACCGCGCTGGCAACGTAGGTTGCGCCGGGAATCAGGTCGTCGACCAACGCTCCGGCCCAGCCGACCGAGAGGACCATGTCCACCTTGCCGTCCGCTTCCGCCTCGACAAAGGCGCGCCGCGCTGCATCCGCGCCCATCCCGGCGCAGACGGCGATCCAGTGGTCGGCGGCCATCGGCATCTCCCACTTTTTCGCAAAGGCCTGAGTGGTGGCGACGGGCTTAAAGCCTGTGCTGACCAGGTGCTTCAACTCGCCGGGAAGGGCGGCGATGATGGCGATTCTCATGCGCGTGGCGCCGGAGCGAGGGCGGGGGCGAAGCCGTGGGCCAGGAACCAGTCGATGGCGGAGCGGAGAGCGGCGTAGACGGGGAGGACGTGGAAGCCGAGTTCGCGCTCGGCTTTGGCGGAGGAGGCGAACATCATCTTGCGGCCCATCCGGACGGCCTCCACGGTGGCGCGGGGTTCCTTGCCGCGGAGCTTGCCGGTGACGGTTTCGTCAAAGAAGGCGAAGGCCATTGCTACCGCGTGCGGGACCTTGAGGGTGGGGGACGGGAGGCCGGTGATGGCGGACATGCGGTCGAGGATCTGCTTGAGGGTGAGGTTTTCGCCGCCGAGGATGTAGCGCTCGCCGGGCACTCCGCGGTCGAGCGCGACCAAGTGCATGCGGGCGACTTCGGCGACGTCGACGAGGTTGAGGCCGGTGTCGACGTAGGCGGGAAAGTTGCGGTTGAGAAAGTCGACGATGATGCGGCCGGTGGGGGTGGGTTTAGCGTCGCCGGGGCCGATGGGTGTGGTGGGATTGAGGAGGATGACGTGCTGGCCGGCGGCGGCGGCGCGGATGGCCTCCTGCTCGGCGAGGAACTTGGAGCGCTTGTAGTGGCCGATCATGTCGGCGAGGGCGACCGGAGAGGCCTCGTCGACGATGGTGCCGTCGCGCTGGAAGCCCATGGTGGCGACGCTGGAGGTGTAGACGACGCGGGGGATGCCCACCTCGCGGGCGAGGCGGAGGAGTTCGCGGGTTCCGACGACGTTGGCCTGGTGCATGGCTTCGGGGTCGCGGACCCAGAGGCGGTAGTCGGCGGCTACGTGGACGAGGGCGTCGCAGCCAGTGAGGGCGGTGCGGAGAGCTTCGGGCTGGCGGAGGTCGCCGACGATGGTTTCGGCGGAGAGGCCTTCGAGGGCGGCCAGGTTGCTGGTAGCGCGGGTGAGGAGGCGCAGGTCTGCCCCGGCGGCGGCGTAGGCGCGGGCTACGTGGCTGCCGACGAAGCCGGTGGCTCCGGTGAGGAAGACCTTCATGGGCCGACCCACTCGAGGGTGAGGATGCCGGCGGCTTCAAGTGCCTTGAATTCCGGATCACCGGTTGCCAGGGGAGCTTTGCGCGTCCTGCTTAGGACCGCAGCGAAGGCATCCGCGTAGGAGATGCGATAGCGCCCCTTCAGAGCGGCGGCAGCATCGATGTCGGCATCTGTAATGGAGATCACTTGAATGGAGAAGGAGACCAGTTGCTGAACGAGCGCGGAAGCTGTCGCTTCGCCATAGTCCTTTGCGGTGGTGTAGTAGATTTCTCCAAGATTGATGCGGCTGAGGCAGAGGTTACACCGTCCCTGCGAAGCGTCGGCGAGGAGCTTGCGGAACTCCGTGTCTCCTGGAGTCTTGCCCCGAAACCACTGCATGACAGGCCAAGCATCCAACACGATCCAGCGGTCATTCGCCTGAGGTTCGGGTAGGCTTTGGCTCATCCTGTGACCACTCTCGCTCCCGTTCAACCCGGCGCTCCTCGGTCGTGTCCTTACCGTCGTCCATAATGCCGCTTAGCAGATCCCACGGGTGCTGAACTGTAGATTTAGCGCGAAGTAGTGTGGCTCCAGACAACGTTTGCACCGCGTAGTGGGTTGGCGTCTCCTTCAGGTGCAGCAATGCTCGCAGATTGTCGGGAATGATTAGCGTTTGCGATGTCTCTCGAATCACCGGATCGGTCGCCATGGAATGTCTCCTTCTAGTCCAGCTTTTCCGGCTCTATCTGGATGTTGCGTTCGCCGGCGGCCTTCTTCTCCCAATACTTTTTGACCCATGCCTCGAAGGTCTTGCCGGCGGCGGTGTCGCGACCGGTGAAGGCGAGGGCGGCGATGTCGCTGTAGGCGATGTTGAGCTTGGCGCGGGCGTTCGAGGGAATGATTCTGACGAAGGAATCGGTCAGCCCCGTGCCGGTGCGGCGGTCGAAGAGATAGCCCTGGATGGTTGAGCCATCCTTCTTGGTAATGGTGACGTCGCCGCGGTAATCGAAAGCCTTCTCGAGGGCGTCGCGGACCTCGGCATCGGAGGCGAGGTCGGGCACCCAACCTTCGAGTTGTTCACGCTCACGGCCGGCGGCGTGCTCCATCTCATCCGGGGCTTCATGCGTCAGTTGGTCGATCTTCAGGACTTCCTGCTGCTCCGTCGCCATGCCTAGTCTCCTGAAACTTCCTGCATCTCAGCCTGCCTGACCGGTGCGGCGATCTGGACGAGAGGGCCCTGGTGCTCGGGCTTCCAGTCGTTGAGGATGCGGTTTGCCCCCTCGTCGTCGTAGCGGGAGAACATCGCCTTTGCGGTCTGGAGGAGGCCCTTGAGGGAGCCGAAGGTGTAGTTGACGCCGCTGGCTTCGTAGCCGGAGTGGACCATGCAGTTGGCGCAGCGCGGGTTGCCGGATTCCGTGCCGTAATTCTGCCACTCGACGGTTTCCATGAGCTCCTTGAAGGAGTCGGCGTAGCCATCCTGCAGGAGGTAGCACGGCTTCTGCCAGCCGAAGATGGAGAAGGTGGGCATGCCCCAGGGCGTGCAGGTGAGGCTTTTCTTGCCCATGAGGAACTCCATAAACATGGGCGACGCGTTGAAGCGCCAGGTCTTCTTGCGGTTGGAGAGGATGGCGCGGAACATCTTCTTCGACTTGGCGCGGCCGAGGAAGTGCTGCTGGTCGGGGGCCTTGTCGTAGGTGTAGCCGGGGGAGACCATCATGCTCTCGACACCGGCGGTCATGAGTTCGTCGAAGTGGGCGCGGACGCTGTTGGGATCGGCTCCGTCGAAGAGGGTGGTGTTGGTGGTGACGCGGAAGCCGGCGGCGACGGCTGCCTGGATGCCGCCCATCGCGATGTCGTAGCCGCCCTCGCGGCAGACGGAGAAGTCGTGATGCTCGCGCTGGCCGTCGACATGGACCGAAAAGGAGAGGTATTTGCTGGGGTTGAAGAGGTGCAGCTTTTCCTTGAGCAGGAGGGCGTTGGTGCACATGTAGACGTACTTCTTGCGGGCAACGAGGCCGGCGACGATCTCGGGCATCTGCGGGTGGAGGAGGGGCTCGCCGCCGGGGATGGCGACCATGGGGGTGCCGCATTCCTCGACCGCCGCGAAGCACTCCTCGGGCGAGAGCTCGGCCTTCAAGATGTGGGCGGGGTACTGGATCTTGCCGCAGCCGGCGCAGGCGAGATTGCAGCGGAACAGCGGCTCCAGCATGAGGACGAGCGGGTACTTCTTGCGGCCGAGCAGCTTCTGCTTCAACACATACGTTGCTACCGTCCAGGCCTGCGATACGGGTACTGCCATGGCAACTGTCTCCTTGGAACTCGTGAGGCGGGACTAGGCGCGTCGCAGGGCCTGACCCATGTCGTCGTACTCGCTTGAGCCTTCGCGCTCGATGGTGCGGCGGTAGGTGGTGAGCGCGAGCAGCGGGAAATACTGCTTGTAAAGATGGTACCCGAGGTAAAAGACGCGGGGGAAGCCGGTACCGGTGTAGTAGCTTTCGCCGTTGCGGCCGGGGACGAGCTCGTCCCAGCTTCCGTCCTCGTGCTGGCGATCAATCAGCCAGCGAACGCCCTTGGCGACGGAGTCGGAACGGCTGTCGCCTCCGGCGAGGAGGCCGAGGAGGGCCCAGGCGGTCTGCGAGGGAGTGCTGGGGCCGACGCCTTTCTGGAGCTCGTCGTCGTAGGTTCCGCAGGTCTCGCCCCAGCCGCCGTCGGAGTTCTGGACCATGCGGATCCACTCCGTCGCCTGGAGAACACAGGGCTCGTGACTCCAGACTCCCATGGCTTCCAGGCCTCGCAGGACGAGGAAGGTGCCGTAGAGATAGTTGACGCCCCAGCGGCCGAACCAGCTTCCGTCGGACGACTGCTCCTTCAGCACGAACTGGATGGCTTTCTCCACGCGAGCGTCGGAGCGGGAGAAGCCGTATTGGGCAAGCATCTCGAGCATGCGGCCGGTAATGTCGACCGTCGGCGGATCCAGCATTGCATTGTGATCGGCGAAGGGAATGTACTGGAAGATGGTTTTGGTGTTGTCCTTGTCGAACGCCGCCCAGCCGCCGTTCTTGCACTGCATGGCCCAGATCCAGTTAAGCGCTCGCTGGCAGACCTCGTGCTGGTAGCGCTCGCGGGGGTTATCAACACAGTTGAGTGCGAGGAGAACCTCTCCCGTATCATCAACATCCGGGTAAAACTCATTGTTGAACTCGAAGTACCACCCACCAGGTTCGACGTTCTTGACCTTCTGGGCCCAGTCGCCTTTGTGGCGGACCTCCTTCGAGAGAAGCCAATCGGCGGCCTTGAGCAGGCGCGGGTCTGTCCGCGAAACTCCGGCTTCGCCCAGCGCGGAGATGACCTGCGCTGTATCCCAGACCGGCGGGAAGCAGGGCTGCATCCGGAAGGTCGGCGTCGGATAATCAGGCTCGCCGTCAGGGCAGTCGATGCCGAGCTTCTCGAACTCGTCCACCGCGCGGATGACCTGAGGGTCGTCGACGGAGTAGCCGAGGTAGCGTAAGGCTACGATCGAGTTCAGCATTGCCGGGTAGATGGCGCCGAGACCGTCCGACCGTTCGAGGCGTTCGAGCATCCACCGCTCCGCGGCCTTGATCGCTTTTTTGCGAAGCGGGCGGATGTGAACCCGCTCGGCCCAGTGGGTGATGCGATCAAGAGCGAGGAAGAAGTTTCTCCAGCCGAGGAGCTTCTTGCGGTCCCAGCGGAGATGCAGGTTGGCGTTCTCGCGGCCTCCGACGAAAAGCTCGTCGATTCCCTGCTCGGGGGTCAGCTTCTTAAAAGGCTTTTTAGCGTAAATAATGGAGAGCGGGACGAGGATGCTGCGGGACCACGAGGAGATCTCGTAGATATTGAAGTAGAACCAGTTGGGGAAAAGAACGATCTCCGGCGGGACCGCGGGGACGGCGTCATACTCGTACTGGCCGAGGGAGCAGAGATAGATTTTGGTAAAGGTGTTGCATTCGACGACCCCGCCGTTTGCCAGCACCCACTCGCGGGCCTTGACGAGCACGGGATGCTCGGCGGACCAGCCCATGAGTTTCAGGGCGAGATAGCTCTTGACGCCGTAGTTGATGTTGGACGGGCCGCCGGGAAACTGGCTCCAACCGCCGTCTGGGTTCTGGTGGCGGAGGATTTCATTGACCGCCCGCTGCATTTTTTCGGGGTCGCCCGTGCCGAGCAGGGTGTGCATGTAGATATAGTCGGCTTCAAGCATCACGTCGGCTTCAAGCTCACCGCACCAGAAGCCCTGGGGATCCTGCTTGCGCAGCAGCCATTCCTTCGCACGGTCGATTCCCCCGGCGACGTACTCCAGTCCCAGGTCCATCCGCCCAAAGCGAGGCCGCGCCGGCTGGGGAGTCGGCTGCGGATTTCCTGAAGCTCGGTTCATGTCCATCCAATCCTGTTTGCGGTGCCGAAGGTTAAGACGCGCGAGATGCCGAAACGGTCTAGGCTTGCGGCTGGGGGCGTGGCGCGGAGGCGATCGCCTGGACGATCTCCGGCGGCAGGCCGAAGCGGACGTTTTCCGGCATCACCTCGACCTCATCCACGTCCCCGTAGCCGACACTCTGGAGGTACTCGACGACATCCTTCACAAGAACTTCAGGAGCCGACGCGCCGGCAGTCACGGCGACGGTGTTGACGCCGTCCAGCCATTCGGGCCGAATGGCGTCCGCAGAATCGATCAGATACGAGTTGGTGTCGAGATTCTTCGAGACCTCGACGAGACGATTCGAGTTGGAGCTGTTCTTCGAGCCGACCACCAGCACAAGGTCCGCACCGTGCGCCACATTCTTCACGGCGACCTGGCGATTCTCGGTGGCGTAGCAGATGTCCTGGGCATGGGGCCCAACGATGTTCGGGAACTTCTCCTTCAGCGCCTCGATCATGTATCGGGCCTCGTCGAGCGAGAGGGTGGTCTGCGTGAGATAGGCCACCTTGTCGGGGTCTGGCACGACGAGAGCCGCGACCTCTTCCAAGGTGGAGACGACCTGGGTCACGTCGGGCGCTTCGCCCTGGGTTCCCTCAACCTCCTCGTGGTCGCGATGGCCGACCAGCACAAGCGAGTAGCCCTGCTTGGCGAACTTGATCGCCTCAACGTGCACCTTTGTGACCAGGGGGCAGGTAGCATCGACGACCTTGAGGCCACGCTCCTTCGCCCGGGCGCGGACCGCGGGAGAGACGCCGTGAGCCGAATAAATGACCCGTGCGCCCTCTGGAACCTCGTCGAGCTCGTTGACGAAGATGGCGCCCTTCTTGGCAAGATCGGTGACCACGTAGCTGTTGTGGACGATCTCCTTGCGAACGTAGATCGGCGCGCCAAAGGTTTCGAGGGCAATCTGGACGATATCGATCGCGCGCACCACGCCGGCGCAAAAGCCGCGTGGCTTCAGCAGGAGAACGCGCTTAGTGGAAGCAGAAGTTACGGTTTGGTCAACGGCGCCGTGATCAAGAGTAGAAGTCGTCACGATCCAAGTATACGCCTTTAGGGCGCGCAGGTCGCTTGGAATGAACCAATAACAGTGCAGAATGACGCCCGATCCCGCCTCGAAGACGAGCGCAAGGCGACTCGGATACTAGACGAGTTTTCGGCCACAGCTTGGCGGCGGCAAAGCGCATGAACACACTCACCGTTGCCATGGTATTCCTGGCGATTCCTGCGGGGCGACGCCCGGTGACGCCGACAGGACGCCCTCAGCGGCTACTTTCCACCAAACTCTGGGCGTGGCGAAGGCTGGTCTCCGTCAGACGGGCTCCACTCAGCATCCGGGCGATCTCCTGGACGCGCTCCGGCTCCTCCATGCGGCGAACCCCGGTGCGGGTTCTGCCCTCGCGTTCGGTCTTCTCAATGACGTAGTGGTGGTTGGCAAAGGCGGCAATCTGCGGCAGATGAGTGATGCAGAGAACCTGCTGGCCGGCGGCGAGGCGTTTAAGCTTCTGCCCGACCGCCTCCGCGGCGCGGCCGCCGATGCCGATGTCGATCTCGTCGAAGACCAGCGTGCGGGGCAGCAGGCTCTTTTTCTTGCGGCCGCCGGCGCCGCTGACTTCTTCCTCCACAGTCACTTTGAGCGCGAGCATGACGCGGGACATCTCGCCGCCGGAGGCGATCTCATCGAGCGGCTTGACGGGCTCTCCGGCATTGGTGGCAATCAGGCATTCGACGCGATCCCAGCCGGCTGCAGTCCAATGGACTGTCTCGCGCTGGGCGGCGACGCGCACCTCAAAGCGGGTCTTCATGGCCAATTGGTTGATCTGGCTCTCGGCGAGCTTCTCCAGGCGTTTGGCGGCGGTGGTCCGGGTGGCCGTCAGGGAATCGGCAGCGTGGGTGTAGCTCTGCGCATGCGCCGCGAGCCGGGCCTTCAACTCCGCCAGCAGGACGTCCCGGTTTTCTACCTCGGCGAGCTTCGCGGAGGCCTCCGCGCCGAAGCGGATGACCTCCGCGAGGGTAGAGCCGTATTTGCGTTTCAGGCGGTCGAGCGCTTCGAGCCGCTCCTCAATGGCGTCCACGCGCTCCGGAGAGGCCTGGAGCTTGTCGGCGAAGTCCCGCACCTCGGCCCCCACGTCCTCGACGGCGGCCTTGGCCTCACGCAGCTGCTGGGCAGCCGCGGCGAAGCGGGGCTCGAAGCGGGCGAGCTCTTCCACCTGCTTCAGCGCTCCGGTGAGGATGGTTTCGGCGGAGGTTTCGGCCTCGTAGAGGAGGTCGTGCGCCGTCATGGCGGCGGCGTAAAGGCGTTCGGTGTTGCCGAGAACACGCTTTTCGGCCTCAAGCTGCGCGTCTTCCTCCTCCGCGAGCAGCCCCGCGGCGTCGATCTCGGTGCTCTGGAAGCGCCAAAGGTCGGCCATGCGCAGGCGGTCCTGCTCATCGGTTTCGAGCGCCGCGAGCCGTTCGCCGGTCTCGCGCCACTGCCGGAAGGCCTCAGCGACGCCTTCGGTGGACACGGCGGCGAATCGGTCGAGCAGAATGCGCTGCTGCGCCGCATCGAAGGCGCCCATGGTCTCGCCCTGGGCGTGGACGAGGGCGAGCTCCGGGGCAAGCTGCCGCAGGACGCCGACCGTGGCGGGCTGATTGTTGATAAAGACGCGGCCCTTGCCTCCCGCGGCGATCTCCCGGCGCAGCAGCACGCCGTCTTCCTCGGGGTCGATACCGTTCTCTTCGAGCAGCGTGCGCGCGCCGGGCGTCATCTCGAAGACGCAGCCGACGACCGCCTTTTCCGCCCCGTGGCGGACGCAATCGGCGGAAGCCTTGCCGCCGAGCAGCAGGGCGAGCGCGTCGATGAGGATGGACTTGCCCGCGCCGGTCTCGCCGGTCAGGAGGTTCAGCCCGGCGCCGAAGGCCACGGCGGCCCGGTCGATGACGGCATAGTTCTCCACCCGCAACTCCAGCAGCATTCCGCTTCGCCTCGCCTTCGCCGAAGCATAGCACGGCGGGGCGGTCTGTCCGGGGCATCATATCCATATTGATCCCGGCCTCGATGTCGCCGCGCGGTGCGTGGTCCGGCGACGCCGCTTGCCGCTACACTGGAGCCAGCCTGCCGCGCGCAGCCTGCATACCCAGGCCGATACCCAGAGGATTATGCCCCTACTCGCCGCCCTTGCCCTGCTCCAGGAAACCGAATCCGCCCTTGCGCCCCGCTCCGCCGGCACGGGAAACGCCATGCTGGAGATGCTGCACAACAGCGGTCCCGTGGCGTTCGCGGTTCTCGTGCTTCTGGCCGCCGCCAGCATCTTTTCGTGGACGATCATGATCGCCAAAGCGCGGTCGTTCGCCAGCGCGCGCAAGGGATCTTCAGGCTTTCTGAAGGCGTTTCGCCGCTCCGGGCGGTTGTCGGAGATCGCCAGCGTGGCCGACCAGTTCAAGCCGAGCCCTCTCGTGGCGGTGTTTACCGAGATCCACGATGAATATCATCGGCAGACGAGCGGACGCGGGCTCCCGCGGAATCCCGTTGCGCTGGAGCGGGCGGCCGCAACTGCCTCTTCCGAGGCGCTGACGGCCATGGAAACGCGCATGACCTGGCTGGCGACGATCGCCGCGATTGCGCCCTTTATCGGGCTGTTTGGCACCGTGTGGGGCATCATCGACGCGTTCCACGGGCTTGGCACGGCCGGTGCCGCGACGCTGCGGGCCGTCGCTCCCGGCATCTCTGAGGCGCTGATTACGACGGCGGCGGGGCTCCTGGTGGCGATTCCCGCGGTGGTCGGGTACAACCAGCTCACCGCGCAGTTACGTGACTTTGCCGGTCGCATGGATGACTTCGGCCGGGAGTTGCTGAACGCGATCGAGAACGCCGCGATGCTGACGACGCCGCCCGCACCGGTGGCCCCCGAGGACGTCCGGCAGCCGGCCGCGGCGCGCGACCCCCGGCAGAGGATGGTCTAGCCATGGCCTTTTCGAGCCTTTCAGGTGGGCGGGCGCGGACCCAGACGGCTCTCGCCGACATCAACATCACGCCGCTGGTGGATGTGGTGCTGGTGTTGCTGCTCATCTTCATGCTGACGGCTCCCGTGCTGCAATCGGGCGTAGAGGTCGCGGTGCCGCATACCCGCACGGTCTCGCAGTTGACCGAGGAGCGCCTGGTGGTGACGATCGACAGGCAGCAGAACGTGTACCTGCAGACCGGGCGCGACGGCGGGCAGGACAGGCCGGTGAACGTGAATGAGCTTCCCGCGCGGCTGCGCGCCGGGCTGAAGGCAAACGAAGACCCCGCAAAGAAGGTGATCTACCTGCGGGCGGATGAGCGTGTGCCGTTCGGGGCCTTCGCCTCGGTCATGGACGCGGTCAAGCAGGCCGGCATCACCAATATCAGCATCGTTACGCAGCCCTTGAAGCAGTAGCCCTATGCCGATTGCCGAACGCAATGCGACGCTCCCCACCCCGACGCTCCGCGTGGCGGAGTGGACGCGCGGCAGGCGGGACCACGCCGTATTCCCCACGCGGGAGCGGCTGCATCTTGGTATCTCGGCCGCGGGCCATGTCGGGCTGGTGGCGCTGTTAGGACTTTCGGCGCTGATCTTTCATCCCAGGGGCAAGAGCTGGGGGGACAAGGCGGCGACCGCGGGGGCGGTCCAGGCGACGATGGTGGCGGCGCTGCCCCTGCCGGCCAAGCAGCCGGTGGATGCGGAAAAGGTGCTGGCTTCGGAGTCCCCCAGCCCGGCGCCGGTCGTGACGAAGGAGCGCACCGAGCCGCCGCCCTCGCCGCGCGACATACCGGTAGTGGTGAAGCAGCCACCGAAGCCCGCCAAGATCGCCGCGAAGGCTGCTCCCGAGCCGCCGAAACATGCCGAGCTGAAGCCGCCGCCGCCCACCAAGGCCGCCACGGGCGAGAGCTCCGGGATGCGGATCGCGCAGGCGACCATGCAGATGAAGAACGGCACCGCGTCCGCCACGGTCGAGGACCGCAGCTTCGGCGCCCGGTTCGCCTATTACGTGGAGGCAGTGAATCGGAGGGTCTCGCAGAACTGGTACACGCAGGAGGCAGACCCGCGGGCGTCCGAGGGCAAGCGAGTGGTGGTGCTCTTCGACATCGATCGCGAAGGCGCTCCCTCGAACGTGCGGGTACAAACGCGGTCTGGCTCGCCCTCGCTGGATACCTCGGCGGTGCGCGCGGTGCAGCGGGTGGAAGGCTTCGGGCCATTGCCGCAGGGGGACCACATTACGGTGGAATTCGCGTTCGACTATCGGCAGCAGTAGGTAAACTGGAGCGCGAAGCTTCAGACACGGACGACGAGGACGGGAGGGGCCGATGGCAGACGATGCCAAGTCGTGGATCGCCATCATGACCAGTGCGCTGGCCGTGCTGGGCACGATTTACTCCTCCGTCGCGAGTCGCAGGAGCCAGGTGGAGTCCGCCCGGCTCAGTGCCGGTCTCCAGCGAGAGCGAGATGAGCAGATCGCACGGCGGGAGAGCCAGAGCGCGCTTTCGAGGTTCCGCGATCCCCTGATGCATGCGTCTTACGATTTGCAGAGCCGCATCTACGGCATCGTTCGGAGGGGCTTTCTGGCCCGCTACTACACCCGGGGTTCAGAGGCGGAGAAGGAGTACGCGGTCGAAAATACCGTCTTCCTGGTCGCGCAGTTTCTCGGCTGGACGGAGGCGATCCGGGATGGCATCCAGTTCCTGGATCTCGAGGCGAGCGACCGGACTCGCGAACTTCGCCGCCTGCAGGATGAGATCTCCGGGCACTTCCGGTCGGACGTCCTGCCGGGCGGCTTTCGCCTGTTTGCCGGGGAGCAGCGCGCCGTTGGGGAACTGATGCTTAGCCGCGAAGGAGCGGCCGTTCGTTGCATGGGCTTTGCGGCTTTCGTCCACGGCCGCACCCCCGCGATCGATCATTGGCTGGACCTCTTGCGGAGCGATATCCACGCGATGGCATCCGATCCGAAGCCCTTTGAGCCGCGTCTCCTCGCGCTTCAACATGCCCTGGTCGATCTCCTCGCGTTTCTCGATCCGACCTTTATCCGGTTTCCGCCGGAGCGGCGCAAGAAGGTCCAGAGCGCCGGTGGCACCACTGCCGCAGAGGTTTCAGCTCAGGGTACCGGTTAAAATACGCCTTGCCTGCCCCTGCGTTTTCGCAGGCATTCCGCCTACCATGGATACAGGATGACGAAATCGACCGCGCCGCACTGCTCACGCCCTACGCTGCTTCTTCTTGTTGTCTTCACGCTGGCTGTCACCCCCTTGGCGCGCGCCCAGGACTGGTTCAAGACCGAGACCTCCGCGGGCGCGTCGAGCATTCGGCTGGCCGCGGCCAACTTCAAGCCGCAGGCCCCCGATCCGCAAACGGCCAACCTGAAGCGCACGTTCGACGCCGTGCTGTATGCCGACCTGGGCAACGCGGGCATCTTCGATCTGGTGTCGAAGTCGCTGATGCCACAGGCCACGCCGGGGTCGCCTTCGGAGATTCAGCTTGCGTCGTGGGCCGGGGCGCCGGCGTCGGCGGCCATGGTGGCGTTCGGATCGCTCGGGGTCTCGGGGACGCGGCTCAGCGTCAACGGCTTCCTGTTCGATGCGAAGAATACGCAGTATCCGCAGGTGCTGACCAAGCAGTACACCGATGCCGCCTCCGAGGATGCGGCCCGGCAGATCGCCCACCGCTTCGCCGATGAGATCATCCTGCGGCTCGGGGGTGGGGTCAACGGGATTGCCGAGACCAAGATTTACTTCGTTCACCTTGCCGGCGGGGTCAAAGAGATCTGGCAAATGGACTACGACGGAGGGAATCAGCACCCGGTCAGCCGGCTGAACGCCATCTCGCTTTCGCCGCGCATCTCTCCGGACAACAGCCGGCTGGCGTTCGCGTCGCTCGATCGCAGCGGCTTCCAGATCAAGATGTACTCGATGCTGCTGGGACGGGCGGTCGTGTTTGCCGCGTCCACCGGGACGAACATTTCGCCCGCGTGGTCGCCGAGTGGGAAAGAGGTAGCCTTCTCTTCCTCGCGCTCGGGCGATCCGGAGATCTGGATCGCGGACGCAAGCGGGGGCGCCCCGCGGCGCATCACGAACCGCAAGGGCCCCGACGTGTCGCCGGTGTTCAACCCCCGGACGGGCGCGCAGATTGCCTGGATCAGCGGCTCGACCGGGCTGCCGCAGCTCTACATCATGGATGCGGACGGGTCGAACATCATCCGCATGACCGACGGCGGGTATGCCACGTCTCCCTCCTGGAGCCCAAACGGGCAGTTCCTGGCCTTCGCCTGGAACCGCAAATATGGCCCCGGCGCCCCCGGCGGGCAGGACATCTACGTGATGGAGGTGACCACCAAACGGTGGATTCAGCTCACTCATGACGGTGGCCGCTGCGACTTCCCTTCCTGGTCACCCGACGGCCGGCACATCGTTTATGCGAACTCTCCGGACGGCCGCGCCGACCATATGCGCGTATGGTCGATGCTCGCCGACGGAACGCAACGCCGTGCCCTCAGCGACGCCGGCGGGGATATGCCCAACTGGAGCTGGAAATAGGAGCGGCCTCAATCCCGGTGGAAACGGCGGGCCACCTGTTAACATGGTACGGTCGCGGCGCCGAACCTGAGCCTCCTCCGGCACAAAGCGACCGAGTTTGCATGAGATAGGATGGACCTGATGCCCCACCACGACACGTTCCCGGCACGACCGAAGCTCTACGCCCTTGCCGCGCTCGCCTTGCTTGCGCTTTCGACCGGCTGCCACAAGAAAGATCAGGCTCCGCCGCCGGGGTCGTTTGGCCCGACGCTGGCACCGGAGACCGGACCCGCCCCAACCGCAACGCTGACGGCGGACCCGCTCGCGATCGAGGTTGGGCAGACGGTCGCCCTGAACTGGCGCACGCAGAATGCGACTTCGGTCACGATCGACGGGCTTGGACCCGTCGTGCCGAACGGGACACAGATGGTGGCGCCCTCAAACTCCACGAACTTCCACCTGACCGCCAAGAACGCTACCGGGCAAACGGCCGAGGTGAACGTGCGGGTGACGGTTCGCACCGCCGCCGCCCCCGCGGCGATGGGGGACACGGCCGACAACCAGGGGCTTACCGGGCCGGATGCCGCCTTCCACCGCGCCGTACCGGACGCCTTCTTCGACTACGACAGCTACGATCTTCGGCCGGACGCGGAGACCGCCGCCACCCAGGCAGCGACGTACCTGACGGCCAACCCAAGCATTCGCGTGCTGGTCGCCGGCTACTCGGATGAACGCGGCTCGGCCGAGTACAACCTCGCCCTTGGGGAGAACCGGGCTAACGCGGCACGCAGTGCCCTGATCGCGGCCGGCGTAGCGCCGAACCGCATCCGCATCGTCAGCTATGGTAAGGAGAAGCAGTTCTGTTCGGAGTCGAGCGAGGCCTGCTGGCAGCAGAATCGGCGAGCCCAGTTCACGGTCGACCGATAACTTCTTCTTCAAAGCAAAGAGAGCCCTGCCCTTCGGCGGGGCTCTCCCTTTTGGTCTAAGCGGGTCAGGCGGAGAGGACCGGCTGACGCACTACCGTAGGCTTTTGCCGTCTCTCGCGCGGAGTCACGTCGACCGCCTTCCCCTCAACCAGGTGGAAGCGAACCACGTGCTGCTCGAGCGTCATGGCGGTGCTGCGCAGGCTCTCGATGCCGGAGGCGGTGGTCGCCATCTCGCACAGATTCTCGTGGCTCAGCGAGTAGATGGAGTGAAGGCTTGCGCTCGACTGGTTCGCCGCGACCGACTGCTGCGTCGCCGCGATGGCAATCTGCGCGATCATGCGATCGACACGCTCGGCCATCCCGATAATGCGTTCCAGCGCCTCCCCGGCCTGGTTGGTCGTGACCACGCCCTGGCTCACCGTGACGGTTCCGCTCGCCATGCTGGCAATCGCGATATGGGTCCGCTCCTGGATGCCCCGGATCATGCCGGAGATCTGGCTGGTGGCCTCGGCCGTGGACTCCGCCAGGCGGCGCACCTCGCCCGCAACCACTGCGAAGCCCCGGCCCTGTTCCCCGGCCCGTGCCGCCTCGATGGCCGCGTTGAGCGCGAGCAGGTTGGTCTTGCGGGCAATCTCGTCGATCACCGTCACGATCTGCGAGATGCGCTTTGAGTCTTCCCCAAGCAACCCGACCGTGGAGGAGGTCTCACTGACCGCGGTGGCGATGCTGGACATCGAAGCCAGCATCTCCTTGACGATATCGCCCCCTTCATGGGCGGTCTGCGCGGCGGAGCGGGCCGTATCCGCGGCCGATTGCGCGTGCCGCGAGACCTCGGCAATGGATGCCGACATCTGCTGCAGCGCGGTCGCCGCCTGCTGCGTCTGTTGGCTCTGCTCGTCGATGCGCCGGTGGATCAGGTCGCTCGCGGAACGCATGGAGTCGGCGTTGCCGGTAAGGGTACGCGCGGTGTTGACCACCGTGCCGATGATGCCGGAAAGGCTCGTCTGCATCTTTCGCATGGCCAGGGTGAGCTCGCCTATCTCGTCGCCCGAGACCTCGCCTCCCTCACTGCTCGCCAGGTCGCCGGCCGCAATCGCATTCGCATGATCCACAATGCGGCAGATACCCCGGGAGACGTGGCGGGTGAAGACCATGCACACGCCGCCCCCAAAGAGAAGACCAAGCAGAGTCGTGATCCACAAGGTAAACACAACGGTCTGACCCTGCTGCTCAAGCTTCTGGCTTTCCTCGTCGACAAGCGTGCGCTGCGTCTTCATCAACGCATCCAGGTCCTCGGCAACGGAGGTATTCAGGCCGAGCAACTCGTTGCGCAACAGGTCGTAGGCCTCCGTAGTGCCCGCCTCGGTGTGCGCCTGATTCAGTCGCTGGATGCGTTCTTCCAGATCCTTGATGGAAACAAGCCCGGCATCGACCTTGCGCATCCGCTCACTATCCTGGGGCTCCAGCTGGATACGCGCGACGTTCTCCCGAACCCGTACGATGCCCACTTCCGCCCGGGCCATGCAGTCCTCCCGTTCCCGGATAAACCGGGTCGCCAGGTCGGGATCGACCCCGAACAGCATGTACGACTCCAGGTCGCGTACGCTCGCCTGGATCAGTCCATTCAGGTCGTGCATGGAGCTGTGAACCGGAAGCCGCCGTTCCATCACCATCTTCGAGAGGTTGTTGGACTCCGAGATGCGAAATTGAGCGATCAGCGAGCTCAGAAACATGGCCGCGACGAGCACGGCCGTCATGATGCCAAACTTCGCTTGGAGCTTCATCGTGTGCCCTCGCCATGCAGTTGAAACTCGACTTTGATGTTCGTTTCCTCGGGCTTCGGCCCGCTGGCAAACTTCCATTGCAGCACAGCCTTTTCGGCGGACGGGCGGAGCATCGCGTGGCCCGCAATCGCCTTCGCCATGATCACGTTGCCCTCCGCATCCACCTGCGCAACCACCGTCACCGTACCGGTGATCCGCATCTTTTCCGCCAGCACCGGGTACTCTAGGGCCGTGCGGTGCACAATGGCCCGGGTCTGCGCGCCTGCCGTCCCGGCCACCAGCAACAGCGCGCTCAGGCGGGCGAGAAGCCGCGCGGTTCTCGCAAGGCGAGAGAGGGCACTCTCACGTTGTATGCTCATACGAGCCTCCTGCTTCAAAGCATGTATCGGCCAATCGGGTCGGCGGCGTTAGCTTGGTAAGCAGTGAGAAATCTCTCGGGGGAGCCCGATGCCTGAAGTTTGCCGCGGGTTCCGTAACGGGAGACAAACCTTGCTTTTGCCCGGAAGGGTTTGTCGGCCCCATGCATCGGAACCGATAAGAACGAAATGTGGATGCATGGGTCTGTGCTGCCGGCCGGAAGACGGATGTTGCTCTCCCTTCTTGGGATGACGCTGCTGAGCCTTCTGACTGGATGTGGCGCGACGGTCGTCTCCGCCGCCACGAACGCCGCGCCCGCGCAGGCGGCGCTGGTCTTCCGCGGCTCCTACAACGCGGCGTCAAGCTACGCGGTAAACGATGTGGTTCTCTACCAGGGATCGTCTTACGTGGCGATCGCGGCCAGTACGAACATGGCGCCGAGTGGTGGTCCGGCAAGCGCAACGGGCTGGGTCATGCTCGCGGCGGCCGGGGCGCTGGGCCCGGCAGGACCGCAAGGCGCAGCCGGACCGCAGGGGCTGACCGGCGCCCAAGGACCCACCGGACCCACGGGCGCCCAAGGACCCACGGGGGCGCGGGGCCCCGACGGGCTCCAGGGGGTACGCGGCATTACGGGCGCGGCCGGCACAGCCGGACCCGCAGGACCGGCCGGGGTGGCGGGACCTTCCGGGCCTACAGGACCGCAGGGTCCGGCCGGGACGCCCGGTCAGGCAGGGACGACAGTGCTTTCGGGCAGGCGGCTGGGGGTCCTGGGCGACAGCATCTCCACCTACAGCCTCTTCGGCAATGCATGGCAGAACGTGGTCCTCGCGCGCACCGGCATGACGCTCGCAGTCCAGGATGCCCGGCCCGGCAGGCGGTTCGACCAGGCCCTCGAATGCTGGGGCAATCCCGCCCCGGGAGGCACGCCGGGGACGTTCAACGCGGGATACCTCTTCCCCACCACGGCGGGAACCTGCGGGAGCAGCAGCACCGGGCTGACCGATGGCATGACCTTTGCAGCCAGCCTTGCCCCGGTCGACATCGAGGTCATCGAACTCGGCACCAACGATCGCGCCATCCCGCTCGGACAGCCCGGCGACGCCACCAACGCCGGCACCTTCTATGGCAACGTCCGCTGGATCGTGGAGACCTATCTCGCCGCCAAGCCAACGCTGCGCCTCGTCCTGGTGACGCCCGAGTACACCACGCTCCAGCCGACTTACAAAATCCAGCAGGATACCGACGCACTCGTCGCCTACGGCAGCAGCATGGGGGTGCCGGTCATCAACATGTATACCTTGGGCGGAGTAAACCCGGTCACCCTCTCCAGCCTGTTGCGAGACGGCGTCCATCCTTCGGACTTCGCCTTCCAGAACATCTACGGGCCCGTGATCGCGCAGCATCTGCAGATGCTGTTTTAGCAGGGCTACCGGCGGTCCACCGTGGTGCTTTTGTTCGTCTTTAGGGCAAAGGGGGCGGTCTCCACCTTCTGGTTGTAGCGGATGTGCGTGTAGGTGCTGGTGTAGATGTCGCCGGAAGGCGAAAAGAACTGCTGCTTCAGCAGGACGCCGCGCGCGGGGTCGACCCACATGGTGATGTGCGAAAAGGTGTTACGCGCGTTCGGGTCCCTGGCGACGAGATCGAGCTTTTCAACCGCGACCGCGGCGCTGCCGTCGCTGAGCTGTTCGCTTCCCTGGTCGGTCACCATCCAGGACTTCTGCAGGTCGCTGCCCCTGCCGCCGAACCCCAGCGTCAGAAAGCTCTCGTACTGCGCCGAGCGAGCCTCCGTCAGGTGGTTCGCGCCCGGGTCGAAGATGCGGCCAACCCCGTTCTTATACTCGACAAAACGCGCATTCGGAGGGTTCATCTTCAGACCCATCTCGGTCGCCGCACCTTTGCGCAGAAAATAGACCGAGCCGGTCTCGGTGGTCGTGTCCTTGACTACCCGCTCGTACGATTCCTTCTTCAGGTCGGCCTCGGCGGACCGGAAGCGGGCGCTCGCCTCGTCCATCTGGTGAAGAACCTGGTCGAGACGGCTGCTCTGCGCCGCAAGAAGTGGCGCGCTGAGGAGGAGGGCTGCGAGGCTGAGTGCTTTCATGGGTTTCCGGTACTCCAACCAATTGGATGCAGCAGCCACTAGCGAAGAACCCAGGCATGGTAAGCGACGGTCTTGCCGTGCGTGTCGAGCACGGGCTCGTCGCGTTCCAGAGTCACCTCCCCGGCAATGGGTTCAATCGTGTGCAGGATGGCCGCGCGTCGTCCCGCATCCGTTTCGGTCGAGACCCCCAGGCTGGCCGCCACGCGCTGTACCTGGTCGGCCCGCAGCTCGTACAGAAAGCGGCTGGAGCCGTTCGGAGCCGTCCCCGACTCTTTCACCAGGACCTCCGAGGCACGGAGCGCGACCGTCGAGACCGGCCTGTCCTTGAAGTCGATCACATGGGGCGAGACGAACAAGAAGATGAGGATCAGGGTGACCATCACGTCATACGGAAAGCTGCCCCGGTCGTAGGTCCAGAAGAGGTAGCTCTTGAGGGTGCGGCCCAGTCTGCCCATGCGCGTCAGCCCCGCACTTTCTTACGTGTGATCACCGTTTCCCCGTCCATGTATGGGACCAGCGCGTCGGGAATCCGAATCGAGCCATCCGCCTGCTGGTAGTTTTCGAGCACCGCCACGTAAGTGCGCCCCACCGCCAGGCCGGAGCCGTTCAGCGTGTGCAGGTACTCGGACCTCTTCGCCCCGGCAGGCTTGTAGCGGATGCTCGCGCGACGTGCCTGAAAATCGTGAAAGTTCGAGCAGGAGGAGATCTCGCGGTAAAGCTGCTGGCCTGGCAGCCAGACTTCGAGGTCGTAGGTCTTGGCCGCGGAAAAACCCATGTCGCCCGCACACAGCAACATGCGGCGATAAGGAAGATTGAGCCGCTCCAGAACCACCTCGGCATGACGGGTGAGAGCTTCGTGCTCCGCGGCCGAGGTCTCGGGTGCGGCGAACTTCACCAGCTCCACCTTCTGAAACTGGTGCTGCCGGATCATGCCGCGAACGTCCCGCCCGTAAGAACCCGCCTCCGACCGATAACAGGGGGTATACGCGCAGAACGACACAGGCAGTTCAGATGCCTCGAGCGTCTCGTCCCGGAAGAGGTTGGTCACGGGCACCTCGGCCGTCGGAATCAGCCAGTGATCGTTCTCCTGCGGCACCCCCGCGGTGTACCGGCCCTTGTCGTCGCAGTGGAAGAGATCTTCGGCGAACTTCGGAAGCTGCCCCGTGCCGAAGAGGCTCTTCGAATTGACTAGGTTGGGCGGCAGAACCTCGGTATACCCGTGCTCCCGCGTATGCAGGTCCAGCATAAAGGCCGCGAGCGCGCGCTCAAGCCGCGCGCCCTGGCCGAACTGCACCACAAAACGCGAGCCCGAGATTTTGGCCGCACGGTCGAAGTCGAGTATTCCCAGCGCCTCCCCGAGCTCCCAATGTGGCTTCGGGGCGACGATCTCCGGGAGTGTCCCCCAGCGGTGCACCTCCACGTTGTCCTCGGCCGAGTGGCCCAGGGGGACATCGTCTGCCTGGAGGTTCGGCAGAGCCTGCAGAATCGTTTGCAACTTGGTGTCGGCCTCGGCGGCGTGCGCCTCCAGGGCCTCAAGCTCGGCCTTCAGCGTGCGCGTCTGCTCGGTGGGCACCGCAGCGTCCTGGCCGGCTTTACGCAGCCGCGCAATCTCGGCGGTGAGCTGGTTCCGCTGCGCCTTCAGGCTTTCAGACGCCGTAATCGCCGCACGGCGTGCCGCGTCGATGGCGGCAAAGTCCGCAAGCAGGTCAGGGTCGCCGCCGCGCGCCCGCAGTTTTGCTGCAACCGCTGGGAGGTTGGCCCGGACGTAGGCTGGATCAATCATCTTTGGAGATTTTAGCTGAGTCGCTCAGCAGTTGTTCTCCACGCATAATGCAGCACTGCATTATGATCAGGCGTGAGGCACATCCCCCATTGGCTACACTCACCATCACGGCGCGAGGGCAGGTGACGTTTCGCAAGGAAGTTCTTAGACATCTCGGGATCGAGCCGGGTGGCAAGGTTGAGTTGGTCCTGCTGCCGGACGGTCGAGCGGCTCTGAAGGCGGCGCGTCTCGCGGGAACCATCGACGGGTTTCTTGGAGTGCTCGCCGGCAAGACGAGCCAGATCGCCACCCTGGAAGAGATGGAAGAAGCCGCGGCGCAGGGATGGGCCGGGGAGCGATGAAGATCGCGGTCGACACCAATGTGCTCATTCGGGGGGTGGTGCGTGATGATCCTTCGCAAGCCACAGCTGCTGACAGGGTGTTGAAGGAGGCTTCGTTGATCGTGGTGGCTCTGCCATGTCTGTGCGAGTTTGTTTGGGTGTTGCGGCGGCTATACGGGTTCTCTGCGGAGGACGTTGCAACGGCGGTTCAAGCACTGCTCAATACCGGGAATGTCGTTCTGAACCGGCCGGCGGCCGAGGCCGGGCTGGTCTTTCTCCAGGCAGGAGGAGACTTCGCCGACGGCGTGATTGCTTACGAAGGCAAGTGGATGGGGGGAGACACCTTCGTCTCGTTCGACCGCAAGGCGATTGCAGTGAGCACCGCCCAGGGGTATGCGGCGCGATTATTAGCTTGAAGGGGCCTTCAAGCCGGCGTGCCGACAGTGCAACCGTAGCGGCAAACCAGACCTCCGTCCGGGAGGAACGACAACAAGAACAGCTATGGACGCCCGATTTACTCTCACGCTTTCGCCATGTGCTGCTCCAGCAGGCGCATCAGGGCCAGTTCCTCCGCCAGAAGAGCGGGCGAGGGGTCGGCAAGGTGGTCCTGCCCTCCCTCGAGTTTTTCCTCGACGGCCCGCAGCATCGTCCCGCTGAAGTAGCTCTCCAGCACGGCCGGGTGGACGTAGCATTTGCGGCACACCGTAGGCGTGTTCCCCAGGCGCTCCGCCACCGATTTGATCGCCTGCACCACGTTCTTCTTCGCCTGCGTGTCGCTGCTGAAAGGCTCGCACTCCGCCAACATGCGCGCCGCGAGCACCGTACCTGCCCAGGTTCGAAAGTCCTTTGCGGTAAAGTGCTCACCCGTAATCTCATGAAGGTATTGGTTGACGTCGGCCGAGTCGATGGCGTGGCGGTTGCCTTCAGGATCGAGATACTGGAAAAGCTCAAATCCCGGAATGTCCGCAATCCGCTGGACGATCTTGATCAGCCGCCGGTCGTGGACGTCGATCGTGTGGTGTACGCCGGATTTCCCTTGAAAGTCGAAGGTCAGCGTCCCGGGGGCGAACCGCACGTGCCGACGCCGCATCGTCGTCAGCCCGAACGACTTGTTTTCCCGCGCATACTCCGCATTGCCCACGCGGATGAACGTCGTCTGCAGAAGCCGCACCAGCGTGGCAAGCACCTTCTCCCGCGGCAGACCGGGCAGCGCAAGGTCCTCCTCCACCCGCGCGCGGATGGCCGGAAGCGCCTGACCGAACAGGATCATGCGGCTGTACTTGGTTTCATCGCGCGTCTCGCGCCACCGCGGATGGTAGCGGCTCTGCTTACGCCCGCGCGCGTCGCGTCCGGTCGCCTGCAGGTGGCCGTTCGGCTGGGGGCAGATCCACACCTGCGTCCACGCCGGCGGGATCACAAGCGATTGAATGCGGGCGAGGGTCTCCGCCTCCTTCAGCGGAGTCCCATCGGGCGCCGTATAGCGGAAGCTCTTCCGCCAGGCCGTGCGGCGGATACCCGGCTTTATATCCGTCACATAGCGCAGGCCGGCCGCGCGCGCGGACGCAATCGGGTCGGTAATCGGTTCGAGAGCCGGCGGTGCGGGGGCCTTGCTGCGTGCGGCGGACATGCGCTGTTCGGATGCCGCTTTCCGGCAACAGGTAAACCCGTCCGGCTCTGCCGCTTCCATACGGCAAAGCATTTCGCGCGGCTCTAAAATAAAGCCATGAGCAGAGAGCTAGACATGGGCGTGACGGTCGCCGGGGTCGCGCTCCGGTCCCCCGTCATTGCGGCGAGTGGCACCTTCGGCTACGGCGTGGAGTTCGACGAACTCGTCGCCATGGATCGCATCGGAGCCTTCGTCACCAAGGGGCTCTCCCGCGAGCCCATGGCCGGCAACGCCGCGCCGCGCATCGTCGAAACGTCGGCCGGCATGATGAACGCCATCGGCCTCCAGAACGTCGGCGTCCGCGCCTTTGTGGCGGAAAAGCTTCCCAAGCTCCGCGCCATCAAGGGCGCCGTCGTCATCGCCAACGTCTTCGGCTTCACCATCGAGGACTGCGTCGAGGTCATCCGCGTCCTCAACGACGCACCCGGCATCGCCCTGTACGAGCTCAACGCGAGCTGCCCCAACACCAGCCACGGCGGCATGGTCTTCGGCACCGACCCGGAGCTTCTGGGCGGCCTCGTCAGCCGCTGCGCCCTCGCCGCGCGCCGCCCGCTCATGGTCAAACTCTCCCCCAACGTCACCAACATCGCCGGCATGGCCCGGGTGGCAGAGGCCGCCGGCGCCGACGCCGTCTCCCTGGTCAACACCTTCCTGTCCCTCGCCATCGATGTCGAAACCCGCCGCCCACGCATCGCCAACGTCACCGGCGGCCTCTCCGGTCCGGCCATCAAGCCAATCGCCGTACGCATGGTGCGCGATGTGGCGGAGGCGGTCAAAATCTCCGTAGTCGGCATGGGAGGCATCGTCAAAGCTGAGGATGCCGTCGAGTTCCTCCTCGCCGGAGCCACCGCGGTCGAGGTAGGCACCGCCAGCTACGCAGACCCCCGCGCCGTCGAGGTCATCGCGACTGGCCTGCGTCGCTGGTGCGGCAGCCACGGCCTCGGCACGGTGCGCGAGCTCACCGGCGGCATGCTCCGGTAAGCTCCCCTGCCGCCGCTCCACAATTGGCCTTGACAAATCCCCTTTACGGATTTCCCATCCGTCCATGCCGCCCACGCAAGCTCGCCGCGTCCCCGCGCTCCTGCTCACCCTCTGCCTCACCGGCTGCGTCTCCTCCTCGCTGCAAAAACGGTCCGCCGCCCTCGCCGCCGCCACCGCCCCCGTGGTCGACCAGGCAGCCGCCGCCTACCGCTCGGCGAACGCCCTCTACGACCTTCGCGTCGACTACGATGCCGTCTCCTACTTCGACCGCCGCCCCGGCCAGCCCGTCTACAACCCCCGCGACACCCAGCCCCTCCTCTCCGAAACCGACATCGACCGCCGCCTCGCCGTCCTCCGGGCCTTCCAGTGCTACGTCCGCACCCTTGCCGCCATCGTAAACGGCGTCTCCTCCCCCGCCCTCGACGGGGCCTCAAGGTCCGCCGGCGACAGCCTCGCCAGCCTTGGCAACGACCTCGCCCCCACCATCGAGTCCACCTTCGGCCTTGCCGTTCCAGCCGGCGCCGCCACCCAGACCACCGTCGCCACCACCAAGGGAGACGTCACCACCACCGTCACAAAGGCCACCCACGCCGCCCCCCCGGACCCCATCACTCCCGCCATGCGCAACGGCATCGCCACCGCCGCCAGCGCGCTCGGCCAGTTCCTCGCCAGCCGCACCATCAAGCGCGAGCTCCCGGCCAAAATCCAGGCGATGGACCTCTCCCTCCAGACCCTCTGCACGCTGCTCGAGGGTGACCTCGACGTCCTCCAATACGAAGCGGAGCTCGACGACAACAGCATCATCGACCGCGAAACTCTCTTCCTCCGCGAAAACCCCACCATGGACCCCCAGGTCCGCCGCGAGCGCATCATGCTGCTCCCCGAGATGGTCCGCCGCCGGCGCAACGCCGACCAGCAGCTCATCCGCCTCCGCGCCGCTATCGCCCGCCTGGCCAGCACCCATGCCGCGCTCGCCGCCGAAGCCCAGCACAGCACCCCCGAGTCCCTCAAAGGCAAGCTCGCGGACCTCACCACCGCCGGAACCAGCCTCGGAACCTTCTACTCTTCCCTTCCCGCCAAGTAACCCCGGAGTCTCCCTGTGCCTAAAAAGCCCCGCACCACGCCCGCCGTCGCACCGTCCAACCCTGCGCCGCCCCCGCCCACCATCCCCCTCACCCCGGAGGCCCTCGCCGCCTACAAGGCGCTGTACGACCAGTATGAAGCCGCTATCCAGGCCACCGACGACGTAGGCGTCCTCAAGGGTCTTGAGGCCTCGCAGCTCGACGTCCGCAACATCCTCACCAAGGACAACATGTACCGCCTGAAGGCCAGCACCGCGCTCTACGAGGCCCTGCTCACCCAGATTGGCGCAACCAACAAGGACCTTGCTGCCCTCCGCAAGCAGATCGCCGACATCGCCGACCACATCGCCACCGCCGCTACCATCCTCGCCGCTATCGACAAGGTCCTCACCATCATCCCCATCCCCATCCCCTGAACCCTACTTGCGGAAACCCGCCACCTCCACCCGCCGCACCACGTGGTCCTGGATCCAGTGCGGGTCCCACCACTCCTTCGGGTCGATCTGCACGCCGTCCAACTGCATTGCGAAGTGCACATGGTCGCCCCCCGCCATGCCCGTCATCCCGCTCAAGCCCATCGCCTGCTCGCGCTTTACCATGTCGCCCACATGCACGTCGATCCGGCTCAGGTGGCCGTAGATCGTCTGCAGGCCGTACCCATGGTCCACCACGATGCAGTTGCCGTAGATGCCCAGCGGAGCCGCCCACACCACCCGCCCGTCATTCGACGCCTGCACGCCCATATGCTGCGTCGACGCCAAGTCGTACCCAAGGTGAACCTGCTGATCGATCTTCCTGCCCTGGTACAGGTAGCTCCGTACATCGGCAAAGGTGGCCTCCGCCTTTGCATGCTGCCGCGCAAAGGGCTGCGACCACAGAAAGCTGTCCGCCGTCTTCAGCCGCAGGTCCGCCAGCGTCTTGTTGTTGGCCTGCCGCATCTCCGTGTTTACCTTCACGAAGCGCGCAACCGGATCGCCCGTCCCGTTGGGATCGAGCTCCCCCAGGACCTTCTGCAGAAACTGCTCGGAGACCTGGATCTCATGCTGCGTGTACACCGGCTGCTCCCGCTTCGGAAACACCACCGTCAGCGGAGTCGTCACATCGTTGCCGCCGCCATTCGAGGCGTACACCATCGGGATCGTGCCCGCGGGCATGTTCCAGGCAAACGCGAACAACGAAAACATCCCCCGCTTCCCGCCCGGCATCGGCCACGCCCGAAAGGTCTGATCCCCCACCCGGACCCCCGCCGCCGTGTAGCTTCCCGTCACGTTCATCGTCGCCAGGTCGGCCATGCCAAGGTAAAGGTAGTGCTGCTCGGAGTCCGCACTCACGAGCGGCGGCTGCGTCACCACGCTCACCTCACGCTCCCACCGGGTCGTCCCGTGGAACAGGCCGCCGGACGTGGCTTCCAGGATCAGGCGCGCCGGGCCGTCGTGCAGTTGCGGCGCAGTCTTCACCCCCACTTCAAATTGGAAGGTAGTGTCGGCACTCTTCGAGGCAGCCGGGGCCTGCCATGCCTGATACTGCGCGTTATTCTGCGCCAGGATCGCCGTCAGCTTGCTCACCCCGTGGGGGTCATGAACGTGCACCACGACAGGCGTCGCCTGGCCTATGGTGGTCACCGATGCAGGCACATCGAGCGTGGGCTTACCGCAGCCCGTTAAAGCAAGGAACAGCGGAAGCAAGAGGAGATTCGCAGCAAGGACTGGGGTTCGCACCCCTTGATTCTAGCCGCGGAGCAGGTCCGCATCATGGCTGATTGCTGCCTGTGACCCAGGCCAGTAGCCCATAAGGTTAACGGTCGATGGATTCTCCACCTGAAACCAGCCAATCTGCCGTCGCTCGCTCTTGAATCGCAGCCGTCCCGCAGGGAGCAGCTTCGTCAAGGGCATCCGCAGACACGCGCCTCACTCGTACCGCAGCGCCTCGATCGGGTCCAGCTTACTCGCCTGGATCGCCGGGATCATCCCGCTTACCGTCCCCACCACCACCAGTATCACCGTAGCGATCCCAACCACATGCGGCTCGATCAACAAATGAATATCCGCCGCCTCTGCATTCGAGGCAAGCGCACTATAGAACTTGATCGATCCCACCATGAAGCTCACCAGGTAAGCCAGCCCAATCCCCCCCGCTCCGCCGACCCCGCTGACCACCAGCGCCTCTGCCAGAAACTGCAGCAGAATATGCCGACGCCGCGCCCCCAGCGCCTTCTCGACCCCGATCTCCCGCGTCCTCTGCTGCACGCTCACCAGCATGATGTTCATCAGACCAATGCCCGCGATCCCCAGCGTCAGCGCCCCGATAAGCGCCAGCAGAACCTGCAGGCCAAGGCTCACGATCCGGAACTGTGCCAACTGCTCCATGATGTTCGCTACGAAAATCGCATTCCGGTCCGAGGCACGGAACTGGTGCGTCTCCGCCAGCACCTTCCGCACCGCCTTCTCCACCTGGGCCTGGTCCCCGTTGTAGTTGAACCAGATCCCATCCAGGTACTTCGTGTCCTTCAGATCCGTCATCGTCGAAAGCGGAACCTCCAGGCTCCGGTTGATGTCGTCATCCCCCTCCTGCATCTTCGCCTTCAGCACGCCCACCACGTCGAAGCTCACCCCGTTCAGCCGGATCGTCTGCCCCGCCGGGTCCATCCCGGAGAACAGCTTCGTCTTCGCCTCCGACCCGATCACCACCACATGCGCCCGCTGTTGCAGGTCCGCCTCCGTCAGCAGCCGCCCTGTAGCCAGCTCCTTGTTCCAGATCGTCTGCAACTCCGGCGAGATTCCGTCCACACTCCAGCTCTCCGTCTGCCGGTCGCTCTCCACCGGCACCGTCTTCGACACCACCGCTGCGGCGTGGATCACCCCCGGTACGGTCTCCTGCAGCCGTTCCATATCCTCCATCGTCAGCCGAACCTGCACCCCGGCCTTCGATCCCCCTACCTGCTCGCTCGTCCGCCCCGGAAACACGCCAATCATGTTCGTCCCAAACTGCGCGAAAATCGTCTCGAACGCCCGCCCGAAGCCCGCCCCAAACGCCAGCAGCAGCACGACCGTCGCAATTCCCCACGCCATCCCCACAATGGTGATCAGCGTCCGCCGCCCATTGTGCCGCATCGCCTCCATCGCCTGCCCAAATACATCCCTCAGCATCGCTTAGTCCTTCCTCAACGCTTCCACCGGCTCCAGCATTGCCGCCTTGCGCGCCGGGTACAGCCCCGCCACGATCCCGGCCAGCGACAACGTCCCCATCGCCATCCCCGCGGACCACGGCACCAGCTTCGGCGGATCGAATCCCTGTACCCCATTCCCCACCAGCGCTCCCAGCCCCGCCATCAAAGCCGCCGCCCCAATAATCCCAATCGCCCCGCTCACCCCCGTCAGCGTCAGCCCCTCCAGAAAAAACTGCAGCATGATGCTTCGATTCGTCGCCCCGAGCGCCTTCCGCAGCCCAATCTCCTTGGTCCGCTCACTCACCGTCACCAGCATGATGTTGATGATCCCCACCGCCCCCAGCGCCAGCGTCACAATCCCCACCCCGCCCAGGAACACATCCATCGCAGAGAAAATTACCCCGATCGCGCGCGAGGACTTGATCGTGTCCCACTCCTCAAAGGCATCCTTGTTCGATACGTCGAACCCGTGCCGCTGCGCCACCACCCGATGCACCTCCGCCTTCGCCGTCTCGTTCATCTCCGGCGTCAGCGGCTGGTACTGAATGCTGCTGATCGCATCCAGCGGAACGTTCTCCCCCTTGATCGGAAACAACTCCAGCATCGTCGTCAGCGGAAGGTAAACTCGCTGATTCTCGTTGCTGTTATTCCCCCGCCCGATCTTCGCCGCGACCCCCACCACCTCGAACCGGTACCCATTCAGCGTCACAAACGCCCCCACGGAGGGCCGCCCCGGAAATAGCAGTTGATTGTTCTTCTGCCCTAGTACGATCAGCATCCGGTGCAGCCGTACGTCCTCCTCGTTGAGCCCCCGCCCCTGCGCGATCGGCAGATGCCGAATCTCCGGATAGTTTGCCTCCACCCCCATCACCGGCCCGGCCGCGCTCGAGAACTCGCTGACCTCCTTCAAGTCCCCCCGGTTCACCAGCCCCGTCACCGCCCGCACGTGCGGAGCCTGCGTCCGCACCGCCGCAACATCCCCGACCGTCAGCTTGTACGGATGTAGCCCGCTATGCTGCCCCGGCAGCGCCGGCAGATTGGCCCCCCAAAGCATGATCACATCCGTCCCAAACTCCGCGAGCCCCCGCTTATTCCCCGACCGGAACCCCTCGCCCAGCCCGATCAACAGCAGCAGCGAAGCCACCCCCCACGCAATCCCGAACATCGTCAGAAACGAACGCAGCTTATGCGCCCAGATCGCCTCGAACACCTGCCGCACAACATCCCCGAACGCGCCCATACTCACCGATACGCGCCGGGCCCCGCATCCGTTCCCTCAGACCAGGTTCTTCATCAACACGGGCACATCCGGGTCCGCCTCCACCCTCACACAGGCCCCAAGCGCCCGCAGAAACCCTACCACTCCCTCCAGCGCCCCTGCCTCGTACCCTTCCGTATAGAGCACCCGCACCGCCCCCAGCAGATCCCCTCGCACCGCAAAGCACCGCTCCGGCCGATACACACACGAAGCCAGGTCCGTGATACTCAACCCCTCCGTGGGCGTCAGCAGAATCGTCCGCGGCGGAGCCATCCGGTCGACCAGGCTGAAGATCTCCAGCTTCGACTCCAGCTCATCCGGCACAAAATCCACCACCACATCGGCGTCCGAAACCGCATCTTCCACGGTCAGCGCCACCCGCAGCTCCCCCGCCGCGCCCGCCACCTCCAGGTACGCTCCCTCGGCCCGCCGCAACCGCTCCGGCATCACGTCCTCGAGCACCACGGCAAAGCCAGACGCCGCGCAGGCCAACGCAAACCGCCTTCCCGCCTCGCCCGCCCCGATCACCGCAACCCGGCGAATCACGACCGGCGAGGCCTCCACTACTCCTTCGCCGCCAGCGAGTTCAACACGCTGTCATAGCTCGGGTCAGCCGCCCGGATGTGCACCGCCACCCGCTGCCGCTCCTCCTCCGTCAGCGAAGGAAGCACCACCAGAATGCGCCGTAAGGTTACTGAAATATCGTCGACATAGTTCATCATGCGGATTGCTTCACCGGAAAGGGGCATACGATCTCCTGAAATTAGCGTCCCTCTCATTCTAAACCGCCGACCCCAGTTCCACCCGCAGATGCGCCTCATCCGTCTGCTTTCCCGCCTCACTTCCCTCTTCCGGAGCGACATACCCGTCCCGGTCCGTCATTTCCATCAGGGATGCCAACTGGCTCGCAAAGTCCGGATGCAGCGCCGCAGGATGATACCGCCACGTCCAGTTCCCGCGCGGGGCTGCCGGCGTATTCATCCGCGCCTCGCTGCCCAAATGCAAAATATCCTGCAACGGAAAGATACACAGATTCGACACCGAACGCGCCACCGCCCGGATCATCGCCCAGTTGATCTCCGCCGGATGCTTCATCTTCTGCATGTACGTCTCGGCGTTTGCCCGCTCTTCCTCGCTCGCCTCGTCCACCCACCACCCCAGCGTGGTGTTGTTGTCGTGCGTTCCCGTGTACGCCACAGAGTTAGCCACATATCGATGCGGCAAATACAAGTGACTCCCCCGCTCACCGAACCCGAACTGCAAGATCCGCATCCCCGGCATCCCGAACCGCTCCCGCAGCTCATCCACCTCCGGGGTAATCACCCCCAGGTCCTCGGCCACAAACGGCAGCGTCCCGAACACCTCCTTCAGCCGCGTAAACAGCTCATGCCCGGGAGCCTTCACCCACTGCCCGTTGATCGCCGTCTCTTCCTTCGCGTCGATCGACCAGTAAGCCTCGAAGCCCCGGAAGTGGTCCAGCCGAATCACGTCATACAGCGTCAGCGACCGACGGATCCGCGCCACCCACCAGTCGAACCCGCGCTCCTTCAGAACCCCCCACTTGTACAGAGGATTCCCCCACCGCTGCCCCGTAGCCGAAAAATAATCCGGAGGCACCCCGGAGACCCGGACCGGCCTCCGCTCCTCGTCCAGTTCGAAGATGTCCTGATTCGTCCAAACATCCGCCGAGTCGTAGCTCACGAAGATGGCCACATCCCCCATGATCTCGACCTTGTGCGCTGCACAGTAGGACCGCAGAGCACACCACTGCTCGTTGAAGAAGTACTGGATCACCTGCTCGACCGCAAGCTCCGCCCCATGCTCGGTCAGCAGCGCCGTCATGGCATCGCTCTTCCGCAGCGCGTATTCCACCGGCCAGTCGATCCAGCTCGCATACGCAAACCGCTTGCGCAGCACGTTGTAGACCGCATAGTCCTGCAGCCACGACGCATTGTCCTGGCAGAACTTCTGAAACTTCGCCTTCATTTCGTTAGGGGCGCCTTCCAGAAAGTTCCGCGCCGCCTCCTCAATCAGCGGCAGCTTTTTCTCAAACGCCGCGCCATAGTCCGCCGGCCCGTCCGCGCTCGGCAGCCCCTCCAGCTTCTCCCATGCCAGCCATCCCGCCTCGGCCAGCTTCTCCAGGCTGATCAAAATCGGGTTTCCCGCAAACGCCGAAAGCGCCGAATACGGCGAACTCCCATACCCCGTCGGGTTCAGCGGCAACACCTGCCACATCTTCTGCTTCGCCGCCGCCAGAAAGTCGACAAACGCATACGCCGCCGGACCAAAGTCCCCCACACCCCCATGCGACGGTAGCGAGGTCACATGCAGCAACACCCCCGACTGCCGTTCCAACTCATCGATTGCCATCGACCTTATCCTCCCACCAAAGAAACTCTGCTATGTGATGCCGAAACCGATTCTCTTCGAACGCGACGGCAAAATGAAGCGGCCTGCGGGCACCAACGAGGTACCAGCAGGCCAGTCATCCGCCAAAAACCTATCATCTCGTCCGAGCGAAACGGAGTAGAGGCCATCCCGCGTTCGCGTCTAGCGCCACCTACCCGCCAAACGGGCTAGCCCCCGGCGCCGGTTGCTTCTTCGTGTAGCGCACGGCGCCCTTCTTCTCGTACTCATCGCTCAGCGTCCCCAGGTACACCTTGAAGATCTCCTCATGCTGATCGTTCAGCAGTTGATCCTTCGCCGCGTTGAAGCCCTTCGCGATCTCATCCGCCGTAGGCTCCTGTTTGTCCACAACGCTCAGCACCACGCCCGTCCGCCCCGCATTGATCGGCGGCGAAATCCCACCCTTCGGCAGCGTAAAAGCCACCGCGCCGGGCCCGCTCATCGCCCCTACGTCCGGAACCTGCCCGTCTTTCCCTACCAGTTCGCTCGTCTTCACCGGCACATTCATCTCCGCCGCCGCCTTGCGCAGGTCATTCAGCACCTTCGCCCGGTCGTCCAGCTTGTTCAACTGCGCCGTCAGCATCTGCGGAACCTGCTGCTCCTTGTAGTCGTCCGCGATCTTCGTCTTGTACGCCTCAAACTCCGGAGCATGAGCCGCCTTTACATCCACCACCTGGAACACGGCAAAGCCATCCCCGGTAGCGACCGACTGCGGAGCCGCTCCCTTCGCCGCCGTAAACGCCTGCGTTAGCAGCGCGGAAGCATCCGCCAGCCCGCCTACCACGCCGCCCTTCGCCACATAGTCCGTCGTCACCGCATGCAGCGCATGCGCCGCCGCTGCCTTTTCCATCCCGTTCTTTTGCGCATCCGCCACCAGCTGCCCCGCAAATGCCTGCTCCGCCGCACCCGCCTTTGTCTGCTCAATCACCGGAACAATCTCCGGCTTGACCTCCTCGATGGGCCGCAGGTGCGCCGTCTTCTTCTCCTCCACCTGAAGGATGTGGTACCCGAACTGGGTCTTGATCACATCCGACGTCTGCCCGGGCTGCAGCGTAAACGATGCCTTATCAAACTCCGGAACGGTCTGCCCCCGCGTCAGCCAGCCAAGCTCCCCGCCCTGTACCTTGCTCCCCGGGTCATCCGAGTTCTTCCCCGCAAGCTCGGCAAAGTTCCCGCCCGCCTTCACCTGCTTCAGCAGGTCGTCTGCCTTCGCCTTGGCGGCAGAGTCCGCCTTCGCATCCGCACCCGCCGGAACCGCGATCAGGATGTGCCGTACCCGTACCTGCTCCTTCACCTGGTACTGGTCTTTATGCGCCGCGTAGTACTGCTGCAGGTCCGCATCCGTCACCTGCGGCTTGCCGCCCGGCAGGCTCGTGGCGTCGAAGCTCATGTAGCTGATCTTCCGCGTCTCCGGAATGGCCGTCGCATACCGGCTCGCATTCGTCTTGAAGAAACCCTGCAACTCCGCGTCCGTCGGGTTGATCGTCTTGCGCAGCTCGTCGCCCGACACCACGGCATAGTCGAACTTCACCTTCGTCCCCGAGATCAGCACCGCCGCCTTTACGGCCGCGTCCGAAACCGTCACCCCCCCGGTAATCAGAGCCTGCAGCCGCGTCAGCTCCATATCCTGCTTCACCTGCGACTCAAACTCCGAACGCGTCGTGCCGAACGCATTCTGCACGAAGTCCATGTACTTGTCGTCGCCGATATACTGGCCGTTCGGAAAGATGTATTGCGCGAACGCCCCCGAAGAAAGCTCCCGTCGCAGATCCCCATCGCTCACCTGCAGGCTCAGCCGGTCGGCCTCCCGCTTCAAAATCGCCCGCTGCACCAGGATCTGCCCCGCCCGCTGCTCCATGTACGGCAGCAGGAAAGGCGGCAGACGCTGCTGCGTCAACTGCCGCTGCGCCAGCGCCGTCACCTCCGTCTGCTTCACCGGGACCGCTTCGCTCGCGATCCGCCCCAGCGTGTTCGGGTCCCGCACCGTCGCGTACACATCCGTGCCGCCGGACCCGGTATTGTCGAAGATCCCCGGAACGAGCGTAATGACCATCGTAAGCACGGCAAAGCCGATGATGACGGCGAACACAATTTTGGTAAGGCGGTTATCCTGCTGCAGAATACGAATCATGCTTGACTGAAGACCTTCACTTTTTGTGGCAGCGTACTGACCCATCCGGGTGGGAAGAGGGATCGCACAAGCCAGGAAATTTGCCGAGCCAGCCAACGCACGCCGATGAGACACACGCCAGACCGCTACAAGCTCAGCCGCCAGTATAAATCAGCCGTCACCCCACTCTGCCCTTCCCCCAAACCACCGTCAACAACAGGACGTGTCATCCCAACCGAAGCAGTGCCAAGTGGAGGGACATGCGGCTACCCTTGCTGTTGCCCTCTCCGTCAGGCCACCAACCTCAAAGACGCACAACTCCGGCAATCAAGCATCTCAATATCTCAAATCGTATAAACCAATAATTAATAAGGAGATAGACCTGGTTAAGCAGTTATCCCCTACTTGCGCGAGTGGGGGGGGGGGGCACCCCCCACTCAGAACTGCTTCAGTAGGGATAGTACCCGTACGGCCGGTAGTAATACCGCGGATACGGATAGTACCTCGGCCCGTAGTAGTACCCGGGAGGCGGACCCCGCCGCACCATCTGCGGTCCACCAGCCGGA
Source organism: uncultured Granulicella sp. (assembly GCA_965213785.1). Classification (GTDB taxonomy): domain Bacteria; phylum Acidobacteriota; class Terriglobia; order Terriglobales; family Acidobacteriaceae; genus Edaphobacter. The sequence continues at coordinate 3,635,994 of OZ243921.1, read as the reverse complement.
ACGCCGTAACCAAGCCGTTGCATCTCCGCCTGCGATACGGTAGTCACCGTCTCCGGTGACACCAGCCGAAAGTTCAACACCGCCTCGGACGGAATAAACACGTTCCCGCGCCCGGAAGCAGCCGAGGAGCCAAGGCCAACCGCTCCCCCCACTCCCGCGCCAATCGCCGCGCCGGCCCCACCGCCCGCCACCGCGCCGAAAATTGCGCCCAGCGCACCCAGCCCAAGCGTGCTGTTCACCGACTGAATCGTCTTATCGCCGCCATGCGCGCTGAACACATCCGAGCTGATCGGGTACGTCCTTCCGGCAAGCGTCAGTTGCGTCAGCTTCAGCCCTAGCTCGCCTCGCCCACTGATCGCGCCCGACCTCTCCACATCCACCACGGTTCCTTGCACCATCGCGCCGCGCGGAATCGCTATCTGTCCCTGAGCAACGATGTCCTTCACCACCATCGCGTCGAAGACCGTTCCCGCTTGGACGTCCCGCGAGTTCAGGTGCTGATTCACCCGCACCTGCAACAACGTCCCACTCGGAACCGTCACCTCCTGTCCCCCAACCTGTCCATATCCGCCCTGTCCGTTCGGCTGGTTCCCATAACCCTCGTTCCCGTAGGGCTGGTGATCGCCACGCTGCGGCGGCGGTCCATAAGGCCCGTTGTAAGGCCCTCGCGGAGGCATTGGATTCTGTCCGTAACCGCCCTGCGCCGCACTCTGCCCACCATTGGGATCGAGACTTCCCTGCTGCTGCCCAGTCAGTGGACGGCCATAAGCATCCGTATTCGGCCCATTCGGCGGAGGCACTTCCTGTCCACCCTGAGGAGCCGCATCCGCAGGAGCATAGGTTCCGTCCGACTGCAACACTCCCGTCTGCGCCGGTCCGTTTTGCGCGACCTCGCTCAGCGTCAACTCATCCACAACCTTCTTCACCCCTGGAGCCTTCGCCGCCAGCTGCTCCGCCTCAACCCGCATTCCCTCCGTCCGCACCGACCCGCTTAGCGTCACCGTCCCATACACGGTCGTCGTACTGATCCCCTGATCCGCCAGGTCGCTCGCCCCGGCAAGCGCCTTCAACACGCCAGCCTCAACCTGCGCATCCGGAACCACCACCCCCCTTTGACACACAGCACCTTGTCCTGCCCCCACCCCGGCCAACACAACCGCCCCCATCACCGCCTTGCACAACCTGCCGTCAACCCTCATCTCGCACCCTCCGGACGTCTTCACGTCTGTCAGTAGAGACGCCATTTCTTCAGAAAAGTTCCGCCGATTCCCGCCCGCCGCCGGCCACAACAGCTTGACGAGAAGCCGATAAAGCCACTATATTGAGAGTGCGGGGTGGAGCAGCCCGGTAGCTCGTTGGGCTCATAACCCAAAGGTCGTAGGTTCAAATCCTACCCCCGCAACCAATCAAATCACTCAATCGCAGCCGTGTCAGACGCAAGCTCATGCGCTGCTCGCGTGCAGGCCTCATCGTCCTGGTCAGCGCCATGGACAAGGCTCGCCCGAGGACCGCACCCATAGGCTTGCGCGAACACCTTGTAGAACTGCGCGTAGCTGCCGAAGCCTGCGGCGTAGACCGACTCTGCAAGGGTTGTCTGTTCCGCTTGACGGCGGTGTTCCCAAAACCGGGCTAGCCTAACCGAGTTCCGATACCGCGTGAGCGGCACCCCCACCTGCTTGCGAAACGTACGGCTGAGGTGCGCTTCGCTTGCACCGCAAGCCCTTGCCAAGTCGCCCAGGTTGTCATCCCAACGGTCTTCGCTCAGCATCTTCAGCGCGCGGCACACCACCGGATGCAGCGTGACGACATCTCCTAGCACCTTGCCTGTCCGCTGGCTGCGCCAGCACAGCAGCAGCAGGTGATGGAGGCCCGCATTGAGACCGTCGGGATCACCATGCGCGAAGGAGAAGGCGGACGTCACTCCGAAGCCTGCTTCGCGATTCAGCAGGTTCGGGTCAAGTGAATCCTGCATCAGGGAGTCCATTGTCGTCCGCACCAGGTCGAATGAGGTAGGCTCAAGCCGTGTGTTCAACACGCCGTACTGCTCATACCGGGTATTCCTCAGGCCCATGTATGCCTCGGTGCGGCAGGATCGTGCAATGAGCGTGGGGGTAAAGACCGCAACGTAGCACTGCGCGTCGTCGGAGCGATCGACCAGTTGATGTTCCTGCTCCGGAAACAGCCAAAGTAACGTTCGTGCGCCGAAGGTGAACCGTTTTCCCCCTACAACATAGGTGATCGTGCCACGCACCACAAGGTTCAATTCAAGCTCAAGGTGATGGTGGCTTTTCAGCATGGGAGGGTTTCGCGTGGATTCCACAAGGTACAAAAAGCCGTCGTAGCTTCCGCCGAGTTTCAGGTCTTCCAGCATGTGATGACAAGATACGATAAGTATTGCGCACCTGTCGAGAAGACAGGGATTAGGGGGCGTCGGTACTCTTAGCAGGCCTCAGAGGTGTCGCTGTGACTGCATCGATCACATCACGAACGTTCGGCTTTCTGCCCACAGGCGAGTGTGTGACGGCGTGGCTGTTGACCGGGCAAGGGGGCCTGCAGCTTGAGGTGCTTGCGTATGGCGGCACCGTCTCCCGCTTGCTGGCGCCGGACCGGGACGGCCGGCTTGAGGATGTTGTGCTGGGCTACGACAATCTCGAGTCCTATCTCACCTGCCATGCATATTTGGGCGGGATCGTGGGCCGTGTTGCAGGCCGTATGACAGGCGGACAGTTCTCGATCGATGGGAAGCTATACCGCTTAGCTCTCAACGATTCGCCCAATCACCTGCATGGCGGCATCACGGGCCTCAACAGAAGGCTGTGGGCAGGCACTCCCCTGGCGCAGACGGACCAGGGAGTTTCCTTGCAGCTTACCTACACCAGCCCGTGCGGCGAAGAAGGTTACCCGGGAACGATGTGCCTGACGATCACTTATACGGTTACGGCAGAAAACATCTTTCGCATCGAGACGATAGGCGTGACAGATGCTCCAACGCCCTTGAGCCTGACACATCACTCCTACTTCAATCTTGCAGGCGAGGGAACGGCTTCCATCTCAGGGCACGACCTGCATGTGTCTGCCGGCAAATTCGTTCCTGTGGACGCGCAAATGACTTTGACGGGCAGGCTGGAGCCGGTCGATGCGGCGAACGATTTCCGCAAGCCGCGCGGTCTGGCACAATCGATTCCGCAACTGTATCGGAGTCACGGTGATCTGTACCGGCTGCGCTCCGCCGGCGAAGATGTTCCTGGGAACTCGTTGTGTTTAGCCGCGCGCCTGATTGATCCCGATAGCGGAAGAGTGCTGCAGGTCTCCACAACCGAGCAGTACCTGCAGCTCTACACAGGTGCGTCGCTGAATGGCGGCATCGGCAAGAGCGGCAAACGCTACGAGGCGTTCGCAGGCCTTTGTCTGGAGTGTATGGGGTACCCCGACGGCATCGACGTGCCGGAGCTCGGAAGCATTCTTGTGCAGCCTGGTGAACGTTGCAGACAAACTACCGAATACGCCTTTTCAACATGCCCTGCTTCAGCCGCTACGAGCGATCGCTACACTAACGACACATCTTCAAGGAACTGATCATGAATCAACAAACCGTGCTTGCAACACTTCCCCTCAAGCCTGACTACACGTTGACGGGAGTTAACTCCACGTTGGCGATCGAGAAAGGTCTTGCAGAGGCCGAATGGTACCAATGCGCCGTTCCGCGGGGAACCATGCGGAGCCTGCTAGAGCGGCGTGACGGACCGGCGATCGCGAATACGTTGCTGTGGTTTACTCTTATCGCCGCCACCGGCTTCGCCACCTATAAACTTTGGGGAAGCGCGTGGGCTGTGCTGCCCTACGCCATCTACAGCGTGCTGTATGCCTCCACTTCAGATTCGCGTTGGCATGAAACAGCGCACGGCACCGCCTTCAAGACAGACTGGATGAACAACACTCTGTATGAACTCGCTTCGTTCATGGTGATGCGTGAATCCACCGTGTGGCGATGGAGCCATACGCGGCACCATAGCGACACGATTATTGTAGGACGCGATCCTGAAATTGCTGTGCCGCGCCCAACCGATGTGAAAGCCGTCATCATGGCTTTCTTCAACCTGGGTGTTTACCCAAAGTACTTCCCGCGGATCGTACATCACGCGCTTGGGAGGATGTCTGCCGATGAGAAGACTTACATCCCGGAGATGGAGTATCCCAAGATCGTCCGCAGAGCACGCATTTACGTGGCCGTGTATGCCGCGGTTCTTGCGCTGGCGGTGTTTACGCGCAGCATATTGCCGCTACTGTTTGTCGGCCTGCCCAACCTGTTTGGATCGTGGCTCATGGTGGTGTACGGCCTGACGCAACACGCGGGCCTTGCAGAGAATGTGCTGGACCACCGGCTGAACTGCCGCACCGTTTACCTCAATCCCATCCATCGCTTCCTTTACTGGAACATGAACTATCACATTGAGCACCATATGTACCCGCTGGTGCCGTTCCATGCGCTGCCGAAGCTACACGACGCCATTAAAGACGATTGCCCTGCACCCTACCCGAGCCTTTTCGCTGCATGGCGCGAGATCGTTCCGGCATTGCTGAAGCAAAGAAAGGACCATGCGTACCACGTCAAGCGCACGCTGCCGAAGCCTGCGGTAAGTACGCGCAAGGTCCACACCGCGAACACCGCTGCCGTGGATCCGGAGGGGTGGGTACAGGTTTGCCCCGCGGCAGATCTGCGCCGGGCCGACGTCTTGCGTTTCGATCATGGCAAGAAGACCTTTGCAATATACCGCGATGAACAGAGTGTGTTGTACGCCACGGACGGCATGTGCACCCATGGCAACGTACACCTTTCCGAAGGCCTGGTAAAAGCGGGAACCATCGAGTGCTCGAAGCATAACGGGCGCTTCCATCTGGTCGACGGCTCCCCCGCACGCGCCCCCATCTGTCGTGGGCTTGCAACCTATCCGGCGGAAGAGCGTGATGGCCTGCTGCACATCAATGTTCGCTGCGCGGGTGGCGCAGGCGCACGCTCGCAAAAAACCTGGAAGTTACGCGTTAAGAGTAACCGCAGCGTCGCAACCTTTATCAAAGAACTGACACTGGAATCCATCGATCCCGAGCAGACGATCGCCTTCACACCGGGCGATTACCTGCAGATCGATATCCCTGCTTACGATGCGATCTGCTTCCGCGACTTCGACATACCGGAACCATATGCGACTGTCTGGGAAAACCAACATGTCTTCGATCTTGTCGCACGGAACCCTTCCTCCGGGCAACGGAATAACTACTCGCTTGCAAGTAATCAGCAGCGGGAAAACGTCTTGCGCTTCAACGTGCGTATCGCGACCCCGCCGCCCGGTCAGGACTGCGCCCCGGGCGTCGGCTCAAGCTACCTCTTCAGCCTGAAGCCGGGTGATGAAGTTACCGGTTTGGGACCTTTTGGAGACTTTCATGTAAAGCCTACTCAACGCGAGATGGTGTATATCGGCGGCGGTGCAGGCATGGCTCCGTTGCGTGCGCACCTATCGCACCTGCTTGAGACGGAGGCGACTGCCCGCAAAGTCAGCTTCTGGTATGGAGCCCGCTCGCGGCAAGAGATTTACTACGACGACTATTTTCGCGAACTGTCCGCAGAGCGGCCAAACTTTCAATTCAACGTGGCGCTCTCCTCACCCCTCCCGGAGGATTCGTGGAAAGGGCACTCCGGATTCATTCATGATGTGGTTCTGCAAAATCACCTGCGTGATCATCCGAACCCACGCTCCATCGAGTTCTACCTGTGTGGACCGCCCACCATGATCAAAGCCTGCACGCGGATGCTTTCAGAATTGGATGTGCCCGCAAACCAGATCGCCTATGACGAGTTCTGACGATGACCCCTTCCGGCTTCTACAATGACGGCTCAGGCTCTCCGCCGGCCCTCCGCGTTTACCTGAATTTGGGCAATCTGGAGTCGCTCCGAAAAGACACCATCTGGCTCGACCTGCCGGGCATCGAGCGGCTCCACAAGCTGGCAGCGGATGGTTTCGAAGGCGTGCAGCTCATCGATGATGGTCCGCCGCCCGAAAAGATCGTGCTTCCGTATTGCGGACTCGGCCGCATCTCCACGCCCTCCGAAGCGGATGCTATCGTGGCGCGGCACAAGCTTCGGGGAGACCTCTGCCTGACGGTGCACGCGGGATGGGGCCTTGAAGATGACGATGACCTTGCACGTCTCGTGGATGCGATTCTGTCCGCAGGCGTTCGCCATGCACTGCCCATCTTCATCGAGACACATCGAGCCACCGTGACGCAGGATCTCTGGCGCACCGTGCAGATCACGAAGAAGTTTCCGGAGATCCGTTTCAACGGGGACTTCAGCCACTACTACTGCGGCCAGGAGCTGGTATATGGCGACTGGGCTTCAAAGCTGGCCTTCATGCAGCCTGTCTTTGATCGCGTCGGCTTCATGCATGGCCGTGTCGCCAGCCCGGGCTGCATTCAGGTGCCAATCGGTCCTGATGTTCATGCGCGACCTTCGCAGGCGCATGGCCTGGTAGATTACCTCGAGCACTTCAAGCAACTTTGGACCGCCGCGATGACCGGCTTTCTAAGGTCTGCCGTGCCCGGAGACGTTCTCGTGTTTGCACCGGAACTCTTGCCGGGCATGCACTACTATGCCAGGCACTTTCCGAATCACCGTGGAGACATGGAAGAAGAGTCGGACCGCTACGCGCAGGCCTTGCTGTATAAAGACGTTGCTCATAGCTGCTTTGCCCAGGCGTTGGTAGACGTTAGCTCACCCGTAAGCGACCGCCCATCAAAGAGATGACTGCTGCCAGAAGAATAGGATGAAGGCCGTATTCTTTCTCCCGGCCTGCTGACCATGACTACGATCCGTCAACCGGCAAGTACGCCGTTGCTCGCTCTCACCGGGCCACCCCCCTCTGTGGAAAACTCATCGCCACCACGAACGCCATAGGCCGGCCACCCCGGCGTCCGCCCGATCCGGCACGCCCCGTCCTTCTTCTGAGGCGAAGGCTGGCGACGGCAACGGCAGGGCGCGAACTTTGGTCGTAGTATTAGCCGAGAGTGCATGACACCTAACCCGATCAGCGAAGAAGACCTCTCGCCTCACGAACGCTGGACTCTGCTGGAGCGGGTGGTCGAAAGCCACTTGTTGAAGCGTTCAACCCGCCTTCGCGAGATGCTGCTTTATGTCGGCGAGCAAACCATTCGGCAGCGCCGCTCAAATGTGCGTGAGCAGGAGATCGGAGCAGCCGTCTTCGGCCGTCAGGCGCTTTACGACACTGCCGTGGACAACATCGTTCGCGTCAATGCGACTGAACTGCGCAAACGGCTCGAGCAGTACTTCATTACCGAAGGCGCTAACGAAACTTACGTCCTTGACCTGCCCCGTGGGGGGAACTACTGCCCCTCGTTCCGCCGCAGAAGTATCGAGACGGTCGTCGATTCCGCTCCACCGCTGGAAGAACAAGCAGAAACCTACGCCACGCTGCCGGACCTCCCTGCGCCGCTTGCTGCCCCACCTGAGTCTGCGTCCCACTTCCCCTCCGTGCCCCTCCTTAAAGGCTTCGCGATATTTTCGATCCTCTTGTGGGCCGTTCTCGCGGTGCTTCTATGGCAGGTCCTCCATCTCAAACGGCAATTGGAACCCTGGCGGGCGGACCCAACTCTCGATGCTTTCTGGTCGCCCTTCTTCAACTCCGGCGCGGAGACAAACATCGTCGGCGGAGATACCTCCCTGGCTATCGAACAACTTGTCCTGAAACGGGAGATCCCTCTTGAGGAATACCTCAGCAACAGCTATCAGCAGCAACCTGAGCCTGGCATCAGCCCTGACCTGCACGACATTCTCCTTCAGGTCCGGGGAAGGAACAGCGGCAGCGTAGGCGACTTCCAAACTGCACGGCGAATCTTCACACTCGCTCCTTATGCGGCAAACCTACGCTTTGGTTCCGTCAAGGACTTTCTGCCAGACGCAATGCGCACCGGCAACGTGATCCTGATAGGGAGCCGCGCTTCCAATCCGTGGATCGACCTTTACAAAAGCCGACTCAACTTCTATGTAGACTTCCAACCCTCCCTCTACCATCCTTCCAGCAGGGTTCTTAATCGTGCCCCGCGGGCAGGAGAGCAGGAAAGTTACGAATCCGTCTACGAACGGGGGCACGTAGGCTATAGCGTGGTGGCTTTCCTGCCAAATCTCTCGCCGGAGCGCTATGTTCTACTCATTGCTGGTACCGACTCGCAAGCCACGCAGGCCGCAGGGGTGTTCGTCACTTCGCCAGAGGGTCTACGCGGCGTGAGTTCATCCCCGGCGACCGGGCACTTTCCGTACTTCGAGGTGCTTTTGCGCTCCACGCGGATGGCGGGAACCACCCTGCGGACGGAGGTTGTTGCCACCCGCACTACGGCCCGTTGATCTGCCGCGAACTCACAACTCGTTCTGGAGCAACCGGTTAGTGTCGCCGGTCCTGGACGTTCATGCCTCTTTTACATTCTTTACTACTTCGTGGCCGGTAAATTAACTTGCCCATGCAGCTACGAAGCAGGCAGGATTCTCTGGCCACACTAAGAGGCGGTTTGCGGCGAATCCACCACGCCCGGAACGACCGCTCAATTGATTTCAATGGTTTGGATCACACTCCTGGAGGCACCATGGCAGCAGCCCGCTCGTTTCGAAATGTCGTCGTCACCTTTCTCCTGATCGCCTTCTGTATCCTGGCTCCCGCAGCCATCGCTCAGGGCATTACCGGCTCGATCACCGGCACTGTCACCGACCCCAGCGGCGCGGCCATCCCGCAAGCGACCGTGACGATCACCCAGACCGCCACCAACACGGTCAAGACCTTGACCACCTCTGAGTCAGGTTTCTACACCGTGACCCAGCTTCCTCCTGGCGACTACACCGTGGTCATCGAAAAGTCCGGGTTCAGCCGCTTTGAGCAGACGGGCCTCACTCTCACCATCAATCAGGTCGCCCAGGTCAGCCCCGCGCTCAAGATTGGGTCTAGCCAGCAGCAGATCACCGTCACCAGTGACGACAGCCCGCTAATCCAGACCGACACCTCCTCCGTCGGCCTTGTGATCGACGCCGCCACTATTCAGGAGACTCCGCTCAACGGACACACCAGCCTCATTGGCCTCATCGCTCTCGCCCCGGGCGTACAGGGCGCTGGTGCCCAGGATCAGGTTCCAGTATTCGGCGTCACCCCCTCCATCGGAACCGGCGGACGCAACGCCTTCGGCGGCGTTGGCTTCACTCTCGACGGCGTCCAGAGCAAGTCCGGAACCCTCCAGCGCGGCCTCGCCGACACTCCCTCGCTCGACGCCATTGGCGAGTTCAAGACCATCACCACCGGCGAACCCGCCGAGTTCAACCAGCCCGCCCAGGTAATCGTCGTCACCGCCAGCGGGGGCAACCAGATTCACGGCGGCGCCTTCGAGTTCAACCGCGGCAAGGGGACCGGTGCCAAGCCGTACTTCAACGGTGCCCAGCCGCGCGCACCGTACCAGCGCAATGAGTTCGGCGGCAATCTCTCTGCTCCCATCTTCATCCCCCACCTCTATAACGGCCGCGACAAATCCTTCTTCTTTTACGCCTTCGAGGGCTTCCGCCTCACCCAGTCCGCCTCAATCAACAGCCAGCAACCGTCCCTGGCCTTCCGCGCCGGAGACTTCTCCTCCCTCACGACCGTTATCAAAGATCCCCTCACCGGCCTGCCCTTCCCCAACAACATGGTTCCGCAGAGCCGTTTCAACCCCGTTACCCAGGCCCTGCAGTCGGTTCTCATCCCGCTCCCGACCATCGCCGGCAACGGCACGAACACCTTCGAACTTGTGCCCTATACCAGCCACGTTGACCGCCACTCCGTCCGCATCGACCACAAGATCAACGAAACGAATCAGTTCCGCGCTACCTTCCTCTCCGCCTTCTATGGCCCCAACCCCACGACCGGCGGCTCCAGCAAGGCAGGCGGCATGGCCGGCATCGGCGAGCACGACACCCTAGTCATCTTGGGCCTCACCCACGCCTTCACTCCCACGCTGTTGCTCGACAGCTACGCCGCCTACACCCACCTCGTCACCTTCCGCAATCCCCAGAACTACATGACCAACTTCAACAGCATCATCCCGGGCCTCCCCGTCGAACCCATCCAAGGAGCGCCTACCCTAAACATCACGAACATACAATCGATCTCCGAAGCCGGCTCCAAAGACTACGAGCAGGACATCCAGGGCTACACCACGCTCAGCAAGGTCCTCTCCCGCCACAGCATCAAGACCGGCGTCAACTTCCTCTACTCCAACCACTTCAACATCTCCGCCGTCTCTCCCGCACGCGGATCGTTCAGCTTCACCAACCGCTTTACGGGCAACGCCTATGCCGACTTCCTCCTCGGCTACCCCACCACCACCCAGCTCGCCAATCCCGGCGCGCTCTCCTACCGCAACATCACCGACGAGCTCGGCGCCTTTATCCAGGACGATTGGAAACTGACCCCCAAACTCACTGTAAACGCGGGCATCCGCTACGACATCCAGTTTTTCCCTGACAACGTCTACGGCAACCAGGCCAGCTTCGTGCCCAGCATCGGCAAGGTCGTCGTCTTCGCCAAATCCTACCCCGCCGCCGTCCAACAGGCGTTTCTTCCCCTCACCACGCTCAGTTCGACGGTCGGACTCCCTGACAGCCTCAGCGCTTATCTCGGCAAGGACGCCAATAACGTGGCTCCGCGATTAGGCTTCGCCTACCAGGTGCTTCCCAACACCGTCATCCGCGGTGCCGGTGGCATCTTCTTCAATCTCATCCCCGCCTCCTACGCGCAGGCGACCGCCTTCACCGCTTTCCCCTTTTCCGCTGTCCAGAGTTTCAACCAGCCAGCCTCAGGGCCGCCAACGTTCTCCATGAACAATCCGTTTTCCGCTACGGGTGCCTTCAACGCTAATCCGTCTGCCGTCGAGATGCACTCCCCCGTCACCCCCTACACCGAGCAGTACAACCTCACCGTAGAGCGCCAGTTCAACCGCGGCCTCGACGTTCGCGCAAGCTACGTCGGCCAGCACAACGTCAAGCAGAACAACTCCAGCGGCCCCGGAACCACCTCTCCCAACATCAACGTTGCCAACCCACCCCTTGTGGGCGTGAACTCCCAGACCACCAACCTATACCAACCGTTCGCAGGCATCAGCCTCATCATCGATCCCATCTTCCACAGCAACATGAACTCCCTGCAACTCGGCGTGCACAAGCGCTACAGCCACGGCTTCCAGATCAACGCGGAATATCAATACACCCGCGTCCTCGGCACCGAAAACGTTGAAAACCCGTCCGGTATCAACCCCAACGACTCCTTCGGCCAGATCGGCGGCATTACCCCCAACGTCCTCGTCGTCAGCTACAGCTATGAGCTTCCCTTCGGTAGCGGACGCACCTTCCTCGGCACCGCCCACGGCTTTACCGATAAGCTCATTGCCGGCTGGCAGATCTCCGGCATCACCACCGCCCAGAGCGGCCAACCCTTCTCGGTCAACTACACCGCTCCCGGCTCCACCGCCGGCCTCGTCAGCGGACGCGCCGACCGCGTCCCCGGCGTCCCCCTCTACCCCAGCAATCAGAGCCGCTTCAACTTCTTCAACGCTGCCGCCTTCTCCGCCCCGCAAACCTACGTCGCAGGGAACGGCCTCACCTACGCTCAGTACGGCAACTCCGGTTACAATCTCCTCCGCGGCCCCAAGTTCCAGAATTGGGACGTCAACCTCGAGAAAAACCTCCGCTTCGCCGACCGATACCGCGTCCAGCTCCGCGCCGAGGCCTTCAACGTAGCCAACCATCCCAGCTTCGCGGCTCCCAACTCTAACATCTCCAACACAGGTAACCTCGGTACCATCAACGGGACCGCCAGCCAGGAGCGAAAGGTCGAGTTTGTCGCCAAGTTCAACTTCTAACCAGCCTGCAAGACGTCTCGCCGCCGAGGGTTCGCCGTCGGCGGCGAGACATTTTCCTTCCCGCCGCCACAGGACTTCGCGAGCCGGTAACGACCGAAGCGCCACCCATGACAGGTTTATCTAAAGTCGCCATCTACTCGACTTATTGCAGAGTGCCAAAGCTTTCACAGAAGCTGGCGCTGATCGTAAGCCCGGTCGAGCCTGATGGAAAGCCTACGCAAGAAGCTTCTGTTAGCCGCCGTCGCGAGCGGTGACGCTTGGCTATTGGTTCAACTCATCCTCTTCGTCGTGCCAAAGTTATACCCAAATCAGAAGCTGCATCAGCAGTATCCGAAACGTCGCGGATCGTTCGATGCGAACGTAAACCAGGGATCGCGGCATCACCCAGATGGCCCACTGGTTTGGTTCCTTGGCCTCCCCTGTCGTGCTTCGGATCACGGGACGATGGTGACTTTGCCCTCGGGATTCTTCGTCAATGCGTGGAGAACGGTACCATCCGCGTTGAGGTGGCGCAGGGAAAGCAGTGACGACGTGACTTCCAAATGACTGAAGCCGTGTACCTTCTCCGCCCAGGGACCACGCGAGGTCTCTTCCGGTCGCAGGTTGTAGAGCTCCGCGCCGCCGCCTCCCGAAAGGAAGAAGGTGGTGGGATGGCCTTCAAACTCCAGGTGCTGTAGGTCGTGATCGTGGCCGGCGAGGTATAGGTGGACGCCGTACTTTCGCAGAAGCGGATCCCAGTCGCGGATGAGAACCTTGTGATCTCCGTGGGGGCCGTTGGAGAAAATAGGATGATGAGCCATGACGCAGAGAAACGGCGTGGTCGAGGGTCTCTGAAGCTCTGTCTCCAGCCAGACGAGTTGCTCGGCCTGCTGAGCTGGCGTGAGGGTAAAGTTGTAATCGTGAGCTTCAGGCTTCTTGCCTTCGTGAAAAACGTTGCTGTCTAGCGCAATGAAGGTGATCTGCGGATTGTCTTTGGGGAAGGTGAAGCGGTACCAGAGGGACGGCATCGTCCAACGGGTGTTGCCGCGTCTGGCGTAAGCGAGTTCTGCGGCGAGTTTGCTCTCCGGCATAACCTGGTAGTCGTGGTTCCCCGGGATAGCGTAGGCGGGACAGTTGAACACGGCCTTGGGGTACATCTTCTCAAAGCTGGTCTGCCAGCGGGGCGAGTCGACGCCGCCCGGGAGGTCGTCGTACCAGTTGTCACCGAGCATGAGCAGGGCTTCGGGGGTGAGGGCGTGTTTGTGGATGTAGTCGATCATGCCCTGAGCGACGACACGCTGGGCCTGATCCTTGGAATCGCGGCCCCAGTCGCCGAGCATCAGCAAATGAGAGGCACCAGGCTGCGGCTTTGGCGGGGCAGCGAAGAGACCAGAAGGAGTGAGCGCGGCAGCGGCGCTGAAGGCAAAGCTTTGTCGCAGGAAGCGGCGGCGATTCAGACTTTGCTCGTGCGTGGATGGCATAGCGATGTGCCTTTCTTTCAACTAGAGTTCATGACCTTAGCAGATGCCCCTCCCCCTGTACTGCGCATTCTTCACACAGGGGTGAGGTTGGGTCGATGGATGCGTGGCGAGTTTTTCCTGAACCTTTAGAGGTTAGCCGAGCACGAGGAGATGCCGCACTAAGCGCTGGATCTGCGAATCGTATTGGCAAGCATCTCCTATCGATCGTTCGAGAGAAGGTAGCCGCAGGCGGATGCGACCGCCCTGCGATGTTCGGCGACGGCACTAGGCGCTCCGAGTTGCTTCGTCTTCCATGCCTGGCTCTGGTAAGGGTTCGGCCGTCAACGCAGTAGAAGCCCGTAACGTAGCCCGAGAAAATGCCTGGAATCTACGCGGACCCATGTCGACCTAACCGGAAGGGAAAAGATCCAACACCTTCTTCTAGAACAGGATTTTTAACCCAAACTGCAGAATGCGTCCTGGCGTTGTCGTGGCGGCGATCTGACCGAAAGTCGCTGCAGAGATCGTCGATGTAGGGTTGGAAAAGTTTGTGTGATTGAAGACGTTGAACGCTTCTGCTCGGAACTGGGTGTTGATCCTCTCGTGTCGAGTGCTAAACGCGGTGTTCTTGAATAAGGAGAAATCGATACTATCGACGCCTGGGCCAGACAGAAGATTTCTCTGCAATTGCGAACCAGCTACGTCGGGGGTTGCAGAGAGACCAAGAGTGGAGACTCCATCGACCTTCGGATTGGTTAGGTATGTAAGGCTACCATTGCTCCGGAAGAGCGGATTGCGAAGCGACGCCAAAGTCCCCGCACGAAGCGAGGCCCGGTCATTGGAAACACCATCACCGTTGACGTCCGTTCCTGCCAGCAGGCTATAGGGCGCTCCTGTTTGGAAGCGAAGAATGCTGTTCGCCTGCCATCCTCCGATCAACTTATCGATCAAGCCGTGAGACGTACCTCCTATCAGCTTTCCAGCTCCGAACGGAAGGTCGTAGTTGAAATTAATGACGAGTGCGTGGCGAAGGTCGAAGTCTGAGTTACCGTAATCCGCGCCAAGCTGGGCACCGCCAAGATAAGTGGCTGCGTAGTAACTTGCTGCCTGGGCATCCGTCGTAAAGGCACTAAGCCCCTGTGATGCTCGGAGGGCGTTGATGTTTACCAGCGTTGGGTAGGCAACCGTGCCGTTTAAGTTCCGCGCCGGCAGAAGGTTGGTCACGCTTCCCGTCGGAATGCCCGTCAGGATTTCGCCGGAGCCTGTATCGAGGGAATGCGACCAGGTGTAGGAGACCTGGAAGGCCAGTCCCGCAGCAAAGTTTCGCCGGAGCGATGCCTGCAGCGAATTGTAGTTTGAGGTGCTGGAGGAGTCGCGAGTAGAAAAGGTGCCAAAGACCTGTGGGCGGAAGTTGCTGCTGCTGTTCGCAATGCCCACTGGGACGTTAATGTTGGCAGGCCGGTAGGCATTGGGGAACGAAGACCCAAAGTTCTCATTGAGGGTACGGACAAGGTGATTGGCCGCGGCCCCGACGTAAGCAAGTTCCAGCAGGTTGGAACGCCCGAACTGCTGTTGCACAGACAGGTTGTAGCGTTGCGTCTTTGGAAACGAGAGATTTGGGTTCACTGTTGTAGGCCCAATGGGAAGCGTTGTCGCAGCAGGATCGGCGGTTGCGACCGAAAAACCGTAGGGGATGCTGCCGGTCGTCACCGGGACTACAAACGGTGGTGAGTTTCGGGCATTCCCCACCACGTTGTCGAAGATGCGGTCATAGAAGATGCCGTAACTGCCACGCACCGTCGTGGTCGGGTTGGCGCTATACGCGAAACCAAGCCGCGGCGAGTAGTTGTTGAGCGCCGCTGGAAACAGTGCCAACGGCCGGCCCGATCCCACGGTAATCAGCCGAACCTGATTCAATCCCGCGGGCCCGTTGGCAAGCAAGGAGGTGTTGGCAGACGGATTGCCGCCGGGTGAGAGAAATGCATTGCTCAGGAAGCCGTTCACTTCGGTCAGGCGGCCCAGGTACTCATAACGCAAGCCGGCGTTGATCGTCAGCTTGGCCGTCACCTTGAGCGTCTCCTGGACGAACGGAGCACCCTCCCAGATACGGAAGCCCCTCTCTGACGTTGGCGGCGTCAGAAAGAGATTCTGAGTAAACACAGAGGCAGGTGCACCGGGCTGCAGAATGGTATTTGCTCCGGAGGAGTTCCACTGCCAGTTTGGCCGTTCCAAAAAGCCAAAGACGCTGTTGTCTTGTATGCGGCGCAACTCACCGCCCATCTTTAATGTGGATCGCCCCTTGATCATCGTAAAGGTGTCGTTGAACTGAAACGTGTTTGAAGCCCGGGTGTTCGGCGCCGTCGTGGTGTACCCGAGTTCGGGAAGACCATAGCCAAGGTCAAGTGTTGGAATGCCGTTTGGAGTAAGCGGGTCGCCATACGGCTGTCCCGCAAAGGCACCGGACCGTGCTGTTCCAGACTGAAGGATGCCGTCTGGGGCTGGATCGAAGAGATTGCTGATGCTGTTGCGCTCAAAGACAGCGCGAAAATCGTTCAGCAGCGAGCCGCCGAACGGCTGTGTCAGATCGATGATCCCGTTGTGCACGGTGTTCATAAAGCCTACGCCAGTTCCAGGCAGGCCAGAACCAGAGACGGTACCCGGACCAGCGTTGTTATGAAAGTAGGCGTAACGCACTGAGAGTCTGGCATTTCTCGGCAGATTGCGATCGATTTTGCCGAGGTACGCGTCCTCATCAAAGCTGTTTGCGCGGTTGAGCGATGTGGGTGTCACCACCGGGGTTTGCGTTTTGATGATGTTTGCGACACTATCCTCTTTCCCGGTCGGTGCTGCATACCTGCCTGTAAAGACGGCACCGAGCACCTGCCCCAGCGCGGCATTCTGCTGCGCAACCGCTGCAATGGTGTTCGGCGATGGAAGGTTGTTAACCACCGAAACACCCTGACGTTGACGGAAACCTTCATAACTAAAAAGGAAAAATGTCTTGTCATGTTGCACCGGACCGCCAAGGACTCCGCCAAAATTATTCTGCACAAAGGGCGGAGCGATGAAGTGGCCGTCTCGCTGAAACGCCGGATTTCGATCGAAGTAGCTGCGGGCTTGAAAAGCGCGGTTGCGAGCGAACTCAAAAATTGCGCCGTGAACCTGATTTGTTCCGGACTTCGTGATGATGTTTACCTGCGCTCCCGAGTTCCGTCCAAACTCTGCATCGGCATTCGACGTGATCACGCGAAACTCCTGAATCGCGTCGACGCTCACGGCGTTGATCCCGGGAGCCGTTCCCGTAAAGCCGCCTGTCGACCCAGCCGCCGAGGCACTGGGAACGACGGGGTCGTTCAAGTCGCCGCCATCCAGAAGAAAGTTATTGCCCGTTCCACGGGCTCCATTCACAGACTGACCTGAACCCTGGTTGCCGTTCACGTTTGTGGAAACGCCAGCCTGCAGGTTGATTAGTTGCGCGAAGTTCCTGCCGTTGAGCGGCAGATCGGTGACCTTCCTTGAATCCACCAATCCACTCAAAACGCCATTGTCACTTTCAAGCAGCGGCACCTCCGCGGTCACGACAGCCGTTTGGGCCACATCCCCGACGTTGAGAACGACATCAAGACGCAGGTGGTCATCGACACTCAGCTTCACGCCACCCGTAGTCGTGCGTTTGAATCCCGCCTCTTGCGTCGTAACCTCGTAAACGCCGACGGCCAAGGTAGTTGCTCTGTACCGGCCCGCGGAATCTGTATGCAAAAGCCGAACCGTACCGCTCTCGCTCTTTACCGAAACGGCGGCGCCGACCACAAGACCACCAGAGCTATCGCGCACCGTTCCTTCAATTGATCCCGTCGTTTCCTGCGCATGAAGAGCAAGATGAAAAGTGCCAGTTAGCACAAGTATTCCGATAATGCTGACACGCGAACACACTGGGGCAAAACGCTTCAAAAGTTTCTCCTGGTGATTGGTTTCCGTACTCTAAGTATAAGGAGGTGGAGTTAAGGGCGCGTGAACAGTACGACAAGCAGTCAAGCGGCCTTGCCCATGACAGATCTCTACTATAAACGCCAAAATCGTACGGGTGACGGTCTCTCCCTGTCTCAGCAGAGCGGCATGGGTGAATGCCGCTCTGCTGAGTCGGAGATTTCAGGATCGGCGATCTTCTTAGTAGTGGCGGCAGCGAGCACCGCCCATGATTCTCGTGGGTCGTCGAAATGGAAGCAGCAACGCGGACATAATTTCCCCCCTTCTGGAGCTCTCCTGTTCTAGAAGGAGACACGCGCGGCGAATTGCAGGTACCGTGGCGAGATGCCCTGGCCTGTTACGTCGATGGTTCCGAAGGTGGAGTTGGTGGATTGCCCGGCACGTGCGACTTGTGTGCCGTCGCTTGTGTTTCCTGGCAGAAAGCTGCTGCCGAAGCCTTTGTCGATGCTGCCATCGGAGAAGCTGGTGCGATTGAAGATGTTGACGACATCGGCCCGAAAGTTCAGGTCCAGCGACTCATGGAGAGGAATGGTTCGTGAGAGGGATAGATCGGTGTTATCGACGCCCCAACCTCTCAGTTTGCTCGATAGCCGTGGGGCTGTTCCGTACCAATAGATGTCGTCGGCATACTTGCCGGCATTGGCCCCTGCGTTTGCGCCGAACTGGATGACTCGGTTGCGATAGGCTTTCGGGTTGAAGTAGAGCAAGCGTCCTGCGGGGACGTTCATGCTGCTTCCGTCGGGAAGTTGGCATGTCTTCGGACCTACGCAGCGGAAGGACTTTTGCAGGGCAGCGTTACCGACCACGTCGGGTCTGCCGAAGCCTCCGTTACTGGAGATGCCGAGAGCTAAGCCGGACTGGAATTGTGTGTTGGTTGAAAGCTTCCATCCAGCCAGGGCGATATTGGCGACGGGGCTTTGGGTAAGGAAGTGACCGCCGCGGCCGAAGGGCGATGCGATAACGGTGTAGATGACACCGCGGTGCGGTGTGTCGAACTGTGAGACGGAGCGATCGAGACGCAGGTTGTAGAGAGAAAAGGAGCGATTGCTAGGGCCGGCGGTGTTCCCGGCGCCGGCTGAGTTGTCGACGGTAGAGTCGATGAGCTTCGACCAGGTATAGTTGCCGCCTACTTCAAAGCCGGAGGCAAACGCTCGTCGCATGGAGAGCTGCAGACCGTTGTAGCTCGAGCTGCCATAGCGCGAGTAGCCGAGGCGAACCGAGGGGTAGGCGGGAAAGGGCCGATTGATCTGCGATTGGGTGATGGAGGGGCCCGCCACGTTTGGGTTTCCGGAGCCGATCAGCGGAGTGCCGGGAGCGGCAACGTAAAAGGGGTTCGGCACGCGCGCGTTGGCTGGGTTTGCCGAGGTGTTGACGTAGGTATCGCGCCACTGCGAAAGGAGGGACGGAGCCAGCGCGTTGACGCCGTTGATCTCTGTGAAGTTGACGAGCAGGTGGGTTCCCTTCGTGCCGACGTAGGAGACTTGCAGGTCGACATGCTTCGGCAGCTGTTGCTCCAGGGTAAGGTTCCATTGCTGCATGTTCGGGTCGCCACCCTCGCGGCGTGGCACCGCGATGACGTTGTACCCGAGAAAGCCGGGGTCGTCCGGGTTTTTGCCCAGTGGCTTGCCGCCCCCTGCAAAGGCGTTGTTATAGGGACGGTCCAGCACGTCCAGGAGGTTGAACGCTCCGGACGATGGCCTGATGCGGAGAAAGGAGAGGGCGCGAAAGCCATCCGCGCCGAAGCCCAGGATGCCTGAGCCGGTGCCCGTGACAGGGTCGTAGCTGATGCCGTAGGCGCTCCGCAGCACGGTTCCGGGGATGGGACGATAGGCAAAGCCGACTCGGGGCGCGAAGTCGTTGAAGCGATCGTCCTTCCGTCCCGGACCGTTGCCCTGGAAGTTTGGAAAGGTGTAGCGGCCGCGGGTTTCGGTGATGTTGGTCGCGTCGA
Source organism: uncultured Granulicella sp. (assembly GCA_965213785.1). Taxonomy (GTDB): domain Bacteria; phylum Acidobacteriota; class Terriglobia; order Terriglobales; family Acidobacteriaceae; genus Edaphobacter. Next base: position 3,616,680 of record OZ243921.1, on the reverse strand, counting down.
GGTCGAACTGCGAGAGCCGATCGTATCGCTCTCGGAGCGACCCGCTGTAGTCCCAGCGCACGCCAAGGTTGAGCGTCAGCCGGTCGGAGACGCGCCAGTCGTTCTGCATGTATACGGCGGCGTACTTTGCCGAGAGCGCAATAGGAAAGTCTCCGGTGGCATACTGGCCGTTCGAGCTATCGGCCGCTCCGTCTAATGCGCCGATAAGCAAGGAGGCAAAGGCGGAACCCTGCGAGAGATTACCTGCTACCGTGGGGCATCCGTTGCCGGAGCACTGGGTGGTAAAGCTGGTGACCGGCGAGAAGGCAAAGCTGGGAACGTTTGGCTGCGAGAAGTTGTTGAGGTAGATTCTGTATTCGCCGCCCATCTTGAGGGTGAGCCGGTTGAGAACGCGGGTATAGCTGCCGTTGGTGGACCAGTTGGTGGTGTGATTGTCGCGGACATCGAAGGTGTTGTGACCGATCTGCGAGAAGTTAGTGCCGCCTCCGATGCTGGGGTAGTCTCCATAGCGGGCGGTGGCTAACATATCGGGTGAAAAGCCCAGCTTGGCAAGGTTGGCGTTGAAGCCGCCGATCGGCAGTTTTTGTAGATTGACGCGGGATGCGTTGACACGGAGTTCGACGAGATCGCGAGGCGAGACGGTCCATACATGCATCAGTGCAAGCGATGGATTGAACTGGTTGGTGGGCATGTCTCGCCAGGCCTGCGGAATGGTACCGCTATAAGGATTTGCCGGCGTATCGAGAGACCAATCCTGGGTGAAACGGACCGTGAGGCGATGGTCTTTGTTGATCTGGTGATCCAGCCGAGCAATCACCTGCTGCGTGCTGGAATACTCGGAACCCCCATAGAAGAAGTTCTGCTGGCCATCGCCTGTTGGCGAGGTCCGGTTGGGCAGCGGCATCGCCTGGATGAGTTGCAGAGAGGTGGCATTAAGATACTGGGACGGAATCTTGTTGAGGACGCCCCCGCTCTGAAACTGCTGCCGGATCACGCCGTTTCCGGCGGCGGTAAGGGTGGAGGTGTCCGGGGATGGATTGTAGATATTGACCGGAGTGAGGGCACCGGCTACAAGCGCAAGGGATTGCGAGAAATCACCCTGCCGTTCCAGGGCGGTGGGGACATTCAGAAAGCCGCTGGCGTTTTGTGCTCGGCGAATCCCTTCGAAGGCAAGAAATAAGAAGGTGCGGTCTCTGCCGTCGTAGTGGGGTGCGAACACCGGGCCGGAAAGGGTCGCACCAAACTGATGTAGATTGAAGACGCCGCGAGGTAGATTGAAGTAATTGTTCCCGTAGGTGTTTGCGTTGAGGGCGGAGTTGCGGAAGTACTCGTAGACCGTTCCGTGCGGGTGGTTTGTGCCGGATTTCGTCGTCATCTGTACGACTCCCGAACCGGCCCGGCCAAACTCCGCAGAGTAGGCATTGGTGATGATCTTGAATTGACCGATGGCGTCGTTGTTGGGCAGAACCGCGATCTCGTTGAAGGCTCCGCTGGTGTCGGGTGCGCCATCGAGGAGGATCTCGGTGCCACCGGGGCGGCCGCCGTTGATGGTGAAATCGGAGAAGGCGCGCCGCGAATCTTCGTTGATGGGGATGTTGCTCAGATTGTTGAATCCGGGTCGTGGAGTAATGCCGGCAAGCAGTCCGGCGGCGCGCAGGGGACTCCGCCCTACGTTTGGAATGGCATCGAAGACTTCCTGGCTTACGGTCCGATTGAGATCCGAAGCGTCGGTCTGCAGCGGCACCTCGTCACTTCGTACTTCGGTCGACTGGTTGACGCTTCCGACCACAAGCGTCGCGTTGACCCGTACCTTGCTGTCTACCCCGACGAGCAGGTTGGTATCGCGATACTCCGAGAAGCCCGGCGCGGAGAGGACAACCTCATACCTTCCGGGCGGTAACAGGGGCACGACGAAGTCGCCGCTTCTCGAGGTGGTGGTTCGGGTTTCGATGTTGGTGTCCTGGTTCCGAACGACGACAGACACATTCGGAAGTGTGGCTTTACTTGTGTCATTGACGTTGCCGAGGAGAGTGCCGGTGATGACCTGGGCGAAGCAGATATTCATGGACGCAACGACGAGCAGCACGAAAAGTCCGCGCCAGAGGAGAGGCTTCAGCGACATGGAACTCCTTAGAGGTACTTAGGGGTACCGTTTCAATCTACGTGTCCGCGAGCGATCGAAGATGAATGCAGGTTGAATACCGACCCTTGAGAAAACCGGCCGGCGGGTGCGTGTATGCTGGGCCCCCGCTGATCGTTCGGACGCAGGACGTAAAAACCGTGAACGCGCCGTCTATCGTCACTACGGCCAGAAAAGTTCCCTCCGGATCACCGCAGCTTCAACGTAGTCAACGCAAACAAGGCAAACACCAGCGCCAGAATCCAGAATCTGGCAATCACCTTCGACTCACTCCATCCCATCAACTCAAAGTGATGGTGCAGCGGAGCCATCCGAAAGATCCTCTTCCCACTTCGTAGCTTGTAGCTCCCCACCTGCAACATCACGCTCAGCGCTTCCAGAATAAACACCCCGCCGATAAACGGAAGCAGCAACTCCTGCTTGATCAGGACCGCCACCGTCGCGATCGCTCCCCCCAATGCCAGCGACCCGACATCCCCCATAAAGATCTCCGCCGGATGCGCGTTGTACCAAAGAAACCCGATGCTTCCCCCCACCATCGCCCCGCAAAAGACGGTAAGCTCGCTCACCATCGGCATCCGCTGCAGCTCCAGGTAGTCTGAAAACACCGCATGACCGCTGACATACGTCAGCACCGTCAGCGCCCCGGCCGCGATGATGGTGCACCCGATCGCCAGCCCATCCAGCCCATCTGTCAGATTCACCGCGTTGCTCGCCCCGGTAATCACAAACATCACAAACACCACAAACGGCAGGAAGGCCAGCCACCCCAGGTGCGGCACATGCCGCAGACTATCCACAATCAAATTAGGCCGAAAGTTCTTCAAAAACGGCACCACCAGCCGCGTCGAATACATCCCTTTCGTCTGCATCACCGCCAGCGCCACCGCCACCAGCCCACTCACCGTAAACTGCAACGCCAGCTTCTGCCGACCCGTCAGCCCCTGGTTATGCTTCCTTACCACCTTCGTATAATCATCCACAAACCCGATCGCCGCGAACGCAAGCGTAGACAGCATCACCACCCACACCATCACATCCGATAAATCCGCCCACAGCAGCGTAGGCACCAGGATCGAAATGCAGATCAGCACGCCCCCCATCGTCGGCGTACCGCCCTTCTTCTGGTGCGTCTGCGGCCCATCCTCCCGGATGTACTGACCGATCTGAAACTCTCGCAGCCGCTCGATCACGAACGGCCCAATCAGCAAACCGATCAACAGCGCCGTCAAGCTCGCAAACACGGTCCGAAAGGTCAAGTAACGGAAAATCCGCAGAACCCGGAAATAGGGAAAGAGCTTCTGATACAGCAGCCAATAAAGCAAACTCCACCGCCTTCACCGGCTCATGGGGCTCGATCGCAAACCACCGCCCCCGCCACCCGCTATCTTAACAGCAGCCACCCACCCGCCTGCACCGCAAGCACACTCAGCCTTGAACCTTGGCCCGCAAGGCATCTCTTCGCACCTGTTCCGTGCGGACAAGCCTAGCCATGGGATCGTTGTCCTCGAGCTACGCGCCTCGCCGACCTCCAGGCCAGATTGGACCCCACCACCTCAGCCTCACCTTCGCCCGCAAGGAACCACCCAAAAACATGGCGGCCGCCCGCCCCCACCGCTCCCTCCTACTTCACAACCGACTGGAACAAAGGCGAACTCAGCAAGTTCGAAAACTGGCTGTCCGACGAAGCATAATTAACCGAAACCGTCCCGGAGTTCGAGTCGATGGAGGTCGAATCCAGGGCCGTCTTCTCGAGCGGCGAGCCCTGTGTCTTCCGCAAAATAGCCACCCCCTTCATCAACGTAGCCACCGTAGCTGCCGTCAACGTATCCGACATCACCACCGCCAGGTCGAACCTCACCCCATTCGCGAAATCCATCGTGTACCGCGAGCTCTTCATCCGGTTCCGCACCGTCTCATAGTCGGCAAGTTGCGACGCATCCCCCAACACGCTCTTCATCATCGCCTGCGTCCCCTTCTGGTCCAGCAGGCTCCAAACCGCCTTCGTATCCACCGCCCCCATCTCGTTCACCATGTCGCCATTCTGCATAAAGTTCCCAGCCAGCCCATCCCGCGCATCGAGCGCCGCCTTCACCGCATCTTTCTCCCCAAACACCATCGTCGTCTGGTTCAAAAACACCACGCTCATCCCCGCCGACCCCAGCGGATAGATCGAGTTGTTCCGCAGCGCCACCGGCTTCACCTTTGTTTTCACAAAGTTCGCCATAATCTGCTGCGTATGGAACTGTCCCTGCGCGATCCCCACAATCCGTGTGCCTTCAGCCCCGGACTTGAACGATGCGAACGCCAGCGTATCCGCATCGTTGTCCACCTTCAGCCCCGAGGTCTTCAGCGCACTCTCCAGCTTCTTCAACTCCGGCGGCAGCACCCGGTCCTTCAGGTTCATCGCAGCAGACGAGTTTTGCATCGCCCGGTAGTCCACCACGATCACCTGCTGCACATCCTTCGGAATCGCCGACTTGGCATCCCCGCTCAACTGCGCCGCGCGCCCCACACAACCCATTCCCGCCAACACCGCAACCGCCAGAATCATCCCAAAACGCACCATCGCAAAACTCTCCTGAACCAATACTTTACGCTGCCGGCCATTCCATGGGGTGCAGCAGCTTTCGCTCTAAGACCTTCTGTTCCGCATCGAACCCTTCAATTGGACGAACCCATTCTGCATCCGGCACATACACCTCTTCCGGAACCAGCCCGACCAACTCCGCCCCGGCCGCAACCGCACCGTGCCGGTCGGCGAGTTTCTCCACCCGCGCATACACCTCCGCCATCGGCGCAGCCCGGAAGTTCGTGATATTCATGCTCACCTGCGCCCGGCCATTCGCCACCACGCCAATGGCCTTCACCCCACTCATCCCACCGTTCGAAGCCCGAATATCCCGGGCAACCGCCCGCGCCGCCGCAATGTCCGGCTGATTCCTCCCTGCCGCTGCCCCGGGAGCCTCCAGATAAACGTTGTAGGCGATCAGAAAGCTGCGTGCCCCCACCGCACTCGCACCCGCCGTCTCATGCACCCCCGGACCGCCCACATCCGGCCGCCGCGCAGAGTCACGATGCGCCGCCTCCCGCAACCCCTCGAATTGCCCCCGCCTCACATCCTCCAGGTTCACCCGGTCCGGTCGCATCGCCGCCGCCTCGTAGAAGTACACCGGAACCCCATATCGCCGCCACATCTCCAGCCCCGCCTGCCGCGCCAGCATCGCACACTCCGCCAGCGAAATCCCCCGGACCGGCACAAATGGCACCACATCCGCCGCGCCAATCCGCGGATGCACCCCCTTCTGCCGAGTCAGGTCGATCCGCCGCGCCGCCATCCCCACCCCCCGTACCGCCGCCTCCACGACTGCCTGCGCCGGCCCCGCCACCGTCACCACCGAACGATTGTGCGCCCGGTCGAGCGACCAGTCCAGAAGCTTCACCTCGTCCATCCGCATCGCCGCCACGATCTCCCGTACGACGCCCTCATCGTTGCCTTCGGAGAAGTTCGGCACGCATTCGATAATTGCATCCTGATCCATAAGCTCTGCTGATCCAGTCCTGCTCTTGTAAGACCCTACTTCCAGAACGTGTATCCCACGTTGAACTGCACACTCGCATTCACCCCCGGGTTCCGATCCCCCAGGCTTGCACTCGAAATATGCACCCCATTCGCCCCAAGATCGATCGACCGGTTCGTCCGCACAAAGTAGTGAATCCCCACGCCACCCTGCGGCGTAAAGTTCCACACACTCGCATCCGCGTTGGGCCCATCGTTCTGCAAGTTCAGTGGGAGCCCGCCGAACGCTGGATACTTATGGTTCGTCCACAGCAGACCGCCTGCTGCCTGCACCCACGGCACCAGCCGTCCTTTGCCCTTGAAGTTCCATCGTAGAATGATCGGCGTAACGCTCGCCCCACGGAACGTTCCTCCAACATCATAAAACGGCGAGCAGCTCACCGTCCCCGTCGTCCCAGCCGCCACGCAACTCGCCCGTTGAAACACCGGCGTCTTCGACTGCCAGAACGGAAACACCTCCATCGCGTACTCGAAGTTCCCCCGCAGCACTCCCGGCCCAAAATCATCCGTCAGCACCTTTCCCGCATGGGCCCCCGCCATCAGAAACGTGAAACCGTCGCGGTTATCGGTGATCCCCTTTCCCCCCTGGAAGATCGCCCCTATCTCAAACGGCATCGGCCCAGAAGCCACCTCAAACGCCGTCGCCGCCCCACTCTGCCGCGCCGCCGTTGCTCCGCCCGCCGCCCTCACGCTCGTGGACACAAGCTCCTGCGCCCCGCTGCGCCCCGCCAGCGCACACAGCACCAGCCCCATCCCAGCTATCGAACGCAGCGTCTGCAAGTTCAAGAAACCTCCCCATCGTGCAAGTGTCATCCGTCCACAAAGCAAAGCCGCCGGGCAATCCGGCGGCCTCATCACACAGAACGCGCCCCGCAAGGCTCACCCAGCGATGGGAGCATCCTCGAAGTCGAAGTTCGAGTAGACATTCTGCGTATCGTCCAGATCTTCCAGCGTCTCCAGCAGCCGCATCATCTGCCCCGCGGCAGACCCTTCCAGCTTCGTATAAGTCGCGGCAATCTTCGTCACCTCCGCATGTTCCGTCTTGATCTTCGCCGCCTTCAAGGCCTCGGTCACCGCCTCAAAGTCCTTCGGATCGGTCAGCACCTCCCAGGTATCGCCTTCATCGGAAAGGTCCTCCGCCCCGGCCTCCAGCACAATCTCGGTCAGCCGGTCTTCCCCCGCCGCCGCCTTGTCCACGACGAGGACGCCCTTCTTCGTAAACATCCAAGAAACCGAGTTCGCCTCCCCAAGATTCCCGCCGTTCTTCGTAAAGGCATGACGAATCTCGCTCACGGCCCGATTCTTGTTATCCGTCAGCACATCCACGATCAGCGCCACGCCCCCCGGCCCATATCCTTCATAGGTGATCTCTTCATACGACACACCTTCCAGCTCACCGGTTCCCCGCTGGATCGCCCGCTTGATGTTGTCCTGCGGCATGTTCTCCGCCTTCGCCGCCGCAATCGCGCCACGCAGCCGCGGGTTCCCGTCCGGGTCACCCCCGCCCCCAGTCTTCGCCGCAATCGTGATCTCCTTGATCAGCCGCGTAAAGATCTTCCCGCGCTTCGCATCCAGCGCGCCCTTCTTATGCTTGATCGTTGCCCATTTCGAATGGCCGGACATGACACACACCCCAACGTGAAAAATCGAAAACAGTGGTGCCGCAGCCACCACAACCCTGCGATTCTAGCACGCACCCCCCGTCCCAGGCCCCGCCAGCCGCCCGTATACTGGTGACCGACAACCCCCACCCGAGGAACCGCATGGCCGCACTGATCGATGCAATCAATATCAAACGCAAGATGGTCTTCGAACTCGAAGACACCCCCTTCGTCTGCCTCGAATCCGACATCACTACCCCCACCGCCCGCGGCGGCCAAACCCTAGTCCGCCTCAAAATGCGCAACCTTCTCACCTCCGCGGTCTTCGAGAAAACCTTCAAGGCCAACGACAAGTTCAAGGAACCCGACCTCCAACTCGTCCCTGCCTCTTACATGTACACCGATGCCGACGGCTCCTACTTCCTCGACCAGGAGTCCTTTGAAACCTTCACGCTCGCGCCAGATACCATGGGTAACTCCCTCGATCTTCTGATTGAAGGCACCCTCATTCAACTTCACAAATACAACGGCAACCCTATCGGCCTCCAGCTCCCTCTCTTCGTCGACCTCACCGTCGCCTACACCGAGCCCGCAGCCCGCGGCGATTCCTCGAGCGGCAGCGGCACCAAGCCCGCCAAACTCGAAACCGGCCTCCAGATTCGCGTCCCCCTCTTCATCAAGGAAGGCGAAAAAGTTAAGGTCACCACCGAGACTCGCGAGTTCGCCGGCCGCGCCTGACGCGCACCCCAAAGCGATTTCCCTTGACTCTCCCCCCCGCTCCCCCTACAGTTCGGTGAAACCCCGGCCCTGTCCCATCATCTCGACCATAGGACACAGCGCATGAAGCGTCTCCTCATCGTCTTTACCCTGCTCACGGTCTTCCTCTTCACCACCACCCGTCAGGCCGAGGCCAGCATCCCGACCGGCACGGAGATCGTCCTCATCTTCGTCGCCGTCGGCGTAGTCGGTGCCGCCATCGGCGTCGGAGTCTATTACGCCGTCCGCCAGGCCCCCTCCGTCACCGGATGCATCGTCTCCGGACGCGCCGGCCTCACGCTGGAAAACGAGACCGACCACAAGGTCTTCCTGCTCACCGGCGACACCAACGCCCTCAAAGCCGGAGAACGCGTCCGCGTCAAAGGCAAGAAGAAAAAGACCGCCAGCGGTCCCACCCTTTTCCTCGTCGACAAGCTCCGCAACGACTACGGAGCCTGCCCGGTCACTCCCGCTACCCCATAGTCCGCTCCGCCTGAGCCGCAATGAAGGGAACCTGGCGCTGCGCTGCTGCGGCAGCAAAGGCGAAGATGGTGCGGAGACCTCCCCGCCGCCACCCACCTCGCCCAGCAGGTCCTCGCCACCCTCGCCACCCTCCACAACCCCCAAAGATGCCTCCTAACGACGCGCCACCGAGGCCGAAGCCCACCCCATCCTCGGCCAGCTCCCGGAGCTTCAGCAGCTCCTTCCCGTCGTCCCTGCCCTCGGCGAAGGCAAACACGCCCAGACCGCCACCACCGAGCGCCAGCTCCGCCGTCTCTCCCGCGGCCTCACCCTCCCCGCCATCGCCCACTACTCCGGCCACATCATCCCCGGCCCCGGACGCCCCGAACGCTTCCCCGCCGAAGAAGAACAAGCCATCCGCGACCGCATCGACGCCTTCCTCGCCGCGGAAAACGTCGGAGCCGCCTACGGCTCCCTCGCCGCCGGAGCCGACATCCTTTTCGCCGAGGCCACCCTCGCCCGCCGCGCCGCCCTCCACATCGTCCTCCCCTTCTCCAAATCCGACTTCCTCCAACACTCCGTCGTCCCCTCCGGACCGGGCTGGGTCTCCCGCTTCAAAACCTGCCTCGCCGCCGCCCACTCCGTCCGCTTCGCCACCGAGGACAGCTACCTCCAGCACGATTCCCTTTTCGCCTACTGCAGCCAGCTCGCCATGGGCCTCGCCGTCCTCGCCGCCCGCCATCTCCAGGCCCCCATCCTGCAATGCGTCGTCTGAGATGGCGTCGCCGCCGGAGGACACGCCGGAACCGTCGCCGACATGTCCTATACCCTTGCCTTTACTTGATACAGTTTCAGTCACATTCCAGAGCCTCGGCCCACGCGCGCTCCGCCATCCAGCCGTTCTACGAAAATCCGCGCAACGAAGCTCCACCCGGCGCACTCTTATCCATACTGAGTTCGTCTTCTTGACCCGGCTGTTCCCGCGAACCGCTTCAGGCCAGTCGACTCTTCGGCCTTCAATCTACAGCAAAACGAGAGTCCCCCATGACCGACTCGAACATCCAGCACGCCGATCCCACCGTCGACCCCAACCGTAGCCTCCCGCCCGGTCACGCCCACGCTCCTCTCGCCCGAAGAGCCAATCCCTCGCCCGTGGCCCGCCCAACCCGGCAAACCATCCTGCTCGACGCCGACGACACCCTGTGGGAAAACAACATCTACTTCGAGCAGGCAATCGCCGCCTTCATCTCCTATCTCGACCACCGCGTCCACACGTCCGAGGAAGTCCGCGAGCACCTCAACCGCACCGAGCGCGCCACCATCGCCGCCAGGGGCTACGGCCTCAAGAGCTTCCACCAGTCCCTCGTCACCTGCTTCGAGCAGCTCTCCGACGGGCCCCTCACTCCCGAGCGTCACGACCGCATCGTCAGCTTCACCGCCTCCATCGCCGATCACCAGATCGAACTGCTCCCCGGCGTAGCCGCCACACTCCAGGACCTCGCCAGCCGCCATCGACTCCTGCTCGTCACCAAGGGCGACCCCACAGAGCAAACCCACAAACTCGAACTCTCCGGTCTCGCCTCCCTCTTCAGCGGCGTCGAGGTCCTTGCCGAAAAGCACGTCGAAGCCTACAAACACGTCATCCGCCGCCACGCCTGCGAGCCCGGAAGCACCTGGATGGTCGGCAACAGCCCCCGCTCCGACATCAACCCAGCCCTCGCCGCCGGCCTCCACGCCGTCTTCATCCCCCACGACTACACCTGGGTGCTCGAGCACGAAACCGTCAACCAGCCCCCCACCGGCCAGCATCTCCTCGAACTCTCCACCTTCGCCGATCTCGCCACACATTTCTAGCTTCCCCCGCGCGCTCTCGTGGTATCGTGTCTGCCATGCCTGCCCCCAGCACTCCAGAGCCCTCCAAGCTGACCATCTGCCAGGCTTTCGCCCGCGAAGAAGGCTTCGGCGTCCCCAACGGCCGCGCCACCCGCAACAACAACCCCGGCGACATCATCTGGGGCGCCTTCGCCCAGTCTCACGGAGCCACCCGCGCCGAAGTCGTCGGCCCCCATGCCACCCCCCGCTTTGCCTTCTTCCCCGATCCTCCCACCGGCTTCAGCGCCATGAAGATCCTCCTGCTCAAGCACTACAAGGGCCTCACCATTACCCAGACCCTCGCCAAATACGCCCCCTCCAGCGACAACAACAATACCGGCAGCTACATCGCCAACGTCTGCAAATGGACTGGCCTCACCCCCGACACCATCATCGACGATCACCTCTAGCCCCTCACGATGGCTGTCATGGTGTGTCTGGCGAACTCGTATCGCCCTGGCGGGCACTGTATCGCGGGCAAACTCCTCGGCCCCGAAGGCTTCAGCCTGTGGCTTCGTCCCGTCTCCCCGCGCCCCACGGCGGAGCTGCAAGCCTCTGAGTGCCAATATGCCAGTCGCCAGACCCCAAGGCTGCTCGACCTGATTCACCTTCCCCTCGACCGTTCCCACCCACAAGGCCACCAAACCGAAAACGTAGTCGTCCAGACAGGCAAGCCCTGGCGCAAACTCGGCACCCTCGACCACGAGGCCGTCTCCTCCCTCTGCGACCACCCACCCACGCTCTGGACCCTCTTCGATCAGACCCGCGCGGGTCGCTACAACTGTGTCGCCGAGGCAGACGCAGCCACCCTCCGCTCTTCGCTCTGCCTCATTGAGGTCCAGGACCTCACCCTCCGCGTCGTCGACTCGCCCGCCAACGAGATCCGCGCCCACTATGGAGTCTTCTTCTATCAAGGCCTCCAGTACGTCCTCCGCGTCACCGACCCGCAGGCTTTCGCCGCCATGATGGGCCAGCTCCCCGGCGATCACCCCATCGGCCACGCCTTTCTCTGCATCAGCCTCTCGCATCTCTATGACAAAGACCATCGCTGCCATAAACTCATCGCAGGCATCATCACCAGCCCGGAGCTCTGAAAATGCCGCCGCCCGTATACACCATCGGCCACTCCAACCACCCCGCCGGACACTTCCTCGCTCTCCTGCAGCAGCATGGAATCCAGGCCGTAGCCGACGTGCGCTCCGCCCCCTATAGCCGCTTCAACCCCCAGTTCGACCGCGAAGCCCTCCAAACCAGCCTCGCCAAAGCCGCCATCCGCTACGTCTTTCTCGGCCATCAGCTCGGAGCCCGCAGCGACGACCCCACCTGCTACGCCCAGGGCCGCGTTCGCTTCGACCGCCTCGCCCGCACCGAACCCTTCCTCCAGGGTCTCACCCGCATCCGCCACGGCGCTGCCAATCACCGCATCGCCCTCATGTGCGCCGAAAAAGAGCCCCTCGACTGCCACCGCACCATCCTCGTAGCCCGCCACCTCGCCGCCTCGGGTCTCGACATCCTCCACATTCACCCCGATGGCACCCTCGAAACCCAGCCCGCCGCCATCGCCCGCCTCACCCTCAGCCTCCCCGTCCGCGGCACCGAGCTTCACCTCTTCCGCTCCGAGCAAGACCTCGTCTCCGACGTCTACGCCCTCCAGGAGCAGCGCATCGCCTTCCGCCCGCCCGCCGATGCCGCCGACCACGAGTCCCCCATCCAGGGCATCGCATGAAGCTCTTCACCATCGGCTTCACCAAAAAATCAGCCGAAACCTTCTTCACCCGCCTCAAGGCCTCCGGAGCCACCCGCCTCCTCGACGTCCGCCTCAACAACATCTCCCAACTCGCCGGCTTCGCCAAACGCGACGACCTCCGCTTCTTCACTCGCTCTCTCTGCAACCTCGACTACCACCACCTCCCCACCCTCGCCCCCACCCAGGACATGCTGGACGACTACAAGAAACAGAAAGGCTCCTGGCAAGCCTACGAAACGCGCTTCCTCCACCTCATGCAGACCAGGACGATCGAGACCACACCGAAGGACCTCCTCGACGGAGCCTGCCTCCTCTGCAGCGAAGAAAAGCCCCACCAATGCCACCGTCGCCTGGTCGCCGAATACCTCCGCGACCACTGGGAAGGCGTCGACATCCACCACATCCCTTAGCCACCGTGCCGCAGCCATCGCCGTTGGTCGCAATGCAGTGGCCGTCGCTGCCGCCGTTCCCTGCCATCGCTTCGGCGGCTGCCGCTGCCGTTGCCTTTGCTGCTGCCGTTGCCCTTGCCGTCGCTTTTCGGTTGTCATTCCCGAAGGGAATCTGCTTCTTCCTTTGCCTTTGCCGTTGCCGTCGCCGTTGTTTTGCGGCTGCCGTTGTTTTGCGGCTGCCGTTGTCTTACTGCTGCCGTTGCCCTTGCCATCGCCTTTGCTGCTGCCGTTGCCCTTGCCGTCGCTTTTTTGGTTGTCATTCCCGAAGGGAATCTGCTTCTTCCTTTGCTTTTGTCGTTGCCGTTGCCGTTGTTTTGCTGCTGCCGTTGTTTTGCCGTTGCCGTTGTTTTGCGGCTGCCGTTGCCCTTGCCATCATCCTCGACATGAAGCAGCCCTTCACCACCCCCGCCGAAGGAACCGACGTCTTCCGCAACTTCGTCCTCCCCTTCCCCGGCGCCGAAACCCGTTTCATCCACGCCGTCGAAATCCGCCCCGGCGGAGGCCTATCGCCCGCCAACGCCTCGCCCTCGCCTACGCGCAGTCCAACCGCCTCGCAGAAGCCACCACCCAGCTCCGCCAAGCCATCCAGCTAGCCCCCCAGGACCCCACCCCCCACAACCTCCTCTCCCAACTCGAAGCCGCCCAGGGACATCCAGCCGAAGCCGTCGCCGAACAAAAACTAACCCTCACCCTGGCCCCCCAGGACCCCGACGCTTGGAACAACCTGGGCGTCCTCGAAGCCCGCGCCCACCACCCCGCCGAAGCCCGCCAAGCCTTCAACCAAGCCCTAACCCTGGCCCCCACCCACGCCGAAGCCCGCGCCAACCTGGCCCGCCTCAGCCCCTAACACCCCTCCCACCACAAAGAGTGTCATCCTGGGCAAAGCGCAGCGAAGTCGAAGGACCCGCGGTTCAAACCGCCACCGAAACCCTGCACGACTACCGCCCCACCCCCTCCGCCCAATAGCTCTTCCGCGCCTCCACCTTCAACTGCGGATACTCCGGCAGCCCCACCGCAATCGCATGAAGCCCCAGGTGCGGGTTCGTCGGCTGAAAGCTCAAAAAGTACCGGTTCGGCAGCCGGTTCGAGATCGCCCCCAGACTCTTCTCCATCCCCTTCGCATTCTCGAAGTGGAAGTACTCCCCACCCGTCAGCCGAGCCGCCGCCTCCGGAACATTCGTCCGAAAAGCATTGCGCGCCGCAATCGCCGCCATCTTCGCCAGCCGCAGCGGCGGCAGCAGATCGCTCAAACAGTCGTAAGCCTGCGCCCCTTTATTCTGCTTCGCCACCCCCGGCTCCTCCGGCCGAGACCCCATACACCCATGCTCCGGCATGGCTTTACTCCCCGCCCCTCCACTCATCTCCGCCATCTCACGCCGGTTCTCCGCCCGAGAACTAGAAAACCCCAGCCCATACACCACCGTATTCGTATTGCTCACCGACCGGATCGCCTCATCCAGCTCCAAATGGCTCCCATGGTCCAGCGTCTCACTCACCAGCAAAATAGCCCGCCGATACCGCACCGGTTGCTTCCCCAGCAGATCCACCGAGAACTTCAGCGCATCCAGAATCGCGTCCTTCCCATCCTCCGGCTCCAGCTTGTGGATCGCCCCATTCACCTTATCCAGGTCCGCCGTAAACGGCTGCACCAGGTCCGGCTCGCTATCGAACGCGACGACAGCCACCTTATGCTCCACACCACCAACCAGCGCATCGATCATCGTCCCCAGCGTCCCATACACGTCGAACTTGCTCGCCCCATCGCCCCCATCCTGGATCACCACCACCAGCGCCAGCGGCTGCGACCCCGTATCCTCCTCCAGCCGCACCGCCTGTGGAACCCCATCGTCCGTCACCACAAAGTCTTTCGCCTGCAACGTAAACACCGGCGCCCCCGCCTTCGTCCGCACCATCGCCGGAACCAGCACCAACGAAGTCCCCGCCTTCAGCGTCGTCATTGGCTCCGTCGCGTCCTGCGCCGCCGCCACCCCGCAACACACAAGCACCACCCAAAGCCATCTCATCGAATAAGTCTACCCAACCCGCCGCCCCCGACAACCTGCCCGCTCCCCCGCGAGTCCAACCGCACATGCTCCTTCCCCAGGCTGTCCGTGAGTTCTGCCGCTGCCGCATCCTGCGTCCGCTTTTGCGCCAGCTCAAGGGCGGAGTCACCCCGCGCCGCATGGCCTGGAGCCTCGCCTTCGGCATCGTCGTCGGCATCAACCCCTCCCTCGGACTCACCACCATCTTCATCGTTGTCTTCGCCTGGCTCTTCGGCCTCAACCAGGTCGCCTCCCACCTCGGTGCCACGGCCATGACCCCCCTGCACCTCCTCCTCTTTGTCCCCTTCATCGAGCTCGGCGTCCACCTCTTCCACACCCACCGCCTCCCCATGACCCGCCGCCAGATCGAGCACCTCAGCCACCACCCCCTCCGCCTCATCCACGACATCTGGCAATGGGAGTGGCACGCCCTCATCGTCTGGGGCATCGTCGCCGCCATCCTGATGCCCGTCCTCGCCCTCTACATCCGCCGCGGCCTCGTCCTCCTCATGCGCCGCCACCGCACCCTCCTCCGCACCCGCCCCGCCCTCCAGTAGCCTACCCGTCCGTCCGGGGGGCACATCGCTCTGCCAGAATGGATCGATGCCTACCCTTCACTCCAGTCGCCTCCAAATCGCCGTGATTGGTGTAGGCGGAATCGGCAGCACCTTCGCCTTCCAACTCGCCCGTACCGGCCGACACGCAGTCACCGCCATTGCCCGTCCAGGCTCCGTACGCTTGCAGCAGCTGCAACGCGACAACGGCATCGTCAGCAGTAAAGGAGAGCGGGCGGAAATGCGCGTAACCGATACATTGGACGAGCACACGCCTTACGATCTCGTCATCGTCACACTGCTCGCTCACCAGATCGACGCTGTCCTCCCGGCACTTCAGCGCAGCGCCTCCCGGTCGATTCAGTTCATGTTCAACACCTTCGACCCCGAGCAGCTGCGAGATGTCGCTGGCGCGGAGCGTTGCTCCTTCGGCATGCCCTTCGTCCAGGCCAGCCTCGACGCAGAAGGCAAGCTCACCGCAAAGATCGGAGCCGGCGGCCAAAAGACCAAGATGAATCGCCAGGAATGGGTCGAAGTCTTCGTCGCTGCCGGCCTGCCCGCTGTCTTCGAGCCCGACATGCTCCTCTGGCTCCGCTGCCACGTCCCGCTGTGCATCGCCTTCGAAAGCGTCTCCGTGGCAGGCATGCGCCGCGGTGGTGGTGCCTCCTGGGCTGAATCCATGGTCATCGCACGCGGCATGCAGGAGAGCTTCACCCTCATCCAGCGTCTCGGCTATCGCCTCTACCCCGCGGGTAAATCACGCCTCAACGCCAGCCCGGCATGGGTCGCGGCGACCATGCTGTGGTCCATGTCCCGCATCCCCTCATTCCGAGCGCTACTCGCCACAGGCATCCACGAGTGTCGCGCACTGGTGGAGGTGTTGCTTGAGCACGTCCCGCGCGCACTCCCACCCGTTTCGGCAAGCAGGATTGAAGCCATGAAGCCATCGAAGAAGTCCTAGACCTTGCGCTGCTCTGTTAGATGACTGAACGCGCCGGAATCGTTGAAGAGCTATCCCGGCTCTCCCGCTCACCACCCGATACAGAAGCTCCCAAACAAAGGCCTTTGTGGATGTCGATGCGCACGTCATGGACACAAGCTGCGCACGATGTGGGGTGAACTGTGCCCGCCCCGCCCTTCAGTAGGGGCGGTTCGCTGACGATCTATAGCATTATGCTTTCTTCCGTGGAGTCACTCACGAGAATGCGACTTCACAGTACCAATGAGAACGGCTCGGGAACACGAGCGACTACGCGCTCCCGAGCTGCATTCTGGTTTACTGAGCAGCGTCCGAGACAGCCTGCCAGGCTTCCCAGATCGCCAGACGGTCGGCGTAGGTGGAGCGAATTTGTGGCAAGGTTGTGCTGCCCAGGATGAAACGCAGAGGCGGTTGCTCTGCATCGACGACCTTGAATAGCGCTTCTGAGGTCGCCTGCGGATTCCCGCGTTCCAGCTTCATGAGACCTGCCATGAAGTCCTTACGGAATGTGTCGTAAACCTCCAGCGGATTCGCACGTGTTGCGCTCTTGCCGAACTCCGTGGCGTAGGCTCCAGGCTCGATCATCGTGACCTTAATCCCGAACTGCGCCACCTCTTTGGCCAGAGACTCGTGCAGGCATTCAGCAGCCGCCTTTGTTGCGGCGTACACGCCAATCAGAGGCGCGGGGACAACCCCGAGGCTGCTGGTTACACCCAAGATGTGACCGCTGCCCTGCTGTCGCATCAAAGGCAAAGCCGCCCGGAGAACGCGCACAACGCCCGTATAGTTTGCATCGAAAAGGTCCGCGATCTGCTCGTCGGTCGCCTCTTCCGTTGTGGCGATCAGACTGTACCCGGCATTGTTGACCAGAACATCGATCCGCCCAAAATGCTCGAAAGCTTTTTGCACCGCCTCCGGAACGCGTGCAGCGTCGGTCACATCCATCTGCAACGGAAGAACTGCGTCCCCGAACCGTTTCTTCAGGTCTGCAACGCTGTCTACGTTGCGCGCGGTCGCTGCAACCTTGTCACCCCGTTCAAGGGCTGCCTCTGCCCATATGCGTCCGAAACCGCGCGATGCCCCTGTAATGAACCAAACCTTGCTCATGTTGCCTCTTCTGCCGGGCATACCAGTCCGGCGATTATCTGTACACTGTTTAGTTATGGGCCGCACAAGTCCTTCGAAGACCGTCCAGACCGCTCCTTCTCACAGTAGCGGGTTATCTAAACGCCGTCAAGATTCGACAGTTGCTGATAGGGGAGAGAGAGACAGCTACCATCATGGTGATCTTCGGGCAGCGCTGGTCAAGGCCGCTGACGAGATCATCGCCGAGAAAGGCATTGAAGGATTCTCGCTTCGTGCGACGGCCCAGAAAGCGGGTGTTTCGCCCGCAGCGCCCGCACACCATTTCGGCAGTGCCAGAGGCCTCCTCACGGAAGTCGCCGTCCTCGCCTACGAACGAGCGGGGCGGTACATCGATACTGCTGGACGATCGCAGAACGCTGTAATCGACGTACGGGCCGTAATGCTCGCCTTTGTGAAGTTCGCGATTGACTTCCCCGGCCACTTCCGGCTGATGTTCCGAAAGGACCTGATAGACCGCAGCGACTCGCGCCTTGCCGCCTCCAGTAAAAGACCGGGGAATCGTCTTGGACATGCGGTGCTCGCCTATCGTGGTAAGCCAAATCCAGATCCAGCCAGCTTTGAAGATTCTGCGGAGATGCTGTGCGGTATGGCCACACTACACGGACTTGCGAACCTGGTCCTTGAAGAGAAGGCGGCTCACTTCTTTAGAGGCGCGACTACGAAGAACTTCCTGGGTGAGTACCTTCCCAGAATCATCGACCACCTGTACCCGGATAAGTCCCTCTAAACGCCGTTCTGTTGAGCTATAGGCGATGGGTACCGCGACGCAATACGAAGAATAAACGAAACCCCTAGCCAATTCATGCGAAAATCAGGACGAAGCATGAACCTCGCCGAGCTCCTTCACAGCACCTTCGGCTTCCCCGCCTTCCGCGCCAACCAGGAGGCCGTCTGCCGCGCCGCCACCGACGGTCGCGACGTCCTGCTCGTCATGCCCACCGGAGCCGGAAAATCCCTCTGCTACCAGCTCCCCGCCCTCGCCCGCGGCGGCACCGCCCTAGTCGTTAGCCCCCTCATCGCCCTCATGGACGACCAGGCCGCCAAGCTTACCGCCCTCGGCATGCGCGTCGCCCGCATCCACTCCGGCCTCTCCAAGGAGGATTCCCGCCAGGCCTGCCGCGACTACCTCGACGGCACCCTCCAGTTCCTCTTCATCGCCCCCGAGCGCATGCGCGTCCCCGGCTTCCCCCAGATGCTCAGCAAGCGCAAGCCCGCCCTCATCGCCATCGACGAGGCCCATTGCATCTCCGCCTGGGGCCACGACTTCCGCCCCGACTACCGCACCCTAGGCGAACACCTTCCGGCCTTGAGGCCAGCTCCCATCATCGCCCTCACCGCCACCGCCACTCCCACCGTCCAGCAGGACATCGTCGCCCAGCTCAACCTCCACAACCCCAAGCTCTTCATCCACGGCTTCCGCCGCGACAACCTCGCCATCGAGGTCGTCGAGATGTCCAAACCCCGCCGCCCCGAGTTCACCGTCCAGCTCCTCGCCGACAAGAGCAATCGCCCCGCCATCGTCTACGCCCCCAGCCGCAAGGCCGCCGAAGAGCTCGCCACCCAACTCGGCCGAGGCGCCGCCCCCTACCACGCCGGCCTCGACCCCGCCACCCGCGACCGCGTCCAGACCAGCTTCATCCAGGGCAAACTCGAAGTAGTCGTCGCCACCATCGCCTTCGGCATGGGCATCGACAAGGCCGACGTCCGCACCGTCGTCCACGTCGCCCTCCCTGGCTCAGTCGAGGCCTACTACCAAGAGATCGGCCGCGCCGGACGCGACGGCCTTCCCTCCCGCACCATCCTCCTCCACTCCTTCGCCGATCGAAAAATGCACGACTTCTTCCTCGAACGCGATTACCCGCCCCCCACCGAACTCATCCGCGTCGCCAACCTCCTCACCGAAGACTTCCAGATGCCCGACCTCCTCCGCCAGCGCCTTAAAATGGACGCCGAGAGCTTCGACAACGCCATCCAGAAGCTCGCCAGCCAAGGCGCCGCCGTCGTTGATATGGAAGGCAACGTCCGCGGAACCGGCTCCACCACCTGGCGCGCCTCCTACGACATCCAGGTCGCCTTCAGGCGGAGCCAAATCGACCGCATGGTCCAGTTCGCCGAGTCCCCCCACTGCCGCATGACCGCCCTCATCCGCCACTTCGGCGACACCGCCGACGGAACCCGCCCCTGCGGCCACTGCGACATCTGCAACCCCGCCGCCACCACCGCCCAGTCCTTCCGCCCCCCCAACACCGAAGACCTCCGCCAGTTCAGCGCCATCCTCCGCGCCCTCGACGGGTCATCCCGCTCAACCGGCAAGCTCCACACCGAACTTGCGGAGAAAGCCCTCCGCAACACCGAAGCCGCCAAGGATCGCAAAGTTTTCGACACCCTCCTCGACGCCCTATGCCGCGCCGGCCTCATCACCCTCGCCACCGACACCTTCACCAACGGCGAAGGCACCGCCGTCTCGTACAAGAAAGCCGCCATCACGCACGAAGGCCGCGAAGCCGCCGAATCCGGCAACCTCCCCACCCAGGACCTGCAAATCCGCGACACCCAACCCGCCCCCACCAAATCCCGCGACCGCACCAAGTCCACATCGCAGCCCAGCAAGTCAGAACGCCGCGCCACCCGCGAGCAAGCCACCGCCGCCCTCACCCCAACCCAGCAAGCCCTCGAAGCCCGCCTCCGCGCCTGGCGCAAGGCCGAAGCCGCCAAAACCGGCAAACCCGCCTTCATCGTCTTCTCCGACTCCGTCCTCCACGCCCTCGCCCGGGCCGCTCCCCCGACCCTTCCCGCCCTCCTCCAGGTCTCCGGAATCGGCTCCGAAAAAGCCGACCGCTACGGAGCCGCCATCTGTGCCCTCTGCCGAAACGAAGCGCCCGAGGCCGGCGACTACGGCACCCCTACACCCAAGCCCAAACCCAAACAGCACCCTCTCCAGCTTCACAACAAATCCGTACCCTCAACCCCACCCACCCCGCCCGTCATGGCCGCGCCACCCCCTTCACGCCCCGCCAGCCCCCTCACCGCCCCCACCCTCACCCCCGACCAGCAAGCCCTCGAAGCCCGCCTTCGCACCTGGCGCGAAACCGAATCCAAACGCCTAGGCCTCCCCC
Source organism: uncultured Granulicella sp. (assembly GCA_965213785.1). Taxonomy (GTDB): domain Bacteria; phylum Acidobacteriota; class Terriglobia; order Terriglobales; family Acidobacteriaceae; genus Edaphobacter. The sequence goes on along the minus strand of OZ243921.1, from coordinate 3,596,236 downwards.
AGTTCTTTGTCCTCAGCTCCTCCGCCTTGTATTCCATCATTACCACGCGCCCCAGCACCCTCGCGCAGCTCCAAACCACCCCCGGCATCGGCCCCGACAAAGCCGCCAAGTTCGGCCCCGCCATCCTCACCCTCTGCAACGCCTGAACGCACCCCTCGCTCGGCCTTCGCGGAACGTCCTCCCCCCCCCGACCGCCATCCGTCCAAGCCAAAGCAACGCCGATCCCCGCATTAGCCCTACCACTGCTCGGCTGCTCTTCCCCTGATTTCCTACGATCCAGCGGGCCGCACTCTGGTAACCTGAACGCCTTCGATCAGGAGGCAGCATGGAGGTCTCAAAACAGCTCGCGGCGATGCCACGCAATGAACTCGTCTTCGAGGTCAACCGAGGTGCTCGCATTGTCGTCTTTCAATATTGCATCTCGCTCCTCGTCGTCACCTTTCGCCGCAACTCATCAGTCCAATTTGTCGCGCCGGGAGAGAGTGCCGCGGTCAAAAGTCTTCCGTACACCCTCCTCTCCCTTCTTCTTGGGTGGTGGGGATTGCCCTGGGGATTCATCTACACCCCAACCGTCATCTACAAAAACCTCAAGGGCGGCACAGACGTCACCGCCTCCTTTCTCAATCAAGCTCAGCAAACGCCGAACCCCTAAGCCTCTTCCCAATACCCCTGGTCCCGCAAGAAGTACCCCTCATCCCAGCTATGCAGCATGGTCCGCGCAAACATCCACACCATCCGGCCATGCCCCATCTTGCGAAACCGCCGATTCGACGTCATCACCTTTCCCCGCACGATCGCGAACCGCCCCGGAGGAACCTGCTTCGACAGCAAGTAATCCTCCGCAAACAAGGCCTGCTCGTTGAATCCCCCAAGCTCCCGAAACGCCGCAAGCTCGAACATCATAAACATCCCAGTAGCAAACGGCTTCATCACCGACCCCACCCGCTGCATCGCGTTATTCGCCAGGTAAAGCGCATCGTCGAAGAACCCTCCCAGCCGGCACCCGATGTTCGTCGTACAGCACAGCAACCCACGCTCCCGCATCGCCTCCACCGCCCGCCGCACCAGCGTCCGGTCCGCAAACTCCACGTCCGCATCTAGAAACAGCACATACCGCGATCGCGCCAGCCGTGCCCCCGCGTTCCGCCCCACCGCCGGCAGCCCGCCCCGAATCACCTCCACCCGCAACCGATCCCCAAACATCTCCGCCGCCGCCACCGTCCCATCCGTCGACCCCGCCTCCGCCACCAGAACCCGCGTCGCCTCCATCCCCGCATAGTCCTGCGCGCACAGCGACGCCAGCAGCTTCGGCAGCATCACCGCCTCGTTCTTCGCCGGGATCACGATCGTCAACTCCGCCAAGGCCATCCCATCCTCCGTCGCAGCATTCCCAACAAACACCATCCTCTTCCCCCGCCCCGCCCGTCCGGTAAACGCCCCGCAAACAGGCAAAGAACATCCCATGAACATTCCACCCGTCCACCCGCCGCCCTGTCCCAAATCGCCCCCGCACCCCCACCGGCTTTGCTGCTAAACTGGCCTTCCATAGTCCTCACAGCTCCGTGCAAAGACGGCCTTCAGGACTTCCCCGCCCCACTTTCCCTCCGAAGGAGCCCCACCATGGCAGACCACTCCACCAACGGCATCCACCGCAACGGCAACTCCGCCGAAAGCTCCGGCCTCCGCCTCAAGGTCGGCCTCGCCGAAATGCTCAAAGGCGGCGTCATCATGGACGTCATGAACGTCGAGCAGGCCCGCATCGCCGAAGAAGCCGGCGCCGTCTCCGTCATGGCCCTCGAGCGCGTCCCCGCCATGATCCGCGCCGAAGGCGGCGTCGCCCGCATGGCAGACCCCAAACTCATCAAGCGCATCATCGCCGCCGTCTCCATCCCCGTCATGGCCAAGGCCCGTATCGGACATTTTGCGGAAGCGCAAGTGCTTCAGTCCCTCGGCGTCGACTTCATCGACGAGTCCGAAGTCCTCACCCCCGCCGACGAAACCTACCACATCGACAAGCACGCCTTCACCACCCCCTTCGTCTGCGGAGCCCGCAACCTCGGCGAAGCCTGTCGCCGCATCGCCGAAGGCGCCGCCCTCATCCGCACCAAGGGCGAACCCGGCACCGGAGACGTCGTCCACGCCGTCCAGCACATGCGCCAGATTGTCCGCGAGATCCGCGCCCTCACCGTCCTCGGCGACGAAGAACTCTACAACGCCGCCAAAGTCCACGGCGCGCCCTACGAACTCATCCGCATGGTCGCGAAGGCCGGCAAGCTCCCCGTCCCCAACTTCTCCGCCGGCGGCATCGCCACCCCCGCCGACGCCGCCCTCATGATGCAGCTCGGCGCCGAGACCGTCTTCGTCGGCTCCGGAATCTTCATGAAAGAGGGCGCCATCCCCCTCGACGTCGAAAACAATCCCCTTGAGCGCGACGAAGCCGTCTCCCGCGCCAAGGCCATCGTCCTCGCCACTACCCACTTCAACGACCCTGCCATCGTCGCCGAAGCCTCCGAAGCCGTCATCGGCTCCATGAAAGGCCTCGCCGCCGCCGCCATCGAAGAAAAGAACCTCATGCAAACCCGCGGCTGGTAAACCCTGGAGCGAATAAGCTGCTGGTGGAGTAGCTGTTACTCTTTCGATGGTCATTCCCGCAGGGAATCTGCTGGTGCCGCCGCAGATGTTCGTCCTACACGCCAATGGCTGGTCTACCAATTTGTTGCTTTTTTGTTTGTCATTCCCGCAGGGAATCTGCTGGTGCCGTTGCACTTGTTCGTCCTACACGCCAACGGCCCGGAATAGCAGTCTCTCCTTTTTGTTTGTCATTCCCGCAGGGAATCTGCTGGTGCCGTTGCAGTTGTTCGTCCTACACGCCAACGGCTGGTCTAGCAGCTTCTTACTTTTTGTTTGTCATTCCCGCAGAGAATCTGCTGGTGCCGTTGCACTTGTTCGTCCTACACGCCAACGGCCGGAATAGTAGTTTCTGCTTTTTTGTTTGTCATTCCCGCAGGGAATCTGCTGGCGCCGCCGCAATTGTTCGTCCTACACGCCAACAGCTAATCCGCTCCAGCCCCTTTCGCCCACCCGGCGAAAGGGGACCCTTCCAAACCTCACCCACCCGCCCGGATCTCCAGCATCTCCACCTTCGCCGCCGCTCCCTCGAACCGCACTGTCAATCCCTGCCCCAGCCCCTCCGAAGTCACCACCTGCTCCTTCCCCGTCATCCAGGACCGCACCCGAAACCTCCCCTTCGGCAGCAACGGCAGCCGCACCACCGCCGCATCCTCCTTCGCCTCGTTCCGGAACAGCACTACCATCCCGTCGCCCGTATGCGCCATCCGCGCAAACCCATCCCAACGCACCACCGACGGCTGCTCCCAGCTCCCCAGCGGGAAGAATCCCTGCGTAATGTTCGCCCGCGCCCGCAGCTCCTTGTACATCCGTATGTGCTCCCGGTACCACGCCCGGTCCGCCACGCTCAGCGTCCGCAGGTCCCCAAGCACCACCGGTGCCGCGCCCGCCGCCGTCGCAAACACCTCTTCCTTGTTCGGAATCCCGGCCTGCAGGTTCCCGATCAGCATCGCATCCGGAGGCATCGACGCCGCCCGCTGGTACAGCAGCATCCGCGCCTGCCGCGGTCCAGAGGACGTCGCATCGTCGTCATTTACATTGCTCAGCCAGTCCAGGTCCCCCGCCGCCAGCAGCCCCCCGTCGATCACATGCTTCTGCCCCCACAGCTCGAACGTCAGGTCCAGCAGAACATCCGGATGTTTCGCATACACCTTCGCCGTCACATGCCGCATCCCCTCGTAGATCATCCCCAAAGATTCCGCCCAGCTCCCATGCAGGTGCCCCTTCGCCCAGCATCCCGGAGCCTCCCCATACGCGTTGAACACTGTCGTCAGGTCCAGCTTCACGTACGCCAGGTGAAACCGCTCGATCGCATCGTTCACCCGCTCCGCCGCGCTATCCCGGAACGGACTCGCCATGCACATCACCACCTTTGTCCCGGCGGCCGTCCCGGTCGTCTTTACCTTCCCCTCCATATCCCGCGCCGCCCACTCAGGGTGCGCCTTCGCCTCCGCCGTTCCCTCCCCGATCGCCGCCAGCGGAACCCACAACCCCAGCCGCATCCCCTTGGCCTCTACCGCCTTCACCACGGGATCCAGCCCCCCCGGAAACGCCTCCAGGTTCACCTCGTTCTCCCCATATTCCTTCTGCCATCCATCGTCGATCGTAAAGATGTCCAGCCCCATCGCCCCCGCCGCGTCCACCAGTTGCATCGTCGTGGCCTGGTTGATCTTCCGCTCGAACGGGTTCCACGTGTTGTAGATCCAGGGCGCCCCCCGGCTCCCCAGCCGGCGCTCCAGCACCGCCGCGCTATACCCCGGCACCGCCCACTTCGGATCGAGCACCCCCGCTCCTACCCGGTACACCACCAGCGACACCGCCGCCGTCTCGAACCGCTCCCCCGGCCCAATCCGCCGCTCAAACGGCATCAGGTCCGTGTCGTACATCGCATTCGCCATCACCCGCCCGGAGTGGTAATACCCGTCGATCTCCGTCCGCTTCATGTACCCCGGCGCCTCGTTCAGCACCGCAATCCCATCTCCCGTCCGCTCGTTCGCCACCAGCAGCGCCGCATCCTCCGAACGCCCCGTGTAGAGCAATTCCCGCGGCGCAGACCCATACAGCGCCTTCAGCCCCATCTCGTTCGTCGCTCCCAGGCTCGGCGCGATCGACTCCATCTTCAGGTGCGTAATTGCCACCGTCGCCGCGCCCGCATTCCTAAGAACTAGCCACTTCCGGACCGCCGGCTGCCCGTCGTACACCCGGTACCGCACCTCCACCGTCATCGGAACCTTCGTCGAAGCCATCGTCACCGTCAGCTCCCGCCCCCCCGCCACCGGCAGAACCTCTCCCTTCACCAGCCGCCACCCCCCACCCGTCCCATTCACCGTCACCCCATTCACGGCAAACGAGAACTCCGGCGCATACCGCTGCGCCGCCTCCGAAGAACGAATCATATCCTGATGCGTATCCAGGTTCGTCAGCCGATCCGTCGTCAAGCCGGCAGTAGTGGAAAAGCTCACCACCCGCTCGATCCGCGTGTTGCCGATCGTCCAGCTCTCTCCCGAGGCCACCCCGGCCAGCCCCAGCACCATCACCATCACCATCACCCAGATCGAACGCACGAGACCCTCCCGACAATCGCCACCAGTGTACGCGACCCAACCGCACACCAGGTACACGCTTCGGCCCTGCCTCATGCAGCCATCGTCGGTGACCTTTGGGCTGTCAAGCCCCAAGACCCCGCAAGCGCCTCATTTCGGGCCGTTTGCCCTTGGCGTAGCAGACTCCCCCGTGCCCGTATACTCTAAACATCGATGGGCGCGATCGACTGCGGGACTGATCGGACCTCCGACGTCAGGTCCAGACCTAAGTCCTTTGTTCGACGTACTTTCAGACTTCAAGGGGGAGGGGGGGGTACACCATGAGCCAGTCCGAACCCGTGATCGCCCCCGCCGCCATCGGCATCCTCGCCCTCCAGGGAGCGTACGCCGCCCATGAAGCCGTCATCGCCTCCCTGGGAGCCACACCCCGCCTGGTCCGCCTGCCCGCCGACCTCGATGGCCTCGACGGCCTCATCATGCCCGGCGGCGAATCCACCACCATGCTCAAGTTCCTCGAGCGCAACGACTTCTTCGACACCCTCAACACCTTCGTCCGCCAAACCCCCACCTTCGGAACCTGCGCCGGCTGCATCCTCCTCGCACGGGACGTCAGCAGCCCCGCCCAGAAGTCCTTTGCCGCCCTCGACATCACCGTCGAACGCAACGCCTACGGCCGCCAAAACGACTCCGTCATCCTCATCGCTCCCACCGCCCTCCCAGGCCCCCCCCTCGAGATGGTCTTCATCCGCGCCCCTCGCATCGACCGCGTTGCCCCCGGCATCGACGTCCTCGCCACCCGGGAGGGCCACCCCGTCCTCCTCCGCCAGGGCCACCTCCTCGCCGCCACCTTCCACCCCGAGCTCGGCACCGACCCCCGCGTCCACCAGCTCTTCCTCGACATCGTCCAGGCCCACCGCACCTCGCGGCAACCTGCCCACCCACCCACCCACTAACGCCCGCCCCTCCAATCCCCAACTCGAATGTTCTCTCCGCTCCTCGCCCTCGCTCTCCTCGCCCCGCCGCAGGCTCCTGCCGCCACACTGCTCGCCCAACGCCTCGTTCAGGCCGAAGCCGCCCACAACCACGCCGCCGTCCTCGACCTCCTCACCCAGTTCACCGACGTTCTGCCCAACGCGCCCGCCGAAACCCTCGCCGGCGCCATCCCTCCCCTCGTCCAGGCCACCTCGGACCCCGACCCCCACGCCCGCACCCTCGCCCTCCTCGCCCTCACCACCCGCACCGGCCCCGACGCCCTCTCTCTCCTCCAGCCCTTCCTCCCCACCCTCACCCCCCACCTCCAGGATCCCGCCCCCACCGTCCGCGAACTCACCGCCCTGCTCCTCGGAGGCTTCGCCCCCCACCCAACCCCCGCCGTCATCCTCCCCCTCCTCTCCACCCTTTCCAAGGCAAAACACCCCACCGAAACCGACCTCTCCGTCATCGTCGCCCTCCTCACCGTCACCGCCGACCCCACCCCCAACCCCCAGGTCGCCCCCACCATCCTCTCGTTCCTTCACCGCCCTGACCTGCCGGAAGGCCTCACCGCCCGCATCCTGAGCGCTATCGCCAACCATCGACATCACCTCGCCGCCCTCGATACCGGCCTCCTCACCTTCCTGGAGCCCTCCCACCCCGCCGCCCTCCGCGCCACCCTCATCGGCCTCCTCCCCCACCTCGCCCTCTCCGGCCCGGACTACGAGGCCACCCGCCTCCGCCTCAAGGACATCCTCGCCAGCCCCGTGGAGGATCCCGCCATAAACGCCGCCGCCGCCGAGGTCCTTCCCTGCTGGACCGGGCCCCATATGGCAGACCCCTGCCCCAGCCCCGCCGTGCACTACCGCATGGTCCCCAAACCAGCCCTCCCCACCCCCCGCTACCAATCTCCTTTCCAATAGCGCATCGCATGCGTCACCCGAAACGCTCATCCTTGGTCCCCACCTGCCGATGGACTAACGAAAGAGTGAATCCCATGGGCCGAGCCCGATACCCAAGACGACGCCGCCGCACACTCCCCGCCTTTGCGGACGTCTATGTGGAACTGACCTTGATGACCTTCCGGAGGCTCGCCCCTACAGTGCTGCTGAGCGCCGTAGGCATGGTTCTCACCACCGGCCTGATCGCCCATCGTTCGCAGGACCTCGGTCTTTGGAACCTGGCCTGTGGCATCGCGCTGGTCGGAGCCCTCCGCTTCGCGATCGTCCTAGCCTTCGAAAGGAAGCCGCGAGAAAACATGTCCGTCGCCCAGGCCAGGCGATGGCTCCAGTGGTACGGCGCCGCAACGTACCTCAACTGTATCTGTCTCTCCGCCTCCACGCTCTACAACCTCAGCCACCACAATCAACTGGCTTCCACCCTCTGCACCATCGGAATCTTCTCCCAGTGCGCCGGCCTCGGCACCCGCCCGGGCATGAGGCCCTGGTTCAAGCAAGGCTGCAGCTTGACGATGCTTGGCGCGTTGGCCATCGCAACCTATCGCACCGGCGCGATGCTCGCAATCACCAGCGAAGTGATGATCCTCTTCTTCGCCTATTCGCATTGCGAAGCAATCAAAAACCAGTTCGCCATCGTCGTGGAACAACTTCGCAGTCGCCGCAAGCTCAGGGAACTCGCCGAGCAAGACATCCTCACCGGACTTGCCAACCGTCGCCACTTCCAGAATGCGCTCGCCCTCGCCTGCGAACAGCCCACGCACCCCTTCGCCATCCTCTATATCGATCTCGATCGCTTCAAGACAGTCAACGACACCTTCGGCCACTTGACCGGAGACATCTTGCTCAGCCATGTCGCGGCACGCCTCAAGAAGGCCGTCCGCTCCTCCGACCTGGTAGCCCGCATCGGTGGAGACGAGTTCTCCGTGCTCCAGCAGGCCGTCGTCTCCCTAGAGGACGCGCAAGCCCTCGCCACCCGCATCGTAGCCGATCTTTCCGCGGCCTTCGAGATCGAGGGCCGCCACATTCAGATCGGGGCCAGCATCGGGATACGCCTTTCCTCCCACAGCGACCGCGATCCCGAACTGCTTCTCGCCCACGCGGACACCGCGCTCTACCGCGTGAAGCAATCCGGTGGTGGTGCCTTCTCCTTCAATCACTGCTAGCGCCCCGCCTTGGCTGCCCCACATTCTGCGCGAGCCTTAGTTGGGGAAGTCCGAACCACGCTTACGCTAAGCCGTGTCCCACTACCATCCTGTCCCACATCCATCCAGACCCTTCCAATCAGGTCGCATCGGCTCTCACATCAAATCTAATTCCGGAGTAATCTGGGTACCATCGGGCCGCCGCAAGGCCCTCCCGCGCCACTGACACGCATCATCTGACGGAGCCCCCATGCCGGCCATCTTCACCCCAACCGACACCGACCGGAAGCGACCCAGCCTCGACGATCACGATCACGGCTCCGGACGCCGGCCGCCGTTCGACGATGGCCTCAAACGCACCGGCGGCGGTGGCGACAACGACAACTGGAACGACCGTCCAGCCGGCCGGCGCGGCCCACGCGAAAAACTCGACCGCTATCGCCTCTTTCTCTTCTTCGCGCTCGCGGGCGATGTCATGTTCTTCGTCGCGATCATCAGCACCTTCTTCGTCACCAAGGCAAGCGGACACTTCGACGCCTACGACCACTACATCAACGAGTGGCTTCCCACCGCGATCCCGCATATCCTTTGGCTCAATACCGCTGTCCTCTTCCTCTCGTCAGTCACCATCGAGTTCGCACGACGCCGCATGTTCCACCAGTTCGACGTCATGGAGGAGTGGTTCGGCCTGGGAAAACCGACCTCCCGGCGCGCCCTCCCCTGGGTCGTGGCGACGATCGCCCTGGGGCTGGCCTTCCTGGCAGGCCAGACTGTCGCGTGGCGCCAGCTCGGCCACCAGAACGTCTATCTCCGCTCCAACCCGAGCAGCCACTTCTTCTATCTCATCACCTATACGCATGCCTTCCACCTCATTCTCGGCCTCGGCGCTCTCATCAGCGCCTTGACCGGACTCTTCCTCTCCCGCCAGATAGAGAATCGTCAGATCCTGGTGGATTGCGCCGCCTGGTACTGGCATTCCATGGGCGTTCTGTGGCTCTTCCTCTTCATCCTGCTTGCCTTCTTCCAGTAGCGCCGCAAGCGGGTCCCGGTGGGGCTACCTTGCCGCATAACCCGCCGCAGCAGCTCCACAAGCGCACGCGCAACCCTGATCTCCGGTGTTATACTCAGTCTCGGATTGATCAACTACTCGTCATTCCCTGCGCCTGAGACCGGCGCAGGCGAAACCTCAAGCGGAGGTGGCGAAATTGGCAGACGCACTAGCTTGAGGTGCTAGCGCCGCAAGGCATAGGGGTTCAAGTCCCCTCCTCCGCACCAATCCGATCCTTCTCGCAGCGATGCTGCTAGACAAAGGTTTTCAGCTATCCGATGATCTACTTTCTCGTGTTTATCCATATCGTCGTCTGTCTGTTCCTCATCGGAGTCGTTCTTCTGCAGACCGGAAAGTCCGCGGATCTGGCTGGAGCGTTTGGTGGCCAGGGGTCTCAGACGGCGTTTGGCCCGCGTGGCGCTTCAAACCTTCTTACCAAGCTCACGACCTACTCGGCGATCGTCTTCATGTTTACCTCGATCGGACTGACGATTCTGCTGTCGCGCTCGAGTGGAGACCATTCCGTTCTTCAAGGCACGCGCACCACGCAGAGCGCTCCGGCGAAGAAGTAGACGATTCCCCTAAATCGATGTCGAGGAAAGGAGCGGGAAGGCTCCCGCGCCTTTTTTACGTCGCGAGTAACGTGTGAACCAGTTTTGGTTACATACAGGGGGCGCCCCCTATACTTCACGGGTAACCTCTTTCTACGAAGGACTTCCACCGGAGATACCCGCTGTAAGCGTTCGCAAATAAAGCACTTGCGCCTAAATATGAGCAACCAGGTGACTGAGCGCTCATGCCGATGAAGAACAGGACTGAGCCCGACGGAGAGTCAAATCATGCGCGTTCGAGCCTATCTGATACGTCGAGGCTAAGTGGCTGATAGAGAGGCACTTCCACAATCAAGCCCATGACGCGCCCGATGAGCGGGGCTTCAAGCACTCCGGCATTCAAACCTGGAGCTTCCCTGGAACAAAAAAGATCCCACACGACAGAAGATCGTGTGGGATCCCTCGGTTTTTGCCCAAGGCTGTGCGTTTCGCTTAGCGGATCGTCAGTTCTTGACGCGTACGTCGGGGGTCACCGAGAATCCAGGGCGCAATGCGTAATCCTGATTTTCCTTGTCGAGGTTGGTGAAGTCGATCCTGACCGGGATTCTCTGAACCACCTTCACGTAGTTGCCCGTGGCGTTCTCCGGAGGAAACAGTGAGAGCCTCGACCCAGTCGCTCCGCCAACCTGGGTGAGCTTGCCGGTGAAGTGACGTCCCCCGAGGGCGTCGACCTTCAGATCGACCTCCTGGCCGACCTTCATCTTATCCAGCTGGGTCTCCTTGAAGTTGGCGGTTACCCAGAGTTTGGTAAGCGGGACGATCGTGAGGAGGTCCTGCCCCACCCCAAGGTTCGAGCCCACCTGCACGTTCTTCTTGTTGACGATACCCGAGCTCGGCGCGGTAATCTTGGTGTACGACAGGTTCAGAACGGCCTGGTTGAGCTTCGCCTGGGCCTGCAGCACCTGGGCCTGCATGGCGGCCGCCCTTGCCTGCTGTGCCTTTACCTGCTGCGGACCGTTGCGCTGGGACTCGGCTGCCTGGGAGCGCGACATGGCAAGACGCTGCTGGGCCTGGCGGGTACCCTCCTGCTGGGCGACCACCTGGGCCTCCGCCTCGTAAACGGCTGCCTTGGTGGCGGCTGCCTGGGCGATGGCTGCATCGTACTGCTGCTTCGAGATGACATCCTTCTGGACCAGCGGCGTGTACCGGTCGACGTCGAGTTGCGCCTTTGCGGCGTTGGCGCGGGCCTGTTCGACCCGGGCGGTGGACGCCTGGGTCTGGTTTTGCGATTGCGCGACGCTGGACTCACCGCTTCGCACGTCCGAACCAGCCGTGCTGACCTGCGTCTGTGTCGTGACAGAGGTAATGGGCACGTTCGCGTTGGCCTGGGTGGCATCGGCCTGGGCGCTGGCGAGGTTGGCTTTTGCCTGGTCGACCGCTACCTGGTAGTCCGTGGGGTCGATTTCCGCGAGAAGCTGTCCGGCTTCGACCTTCTGGTTGTCGTCGACGTATACCTTGACGACCTGGCCGGTGATGCGCGAACTCACCTGGTAAAGATCGCCATCGACCTGCGCGTCGTCGGTATCCTGCGTGTAGGTGGAACGCCAGTAGAAGAAGCCTGCGCCGAGGATGAGGAGAAGCACGACACCGACGACGATGAGGGTGCGCAGAGGCTTCTTTTTCTCCGGCTGCTCCTGCTTCTCGTCCTTGCCGTCCTTCTTTCCGGAGTCTTTCTGGTCTCCGGACCCCTGATCCGCCTGCTTGATCTGCACGGTTCCGGTGATCTGGGCGGTTTGGGTCCCCTGCTCGCTGCCGCCGTCCTGTTTCTGATTTTCCTCTTGCTGGGCCACGTTACTTTCCTCCAAGGTAGGTCTTATAGCTTGTCTCCGCTACGCCGATGGCACGGGCGAGCGAGAGCTTGGCGACGTTGTGCTGATAGAGCGCGCTGATGTACTGATCGTTGGCTTGCGAGGCCTGCGACTGCGCCTGCGAGACCGGAAGCGAATCGGCCACTCCGGCGCGGAAACGCTGCTGGGCCTCCGAAAGCTCCTCGGAGGCCAGTTGCACGTTCGATTGCGCGGCCTCGACGAGCTTTGCGGCCGCCTGGATATCGAGAATGCTGTTGCGGATGTCGGCATTGACCTGCTGCACCTGGTCCGAAAGGCGTGACTGGGCGTTGTCGAAGTTCGCCTGGGCGATCTGTTCCATGCCGCGGGTCTTGGCGACCTGCAGGATGGGCGCGGAGATCTGTCCGGTGGCCGTGTAGGTGCCGTGGGAGTGACCGACCGTGGTGCCGAGGTCGCCGAAGTCGCCGCTGACGTTGGCGGTGGGGTACTGGACGGCCCGGGCGGCCGCCTTGCCGGCCTCGGCGGCCTTCAGCTGCTCCTCCGCGCCGGCAAGATCCTTGCGAGTCTTCAGCGCCTGCTCGAACGCGACCTGGGGGTCGACCGCATCGAGCGCGGCGTAGGGAGCGAGATCGGTGAGACGGAAATCCTGGTCCAGCGGAAGGCCAATGGTGCGCGCGAGCGCCAGCTTATCCTTGGCGAGCTGGTTGGTGGTCGAGATGAGCGATTGCTGCTCGTTCTGGTAGTCCACCTGGGCGCGGAGCACGTCGAGCCGCGGGCTGGTTCCGGCGTCGTGCGAGGCGACGGCCTGGTCGAGCGAGGCCTTGGAGGTGGCGAGTTCGGCCTGCACGGCCGCAATGCGGGCGGCATCCGCGACGCAAACGAGGTAGGCATTGCCGACGGTGAGGGTGACCATGTCGCGGGCATCTTGCGCGGTGAGCTTGGCTCCGGCGAAGTTGTGCTTGGCCGACAGGTAGTTCTGCAGGGCGGAGACGTCCAGCACCTTCTGGTTCAGCGAGGCGCGGAAGTCTTCCGTCTGGAAGGGCCCCACGATAGGCTTCAAGCCGGGAAACTTCAGGCCGAAGGCGGCGAGGTTGATCTGCTGGACGGTGATGGCGGCCTGTCCCGTGACGGTGGGCAGAAGCGATTGAAGCTGCTCCAACCGCTGGCCATTCGCGTTCCTCACGTTGGATGCGGAAAGAATGACGCCGAGGTTCTGTCGCAGTCCGCGTTGGATCGCGTCGTCCAGCGAGAGGTCGAGGGTGGTTCCGGTGGCCTTGCCGGCGACGAGGCTGCCCTTGTAAAAATCCGAAGAAACGCCGCCCCCGCCGCTGCCCTGGGTGGAGGAGGCGGCGCCAAGCTGGCTTTGTGCGGCCTGCACGGCCGACCCGCCCGAGCCGGAGCCGCTGGACGAGGAGGACGTGGTGCTGGTTGAGCTGTTGCTGCCCATGGAACCGGTAGATTGCGCCTGGCTCGTGACGGGGGACAGAACAGCCAGGGCCGCGGCCAGGAAGAGCGTTCGACTTGAAGGGATTTGACTAGGATGCATCGTCTTCAGGGTACCTGCGGATGAGCCTTCGGGGGTTGGCATACGTCGTCCGCGTCTTGTTTGCGGCGGATACCTTACAAGATGCGGGTGGGAGCCGAAATAGTGCAAAAAACTTAGGTTGAAAGTTGCGTTTGCGGACAGGTGGCCGTGATCTGCCGGCACCGGATACACTTGGCGGGCAGAGAGGCGCGGTGAAGGAGGAAGGATGTTTGTTGGTGTAGATGTTGGCACCGGTGGCACGCGGACGATTGTGGTCGACCGAAGCGGGAGGGTAGTGGGCTCGGAGGCGGTGGAGCATGCCGGGATCCGTTCCGCGCAGATCGGCTGGGCGGAACAGGACCCGGAGGACTGGTGGCGGGCGGCGCAGGAGGCGATCGGCGGAGCGTTGCAGGCCTCGGACGGGGCGGCGGTGGAAGCGATCGGCCTGACCGGCCAGATGCATGGATGCGTGATGCTGGACGCGGACGGCCAGGTGCTGCGGCCGGCGCTGATCTGGTGCGACCAGCGGACGCAGCCCCAGTGCGACTGGCTGAACGAGACGGTAGGGTTCGCGCGGATGATCGAGCTCACCTGCAACCCGGCGCTGCCGAACTTTACCCTCACGAAGCTGCTGTGGGTGAAGCAGCATGAGCCGGCCATCTTCGCGCGGATCGCCCATGTTCTCTGCCCGAAGGACTACGTTCGCTACCGGATGACGGGCGAGTTCGCGATGGATATGCAGGAGGCCAGTGGGACGTTGCTGCTGGATGTGGCACGGCGGCGGTGGTCGACCGAGATGGGGGAAGCGGCAGGGATTCCGCTGGGCTGGCTGCCGCGATTGTTTGAAGGGCCGGAGATCTGTGCGCGCATTTCGGGGGAGGGGGCGCGGGCGACGGGCCTGCCGGAGGGGCTTCCGGTCGCGGCCGGCGCGGGAGACCAAGGCGCGGGCGCGGTGGGGATGGGGATCCTGGCTCCGGGCCGGGTATCGGCAACGATCGGGACGAGCGGGGTTGTGTTTGCGGCGACGGACGCGCCGGCGATGGATCGTCTGGGCCGCCTGCACACGTTCTGCCATGCGGCGCCCGGCCGTTGGCATGTGATGGGGGTGACGAATGGGGCGGGGCTGAGCCTGCGGTACTTTCGCGATACGTTTACGCCGCGCGACAGCTACGACGAGCTGGCGGTTCTGGCAGGGGAGGTCCCGGCGGGATGCGATGGGCTTCTGTGGGCGCCGTACCTGTTCGGGGAGAGGACGCCATATCTCGACGCGCAGGCGCGGGCGGCGTTCGTGGGAATTACGGCGTCCCACACGCGGGCGCATTTCGTCCGGGCGGTGATGGAGGGGGTCGCGTTCAGCTTGAAGGAGTCGCTGACGTTGTTTGCGGAGCTGGGGATTCCTGTCGAGAAGATCCGCCTCGGCGGAGGGGGCGCAAGGGGGCCGCTATGGAGGCAGATTCAGGCCGACGCCTACGGGCAGGCGGTGGAACGGCTGGAGGCCGAGGAAGGCGGAGCGTTCGGGGCGGCGCTGCTTGCCGGGACCGGCGTGGGAGCGTGGGCGACGGTGGAAGCAGCGTGCGAGGCGACCGTCAGGGCGGCGGAGGTCATCGAGCCGCATGATGCGGACGCAATGGAGAAGGCCTACCGGCAGTATCGGCAGATCTACCCTGCTTTGCGACAGATCGGGAAGGCGTAAATGGCGGAGATCAAGGTTGCGGTGGTGGGGTATGGGTTGGCGGGACGGGTGTTCCATGCACCGTTCGTCAGCGCGGTGCCGGGGCTGGCCCTGGCGGGGATCGTGCAGCGCCGGGGCGACGAGGCGGCTACGGCTTACCCGGATGTTCCCGTGCTGCGGTCGTTTGACGAGGCGCTCGGGCCG
Organism: uncultured Granulicella sp.; assembly: GCA_965213785.1. Classification (GTDB taxonomy): domain Bacteria; phylum Acidobacteriota; class Terriglobia; order Terriglobales; family Acidobacteriaceae; genus Edaphobacter. Next base: position 3,581,145 of record OZ243921.1, on the reverse strand, counting down.
GGGATCGACCTGGTGGTCCTTGCGACGCCGAACGCAACCCACTTCGAGCTGGCCAGGCAGGCGCTGCTGGCGGGCAAGCATGTCGTGATCGACAAGCCGTTCGCGGGGACGAGCGAGGAGGCGCGGGCGCTGATCGTGCTGGCGGAGGCGGGCGGGCTCGTGCTGGCACCCTTTCATAACCGGCGGTGGGATGGGGATTTTCTTACGTTGAAGAAGGTCCTTGCCGGGGGGGAGCTGGGGCGGGTGGTGACGGTAGCGTCGCACTTCGACCGGTTTCGACCGATACAGCGGCCGGGGACGTGGAAGGAGGCTGGGGCGTCGATGAACGGATTGCTGTTCGACCTCGGACCGCACCTGGTGGATCAGGGGCTGGCACTGTTCGGGGCTCCGAAGGCCGTGACGGCGAGCGTGCGGCGAGATCGGGATGTCTCGGAGATCGAGGACGCGTTCGACATTACGCTGCAGTATGACCGGCTGCGGATGCATTGCCGGTCGAGCATGCTGGCGGCGGATGCCTCGCCGCGGTACCTGGTGCATGGGACGCGCGGAAGCTTCAAGAAGTTTGGGGTGGACCCCCAGGAGCCGGCGCTGCTGGGCGGGGCGAAGGTTCCGCAGATGGGGGCGCCGGAGGTTTGGCTGGCGGAGGACCGGGCGAATTGGGGGACGTTGACCGTGGCGCCGGAGCCGGCGGATCCGGGCAACCTGGTGCGGCGCGAGGTAGAGACGGAGCCGGGAGATTATCGCGGCTTCTATGCGAGCGTGCGGGACGCGATCACGGGCGTAGGGACGCTGGCGGTTGCGGCGGAAGATGGCTTCCGCGTGATCCGTCTGCTGGAGCTGGCACGGGTCAGCTCGAGCGAAGGGCGGACGGTCGAGGTGGACTTCTAGCGGACGTTTACTTTGCCTGGCCGTAGGTGGCTTTGGGTCCATGCTTGCGCTGGTAGTGCCGGTCAAGGAGAGCCTGGGAGACTCCGGATTCGGATTCGATGCTGACGGTGCGGAAGGCGAGGCGGGCGACATACTCCAGGACGACGGCGTTGTGGGCGGCCTCGTGGGGGGTGCGGCCCCACGCGAACGGGGCGTGGCCGGCGACGAGGCAGGCGGGGACGGCGAGGGGGTCGAGGGCGAAGGTGCTGGGGTCGGGAGAGATGGGTCCGGCCGAGGAGGCGGCGTGGGTGGCGTCTCCGGGAACGGCGCGCTGGGGGATGGAGCCGGACGGGTTAGCGCGGAAGCGGCGGACGATGGCGAGGCCGGTCTCGAGGACGTAGTCGCCCTGGATGGCGGCGTCGGTGAGGGGTTCGGTGCAGGGGATCGGGCCGTGGAAGTAATCCGCGTGGGTGGTGCCGAGGGCGGGAATGTCCTGACCCGCCTGGGCCCAGGCGGTGGCGAACTCGGAGTGGGTGTGGACGACGGCACCGATCGTCGGGAACTCGCGGTACAGCAGGGTATGGGTGTCGAGGTCGGAAGACGGCCTGTAGGTGCCTTCGACAATCTTGCCGTGGAGGTCGGTGACGACCATGTGCTCGGGGCGAAGCTGGTCGTACTCGACGCCCGAAGGCTTGATGACGACGAGGCCCTGCTCACGGTCGACCCCGGAGGCGTTGCCGAAGGTGTAAAGGACCAGGCCGCGGCGGACGAGTTCGAGGTTGGCTTCAAGGACTTCGGCGCGGAGCTGTTCGAGGAGCATGGGGCAGAGTTCCTTTGGGTAACGGGGGGGGGTACCCCCGGTCAAAGTGCCAAAATATTCAAACGATTGGACTTAGATCCGGACCTCACATCCGAAGCTCAGCCGCGATCGAGGCTTAAACACAAAAGCCCGGCGGCGGCCGGACTGTCGTTCGTACTCCCCCAGTGTAGCAGCGGTGTCAAGCGCGAGGCTTACAAACCAAGCAACTCGACCCGCTCCATTTTGGCTGCTACCCGAAGTTCACGATCAAGAGTCGCGAGAGGAAGGTCACGGCGTAGAGCGAGTTCAAGGTAGGTGGCATCGTAGATCGTAAGGCAATGGCGCTCGGCGAGCCGGAGGGTGTCGCTCCATGCCCGGTCGTTGGTTTCGGGATCGAGGCGGATAGGAAGCGTAGCGAGGTCGGCAAGAGATTGGTCGCGGAAAGCCGCGGTGACGCGCCGCCGACGCACACTCAGTTCCAGGATGTTCGCGACTTCAAGCTTCCATAAACCCGGTACCCACGCGGTGTGATCTAGGATGTGTACAAACAGATCTAAAAGGACGGGAGAGCACTCTTCCTCAAAGGTGCGGCCAAGGGTCGCGGAGGCGTCCAGAACAAGGCTCACGGGCGGCCAGCGTCCCTGTCCTTCTTGAGTTCTTCCCAATCGAATCGGACCTTGGCCTTTTTGGCAGCCTGGGTCATGCGGTCCAGCGCCGCTGCGGCTGCGGCCCGTTGGACAGGGTCAACCGTGGGCGTCAGGCGAGCGACCCGCTTTCCGTCTTGGGTAAACAGAACCTCTTCCCCAGCCCGGGCGCGGTCAAGCAAGGTGCCGAGAGCACTCTCCGCTTCAACGGCAATCTCCAACATGGCATTCTCCTTAGAAAAGATTTTACGTCAACCTCATCATGGCATTGGCACACCGTAAGCAGGATGTTTGCCGGCTTCGGTCGGATCGCTGGTGAAGTCCATCGCTAACATTGCGATAGATTGGGAGGATGGAGCGTGCGATGGGTGTGGGGCAGGGTCTGGTGGGTTCCGGGGGAGCTTTGCCAAAGGGCTTCTATTGGGGGGCGGTAAAGGCCGGCATCAAGGCGAGCGGGAAGCCGGATGTGGCGATTGCGGTGGCCCCACGCGGAGCGGCTGCGGCGGCCATGTTTACCTCGAACCAGGTGGTGGCGGCACCGGTCACCGTCGGGCGCCGGCATCTGCTGGCGACCGGCGGGCGGGTATCCGTGGTGCTGGTCAACGCGGGCAACGCGAACTGCGCCACCGGCGAGGCGGGCCTTGAGGGCTGCCGGCAGACGTGCGTGGCGGCGGCGGAAAGCTTCCAGTGCATCTTCGATGAGGTGTTTCCTTCGTCCACGGGAATTATCGGGGTGCCGTTTCCGGCGGAAAAAGTGATTGCCGCGTTGCCGGCGGCGACGCAGCGGATGGGTTCGCTGCCGGTGGATGCGGAGGCCTTCGCGGAGGCGATCCTGACGACCGACACCCGGCGTAAGGTGGCGCGGGCGGTGATCGAGGTGGATGGGAGCGAGGTGAGGATCTTTGGCGCGGCAAAGGGGGCGGGCATGATCCATCCGCGGCTGGGGGCACCCGTAGGAATGGCGCCCAAGGAACCCGCGCACGCGACCATGCTGGTATACCTCTTCACCGATGTGCAGGCAGAGCCGACGCAGTTGCGCACGATGCTGGAGGGAGCCGCGGAGGGGAGCTTCAATGCAATCTCCATCGATGGCGATACCTCGACCAACGACACGGTGCTCTTGCTGGCGAGCGGGGAGAGCGGGATTCGGCTGACGGAGCGGCTGGAGGAGGCGTTTACGAATGCCCTGCGGCTGGTCTGCGCGTCGCTGGCGCACCAGATCGTGGACGACGGCGAAGGAGTCGGGCACGTGGTGACGCTGGCGATCTCCGGGGCAGCGACGGTGGCGGACGCCAAACTGGTGGCGCGCGCGATCGCGCACTCGCCGCTGTGCAAGACGGCGTGGTCGAGCGCGGACCCGAACTGGGGCAGGCTGCTGGCGGCGGCGGGTTATAGCGGCGTCGCCTTCCGGCCGGAGCGCGTGACGATCTCGATCGGCGGCCTGCAGGTGTTCGCGCTGGGGATGCGGTCGCCGATGTTCGATCGGGACGCCACCCACCGGGCGATGCTGGAGCGCGAGTACACGATTGCGATCGACCTGGGGGAAGGGGAGGCGGCCTGCCGGTTTCTGACGTGCGACCTGACGGAAGAGTATGTGCGGATCAATGCGGATTATTCCACCTGATCGAAGATCGAGTAGGAGAACTGCCTTTGCCCCGGGTTGTCGGTCGTCAGCTCTCGGCTCCAAGCTATCGGCTATCGGCTATCGGCCCTGGGTTGGTCCCGCGGATTTGGGAGGCATGGATGAGGGGTTTGCTGGTGTGGGGGATCCTTCTGCTGGTGGCGGTCAGTGGAGTTCGGCTGGCGCGGAGGGTCGGTTCGCGGCTTCCGGCGGAGCATCGTGCGAGCGCCTCCGGGGTGGTGGCGGCGACGCCGGAACGGGTTTGGGAGATCCTGGCCGAGCCCCTGGCCGAGGGAAGCTGGCGCGAGGGTGTGCGGCGGGTGACCACCCAGGATCCACTGTGGACGCCGGGGGTGTGCTGGACGGAGTACTGGGTGCTGATGCGCTTCCCGCTGTGCGTGGCCGAGCAGCAGGCCGGGGTGCGGCGCGTGGTGAAGACCCAGGAGTGGGGGCCCATGCCGTTCGCCGCGACCTGGACCTATGAGCTGGCCCCGGTCGCCGGGGGGACGCGGGTGACGATCACGGAGGAGTCTTCCCTTCGCAAACCGCTGTGGCGGTTCTACGGACGCTACTGGCTGCGCGGGCGGACGGGCGTTCAGCAGGAGCTGAAGGATCTGCAGGCGGAGGGGCGCAGGAGACGCTAACGGGGCAGCCAGATGACGTTTTGGCGGAAGCCTTATATCGTTATAAGCGATGCGGACTGGCGGCAAGCGTACGCGGCCGGTCTTCCCTCTTCCTGTTTGCGTACTTGCAACCCTGCTGTGGAGCTGCCGCGACCCCTATGACAACGATGACGATGGAACGAGTAGACGAGACGGTGAAGCAGGATAGTGGCCGGCAGGACTTCCAGGACCAGGTGGCGGAATGGCTGGAGGCGTTCGACGACGTCGTCGCGGAGGGCCGTCAGCTTGGCGCGGAGCTTCTGGAGGCGCTGCGCCAGCGGGCGGCCGCGAAGGGGCTGCCGGCTTCGGCTTCCGGCGGGACCACGCCCTACTGGAACACGATCCGGGTGGAGGACGAGGTAGACTACCCCGGCGACCGCGGGCTGGAGCGGCGGGTAGAGAGCCTGATCCGCTGGAACGCCATGGCGATGGTGCATGGGCAGAACAAGAAAGACGCCGGCATCGGCGGGCATATCTCCACCTACTCCTCCCTGGCGACACTGCTGGAGGTGGGGTACAACCACTTCTTTCACGCGAAATACGGCGAGCAGCCAGGAGACTTCATCTATTTCCAGGGGCATGCTTCGCCGGGGGTCTATGCGCGGGCTTACCTCGAAGGGCGGCTGAACGACGAGCATCTAAAAAACTTCCGGCATGAGCTGCGAGAGACGCCGGGGCTTTCGAGCTATCCGCACCCTTGGCTGATGAAGGACTTCTGGAAGTTTCCCACGGTCTCCATGGGGATCGGGCCGCTGAATGCGATCTACCAGGCGCGCTTTATGAAGTACCTGGAGAATCGCGGCCTGATCGAAAAGACGCCGCGCAAGGTGTGGGCCTTTGTGGGCGACGGCGAAACGGACGAGGTGGATACGCTGGGGGCGATCTCGCTGGGAGCGCGTGAGAAGCTGGACAACCTGATCTTCGTGGTGAACTGCAACCTGCAGCGGCTGGATGGGCCGGTGCGGGGGAACAAGCGGATCATCGATGAGCTGGAGGGCGTGTTCCGGGGTGCCGGGTGGAACGTCATCAAGGTGATCTGGGGCTCGGACTGGGACGAGTTGTTCGCGAACGATACGAAGGGCCTGCTCGTGAAGCGGATGGAAGAGTGCGTAGATGGAGACTTCCAGACCTTCAAGGCGAAGGATGGGGCATATCTGCGGGAGCATTTCTTTGGAAAATACCCGGAGCTGCTGGAGCTGGTAAAGGATAAAACGGACGAGCAGCTTGGGCTGCTGCACCGGGGCGGGCACGACGCAAAGAAGATCTACAACGCATACAAGCAGGCGACCGAGCATACCGGCGGCCCAACCGTAATTCTGGCCAAGACGGTGAAGGGCTACGGGCTGGGGTCGGCGCAGGCGCGAAATGCGACGCACTCCGAAAAGAAGCTGGCCGACGATGGGCTGGCGCTCTTTGTGAAGCGCTTCGATATCCCGATCCCGGAGGCGGCGGCGAAGGATGGCGTGCCGTACCGTCCGGCGCAGGAGGCTCCGGAGATCGAGTACATGCAGGCGCGGCGGCGGGCGCTTGGTGGCTACATCCCGACGCGCGAAGTCACGATCAAGAAGGGGGACTTCAAGGCGCCACCGATCGAGTTCTTCAAGGAGTGGCTAAGCGGCTCGAAGGGGCGCGCCGTTTCGACGACGATGGGGTTCGTGAACCTGTTGAAGGCGCTGCTGAAGGACCCCGGGTTCGGCAAGCTCGTAGTGCCGATCGTGCCGGACGAGGGGCGGACCTTCGGGCTCGAGTCCGTGATCCGGCAGGTGGGAATCTACGCGCCGGAGGGGCAGAAGTACTCGCCGCACGACGCGGATATGCTGCTGTTCTACCGGGAGGATCGGGACGGGCAGATCCTCGAGGAGGGGATCACCGAGGCGGGCTCGATGGCGTCGTTTACCGCGGCGGGGACGGCGTACTCGAACTACAACATCCCGGCCATTCCCTTCTATATGTACTACTCGATGTTCGGTTTTCAGCGGATTGGGGACATGGCCTGGGCGTTCGCCGACTCGCGCGGCAAGGGCTTCCTGATGGGGGGCACGGCGGGGAGAACGACCATGCTGGGCGAGGGGTTGCAGCACCAGGATGGGCACAGCCTCGTGCTTTCGTCGACCATTCCCACATGCGTGAGCTACGACCCCGCCTATGCCTATGAACTGGCCGTGGTGGTGCGCGACGGGATCCGGCGGATGTACGAGGAGATGGAGGACGTCTTCTTCTACGTGACCATGTACAACGAGGATTACCCGATGCCCGCGATGCCGGAGGGCTGCGAGGACGGGATTCTGCGCGGGCTCTACCGGTACAAAGCCGCCGAAGGCGAGGCGGTCGCGCAGTTGTTCGGGTCCGGGCCGATCCTCAACGAGGTGGTGAAGGCGCAGGCCAGGTTGGCGGAGACGTATCAGGTACCCGTCAATGTCTGGAGCGTGCCAAGCTACACGGAGGTGCGCCGCGAGGCGCTGGCGGTGGAGCGGTGGAATCGGCTGCATCCGGCCGAGGCTCTGCGCAAGAGCTACCTGGAGACAGTGCTTGAAGGGGCCAACGGCCCGATTATCGCCGCCAGCGACTACATGAAGGTGATGCCGGACGCCCTGGCGCCGTGGCTCGGCGGGCGGATGATGACGCTCGGAACGGACGGCTTCGGGCGGAGCGACAACCGCGAGCATCTGCGGCGGCACTTCGAGGTGAACGCGGCTTCGATCGTGGGCGCGGCGTTGTCGAAGCTCGCCCGGGAAGGCAAGTTCGATCCGCAGCGGGCGCAGCGGGCGATGGCGGAGCTTGGGCTGGATGTGGAGGCGGCGGACCCGGCGAGAGCTTAGTTGGCCGCGGCAGGCGAGCATCCCCTGATGAGCAATCGCACCCTCCGGGCGATGTATGCGGGAATGGTACGGGGACGAGCGAGGGTTCAGGCGTCGAGGGGCCGGGCGGCCAGGGCTGCGCAGCGAGATGTTGCTTGTTTTGCGGCGGCGATCGGCGGGCTGCGGGCCGATGATCCTGTGTTTGGCTGCCGGGGCGACGGGGTGCTGGAGGAACTGTGGGGTCTCGCTTCCCTGCCCCGGGTGGCGGATGGGGTGGGACGCCTGTATGCGGCGGGCGGCGCGGCGATGACCTTCCGCGCCGGCGCGGAGCGCGTTGCCATGGCGTTCTTCGAGCGGCACGAGGCGGGCGGCGCGGCGTGGGGCCAGGCGTTGAAGGCCGTGGCCGAGCTTCCGTTGGTGCTGGTGGTTCTGCCCCGATGGACCGGTGCGGAGGACGGCGAGTTGTGCCCCGAGGCGCGGCGGGCGGGGGTACCGGGGATTTCGGTCGATGCCGCGGATGCGATCGCGCTCTACCGAGTCCTGCAGGAGTCTCTTGTGCGGGCGCGCATGGGGGGAGGCGCGGCGTTGATCGAAGGGGTGTGGTTTGCGCCGGCCGGGCAGCCGAAGGGAGACGCCGTCGAGGGGCTCGAGGCTTATCTGCGGCAGCGCGGAATCGCCTCCCGGGGCTGGCTTCTCCGGGCCGGTTCCGCGCGTGCATCGCGTTGAGGGGAATGCCTGTTGAAGGCGCCGCCGAGCGGGATACACTGGATTGGATTTTCCCGTCATCGAGGTGCCAGTGCGCAACGGATTCTCTCTTCTTCTGGCGGCATGTACGCTGTGTGTTGTGTCTGCCGGGATGTCCCGGCTTGCGGCCCAGACGATCGCCCCGGAGGCTCTGCTGACGGGTGTCCCGCCGGGCATGCTGCTGGCCGCGGCAGAGTCTCGTGAGACCGTCGTCGCTCCCGGCCTCGGGCAGGCCCAGGCTCCCGCAGCCAGGCCTTATGTTCCCTACGGGGTGCCGGACGAAGACCAGCCGAAGGATCGCCTCGGCTCCTACTACATCCCGCTTGATAGTTGGGTGTACCCGTCGCTCGAGCGGCTTTACGGCATGGGCTACGTGGACACCATGTTCCTGGGGATGCGGCCCTACACCCGGCGCAGCGTGATGCACCTGCTCAAGAGCTCGGAGGACGTCATCCTGCAGGGCCGCAACGAGCAGGCGCAGGATATCCTCGCCAGCCTGCTGCGCGAACTGCAGCAGGAAAAGCCGGAGAACAAGAGCGACCGCGGACTCGTCCACGGGGTGCAGCAGGTCTACAACCGCGGCATGTACCTCAGCGGCACGACGCTGCGCGACAGCTACCACCTGGGGCAGACCATCGTGAACGACTACGGCCGGCCCTACCAGCCGGGCTTCAACAACCAGCTCGGCGCAGCCTACGTGGCGGAGCTTGGGCGCTTCTCCTTCTACGCCCGGGGCGAGTACCAGCACGCTCCTTCCGCCGCCGGCTACACGCAGACCCTGGCGGACACGCTCTCCGGCGGCGACCAGATCCCGAACAGCGGCTTCAACGCCCGCCAGGCGACCATCCCGCAGGGGCCAATCGGCGCGGAGAACCCCTTCCGTCTCATTGAAGGCACGGTCTCGTTCCACCTGGGCGGCCACGAGTTCTCTGGCGGCAAATCCGACGCCTGGCTGGGACCGGCCCATGGCGGCGCGATGGCGTGGTCGAACAATGCCGAAAACATCTACTCGTTCCGCATCAACCGGGTCGAGCCGCTCTACATCCCTTACGTCTCGCGCGTGCTTGGGCCGCTCCGTTACGACTTCTTCTACGGCAGCCTCAAGGGCCACACCTACCCCAACCACCCATACACCCACTCCGAAATGTTCTCCTTCCGCCCGACGCGCAACTTCGAGTTCGGCTTCCAAAGAACGATCATCTTCGGCGGCGCCGGGCACTCGCCGGTAACCCTGGCAAAGTTCGTGAAAGGCTTCTTTTCGCCGGGAGATACAAGTTTCAGCGAAAAATACTCGAGGGATGACCCCGGGGCGCGCTTCAGCGACTTCAACTTCTCCTACCGTCTGCCCTTTCTGCGGCGCACCGCCACGCTGTACGTGGATTCGATCGCGCACGACGACGTCACGCCGATCAGCGCGCCGCGCCGCGCCGCCTATCGGACCGGCATCTACCTCTCGCACATGCCGCACCTCCAGCGGCTCGATTTCCGCGCCGAAGGGGTCACGACCGACCCGGGCGTGGACCGCAGCTCGCAGGGGCTCTTCAACTACTTCGAAACGATCCAGCGCCAGGGCTACACCAACAAAGGCTTCATCATGGGCGACTGGATCGGGCGCGAGGCCAAGGGTGGCCAGGCATGGGTCACGTTCCATGTGTCGCCTACGGAGTGGTATGAGCTCGAATACCTGAACAAAAAGAACGAGAAGGACTTCATCCCCTCGGGGACCACGCAGAACTCGTTCAAGTTCACGGTGGTCAAGCGCTTCAAGCAGGACTTCGAGGTGAACTACTGGGTGCAGTACGAGCGCTGGAAGGCGCCCGTGTACCTGGCCGGACCACACTCGGATACCACGCTGGCGTTCCAGTTCAGCTACTACCCGAAGCTGCGTACCAACCAGCCGTAACCACCTCCAGGCACCCAGGTCGGGATGAGGATCGCGAGGTGCGCGAGGATCGTAAGGTGCGCGAGGATCGTGAGGTGCGCGAGGTACGCAGAGCGCACGCCGCCCCCGCGTCCCGCGCGGTTAGCGCCGCCTCAGTGTCGGTCCAGAGGGGCTGTAAGCCGGACGATCGTGCAAGACGCTCGAGGTCGAGGTGCCGCCCGTCGACCGGGGCAGCATGCATCCCTGCTCCACATCCTCCGGCACCCCTGTCGAATGCGTCCTACACCACCGGCTTGTAGAAGTAGCTGTCCCCCGCAAACTCCACCGCGAACACATTCGTCGAGTCCTCCGCCTGCTCCGCGTTGCCCAGCAGCAACGTGCCCTCCGGCGTCATCAGCCGGTGTACCGCGCTCAGCACCGACCGCCGGTCCGCCTGGGAAAAATACAGCAGCACATTGCGCAGCAGCACCAGGTCGAATTGCGGAAGCTGCGTCAACGGCCCGCAAAGGTTGGTTTGCCGAAACTCGCACATCGCGCGCACCTCCGGCTTCACCTCCCACTCCTCCTCCTCCCGCGTAAAGTACTTCACCAGCAGCCGCGCCGGAAGCCCCCGGTTTACCTCGATCCGCCGGTACCGCCCACGCTTCGCATGCTCCACCACGCTGCGCGAAAGATCCGTCCCGATGATCTTCACATCCCATCTCGCAAGCTCCGGGAAGCTCTCGCGGATCAGCATCGCCACGCTATAGGCCTCCTGCCCCGTCGAGCAGGCCGCGCTCCAGATGCGCAGCCGCTTCGCCCCCGCCCGGGCCCGGATCAGCCGCGGCAGAATCGTCAGCCGGATCGCCTCGAACGGCCGCATGTCCCGAAAAAAGCTCGTCTCGTTGATCGTCATCGCCTCCGCCACCGCACGATGCAGTTGCGCCGGCTCATTCGCCCGCAGCATCGTCACCAGAGCCCCAAGATCGGACACGCCCGCTACCCGCGCCAACGGCGAAAGCCGCGTATCGAACAACGTGTTCCGCGACGAATCGATCTGGTTGGCCGACTGCGCCAACACAAGCTGCCGCAGGTATTCATAGTCCACATCAGAGCAAGCCATGGTTCGCCTCCACGTGCGAAGCCCGAGACGGCGCCTCATATCCCCTACGTTCATCCTGCCTTGCCTGCGCCATCGTCAGCCGAACCAACTCTCCCGCAATTGACTCCAACGGAAGCATCGCCATCGCCAGCCCCGCCTCCACCACGCGCCCCGGCATCCCCCACACCGCGGACGACGCTTCATCCTGCACCACGATCGACCCGCCCGCCTCCCGCATCTTCCGTGCCCCCACCAGCCCGTCCGATCCCATCCCCGTCATCACCAGGCCAAGCGCCCCCGCGCCCCAGCGCTTCGCCACCGAAGCGAACAGGCAATCCACCGCGGGCCGGTAAACGTCCGTCGCCTCCCCCGCCCGCAAACGCACCATCGTGCTCTGCCCATCCGCCGTCGCCCTTACCTCCATCTGGCAATCGCCCGGAGCCACCAGGATCGTGCCCGGAACCACCACCTCGCCATCGCGCGCCTCCCGCACCCGCAACGCACAAAAACGATTCAGCCGCTCCGCCAGCGCCGTCGAAAACAGCTTCGGCATATGCTGCACAATCAGCACCGGAACCGGAAAGTTCAACGGCAGCCGCGGCAGCACAAGCTCCAGCGCCGAAGGCCCCCCCGTCGAGACCCCGATCGCCACCACCCCGATCGCGGCAGCCTGCTCCAACCCTCCGCCCCACGAGGCCACCCGCCGCATCCCCGGTCGTACCCGGATCGATCCTCCGTCTGTCACCACCGTTGAACTCCTCGCCAGACTCGATGCCGAACTTGCCATCATCCTCAACGCCCCAGCCCCGACATCAAGCCTTCCCAACATCTGCATCGTTCGCGAGGCACCCCAGTGCGCCAGCCCTGCAATCTTCGGCAACAGCTCCGCCGCCAGAGCCTCCATCGCCGCCACCCGGCTGCTCTTCATCGTCGGCTTCGTCACGTAGTCCGCCGCCCCCAGCGCCAGCCCATCCAGCGTCGTCCGCGCACCCCGCGCCGTCGACACGCTGCACATGATCGTCGGCAGCGCCGGCGCCTGCATCCGAAGCCGCGACAGAACCTCCAACCCATGCAACCGCGGCATCTCCAGGTCCAGCAGCAACAGGTCCGGCTCAAGCCGCGCCACCGCCTCCAGGCAGTCCACGCCATCCTGCGCCAACCCGCACAGCTCCATCGCCGGCGGACCCAGCCGCGCCAGCGCCCCGCCCGCCGCAAACAGCTCGCGAAAGATCCCCCGCATCACCAGCGAGTCGTCCGCCACCAGCACCCGCACCGTCTTGTTCCAGACTGCTCCCATGTGGCCCCGTCAAATCTTCGTACACGCTTCGTTCCCGCCGCCATCCTTCGCCCGCAGCCCCGTTTCAGCTCACGGCCGCACGCCCATCCCCATCAGCAAAAGCTTGTCCTTCAATCCCTGCGGCGTAAACGGCTTCATCAGGAACTCATCCGCCCCGCACGCCAGGGCTCGCTCGATCATCTCGTTGTCCATCTCCGTCGTCACCATCATCACGCGCATCCGCGGGTGCAGCTTTTCTGTCCGCAGCCTCTTCACGCATTCCAGCCCACCCATCACCGGCATATTCACATCGCACAGCATCAGGTCGAACGCCTCCGCACGCTTCAGCACCGCAAGCGCCTCCTCGCCATTGCCCGCCTGCTCGCAGCCCACGCTCATCTGCTCCAGCATCTTGCGCACAAACTCCCGCGTAAACAGCGAATCATCCACAATCAGCGCACGCATCAGGCTCTCCCTCCCGCTCGTCCCATCTCCACCACCGGCGCCTGCACGCCTCCAAAAAGCCCTGTCGCCGCCAAACGCCCCGGATGCAGCCGCTGCGGATCGATCCGCACAATCAGCCCCCCGGAGATCTTGTACGCCCCATCGAACAGCGCCTTGCTCCGCGCATCCAGCGTGCACGGATTCTCCTCCAGCATCGCCTTCTTCACCGTCACCACGCCTCCCACCTCGTCCACCATCAGACCCAGCCGCTCCGACGTCCCCTCAAAATCCAGCACCAGCACGCATCCCCCCGGCCGCTCCAGCCCGTCCCCCAGCAGCGCGCGCAGACTCAGCGTCGTCAGCACCTCGCCCCGGTAAGGGATCACCCCTGCGATAAACGCCGGAGCCAGAGGAACCCTCCGCAGGTCCGACCGCGCTTCCCCTCCCGCCTGCCGCCCCGTCTCCTGCCCCAGCCGCGATCCACGGTCGGACCGGCCCAGCACCTCCCGCACCTTCGTCGTGTCGATCCCGAACACCCGCCCTCCCATGCTCATCGAGCACAACGAAATCTCCTCTTCCTCGATCAGCCCGATCCGCGCTTCCGTCCGCCTCTGCTTCCCGACCCCCATCATCATGCCATCCTCCCCATCTCGCTCGTCCTCTCATACCCACCCATCCCCATCGGCCAAGGCATACTCTCGCCAAACCCCGCGTGAACCGTCGTAATCCTTCCATCCACCAGCGCAAGCTGTTCGCTCTGCGCCGACACCGGCGCCAGCAGCGTTCCCGTCGTCACCTGGAACACCTGCTTCACCAGCATCCCCAGCCGCCGCTCCTTCATCCCCTCCGGCGCAGGCATCCCCTCCGGCGCAGGACGCAGGCAGATCAGCACCGTCACCGTCTGCCCCGCATCCTCCACGCTCATCTCCTCCAGCAGCCCGCCCATATCCTCCAGCGGAATCGTCTCCCCGCGATACTGCAGCAGCGGCCGCCCCCCCGCGTACTCGATCGACTCCACCGCCACACTCTCGATCCGCTCCACCTGCTCCAGCGGAATCGCCATCTGCTCCCCGTGGTCCCGCCCCCCGCCCGCCATCCCGCCCTTGAAGATCACGAACCGCTGCCGTGCCTCGTCCTCCTGCTGCGCCGCCGTCGCGCCCGCACTCACCTCCCGCAGATCGCCATCCCCCACCCCCGCCCGGTTTGCCGTCGCCGTCACATCCAGAATCAGCGCCAGCGTCCCGTTCCCCAGCACCGTCGCCCCCGAAAACAGCCCGATCTCCCGCAGCAGCGGAGACAACGGCTTCACCACGATCTCCTCCGGAGCCAGCAAATCGTCGAGCACCAGCCCGAACCGCAGCCCGTCCACCTCCAGAACCGCCAGGTAAAATCCCGGAAGATCCGTCGCCGCCTCCCGCTCGATCCCCAGCAGACGATCCAGACGCACCATCGGCAGCAGCCGGTCCCGCAGGCGATACAGCTCCGCCGCGCCCATCCGCTCGATCGCCTCCCTGGCCTCCGCCCGAGGAATGTACACCAGCTCCACCAGCGCGCTCTGCGGCAGCGCAAAGCTCTCGCCCCCGCTCAGCACCACCAGCGCCGGAACGATCGCCAGCGTCAGCGGGACCCGCAGCCGCAGCGTCGTCCCATTCCCCGGCCGCGACTCCAGCTCCACGCTCCCGCCCACCTTCTCCACGTTCTCTCGCACCACGTCCATCCCCACCCCGCGGCCCGAAACATGCGTCACCTCCGCCGCCGTCGAGAACCCCGGCAGGAACACCAGCTGCAGCACATCCCGCTCCGACATCGCCTCCGCACGCTGCTGGCTCACCAGCTTCCGCTCCACCGCCTTCGCCCGCACCCGCTCCAGAGGAATCCCCGCGCCATCGTCGATCACCTCCAGCACCACCGACCCGCCCTGGTGGAACGCCCGCAGCCGCACCACGCCCTCCGTCAGCTTGCCCGCCCGCACCCGCACCGCCGGTGCCTCGATCCCGTGATCCACCGCATTCCGCACCGCATGCGTCAACGGATCCTTGATCGCCTCCAGCAGGCTCTTGTCCAGCCCCGTCTCCTGCCCGGAAAACTCGATCCGCACCATCTTCCCGCACAGCTTCGCCAGGTCCCGCACCAGCCGCGGAAATTTGTTGAACACATTCCCCACCGGCTGCATCCGCGCCTGCATCACCGTCTCCCGCAGGTCCGCCGTCACGCTGTCCAGCCGCCGCCCAAGCTGCGCAAACCCCTGCGCGTCCAGGCTGCTCTGCAGGATCTGGTTCCGCGTCAGCACCAGCTCGCCCACCAGGTTCATCATCCGGTTCAGCACATCCACGTCGATGCGCAGCGTCTTCTCCGCCCCGCCGCCCGCATCCGGCAGTCCCGGCTCCGCCGCGCTACCCCCCGCACGCTGCAACCCCTCCGCCGCCGGGGCTGCCTCGCGCTTCATCGGCGCCGCCTCGCGCGCCCCCAATGCCGCCCCCGGCTCCTCCACCTCGATCTCGTCCAGCGGTCCCGGCCCCGCCACGGCCCCCGCCATCCCGCCCTCGCCCTCGCTCAGCAGGAACGCCGGCAGCTCCTCCACACCCCCCGCCGTCCCCTTCGCCGAGTCCGCCAGCGCCTTCAGCGAGGCGATCAGCGCGCCGTCCTCGTCCGCCGCCCGCATCCCCTCCGCGCCCGTCTTCTCAATCAACGTCAAAATCTGCCGCAACCCATCCAGCAACGCCAGCAGACCGTTCACCAGCTCCGTCGTCACCGCAAGCTCGCCGTCCCGCAGCCTACCCAGCACGCTCTCGCCCGCATGGGCCAGCGTCTCCAGCCGCGGCAAACCCAGGAACCCCGTCGTCCCCTTGATCGAGTGAACCGTCCGGAAAATATCCGAAATCAGCTCCGCATCGTCCGGGTGAGACTCCAGCGTCGTCAGGCACCGCTCCATCCGGTCCAGACCGTCCCGGCTCTCCGCGATAAATTCATTCGTCAACTCGTCCACATCTCCTTTATCGGTGAACCCCCGTCAAGCGTGAGTCTGCCCCTTTCGGGGAATGCAGCCGCGTAGCCGGATCGACGCGGTATCATCCAGAAACCATGTTCGCGCGCCTCCTTTTCGTCAGGCTGCCGCTTCTGCTTGTCCTTGGCCTTGCCGCCCTCTCCCCCGCCAACGCCGCACCCCCGTCCCCTCCCCTCCTTATCCAGGGCCTCGGCCCGGCAACCGTCCCCCTCGCCGGCCCATGGCGGTTCCATCTCGGCGACGACCCCACCTGGGCCTCCCCCACCCTCGACGACTCCACCTGGGAAACCATCGCCACCGACAAACCCTGGGGACTCCAGGGCCACTTCGCCTACACCGGCTTCGCCTGGTACCGCATTCACCTCGATCTCCGCCCCATCCCCGGAACCAGCCCCGAGCTCTCCGTCTTCATCCCCCACGTCGACGACGCCTACGAAGTCTTCTGGAACGGCGGCCCCATCGGCCACCTCGGCCGCCTCCCCCCTCATCCGCTCTGGTACTTCCACGTCCCGCCCCAGTTCTACAAACTCGGACCCCCGCAACCCGGCGTCCTCGCCCTACGCGTCTGGAAAGCCCCAGCCATCTCCTACGACACCGGCGAAAGCGGCGGACTCCTCCACGTCCCTCTCCTCGGAACCTCAAAGGCGATCGCCGAACATCGCGGTTCACTCGATTATGTGTCGCTCAAAGGACGCCAATATTCGTTCCTTCTGGATACCGTCTACTTTTTGATTGGAGCCTTCAGCCTTCTCACCTGGGCCTCCCACCGCAACCGCATGGTCCTGCTTTGGATGTCCATCTTCACCTCCGGTCCCTTGCTCCTCCTTATCCTCTCCGACCTTCGTTTGCCCATCTCCTTCGGGCTCGCCCTCGGCCTCCAGCAGCCCACCTTCGCCCTCGAGGACATCTCCCTCTGGTTCCTCCTCCTCTATCTCCTCCAGCTCGAGACCCACCCCCGCCTCATGCGCTGGACCCGCAATCTCGCCTGGATCGAGCTCACCGTCGCCATCCTCGATGGCCTCCTCAACTTCGTCGACTGGAGCGCCGGACACACCGCCCTCCTCCAGATCGTCGACGCCATCCTTACCGCCCCCGTTACCCTCATCGGCTTCTTCCCCCTCATCCTCATCCCCTTCGCCTTCGGCAAGCGCCTCGGCGCCTCCCGCTGGCTCGTCGCCTTCTTCGCCCTCCTCACCCAGATGATCACCGGCCTCCGCATCACCGCCCAGCAGGGCGAGCGCTTCACCCACTGGACCTTCTCCCAGCGCATCTCCCAGCCCCTCTTCACCATCGACACCGTCCCCTTCAACGCCCTCCTCATAGCCTCCACCCTCCTCTTCTTCTCCATCGTCTACGCCGTCTACCGCTACTCGGTCGACGAAAGCCAGCGCCAGGCCGCCGTCGAGCAGGAGTTTAAATCCGCCCAGGAGCTCCAGCGCGTCCTCATCCCCGACACCCTCCCCTCCCTCCCCGGCTACGCCGTCACCAGCGCCTACCGCCCCGCCCAGGAGGTCGGCGGAGACTTCTTCCAGGTCATCGCCCAGCCCGGAGGCTCCGCCCTCCTCCTCGTCGGAGACGTCTCCGGCAAAGGACTCAAGGCCGCCATGACCGTCTCCCTCATCGTCGGTGCCGTCAGAACCCTCGCCGAACTCTTCCACGACCCCGCCGACATCCTCGCCCACCTCAACCGCCGCCTCCAAACCCGCCTCGCCGACGGC
Organism: uncultured Granulicella sp.; assembly: GCA_965213785.1. GTDB lineage: Bacteria > Acidobacteriota > Terriglobia > Terriglobales > Acidobacteriaceae > Edaphobacter. The sequence goes on along the minus strand of OZ243921.1, from coordinate 3,563,605 downwards.
TTCGTCACCTGCCTCGTCCTTACCCTCGACCCCGAAGGCCACTGCGTCCTCGCCACCGCCGGCCATCCCTCCCCCTTCCTCAACCGCAACCCCCCCTCGAGAGACCCCGGCCTGGCAAACACCGGCCGCGAAACGGCAGCGCCCGGGGGTTCCAGGTTCCTGACTCGGGAGATCATCCTGCCTCCCGCCCTGCCCCTCGGCATCCTCCCCGACGCCACCTTCGAGCGAACCACCCTCACCCTCGCCATCGGCGACCGCCTCACCCTCTACACCGACGGCCTCCTCGAAGCCCGCTCCCCCGAAGGCGACCTCTTCGGCTTCGACCGCCTCGCCAACCTCATCGCCAACCGCCCCGACGCTAGGGAAGCCGTCGAAGCTGCCGTCTCCTTCGGCCAGGACGACGACATCACCGTCCTCACCATCACCCGCCTCGCCACCGGCGTCCCCTCCACCACCCATCTCCTCGCCCCCACCCTCCTCACCCCAAAAGCCTGACACCACCTCCCGCACTTGACAAAACTCCCCCCCAAAACACCCCACCCCACCACATCACCAGGAAAAACCACCACGGAAATCACCAAACCCCTGTAGGGACGCACCCGCCACCATGCGAACACCGCGCCAAAACACCACATCAGCCATACATCCGCCACATCCCAACCACAAGATCCCGCACCCGCATCACGGCCCCGAACCACTCGATCCGCTTCTCTACCCTCGACCTCGCCCCCGCCACCGAGTACCCTCAAGACCATGAGCCAACACCCCAGCGGCCTCACCCCCGAAGAGATCGCCCACCTCCTCACCCTCGCCCGCCAGGCCGCCGAACACGCCTACTCCCCCTACAGCCGCTTCCGCGTAGGCGCCGCCCTCTTGCTCACCAACGGCGCCCACGTCACCGGCTGCAACGTCGAAAACGCCTCCTACCGCCTCACCACCTGCGCCGAGCAGACCGCCATCGCCTCCGCCGTCGCCCTCCACGGCCCCGCCATCCGCCTCCGCGCCGTAGCCGTCGCCAACCTCAACCAGGCCGCCTCCATGCCCTGCGGAGCCTGCCGCCAGACCATCCTCGAGTTCGCCGACCCCACCACCTTCGTCTTCTACCCCCAGGCCGAAGGCGTCCCCGCCGAGTCCACCATCGCCGCCCTCCTCCCCGCCGCCTTCACCCTCCAACACCTCTCGAAGTAGCCGTCTCCACAACAAATCAGCAGACAGCCGCCAGCCGAAAGCTCGAAAAGACAATCGAACAAACAATGCCCATCCACCCCATCGACGTCATCCTCCGCAAGCGCGACGGCCACCCCCTCACCGACGCCGAGATCGAATCTTTCGTCCACGCCGTCGTCATCCGCGAAGCCACCGACGCCCAGACCGCCGCCCTCCTCATGGCCATCTTCCAGCGCGGTCTCGACCCCCGGGAACTCGCCACCCTCACCCGCGCCATGCGCTTCTCCGGAGACACCTTCCACCGCCCTGTCCCGAGCCCATTCCGCATCGACAAGCACTCAACCGGAGGCGTCGGCGACAAATCCAGCCTCCTCCTCGCCCCCATCTGCGCCGCCGCCGGCCTCTCCGTCCCTATGATTTCAGGGCGCAGCCTGGGCCATACCGGAGGAACCCTCGACAAGCTCGAAACCATCCCCGGCTTCTCCACCCAGTTCTCCGTCCCCGACTTCGACCGCATCCTCGCCCAGTGCGGCTTCGCCATGGCCGGCCAGACCCCCACCCTGGTCTCCGCCGACCGCATCCTCTACGCCCTGCGCGACCACACCGGCACGGTAGAGTCCCCCTTCCTCATCACCGCCAGCATCATGAGCAAAAAACTCGCCGAAGACCTCGACGCCCTCGTCCTCGACGTCAAGACCGGCTCGGGGGCCTTCATCAAGACCTACGAAGACGCCCGCCACCTCGCCGAACTGATGGTCCAAACCGGCGAAGCCTCCGGAACCCGCACGGTCGCCCTCCTCACCACCATGGACCAGCCCCTCGGCCGCTTCGCCGGCAACTGGCTCGAAGTCTGGGAGTGCCTCGACATCCTCCAGAACCGCCCTCACCCGCTCAGCCGCGACCTCGTCGACCTCACCCTGACCCTCGCCGGCTGGATGCTCCACCTCGGCAACAAAGCCCCCACCCCCGAAGCCGGAGCCACCCTCGCCGCCGAAATCCTCGCCTCCGGCGCCGCCTACCGCTCCTGGCTCGCCATGGTTCAGGCCCAGCACGGCGATCCCAGCCCCTTCGTCGATCCCGCCGCCTTCCACCAACCCCGTGCCACCCGCACCCTCCACGCCCCCGCCTCCGGCTTCTTCGCCACCATCGATTGCACCGCCGCCGGCTGGGCCGTTCAGCGCCTCGGCGCGGGCCGCCTCGTCCCCGGAGGCCCCGTCAGCGCCCACGCCGGCCTTGAAATGCACGCCAAGCTCGGCGCGCCCCTCACCCTCAACCAGCCCCTCATCACCCTCTACAGCGAAGACCCCACCCTCCTCGACGAGCCCTTCCACATGCTCCTCGACGCTATCCGCGTCACCCCGGCCCCACCCGAGCCAACCTCCCTCATCCGCGAGATCATCCGTCAGCCCTGACGCGTCTCCCACTCCGCGTAGGGAATCCGCGGAACCTGCACAAACGCCCCCTGCGTCTTCACATATGCCCCCAGCCCGTTCATCCTCCCAACGGCATGCAACTCCTCCGCCAGCACATGCCCCTCCCCGTCCAGAAAGCGATCCTCCACATACATCGCCACTACCCGCCCCAGCACAATCCGCGACCGCCCGATCTCCATCGTCGTAAACTCCACGCACTCGAGCGCCGCATGCGCCTCCGCAATCCGCGGACACTTCACCAGCGAAGACTCCGCCAGCGTAAGCCCGGCCATCTCCACCTCGCTCACCTCGGCCGGAAAATCCGTCGCGCACACATTCATCGCCTGCAAGAGGTCCTCCGTCACCACGTTCACCACAAACTCCCCCGTCCGCCGGATATTCCGCGCCGTATCCTTCGGCACAAAATGCCCATCCGGCCGGTTCATCACCCCCATCCCGATGATCGGCGGATCGGTACACAGGTAGTTGTAGGAGCTGTACGGCGCCGCGTTCACCCCGCCATCTTCGTTCCGGCTCGTCACCAGCGCGATGGGTCGCGGAGCCACCAGCCCGATCAGCAGGTTATAAATCTCCCGCGTCCCTGTCTTTTCCACCTCGATATGCATACTCAGAAGGGTACCGCATCACCCGTCCGCCGCTGCCTTCACCGCGTCCCGTACCGTCGGCCACGCCGCGCTCAGCGGGTCGATTAAATCGAAGTGATCGGCACCGGGAATCATCACCACCCTGACCACATCCCCCTGCTGCCGCGCCTTTTCTGCCCAGCGCCTCGGCAACTCCGCCGGAATCTGGTCGTCCTCCGTCCCCTGGATCAGCGTCTGCGGAACCCCGAACGGCAGCAGCTCTCCCGGGCTTCCGGTCCGGTACCGCTCCGGATGGTCCTTGGCCGAACCGCCCATCAGGGTGTAGACCTCCCGCTTGTCATGCGCAAACCGGAAATATCCCGCCAGGTCCGCCGTCAGCCGCAGGTCCACCGCCCCCGCAAGCGCGATGACTGCCCGCATCGCCGCCTTCGGCGATCCCCCCAGTCCAGCCTCCGGCGGAACATGGTGCCGCCCAGCCAGCCAGAACGCCAGGTGCCCCCCTGCCGAGTGACCCATCACCACCACGCGGCCCAGGTCCACCGGCCAGGCCCGCCCCAGTAGCGCGACGTAGTCGAACCCCTGCGCCACATCCTGAAACGTAGCCGGCCACCCACCCCCCGTAGACCCCACCCGCCGGTACTCCACCGACCACACCGCAAACCCCTCAGCCTTGAGCGCCGCGCAAAGATGCCCTGCATGGGCCAGGTTGTACTCCGACTTCCACCATCCGCCATGCACAAACACCACCAGCGGCCATCCCCTAGCAGGCCGCGCACCCGCGGGAATCCAGAGGTCGCCAAACTGAAGCTCCAGCATCCCATAACGGATCCGATGGTCCGCCCGCGGAGGTGTCCGATCCAGAACATTCACAAGATCAGGGCCGCACCGGCACCGGGGCAGGACTCTGCACCCCAGGCTTCACCGGAAGCGTATAGATCACCTCACCCGGCCGGGTGTAGTGCAGCTCTTCCCGCGCCTGGTGCTCGATCGCGTCCGGACTGCCCTGCAACCGATCCGTATGCTCCCGCAGCCGCTCATTCTCCCGGCGCAGGGCATCCAGTTGCCCATCCAGGCTGCGCGTCTCTTCCCGCTTCTGCTTGTACGCTATCAGCCCGTTCTGCCCGAACACGACGTGGTAGCCAAGCGCCACCGCCAGCACCGCCGCGGCTGCCGTCGCCACCTTGCGCCGCATCCCGTACACCGAGCGAACCCCGCGCCCCGCGTACCGGAAGGCCCGCCCCCGTACGATCGATGTTTCTGACTGACTCACCCCACCAGTACATGAGTTCGCGCCCTTCCCCGTCAAGCGAAAACCCCACCCTCTTCGACCGGGAATCTCATATCTACCCCCGCCCCCTTCCATCCCTCCGCACCCCCGCGTCGAAAACCGGGCCCCATCAACATCCCTCCCGCACGATCTCCGCTCCCTTGATATTCTTGAAGTCGCCGATGAGCATCCTCCTCGCCATGTCGATCCTCTCCTTCGCGGCCCTGCTCTGGGCTTCCTTCTCCATCGCCCGGCACATCCGGGCCAGCCATCCCTCCACATCCGCCCCGCAGGCAGCCGGCAGCCGCCTCCGCCGCCCGGCCCTGGCCGATCTTAACGAAACGCCTCTTCCTCATCGTGTTTCGCAAAGCCCGCACCGTACCGCCGCAGCTGGGAGCCGTCGGGCCGCTTGACGTTTTGAGCCCGCTCTGCTTCTAGCCCGCCGCACTTAGCAACCCGCTCCGAAAGGACCCTTCGCCCATGCACTCCACCCTTCCAGCGCAGATCGCCGCATCCCCCGCAACGCCTCTCCACCGCACGGTTCCCGGCAGGGTCGCCCTCACCGTGACCGCCACCCTCTTCGTTGCCGCCTGCGCCCATCTTTCCGTCCCTCTCCCCTTCACCGTCGTACCCCTCACCCTCCAGCCCTTCGCCGTCCTCCTGGTCGGTCTCCTCCTCGGCCCCACCCTCGGCTTCGCTGCCCTCGCGCTCTACCTGGTCGAGGGCGCCGCCGGCCTCCCCGTCTTCACCCCCCACGGCCTCGGCGGCGTAGCTCAACTCCTCGGCCCCACCGGAGGCTTCCTCTTCTCCTATCCCCTGGCCGCTGCCGCAGCCGGAGCCCTCACCCGTCGCGGCCGCTTCCTCTCCGCCGTGCTAGCCGGCACAGCCGCCGCCGCCCTCATCTACGCCTTTGGAGCCACCTGGTTCGCCCACTGGCACCATACCCCCGCCCAGGCCACCTTCGCGCTCGCCGTGGCCCCCTTCCTCCCCGGAGAAGCCGTCAAGATCCTCGCCGCGGCGGGGATCTTCTCCGCCCTCACCCGCAAGCCTTAGCCAACACCAGAAGGATTCCCGCTTCCATGACCACCGCAGCCCCCGACGTCAAAGAAATCAGCATCGCCCACAGCCCCGACTCCGACGACGCCTTCATGTTCTATGGCCTCGCCACCGGCAAGGTCCGGGTTCCCGGCTACAAGTTCACCCACGTCCTCACCGACATCGAGGCGCTCAACCACCGCGCCATCGACGAAGCTTTCTACGACGTCACCGCCATCTCGTTCCACGCCTACCCTTACCTGCAAGATAACTACACCCTCATGGCCTGCGGCGGCAGCGTCGGTGAAACCTACGGCCCCATGATCGTCGCGCCGCGCCGCGTCACCCTCGAAGACGCCAGGAAGACCCGCATTGCCATCCCAGGAACGCTCACCACCGCGTACCTCACCCTCAAGCTCTGGTGTCCCGAGGTCGAGACCGTCACCGTCCCCTTCGACCGCATCATTCCCGCCGTCCTCGCCGGGGAGTTCGACGCCGGCCTCATCATCCACGAAGGCCAGCTCACCTACGCCCAGGACGGCCTCACCAAGCTCCTCGACCTCGGCGTCTGGTGGCGCGAGCAGACCGGCCTCCCCCTTCCCCTGGGCGGCAACGCCATCCGCCGGTCGTTGGGCCGCGAAGTCCAGGAGATCACCACCAAGGCCCTCCGCGACTCCATCCAGCACGCCCTCGACCACCGCGACGCCGCCCTCCAGTACGCCATGCAGTTCGCCCGCGACCTCGACCCCGAACTTGCCAACCGCTTCGTCGGCATGTACGTCAACGAGCGCACCCTCGACTTCGGCGACGATGGCCGCGAAGCCATCCGCCGCCTCCTGGACATGGGCTTCGATCGCGGCATCATCCCCCATCGGGCCAACGTCGATTTCGTCGGCTAAATCCCCTCCAGCATGGCGGCCCACCGACTCCGCCATGCTAAAATCATGCTCAGTGGGGAGACACAGTAAGTCCGGCCAACTAAAGCCGACGCCTTCCCCACCCGCACCACAAACACGGACGCGTAGCTCAGTTGGTAGAGCATTCGACTCTTAATCGACTGGTCGTAGGTTCGATCCCTACCGCGTCCACCATTCAACTCCCTCCTGCGTACAAGTTGTCCCGCACCGCACGCACAATCGGGTAGCACTCGCATGCCGCCTGCTCCAGCGCCTCACCGTCCAGAATATGGATGTGTCCTCGCCGGTACTCGATCAGCCCCTTTCGCTGCAGAACCCCGGCCGCCATCGTCACCGTCGTCCGCTGCACCCCGATCATCTCGGCCAGAAACTCCTGCGTCAGCTCGAACCGGTCCGTGCCCATCCGGTCCCGCACCATCAGCAGCCAGCGCGCCAGCCTTGCATCCAGAGCATGGAGCCGCTGACATGCCGCAATCTGGCTCAGGATCAGGTACTGTCCCTGCACGCCTTCCAGAATCAGACGCCGCAGCAAGTCGGAATCGTCGAACTCCTTGCGCAACTCCAGGAACCCCATCCGCAGCGCCGTTCCCGCAACCTGAACGAAGCCGTGTGTCTGAATCCTCCCCGGACCCAGAAGATGCAGCGCTTCCACCAGCCCCTCGCACCCGATCAACCCCACTTCCGTGCCGCTACCATCCTCCATAAACGTCACGACCGAGGTGATCCCCGATGTCATGAAGTGAGCGTACCGCGGAATCTCCCCCGGCCGGTACAGAGTCGTCCCCACCGGAAGCTCCACCGCCTCCAGCCGCCCCGCCAGCATCTTCCCATCGAAACCTGCAAGACAATCGAGCAGCCGGTTCGTGCCGGTCGTAGACATGGCATGCGCTCCTTTGCTTCAGTTCGCAAGGGTGCCGCCAAGATCGGCGCAGGGTTCCGCGTCTCTGAGGAGAAGGGATGAGATTACATCCCTGCGCTAACCATACACCCCTTCGCATCGGACACGCTAAACCATCATTAACTCGCCGGCTCCTCGTGAGCGCGATTGATCCGCGTAAGTCCCCTTGACGCTAGGAATCGCTTCTGGCGGGAATCCTCCCACTTCCCCTCACCAGCGAGGACAACCAGCCATTTTCGCCTTGACTTTGCTTTAGGGGAACGAATAACGTGCCGCTTGGTTGAGAAACGGTCAGGTTCCCGCATTCAACTGTGCAGAGACTGTCCGGACGATTGCAAAAATAACTACCCCAGCTCCGCTTCGAGAGGCAACTATCATGTTTTGTTCCGGTATCCGCAGTCTCAAGCGCATGCTCCACCCACCTTTTCTAAGCCTCTGCGCCAGCTCCGGTGCGCTTGTACTCGCCGCCTCGGTCCTTCTCGTTTCCTCAAGTCCGCTCTGCGCGCAGGCAGTCAGTGGCACCATTGTCGGAACCGTCTCCGATCCAACGGGAGCCACCATTGCAAACGCCCAGGTGACGATCGTTCTCACGGGTCAGAACACCGCCCACAACACGGTCACCAACGAAAGCGGCAACTTTACTGAACCGAATCTGCAACCCGGCGTCTACAGCGTTACCACGACCGCGCCAGGGTTCAAGAAAGATACGCGCGAGAACATCTCCGTCGACACCAACACCACTCGGCGTGTGGACATCTCTCTCGTCACGGGCAGCACCTCGGAGTCCGTCACGGTCTCCGCGGCCCCGCCACTGCTTCAGACCGACCGGGCCGACATCTCGACCGTGATCTCTGCCGCTCAGATCGCCGATCTCCCCCTCTCCAGCGGCAACAGCTTCCAGTCCCTCCTCAACACCGTTCCCGGCATGGCCCCCGTCGTCTTCAACAACTCGCAGTTCTTCAACTCGAACAACGACCTCTCCACCAACGCCAACGGCCAGTCATCTTACGTCAACCTCTACCAGATCGAAGGCATCGACGACGATGAACGCACCGGCATCCACATCATCCTTGTTCCCCCCGCCGCCGCCATCGCCAACGTCGACATCACCACCAACAACTTCGAAGCAGAGTTTGGCCGGGCCGTCGGCACCGTCGTCAACGTCACCCTCAAGTCAGGCACCAACTCCGTTCACGGCTCCATCTTCCAGAACATGGAAAACAACGGCGTCAACGCCCGCAACTTCTTCGCCAAAGGCCCCAACGGCCGCCTAGTCTACAACTACACTGGCGGCTCCCTCGGAGCACCGATCCTCAAAAACAAGCTCTTCATCTTCGGCGATTTCCTCCGTGTCTCCGATCACGAGTCCTCCACCAACAACGCCACGATCCCCTTCTACAACGTCGTCAATAACTCTCTCTCGCTCGCCGGATACAAGGGCCAGGTCTACGACCCGAATACCGGCGATACCGCCGACTGCCTCGGCACCAACGCCAACGCCAAGTGCGGCGTCGGCCGCACCCCCTTTGCCGGCAACATCATCCCGCTCTCCAACCCCGGCGTCAGCAAGACATCCCTCACCGTCCTCCAGGACATCGACGCCATCGCCCGCAATCCGGCCACCAACCTCGCCTCCGCCGCCTACATTGCCGGAGCCACCTCGAATAACATCTCCCAGAACCTCGGTTTCAGCAAGGATTCCATCAGCTACGACATTAAGTCGGACTACACCATCTCGCAAAAGAGCCATTTGAGCTACCGCTTCAGCCACCAGAACGTAACCACCTTCCAGGCGCCAACCTTTGGCTCCTTCCTCGGCGGTCCTGCCGGCGGCGGGTTTGAAGCCACAGGAATCGCTGCCGCGTACTCCACCGGCGTCAACTACGACCACGCCTTCTCGCCCACCCTCTTTACTGAGGCTCGGGTCGGCGTCGCCCACTACCGCAACACCGCCCAGCAGACCGACTTCGGCCAGAGCGATGCCAAATCCCTCGGCATCCCCGGCAACGGCCCCAATGGCACCAACGTCAACAATCAGACCAGCGGCCAAGTCGCTCTCATCCTCGGCAACTTCACCTCGCCTACCGTCGGCTACTCCGCCTCGCTGCCTTGGCTTCGCGCCGAGTCCAACATTGACTTCGCCAACAACTGGACCAAGATCCTCGGCAACCACACCGTTAAGGCCGGCGTCGACATCCGCCGCATTCGCGACGACTTGCTCCAAGGCAATAACAACGCAGCCGCCGGCCAGTTCAACTTCGCCGAAAACCAGACCTACGTCCCCGCCGGCGGAACCATGTTCAACGGCTCCGCCACCGGACAGGCTAACGACATCGCCAGCCTGCTCTTCAATGTCCCCTCCAGCGTCGGCCAGGACACGAACAGCACCTTCCCCGCTTACCGCCAGACCTGGCTCTTCTTCTTCCTCGCCGACAAGTGGCAGGTCAACTCCAAGCTTACGCTCGACGTCGGCGGCCGCTACGAGCTGTATCCTCCCGCCACCCCGCGCAAGGCCGGCGGCTTCGTCAACTACAATCCCTCCACCAATCAGCTCGTCATGGCAGGCGTCGGCGGCCAGCCCTCAAACATTGGCCTGCAGACCGACTACAGGAACTTCGCTCCCCGCCTCGGTGCGTCCTACCGCATCGATGAGAAGCTCGTCGTCCGCGGTGGCATCGGCGTCAGCTACGTCCCGTTCGTCGATAATTCCTACGCCTATAACTACCCCATCAAAGCCAGCACCAACTACACCACCGGCACTACCTACGGCCCCACCCTCAACCCCGCCGGAGGCGTCGTCAACTTCACCACGGGCATCCCCGCCACCCCCACCGTTGCCTTCGGCTCCGATGGAACCCTGGTCGAGTCCGCTGCAAACGGCACCATCGGTCTCGGTAACCTCTACATCCCCCTCAACTTTAAGAATGCCTACGTAACCAGTTGGAACGCTGCGCTCCAACAGGCCCTGCCCAACGACATGTCGCTGCAGATCGCCTATGTCGCCAATCACGGTACCCGCATTGATGCCGCACAGAACATCAATCTGCCCCGGATCTACGGTCAGTCCGCAACCTACGATCCTTTGAACAAGGCAGCAGACGGCGTGACTCCCGTCTTCAACAAAACCGCGTCGGTCACGGAATACTTCCTTGGCTTTTCCACCAACTACCAGTCGCTGCAGGTTGAGCTCAAGAAGCGCTTCAGTCACGGTGTTTCCTTCACCTCCGCCTTCACCTGGGGCAAGGCGCAGAACTGGCAGGCCGGCGCACAGGATGGTGGGCTTCTCTTCTGGGCAGGTCCCGTTCGCCGCAACTACGCAGTGGCCGATTTCGACCGCACCCGCAACTTCGAGCAGACCGTGACCTACGAGCTGCCCGCGGGACACGGACACAGGTTCTTCAACTCCGGCATCGGCCAGTACATCCTCGGTGGCTGGCGTACCTCAGCCATCATTTCGGCGGTATCCGGCCTGCCTTTCACCATCACCGGCACCAGCGCGACCAGCGGTACCACGCAGACGGCGAACCAGACCGGCCCCTACAAGGTTCTGCACAACACCACCGGGGGCAACACCTCGCTCTATCCACAGTGGTTCGACCCAGGCCCGGCGTCTTCCCCGAACTTCCAGGCGGCGCCCACCTGCGTGGTCTACTCGCCGTCCAATCCCGTGCCCTGCGCTCTCGGAACCTCCGGTCGCAATCAGTTCCGCGGGCCCGGCTACTTCTCCGACAACCTTTCTCTCTTCAAGAGCTTCCCCATCTTCCACGAGTCGAAATTGGAAGCTCGTTTCGACGCCTTCAACGCAACCAACACCCCAGCCTTCGGCCTGCCATCCAGCAGCATCACCTCGAGCACCTTCGGCCAGATTACCGGTACCCTCGGTTCGGGGGTCGGCAACGTCAACGGCGTCGGCGGTCCGCGTGTCCTGCAGGCAGCCGTCAAGGTCTCCTTCTAAAAACAACGAAGGCTCGGCCGCTGCGAGGCGGCCGAGCCTTCTGTTTGGCTCCGGGCCTGAACATTTCCAAGGCTCCGCTCAACGTTCTAACCACACCGGAGCCCAAATGCTATCCACCCGCCGCACCTTCCTCGCCGCCGCCGCCGCAATCGTCGCTGCCACTCACCTTCCGGCGCAAACGAAAAAGTGCCCCTTCCGCCTCGCCGTCATCAACGACGAAATCGCCCCCGACTTGGACCACGCCTGCAACGTCGCCGCAAACGACTTCGGCCTCCACTGGATCGAGCTCCGCAGCCTCTGGGGCACCACCGTCACCGAGCTAAGCCCACAGCAGACCGCCGACGCTCAGGCCATCCTCGCCAAATACAACCTCCGCGTCACGGACATCGCCAGCCCCCTCTTCAAGTGCGACTGGCCCGGCGCCCCCCTCTCCAAACACTCTCCCAAATCCGCCAAACCCGACCCCGGCCTCAAGCTCCAGGATGCCCTCCTCACCCGTTCGATCGCCGCCGCCAAAGCCTTCGGCACGGACCGCATTCGCTGCTTCGACTTCTGGCGTCTCGACGACCCCACTCCCTACCGCACCGCCATCAACAGCAAACTCCAGCAAGCCGCCGAAACCTGCGCCAAGGAAAACCTCACCCTCGTCCTCGAAAACGAGATGGCCTGCAACACCGGCACGGGCGAAGAGGCCGTGCAAACCCTCGCCGCCGTCCCCAACGCCAACTTCATGCTCAACTGGGACCCCGGAAACGCTGGGACCTTCCCCGGCAACGTGCCCTTCCCGGACGCCTGGAACAAACTGCCCCACGACCGCATCGGCCACTGCCACTGCAAGGACGTCAAGCGCCTCCCCGACGGCAAATTCGAGTGGGCCCCCGTAGGCGAAGGCCTCATCGACTGGGTAGGCCAGTTCAAAGCCCTCAACCAGGCCGGCTACCACCTCGCCGTCTCCCTCGAAACCCACTGGCACGGCGCCGCCACTCCAGAAGCCTCCACCCGCATCAGCATGGCCGGCCTCAAGGCCGCGCTCGCCAAAGCCGGAATCCCCTGCTAGCTCCGACCCTTGGGTAGACTCAACCCATGCGCCTCACCCCCGTCTTCCTCCTCTCCGCCACCGACGTCTCCCACTTTCCCGGAGAAACCAAAACCTACAACGCACCCGAAATCGCCTTTCTCGGCCGCTCCAACGTAGGCAAGTCCTCCCTCATCAACGCCCTCCTCGGCTCCAAGGAGGCCCACGTCTCCTCCACCCCCGGCCGCACCCGCGCCATCAACTTCTTCGCCCTTCACGACGGCGCGGGCGTGAAGATGAAGACCCGCCCCGCCCTCATCTTCGCCGACCTCCCCGGCTACGGCTACGCGAAGATCTCCAAATCCATCTCCGCCGAGTGGCCCAGCTTCATCGAGCCCTACCTCCAGACCCGCGAGACCCTCGCCCTCTGCGTCTGCCTGGTCGACACCAACATCCCACCACAACCCAGCGACACCATCCTCATCGACTTCTTCAAAGCCATGCAACGCCCCTATGTCGTCGTCGGCACCAAGGCCGACCGCCTCTCCAACAACACCCTCAACAACTCCCTCACCGCCCTCAAGAAGGCCCACGGCGTCGAAGAGGTCCTCCCCATCTCCGCCAAGACCAGCGCCGGCATCCCCGCCCTCTGGCAGAAGCTCCTCGCGACCGCCGAATGACCCTCTACCCCCCACCCAGCCGAAAGTTCACCGTCACGGTTGTCTGCACCTCCGTCGCCTGCCCGTTCAGCAAATAAGGCCGATACCTTGCCGCCCGCACCGCCTCGATCGCCGCCCCCGCCAGCATTGCCGGCCCGCTCACCACGCGCTCGCTTTCAATCCCGCCCGTCTTCGAAATGGTAGCCTCCACCACGACGACACCCTCCACCCGCGCCGCAATCGCAATCCTCGGATACACCGGGCGAATCTCCCCCAGCAGCATCCCCGCCGAAACCCCGGCAGAAATGCGTGTCGGCCCAACCGCAGCGGCAGCCGCCGCCACAACCCGCCTCCCGCCACCCACCGCCGTCTCGCCCAGCAAATCGCCACCCCCGCTGTTCCCAACAAGCGCGCGCATCGGGCCCGGGTCTGCAATCGACGGCTCCCCCGGATCGACCGGCCGTAGGGGATTTAGAATCGCGGCCCGCGTCGCAACCTGCACCACCTGCGGGACCGAAAGGCTCGCCGACGAAGCCACCGCGGGCCGCTTCACCACCACCACCGGCGGCTTCTGAACCACCGGCACCACCACCGCAGGCGAGAGCACCCGGAACGAAAGCGCCTCCGGCCGCAGCAACGGCACCGCAACGATCCCCGCGGCAACCAGGCACTGCAGGCAAACCGACCCCGCCGTAATCCACCGGCGACCGGCCGAAGCAAACTGACCACACGACTCAATCAGGCTATCGTCGAACATGAAAGCACCTCGCTCCACTGGCACAGGGTCCGGCCACCTTCGACCGGTTCCGGCAGGCATTGAGCGAGAATGCATCCGTACTCACTTAGACACCGCGCCCGTCCCGGAGTTCCCACCCGGCCCTCCGCATTCCGGGCAGCAGGCAATCAAACCCCCCGGAAGTGTCACACCCGGGCCAAAACTTTGGCAGGGCAAAGCGGCCTCTCCCCTCGCCCCTTAAGATGAAGACACGTGGCCGCCCCACGAACGAGGAACACGAAACACATGGCCTATACCGACCTCCGCGACTGGATCAAAGCCCTCGACCGCGCCAACGAGCTCAAGCACATCACGCAAGCCGTCTCCCCCCACCTCGAGATGGCCGAGATCGCCGACCGCACCGCCAAGCTCGGCCGCGGCACATCCAAGGCCGGAGGTCCCGCCCTCCTCTTCGAGAACGTCACCGGCTTCCCCGGCGCCCGCGTCCTCATGAACCAGTTCGGCAGCGAGTCCCGCATGAAGCTCGCCCTCAACGTCGACTCCCTCGACAGCATCGCCGAGCGCATCCGCATCCTCCTCCACCCGGTTACCCCCGTCACCATGCTCGACAAGCTCAAGCTCCTCCCCAAGCTTGCCGAGGTCGGCAGCTTCTTCCCCAAGGTCATCTCCCGCGAAGACGCACGCTGCAAGGAAGTCGTCCACAAGGGCAAGGACGTCGACCTCAACCGCCTTCCCATCCTGCAAACCTGGCCCCAGGATGGCGGCCGCTTCATCACCCTCCCCTGCGTCATCACCCGCGACCCAAAATCAGGCAAACGCAACGTCGGCATGTACCGTATGCAGGTCTACGACGGCCAGACCACCGGCATGCACTGGCAGCGCCAGAAGGTCGCCGCCGAACACATGCGCGAGCTCCTCCGCAGCGCCTCCCCAGACAAGGCGGCGGCCGTAGACCTCATGGCCCTCACTGCCGGAGGTACAGCCGCCACCACCAACAGCGCGTCCATTCCCACGCAGACCATCACCAAGATCAAAGCCGACCGCCTAGAAGTCGCCGTAGCCATCGGCACCGACCCCGCCACCACCTTCTCCGCCATCGTTCCCGCCCCGCCCGAGGTCGAGGAGTACCTCATCGCCGGCTTCCTCCGCCAGAAGCCCGTCGAACTCGTCCGGGCCGAAACCGTCGACCTCGAAGTTCCCGCCCACGCAGAGTTCATCCTCGAAGGCTTCGTCAACCTCGGCGAACTTCGCACCGAAGGCCCCTTCGGCGACCACACCGGCTTCTACACCATGCAGGACGACTACCCCGTCTTCCACGTCACCTGCATCACCCACCGCCGCAACCCCATCTACGCCGCCACCGTCGTCGGCAAGCCTCCCATGGAAGACGCCTGGATGGGCAAGGCCGTCGAGCGCATCTTCCTCCCGCTCATGCAGCTGACCCTCCCCGAAATCGTCGACGTCAACCTCCCCGCCGAGGGCGTCTTCCACAACCTCATGATCGTCAGCATCCGCAAGTCCTATGCCGGCCACGCCCGCAAGGTCATGAACGGCATCTGGGCCCTCGGCCAGGCCATGTTCACCAAATGCATCATCGTCGTCGACGAGGACTGCGACGTCCAGGACCTCGCCGAGGTCACGCTCCGCACCGCCAACAACATCGACCCCGAACGCGACATCCAGTTCACCCTCGGCCCCGTCGACTCGCTCGACCACGCCTCACGCCTGCCCAACTTCGGCTCCAAAATGGGCATCGACGCCACCCGCAAGTGGCCCGCGGAGGGCTTCACCCGCCCCTGGCCCCCCATGCTCGCCATGCCCGCCGAGGTCAAGACCCGCGTCGACAGCCTCTGGAAAAAGCTCGGCATCGAGTAAACCCGCCGTCTAAAACCGCAGCAAATACGAAGCCTTCACAAAGATCTGCCGCCCATCGTTCAGGTAGTTGTTCGCCCGCGGCACCGCCGACTGCAGCGGATCGCATCCGCCACCCAGCCCCCGCGTACATAAGCTCCGATCCAGATTCTGCAGATCGTTGTTATACCCCACATAGATCGCCGTCCCCGGATGCGGCAGCCATGTCAGCAGCGCCGACGTGCTTACCTGCTTGGTCCGCACCAGCGCCGTCTGCAACGGATTCGCCAGCAGCGAGTCGTACTCCACAATCACGCGCGCCGAAAACGCCCGTGTGAACTGGTAGTTGATCTTCGTCCGCAGCGTCTGGTTCTCGAACACCAGTTCCCCGCCCCGCGCCGTCCGGTTGCGATCCAGCAGGTACGTGTTGTCCACCGTCAGCGCCCGCAGCGGCTGCACCGTCACCAGGGCCTGCATGAAGTTCTCATGCATCAGCGAAGGCTCCGCGCCCGCCACCGGACTGTAGTTAGGGTTCCCCCCATACGTGTACACAATGTTGTAGTTCACCTGCGGCAGCGGCGCGCCCTTCACCACGAACCCCGCGTAGTTCTCCGTCAGATTCTTGTTCCGCCTCAGCACCGCATACGCGCCCGGCGTCAGCGTATCCGAGTTCTCCCCCCCAATCGGCGCCACGACCACCTTCCGCGAAAACGCCAGAAACACATCCCCCTGCGAGTAGTGATATACCCGGTTGCCCGCATGATCGAACGCAAACCTGTTCTGTGTCTCGATCCCATAGCTTTGCAGAATCCCCTTGCCGCGGAACCACTGGTAGTTGGCGTTCGTCGCGCTCGACCGCACATTCCTCTGCGTCAGAAACCCCACTGTCGTCACAAACCCCGGGCTGAAGTCGCGCAGCGTCTCATCCAGGCTGAACGAGTGCCCGTTGCGCGTAAACTCCAGCTTCGTCCCCGGCCCCGCCGCATACGTGGCATCCACCCCGCGCGTCGAACTCTCCACCATCTGCCCCTGCGCCGTCCAGTGGTCGTTCAACCGAGCCGTAAAGTCCAAGCCCCCCACGCGATTCCAACTTCCCGCGAACTCCTCATCCGTATACGTCACCCCGGCGTTCGATCCCTTGCCAAAATCCTGCGACACCCGCGCCACCCCAAAAAACGCGTGCCGCCCATACCGTCCATCCTCCCGGCTGAACAACTCTCCCGGCTTCCGGTCGTCGATCGCCAGAATCCCCAGGTTCGTTTGCCCGATCCTGCCCGTCACCCGCGCGCCAAACTCCGGATGCGCGATGTTCCGCGTGTTCAGCAGCGTGATCAGCGTCGAAAAGTAGTTGGCGTTCTCCAGAAAGAACGGCCGCAGCTCCGGGAAAAACACCGGGAACCGCTGGTTCACCGTAAACTGCGGCTGGTCCGACTCCACCTGGCTGAAGTCCGGATTGATCGTCGCGTCCACCACCACGCTGTCCTTTACGATCGCCTTCACCTCGCCCCCCGCCGTCCCCTCCAGCCGGCGCGTGCTGAAGTAGGGCGCCAGCGGGTCCAGGCCGTTCAAGGCATGAACGTTCTGCATCAGCCCATATGGATTCACCTGGAGGTTCCGCGCACCCGTCACTCCCTCGATTCCGCGCAGCGTTCCCTCCTGGCTCAGCACCCCGGAGACACTCGCCGCCACCCGCGGCCAGAAGTCGATCTCGCTGTTCCGCGGCAGGGTCCGCTGCAACACCACGCCCCAATCCCCAGGCCCCGGCCGAAACCGCAGGCTACGGTACGGAATCGCAATCAGCGCCATCCACCCCGTCCGCGTCACCCGCGCGTCCGAGTCCCAAACCTGGTCGTAGCTGTAGTCCGGATCGTTGGGCTCGGTCCACGCCGCATCGGCCTGCACCCCGGTCGGATTCACCGTAAACAGCACGCCCCGCCGCCGGTCCTGAAACGGATCGAGCAACACGGAAACCGTGTCGTCCGTCGATACGTTCTCCCGTCGCGCCATATGCGTCCGCAGCGCGGAAACCTGGTGGTCGCGACACCAAAACACAAAATAAAGGGTCGTCGCGGTTCGCCCCAGCCAGACCTCCGTCGGCTCCGTTCCCGCCCGCCCGTCGTTCGGCGCGGCTTGGGTGAACCCACCGACATGCGCCAGAGACGCCGCCAACTCAGGCCGCGGCACCATCCCGTCGTCCTTGTCCATAAAGTCCGCCAGGCGCAGCGGCCGCCCCAGCAGCGGAACCTTGCTCTCGCTCAGCCCCTGCGCCGACGCCGGAGGGGCCGTCGCCACCGCCGCAGGCCGGTTGATCTGGGCCGAACAGCACCCCGCCACCAACGCCATCCCACAAACCGCAACACACATCCTTGCAAACCGCCGATCCCCATGGCCCACCACGTTCCCGTCACCTCGCCCATGCAAGTCTACGCAACGCCGCGTCGAATCGTTCCCGCGCGGGCTTCCTGGGCCTATCCTTGCCCCGAAGTAAACCGCAGTTGCCGCGGCCTGTTGCCGCGGCATCGGCGGCCACTTCGGTCGACTCGCCGTCACCCCCATCTCAGGGGGAGCGACTCAGGGCAGCGACGCCGGTGCCCCGGTCTGCTTCGGGACGCCATGCAACACGGTTCGCAGCCGCCTCTGCAGCATCTTGTCCGGGTACATCGAAATAAAATAAGCCAACCCAAGAAACAGCAGCATCACCAGGACAAGAGACACGAGGTCCGGCACATGACCACGGCCACCGGCGATCAGGGCGTACCCCGCTCGTTGATGAAGCAGGTAAAGCGGGTAAGTCATCAAGCCGAGGCTTCTGGCAACCGTCGCTCCCCGCGTGCCGAGCGCGCGGTTGATCGTGCCCTTACGCTTCACCGAATAGACGATTCCCGCCAGGGTCAAAAGCCACAAGGCCGCAGGCACCACAAACGAGAACTGGAAACCGCTGAACAAATTGATCTCAGCCGCGTGAAGCACGATCTCGAGCAGCCCACCCAAAATACATACAGCGATCGCCAGGATCCTCCTTGGGCTTGCCGCCCGAAACAGGACCAGCCAGAGCAGCGTACCGATCGCGAAGAAGCTCCCATGCCGAAGGAGCAAAAAAGCAATCTTCCAATCGCCATCGTAGCGAGACATCAAACGTGTACCGAAGGTGCTGGCCACCCCGTGGCTTAGAAGTACATAACCAGCCGCTGCCGTCGAACTGATCAGGCCGATCACCGTCATCACCGTTCCGACCCGATGGAACACCCCGGCCTTGAGAAGTGCGAATATGACCAGGTAAAAACCCAATTCAACCGCGAGTGTCCAGTAAGAGCCATCGATCCACGGCCCCTTTGGAGAGAGCAGGAACGCTCGCAGCCATGCTCCGAACGTATCGTGCAAGGACGGACCACCCGCAAGAACCGCGATCAGCGTTACGGTGGAACAGATCCATGCGGTCGGATACAAACGGATGAATCGTCCTCGCGCAAAATCACCCGCTGTCGCCCCGTCCGCGGAGTACGCGATCACAAACCCGGACAGAACAAAGAAGATCTCGACCCCAATCCACCCGAACCAGGTGAACGGTGCCAGCCAATGGTACGTGACGTCCGATCCTCCATCGTGGAAGGTCCGGTACGACCCGCTCCACATCCAAAAGCCCAGATGGTGAAACATAACCAAAAGCGCCGCGACAAAGCGAATAATATCCAGACCGGCGAGCTGTTTATTGGGCTTCATTCGGTGACTCTATCAGTCGCACACCCCTCAAGGCACTCAACCGAAGCCGCGCCGCAGCATCGAGCTTACCGCCTTCTTCGCCGGGATGAGCTCTGCCGGCCGGTGGCCCCGGTGCCACTCTCCCGACGCCCCGAGCAGATCGACTCGCCTCCTCCGGCCCGCCCCTCCCCAGCCAATCCGCAGAGAATGTATTTTCACTGTCTGAAAACCGCTCCGAAGTAGGATAATGGCTATTGAAGAGGAGCCCCCATGGCAGATCAAAACGGCATCAACGGCACCAACGGCAATTCCCTCAACCAGGGAGGCAGCACCAACATCGGCAGCCAGTCGCCCCTAGGCAACGGCTCCCACGCCCCGGGCCAGACCGATGCCGGAGCCAACCACCGCAATCCCCTGCTCACCACCAACCAGGGACGCCCCATCGGCGACAACCAGAACTCCGTCACCGCCGGCCGCCGCGGCCCCATCACCCTCGACGATTTCCAGCTCTTTGAGAAGATGGCCCAGTTCAACCGCGAACGCATCCCCGAGCGCGTCGTCCACGCCAAGGGAACCGGCGTCCACGGCATCTTCCAGGTCACGCACGACATCTCCAAATACACCTACGGCAAAATCTTCTCGAAGGTCGGCAACACCTGCCCCGTCTTCGCTCGCTTCTCCACTGTAGGCGGCGAAAAGGGTTCGGCCGACACCGTCCGCGATCCCCGCGGCTTCGCCCTCAAGTTCTACACCGAGGAAGGCAACTGGGACATGGTGGGCAACAACACCCCCATCTTCTTCGTGCGCGATCCCATCAAGTTCGGCGACTTCATCCATACCCAGAAGCGCGAGCCCGGCTCCAACCTCAAGTCCGCCACCATGATGTGGGACTTCTGGTCGCTCTCCCCCGAGTCCCTCCACCAGGTCACCATCCTCATGTCCGACCGCGGCATCCCCGACGGCTACCGGCACATGCACGGCTACGCCTCGCACACCTTCTCGCTCATCAACGCCGCCGGCGACCTCCACTTCTGCAAATGGCACTTCCAATCCAACCAGGGCATCAAGAACCTCATGAACGCCGAGGCCGATATCCTCGCCGGAACCGATCCCGACTACTCCCAGCGCGACATGCACCACGCCATCGAGAAGGGCGACTTTCCCTCCTGGCGCGTCCAGATCCAGGTCATGCGCGAGGATGAGATCGACAACTTCAAATACAACCCCTTCGATCTCACCAAGGTCTGGTCCCACAAGGACTACCCGCTCATCGACGTCGGCCTCCTCACCCTCAACCGCATGCCCGACAACTACTTCGCCGAGACCGAACAAGCCGCCTACAACCCCTCCGGCATCATCCCCGGCATGGGCTACTCACCGGACAAGATGCTCCAGGGCCGTCTCCTCAGCTACCCCGACGCTCACCGCTACCGGGTCGGCACCAACGTCGACCTTCTCCCCATCAACCGGCCGCTCAACGCCATGAACAACTACAACCGCGACGGCCACATGCGCTTCGACGGCAACGGCGGCAGCCTGCCCAACTACGAACCCAACAGCTTCGGCGGACCGAAGGAAGACAAGCGCTTCATCGAGCGGCCCTACCAGACCGCCCGTACGCTTGAAGCGGTCGGCCGCTACGACCACCGCGAGGATAACGACGACTACACCCAGGCCGGCGATCTCTGGCGCCTCTTCCCGGAGGACGAAAAGAACCGTACCGCCGAGACCATCAGCAAGAGCCTCGGACAGGTCCCGCTCCGCATCCAGAAGCTGCAACTCTCGCACTTCTACAAGGCCGACCCCGACTACGCCGCCCGCGTTGCCAAGGCCCTCGACAACAACGAGCACCCGGAGTACATCCACGGACCCGACGCCGCCCTGGTCGGAGCCGGTGCCCGCCTCCACGAAAAGTAGTCCAAGCAGGCACCACCACCCGATGGGCTGCCCTCACCGGCAGCCCATCTTTTTTGCCCGTAGCACCCCCCACGCCCACCGGCAATCCCCCACTCCGCTCACCCCATTACCAGCCCCGGAGGGATGGGCAAGCCACCCACAGCCCGGCGACCATGGCAGCTCAGTGTGCTTCCCGAAAGGGGTTGCTCCATGCCGCCTGTCGCCTCTCCCTCCCTGCTGTCCGGCCTTCGGTCACTCCTGCTTCGGTCCTCTCCCCGCTCCGATAACTCCGATGCGGGGAATGACATGACTTCTTTCACCAGGTTCATCCAGCGCGCACTCGCGCTATCGACGGTTCTCGCAGGGGCCACGCTTCCGGCAACAGCTTCCGCTGGTCTCCAGCCCACCTTCCAGTTCCCAGCGCCCGTGGCCGTCACCTCCGGCTCCCAGGTCGCGATCGTTCCGCTCGCCTTCCGCGCCGCCGGAACCATTGCCACTATCCGCGTCCTCACCCAGGGCAAGCCCGCCGCCGACTTCACCGCCGCCCCCGGAGGCACCTGCACCATCGGCCAGCCCTTCTCCGCCGGCCAGACCTGCCTCCAGCCCGTCCAGTTCGCCCCCAAGGCCCCCGGCGAGCGCCGCGGCTCCATCCTCCTCCTCGACAGCAATGGCGCCCTCCTCGCCTCCCAGCTCCTCGACGCCACCGCCACCGGCCCCGC
The DNA here is from genome assembly GCA_965213785.1 of uncultured Granulicella sp. Taxonomy (GTDB): domain Bacteria; phylum Acidobacteriota; class Terriglobia; order Terriglobales; family Acidobacteriaceae; genus Edaphobacter. The sequence continues at coordinate 3,541,774 of OZ243921.1, read as the reverse complement.
CGGAATCTTCCTCTCCGGAACCATGCGCACCGTCGCCGGGAACGGCACCTGGGTCTACAAGCAGGACGGCGTTCCCGCCACCAACGCCTCCATCTTCCTCCCCGGGGGCGTCGCCATCGACGGCTCCGGAAACATCTTCCTGTCGGACACCAGCAACAACCGCGTCCGCCGCGTCGACCTCGCCTCCGGCCTCATCGCCACCGTCGCCGGCTCCGGCTCTCCGGGTTTTTCCGGAGATAACGGCCCCGCCACCCTCGCGGGCGTCAACCTTCCCTCCGGCATGGTCATCGACGGAGCCGGCGACATCCTCTTCGCCGACAGCGGCAACCACGCCATCCGCCGCCTCTCCCTGGCCACCGGAATCCTCTCCACCATCGCCGGCCAGCTCGGCCAGTACGGCAACACCGGAGACAACGGCCTCGCCACCGCCGCCACCCTCAACACCCCTGAGGGCCTCGCCCTCGACGCCGCCGGAAACCTCTTCATCGCCGACACCAACAACCACCTCATCCGCCGCGTCGACGCCGCCACCGGCATCATCACCACGGTCGCCGGACTCAACGCCGCAGCCTCCTCCGGAGACGGCGGACCCGCCACCGCCGCTTACCTCAACTCCCCCTGGAGCGTCTCCCTCGACCTCGCCGGAAACCTCTTCATTGCCGACCTGGGCAACAACAAGATCCGCAAAATCGACACCGCCGGCACCATCTCCACCGTCGCCGGAACCGGAAACCCCACCTACAACGGAGACTCCCAGGCCGCCACCACCGCCAACCTCAAGGGCCCCGCCGCCGTCCTGCCCGACGTCGCCGGAAACCTCTACATCGCCGACTCCGGCAATAACCTCATCCGCAAGGTCTCCGCCACCACCGGCCTCATCTCCCTCGTCGCAGGAAGCGGAAGCGCCGTCTTCGATGGCGACGGCGCCAAGGCCTCCGACGCCGGAATCTACGGCCCCTACGCCCTCGCCCTCGACACCAGCGGCAACGTCTTCTTCTCCGACATCTTCCACCACCGCATCCGCGAGGTCCAGAACTCCCTCTCCCTCCTCAAGTTCCTCCCCATCCAGGTCGGCCGCACCTCGCTCGCCAACCTCGTCCAGTTCGAAAACGACGGCAACGCCCCCCTCAACTTCTCCAGCCTTGCCCCCGACCGCAACGCCGCCATCGACCCCGGCACCACCACCTGCTCCCCCTCCACCCCCCTCGCCGTCAACGCCCCCTGCACCATCGGCGCGCAGTTCGCCCCCCAGGTCACCGGCATGGACGTCACCGCCGAGATCGACCTCAACTCCGACGCCTCCAACACCCCCGGAGGCATCCTCCTCGACGGCGAAGTCGACGCCCTCGACCCCACCACCACCACCCTCACCTCCAGCGCCAACCCCGCCGCCCTCGGCGCCCCCATCACCTTCACCGCCACGGTCGCCGGAGGCTCCTCCCCCACCGGCAGCGTCCGCTTCTACGACGGCAACACCCTCCTCGGCACCGTCACCCTCCACTCCGGCATGGCCGCCTTTACCACCTCATCGCTCGCCCTCGGCACCCACCCCCTCACCGCCAACTACACCGGCGACGCCGCCAGCTCTCCCAGCACCTCCTCCATCCTCAACCAGGTCGTCAAGCAGTCCGCCGCCCTCACCCTCGCCTCGTCCGTCAACCCCTCCCAGGTAGGCGCCGCCGTCACCTTCACCGCCACCATCGCCACCTCCGCCATCTCCCCCACCGGAAGCATCGTCTTCTCCGACGGAGGCTCCGCCATCGGCAACGGCAGCATCAACTCGAGCGGCACCGCCACCTTCACCACCTCCGCCCTCGTCGCCGGAACCCACCCCATCACCGCCACCTTCGCCGGAGACGCCAACACCCTCCCCGGAACCTCCTCCCCGGTCTCCCAGGCCGTCAACCGCTGGCCCACCACTACCACCCTCACCGCCACCCCGGCAACCTCCGCCATCGGCGACCCCGTCACCTTCTCCCTGCACGTCGCCATCACCAGCACCACCCCCGCCACCGGCGCCGTCCAGCTCACCGACGGCTCCATCCTCCTCACCACCCTCGCCCTCGACCCCCAGGGCAATGCCACCTACACCACCTCGTCCCTCCCCGTCGGCACCCACACCCTCGTCGCCCACCTCCAGTCCGACGCCACCAACGACGCCAGCACCTCCGCTCCCCTCACCGAAACCGTCACCACCATAGCCACCACCTCCGCCCTCACCTCCTCCGCCAATCCCGCCACCGCCGGAGCCACCCTCCACCTCACCGCCCAGGTCGCCGCCGCCTCCACCAACAGCGCCGCGGGTCCCCTCACCGGCACCGTCACCTTTTCCGAAGGCGCCACCATCCTCGGCTCCGCCACCCTCAACGGCAGCGCCATTGCCACCCTCGACCTCACCACCCTCCCCGTCGGCACCCACACCCTCGTCGCCAACTACGCAGGTGATCAGAACCACGCCCCGAGTACCTCGGCCCCCTTCACCCAGACCGTCGCCAACGCCGCCACCACTGTCCAACTCGTCTCGAGCGCCAACCCCTCCACCGCGGGTCGCGGCATCACCCTCACCGCCGTAGTCTCCGGCAATGGCGGCATACCCAGCGGCACCGTCACCTTCCTTGACGGTGCCACCACCCTCGGCACCGCGCCTGTCAACTCCGCCGGACAGGCCACCTTCTCCGTCTCCACCCTCTCTGCCGGAACCCACCCCCTCACCGCCTCCTATGCCGGTGACGCCCGCGACGCCGCCAGCACCTCCGCGCCCTACAGCCAGATCATCCAGCAGACCGTCACCGCCGTCTCCCTCACCTCCAGCGTCAACCCCGCCTACGCCGGGGCCGCGGTCACCTTCGTCGCCTCCCTCACCAGCAACGGCAGCCTCCCCACCGGCCAGGTCACCTTCTCCGAAGGCCCCACCGTCCTCGGTGCCTCCGCCCTGTCCCCCACCGGGGCCGCCACCTTCACCACCTCCACCCTCCCCGCCGGCTCGCACACCGTCACCGCCACCTTCGCCGGAGACACCGACCACGCTGCAAGCGCCTCTGCGCCCCTCGTCCAGGTCGTCCAGATGGGAACCAGCAGCGTAGCCCTCGCCGCCTCCGCCAACCCCGCCCTCACGGGCGCTCCGGTCACCTTCTCCATCACGGTCTCCGGAACCGCCGCCCGCCCCACCGGCACCGTCACCCTCATGGACGCGGCCACACCCCTCGCCACCCTCACCCTCACCTCCGCCGGAACCGCCACCTTCACCGCCTCCACCCTCACCCTCGGCGATCACCCCCTTACCGCCGTCTACTCCGGCGACACGACCCATGCCGGCAGCACCTCGAACCTCGTCACCGAGCGCATCCAGCAGACCACCGCTACCACCCTCGCCTCCAGCCTCAACCCCTCCATCGTCGGCGACACCGTCACCCTCACCGCCACCCTCACCGGCTCCACCGGAGCCCTCCTCACCGGCTCGGTCACCTTCTCCGACGCCTCCACCACTCTCGGCACCAGCCCCCTCAGCAACGGCGCCGCCACCTTCTCCACCGCAACCCTTACCGCCGGAACCCACCTCCTCCTCGCCACCTACAGCGGAGACCCCACCAACCAGCCTTCCACCTCCGCCCCCCTCTCCCAGGCCGTCAACACCGCCGGAACCTCCGTCACGCTCACCTCCAGCGCCAACCCCTCCGTCACCGGCAGCCCCGTCACCTTCTCCGCCACCGTCGTCAGCGCCGGCAAGGTCCCCACCGGCACCGTCACCTTCCTCGACGGAGCCCTCACCCTCGGCACCGGAACCATCGCCCAGAGCACCGCCACCTTCACCACAGGCACCCTCACCGCCGGCCAGCACGCCATCGTCGCCCGCTACAACGGAGACGCCGGAACCCAGCTCAGCACCTCCGCCGCGCTCATCCAGGTCACCCAGCAGCGCACCACCCTCACCCTCGCCTCCAGCGTCAACCCCGCCCTCACCGTCCAGGGCATCGTCCTGACCGCCCAGGTCGCCAACGGGGCAAACGCCACCGGCGTCGTCACCTTCACCGACGGCAGCACCTCCCTCGGCTCCTCCTCCCTCAACGCCGCCGGTGCCGCCACCCTCACCCTCCCCGCCCTCGCCGCGGGCTCCCACATCCTGGCCGCCACCTACGCTGGAGACCCGAATAACCTGCCCTCCCTCGCTCCCACCCTCACCGAGACCGTTCAGCTCCGCCCCACCGCCACCTCCATGACGTCCTCGTCGGACACCTACCTCTCCGGCCAGCAGATCACCCTCGTGGCCGTCATCCGGTCCTCCGGGCCCATCCCCCCCACAGGCACCGTCACCTTCGCAAGCGCGGGAGCCCCCCTTGGCGCCGCGCCCCTCTCCGCCGACGGAGTCGCGACCCTCACCCTTGCGCCCGTCCTCCCCGCCTACAGCATCGTCGCCACCTACACCGGAGACCCCGTCTACACTACCTCCACCTCCGCCCCGTACCCCATCAAGGCAGGCCCCTCCACCACCTTCACCATGACTCCAAGCTGGACGAAGAACTCCCTTTCCACCGGCACGCACACCGCCGTCGATCTCGCCTTCCTCTCCGTCAAGGGCTTCAACGACACCCTCGCCCTCGGCTGCCTCGAGCTTCCCCTCGACGCCACCTGCACCTTCTCGACCGACAAGTTCGCCCTCGGCGCCAACGCCGCCAACACCGTTCACCTCACCATCGACACCGCCAACCCCCTCGGCGCTGGAGCCACCGCTCGCCTCAGCCGCCCCGCGTCGGCGAGCCGAATCACCCTCGCCATCCTCCTCCCCGGAGTCGCCTTCTTCGGGCTCCTCTTCACCCGCCGCCGGCGTCGGATGCCCTGGCTCCTCCCTGTCCTCGCCCTCTGCACCCTTGGCGCGGGAATCACCGGATGCGCCAACAAACTCGTCCAGGCCTCCACCCCTCCCGGCAGCTACACCATCCGCATCCTCGCCTCCGGAACGCAAAGCGGAGCCAGCCAGGTCGTCGACCTCGCCCTCACGGTGACCCAATGAACTCGACGAACCGCCGTCACGGTGACTCCATCGCCCGCCTTCTCGTCGCCGCCCTTCTCGCCCTCGCCACCGCCGCCCGCTCTCAGGCCCGCCCCACCGCCACCGGCCCCGGAACCTCCGTCCGTATCGGCTCCGGGGCCTCCCTCTACGACATCGTCTACGGCCAGCGCTCCCTCGCCGGAACCGTCGCCTGGGCCGACGCCAACCCCACCTGGCGACTCGGCGTCGAAGGGGAAGCCCGCTGGCTTCGCCTCCACGACGACGCCGGAACCCGCCAGTCCACCTATCTCCTGGGCCCCCGCCTTACCCTTCGCCCAGGCCGCATCGAGCCCTACCTCAAGCTCCTTGCCGGAGCCGGCCTCATGCAGTTCCCCTTCAACTACGGCCACGGCGGATACTTCGTCGCAGCCGCCGGCGCCGGCGTCGACCTCCACCTCGGCCGCCGCTTCCAGCTCCGCGCCCTGGACGCCGAATACCAGGCCTGGCCCCAGTTCTCCTTCGGCGCCATCCATCCCTACGGCATCTCCTCGGGGATCAGCTACACCATCACGCGCGGCTCCACCGAACCCACCCACCTCCGCCGCTAACCGGTGGAGCACCCGGGATCAGGCGGGCTGAGCGGCCTCGATGCAGGATTGAAAGTACGCGAGCGACCGGGTGAGACCCTCGCGAAGGTTGACCCGGGGCTCCCAGCCGAGCAGCGCGCGGGCCTTGCCGATGTCCGGACGGCGGCGCATGGGGTCATCCTGGGGAAGCGGCTTGAAGAGGATCTCCGACCGCGCGCCGGTGACCGAAAGGATCTCGCGGGCGCACTCGAGGATCGTCCACTCCTCCGGATTGCCGATGTTGACCGGCGTGTGCTCCCTCGAGCGCGAGAGCAGGACGATGCCCTCGATAAGATCGGTACAAAAGCAGAAGCTGCGGGTTTGAGAGCCATCGCCGTAAATGGTAAGCGGCTGGCCGCGCAGAGCCTGCAGCATCAGGTTCGAGATCACGCGGCCGTCGTTCGGCTGAAGGCGCGGACCGTAGGTGTTGAAGATGCGGACGAGGTGCGTGTCGACCTGGTGGTAGCGGTGGTAGGCGGTGACGGCCGCCTCGGAGAAACGCTTGGCTTCATCGTAGACCGAGCGCGGCCCGACGGGGTTGACGTTACCCCAGTAGGTTTCGACCTGGGGGTGGACCTCCGGGTCGCCGTAGCACTCCGACGTCGAGGCGTGGAGATAGCCGGCGTTGTACTTTCTCGCGATTTCGAGCGTGTTGATCGTCCCAGCCGAGCCCACGAGCAGGGTCTCGATGCCGAGACGATGGTAGTCGTCCGGGCTGGCGGGAGAGGCGAAATTGAAGACGTAATCCACCCGCCCCAGGTCGAAGGGCTGGCAGATGTCCTGCTCGACGAGCGAGAAGCGCGGCTCCCTGGCGAGGTGGTCAAGATTGGCCGTCCGGCCCGTGGCCAGGTTGTCGACGCCAAGGACGGTGTGGCCTTCGGCCAGCAGGTGATCGCACAGGTGCGAGCCGAGAAAGCCGGCAGCGCCGGTAACGAGAATGGTTTGCGGGTGCTGAGTACTCAAAATCGTCGGTCCTCGGGGGTTCTTTGGGCGGCATGGCGCTCAGGCGTGGACGCGCGGGGCGTTGGCGGCGGGCCGGCCAACGCTGAGGTAGGTGATGCCGTGCTCAAGCATCGCCGCAGGCTCGTACAGGTTGCGGCCGTCGATCACGATGGGGTAGCGCAGCGCCTTGTTGAGGCGGGCTAGGTCGAGCGTGCCGAACTCAGCCCAGTCGGTCAGGATCAGCAGCGCGTCCGCGTCTTCGGCCGCGGCGTAGGCGGAGTCGGCATAGCGCAGACTGGCCCCGGCAGGCATTCGCTCGGCCGTGCGCTCCATGGCGGCAGGGTCGAAAGCCGCGACGGTGCAGCCCTCCGCGATGAACATGGCGACCAGGTCGATGGCGGGCGACTCGCGGATGTCGTCGGTCTCCCCCTTGAAGGCGAGGCCGAGGACCCCGAGCTTTTTGCCCCGCAGGGTCCAAAGCGCCGAACGTACCTTGTTCAGGAAGCGCTTCTTCTGTTGGGCGTTGATCTTTTCGACCTCCGTCAGGAGCGAGAAGTCGATGCCGAGCTGCTCGGCCACCGAGCGGAAGGCGGCGACGTCCTTGGGGAAGCAGGAGCCGCCGTAGCCGATGCCCGGACGGAGGAAGCGCGGGCCGATGCGGGCGTCGAGGCCCATGCCCAGCGCCACCTGCTCCACGTTCGCGTCGGTCGCCTCGCACAGGTTGGCGACTGCGTTGATGAAGGAGATCTTGACGGCAAGGAAGGCGTTCGAGGCGTGCTTGATGATCTCCGCGCTTTTGGTGGAGGTGTGGAGCAGGGGCGGCGCGGCTTTCGCCGAGCAGACGCCCGGGATGGCGTCCGGCCGAGAGTAGTAGGTGCCGCCGGTGAGCGGGGCGTAGATGCCGTCCAGAACCGCGGCGGCCCGGGAGCTGTCGGCGCCGACGACGATGCGGTCAGGGTGCAGGAAGTCGGCGACGGCGGTACCCTCGCGGAGGAACTCGGGGTTCGAGACGACGTCGAAGAGCTCCCGGGCGACGCCGTTGCGCTCGATGGCGCGGCGAATCCACTCGTTGGTATAGACCGGGACGGTGCTCTTTTCGACGATCACCTTATAAGACTTGATGGAGCGGGCGATCTCGCAGGCGACGGCTTCGACGTAGGAGAGATCGGCGTCCCCGGTCTCGGACTGCGGGGTGCCGACGGCGATGAAGATGGCCTCGCACTCGCGGGTGGCCTCGGCCAGATCGGTCATAAAGCGGACCTTGGTGTTGCGATAACGCTGCAGCAGTTCGGGGAGATATTTCTCATGGATCAGCGTGTCGCCGCCCTGCAGGGCGCTGACCTTGCGCTGATCGTTGTCGACGCAGATGACATCGTGACCCATCTCGGCGAAGCAGACAGCGGCTACCAGGCCCACATACCCTGATCCGACGACAGCGATTTGAATATTCTTTGGCATGGCCTGTAGGTGGAGCGAATCCTCATTCATGACGTTCGCATCAAAGTCTAACGGAAGTTGATGAAGCAGCGGCGGGGAATAGCGGTTGTTCCAGGAATCTGTCCTGGTTACGAACGATCCGGAGAATAGTTGGTCGTGCGCCCAACGTCGGGTAGAATGGCGCTAATGGCTGCTCGATCGACGGCAACTCCCACCACCTCAGGTTTCACCAGTGCCCCGGCGGGCGGTTCGAGCGCCGGATCCGAAACTACGCTTTCCGAGGCTTTGCTCACGCTTCGGAAGCGCAAGTGGGTCCTCATTGTGGCGGCGCTTCTGGGGCTTGCCTATGGCGTCTTCCAGGCGCTCACCCAGCCCAAGCTGTACGAGGCGTACGCGCGGGTACAGGTGCGCAGCGGCTCGTCCAACGAGTACCGCGTCGATGCGTCCACGGCGGCTCTTGGGGGCAGCGATCCCCAGTTGAAGATGCTGACCGAAATCGCCATCCTGCAGAGCGATTCGCTGATGCTGACCGTCGCGCGTGAGATGAACCTGGCAAATAATCCCGATTTCTGGGGCGCCAAGAGCGCTCCGCAGGTCTCGCTCGATTCTCCTTCTGTACGGCAATCCGTCGTCTACCGGCTGCTGACCAACCTGAGGGTGGTGCTGGTTCCGAAGACTGAGGTCATGCGCATCAGCTACAGCAGCGTCAACGCGCGGCTCTCGGCGGATATCGTCAACAAGGTGGTGGCAGCGTACATCCAGCGCAGCTTCGAAACGCGATTTGCCTCGCAGCAGCGCGTATCGGTATGGCTGGGGAGCCAGCTCGACGATCTGAAGCAGCAGGTCGAGACCTCGCAGGAGCAGGTGATGGACCTGCAGAAGCGGATCGGCGTTCTCGGCTTCGACCCCAAGGACAACCAGATCTCTTCCTCGCTGGAGGATCTCTCCCGTGCCTCGGGTGCCTCGCGCATTGCGCGCATCGTGGCGGAGAGTCGATACCGGATGCTGAGCGGCACCGATGCCGGCTCGATCGACAATTCCATCGAGACCACCCCGGGAACGGCGCCGGGAGAGTTTGCGGCCCTGCGCAGCCAGATCGCCCTCGGCAAGGCAAACTACGCGCAACTCCTCTCGACGTACGGTCCCAACCATCCCCTGGCCAAGGCGCAGTCCGACCAGTTGGCGGAGCTGCAGAAGCAGCTCACCATGGAGCAGCAGAGGCTGCTGACCCAGGCTCGTCAGAACTTCCTGGCCGCCAAGGCAAACGAAGAGCAGACCACCCGGGCGCTCGACGTGCAGAAGAACGACGCCTACAAGCTGCGCGACGATCTGGTGGAATACACGGTCAAGAATCGCGAGCTGGAAGCCAACCGGACCTTGTACGAAGGGCTTTTGAGCCGTCTTCGCACGGCCGGCGTCCAGGCCGGGCTGGAATCGACGGAGATCGACGTAGTCGATCAGGCGCTGATCCCGGCTAGCCCCAAGATGGAGCCGATCACCACCATCCTGCTGACCTCGCTCCTCTTCGCCCTGCTGATCGGCGTCGCCGTCGCCTTCGTCCTCGAGAGCCTCGATACCGGCCTGCGCAGCATCGCCGAGATCGAAGGCGTCATCGAGCTTCCTTCGCTCGCCATCGTCCCGAAGATTCGACGCACCCCGGCGGATCAGCTTACCGGCCTGTCGACGGCGCAGCGCAATATCAACGTTCTCTCCCAGCCGAAGTCGCAGTTCACCGAGGCCTTCCGCTCCCTGCGCACTTCGCTGCTGCTCTCGACCGCGGGGCATCCTCCAAAGTTCCTGCTCTTTACCAGTGCCACGCCGTCCGAAGGCAAGACGATGACGGCCTGCAACCTGGCCTGCGTGATGGCGCAGCGCGATGCGAAGGTGCTGTTGATCGACGCCGATCTTCGCCGGCCCAACGTGCATCACCGCTTCGGGCTTTCGGGAAAGGCCGGGCTCTCCACCGTTCTTGCCGGAAGCACGACATTTGAGGATTCGCTGCAACGGATTCCAGAGCTTCCCAACCTCGACATCCTCGCCAGCGGGCCGGTACCTCCCTTCCCGACCGAGGTGCTGAGCTCGGCAGCCATGACGTCGATGCTTGCGCACTGCGGAGAGATCTACACCCACGTGGTCATCGACTCGCCGCCGATTCTCTCGGTCACGGACGGGGTCGTGCTCGCACGGCAGATGGATGCGGTCGTCCTGGTTGTCCGGCACGGCAAGTCCAGCAAGCATGTCGTACGGCGGGCACGCGACCTCCTGCTCCGCGCCGGCGCACCCATGACCGGCCTGGTACTCAACGCGGTCGACCTCAACTCTCCCGATTACTACGGCTACTACGGCTATTCCGGATACTCGTACACAAGCGTCGACACCGAAAGCTGGGAGTCGCAGAACCAAAACGGCAAGCAGGCCGAGGGGAGAAACGGAAAATGAGCGCACAGCAGACGGTAAGTTCACGTTTGGCTCGATTCGTCTTCCCGCGTGGATTGACGGCAGCCATGATGGCAGTCATATGCCTGACCGGAACGGGAGCGTCGGCACAGGCCAATGGCGCTGGCTCCTCCCCCAGCCCGTCCAACCCTTACGGCGTCATGGCTCCCGGCGTCGTCAACCAGCCTCAGACGACCGGCGCCTCCGGCACGATGTATCCCGGGTTCGGCGGAGGCAATCAACTCGGCGGAGGCAATCAACTCGGCACCATCCAGCCCGGCATGCAGCAGATGGCCCCCGGCGCCACCATGGCCACCATGCTGTACCCCGACCCCAAGCAGTACATCCTGGGCGCGGGCGACCTGATCTACATTCGGCTCTACGGCATCAACGACTACTTTTCAACCGACCGTATCAGCGCGGATGGTACGGTGCAACTTCCGCTCATTGGCGCTCTCACCCTGATGAACATGACGATCCGCCAGGCCGAGGACATGATCGCCGGCCGTCTTCGTTCGGCGGGTATGTACAAGAACCCCGAGGTCATCATCACGGTGGCCGAGTCGGTCTCCCCGCAGTCGATCACCTTCGTCGGCGATATGCACGGCGTCCTGCCGATCAACGGGCGGCGCAACCTGGTCGAGGTGCTGTCCGCGTCGGGCGGTCTTCCCGTCACCTCCGGGCACACCCTCTCGATCCTCCGGCCGGGCGTCGAAGAGCCGATCGTGGTCGATATCGGCACGACCGCCCAGGAGCTCGCCAAGGCAAACATTCCCGTCTATCCCAAGGACACAATCTTCGTCCCGCGGTCGGGCTTTGTTTACATCGTCGGAGCGTTCAAAAACCAGGGCGCCTTCCCGCTCCAGCCCGGCCGCACCACACTGATGCAGCTCGCCGCCCTTGCCGGTGGTCCGGTCTATTCGGCGAAGTACGACGACATGCGGATCGTTCGCACCGTCGGCACCCAGCACACCGAGGTCAAGGTCGACGTCAAGAAGGTGCTGTATGGCAAGGCTCCGGATCCGGAGATGCTTGCCGGCGATATCATCTTCCTGCCGACCAGCACGTTCAAGGCTGCTCTCAGCAACGGTGGCATCAGTACGGTCCTGAACGCGATTTCCCTGATTATCTTCGCTTCCTTGCGCAACTGAACGAGGCGTCGATGGCATCCGGGCAGAGACCAGAGGCAGCACTGCGGGTGGCTTACCTGGTAAGCCATCCCATCCAGTACCAGGCCCCTCTCCTCAGGCGCATCGCGCAGGAGCCGGATATCGATCTGACCGTCTTCTTCGCCTCTGACTTTTCAGTCAAGGGCTATCAGGACGCAGGCTTCGGCGTCGACGTCCAATGGGACGTTCCTCTGCTTGGCGGCTACAAGCACGATTTTCTTCCCGTCCTCCGCGACACCCGGCGGTACAGCGCCGTCAGCCAGGTGAACCGTGGCATCTTCAGCCGGCTGCGGGGCCGCGACGGCGCTCCTCCCTTCGACGTGCTGTGGGTGCACGGCTACGCCACCCCGAATGCCCTGCAGGGGATGCTGGCCGCGAAAGCCCTCGGCATTCCGGTGCTGCTGCGCGCGGAGTCGTGGCTTGGAGATCGTGATCGCGGCGGGCTGCGGCTCGCGTTCAAAGAGGCACTCTTCGCGGCCATCCGCCAACTCGTCGACGCCGTCATGCCCATCGGAACCCTCAACGCAGCTTACTGGCGTCGCTATCTTGGGGATGCCATGCCCGCGTCGCTGATGCCCTACTCGGTCGACAACCGCTACTTCCAGGAGCGTAGCCGCGCGGCCGTCGCCGGACGGGAGGCGCTTCGTACGGAACTTAGGCTCGATGCCGGCCGCCCCGTCATTCTTTTTGCCTCGAAGCTCCAGGATCGCAAGCGCTGCGGCGACCTGGTGAAGGCCTATGCGGCGCTCGCGGCCGGGTCGGGCCGCAACCCGGATCCCTACCTGCTTATCGTCGGCGACGGCAGCGAGCGAGCATCCCTGGAAGCGCAGGTCGCACAGTCAGGCCTCACCGGCGTACGTTTCTGTGGCTTCAAGAACCAGTCTGAACTCCCGCGCTTCTTCGATCTGGCGACCGTCTTCGTGCTTCCCTCGCGTCATGAGCCCTGGGGCTTGATCGTCAACGAGGTGATGAACGCCGGCCGTCCCGTAATCCTCTCCAATGAGGTGGGTTGTCAGCCCGACCTCATCACCGACGGGGTGGAGGGATGCGTCTTCCCCGCTGGGGACGTGCCGGCGCTGACCCATGCCCTGCGACGGGTTCTGGAGACCCCAGTAACGGCAGCCACCATGGGCCGGAACGCACTCGCCCGCATCGAGCGCTGGGGCTTTGAGGAAGATGTGCAGGGCTTGCGCCGGGCGCTCGCCATGGTGACGCACCGCTTCGCCGCCTGATGCCAGTTTCAATTCGGACCACGTTGCCCCGAAGCGATCCAGCATGGCGAACTTTCTCACGAGATCGAAACATAGACTGAGGATGACTATGCGCATCCTGCACATCATCGGGACACTCGATCCGAGATTTGGCGGTCCAACCGAGTCGGTTCGCATGTTGCTCAGCTACGGCCCGGTCGGCTACACCGGGGAGGTGGTCACCCTGGATGAGCCAAATGCGCCCTTCTTGCGGAACCTCGGCTTCCCCGTGCATGGCCTTGGACCGCAGACCAACAAGTACGGACTGAACGGCAAGCTCATCGGATGGCTCAAGGAGAATCGCGACCGCTTCGACGGCGTCGTCGTCAACGGTCTTTGGCAGTACTGCGGGTATGCCGCACTGCAGGCGATCAAAGGGCATAAGCCCTACGTCGTCTTCACCCATGGCATGCTGGACCCATACTTCCGCCGAGCCTTTCCGATGAAGCACCTCAAGAAGTGGGCCTACTGGCTGCTGGTGGAGTACTGGGTTCTCCGCGGCGCCTTTCGCGTGCTGTTTACCTCCAAGGCGGAAAAAGAGCTGGCCGAGCAGAGCTTCTGGCTGTACCAGTGGAATCCTCTGGTGGTGCCGTATGGCACCAGCGGGCCGCCGCTGGAGCCCGAAACCATGGAAGACGACTTCTACCAGGTATGCCCGCGGGTGCGGGGCAAGCGGTACCTGCTGTTTCTCGGCCGGATCCATCACAAGAAGGGGTGTGACCTGCTGATCGATTCCTTTGTGCGCCACGCCGCGGCGGACCCCGGGCTGCACCTGGTGATGGCCGGCCCGGACCCCGGTAACTGGCGCGCGAAGCTCGAGACCGTCGCCGTCAGGGGTGGCTGCGCCGATCGCATTCACTGGCCGGGCCTGGTCCAGGGGCCCCAGAAGTGGGGAGCGTTCTCCGGGTGTGAAGCCTTCGTGCTCCCCTCGCACCAGGAGAACTTCGGCATCGCCGTGGCGGAGGCGCTCGCGTGCGGCAAGCCGGTGCTGCTCTCGAACATGGTGAACATCGCGGCCGAAATCGAGCTCGATGGCGCCGGCTACATGGAGTCCGACACCGCGGCGGGCGTCGATCGCTTGTTGGAGCGCTGGTTTGCCACACCGCCGGACGCCCGCTGGAGGATGGGAACCATCGCCACCGAGACCTTTTGGAGGCGGTACGATATGAAAGAAAACGCGAGGACGATCATCCGGCTGTTTCAGGCCGCCAACGCGGGAGCGGAGGCCCGGATGCATCCCGCGACGCTCGAGGCGCGATAACTTCATGGCAAAGCAGGCCCAGTACCACGCAGCGCAGCACATCGACGAGAGCACTTCGGCGGACCCCTACATGCGGCCATCCTTCCGCACCGGGGAGAAGGTCAAGCGGCTTGTCTGGAACGTCTGCCGCGTTCTGCTCTATCGAACGTCGCCGCGGCCGTTCCATGCCTGGCGATCCATGCTGCTGCGCATGTTCGGCGCGACCATGGGTCCAAACTGCCACTTTTATCCTGGGTCCAGGGTGTGGGCGCCATGGAACCTCGTCTGCGCGGACCAGGTGACGGCCGCCGATGGCGCGGAGATCTACAACGCTGCGCCGATGCGGATGGGCTCACACTTCATCGTCTCGCAGGATGCGTTCCTGTGCGGCGCCACACACGACTACGACGATCCGGGATTCCCCCTGATGGCCTACGAGATGAAGTTCGGGGCTTACGCCTGGGTGTGTGCGCGGGCCTCGGTTGCGCCCGGCGTCTCGCTGGGTGAAGGCGCGGTGCTTGGGCTCGGCTCGGTCGCCACGCGCAATCTCGATCCGTGGACGATCTACGCCGGCCTTCCGGCTGTCAGGGTAAAGGACCGTGTGCGTCCGGTGCGGGAGTAACACTGACGTCACAGCAGGAGCGTCGCGGCCGACCCCTACGAACGAAGCTTCATCAGCAGGTCGGTCGGGTGAACCGGTTTAGCGAGGATCTCGAACTCGTGGCCCTGGGCCCGCGCTTTTTCCAGAAGATCGGCGGTCGCGGCCTGGCCGGAGAACAGAAGGATCTTGCACTTCGGCATCTTGGCCCGGGTAGCGATGGCGGCTTCAATGCCTGTCATCCCCGTCATGATCACGTCGCTGATCAGCATGTTCGGCTGGAAGGTGTCCAGGCACTCGATCGCCTTCTCGCCGCTGTAGACGGCGCGCGCTTCAAAGCCCGCCTGGTTCAGGATGATTGCAAGCGTATTGGCGATCACCTGTTCATCGTCGGCGACAAGGACGCGTGGCTTCGACGGTGCGGTGGCGGTTAGTTCAGACATGCGCGAGGTTCCCCAGTTACAGTGTTTGCGTCTTGGATGCGGCTTCAGGTCGAAACGATGCTTGCGTTCAGTCTGCCTTGCTGCACTTGTGTTGCCAGGCAGCTCTCAACTTTTTGTGAACCCGCACAGGGGACAGTCGCTCGTCCAAGCCCCGCTACGCTGCAGTCGCATTCCGCTCATAGAGAGATGATACGCTGAGCCCAGAGCCGGAGTGCCGCGAAAGAGCGAAATTTCCGCCCTTCAGTCATCTTCCCGAACGAGTGTCCATGCCGCCCAAGATCATACGCGCCGAGCGCGTCGAAAAGTACTACGCGCAGCCGAGCGAAAACAAAATCCAGGTGATCGCCCCTACCGATCTCTCCATCGAAGCGGGCGAGATCGTCGCGCTGCTTGGCCCATCGGGCTCCGGCAAGTCGACTTTGCTTCGCATGTTGACCGGGCTTTCCACGCCCTCGGCCGGGCAGGTGTACTGGCACGATCGGCCCGTCGCCACCGCCGAGGTCAACGTTTCGATCGTCTTCCAGAGCTTTGCCCTGTTCCCTTGGCTCACGGTGCTCGAAAACGTGGAAGCCCCCCTGACCGCCCGCGGCATGGAGCCCGCCGAGCGCCGCCGCCGCGGCCTGAAGATCCTCGATACCGTCGGCCTCGACGGCTTCCAGGCGGCCTACCCAAAGGAGCTCTCCGGCGGAATGCGCCAGCGCGTCGGCTTTGCTCGCGCCCTCGTCGTCGAGCCCGAAGTACTCTTTATGGACGAGCCCTTCTCGGCGCTCGACGTGCTCACGGCCGAAAACCTGCGCAGCGAACTGCTTGAACTCTGGCAAAAAAAGACCATCCCCACGCAGGCCATCTTCATCGTCACGCACAACATCGAGGAGGCGGTGCTGCTCGCCGACCGCATCATCGTGCTGGGCCGCAACCCCGGACACGTCCGTACGGACTTCAAGGTCACCCTGCAGCATCCGCGCGACCGGAAGGCTGCCGGCTTTACCCAGCTCGTCGACTACATCTACAAGGTGCTGACGCAGCCCGACCAAACGCTGCCGGCGCTCCCGAACGTCAGCTCTCGCGCAAGAAAGCCGCACTACCAGATGCTGCCCCACGCCCGCCCCGGCGGCATCGCCGGCCTGCTTGAGCTGCTCATCGATCTGCAGGGCAAGGCCGACATCTACAAACTCGCCGACGAGCTCGCCTTCGAGATCGACGACCTGCTCCCCATCGTCGACGCGGCGCAACTGCTCGGCTTCCTCACCGTCACCGAGGGCGATGCCGACATCACCCCGACCGGCCGCGAGTACGCCAACGGCGAAATCCTCCACCAGAAGGAGCTCTTCCGCACCGCCGCCGTCGAGAATGTCCTGCTGCTGCGCCAGATCATGCGCGCCATCGAGGCCAAGAGCGACAAGACCGTCGCCGAGGAGTTCTTCCAGGACATGCTGGACGAGCAATTTAGCCAGGAGGAGACCCTGCGCCAGCTTGAAACGGCCGTCACCTGGGGGCGCTACGCCGAGCTCTTCGACTTCGACGCCTCGCGCCGCCGCTTCATCCAGCCGGCCCGTCCGGACGCCGAAGAAGAAGCCATGGAAACCGCCGAGGAGTACGAGTGATCGGCCTGCCCAGCAGCTTCAGCATGACCCGTGGCCGCGAAACGCTGGCGCGTGCCCAGGTGCTCAAGCGCAGTTGGCCGTTCGTGCTCGACCTCTGTGTCGCCGGCATCGGCCTCGCCGCGTTCTACGGCGTGGTGCGCATCGCCACCTACTGGTTCGGCCACGCGCAGCCGGAGATCACCATCTCGCAGTCTCCCCGCGCGCTTCCGCTCTACGCCTTCTACTCGGTCGTTCGCATCGGCCTCGCCTACCTGCTCAGCCTGGTCTTCGCCATCGGCTACGGCTACCTGGCCGCCTACAACAAGCGCCTCGAAGCCATCATGCTTGCCGCCCTCGACATCCTTCAGTCGATCCCGGTGCTCAGCTTCCTGCCCGGCGTCATGCTCGCCATGGTCGCGCTCTTCCCCACCCGGCAGATCGGGGTGGAGATGGGAGCCATCCTGCTCATCTTCACCGGCCAGGTCTGGAACATGGCCTTCAGCTTCTACTCGTCCATCAAAAGCATCCCGCGCGAACTCGTCGAGGCCGCTAACATCTACCGCTTCTCGCGCTGGCAGCGCCTGGTGCAACTGGAGCTCCCCTACGCCGCCATCGGCCTCGTCTGGAACTCCATGGTCTCGGTCGCCGGCGGATGGTTCTTCCTCATGGCCTGCGAGATGTTCGTCCTCGGCACGCGCGACTTCCGCCTGCCCGGTCTCGGTTCCTACCTCCAGACCGCCGCCAGCACCGGAAACGGATCCGCCATCGCCTGGGGTCTCGCCGTCATGGTCGCCATCATCGTCGCCACCGACCAGCTCATCTGGCGTCCGGTAATCCTCTGGAGCGACCGCTTCAAGTTCGAGCAGGTAGAAAGCGGCAAGAGCGTCCGCTCCCCGCTGCTGCACCTGGTGCAACACTCGAAGGCCCTGCAAAGCCTCTCCGAACACACCCTGGTGCCGCTCAACGAGAAGCTCTACCACCGCCTCGCCGAGCGCCGCGCCCAACGCCACCAGCAACGCAGGGCGGTTGCCGACGGCATGGACATCCGGCGTCAGCAGGAGTTCATCGTCCTGCGCGTCGCGGCGGTCGTCCTGGTCGGGGCCGCGGTGCTCTACTCCGCCGGCCACGCCATCCTGCTGCTCCGCCAGGTCCACGGGGGCGAGTTCCTGCTCATCCTCGAAGGCGCGGGAGCCACCTTCCTCCGCGTCAATATCTCCCTGCTCCTCGCGGCCGCCTGGACCATCCCTGCCGGCGTCGCCATCGGCTTCAACCCCCGCCTCGCGCGCATCGCCCAGCCCATCGCGCAGATCGCCGCCTCGGTCCCGGCGACCGCGCTCTTCCCCGTCCTGCTGCTCGCGCTTATCCGGGTGGGGGGCGGCCTCGGCATCGGCTCCATCGCGCTCATGCTGCTCGGCACCCAGTGGTACATCCTGTTCAACGTCATCGCCGGCGCCATGGCGATCCCCTCGGACCTGCGCGAAGTCTCCACGCTCTTCCGCTTCTCCCGCGCGCAGCGCTGGAAGACCGTCATCCTGCCCGGAATCTTTCCGTACCTCATCACCGGCATGGTCACCGCGTCGGGAGGAGCCTGGAACGCGAGCATCGTCGCCGAATACTTCCGCCTCAAAAACCAGACCCTGCAGACACTCGGGCTCGGTGCGCAGATCAGCGCCGCCACCGACGCCGGCAAGTTCCAGCTTCTGCTCCTCGCGACCATGGTCATGGCCCTGATGGTCGTCACCATCAACCGCCTGGTGTGGCGTCCGCTCTACCGCCTCGGTGAGACGCGCTACAAGCTCGACGGCTGACCCTTCCCCGGTCGCCGAAACGCATAGATCACCGCCAGCAGCGGAGGCGCGATCAGCACCCCCCACGGCGGAATCAGAATGCCCAGCACGATCGGCCCGAGAAACGCCGCCCACCACGGCACCCGCGTCGTCCGATGCAGCACATACGGCCCGATCACCAGGCCTTCCAGCAGCGCAATCAGCCCATACAGCCCAAGCACCAGGCCGATGTGCCACAGGTCGCCGCTCTCTCCAAACGCGACTGACAACACGGGGCCAATGAGCCCCAGCATCGGCCCGAACGCGGGAATGAACTGGAACAAAGCCGCCAGCACCGCCCATAAAGGAGCCAGCGGAACATGCAAAAGCTCCAGCCCGACGAGCCACAGCACCCCGACGATCAGCGCATCGAGCGTCACCGCCCGCCACCAATTCATCAGCGCGCCGCCCGCCGTACGCAGCGGATGCTCCCGCGGGTCCGGCCCGGACGTCCGCGTTTCCAGCCTGGTACGCACCAACGGCTCCATACAATCTGCCTTTCCTTGTCGGCATCGGCATCGCAGGTCGAGCCTCGACCGCGCTCACCCGGTGGGACGCACCCCGGACGCCGAAAGACTCAGTAGGTTCTCTGCCCCGCCCCGCGCCAACGCGCCCTGTAGCGTCTAGGTGGCCTTCGCGCTCGCCTCATCGGCATAGAACGCCGCAATCGCGTCCGCATACTTCTTCTCGACCACCCGCCGCTTCAACTTCATGCTGGGCGTCAGCTCGCCCTCTTCCAACGACCACTCGTCCGGTACCACCGTCATCCGCTTCATGCTCTCGAAGTGCGCGATCGTCCCGTTCACCTGGTCGACGATGCCCTGGTACAACGCCACTACCTTCTTATCCTTTACCAGCGCCGCCCGATCGCCGGTCGCCACTCCCTGGCTCTTCGCCCAGGCCTCCAGCACCGCAAAGTTCGGCGAGATCAGCACACACGCAAACTTGTGCCGATCCCCCACCAGGGCCGCATTGCTGATCACCGTATGTGCCTTCAGCTTGTTTTCGATCGGCTGTGGCGCAATCAGCTTACCCCCGCTCGTCTTCAGCAGCTCCTTCTTGCGATCCGTAATCGACAGAAATCCCTGCTCGTCGATCACCCCGATATCCCCCGTCTTGAACCATCCATCCTCGGTAAAGCTGGCCCGCGTCTCGCCCTCCTTGTTCCAGTACCCCGCGAACACCGAGGGCCCCCTCACCTCCAACTCGCCATCCGCGGCAAAGCGGCACTCCACGTTGGTCAGCGGCTGCCCCACCGTGCCCAACCGATGCGCGCGAGGGTAGTTCACCGCGATCACCGGCGAGGTCTCGGTCAGCCCGTACCCTTCCATGATGCGGATGCCCGCGTCCGCGAACCATCCGGCCGTCTCCATCCCCAGGGGCGCACCGCCCGAAATCCACGTATGCACGCCCCCCCCGAACGCCGCGCGAATTTTCGCATACACCAGCTTATGCGCCAGCCCCCACATCGGCCCTGAAGGCGGTTGCCCCGCCAGCGTCTCGTCGCGATGCTTCTTGCCTGTGCTCAGCGCCCACGCCAGAATCCGCTTCTTCACCGCGGAGTGCGCCGACTTGCCCTCCACCCCCTGGCGAATCTTCTCGTACACCCGCGGAACCCCAAGAAAGATCGTCGGCCGCACCGCCTGCATCGCCGCCGGCAACAGATCGAACTTCGGCAGGTACGCCACCGTCACGCCATGGCACATAAACGCGTAATCCGTATGCCGCGCCGTCACATGCGACAGCGGCAAAAATGAAATGCACGTATCCGCCTCGGTAAAGCCGAGCGGCCCGGTCGAAATGCTCACGTTGCTCGCAAGGTTCCCATGCGTCAGCATCACGCCCTTCGGCTCCCCCGTCGTGCCGGAGGTGTAGATCAGCGTCGCCAGGTCTCCGGGCTCCGCGCTCCGGGCCATCGCATCGAACGCCCGATCCGCCGCCCGCCTGCTCTCCGCTCCTTTCATCAGCGCGGGAAAACTCTCCGCATCCCCATGGTCGCCTGCATCCATCACCACCACATGCCGCAGCTCCGGCAGCTCCCCCGCCGCCAGTATCTTGGCATACTGGTCTTTCGTGGAGACCACCGCCACCTTCGCCCCCGCGTCCCGCAGCATATAGCCCACCTGTTCCGGCGTCAGCGTCGCATACAGCGGCACATCGACCGCGCCCAACGCCAGCGTGGCAAAGTCCGTCACCGCCCACTCCCAACGGTTCTCGCTCAGGATCGCCACCCGATCCCCCTTGCCCACGCCCCACCCGCGCAGCACCTCCGCCAGAGCCCGCACCCGCCCGTACAGCTCCGCCGAGGTAATCGGCTTCCACTCCGCGCCATCCTGCCACAGCATCGCCACCGTCTCGCCGCGCGTACTCACCATGCCCAGAACATCGTTCACCGTTATAAGATCAAACATGCGTCTCCCCTGCCCTGATCCCGTTCAACAACACATCCACCACCTGCACGGCAGTCGCCTTTGCATCATAAGCCCGGCCCGTAAACACCGCCGAACTCAACAGCTCGTCGATCGCCCCGAACAAGCAATGCGCCACCAGCCCATCCGACACATCCTTGCGAAACACTCCCAGCTTCTGCCCTCGCCGCACCACCTCGCGCACCACCATGATGTACTTCACCAGGTGATGATGCGAGAACTCCGCGATAAACTTCGCGCTCTGCCGCATCTCCGTCTGCATCAGGATGGCGACGCTGCGATTCTCATGGCTTTCCAGGTGCACCTGCGCAATGTACTCGAGCTGCTCCCGCGGCCCGGTCCGATGCGTGAACTCCTCCTCCACCCTCGCATGGAACCGCGCGAACGTGGCGTCGATCGCCGTTCGCAGCACCTCATCCTTGCTCTTGAAATAAAGATAGATCGTCCCATCGGCCACACCGGCCCGCGCCGCGATCGCGCTTACCGGCGAGTTGAAGTAGCCATGCTCGGCGATCACCTCGACGGCGGCGTCCAGAATGCGCTGATACTTCTCCGACGCAGGTACCGCCCGCCCGGCGCCCTCCGTCTCAGCCTTCACCGTTCTACGCGCCAGCCTCGGCCCCACTTCGTCTAAAAGTTTGCCGGGACGTGACGCTTCCTGAACGAGCATTCAGCATCCTCCCGGTGACGACACTCTACCCGAACCGAACTACCCCGCGCCACTCCCGCCGGAGCCGTGCGGCTAGGCCTGGGGTTTCGGCGTCAACCGCACAAAGCTCCCGACCCGCGACGGCCACTCCCCCAGCATCCCTGCGGCAAGCCGGCTCTGCGCCTTCTCGGAATGGACCGTCAGCAGCCCATGCAATTCCTCCCGCGCCTCCGGCTCACATGCCGCAAAGCTCACCGGCTCCATAAACTCGACGTGGTATCGCCCATCCGCCACGAAGCTGCCGTCCTCATCGAACACCCACGCCACGCCGCCCGTCATCCCCGCGCCGAAGTTCATCCCGGCCCGCCCCAGCACCGCGACCGTTCCGCCCGTCATGTACTCGCACCCGTGGTCTCCTACCCCCTCGACCACCGCCGTTACGCCGGAGTTCCGCACCGCAAACCGCTCCCCGGCCCGGCCCGCCGCATAGAGCGAGCCAGCCGTCGCCCCGTACAGCGCCACGTTGCCTAGAATCACATGCTGCCCGCTGTCACCCGCCGCCAGCCCCCGCGCCCGAATCACGATCTCCCCGCCCGATAGCCCCTTCCCAACGAAGTCGTTCGCCTGCCCCTCCAGCACCAGCCGCATCCCCTTCACGGCAAACGCCCCAAACGACTGCCCCACAATCCCATCCAGATCGAACGTCGCGTCTGGAATTGCCGCTTCTTCCTCGACCGACACCAGCGCGTAAGCCCCCGCCACCCGCGCCCCGACCGACCGGTTCCCGTTGTCCACCGACGCCTTCACGGTGTAAGCCTCCCCAGCCCGCAAAGCCGCCAGCGCCGGCTCCACCCACGCCTCATCCACCGGCGCATCCACCTCCGGACGGTCGTTCCGCACGCCCATCCACCGCCGCGGCCCCTCGCCAACCCGCTCCAGCATCGGCTGCAGGTCCAGGTTGCCCTCGAACCGCACCTGCTCCAGCAAATCCGCGCGGCCGATCGCCGCCTCCAGCGAAGGCAAACCATACCGCGCCAGCAACGTCCGCACATCCTCCGCCATCTGCTCGAAAAACTGAACCACATGCTCCGGCTTCCCGCGAAACTTCGCCCGCAGCTCCGGCTTCTGCGTCGCAATGCCCGTCGGACACGTATTCAAATGGCACTGCCGCGCCATGTCGCAGCCCAGCACCACCAGCACCGACGTCCCAAACGCATACTCATCGGCCCCCAGCAGCGCCGCCACCAGCACATCGTGCGCCGTCGCCAGGCCGCCATCGGTCCGCAGCTTCACGCGCCCGCGCATCCCGTTGTGCATCAGCACCTGCTGCGCCTCGGCCAGCCCAAGCTCCCACGGATTGCCCGCGTACTTGATGCTCGAGAGCGCCGCCGCCCCCGTTCCACCCGTGTTCCCGGCGATCACGATGAAGTCCGCATACGCCTTCGCCACACCCGCCGCCACGGTCCCCACCCCGCAGCTTGAAACCAGCTTCACCCCCACCGCCGCCCGAGGATTCACCCGCTTCAGGTCGTAAATCAACTGCGCGAGGTCCTCGATCGAGTAAATATCGTGGTGCGGCGGCGGCGAGATCAGCGACACCCCCGGCTGCGCATGACGCAGCCGCGCAATCAAGCCACTCACCTTGTGCCCCGGAAGCTGCCCTCCTTCGCCAGGCTTCGCCCCTTGAGCCACCTTGATCTCGATCTCCTCGGCATGGGCCAGGTACTCCGCCGTCACGCCAAACCGCCCCGAGGCCACCTGCTTGATCTTGTTGTTCAGCGACGTATGCACCGCCGGTGCGACCGCCGTCCGTTCGGCCACCGCCGCTCCCCCGCCGCCGTGCAGCGAAGCGAACGAAGGCCCGTCATACGATCCCTGCGGCATCGGGGCCGGATGCTTCCGGTACACCTCCCGGTCCTCCCCGCCCTCACCCGTATTCGACCGCCCGCCCAGCAGGTTCATCGCCGCCGTAATCGTCTGGTGCGCCTCGGGGCTCAGCGACCCCAGCGACATCGCGCTCGCCACAAAACGCGTCACCACGCTCGACGAAGCCTCTACCTCAGCCAGATCCAGCTCCACGCCCGCCGGCAGGATCTCCAGCAGATCGCGCAGCACCGCCGGCTCCCGGCTCACCACGCCCTGCGTGTAGATGGCAAACGCGCTCTTCGGATCGGTCGGCTGCGGCACATTGCGTGCACTCCCCACCACGCTCTGCAGCGCCTTCACCGTCGGCGGCTGCCACGCATGGGGCTCCGCCCCCTCCGCCTTACGGAACCGCACCCAGCCAAAATCCGGAAGCTCCGCCGAAGCGGAAGCCACCGGCTGCCAAGTCCCTCGTAGATGCATCTCCAGGTCCTCAAACCCGATCCCCGAAAGCGGTGCCGGCGTATCCACAAAACACCGATCCACCACGCTCTGGTGCAGACCCAGCGTGTCGAACAGGTGCGCCCCCCGGTAGCTGTCCACCACCGAGATCCCCATCTTCGACATCACCTTCGCGAGCCCCGCATCGAGCGCCTTCAGCATCTTCTTTTCGTTTGCCGCCCGGTCGCCCCCCGCCGGCGCCAGCGCCATCCCCGTCTCCAGCGCCAACCACGGGCACACCGCTCCTGCACCGTATCCAATCAGCACCGCGGCGTGGTGAATGTCCCGGACATCCCCCGCCTCGACGGCCATGCCCGCCAGAGTCCGCAGCCCTGCCGCCACCAGCGCCTGGTGCACCGCGCCCACCGCCATCGCCATCGGCACCGGCACCTTCGTCTCGCTTGCCCCACGATCGGTCAGCAGCAGCAGCCGCGCGCCCTTCCGCACCAGGTCCACCGCCCCATCGCTCAGGTGGTCGAGTGCTCCCGTCAGGCTCGTCCCCACCGGAATCGTGCAATCCAGCTCCGCCATCGGCAGGTCGCCCGCATGGCTGTGCGCCCCGGCACGCAACGCCGCCACCTGCCCCAGCGACAAAAATGGCGACCCCAGCGACAAGCCCGGCAGCGACGCATGAGCGTCCAGCAGGTGCGGCCACGGCCCAAGCCGCGTGTGCAGCGACACCACGCACGCCTCCCGCAGCGGATCGATCGCCGGGTTCGTCACCTGCGCGAATCGCTGCCGAAAGTACGCATACACCGGCCGCGGGGCCTTCGCCAGAAACGCCAGCGGCGTATCGTCCCCCATCGACCACACCGCGTCTTTCCCCTCCGCCGCCATCGGCGCCAGAATCATCTTCACGTCTTCCCGCGTATACCCAAACCCACGCTGCAGCCCCAGCAAGGTCGCCGCATCGGGCGTCTCCGTCGCGATCCCCTCCAGCCCAGCCTCGTCCAGCATCTCCTTGTACCCGGCATCCCGGTCGAACCGCGCCAG
Organism: uncultured Granulicella sp.; assembly: GCA_965213785.1. Classification (GTDB taxonomy): domain Bacteria; phylum Acidobacteriota; class Terriglobia; order Terriglobales; family Acidobacteriaceae; genus Edaphobacter. The sequence continues at coordinate 3,516,802 of OZ243921.1, read as the reverse complement.
CAGCGCCTCATCCTCGTACACCCTGCGCTCTTCAAGATCGACCACGATCATCTGCCCCGGCCCCAGCCGCCCGCTATGCGTCACCTTGTCCGCATCGAGATCGACCAACCCGGCTTCGGAACCCGCCACCACCAACCCGTCGACCGTAATCGCAAACCGGCACGGCCGCAGCCCGTTCCGGTCGAGCGCCGCCCCCACCAGCGTGCCATCGCAAAACGAGATCGCCGCCGGCCCATCCCAGGGCTCCGCGCAATCCGTGTTGTACCGCAGAAACGACGACGGCTGATGCCCGATCGTCGCCGGGGGCAGCAGCATCCGCACCGCCTCCGCCGTCGTCCGCCCGTTGCGCGCCAGCAACTCCACCGCCTCATCCAGGCTCGTCGAATCCGTCCCACCCTGGGTCAGCACCGGCTTGCACTCCACCGGCAAGGTCGCATCCCGCGCCGCCATCTTCGCCCGGTTGCCCCACACCGTGTTGATCTCGCCGTTGTGCGCCAGCATCCTTCCCGGCTGCGCCCGGTGCCACGTCGGCGAGGTATTCGTCGCATACCGCTGGTGAAACACCGCGAACGGCGTCACATATTCCGGCTCCGCCAGGTCCGGATAAAACACCGGAAGCAGCGTCCCCGAGCACATCGCCTTGTAGACCAGCGTCTTCGACGACAGCGAGCAAAGATACCCGCTCACCTCGCCCGCCTCCTGCATTCGCTCGAACTGCTTGCGCGCCAGGTACAGCCTCCGCTCCATGGTCGCCACCTCGCCACCCGGACCGTTTACGACCATCACCTGCCGCACCACCGGCATGGTCGATAGCGCAATCTCCCCCAGGCTCTCCGGATGCGTCGGGACGTCGCGCCAATGCAGCACCTCTAGGTCCTGCGACACCAGACATCGCTCCAGCAGAGCCTCTTCGCCCGTCACCCCCGGAGAAAGAAACAGCATGCCTACCCCGAGCGCCTGCCCCGGATCGAGCGCCAACCCGCACGCACGCAGCAGAAAAGCCGCCGGAATCGCCGTCATCAATCCCACACCATCGCTGCTCTTGCCATCCGCCGCCACCGCCCCGCGATGCGCCAGTCGTGCCAGCGCCGTCGCCGCCTGCTGCAGAATCTCGTGCGTCGCCTCCGCCGCCACCGACGCGACAAACCCTACCCCACACGAATCCTGATCGAACCGTGCGTCCACCAGCGTCCGACGCGGCCGAACTGCAACAGCATGGTTCCCAACCGCATGGGGGAGAACCGCCGAAGACGCGCCGAGGGCGCACCGGTTACCTGCTTTTAACGGAGCCATGCTTCACTATACTGCGGGATCCGCATCCGTCTCCCGCATCCTTTGCTGGATGCAAAGCCGCACCCGGCTCTCAGCGGCACATCAAAAGTTCGCGCATCCGCTTGACAGAAGCCATATGTATATTTATACATAGTTATGCATATTTATGCATGAGAGCCCGCCTCCTAGAACCCACGAAATCCATGAAGCAGCAACGCCAATCCGCCATACGCGACGTCCTCGCCGCCGGAACCATCCCCAGCCAGGACGAGCTGCGCGCCCGCCTCGCACGGCGAGGCTTCCACGTCACCCAGGCGACCCTGTCTCGCGACATCCACGAGCTCAATCTCTCCAAGGGCTCCGCAGGCTACCGCCTCCCCGCTGCTCCCGTCTCCGCCGACGACCTCCCCGGCATCAACGACGTCCTCCGCGGCTTCGGCCTGGAGGTTCGCCAGGCCCTCAACCTCATCGTCCTCATCACCCGCACCAGTGGAGCACAGCCCGTCGCCGCCGGCATCGACTACGAAGACTGGCCCGAGGTCGTCGGAACCATCGCCGGCGACGACACCGTCCTCATCATCTGTCCCGACGTTCCCCAGGCCAACACCCTCCGCGCCAGAATCGAGGCCCTGCTTGGCTAACCCACGCATTGCCGTAGCCGGCGTCAGCGGCTTCTCCGGCGGAGAGCTCGTCCGCCTGCTTCAGCACCATCCCCGCCTCGCGGCAACCCCGCCCATGCTGCTCGGCCGCGTTCCCGCAGGCGACACCATCCGACTCGCCGATCTCCAGCCGCAACTCGCCACCCCCAGCGGCCCCGGCGACCCCATCCACAACTTCACCGGCGACGCCGCCTCCTGGGATCGACTCACCGCCGCCGGCATCGACCTGCTCTTCCTTGCCACCCCGCATGAGCAATCGCGCGAGTGGGTGCCGGAAGCGCTTGCCCGCAATCTCCGCGTCGTCGACCTCAGCGGAGCCTGGCGCTTGCAGGACCCGAAGAACAGCGCCGTCTACAAACTCACCGACGCGGACCCAGCCCTTGCCGCAACCATCCAGGCCGAAGCCGTCTTCGGCGCGCCCGAACTTCACGCCGAGTCCATCGCCCAGGCGCGCCTGGTCGCCAACCCCGGCTGCTACTCCACCTCCATCATCCTCGCCCTCGCCCCGCTCGTCGCCGCCGACGTCATCGATCCCGGACAAACCATCGTCTGCGACAGCAAGTCCGGAGTCAGCGGAGCCGGCAAGGCCGCCACCGCCAAGACCCACTTCATGTACGCCGCCGACAACCTCTCCGCCTACTCCGTCTTTGGCCATCGCCACACCGGCGAACTCCTGGAACAATTGCACCTCACGAACGACGACATTCAGTTCACCCCGCACCTCCTCCCCATCCCCCGCGGCATCCTATCCACCATCTACGTGCGCCTAGCCGAGCCCGCCCCGCTTGAAGCCATCGACTCCATCTTCGCCGGCTTCTACGAGGGCAAGCCCCTCGTCCGTCTCCACACCGCGCCCAGCCTCCCCCAGATCCAGCACGTCGTCCGCACCAACTTCTGCGACCTCGGCTTCGCCCTCGCATCCGATGGCAGACGCCTCGTCATCGTCTCCTGCCTCGACAACCTCCTCAAGGGAGCCGCCGGGCAGGCGGTCCAGAATATGAACCTCATGCTCGGCTTCGACGAAGCGGAAGGGCTGTTATGAAATACGTCGTCAAACTCGGCGGCGCCGCGCTCGAAGACGCCACCCTCCTCCGCGCCTGTGGCCAGGCCATCGCGGACCTCGTCAAAGACGGCAACCAGGTCGCCGTCGTCCACGGCGGCGGCGTGCAGCTCACCCGCACCCTCGCCCAGCTTGGCAAGCAAAGCGTCTTCATCTCAGGCCTCCGCGTCACCGACGCCGAAACCCGGGACGCCGCCCTCATGGTCCTCGCCGGCCGCGTCAACAAGTCCCTCGTCGCCGCCCTCGGAACCCACGGCCAGGCCGCCGTCGGCCTCTCCGGCGGAGACGGCCACGTCTTCCGCGCGCGCAAGAAGAAGACCAACCCCGACCTCGGCTTCGTCGGCGAGATCGCCGCCACCGATCCCCGCTGGCTCGAGGCCATCTGGACCATGGGCGCCGTGCCCGTCATCTCCTCCATCGCCCTCGGCTTCGACGGCGAATACTACAACGTCAACGCCGACGAGATGGCCGCCGCCTGCGCCATCGGCACCAAGGCCGACGCGCTCGTCTTCCTCACCGACGTCCCTGGCGTGAAGGACGCAGACGGCCAGGTGATGCGCTGGCTCACCCTCACACAGATTTTCGCGCTCGAAAAAGCCGCCGTCGTCTCCGGAGGCATGTTGCCCAAGCTCAACGCCTGCCGCGACGCCCTCACCCACGGCGTCAAGCGCGTCCGCATCCTCCCCGCCGGGTCCGCCGCCGTGCTGCCCGATCTGCTCTCAAGCCGCGTCAACGATGGAACGGAGGTCATGGTCGCATGAGCCTAGCAATCGAAGCCACCACCACCCAGGAAGAACTTCAGGCCGCTGAATCGAAACTCCTCCTGCACACCTACGCCCGCTACCCCATCGAGCTTGCCCGCGGCGAAGGCGTCTACCTCTTCACCAGCGAAGGCAAGCGCTTCCTCGACCTGCTCAGCGGCATCGGCGTCTCCGCCCTCGGCTACAACCACCCCGCCATCACCCGCGCCATCGCCGAGCAGGCCGAGACCCTCATCCACACCTCAAACCTCTTCTATCATCGCGGCACCACCGAGCTCGCCCAGCGCCTGACCCGCATCACCGGCCTCGACCGCGTCTTCCTCTGCAACAGCGGCACCGAAGCCTGGGAGGCCGCGCTGAAGCTCGCCCGCGCCCACGCCGGCCTGCTCCGCAGCGAAGGCAAGCAGATCGGCACGAAGATCATCGCGCTCGAACACAGCTTCCACGGCCGCACCATCGGCTCAGTCGCCACTACGCACAAGCTCGCCTATCGCGCTCCCTTCGCCCCCGTCATGCCGGAAGTCGAGTTCATCCCGCATAACGACGTCGCCGCCCTCCGGGCCGCCTTCTCCTCTGAGGTCTGCGCCATCTGCATCGAAGTCCTGCAAGGCGAGGGCGGCATCAACTGGATCTCCGAAGAGTTCCTCCAAGCCGCCCGCGAGCTCTGCGACGCGACCGGCGCCCTCCTCCTGCTCGATGAGATCCAATCCGGCATGGGCCGCACCGGCAAATGGTGCGCCTACCAGCACTTCCACGTCCGCCCCGACATCACCACCCTCGCCAAGCCGCTCGCCGGTGGCCTCCCCATCGGCGCGATGCTCTGCACGGAATCCGTCGCGAGAGCCTTCACTCCCGGCATGCACGGGACGACATTCGGCGGCAACCCGCTAGCCTGCGCGGCGGCAATAGCCGTCGTCGACACCATTGAGCACGACCACCTCATGTCCCACGTAACCGAAACCGGAGCCTACTTCATCGACCGCCTCAAGGCCCTCGGCCCCTACGAAGTCCGCGGAGCCGGCTTCATGATCGGCCTCGACCTCCACGACGCCGGCCTCGCCCAGCGCACCCACGAGGCCATGCTCGACCGCGGCTTCCTCCTCAACCGCACCCACGACACCGTTCTCCGCTTCCTCCCCCCGTACCTCCTCACCCGCGAGCACATCGACACCGCCATCCAAGCCCTCAACGACATCCTCACCGGAGACTCCGCCCATGGCTAGCAACCCCGTCGCCACCAGCCCAGCCGAACTCACCATCCAGTCCGACACCGCCTTCGCCGAAGCCTGCACCCGCCTCCACGGCCGCGACCTCGCCTCCATCGCCGACCTCTCCGTGCAGGAGATGGCCGCCATCATGGAGCTCGCCCACGCCGTCAAAGCTCACCCCGAAGACTTCCGCCACGCTCTCGACGCGAAGCAGATGATCCTCTTCTTCGAGAAGGCCAGCCTCCGCACCCGCGTCACCTTCGAGGCCGCCATCAACACCCTCGGCGGCAACGCCATCTTCCTCGACCAGACCCACTCCCCCCTCGGCGAGCGCGAATCCCTGTCCGACATGGCCAAGAACATCGAGCGCTGGATGGCCGTCATGGTCCTCCGCACCTACTCCCACGACACCATCACCGAAATGGCCGCCGTGTCGCGCATCCCCGTCATCAACGCCCTCTCCGACCTCGAACACCCCTGCCAGGCCATCGCCGACTTCTTCACGCTCGAAGAACGCTTCGGCTCCGCCCAGGGCCTCCACTTCACCTACGTCGGCGACGGCAACAACGTGTGCCACTCCCTCATGCTCACCGCCGCCCAGCTCGGCGCGCACTGCACCGTCGCCACCCCCAAGGGCTTCGCCCCCAAGCTCGACATCATCCACAAGGCCATCGAGATCGCCGAATCCACCGGCGGCAGCATCACCCTGACGAACGACCCCGTCAAGGCCGTCACCGGAGCCGACGCCGTCTACACCGACGTCTGCACCTCCATGGGCTTCGAGCACGAAGCCACCAAGCGCGCCCCCATCTTCAAGCCCTACCAGGTCAACGAAGACTTGATGTCCCACGCCCAACCCGAAGCCGTCTTCATGCACTGCCTCCCCGCCCACCGCAACGCCGAAGTCACCGACGCCGTCCTCGACGGCCCCCAATCCGTAGTCTTCGACCAGGCCGAAAACCGCATGCACGCCCAGAAGGCCCTGTTGCTCATGCTCCTAGGCGGAGCCAAGCGCATCCCCAACACTCGCACCCCACGCAAACGCACCGCCTAGAGTCCAAAGCCTTTGCTTCTGAGGTACCCCAAGGCTTTAGCCTTGGGTCTCCGCGCCACAACAACAAAGGGGCTTTAGCCCCGGCGTATGCTCTCTTATATGCTGCCGCAACTTCTAGAGTCTGTAACAAAAACGGAGCTAAATGATGCCTAATGACACACGCAAGCAGGTTTATCTTCTGTGTTCCCAGGATTTTATCGACCATCCAATTTGGGAGTTTTGTTCAGATGAAGAGGGTATAGAGGGACAGGATGAAGCTACTGTAAAGCCATCGGAGGATACAGAGGTCCCGGGCTATTCACCCGGAGCCTACGTCGTGGCAGCAGACATCACCTATGCTGATGGGACTCATGCCGATGGATACGTCTATTCCGGTAAACCAGACGATTTGGTGTGTGTCAGCCCGACCATACTGCTCCCCACCGGTCAAATCAATTTGTTTACTGGTTGTTTGCCATTTACGCCTGAATGGAAGGAGCATTTAGCGGACGATGTTAGCCTTCTTGGCAGCAACATTGCGCTTTTTCCTATGTCGTTCGAGTCGAGAGCTAATGTGAATGGGGCACCTTTAAGAATTATGGCTGAAGGCTTTTTCGCTCGCGACCTTGATGGTCGAATTGTTAAAGTTCAGTGATCCTTCTGCGCAACTTGGCGCGCTGATCGAAGCAAATCAAATTACACACTTAGCAATTACGCAATCTTAGCTTGCAACACTGAGGTCCGCCCCAAATGTCCGTAATCCTAGAATCCCTCCCCACCAACCAAAAAGTCGGCATAGCCTTCTCCGGCGGCCTCGACACCTCCGCCGCCCTCCACTGGATGAAGCAGAAGGGCGCCCTCCCCTACGCCTACACCGCCAACCTCGGCCAGCCCGACGAGCCCGACTACGACGCCATCCCCCGCAAGGCCCTCGAATACGGCGCCGAAAAGGCCCGCCTCATCGACTGCCGCCTCCCCCTCGTCCGCGAAGGCCTCGCCGCCCTCCAGGCCGGAGCCTTCCACATCACCACAGCCGGCGTCACCTACTTCAATACCACGCCCATCGGCCGCGCCGTCACCGGCACCATGCTCGTCACCGCCATGAAGGAGGACGACGTCAACATCTGGGGCGACGGCAGCACCTTCAAGGGCAACGACATCGAGCGCTTCTACCGCTACGGCCTCCTCGTAAACCCCGACCTCAAGGTCTACAAGCCCTGGCTCGACCCCACCTTCATCGATGAGCTAGGCGGACGCGCCGAGATGTCCGCCTTCATGGCCAAAGCCGGCTTCGGCTATAAGATGTCGTCCGAAAAAGCCTACTCGACCGACTCCAACCTCCTCGGCGCCACCCACGAAGCCAAAGACCTCGAACTCCTATCGACCTCGATGAAGATCGTAGTCCCCATCATGGGCTCTGCCTTCTGGTCCGAATCGACCCCCATCGCCCCCGAAGAAGTCACCATCCGCTTCGAAGAAGGCCAACCCGTAGCCCTCAACGGAACCGAATACCCCTCGCTCGTTGAACTCATGCTCGAAGCCAACCGCATCGGCGGACGCCACGGCCTCGGCATGTCCGACCAGATCGAAAACCGCATCATCGAGGCCAAATCCCGCGGCATCTACGAAGCCCCCGGCCTCGCCCTCCTCTTTATCGCCTACGAACGCCTCCTCACCGGCATCCACAACGAGGACACCATCGAGCAGTACCGCGACTCCGGCCGCAAACTCGGCCGCCTCCTCTACCAGGGCCGCTGGTTCGACCCCCAGGCCATCATGCTTCGCGAAGCCGCCCAGCGCTGGGTCGCCAAACCCATCACCGGCACCGTCACCCTCGAACTCCGCCGCGGCAACGACTACACCATCCTCGCCACCGACTCCCCCAACCTCACCTTCGCCCCCGAACGCCTCAGCATGGAAAAAACCGAATCCACCTTCTCCCCCCGCGACCGCATCGGCCAACTCACCATGCGCAACCTGGACATCACCGACACCCGCGCCAAACTCCTAACCTACGCCCAAACCGGCCTACTCACCCTAAGTCAGGGCACCCAAATGCCAAGCCTCACCAGCGGCAAAGAAAAGAGCAACGCTGACTAAGCGAAGGGAGTGGCGATGGCAATACGTTTGAAAGATGATGATGCGATAGATCAGCGAGTGAGAGATGAAGGTAGAGCAACCACTTGGCAGCTTATTGCAATGTTTGTTTGCTTGGCTTTAATGTCAGGCATTCATGTATGGCTGTTTGGCGGGTCCCTAGACTCTTCGATACGTCAGTTGGAATGGTTAGCTGCTTCAGGTATAGGGCTCCGGATGGTTTCTCCGTTTTATTTCGAATTCCGGTTCCGTATACGGGAACTCGACAGCAAAATGTCCGCTGTCAAGGATGCCCTTCAATTAGTCGAAGAGCAGCTTTACGAAACCTCACGCAAGCTAGATCAGCTCGAACGGCGCAAGTCGGATGGAGGATTATGTTCAAAGATGGACTTTACTTAGCTCTTGGAGTCGACGATAGCGCCCTAGTTGTTATTCGTAAACATCAAGGACAAACGCTATGGATTCGCAACTTTAGACCCGTTGAGAGGGCGCTTGAGATACTCAGCGATATGCTCCCTGGGCACTGTCATGTTGAAACGATGATGGACGAAGTAAGGCAAAATAATGGGCTATTCATTGAAGATATGACGGAACCGAGGACGGCTTCTTGAGGTATAGCTTTCAATGCTATGTTCTTCATTCGAAGAGTTGATGTCGGGTGCCACATTTGGCTTCTGAGATGTGGCACACCTGCGAAACGGCATTCGCACTCGGCCTCTTGAAACTCGATTTTCACCTTCCAATCGGCATCCACGCTTACCTCCGACGACAAGAGTTATTAACAACGCACAGGGAACACGTTTGTTACCCTCAAATGATGCAGATCACCGTCCAACTCCCTGACGACCTCACCCAGCATCCCGAGCCTGCGCGAGAAGCCCTCGAAGCGCTCGCCATCGAGGGATACCGCTCCGGTGCGCTCTCGGCTTACCAAACCCGCCTTTTGCTTGGCTTTGAAACACGGTACGAGTTGGATGGCTTCTTGAAAACACATGAGGTCTGGGAGCGAGCCTACAGCGTAGAGGATCTGGAGAGTGACGCCGCAGGATTTGAACGCTGTAAATGATCGTCGTAGCTGATACCACGCCGCTCAACTACCTGATCCTTATCGATGAGGTTGAACTTTTGCCCGCTCTGTTCGGCCAGGTGTTGCTTCCCATTGGGGCATTCCAGGAGTTTCAGCACCACAGAACTCCGCTCAAGGTAAGGCAATGGTTAGCTCATCTCCCACCGTGGCTCGAAGTTCGTAAAGCCTCCGCAGTAACAAGCCCTTCGCTGATGGATTTGGACCTCGGTGAACGCGAGGCGGTCCAACTCGCGCTCGACCTCGGCATCGGCACGGTGCTGATGGACGACGCCGATGGCCGTCAGGTAGCAGAATCATTCCACTTGGAAGTTCGTGGAACACTGGGAATCCTGGAGCGCGCAGCCACTCTTAGCAAAGTCGATCTTCGCTCGGCATTCAGCAAACTAGAGAAAACCAGCTTTAGGATGTCTTCGTCAGTTCGGGCCGCCTTCCTTAAGAGGAACCCATCTGCAGCTTGAACCCGTGAGATGTAATTTATATCCACCATGCCCCAAACCGGTCTCCTCAAACTCGACCTCGCACTCCCCGCCAACCGCGAAAGGCTCCGCTTTGCCCCCTTCGAAGCCGGCGCGAAGTCGCTGGCCTTCGCCGTCTCCTTCCGCGAACCCTTCCCTACCCCGCCCGCCCTCCTCTGCGCCATCTCCGGCTTTCACTCCACCCCATCCGACACCTTACACCTCCTCGTCCACCCCCGCGATATCACCACCACCGGCTTCCGCATCCTCCTCACCGCCCAGCATGACAACACCGTCTCCACCGTCACCGTCTCCTGGCTCGCCCTCGAATCCGCCCCCGCCGCTCCAGCCTTCATCCCAGCCACCAACACCCTGCAATAGCCAGAGGACCCGTGAAACTCCCCGAAGAACAATACGCCTCGAAGATGTGGTCCGGCCGCTTCCGCGACCCCCTCAACAAAACCTTCGAAGCCTGGCAGCGCTCCTTCCCTTTCGACGCCCGCCTCCTCCCCCACGAAGTAGCCTCCTCGAAGGCCCACGCCCAGGCCATCGCCGCCGCCGGAATCCTCACCGAACCCGAGCTCCAGCAGATGCTCACCGGCCTCGACCAGGTCCTCGCCACCACCGGCGCCGACTACCCCGACCTCGTCGCCGCTACCCCACAGGCCGAAGACATCCACCACTTCGTCGAGCTCGCCCTCACTAGGGAAATCGGCGACCTCGCCCTAAAGCTCCACACCGGCCGCAGCCGCAACGAGCAGATCGCCACCGACATGCGCCTCTTCGTCCGCGAGGCCATCGACTCGACCACCGAAGGCCTCAAGGCCTGGGCCGAAGCCCTCCTCTACCTCGCCGAGCAAGCAGCCGAGCAGACCATGCCCAGCTACACCCACCTCCAGCGCGCCGAACCCGTCCTGATCGCCCACTGGCTCCTCGCCTACGTCAGCATGATCGAGCGCGACCTCACCCGCCTCGCCGACGCCCGCGCCCGCATGAACCTCTGCCCCCTCGGCTCCGGAGCCATCGCCGGAGCCACCCTCGCCCTCGACCGCCACATCGCCGCCCGCGCCCTCGGCTTCGACGCCCCCACGCCCAACTCCATGGACGCCACCTCCGACCGCGACTTCGCTCTCGAGTTCACCCAGGCCCTCACCGTCCTCGGCCTCCACATCTCCCGCTTCGCCGAGGAGCTCACTCTCCACGCCACCGCCGAGTACGGCTTCCTCGACCTCCCCGAAGCCTTCTCGACCGGCTCCTCCGCCATGCCGCAGAAGAAAAACCCCGATCTCACAGAGCTCATCCGCGGCAAATCAGCCCGCCTCCTCGGCTCTTCCGTCACCCTCGCCACCCTCATCAAAGGCCTCCCCCTCGCCTACAACAAAGACCTCCAGGAAGGCCAGGAACCCGTCTTCGACGCCGCCGACACCATCGCCGGCATCCTCTCGGTCCTCCCTGCCTTCACCCGCGCCCTCACCTTCCGCCCTGACCGCATGGAGCAGGCCGCCAAAACCGGCTACCTCAACGCCATGGCCGCCGCCACCTACCTCTCGAACAAGGGCGTCCCCTTCCGCAAGGCCCACGAGATCATCGGCAACGCCGTCCGCCTCGGGCTCGAATCGAACCGGGAACTCCAACAACTCACCCTCGCGGAGCTCCAACCCCTAAGCCCCGCCTTCGCCGAAGACTTCTACGCAGCCATCACCCTCAAAGCCACCCTCGACTGCCACGACGTGATCGGAGGTACTTCCCGCGCCCGCGTCGCCGAAGCCCTCGCGGCCGCGAAACACCGCATCACCCAGCTAAAATAAACATCAGATAAACAGACGATGACCACCGCCACCCCCCTGCAGCCCATCAGCGACTCCACCAGCTCTTCCCGGCCCCGCGTCGGCGGAGCCACCGTGCGCAAGGCCCGCCTGCAGGACGCCGTGAACATCTTCGAGCTCGTCAACTCCCTTTCGCACGACGGCACCCTGCTCCGCCGCAACTACGCCGAAATCTGCGAAAACGTCCGCGACTTCGCCATCGCCGAATCCGAAGCCGGCGTTTTCCTGGGCTGCGGCGCCCTTCACCTCTACGGCCCGCACCTGGCCGAAGTCCGCTCCATCGTCGTCAAGCCCGAGGCCAAGGGCCAGGGCGCCGGTGGCCGCCTCCTCCGCGCCTTGCTCGAAGAGTCAGAGGAGCAGGGCGTCCTCGCCGTCTGCCTCTTCACCCGCATCCCCGACTTCTTCTTCCACTTCGGCTTCCGCGTCGCCGACCGCACCAGCATCCCCGACAAGATCTACAAGGACTGCCAGAACTGCCCCCGCCTCTACGCCTGCGACGAGGTCACCATGGTCCGCGGCCCGCTCCCCAAGGTAGCCGTCCTCGGCCCGTCACGCCTCAAACAGGACCAGCTCATCCAGCTCCAGACCACATCCCTCGCGCCCAAGCTTTAGGGGATCAGCAGCACCTTTCCCGTCGTCTTCCGCCCTTCAAGGTCTCGATGCGCCTCAGCCGCATCCGCCAGCGCATAGCGATGCTCTGCCCGCACCGTCAGCGACCCATCCGCCACCCACCCAAACACATCCCCCGCCCGCCACTCCAGGTCCTCCCGCGTCGCCACGTAGTCCTTCAACGTAGGCCGCGTCACAAAAAGCGACCCCATCGTGGACAGCCGGATCAGGTCGAACGGCGGCACCGCCCCACTCGCCCCTCCATACAGCACGCACAATCCCCGCGCCCGCAGGCACTTCAACGACCCCTCAAACGTAGTCTTCCCCACCGAGTCATAGACCACCGGCAGTCCCGCCCCACCCGTCAGCCGCCGTACCTCATCCTCGAACGGTACCTCGCCATACAGGATCACCTCATCCGCCCCCGCCCTCCGAGAGAGCTCCGCCTTCTCCTCGGTCGAGACGGTCGTCATCACCCGCGCGCCCAGCCGCTTCGCCATCTGCGTCAGCAGCAGCCCCATCCCGCCCGCCCCCGCATGGATCAGCACCGTATCGCCACGCTGCACCGCATACGTCGTATAAACCAAATAGTGCGCCGTCATCCCCTGCAATATCGCCGCCGCAGCCATCCGTGTCGTCATACCCTCGGGCACCACCACCAGCCGCGAAGCCGGAGCCACCGCATACTCCGCATACGTCCCCGGCACCCCGCACCAGGCCACCCGATCGCCCACCTTCACCCCGGCAGCCCCATCGCCCAGAGCCTCCACCACTCCCGCCGCCTCCTGCCCCAGCGTATACGGCAGCACCGCCGGGTACCGCCCCTCGCGGAAGTACGTGTCGATGAAGTTCACCCCACACGCCTCGACCCGCACCAGAGCCTCGCCCACCTCGGGTGCCGGCTTCTCTACCTCTTCGAAGACCAGAACCTCCGGCCCACCCGTCTTGTGTACCCGAATCGCCTTCATTGGTGCAGACTCTCTTCGCTCGGCCGCAGCCGCAAAATCCGATCCACCGCATACGGAGCCCGGTGGTTCGCCGTATAGAAGTGCCTCACCTGCAGCTCCCCCAGCAGCCCGATCCCCAGCATCTGGATACCCCCCAGAATCAGCACCGCCGCAATCATGAACCACGGCCCATGCTCCGGCCCCACATCATGCCGCGTCACCAGCTTATGCACCAGCAGCCAGAACGCAACGCCCCCACCGGAAACCATCCCTGCCGCACCGAACGACCCAAAGAAATGCAGCGGCCGCGTCATGTACTTCAGCAGGAACCGGATCGTCAGCAGGTCGAAGAACACCCGAAACGTCCGCGAGATCCCGTAGTGGCTCTTCCCCGCCACCCGCTGCGGATTCGAGATCGGAATCTCGCAGATACTCGCCCCATACCAGCTCGCCAGCGCCGGAATAAAGCGATGCATCTCCCCATACAGCGGAATATTCTGGATCACCTCACGCCGGTAAGCCTTGAACGTAGTCCCAAAATCATGAATGGCAACCCCCGAAAAGTGCGCCATCACCCGGTTCGCCAGCATGGAAGGAATGCGCCGCATCATCAGGTTGTCCCCCCGCTGCGCCCGCCACCCGCTCACCACGTCGTAGCCTTCCTCCAGCTTCTCCAAAAACCGCGGAATCTCCTCCGGCTCGTGCTGCAGATCGCCATCCATGGCCAGCACAAACTCCCCCTGCGCATGGTCGAATCCCGCCGCCAGCGCCGAGGTCTGCCCAAAGTTCCGCCGCAGCTTGATGACCAGGACCCGCGAGTCCACCGCCGCAATCTCTTCCAACAACCGGTACGTCCGGTCCCGCGATCCATCGTCCACAAACACCAGCTCGAAGCTCTCTCCCACCTGCTCCAGAACGTCCTTCACGCGGTCATAGAGCGTCGTGACATTCTGCTCTTCGTTGTGAAACGGAACGACGATGGAATATTTCAGCACAGCTCCGATGATACCCCCGCGACGCCCTGTTCACCACCCTGAGTCGCCCCTCGCCAACCGCCTTCCCTTGCACCGCGCCCCGGCGTACAAAAGGGCCATGATGAAGAAGTTCCTCGGCCTCATCGTCATCTGTCTCCTGGTCGCGGGCGCGGCCCACCTCGCCAGACAGCACAGCCCCACCAACATCCTGGAAACCGGCGAAATCAGCCCACCGCCCCAGACTCCACGCGGCACACCTCCGCCGCCCCGACCCCTCGCCGTCCCGGTCAGCGACACCATCCCGCCCAACCCGCCCAACGGCATGATCTTCTCCGGCTCCGGCCCTTTCCAGCTCTATCGCCAGGGCAATCTCACCTGGCGCGTCGACACCGGCAGCGGCAGATCCTGCATCCTCTTCGCCACCGACGCCGAGTGGCGCAAGCCCCGCGTCTACCGGCACGGCTGCGCCACCACCTAGGCAGTTTGCCCCCAGCCTCACAATCCTCTAGCATCCTCCCAGAGCGGCTGCCTTCCGCCCTCCCAGGAGACCCGCCCGCAATGCCCAAGCTCTCGCTTCGCGACCTCGACCTCACCAACAAGCGCGTCCTCATCCGCGTCGACTTCAACGTCCCTCTCAAGGACGGCATCATCCTCGACGACACCCGCATCGTCGAAACCCTCCCAACCATCGAGTACGCTCTCCGCCACCGCGCCAAGGTCATCCTCGCCTCGCATCTCGGCCGTCCCAAGGGCAAGCCCGTCCAGGCGCTCTCCCTGCGCCCCCTCGTCGACCACCTCCGCACCCTGCTCGACCAGCGCCTCGACCGCAACGAGAACGTAGCCTTCTCCCCCGATTGCGTCGGCCCTCTCGCCACCGAACTCGCCACCCAACTCGAATCCGGCCAGACCCTGCTGCTCGAAAACCTTCGCTTCCACCCCGAAGAGGAAGCCAACGACTCCGCCTTCGCCAAGCAACTCGCCTCCCTCTGCGACCTCTTCGTCAACGACGCCTTCGGCACCGCCCACCGAGCCCATGCCTCCACCGAGGGCATCACCCACCACGTCGCGCAGTCCGCCGCCGGCTTCCTGCTCGAAAAAGAGATGACCTTTCTCGGCAAGGTCCTCACCGCGCCCGACAAGCCCTTCGTGGCCATCATTGGAGGCTCCAAGGTCTCCGACAAAATCGAGATCGTCAACTCCCTGCTCGACAAGGCCGATACCATCCTCATCGGCGGAGCCATGGCCTACACGTTCCTCAACGCCCAGGGCCAGACCACCGGAAAATCCCTCGCCGAACCCGACAAGCAGGACGTCGCCCTCGCCGCCCTCACCAAAGCCAAAGAAAAAGGCGTTCAGTTCCTCCTCCCCGTCGACCACGTCCTCGCCGACAAGTTCGCCGCCGACGCCCACAAACAAATCTTCTCCGGCACCGAACCCTTCCCTCCCGACCTCATGGCCCTCGACATCGGCCCCGACACCGTCGAGCGCTTCGCCCTGGAAATTGCCCGCGCCCAGACCGTCCTCTGGAACGGCCCCATGGGCGTCTTCGAGCTCCCCGCCTTCGCCGCCGGAACCAACGCCATCGCCGAAGCCGTCGCTGCCAACACCGACGCCGTCACTATCGTCGGCGGCGGCGACTCCGTCTCCGCCATCCAGAAATCCGGCCTCGCCGATCGCATCACCCACATCTCCACCGGAGGCGGAGCCTCGCTAGAGTTCCTCGAAGGCAAAACCCTCCCCGGAATCGCCGCCTTAACGGAAGCCCGCTAGCTCTTCTCACCCAAAGCCCAAAGCTCAAAGCCCAAAGCTCAAATAAGACAAAGCGTCAGCCCCCCAACCGCCTCAGCAATCCGAACAGCATCTTCCTTACTGCAATCACCTCCAGAGACAACCGGTCACACACCTCATCCGAGAGATACCCCAAGATCCCGGCACAGCAGCAGCAAATACTCCAGTTCCGAGCAACTCGCCCGCGCCCTCTGAAGCTGAACGGCAAACTCGCCATCCCCTTCACGCCCACACCCTTCCGCAATCTTCATCGGCACCGAAACCGCCGACCGCCGCAGTTGCACCGTCAGCCCAAACACCTCATGCTTCGGCAGCGCCTCCGTCCCCCGATACACCGCCAGGGCAAGCTCATGCGCCTTCTTCCAAACCTCCAACTCGCGAAAGTCCTGCATCGCGGCAGCTTACCAGACACTCTCACCTTTCCCGCGCCGCAAGAACATGGAATACTGGCAGCCTCATGCGTAAGCCCCTGATCGCCGCCAACTGGAAGATGTACAAGACCCCCAACGAGTCGCTTGCCTTCCTCCACGAGTTCCTTCCGCTCGTCAAGGATCACACCCGCGACGACATCGCCATCTTCCCCACCATGTCCTCCCTCTCCACCGTCATCGGTGCCTGCAAGAACTCCCACGTCGACGCCGGAGCACAGACCATGCACTGGCTCAACGAAGGCCCCTACACCGGCCAGACCTCGCCCACCATGCTCGCCAGCATTCACTGCGACCACATCCTCCTCGGCCACTCCGAACGCCGCATCTACGCCAACGAGACCGACGACATGGTCAACTGGAAGCTCAAGGCCGCCCTCGCCCACGACCTCATACCCATCGTCTGCGTCGGAGAGTCGCTCGAAAAGCGCCAATCCAATCTCACCGAGGCCGTTCTACGCTGGCAGATCAGTTGTGCCCTCAACGGCATCCAGACCAACGAGCGATGCCCCATCACCATTGCCTACGAGCCCGTATGGGCCATCGGAACCGGAAGCACCGCCAGCCCCGACCAGATCGCCGAGGCCCACCGCATCATCCGTCGCGAGGTCGCCGAACGCCTCGGACGCACTTGTGCCGACCAGACCCGCATCCTCTACGGCGGCTCCGTCAATCCTAAAAACATCGCCTCCCTCATGGCCCAGCCCGAGATCGACGGAGCCCTCGTCGGAGGCGCCAGCCTCGATCCCCACTCCTTTTCCGACATCATCCACTACACCCAGCCCTGATGCCTACTGCCCCACCGGCGCACTCTGCCCCGCGATCAGCGCCCCCAGGCTCGCCGAAAGCTGAGGGTTCTGCATCACGAAAAACAGCCCGCCCCGCCCATTCTGGCTGCTCTCGCACTTGCCGGAAAGCGTCCCCTGCTGGTTCATATCCCCAAAAACCGCATACTGCGGATTCACCCCCGCGGACACCCCCAGCTTCGCATGGTTCGCATCCGGGCTGATCCCCCCTTTCAGCCCAATCACCTTACCCTTCCAATCCCCCGTCGTCGCAATCTCTACCGCCCCCGCCTTGCCCAGCGAGGCATCCCAGCACCCAATCGCCGTCTCCGCCGTCGTCGAAGGAATCTCCGGCGAGGCCCACCACGTCGCCGTCCGCAGCGCCACTCCCCCAAGCTCCGCCGACACCATCTGCCACGGCGGAACGTGCAGCGCCGAGGGCTTCGCAATCATCCGCACCCCACTCGAAAGAGTCCCCATCACCACCGCCGTCCCTTTCGTCCTCACCCCCAGCAGCGACACCTTCGCCTGCACCTCCACCGGCCCGCCATTGCTCACAATCTGCGGATTCTTCGGGTCCGTTGCGACGCTCGCATTGCTCAGGCCGTCCAGAACCTCCAGCAGATCGGCCTTCGTCAGCCGCAGCGCGAAGAAATGCTGGCTCACCTTCACGTCGTCGTCTTTCACGCACCCCAGCGTGTTGCCATCTGTCCGCGGCGTCTTCGCGCTGCCGGCACCCGGCCACGAGGGCGTCGACACCTGCATCACCAGCCCCTCCCCCGCATCGTTCCACGCCACCATCCCCTTGGAGTGGCCCCAAGGCGAATCGCACCCCGTCCCCCCGCAGCTCGCGCTCTCCGGGTCTCCATAGAACTGGTCGTTCCACAACGCATAGTGGAAGCTCCCGTGATACACCTCATCGAACGTCGCCCCCACCGGGTCGCCCGTCGACGTCCCCAGGCACTCCTCCCCACCTCCATCCAGCACCGGCGTCTCGCTGCTCGCGAACGCAAACTGCTGCCCCGCCAGGTAGGTCTGCGGAGTCCCTCCAAACGGACACGCAATCTCCCCCCCGCCGCACCCGGGAAACTTCGAAGCATTCAGCTTGAACACAAACCACCAGTCCACCGGATGCCCCTTTTCGAGCATCGGGTAGGGCGCCGGGCACGCCGGGGAGTCCGCGGTCCCCCCACCGCAGCGCATCCCGCTCAAAGCCCCCGCGCCTACCGTCGCCACGGGAGCCTGCACCGTCGGCACAGGCTGGGGTGTCTTCGACCCATGCACCGCGCTGAAGGTCAGGGCGATCGCCAAAGGAATCAGCGGCGCAATCTTCCGCGTCACGGTCTGGTCCCCTCCGTCCTCTGTTGCCTCCGGGTCCTTCTTCCGTGCAGGCATCCTTCATCTCCTCACACAAAACAAACAGCGCCTTCTCAGCCCGGCCCGCCCTCCACATCCTTCCTAGCTCTTCGTAGCCCCCGTAGACTTCGTCTCGGTCGCCGTCACATCCGACATCGCCCCACTCTTCGACAGCTCCCGCGCCGTCTCATGCACATCCTTCTTGTCCTGCACCGTCGCCACACCCTCCGGACGGCTGAACGAGATCGCCTTCCCCACCGCATACGTGCTCGCGCTGATGCCCAGCAGCGTCAGCACTCCATTCGAGATCTCCGGAAACGCATACGTGCTCCCCCGCTCGATCAGGATGAACATGCAGATCGCCACCACTAGCGTGAAGATAAGCAACTGGAACCGCGACATGCTCGCCTGCCCGTTCGCCTCCGCGATCAACGACTTCAAATCGATCGTCCCCGACCAGATAAACCAAAGCAGCGTCGCACACAGCAGCCCCATAAACAGGCACACCCCGTACCCGCACACCGTCATCATCGTCGCCATTTGCGGCGTAATCGCCGTCGTCGTCGTGGTCATCGCTGCCCTCCCCTTCGCTCTTCCCGTGCCATGGTGGTCATTGCCTTTACGCCCGCATACAGGGCCCCACTCCCCCCGAATCCGTACAACCACCCCGGATCGATCTCCGGCATCGTCGTCGTGTCGGTCGTCAGCACCCCCAGCAGCAGATGGCCGCTGATCACCACCGTCGCAATCAGCAGTTGCAGCCGCTCCGGGCTGATCCCGCCATCGGCCCGCTGCAGCAGACCACTGGTCGCAATCCGTCGCGTCAGCATCATCCAAACCAGCGTCGCCGCAAGCAGGATCAGGAACAATCGTCCTTCCAGAAGAAGTACTTGGGTCGGGGTCATGGCAGGCCGAAGGTCGCGCGATCAAAGTACCACGCGCCACCCGGCCCGGCAACAGCAAAGTTGCCGGGCAAACCCTTCCCTCCCCTAAGGAAGCGTCTTCCCATCCAGCCGTCGCTGCACCCGGCTATGCTTCCGCCCATACGTGAAGTACACCACCATCCCGATCAGCAGCCACACCACCAGCCGAATCCAGTTCACCGCTCCAAGCTCCACCATCATGTAGCCGTTGAACAAAATCCCCAAAATCGGGATCAACGGAACCAGCGGCGTCCGGAAAGGCCGAGCCCGCTCGGGGTCCTTGTTCCGCAGCACGATGATCGCAATGCACACGATCACAAACGCAAAGAGCGTTCCAATGTTCACCATCTTCCCGATCGTCTCGATCGGAGTCACAGACCCCACCGTCGCTGCCAGCACCCCGGCCAGGATCGTCCCCTTCCACGGCGTCCGGAACCGCGGATGAATGTCCGCAAAGAATCCCTTCGGCAGCAGCCCGTCCTTCGCCATCGAGTACAGTACTCGGCTCTGCCCCAGCAGCATCACCAGCATCACGCTCGTCAGCCCGGCCAGCGAACCGATCGTAATAATGTTCGCCGCCGTGTTCAGGTTGCGATCCAGAAACGCCCGCACGATCGGCGCTTCCACGTTGATGTCCGGGTAGTACACCATGCCCGTCAGCACCGCCGCAATCCCGATGTACAGCAGCGTGCAGATCGCCAGCGAAAGAATGATCCCGATCGGCATATCCCGCTGCGGGTTCTTCGCCTCCTGCGCCGTCGTCGACACCGCGTCGAACCCAATGTACGAGAAGAACACCAGCCCCGCCGCCAGCCCGATCCCCCCCACCCCAAACGGTGCAAACCCATGCCAGTCCGCACCCCAGTTCGCCTTGTTCACATAGTGCGATCCCAGCCCCAGCACAAACAGCACCACCGCCACCTTCAGGATCACGATCCCCGCGTTGAAGTTCGCCGACTCCTTGATCCCGATCACCAGCACCGTCGTAATCAGCAGCGCAATCAGAAAGGCCGGCAGGTTGAACCCAAGCTCGACGCCCCCGATCGTCGGCGCATGCAGCAGCGCATGCGCGCTCGCCGTCAACTGCGCCGTAGGGTGCGCCAGCACCGCGGCCAGCGCCTCGCTGTACGGCTTCGTTCCCGAAACCAGCTCCGGATGCGCCGCCGCCACCGTCTGCCGCCCCACCGCCTCGAACGCCTTCTTCAACCCCGTCCAATGGTCATACGCCAGCCACAGCGGAAACTTTACATGAAAGATCGCCAGAAACTCCACAAACGTATTCGACCAGCCCGAACTCACCGTGCTCGCGCCCATCGCATACTCCAGCGTCAGATCCCACCCGATGATCCACGCAAACAGCTCCCCCAGCGTCGCATACGCATACGTGTACGCCGACCCCGCCAGCGGAATCATCGCCGCGAACTCCGCATAGCAAAGCCCAGCAAACGCACACCCCAGCCCGCTCAACACAAACGACAGCATCAGCGCCGGCCCGGCCGTCTTCGCCCCCAACCCGCTCAGCACAAAGATCCCCGCCCCGATCACGGCCCCGATCCCCAGCGCCGTCAACGCAAACGGCCCCAACGATCGCTCCAGCGTCTGCGAGCCCTCTTCCGCCGCCTCAGCCATCAGTGAATCCATCGTCTTCTTCGCGAAAATGTTCCCCATGCGTCCTTGCCCCTTTTTCTCGTTATGCCGCCGCGTCCGCACGTTCCGTCCGCGACCACAACCAATACACCGGAACCCCAAGCACCACCAGGATCAACCCCGGCCAAGTATATTGCGGCTTATACCGCAACAAAACCCCGCAAATCCATACCGCCATCACGATATACACCGCCGGAAGCACCGGGTACCCGAACGCCCGGTACGGCCGCACCGCATCGGGCCGCGTACGACGCAGCACGAACAACCCAACGATCGTCAGCACATAAAACACCAGCACCGCAAACACCACGTAGTCCAGCAACTGCCCATAACTCCCGCTCAAACACAACACGCACGTCCACCCACACTGCACCCAAAGCGAGTTGACCGGCGTCTTGGATCTCTCGCCTAACTTCCCCACGCCTTTGAAGAACAACCCATCCCGGCTCATCGCGTAATACACCCGAGCCCCCGCCAGCAGCATCCCGTTCACACACCCAAACGTCGACACCAGGATCGCCGCCGCCATCAGCTTCGCCCCCACCGCCCCGAACGCCACCTCCATCACCGCCGTCGCCACCCGATCCTGCGGAGCACTCTTGATCGCCTCGAGCGGCAGCACGCTCAGATACACAAAGTTGCAAGCCACATACAGCAGCAGAATCACACCCGTCCCGACCGCCAGCGAAAGCGGAATGTTCCGCCGCGGGTTACGTATCTCCCCCGCTGTAAACGTCACATTGTTCCAAGCATCCGCCGAAAATAGCGACCCTACCTGCACCACCGCCACCACCGTCAGCACCCCAACCAGCGCCGTAGGCCCATTCGCCCCCACCTGCACCGCATGGCCCGTATGCCACCCCGCCCCGGCCCAAAAAGCACTCCACCCCGCCCCAAAGTTCGCCGCCACCGCCGCCGCATTCTTCGCCACCAGCCCCACCCCAACCACCGCCAGCAGCGCCAGCACCTTCGCGCTGGTAAACACATTCTGCACCGCCGCCCCCAGCCGAACCCCCAGCGTATTCAGCAGAGTCAGCAGCAAAATCACCACAATCGCCACCAGGTTCGCCGTATTCAACCCAACATTCCCGCCGCCCACATGCCACAGCCAGTTCCCCGCGCTCACCGAAGGAAAAAACACCCCCAGAAACTTCCCGAACCCCACCCCCACCGCCGCAATCGTCCCCGTCTGGATCACCAGAAACAGCGTCCACCCATACAGAAATCCCCACAGCGGCCCCAGCGCCTCCCGCAGGTACACATACTGCCCACCCGCCTTGGGCATCATCGCCGCAAGCTCCCCATAGCTCAGCGCCCCGATCATCGTCATCGCCGCCGTCACCAGCCACGCCCCAATCAGCAGCGCCGGCGACCCCAGCGTCCGTGCCATATCCGCCGAAACGATAAAGATTCCCGACCCCACCATCGACCCCATCACGATGGCCGTCGCCGAAAACAGTCCCATCCCCTGCACAAACACAGGAGCAGACACCACCGCCGCACCCGTCGCCTCATCCACCCTTAATGTGTTGTTCACGTACCGTCAGTTCTATCCCAAAACGGCCAGAAAGTCTTCCGCCACCCGCCCCGGCCGCTCCCCCGCCGCCACCAGCGCAGAGATCACCGCCACCGCATCCGCCCCCGCCTCCACCACGCTCCGCGCATTCTCCCGCGTAATCCCCCCAATCGCCACCAGCGGCTTCCCCGTCAACGCCCGCGCCCGCCGCACCCCCTCCAGCCCCACCACCGCCGAAGCGTCCAGCTTCGTCCCTGTCGCAAACACCGGCCCGATCGCCACATAGTCCGCGCACGATGCCTCCGCCGCCCGCACCTGGCAGCACGTATGCGTCGAGACCCCCACAATCCCCTGATGCCGGGTGCCCCATCCTTCACGCCCCTGCGAAGGGTGGGGTTGCAACCCCGCCATCACCGCCTTCGCATCCTCCGGCACCAGATCTTCCTGCCCGACATGAACCCCATCCCACTCGGCCAGCACTGCCAGATCCACCCGGTCGTTCAGGATCAAAGTGGCTCCTTTCCCGGCGAACACCTCCCGCAGAATCGCCGCATCTCGCAGCACAGTCTGCGCCCCACCGGTTTTGTTCCGGTACTGCAACAGCCTCACCCCCGCGCAAAGCATCTCCTCCGCAAACGCCCGCACCCGGCATCCCCGGGCCGATAACACGTCAGCATCTGCAATGACATACAGATCGGAGAAGGGGTTGGACTTCGTCATAAGCCTCGCGCGAAGACGATCTCATTGAGCTTCTGAATGCCCTCGCCCGGGTAGTCGGCGTAAACTCCCCAGCGATAATGATCGGCATCCATCCGCTGAATCCGCGTTTGAAGGTGTCCCGTTGCGCCATCCAGCCGCGTCGCCGAATAATCAAGAAGGGATGAGTCTTGCTCTATCTTCACGTTCCCCGTCGCCAGGGTTCCGCTCTCTTCGCTCTCCGCGTCTTTAAGATCGGTGACGACATACCAGAACACCACTGCTTTCTTGGCACCGTCGTATGCAAACATCCCGCTCATGAAGTCGCGTCCGGCTTGGCTCATCGTGAGAGTCATCATCCTACCCCCCAATTCCGAACGGAACCGACTGCTGGCCTTCAGCGGATTTTGTAAACCTTCGGCACTCTGTGAAACCGCGTGCCAATCACCCACCAGCCACGCCATAGCGCCTAAGGAGCTTGGGATCGGTACCCGTTCGGTCTTCTGCCCGTTCAACGAAATCGAAACAGCCATAAACAGCTGGGCAAGCCACACGCCCGGCACTTTGCCTTTCATGCTCTCGCCGCCTTATACCCGAGCCTGCCGTTCAAAAAACCGCTCCATGAACTTCGTATCGAAGTCTCCCGACCGAAACTCCTCATCCGCAAAGATCTTCGCATGAAGCGGAATCGTCGTATGAATCCCCTCGACCACAAACTGGCTCAGCGCCCGCTGCATCTTGTTCATCGCCTCGCCCCGATCCTTCCCGTGGCAGATCAGCTTGGCGATTAGCGAATCATAATACGGCGGAACCACCCCTTCTGCATACTGCGCCGTATCCACCCGCACCCCATTCCCGCCAGGCACGTTGTAAGCCGTAATCTTCCCCGCGCTCGGCGTGAACTTCTCCGGATGCTCCGCATTGATCCGGCACTCGATCGCGTGTCCTCGAATCTCCGGACGCACCGGCACAATATCGCTCAGCTTCTCACCGGAAGCAATCCGCAGCTGCGCCTTCACCAGGTCCACCCCGGTCACCATCTCGGTCACGCAGTGCTCCACCTGGATCCGCGTATTCATCTCGATAAAGTAGATCTTCCCATCCTCATCCATCAGGAACTCGATGGTCCCCGCGTTCCAGTACCCAATCTCCTTCAGCGACCGCTCGATCGTCTTCCCCAGCTCCGCCCGCAGCTTCGGCGTCACCTGCAGGCTCGGAGCCTCCTCGATCAGCTTCTGGTGCCGCCGCTGGATTGAGCACTCCCGCTCCCCGAGGCTCATCACGTTCCCGTGCTCATCCGCCAGCACCTGGAACTCGATATGCCGCGGCCGCTCGATAAACTTCTCCATGTACATATCGCCGTTGCCGAACGCGTTCGCCGCCTCGGTCGAAGCCTGGTTGAACATAGCTGGCAGCTCCGACGCACTCCGGCAGATGCGCATCCCCCGCCCGCCGCCTCCCGCCACCGCCTTCAAAATAACGGGGTAACCAACCGACTGAGCCCACTCCAGCGCCTCGCCCTCATCCGCGATCACCCCATCGGACCCCGGAAGAATCGGCACCTTCGCCTTCTTCATCGTCTGCCGCGCGGTCGACTTCTCCCCCATCATCCGCGTCACCTCAGGCGGCGGCCCAATGAACTTGATATTCGAAGCCCGGCAAACCTCCGCGAAGTTCGCATTCTCGCTCAGCAGCCCATACCCCGGATGGATCGCATCCACATCCGTAATCTCCGCAGCCGAAATCACCGCCGGAACATTCAGATAGCTATCCGCCGAGCGCGGTGGCCCAATGCAGATCGCCTCATCGGCAAACTTCACATGCAGCGAGTTCCGGTCCGCCTCGCTATACACCGCGACCGTCCGCACCCCCAGCTCCTTACAAGCCGAGATCACCCGCAGCGCAATCTCCCCGCGATTTGCGATCAACACCTTACGAAACATACGCGTCAACACCTTCCATCGAAACTCCCGGCAAGTCAGCCACCGCAATCGCTCCGCCAACCTGCCCCTGCCCTGGCCTCTTTTTGTCATTCCCGAAGAGAATCTGCTGTTGCCGTTGCTGTTGCCGTTGCTCCTGCTGTGCCGTTGCTATTGCCGTTGTATCCGCCCTTGCCCTGGCCACTTGTTGCCGTTCCCGAAGGGAATCTGCTGTTGCCGTTGCTGTTGCCGTTGCTGTTGCCGTTGCTGTTGCTCCTGCTGTGCCGTTGCTATCGCCGTTGTATCCGCCCTTGCCCTGGCCTCTTTTTTGTCATTCCCGAAGGGAATCCGCTGTTGCTCCTGCTGCCGCGCCTGCCGTTCCCGTTGTATCGCCCTTGCCCCAGCCCTATTTGTCATTCCCGAAGGGAATCTGCTGTTGTCCTGCCGTTGCCGTTGCCGTTGCTCCTGCCGTTGCCGTTATATCCGCCCCTTACCCCAGCCTCTTTTTGTCATTCCCGAAGGGAATCTGCTGTTGCTCCTGCTGCCGCTCCTGCCGTTCCCGTTGTATCGCCCTTGCCCTAGCCTCTTTTTGTCATTCCCGGAGGGAATCTGCTATTGCTCCTGCTGTTGCCGTTGCTATTGCCGTTATATCCGCCCTTACCCTAGCCTCTTTTTTGTCATTCCCGAAGGGAATCTGCTGTTGCTCCTGCTGTTGCCGTTGCCGTTGCCGTTGCTCCTGCCGTTGCCGTTGCTCCTGCCGTTGCCGTTATATCCGCCCCTACCCTAGCCTCTTTCCGTCATTCCCGAAGGGAATCTGCTGTTGCTCCTGCTGTTGCCGTTGCCGTTGCTCCTGCCGTTGCCGTTATACCGCCCTACCCTTACTCCTCTGCCCGTCATTCCCCCGAAGCGAACCCGCCTCTTCTGTGCCGCCGTCCGCCTCAGAACTCGCCTACCCCTGGATCGCGGCCTTGATCGCAAATAGCGCCTGCCCATACTCCACCGGCTGCCCGCCCTGCGCGATCCGCTTCACCACCTCCCCCGCAACGTCCGACTCGATCTCGTTCATCAGCTTCATCGCCTCCACAATACACAGCACCTGCCCGACCTCCACCACGTCCCCCACCTTGACAAACGGCGGAGCCCCCGGCGAGGGCGCGTCATAAAACGTTCCTACAATCGGTGACTTCACCTCATGCAGCTTCTCTTCCACCGCCGCCAACGGCACCGCCACCTGCAGCGCCGAAGCCGGCACCACCGGAATCGAAGCCCCTGCCGGCGCCGCCGAAGCCATCAACCGGCCCAACTGCGCCATATCCAGGCCCGGAGCAGCAGCCGCCGCCGCAGCCCCCGCAAACTTCAACCGAACCTTCAGGTCCGGCCGCTCCATATCGAACTCGGCGATCTCATTCGCCCGTAAAAACTCAACCAGCTCCCGCAACTCCGTCAAATCATTCCCGTCCATCACCACTCCCAATGAGTCTTCCCTGCAGACAACCGCTTCAGCTTACCGCTTTTGCTCTCTCCACCATATCAACCGCCATCACGGCGCCTCTGCACTGCTCTGCACGATCTCTACGGCATCGACACCAACAGTCCCTTCCTGCAAGGAACGACCGCGTCATCTCGGCCAAAGCGAAGCGAAGGGGAGAGACCCGCGGATCGCCCTCCTTACACCACACCTCACAACTCCACCCAAGCCCTCGGACTCCCCGTCAACACCTCACCGCCCGCTTTCGTCACCAGCACCATATCCTCAATCCTCACCCCAAATCGGCCGGCAAGGTAAATCCCAGGCTCGATTGTAACCACCATCCCCTCCTCCAGCACCTGCGTCTGCTTCGCCGCCAGCCGCGGCCCCTCATGGATCTCCAACCCCACCCCATGCCCCGTCGAATGCGTAAAGTACCCCTCCAGACCCACCCGCCGCAGCACCCCCCGCGCCGCCTCATCCACCTCCCCCGCCGTCACCCCCGCCCGCACCGCCGCCACCGCCGCCTCCTGCGCCTCCAGCACCGCCTCAAAGGCATCCCGCTCCGTGGGGGTCCCACCCCTTCGAGCCCCGCCAAAGTGCACCGTCCGCGTCATATCGCTCGCATACCCGTCCACCATCACCCCAAAGTCCAGCGTACAAAACCCCCGCCGCGGAATCTTCGCCCCCGAAGCCCGCCCATGCGGCAGCGCAGACCGCTCCCCACTCGCCACAATCGTCTCAAAGCTCATCCCCTCCGCCCCCCGGGTCCGCGCCGCGAACTCCAGCCGAGCCGCCACCGCGACCTCCGTCATCCCCGCCTCCATCCACCCCAGCGCCTCCTCGAACAGCGCACACCCCAGCGCCGCCGACCGCCGCATCAGCGCCACCTCGTCCACATCCTTCACCTCCCGCAGCCGAGCCACCACCCCGCCCACATCCACAAACCACCCCTTCCGCCCCCGGGACCCCATCCCCTTCGACAGTGCCTCCCGCATCCGCTCCAGCCCCGCCACCGTCGTCTGCGCCCCATCGAACCCACACGACAGCACCCCGGCGGCCTCCATCCACTCGCAAGCCGCAATCCCCGCCGGCTTGGTCGCAATCACCACCTTGGTCCCCACCGCCTCCACCGCCGCCTGCCCCGTGTACCGCCCATCGGTAAACAGCACCGCCCGCGCCCCCGCCAGCACCAGCGCCCCATTCGACCCCGTAAACCCACACAAATACCGCACATCCGCCGGATGCGTCACCAGCAGCGCACCCGCCCGATCCCCAACTCGCCGAACCGCCCGCCGCTGCCTGCCCTTGAAGTTCACCACCCCATTTTAGCCAACCCGGTAAAATAGCTTATGCCCCCCGCCTCACCCGCACGCCCGCAGCGGACCCTCACCCGCCGTCGCTTCCTCCAGACCGCCGGCCTCTCCGCCGCCGCCCTCGGCCTCTACTCGCTCGAGTTCGCCCGCCACAAGCTTGAAGTCGTCCAAACCCAAATCCCCATCCGCAACCTCCCCCTACCCTTCCACGGTTACCGCATCGCCCAGCTCTCCGACATCCACCTAGACGGCTTCACCGAGCCCGCCTTCCTCCGCCACGCCATCCGCCTCATCAACGCCCTCGCCCCCGACCTCGTCCTCCTCACCGGAGACTTCATCACCCACGGCCCCCCCTACAACATCCCCGAGCGTTCCATCTACACCTGCGCCCGCGCCCTCCAGGCCCTCACCTGCCCCCTCCGCTTTGGCTGCCTCGGCAACCACGACTCCGTCGTCGGCCAGGCCTTCATCGCCCGTGTCCTCCGCGACCACGGCACCCCCATCCTCCTCAACCAGCACATCCCCATCGACCGCGCCGGAGCCCGCCTCCACATCGCCGGCGTCGAAGACCCCGCCACCAGCTACCCCAACCTCGACCACGCCCTCCCGCCAAACCCGCAAGGCCCCATCATCCTCCTCGCCCACGCCCCCGACTACGCCGACCAGGTCCTGCTGCACCCCCGTGGCCATCGGGTAGACCTCATCCTCTCCGGCCACACCCACGGCGGCCAGGTCCGCCTCCCCTTCCTCGGCCCCCTCACCCTGCCTCCTATGGGCTCCAAGTACGTGATGGGCCACTTCCACCTCGGCCAGAACCTCCAGCTCTACGTCAACCGCGGCCTCGGCTCCGTAGGCTTCCCCTTCCGCCTCAACTGCCCCCCAGAGCTCACCCTCCACACCCTCCTCCCCGCCTGACCGTCACATCATCGACACCGCATCCACATCCACCACCAGCCCCTTCCGCGGAATCCCCTCCCGCTCCGCCACCGCCAGCATCGCCTGCAGCGTCTCCCCCAGCACCGAGCGTTTTTCCGCCTTCAACACAAAGTGGTACCGGTAAATCCGCTTCAGCCGCACGATCGGAGCCGCCGCCGGCCCCAGCACTCTTACCTTCTCCATCGGAGTTCGCTCGAACCACCGCCCCAGCACCCCCGCCCACCCCGTCGCCTCCTCCAGCTTTTCGCTCTGCACCACCACATTCGCCAGCACCGCAAACGGCGGATAGTGCATCCATCGCCGATAGTTCATTTCCTTCCCCACAAATCCCACATAATCATGCTTCGCCGCGAACTGGATCGCATAATGATCCGGATGATACGTCTGGACGACAACCTTCCCCGGCAGTTCCCCCCGCCCAGCCCGCCCCGAAACCTGCGTCAGCAGCTGAAACACCCGCTCCGCCGCCCGAAAGTCCGGCAACCCCAGCGCAAAGTCCGCCCCCACCACCCCCACCAGCGTCACCCCGTGGATGTCGTGCCCTTTCGCGATCATCTGCGTCCCCACCAGCAGGTTGATCTCCCCCCCATGCAGCCGCGCCAGCAGCCGCTCCATATCGTTCCGCCCCCGCACCGTATCCCGGTCCATCCGCCCAATCCGCGCCTCAGGAAACAGCTCCTGCAGCCGCTCCTCCCCCTGCTGCGACCCAGCTCCCAGGTAATAAAGGTGCTCGCTCCCACACTTCGGGCAGACCTTCGGGATCGCTCTCCGAAAACCGCAATAGTGACACTCCAGCCGCTCCCCCACCCGCGCCCGCTCATCCCCACTCTCCACCTGCTTGTGGTAAGTCATCGAAATCGCGCAATTCTCACACTCGATCTTCTCCCCGCACCCACGGCACATCACCACAAACGAGTAGCCCCGCCGGTTCAGCAGCACAATCGCCTGCTCTCCCCGGTCGAGCGTCGCCCGCGTCTCCTCCAGCAGCCTCCGGGAAAACAGCTCCTCCTTCCCCACCGCCTGGAACTCCGCCCGCATATCCACCAGTTCCACCGCCGGCAGCGGACGGTCCATTACCCGCCCCAGCATCTCAACCCGCGCATATCGCCCCCGCTCCGCATTCGCCCAACTCTCAAGCGACGGCGTCGCCGACCCCAGCACCACCACCGCCCCATGCAGCTTCGCCCGCATCACCGCCACATCCCGCCCGTGGTAACGCGGCGTCTCTTCCTGCTTGTAGCTCCCATCATGCTCCTCATCCACGATCACCAGCCCCAGCTCCCGCAGCGGCGCGAACACCGCCGACCGTGTCCCCACCACCACCCGCGCCTCCCCCCGCCGAATCCGGTGCCACTGCTCCGCCCGCTCATCCGGAGTCAGCCCGGAGTGCATCAGAGCCACCTCCCCCCCAAACGCCGCCACCATCTGCCCCGTCATCGCCGGCGTCAACCCAATCTCCGGAACCAGCATCAGCGCACTCTTCCCCGCCGCCAGCGCCCGCTGCATCGCCGCCACATACACCGCCGTCTTGCCCGAACCCGTCACCCCATATAGCAGATGCGGCGCAAACCGTCCTTTCTCGAGCGCCACCGCCAACACGCTCAGTGCCTCCATCTGCGTCTCGTTCAACGCATGCTCATGCGCGTTCTTCTTCCCCTCCACCCCTACCCCACCCATCGCAAACCCCGCCGCCACCTCCTCCACCCGCACCAACCCCCGCCGCACCAGCGTCCCCACCGTAGACTCCGGAACCCCCAGCCGTCCCAGCGCCTCCCGCAACCCCCGCCAGGGCATCCGCCCCCCCACCGCCGCCAACTCCGCCATCACCGCAAGCTGATTCTCATTCAACCGCGGCAGACGACCCCCACCGGGGATCGCAAGGGGGGGAGCCGTTGTTTCTTTCACGCCGTCATCCTCAACGGAGGGAAGGATCCCTGTATCTTGTTGTTGCTCGTACTCCCCCTCAGCCGGGCTACCGAGCGCCCCCACCAGCACCACCACCTTCTCCACCCGCCGAGCATCCCGCTCCTCCGCCTCCGCCTCTCGCACCAACCACTTCTTCTTCACCATCCCATCCAGCAATCCCTTACCCGCCCCCGTAGCCGACCGGATCGCCGAAGCCTTCGCCACCTCTCCGCCCTCCAGGTAATTCAGCACCGCATACTCCCGGTTCTGCTCCTCCGGCGTCAGCCGCGTCCGCCGCGAAGCTCCCTTCGCCGCCCCGTCATACAGCACCCGCCGCCCCGCCTCGCCGATCCGGTACACAAGCCGCCGCCGCACCTCCGCCGTCAGCGGAAGCATCCCCCGCAGCACCTCTCCCAGCGGAGCCACATAATACTGCGCAATCCACCCCGCCAGCCGCATCATCTCCTCCGGAACCAGAGCCGTCTCATCCAGCACCGCCAGCACCGCCTTCGCCTCCACCCCCTCCGGCAGAGCCTCGTCGTGCACCCGCACCACCACCCCCAGCAAAACCTGCCCGCTGAAAGGCACCAGCACCCGACCCCCCACCACCGGGCTCAACGCCCCGGCGGCATACGTAAAGTTCCGGTCTAACGGCACTGGCAGCGCCACATCGCAGAACGCACCCATCCACCCAGCCTAACGCTTCCCGCCGCGCAGGGGCACCGCCTCTCGCCGAAGCTCCGCCAGCGGGTAAAACGTTCCCCGCCACCGCACCCCGCCCTGCACCAGCGTAATCGCCGCCGAGCGCAGAATCCCGAACACGAACAGCAGTCCACCCAGCGGAAAAAACAGGGCATTCCAGGTCCGAATTCCCGAATGCCTGCCGTACAGCCGAAACGCCCACACCACCGAAAGCAAAACCAGAGCCGCCGGAACCCGAGTCGGCCCACACAGTAACCCAAATACCGGCAGCACGCAGAACACCACCAGCCATCCACACGCCAGCAGCACCAGGCTCATCCGAAACCGGAACACCGCAAACAGATTCTTCGTCATCACCCCCAGAATCCCATTCACGCCGGCAGCCCAGTGCACCCTCACCAGCCCCTGCCCAAACGCAATCCGCTGCCGCATTCCCGCCAGCTTCACCCGCCGCGCCAGCGTCAGGTCCTCCAGAATATCCATCCGCTGCGCGTCAAACCCGCCCAGCCGCGCATACGCCTCCCGCCGCATCAGGTTGAACGCCCCCACCCCGATCGCATCGCGCAGCGCCCGCGGATCGGCCACCTTCCACGGCCGCAGCGCCCACATCCCCAGCACCTGGAACGCCCCCAGCAGGATCGCCTCATCCCACCGCCGCACCAGCGCCGTCGGCATCAGCACCAGGTGGTCCGCCCCCGTCCGCTCCGCCTCCCCTACCGCCCGACGCAAAGCGTCCCGCGCAAACACCACATCGGCATCCGTAAACAGCAGGTACTCCGGCTCGCCCAGCACCGCCGCATGCCGCGCCCCCAGCGCCAGCGCATGCGTCTTGCCCAGCCATCCCTCCGGAAGCTCCCTCACGTGCAGAACACTCAGCCTCTCCGAATGCAGCGCCGCCAGCTCATCCATGATCCCGCCCGTCTCGTCCGCCGACCGGTCATCCACCGCAATCACCTGCACCGGGTAGTCCTGCCCCAGCAGCGACTCCAGGCACGCACGCACCTGCCCCGCCTCATCCCGCGCCGGAACCACCACCGTCAGCAACCCCCCGCGTGCCGGCGTCCCATCGTAAGCCGGCAGCCGCAGGTCCGGAACCCGCGGAAGCCCCCACGCCGCCGTACCCACGCGGATCACCCACGCCAAAGCCACACACCACGCCGCGATCGTCACAAAACTCAAAACGTGCATCAGGATCAGGCGTCTCCTCTGCATCACAAGAAAGAAGATACCGGCGCGGACCGCGGAAGGTCCCGCATCGACGGACCCCCGTATCGAACAAAACAAGTCCGCGTATAAGACAAGTCCGCCGTATCAAACAAGTCCGCCGTATTAAATAACCAAGGAGCAGCTCGAAATGAATGTGTCGCCGCTCAACTCAAGTGTACGGGCTCTCGTCCTGCTCTTCGCATCCGCAGCCTCCATGCAGCAAGTCCACGCGCAGGCCGTAACCCCCGTATCCCAGCTCGATCTCGATCGCTTCACCGGCACCTGGTACGTCGTCGCGCACCTCCCCGAGAAGCGCGACAAACCCTGCGACCGCAACTCCATCCTCATGGTGGCCCTCGGGGACAAGCCCCGCAGCGTCCAGTTGCTCAACGCCTGCCAGACCAGGCGCGGATACACCGAGGCCCGCAACACCGACGGCAAAGCCGTCGACAAGAGTGGAGACGGCAAGCTCAAGTTCCGCACCATCTGGCCCTTCTACCGCAAGGACTGGGTCATCGCCATCAGCCCGGACTATGCATGGTCCATGCTGGGCAGCCCCAACCACAAGAACCTCTTCCTCCTGTCGAGAACATCAACCCTCCCCCCGGAGGTCCTCACCGAGCTGAAATCGAAAGCCATCGCCGAAGGCTTCTCTCTCGACAAACTCGTCACCCAACCCCAGGAAGCCAAGTACAAAGCAGACTAGAGCCCGCGCGGAACAGGTCCCTCCTCAGCAGGGTTATAACAAAATTACTTGCCCGCGAAGCATTGGGGGGGCACCCCTGCTTGTAACCGCATCAGTCACAGATAGCTTCACGCAGGCTGCAGCGGCGGCCCCGCCTGGTCCCGCCCCACAAACGCCGCCCCGGCAAAAAAGATCATCGACCCCAGCAAAAGCGTAATCAAGGTCACGCCAAGTCCGATCGACAACGTCGTCCGATCGCTCACCACCCCGATAATCGGCGAGGACAGCATATCCCCGAAGGCATGGATCAGGAACAACTGACCCGCCATCGCCGTCGCCCGCACCGAAGCCGGAACGGCGTTCAGCGTCGACGCGTTGACCGGTCCCGTCCCCAGGAAGATCAGGAAGATAGCCAGCGCCAGCGAAGGCAGGATAAAGCGCGGCGGCCCAAAAAAGCAGACGCACCCAAACGGCAGCGCCGTCAGCGCTCCCCACGCAGGAACCAGGTACAGCGCGCTTCGATTCGTCTTCGACCACCGCTGCGCGATCGCCCCCCCAAGGATCGTCCCAAGCAAACCCGCTCCCACCGTCAGCGCCCCCATGATGAACGCCGCGGATTGCTGCGAGCGATGATCCACACGCTGCAGAAACGTCGGCATCCAGATCGAGATGCCGCCGATCGTAAACGTCACCGCCGCATACCCAAGCACAGAGGCAAGATAAGGCTTGTTCCGCGCCAGAGCCGCGACCGTCCCCTTCTCCAGCTTAGCCTTCCCCTCCAGGCTCCCGCCGCGCGCCGGTTCCTTCATCAGCAAGGCAATCAGCACCGCGATCACAACCCCGGGAACAGCGGAGCAGATGAACGACATACGCCACCCAAAGTGCGACCCAATCGTCCCACCCGCCAGGTAACCCAGCGCAGCTCCTACCGGGATCGCGATGTTGAAGATCGTCAGCACCCGATTCCGCTGATCCTCCGGGTAGAAGTCCGCAAGCACCGCGGGCGCGAAGATACCGAACGTCGCCTCGCCGATCCCCAGCGCCGCATGGCGCAGGTTCAGCGAGTCGAACGAGTGCACCGAAGCGGTAAAGAAGTTCACCCCGGACCAGAAGAGCGCCGCCACCACGATAATCGGCTTCCGCGCCACGCGATCTCCAAGCCAGCCGGTAAACGGCGAGGAGAGCATGTACGCCAGCATGAACCACAGCGTCAGCGAGCCAAGCTGACCGTCGGAGATATGGAACTCCCCCTTGATCTGCTCCTGAACGCCCGGCAGAATGTACCGATCGATGTAGTTGACGAAGTTGAGCGCCGTCAGCAGAACAAGCGCGGTAGTCGCTCCGGCAACAGAAACTCTGGACGGCACTGCGTTGGCCATGGCAGGAGAATAGCAGGGCCGCTTGCGCCGATGCCGCCAGCATCGGCCCCATCCTCACGTCGACGAACCCGCCACCGCGCCTAAGACCGTGGCGGCTGCGAGTCCACAGGACGCGGGTAAATCGCCGTCACCACCGTCGAGATGCCCCCACGTGGCCGGAAATCGCCTTTCACAACGGCCCAGACAGGGTCGGTGGCCTTCACCAGGTCGTTGAGCACCTGGTTCGCGATATTTTCCTGGAATATCCCCAGGTTGCGATAGTGGAAAAGATATTCCTTCAACGACTTCAGCTCCACGCACCGCTCCCGGGGCATGTAGCGCAACGTCAATACTCCGAAATCCGGCAAACCCGTCTTCGGACAGATGCTCGTGAACTCGGGATCGTCGATGAGAATCTCATACGCCTGAAACTGGTTCGGCCACGTGTCGATCGAGGGGAAGGTGTGGTCGAGTCCGGAGGCTGCGTGATCGTCGGTATAGCCGGTCGATTGGGTGTGGATCATGACCTATGGTACCAAGCGCAGGGTCGCGGCCGCTGTCTTCGTCACCGTGCAGGAGATGTCGATTTTCTCTCGCGGCAACGCCGTTCTGCCTTGACAATAGACACTATGCACACAGATACCGTTCGGGCGGGCTCTCCACGTCCCCAGGCTTCCAGGATCCCCTTGTACGCCGTGGTTCTCCTCGTCTACACGCTGTCCCTCATCATCCTCGGCACGGTCCTGAAGCACCACAGCGGCTTTCCTCTCGATGACTCCTGGATTCACCAGAGCATCGGCCGCAACCTCGCCCAATCCGGCTCGCTCGGCTACCTGCCCCATCAGCGCTCGTCAGGGTCCACCAGCCTGCTTTGGACGATCCTGCTCGCGGCAAACTACAAGTTCCTCCCCTTCGTCAGCCCGATCGCCTACACCGTGGCGCTGAACGTCCTTTGCCTCTTCGCTACCGGCATGCTGTTGCTTCACGCCGCGCTTTCGGACGGTCTTCGCCCGTTTCTCGCGGTGCTATGGGCCGTCGCTCCCGCCCTCGATGGCAACTATGTCTGGCTCGCCTTTACCGGCATGGAGCATCTCCTCTTCGTCGCCATCTCCCTCCTGGCCATCATGCTCTGGCTCACCCTCGTCCGAAGCGGCGGCCGCGCCGGCACCGCCACCTTTGTCGGCGCCGGACTCGCTCTGGGTCTCCTCGGCATCACCCGCCCGGAAGGCGTCGTGCTGGTCGCGCTTCTCCTCATCGCCTACCCGTTGTTGGTGAAGTCCCGACCAGTCGGCCCCGGCTATTACGCCACAGCCACCCTCGCCCTTGGCCTTTCGTCGATCTCCTTCCTCATCAATCTGCTCACCTCGCACTCTCTGCTTCCCCTCACCCTCAAGGGCCGCAGATTCCTCTACTTCACCGGTCACGGCAGCGCGTTGAACCTCCGCCTCGAGTTGATCGAGCAGTGGATCATGCGTCCGTTCAAGATGGTCGCCGCGGTCGATGGTCAGCAGGTACACGGCTTCGTCCCGCATCTCGCCTTTCTCCTCGCCGTCACCGTCCTGGCCGGGCTCTGGGGATCGGGCTTATGGTCCCTCGTCCGGCGCCGCCGCCCCGCAACAGCCCTGATCTGCGGATGGGGCATCCTTCACTCCATGCTCTACGTCGTCATCCTCCCAAGCTCCGGTCATGCCGGCCGCTACCAGACCTTCCTGCTGCTGCTCACCCTGCCGCTCCTCGCAGTCGGAGTCGCGGCTCTCCTCGAGCGTTGGCCTCTCGCGGCGCCTCTCGCGGCGGCAGTCCTTGTCGCCGCAGTCGGAGTTCGCTCCATCCCGCTTTGGAGAAATGTTCTCATCTCCGGAATCGACCACATCAACGGAAGCCACGGAGTCGCTGCCGACTGGATCGACACCCATCTCCCGGGAAGGTCCATCGCCGTGTTCGATATCGGTCGCATCGGCTATGACCGGACCAGGGATCGCGCGAATCCCCCCGTCGTAGACCTCGGAGGCCTTACCGACGCCTCGTATCTCCCATACCTTCTCGAAGGACGGGTGCCTGAATATCTCGACCGGCACAACGTCCAATACGCCGTCTTCCCGGTCGATGAGGAAGGCCAATCCGTTTTCCTGGAGTCCCTGCACTTCGGAGGCAGTGCAGGCGTTCAGCGCAAGCCGCTCTTTCGCGCCTGCTCCCCACAGGACGTCCGCGATCTAAGCTGGGTGGAAACCAGAAACGCATCCCCTTGCCAGGAAGTAGATGAACTGGTCCCACAAAAATGAGTGCGGCCCCTAGTTGCGACGGCCCAGGGTCGGCCGATCGTCGGTGGTGCTGCCGGGGGTGGAGGTGTTGGGGTCGTTCGCACCCACGCGGCGAAGAGTAGGCTTGTTCGCGTCCTTCGGATTGTTGATCTTGCGCTTGTTCTCCAGGCGCAGAAGCCGAGCCTTCACGTCGTCGAACTCGCTGGTCGTTACCAGGTAGTCGGCCTTCGCCGGCATAATCGTGGCAATCTCTTCCTCCGAGCGCGAGATGCGATCCGGTGTCTGGGGATGATCCGCAAACAGCTTGGCCACCGCTCCAGGCTTGTGCTTCTCCAAGGCGTCGATCTTCTCGAAGAACGTGATGAAGGACTGCGGGTCGTACCCCGCACGATACATGTACTGCAGGCCCAGGTAGTCGGCTTCGGCCTCGTCCATCCGGGAAAACTTCAGGAAGCCGATCGGAATGGCGAGTTGCGAAACCTCGTAGACGCCGTACCCGGTCCAGGAGCCCTGGGCGTAGATCATCAGCGGGATGGAGGCGATCTGCGCGTAGGCCATCTTGGTCATCTGGCGGGCAGCGTGGTGGGCCACCACGTGGGAGATCTCGTGGGCCATCACGCCCGCAAGTTCGGACTCCTCATCCGCAGCCAAAATCAGGCCGGAGTTCACATAGAAAAACCCCCCGGGCAGCGCGAAAGCGTTGATCTCGTCGGAGTCGATCACCTTGATGGTGAATGGAACCTTCGCGTCGGAGTTCTTGACGATGTTCTGGCCGACTCGGTTGACGTACTCCACGATCACCGGATCGGTGACGAGGTGCGCCGACTTCTCGACCTCCATCGAGTACTGCTTGCCGTTGCGGATCTCCCAATCCGTAGAAAACCAGTTCCCAAGCCCGCGGCTGCCGATGTTGCGGGTGCCGATCGCGTTCACGTCGTCTTCGCTGCCAGGCTTGATGTTCGTCTTCAAGTCCTCGCCGGGGCTGGGCAGGGAGTCCGCCTTGGCCGCAACTTTGTCTTTCGCGGCGGAAAGCTCCGCGGGGCTCGGGGCCTTGTTGTCGGTCGGGACGGGGGAGCTGGTCGGCCCCTTGGTCGTAGGATTCTGCGCGTAGGCACCCAGGGTAAGAAGGGCGGCGAGCGAAAGAGGCGCGAGGCAACGCATGGGGAGACTCCTGGTGTCAGCTTACTCCGGGCTGCGGATGGGCGCAGTCCATCAAGCAATTAGACGCCGCTTTTATGGGAAAGTCGCAGGGCCGCGACCCCCCTCCGCCCTCGCCCATGGTAGTCAAAGCTTCTTTTTGAAACCCGGGCACCAAGACGGAAGGGCGCAGGAGTGCGTGGGCTGGGAACTCGTCCGAATCCGCAACACCTCAAAGAAGAGGCACCCCGACCCCTGGCCCCTCCCCCAAAGCACCGCAAACATCCATAAAATAGCATCATGCCTCCGACCAGAAAAACCATCGGCCTCATCCAGATGTCCATGTCCGCCGACCCCGCCGCCAACCTCGACAAAGCCGCCGACCGCGTCCGCGAGGCTGCCCGCCAGGGCGCCAACCTCATCTGCCTCCCCGAGCTCTTCACCGCCCAGTATTTCTGCCAGCGCGAGGACCACGCCCTCTTCGCCCTCGCCGAGTCCGTCCCCGGCCCCAGCACCGAGCGCCTCGCCGCCGTCGTCCGCGAGGAGAAAATCGTCCTCATCGCGTCTCACTTCGAGCGCCGCGCCCCCGGCCTCTACCACAACACCGCCGCGATCTTGGATCACAAAGCAACAACGAAAGACAACATCGCCGGAATCTACCGCAAGATGCACATCCCCGACGACCCCCTCTATTACGAAAAGTTCTACTTCACCCCCGGAGACCT
Organism: uncultured Granulicella sp.; assembly: GCA_965213785.1. GTDB lineage: Bacteria > Acidobacteriota > Terriglobia > Terriglobales > Acidobacteriaceae > Edaphobacter. Next base: position 3,478,060 of record OZ243921.1, on the reverse strand, counting down.
CGGCTTCAAGTCCCTCGCCACCTCCCAGGGCCAAGTCGGAACCCTCGTCTGCTGGGACCAGTGGTACCCCGAAGCCGCCCGCGTCACCTCCCTCAAAGGCGCCGAAGTCCTCTTCTTCCCCACCGCCATCGGCTGGCACCCCTCAGAAAAGGAGGAATACGGCGCCCCCCAGTACGACGCCTGGCGCACCATGCAGCGCGCCCACGCCATCGCCAACGGCGTCTTCGTCGGAGCCGTCAACCGCGTCGGCCACGAGCAAGGCTCCGTCCTCCTCGACGGCCAACTCCACCAGGCCGAAGAATCCGCCGGCCTCGAGTTCTGGGGCGGCTCCTTCATCGCCGACCCCTTCGGACGCATCCTCGCCGAAGCCTCACACACCGAGGAAGCCATCCTCCTCGCCGAAGTCGACCCCAAACTCTCCGAAGTCACCCGCCAGCACTGGCCCTTCCTCCGCGACCGCCGCATCGACGCCTACGGCGGAATAACCAGCCGCTTCCTCGACGAAACCCCCTGACTCAGGATCAGCCCGTCTCACCCCTTTGCTGGTAACCCCCGAAGAGAATCTGCTTCCGCTGCTCCCTCACCCCCTTGTTTGTCATTCCCGAAGGGAATCTGCTTCTGCCGCTCCCTCACCCCTTTGTTTGTCATTCCGAAGTGAATCTGCTTCCGCTGCTGCCCTACCCCCTTTGTTTGTCATTCCCGAAGGGAATCTGCTTCTGCCGCTGCCTACCCCATTTGTTTGTCATTCCGAAGTGAATCTGCTTCCGCTGCTGCCCTACCCCTTTGTTTGTCATTCCCGAAGGGAATCTGCTTCTGCCGCTCCCTCACCCCTTTGTTTGTCATTCCGAAGTGAATCTGCTTCTGCTGCTGCCTACCCCATTTGTTTGTCATTCCCGAAGGGAATCTGCTTCTGCCGCCGTCTCACCCCATTTGTTTGTCATTCCCGAAGGGAATCTGCTTCCGCTGCTGCCTTACCCCTTTGTTTGTCATTCCCGAAGGGAATCTGCTTCTGCTGCCGTCTCACCCTTTGTTTGTCATTCCCGAAGGGAATCTGCTTCTGCCGCTGCCTACCCCATTTGTTTGTCATTCCCGAAGGGAATCTGCTTCTGCCGCTACCGCTGCTTGTCCCATCTCAAACCGCCAACTCCGTCAACTGCCGCCAAAGCTCCGCATCCACCGGAACCCCCAGCCTTAGGTTCTCCCCCCGCAGCCGCAGCGTCTCCTCCCCCGGGTACCGCGGAGGCCTGCCCCCCACCTCCGGAGGAGCCCCATGAAGGTCCGCCAGAATCCCCTCCACCGTCTCCGACATCGGCCCCGCCTCCCCAAACGTAAGCGGGTCGATCGCCAGAAACACCTGCGAAAGCCCCGCCTCCCGCAGAGGATAAAGCGGCAACTGATGGGTCGCCAATCCTCCCGAAAGCATCGCCGCGAACATGTCCAGTGTCAGCGCCAGCCCCGAGCCCTTCCAGAACCCGATCGGCAGCGTCCGCTTCGAAGCTTCGATAGCCGCGGGATCATGCGTCAGCTCCCCCTCCGCATCCCACCCCCCCGGAACCGGAAGCTGCTCCCCCCGCTGCACATACGCCGCAAGCGACCCCATCGAGAACTGCGTCATCGCCATATCCAGCACCACCGGCGCCCGCTCCTCGCCGGCAAACGCCCGCGGAACCGCCAGAACGATCGGATTGTTCCCCACCGTAGGCCGCGCCGTCCCCCAAGCCGGAGTATTGGCCAGCGTATTTGTCCAGCAAGCCGCAAACAGCCCTTCCGTCGCCGCCTGCCACCCATACGTCCCGCCCCGCATCCAGTGGTTGGTATCCCCCAGCGCCACCGCGCCAATGCCATGCAACCGAGCCAGAGCCATCGCCCGCGCCATCGCCGCATGGGCATTCAAGTTCCCCGGCCCACGATTTCCCTTCCACCGCTCGATGCCCCCAAACCCCGCAACAAACGTGGGCGAAGCCGCCGTATCGATCGACCGGTTCCGCACCATCGCCGCAAATCGCGGAAATCGTGCCAGCCCATGCGTCCGCACCCCATCCCGGTCCGTCTCCGCAAACAGCCGCGCACACAGCGCCGCCCGCTCCCCCTCCAGCCCAAGATGCAGCGTCGCCCGATGCAGCGCAGCTTCCAGTTCAGCAAAAGCGACCCGTAGCATGTCCCGTCCCTCAACCTGTCGAAACAAGTCTCACACAACCCGCATAAACTCTTCCCATGCTCCGCGGCCGCCTCCCCCTTCTCCTCCTACCGCTCGCCGCCGCCCTCGCCATCCTCCCTCTCCTCCTGCAAGGCCCCTCCTGCGGCCACGACTTCGACTTCCACCTCCTCAACTGGTTCGAAGCCGCCGCCCAGTTCCGCCACGGCAACCTCCATCCCCTCTGGGCCGTCTCTCCCGCCTTCAACGCCGGAGAACCCCGCTTCCTCTTCTACCCACCCCTCTCCTGGACCCTCGGAGCCCTCCTCGGCCTCGTCTTACCCTGGACCTGGACCCCCATCGCCTACACCGGGATCGCCCTCACCGCCTCCGGCCTCGCCATGCACCGCCTCGCCCGCGCCCACGCCGGCCCCGCCGCCTCCCTCCTCGCCGCCACCCTCTACCTCGCCAACCCCTACATGCTCTTCACGGCCTACGAGCGCACCGCCTACGCCGAACTCCTCGCCGCCGCCTGGCTCCCCCTCCTCATCCACGCCATCCTCAAACCCCGCCCCACCATCCCCGCCATCGCCATCCCCCTCGCCCTCCTCTGGCTCACCAACGCCCCCGCCGCCGTCATGGGCACCTACACCCTCGCCCTCCTCACCCTCATCCGCCTCCTCCTCCCGTCTCACACCACCACAACCCGTGTGCCCCACCTTCGGCGGCTTCATCGCCTAAGGTGGGTTCCACAGCTCCCGGCAGACCACGCGTCCCCCGCCACTCCCCGTGTGCCCCACCTTCGGCGGCTTCATCGCCTAAGGTGGGTTCCACAGCTCCCAGCAGACCACGCGTCCCCCGCCACTCCCCGTGTGCCCCACCTTCGGCGGCCTCATCGCCTAAGGTGGGCTCCACCAAACCCGCCAGGCCGCACCAATCTCGCCCTCACCACCCTCGCCGGCACCACTCTCGGCCTCGCCCTCGCCGCCTTCTACATCCTTCCCGCCGCCACCGAGCGCCCCTTCGTCCAGATCGCCATGGCCATCATCCCCGGCATGAGGATCGAAGACAACACCCTCTTTCACCACACAGGCCTCACCGAAGACGCCCTCGCCCACGACGCCGTACTCCACACCGCCTCCCTCATCGCCCTCCTCCTCCTCACCGCCACCACCCTCGCCTTAGTCACCAGCCGCCTCAGGAAGAACCGTGCCACCCCAAGCGAAGGCGTTCCCAGCCCCACCGTGAACGCCGCAGCCGAAGGACCCGCCGTTCCCCTCCACATCCCCCTCACCGCCCTCCTAGCCACCCTCGCCTTCCTCCTCACCCCCCTCTCCCTCCCCCTCTGGCACCACCTCCCCGAACTAGCCTTCCTCCAGTTTCCCTGGCGCCTCCTCGCCGTCCTCGCCACCGCCTTCGGCCTCGCCGCCGCCCTCGCCCTCGATCGCCTCCCCCTCGACCGTACCGCCTGGCTCCTCACCCTCCCGGTAGCCGCGACCCTCACCCTCCCCGCCGCCCACCTCTTCCGCCAGCCTTGCGAGGCCTCCGACACCGTCTCCGCCCGTCTCACGAGATTCCAAGCAAACGCCGGCTCCGAACCCACCGACGAGTACACCCCCGCCGAAGCCGACAACGACGCCCTCAAGCCCAACTCCCCCCCCTATTGGCTCGCGCAAGACCCCGACGCCCCCCCACCCTCGAACGCCACCCCCGGCCCCGGCCCCCGCGACCTCGACCTCACCTCCCCCAACCCCGGCTACCTCATCCTCAATCTCCGCGCCTACCCCGGCTGGCACCCCCTCCTCAACAACCAAGAACTCCCCCCAGCCGCCCCCCGCGCCGACGGCCTCCTCACCCTCCCGGTCCCGGCCGGCCCCCTCCACCTCCACCTCGCCTTCCGCCAGCCCCCCCGCGAGCAAGCCGCCTACGCCGTCTCCGTCATCGCCCTCCTCATCCTCGGAATCCTCATCCTCCGAGAGCGCCCCCGCTTGACAAACATCCCCCGCAAGCACCCCACCACCCCCCGGACCTGAAACTCCAGGTCCAAGCCTAAGTCCTTCATCCGCCGTACTTTCAGACCTCCCAGGGGAGGTACGCCAACCCCCGCTCCCATCCCGTTCGTTTATCATCGAGCTTCCATGGCCCAAACCCCGACCACCGTCCAAAACCTCCTCACCACCGGCGCCGCCCTCACCGACGCCGCCCTCGAACGCCTCCTGCCCGGCCCCGAAATCCAGCCCCACTCCCTCCACCGCGCCATGCGCCACAGCACCTTCGCCGGCGGCAAGCGCCTCCGCCCCATCCTCGCCATGGAAGCCGCCCGCATGGTCGCCGGCCATCTCCCCCCAGGCGCCGCAGACCTCGGCGCGGCCATCGAGATGCTCCACACCTACTCCCTCATCCACGACGACCTCCCCGCCCTCGACAACGACGACCTCCGCCGCGGCAAACCCACCTGCCACGTAGCCTTCGGCGAAGCCACCGCCATCCTCGCCGGAGACGCCCTCCAGACCCTCGCCTTCCAGACCCTCGCCCAGCTTCCCGCCGCCCCTGCCACCGTCGTCGCCATCCTCCGCGAGGTCGCCATCGCCGTCGGCACCGGCGTCGGAGACGCCCTCCCCCCCGGCATGATCGGAGGCCAGGTCCTCGACCTCGAGTCCGGCGGCCACCCCCCCACCGCCGACCTCGTCGAGCGCATCCACCGCGCCAAAACCGGCGCCCTCATCGCCGTCTCCATCGTCGCCGGTGGCCTCCTCGGCGACCATGCCCCCCCGACCCCCATCCCACCCACCCGCATCGCCTCCTCCTTCTCCCGCGCCATGGACGAGCAGCGCCGGCGCGCCGCCAGGCTCAACCGCGTCCACACCTACGGCCACACCAGCGGCCTCCGCACCTTCGGAGAGAAAGCCGGCCTCGCCTTCCAGATCGTCGACGACATCCTCGACATGACCCAAAGCTCCGAAGCCCTCGGCAAAACCGCCGGCAAGGACACCGCCACCGACAAAGCCACCTGGCCCGCCGTCCTCGGCCCCGGCGCCGCCGGCATCGAGCAATCCCGCCACGACGCCGCCCAGCTCATCGCCGACGCCTTCGCCGCCCTAGCCCCCTTCGGCGAAGCCGCCACCCCCCTCAAGTCCCTCGCCCAGTACCTCGTAGACCGCACCCACTAGAGCGGATTTGCTGTTGGTGGAGGAGTTTGCTTCTTTGGTTGTCATTCCCGAAGGGAATCTGCTTCTGTTGTTGCATTTGTTTGTCCTTCACACCATCCACCAACCTCCACTTAGTCCGCCGTTCCCCCAAACGGCCCACTGCCTGACCCAAAAGAGGAATCTCGCCGCAGACCGTCCGCGACGATACAACCCTCATGCACGCTCTCCGGGTCTGCCTCTTCCTCCTCGCTGCATGGATCATTCCTTCCTCCCTGCACGCCTCCACCCGCCTGACGACACGCCGCCTCACCGCAAGCCCGGCCGCCTTCCACCGCGCCAACGCCACCGTCATCCACCACCTTGCCTTCTCATATCACTTCCCCCCGGCCCCCGATCTCCCAGCCGAACCCCTCCAATCCTCCGTCAATCCCCCCAGCCCCTCCCACGCTTTCTCTCTCATCTCCTTCGCCATCCACTCGGTCCTCGGCCTCTTCCGCCACTCCCCCGCCTAGCCCCTCGGCAGCCCGGGTAAAATCGACCCAGATGCCCGCCGAACTCCTCACCGAAGCCACCATCCGCCAGGCCCTGCGCGACTGCTACGACCCCGAGGTCCCCTGCAACATCGTCGACCTCGGCCTCGTCTACCAGGTCGCCATCACTCCCGACCCCGACGCCCCCGGAGCCGGAATCCCCGGCGTCCCCCCCCGCCAACGCGTCCACATCGACCTCACCCTCACCTCCAAAGGCTGCCCCGCCCACACCCAGATCATCGCCCAGATCGAGGGCCGCCTCTGCGCCTTCCCCACCATCAGCCGCACCGAAGTCGCCCTCGTCTGGCAGCCCGCCTGGACCCCCCAGCGCATCTCCCCCGAAGGCCGCAAGCTTCTCGGCATCGGCTAATCATGCCTCCCCGCAAGCGCCCGACCCCCATACGCCCGTCCGGTCCCGCGAAAGACCCCATCCACCCCTTCGACCACGCCAACCACGTCGAAACCAGCGGCCTCATCCCCGCCGCCGGCCTCCTCACCGGCCACCCCCACGACCAGCACGTCACCGCCTACTACGCCGTAGCCCCGTCCATCTTGCGCGCCCTCATCGACCTCTGGCTCACTACCCGCCCCAGCCACTCCATCGAGCACGTCACCTTCATCGACATCGGTGCCGGCAAAGGCCGCGGCCTCTTCGTCGCCGCCGAGTACCCCTTCCACGCCGTCCTCGGCATCGAGCTCAACCCCACCCTCGCCGCCCTCGCCCGCCAGAACCTCGCCGCCTGGCTCCCCCACGCCACCCCCCTCGCCCCCATCACCCTGATCGAGGGGGACGCCACCGCCTTCCGCTTCCCCCCCACCCCCTGCCTCCTCTTCCTCTTCCACCCCTTCGAGGCCCCTGTCCTCCGCAAGCTCCTCCGCCGCCTCGAAGCCCAGTTCGCCGCCCGCCCCGGAACCCTCGACCTCCTCTACGTCAACAGCGAACACGCCCCCGTCCTCGATCGCCACCCCGCCTTCACCCGCCTCTTCTTCGGCAAAGTGCCCATGTCGCCCGAAGATCACGCCGCCGACCTAGCCGCCATCGCAAACCAAACCATGTACGGCTCAACCGGCGACGAAGAATGCGCCCTCTACCGCCTCACCGGCCGCCTGTCCAACCAGCCTCCTAAGCTGTGACCCCGCTCCTCGCTCCTCTTCCCGCCTCCTGAATCAGCGCCTGATGAATCACCATCTTCAGATAGGTCTGGTACCGCAGACCGCGCTCCTCCGCCTGTACCCGCGCCATCTCCAGGTCCTTAGGGTCCAGCCGAATCGTGATCGCAGGAGTGATTCCCCGCTTGGCCACCGTCCCCCGGCCGATTGTTCCGTCCGCAATCGCCTCGCTAAACTCCTGGTGCAGAAGCTTCTGGTTGCTCTCCCACCAAAGCGCTTCTTCCGCTTCGTCCCTAAAGTCAGGTGTCTCCAACATCTTAGGCATCGGTCCGCTCCTTATAGCTCAAGTAAAGACTTCGGTTACTCCTGTCGGCCGGAAACGCCGTCACCACTCGATCCAGTTCACCAAGCCTCATCAGAACGACAAACACAATCCGCCCCGCAAGCGTCTCGCCGAGGTGAACCGTACGGTCCTCGCCGTACCTGAGCTGTCGCCCGATATCCATCGCATCATTCCCAAAGACCTCCTCCACCTCTCCCGGCGTCAGCCCATGCCGCGCAATGTGCTCCATGTTTGCAGCATCCCAATCGAACATCGTCAAGTCCGCCCCTGATAATGCTCAAAAAGCTCGAGCCCCAAATCTGCTGGAGCGAAGCACGAAGAGACACCCAACTGCTGTCGGAATTGTACATGCTCTGTAAGTACAGATCGCGCAAGCCCCGGGCCAACAGTTCGCCCACCATCACCCCCGCCACCGCACCCCAATCAACCGCTCCCCCTCCACCTCCCCAACCTCCATCGCCACCTCCGCATCCGCCATCTCCATCAGCGAAGCAAACTTCTCCCCCCACTCCACCACCACCAGCGCCCCCGCCTCCTCCACCATCTCCTCGATCCCCAGCGTAGCCAGCTCCCGCTCCGTCTCCAGCCGGTACACGTCCAGGTGATACAGCCTCACCTTCCGCCCCTGGAACGCATGAACCAGCGTAAACGTCGGACTCACCACGTCCTCCTCCTCCGCCGCCCCCAGGGCCTCCGCAATGCCCTTCACCAGCGTCGTCTTCCCCGCCCCCAGGTCGCCCCGCAGAATCACCAGCTTCCCCGCCGAAACCAGGATCTCCGCCACCCGCTCCCCCAGCGCCAGCGTCCCCCCCACGCTCCTCGTCTTCAGCCGTTTCTCCCGCGTCCATTCCTTCACGCGTGCACCCCCACCACCCAGGTAAATCCATCCTCATCCCGCACCCGGTACCGAAACGCATCGCTCAGGTGCCCCACCGTATCCGTCGCCAGCACCGTATGCTCGTCCATCGAGTGAGCCGCACAGTCCCCCGCCAGCCCATGCAGATACACCGCCGCCTCCACCGCCCGCCCCACATCCCCCGGGTATTGCGCCAAAAGAGCCGCCACAATCCCCGTCAAAATATCCCCGCTCCCCCCCTTCGCCATCGCCGGATTACCCGTCGTATTCACCCCCACCCGCCCATCCGGATGCGCCACCAGCGTCCGCCACCCTTTCAGCACCAGCGTCACCCCATGCTCGGTCGCAAACCGCCGCGCCAGTCCCACCCGGTCCGCCTCCACCTCCTTCACCGTCATCCCGCACAGCCGCCCCATCTCCCCCGGATGCGGCGTCAACACCACCGTCCGTCCTCCCGCCGACGCCTCCCGCAGCAGCTCCGTCCTCCCCGCAAACGCATTCAACCCATCCGCATCCACCACCACCGGCACCGTCGTCTTCGCCACCAACCCCCGCGCAAACGCCGAAGCCTCCCCCCGCGTCGAAAGCCCCGGCCCCACCGCCAGCACCGAAATCCCCTTCATCAGCACTTCCAGCGCCCCCGCCGAAAGATTACCCAGCGAAGCCGCCCCCTCCCCCTCCTCGAGCGCCCGCACCATCAACTCCGGCGTCACCCTTCCCACCTCATTCACAATCCCCCGCGGAACCCCCGCCGTCACCAGCCCCGCCCCCGTCCGCAGCGCCGCCAGCGAGCTCATCGACGGTGCCCCAAACGTCCCAAAGCTCCCCCCCACCACCAGCACATGCCCAAACTTGCCCTTATTCCCGTTCACCGCCCGCGGCCGCTCCGCCAAAGCCTTCGAAGCTCCCGTCCACCCGATCCCGCTCTCCGACCGCACCGCCTTTTCCGGCGACCCAATCTCCGCCACCACCACCGGCCCAAACGCATCCCCCGACTCACGCGAGCAGGCCATATGCCCAAACACATGCGCCTGCTTCGGAGCCGTAAACGTCACCACCCCGTCCGCCCGAAACGCTCCCGCCACATCCTGCTCGCGCGAGTCCGCCTCCCACCCGCTCGGCAGGTCCACCGCCACCACCGGCATGAGCAGCCGCCCCACCCACTCCTGCAGCACCGCCGCCACCCCCCGCAGCGGAGCCTTAAATCCCGTCCCCACAATCGCATCCACCACCAGTTCCGCTTCCTCGAGCGCCTCTCCCTGCTCCGAAAGCGCCGCCACCGTCTCACAGAAAGCCACCCGCACCTTCATCGAAGGCCCCGTCCGCCCAGCCTCCCGCAGCTTCCCCAGCGCCGCGCCCGCCAGCCCGGAGACCTCCGCCTCCGCCGCCAGCACCAGCACCGTCGTCTCCACCCCCGCCTGCGCCATCACGCGCGCCGCCACCAGCCCATCCCCGCCGTTATTGCCCTTCCCGCACAGCACCGTCACCCGCTCCAGCTCCGGGTACTCCCGCAGGCAGAACCGCGCCACCGCCATCCCCGCCCGCTCCATCAGCTTTTCCAGAGGCACCCCGAACTCCTCCTCTGTCCGCCGATCCACCGCCGCCATCTCCGCCGCCGTCAGCACATCTCTCATCGCGTCGCCTCACCCCCATAGGATGACGCATCCCCGCCCAGGACACCACAGCGGAATTACCGCATCCCCGCCCCCACCGGCCCACCCCCCGCCACACCCTTCGGCGTAAAGTAGCTCCGCGCCGAAAGCGACCGGTAGAACTGCCCCGTCAGCTCCGCCGCCTTCGGCCCAAACGTAGGCCGCCCGCCCTCCAGAAAGATCACCGTCACAATCCGCCCCGTCGGCGTATCCGCAAACGACCCGAACCACCCATACCGCGTCCCATTGTTCGAGCAGGTCCCCGTCTTCCCCATCACCGGAAACTCCCGGAAGTTCGCCCGCAGCGACCGCGCCGTCCCATACTGCACCACCGCCTCCATCCCCGGCTTCATCTCCGGAATCAGCGGCGCAATATCCAGCACCCGCTTCACCTTCGGCTCGAACGCCAGGATGTCCTCCGCCGTCACCGGATGCTGCAAATAGTACAGCGTCCCCCCATTCGCAATCGCCGAAACCATCGCCCCCAACTGCAGCGGCGTCATCGACACGCTCTCCCCAAACGAGCACATCCGCCCCACGCCCCCCAGCGACTTCGGCAGCTCCTCGTCCGGATACCGCCCCAACTGCTCCCCTTCGATCTTGTACCCAGCCAGCTCCCCCAGCCCGAACTGATTCGCATAGTGCTTCACCCGCTCGAATCCAAGCGATCGCCCCAGCGTCTCAAAATATAGATTGTTCGAGTGTGCAAGCGCTTCGGTCAGCGTCAGATGATATCCGCCGCCAAGACTCACCGGCGTATCCCGCTTCACGATGCCCTCTTCCAGCGCCGCCAGCGCGACGGAAAGCTTGATCGTCGAGCAGGGCTCAGCCCCCGGCGAAAGCGCCAGCTTCTGATTCACCATCGCCAGAATCCGCCCGCTCGAGGGATCGATCGCCAGCGCCGTCCCGTTCATATTCCCCAGCGCCTCGATCGCCGCCGCCCGCACCGTCGGGTCTTCTCCCGCCGTCACATCGCCCAGCGTCAGGTTCTCCGCGAACGAGTTCGCCGTAAACCGCTCCGCAAACCGCGTCCGCCGCACCGCCAGCACCGGAGCCGCCCCGCGCCCATGTCCCCGCCGCCCCCGTACCGCCACGACCGCCCCGCGCCGCCCACGCACCGCCACCGCGCCCCGCTTCGCCGCAGCCGCCTTCCGCCCCGCCACTATCTTCCGCACCATATGCGTCGGCACCGCATGAGCCCGCGCCGACACCACCCGGTGCCCCGCCCCCAGCGCCGCCACCGCCCCGCACAGCACCAGCAACCCCGCGGCCAACCATCCACTTCGCTTCCCCAGAATCAGACCCATCCTCGAAACCCCCGCTCAAACCAGACCTGCACTCCCACCTACACGTTCGATGCCAACCGCAGGGCCGCACCCTCAGACCACGCTAACCCGCCTAGCTGCTCCGCCGCAAAAACGCCGGAATATCCAGCTCATCCGCCTGCCCCTGGTCCGTCGCCGCCGGTTGCGCGCTCGCAAACGACGGAACCCGCACCCGTGGCTCCGCCAGCACCGCACTCGGCGACGCCTCCCGCGCCTCCGCATATTGCACCCGCAAAGGCTTCGGAATGCTGTAGTCCTCCACCGCCCGCACCGGCTCCTCGCGCACCGGCGCAACCTGCGCCACCGCCGCCGGCGTCTCCTCCCGCCCGCCCCGCCAGAAGGAAGTCCGAAAGAAGTCATCGTCGAACACCGAGGGCTCCACCGGCTTCAGCTCCGGCTCGACCTTCCCCGCAACCGCCGGCGGCCCACTCTCAATCGCCGCATGAACCTCATCCCGCCCATCCTCTTCTTCCTGCTCAAAGTCTCCAAACCCGTCGTCGTCTTCCTCCTCCTCCGCAAAGCTTCCAAACTCCGCCGCATCGCCCTGCGCAGTCTCCTCCGAGGTCACCGGCAGCGATCCCCAGCCCCCCACCCGCACCACCCCATCCGCGGCATCCATCTCCTCCACCGGAGCCAGCTCATAGTGTTCCGCCCGCACCACCTCAGCCACCGGCCGCGCCATCCCCGGCCCCGCCGCCACCACCGCCGGCCGCGCCACCGACGGCCCCTCCTGCCGCCGCAGCTCACTCGCAAACCGCGCCGCCACCTCCTCCGCCGTACGCGGAACCGGGGCCCGCACCGCCACTGGAACCACCGGCGCTGGAGCGATCGGTACCACCGCCGCCTCCCCCCGGTGCGTCGGCAGCGTCGCCTCCGCCAGCATCCGCTCCCGCCGCTGCGGAGACTGATCCTGCTTGAACCCCGTCGCAATCACGGTAATCTTCACCTCGTCGCCCATCCCCTCGTCCAGCACCGCCCCAAAGATGATGTTCGCGTCCTCATGCGCCGCATTCTGGATAATCGTCGAAGCCTCGTTCACCTCGCTCAGCTTCAAGCTGCTCGACCCCGTGATGTTGATCAAAATCCCCTTCGCCCCGTCGATCGCCCCGGCCTCCAGCAGCGGAGAAGCCATCGCCGCAATCGCCGCATCGCTCGCCCGCGTCGGCCCCGACCGCACCGCCGTCCCCATTACCGAGTAGCCCATCCCCGCCATCGTCGTCTTCACGTCCGCAAAATCCCGGTTGATCACCCCGGGAATCGTAATGATGTCCGAAATCCCCTGAACCCCCTGCCGCAGCACATCGTCCGCAATCCGGAAGCTCTCAAAAAATCCCGCATCCTTAGCCACCGCCAGCAGTTTCTCGTTCGGAATCACCAGCACCGTATCGACCGAGTCCAGCAGTTCCTGCATCCCGCGCTCGGCCTGCATCATCCGCCGCTTGCCTTCAAACGCAAACGGCCGCGTCACCACCGCCACCGTCAGCGCCCCCATCTCGCTCGCCAGCGACGCAATCACCGGAGCCGCCCCCGTCCCCGTCCCGCCGCCCAGCCCGGCCGTCACAAACACCATGTCCGCGCCCTCGAGCGCCTCGATGATCTTGTCCGAGTCCTCGAGCGCCGCCCGCCGCCCAACATCCGGGTTCGACCCCGCCCCCAGCCCGCTCGTCAGCTTCACCCCAAGCTGCAGCTTCACCGGAGCATTCGACACCTGCAGCGCCTGCACATCCGTATTCGCCGCAATAAACTCGACCCCCTCCACCTTGGCCGCGATCATCCGGTTCACCGCATTGTTCCCGCCCCCGCCGACCCCAATCACCTTGATCCGCGCCCCCCGCGGCATCTCGTCGTGGTAGTGAATCCTCAGATCGTCCGATGCATTCGACATGGTCAGTTCAACTCCTTAAACCAAAACTTGCAATCCACACTCCAATTCTGTCATCTACAAGCTAAAAGCTTTCCAACAGATTCAAATCGGAAGTACCAACCTCGATTCCACACCCCACCTAAGCGACAATACTCCCGACACTCCTGTCACATTCTCTTCGCTCTCAAAGAGGTCCGGCTTGATCTCCGTCCGCATCCACCCCATCTTCAACCATCTCCCTGCGATCGCCCTCCTCGCCTCCTGCGCATGCTGCCAGGGTCAGGTCAACGGCGAAACCTCGGACCTCTCCGTCGCCGGCATCCGTCAAGCCCTCGCCGCGGAGCACGCTCTCATCGCCGCCCACCCCAAAGACCCCACCAACTACATCAACTTCGCCTACACCCTCACCGACGCCGGCATGGGCGATCAGGCCCGCGCGACCATCGCCGAAGCCACCCGCCTCGCACCACGCTCCGCCTTCGTCTTCAACGCGCAGGCCTGGGTCCTCCGCCACAACAGCATCGGCGTCGAGTACGGCAGCGGCTTCGACTACGAGGGCTCCCTCCGCGCCTCCCTCACCTCCATCGAGCTCGATCCCCGCGTCCTCGACGCCCGCGAAAGCCTCGCTGAGATGCTCGAACACGACCGCCAGGGCCTTCGCTACGGGCCCGGCGCTGACCTGTCTCACGCCATCGACGCCCGCCGCTTCGTCAAGCAACATCAATCCCCCGTCCAGGACAGCACAGAAGACGACCTCGCCATCCTCCTCTTCTACGCCGGACGTTACGAAGAAGCCTTATCCGAACTCGCCCACTACCCCGCCTCCACCAAGCGCGAAGGCATCGTTCTCGCCTCCATCGCCGCGTCCAAGGATTCCCCCACCGCCATCGCGCTCTCCCGCCAGATCGGCGGCGACGAGCAAATTCGCAAGGACGCCCTTACCATGGCTGCCGAAGGCCTCTGGAACATGCGCCTCTACCCCCAGGCCGCCGACCTCCTCACCGCCTCCCTCCCGAACGCGTCGGAGGGCAACGCCATCTCCGCCAAAATCCAGCTCTTCCGCACCCTCAGGCCCTACCAGCCCGAAGACCTGCCCGCCTCCGATCCCCGCCGGCCCGTCCAACAACTCCTCGTCGCCGCCTTTACCGGCACGCTTAGCGAGAGCCTCCTCCAGGACACCCTCTCCCAGCACTCTTACCCCAGCCGGAAAGACTGGCAATCCGCCGCGCTCCATCTCAGTACCGTCTTCGCCGGAGGCCTCGACAACCTGATGAAGCAGACCGGCCTCCCTCGCAAGGTGCTGGCCGACCTCGTGCTCAGCACGGTGAAGCTCACCGTCACCTCCGCGGACCCTTCAGGCGCATCCCTCGCCGTCCAGGGCATCGGCCCCTCCCGCATCCCCTTCTTTGCCGTCCCGGAGGATGGCACCTACCGCATCGCCGCGACCGGTCAGGATACCGGGCAGGTAGGTCACCAAGCCCTCTTCCTGCTCGCCGGCAACAAGCTCGCAAGCGCCACCTCCCTCCTCAACTGGAAACGCACCCTCGAGGACCCCGCACGATCCGAAGACCCGCTCGCTGGCCAGCTCTTCACCCGCCTCTGGAACCCCGCCCCCGCCGATCCACAAACCGCCTTCCTCGCCGCCGCATCCCTCCTGAACGATCCGTCCGCCCTCGGCTCCGTTCTCCCCCGCATCGTCACCGCGCGGGAAAGCGCCACCACGGAGACCCAGCGGACCAACCTCGATCTCCTCCTCGCTTCCGTCTACCTGACCCTGCAGGATGGACCCCACGCTCGCCCCGTCACCGAGCGCCTACTCAAGCAGTCCCCAGACTCCCCCACGGCCCTCCGCCTTGCCGGCCGCGCCTTCGGAATCAGCCAGGACTGGCCCGCCTGGAAAGCCCTGCTTTCGTCTCGGCTCCAGAGCCACCCAGGCGAGCGTGATCTCCTCCTCGAAAGCATCGCCGAAGCCATCGCCGAAGGCGATTACACCCGCGCCCGCAAAACCTACCAGGCCATCCTCGAGGACCCCCACTCCACCTCCGACGACAACAACCTCTACGCTTGGCTCAGCCTCTTCGAAGGAAAGCCCGACGAACAGGCTCTCGCCGCGGCACAGCAGGCCAGCCTTGCCGCGAGCAACCAGAACTATGCCTACCTTCACACCCTCGCCTGTGTCAACGCCGCCCGGGGAAACACCGCCGAAGCGCATCAGGAACTCCTCGACGCCATGACCAGCGGACGCCTCGACCAGCCCAACGCCGCCATCTGGCTCGGCTTCGGACTCATCGACGAGCAGTACGGCGTCAAGGAGGCCGCCATCGCCGCCTACCGCCAGGTCCTCCAGGGGGAGCAGCCCTCAGCTCCCTCCAGCCCCCTCCAGCCCGGCCCAGCAAGCTCCACTCGCCTCGCCCAACTCCGCCTCAAAGCCCTTCAGGCGAACTGAACAAGCCGGCCTCGCCGCGAAAAACCTAAGCATTCCCCGCAAAGATCCCCCGCAGCTTTGCCCTTAGCCCCTGCGCCTCGTTCGCCCGCCGCATCTGTGTCCGGTGCGTATACAGCAGCATCCCCACCGCACACGCAAACTCCGGCCCATGCAGCTCTTCCGGCATCCGCGACATCGGCACCGGCCACGCAATCCGCACCGGAACCCGCAACAGGCTCTCCGCGCTATCCTGCAGCCCGATCATCCGCGCCCCGCCCCCGGTCAGCACGCACCCCGCCCCCAGCGCCTCCAGCACCCCACCCTGCCGCAGGTTATCCCGCAGCATCGTAAACAGCTCGCGCGCCCGGGGCTCCAGTATCTCCGCCAGAAACCGCTGCCGCACCATCCGCCCGCCATCCCCGCCCACCTGGATCTCGTTCAACTGCGGCACCGAAGTCACCACGCAGTTCCCAAACTCCCGCTTCAGCGCCTCCGCCTCCTCCACCGACACATGCAGCCCAACGGCCAGGTCGTTCGTAAAGTGATCCCCCCCAATCGGCAGCACCGCCGTGTGCGCAATCGACCCCTCAAAAAACACCGCCAGCTCCGTCGTACTCGCCCCAATGTCCGCGACGCAAGCCCCCAGCTCCCGCTCATCCGCTGACAACACCGCCTCCGCCGAAGCGATCCCCTCGTACACCGTATCCACCACCTCCAGCCCCGCCCGGTTCGCGCACGTAATCACGCTCTGCGCCACCCCACCCGAGCACGTCGACAAATGCAGGTTCACCTCCAGCCGATTCCCCACCATCCCAATCGGGTCATGAATCCCCGCCTGATCGTCAAGAATGAACTCCTGCGGCAACAGGTGCAGCACCTCCCGGTCCGGAGGCAGCGCAATCGACCGCGCCCGATCCACCGCCGCCCTTACCTCCTCCCGCGTAATCTCCCGCATCCGCGAGCCCATGGAAATCCCGCCCCGGCTGTTGATCCCCCTCACATGCGCTCCCCCAATCCCCACCACGCACGTCTCGATCCCCGCCCGAGCCACCCGCTCCGCCGTCAACGCCGCCTTGTTGATCACCTCCGCCGCCGGCCCCAGCTCCGCGATCAACCCCTTCCGCATCCCCCGCGAAACCTCGATCCCGTGCCCCCGGTACCGCAGCACGCCGTCGGTCACCTCCGCCACCAGCACGCAGCTCTTCGCGCTCCCCGCGTCCAGCACGGTAATCAGGTTTTCCGGCTTCTGGTTCATCGCCCTAACATCCGCTCCCTTCGTCCACGCTAGGGCGTCCCGCTCTTCGTGCCCGCCTTTTTCACCCCGGCCTCATGCGGAAAGTGCGGCTGACCCAGCCCCGCCAGGTCCCGCCGCTTCCCCACACCATGCGCCACCGACCTCGGCCCCTTCGCAGCCGCCTTCGACTCCTTCGCCTTCACCGCCTCCCCCTCCGTCCCCGCCACCGGAACCCCCGCCCCCGCCTGCATCTCCAGCACTACCTGCCGCTCATACCGCATATCCGCACTCGCCAGCTTCGGATACTGCGTCCGCCACCCCGGCATCTGGTCCCGAAACTTCTCATACCGCTCCAGAAAATCCCGATCCCCAAAATGCACCAGGATCTCCTTCTTCTCATCCGGAATCAGAGCCTTCACATCCTCCGGATTCGAGAGGTCCACCTCGCTCAGCTTGCTCGCAACATCTTCCTTCGTCTGCCCCATCTCCCCCTCGAACCGCGCAAACAGCTTCATCCGCGCCGCCCGCACCGTCAACGGCAGATCCTGCGTAATCCCCGTCACCACGGGAAACGAGTACTGCCCGCTCCCCTCCCCATCCTCCGCCATATCCAGCAGCACCCCACTCCGGTCCACCAGCCCGATCCGCTTGCCCTGCCGCACAAACGCCACCGGCGTCCGCTCCACGATCGCCACCCGCAACCGGTTCGGCAGCAGCCGCATCACCGTCGCATGTTCCACCCACGGCAGCGCCTCCAGCTCCATCCGCCGCTCCTCCAGCGATGCCCGAAACACGTTCCGCTCGATGTCTTCCCCAAACACGCTCAACACCTGCGCCCGCGACAAATGCCGATTCCCCTCGATCTCGATCGCCCGCGACGACGGAATCGCAAACCGCTCATCGTGCAGCAGATATCGCCGACCCTCGTACCCCGCTCCCGCCATCGCCATCACGCAGCCCAGCAGCACCATCCCCGCCGCCACCCGCCCCCGCGTACTCGCAGGAACCACTCCCCCACGAAACCTCAGCCGCACCCCCGGCCCAAACCCCGCCCGCCGCACCCTCGGCACCGCCTCCTCCTCGCTCTCCTCGAACTCCGGCCGCACCCGTCCCCCCGGCCGCGCCTCCCGCCGCGACGTACCCCCGCCCAGCCGCCCCGGCGAGCGCCCCCCGTACCCCTCGTCCCGCATCTCCTGCATCGCCATACGCCGTACCCAGCTCCAAGATCCCCGTACCTCACTATAGCGTCGCCACCGCCCTACCCTACCCACCCCGCATCAAGACCGATACCCGCGGTTCCTCCGGCAAAATATTCGCGGCGGCGGTGCATCCCGCGCACAACCCGCATCCTAGAAGGGGAAGAGCATAGGAGACATCATGATCCAGCCTGCACGTTTCGCCCTCATGGTCCTCGCAAGTTCCCTGCTCCCCGTCTTCTCGCACGCGGAGATCGCCCTCTCCGAAAACCACCGCACCCTCACCCAAACCTGCACCGAGAGACAGACGATCGCCGTCTCCGGCAACGAAAACACGTTGCACCTCAGCGGACCGTGCAGTGCGGTCGAGCTCTCCGGAAACCGCAATCGGGTCTCCCTCGCGGAGGCTCGGCAGATCGGCACACCCGGAAACCAAAACGTCGTCTCCTGGACCAGCGGAAGCCCGCAGATCAGCAACACCGGCTCCGTTGTCGCGCCGGTTGGAAGACCGGGGACGGGTGCTCCGGCACGGACGTGTGCCTTACCGATCTAAACTAACGACCAGGAACCCCATGCCCATCCCCGCCCCCCGCGCCGCCCAACTCCTCGAAGCCGCCAACACCCTCCTGGACGCCCGCCGCACCGTCACCCCAATCCCCGAACTCCCCGAACCCCTCCGCCCCACCACCCTCGATGAGGTCTACGCCATCCAGGACCACATCGCCCAGGCCTTCGGCCCCATCGGCGGCTACAAGATCGGCGCTCCCACCCCCGAAGCCACGCCGATGTTCGCCCCTATGCCCCGCGCCTGGATCGCCCCCGGCGGAGCCGAGCTCTCCGGCCCCCGCTGGCGCTTCCGCGGCCTCGAAGCCGAAATCGCCTTCCAACTCGGCGCCGATCTCCCGCCCCGGTCCACCCCCTACCCCGACTCCGAAGTCCTCGCCGCCATCGCCTCCTGCCACCCCGTCATCGAAATCCTCGAGTCCGGCCTCACCGACCCCACCGGGGCCGACCGCCTCTCCTCCCTCGCCGACCTCCAGATGCACGGCGCCCTCATCTTCGGCCCCCCTTGCCCCGACTGGAACAAGATCGACTGGGACACCGAGAAAGTCATCCTCGCCGTCGACGGCACCATCCGCGTCGAACGCACCGGCTCCAACACCTCCGGAAACCTCCTCAAGCTCCTCCCCTGGCTCGCCAACCACGGCGTCGCCCGCACCGGCGGTCTCCACGCCGGCCAGTGGATCACCACCGGCTCCTGGACCGGCAACACCCCCGCCATGGCCGGCTCCAGCGTCGACGTCACCTTCACCCACGCCGGCCGCGTCACCCTCCACTTCGCCCCCGACCCCGACTGACCCGCATCGGGATCCCTCGCCGCTCAGCCGCTCAATGGAGCGGCGGATGAGCTGCTGGTAGATCGCTTCTTGCTTTCTGGTTGTCGTTCCCGCAGGGAATCTGCTGGGTGCCGCTGCCGTGGTTCGTCCCAAACCGCCGCTCTGCATACCGCAAGGAGGCGCCGAGCACCTCTCCCGCAGCGGCTACCCCCATCAGTCCCGAGCTACCACCGGGATGGCCACCGCCAACGTCTTCGGAGGATAGCAAGCCGCCTTGTCGCATGCCTGGTATCGCAGCGTCCCGTTCACCGTATGCGCCCCCGCGCTCACCGCCACCGGAACCTTCACCGTAAACGCTCCCGAGTAAACATCCAGCGTCTCCCCCGGATTGAAGCTGAAGCTGTACTCCTGCCCCTTCGGGTACTCCACCGGCCCCACCGCCCCCGTCACCGTCAGCACCGTAGGAATCAGCAGCTCCGACTTCGGCGTATGCGAGTTCACATGGAACCCCTCCATCACCCGGAAGTGCAGCTCCACCACACTCTTCTTCCCCGCCGCCACCGTCGCCGTCTCCCCGCCAAACTCCACATATTGCTTCGGCTTCGCCCCACCATTCATCAACCCGATCTGCAGCAACGCCACCAGCCCCAGCTTCAACCCAGGCATCACTGCCCTCCAATCGTCTTCCGGATATTCGCCTCGATCTCCGCCTTCGGGTCCGGCCCCATCGCCAGCCCCACCGTCTCCTCCACCACCGTCCCCGCCTTGTCCACGTAAAACGTCGTCGGCAGCGAGTCTACCCCGCCATACAGGTTCGCCACCTTCGTATCCGTCATCAGCACCGGGTACGAAACCCCCGCACGCTTCGCCGTCTTTACGATCTCGTCCTTCGGCGCGTCATCCTCCGCAATCCCCAGAACCTCGAACCCCTTGTCCTTGTACTTCCCCCGAAACTCCTCGAACCACGGCATCTCCAGCTTGCACGGGGCGCACCACGTCGCCCAGAAGTTCACCACCACCGGACGCCCCTTGTAGTCGCTTAGGCTCACCTTCTTGCCCGCCGTATCCACCAGCGAGAACCCCGGGGCCACCTTCCCCTTCATCGCCGCCGACGAGTTCCCCCCGCCCCCCATCGCGCCCGTAGCCGCCGTCTGCCCCGGAACATCCTTCGTCAGCGTGATCCGGTTCGCGTTCGCCGCCTGCATCGCCAGCCGCCGCTCCCGCAGGTTATGCCACCCCGCCCACAACAGCAGGGCCACCCCAACCACCATCGCCGCCAACACCAATCCGCTACGCCTCATCCCCGAGCACCCCCAGCGCTCAGTCTACTCCGCGTCTCCCCCTAGAAGTTCTTCGGCAGCATCCGGTCATACGTCGACCGCACAATCGCGTAGCAATCGCACGCCTTTGCCTCCAGCGTCTGCCGATTGATAATCCGAATCCGCCCCCGGCTGTAGTCGATCGCACCCATCCGCTGCAACTCCCCCGCCGCCACCGTCACCGTCGATCGCCGCGCTCCAAGCATCTGCGCCAGAAACTCCTGCGTCAGCATCAGCTCCTCCGCCTCCGTGCGGTCCGCCGACGTCAGCAGCCAGCGCGCCAACCGCGCCTCCACCTGGTGCATCCGGTTGCACAGCACCGACTGCGTCATCTGCACCATCTGCATGTACGTAAACTCATGCACCAGTTGCGCAAACACCCCGCCCTTGACAAACTCGTCACGCAGGATCGAGGCCCGAATCCGCATCGCCGCCCCGGCCCCCTGGATCACCACCGCATGAGACATCTGCTGCTGCCCAAGCAGCGCAGGAAGCCCCGAAAAACCCTCCCGCCCAATCAAGCCCACCTCGACCGACTCCCCCTTCTCGGTCAAAGCATCCGTAGAGATCAGCCCGCTCACAGGAAAGAAACAATAATCGATCGCCTGGTTGGGAAGGGATAGTTGCATGTTCAACGGAAGCTCCACCGGGACGAAATACTTCGATAGCGCCTGGATCTGCTCCTCAGGCATCCGCGACAGTATGTAGTTCCGTGGCCGTGACCGACCAGCTGATATCGCTTCCATTGTCAACTTGATTTCTTCCTTATGGGACTCGTCGATCGCCGATCATCCATGCCGCCATCAAGGAATATCCGCAATCAAGCCGGTCCCTGCATTCAATGAACTACCCCACCCTACGCGCTATCCCCGGTAAAGTCTGTCGCGTATCACACACAAGTGCTTTGTGTCTCTATACCTGCACCCGATTGCCCGCATGGCTCGCCCTCGGTGCGCCCGTGTGCCCCACCTGCTCCCAGCCCAATCCACCCCGAGAACTCGCTTGCCCCGCACAGCCTTTTACGCCATCCAGCCATCCCGCTTTGCCGCCCAGCCGAACCCTCTATCGGCTCGACGCCGACACCCCCGAAGACAGCGCCGGCAACATTCGCCGCATCGCAAAGCCCATCGCCCCCGCCACAAACCCAGCCTCCAGCAGAGCCTTCGCCATCCCATGCTCCGCCACTGCCACCCCATTCACGCTCGCCACCAGCATCCCGCCCTCCACCTGGCTCCGCCCCGCCAGAAACTCCGCCACACTCCGCCCCACCTGCCCCCGCGCCGGCTCCTCCTCCGGCAGAAACACCTGCAGATTCGGATTCCCCCGACGCAAATACCCCACCAGCGCCCCATCGCACAAAATCACCCGCGCCCCCACGCTCCGTGTCAGCGTCGACCCCCCATCCCCACCCGCCGGCCACCGCAGCAGCGCCCCATACGGATTCGCCGGATCGGTCGCCGCCAACATCACCATCTCCGCCTTATTGCCGTCCGCTTCTCCACGTAAAGACCGCAGCAAATCCACCGCCGCCGGCAACGCAAACTGCGTCGCCCCGAGGTCCGCCGCAAAGTACCCCCGCCGAATCTTCCCACTCTCCTCCAGAGCCTTCAGCACGTCATACACCGCCGAGAAACCACCCGGCAACCCCTCCGCATGCGCCGTCTCCCGAAACACCACCCCATACCGCGTCAACATCTGCTGCGCCATCGCATGAGACCACTCGGTCCCACTCCGTCCCGAAGCAAACGCCGCCCCCTGCAAAGCCCACCGCCCCTGCGCCGTAGGCGGAGTCGTCCGCCGCGACCGGAACCCGACCTTCCCCACCCCCTGCTGATGCGTCCGCTTCGGCTGTTTCCCCACCGGCTGCCGATCGCAATACGCCCGCAGCGCATGCATCCCATCGTTCGTCACCATCCCCCGCCAAACCAGCTCCCACAGCGCCTCCAACGTCTCCCCCGGATACCCCCCACCCACCCCCTCATGCAAATCCGAAAAAAACGAAGCCCCCCGCCCCCGCAAAATCTCCAGAACTGCCCCCGCCCGCTCCCCCAACGGTTCCCGCGTTCCCTGCCCCACCGGCCAAAGCCCCCCCAGCCGCTCCGTCAGATAAAGCCCCACCCGCCCATCCCGCTCCCCCAGCGCCTCCAAACCCACCCAGGTCACCTCCCCCGCCGCAATCAGCGTATCCAGATCGGCCGCCTTGTACCCCGCAATCCGCGCCGGCAGAATCTCCGTCTCCACCAGCGACGCCGGAAGCGGCACCCCCTGCAAGTTCTCGATCACATCCAGCAGCGCATCCAAGCCCCGCCGAGGCTGCACCACCCCCTGCCACCGCGTCAGCAGCCGAGCCAGCACCCGCTGCTCCACCGGCTCCACCTCCTTCCGCAGCCGCGCCAGGCTCTTCCGCCGAATCGCTCGCAGCACCTCCACATCGCACCACTCCCGATGCACGCCTCCAGGCCGAAACCCACCCTCCACCACCCGCCCCACGCCCACCAGCCGATTCAGCGTAGCCTCCACACTCTCCAGAGGCAGCCCAAACCGCCCAGCGCATTCCGGCGTGGTAAAAGGCCCATGCGTCCGCCCAAACCGCCGCACCAAATCGAACAAAGCCTCCGGAACATCCTGCAAGAATGCCGTCGGCAGCCCCGGCGGCAGCGGAACCCCCACCGCATCCCGATACCGCCCCGCATCCTCCACCGCGATCACCCGCTTCTCCCCGGCAACCGACACCTCGATCACCCGCCGGGCCCGCATCAACTTCGCCACACTCTCCGCCACCGCGTCATCCACGCACCGAGCCCGCAGCTCCCCCCGCGTCAAATCCCCAATCCGCAGCAGCAGGTCATGCACCCCATCCATCGACTTCGCCCGATACCCCTCCGCCGTACACTGCCCCTGCTCCTCCGTCTCCTCGATCGCATTCAGGTCCAGCAGCTCCCGAAGATCCGCATCCCCCATCAACTCCCGCAACTGGTCCTGATCGATCGAGAGCGCCTGCGCCCGCCGTTCCGCCAGCGGCGCATCCCCGTCGTAGATGTAGGTCGCCACATAACTGAACAGCAGCGCCGCCGCAAACGGCGAGGGCGTCCGCGAGTCCACCGTATGCACCCGCAGCGTCCGGTTCCCCACCGCCCGCAGCGTCTCCATCAACGCCGGCATATCGAACACATCCCGCAGACACTCCCGGTAAGCCTCCAGCAAAATCGGAAACGAAGCATACCGCGAAGCGATGGCCAGCAGATCGTACGACCGCTTCCTCTGCTGCCAAAGCGGAGTCCGCCCATCCCCCCGCCGCCGCGGCAGCAGCAGCGCCCGCGAAGCACTCTCCCGAAACTTAGCCGCAAACAGCGCCGTCGACCCCAGCTGCCGCAGCACCAGCTCCGCCGCCTCCTCCGGCTCCAGCAGCAGGTGCTCCACCTCCGGGGCCGCGTCCGCCTCCGGAAACCGGATCACAAACCCATCCTCCGACCACATCGTCTCCACATCCGGCCCGCCGTTGGCCCGTATCCGCGCCGTCACCGCCATCGCCCACGGAGCATGAATCCGCGACCCAAACGGCGTCAAACAGCACATCCGCCAGTCCCCCAGCTCATCCCGCACCCGCTCAATGACGATATTCCGGTCATCCGGCACAAACCCCGAAGCCAGCTCCTGGTCCGCCAGGTACCGCATCACGTTCTCCGCCGCCTTCGCCTCCAGGTCGTGATCCGCCACCAGCGTCGCCACCGCCACGCTCCGCGGCATCTCGCGCAGCTCCCGCACCAGCGCCCCAATCCTCCGCCCAAACTCCAGCGGCCGCCCCGCCTGGTCCCCATGCCAGAACGGCATCTTCCCCGGATCGCCCGGAGCCGGCGTCACCAGCACCCGGTCATGCGTAATCTCCTCCACCCGCCACGTCGAAGCCCCCAGGATGAACGTATCCCCCGGCCTCTGCTCGAACACCATCTCCTCGTCCAGCTCCCCCACCCGGATCGGCTTCGCGTGCGTCCCCGCCAGAAACACCCCATACAGCCCGCGATCCGGAATCGTCCCCCCGTTCAGAATCGCGATCATCTTCACGCCCTTGCGCGGTGTCAGCCAGTTCCGCTCCCGGTCCCACGTAATCCTCGGCCGCAGCTCCGCAAACTCATCCGACGGATACCTCCCCGCCAGCATATCCAGCACCCCATCGAACACCCCCTGGCTCAGCCCGGCAAAATTAGCCGCCGACCGCACCACCCCAAACAGCTCCCCATACGAGATCCCCGGAGCCGCATCCTCATCGCTCTTCGGCTTCTCTCTGCGCTCCGCCGCCTCCACCCCCAGCGGCGGCTGCGCAATCACCGCCACCATCTGCTGCGCCAGCACATCCAGTGGGTTCCGCAAAAACCGCGTCGATTCCACATGCCCCTCATGCATCGCCCGCGTCACCGCCGCGCACGCCACCAAATCTGCCCGGTACTTCGGAAAAATAATACCCGCCGAAGGCGCCCCCACCTGGTGCCCGGCCCGCCCAATCCGCTGCATCCCACTCGCCACGCTCGGCGGAGCCTCGATCTGGATCACCAGGTCGACCGCCCCCATATCGATCCCCAGCTCCAGCGAAGACGTAGCCACCAGCGCCCGAATCTTTCCCGCCTTCAGCAGCTCTTCGATCTCCGTCCGCTGCGCCGCCGCCAGAGACCCATGGTGCGCCCGCGCAATCTGCTCCCCCGCCAGGTCGTTCAGCGCCCCCGCCAGCCGCTCTGCGACACGCCGCGCATTCACAAAGATCAACGTCGAAGTCCGCTCCCGAATAATCTCCAGCAGCCGCGGATGAATCGACTGCCAGATCGAAGTCCGCTTCGGCCCCTGCGAAGCCGGCCCGCTCGGCTGGTCCTGGATCTCCCCCAGCTTAGCCATATCCTCCACCGGAACCTCCACCCGAAGCTCCAGCACCTTCCGCGCCCCCGCATTCACAATCGTCACCGGCCGATACCGCACCCCCGGGCCATCGGACGAAACGGGCGCCCCGTCCTTGGCCAGGCTAAGGGTAGGGTTACTCCCCTCAAACACCCCCGCCGGAGTATCCATCTCCTTCGCATCCGCCCCCGCCACCTCCATCAACACACTCGGCACCACCCCAGCCGCATCCGCCACCATCAACCCACCCGAGCCCCGATCCCCTGCCCCCAAACCCTGCCCCTCCGCCCCCCCAAGAAACCGCGCCACCTCCTCCAGAGGCCGCTGCGTCGCCGACAACCCAATCCGCTGCAGCCGCCGCCCCTCCAAGCCCACCATCGCCTCCAGCCGCTCCAGCGTCAGCGCCATATGTGCCCCCCGCTTCGTCGGCACCAGCGCATGAATCTCATCCACAATCACCGTCTCGACCGTCCGCAGCGCCTCCCCCGCCTGCGAAGTCATCAACAAATACAGCGACTCCGGCGTAGTAATCAGAATCTCCCCCGGATGCCGCGCAAACCGAGCCCGTTCCTTCTGCGGCGTATCCCCCGTTCGCACCGCAATCTCCGGCATCCGAAACGCCACACCCTCCCGCCGCGCCAGGTTCGCAATCCCCTGCAAAGGCGACCGCAGATTCCGTTCCACATCGGAAGCCAGCGCCTTCAACGGCGAAAGATACACCACCCGGCACCCAGCCTCGGTAGGCGCCGCCCCTAGCATCAGCCTATCCAGACACCACAAAAATGCCGTCAGCGTCTTCCCCGTTCCCGTCGGAGCCAGAATCAGCGTCGACTCCCCCCGCGCAATCGCCGGCCACCCCTCCACCTGCGGAGCCGTCGGCCCCTCGAACACCGCCCGAAACCAAGCCGCCGTCACCGGATGGAACAACCCCAGCACCGCGTCCGGAGCCGCCGGACCCTTCGCCGCCTCCCCGCCCGCCTCATCCTCCCGCCGCGCCTCGGCCTTCCCTGCCCGCTTCTTTCCCGCCATCGTCTCCGCACCAGGCACCATGCTGCCTCATCCCGGATACGATGCACAACCGCCACGCACAAGGCCGCACCCCCTGGAAACGTCCGGCGCGATCCACACCGCACCGCCGTCCGAAGCCGTGTTCGATAAACGAACCTTATGTGCGTTTCTCGAACAAAAACAGACCACTTTCCTCAACTTCGCGCTATCACCACAAAACGCCCACATCCACCGCATCTCCACCACATCGTGCAGCATGTTTCGGCGTTGGGGGAACATTGGAGTTTTCGCACACCCCACCTATAACTCCCCTGGAACACCATACCTACCGATATGTAACCAGCAGGGTTACATCCAGACCAATTTTTACCACGATTGGTCAGACCTCTTCGCGGAGCGCTCCGTGCCTCCAGCCTTCCATGCATCTCCTCCAGCAACCGTACCGCATTCCCGTTCAACCGCTTTATTCACCACCCAGCCATAGTTTTCAGTCAAAATAGCCTATGCCCCGCATCCACTTTCACCAGCAGCTCGCGGCCCTCAAAGACAAGCTCCTCGCCATGGCGGCCCTCTCCCAGCAGGCCCTCGAACTCTCGGTCGAGAGCTACGCCACCCGCGACGTCGCCCTCGCCACCCACGTCCTCGACATCGAAAAAGCCATCAACTCCGCCGAAACCACCGTCGACGAGATGGCCTACGAACTCCTCGCCAAAGAACAACCCATGGCCGTCGATCTACGCTTCATCCTTTCCGTCATCAAGATCAACGGCGACCTCGAACGCATCGGCGACCAGGCCACCGGCATCGCCCGCCGCGCCATCCTGCTCGACAGCAAGGCTCTTATCCACCTCCCCATCGATATCGGCGAGATGGGCGAAAAAGTCGGCACCATGATCCGCCGCGCCATCCAGGCCCTCCTCGAAGCCGACGCAAGGCTCGCAGAGTCCGTACTTCTGCTCGACGACCAGATCGACGACATGAACCGCACCGTCCAAACCGAGCTCATGGACACCATGCAGCAAAGCCCCGGCTCCGCCGAGCAGGCCCTCTCCGCCATCATCATCTCCCGCAACCTCGAACGCGCCGCCGACCACGCCACCAACATCGCCGAAGACGTCATCTTCTGGGTCCGCGGCTCCGACGTCCGCCACCGGCTCTCCCTCATCGAAGCCGACTAGCGCGGCTTAGCCCCCCCGGACCGCCCCCCTCCTGCCACCCGACCGCCCCCCGACCGTCCCCCGCCCGCTCCCCCCTTTGTTTGTCATTCCCGCAGGGAATCTGCTTCTGCTCTTGCCGTTGTCCGTCCTACCCACCACCGCAAATCCAACTAACGAATCGTAGCCTCCGCATTTCCATCCCCACCCGACCGCCACCCGACCGCCCCCCGACCGCCCGCTCCCCCCTTTTGTTTGTCATTCCCGCAGGGAATCTGCTTCTGCTCTTGCCGTTGTCCGTCCTACCCACCACCGCAAATCCAGCTAACGCATCGTAGCCTCCGCACTTCCATCCCCCTCCGACTGATTCCCGACCGCCCCGTCCCCCTTTGTTTGTCATTCCCGCAGGGAATCTGCTTCTGCTCTTGCCGTTGTCCGTCCTACCCACCACCGCAAATCCAACGAACGCATCGTGGCCTCCGCATTCCCATCCGCACCCGACCGCGCCCCGACCGCATCGTCCCCCTTGGTTTGTCATTCCCGCAGGGAATCTGCTTCTGCTCTTGCCGTTGTCCGTCCTACCCACCACCGCCAATCCAGCTAACGCATCGTAGCCTCCGCACTTCCATCCCCACCCGACCGCACCCGACCGCCCCCTCCCCCCTTTGTTTGTCATTCCCGCAGGGAATCTGCTTCTGCTCTTGCCGTTGTCCGTCCTACCCACCACCGCAAATCCAACGAACGCATCGTAGCCTCCGCACTTCCATCCCCACCCGACCGCACCCCGACCGCCCGCTCCCCCCTTTGTTTGTCATTCCCGCAGGGAATCTGCTTCTGCTCTTGCCGTTGTCCGTCCTACCCACCACCGCAAATCCAACGAACGCATCGTAGCCTCCGCACTTCCATCCCCTCCGTCTCATTCCCCGCCGCGACACCGCCCGGCACCTTCCGCATAAACTCATCCGCCGCAACCCGCTCCGCCCCCTTCCCCACCTGCCATCGCCCCCGACTCAGGTACATCGCCGTCAACGCCACCGGAACCTCCGGCTGAAGCACCAGCAGCGTCGCCAGGTACCGCTTCGTCTTCAAACACCCCTCCGCCCCGCCCCGCACCGGCCGACTCCGCCGCAGCGATCCCGGAACCTGCGCCACCTCGATCACCCGCAGCTTCATCTCCGGACGCGCCCCCGCATACGCCGCCAGCCTTCGCGCCACCTGCTTCGGACTCATCACCCCGAAGTCCGCCACCCGCGAAGCCCGCACCCGCGCCGCCGGATAGTAGAAGTTCACCACATCCGCCCCAAAGTCAGCGCAGTTCGCCCCTCCCAGCCGATACCGATGCCGATTCGACTCTGCATTCATCCACCCCACAAACGCCTCATCCTGCTCGCGCGTCGTCGCCACCTCGTACCCCCACAGCCTCCGGTCGAACGCCACCCCCGCCGTCTCCACCCACTCATCCAGCGCCTTCTCCCGCTCCCTCCCATCCGGAACCACCGCGCCCAGGTACCGCCTCCGGTAGCTCGCCCGCATCTCCCCCGCAAGCGCCGGCGTCACATACGCGGGAATCTCCTCCACCCGGTCCGTCGCATACAAAAACTCCAAAACCGGCGTAGCCACCCAGTCCAAGTCCCCAATCTGGTGGTATCGCGCCACCACCGCGCCCTGCGCCTCCCCCGCCCGGCACATTCGCAGTCGCAGCGGCCCCTCCGCGCACACCCGGTCCAGGTACACCGAGAGATGCCCCACCGGCATCATCGTCCCAAAGCTTCCATACGGCTCTCCCACCAGCACGGTCAGCGAAGCCCGCGCCGAAGGGGTCGCCAACATCAAAGTCGCAGCGAGCACCGTGCGCTCGACCGCCCTCAGCCAGGGTAGTCGGGGGTTAAACATAGTCCTCGGTAGGACGCCAACTCCCACCCGGAAGTCGCGTCGTCCCCTCAAAATCCGCGCCACCCCAAGTCTTGACGCTCCACCCCACCCCACGTAGCCTTGCATCATGCGCCCACCTCGACGCCGGTGTTGTCCCCAGCCGTAGCGCCCGCCTCTGCCGTCCGCCAGCCTCGCTCGCGCCCCCCGCGGACGCCCCCTCCTCCCGCAGTGGGCGTTCTCTTGTCTCAGCCCAAAGGAATCCGCCTCTCATGCCCGAAGCCCCCGCCGCCCCGCCCATCAAGGAAACCAAGGCCCAGAAGTCCGAGCGCCTCAAGCTCGGCAAGAACCCCTGGGAGTCCTGGGACGAGGTCCGCGGCTACGCCCAGCAGGGCCGCGAAGCCGTCGCCCCCGAGTGGTCCAATCTTTACTTCAAGTGGTGGGGCATCTACACCCAGGGCGACGGCCTCGGCGTCACCGGAGGCATCGGTGGCGAAGGCAAAGCCACTGAGTTCTTCATGATGCGCATCGGCCTCCCCAACGGCATCCTCACCAGCGCCCAGCTCCGCGTCATCGCCCAGCTCACGAAGAGGTATGCACGCAACCTCGCGGACATCACCACGCGCCAGAACATCCAACTCCACTGGCTCACGATTTCTGCGCTTGTTGAAGTGACCGACGCCCTCACCGCCGTCGGCCTCTCCCCCAAGGGAGCCTGCGGAGACGTCGTCCGCAACGTCACCGGCTGCCCCCTCGCCGGGCTCGAACATCAGGAACTCCTCGACGCCAGCCCCCTCGCCCTCGAGGTCGCCCACAAACTCACTGCCAACCCCGAGTTCTACAACCTCCCCCGCAAGTTCAAGATCTCCATCACCGGCTGCCCCCTCTGGTGCTCCTACCCGGAGATCAACGACGTTGCCCTCACCGCCATCGAGCGCGAAGTAGACGGCTTGAAGGAAGTCGGCTACACCCTCCGCGTCGGCGGAGGCCTCTCCACCGAGCCCCACATGGCCGTCCGCATCCCCGCCTTCATCCCCCAGGACAGGGCCTACGCCGTCATCGAAGCCATCGTCCGCATCTTCCGCGAGCAGGACGCCCTCCGCGAAAACCGCACCCGTGCCCGCATCAAGTACCTCTTCATGCGCCACGGCTGGACCGCCGAAACCATGCTCGAAGCCATCGAGGCCCGGCTCGGCTACAAGCTCGACCCCAGCCCCATCGCCGAAGACATCATCCCCGGCGACATCTACCGCGACCACATCGGCGTAACCCCCCAGCGCCAGCCCGGCCTCTCCGCCGTAGGCGCCAGCGTCCTCCGCGGCCGCCTCTCCGGAGACCAGCTCGAGCGCCTCGCCGAGCTAGCCGAGCAGTACGGCGACGGCAACCTCCGCGCCACCATCATGCAAAACATCGTCCTCGTCAACATCCGCAACGAGCACGTCCGCGCCCTCTGCGAAGACCTCCGCACCCTCGACCTCCACGTAGAAGTCTCCCCCTTCTGGCGCGGCGCCATCGCCTGCACCGGAACCGAGTTCTGCAAACTCGCCATCGCCGAAACCAAGGCCTTCAGCAAATGGCTCGTCGAAGAGCTCGAAGGCCGCCTCCCCGGCTTCGACCAGCAGATCAAGCTCCACGTCACCGGATGCACCAACTCCTGCGGCCAGCACTGGATCGCCGACATCGGCCTCGAAGGCAAAAAACTCAAAGTCGACGGCCAATCCGTCGACGCCTTCTACTTCTGCGTCGGCGGAGCCATCGGCAAATACGCCCGCCCCGCCCGCCCCCTCGGCTTCCGCGCCGCCGCCAAAGACTGCCCCGAAGCCATCGAGCGCCTCCTCCGCGCCTACCTCTCCGCCCGCCACCCTGAAGAAGACCTGAGAGCCTACTTCGCCCGCACCGACGACGACCACCTCCGCGCCCAGCTCAACGGCACCTTCATCCCCCCGGTAGATCGCGACGCCCCACCCGCCGGAGGCCGCCACGCTGTCGATGCCTAAGCTCCATCCCAGAAACCTAATGTGAAGACGGCTACAGGCGCGCCAATACCTTCCCAATAGCCTTAAGAGCCGACCCCATACCGCGCACCCACCGCCATCAGTTCCTCCACCGCCCCCACCGTCTCCAATCCGCCCCGCGCCCCCACCTTCATGCAGTTCAGCGCCGCCGCCGCACACGCATAGTCCATCTGCCGCTGCAATCCCCAGCCCTGCAGCAGCCCATAGATAAAACCCGCATGGAACACGTCCCCGGCCCCGGTCGTATCCACCACCGGAACCCGGTACGCCGCCGCCCGATGCATCTTCACTCCATCCCACGCCAGCACGCCCCCCTCGCCCAGCGTCGCCGCCGCCAGCCTGCACCCGAACCGCGCCTGCATCCCCCGCAACGCCCCTTCCAAATCCGCCTCCTCCATCAGCCGCGTCGGGAAATCCCGGCTCACAATCAGGTAGTCCACGCACCCCATCAACGCCTCCACCCCCTCGTACACCTCATCCAGGTCCGCCACCACTGGAACCTCCGCCTCCCGCGCCCATCGTGCCGCCTGCGTCGCCGCCGCCGTGTCATACCCATCCACATGCAGCGCCCGCGCCCGCACCACCCAATCCCGCTCCAGCTCCTCCGGCCGCAGCCTCAGCCGTTCATCCCGCCGGCACAGCACCGTCCGCTCCCCACCGCCATCCACCAGGATCAACGACTGCGCGCTCGACCCCCCCGGTACCGTCATCAGCCGCATCTCCACCCCGGCCCGTGCAAACGCCTCCCGATGCAGCCGCGCCGCGTCATCCTCCCCCAACTTCCCCACGTACCGCGTCAGCAACCCCCACTGCTGGCACGCCACCACGGTGGTTGCGACCTGCCCCCCCGGCAGCACCGTCCCCCCGCTAAACTCCACCTTCGAACCACGAATCGGGTACTCCGCCACCGGAATCACCGTGTCCGTCGCATTCAACCCGACGCCCACCAGGTCAACTTCCAAAATCTCAGACATATACTGTTAATCTAAATCCTCGCTTCACCCGCCAGCCCACTCACATAAATAACATTGGCCCGGTCGCGGGCTGCATATAATACCGCCATCGGTCTCAACATCCCCCGAATGGGCCCTAAGGA
The DNA here is from genome assembly GCA_965213785.1 of uncultured Granulicella sp. GTDB lineage: Bacteria > Acidobacteriota > Terriglobia > Terriglobales > Acidobacteriaceae > Edaphobacter. The sequence goes on along the minus strand of OZ243921.1, from coordinate 3,445,560 downwards.
GCTTCCCATGGCAAGAACGAGTCTTCACACCTCGCACGCGGTTATTGGTTCAGTACTCCTCGCGCTTTCAACCGTCTTCTCGCTTCCAGGTTCTGCCCGCGCTCAGACAGCGACCCAGGCCACCACGACGGAGGCGGAAGAGCCCCAGTACGTTGGGCAATTCTTCCTCCTTGACACAAACGGCAAGCTGACCCCGCTGGAGCAGCAGAAACCAACCATGGAAAGTAAGACGCATAACCATTTCATCAGTGTGTCCTCAACCGGAGCGCAGGTGGTGCCAAATACAGCTTCCCCCATCCGCGCACTTCCGAGTGCACACTTCATAGTCAGGGCGTCACCTGGAGCCGAAAACATCGATCCAAATACCCTTATCGCACTGAAGCCCTTTGTCGTTCAAAAGGGCGAGCGCACCATGCCCATAAGCACCGCCAAAGCTGGTATGTTTCAAGGAGTCAAGAGCCAGCAGGCAGCCGATTCCTCCATCGCACTCACTTTTAAGAAGTACGGAAAAAGCTCCATGGAAGTAATTCCTTCCCAACCCTTACCGCCTGGTGAATATGCTCTCGCGGCTAATGGCGGCTACGGCGGAGTCTTCTGTTTCGGCGTGGACGCAAAGTGAAGCCATCTCCGATTAGCAGCTTTGTAGTATTCCAGAGAGCCCGGCCAATGCGCCGGGCTCTCTTTAGTTAACGCAGTCACCTTTCCTGTGATTCAAGTTGTCAACCCCCCAGACGTCACAAAACCCGCTCCAGATGCCTCGATCCGCATGGCGTAGCAGTTCGCTCCCATTCTTTATACTGGTATTGAGCTCTCGATCCTCAACTAGTACCGTGTACAGTTACCAGCGGCTGATTGCCGGAACAGCGGGGCTTGATCCGCACCTGAAAGCCAGAAGTCCAGACCTAAGTCTTTCGTTCAACGTACTTTCGTACTTTAGCCGGGGGAGGGGTACCCTCCCCCCAAACCCGAAATCGGCGGCCCATGGACCTCTTCCCCATCTTTCTCAAGCTCACCGCCCGCCCCTGCCTCGTCATCGGCGCCGGCAACCTTGCCGAGTCTAAAATCGAATCCCTCCGGGCCGCCCACGCCGCCGTCACCGTCATCGCCCCGGAAGCCCGCGAAAGCATCCAGGACCTCGCCGCCGCCGGCGAAATCACCTGGCACCAGCGCGCGTTCGCCCCCGGCGACGTCGCCCCCGGTACCTTCCTCGTCGTCACCGCCACCGACCGCGGCGAGGTTAACCGCACCGTCTACCTTGAAGCCGTCTCGAAGGGCATCCTCTGCAACGCTGTCGACGACCCACCCTTCTGCGACTTCTACTTCCCCTCCGTCGTCCGCCGCGGCGACCTCCAGATCGCCATCTCCACCGCCGGTGCCTCGCCCGCCCTCGCCCAGCGACTCCGCAAGGAGATCAACGCCCAACTCCCCCTCGACACGGGCGATTGGCTCACCGACCTCGGCAATCTCCGCCGCGAAGTTACCCAAATAGAGCCCCTCAACGAGGAACGCAAGCTCCTCCTCCACCGACTCGCCCTCCGCGAAGTCTGCGGCTACGACGGCTGCCCCTCCCGCACCCTCGCCCGCCAGCACGCCCTCACCAATCCCATCGAGCATAAGCCGTGATCGCCCCCGAAGCGTCGGGCGTCCCACCTTCGGCAGTCTCATCGTCTAGGGTGGGCTCTCCAGCCGCCCAGCCCGGTCGCGTCTACCTCGCCGGAGCCGGCCCCGGAGCCCCCGATCTCCTCACCCTCCGCGCCGTTCGCCTCCTCGAAACAGCCACCGTCCTGCTCTTCGACGACCTCGTCTCCCCCGAGATCCTTGCCCTCGCCAACCCCGTCGCCGAAGCCATCTCCGTCGGCAAACGCTGCGGCCAGCCACGCATCACCCAGCCCGAAATCCACACCCTCATGATCGCGCAAGCCCGCGCTGGTCAGTCCGTCCTCCGCCTCAAATCCGGAGACCCTCTCATCTTCGGCCGCGCCGGAGAGGAGATCGACGCCCTTCGCGCCGCCGGCGTCCCTTTCGAGATCGTCCCCGGCATCACCTCCGCCTTCGCCGCCGCCGCCGCCCTCCAGACCCCGCTCACCAACCGCGCCGCCGCCAGCCGCCTCATCCTCGCCACAGGGCATCACAGTGCAGCCAGGCACGGCTTCACCCCCGTGTGGACCGGAGCCCTGCCCGCCGAGGCCACCCTCGCCCTCTACATGCCAGGCCCCCACCTTCGCGCCCTCGCCGACGACCTCATCGCCTCCGGCGTCTCCCCGGAGACCCCCATTGCCGCCATCTCCCGCGCCTCAACCCCCCAACAGCAAACCCATACCGCCACCCTCGCCACTCTCCGCGACGAAGACGCAGGACCTTCCCCCGTCCTCCTCCTGATCGGTCACGCGATCCGAATCCTCCCCGGGGAACACTCAGCCCAGAATCCTTGACCGCACTAAAACCACCCAAACTCCTCCCATCCAAACCGCCTCCCCCCTCGAATAGCCTCAAGAAGTTGCAGCAGGCGACCGAGGAGAAAGCCCATGAACGCACCCAGCCCGACCCTCTCCCCCTTCACCACGGGCCAGGCACCCGATCCCATCGAAATCTTCCGCCACTGGCTCGCAGAAGCCGCCATCTCCGAGCCAAACGACCCGAACGCAATGGCCCTCGCCACCGCCACCCCGGAAGGCCGCCCAAGCCTTCGCATGGTGCTTCTAAAAGGTCTCGACGAACGTGGCTTCGCCTTCTACACCAACGGCGACAGCCGCAAAGGCCAGGAACTCGCCGCCAATCCACACGCCGCCGTCACCTTCCACTGGAAGACCAGGCGCCGCCAGGTCCGTGTCGAGGGCCCCATCACCCAGCTCCCCCCCGAAGACGCCGACCACTACTTCCACTCCCGCTCCCACGGCAGCCAGATCAGCGCCGCCGCCAGCCTGCAGAGCCGCCCCGTCGCCAGCCGCGAGGCCCTCGAAGCCGCCGCCAGCGATCTCGCCGCCCGCTACCCCGGCGAAGTCCCCCGCCCGGACCACTGGCTCGGCTATGCCCTCCAACCCGCCGCCATCGAGTTCTGGCAGGATGGCCCCAACCGCCTCCACGACCGCATCCTCTACGCCGCCACCGGCCAAGGCTGGACGACCACCCGCCTCTACCCCTAGCTGGCATCGCCACCACCGAAGATGCTATCCTCCTCCCCCATGCTGAAGCCCACTCTCCTCGCCGTTCTGCTTCTTCCGCTCAGCCTCCCCGCGCAGTCCAAACTCCTGGTCGCCAATCAGAAGGACCACACGCTCTCCGTCATCGACCCCGCCACCAATCAGCAGGTCGCCGTGATCGACGTAGCCGGCGTCACCGGTCACGAGGTCATCGCCAGCCCAGATGGTAGGACCGCCTTCGTCCCCATCTACGGCAGCTCCGGGGTCGGCAAGCCCGGCACCGACGGCCAGCGCATCGATGTCATTGACCTCACCAGCGGCAAGATCGTCCACACCATCGACTTCTCCCACGGCGTGCGCCCCCACTGCCCCCAGTTCTCCCCCGACGGCAAAACGCTCTACGTCTCCACCGAACTCGACCAGACCATCACGGCCATCGATCCTCACACCTATGCCGTCACCGCAACCATCCCCACCACCCAGCCCCAGTCCCACATGTTCGCCATCACCCACGACGGCCGCCGCGCCTACACGGCCAACGTCGAACCCGGCACCGTTTCCGTCCTCGACCTCGCCACAAAGAAGACCCTCGCCGTCATCCCCATCTCCGGCGACACCCAGCGCATCTCCCTGTCCAACGACGACAAGCTCGTCTTCACCTCCGACCAGACCAAGCCGCAACTCGCCGTCATCGACGCCGCCACCAACCGCATCAAGACCTGGGTCTCCCTCCCGGCCTCCGGCTACGGCACCGCCTCCACCCGCGACGGCCGCTACCTCCTCATCTGCCTCCGCTCGCTCAATAAGCTCGGCGTCCTCGACCTCACCACCCTGAAGCTGACCCGCACCCTCGACCTCCCCGGCTCCCCCCAGGAGGTCATCGTCCGCCCCGACGGCAAAATGGCCTACGTCTCCTGCCAGAAGAAGGTCGCCGTCATTGATGTCGCCAACTGGACCGTCCCCACCGCCATCGACGCCGGCAACGGAGCCGACGGCCTGGCCTGGGCCAATTGATGCAGGCCAACTAGCCCAGCCGCCGCTCCGCCTCAGCCGTCGCCTCATAGATCTGCTCGAACGACTCCACCGCAAACAGCACCGGCTGCATCGCGCCCGTATCGAACTCCTGCCCTAGCACCGCATCCAGCTCGAACTCCCGCACCTCGCACCCACCCGCCAGCACCCGCGTACACTCCCCATGCGAGCTGATCAGCCCGCTCCCATAAACCTTCAGCTCCCCCCCCTCGCGGATCAATCCAAACTCCACCGTAAACCAGAAAAGCCGCCCCATCCGCTCCAGCGCTGCCGGATCGCTTAGCCCCGCACACACCGCCCCATACCGCTGCAGAAAGTCGGCAAACACGGGGTGCGCATGCATCGGCACATGCCCAAACACATCGTGGAAGATATCCGGCTCCGGCGTATATTCCATCGACTCCCGCGCCCGCAGGGAGGTCGTCGTCGGAAACCGCCGCGCCGCCAGCATCTCGAAGAACGCATCCCCTGGAAGGAACCCGCTGACCGGCGTAGACCGCCATCCGGTCCGCGGTTCCAGCCGCGCACTCACCGCCGCAAGCTCCGGCAAACGGTCTTCCCGCAGCCCGACCGCTTCGAACCCCGTAAGATACTCCCGGCAGGCATGTTCTCGAAGCTGCGGCATCCTGCGCCGCACCAACTCTCCCCATACGGCATGTTGCTCCGCTGTGTACGCAGCCCAATGCTGCTCGATCAGAAACGGCGCAGCCACCCTCAACTCGCCGCGCACCACACCCGTCGCAATCGTCATTTCATCCGCCCTTAGAAGGATACATGTCCTTCCAAGAGCCTTGCGCTCACCCTAAGCCCAGACCGAAATCGTCTCGCTTACCGTCCCTGTCTCTTCGACCTCTGCGTCGAGCTTCGCCAGCGAAGCCCTGCGTCCCCGCCCCCCATACCCGGCCGCCTCGTACCCCGGCCGCACCAACCACTCCATGTCGCCATCCGCCTCGGCTTCCACCTCCACCTCGCCCGAGGCTCCGCCCAGCCTCTTGCGAACCTCCGCTGCCTTCCGGGCCACCTCGCTCTTATCCAGGGTCCGCCCAGAGTAGCTGTTCGACAAACTCGGCCCAAAAGCATGAATGTGGTGATGCATCGCCGCCTCCGTCCTCAGCTCGAGCAGCCGATCGAATGCAACCGGCGTCGCACGCGGAGTTCCCCGCACATGCGAGTCCGGGCAATCGCTCAACCATCCCGTGCCTCCTCCCATTAGAAGTCCCTCATCCGGGCGTCTCCCCAATCCATCACCCCGCTCCTCAAACCGCCGCGCGATAATATTCCATGGGCTCGACCGCACCACCGTCCCGCAAAAGTCGCGTTCAGCCGCCACGCCCATGACCCCCGCAAACAGCATCCAGACCGTCCAATCCGTCTTTCTCCTCCTGCTCGTCTTCGTCGCCCTGTTTGCTGGCCTCGCCCGCCGTCTGCAGATCCCCTACCCCATCCTGCTGGTCATCGCCGGCATCCTGGTCAGCCTCCTCCCCGGCATCCCGCGCATCGGCCTCAACCCCGACCTCGTCTTCCTCGTCTTCCTCCCCCCGCTCCTCTACTCCGCCGCCTGGACCCTCTCCTGGCGAGAGTTCCAGCGCAATTTCTTCAGCATCGCCCGCCTCGCCGTGGGCCTGGTCTTCTTCACCATTCTCGGCCTCGCCCTCGCCGCCGGACATCTCCTCCCCGGCTTCGACTGGCGATCCGCCGTCCTCCTCGGTGCCGTCGTCGCCGCCACCGACGCCATCGCCGCCACCTCCATCGCCCGCCGCCTCGGTCTGCCCCAGCACATCGTCGACATCCTCGAGGCGGAGAGCCTCGTCAACGACGGAACCGGCCTCCTCGCCCTCCAGCTAGGCCTCGCCCTCCTCCTCACCGAAGACGCTCCCTCCGTCATCGAGACCGCCGGACGCCTCCTCTTCCTCACAGGAGGAGGCGTCGCCATCGGCCTCGCCATTGGAGCCCTGGTCGCCTGGTTCGAGCGCTGGGTCGACGACGGGCCCATCGAAATCGTCATCAGCATCCTCGTCCCCTACGCCACCTACCTCCTCGCGGACCGCATCCACGTCTCCGGCGTCATCGCCGTCATCGCCTGCAGCATGTATATGTCCCGCCAGAGCCCCGAATACATGTCCCCCCAGGTCCGCCTCCAGACCACCGCCGTCTGGGAGGCTCTTACCTTCGTTTTCAACGGCATCGTCTTCGTCCTTCTCGGGCTGCAACTGCCCTTCGTCATCGGCGAAATCGGCACCCTGAGCCACCGCACCCTCGTGCTTTACGGCATCGGCTTCAGCGTCGTCCTGATCGCCATCCGCATGGCCTGGGTCTTCGGAGAAACCTACATCGCCTATGCCATCGACCGCTTCTTCCACGAGACCTGCCCCGCCGCCCCCGATCCACGCGGCATCTTCATTCTCGGCTGGGGCGGCATGCGGGGCGTGCTCTCGCTCGCCGCCGCCGTCTCGCTTCCCTACACCCTGCCCGGCGGCAAGCCCTTCGCCCAACGCAGCATGATCATCTATCTCGCTTTCTGCCTCATCGTCGCTACCCTCGTCCTCCAGGGCCTCACGCTTCCCTGGCTCATCCGCCGCCTCGGCCTCTCGCAGGCCAACCGCGTCGACGCCGAGGAACAGCAGGCTCGCCGCATCCTCCTCCAGGAAGCCCTCGTCCACCTCGCCCGGCGTCGCACGAAAAATCGCACTCAGTCCGCCCTCTTCGGCGAACTCCTGGAAACCTACCAGCGCCGTCTCGACGCTATGCCAGCCCAGCAGCAGGCCCGCGCCCACGGCCTGGTAGACCAGTCCGCCCGCGGCAGCGCCCTGCTCGGCGTCCTCCAGGTGGAACGCGAAACCCTTATCCGCCTCCGCGACGAAGACCAGATCAACGACGAGGTCCTTCGCACCCTCCAGCGCGAGCTCGACCTCGCCGAAAGCCGTGTCCACACCGGCTCCCTCTAACCCTGCCCGCCAAGAGCCAATGGACAGCCGATCACTGACCGCCGATGGCCGACAGCTGACAGCCGATAGCTGGTAATTGACTGGTACTTGATCACTGATCTGGAAGCGATCCCACAACACCACCGCCTAACCTCTCCGCCACGCTCAACCGCGCCCCTTTCGCCTCAGACCCTGAAGCCGTCACCGCGGCCACCAGCACCGCTACCACCAACACTGTCCCTGCCAGCACCGGCCCCAGCATCCCCCCCGCATACCGCTGCGCCAACCCAGCCTGAAACACCCCATTCCGCGAAGAAAGCAGGTTCCCCAACTGGTACGCAAATCCCGGAAACACCGCGCGCACCGGCCCCGGCGAAAGCTCATTCAGGTGCGCCGGAATCACTCCCCACGCCCCCTGCACCATCATCTGCATCAGGAACCCACCCACCGCCATCGCCACCGCCCCATGCGACCACATCCACAGCGGAATCATCGGAATCGCCAGCAGCGCCGCCACTATAATCGTCTTCCTCCGCCCGAACCGCTCGGAAAGCGTCCCGCACAGCACGCCCCCGAACAACGCTCCCAGGCTCCCCACCACGATCACGAACCCAGCCGTACCCGGCAGCAATCCCCGATCCTTCTCCAGATAGGTCGGGTATAGATCCTGCGTTCCATGGCTGAAGCTGGTCATCGCCGTCATCAGCACCACCAGGAACAAGAAGCTGGGAAGATACTGCACCAGCTTCCGCCACTCGAACCGCGGCACCGCAACGCCCAGCCGCCGCTCCTCCCGCGCCGCCAGCCACGTCGGAGACTCCTCCACCCGAAACCGCAGATAGAACGCAAGCCCCGCCGGCAGCGCGCCGATCATGAACAGCACCCGCCAACCCGTCCACATCCCCGTCCCGTGCAGATGCGGAAAAAGCAGCCCATAGGTCGCCGCCGCCAGCAGATTTCCGATCACATACCCTTCCTGCAGCAGCCCGGAGAAGAACCCCCGCCCCTTCGCGGGCAGCGTCTCAAACGCCAGCGCCGCCCCCACCCCCCACTCGCCCCCCATCGCCACGCCAAACAGCGCCCGGCATACCAGGAAGGTCGCCGTCGTCGGCGCAAACGCCGAAGCCAGTTCAAACACCGAAAACGCAACGATGTTCACCATCAGCGTAGGCCGCCGCCCATACTTTTCCGCCATAGCGCCAAACAGAAACGCTCCTACCGGCCGCATCGCCAGCGTCCAGAAGATCGCCTCCGCGACCTGCTTGATCCCCACATGGAAGTCCGCAGCCACCGCCTTCAGGCAAACCGTCAGCAGAAAAAAGTCGAACGCATCCAACGTCCAGCCCAGGAAACACGCCACAAACGTACTCCGCTGCGTCCGCGTCAGCCCGCGCCACTCCGTAACAATGCTCATGAATCCGCCATCCTACCATCCGCGCCAGAAATCGCCCATGCGAACGCGGTCCGCTATTCCATCCCGCCATCCATCCATGTAGCATCGCCTTATACCCGAACCGAGTCGAAGCTCCGAAGCATCGGTTCCGATCTTCCGCAGATCAGAACCCACGAGCAAGCTGCGATTCCGCAAACTGAACCAAGCATCGGAAAGGCACGACCTTGATCAAACCCACCCTTCTCCTCGCCCTCGCCTTTGCAGCCGGCGCGCAAGCCCAGACCACCACCTGGACCATCGACCCCGCCCACTCCAACGTCGACTTCCAGGTCCGCCATCTCGCCGTCAGCACCGTCCGCGGCTCCATCACCGGCGTCAAAGGCACCGTCCAGCTCGACGAAAAGGACTTCGACAAGTCCTCCGTCACCGCCACCATGGACGCCACCACCGTCAACACCAGCAACGACCGCCGCAACACCCATCTCAAAAGCGCCGACTTCTTCGACGTCGAAAAGAACCCCACCCTAACCTTCAAGTCCACCAAGGTCGTCACCACCAACGGCAAGCACCAGATCATCGGCGATCTCACCCTCGCCGGCGTCACCAAAAGCGTAACCCTCGACGTCGACGGCCCCGCTCCCCCGCAAAAGGGTCAGCGCGGCGGCATGGTCAGCGGCTTCTCTGCCTCCGGCATGCTCAAACGCACCGACTTCAACTTCGGCCAGAAGACGCCGGCCTCCGGAGCCATCAGCGACGAGGTCAAGTTCACGATCGATATAGAAATCGACAAACCCTAGCAGCAACCCAGCACGCGGAGGCGGACCACCCGCCTCCGCCTACATCTTGGGCCGCAGGGGAGTCGCCGGAGGAACCAGCGTCGGCATCGGCAAGTCCTGGTCCGTCCCATACTTCTTCAGCAACTGGTGGTGCAGGCAATAGAGCGCCAGCTCTAGACGGTCGGAAACACCCAGCTTGTCGTACACCTTCCGCAGGTAGTTCTTGATCACCTGCTCGGTCGTGCCGATCTGGTAGGCGATCTCCTTGTTCCGCATCCCCCGCGTAATGCACCCGATGATCGCCAATTCCTTCTTCGAAAGCTTCGGCTGCACCTTCGGTCCGGTCATGCTCGTCGCCTGCGACCGGTAAGCGTCGATTACCCAGCTAATCGACTGGTTATCGATCCACGTCTCCCCCGCCGCGATCTTCCGCACACACTTCACCAGCAGGTCCGGAGAGATCGAACGCGGGACCACGCCACGCACTCCGCGCCGGTAAAGCTCTACCGTATTCATCTCGTCTGATTCCACCACCTGCACGATCAGCTTGGCATCCGGCGCCGCCTTCACCAACTCGGGAATCGCATCCGTCGTCCCCGCGATCAGTTGCCCCTCCAGCACCACCACGTCGGTCGGAAAGCGCTGCAGAGCTCCGTGAAGGTTGGTCAGCGTCTCCACCTGGGCCACGACCCGGATGTCGTCTTCAATGGCGAAGACCTTCCGCATCCCTACCCGGTAGATCGCTTGCGAGTCCGCGAGCACAACCCGGATCCCCGGGGCCGCGGATAATTCAGCACTGTCAACCGGTATCTTCAACCTGGCCTTCTCATCCAATGGAGTTACCTAAGCCTTAAAAACGTACTCATCAATCACCGCAGCGGCAAGGTCGAATGTCACCCGTCGTTCATGACGTACGATTCTGCCTCGGCAGTGAACCAGCAGATCGTCGACATAGCCCATGACCTCTCCCGGCATCCTCATCGTGAACTCAACCGGGCTATCGACTTCCGGCAGACGAGGTCCCGAAAAAAGCACCCCATTCGCCGAGATATTTACGGACATGGCCTCCGTTTGTCCCTCCTGCGTGTGCAAACAGATCGCCAACTCCATCGGAAAGCGCACAGAAACCCGCACAGGCCGATCGCGCCCGAATTGCTCCAGATCAATCACGCTGGAAGTCTCAGATCGAGCCATGTTCCGTCCACTGGTTCGTACCTTGCATCTAAGCCTGAAGTGTACTCCAACCCACCGTTCGCCTGAGCCACGCTCCGCATCTCCTGCCCCAAAGGTAACGTTACCAACGCAGCCCAGCCAAACTCACCGGGGAAACAGCGCCGCCGTACCCCCAACCCATGCCTGGTCCTGATTATGGTCCACTCCCATCATCATCCCCCGCCCCATCCGCACCAGGCTGATCACCGGCTCCATCTCCCCGCCCTGCGGCCACACGTACATCACCCGGATCTCCGCCTGCGTCATCCCGAAAGGCGTTGCAATCACCGGCTCAAAACGCACCCGCTCCTGCAACAGGTAGAGCCGCCGCTTCTCTACCGGGATGCTCTCCAACTCCGCATCCGTCGGCCCAAACTGAATCCCCTTGCCCGCAAAGGAATACAGAGGCTTCAGCAACACATCTGCCCGCTCTGCCGGCAGCCGGTCCCGCCCCTTCCCCATAAACCACTCATCCAAAAACACCGCCGCCGGCACCGAGCGATGATCCAGATAGGGCAACGAGAACTTGCTGATCCGGAAGAACCAGTTCGGATGCCCCGCCCACTCCACCTCAAGATCATCCCGGTAGTCGAACCCCAGCACAATACCCTTCCGCTCGATCTCATCCACGATCGCCCGGTTGAAGATCCTCCGAATCACCACCCACCCGCCACCGGGCTCCTGGTACAGCAGCCGCCGTCCTTCCTTCCGCAGCTTTGCGACATCCACCGTCACAATTCCCAGCCGATCCTCATACACCCTGAAATCCGGCCTCGTCTTCTGCTCCTCCGGCTCAACCTCTGCCAGCACTACCTGCCGCGGGTCGTGCCCGCCGACGATCACCCGCCGCAGCAACTCCCAGTAGCTCTCCTCCGCATGCCCTCCCAGGTGCCAGCCCCACCCATCCCCCAGCCCGTACGTGTTCACATACTCTCGCGCCAGCACATCCTGGTACCCGAATACCGAGGGAAACGCCTGCATCTCCACCAGCTTCGGCTCCAGCCTCCCACCCGCCCCACGCACCAGCCCAAAGTCCACCGTCATGAACTCCGGCTGCCTGGACTCGCCTGCCATCCGCCACCGCTCCGGAATCGCCTCCTCCGAAACCCGCATATACTCCGGGCTGTCGACAAGCTGCCGCGTCAGCGCGATGCCGTCCGCCGCCATCTCCTCCAGCATCTCCCGCGAGAAAAAACACGGCGTCTCGCACACCCGGAACTCCACCTTCGCCCGGGTCGTCGCCTCCAGCCGCGAATGCAGCGCCGCATACCTCTCACCCGTAAAGCTACGGTTGAACTCCGCCCGTGTCGGCTGCAACATCCCTGTCCACCTCACCCAAACACTAAACCGACAGCAGAAACTCCCCATCCCGCATAATCTGCTCTTCGCCCTTCGCATCCCCCAGCCAGATGTTGAAGCCAAGCCCAACCACGTCAATATGGGTCGAAGACTTCCACGGCGCCCCCGTATGCGCCCCATACGGATCGCCGAACGCAATATGCACGCCGGGAAACTTCTCATCCTGCAGAATGTTCCCAATCACCCGCTCCACCCCGACGTTGGTGCCGATCGCAAACTCCCCCACCCGGTCCGAGTTCTCATCCGTATGGGTATACGCCCAGAAATCCCGCTCCAGCTCCTTGTTCGCACAAGCGACCTTGGTAATCCGGTTCCCCTCGATATTGATCGTCAGCGGCGTCTCCCGCAGGATCCCGTAACGCCCGCAAAGAAAGTCCCCCACCACCCCATCCACCACAAACACCCCATTCACCTCACCCGGAGCCGTAAAGCACTCGCCCCCAGGGAGGTTTCCCCACTTCTCCGGGCTGATAATCCCCGAAGTCTTGAACCACCGATAGCTCGGCTCAAGCTGCGCATGGATATCCGTCCCCGCCGCCGTCGTCGCCCGAACATACGTCGCCTTCCGCACCCGGTCCAGCACCGCCTGGCTCAGCATATCGATGCCCACAAAATCCGCCCGCATCCCCTGCACCATGATCTCGCCCGTAATGTTCACCATGTGGGCATGGCGCATTCGCCGCCGATTCACCACATCGGTCATCTCCATCCGGCTGCGCAGCTCGTTCGGCTGCACCTGCACCGCAAAGATGCTCACCTGCGAGCTTTCCATATCCTCCAGCACCACCTGCGGCATCCCCACCAGCGGCCGCTCCGCCACCTCTTCCAGCACAAACCCGTTCCACGTGCAGCCGATCCGGTCCAGCTCCCGCGCCATTGAAGCCGCCACCGCAACGCAGCTCCGGTCCGTAATCAGAGTCACCTTCTCCTCAGGCTGGATCCGCAGGCACGTCGTCACCGCATTCCGCGCCCCCGCCCCGTACTCCTCGGGGAAGGCAACCTCACGCAACGCATGGCCATCCTGCGTCCCCGTCGCCTTCACCGAATCTTCAACCGCCGCCGTCTTGATCGCAGGCACCATACCCATAGAATACAACCTCCACCTGCGCTCTTTCCCCGCAAGTTGCCGCCTCTACAGCCCCGCCCGCGTCTCCCGTGCCATGTAGTCCACCACGTCCTTCAGCTCGCTCGTCTCTTCAAACACCCGCAACTGCCGGTCAGCCCCCGACCCGTTCGCCATCATCGTATGGATATACTCGATCTCCTTGCGGCTCCCCAACTCATCCAGTTGATCGTCCACAAACGTCAGATACTCCAGAATCAGCTCCCGCACCGGAACCTCGCACTGCTTGCCGAAGTCGATCATCTTGCCATCCAGCCCATACCGCACCGCGCGAAACTTGTTCTCCATCAGCAGCGCCCGCGAGTATTGCCGATAGTCCTGGTTGCACGAGTGCAGCTTCCAAAGCTTCGCCGCTGTCGCCTGGATCAGCGCCGCGATCGCGATCGTCTCCTCCGCCCGCATCGGGATATCGCACACCCGCACCTCGATCGTGTTGAAGTAAGGATGCGGCCGCACATCCCACCAGATCTTCTTCGCGTTGTCGATGCAGTTCGTCTTCACCAGCAGGTTGATGTAGTTCTCGAACTCCGAGTAACTCCCAAACGTATCCGGAAGGTTCGTCCGCGGAAAGTTCTCGAACACCTTCGCCCGATAGCTCTTGTACCCCGTCTTCATCCCCTGCCAGAACGGCGAATTCGTCGAGAGCGCAAGAATGTGCGGCAAAAAGTAACGAATCGAGTTCATGATGCGGATCGCCGCCTCCCGGTCCTCGATCCCCACATGCACATGCAGCCCGAAGATCAGGTTCGCCCGCGCCACCAGTTGCAGATCTTCCACCACCTGCGCATACCGCGGGTCCGGATAGATCTCCTGCTCCCGCCAGTCGCCGAACGGATGCGTCGCCCCCGCCACCAGCATCAGCCCATTCTCCTCCGCCAGCCGGATCATGTTCCGCCGCAGGTCGTACAGGTCTTCCTTGGCGTCCGAAATCGTGTTGCAAATCCGCGTCCCCACCTCGATCACCGACTGGTGCAGCTCCGCCTTCACCCGCTCTTCCAGCCGAAGCTGCCCCATCGCCAGCATCTCGGTCGACACATGCGACCGAAGATCTCGCGTCACCGGATCGACCGTCTGGTACTCCTCTTCAATCCCCAACGTAAACGATGGCCGCATTGTCTTTCTCTCCCCGCGTACCTTGCCGTGCCTACTTCGTCTTGGCGACCTTCTTCACCGCCGCTTTCTTCGCCACCGTCTTCTTCGCCGCCACCGTCTTCTTCACCTGCACGGGCTTCTCCCCGCTCGCCGTCTTCCCCGTCAGCAGATTCCCCCACCGCATCTCCGCCAGCTCCGAACTCCCCGCCTGCGCCTTCTTCACCGCCAGCCGCGCCACCGCATCCACAATCCACGCAAAGTTCTCAGGCCCCACCGAGTGGTAGTCCGCATCCGGAGCCGGGTTCATGAAGTCGATCGCATACGGCACCCCATCCTCTACCGCAAACTCCACCGTATTCAGGTCGTACCCCAGCGCCCGGCAAAGCGTCAGCGCATCCTTCTCCACCCGCGCCAGCAGCCCATCCGGATACACCTGCGGCTCCAGCACATACCGCTCATGGTGCGGACGCCGCGGATCGTACGCCATGATCCGTACCTCTTCCTGCCCCACCACGTAGCACCGGAAGTACTCCTTGAACTTCACCGCAGCCTGCAGCGTCATGCACAGGTCGCGGCTCTGGTCGTAAGCGACAAAAAATTCATCCGGGTTCTGCACGTGCCAAACGTCTCGCCACCCACCCCCATCGTGCGGCTTCAGAAACGCCGGGAACTGCACATAGTCGAAGATCGCTCCCCAATCCAGCGGAAACTCCAGGTTCCGCAGCGACTTGCCGTTGATGTTCGGCGGATAGAACTTGTGCGGGATCAGCGCCGTCCGCGGAACCGCCACCCCAAGCTTCGCCGCGAGCGCGTAGTTGAAGAACTTGTCGTCCGCCGACCACCAGAACGGATTGTTGATCACCTGCGTCCCACACAGCGCCGCATTCTTCAGGTAAGCCCGATAAAACGGCATGTCATGCGAGATCCGGTCCACGATCACCGCATACCCCGAAGGCACCGCCATCTCCACCCCGCCCACCTGCACAAACTCCGCCCGGATCCCGTCCAGGTCCATCTCGTTGATCCGGTTCACCAGCGCACCCGGAAACGTGTTCTCCACCCCAAACAACACACCGATCTTCTTCATCCATCCTCCTCTGCTCTCAACGTCCCTTAGATCTGAACCCTACCTTATAGATAAGCTCGCATCATCTGCATCCACCACGGCCAGTCGTGCCCCGTCCGGTCGCCCCACACCTCCAGCCGCACCGGAATCCCCTTCTCGCGCATCACCTCGGCCAGCCGCTCGTTCGCGTCCCAGCACTGATCTTCCACGCCCGTCGCCAGCACGTACGTGTTCCTCCGGTACCGTTCCAACCACCATCCATCCTGCTGATTCTTCAGAAAATGCGGCGGCGTCTGGAAATACACATCCTCGTCATAGTACCCATGCAGAAAGTACGTCATATCGAACTTCCCGCTCATCGACAGGCAAGCCGTCACCACATCGGGGTGCCGCAGCGCGAAGTTCACCGCATGGTACCCCCCAAAGCTGCATCCCAGCGTCGCCATCTGCGGATTCCAGTTCAGCATCTTGATGAACGGCACCACCTCATCCATGCAGTACCGCTCATACATCACCTGCCGTGCAATCCGCCACCGCGGCCCCACGTCCCGGTTGTACCAGCTCTCCCCATCCACCGAGTCCACGCAGAAAAGCTGGATCTCTCCCCGGTCGATCTTGTCCGCGACACACCCCACCATCCCCCGATCTTCAAACTCGAAGAACCGCCCGCACGAGGTCGGAAACACCAGGACCGGAAGCCCTTCGTGCCCGAACACCAGCATCTCCATCTCCCGGCCCAGGCGTGGGGAGTGCCACTTCCGGTAATCGCGTCGCATCCGTCCGCCTCTGCTAGTCTTTACGCAACATCCTAAAGCATGGGAGTCCACCCCTGACCTCGCAATCCGCGACGCCCAAGCCCCTGGCAAGGGCCGAATCATCCCTTCTCCGCCTGCTTCCACGCCGCGCCGCCGCCACCTTTCTCCGGCACGATCCAACCCACGACGAAGCGCCACCCGCGCCGTCCGAGGCCGGCCTTGAGCTCTGGCATTTCCACTCGAACCTCCTGCCCGATCCGCCCGAACGCACCGTAACCGTCCACCTACCACCAAGCTACGCCGCCGACCCCACCCGCCGCTTCCCCGTCTTCTATCTCCACGACGGCCAGAACCTCTTCGACCCCCGCCTCTCCTATGTCCCCGGCCGCACCTGGCAGGCCCACACCACAGCCGACCGCCTCGCTCTCGCCGGCGAAATCGACCCCGTCATCCTCGTCGGCATCGCCAACACCGGCCTCCGCCGCATGGCCGAATACACCCCCACCCGCGACGCCCGCGGAGCCGGAGGCGAAGGCCACACCTACGGCCGCGTCCTTATCGAGGAGATCAAGCCCTTCCTCGATGCCACCTACCGGACGTTACCCGAAACCGACAGCACCGGCCTCGGTGGCTCCTCCCTCGGCGGCCTCATCACCCTCTACCTCGGCCTCCAGCACCCGGACGTCTTCGGCCGCCTCGCCGTCATGAGCCCCTCCATCTGGTGGGACCACCGCGCCATCCTCTCGCTCCTCGGCCGCTCCCGCAAGCGCCCCCACCTCCGCATCTGGCTCGACATGGGCACCGCCGAAGGCCTCCGGCACCTCCGCGACACGGACCTCCTCTTCCAGCGTCTGCTCAAACGAGGCTGGCGCGAGGGCACCGAACTCGCCTACACCCGCGCCCCCGGGGCCGTCCACGACGAAGCCGCCTGGGCCGCCCGCTTCCCGGACGTCCTCCGCTTCCTCTTCCCCCCACGCGATCGCGTTGCAGATTCCCCCAAACTCAGCCATACTTAGGTGTTGGGTTGCGAAGCGCGTCGGCGATTCAGCAGCCACGGGCTCGGCCTTCCACGTAACTTCATGGAAAATAGCCGGCACAACCCCCACGCTCTCTCTAAATCTTTCCTTGAAAGGCCTCACCAGTGTTGATGATCCGCCTCGCCCGCGTCGGCGCCCGCAAGCAGCCCCACTACCGCATCGTCGTCATCGAAAAGGATCGCGCCCGCAACGGCCGCTCCGTCGAAGTCGTCGGAACCTACAACCCCCGCACCAGCCCCGCCACCGTCCTGCTCAAGCGCGACCGCATCGACTACTGGACCGGCAACGGCGCCCAGCTCTCCGATCGCGTCGGCAAGCTCCTCGCCCAGGCGCCCGCCGCCCAGCCGGCGCTCGAGCCCGTCGCCACCGCCTGACGCTCCCGCCAGCCCTCTTCGTTTGGAACCAAACGATTACCGCGGGAACTAAATCTGGTTACAGGTGCCCTTCGGATCACACAGGTAACCGTCTTGCGCAGCACCTTCTTTGAGTACACTTCGATCTGACTCGTACAGTTGCTGCGCGTCAGCGTCAAACAGGCGGGGGCTCCACCCCGGTCTGTCGCCAACGATCTTGCATACGCACACCGCTGAAAGTCTTGCATAGACAAGGCCATCCGGCGAACGGGCGAAGGTCGAGGCATTACTCCCAGAGGTGTTCCGTATGACTCAGCCGGCCCCCCCCCTGCCCCACGCCGAAATCGTGCAGGACATGAAGTCTCTCCTGTCCGAAATCGCCAGGGCTCTTGTCGATGACCCAGATGCCATGACGGTCGAGGCGATCCTTGAACCCGACTCCACCCTGCTCCGCCTCAGGGTCTCCCAAAAAGATGTGGGCAAGATCATCGGCAAGCAGGGTCGAACCGCACGCTCCCTGCGCACGATCCTCGGAGCAGCCAGCATGAAGCTCCATCACCGCTTCTCCCTCGACATCCTCGAAGTCGGAGAAGCGCCCCGCACCCTCTCCTCCGGAGAACGGCGTCTCCTCGAAAGCGACCTCTAGTCGTCGCGTCACGGGGGCCGGGTCTTCGGAAGATCTTCCCCATGACCGAGCCCGTCGCCCCCAACCCGTCCCCATGGCTCCTGCTCGCGCGCATTCTTCGCCCGCAGGGGCGCAAGGGTGAGGTCCTCGCCGACCTCTTCACCGACTTCCCCGACCGTTTCTCAGACGCCCCTCGCGTCTTCCTCGCCCCTTCCGGCTTCTCCGGCCCACCCGGCCAGGCCAGCCCTCGCGTGGTCGCCGGCTTCTTCCTCCCCATGGGCCGCAACGCCGGCCGCATCGTCCTCCACTTCGAAGGCGTTACCTCCATCGAAGCCGCCGAGTCGCTCTCCGGCCTCGAAGTCCTCGTCCCCCACGAAGAACGCCTCACCCCAGAAGAAGACGAAACCTACATCAGCGACCTCATCGGCTGCACCGTCCTCAACGCAGCCACCCCCATCGGCACCGTAGACGACGTCCAGTTTCCCACCACCCCCGACGGCCAGCGCCGCCTCGAGGACGCCGCCCCTCTCCTCGTCGTCCTCTCCCCCGCGGGAGACGAGATCCTCATCCCCTTCGTCAAGCAATTTCTTGTATCCCTCGACCCCCAATCCCATCGCATCCTTATGAACCTCCCCGATGGCCTTATCGAGGTCAACACCCCCAACCGCGAGCCCTGACCGGCGCAAGCCCGGTCCGAATGGTAAAATCCAAGATAACGATGCCTCTCAAGACCCTTCTGCTCAACCCGCCCTCCTTTGAAAACTTTGACGGTGGCGCCAGTTCCCGCTGGCCCGCGACCCGCGAGATCGAGTCCTACTGGTACCCCGTCTGGCTCGCCTACCCCGCCGGCATGCTCGAAGGCTCTCGCCTCCTCGACGCCCCGCCCCACCACGTCTCCGCCGCCGAAACCATCGAAATCGCCAAGGACTACGAGTTCCTCGTCCTCTTCACCTCGACCGTAGGCTGGCATGGCGACCACGGCCTCGCCGAAGCCATCAAGCGCGGCAACCCCAGCATCAAGATCGCCTTCGTCGGCCCCCCCGTCACCACCGACCCCGACCGCGCCCTCACCGAGTGCCCCGTCATCGATTTCGTCTGCCGCCGCGAGTTCGACTTCTCCGTCGTCGAGTTCGCCAACGGCAAGCCCCTCCCCGAAATCCTCGGCATCTCCTATAAAGATCAGCACGGCGTCATCCAGCACAACCCCGACCGCCCCCAGGTCGAAGACCTCGACGCCATGCCCTGGGCCACCAAGGTCTACAAAGAGAATATGGACGTCACCAAGTACAACGTCCCCTTCCTCCTGCATCCCTTCGTCTCGCTCTACTCCACCCGCGGTTGCCCCGCCCAGTGCACCTTCTGCCTCTGGCCCCAGACCCTCTCCGGCCACGCCTGGCGCAAGCGCTCCACCGACGACGTCGCCGCCGAAATGGCCTGGGCCAAGCAGAACTTCCCCCACGTCAAGGAGTTCTTCTTCGACGACGACACCTTCAACATCAACGGCCCCCGCACCGTCGAGCTCTGCGAGAAACTCAAGCCACTCAACCTCACCTGGTCCTGCACCTCCCGCGTCACCACCAGCCGCGAGACCCTCAAGGCCATGAAGGATGCCGGCTGCCGCCTCCTCATCGTCGGCTTCGAGTCCGGCGACCCCCAGATCCTCAAAAACATCAAGAAAGGCGCCACCGTCGAGCGCGCCCGCGACTTCGTCAAGGATTGCCACGACCTCGGCCTCATCATCCACGCCGACTTCATCCTCGGCCTCCCCGGCGAAACCCGCGAGTCCATCCGCAACACCATCGACTTCGCCAAACAGCTCGACTGCGAGACCATCCAGGTCTCCGTCGCCCACGCCTTCCCCGGAACCGAGTTCTACGACTACGCCGCCAAGAACGGCTTCATCACCAACGACGTCATGGCCGACACCGGCGGACACCAGATGGCCCACATCGAGTACCCCGGTGTCCCCGCCGAGTACGTCATGGAGATGGTCCACCGCTTCTACGACGAATACTACTTCCGCCCCAAAGCCGCCGCCCGCGTCGTCTGGAAGGCCATCGTCAACCGCGACGTCCCCCGCCTCTACACCGAAGCCAAATCCTTCATGAAGCTCCGCGCCCAGCGCAACAAAGCCAGCCGCAAAGCCAAAGAAGAAAACGCCCTCAAACAACAGGAATCCGTCAGCATGAACGCCTAGCTGTCTCTTCAACCAGACCGGAGTGGAGACGATCCAATCGTCTCCACTTCTTCTTTAAGGTTGTCTCCGAGCGAACCCAACAAGTCGCCCTGAGCCGAAAGCACAAAGCGACTGCATTCAGTTATCGAAGAACCTCACCGCTACTACAATCCTGGGAATGCCTTTGCTTAGCGACAGACACCATCTAGGGCTCAACGCTTTCCGGGCTGCTTCCTCTCTGTTGCTTCTTCAATGCTTTATCTTGATAGGGCCAACGTGGCGGTGGCCGCTGCCAGGCGACGCCAGTCTGATGCATTATGTCGTGTTCCTCATCGAGAGCGGGGTAGCACCTTACCGGTCTATCGTAGACATGAACATGCCCGGAACCTATGCCTCTGAATGGTTTGTTATGCATGTTTTTGGCTCAGGGGCGCATGCGTGGCGTGTTTGGGATGTACTACTCTCGTTGCTTTCTATCGTAGGAATGACAAGGATAGCTGGTATCCCCCGTCGTCATGCCGGTGTCACGGCAGGCTGCGTTTTCATGCTTCTGCACACACAGGATGGGATCCCCCACGCAGGTCAGCGGGACCTTCTCATGACATCTCTTATGCTGTTGGGTGCGGGAGCCATACTATCCTTCCTACGCTCTCAAGCTAATGTTTGGTGGCTCTTTCTTGCCGGCGCACTCCTTGGCACCTCCATCATCATCAAGCCTACAGCCGCACTGTTCGGCGTCCTGCTGATGACATACGCCTACTCCATCCAGCGGCTGCGTGCGAGGTCTTGCCGAGTTCCCATGGCGGCCTTGCTGTTCGGCGTGCTCTGCCCTCTGCTTGCGACGATGGCTCTTCTAATCAGATGGGGAAGCGTGAAAGCGTTCTGGTGGACCCTCACACATCTAATACCCTTGGAAGCACTGTTCGGACGACGCCCTCTGGCCTACTTTATCGGCCACGGCCTGGCTCCTATCCAGCCTGTGGGCTACCTTTCTGTAATACTTGCGATCACCCTGATAATTGCCATACAGAAGACAGGGTGTTCCGGAAGGCAGCCTCTCTCCGGCATAAAGTCCGTAGTCTCAGATTTCTATCAACATACCACCGCCGTGACGATCGGTCTTGGGGTACTATGCGGCTTCATCAGTTATCTGGCACAGGGCAAAGGGTATCCCTACCATCGCTATCCATTGCTAGCGTTCAGTCTACTGGCGTGGAGCTTAATCAGTATGGAAGCCTTGAAACTTCAGACACCATCCCGAACTCTCAAACTAGTACTAAACTCCTTGTCTATCGCCGGCTTACTCTACATCTCATTCGCCGTCGGCCCACTTGCCCTCGTCAAAGCACGGTCGTTTAAGCCGGATGATCCATTTACCGACATGCTTTCGGCAGACCTGCAATCACTTGGTGGCGCGTCGTTATCTGGTCAGATTCAATGTGTCGACATGTCGGCCGGTTGTCTTAGAACATTGTGGTTTCTCAAGCTTAAACAAAGTACCGGCACACTGTACGAATATACCTTCCTAGCACCCGTAGAGCCCTCGTCTGAAAAAGCGCTCCGTACCTCCTTCGCAGATCACTTACGGAAACGATTGCCGGAGGTGTTCGTCGTTACCGATCAGGATTATCTCTTCGGAGAACAGGGCTATGCAAAGCTACTACGATGGCCCTATTTGGCAGGTCTACTTGAATCCGACTATTGTCTGTGGGCACAACGCCAGCCGAAGGCAAAACTCCAATGGGAGTCACCTTCTGCCTCACCGTCTGGATACAGAATCTACCGCCTTAAGCACGCCCTCTGCAAAGCGCCCATTAACCCCTAACGGGGCCAGTCGGCACTATGATGTCTCCATTCGTTCGCGTTTCACCACCATTACCGGCAACCACGATGACAACGTCTGGCGCTCCGTCCGGCGCAACACCCGAGTCACCCTAGGGGAAAGCACCCGCCGCGGTCATGGTTGCCCCCCAGGGATTCAGAAGCGTTGCAAATAATAGAGTTAGATGTTTTTTCCACAGCCGTACCCACAAAAATACCCTACGCTGAAAAGGGGATTCATACCCCGATTATTTTGCACTTCTTCATACCTTCTCGGGCTACTGCGGACTCTCGCAGAGTTTAGAACTTACGCCCCCCGTCAACGTCCGCATCGAGCTTCGCTTGCCAGAGACGCTGCCGAAAAAGCCAGGGTCATTTCCGTTCTATAAATGGAAGTAGCTGACACAACCAATGCTATCTGCGCGGCGGTGCCTTAAGAATTTGTCGCATCTTTTTCATCAACTCTGAGGCATTGTGAATCTCCAACGCAGCCGGATGACAATGCTCCAGATAGACGATCAGGTTCTTGCCTTGCCCTACGGCACTTCGGAAGACGAGCCCTTGGATCGATCGCGCGCGCAACAGATCACCCAGTTCTACCGAAGGGGCAAGATCGTCTGGGGCAAGGCAATTCTGCCGGACGGTCAGCAGGTTCGCGGGCAATCGCCTCTTGGTGAAATCCAACACGCGTTCCAGCGAGACGGATACGCCAAAGACAACGCGCGGGTACTTGTCGAGCGTGATCTGGGCGTTTCCCCCGAGGCGCTGTTTTCTGGCGAGCACCTCCCCGGAAGCACCGCCATCGGACTCCGCCAGAAAGACGGCTGGGGTTCCAACTGAAGCGAACCGACCACCGTAGAGCGCCGCGCCTCGACCGCTCAATACCTCTTTCGGGTCCATGTAGCGGTACTCGACGCTGCGATAGTAAATGCCCTTCAGAGTCTTGGCGGTCGCAGTCCACGCCGTAATCGCGTCGAATTCATCGCTGTTGAAAATCAAACCGGCTGCCCTTCCCTAAGTCTTTGGAACTCGACGATCAGATCCCGCAGCTTTCCGCTAGAGATAACATCCGTAGGACGGCGATTCTGGACTGCCGCCAAAGGCGTATCCAGCCACTCCTTTTCCTTGGGAGCGATGACATAGTCGTCCATCAATCCGAGGAGTTCCCGCAGGTCTTGCGTCTTCTTCGGCATCTGGCTTGTCCCGAGGCCGCTCTCCCAATTCTGAAGCGTTCTTGTGGTGACGTTCAAGGCGTTTGCCATCTGCTCTTGGGTTAGGCCAAGTCGCTTGCGAGCCGCGACGATATCAAAACGCTCCGCAGTTTTGTGGACGCGATGAGCGACGACATTTCGGGCACGGAGAAGCTGTTCCACATGGCGAAGATTGAAGGCCCAATCGGCGCTGTCGAGCGAATGCTTGCCCACAATCTTGCCTATACGGAATGCAAAATCCGAAGAGTGGTGGGGCGTGTAGAGAACCACAAATGAGGCTTTGTGACCCTTGAATGCCTTCAAAATGGATTCAAATTCCGCATTGGGTTCCGCGTCGCGCAGATAGAAGAGCGAAACTTTGGAGGCCGGGATGTCCTTCCTGGAAGACGCAGCCGGAATCGTTCGGAAGGAAGCATCGAATCGCGAGAATGTGTTTTTGGCCTCCGCTAGAGCGCCCTTGTCGGCCCACACGACGAGTTCCTGACTGTTCGTGATGGTTTCCATAGTTCCCCCTGACGACTAGAGTACCATGCAATTCTTCGTTATACACGAAGAACTGCATGGAACAAAAGATCCGGTGGTTGCGAAATTTGCGCTCTTATCGTCGTCCAGCGCCGGGCGAGCCAAAGGGTATGCGTCGGGGTCTTGAGAGAGGGATATCAGCGGACTTGTTGCTATCGTTCTTAGCTCGTTAAGGTGCGATTGCCAAGACGGGAGGGATGTTCGATGATGGAGTCGGGACGGTCACGCGCCGCCCTGGGGTGTGGAAACCCCTAACAGAGTAATCGTGCTGAATCAGCGCGAGAGATTCCCTTGCCTTTGCGGTCGGGGAGCCTGCGACGTAGGTCCAGGCCCCTGAAGCTAAAGGTCACAGGAACCGTACTCTGTTCGGTTTTCCAACTCCCCGATCATGGGTTTATAGGGCAGTTTGCGGGGGCGTACCGCAGACGTTTCTTCCCTGAACGAGTTGGATGGATCATCGCTAAATTCCTGCCATTGAGACAAGCGAAGCTTACTTGAGTTGCAATGGACCGGCGAAGTCTTTTTCGAGGCGTGATGGACATCCTCTTCCGATACGCTGTACGCGGACGGTTATGAGGCTTGGAAATGACCGGTGTTTACGTCCTGGACTTTCGCCAAAACCCGGAAGGAACCCTACTCCTCCCCAACCAGTGCGGCGTTTCGGTCGCCTGCTATGACTCAAAGGAAGTCCAGCAAGCAATTGTCTTGTCGATCGAGGAGTCGTTGTACGCACTTGCTCTTTCCGGTATGGATCTTCGCGCTTTGGACGGCGTCACGGTTGCGCTCGACGCGAGGAAAACGGCATGTGAATTACAGAGCCTGCCTGATGGGGCTGTTCCCCTGGAGATGAGCGATCAGCCCGAGACAATGGAACTCGCCCGGACAGTAGCTGTGAAGCGCAGAGATGAATTTCGTTTCCATGTCGTAATGAGAGCCGGCCTTGGGTTGATGACTCTTTCATCGAAGCCTGAAGAGCAAGCTCTAGCGCGCGGATGCATAGCCCATGAAGCCGCTCATGTCGAACATGAAGGCCATCTCTACAAGACGTTTCCCGAGAGTTATGGTCGCACGTTGGATTGTGGCGACAGATCTCGACATACCTTCATCAAGGCGCTTGATGTCTGGAGTGAGTATGCTGCTTGCCGGTCTTCTGCGCAGTTTCGACCGGAGGCGATTGAAGACTTCGACCGAGCCTTCTGCCTGGCGCTTGAGGAGAGTCGCTCAAGTTCTCAAAAATGGATTGAAAACTATCGCGATGGCGGAGATGCAGTTGCTGCCTTTCGCGAGATTCAACAAGTCTTCGGCGACACCTTCATCTGTGCAGGCTATTTGCTTGGGCATCTTCACGGTCTGGAACTCAGTGGATTCCACGAGGCTCCCGCTGCTCGACAACTGCTTTTCGACGATTCTCCCGTTGCTGATCTGATCGCCAGGCTGGAGAGAGTCCTCCATGAGCTTTGGCTTACGGAGTTTGCCTGGCGGTCGCTCGAAGTCTTCGCGCCAATCTACGATCTTCTTTGCGAAGTGACGGCATTGCATGGAATGGCGTTCGCCCGGGATGGTGATGAGTGGCGCATCGTCATGAGTGACGAATCGGTAAGAACTTCAGCACTGAGAGACTTCCTCATGTCCAAAGCGAAGGAGTCTTTCTAAAGAGAGCTCGAGATCCTCAAGGTACTGAGATCATTCGCTTTTGCCTGTCTTGGACCTTGCTTTATCTGCCGACGGCCGTCTTACTGCGAAACTTACAGCTTCGCCCTGCGGAGTCTGAGAAGATTGCCAACCACTGAAACCGAACTGAAGCTGATCACGGCGTTGCGGAGATTCTCGCTTTCGCCGATGTGAGCAAAACAGCACAGCTGAGGGGAAACTTCAGGGTGATACTGTTAGCAAGGCAACATAGCGTCTCCGCACCCTGAGTTTAGCGACAAGATCCAGAGTGATCTGCGATTCGCCCCTGTCGAACATACCAGCGGCAGGATCCCACCGGGGTATTCCAATGAACGCAACACATAGCGCGCGTTTTGATATTGCGGAGTTTCTGGCGGACGCAGGTCTAGGCAGGAAAATCATCCGCCTGAAGGCGGGGCAGCCTTTCTTCGCACAAGGTGACGAGGCACACTTCGTCTTCTATCTTCAGGTTGGAAGCGCTAAGTTGACCGTAATCTCAAAACGCGGCAAGGAGGCCACCATCATGCTCCTAAGAGTCGGAGACTTTATCGGTGAGGAAGCGATCGCCGGCGTTGTCGGCCTACGCATCTCCACTGCGACGGCGGTCACAGCCTGCACCGCGATGAAAATAGAGCGAGCGGCGATGGTTCGCGTCCTGCACGACGAAAGTGCATTCTCCGAGATGTTTCTGAAGTTCGTGTTGCTGCGTGGCATTCGCACCCAGGAAGACTTGGTAGACCAGCTCTTTAATTCGAGCGAGAAGCGGCTCGCTCGAACACTACTGTTGATGGCTGAGTTTGGGAAGCCGGGAGAACCGGAGATGCTCATTCCCCCCATCACGCAGGAAGCGCTTGCAGAGATGATTGGCACGACTCGATCCCGCGTCAGCTATTTCATGAATCGCTTCCGGGAGCTCGGCTACATCGAATACAACGGCCGGATACACGTGAACAAGTCGCTTCTCAATGTGGTTCTGCACGATCAACTGCCGGAACAACGCTCCTCAAGGCCGACAATCCTCGATCCACCCCGCAATCCATCGCGGCGAGCAATACGGAAAAAAGTAGTGAGCAAAGTGGAACAGCAATAAAGATCGTCGCGATGGGATACTCGTCTGGGATTCAGGACGGCATCCCAAGGACGTGACACATGCTCATCACGAAGCCAACGCTGCTGATTGTCGATGATGACGCTGCGATACGCAACACGCTCACGCTGATCTTCGTCGAATTGGGTTACTCCGTGCGCTCGGCGTCTGATGGCTTTGCAGCCCTGGCGTTGATTCATGAGTCGATGCCGGACGTTCTTCTTTCCGATCTTCAGATGCCGGGCATGTCAGGCTTTGAACTGCTGTCGGTTGTCCGCCGGATTCATCCGAACATTCGTGTTGTGGCGACAAGTGGTGCATTTCATGGCAAGGCAGTCCCGCCGGGTGTATCAGCCGATGGGTTTTATGAGAAAGCATCGGGCTTAAGTTATCTGCTCGATTTGGTGCGGCGCAACCCCAACCCAGATTCGACGCTTCGTCGACCATCGAGTGAATTCGAACCGATATGGATCACACCGTCCGGACGACTTCCGTCCAAGGAGGTCTATCTCCTGATGGGTTGCCCCCGGTGCCTAAGAGCCTTTTTAGAGGTAGTGGGCGACGGGTCGAGAATGATACGCGAGACAGACTGCCTTCACTGCCACAACACGATCACCTACGCGATCGTTCCGATGGCCGAACCAGTTCCGAGCATCAACCTTTTGGGGACAGCGCAGGACGTGGAAGTTGCTGCCTTAGCTGACCGCCGCCGCTCACATCAGGCAACAATTCTTGGGTCAATCTAACCATGACTACTCTAGCGGTCCGCCTATCGCCTCACACGCAAGGTCAAGAGCCAGGACTTTCCACGAAATCTTCCTTTGAACCAGCGCTGGTACGAAAGATCCTCCTGATTGAGCCGAATATTTCTCTGTTGTCGGCTGAGACCCTTCTTCTCAACGCCGCCAACTATTGCGTTACACGGGCCTTCAGTCATGGTGAAGTTTTTGTCTTACGGAGTACAGAGGCAGTCGCGCTTGCAATTATCAGTGATTCCTTTGGAAGTCGCGTGCTTGGCGCAGTTGCACTGACAGTCAGGACTCAATGGCCACTTGCTCGAATACTGATCATCGGACAGGCGGCAACGATGTTGGAAGATCAGCTTTACGACGAACAGGTTGAGCATTCTGTTGAGCCTAGGCAACTCGTCGAGGATATAGAACGGCTCTACAAGGATTCTTGGAATCAGCGGTCAAACACAATCGCCTGGAAGGGGGGCC
This sequence comes from uncultured Granulicella sp., assembly GCA_965213785.1. GTDB lineage: Bacteria > Acidobacteriota > Terriglobia > Terriglobales > Acidobacteriaceae > Edaphobacter. Next base: position 3,417,965 of record OZ243921.1, on the reverse strand, counting down.
GCTCGTGCTCCTGTTCGGCTCGCCTGCCGATACCCGAGAGTGACCCAACTAAGGCTCGGACCGCAGCGGTATCTGAAAACAAGAGTCTTCGGGGCACGCCATCTGACATCCTATACCGGACGGGATGACTCGATACGTCGGCCAACTGACCATCGTCGGGTCCTAAACATCCCTATTCCTATCGCACAGAAGTCACGAGGCCTTGATGTCAAACGCTACTCATTCCGACGCCGCTCCATCGCGTTCGCATTACCAAGCGGACAATATGCAGAGAAGCACCGCCGTTTGCGACGGCGCACTGGCTGTTCCTCGGAACGCTAGGGCAGAGGATCTCTCCGTCGAGAACCACACGGAGACAAGCCTTCGCAACTACAGGAAAGGGGCTGCGTCGGGTCCGAAAGCGCTTGGTGGCCGGATACCACAACATCCGATCTTCGTGCCAGCGGGGCCGAAACCTACATCCTCGTCCTCGCAGCGCTAATGTAGTGTGCTGGAGTGCTCAGACTGAAGCTAGTAGTAGTGCGAGAGTGTAGATGGTGTTATCGAACCGCCCTTCTGTTCTAGAGGGCGCGCGGTGCATCCGAGGGTCGCGCTCATGCTCATCTACTTCATCATCTTGTGCTGTCTCCCACTTTTCGGATTAGTGACCGGTGTAGTAGTGCTGGCGCACACAAGTCCTCAGCGGCTCGCATACTCGAAAGCCTGACGGCGCGCCGCGTTGGATCTCCTTTCGGCGATTATGAGTGGCAGCTCGACCACAGAAAGCCAGCCGCCTTCGGGTCAGCACAGAGTGCAGCAAGCCTCAATGGGAGCACTCCACAGATAAACAGTTTCACAAGAACAAAGGAGAACGCAATGTCTACCATGAATTCAGTTGTGGCTGTATACGACACGCACGCACAAGCCGAAGCAGCCATCAAGGAACTGCAAGAGGACGGCGTTGACATGAAAAGTCTGTCGATCGCCGCAAAAGATACCCATACCGATGAACACGTTGTGGGCTACTACAACGCTGGAGATCGGATGAAGCGGTGGGGCAAGATGGGGGCGTTCTGGGGAGGGTTCTGGGGCCTTTTGTTTGGGGCTGGGATGTTTGCGATTCCGGGAATTGGCCCCATCCTTGTTGCCGGGCCATTGGTTGCGTGGATTGTTGCTGGCCTTGAAGGTGCGGCTGTCGTCGGTGGAGTCAGTGCCATCGGTGCAGGTCTCTTCAGCATCGGTGTTCCCAAGGACAGTATCGTTCAGTACGAGGTAGCGCTGAAAACTGACAAGTTCTTGCTCATCGTGCACGGTACCCCCAACGCAGTGGATCACGCCAAGCACATTATCGAACGAACGCAGCATCACTCATACACCGTGCACGGCGAACTAGTCACTGCCTGAGCGAAAGACGATTGCACATGTATTCCTCTGGGGCTCTGCATCGGCAACGGGGCTCCAGAGACGCACAGTTGGGTAGAAGGGTTGTTCCAATGAGAACGAATGGTTCGTTTCCGGCTTTGATCTTCATCGTAATTGCGGGTGCCGGCGCTGTTCTAGGTTTCAGCCTGCACGGTGGTGGGCACGGATATCTGGCATTCATCGTCTTCGGCGTAGCCATTTTCGTTGCGGCGATCACTTCGTCCGCCATCCGAGTGGCTGACCAATGGAGCAAAGCCGTCGTCTTGAGGCTAGGAAAATTCCGAGCTTTGGAGGGCCCTGGTCTCTTCTTCATCATCCCGCTCATCGATACCATTCCTTACTGGATTGATACTCGTGTCCTTACCAGTTCCTTCAAGGCGGAGAAAACGCTTACTAAAGATACCGTTCCTGTGGACGTGGATGCCGTGCTGTTCTGGAAGATCTTCGACCCTGAGAAGGCAGCTCTTGCGGTCGCGGACTACCAGAGTGCTATTGGCTGGGCGTCGCAGACCGCTCTCCGAGATGTGATCGGCAAGACTATGCTTTCGGAGATGCTGGAAGGGCGAGACAAGATTAGCGCCGTCCTCCAAACCATCATCGATGAGCGAACCCAACCGTGGGGCATTAGCGTTCAGTCTGTGGAGGTGAAAGATGTCTTGATTCCCGCTTCGCTCGAAGACGCGATGTCAATGCAGGCACAAGCAGAACGAGAGCGACAGGCGCGGGTCATCCTTGGGGAGTCCGAGCTGCAGGTTGCTTTAAGTTTCGGAGAAGCAGCCAAGACATACACCAACAACCCGGTTGCCCTGCACTTGCGGGCAATGAACATGCTCTACGAAGGTCTCAAGCAGAACTCGACCATTGTCATCGTTCCAAGCTCTGCGATCGAAACGATGCAACTCGGCGGACTGGCGGGTCTTACAGCCTTGACGATGGGACTTGGCCAAGATAAGACGCTCGGAGCAACTAACAACCAGCCACAGATGAATCCCCCGCCCGAGGTGCCTGCTCCAAATGGCCTCGGATCGAACAGCCACGTTTGACCCACTTCAAGATCGAACCCACGTTGCATCCGGACAGGAGTCCCCAGTGTCAAACACCCAAAGTGCTGCATTTGCCGCCACGAAGATTCTATTGCCGATTGATTTCAGCCCGTCGTCGGAAGCTGCTCTGGAAGCGGCAACGGGACTCGCTCAGCAGTTTCACGCCGATATCCACCTCGTCCACATCATCCCAGAAATACCGGACTTCAACGGGTCCGACTTCTTCCCCGAAACGGCAGTACTTCAGGAACGGAGAGAGACGATAGAAGATAAACTCCAGCGCTACAAGAAGCAATTGACGCTAGAAGGCGTATCCACATCCTTCAGCATAGAAGAGGGCAACGACATTGTCGGGGCGCTGATGCGAGTGATCGAGCGTGAGCGAGCGGACTTGCTCGTGATCTCCACCCACGGTATGTCGGGCTGGCATCCGTTGATCTTCGGTTCCATCGCCCAGGAAATGGTTAAGCAGGTGAGCTGTACTCTGCTTCTGCTCAAGTCCGGTCAGCATAGACCGCTCGACGGAGAACCCGCACTTGACGTTTGGGAGAACTCGTTTGTTCCGCAGACTGCCGAGAGTGCTCCTCGCGAAGCAGGTGTCGTAGAGACAACAGCCTCGTCGCAGACGCGACTCGACCGCGTTGCGGACAATCTGGCAAAAAAAGGTGCAAGAACCGAACAGCAGTATGACGAATCTCACTCGATCTTCACAAAGTGAAGAACCGGGTCTCCATTACGACGTTGTTTGTGGATGTAGGCGGAGTATTGCTCACCAACGGTTGGGATCATCTGGCGCGCAGACGGGCAGCGAAACACTTCGAGCTCAGTTGGGCGGAGATGGATCAGCGCCATCGTCTCGTCTTCGAAACGCATGAGGAGGGCAAGCTCTCGTTCGAAGAATACCTTGCCTGGGTGGTGTTCTACGAGAAGCGGTCGTTTACACGGAACCAGTTCCGCGACTTCATGTTTGCTCAATCGAAGCCTTTCCCAAAGATGCTTGGCTTGGCTGCCCAACTCAAGGCTCAACACGGATTGAGGATTGTCGTCATTAGCAATGAGTCGCGCGAAGTCAATGCCCATCGCATTCGCACCTTCGGGCTAGACCAACTGGCGGACGCATTCATCTCTTCCTGTTTCGTTGGGATGCGAAAGCCCGATGTCCAGATTTTCCGGCTCGCTCTTGACATTGCCCAGACGAACCCGGAGAGCGCTGTCTTCATCGACAACACCCCGATGTTCGTTCAGATTGCGGAACGTTTGGGAATGCGCGGCATTCATCACGTTGACTATGAATCGACCAGGGCAACGCTCACTTCACTCGGATTGCAAACAAACGACGCAATCTAGCGCACACCAGTTCGAAAAGGAGATTCAGAATGCCGACCAACATGCTCACGACCGAGGACTTGCTCCATGAAACGCCCGATGCAATCGCGAAAGACGAGTCGCTCAAGGGTGGCGTAACGCTCTCTCCAGAGCTACTACGCAAGATGAACGCCTACTGGCGAGCTGCCAATTACGTTTCGGTCGGTCAGATCTACCTCTATGACAATCCTCTCCTGAAGGAGCCGCTGAAGCTCGAACACGTCAAGCCACTGGTGGTCTCGCATTGGGGAACGACGCCGGGGCAGAACTTTATCTATGTCCATCTGAACCGGATCATCAAGAAGTATGACCTGAACATGTTTTATGTTGCAGGGCCAGGACACGGCGGCCCTGCGATTGTGGGCAACGTGTATCTCGAAGGCACCTGGAGCGAGGTGTATCCCAACGTCACACAGGATGAAGCGGGATTGAAGAAGCTGTTCAAGCAGTTCTCCTTCCCAGGCGGGATCTCCAGCCACGTTGCGCCGACAACTCCCGGATCAATTCACGAGGGCGGCGAACTGGGATATTCGCTGAGTCACGCCTTCGGTGCGGCATTCGACAATCCGGACTTGATCGTCGCCTGCGTTATTGGAGACGGCGAAGCGGAAACAGGCTCTCTGGCGACTTCATGGCAGTCCAATAAGTTTCTCGACCCCAGAACCGACGGGGCTGTCCTGCCAATCCTCCACCTCAACGGATACAAGATCAGCAATCCAACCGTCCTGGCTCGCATTGAGCATGAGGAGCTGGATCAATTCCTGCGGGGTTGTGGCTGGACTCCATATTTTGTAGAAGGTGACGAGCCTGAGAAGATGCATGAACTCATGGCAACTACGATTGATGTGGCTATCGAGGATATCCATCGCTTCCAGAACAATGCTCGTACCGGCAACGATACCACCCGGCCGCGCTGGCCAATGATTGTGTTGAAATCCCCCAAAGGCTGGACGGGCCCGAAGGTCGTAGACGGCTTGCAGATAGAGGGGACATTTCGAGCGCACCAGGTGCCGCTTCTCGTTGACCCTCAACATCCCGACCATGTAGCGCTCCTGGAAACGTGGATGAAGAGCTATAAGGCAGAGGAACTTTTCGATGAAAATGGCAGGCTCAATGCGGAGCTGGCAGAGTTGGCACCAGAGGGTAACCGCCGCATGGGTGCCAACCCGCACGCCAACGGCGGTATTCTGCTCCGCGATCTTGACATGCCCGACTTCCACGACCACGCTGTAACAGTTAACTCTCCGGGCGCAGTGCAGGTTGAGGACACGCTTGTGCTGGGGTCGTTTCTACGAGACGTTGCCAAGCTCAATCAGGACAAACGAAACTTTCGCGTGTTTGGTCCCGATGAGACGGTCTCGAACCTTCTTCAGGCGCTTTTTGAGGTTACCAACCGCCAGTGGGATGCGCGTGAATTCAGCAACGATGAGTTCCTCGCGCCGGAGGGCCGCGTGTTGGACTCGATGCTGAGCGAGAACCAGTGCGAGGGTTGGTTGGAAGGATATCTCCTCACTGGGAGACATGGGCTCTTCAACAGCTACGAGGCTTTTATCCGCATCGTCGACTCGATGTTCAGCCAACATGCCAAGTGGTTGAAAGTCTGCCGGGAACTGCCTTGGAGACGCGACATTTCGTCGCTGAACTATCTGCTAGCTTCCCATGTCTGGCAGCAGGACCACAACGGATTCACTCATCAAGACCCAGGCTTCCTCGATCATGTCATCAACAAGAAGGCAGATATCGTGCGCTGTTACCTACCCGCAGATGCCAACTGTCTCTTGTCTGTCTTCGATCACTGCCTTCGCAGCCGGAACTACGTGAACGTAGTCGTCGCTGGGAAACATGCACTTCCGCAATGGCTCACAATGGATCAGGCTGTCGTGCATTGCACTGAGGGAGTAGGCATCTGGCAATGGGCCAGCAACGATCAGGACTGCGAGCCAGACGTTGTCATGGCGTGTTGCGGAGATACCCCTACGCTGGAGATCCTCGCCGCAGTCTCCATTCTTCGCGAACATCTACCTGCGCTGAAGATTCGCGTCGTCAACGTTGTAGATCTGATGAAGCTGCAACCCAGCACCGAGCATCCTCACGGTTTGACGGAGCGGGATTACGACTCCCTCTTTACGAAAGATAAACACATTATCTTCGGGTTTCATGGCTATCCCTGGTTGATCCATCGGCTCACGTACGCTCGGACCAACCGCAACCTGCATGTGCGTGGCTATAAGGAAGAAGGAACAATAACGACTCCCTTTGATATGCGGGTCCAGAATGACCTAGACCGCTTCCACCTCGTAATGGACGTGGTCGATCGTGTTCCGAATTTAGGTTCCAAGGGCGACTACCTGAAGCAGCAGATGCAGGACAAGCTCATTGAGCACAAGCACTATATTGACGCGCACGGTCAGGATATGCCGGAGATCCAGAACTGGAAATGGAGCGCTGCAAAGTGAACACACAGACCCTTGAAGCAACCGCCAAGATGATGGTGGCCGATGGTAAGGGCCTGATAGCGATCGACGAAAGCACTGGAACGTGCAATAAGCGTTTCGCCAAATGGGACATTCCTCTGACCCCGGAAGCCCACCGCCAATATCGGCAGCTGATTGTCAACACCCCTGGTCTCAACGAGTCCATCAGTGGCGCTATTCTCTACGATGAGACCATTCGGCAGAAGATGGATGATGGCACTCCCTTTGCCGAGGCTCTTGCCGCAGTCAGAATCATTCCGGGCATCAAGGTTGATCTTGGTGCAAAGGAAATGGCGGGCTTCCCTGGTGAAAAGGTTACTGACGGTTTGGATGGCTTGCGGGCTCGACTAGCGGAATACTTGCAAATGGGCGCCCGCTTCGCTAAATGGAGAGCGGTCTTTGCTATCGGCGACGGCACTCCAAGTCGCGGGTGCATCGAGGCGAACGCTCATGCGCTGGCCCGCTATGCCGGTTTATGTCAAGAGGCCGGCGTTGTTCCGGTCGTCGAACCGGAGGTCCTTATGGAGGGAGAGCACACTCTGGACGCGTGCTCCGAAGTAACCGAGAGAGTCTTGCGAACCGTCTTCCGAGAGCTTTACTCGCAACACGTGAAGCTTGAGGGAATAATCCTGAAGCCGAACATGGTGCTTCCAGGTCTCGCTTGCCCTCGGCAGGAGTCGGTGAAGGAAGTAGCCGATGCAACTGTTGCCTGTCTGCTGCGTTCAGTTCCCGCCGCGGTTCCTGGAGTTGTCTTCCTGTCAGGTGGTCAGCCCGGCGAACATGCCTCGGCCCGTCTCAATGCGATGAATGTACGGTACAAGGCGCGCCTTCCCTGGGAGTTGTCGTTCTCCTTCGGTCGCGCCATTCAGGAGCCGGCCCTGGAAATCTGGCATGGCGAACAGGCGAACGTCATTCCGGCGCAGGGAGCTATTTACCATCGCGCCAAATGTGATGGGGCTGCTCGCCGCGGCGAATACACAGCGGCCGTTGAGGCCGATCACAGTGAAAGCGCTACACATCACATGACACACGCCTACGCTGGGAGCGCCAAATGAAAACGCACATGCGTCAGAAATACGTCGTAGGAAATTGGAAGATGCACATGACTGCCTTTGGAGCGGAGCAGTTGGCAAAGGGTGTCATCGATGGCCTTGCCGTCGCCGAAGATGTCACGGTCATTCTCTGTCCGCCGTTCCCCTATCTCGCTCTTGTTGGAGACATGCTCAAGGGTAGCCAGGTCGCGCTCGGCGCACAAAACATGTATCCAGAAGCCGAGGGCGCTTTCACAGGTGAGGTGAGTCCAACAATGCTGCTTGATCTCGGCTGCAAATATGTCATTCTCGGCCACAGCGAGCGCCGGCACAAGTTAGGCGAGTCCGACCACTTCATCAACCAGAAGGTCGTATGTGCGCTCGCTGCAGGATTGCAAGTCATTCTCTGCGTTGGCGAGACCCTCGAACAGCGTAAAACCAAACAAACGGAGGCGGTACTCGACCGCCAACTCTCCACAGGATTAGCTGGCGTTTCGGGCGATGCTCTCTCCCATCTGAGCATCGCATACGAACCGGTTTGGGCGATCGGGAATGAAGAACATCATGCCACTCCGAAAGAGGCGCATGATGCCCATTTGCTCATTCGACGCAGGCTAAGCCAAATCTGTGGAGAGACCTGGGCCAAGAGGATGACGGTTCAGTATGGCGGTAGCGTCGAGCCGGAGAATGCGGCGGCGTTCCTCGGTCAGCCCAGCATAGACGGCGTACTCATCGGGGGCGCCAGCCTGAAAGCCGATGTTTTTCTGGCCATCGTTCAAGCCGCCGTGAGTGAGACGCAAGCCGAGATGCAACCGGCGTAAACGACGCCTTCCCGATCCCCGCCCCGAAAGATCGCAATGCACCTAGTCTGCCAGACTAAAGCTTTGCGGATTTCAGGCGCAACGCATTGACGATCACAGAAACAGAACTGAAACTCATGGCGGCGGCGGCGATCATCGGGTTTAGGAGCAGACCAAACGCTGGATAAAGAACACCCGCCGCTAACGGAACACCGAGGGCGTTATAGAAGAATGCGAAGAACAGATTCTCACGAATGTTGTTCATCGTAAGATGGCTCAAGCGCCGGGCCTTCACAATTCCTCTCAGGTCTCCCTTCACAAGGGTGATGCCGCCCGTTTTCATTGCGACATCTGTTCCGGTTCCCATCGCAATCCCGACATGCGCTTGCGCCAATGCCGGGGCATCGTTGACCCCATCGCCCGCCATAGCGACAGTCGCGCCGGCATCTCGTAGCTTCTTTACAACCTCCGCTTTTTTGTCAGGGAGTACGTCCGCCTCGAAATCGATTCCGAGCTTTCGTGCTACCGCCTCCGCCGTGTTGCGATTGTCCCCTGTCACCATCACGACCTTGATGCCTTCATGCTTTAATTGCTCGATGGCCTCTGCCGTGGAGTCTTTGATTGGGTCGGCAACGGCAATCAGGCCGGCAAACTTTCCTGACAGTGCGATGTACATGACCGTTTGGCCCTCTTTCTGGAGGGCATCGGCTTTCGTCCGTAACGATTCAGGAGAAGCCCCAAGTTCGGTCATCAACGCCACGTTTCCTATGGCAACCAGCTTGCCATTCAAAGTGCCCTTGACCCCTTTGCCTGTTACCGACTGAAAGCCTTGGATCGCGACTAGGTTGGTGTTCATTTCCTTGGCTGCCGCAAGGATCGCTCCGGCAAGAGGATGTTCGCTGGCCTTTTCGAGGCTGGCTGCGGTTTGCAACAACTCAGTGTCTTTCACGCCTTCGACCGGGATCAGTTCCGTAAGCCTGGGCTTGCCCTCGGTCAACGTCCCGGTCTTATCGACAACAAGCGTGTCTATCTTTTCCAGGATTTCGAGCGCCTCGGCATTGCTGATGAGGACACCTTCCCGGGCCCCCCTTCCCGTGCCGACCATGATCGCCATGGGCGTTGCCAGACCGAGGGCGCAAGGGCACGCAATGATTAGTACTGCGACTGCATTGACCAGCGCGTGCGCATAGTGCGGTTGCGGTCCGTAGACTGCCCACACCGCAAAAGTGATGATTGCCGACATGAGGACCGCCGGCACAAAGTATGAAGCCACTACGTCTGCGAGTCGTTGGATAGGAGCGCGGGTGCGCTGTGCCTCGCTCACCATCTTTACTATCTGAGCGAGCAAGGTGTCGGCTCCCACCCTCTCCGTCTTCATGACGAAGCTGCCGGTGCCATTGATCGTTCCTCCGGTAACCTTGGCGTCGGCCGTCTTTTCAACTGGAATGGCCTCGCCGCTCACCATGGATTCATCGACGGAGCTGTTGCCCTCGACTACCACGCCGTCGATCGGCACTTTTTCGCCTGGACGGACACGGAGCGTATCGCCCACCTGGATAGCGTTCAAGTCCACATCCTGCTCTGTACCGTCCGCAGCGATGCGGCGTGCTGTCTTGGGTGCGAGTCCGAGGAGTGCTTTGATCGCGCCGCTGGTCTGGCTACGGGCCTTCAACTCAAGAATCTGCCCAAGGAGAACGAGCACGATGATAACGGCTGCCGCCTCAAAGTAGAGTCCGAGTTGACCCGCCATACCGCGAAACGATGCGGGAAAGATCTCTGGCAACGCCACGGCCACGACGCTGTAAAGATAGGCCGAACCGGAGCCGATCGAGACGAGCGTAAACATATTCGGGCTGCGGTTGATGATGGACGCCCAACCTCGCTGAAAAAACGGCCACCCTCCCCAAAGTACGACGGGAGTCGCAACGGCAAACTCGGCCCAGCCGAGCAGTTCCCCTCTTAGGAAATGCTGCAAGGCATGACTTGGCAAAATGTCAGTGACCATGATGGCAAGCAACGGCAGGGTCAATGCCGCGCAAACCCAGAATCTGCGCGTCATGTTATCGAGCTCAGGATTTGCCTCGCTGACCGGCACAGTCGTGGGTTCGAGCGTCATACCACAGATTGGGCAATTGCCCGCCTCATTTCGCACGACCTGCGGATGCATCGGACAGGTGTATTGCGTGGGGACGGCTGGCGCGTTAACGGTCGCCGCTTCGAGCGACATCCCGCATCTCGGACAGGTGCCTGGAACAACACTGTGAACGTCCGGGTGCATCGGGCAGATGTAATCAATCATCGATCGCGGCTGGCAGAAATCCTAAAACGGTTAAAGACCTATGTATTCGGGCGTGTAGTCCTGAAAGAGGCCTTTCCCCGGGTACATAACGCGAATCGGCACACTCTCCTCCATCGCATTCATCCTGATCCAATGCCAGGCATGGTGAATATTTGAGAGATCGCAATAGACCGTTTCCGCTTGCATGAAGGACGCGGCAATGAGGACCATCTCGGAAATCTCCTGCCACTGGTCGTTGCAGATGATCGCCAACCGCCCGATGTGATCGGTGTGGCGCTGTAAGAAGCGCATCTCATTCCACCTCGCAGCCCACGTTCCTCCGTGCATCTCCGAGAGATCGGCGAGAAGGCCAATAGGTTTCTTGTTTGCGACGATGACATTCTCGATCTGCTGTGAGAGCTGGGCGACGTCATCAGTGGTGAGCTCTTCGATTACTTTGAATCCAAAAGCCGCTCCGCGACTTTCCCTGAGTTGCTCGATCACTGGCCGCTCCATGTACGCATAGCCATCATTCTCTATATTTGGCGCTACGGTTGCTGTGTCAGACTGCTCACATGAAACCAGAGCCAGCGATGTACATGTCCGAGACGCTCCGCAGAGATGCCGCCCATGTCCCTCATCGCTGCCACAAAATCCGCCCGACTTCGAGCGGGACGGAGGCCGCTGGGTGCGATGGTACGAGTCGTGCGGTGTAGTCGGTGGCCGGACGCTTTGCGGGGCAGCAAACTGAATAGACGAGGATGCCAGACGGCTCTGCCGAAAACTTACATGCTGAAAAGACGTCGGGTTTGGCATCACCCTCCTCGGTCGGACGTGCAAAAATCTCCACTCTGAATTGATCAGCGTGGAGTCCTCCGGGGACGACGGATATATGGAACTGGTGTTGACCATCTGTCGTGTCGGCCGTGACTTCCCCAAAACGGAGCTTATTCCATTGCTCGGCGATATCGCGCCGCCATTGCAAAACGTCGGCGCCTATCTTGCCATCGTTTGCTGCGCGCTTATTGTATCCCCTCGCGGCTGGAAGGTAGTGATCGTTTGTATACTCACGGATTGCCCGGCTCGCCGAAAACTCAGGGGTGAGCGTCGCCATGCTTTCGCGAACGCGTTCAAGCCACCGGCAAGGCAGTCCTTGCGCGTCTCGGCCATAGAACTCGGGAACAACTTGCTGCTCCAGCAACGTGTAGAGACTTTCCACTTCAGAAGCATCCCATGCAGGATCCTCGCCGTGCTCCTTTCCGTCTCCGATCGCCCATCCGATCTCCGGGGTATAAGCCTCCGCCCACCAGCCGTCAAGCTCGGAGATATTGAGCCCTCCATTGGCCAGAACTTTCATTCCGCTTGTCCCACAGGCCTCCCAAGGTCTCCGAGGTGTGTTGATCCAGAGGTCCATACCTTTGACCAGTTCTTGCGCCATCTGCATGTCGTAGTCGCTAAGGAACACAACATGGCTCCGCACCTCGGGCCGCTCAATGAAATCGTTCCACCGACGGATAAGCTCCTGTCCCGGAATATCCTCAGGATGAGCCTTGCCGGCCAGGATCAGTTGCACAGGGCATCGCGAATCTGTGAGCAGGCGAATGAGCCGCTCAGGATCGTGCAGCAAGAGATCGGGACGCTTATAGGTTGCGAAGCGGCGTGCAAACCCAATTGTCAGTACGTCTTCGTTGAAGAGTTCAGCGATATCTGTGTGAGGACCGCCTTTGGCCGAGAGCTGCCGCGCGTAGCGGTGACGCACCTTAGCCAGCATCGTCTTTCGGGCCGAAGTACGCATTTGCCACAACTCACCGCCGGTCAAGCCACGAACGCTGTCTGCGAGCGGGCGGTCGCCCCGCCAACGATCTGGTCCGCATGCCCTGGTCCAAAGCGAGTCCGCCTCGGCGGAATCCCAGGTCGGCACATGAATTCCGTTCGTGACGGAACCCACCGGGACTTCCGCCTGAGGCCATCTCGGAAACAGCGGCTGAAAAATCTGCCTGCTTACTTCTCCGTGAAGCTTGCTGACGCCGCTGACCTGACCGCTGCCGCGAAGCGCAAGGTACGCCATGTTGAAGGGCTCCGAGGCATCTGCAGGATTTTGTCTTCCCAAACTGAGGAGTTCCTCCATGGAAATTGCCAGTTCGTCCTTCGCGTAGTGGCCGAGATACTTCCAGCAAAGCTCCGGCGCGAACCGGTCAAATCCAGCGGGAACGGCCGTATGGGTTGTAAACAAGTTTCCTGCCCTGGTGATCGTCATCGCTACGTCAAAGGAAACGCGATGATCCGCCATGTAATAACGGGCGCGTTCCAGCACTGCGAAAGCCGCATGACCTTCGTTGAGGTGACACACTTCTGGATTCAGACCAAGCTCTCGAAGTAAACGCCAGCCGCCAATGCCGAGAACGATCTCTTGTTTGAGCCGCATCTCGGCATCACCGCCGTACAGCTCGCTCGTTATTCCGCGATGAGCGGCGGTATTGGCAAAGTCGTTCGCGTCCAAAAGAAAGAGTTTCGTCCGGCCGACGAGCACCTGCCAGCATCGCAGCCAGATCATCGCACCCGGGAGCTGAACCTGAATACGAAGCCACTCTCCGTTTGCTCGCCGAAGCGGCTGCACGGGCATTTGCCCAGGATCGTTCACGGGATAGAGCGCGCGTTGATTGCCATCAGCATCGAAGTCCTGACGAAAATATCCTTGCCCCCACAGCAAGCCAACTCCGACTACGGGCACGCCCAAGTCGCTCGCCGCCTTCATCTGGTCGCCCGCGACATTGCCGAGTCCGCCAGAGTAAATGGGCAGGGCTTCGGTCAGCATGAACTCCATGCTGAAATAGGCAATAGTTGAGAGCGATATCTGGGGATGAGTCTTTTGAAACCACGCATCAGTCGAGAAGAATTTGCGTTTGTGCTGCAGCAAGTCAGACAGGCGCTCCTGAAAGTGTGGCGTGGCCAGAAGAACCTTGACCCTATCGTCTGAGACCGTTTGCAGAATTACCCAGGGGTTCTGCGTTGAGTGCCATAGATAACTGTCCAGGGCTTCCCAGAGGGGGTCCGCCATGTGGTTCCAAGACCAATGCAGATTCAGCGCCAACTCCTTGAGTGCGTCAATTCCCAAAGCGGGTGCTGCCTTTACTCCTGCGGCCTTCTTATCTGATTTGCTGGATTTCAGATTGCTCACTTTGTCTCCTGAAGCTCTCGGTGCATCGTTGCCGGCGCTGCGGATGCAAACGCCTGGTTTGCGACGGTTTGTGCTTCAGCCTCGATGAGGGCTAGATGCTCTTCTCCACTAAAGCTTTCCGCATAGATCTTATAAATGGCTTCCGTCCCCGAAGGCCGTGCGGCGAACCATCCACTTGCGGCGACGACCTTAAGGCCGCCGATGGATTTGCCATCTCCAGCGGCTTTCGTCGTAACCGTTATCGGCTTCTCACCTGCCAGGTCAGTTGCGTGAATATCGTTTGCAGTGATGACTTCGAGAGCGTTCTTTTGCTCATTGGTCGCAGCGGCTTCGGACCGGCGATAGAACGACTCGCCAAGCGCGGCGGTGAGCTCGCCATAGAGTTCGCCTGGATCCTTCTTGCAGACCGCAGTGATCTCCGCTGCCAGCAAAGCGGCGATAATACCATCCTTGTCCGTGGTCCAGACGGAGCCATCCATGCGCGCGAACGAAGAGCCAGCGCTCTCCTCGCCCGCAAATCCGAGACCGCCATGAAGCAACCCGTCAACGAAGTATTTGAAGCCGACCGGAACCTCATAGAGCTTTCTACCTAGGCGAGCCGAGACACGATCGATCATGCTGCTGCTGACCACGGTCTTGCCGACCGCCATATCCTTTGACCAACGTGGACGATGCTGGAACAGATAGTGGACGCATACCGCCAGGTAGTGATTGGGTGGCAACAATCCAACACTTCGGGTTACGATGCCATGGCGGTCGTGATCTGTGTCGCAGGCAATCGCGAGATCAAATTTATCCTTCAGGGCAATCAAAGGTCGCATGGCGTATTCCGAAGAAGGGTCCATGCGAATTTTTCCATCCCAATCCAGCGTCATGAACCGAAATGTCGGATCAACAGTCTCATTGACCACCTTCAGATTCAGGCCGTAGCGCTTTGCGATCGGCTCCCAATAGTGCACGCCGGCCCCGCCGAGCGGATTCACGCCAACGCTGAGGCCCGACGACCGGATTGCGTCCATATCGATGACGTTGTGCAGGTCGTCTACGTAGGGCGTCAGGAAGTCGTGGCGATGCGTGGTCGGAGCGGTTAGCGCTTTATCGATGGAGATTCGCTCAACACCTTTGAGTTGGTGAGCGAGACATTCATTCGCCCGTTCTTCAATCCAGGCAGTGATCTTCTCTTCTGCTGGGCCACCATGAGGCGGGTTGTACTTGAAGCCGCCGGTGTCGGGAGGATTGTGCGAAGGAGTAATAACGATGCCGTCTGCGAGACCCGTCGTCCGTCCGTGATTGTAGTTAAGGATGGCGTGCGAGATAACAGGGGTTGGAGTATATTCCTCGCGCCCCGCCAGCATTACGTCAATACCATTCGCAGCCAGAACCTCAAGGGCGCTTTCCACCGCCGGCTGCGACAACGCATGGGTGTCGATGCCAAGGAACAACGGCCCGTCGATTTTGTGCTGTTTGCGGTAGAGGCAAATCGCCTGCGTGATAGCCACGATGTGCCACTCATTAAACGTTTTAGTGAAAGAGGAACCGCGGTGTCCCGACGTGCCGAAGACGACTCGCTGTTCGGGGATATCCGGATCAGGCCGCTCCTCGTAGTAGGCAGCAATCAGCTTCGGCACATCGACGAGATCACTGGCAATCGCGAGTTGACCGGCTCTTGGATCGATCTTCATTGGACAGCTCGTTTCGTGGACCGACAGCTTGGCTGGTCCCGTCTCTACTTAATCAAGAGCTTGCGGATGGCCTGCAGTTCAGCCCTCCGTTTTGCCGTGGTCTTTGGATAGGACATCTTAAGGTCTTTAAGTGCATCCATCACAATCATGGAGATAATTAGACGTGCATTTTCTTTGTCGTCAGCTGGCACGACAAACCAGGGGGAAGCTTCTGTGCTCGTCGCGTTCAGGCATTCTTCAAACGCTGCGGCATATTGCTTCCAATACTTTCTCTCGTGGATGTCCGTTAGGCTGAACTTCCAATTCTTGTCGGGCTCATCGATCCGTTCGAGGAAGCGCTTGCGCTGCTCTTCCTGCGACAGATGGAGGAAGACCTTGACGACGCGCGTTCCGTTTACATGCAGGTGGCTCTCGAAGTTTTCGATGGAACGGTATCGTTCTTTCCAGACGGCCTTTTCGTCGCGAAGTTCTTCTGACAGGCCCTCGTTCTGAAGAATCTCCGGATGCACGCGTACGACCAACACTTCTTCATAGTAGGAACGGTTGAAGATACCGATTCGGCCTCGCTCTGGCAGCCGGCACGTCGTGCGCCAGAGGAAGTCGTGTTCCAGTTCCTCCGCGCTCGGTTGCTTGAAACTGAACACTTCGCAGCCTTCAGGATTGACCCCCGACATGACATGTCGTATCGCTCCGTCCTTGCCGGCTGCATCAATGCCCTGAAAG
This sequence comes from uncultured Granulicella sp., assembly GCA_965213785.1. Taxonomy (GTDB): domain Bacteria; phylum Acidobacteriota; class Terriglobia; order Terriglobales; family Acidobacteriaceae; genus Edaphobacter. The sequence goes on along the minus strand of OZ243921.1, from coordinate 3,401,990 downwards.
ATGATTAGAAGCGCGTATCGATGCGAAGCGTAGTGCAATTGCTGTAACGAACTCAGTTTCGCGACGTGGTCTTCGAGGGTCTTGCGGTATTGCTTCTTTGACTTAAAGTACGGTTTGATAATGGTCGGCCGGTCGTCAAGCCGGAAATCCTTGTTTGGATCAACTCGAAACTTTTCAGACTGAATCTTCACGTGTGTCCTCCTGGAAGCGGATTGCGCTAGTGTTTGTGAACGGTCGCGAGATCGTCTAATGGCTTGTCTTGGCCAATGAAATATCTGAGCTGGGCTTGGGCTTCTTTCTGGTGAGCGCCTCGAATCCGGCGATCACGTCGAACAGTTCTTCATCGATGCTTTCCTGTCGAAGCCGGTGATACTTGCGATTGAGGTCGTCAAGCATGCTGTCAATACTCTTCTCGGCGCGGCTCATGGACGCGAGTCGGCTCGCGTTCTCACTGGCAAGAGACTCCGCGCAGGCTTGGAACAACAGAACAAATAAGTAATCGCGAATTAAGATTGGGAAGGCGGATGAAACCCCGTCGATCACTTGCGGAGGTGTCTTGGTAGGCCAAGGTGTTGCATGTAGTTTGTGCTCCCAGGCGGCGTCCAGAGGAAGCAGCCGCCGCCCTACGGGTTCATACGCTGAACTGGGCTTCGGATGATTGTGAAAGACGTGAACCTCCCATATCTCGCCCTTCTCGCGAGCGGCCTCGAGTTCGAGGAGGATCTGCCCTACCAGCGGGGTGATCGCATCGAGAGAAGCTGGCACCTCCAGCCCTCGCACTGGAATTCCACCGGTCTCAGCCAGCAACGCCTTCGCGCGATCGCCGACGACCCAGATTTGAGTCACCCTTCCTGCAAGAGCGCGCAGGGACTTCTGGCTGAATTCGACGATGACTTCATTGAAGCTGCCGACGAGACCCTGATCCGAACCGAAGATCACTGCGCCGATCTTATCTGCATGCCGCGGCTTTATGTCGATGGCTGGAAAACCCTTACTCGCTCCGTGTAGACAAGCGATCAAACCCAGTTCTACTGTTTGCAGGTAGTCGTCAAGAGCGTTGACCGCCTTCTCATACTGTCCAACGCTGGATGCTGCAAGGGCCTTCATCGCTCTCACGACGCCACCAAGGTCCTTGGCTCCGCTGATTTTGCGACTCAGTTGTTCGGTCGATCCACTCATTTAGCGTCCTTCGTCGTGGGGGCTGGATCGGGTTTAGGCTGAAAACCCGCTAGCGCACCTTTTGCAAGCGCGACGATCGTTTTGCGATCCTCGTCGCTCAACTTGTCTTCCGACATGAGCCGACCGGCAACGTCTTCAGGAAGCGTTGCAAGCGCCTTTTGAAGCGCGCCTTCACCGTCCGCTACTTTATCCAAAGGCACTTGATCGAACAGTCCAGCCTGCAACGCGATTAGCACGACAATCTGTTGTGCGACCGGGAGAGGCTGGGACTGCGGCTGCTTCAGGCAGGCCCGTATCCGCTGGCCATGATCGATGGTCTTCCGTGTCGCGTCGTCCAAGTGAGTTCCAAACTTTGCGAAGGTTTCGAGTTCCTCAAACTGCGAGTAGGCAAGCTTGAGGTCGCCTGCGACGGCACGGTAAGCGGGTTTTTGCGCCTGGCTCCCGACTCGCGAAACAGAAAGCGCAACATCGACAGCTGGGAGTACGCCAAGCTCAAAAAGCGTAGGCGACAGATATATCTGACCGTCGGTGATGGAGATCAGGTTGGTGGGAATGTATGCCGAGATATCCTGCGCATCGGTTTCAATGATCGGAAGGGCGGTCAACGAGCCGCCGCCCAGGTCCTTGATCAGATGGGTGGAACGTTCCAGCATGCGGGAGTGGATGTAGAAGATGTCACCGGGATACGCTTCTCGACCCGGGGGTCTACGCAGCAGAAGGGAAAGCTCGCGATACGCCTGTGCGTGTTGTGTGAGATCGTCATAGACGATCAACACGTCGCGTCCTTGCTCCATGAAGTACTCGGCGATACTGGTTGCCGCGTAGGGTGTGATGTAGACCAGCCCAGGTGCATTGTTGCCCTCCGCCACGACAACGACCGTGTACTCCATCGCGCCTTTTTCCTCCAAGTTGGCGATGACTTTGGCAACCGAGGACGCTCGCTGTCCAATGGCGCAGTACACGCAGACCACATTCTGTCCGCGCTGATTCAGAATCGTGTCGGTCGCAATCGCGGTCTTGCCGGTTTGTCGGTCGCCAAGAATGAGTTCACGCTGACCGCGACCTATGGGGATCATCGCATCAACGACCTTCAGTCCCGTTTGCAGCGGAACGCTAACCGGTGCGCGATCCATGATCGCGGGAGCTGGCCGTTCCACAGGCAGACGATGTTCGGTCAGCGGAGGTGGCTTGCCGTCAATTGGTCGGCCCAGCGGATCGAGCACGCGACCCAGCAAACCATTCCCAACGCCTATGTCCATCACGCGTCCGGTGCGTCGCACCTCGTCGCCAACGTGGAGGTCCTGGTAGTCGCAAAGCAGGATGAGGCCGACCTCTCCTTCATCCACGTTGAACGCCAAACCCAGGCGATCGCCTTTGAAGCTGACCAACTCTTCATTGCCGAGGTTCGGCAGACCGGAGATGGTGGCGATGCCAGTCGAAAGACTGGTGATGATTCCAATCTCCTCCGGCACCAGGCTTGGCGAGTAGGTGGCGCACGCATGCGTCAGTTCATCGAAGACGCTGTCTAGCGCCGTCAGCAGAACTCCGACGGGCTCACTCATTTAGCCTCTGTAACAGGCGCCGGCTTCGTTCCCTGCGATGTCAGTTCGGCAAGACTCCGATCAAAGGAATCGAGGTAGCTAGAGATACTCCAGGAGAGTTTTTGCCCTTGCGCGGTGAGTTCGATGCCGCTGATTGCATTCGCATCCGTCTCATATCGAACCCGGATCACTGCGGAAAAAGTTTCATTCAGCGCATTCTGAATCGCAGCGCGCTGCTGGTCGGGAAGGTTGAAAGCGCTGCGAAGCAGTGAGGCCTCGGGCGAAGACTTCAGCGCAGCGCCCATTTCCTCCTTATCCTTAGCGTTCATCTCCCGCAGCTTGCGCGTGAAAACTTCTCCGATGCGTTCCTCCAGAGTTACGGTCGCGAGATCGGCCAATGTCCTTTTTGTGATCGCAAACACCTGGTCCTGAGCCATGCGTCTGATTGCGACCGTCTGGTGCGCCTGATCGTCCTTCAGCGCAGCGGCCTCAGAGGCGCGAACTCCATCCGCTTCCTTGTGTGCATCGCCAATCAGACGATCGTGCTCTGCTTTGGCGTCGCTGTCGGCCTTGGTCATCAGTGCAGCCCGCTGCTCGTCGAAAGTCTTGTTCTTGGATTCGAAGTCTTCCTGCTGCTTATGGGCGTCAGCCTCTTTCGCTTCAGCATCCGCGAGCTTGGACGCGATACCTTTCTCGCGCGTGTCGATGGCGTTAAGGATGGGCTGATAAAGAAAATGCTTCAAGAGCCAGACCAGGATCAGGAAGTTGAGCATCTGCGCGATGACGGTGAACCAATCGATGAGCATAGGTCACTTACCCTGGACAGCGTGCGCGATGACGAACTTCCAGAATGGATTCGCGAAGATCAAAATCATGGAGACGACGAAGCAGTAGATAGCCAGGGACTCAATCATCGCTAGGCCGACGAAGAGCGTTCTGGTAATGGTGGCGGAAGCGTCCGGCTGCTGCGCGAGAGAGGTGAGAGCGGTCGCCACCGACTTTCCTTCGCCGAGCGCCGGGGCGAGGCATCCTATGCCTATTGTCAAACCGGCTGTGACAATCGACGCGATGGCTATTGCGGTTGTGCTATCCATGAATCCTCCTTGATTCAGCTTTGCTTGGGAAGTGCTTTCGGGGCCGCGACGGCCACGTTCTGCCGCCTTGGAACCAACGTGGCCGCCGCGATATAGACCCCTGCAAGGATGGTGAAGATGTAGGCCTGAACCATACCTGTGAGCAGACCGAGCGCAGTCATGACGATGGGGAAGATGAAGGGGGTGATCGTGAGCAGAATGCCGACGATCATCACGCCGCTCATCATGTTGCCGAAGAGGCGCACAGCCAGGGCCAAGGTCCGTGACAGCTCACTGATGATGTTGAACGGCAGCATGATGATCGTCGGCTGCGTGTACGTCTTCAGATAGCCACCCAGGCCCTGCTCGCGGATTCCATAAAGCGGCACAGCGAGAAAGACGCAGAGCGCGAGCGCCGCGGTAGTCGAGAGGGAGCCGGTCGGCGGCTTGTAGCCGGGGAGGATCACACAAAGCGCGCACGTGGCTACGAAGACAAACAACGTCCCCAGAAACGCTAGGTATTTGCGTGCATCTGGCAGACCCACTTCCTTGATTTGGGATTCCAGCGTCGTAATGATGATTTCAAGCGCGCCCTGCCAGCGAGAGATCTTACCTTCCGTTGCAAGATGGCGCGTGATGAGCATCGCACCGAATGCCATCAGCAGCATCATGGCCCAAGTCGTCAAGATGGTTTCGTTCAGCTTGAAAAAGCCGTGCTGCCAGAAGATGACCTGATCGGAAGTGAGATTCATGGTGCACCTTCCACAGGAATGTTCAGCTCCGCATGAGCGAAAGAAGGTGCGTTGCGTGTGACGATAAACCGGGCCGCCACAAATCCCGCGAGACTACCGGCCACATTCCGCCAGTCGCCGCGACCTAAACAATAGAACCCCAACATAACTACCAGCGTCCGAAGAATCATGCTGCCGAGAAATACGACCGCTGGATGCGCCGAGGCTACTCCTCTTCGCACCGTCCACCACAGCCCGACGAAGAAGAAGGCACCCAAAGCGAGGCCCCCGAGTACAGCGCCGCTGACTTTTAGCGTCTCACTCATCGGTGTTCTCCTCTCGCATGGATGCATCTTGCTGTGCGACCCAATGCCAGGCGTTGAAGCAGCCAACAATCAGACCTGCGAACAGGAGGGTGAGCGTCCACGAAAACTTCTGCGGGTGTCGATCATCGAGCCAGACGCCGAGGGCCGCGCCCAATACCGTCGGTACCGCGACGGACCAGCCGATGAGTCCTGACATTCCGAGACCAAACCAGACGCCTTGATCCCCTGCACGCAACGCCCGCCGCTTTCTCGCAGCTTTGGCACCGATTTGCCCGGCGAAGAGATCCTCTTTGCCCGGGGCAATGCTGGGTGGCACGATCTCGTTATCGCTCATGAGCGAACTCCGCAAGTTTGCCGGCAAACGTGCTCTCCAACTTGTGGAGGGCGTCTCGAACTTGCCGCTCCTCATTGTTCAGAGTCAGGAACTGCCGCTTGACCTCGTCGTGCAGTTGGCCCAGATCGGTACCTCGAATCGCTCGCCGCACCGAAATCAGCACTTTCATCCCGACCTTTGCGAGGGCGCCTTCATCAACGGCTAGATAGGCCGGTGAACCATTGGCCTCCTGGTAGGTCAGTATCCCCGGCGCAAGTGCCGCAACACAGTCACGCCGATGTGGCAGAATGCCGAAAGAGCCCGAGCGCGTCTCAGCCACGATTCGTTCCACGTTATCGCTCTCGAAGAAGATTCCGGAGGGAAGAAGCACCTTAAGCTGCATGGGCGGACCCCGCAGGGGCGGCTGGCGGCGGCATCGAAGTGGGAGCGGCTTTACCGTCCTGCTTCTTTTGGGGGGGCGCTTGCTTTGCTTCGCTGATGGCTCCGATCATGTAGAGCGCACTCTCGGGAACATCCTTGAACTCATCCCGCAGAATACGTTCGCACCCATCGAGCGCATCTTCCAGGCTCACCTGCTTTCCCTTCAGGCCGCTAAACTGCTCCGTTGCGAAGAACGGTTGCGTGAGAAAGCGTTCGAGCCGCCGCGCTCTTCCAACCGTTAGGCGGTCTGCCGGGGAGAGCTGGTCCAAACCCAGCATCGCCACGATATCTTTCAGTGCTTCGTATTCGGCGAGGGTCTTGCGAATTTGCTGGGCGACCCGGTAGTGGCGTTCGCCTACGATGGCGGATGTCGCCATGGCAGAGTTCGATTGCAGCAGGTCGATCGCTGGATACAATCCCTCGCTTGCGCGCTTTCGTGACAGCACAAGCGATGCAGACAGGTGTCCAAAGACGTGCTCCGCCGCAGGGTCGGTAAGGTCATCCGCCGGCACATAGACAGCTTGGATCGAAGTGATAGCACCTGCGTGCGTGTTGGCGATGCGCTCTTCCAAGCCGGACAACTCTGTGCCCATGGTCGATTGATACCCAAGCCTCGACGGCATCTGCCCAAGCAGGCCGGAGACTTCCATACCCGCTTGAAGGAAGCGGAAGATGTTATCGACCAAAAAGAGTACGTCGCGATGCTCGTCGTCTCGGAAGTATTCGGCCATGGTCAAGGCAGCGTGGCCCACGCGGAAGCGAGCGCCGGGCGGCTCGTTCATCTGACCGTAGACCATCACCATATCTTTCAGTACACCGGCATCCTTCATGCCGCTGTAGAGCTCTTCTCCTTCACGACAGCGCTCGCCGATGCCGCAGAAGATGCTCATCCCTTTCTGGTGCCCGATCATGTTGTGGATCATCTCGGTGAGCAGCACGGTCTTTCCCACCCCGGCGCCTCCAAAGAGACCGGCTTTGCCTCCGCGCTCCAGTGGCACCAGCACATCGATTGCCTTGATGCCTGTCTGAAACACCTCGGATTTCGTCAGACGATCCGACAGCGGCGGCGGAGCCCGATGCACACTCCGCCAATCGGTGTTCGCAGGCTCAGGCTGGCGGTCGATCGCGTGGCCGAACACGTCGAACATCCGCGAAATGATGGTCTTGCCGACCGGAGCCTCAAGAGGCTTGCCCGTATCTCTCACCGTCATCCCGCGCGCGAGCCCCTGGGTCGCTGTAAGCGCGATGCCCCGTACTCGATCTTGATCGATCTGCTCCATCACCTCGATGACGATTGCTTCCTTTGTGCCACAGCGCAGAATAGAAAAAACTGACGGCAGTCGGCCCGAGAATTGCGCGTCGACGACACTGCCCCTTATCGAGACGACGACGCCGCAATGGGATGCCATGGGTTCGTCCGACATCGGTTGTCTCCAAAGTTGCGGCTGAATTACCCGTCCGGATCGGGCATATCCCGAACAGAACCGGTGTACTCAACACTATCTCGCGGGACAATATGAGGCTGTATTCTTTTGCTCACCTCTATCGAGTAGGTCTGCGAGACATTCGCATTGGGGTCTGCAGGAGCTTAGCTCAAGCTTGTCTGGAGAACAACCAACGAGCGGGGATTAACGAGATACCGATCGTCCGTGACCACAACCCCACTGTCGGATTCAACGATGTCGTTGGGTGACGCGAGCGATGTGTCGACGAGACGCTGCCAGCCAAGTGGGCCTGCGGCCCTGCTTGCGGGCAAGGCGAATGAGAGTGGTCCCCAGAAGGCGTTGACGGCGACGTACAGCAAGCGCTTGAGCGATCCTGTATGAAGCGTAAAGGCAATCGCGTGGGAATCGTCTTTCCAGTCGGGCTTTCCGAGCTCGATTCCATGCCATTCGTAATGCGCTTCAACCTCATACTGCTCCAGGCTAAGGCGTCTACGATCGCTTGAGACTTCAGATCCGAAACGTAAGCGAACCAGACATGCAACAAAGCGTCCCAATTCCTCATTGCGACTATTCAGGCCCCAGTCCAACCAACTCGTTTCGCTATTTTGGCAATAGGCATTATTGTTCCCCCCTTGCGTGCGGCGTCCTTCATCGCCCATCAGCAGCATGGGCGTTCCTGCCGAAAGCAGCGTAAGAGCAAGCAGGTTCTTAATCTGCCGCGACCGGAGGAGCGAGACAGCCTGATCCTCGCTTGGCCCCTCGGTTCCACAATTCCAGCTATGGTTGGCGTCCGTCCCATTGCGATTGTTTTCGCGATTGGCTTCGTTATGCTTTGAGTCATACGACACGAGATCGTTGACGGTAAAACCGTCATGACAGGTGACAAAATTGATGCTTTGGCCCGTGGGCCGGTCCCCAACCCCGTAGAGGTCAAGACTCCCCGTGATCCGCTCCCTTAGCTTCACGACCGTCCCTTGCTCGCCCTTTACGAAAGCTCGTATGTCATCCCTGAATTGTCCATTCCATTCCTTCCACTTATCGGGCCCAAAACTGCCAACCTGATAGAGGCCGCCTTCATCCCAGGCCTCCGCAATGAGCTTTGTGCCCGCAAGTGCGGGGTGTGAATCAATCTCCCAAATGATGGGTGCGTTGACCATCGGCTCGCCGGCTTCGTTCCTCGAAAAGACTGAGGCCAAGTCGAACCGGAACCCGTCTACGTGCATCTCTGATACCCAGTACGCCAGGCTGTCGAGGATAAGACGCTTGACCACAGATTGGTTCGCCTTCAGCGTGTTACCGGAGCCGGTGAAGTTGGCGTAGCGGGCTTTGTCGTGGTTGAGGATGTAGTAGGTACTGTTCTCAATTCCGCGAAAGCAGACCGTCGGACCGCGCTCGTTTCCTTCCGATGTGTGGTTGTAAACCACGTCGAGGATGACCTCGATTCCTGCCTTGTGAAAGGCTTTGACCATCGTTCTGAACTCGTCCATGCAGCGCAGTGGGTCGCTGTCTGTGCCATACGCGAGATGTGGAGCGAAGAACGAGACCGGATCATAGCCCCAGTAGTTCTCGAGACCGTGCGGCGTATCCTGCGGATCGAACTGGAAAACCGGCAGCAGTTCAACAGCAGTCACGCCAAGTTGTTGGAGATAAGGAATCTTGTCCACCACCCCCAGGAATGTACCGCGCTTGTTTTCGGCGACTCCTGAATTCGCGTTCCGAGTGAAACCCGCAACATGCATTTCGTAGATCACAGTCTGCCGAAACGAGTGATTCAGAGGAACGTCATCTTCCCAATCAAACCGGCTCGGATCGACGACAACACTCTTCATGCAAGTTGCAGCCGTGTCTCCAGGCGCGCAGCCCGCAGCACGGCTGTAGTTTTCCCCAACGGCCACGCTTCGGCCATAGGGATCGAGCAAGACCTTTTGGCCATCGAAGCGGTGACCCGCCGCCGGATCGTCAGGACCGTGAACTCGAAAGCCGTACAGCTGCCCCGGTGTGATTCCGAAAACCAGCATGTGCCAATAGTGCGACGTGCGATTGTGCTCACCGTCGAACGTAATGGTCCTCGACGGTGCTACATCATCAACTCCATTGAAGAGGAGAAGTTCAACCATGGTGGCATTTGCTGAGTACAGGCTGAAGTTCGTGCCCTTCTCGCAAAAGGTCGGACCGAGAGGAAAAGGCCTTCCCGGTCCTGCCCGCTGTACCTGGTCGAGCGCCCGCTTTGCAGTCATACATTCGCCCTTCATTCACAATCCGACGAAGCTCGACGCTTCATAAGTTTGTCGCTATGGCGTGCCGGCATGTTGTGCAATCATGCACGCCTCTCCTTTGAACAAGTGATCGCATACTTCCCATCGATGCGACAGCGAGGGCACCTAGGGAACAAGGACAATGGAGCTATCGTCGCGGTCTCTGCTAAGCATGGCCAGCGCTTCATTCGCCTCTTCCAACTTCAGTACCGTCGTCTTCGGGCGTATACCGACCGTATGTGCAATCTCAAGAAAGTCGCGGGCATCGGTCCGGGTCATGTTGGCAACACTGCGTATCTGTCGCTCGCCCCAGAGCAAGCTGTCGTAGTCGAATGCTGGGATTTGGGCCATATGAATGGCGTTGACCGCTACGACGCCACCTTTGCGAAGTGCGCTCAGCGCTGCGATCACAACCTCTCCGCTCGGAGCAAAGGTGATCGCACGATCCAGCGCAACGGGCGGCTTATCCCCGGCTTTCCCTACCCAGGTTGCGTTTAAAGCGGCGGCGCGGTCACGATTGCCCTGGCCGCGAGATGAGACGTATACCTCGCAATTCTAAAAGTGCAACACCTGAATTGTCAGGCTTGCCGAGCTACCGAAGCCGTAAAGCCCTACTTTTTCTCCAGGCTGAACTCCCGCCACACGAAGGCTGCGAAAGCCAATAATCCCGGCGCACAAAAGCGGCGCTGCTGCGGCATCGTCCAAGCCAACAGGGAGTGGCAGCAGGAAGTCGGTGCGTACAAGAACGAACTCTGCGTACCCTCCATCGACTGTATATCCGGTGAAGACTGGCTCGTCACAAAGATTTTCCGCGCTATCCATGCAGTACCAACAAGTACCGTCCACTCCACCCATCCAGGAGACCCCTACGCGCATTCCAATGGGGAAGTTTGATGTTGCACCGTCAACGACTTCGCCGACGATCTGATGGCCGGGGATCAGCTGCGTCCTCAATGCGGGCAACTCTCCAGTCACGATCTGCAAGTCAGTCCGGCATACACCACAAGCGATCATGCGCAAAAGAGACTGCCCCGGAAGCATGCTTGGGCGCGGAACATCTTCGATGCTGAGGTACGGCTCCGCATCCTTGGCGGACTGACGAAAGATAGCCGCTTGCATCTATACTCCCCACCTTCCCCGGCGAATCGAAGTGCGTGATCGCTAAGCCTATCTTGCCCTCTAGCCATCTCGAATCGCTGAGCAATAGGAGACAGCTTAAGGAGTTTGAAGCGCCCACACTGAACCATGGGACTTAGTCGGACTTGCAGCAAAGTTTCAAAGCACAGGAGAAGAGATGATGAAGAGCCAGATTTACCCGCTCGTAAATAGGTCGAGCGTTCCCGCGCCCGTTGCGGACAGGAGTGCAGTGCCCGGAGTTCTGGAATCCGACGAGGTCAAGCAGATCGATCTTGCCACCGACTATGAGAACCAATTGGACGCGTCTTTGAATGAGTCTGCCACAATGGAAGAAGAAGACGACGAACTAGAAGAGCAAGACAGAGTCGAAGCTGCGGCAGCAGCCAATCGGGGGTAGCCTCCTCCTTTCTGGATGTCTCGAAATGGATGAACGACTATAGCAAAGGTTCTTGATTGCAACTCTTGCCTCGCTTCCGGGCTCTTTCAGGCATGCCCACAGGTCTCCGCCCACGCTTCTTCCGTTCAACCTGGAGCAAACGGCGGGTGAAACCTCACGCGGGGACGGCGTTCGTTAATAGATTTGTTCCTTGTTCTGGCCGGCGCCCACGGTGACCAGGTAATCCCGTCCTTCCCACCGTTCCTCCACGCCCCATCGGAAGGTGAACTGGATGCGGACTCCTTCGACGGCAACGACTTCTGCTAGGTCAACGTAGTCGATTCCGAGTGAGTTGCGCCTGGATTCAGTGTCGTTCGTGGTTTCCCATCCGTTGGCAGACCAGTGCAGCGTAAATGGCTCGTCACCATGCACCCGCAAAACCTCGCCCGGTCGCATGAAGCGCACGTGCCGGTTAGGTTTCCAAACTTCGAGCTGCCTTCGCTTGCCACGTTTGCCGAGGTAGCGTTCGGCAACTTCCGGAATGGAATCGTAGACTCTGCCGTCATGGGAGGAGCGGAGTAACTTGACATACTCCGCGTGGGCCCACATGAGGGGCATTGCAGAACCGGTAGGCTTGCCGAGCCACATATAGATGTCCGGGCGGTCGGCCTCGTCCCATGATTGCTCTGGGAGAAGGCCGGTTCTGGAGGCGAGACCTTCCATGGCGCGGATGCAGCTTTCCGGGCTGCGGCCAGCGGCGAGTTCATAGTGGCCACGTTCGCCGGAAAGCAACGGCCATACACGGCCTACTCCGTGGGACGTAAACGGCTGCCCGTCTTCCTGCTGGCCATAGCCGTCATGGTTATAGCGATGCCACGTCGGGCCAGCCGGGGTGTCGACTTTCAGAACGGCATCGATAACAGCGATCGTTGCGAGAATGAGGGGATCGTCGGACTTTCTGATCCCATAACGGACCAGCTCAAGGAATCCGCCATCCACCACGTTGCGCGCCGGGAAGTCACTTTGTTCGCTATCCGCATGGTTGGCGATATGCAGGATGCGTGTTTCTTTATCCTCTGCCGGATGTTCGTCGCCAACTTTCTCTGGAAGAATTCTCATGTAGTAAGTTGATGTTCCTTCGAGCAGCTCTCCAGTGGTTGTTGTCGTCCAAGCCTCAATATGCGCCTCAAGATAGTCGGCATATTCTTCTGCAAAGACTGCGCCTTCCGTGTCTCCGCAGGCGCGCAGGAAAAGCGCAGCGCAGATGAGCCCGGCAATGTTGGAAGCTAATGTCGATGGAGAGTAACCGGAAGCTTCTTCCCACCGCTCCTGCTGAGTAACCGGACCGTTGCGGATCAGGTACTCGGCACTCTTGCGTACCAGATGCTCTGGATCGAAATCGGCAAGCGCGTTCTCACAGTGCAGCCGCCAAGCGAGCATGATTGGGAAAGCGGTCTCGTCGAGCTGAATACCATTCCAATAGGCCGTTCCGTTAACCCAGAAGTTTTGTGCGAAGCCCCCATCCGGATGCTGAGATACGGCAAGAAAAATCAGAGCCCGGAGAGGCGTTGCCTTGTCACCCGCAGCAAGGAGCGCTGAGGCGCTGTTTACCATGTCTCGCGTCCAAACGAGATGATAGCCACCCGCGTCTGTATCGGATTTTGCTTCTCCCCAAGGAATGGCAAGAGACGCGATGAGCGCACCGGCAAATGCCTTGTCCTCATGTGCAAGGAGAAGCGCATAGCTGCTGTTGTACAGATTGCCTTTGTCGAACGAAGCCCTCTTGAGCGACTTCATATGCTTGGTCGTCGCATTCCATTGTTCCTTGTAGGTCTCAAGGTGTTGTTCAAATGGCACGCCAAGCGACTGTAGAAGATTAGAGATGGCACGATGTTCGCTGTTGCCGAAAGCAAGGCCCAACGTGAACTCCTGACCCCTGCTTAGATCCAAATCGCCAGTTAGAGCTACGTTGCCGTCGCTCGCACTTTCGAACTCCCAATCCATGATGAAGTTTTCATGCAGGTCAGTCCAGCCGTCGCTTTGACCGACGTAGCCGCAGGACATGCGGCAGAAAGGAACCGTCGCTGCGAGCGCCATCCATTTGTCATCTTTTTCGGCCATCAGAATGCGCTGTCCACTGGCCTGAACGATGTACCCGCTGTTATTTGCGCCGCCGATTTCCAGATGCGGAGCGCATAGCGCAAAGAGCTTTAGAGTCGAGAGAAGGGCCTTGTCTTTCGCGTTCAAACGCACCCGCATGAGGAGAGTTGGGGCATGGGGATCTGAAATGATGTCCTTTGTAAGGGTATAGGTGTCGTCGGGCGCAGAATTGACGCAACGGTAGCCAAGGACGTGATCTCCGATCCGTTCCATTGCGTGGGTCAGGTCGCGCTTTTCTTCGTGAAAGAATGTCTTTCCGTCGGTCACGAGAAATTGAATGTCGCGGAGCTGCGGCCTGTCGACGGTGGGATAGTAGAGCTCTGTGACGATACCTTCCCACAATGTGAACCATAGGTGACTGGAGGCCGAATAGGCGGTCCCCGCGCCTGTCTTATTGCTGTGTGTCCACCGGGGCTCAATACCTGGCTTGCCGAACGCTTCCTTGCCACCGACGGTTTGCAATTGGACTACCTCTACTGTGTAGGATGCCGAGCAAAACAATGATCGAGACAATTCTCTGGAATAAGAGACGTGTCGTGGCTTTTATCGAAGCGCCTGCGAATCGAGTCGATTAGAACTCAAGAGGCGGATGGTCACCACGACGGCTGGAGCAAGAAACGCAAATGATCCCAACACCCACATGACAACGGCACCGAGAACTTGATCTTCGAGCGGCGGCAGGCCAAAGCCCGCGGGATGGTAGAGATAGAACGTGTAGACCGGACGGTCGCAGAAGGCGAGCATCGCCGAAAGCATCGTGTTCACAACATCGGCAGAGACGAGAAAGACAAGCATCCCCCAGCCTTGCTGTTTTCTGGACGCCGGCCAGGGCCGCAGAAGACACCACCAGAACAACAACGAGGAACCTAGAAAGCAGAGGTGCTCGAAGACGTGCCAGTGTTCATGTTCGAGCGCGAAGTCATAGGCAGTGGGAATGTGCCATGCGAGAAACGTAATGTTCATCAGGAGCCATGCGACAAGAGGCTGTGTAAGCCAATGGCCGAGGCGGCGGGCAGGTGGCATCCGGAGGAACGGCGAGATGACGTAGCGAACGATGGTGCGAGGCAGGCCGCGCAGGAGCGGAGCTGCTGGAAGTCCGCATAGGATTAGTGGAGGGACTGCGGACATCAAGAGCAAATGCTCGATCATGTGAGCGCTGAGGAGAGCATCGGCAAAGCCATCCATCGGAGAACCGATAGCGAGCCAGAGAATCGCCAATCCGCCTAAGAACGACGTGAGGCGAACGCCATGGAACTGGGCGCGGCGTGTCTTTCGTAGTGCAAACCAACCGCGCAGGTAAATGCAAGCCGTCAAGAGGATCGAAAGAGTGAGCGGATACGGAACGCTCCACTCCGCGAAGACTTTGCTGACGGCATCGGACACGATCAGGGTCTCGTGCCTGATGTGGCCAATGTGGCTTGCGGGACTTGTAGTTCGCTCGCGTTCGTCAGGCTCTTTGCCGGGTCGATGGCGGGCGGGAGATCGTTTTCACGCAGTGTTGTCAGAAAGCTGACGAGAGCCTTGGTTTCGGAGGGATTGAGCGCATTGCCATAAGCTGGCATATTGCCGCCGCCCTGCAGAACCTGGCGGATGATTTGGTCCTCTGTCATGCGGGTTGCGACGGAGTCGAGTGCCGGACCGCGAAGGCCACCCGCGCCAGCGAGAGAGTGGCAGTTGCGGCATTGCTTGTCCTGCAATACAAGAGCTCCCTGATGTTGAAGTGGCGTGCGACCCTGCAGATATTTGGGCGGAACGGCGTCGCTTGTCCAGGCGTCCATGATGGGACTCCACGGCGTATATGTGCCCAGTCGCGTGAACACGCCAAGCGTCACGGCAATGATCGCCACCATGAGTACGGCGACAGGCCGGCGGCTCCAGTGGCGCTCGCCCTGGCCGGCGAAAAGTGGCAGTAACAGCATGGCAGCGATGCCCAGAACAGGAGCGACAAGGATGACAGGCGTCTCAATGGACGGTGGAAGAAAGGCGAGAACCGAATAGATCCAAAGGAAGGCAAAATCAGGTTTGGGCGCGGTCTGAATGATGGTGGGATCGGGCGGTCCACCCGGTCCGATGGGTCCGAAATAAAAGGCGCAGGCCATGACGGAGAGCAGGATGGCAGCGGCAAAGACGGCATCTTTCCAAGCGGCATCCGGAACGAACGGGATGCCAGTCTTGTGGGTCAGTTCCTTGTATTCCCGCTCGTAGGTGGCTTTGCGGACGAGACGGCCGGGCATGGGCCACTCACTGACGCCGTGGAAGAGCACCATCCAGATATGCACGCCGACCCCGGCGAGCAGAAGGCCGGGAATGATAAAGACATGGAGCGTAAAGAATCGAGAGAGGGTCGGGCCGCCGATGATCGGACCGCCGAGAACTAAATGCACCAGTGGTGCTCCGATGAGTGGCACACGACTCGCAATGGACGCGCCAATGCCCAGCCCCCAGTAAGCGTCCTGATCGAAGCGCATGACTTGTCCCGTAAAGGCCATGCCCAGCGTGAGAAGCAAAAGGCCCACGCCCACGATCCATGTAAGTTCGCGTGGAAATTTATACGCTCCGAAGAGGAAGACCTGCGCCATGTGGATGAGCACGATAGCGATCATGAAATCCGAACCCCAGCCGTGGATGGCACGCAGATACCAACCAAGCGGAATATTGTGGTTCAGGATCAGCAGGCTTCCGTAAGCGTCGTTCGCCGTCGGGCTATAGACAAGCGCCAGTAGAATGCCGGTCATCACCTGTAGCATCAGCAACACGGTCGCCGCACTACCGAAGACATACCACCAGCTCGCGCTGCTGGCAGGCGTGGGATGCTCCGCGGCTTCGGTGAGCGGCTTGATGAGGCCGAGACGGTGTTCGAGCCACTGATAGCCCTTCATTCCGGCTTCCACTCCGCGCTGCTTCAGGCTTGCCATGAAGACCTCGCATCTGCGGTGGCGGGCGCGATGTTCACAAGCGGTTTCTCGCCGCAGGACGCCCGCGTAGCGAGCGTCGGCATATCCCCGGCGTGGATGACGAGTGACTCACCGACAACCTTGTACTTGTATTCGAAGAGACCGCGCTCCGGCGGACCGGAAGCCCGCTGACCGGTTTCGTAGTACGTGCCGCCGTGACAGGGGCACAGGAAAAGCTTTGATTGCGCGAACCAATGCACGGGACAACCGAGATGCGCGCAATTGAGTGCAAAGACCTGGAACTGCTCCCCGGAGATACGCCTCACCCAGCAGGCCAGCTTCGCAGTCTGCCCATCGCCAAGCGCCTTCACTGGACTGATGAAATCTGCCAGCCGGGTTTCCCCTTCGGGAAAATCTTTCAGCGGGCCCAGATTGACCCACGCGCCCGTGTCTTTGTCTTTCTTCATAGCTGGTCCCAGCAGGTAGCCGATCAACGGCACGGCGAGCACCGCTCCCACTGCGACGTTTAGACCGACGGCGAGCTTGAAGAGAAACGTCCGACGCGTGTGTGCGGCAGCCTTGCCCTCGGGTGAGAGGGTATCGTTTTGGGATTCGCCGGGATGTTGGAGAAACTCACTCATGCGGGTTGTGCCTCGGTCTTCAAGTAATGCCTACGGGTTCTTCTGGTACGGTTGACCGGGCGTGGCGATGCGCTTTGACGCAAGCCACGCAACGATATCGGTCATCTCGGCGTCAGTGAGTGCACCCGCCGGGTACGAATGCCAGTCCGGCATGCCCTGTTCGGGTTCTCCGGCGATCACGATGCTCCGCAGCCCCTGATCGCTGATGAGGGAAAGGTAAGCAGGATCGACGAGGGAGCCTGTGTGCTGTTTGCTGTCGGCACCGTGACAACTCGCACAGCGAGAGGCGAAGGCAGCCTGGCCTTGGCTTGCGTTACCTGCGGCGGTGGCGGCATAAGGAGGAGCACCTCCATCGCCCGGTGCCGAGGACTTGCTCCAGGTATCGATCATGCCCTGCGAGATGATTTGGATCTGCTGGTCGGTCAGCAAGCCCCCCGCGCTTCTAGCGAAAGGCGGCATCATCGTTCCCGGAACACCGTTGGCGGCGATCCTCTCGATGTTGTTGAGTCCAGCTAGCCTGAGATACACAGGATTCGCCAAAGAAATTGCCGCACCGCGCCTCCCCTGATCGCCATGGCATCCGGCGCAGTTCTTCGCGTAAAGAGTTGGGAAGTCGAGCACCTGGTCGGGACGCTTGGTCTGGCTGGTGTACTGCGGCTTGCCGGGCGGGTTGCGGCAGCCCGCCACGCCAATGGCCGTAGCGCACACCAGACCGACAACGCAAATTCGCAGCTTCATTCGGAGTCTTCCTCTGTGGCGTCGTCGGAACGGCGCTCAAGCGCGTCGCCGTGTATTCCTGCGCGTAGAGCAAACGGTAAAGCGCGGAATTGGGGTGTGCGAACTCGTTCATGCAGGTTGACGACGAAGCCGCAGACCAGACCAAACGCTATTTGCGAAGCAACGAACCAGAACCAGTCAATCCGCTCATTCAAGATCGGGCTGACAATCCCGATTGCGGAATACAAGAGGCCGGTGAAGAACAGGGGCACGAGAATTCCAGCGGTGAGGATCGGGAGCCTGGGGAACATGGGTAGCACCGCCCCATAGAGAAGCCCGACCAGCACCGACGTGACGGCATGAATGGCGAGCGCTGCCAGCAATCCCTGCAAGTGGAATTCACTGAGGAAAGCGTTGCTCGCGCCTGCCCAGCTCACGAAGCCCCCGGCTGCGAGCAGATTCATCGCGTACCATATGCTGTGATATTTCAGCAGGCCATACAGTGCTGCGGGTATCGTCATGGCCGCGCCCCCGGCGAGGCCGCCTTTCACCCCGGCCATGATATTGAAAGTCTGCACGGGGAGCATCTTGCGATGCATCTCGCTGGTCGGCAGCCGTTCTTGCATGGTCCTTGTGCTGACGATGCGAATATCTTCCGCCTGGATGTTTACGGTGTCATGCACTTCGTGCGGAAGCACCTCGCGGAACCAGCCGACGGCTCCCATCAGCAGAAGTACGAGGCCAAGAATCCCAATGGCAGCGTTCGTCACCATGCTGGTGAACAGGAGCGCGATGCCGAGCGCAAGCACCATCGGCCATACGGTAGGGGCCGGAAGCTGAAGTTCCTGAACATCGTCGGTTCTTTTATCGCTTTGCAAAGAGTGCTCCTTTCTTTAGGCTGACTTCATCGACCGAAAACGTATACGACGAGGAAGACGATGACCCACACGGCGTCGACGAAGTGCCAATAGAACGACAGCACCTTGAGCTTCTCGGAATGCTCATGGGTCATCTGACCGCGCAATGAAAAGAGCAGCGCGAGCGAGAGCATAAGAAGGCCGATGACTACGTGCGTGGCGTGCAGGCCGACCAGCGAGTAGAACGTGGTGCCGAAGAGATTCGTCCGGATTGTCAGGCCGTCGTGGACGATCAGGTGGTACCACTCTTGCGCGGCGCCCGCCAGGAAGATCGTGCCGAGCAGAACGGTGGCCGCTAGCCAGAGAGAGCAAAGGCCGCGTTTTCCCTTATGCAGTGTTTCCACGGCAAAGTGAACGGTGAGGCTGCTGGAAAGCAGGCAGATCGTCGTGAGGATGGGAAGTTCAAGAACATCGCGCGGCGTGGGTCCTGTAAGGCTCTTGCCGAGATAGAAGACATACGCGACAACAAAGATGATGAAGAGCGAAGCTTCGGCGAGGATGAGGCAAACGATGCCCACAACGCCACGCGACGGCAGCGTCCACCGGTCGTCGGTATCGCGCGGCATGTGGGGAATAAACCCCGGTCTTGCTGTCACCTCACTCATCTGTGTCCTCCTTTCCTCTTCGCGTTACATCTCATAGTTGCTGTCGGGGTCTTCGGGATGTTTCAAATCCCACAGTGGCCGACGGCTTTCAACGCTGGGAATGACAGCGAAGTTATAGGCGGCAGGCGGAGAACTTGTTGCCCATTCAAGTGTCCACGCGTCCCAGGGGTCAGGACCTGCAACTGGGCCTTTGAAATAGGACCAAACGAGGTTGTAGACGAAGAGCAGTGTCCCGATCGTCTGAAAGATCGCTCCACTCGAAACGATCATGTTCCATATCGCCCATCCCCGGTCGGCTTCGTAGGTATAGACACGGCGCGGCATGCCCATCATGCCGGGTATGTGCATAAAGTCGAATGTCAGATGGAAGCCGATCAGGAAGATCCAGAAGTGCCACTTGCCGAGCTTCTCGTTCAACATCCGCCCGCTCATCTTCGGATACCAGTAGTAGAACGCGGAGAAGATCATGAAGAGGATCGCGCCGACGAGCACATAGTGAAAGTGCGCGACCACGAAGTAGGAATTCCCAAGCTGCCAGTCGAACGGCGCGGCGGACAGCATGATGCCCGTCAGGCCCGCAATCAGGAATTGAAACAGGAAACCGACGGCGAACATCATGGCCGCGGTAAAGTGAATCTTGCCGCCCCAGAGCGTCGCCAGCCAGTTGAAAATCTTGATGCCTGTGGGGACGGCGATAATCATCGTGGCCAGCGTAAAGAACGTGTTCGCTCCGGCACCGAGTCCGACCGTGAACATGTGGTGTGCCCACACGCTGAGACTGATGAAGCCGATGGCCACTGTCGCCGCCACCATCGCTGGATAGCCGAAGATGGCCTTGCGCGAAAAGACTGGGATGATCTCATTGGCGAACGCAAACGCAGGCAGCACAAGAACGTAGACTTCGGGATGACCGAAGATCCAGAAGAAGTGCATCCACAGCACTGCGGAGCCTCCCGCCTGCGTGTCGAAGAAATGCGAACCCAGGTAGCGGTCCAGCATCAGCATGATCTGGGCGGCGGTCAACGGACTGACGACGACAAGCACCATGCAGGCGTCGATGAAGTAGAGCCAGACTAGCAAGGGCATGCGTGTGAGCTTCATGCCAGGGCAGCGCATACAGATAGTGGTTGCGACGATGTTGAGCGCAACGCCGACGGAGCCGATACCGCTCAGCAGAATCGAGAGAGTCCAATAATCCGTGCTGTGGCCAGGAGAGAATGCCTTGGCGGTGAGTGGGGCGTAGGCGAACCAGCCCACATCGGGAGCTGTGCCTGCGCCGTAGAGACCATCGCCGCCGAGGAAGCTGAAATACAGCAGCAGACCACCAAAGGCTGATATCCAAAAGCTGAAAGCGTTGAGCCTGGGAAACGCCATGTCGCGTGCACCGATCATCAGCGGAATGAGGTAATTGCCGAAGCCGAAGAGGATGGGCATGCCGACAAAGAAGACCATCGTGGTGCCATGCATGGTGAAGAGGCGATTGAACGCTTGCGGCGAAACGAAGGTGTTGTTTGGAACGGCGAGTTGTACTCGCATCAGCAGGGCTTCAAAGCCGGCAATGACGAGGAATAGCAGGGCATAGCCGATGTACATCAGCCCAATCCGTTTGTGGTCGACTGTTGTGACCCAGCCGTGCAGCGCTTCGAGCCACAGACCGGGTCCTGAGGGTTCCGAGGTCTCGTCCAGGACTGCCGTGATCGAATTTTCTGAGGTCGGGCTCTGCGTTGCCATGGCTTTTGCCTCTACTTCAATGTCGTGAGGTACTGCGTAACAGCGTTGAGATCATGGTCGTTGAGGTGCATCGGCGGCATGAGAGCGCCGGGCTTGATATGATCCGGGTTGTCGACGAAGCTGCGGAGGTTCGCGGGTGTGTTGGGCACAGCACCGGAGGCAATGGTGTCCCGACTTGCAAGGTGCGTCAGATTGGGGCCGAACCGTCCGGTCGCAACGGTGCCGCTGATTGTGTGACAACTGATGCAGGCATTGTTCTCAAAAACCGCGCGTCCCTCAGTTGCAGCAGGATCCTGTATTGCGGGTTGCTGCTGATGCGCGAGCCAGGCAGCGAAATCCGCCGGGCTCTGCGCGTACACGCGGATGAGCATCTTTGCATGCTGTGCTCCGCAGTATTGTGCGCACTGACCTAAGTAAAGATCGGCTAACTCTGGGTCAATCCACATCACATTGACCTTGTTGGGGATCAGGTCCTTCTTCCCGGCAAGCCGAGGTACCCAGAAACTATGGTCGGTGTCGGCCGATGTCATCGTCAGGTAGGTCGGCTCAGGTTGTTTCGGATCGGAGACCGGAACGTGCAGTTCATTGGCGACAACGACGCCGAAGGCGGGATAGCGATACTCCCACCAGAATTGGTGCCCAATGACGCTAACGTCCAAGGCTTTCGGTGGTTTCGTGGCATGCTCGGTCGAATACAGGACGCGTGCTGTGGCGAGGAAGAGCATGACAACAATCAGGATTGGGATGACAGTCCACGAAAGTTCGATTTGGTTGCTGCCGTAAATCTGTGCCGGTTCCTGGGAGGCCTTAGGGTCCGATGGACGATGGCGGTACCTGATCAGCGCAAACAACAACAGGCCGGCAACCACCAGGAAAATGGCGAGGGTGATGCTCAGCACTAGCAGGGACAGGGTATAGACAGAATGCGACGGTGTTCCTGCCGGCTTGAAGATGCTAGTTGGGGAGTGGAAGTGTTCCGAAATTTGGGCGACCGCGAAGGCGCCGGTCTTGCGTGCAGACATATGGCTCCGGAAAACACCCAACTGAACGACAGCGGTGTAGCTTTTCGCCAGAGCTGGAAACAACGATGTGCTAAGTATGGCACTTTACTGAGGGTGTCGCGTGAAAACCCGTCAATGGAGGCGTATGCCGCGGCTTTCCAGCGACCGACCCTCGCGGAGAGCAGTGATAGGCTGACGATGCCGCCAGTTTCTTCCGTTTCGGTGGCGAATTAGCTTGGCTTCGAGATGGACTTCAGGGGGCCAGATTGCCGATTGTCGAGGACCATGCACAAGCGGTTACTAATCGGACGGCTTGGACTGCGTTTTCACAAGACTGGGCTCTCTACATCTACGAGGGCGCGGAACTCGCCATCTTCATGATCTCGGCGTGCGTCTGTACTGTCATCCTCTTCCATCCTGGCTATGCCGTCACACGTTTTTTTCCTAGTGCAATCCTGCGTCGAGGTTTCATGGGCATCGGTATGGGATTGACTGCGATCCTCATCATTCACTCGCCGATGGGAAAGAGTTCCGGGGCCCATTTCAATCCTGCCATCACCCTCACCTATTTGAGATTGCGGAAGATTGCCTTCTGGGATGCGGTGTTTTATGTATTGTCCCAGTTTGCTGGCGGCATCTTCGGAGTTGGAGTTTCGTCGCTTGTTCTCGGAAAACGTCTTTCCGACCCAGGCGTAGATTATGCCGTTACCATTCCGGGCAAGTACGGCACAGCGGCAGCCTTTGGTGCCGAAGTATTCATGGCTGCGCTGCTGATGGGAGTTGTGCTTTTTACATCGAATCGCCCGCACCTAGCGCGATACACGAGCTACTGGGTGGGTATTTTGATTGCCTTCTATATCCTGCTTTTTGCTCCAGTTTCCGGGTTCAGCATCAATCCAGCACGTACCGTTGGCTCCGCGGTCTTTGCACATCTCTGGACTTCAGGATGGGTATACTTCATCGCTCCACTGTTCGGAATGATGGGAGTGGCAGAGGCGTATCTACGCTCGTACGGCCCCGACCGCATTCTCTGCGCGAAGCTGCACCCTGACCCGACTTACCCTTGTCCTTTTCGTTGTCATTTTCCACTTCACCGTCACCCAATCGCTTCTGGCGGCTGATAGATGAAAGAAGTGGATGTTTTCGGGAGACTCCGCCGGCTCTTGCATCCTAGGAGTATGTCTATTCAGTACGACGCGATTGTCATTGGCACGGGGGCTGGCGGTGGAACGCTTGCTCTGCACCTGGCGCAGGCCGATAAGAACATCCTGATTCTTGAGCGCGGCCCATTCATGCCACAGGAGAAGCTGAACTGGGACACTCAAGCCGTCTTCCTCGACAATCGCTATCACACCAAGGAGACCTGGCAAGACAAGGACGGGAAGGACCTCCATCCGCAACAGGCCTACTACGTGGGCGGACAGACGAAAGTTTACGGTGCCGCGATGTTTCGCATGCGCGCCGAAGACTTCGGTGTGATTCAGCACAAAGGCGGCATATCCCCCGCGTGGCCGATCTCCTATGCCGACATGGAGCCTTACTACACAAGGGCGGAAGAGCTCTTCCATGTGCATGGCGATCTTGGTAGTGCGCCAAGCGTGCCAGGCGGCTTTGGTTCCTCCTTCGATCCCAGCGAACCCTTTCACTCGAAGAAATATCCCTATCCGGCATTCTCGAACGAGCCTCGCATGCAGCGCATTGAGGACGACGTCCGCAAGCTAGGCATCAACACATTCCCAATTCCTCTCGGCCTAAAGCGTAACGAGGCAGACCCTCTTGCTTCCAAGTGCGTGCGTTGCGATACGTGCGATGGCTATCCGTGCCTCGTTCACGCCAAGTCGGATGCGGACATCAACTGCATTCGCCAGATCATGCATCTGCCGAACGTCACGCTCATGACTAATTCACGCGTGACTCGTTTGATCACCAATGCTACCGGGACAGCGGTGACCGGGGTTGAGGTACTGCACTCCGGCTCGGGCAAGCCCTACGGCAGTGCGGCTGATCCCGCAGACACCGACGCTCCTTCAGCATCGAAAACAGGACAAACCGCAACCTACACCGCGGGATTCTTCGCCGTTTGCGCGGGAGCTATCAACTCCGCAGTCCTTCTGTTGGCATCCGCGAACAACAAGCACCCAACCGGGCTTGCCAACAGCTCCGACCAGGTCGGGCGCAACTTTATGTACCACCAGGCCGATGCGCTGCTCGCGCTTTCTACCGAGCGCAATGAAGACTCGTACACCAAGACCTGGGGTACGAATGACTTCTATTTCAAGGACACCGATCCGGCCTATCCGTTTCCGCTAGGACAGGTTCAGCCAGTGGGTAGCTTCCACTTCGAGATGATGAAGGGAGATGCGCCACCACTCACCCCCGGATTCGTCCTTGAAGGAATGAAACACCACGCGGTCCCGTGGTGGTTGACCACCGAAGATCTCCCCGCGCCGGAGAACCGGGTCACGCTGCACAACACGACGCCGCTCTCGGTAGAGAGCCTGCAGCCAGGTCTCGTAGGCGCACATCCATCTGGAGACACAGGCCGCACGAACGAGTCGGAGACCGTCACGGATAACGCGCCGCATCGCATTCAGCTTTCCTACACGCCCAACAACGTTGAGTCCTTTGATCGTCTCAAAGACCGCTGGGTGGACGTTTTGAAAAAAGCAGGTCACGCGACGACGCATGTGCCGCTTCATGCGTACTTTAAGAAGCGTATCCCGCTGGAAGGTGTCGGCCACCAGAACGGCACCTGCCGCATGGGCAACGATCCCGCGAGCAGTGTCCTCGATGCGCATTGCAAGGCGCATGATCTCGACAATCTTTACGTGGTCGATGCATCGTGCTTCGTCTCCGCGAGCGCGGTCAATCCGTCGCTCACAATCATTGCTAATGCAATTCGCGTGTCCGACCACCTGCTGCAGGAGCGTCTCAAGTAAGGATCCCGTCAGTGTCGCGCGGACTTGCGCGGTACCTTTGCCTTTGGCGGAACAGCGGCGCGATGGGCAGAGAGCGTTAGCTCCGGCAAGGTCAAATGCTGCTGGAGCTGCTTTGTAATCAAGCCAAGCGCGATTGGCGTCAGGTCACGCTCGCTCTGGTAGCGAGCATCCAGTGTGATGGCGCTCGCGCTCAGGTCCAGATCAAACCCAGTAAGTGGCGCTTCCGGCGGCCATATTGCAGATAGCACCGGGGTGATCCGCTTCAGCAGTTCAGTCCGTTCATCGTCGATGGACAATGGCTTCGCTGCGACTGGAGGCGGCGGCGCAGCGGAGGCGGCCGACAGGCGGCCTGCAAGCTCGGCGAGATCACTCTGGCTCGCTACGCTCAATACAGACAGCTCTGTAGGCCGGCCAGACTTCTGTTGAATCGCCTGCTGAGCTTGCCTTTGTTTCTCCTCCGGCACAGCCTGCGTGGAAAACAGGCGAACGGCAATGTGGTGGCGTCCCACCTCCACTTGTTGCGAAACGAGCGCGCCGGACGGGAGCAGATTCTTGACGACCTGCTGCACGGCGCTTCGCGCGGCTGCCTCTTCGGTGAGCTGCACAAAAGCATTCTTTAGCGGAATCGCGATCGCGCCCAGCA
Source organism: uncultured Granulicella sp. (assembly GCA_965213785.1). GTDB lineage: Bacteria > Acidobacteriota > Terriglobia > Terriglobales > Acidobacteriaceae > Edaphobacter. The sequence continues at coordinate 3,376,925 of OZ243921.1, read as the reverse complement.
GCACGGCTACTATCAGGATTCGCCAGCCGAGATTTCCCGAGTGGGATAGCGCCCGACCGGCGCGACCGTTCCCGAGCCGCCGCGCAAAGAACTCGCCTTCGCGAGACTGCTTCATCTGCTCGGAGAGCTCTGAAGCGTTCAAGCCGACGAGAAGAAACACTGCGAAGGCGCTGCTGATGATCGCCACAAGGTTCGTCAGAAAGAGCAGTCCGGCACCACCCATGATGCGTGTGTTCAGGCCACTTCCCACACCAAAGCCGACGCTGCAAAGTGGCGGCATCAGTGCCACGGCGATAGCGACGCCCGGGAGTGCCGCTAGCCCGCTCGCTCCCGCTCTGCCCACCCCAACTGAACCAGCCAGCCCGCAAAAGATCGCAATCCCCAGGTCCAGCAACGTCGGATTCGTGCGTGAAAGAATCTCGTTAGTCGCCGAATGGAATGGAAGCAGCCATACAATGCCCGCGGACAGCGCCACGGAGACTGCGATACTCGCTATCAGGTTGAAGATCGCCTTCAGCGCAAGATAGAAGTCCCCAAGAGCAAGGCCAAGACCGGTCGCCATAATAGGACCCATCAAAGGGGAGATCAGCATCGCTCCGATGATTACCGCCGGGCTGTCCTGGATAAGGCCGAACGTAGCAATGCCGGCCGAGAACACGATGCCAAGCCAGTAGCTCAGGCTGGACAACTCCGTCCCTTCGTAGACCTGCGCATAGACCCGTGGTCGATTCTGCGGGTCGATCTTCAGCCATTTTTGAAGTCGAGTAGTTTTGGATTCTCCGCGATCTTCCCCAGGAGGTCCGCGCCGAGTCGTCTCATGCGACATGGCCACCGCTTCCGGTTCGCGTGCCGGGAGGCTCCATCTGTACCCGGATGGGAGGCAAGCCTACGATGTCGTATGTACTAGAGGCAATACCGATCTTGGCTTTATCCAGGTTAGCGATAATCTCGCGGCTCATTCGGTCCTTGAGGCCTCTAATGTCGTGCTCCTTGCAGAGGAAGCGCACAGTGAGTTCTACCCAGTTGTCGGTCAAACGCATGTATACGCGGGGACGAACATCGACGGATTCGATGGAAAACTTGTCTTCCAGAAGTCTGAGCGCCGGAGCGGCCATCTCTTCGATCTTTACAGTTTCTTTGCCGGCAGCCTCCAACAGAATTTGTTCAACCACGCTGCGGTCGTCCTTGTAGGAAATTGGAAGATTCATTTCCTCCCAGATAAACGGAAAGTCCCGTGTGTAGTTGTAGACGGGTTCTTCGAAGATCTTCGAGTTGGTGACGGTCACGATCCGACCGGAGTATTGCCTGGACTGCACCCACATCCCCGGGTCGGAATCCTGCACGCTAGGCGGCTGGCCCATTTCCATAATCACCGTCTGTATGAAGTTAAGGGCGATCACATCCCCGCGGACTCCACCCATCGTGATTCGGTCGCCGACGTTGAAGGTCTTTCCACGAAGGATGACGAAATACCCTGCAAAACTAGTGATGACCTTCTGCAGGGCAAACGCGAGCCCCGCGCCCACAAGTCCTATCCCTGTAGCAAGTCGGGCTGGGTCGTCGAACCAGATGGATACAAATCCCAGAAGTCCAAGCACGAAGGTAATTAGGCTTACGCCCTGCCGGGTCCAGAACGCAGTTCGCCGCCCTGATCTCCCGCCAGCTAGATGAGCGAGACCTCGGAGACCCTTGCTGATCAGGTACAGCAAAAGGAAGAAACCGGCAGTGAACAGCAGTTTGTGCCCGTTGTGCGCGTCAACTCCGAGAAGCCTGATTCCAAAGATTTCTACGTTTCGTGATTGGCCCACGACCTTGAGATAAGGCATGCCGACAAGTGTACGGTGTTGGACATGCGTTCTCCCATCGAACGACCACGCCTAATGGCTTTTCTTGGGATTCTCTACAGGCTTCCTGCATTCCTCAGCATTCCGCCGTCAATGAAATGAGTGCTCCCGGTAATGTAGGATGCTTTCCCGGAAGCGAGATAAACGGCAAGGTCACCGATCTCCTCCGGCTGCCCCCAGCGGCCAAGTGGAATCTCAGCCAGAATTGCGTCGTTCATCGCTTTGTTCTCTTCCGTATCTTTGTCGATGGGTGTGTAGATGGCGCCCGGCCCGATGTTGTTCACCGTGATCTTGTGGGGAGCAAGCTCGACGGCTATCGTTCGCATCAACATCCGTAGACCGCCTTTGCTCGCGCAGTAGGGAGCATTCGTCAGCAGAGGCAAGTCCTCATGGATCGACGAGATGTTGATGATGCGGCCGCCGTTGCCCTGTGCGATCATCTGCTTCGCTGCGGCTTGAGAGCAGAGAAAGGGCCCCGTCAGGTTGACGGCCATGATCTTCTGCCATTCCTCCAGTGGATAGTCAACGAAAGCGAACTTCTTTTCGATACCTGCGTTGTTCACAAAAATGTCGAGCTTGCCGAAGGATTCCACTGTCTTCTGAATCAGCATGGCCACATCGTCAGGATTGGAGATGTCGGCGTCTACACCGATCACCTTTCCGCCGATCCTTGTGATCTGGTCAATGGTGTCCTGGGCGATTTCTGCTTTGCCCACGTAGTCCACTACGATGGAAGCGCCGGCTTTCGCCATAGCCAACGCGATCCCCTGACCAATGCCGGTCCCAGCCCCGGTGATAACAGCAACCTTGCTCTCTAGAATCATCATGCCGCTCAGGCCTTCGTATTTCCTATACCGTCTTGATTGTCAGGCAACGGTCTTCGATGAGATCGACCAAGCCGCTCGACGTTCCCGAAAGAGTGTCCTTGGAAGGGCTAGTCGTGTGTGTAGCGATGAAGCTCGTGGATGAACGACTTGGCCACTTCGGGAACGGGCTCTTGACCATCAAGAATCTGATGCCGGTCTACATCGTGCCCATACATCGCCCGATCCCCGCTTTTATCGGCCTGCACCACTGCTCCGTCAAGACTCACTCCAACGAAAATCCCCTTCGTCCGTGAATACGAGAGGATCTCGGCGTTGAGCTTCAGATCCGTAGCTGCAGCCGCGCTTCGGCCGACTGGTCCGGCTGCGACGGAGGCGTCGGCGCCAAGCTTGAACTTGTCGCCAAGGAGACTGTGCAATGCGTGATCATTCATAAAAAGCATCACGATGTCGATAGAAGAGCCGCCGATCTGGTAACCGACGCTGCCGCCCTCCAGTGCGATAAACATTGGGGCGCTCCAGCCGTGACCCGTTCGGCACGTTGCGACTCCCCTTCCGTAGTTACCCCCGAAAATGAAGGCAAACTTCTTGTCGCCTGGAATAACCGCGATACACTTTGCAGAATCAAGCAGGTCGTGCGGAATGCCCTTGTCGGGAGTATCCATGATCTGCCGAAACACCACGGCAGCTTTCTGTGTCCGAGCGACATCATCACCGTGATCCGAGGATGCGCACGCAACCTGCACGGTTGCGAGAAAGAGAGTCGAGAGAATCAGCGTACGCTTCATGAAATAGTCCTTTATCGCAGTCGTCCGGAAGGACGACATGCATTCAATCCGGAATGAGCGTTCTTGTTGTTTTCTGCGGAGTATCCGCCGATCAAACTGATGGTATTCACTGGAGTCGCGGGACGCTGTTCAATTTTGACCAGCAGGTGGATATCTTGCTGGAAGCTGATCAACTCAGGAATGTGAGCGAAGCCTCGATACACTGGCAGACAAACATCTCGGCATCGAAGAGGTGATGCGTTGCAGGAAGCGTCCGCAATTTGCAGCGGTGCTGGACATTTTTCACAGTCATCAAAAGCAAAGCTGGCGCTTCGAGAGCGAACTCATTCAGCCCACTACAGAACTGCTACTTGAATTGAATCCGCAAGCGGGATATCTGATGGAGTTCTCCGTTGCTCTGCGAACCCTCAGCAGCGGCTGCAAGAAGAGTCGAAGACGTTTTAGGGGCAAGCGGGATGAGGGAAGGGAGAAACCAAAGAGGTTTCTCCCGTGTTGCATCTCCGAAGTGACAAACCGAAGCGGGAGCCGATGATGGCTCCCGCTTCTGATTACGCTGCGATCTTCTTTTTGCTAGAGGCTTCTTTTTGTACCTTGGCCTTCGGAGTGGGTTTCGCAGGAGACTCGATGGGTGTCGGCTCCTTTGCCTTCTTCGCGACGGCTTTCTTCTTCGGTGGCGGTGGTACGAACGCGCTTTCGGCTTCTGCAAGGAAGTCGAATTCGCATTCGCGTGGAATGCCGACGTGTCCGGCAAGTGCGAGACGCAGGGCAAAGCGGGTTAGCTGATCGTCTGCGGTCGCGTCGATGGTGGAAAGCAGTACCTCTTCGGCGCTGCGCTGTTCGTTCTCGTTGTCTGCTGCGATGTCCCCGGCCAAGTCGTCAGCGAAGGTGTAGGGGTCAAGGTTGACGAGGGCGCGGAGCAAGACGCGGAGTTGCGCTGCGCTCAGGGTCGCGGGGGCATTCTCAAGGATGCGATCGAACGTGGCTTGGCGGCCTTGGATGTTTTCCACTCTGCGATTGTGCTCGGCTTCGATCTCCGCTTGCTCCCGCTCGAATTGGTGTTTGCGCTCCTCCTCCCTGCGCTGACGTTCTTCCTCGTACTCCGCTCTCTGCCGCTCAAACTCGGCTTGACGTTCTGCGGCCTCCTGTTCGGTGTCGGCTTCTGGCGCGGGTGCCATCGCTGGGACAGGATGCGCGGCCGCTTCGGCTGCGGCCTGTGGGTCATGCACCGGGCAATGCTTGTCCGTGCAAACGGTAAGCTTGCGACCAAGCTGCTTGCCGTAAACGACAATGGCGTGTTTGGCGGCTTCGCACGGCATCACTGGTTCCGCGTCCGGGTTGTCGATCACGGTTTCAAGCTCCCGAACGTGGCCGCGCTGGACGGCTCCCGGTCGCTGTTCCTTAAGATTGCGCCAGCCGTTCTCGATCTGAACAAGGCCGGGGTGGGCGGCAATCTCCCGGTCTAGGAAAGCCTCAACCTTGCTGTGGTAGCAGCTTGAATCGAGGCATTGGTCGGAAACCACGTCGGCAAAAAGTGCGGTGTTGAATCCGCTGCGGCGCGGGCAAGTGACGCAAGCTCCGGCGGCGGGGTTGAGGGTGGGGTCTTCGCGGTCGAACGGTGCATCCGTGAGAGACAAGTAAAGGTTCGCCTGTATCCACGCGGCCACGTGCTTTGCGGGTAGCAGGTGCGGCTCTTTGTCCTGCCAGTCCTTCCGCCAGCACTGCTCGAAGGCTTCGGCCTGGCTTTCCTGCGGAAGACGGGCGATGAGGTTGGCGTGGCTAGCGGTGATGCGCTCCTGGGTAAATGCTTCGGCCACAGTGGGGATGAGTTGGAGAAGAGACAGACGGGCGTAGACGTGGCTTGCGCTCTTGCCTGACTTCTCGACCAAAGCGGAAACGTCATAGCCGGGGATGTCGAGCAACCGCTGGAAGCCCTGCGCTTCCTCGTAAGGGTGAACGTCAACGCGCTGGCTGTTCTCAACCAACTGCCATTCGAGCGCGTTGGCGTCGTCGATCTCGACGATACGGGCGGGAACGGAAAACAACTCCGCAAGTTGAGCGGCACGGTAGCGTCTGGCTCCCGCGACAATCTCGAAGCCTTGTTTATTGGGTCGCACGGTGATGGGCTGAATCAGGCCGTTGTGCTTGATGGACTCGGCAAGCTCATACAGCTTGGCTTCATCGAAGGTGCGGCGGGGGTTGGTGGTGGATTCGTGGATAGTGTCTATTGCTAGAAATTGGAAGGGCGAAGAATCCTGCATGGCTGCTCTCCTTGAGCGGTTGCACTGCACTAAGGTTGTGGAGCGGACGCGCTTTCCCATCCGCTCCGGGGCGGGAAGGGGTTTAGGGGCGTGTCGTCTGCTGCTGCCGCTCGAAGGCTTCGGCGAAGCCCTGCAAACGCAGGTTGTTGTCCCACAGCTTGGCGAATCGCTCGTGCTCGTTGAAAAGCGCGGTGTGGAAGATGTAGTTTCCATCCCGGATGAACCGTGACCATTGCTCTATCCCGGCGTAGTCGTTCCGCCATAAATAGGGCTCAAGGTGCGCTCCTGCCGCGAATCCAAGCTCGAAACACATCTCCGGGTCGCGCATGAGGTCGCCGTTCTGTTCGCCGTAGTGCGCGACAGAGATAGAGGGCAGACCGCACGGCCCTGATTCGTCGGTCGCCTCAATGAGCAAAGCCATATAAGGCGGGTTTTCGATCTTGAGGTACAGGCCGTGGTGCCGACCTCCGGCCTGTTTGAGGATGCGAAGGATGGTCTGCATTACGCCACCTTTGCCAGTTCTGCATCGGGCATTTCGGCCTCTGCTGCGGTGGGCGGCTGCAGGGCGGCAAGGATGACACCGGAGGTCTGCTGGATGACTTCCAAGCTCTCAATCAAGAGTGAGGCGTTGCCATGATAGAGATTGATATAGTCGGCGCTCGCCGTTCCGGTTTCGAGTCCTACGGCTTTGCCGATGACAAAGGCGATAGCCTCGGCCTCCGTCTCCCGCACTACTTTGGTGGTCGTGGTGCGGCGCTCGGCCTTGTGCAACATCTCGTGCGCCAGTTCGTGAACGAGGGTGCTGAACTCCTCGGCCTCGGACTGTCCGGGAAGAATGGCAATCTTTCCGCCGTAGCTCATGCCCAACGCGGGGGCGATCTTCTTGGTAAAAGAAAGCTCGATGCCCTGGGCTTCAATGAACGAAACAAGACGGTCGCGGTTCTCGCCTGCCGTCCCGGTCATCTCCCGCAAGGTGGGAAGCTCTGCGCCTTCGGTCTGCTCCACGTCAAAAACGTAAGCATTGCGAAAGCCAACCAAGACGCGGGTGTTCTGCTTGGTAGTGTCCTTGTTGGCTTCCTCGTCCTTCTTGCGCTTGATGCCGACAATCGGGGCAAGAATCCGAATGCCCTTCTCACCTTTCTTCACCTTCCGGCCTAGCTGGTTCCATGCGTACAGGCCAGCAACGCGGGTTGCGGTCGGTCGTTGCCGTGCAATCTCCAAAATGTTCCCAAAACTGTAGTTATGGAATCGGCTCATCGCGTCGAGATAGGCGGTGAGCGCATCGGAGTGTCCGGCCTCTAGCTGCTCGATGAGGCTCTTGACGTTGGCGGCGATGATGTCCTTGGCGGTTTGCCGTTGCTGCGGCTGTTTAGGGGTTTCGTTGATGGGGGTAACGGTGCTGGTGGTGTTCATGGGTGCTTCCTCCTTGGTTTGGCTGCTGCACTTCCGCGTTGAAACGCGGCATGTACATGCCGAACGCCACCTGGCGAAGGCGGGGGTAGCAAGGCGCAAGGGGAGGGGTCTCCCCACCGGGAGCGAAGCGGAGGCGGCCAAAGGCCGGTCTGCACAAGCGAAGCGCGGAAGATTGGGGATACCCTTGCGCCGCGCGATCGGGGCAGAGCCCCTTAGCGCTCGGTCCGTTCACCGTTCTTGATTGCGAAGCGGACGTTTACAGGGTGGGTGTTGCGGGCGGGAACGGCCCGCTGAGGTGGGCGTGGAAGACGCGTAGTGGCTGCAACGTGGGAGGAGCCCTCCTCCCACCAAGAGGACTTCTTTTGTTCCGCATTTATATAAGTGCTACTTTTCCACGCAGCTTGCAGTTAAATGGAGGAATGGCGCAAAGAAGGAGAAAACGCGGCAACACTCGACCGAAGACCATCTCGGCTCAGGGTCTGGCAGGACAGAAAGGCGTCAATCTTATCGAGGGCGTTCTTTTGAAGATGGGTTCTCGGTGGACAGAAAGTGGGGCGAATGAAGTCGGTATCGACGGCTATATTGAACTTTTTGACCCGGGTTCACGTGTGTCACTGGGATTAACGCTGGCCGTTCAGAGCAAAGTGGTCTCCTCAATCCGGGATACAGCCGAGGAGTTTCGATATACATGTGACGCAAGCGATGTTGAATACTGGCTCAAGGGCAACATCCCGGTAATTCTGATTGTTTCCGACCCGGAGACAAACCAGGCCTATTGGGTTTGGATTCAGGATAGATTCAGGGACTGGACGGTTGGTCAATCGACCTCCGTCATCTTCCGAAAATCCTCGAATCGGTTTGACGCCGATTCTCTAACCGATCTTGTCCAAATTGGCGCCCCGGCAGCAGGACTGTACCTTGCGCCACGTCCTGCGGCAGAACGCTTGTGGAGCAACCTCCTCGGCGTGGATGCATTGCCGGAGCTCATCTTCATTGGAGCCACTTCCCTGCGGAGTGCCGGGGAAATCTGGGGCGTATTGAACAGTAAGAACGCTCGTCCGCTGACGGGCTGGATTCTTTGGGAAAAGAAGATCTTGAGCTTTGAAGACTTGTCAGACAGTCCGTGGGAATCCATTTGCGAGCCAGGGACAATCGAAGGGTTTGATACTGCTGAGTGGTCGACATCAGTGGATTCCGAGAAGCGACGCTTGTTCGTTCAACTGCTAAACAAGACGCTTAGGGCGCAGCTCGATTCACGACTTCGGTATTGGCCGAAAGATGACTGTTTTGCGATGGTAGGGGAAAAGCGAAAGCATTCCTACAAATCGCTCAAGCGTAGCAGTGGGCTAAGCGTGGTATCGATGTTCAAATCAAAATCCAAAGACGGTCGAATCTTCGAGTACCGGAGGCATCTCGCCTTCCGTGGCCAGTTTCGCTGTGTCGAAGATTCATGGTTTCTCGAAATCACACCCACGTACCGATTTACTAGTGATGGTAGTCGGCGCGATCTGTTCCATGAATCCCGTTTGAAGAAGATTAAAGAGATTGAGGGGAACCGTGCGGTGCTGAGCTGTGTTCTGTTCTGGGCAAACTTCCTGCAACCGGAGGAGGGGCTCTTCTCCGCCCCTCAACCCGCAATCTTGTTTGGGCAACTCAAAACGTTCGACATCAACGTTGGCATTGACGATAAGTCATGGCAACAGAATGATCCAGCGACCGCGGAGCTGGACCAACAGAGCAGTTCTCAGGGACTGCTGCCTATGGAAGTGCCGGGGATGGAGGCATCTGATGAAGATTGATTTTTTTGACGAGCCTGAACTGGAATTCGGAACGGGCGGCACTCACGTGGACATGCGGCACGGTTTGATGCTGCATGGACCGTTAGACCTCGGGGAAACAACCGCTCCAAGTCAGATCCGCGTTGGACTAGTAGGAACTTCTGAAAGTATCGACGGTGTTCGTGACTGGCTGAAGCGTTGTGAAGCAGGAATCGAAGCGAAGAAAAGTCGTTTGACCAATCTGTTCCCACATTTCCCGGGATTCCGGGGAGACACAGCGTTTCGTTCCCAATTGGCATTTCACGACCGCTGGACTTCTACCTTGCGGCAACGAGATATTGATCAGCTTCTTCGGAATCCAGGGAGTGCGACACTAGTCCACGACTTTGTGAAGCTCTTCGTCGAGCACGTGGGGGCGGTGAAGGAGACAGCGGGACCGATGGTGGTCATCTGTGCCCCTCCAAAGGATGTCCTCGAAGCGGTCGACGCGCGGATCGCGCGGAAAGGGGATGTTGAAGAGAAGGATTTGGATGAGAGCTCGGATGACTCCGAAATCGAAGATAGCGCCATCCCGGCCTTTCACGATTTGCTAAAAGCTGAGGTGATGCGGGTAGGGGTCCCAATCCAAATGGTCCGCCCCTTGACTTATGGCGGACAGTGGAAGCGAAAGGCAAAATCGAGGGCGGCGTCTTCACCTCTTCAAGATGAAGCGACAAGGGCATGGAACATTCACACAGCGCTTTACTACAAGGCCGGCGGTGCGCCGTGGCGACTGCTTCGGAATCCGAGCGAGTTGACGACATGCTTTGTCGGTATCAGTTTCTATCGTAGTTTGGATGGCAGTCGGATGATGACGAGCGTGGCTCAGGTGTTCAATGAGCGAGGTGAAGGCGTAATCGTGAAGGGTGCGCAAGCTGAATTCGACAAGAACGATCGGCAGCCTCACCTTAGCGCGGATGACGCAAAGGCTCTTCTGAAGAACGCGGTCCTCGTCTATCGCAAAGAACATCGCACCAGTCCGGCGCGCCTGGTCGTACATAAGACGTCAAGACTGACCGCTGGTGAGGTGGAAGGATTTGAAGCGGCCGGGGAGGACTTCGGGATCGATTCGATTGAGTTGATTAGCGTCAAGCGTTCTTTCACACGACTTTTTAGGGAACGCACGTATCCCCCTCTTCGCGGCACCTTCTTCAATTTGCGGCGCGATACAGGCCTGCTGTATCTGAGGGGGAGCGTGCAATTCTTTCAAACGTACCCGGGAATGTACGTGCCCCGACCGCTGGAATTTTCCGTAACGCGAGCCGACACATCGATTGAGCAGATTGGGAGAGAGATGCTGTCACTCTCAAAACTGAACTGGAACAATACTCAGTTCGACGGTGGTGAGCCGATCACGTTGAGGGCGGCACGACGGGTTGGAGACATCTTGAAGTGCATTCCCGAAGGCGGAATCGTGCAACCGAGTTTCCGATCTTTCATTTGAGGCAGGCAGCAATCTGCCGGTGTAACGATCTTCCATCGGCATGGGTAGAGTTAGGAATCCTGGCCACAGGTCAAACCGGAAAGATTTTCAGAACTTCATCGCCGTAATGATTTATGACTTTCACGGCGATCTTGCCTGAGGCAGGCTCGGCAAATGGGCGACTAATGGTCGAGTACAGGGTAGACCACGCGGCATCGTCGATTTCCGCCCGTAGGGCTCGCTTCAGCTTTTCGTAGGGCTGGTCTTTCCCGGTAAAGTACGCGTGTCTGACGAAAAAGCTTTCGCCGTTGTACTCGGTGTCGATAAACCAGCACGCGATGTCGTCCGTGGAGTTTTTGCGAACCTCGCCGGTCGTCGGGTCGTATACGTCCACGCCCTTGATTTTGATTTGAAGGTTTCCGTCAGATGACCGGTTCAGGTCAATGTCAGGTTCGCCGAAGACCATGAACAGATTGCCAGCGCCGGTCTTCTTCAGTAGTTCGTTGCCCATCGAAAGGTCTGGGTTCATTCGCGCGATCAGCACTTGCAGATTGCCAAAGCGCTTTGTCTCCTCCGAGACATGCGGGTCGAAGGCAAAGCCACAGACGACTAGCGTGTCGAAACCGATGCCTTGTACCGCTTCCTTGGCGGCTTCCTTGACTTGGTTTGGACCAACCGTGCCGTGTTCTGGCCCGAGTGAGACGGCTGCGCGATGTGACTTTCCGGTTGCGTCTGTATACGTACCTGTGGCATTCAGCCATGCTCCGGCATAGGGTTCCAGTGTGTCGAAGGTCAAACGTTCGTTTTTGATTGTGTTCTGCACGCCCGCTTTCTGCAGGTTGGCGAGAATCATCGCGGCGAAATCCTGCTCCTTCTTGGCCTCCTGCTCACAGGCCGTGCCCTCAAGACTGTCATCCGCCGTCGAAAGGACACGGTATGGGGAAAGTGATTCCACCGAAAACGGACCGCAGACTCGAACTTTCTTGTTGTCTTCATAAGGCTGATCGAAGAGCGTTTCCGTATCTGTATGGCGAGCGACGGCAGCGTCGATCTCCTCGCGAGACATTCCGCTCTTGATCTCGGGATTGTTTGCTATCGACTTCAGAGTGACGTGTGGCACCCGTTTATATACAAAGCCTTTTCGAATGTCTTGAGCGGCCTGGTGCGCGGGCGGTATTGTCCTAGTCAGTTCAGCCTCTTTGCGGATTCCATCAGATGAATCTGCCAGTAGATAATAAGGAAACCGGGCCGACATTAAGCGCGTGCGAGCAAGCGCGAGCGCTACGCGAGAGGTGTCGCAAGTGATCCACCGACGGCCCCATTGCTCGGCCACATATGCCGTTGTTCCTGATCCGCAAGTGGGGTCGAGCACAAGATCGCCTGGATCGGTGGTCATTAAGAGGCAGCGTTCAATCACCGGCCCTGAGGTCTGCACAACGTACACCTTTGGATCAGAACGGCTTTGCACGGCACCGCTGATGTCTGTCCAAAGATTTGCTATCGGAGCGAAGCCGAAATCGTCCTGCATACGACGGTAGTTTAATTTGCCTTTGCTGGACGCTTGTAACCTATCTGCGAAGTCGAGTTTTCGTAGTCCTGGTTCTGTGGTTTTGAAGGTGCCGGTACCCGGGTTGTAAAGCGTTCCGCGCCAAGAAAAACTTGTTACGTCACCTTCTCCTGCCGGCCTAGAACTCGTGATGTTGTCAAGACGATAGAGCCTGCCGTCCTCAAGTTTCTGATCGTAGCGGTCTTCAGCGCCCTCGCTCCGTGGTTGATAGATGGGCCGGAACTTGGTAACGGATTTCAGTTTCCCGTACCACACAAGAAAATCGCACGTTGATCCAATGAGGCTGCTGCCCTCACTTGTAGTCTTGCGCACCGTAATTTGTGAAATAAAATTCTCAGATCCAAAGACTTCGTCGAGAATATTCCGGATCAGATGGACATTTTGGTCGCCGATTTGTACGAAGAGACTTCCGCCATCGGACAACAACTCGCGTGAAACTACGAAACGGTCTCGAAGGTAGGCAAGATATGAATGAATGCCCAACTCCCAGGTGTCTCGAAAGGCCTTCACCTGCTCAGGCTGTCTGCTAGCGTCTTCAGCCTTGCCGTCCCTAACATCACGTTTTCTAGTTGAAACCTGCCAGTTTGATCCAAATTTGATCCCGTAGGGCGGATCGATGTATATGGTCTGGACTCTTCCTTTGAGACCCTCTTTCTCTGCGAGGGAAGCCATAACCAAGAGCGAATCACCCAAGATCAATCGGTTCGACCAGTTCTGTTCGTATTTGTAAAAGTCAACTTTCTGATCGAAGTCCTTTGGACCGCCGTTGAAGTCGGAGAAAAGCGTAGGTGCGTCTGGCTCGGTCTGGTCGATGCGCGGCAAAGCCTCGATGATGCACTGCGGATGCACCTTCTCCTGGATGTAGATCGGCACGACCGGCACGGCGAGGGCTTCGGCGTCTTGCTCATCCTTCCCGCGCCAGACAAGCTGTGGGTCAAGTGAGGGGTCGCGCGGATAAAGCATCGTCTTTGGCGTCGTCTCCGCGTCCGTCACAAAATCGCGCAACTCTTCAGTAGGAATGTTGGTGCGCTTGTCTTTGTGGCGTGTGGACGTGATTTCGACCGGCGTGCTCTTCTTCTTGGGCGGCATAGGTTCTCAGCGTAACAGTGTGAATTGCTAGATGGGTCAGTCGGCGGATATGCCAGCTACCGCAAAGCTTGCGATGGCATTCGCGATCTGATGAGAGCCGATGTGCTTCCGTATTTCGGTCTGCAGGTTGGTTGGGTCGGTGATCTCGATGTAGCTCCAGCGTCCAAACGTCTTGTGATTATTGACAGCAGGTATCCATAGGCTCTTCGCCGTTGAGACTTTCGCCAGCTTCTTTTCGCCACGCTCCCCGGAGACTTCGACAATGAGGTGCAACAAGTCGGAGGAACCGTTGCCGTCGTCGATGCACACAATGAAGTCGGGCACATATTGCTTCTCGTTGCCCTCAAAGGTGTACGGGATACCGAATCCCAGGTGATCGTTCTTGACATATTGGAGCACCTCGTCCATGCGCTCCAGCTTGTAAGCGACGTTCTGTTCCCAGGAGTCCGTATCGGCAACTACATGCGATACGTGGCATTTGTGCGCCTGCGTACTGAAGGTCGGTCGCGTAGTGAAGAAATCTACATATCGTGTGGAGCCAATGGTGTCGTATGGCTGCACGATCGGGAGTACGCGAGGCGTGCCGGCTTCCTCAGGCGGAAGCATTGCATGGAAGATGCGGTCGATGGCCGCGCTCTTGTTGCGCCCGAATAGAAGCAACTGCGGAAACGTGTTGTCTTTGCATTCCAGGCACTCCGCCATCCAACGCTTGGTGATGTCCAGCACTTGGGGGAAGAGCCACGGCTGTAGTTTGTCTTCCGAACTGCGTAAATATCTTTCCAGCGCGGCCTTCGCCAGTTCAAAAGCGACGGCGTTTGTACGCTCTCCCCGCAAGCTATCGAGGGTGTGGTGCGTTGACCCGCCCGTGAAATCGGAGAGTTCTGTCTCTGTTGGAACGCTGGCTGAGGAGAGGATGAAGTGCGAGGCTTCTGTAAACCTCGCAGTGAGCCGCGCGTCTGGCAGCTCGTAGCGATACCCAAGCAGGCGGGGAAAATGAATAATCGAAGCGAGGCGATCTTCAAGCGAGCGCACGCGAGTCGGCATAGGGCCCGGTTCGGCTTCCTTGGTGGCTCCCGCAGCGGGAATGAAAGAGAACGGAATGCCGTAGACCTCGGCGTACTCTGGCGAGAACCGGTCCTCGCCGGTCTCAGGGTCTTTCGTTGCCGAGTAGCTCATGCGCCGTAACGCCCGCCCGACCACTTGCTCGCAAAGAAGCTGCGTCCCAAAGGCCCGCACTCCAAGGATGTGCGTCACAGTATTCGCGTCCCAGCCTTCGGTGAGCATCGAGACCGAGACTACGCACCGGACGTGTTCGCCGAGTTTCCCAGGCTTTCCAACGGTGTTCAGTGCTTCACGAAGCAGATCTTCCGGGGTAATGGACTCGGCGTCACGGCCTGGGAATCGGCGTACATACTCCGATTTGAACTCTTCGATTTCGCGGGCAGCGATGACACGGAACTCGTCGCTCATGCCCTCCCCAGAGTCGAGCTGCACGCTGTCTACCAGCATAGAGACGGGCCGATGTCGCCAGCCGCCGCGTTCGTCATCGTTGCGAAACAGGTTGAGCTTGCCAGCCTGGACGATTTTTTGCGGTATGGTGCTGCCATTTGGAGCGGGCAATTCCTTTTCCCACCCGGAGACGAAATCGAACACCATCTTAGATACGTTGGTGTTATTGCAGACCACAATGAAGACTGGAGGCGTCAGGCCGCGGGCTTGCGCTTCGGCGTTGTTCTTCCACGCTTCGAAGCGCTTTTCATAATCGTAGTAGAGCGAGAAGAGCGCGCCTTCGAGCTCCTTGGGAAGAGTTGGCTCGGCTTTCGCGGCCTCGGTGGCACGGCCTTTTCGCGGCAACTCATCGCGGATGCGGAGCCAAAGATTACGGTATGTGGGCTGATCACCTGACAGGGCGTCATCCGCCACCGGGACGCGTGGAATCTTTACGATGCCTGCCTCGATGGCTTCGACAAGCGAGAAATCCGAAACTACCCACGGAAAAAGCGCGCCTTCGCTGTAACCGGAGCCGCGCAGAAAGAAAGGTGTAGCCGAAAGGTCGTAAAGTGCCTTGACTCCGAGGCGGGACTGAACAAACTCAAGGCCAGAAATCCATGCTCGCGCTGCCTTCGTGTTCTCCTTTATCTCTTCACGGGTGTCGGCGTCGAGGCCCGCTGACGGCGGAGCTTCCTCATGCTTCGGATTACCGCGATAGCAGTGGTGGGCCTCGTCGTTTAGAACAACGATGTTGCGCTTCGGCCCGAAGTCCCGTCCACAAACGCGCCGCACGACATCGGCGGGCGTTTCAGTGAAGAGCGTCGGCTGCCCTCCTGCTGCGAGGATCGATTTGGTCGTCTTGGAGACCTTCTCTTTTTCGCGAGGGAGAAAGGCGTGATAATTCGTGATGACGATGCGAGCCTGCTCCAGTTGGTCACGTTGCCACATCGGCACGATGTCTCGCTCGGCATAATAATTTGCGGGATTGTTCGGCTTCAGCACTTCCAAGCGGTCTTTTACCGTAATTCCCGGCGTCACGATGAGGAAACTGTCGGAGAACCGGGCGTCTTGGGGGTTCGCCCGCTTGTTCAAGGTGTGCCAAGCGATAAGCATCGCCATGACAACGGTCTTTCCCGAACCGGTTGCCATCTTGAAGGCCTCCCGGTACAGGCCTGGGTTGGAGGCCTCATTCACATCCCGAAGCTCGTTTCGAAGGTGCGGCGTGAGCTTGTTAGCGACCTCCGCGAGATAGATTGCCGTTTCCAGCGCCTCGATTTGACAGAAAAAGAGGCGTCTTTCGCGTGTGGGTTCAGTCCAGTAATCGAGTAAGCGACGAGTTGTCGCTGTGATCCCGATGTAACCGCCGACGCGCCAACGGCCAACCTGCAAACGGATGTCATTCACCAGCTTGTTTGGTTCGTTCAAATCTTGCGAGAAATCGCCCGGAAGCTGCTGTTGGGCCCCGGTCCTACGGGAACGGGGTTGAGCGACGGGTACGACGTGACTGCTTGGTCGTCTCCCAGACAGAATCTCAGTGGTGATGCTGTTGTTTTCATCGAACCGGAAATGCCGCGATGGCTCCAGAAACGGAGAATTGATGATCGGGTTTTCGATGACCACCTGATTCACAGATCGTTTCCTCTTCACAAGGGAGCTACCGAAGGATAGCAAACTGTCTCGCACGCTGGATTCGAATTGTCCGCTACCGATTAAGGAAGGGCGAAAACTGCCTCTTACCCCTCCCGTTTCCGCTCGACAAGCCTTTATCGAAGCTTCATATTCCGGTACAGCAGGACTCTACAGGCCGATCCCGAAACCTTCGAGGTCCAAGGTTTTTCGCTGCGTTGGTATTGCGGCTGCAACGCGTTTCGTTGATGGGGTCAGTTGTTCAGCGTCACCGGGTCGATTTCGGCCACTGAAACTTAGAGCGGCTGTCTTGGCCACTTCAGACTCTAGGCGCTCTCCCAAGTTTTCGGCGTTGTTGGTGTAGACGCGTGCATCTTCCGAAGCTCGTGAGATGGCAACGTACGCAAGGCGGTTGTTGATGAGGCTGCTCGGCCCCTCCGTATCAATGTGGGCGAGTACGCGCCTTGCTGTAAGACCCTGTGAACTGTGCGAAGTGACGGCATAGCCGTGGTCGAACTGACGGAATTCCTTGGGGTCGAATGTGACCGTTCTGGCGGGCTTCCCATCCATTAGCAAGGTCATCTTACCCTCTTCCATTGCCACAACAGTCCCTAAATCACGATTTGCGACACCGAGGTCCTTGTTAGGCGCCGTGAATTGGACGCGATCCCCTGTGGCGAACTCGCGCTCGATCTCTCGGTAGACATTGACCCCCTTCAGCCGGCGCGGATCGTAGGTGACGGTGGGACCGTTTTGCAGTAAAACGACGAGCGTATTGTGGCGGGCATCGACGGATTCGACGGTAGCGAAGCTGCCACGCTCGATCCCCTCGGTCTTGCTGCCGGTTGTGTACTGGAGAACGTCGCCAAGGGTGTAGCGAGCAGCCCAAGTGCGGTCTGCTCCGGTCATGTCGGAGCGGTGCGTGAGAGTGCGGAGTGTCAGACCATCTTGAGCTAGGTCGCCGCCCTTCCGTAGCTCTACACGAACGGCCTCATTGATCTGCTGTCGGCTACGATTATCCGGAGAGACAATGATTGTATTTTCGGGGTGTGCGGCATAATCCCTGGCAATGGCGGCAATGCGGTCGGGTCCGTTCGGGATCTCCGTGACGCGGCCCTGTTCCGAGAGCATTGAGATTGCCTTCGCGGTCTCGTTATTCGCAAGATGCTGAACCGCCTTGAGTAGACCCGGGTCTTTCTGACGCATGATCTTATCGAGCTGCGACGTCTGCATGCCGGCGTCCTGCATCTGCTGGAATGGGCGTCCCGCGTCCACGCCCTGATGCTGCCGGGTATCCCCGATGACGAGAACGCGGTCTTCTAGATTGAGTTTTCCGAGAAAGGACCTCATCTGTTTCGTGCTGGTAAGACTCGATTCGTCGAGCATGTAGAGATGCCGATTGGCGATGTCGGCGCTGGGGTGATTCTGACCGCGCGCCAGGAAGCTCTGGAGCGTTGTGGCGTCAATTCCAACCTCGCGAAGCTGTCCAGCCGCTTTGGAAGTCGGAGCAAATCCTTCGACAATGTGCCCCCTTGCTTCTGCGCCCTCGCGAATGGTCTGGAGGGTCGTCGTCTTCCCGGTACCGGCCAGACCTTGGAGGCCGTGAACTCGGTCAGATGAGTTCAACACTTCCTCGATCACTCGACGTTGCGAATCATTCAGAAAGGACCGAGTTGAGGCCTGCTGTCGCGCGTTTTCCGCACTCATGATTGGTTCGACAGCGTTCCGACCCTCCAGAACGAAGCGGATGTTGGCGCGTTCGGAAGCGATGGTCTCAGGCGTCGTGAAGCTCCGTCCCGAGTCGTGCTTCATACCATCCACGTACCGAAAATCTCCTACTTGCAGGCGTGAATTGAACTCGGCTCGAACGTCTCGATACGATGCTTGACCCATGCCGCGGCGCAGGGCATCTCGGAGAACCGCCCGTTCGTCAGCAACAGCTTCTCGCTCAAAGATGCTGTCACGAGCAAAGGTCACTGCTTCCTTGGCATAAGGCCTCTGTTCCGGTTGCATGTTCCGTTGCTCTAACCGTTCACGTGCGGCCGCCACAACCTGCTGCGGCTGATCCCCGAAGTCAGCAGCCATGCCTTTGTGGGCGGCCAGAACCTCTGCGGCTGTCAGGACTTGTTTACGATCTCGCGTTGAATGTGCCGCGATCTGTGCCGCCTCCGGTCCGCTGAATCCAGTCTTTTCCAATTGCTCTTTGATCTGGCGAGAACGCGGGCTTGAGGCGTCTAGGTACGCCTGCGTATATCCTCTAATCTCGGGCGCCCCACTTCTCCCAGGCTCGATTTCGTAACCCAGCTGTGACAGCCGATACGTCAGCTCAGACTGATACACGGCTGTCGCAAACTGCTGGGAATCGAAGAAGCCTCTCTCCTGAAGAGCTCGCGTCTTTCCATTCTCCCGCTCGGTGACATTGAAGATCACGGCATGGGTATGAAGCTGTGGAGCTGCATATCCCTCAACTGGTCGTGCCGTGTCGTGCTCGAACTTCGCGGCTATGAATTTGCCTGTCGTTTCTGCCGGATTGTTGCCGCCGATCCGCGCTTGGGTATACCGTTCCAACTCCTCCAGCGCAGTCACGACAGCGGCCCGGTGTGCGTCACGCACTCTCTCATCGCCACCTACCAGAGCCGTAAGAGATACGGACTTGGGTGCAGAAAACGTGGCATCCCAGCCGGCCCGATGCTCGACGGACTTAGTGGTGCTCCCATCAGCATTCTTATACTCCGTAGCTGCGCGGTGCCGAACAAGCTGTTCTCCAGTTTGAGGATGAATGCCGTCCGCCAAGCGCGAAAACTCCAGCGGAGAGACTTCGCCAGCCAGCCCTAGACCAGCGGCGAGTTTGCCTTGCCACTCGCCCTTCACCAAGTCGCCCTGCTTGTAATAGCTTTGCGCCTCAGACGTGAATTCCAGCTTGTGATAGCTTCGCGCCTGCCCGGAACTGAGCGGTTTAGAGATGGTGAGCATTGGCTAGAATATCCCCGAATCAACGGCGTGCTGATGCCCGCCTTGAGAGTCATGCAGATCGATTTGCTCCTGTAGATCGTTCAACGGCTCAAGCTCCATCGGAGGTATCGTCGAGTCGGCGACAGAGGGTTTGTCCGACTCTATTTCTTGTTCTGGCGTTTCAATTTCCACCTCTCGCTTGTGTGCGAGGGGGGCTCCTGACCCAGATATCGGCTCCGCGGCGTTCATTACCGAATCGGGCTGAGCGCTCAAGCGATACGGCTTCAGGGTGTCAGGATCGAAGCTCATTTCTCCGTCCGGAGACTGTCTCGGCAAAAAGCCTGGTGTCGGGGTAGGTAGATCAAGATAGTCGAAGTCGAAGCGAGCCACGAGATTCCCAAGCTTCAAATAAGCGTGCCTGTCGTCAAGACCGCTTATCTCCGATCCCATCACTAGCGGTTCGATCTGGCGGTCTACCGTGAAATTCTTTCCAGAGCGCGAACCGTCGAATTTGGTCTCCTTGAGGCGCTCGATTTCTACTTTTCCAATGGCCTCGGAGATCCACTCTGATGCTTTCGGTTCTGCAGTCTTCATGAAGATTTTGGTTGCTGGCTGGGACAGCATGACCTCCGCCAGGTGACCGTAGATCACTTCAAGCTGGGCCTTTCCCTGGAAGCCAAGTACAAGAGGATTCTTGCTTTTCCGGTTCTCGGTGATGGCGGTATGTAGCTGTGGCAGCTTCTGTAAACTTGCTAACTCGTCGATCACAAACCAGACCGGCTTCTGTCCCGGTTGGGGTGCAGTGAGGAGGCGCATGACGAGCAGGTCAATCCAGAGCGAGTGCAACGGGCGGAGCGTCTCGCGCTCTGCGGGGCGAGAGGTGATAAACACCCAACCCTTGCGGTCTTTGGCCCACGTGCGGGCGTTCCAAGTGCTACTGGTTTCCGCTTTTTCCGGCAGGATGCGGAAGCATTTTGCCACCAAACCAAGCGATGCGAGGACGCCGGCTCGCTGCGGTCCTGCCTTACGATCGATATAGAAGGACATCTCCGTCCCCGCCACCAAAGTCTCCAGCGTGTCGCTGTTCGCCATCCACTCGGCAAGCTGGTGGGCAGTCGGACCCTTCTTCAAGAGATGAGCAAATATTTGGGCGGGCGTCTGGTGAAAAAACTCGTCTTTCACATCCGTGGCCGGCTGATACAGCGAAGCTGCGATCGCATCTGCTTCGGCGTTGGAAGCCATCTCTTGGGCGGGGCCCCAGTATGGGCAACGCTCGTCGAGGGGGTTCAGAACGACATCTCCGCGTTTGCTGTCGTAGAACCGCTGGAGGTATTCGCAGGCTGGATCGTAGATGATTGCAGAGTCGCCCCGCTCTCGAATCTGCCTGAGTATTTGCATGATGAGCTGGGTCTTACCGACGCCTGTGTCACCCATGATTTGGAAGTGCTGCGCTTCTTTCCTTAATGGAACTCGCATCATCTTTCCCAACTCCGTCGTCTTGAATCCGATGCCGTCGCCCTTCTGCTGTTTATTGAATTCTTCTGGAGAAAGCATCTGCGGACCGCGCAAGACCCGCCCGTACTTCAACTGTTTGAAACGTCGAATGTCACGCGGAATTGCGAACCAAAGCATCACAACAAGGCAGACTGCCCCTTCAATTATGCTCACGGCGAAGAGCCTGAACAGCCCTTCATCTTCGTAGACCGCAGTCTGGAGCCAGCGGTGCATTGATACATCAGCCAGCTTTTCAGTCGGTCCACGGAAAAACCATCGGTATCCCTGGAGCTTCGCCACCTCGGAAAGGGCAACAGGGAAAGTCTTGCCGTTGGGAAGGGTGGTATTGCCATCGGCGAAATCCGCCGGAAGAGCTAGCCGCACCTTGGCCTTTCCATCTCCGAGGTAGAGAAGACGGTAGCTTTCACGAGCCTTGAAAGTACTCCCGACCTGGGATCGCAGGTACTCCGTGACGTAGCTCTTCTGCAATGGGGCAAGCGAAAAGTTCAGCCTTTGCCAAACGAAAAAGCAGGTGCATAGAAGAGCCGTCGCGAGAGCGGTGTAGCTCAGGATCGGTACATGCGGAGGCCAGATGATGGTCTCCCTTCGTCCCCACTGGTTTGCCATGTCAAGCCTCCTTCGGTATCGCGGGCAGGTACTGCTGTTGAATTTCCTGAGCCACTTTCCGCTTGTCATTCCGGACAGTCGCGCTGATCCGTGCGAAGTCGTCAGGTGTGACGACCTGCCCCATAGCGAGAGGCTTCAGCAGATTGAGCAAGATCATCCGGGTGGCGATGAGTTCCGTGAAGAGCGGATCGTCATCCGAGCGGCGCGCTTCTTGCAAGAGGATCTCTCGCGCCCACTCGCTTAGGGACTTTCCGCGGGCACGAGCGGCGTTATGGAGTTCCCGCTGCTCTATAGCCGTTACACGAGCATTGGCCATACGGTCTCGGCCGCTGCGTCCGGTTGATCTCGCTAGCCGAATGTCGAGACTCGGGGTGTTTACTTTGGAAGACTTCATCTGTGCCTCAATGCGCGGTAAACAATTGTTTTCTCGGTGAAAACGGTTGTCTTACAAGCGTCTTGTAAGTGGTTGAATCGGCACGGACGTAAACAATTGTTTTCATCCGTGCGTTTTGCACTACCCTCTGAGGGATGGAGTGTCAACATTCTTCCGGTGCGCAGCACCGTTGTGGCTTTGCCCCGGAATGAAATGGAGGATCATGCGCCTTTCGTCTGCGATACAGTAGCGGCGACGGGTGCTGGAAGAGGTTTCTGAACGGCTGGTTCACAAGCTTCAGCAGCCGGGACTTTCCGGATACGTAACGTCGCAGCAACCCTCCGGGCTTCGGGGGTCTTGAGGAAGTCCTGGAAGTCGCGGTCTTTGCTGAAAACATAGGCGAGAGCGTGCTCGACGACATCGTCGGCGCAAGCGCGGATGAAGGCGGCATACTGATCGACCTGCGTAGCGGTTGTGTCAGTGAGCCGAATGGAAGCGCTGATCTGACGGGTTTGGACGACTTCAAGCAGTGGCATTGTGGTTCTCCTTTGGGGTTTGAAGTGAAGTGAACTTTATGCGCTCGATCATGCGCTGAGCAGTCGTCGCAATCTCCCGCGCTCTGGAATAGCAAAGGGCGGGTGAGACCTCGTCCGAACCACGGCTTTCCAGCATGGCGATTACGTCACCGATCGCTACGCCTTTGAGCAGTGAGAGACGAGCGGAAGCGATGTCGATCGTGCGCTGGGCGTAATAGAGAGGATTCGGTTTGTCGGAGCGGAGGGAGGCAAGCATTAGTGTCAACTTGCCGGCATCCTCTCCGAGCGAAAGCCGTTGGACAGCCCAGGCCCAGTCCTGCTCCGAATGGGTATTCTTGAGCTTGGAATGTACGCGTCGGGATCCGTGCACGGTGAGCGCGGCACTCAGCAGCGATTTTTCGAGTCGGAAGTCACCTGGGCCATAGGTGGAATCGCCGGGATACTCGACGGTGACGACGTGAGTGGGATCGTACTTGCAGTTTTGGAAACCCGGCACTCTAAGGACGCGGTTTCGGTCGGTGCAGGCGGAGTCTCCTCCGAATGCAATGGTGAGCAACTTCAGAGTGCTCTCCTGCTGATCGAAGTCGAAACCTTCGACCTTCCAAAGCACTTGGTACTTGTCCGGTGAGGTCGAGAGGATCACGTTGGGAGTCGGAACGGCGTCCGCCTCCATGAGCGCAGCGATTCGGTTGTCCCCGTCTAGGTCGATGTCCAGGTACAGATGGCGAACAGCTGCGATGCAATCTTTCGTCCGCTTGCGACTGCCAGTCAGAAGCGGATTAGCAGCGACATAGACGTTCGCTCCGTTTTTATTCTCGTATCGCAGCCAAGCCAGATAACGCGGCGCGGTCGCCTGCTCCAGCGTAACGATGCGCTGCGTCGTCGACGCAGGGTTCTGTCTGCGAAGCAGGAGGGCAATCGTCTCTCGCGGGTGGAAGCATCGGGTTAAGAATTCATGTGCGGTCTGCGTGTTCATTGGGGGAGGTCTCACAGGGTTGGAAGCCCGGCGTCTACCGGGCTGCCGAGTTGATGGAGGAAAGCGGCTTTTATGCGGCCGCTTCCAGTGGGAGTTGCGGTTCGGTCTCCTGCTCCTCCGGGCTGGCCTTCTCCGCCCGGTCCAGCTTAAGAATCGAGTTCACCCGGATCTCCCAGATAGTCTTCTTCTGGGCTGGCTTCTTGCCGACCTTCTTGGTCTCGTACTCCCGGCTGCGCAGCTCGCCTTCCACCTGCAGATGAGCGCCTTTCTTCAGCGTGCCGGCGAACTCTGCGAGCTTGCCGAAGATCACGCAACGGTGCCATTCGGTGTGCGAGATGTACTGACCGTCCTTCTTATAAGAGCTCTTGGTTGCCAGCGACAATGTGGTGAAGCTGCGGTTGTCGTTGGTGCGAACTTCTGCGTCGTTGCCGAGGAATCCGATGAGGGTGACTTTGTTCTGGTACATGGTGTATCTCCGTTTTGTTGAATTTCCCGATCTTGCTCGGGTCACTAATAAGCGAAGTGGGCCCGGCTCCCAAGTGCCAAGGAGTGCTTTCTTGGCGGGGCCCGGAAGAAGTTTGTGCGGCGCATCTGCCGCGCGTTTACAAACTTGTTCTGGGAGGAACCGAGACCCTGAAAGGGTAGCGAAGCCAAAGCAGAACGACGCCGAGCCGCAGGGCGCCGGTTTGGCCCCGAAGCAGTGACCGTGCAAAAGACGGGATACGGAACGGAAGACTTCCATTGGACCGAAGTCACTTCCTCGCGAGTCGGCTGCGAATGTTCGCCCAAACCGCAGCAAACATAGCTGGCTAGAGCGCCAAGAGAGGACGGCCTTTCGCCACTGCCGTTGCGCTCTTTGCATCTCAGGGACGGCACGATGAAGACGTTTAGAGACAGGTGGGGCTGTGCTGCCGGAATGGGAGCATGAGGGTGCATCGGTAAGACCTCGGATACGGGTTGGGTTCTCTAGCGTTTGGACTAGGAGTTAGGCGGCGGAGGCGCGGTAGACCTCCTCGGTCTGGAAGCTCTGGTCTGCATGGCTATAGCCGGTGACTGTAATCAACTCGCGCACGCGACGCCGGCCTGTATGGTCGCGCTCGCAATAGAGCACGAAGTCAATGGCTTCTGCGGTCTCAGACCGCATGAAGGCATGGTTCAGATTCGGCCTTGCGCTCAAGGCAAGATTCGCGAGACGGTTCAGCGCATCCCACGCGGACTTCGCGTGGATGGTGGAGAGCGTTCCACCGTGGCCTGTGTTCATGGCCTGGAGCAAGTCGTAGCCGCATTCATTGCGGATTTCGCCCATGATGATCCGGTCGGGACGATGGCGCAGAGCCGCTGCCAATAACTCACTTGGAGTGATGGCAACCTGGCCCGGAATTTCCTCGACCGCCTCCCAGCGAACGGCATTCTTGTGGGCGATCTTCAGCTCTGCCGGTTGCTCGATGATGAGCAGGCGCTCGGTTTCCGGGATGTGGTCTAGGAACGCCTTCATCAAGGTCGTCTTCCCTGAGCCAGTTCCGCCGCTGATGATGCCATTCTTTTTCTTGCCGATCAGCTCCACGACCGTATCCCGAACGTGCTCTGGCATACTGCCGGAGTCGATCAGCTCATCGGACGTATACCAGCGGTTGAATTTGCGGATGGTTAACGTCGGGCCATTGATGGACGATGGCGCTCCGACTACGGCAACACGGGAGCCGTCCGGCAGCCGGGTATTGAGGATCGGATTCTGGGTGGTGAGATCCTGCCCCAGAATCCGCGCCACGCGCTCAATCGCCGCCTGCAGCCGGTCGTTGGTGTACGGCTCGGACAGCGGAATGTGCTGCACGATCCCGGCTCGATCCGCGTAGACGCCGGTCGTTCCATTAATCATCAAATCCGAGATGGACGGGTCTAGTAGAAGCTCGCGCAGTTCTTCTGGAAAGAATGGCAATATGAGGTGGTAGCTCATCGCGCTCCCTCCGTAGCTGGCGATGTCGCCGCCACCGAAGCGGCGCCTTTGACACCGACCGCGATGGGATCGACGGACATCCGGTTTTCGTGGAACTCCGTGATGGTCAATCCCAGCGGATTGATTGTCTCAAACTGCGGGAAGACACGGGCCTGATCGCTCACCTGCTTGGGATTCAGATAGTAGGTGACACTCAGCAGCCAATGCTCCGTCCGGGGCTCATGAGAGTTCCGGGGGGAAAAGAGCTTGTCGATGGTGACGAGGGCCGTTCCGCGGGCGATGGTCGCACCCTGAACCGTCTCCTCCGACATGGTCGTAATCGTGACGTTTTTGACCTCCACGTCGCTCTGCTCTACCTGCCCGCCGATGACCTGGGACACAAAATGATTCTGATTGTCTTGGCCCATCAACTGCGAGGCAAGGTTCTGCGATAGAAAGTAGTAATTGAGCGGGTACTTCTTGCCTATGGTGTCGCGGCTGAGTGTGTAGCGATAGTTCGCCCAATCTGTCAGGTACGTGCGCACCTCGCCCTCGCGCGGGCTGTAATTCAGGTCCGTGTAGGCGATGGCCTGGGCACGTCCCATCTCGTCGATGCGGATATAGCGATTCGTGATCGGTCGGTGCGCGAGTGAGAAGATCAAACCAAATGCTCCGATGAGAAGAACGGTCTGCGTTCCGATCACGAATCGGCTGACTTTCCGTTCCGCATAGTGAGAGGCGTAGACCTCGTTCCCGATCTGATCTGTGAGCAGAGATTGCTCCGGAGTAAGGCGAGATTCAAGGGGTAGTGTGGTGCTGGACATGGGGGGCCTGGTTCCTTTCGGTTACGGCACTAAACACTGTGAATGCGTAAAGCAGACCAGCGATCACTAGGCCGATCGTTATTACGATCAAAATGATCCTTAGCGTTGTTGAGCGAACGCGCGAAAACGTGAGAAAGCCGAAAAGGAATCCAAGCATGTTTAGCCTCCGCCGCGGAGCACTCCTGTGGTGACCGCTCCGCCTATAGTCTGACTAATATTGGATGCCATTCCGGCTGCCCCACCGAAGATCGCTTGGGTCATGCTCGGAATGAAGAGCATGTTGATGATGAACGCGATGAAGACCATGACGCAGGGGATCAGGTTGGCGAGCCAATTCTCCATCGAGTAGTTGCCGTTGAATGTCTGCTGGATGAAGGCGTTCATAAACCCCGACCACACAAAGATGAAGGCGGCGGCTACGGCGCGGATCATGGCGAATCCGATCAGCACATCGACAAAATGAAAGAACTTAGACCGGAAGCTCTTTGTCATCAGCAAAGGGACGAAAACAGGTCCGAAAAGCGCAGTCACACCGTAGAGGATGAAGGCGCTGCAGTTGATTAAGAAAAGGATCGCGGAAGCCAGCCCTAGAAGGATTTGCACTAGGAAGTAGCAAAGGATTTGAACCGGTGCGGTGAACGACGGCATCTGCGTCTGGTCGCCGGCAGTCTTGAGCAGATTCAAGAGCGAGTCGAGAGAGCTCTGATCGAAGGCCGCAACCATCGCCTGGGCGATGTAGGAAAAAAAGTGGTTGATGCCGAAGCTGGCGCCGGGGAACGGATTGACCCAGTAGGTCTCCAAGAGGCAGCAAATGATGAGTTGAAGCAGAAACTTCGTCAGATCGCCCGCTTGAATCGGGTGATGATGCAGGCGGAACGTCATTGTCGAGGTCTGCCAGTTCACGACCATGCTGACGAGCATAAAGAAAGAAATGCAGGCTAATTCGGTCATCCCGAGCTGAGTGAGAGCCCCGCCATTCTGTGTTGTCAGGTTGGTCAGATTGTTGGTGAACTGATACAGCCAATCGACGCCGGAACTCGTGCTTGGAAGGACCTGGGCTAATAAGACAATGGCAGACATGGCGGGTACTCTCTCTGGGTTATTGGCGTAGGGCTAAGGAACGTAGGTCTTCCAGGTCTTGCCTTCATGAGCTGCGGCTGAACTGTGCTGCTTCTTGTTCGCCTCTACCTGTCTCCGGAAAGCTTCGTCTCGTTGCTCTTGATCCTCAGCGTTTCTCTGTTGCTGCTGAAGAATTGCGGCGGCTCTGGCAGAGGCTGCAGCAGATTTCTCCGCTTGATCGCGTTGATAAAGGACGGCACCGCCAATGACGGTCAGTGCCGCAAGGATTGCAAGGAGAATCTTCGTATTGATTGCGTTCAGCATCGTTTCTCCGAAACTAGGGCAGGTAAGTCGTCCATGTGCTGCCTTCGTTGGCCGCACTGGTGTTGTTAGCCGCTCGCTGCTGTTGGACAGCCGCTGCCGAGTTCAGGTCGGCGGCAGCTGCATTACGCTGCTGCATGTTTGCGACCGTCATCTGCGACGCCAGGCAAACGTGCATGGTGGCCTGAGACTGCATCTCGGTCAACTGCTGGGCTTGAGCGGCGTTCAGAAGGTTCAACTGCTGCACCTCGCTGTTCGTCGCTGATGTGGTGTCGAATTGCTGGAGCGAAAGAGAGGTACTAGCGCTTCCGTTCTGGCTGCGACCTGCCCGGTATTGTCCAACCGCTGTGAGGCAGTCCGGCGATACCGAATCGGACATCTCGATCATGGCAAGCTGCGAGAGCTGAGCACTGTTGCCGACCGTCTCACCTTTGAGGTAAGTGGCCGTCCCGCTGCTGACCGGCACAGTCGCCGTCTTCCAGGCTGTCACTGATCCGCTCGGCGAATTGCTGTTGAGGGCAACGTCGATCCCTGCGGTCTCACCGAACATATTCGCCACGTTCGCGTTCTTGAGAGCGTTGAGCGTCGTCTGCCATTGCTGCTTGACCGAGAAATGGGTGATGTTGTTCTTGAGCATGTTGTACTGCGACTCAAGGGTCGTGAGTTGAGAGATGAGACTTGCGTAGCTTGTCGGATCGAAGACGATGTCTCCGATACCGAAGAGCGCAAAGCTCGGCGTCGCGGTTGCCAGAAGCAGTCCGCCCGCAAGCAGATACTTCTTTCGTTTTGTGAGGTTGAACTTCATAGAGGCTCCTGAAAGGTTGAGGGTTAGTTGCACTCAGAGCAGGTTGGGTCCATCCGCTCCGGAAGCATTTTGAAGTTGGTCACGGCGTCACTGAAGCGACTCGGGATGTCGGCATAGAATTTGACCGTCTCCGTGACATCGCTCATGTTCACCGACCGTAAAGCGTGTCCGGTGCCGTAGCTGACGGGCGTGGCTAGGGCGACGTAGAGCGCAATTTTGGGAATACGGGACTTCATCTATGTCTCCAGTCGAGCCGTCTACAGTGTTGGATCGACGCGGTGCTGCGCGTACGACGGAATCAGGATGTCGCTGCCGATATAGACACGGGCGCGTGATCCTTCCGCGAGCGTGATGATCGGCAACCGATTGAGAAAGTGATTGAGGATTTGTTCGCCCTCGTTCGCGGATTGCTCCGAGATCCCATTTCGTATTTCAGTCGATGGCGACAGCACACTACCGTTATTGCCGATCTGCGCGAGGCCACCCAGTCCGCCGACCGCTGCGGCTGCCGCAAACGCCTGCAGATAGCCGTGGTCAACCTTCGTAGCGAGGCCGGTAGTTCCCAGCGGGTCAAGTCCGACGTACTTGTCCAGTTCAAGTGAGAAGCCATCCGGGCATACGGCCCGGTGGAAGGTCACGAACATCTTCCGCTGCTGGGCGTTGCCGACACTCTGCACAGTTCCGATCAATCGTGTGCCTTGCGGCATGAGGAGCTGCTGATGGTCGTGCGAGTAATAGTCCGTGGTCAGCATGATGAGAATCGGCCCCGTCAGGCCGCCATCGATATGGTTCGTGACGACACCTTCAAGGACTGTCCCCTCAAATACCCGGTAGAGCTTGCCCTGGTATCCATCGAAGTCATACGCAGCCATCGGGTCGGCCTTGGAAGGGGCCTTGCTCTGGACTGCCGGCGTTGTGCTGGCCGATGGGACAGAGGCAATCGTCTCCGATGACGTTTCGGGCAAGAGTTCATGGCGCTCCGCCAGAACGGCGCTTGCTTGAGACTGGGCCGTGCCGGGCGCGGCGGTTGTCGGGTGTCCGAAGTCGATTGCAACGGTGTCGCTGTTCAAGGCGTCCTGATGCAGCTTCTCCCGTTCCAGCACCTTCTGCTTGGCTTCCGCCTGGGCTTGCGAGACGTTGGAGGTCTGCTTCGGCGCGTTTGGGCTGTCGCCGTAAATGGCCGAACGCTGCGCGGCGGTCATCTTTGGCGTACCCTCTGCCTCTGGACCAGGTATCGCCTGTTGCTGTTGAAGTTGTTGCATCTCGGCCGCAAGCTCCTGCTGGCGTTGCCGGTCGTCCGCATCCTTCCGGGCTTGTATCTGCTGCATCGTCTCGAAGCTCGACACTTGTTGCGCATTCGCGGTTGAGGGACGCATAGGCAGAGCGCTTATCGGAGCGGATTTCTTCTTTCCGCTGACGAGGCTGGATATGTTCGCGATGCCGATCAACGCGACGATGGCAATGAGCGCGATGACGACGGGCGTGCTCTTCTTCACCGGCCCGACCGCTTCACGTTGGGGCGGTACTGTGGCTTCTGGAGCTTGGCTGAGTTCTGACATGGCTAGTTTTTCTCCTCGCTGCGGTGGAAGTCCACACGCTTTTTGCCGATAGCCAGGTAGCCGTTATCGAGCTGCTTGGGCACGGTGTACAGGCCGGCGCTGTAGTCGAAATTGATGAGCGAGCCCTTGCCATCTTTCAACTCGTAGAGAGCGGGCGTCTCCTGGAACTGCCCGCGCAGATAAGTGAACTTGTCGTCGTGCCAAATCTGCTGCAAGCCTAGATCTTTCGCCTTCTTGGCGTCCCAGGTGTAGTCGAAGTGCAGGCTGCCGGGATATTGGCTGCGAAAATTCTCGGCCTTCGACTCCTCAGCTTTGATCTCCGCCGCTTGCGCGGCCTTGGCTGTCGCGGCTTCCTGTTTCGCCTTCTCCAGTTCTGCGGCGGGCACAAATACCGGCAAGTCGGTAAGCCGGTCTTTCGCTGCTTTATCTCCGGGGAGAATGAACACCTTGGAATCGAAGTGAACATCCGCATCATTCGAGATTTCCTGCAACTGAAGGGTGTACTCGTTCCCGTGGTCCGAGACGATGTGAATGTCCGTCGTCGTATTCGCCAGCTTCGGCTTCACGCTAATGAAACGGCTGGCAACGTGCCCCGCGTCGAACACCCAGTCCACCGTATCGCCGCCGAATACCGTGGCGATCTTCTCTTCGGCAGGAAGCAGGATAAGTGTGGATTGCAACAGACCGGCCCGGATCACCGGCGGGGTCTGCGCTTCAGATACGGTGATGGAACGCGGCGCATTCGGCTCAAGGTGGTGCGGCGGGGTCGCTGGCAACGCCTGACAAACGCCACAGACGAGGGAAAGGACAGAGGTAACGGTAATAATGATCGGCGGTTTCATTGAGGCACCCTTTGGTTATGGAATAGATACGGGTTACACAGCCTCACCCTGGGCAAAGCGGGAGATGCCCTCGGAGAGTCCGTACTTGTCGATGAGCTTCGTCCGGCGTACTCGGTCCTTCGGCTTGGTCGAGAATGTGGCGTAGCTGCGGCTGTCGAGATTGAGCGTGACTACCTTGGTCAGCCCGTCGCGTCGGATGTAGAGTCCTTCGCGATCCTGCAAGCTCTCGAAGAGAGCAAGCTGCTGATCGTTCATCTTGAAGAGCTCGGCATACCGCTTTCGGTTGAAGGTCGCGTCCTTCAGAAAGAGGAAAGACGTGCATGAGTTCACGATGCTGTCGGCGTTGGCGCCGAGGTCGTCGGCGGACTGGCCGATCATGGTCACCCCGCCAAGATTCTTACGGACGGTCTTGATGGAAGCGAGCGCGCCGTCCAGCAATTGCTTGTTCTTCATCGAAGAAAAGATCTCTTCGATGAGGATGTGCTTCGGAACTCCGAGATTGGCGGGGTTGTAGACCACATTGTTGATCCGGCGTAGGAGCCAAACCATCAACGGCTCGATCAGGTCGGCGTACTGCTCGTTGTTCACTCCCTGAAAGTCGAAGCATTGCAGACGCGAGAGCGATAGGCTGTCCTCCACGTTGTCGAAGACCGCGTTGTAGATGCCCTTACCGACCCACTTCGACAAGTAGCGGTCGAGGTTCTTTGGAAGGTAGAGGTTAGACAGTTTCCGATTCGCCGTGGCGAGCAGGTACATATCTTGCACGGCCTTATGGATCACGTCATCGTCTTCTGGCTCCAGGTCCGCGCCGCCGTTTGTCAGCAGAAGTTTGACGAACGAGTACAGGAACTTAATATTGTTCTCGGTGGGTTCGAGAGCGAAGGGGTTGATGCGGGGTCCGTCTTTGCCAACCCGATCGACCTTGCCTCCGTACAGTTCGACGACGCTCTCGTAGCTGCCGCCGATGTCGAAGATGTAGGTGAAACCGCCGTATTTCTGCTCCAGTGCAATGAGATTGTTCCCATGCACCGACTTTCCGGTCCCTGTTGGCCCAATAATGAGCATGACTCGCACACCATCCACGTAGACATCCTGAAAGAACGGGGTTCGCGTGCGTGTTTCAAAGATATTCAAGTATTCAGAATCGAGATCTTCCGAGTGCTGGTGTCCTGTATGGGGCGCAAACACAGAGGAAAGACGAGCGTGGTGGTCCTCTGCAAGCCACATCGGGAAGACGTTGAACTTGTGATTGCCGGGGAACATCGCGTAGAAGGCGGAAAGATTGCCAAGCGTCTCCTCCATAACCTGTGCCCTGGAATCGACGAAGACCCGGTGTACAGATGGAATGGTGTCGCGGAGTTGCTGCGCACTCGAAGCTGCGACAAGTAAGCGAAGGGAGAACTCGCCTTGTGCCTTCTTGTCGAGGGAGCGGATGACATCGCTGAGGTCATCAACACTGTTGTTGGCGGCTTTCGCTCCCGCGCCTGTCTCAAGCGAGACTGTGTCGCGTCCGCTCATTACACGGGTCAGGACACCGACCTTGAAAAACGAGATGAACTTCTCCTGGGCGTCGATCTCGCTGCGGGCTGCCGACGCTGATTTCACGCGCCAAGTCGTGCAGAGAACGCTATCGCAGTCCAAAGCAAGCAATCCTGCGAAGAGACAAGGCCGGGATGCCTCTGGCGTCGTCTTGAGGGAGAACATCTGGACGTGGCGCTGCCCAACCTGAACGTGGTCGCTATGCCACGCAACGGGGCTCTGCACGATCTGCCGGTCTACCCCCGTGTCGCCGCGAAGCTGACCTCGGCCGGCCCATTCTTCAAGATTGAAAAGATAGCTGAAGAACTGAAAGACATCGCTCTTGGCGAGCAGGCGTAATCCGAGCGCGCTGCCGAGATGTCCTTCCAAGAGGGCTGCGTTTTTTTCAAGGTCAGATAGCATCCTCGACGTGTCTACGGCGTCCTCATCGGGCTTGCGCTGGAACGTCTTCGCTTGGGAAGGCTCCAGCGTGAGGCACCAGTGGAGATCAATGCGGCGGAAGGCCGCAGTCTTCTCCAAATGGGTGAGGCGGTCGCTTTGAAATGTCTCTGTGACTTCGTTCGCGTACTTCTTCTGCCGGGGGAGTTCAAATCCGGACATCACGCGGGTGTACTGATAGAGGCACGATCCCTCTGGCAGCCCACGCAACGCGCCTTCGATCTGGCGAACCCGGGCCTCAAGCTCCTGGTCTGTCAATCCTTCTTCATCCAAACCGGTAAGAGAAAAGAGGCAACCGTAGCCCCCACCCTTCAGAGCGAAGAGGTTTGGCCCGACGAAGCGAGAGATCGGGACGATGCTGCACGCCGCTCCCGCTTTTGCAAACCACGGGGTATGTTTGATCTGTTCAGTATTTGCGCGGGTCATAGTAGCTCTTCTGGCCGAGGCTGAGGCCCCATAGTTGAAACATCTTTGGGTGTTTACGGACGATCAACCATGCGCCGCCCGCCAGTGTTGGAAAGCTAAGGATCGCCACCATTCGGAAACCGACGAGGAAAACCGTCACGCAGACAAACACGATGGCCATCCATGCCGAGAGGTCAAGCCCTAGCTTGGCTCTCGGCCTGTTCAATGCCTGATTAATCGCTGACGGTTCTCCCCGTTTGGTCGTGTGCATGGCAGCTCCTACATCGACTGCCCGGTGAGTGAGCCAATCCAGCCCGCGCCCCACCCGAGAACGCCAGCACCAAACAGCGCACCGAATAGGCCCGGAATGGCGTCCTGAAAGCGACCGCTCATCATCCGAATGCCGGCGAAGATCAAACCGCCAAAGCAGATGACAGCGCCGGCATAGACGGCAAACGTTTTGAATGTCCCCATTAGCGTCTGAGCGCCGGAGAAGTCCATCGTTCCTTGGGCATGGGCAACGCTCGCGAATGTGAGCGCAAAGAGGGCGGGAACCATTGCGCGATGAGCGTTAGCAACGGTTTTCTTCAGGTGGGGAGCACGCCAGTTGGCGAGCTTGATCTTGGACTGGTTGAGTTTGTGGCGGCTTACAGCAAGGTTCCTGCGGATCATCGGCATCTCCATCGACTGGGTTTCAGTCGTGATATGCCGTGACTTTAGGTGGAAGAATGTCCTCAGTCCAATTGATCTTTACGATTGCATCATCGCTCCAAACGATGAGCGATTCGCAATCTAAATCGCTCTGATTGAGAACCGCGAATTCCTTGAACTTCCCTTGACTGATTGGGGCTTCTTTTTTCTGGTTCGTGCGCCCTCGGTCAATGTCAGTGGACGTGCCCATTTCGCGGCGGTCTCAACCGACCGTCTCTTGAGCTCGCGCAAAAACATTGCCATCGCTGGATGCTGCGACTTGGGCTTGAGGATGACGGCGGTGTCGATTGTCCAATCAACACCATGTATCGGCCGGCACGTCAGGCCAGGCATCAACCGCGAACCCTTGCGGAACAGGGCGTAATAGTGCCCCTCTTGCACGATCCATTGGATCTGCTCTCGATTGGTGTTTGGATTGGCTTTCTTCGGTGTGATACCAACGCTGTGGAGCAGTTCAAGCATTCGATTATGGGCTGCATGATGCACCTTGGGATATTGAAACAGAGAAAGTTTCCCATTCAATAAGTGCGCAGGTATCGCTTCATGCGAGGCGAGCGGATCGTCGCTGCGCATACACACGTAAAGTGGGTCACGTTCAACGATGCATGTAGTCAAGTCGGACCTATGCTCGACAGGCAAGGTCACGAGTGCTCCATCGAGGTCGCCCGCATCCACTCGATCAACTAAGGCTTGAATCTCGTCTCCATCGGTCTGTATGTCACAGTAGGGGAAGATTCGGCGGATTGTCTCAGTTGTAGAACCTAGCGTTCGCTTCTCCACGAGAGACGAGAAGCCGAGTCTCAAGGGGGTAATCTCGCCGGTTCGCAAAGCCAGCAACATGTCGACAATCTCTTCGCGAAGTTCTAACAGATCTTCTCCCGCAGCCAGTAGAAGTACGCCGAACGGAGTCAACTCAACGGGTTCTCTGGTGAAAAGATCTACCTTAAAGAATTCCTCAAGTTGTTTGACTTGGGCACTGATAGTGGATTGCGTGATGTGGACCCGTTCGGAGGCCGCTGTAAAGCCGCCCTCCTCGGCGATTGCCTTGATGTACTTCAGGTGTCGGAATTCCAACTGGTCATAGTCGCTATCGCTCATAGGGGCCCCCGGTGCTCAGTCGTGCGGTGGACACTTCGAGACACTGGTCTTGCAATCAAGCTGTCTTCACGTCTCATTTTCCACAAGGAGTGTCAAATTCGTCAACTGCACGAAATCAGTCTTGTGATAATAGCAATCGTTGAGAACGATTGACCCATCGTCACAAACAATTGGACGCAGTGCGCGTTGACAGAGCACCATCACCAAAGGTCGTCGTACACATTTCTTGGGGGTCTAAAGTGTTATCCGAGCAAAATGTCCCACATAAACAAGTCGATTCGCCGGTCGGGACGGGGGCCGCTTCCTCCCCTGAACCCGGCATCTCGGACGAAATCGGTTTTATGCGGCTGCCGGCGGTGAAATCGGTCACCGGACTATCGAAGTCCAGCCTCTACGCTCTTATCCGCGCGAATAGCTTTCCCGCACCGGTTCAGCTCGGACCCCGCACGGTCGCATGGGTGCGATCCGAGATCAAGCAATGGGCTGCCGAGCGAATCAATGCATCAAGAACAGCCGTCCCCTCCTCAAGCCCCAAGCGGGCGCCTCAGCGCGCTACTGCGGCTTGGCCTGCCGCGAAGAAGTGGGCTTAGGCGCAGACACCTTCCTGCCCTTAGCAAGCTGCTCATCCAGGTAGTCCGCCCACCACTGCATCATCTCCGTGCGCTGCTTTAGGTATTTCGCATGGTTGTAAGCCGCAGCAACCTTGTTGCGTTTCGTGTGGGCGAGCTGCAGTTCAATGTGCGCCTCGTCGAATTCATGCTCATTCAGAATGGTCGAAGCCAACCCACGGAATCCGTGTCCGGTCATCCGGTCGCGATAGCCAAGCCGGTAGAGCGCGTAGAGAATCGTATTGTTGCTGATGGGCTTTTTCTTGTCGCGAGCGCCAGCGAACACGAACGGGCAGTTGCCTGTGATCTGCTTGAGCGCCCGCAAGACTTCGACGGCTTGACGGGATAGCGGAACGATATGCGGAGTCTTCATCTTCATCCGCTCCGCCGGAATGGTCCAACGTGCCCCGTCGAGATCGAACTCCGTCCATGGCGCTTCAATCTCTTCGCTCGTGCGTACAAACGTGTACGTCATGAGCTTCATGGCAAGGCGGGTGATCGCGTCCCCGTTATAGTCGTCGATCCTCACGAGCAGTTCCGGCAACTCCTTGGCATCAACGCGAGCGCGGTTCTCAGTCTGCGCCTCCGCCAAGATGTCCCGCGGCTTGAAATCCGCCGCCGGGTTTCGAGCTGCAATGTCGCGAGCAATCGCAAAGCGAAAAATTTGCGATGTCGTCTCATGGATACGTTTGGCAACATCCCTCGCATCGCGCTTCTCGACTGCGATCATTAGTTGGCGCACATCCGCTGCCGTGACCTCACTGATGGATTTGTGGCCATAGGCGGGGAACACGTCGGCTTCCATGCGCCGCATCGTCGTATCCGCGTGTCTAGGCGACTTGCCAATTAACCACCACTTCCACCACTCGCGGGCGACATTCTCGAAGCTGTTTTCCGCTTCACGCAGTCGAGCCTCGACTTCCTTCTGCTGGGCCTCACCCCTGGCTTTTCGCTCTGCCATGGGATCAGTGCCGGCGACCAGGCTCTTACGCGCTGCGAGATGAAGTTCTCGGGCCTGGCCAAGACCAACGAGCGGATACTCACCCAGAGCCATGAGTTTCTCTTTACCATCGAAACGATAACGCCAACGCCACAGCTTCGATCCGACGGGATTCACCAGAAGGAACAGACCTTCCCTGTCATACATCTTGAATGGTTTTGTATCGGGCTTTGCTCCTCGGATCGCGGTGTCAGTTAGCGCCACTGTGGCCCTCCTAAGTAGGTCATTGTGCCGTACCCCACTTCCTACGAAATTGTACCCCCATCCGTACCCCACTTTTTTCATGGCTGTCCTCGGACCGCTACGCACCACCTCGGACTGAAGTTTCTGTACCTCACCGTTCCAGTTGAGCAATAAGTTGTTTATTTCTCATAACTTGGACAGTTCGGGGAAGTGCGAGGACGTGCGCCAAGGGACAAAGAAAAACGCGCCTCGCGGGCGCGTTTACATGATTTTGGTTGCCCCCCAGGGATTCGAACCCCGATTGATCGGTTCAGAGCCGACTGTCCTACCATTGAACGAGGGGGCAACAGGATACTACTCGGAGCCGCGCCTTACGCGCCGACTGCCTCCTAGAGTGTACGGGTTGCGCTCCGCCCGGTCAACGCGAACCGTTTTCTCGCACCCCGTCTTCTTCCCGACAGAAATCCACGTCCTCGGGCTAACCCTACCGCAAACCACCGGCGTCCTATCTCCAAATACATCAAGGGTGCCGTCCGCAAGACACCCGCCGCAGGGGGCAATCCAAAAACATGCTACCAACCCGAGACCACGACGAAATCAAGCAATGGGCGCTCCGCCACGGCGCAGTTCCCGCTGAAATCCGGCCCCTGATCTTCGACAGCGAGCCCGGCATCCTCCATTTCCTGATGGGCACCGCCCGGACCGGGACCCCGGAGCTTCATCCCATCACCTGGGACGACTTCTTCGCCCGCTTCGACCTCATGGAGCTCTCCTTCGTCTACGACGAGCGCTCCCCGCAGTTCGAACTCGTGCACGTAGAACAGACCGCCCCCGTACAAAGCTTCAACTAGCCCCCTTCGTTCGCTTTCGCCGGGGAAAAGGGGACGCAACCGTCTATCATGTCTGGGAGATGTTAAACGCCCCGCGCGCCGCCCCGGCCGTCAATGCCACGGAGAAAGCCTCCTCCATGCACGATCCGCAGTCCCCCGCGCCCTACCCCCACTGGATGCTCCGCGAGATCCATGAGCAGCCCCAAACCCTCCGCGCCACGCTCGACCGGTACGTCGCCGCGGGTGCCTTCCGCGAAGACACCTGCGGCCCCGTCCGCGCGTGGCTCGCCGCCGCCCACGCCGAGATCGTCATCGCCGCCAGCGGCTCCAGCCGCCACGCCGGCATGGTCGCCGAAATCCTCATCGAGGACGCCAGCGGCATCGCCGTCGACGTCGAATACGCCAGCGAATACACCTACCGCTCCACCTCCGCTGGCTCTCCCACCGGGATCAAACACGCCGCCGTCCTGGTCGTCTCGCAATCCGGCGAAACCGCCGACACCCTCGCCGCTCTCCGCCGCGCCAACCAGGCCGGCTACGCCACCCTCGCCATCACCAACGTCCCCACCTCCACCATGGCCCGGGAGGCCACGGCCTCCTTCCCCACCGCCGCCGGCCGCGAGCGCGCCATCCCCGCCACCAAGAGCTTCACCGCGCAGCTTCTCAACCTCTATCTCCTCTCCCTGCTCGCCGCCGAGTCGCGCGGCACCCTCCACCCCGCCGCCATCGCCGCGCGTCTCGCAGACGCCGCCACCCTCCCGGGGCTCATCGAAGAACAGCTCGCCGCCTGGCAGACCACCGTCCAGGCCACTGCCTCCCGGTACCTCGGCGCAGCCAGCTTCCTCTTCCTCGGCCGCGGCGTCCACTACCCCGCCGCCCGCGAGGGTGCCCTCAAGCTCAAGGAATCCGCCTACCTCCACGCCGAAGGCTATCCCAGCGGCGAGCTCAAGCACGGCCCCAACGCCCTCGTCAGCGAAGGAATCCCGCTCGTCATGATCGCCACCGTCGACCCCTCCGACGCCGGATCCCTCGAACGCTACGAGAAAGTAGTCCAGTTGATGTCCGACATGCGCTCCCAGGGCGCCGACATCCTCGCCCTCGCCAACACAGGCGACACCCGCGTCCCGGCCCTGGCCAGCAATACCATCTACGTCCGCGAGGCCCCCGAAGCGCTCCTGCCAATCTGCGAGGTCATCCCCCTCCAGATGCTCGCCTACTTCATGGCCGTCCAGACCGGCATCGACGTCGACAACCCACGCAACCTGGTCAAATCCGTCGTCGCCGAATAGCTAAACCGCCGAACCGACCTTCACCGCGCGGCACTTCTCCATGATCGCCGTCTGCAGCCTGGTCTGCAGCTCCGGGCTGAACTCGTAAATCTCGTTATCCCGGTATACCTCGATCGTCTGCCGCGTCGTATCCAGCACAATATGGCAATGGTGGCACTCCGCGATATGCTCTTTCACCTCAGCGAGCAAATCCGGGCTGATCTGCCCGTCGAAGTAGTCGGTCAACTGGCTGAGGAAATCGGTGCACGTCACGCCTTAAGGCCCTCGCTCTTGCTCTTCCGGAAATACCGGCTGAGACGTTCGCGCAGTTGCAGACGCGCCCTCAGCAGTCTCGACTTCACCGCCGGAACGCTCAGCCCCAGGGCCTCCGCGGTCTCTTCGGTCGATAGGTTTTCGATGTCTCTCAGCGTGAAAACGGTGCGAAAACCTGGAGGCAATCCCTGGATCGTCTTCCGCAGGATCTCGCCCAACTCCCCCGTTCCATACTGCTGCTCCGGATTTGGACTCCAATCCGCGAAATCCCGCGGAATCGATCCTTCCTCCGTCTGCACGTTCTCGTCCATCGAAACCGTCTTGGAAGTCTTCCGCTTCCGCAGCCGCATCAGGCTCTCGTTCACCGCAATCCGCACCAGCCAGGTCGAGAACTTCGAGTTCCCCTGGAACTGGTTCAGCTTCTCGTAAGCCTTCAGAAACGCATCCTGCGTAATGTCCTCGGCGTCTTCCCGGTTCTGCGTAATGTGCTGCGCCACCCGGAACACCTGCCGGTCGTACTGCCGCACCAGCTGCTCGAACGCCGCCGTATCGCCTTCCTTCGCACGCGCCACCAGCGCCACATCCGGATGGATCTCCGCGGGCGGAAGCAGCGTTTCGTCGGGGGGCAGGGTCGTGGCCGTTGACATAGGCAGTTCAAGGTCCGAATCCGGAAATCCGCCGCAACCCTTCAGGTCACATCGTTGCAGCACGGTTCGTCCAACCTAATACTAACCGCGTGTGCACCAGGCGACAACGCGTCCCTCCCACCGCAACCGCGTACCCCGCATGGTTCCAGCCCCGCATTGCCGACCCGCTGGCCAAAGAAGGCAGCTAAAGTCATGAGTATGGGATCTTCCGCACGGAGTACAGGAGCCTCACGCGCCCGGCGCGGAATGCACGCTGGTCTCCTCCTCGCCACCCTCCTCTGCCTCGTACCGCCAGCCGAAGCCGCCACAAGGAAGACCGCGCACGGCAAACCCAAACCCGCCGCTCAATCCGGGAGCGGCAAAGCGCCCGCAAAAACCACCCGCAAAACCACCCGAACCAGGGCAACCTCCAAGTCCCCCAAGACCGTCCAGACCGCCAGGGGCAAGGCAGCAGGCCCAGCAGCCACCCCCCAGAGCGCTCGCCTCACCACCGCCTTCCTCGCCTCCGCCCAGCTTCGCCCCATGGCCCAGCAGCTCGCCTCCAGCCGCTCCGCCGCCGCCTACGACGGTGTCTTCTCCTACGCCCGCAACCATCCCGGCGACGGCGCCGCAACCGCCTACCTCGCCCTCGGCCACGCCTACATGCTCGACAAGCGCTTCCCCGAGGCCGCCAGCACCTACCGCCAGGCCGCCGGCAGCGGAGACGCCCTCGGCGACTACGCCGACTACCTCGGCGCTCAGGCCGCCCTCGCCGCCAACCGCGGCAGCGATGCCTATAGCCTCCTCGACCGCTTCGCCGACCGCCACCCCGGCAGCATCTTCGTCGCCACTGCCCCCGTCCTGCTCGCCAACCTCTACCTCCAGCAGAGCAACCCGCAGGGCGCCCTCGCCGTCCTCACTCCCCTCGCCGGCTCCCCCCAGGCCAGCCGCTCCGACTTCCGCTACGCCCTCGCCCGCGCCTACCAGCTCTCCGGCGACGCAGGCCACGCCGCCCCTATCTACCGCGACCTCTTCCTCACCCAACCGCTCACCACCGAGGCCGCCCAGGCACGCACCCAGCTCGACGCCATGGCCGTCCCCCTCACCTCCGCCGAGCGCAAAATCCACGCCGACGCCCTCTACAACGCCAAGCACTACGCCGAGGCCAGCCAGGAGTACCACGCCCTCGAGAAGAACGACCCCGGCCTCAGCCAGGCCGACCGTAACGCCCTCCAGATCTACGCCGCCGTCTGCGACCTCAAGCTCAAGCGCCTCAGCCGCCGCGACGTGGAAAAGCTCCCCGAAACCGACGACGACAGCGCCGCCCTCAAGCTTTACCTGCTCTCCGAGCTAGCCCGCAACGAGAAGAACACCGGCGAAAACGACCGGGAGGTCGCCGAAATCGTCCGCCGCTTCCCCCACAGCCGCTGGACCGAGGAGGCCCTCTACTCCGGCGGCAACATGCATCTGCTCAACCACGAGCAGCCCGCCGCCGTCTCCGACTACGAGTCCCTCGTCCGCCTCTTCCCCACCAGCACCTACGCCCCGTCCAGCCACTGGCGCGCCGCCTGGATGAGCTACCGCATGCGCCACCTCGAAGACGCTGCCCGCCTCATGGACGAGCAGATCACCCTCTACCCTGCCGGCATCGAGGCGCCGAGCGCCCTCTACTGGCGCGGCCGCCTCTACGAGGATGAATCCCGCGACTTCGGCCAGGCCGCCAACTTCTACCGCGCTCTCACCGCCAACTACGTCAACTTCTACTACGCCATCCTCGCCCGCCAGCGCCTCGCCGTCATCGCCCCCCAGGCCAAACCGACCGCCCCCGCCGCGCCCCTCGCCTCCGTCCGCACCCCCGTCACCCCGGAGCTCACCGCCACCCTGCCCGAAAACGACCCCCACCTCATCAAGGCCCGCCTGCTCGCGAACGCCGCCCTCAATGAGTTCATCGGCCCCGAAATCCAGGCCAGCCCCACCTCCAGCCAGTGGGGAGCGCTCGCCCAGGCGCAAATCTATGCCTCCTTCGGCGAGAACACCCGCGCGCTCCAGTCCATGAAGCACAGCGGCATCTCCTTCTTCTCCATCCCGCTCGACCGCGTCCCCACCGTCTACTGGCGCCTGCTCTTCCCCCAGCCATACTGGTCCGATCTCGTCGCCGACTCCCAACGCAACGGCCTCGACCCCTACCTCGTCGCCTCCCTCATCCGCCAAGAATCCGAGTTCAACGCCGGAGCCGTCAGCCCCGCCAACGCCTACGGCCTCATGCAGCTTCTCCCCTCCGTCGGCAAGGCGGCAGCCAAGAAGAACGGCATCAAGAAGTTCGACGCCCGCAGCCTCCTCAACCCGTCCGTCAATCTCCAGCTTGGCACCACCAACCTCCGAGAGGTCCTCGACCGCTTCGGCGGCCAGCCCGAGTACGCCCTCGCCGCCTACAACGCCGGAGACACCCCCATCCGCCGCTGGCTCGCCACCAACGACTACAAAGACGTCGCCGAATACGTCGAGTCAATCCCCTACACCGAAACCCGCGAGTACGTCCAGGCCATCCTCCGCAACCGCGAAATCTACCGCGCCCTCTACTCCCCCGACAAGACCGCCCGCGCAACCCCCTGACGGCAAAATCACCGCACCAAGGCCCCCTCAAACGCCTTCTCCCCCCGCTCCACCGCCGCCCGATACCCCGCCGGATCGATCCACACCGAAGGCCCCGCAGTCACGACACGCCCGAGTTTCTCCAGCATGCCGAAGTACTGCCCATGCGCCCCCAGAAAGACATCGCACGGCAGCCCCCGCAGCCTGACGAACGTCTGCCGAAAATCCTCCGCGATCCCAGGGTACGAAGCCTTCCTCCCCGGCCGATCCACCAGCCGGTACTGCGAAAGCGCCGCCATCCCACCCACGATCACCACATCCCGCAGCGTCCCCGCCGGCTCGCCCGGCACATGCACCCGCATCGTCCACGTCGTACATCCTCGCGTATGCCCGGCGGTCCTATGCCCCGTCAGCCTCACCCCGCCCAACTCCACCACATCTCCATCCCGCAGCACCCGATCCACCCGCGCCGCAGGAAACCGCAGAATCCCCTCCGTCCCACCGGCGAAGTCGGTGCGCCCCCCACTCTCGACCACATCCGCATCGCCCTCCATCACCATGTCCCGCGCATGGGTCTCCCGCAGCACCCGCGCCGCCCCGGCAATATGGTCGAAGTGCGCCTGGCTGTTCAGCAAGATCTTCGTATCCACCCACCGAAACCCAAGCCCCTCCACGCTCGCCCGAATCTGTGGCGGCGAAGACACCAGGTTCGCATTGATCAGGATGTTCCCCGCCGGCGTCGTCACCAGGTAAGCCGCCAGGTCCCGGCTCCCCACGTAATACAGGTTGTCCGCAATCCGAAACGGCGCGATCGACGTCGTCCAATCCGCATTCACACTCGCCGACCCCGACGCGGTCAACCCGCACACAAACACAGCAGCCAAAAACCACCGAACAAAGCGCATCTCTGATTGCTACCAGTTCTCTCCCTGTTCAACAACAGCCGCACCCAGCCAGTTACCACCGCACCCCGCACAAACGATATCCTT
This sequence comes from uncultured Granulicella sp., assembly GCA_965213785.1. Lineage (GTDB taxonomy): Bacteria > Acidobacteriota > Terriglobia > Terriglobales > Acidobacteriaceae > Edaphobacter. Next base: position 3,333,924 of record OZ243921.1, on the reverse strand, counting down.
GGCAGACATGCTTCCCCCCGAGATCACCCCCCAAGCCTTCGCCGCCCTCCACAAGCAGCCCAACGCCCCCATCCTCATCGACGTCCGCGAGCAGTGGGAGTTCAACACCGCCCACATCGAAAACTCCCTCCTCATCCCCATGGGCGACGTCCCCACCCGCGCCCACGCCGAGCTCGACCCCGACGAACCCATCGTCGTCCTCTGCCATCACGGAGCCCGCTCCCTCAACGTCACCATGTGGCTCCGCCAGCAGGGCTTCGAGCAAGCACAGTCCCTCGCCGGGGGCATCGACGCCTGGTCCCGCACCATCGACCCCGCCATCCCTCGCTACTGATTCACCATCCGCGCCAGGCAAGCCGTAATCCGCGTCGTCAGTTGCGGAATCGTGAACGGCTTCGTCAGGTAGTCCGTCGCCCCCGCCTCGAACGCCTCCCGCGTATGCGCCTCATCGCCGGACGCGGTCAGCACCAGCACCGGCAGCCGTTCCAGCCGGCCCGCCTCCCGCAGCCGCCGCAGCACCGCAAACCCATCCATCTTCGGCATATTCAAATCCAGCACCACCATGTCCGGATTCGCCGACTCCACCAGCTCCATGCACTCCTCCCCATCCTCCGCCGTCACCACCGTATAGTCCTTCTCGAGCGCCATCTCCGCCAGCATGTGGATGTTCGGGTCGTCATCCACCACCAGCACCGTCAGCCGCCCCTCCGCCCGCAACGCCCGGCTCTCGCCCAGCGGAGCCTGCACCGCCGCCGCCACCGTGGGAGTCACCGCCAGATCCACCCCCTCGCACGCACAAAACACCTCGACCCGCCCCGCCGCATACGCCACCCCACGCGCCTCGATCGCCTCCATCGTCGCATCGTCATGCAGCGGATCGTGGTGGATCAACGCCAGCGTCTTCACCCCCGCCGCCGCCGTCAGCGCCACCGCGTACTCATACGTGCTGTGCCCCCAGTTCTTCTTCGTCACATACTCTTCCGGCGTGTACTGCGCGTCGTGGATCACCAGGTCCGCCCCCCGCATAAACTCCGCATGCCGCCGGTCGTTCGCATGCAGAATCGAGTCGATCTTCCCCGGCTCCGCATCCGCCCGCCACAGCGTCTCCGAGAACGGCTCATGGTCGGTCAGGTACACCACCGCGACCCCGTCCGCCTCCACCCGGTACCCCAGGCACAGCGCCGGATGGTTCAGGTACTGCGCCGTCACCCGCACCCCGTCGATCTCATGCTGCCCCTCCGTCAGCTCCCGGTAGTGGATCGTCCCCGGAAGCTGGCTCAGCTCCACCGGAAAATACGTGAACTCCATCTGCCCCGCCAGCACATCGCACAGCGAAGCCCCCACCCCCGCCGGCGCGCAGATCGTAAACTCGTTCCCCGGAAGGAACAGCGGAGCAAAAAACGGAAACCCCTGGATATGATCCCAATGCGTATGCCCCAACAGAATCGTCGCCTTCAGCGGACGCGGCCCGTTCTTCATCAGGTCCATCCCCAGCACCCGGATCCCCGTCCCGCAGTCGATAATCAGCCGCTTCCCGGCATCTGTCACCAGGTCGACACAAAGCGTATTCCCGCCAAACTTCACCGTCGACGGTCCCGGCGTCGCAATCGACCCGCGTGTTCCCCAGAATCGTACCCGCATCGTTCACCCCCTCGTTACACCACAACCCTCACCTGCTCCAGGTACTCCGCAAGCTCTCCAATCGCCACACCAACCTCATCCATCGCCCCCAGCTTCGCCGCGGCTTCCATAGCCGCCCCCAGCTCCGTAATCCGCGGAAACCCGAAGCTTGTCCCCGTTCCATGCAGGTTGTGCCCAACCCTCTGGATCGTAGCGTAGTCCCCCGCGTCCCGCGCCGTGCACAAGGTCTTCAACTCCCGCGCCATGTTCTTCAGGTAACGTGGCGCCAGCGCCGCCACCGAAGCATCCACCCTCACCTCCACCACCTGCGTCTTCCCTGCCCGCTCACGGACCAACGCATACTTCGCAACCGCCGCCATCAGCGTCGCCTTGCTGATCGGCTTCGTGAGGTGCGCGTCGAACCCCGCCGCCACGCTCTCCTCCACCGACTCCTTGAACGCATCCGCCGTCAGCGCCAGGATCGGCACCGCCGCCACCCCGCGCTCCCGCTCCCACACCCGCATCGCCCGCGTCGCCGTGTACCCGTCCATGTTCGGCATATGCGCGTCCATCAGCACCAGGTCGTACTGCCCCGCCTGCATCTTGCCCAGCGCAATCTCCCCATCCTCGGCGATGTCCAGCACACACGCCGTCGTCTTCAGGTACTCCCCAATCAAAAACCGGTTGTCCTCCGAGTCGTCCGCCAGCAGCAGATGCACCGCCCTCTCCGCCCCCGGCACCGCAGCCGCCACCGCCCTCTCCGCCCCCGCCACCATCGTCTTCGCCGACACCCCAAACCTCGCCGTAAACAGAAACGTACTTCCCTCCCCCACCACGCTCTCCACCCAGATCCTCCCCCCCATCAGCTCCACCAGGCGCTTCGAGATCGCCAGCCCCAGCCCCGTCCCCCCATACTTCCGCGTCGTCGACGTATCCGCCTGCGAGAAGTTCTCAAAAATGCTCCCCAGCTTCTCCGCCGCAATCCCGATCCCCGTATCCTTCACCCGAAACACCAGCGCCCCCGCCCCCCCGCCCGCCGGATCGGCCGCTACCTCCACATCCAGCCTCCCATTCTCCGTAAACTTCATCGCATTCCCCAGCAGGTTCAGCAGAATCTGCCGCAGCCGCAGCGGGTCCCCGATCAACACCGCCGGCAGCCTCTCCGCCAGCCGCGATCCAACCTCCAGCCCCTTGCTCGCCGCCTTCACTCGCGTCAGCTCCAGCACCCGCCCGATCACCTCACCCAGCTCGAACTCCACCGCCTCCAGCTCCAGGTGCCCAGCCTCCACCTTCGACAGGTCCAGAATGTCGTTGATCAGCCCCAGCAGGTTCCCCCCCGCCCGCTGAAACACCTCCACGTACCGCCTCTGCTCCGTCTTCAACCCGCTCTCCGCCAGCAGGTCCGCCATCCCCAGAATCGCATTCAGCGGCGTCCGAATCTCATGACTCATCGTCGCCAGAAAGTCGCTCTTCGCCCGGTTCGCCCGCTCCACCTCCCCATTCAGCCGCGTAATCGTCTCGTACTGCATCACCATCTCATGCGCATACAGTTGCAGTTGCTGGTGCTCCACATACGTCGCATCCGCCCGCTCGATCGCCAGAAAGTGACGTCCCCCGGACGTCATCGCATACGCCAGCAGGTGATACTCCACCCCCACCCCATCCGTCTCCGTCCAGAAGTCCGACTGCAGCCGCTCCGCCGACCCGGTCGCCCAGAACTCCTCCGCCATCGGCAGAAACCCCTCGAGCGCCGGAAAATGCTCCGTCAGCAACGCCCCCTCATCCATCCCAGACCCGTCCACAAGCTGCAGGAACCACGGCGGATAATGATTTACCACCTCGAACACCCCCGCCTCGTTCCGCTCATACACCGCAAACTGCATGGCTGAGAGCAGCAGCGCCGCCGCATCCGCCCGCTGGTCCCGTTGCCCACGCGCCTCAGCCATCGGCCTTCTCCAGCATCCGCTCCGCCAGCCCCATAAACAACTGCTCCACCCCCACCCCGCTCTTCGCGCTCGTCAGCAGAAACCTCCATCCCCGCCCGCTCAAAGCCTCGAGCGCCGCCTCATCCACCTCCCAGCTCTCCCGCAGGTCCAGCTTGTTCACCACGCACGTAAACGGCACCGCCCCAAGCTCCCCTTCCACCCGCCCCTGCAGCTCCACCGCCGCCTCGAGCGTGCTCCTCCGCGTGCCATCCGCCACCAGGATGTACCCCGAAGCCCCCCGCAGATGGCTCGCCTTCACCTGCGTCAAGGCATCCTCCCCCGCCAGGTCCCAAAGCATCAGGTTCACCTCCTGCCCCGCCACGGTCAGCGCCTTCTTATCGATCTTCACCCCCAGCGTCGTCAGGTACTTCTCCGAGAAGATACTCTTCACAAACCGAGCCACCAGGCTCGTCTTCCCCACCCCAAACGTCCCCACCATGCAGATCTTCTTCTGAATCACCGTTTCCCCCCATCCACCACCCGAAACGTAACTCGACGGTCCAGCTCCTGCGGATACGTGTCCACCCCCTGGTGCTCCGGACTGCTATCCGCGATCCCCCGCGCCATCAGCATCCCCGCCGGAATCCCCCGCTGCTGCAGCGCCAGCACCACCGCATCCGCCCGCATCCGGCTCAACTCCATATTGTGGCTCTCCCCGCCCAGGCGGTCCGTATGCCCCGAGACCTCCACCCGCACCGGCATCCCATCCGCCTCCGCCGCATGGCGCAGCGTATTCACCGCATCCTCCACCGTCTCCAACGCCGAAAACTGGTCCATCGGCACCTTCGCCGAGTTCAGGTCGAACCGCAAAATCTGGTGCTCCAGCGTCTCCCGCATCGCCGCCACCCGCCGCCGCTCCGCAAATCGCTCATCCAGCGACAAATAAGGTTCCCACCGCTGCCGCACCTTCCCCGCCGCAATCCCCGACCCCGCCAGCAATCCCACCGGGTCCGCCGCCAGCGGGTCTCGCAGCCCACTCACCGCATACCCGAACCACGGCCGCTCCGCCCGGACCACCACCAGACCCGGCTCCCCCTGCAGCCGGTCGACATACCGCCCCCACCGCCGGTTGTCCCGCATCCGCACCCCCACCAGCACCAGCAGCAGCAGCACCAACACACCCACGCCAATCTGCAGTCCCAGAAACGACCTCTTCGCCGCCGTCTTCCGCCCACCCAGCAGGCATCGCCGCAACGACACCTCCACCCCCGCCAGCCCCGCCGCGTCCCCGTCGAAGTGCTGCAGTGCAGCGCCAAAGTCCCGGTGAATCGCCTCCACCTCTTCAACCAGAACCTCCCGCAGCTCCGCCGGCGGCTGCCCGCTCACCACCGCCGCCAGCAGCGCCAGCGGACCATGCTGCAGCCACAGCTTGAAATCCCCGACCACCATCACCTCCAGGTCGTCCGTCTTCTTCGGCCCAAACGAGTCCCGCACAAAATCCTGGATCGCCGTCAGCATCCCCGAAATCAGGTCCGCATCCTGCACCACGCCCTCGCTCAGCGACTCATGCCCGATCAGCAGCCCCGTCTCCCGATGGATCAGAAACACCTGCTCCACCCGGTACCCCAGGCTCCGCGTCAGCGCAATCTGCCCATAGGTCTTGCCCGACCGCCACGCCTCGAACCGCCACTTCCAGCTCTCTACAGAAAACCCGCGATCCAGCATCTGGTTCAGCGAGTCGAACATTCCCTGCAGCGCATGCGCCACCGCCTTCCGCACCGCCTCCCCGATGATCGGAAACAGCGCCGTCGCCAGCATCCCCGGGTCTCGCGCCACCGAGATCCGCAGCGCCTCCTCCACCACCGGCTGCAGCGCGGTCTGCAGCTTGTGGTCGCGCTTCACCCGCAGCGCAATCGCCTCCGCAACCGTCTGGCTCAGGTCCTCCAACCGCACCGCAGGATCGTCCAGCCGCGCCCGCAGCGCCTCGATCTGCGCCTGCTCCGGCCCGATCAACAGCCCACGAAGCTGCCGCAGCCGCTCCGCGTCCTCGGCCGCCGGCTCGTCCATCTCGTCGCCCGGATTCGTCTGCGTGGAGGTACGGCTCATCGTAGGAGCACTCCCCTCCGCCCTGCCCTGCCTGGGCGCGGCACCTGCACCCTACGCCCCGGCTTGCCCGTTCTCGCCTTGACCCCCAGGATGGTCGTCCTCCCCGATGTGCCCCGCGATATCGGTAAACAGCGCCGCCAGCAGCGCCCGATCCGCCTTCAGGTGCCGCAGCTCCGCCACCCGGCGCTCCAGCAGAGACCGCAGGCTGTCGTGCCGTTGGCTGATCTCGTCCAGCAGCTTCCGCGATTCCGCCATCAGCTCCTTCCGCAGCCCGCTCTGCGCCTCCGCCGTCGAGCTGTCCAGCTCATGGATCTTCCGGCTCAGCTCCGTATGCGCCGCCTTCAGGTCCTGCGCGTTCGATTGGTCGGTGCTCGTCCGCTCCTCGCGCTCCGCCTTCAGTCGCGCCGCCAAAGCCTCCGTCTCGCTCTTGAAGAAGCCTTCGAGCGACTCAAACCGCCGCCGCATCGTCTCCTTCAACTCCACCGTCTCCCGCACCAGGTTGTCTTCCAGCCGCACAAACCGCGCCTCGTAGTTCTTGATGTGCGGCCCGAACAGAATGTCCCGGATCTTGTCCACGCTCGCGCCCGACTCCGGCCCCAGCGCCTCCGCTCCCGTATGGTTCGTTTCCTTCTGCTTCACATCGCTCATCGTCTTCCTCTTGGACATGCGTAGCTTTCTGACCTGGTGCAAAGACCTGCCCGGCTTTCGCCACGGTTCCTGGCGCACCGCTGCCCTCTGAAGCCTCTTCTGGAATCGTCGCCATTCTACAGCCTGTTCTTTGCTCCGCGGCCACGGAAACCGCCGAACCCACCATTTACCAGGAGATCTCCACATCCGCACCAGCAAAAAAGACCGTCTTTTTCGGGCAAACACACACGCAACACGTCGGCCCGGGGAGGAAACCAGCCAGACGTCCAACGGCAAACCATGGTTATCTTCCCCGCCGTTTTTCCATCTCACAACCCCCAGGCAAGCCGATATAGCCCCTAGTCAGCGATCTCCAAACGCCTTCACCTAAAGCAGTTACGTTCCCCAGGGTCCCCATCGCGCAGGTCTCCTCCTCATGAACGAAGCCTCCCTGATCCAAGCCATCGCCTCGGTCCCTCCTGCCTCCATCGCCCTTCGCGACGGCGGCCGCACCCTCACCTACGGCCAGCTCAACCAGTCAGCCACCACCATCGCCCACCACCTTTTCGCGCTCAACGTCACCCCCGGCACCACCGTAGCCATCTGCCTTCCACGGTCCTTCGCGCAGATCGCCTCCGCCCTCGGAGCCTTCCACGCCGGCGCAGCCTACGTGCCCCTCGACCCCGACTGGCCCCAAGACCGCATCCAGCACGTCCTCGCCGACTCCGCCTGCGCCGCCTTACTCGCGCCCGCCAGCCTCGCCGCAAAGCTCCACACCGTCATCCCCACCTTCGACCCAACCTTCCTGCCGCCCGCGCAGACAGCCCCACCCCTCGCCGTCCCGAGCCCCACCGACCTCGCCTACCTCATCTACACCTCCGGCTCCACCGGCCTCCCTAAAGGCGTCGAGATCACTCACGCCAACCTCGCCCACCTCATCGCCTGGCACAATCACGCCTTTGCCGTCACCCCCAACGACCGCGCCACCCACCTCGCCGGCCTCGCCTTCGACGCCGCCGTCTGGGAGATCTGGCCCCACCTCGCCGTCGGCGCCAGCATCTCCCTCGCCGATTCCATCACCCGAAACGACCCCGCCCTCCTCCAGCAGTGGCTCGTCGACGAAAACATCACCATCTCCTTCGTCCCAACCCCGCTCGCTGAGCCGATCATCGCGATGCCCTGGCCCGCAACCACCCGTCTCCGCCTGCTCCTTACCGGCGGTGACACCCTGCACACCGCCCCCACACCCGGCCTTCCGTTCCAGCTCATCAACAACTACGGACCCACCGAAGGCACCGTCGTCGCCACCTCCGGCCTCGTGCCCCCCGGTATAACGGGTCTCCCCACCATCGGCAAACCCATCGCCGGAGCCGCCATCTATCTGCTCGACGAAAGCCGCCAACCCGTCGCCGAAGGAGAAATCGGAGAAATCTACCTCGGCGGCAACGGCGTCGGCCGAGGCTACCGCAACCTCCCCCTGCAGACCGTCCAAAGCTTCCTCCCCGACCCCTTCTCCACCGCTCTCGGCGCCCGCATGTACCGGACCGGCGACCTCGCCCGCCAGCTTCCCGACGGAGACCTCGCCTTCCTCGGCCGCCAGGACACCCAGCAGAAAATTCGCGGCTACCGCATCGAGCTCGACGAAATCATCCACGTCCTCCAACGCCATCCCGCCGTCTCCTTCTGCACCGTCACCGTCCGCACCACCCCCGCCGCCGGCAAAACACTCGCCGCCTACATCGTCCCCAATGGCTCCGTACCCGCAAGCACCCGCGACCTCCAGGAGTTCGCCGCCCGCGCCCTCCCCGACTACATGGTCCCCGCCACCTTCGTCCGCCTCGCCGCCATCCCGCTCACCTTCAACGGCAAGGTCGACACCCGCGCTCTCCCGGACCCGTGCCCCGAGAACGCCTTCGACGCGCCAGCCACGCGCGAGCCCGCCTCCGAGATCGAGCAGATCCTCCTCGACATCGTCCGCGATCTCCTCCACACCGGCAGCGTCTCCGTCGAAGACGACTTCTTCCTCGCCGGGGGCCACTCCCTGCTCGGAACCCAGCTCGTCCTCCGCGCCCGCGAGACCTTCGGCGTCATGCTCACCCTGCGCGACCTCTTCGAAGCTCCTTCCGTAGCCCTCCTGGCCCTCCGCATCGAAGAACACCTCATCGAGCAGCTCGAAGCCATGTCCGACGACGAAGCTGTCGCGCTCGCCGAGCAGGGCCACACCGGAGGGCCGCGCGCATGAGAAAGGAAGCCTCCCTCAGCCTCTTCCGCCTCATCGAGCCCGAGATCCTCGCCGACCCCTACCCCCTCTACCGGCGCATCCGCGAGCACGATCCCGTCCACTGGGACCCCTACGTCCATAGCTGGGTCGTCACCGGCTACAAGGAAGCCGTCACCGTCCTCACCAGGTTCAAAGCCGCCCGCACCCCCACGCCGGAGCTGCTCGAGACCATGGGTCTCTCCGTCCTCGCTCCTCACGCCGCCATGATGCTCCAGCAGATGCTCTTCATGGACCCTCCCCACCACTCCCGGCTCCGTGCGCTCTGCGCCACCGCCTTCACCCCCGCTCGCGTCGCCCACCTGCGCCGGCAGACCGAGCAGATCGTCGGCGATCTTATCGACCGGGCTGTCCAGCGCGGTCGCCTCGACCTCGTTGAAGACTTCGCCAATCCTTTCGCCGCTACCTTCCTCACCTCGTTTCTCGGCTGCCCGGCCGAAGATCGCCACCGCCTCAAGCGCTGGGCCATCGACCTCATCGACCTCATCGGCAACTCCGAGCACGACCCCAGCCGCCTCGCCCCCCTCGTCGTCAGCGTCGGCGAGGTCCAGGCCTATCTCGCGGAACAGGTGGTCCGCCAGCGCACCGCCCCCCGCGACGGCCTCATCGGCACCCTCCTTCACAAAGCCTCGCCGCAGGACCGCCTCAACGAAGAAGAGATCGTCGCCAACGTGATGCTCGTGATCGCCGGCGGCTTCGAGGAGGCCGCCAACTTCATCGGCAGCGGCATCTTCTCTCTCCTGTCTCAGCCGGAGGCTCTCGCCACCTTCCGCGATAACCCGGAGATCGCCGCAACCGCCGTCGAAGAGCTCCTCCGCTTCGAATCCTCCACCCAGCACACCGGCCGCATCGCCCCGGAAGACGCCATCCTCGGCGGCAAGCCGATCCGCAAAGGCCAGTCCCTCACCATCGTCCTCGCCGCCGCCAACCGCGACCCCGAGCAGTTCCCCGACCCCGACCGCCTCGACCTCACCCGCACCCCCAACCGCCACCTCGCCTTCGGCTGGGCCGCCCACTACTGCCTCGGCGCCCCGCTCACCCGCATGATGAGCCAGGTAGCCTTCAACGCCATCCTTCACCGTCTACCCGGCCTCACGGTCCTCACCTCCCAGCCCCGGTGGCGCTCCCTCGCCGCCATGCGCGGCCTTCAAGGTCTTGAGCTCTCGTTCGACCGGCCGGCCGCCCTCGCCCTCCATCGCACGGAGGCCCTATGCCGGTAGACACCGCCCTCACCCCGCCCGCCCTCTCCGATGCCAAGCGCCGCCTCCTCGCCCAGCGCCTCAAAGGCCGCTCCGCCTCCGTCCGGCAGGCCGATCGCATCCAGCCCCGCGCAGCCGGCAGCCGCACCCCCATCTCGCCCGACCAGTACCGCCTCTGGCTGCACGCCTCCATGCAGCCCGAACTCCCCACCTACAACGAAGCCGTCACCGTCCGCTACCGCGGCACCCTGGAACCCGGCCTCCTCGAAGCCGCCTTCAACCAGTTCCTCGCCCGCCACGAGGCCTGGCGCACCAGCTTCACTCTTGACGGCGAAGACGTCCTCCAGGTCATCCACCCCGAAGTTCACCTTAACCTCCAGCAGATCGACCTCACCCATCTCCTCCCCGAAGAGCGCGAGCCCGAAGCCCTCCGCCTCGCCACCGCCCAGGCCGCCACCGCCATCGACATGAAGGCCCCGCCGCTTCTCCGCGGCCTCCTCCTCCGCGTGGCCCCCGACGACCACCGCCTCTGCCTTGTCCTCCATCACATCCTCTTCGACGGCCTCTCTCTCCGCCGCACCTTCCTCCCGGAGCTAGCCGCCCTCTACGATGCCCTCGCCTCCGGAACAGCCCACCCCCTCGACCCCAACGTCCTGCAATACGCCGACTACGCCGCCTGGCGCGAGCAGCAGGTCGCCGGACCTTCCGTCCAGCGCCAGCTCGACCACTGGAAGAACCGGCTCGCCGGCGACCTCCCCATCCTGCGCCTTCCCTGCGACCGCCCCCGTACCCCCCAACCAACGCAGGCCGGAGCCACCGAGCGCTTCGAGATCCCCGCGGACCTCACCGAAGCCCTCCGCCGCTTCTCGAATGCTCACGGCGTCTCCCTCTATATGACCCTCTTCGCCGCCTTCAAGGCCGTGCTCTTCCGCTACAGCGGCCAGCAAGACCTCATCGTCGGAGCCGCCGCCGACGGCCGGCGACGGCCCGAGCTCAACGGCGTCATGGGCTACATCCTCGACACCTTCGCCGTCCGCACCACCCCCGCCGCCGATCTCCCCTTCACCACCTATCTCGCTCACGTCAAGCAGTCCCTGCTCGAAGCCTTCAGCGCCGCCGAGGTCCCCTTCGAGCGAGTTGTCCAGGCCGTCTGCACCAACCGAGACGCAAGCTGCCACCCCATCTTCCAGGTCTTCTTCTCCTACCTCCCGCCAGTCGACGCATCCCCCGCCGGCTGGGAGATCATGCCCATCCACGTCAACGCCGGGGCCGCCAAGTTCGACATCTACCTCGAAGCCGACGAGCACCCCACCCACGTCAGCGGCCGCATCCTCTATTCTCGCGACCTTTTCGAGCCCGCCACCATCCAGCGCCTCTTCGGCCACTGGCAAACCCTTCTTGAAGGCATCTGCCACACCCCCAACTGCGCCCTCGGCGACCTCCCCCTCCTCACCCCAGCCGAAACCCACCAGCTCCTCCACACCTGGAACGACCGCGCCGTCCCCCTCCCCGCCACCACCCTGCACGGCCTCGTCGAAGCCCAGGCCGACCGCACCCCAGCCGCCGCCGCCGTCCAATTCGAAGACACCACCTGGACCTACGCCCAGCTCGACGGCGAAGCCACCCGGATCGCCCATCACCTCCGCCACGCCGGAGCAGCCCCCGGCCAACTCGCCGCCCTCTGCATCGACCGCTCCCACCACCTTCCCGCCTGCCTCCTCGCCATCCTCAAGACGGGCGCTGCCTACCTCCCGCTCGACCCCGACACCCCCCGCAGCCGCGTCATGCTCTGCCTCGAAGACGCCGCCCCCGCCGTCCTCCTCACCCACCGCGCCCTCGCCGCCGAGCTCACCGTCACCCCCGCCACCACCGTCCTCCACCTCGAAGACCTCCTCGCCGCTGAGCCCCTCCCCCCTACCGCCGCGCCCCTCACCCTCACCCCCGAAGACCCCGCCTACGTCATCCACACCTCCGGCAGCACCGGCCGCCCCAAGGCCGTCGAGATCAGCCACGGCGCCGCCGTCAACCTCCTCCTCTCCATCCAGCGCGAACCCGGCTTCCAATCCACCGACGCCCTCCTCGCCGTCACCACCATCTCCTTCGATATCGCCACCATGGAGCTCTTCCTCCCCCTCATCGCCGGGGGCCGGCTCGTCATCGCCGGCCGCCGCACCGCCGTCGACCCCACCGCCCTCGCCGCCCTCCTCCGCACCTCCAAATGCACCGTCCTCCAGGCGACCCCCGCCACCTGGCGTGGTCTCCTCGCCATCGACTGGCCGGGCCAGCCCGGCCTCCGCGCCCTCTGCGGGGGCGAGCCCCTCACCCGCGACCTCGCCGAAGCCCTCCTCGCCCGCAAACTCGACCTCTGGAACCTCTACGGCCCCACCGAAACCACCATCTGGTCCACCGCCTCCCGCGTCCAGTCCGGCTCAGGCTCCGTCAGCATCGGCCACCCCATCAGCAACACCACCGCCTACATCCTCGACGCCCGCCAGCACCCCGTGCCCATCGGCGTCCCCGGCGAGCTCTACCTCGGCGGAGCCGGCGTCGCCAACGGCTACCGCGGCCGCCCCGACCTCACCGCCGACAAGTTCGTCACCCTCCCCGTCGCCAACAACCACCGCATCTACCGCACCGGAGACTACGCCGCCTTCCGCCCCGACGGAACCATCGAGTGCCAGGGCCGCGCCGACAACCAGGTCAAGGTCCGCGGCTACCGCATCGAACTCGAAGAAGTCGAACTCCACCTCAACGCCCACCCCCACGTCGCCGTCGCCGCCGCCCGCGTCTGGCCCGACAACACAGGAGGCAACCGCCTCTCCGCCTACTTCGTCGCCAAGGGCGAATCCCCCACTCCCGCAGACCTCCGCGACTTCCTCAACTCCCGCCTCCCCAAGTACATGCTCCCCTCCGACCTCATCGAACTCCCCACCCTCCCCCTCACCTCCAACGGCAAGCTCGACCGCAAAAGCCTCCCCGCCCCCGTCCCTTCAGCCCCAACAGGCAACTCCTCCGCCGTCCTCACCGAAGAAGAACAAAAGCTCGCCCGCATCTGGGCTGAGATCCTCGGCATTGAGTCCGTCGGCCCCGAAGACAACTTCTTCGACCTCGGCGGCCACTCCATCCTGCTCATCAGCCTCTTTGCCCGCGTCAACCGCGAGTTCCACGCCACCCTCCCCATCACCACCATCTTCGACACCCCCACCCTCGCCGGCCTCGCCACCCTCCTCCGCGAAAAAGCCCGTCTCTCCGCCCTCGTTCCCGTCCACACCGCCGGAACCCAGCCCCCGCTCTTCATGACCTACTCCTACCTCCTCTACCAGGGCCTCTCCCGCGCCCTCGGCCCGGACCAGCCCTTCTACGGTCTCCGCGAGCTCGACGAGGACCTCGACCGATCCATCGAAGAACGCGCCATCCGCTATATCGCAGAAATGCGCCGCATCCAGCCCCACGGCCCCTATCACGTCGCCGGATGGTGCGCCGCCGCTCCCATGGCCATTGAAACCGCCCGCCAACTCCTCCGCGCCGGAGAAAAGGTCGGTACTCTCCTGCTCTTCGACTCCTGGCTCCCCGGCGGCGAACCCAGCCCCTGGAGCAAAGCCCGGTCCATCGTCAAAAAGTTCAGCAAGCTCCCCAAGGGCCAGCGCCTCGCCCACGTCAAGGCCAAGCTCGCCCGCAACGGCAAACGCGCCGCCGAAGCCTGGCTTACCAAATACGCCACCAGGTTCAATCGCCTCGCGGAGCGCACAGGCCTTCCCCTGCCCCGCATCAAGGAAGACGCCTCCGTCAAAACCCTCTCCCTGCTCAACATTACCCACATCGACCCGCTGCCCGCCCGCATCACCCTCCTCCGCGCCAGCCACTCCCCCCTCTTCTTCGACACCTCCGAAACCTGCGGTTGGGAGCGCGTCGCCGAGCATGGCGTCGAAGTCCTCTGGGCCCCCGGCGACCACGAAACCATGTTCCTCGGCGATAACCTGAAGATCACGGCCAATCTGGTCCGCGACTGCCTCTCCCGTTAGCCTAAAAAAAGAAGGGGACCGCCGGATTACCGGCAGCCCCCTCTGGCTTCGTCGCCTCCGGCTAGAACTGCAGCTTCAACGCAAACTGCAGTTGCCGGGGATTGTAGTTAGGGTCATAGTTCGTGACCTGGCCGAAGTTAGGATTGCCAAGCTGCGCGCTGCCGGAACCATAAATGGAGTGAAAACGTCGTACCGGATGCCGTAAAGCACCGTAAACCGAGGATTCACCTTCCAGCTATCCTGCGCAAGAAAGCTCGGCTCCCACGTCCTTGAAGATCGGCCCGCCGAGACTTCCGCCAAACTGATTCTGGCGAAGCTCCGGCTTGCGGCCCGTGCCCTGCAGCACGTTGCGCGCACCGAAAATGTCATTGCGAAAGAACTCGTACGCCGAACCCGTGAAACTGGTTCGTCCCCGACCGCGTGATCCCGACCGCGTGATAATGCTCACCACGCCGCCCTTCGTAGGGCCGGCCTCCGCCGAGTAGTGCCCCACCGGCAGAAGCGCCGCCTGGTACTCCACGCTGCCGTTGGAGGTGGTGCTCCGTGGCTCATGCGTATCGATGTTGGTGATCGTAATCTTGGCGTTCGGAATAGCCGCCCCCGTGGCGTCCGTCACCATCCCAAGGATGTTCGCGGTCGCCAATTGCGTGAACGCTATCGTTGGAACAAACAGGGCCATTGCGGACGACAGCGCAACGCTGGCGAACGCCTTGGCTATAGGTCTGCACTGGCCGGTGCGATTCAATCTCAGATGGAGAGTTGATTTGTCCTGTCGTTCATGTCTCGTCTAAGATTCTTACCGGCTGCACAAGAAACCGGCAGCAGTGTCTGCAGGGCTTCATAGGCGGGCATCTTCCACTTTGTAAAGTCGAGCCGCGTCCGCCCCTGCGCAACACCGCACGGAAGCTGTAAACCACTTAAACAAAGAGGTCTTCGGCAAGTCGCTCTCAAGCGCTCACGACCCTCCATCACCCCAGTCGCGGTGTGTCGGGCGGCCAGTCCGACAGCAGTTCCCGCCACCTGCCCACCCCTCAGAGCACGGAAGATCCACTCGCCCTACCCGCGGATCTGGCCCAGCAGCCGTCGCCAGTTCTTCTGGTTCTTCCGGTAGCTCTTCTTCAAATCCTCAAGAATCCGCTCGAAATCCGTGTGCCCATTCAGCTTTTTCCAAGCCGGGTTGATCGAAAACCACGGATAGTTCTCGTTCCCCAGGTAGATCGCCCGCCGCAGCCAGTGCAGCGCCTCGCTCTCATCCCCATCCACCGCAAAGTAGGTCGCCAGCCGGTAGGCCATCTCCGAATCCGCCTCCGCCGCCGAAAGCGTCTCGTCCACAATAAAACTCGCCGCCTTCTCCCGCTCCCCCATCTGCACATAACACAGCGCAATCGTCGGAGACACGATCCGCAGACCCGCATCTTCCCGCACCACGCTTTCCAGCGTCTCGATCGCGCCCGAAAGATTCCCCACCCGCATCTGCTGGTACCCCTTCGAGATCCGCAGCAGCGGCTGCCTCGGCTCCAGCGTCAATCCCTTCTCGATCTCATCGCCCGCAAGCTCCAACTGATTCTGGTACTGGTAGACCCGCGCCCGATGGTTGTAAATCAGCGCCGCGTTTGCCGGGTTCATGTGCAAGGACGTATTGAACTGCTCCAACGCTTCCTCATACATCCCGTCGATCCGCAGCGTCATCCCCGCCACCAGGTGCACATTCCAGTCGTTCCCCGCCGTCTGCAGCAGATGCTCGATCCCGTGCCGCGCCGACTCCTTCTCCCCCCGCGACAGCAGCATGTAAACCCGGTAAAGATTCGCCTCCACCGACCCAGGGTCCAGCGCCAGTGCCTTGTCGAACGCCCGCCGCGCCTCCAGCACATGCATCTGCCCCCCCAGCCCATGCCGCGCATATTGCATATGCGTAATCCCTAGCCCCGCCCACCCCGGCGCATAGTCGTCATCCTGCCGCACCACCCGCTCGAACAGCTCCCGCGCCCGGTTCAGATCGTCCCGGCTTCCCGTCCGCGACATGAACGACGAAAGCACCGCCCGCGCCTGCAGATAGTCCTCCGAAAGGTCCTCGCTCAGCGAAGTCCGCGCCGAGCGCCCCCCGTCCCCCGTCTTCAAATCCCCAAACCCATGCAGCGTGCTGAACACCTCGTTGCAGATCTCCGTCTGCACCGCCACCAGGTCGAACGACGCCACGTTGATCGACCCGCCCGCCCTCACGCTCTGCCCGGGAACATCCAGCAACTGCCAGTTCAGGTCGAACCCCTTGTCCGACCGCAAGAAGTTCCCCGCCAGCACGAAATGCACCAGCAGCTTCTTCCCCACGCTCAGAGGATCCAGCTGCTGTGTCGGCACCGTCGCAAACGAGCTCGACGGGCGCACCACCAGCGACGGCATCCGCGCCAGACGCGTCGCGATCGCATCCGCCAGCGCATACCCGTACAGCGGAGCCACATCGCCCTCCGCCCCCGCCGTCCCAAAGTTCGCAAACGGAAGCACCACAATCGTGTTCTGCTTGCTCGCCGTCGTCGCCGCCGACTCCCGAAAGCGCTCCGCAAGCATCGACAGCAACCCCGTCGCCCGCTTCTCCTCCTCCGGGCTCTCCAGCCCAAGCCGCCCCTGCTGCCCATGATGATGCACCGTATCGCCCCCCGGCATCACCGCCGAGTCGATCCGCAACGCCTTCATCACCGTCCGCAAAGCCTCCCGCACATCCGCCGCCGACGCATACCGCGCCGAAGGCTGCTTCTCCAGGCACCGCAAAATCACCGTCTCCAGCTCCACCGGAAGGTCCGGCACAATCTCCCGCAGCATCGGAGGATCCGCAAACTGCACCGCCCGTATGCTCTGAAACTCCGGAGCATCCGGCCGGTGAAACGGATGCCGCCCGCTCACCAGCTCATACAAAATCAGCCCTAAAGCAAAAATATCCGACTGCACACTCGACTGCCCCGTCACAAACTGCTCCGGGGCCATGTACGCGATCGTTCCGCCTCGCGCCGTATAGGTGGCGTTCGGGTCCAGCTCCACCGCCTTGCTCGGCCGTGAAGGATCGAAGTTCGCCTCATCCACCTTCAGCCGCCGCGCCAGGCCGAAGTCCAGAATCTTCACCAACCCACCCTCGGTCAGCATCACGTTCGCCGGCTTCAGATCCCGATGGAAGATCCCCATCTGGTGCGCCGCCGCCATCCCGTCCGCCACCTGGATCCCGATCGACAGCACCATCTGCACACTCGAAGGCCCCGTCGCAATCACCGTATCCAGCGAGTTCCCCGGAATGTACTGCATGACGATGTAAGCCTCGTCGTCGGCCTCGCCCACGTCGTAAATCGCGCACACATTCAGGTGATCGATCGCCGAGGCCAGCCGCGCCTCCCGAAGCTGCGTCCTCCGCATCTGCTCCAGCGTCAACGCTCCCCGCTTCAGCAGCTTCAGCACCACCGGTCGCTGCAGCAGCGTATCCTGCGCCAGGTAAACCACGCCGCTGCCGCCCGCGCCAATCTTGCGGACAAACTCGTAATGACCGATCACGCGGCGCTTCATTCTCCCATTATCGCAAGCCCGCGCCTTGGTAACATGACAGCCACCCGGCTACCGTCCCGTATCGATCCTAATGCCCCTTCTTCTCCCAAGGCCGCGGCGTCACCGGGTCGTCCTGCCATCGCTGCCGCCGGCCCACCACAAACATCACCAGCCCAAACACAAACATCGCCGCACCCCACCCCAGGTTCAGGTTTACCCCAAGCGACCGCGCATAGATCGCCCCGCCCCGCGTCAGCAGACCATACCCCGCCATAATCCCGCCCGTAATCAAAAACAGCAGCCCCAACGGAATCCGAATATCCAGTCCCATACACCCTCCCTAGGCAAATACCCTAAGCAAACACCAGGTTCAACGCCACCAGCATCACCAGCACCCCAATCGCCAGCGTGGAAGGTTTCTGCCACCACGTCAGATGCCCCTCCACCGGTCGCGGCGTCAGCGAGTACACCAGCCCCACCAATTCGCTCTCCGGCCGCGGCGTCGTCACCAGGCTCACCAGCACCGTCACCACCAGGTTCACGCTGAACGCAAAGATCGCCGTCCAGAAGTTCTGCGCCATATCGCTCGGATACACATGCACCAGGTGCAGCCACGCTCCATGCAGCCCCGGAGCCGTATCCGCCGGAAGCGTCAGCCCATGGTGCACCAGCGCCGCGAACGTCCCCGACAGCAGCCCCGAAAACGCCGCATGCCCCGTCGTCCGCTTCCAGAACATCCCCAGCAAAAACGTCGCAAACAGCGGAGCATTCACCAGCGAAAAGATCAACTGCAGCGCATCCATGATGTTGTTGAAACTCGTCGCCGCATACGCCGCCGCGATCGACAGCAGAACCCCCCCAAACGTCGCCATCCGCCCCATCCACAGATAGTGCTCATCGGTCCCCCGCTTGTTGATGTACGACTGGTAGATGTCGTACGTCCAAACCGTGTTGAACGCCGTCACGTTCCCCGCCATGCCCGACATAAAGCTCGCCAGCAGCGCCGTCAACCCCAGCCCCAGGATCCCCGTCGGGAAGTAGTGCAGCAGCATCATCGGAATCGCCAGGTCGTAGTTGAAGATCGGCGCCCCCTTCGCATTCACGATCGCCGCCCCACTCAGCGGGTCCATCTTCTGCGGAATCAGCCCCAGCATATGCGCGCCCGGAGCAGCCGCTCCCGCCACCACCGACCTCTCCGCCCCCGCCATCGCATGGCTCGTCACCGACACCGCAATCAACCCAGGCAAAATCACCAGGAACGGGAAGAACATCTTCGGAATCGCCGCAATCAACGGCACCCGCCGCGCCGACTCCTCCGAATCCGCCGCCATCGCCCGCTGCACCACCAGGAAGTCCGTGCACCAGTACCCAAAACTCAACACAAACCCCAGCCCCATCGTCAGCCCGAACCACTCCACCCCCAGCGGGTTCGTCGAAGCATGGCCCATCCCACGCCACGAGTGCGTCATCGACGCCGGAAGCGTCGCCCGGATCCCCTGCCACCCCCCAACGTTCCGCAGCCCTATCCAAACCAGCGGCGCGAACCCAGCCACAATCAGAAAGAACTGCAGCACCTCGTTATAAATCGCGCTCGTCAAACCGCCCAGGAAGATATACCCCAGCACAATCACGCCCGAAAGCACCACCGACACATGGAAGATGTACTTGTCCGGCATCAGCCCATGGAACAACCCCAGCGTCTGGATCAGCAGCGCCATCGCATACATCGAAATGCCCGAGCTGAACACCGTCATGATCGCGAACGAAAACGCATTGATCGCCCGCGTCTTCTCATCGAACCGCATCCGCAGAAACTCCGGAACCGACCGCGCCTTCGACCCGTAATAGAACGGCATCATAAAGATGCCCACGAACACCATCGCCGGGATCGCGCCGATCCAGTAAAAATGACTCGTGATGATTCCATACTTCGCCCCGGAAGCCGCAGTCCCGATCACCTCCTGCGCTCCCAGGTTCGCGGAAATAAACGCCAGCCCGCACACCCAGGCCGGAATCGATCTTCCCGCCAAGAAAAAATCGTTGCTCGTCCGCATGTACCGCTTCAGCGCGAAGCCGATCCCCAGCACGAACACGAAGTACACCAGCATGATCAGCCAATCAACCGCACCCAAAGTCACGTTGTCCCTCTTCCCGCACCATGCGCCGGAACACACCCCTCCCGCACCGTGGGCCTCCGCCCGACTCTACTCGGTTTACCTATGAAGAGTCCACAGCCGATTCCACATCCCCTCTCCGCCGGAAGCCTCCCGAAGGCAGCCTCTCGCAGCTACACCGCATCCCATCTCTCTGCGGGGTTGGGTAGCACGCCTCCGCGACGGGAAGAGATTGTATGACTCCAGCCGTCCTCCTCATCGACGACAACGCCATCCAGGCAGCCACCCGGCAAGCTATCCTCCGCCGCGCAGACTACTTCGTCATCGCCGCCCTCAACCCCCAGCGAGCCCTCGAGCAATTCCAGAAAAATGAGTTTCCCGACGAAATCGGCCTCGTTATCACTGACCACATCATGCCCGGCATGAGCGGCTCCCAGTTCGTCCGCGAGCTTCGCAAAACGCACTCCAACCTGCCTGTCCTCGTCATCAGCGGCCTTGAAGAAGCCGAGCAGGAGTACGGCGACCTCAACGTCGTCTTCCGCCTCAAGCCCCTCCTCCCCGAACTCCTCCTCGCCCAGGTCCGCGAACTGATGCACTGACCGCGACTGCATGCACCGACCGCCTCCGGTCCGCTCCAGCGCCCCCATACGCATCCAAGACACTCAATCCAGCGGCCTCGCACCGTTCGTTGCCTCCTGAACGGATCGGCGACCGCTCCCACCGATCCGCAGATTCGCCCCGTCAAAGCTCCACCAGACCCCGCATTGCCCTTCTTCTCATTGGTTGAGAGAATAAGGATGCGGAGCAATCATGCCTACCCATCCCATGCCGGAGTTCGGCAGCTTCTCCCTCCTTCTCGCCCTCATGCTGGCCGTCTACACCCTCGTCGCCGGTGCCATCGCCTTGCGCCGCCCCGTTACGGTCACCGGTTTCCAGTCCGACCCCCTCTCCAGCCGCCTCGGTGAAACCGCCCGACGCGCCGGAATCTCCACCTTCGTCGTCATGAGCGGCGCCGCCTTCGCCCTCGCCTGGGCCGCCTTCCACAACGACTACTCCGTCTCCTACATCCTCCACCACACCAACCGCGACCTCAACCCCGCCTACAAGTTCTCCGCCCTCTGGTCCGGACAGGAAGGCTCCCTCATTCTTTGGGCCTGGCTCCTCTCCGCCTATGGCTTCGTCCTCCGCATCCGCCACAAGGTCGACGTCCGCCTCACCGCCTTCGCCTCCACCATCATGGCCGGCATCCAGGTCTTCTTCCTCCTGCTGCTCAACTTCGCCGCGCCACCCTTCGCCATCCAGCCCGGCCCCATCGCCCACGACGGCTTCGGCCTCAATCCCCTGCTGCAATACCCGGAAATGGTCATCCACCCGCCGATGCTCTACCTCGGCTACGTGGGCTTCTCCGTCCCCTTCGCCTTCGCCCTCGGCGCCCTCATGATGCGCTATCCCGGCGAGAAGTGGATCCACATCACCCGCCGCTGGACCATGGTCACCTGGCTCTTCCTCACCTGCGGCATCTTCCTCGGAGCCCACTGGGCCTACTCCGTCCTCGGCTGGGGCGGCTACTGGGGCTGGGACCCCGTCGAAAACGCCTCGCTCATGCCCTGGCTCACCGGAACCGCCTTCCTTCACTCCGTCATGATGCAGGAAAAGCGCGGCATGATGAAGAACTGGAACGTCTGGCTCATCTTCTCCACCTTCATGCTCACCATCCTCGGAACCCTCCTCACCCGTTCCGGAATCGTCTCCAGCGTCCATGCCTTCGCCCAGTCCTCCATCGGCGAGTGGTTCTACGGCTTCATCCTCATCGTCCTCGCCGTCTGCCTCTTCACCTTCTTCAAAAACCGCGACCACCTCGTCAGCGAGAACCGCCTCCACTCCCTCGTCTCCCGCGAGTCCAGCTTCCTCTTCAACAACCTCGTCCTGCTCGTCGCCTGCTTCACCGTCCTCTGGGGAACCCTCTTCCCCGTCCTCTCCGAGTACATCAACGGCGAGAAAACCACCGTCGGCGCGCCCTTCTACAACCGCGTCAACATCCCCATCGGCCTCTTCCTCCTCTTCCTCACCGGCCTCGGTCCCCTCCTCGCCTGGCGCTCCACCTCCATCCGCGCCATCCGCCGCAACTTCGTCCTCCCCGGCATCGCCATGGCCGCCACCCTCATCGGCCTTATGCTCGCCGGCATCCGCCCCTGGGTCGCCACCAACGACGGCGACGACTACCACACCGCCACCATCTTCTCCCTCATGGCCTTCACCCTAGCCGCCGGCGTCGTCACCGCCATCTCGTCCGAGTTCCTCCGCGGCGTAGCCGTCGTCCGCACCCAAACCGGCCAAAACCTCCTCGCTTCCGCCATCACCCTCACCCGCCGCAACACCCGCCGCTACGGCGGCTACCTCGTCCACTTCGGCATCGTGGTCATGTTCATCGGCATCGCCGGCGGCGCGTTCAACCAGTCGCGCGAGCAGGAGATGGGCTTCGGCGACACCATGCTCCTCGGCCCCTACCGCATCGTCTGCCAGTCCTTCACCCAGGATTCGAACCCCAACTTCGACACCGAGTACGCCATCCTCGAAGCCTACAAGGGCAACCGTCACATCACCACCCTCAACCCCGAAAAGCGCTTCTACAACGCCAGCCAGACCTACGCCACTATGGTCGCCAACCACTCCACCCTCCAGAACGACCTCTACGTCATCTACGAGGGCAAAAACCCCGACACCGACAAGCCCATCATCAAGGTCTTCATCAACCCCCTCATCGCCTGGATCTGGATCGGCGTAGCCATCGTCGTCCTCGGCACCTTCGTCGCCCTCGTCCCCGCCCTCAAACCCGGCGCCACCCGCCGCACCGCCCCCGAGCCCTCGACCCAAACCCCCGAGGCCCTCCATGCCTAATCCCGCCATCGCTCTCGCCCTTTTGTTTGTCATTCCCGAAGGGAATCTGCTGTGGCCTTTGCTGTTGTTGCTGCCATTGTCGTTGCTGGTACTTAAAGCCTCGGAGCGATCGGGCAGCGAGAGCATCCGGCGACCGCTCTGGCTCCGCTCAAGGCTGGGGCTTCAGCCGTGCCATACCGGCATCCCCCGCCCCGCGGCTTTAGCCGCTGAGGTACCCTCCGCCACCAGCACCGGCTTCCGCCGCGCCACGAACCATAACCGCTACGCCGCCCTTGCCACCCTCCTCCTCACCGTTACCCTCCTAGGAGCGACAGGAGCGACAGGAGCCGCCGACCCTTCCGCCCGCCTCAACAAAATGGGCCACGAGATGATCTGCACCTGCGGCTGCACCCAGATCCTCATGGAGTGCAACCACGTAGGCTGCCCCGTCTCCCCCGTCATGATCAACGAACTCCAGACCCAGGTCTCCCAGGGCGGTCCCGACAACCTCGTCCTCAACTGGTTCGCCGCCAAGTACGGAGCCACCGTCCTCGCCGCCCCCATGCGCGGCGGCTTCGACAACGTAGCCTGGATCACCCCCCTCGCTGTTTTCTTCTTCGCCACCGTCGGCGTAGCCTTCCTCGTCACCGTCTGGAAAAAACGCAACCCCATCCCCGTCCCCGCCAACTCCACCATGGACGCCACCCTACGCGCCCGCATCCGCCACGAAACCGAATACTAGTCCCTCATCCAGCCCAAACCCATGTCATCCTGAGCACAGCGAAATACTAGCTGCATGAGTCCGTATCACCCTGCACCCGTGTCATCCTGAGCGAAGCGAAGAGCCCTCGTATTTCCCCCTTGCCCTTGCATCTGCTGTTATCGTTGCACGTGGCCTTTGCTCCTGAGGTACCCCAAGGCTTCAGCCTTGGGTCTCAAAGACCGGATCGCAAATCAACGGAGAAACCCATGGGCATCCTCGCCGGAGCCATCCTCACCCTCATCCTCTTCGCCTTCATCTTCTGGCCTGACAAAAACCCCTTCCGCCAGGCCGACAAAACCCGCCTCGACTATCTCCGCGAGCGCAAGGACGTCATCTACGACAACCTTCGCGATCTAAACTTCGAGTACCTGGCCGGCAAGTACCCGGAGCAGGACTACGCCGAGCAGCGCACCTCTCTCGAAGACGAAGCCGCCCGCGTCCTCGCCGAAATGGACACCCTCACCCTCCGCAAACCCACCCGCGCTTGACAAACGCAGCCACTGGAAGACCCCGCTAAAGCCCTCGCAGCACCCGAGGTATAAGAGAGGTCCAGACCTAAGTCCTTATTCGAACGTACTTTCGGACTTAGGTGGAGGGAGGGGGGTATCCTCACGCTCCCGCGCCACCAACCCCAAAACTCCAATTCCAAGCAAAAGCACCAACCCCTCCATCCGCTCCGAAAGCACATGCATCCGGTCGAACTCCACCCGGTTCGCATCCCCCGCCGGAAGCTCATCCACCGCCCCGCCCGCCCGAGCCCGATCCAGCTCCATCCGCGGCAGCACCCCAAACTGCGAAGCCGCCGTCACCACGATCATCCCCAGCAGCAGCCCAGCCTGCAGAATCCGCCGCAGCATCAACGCCGCCACCACCGCAATCGGCCCCACCACCAGCCCGATCCAGTGCAGCGCCAGGATCGCCCCCCGCACCACCATCCCCGCCTCATGCGCCGTCGGCAGACTACCAAACGCCACCGGAGCCACCACGAAGGCGAAGAACGCAATCCCCCCCACCCAGATCACCAGCGCGAACAGCCGCAGACCCTTTAGCAGCCCGATCAAGCCCCCTCCACCCGCCCCAGCGCCCGCCGCAACACCACCTCCAGCGCCGCCTTCTGCTCCCCATACTCGGTCTCGTTCACCTTCCCCTGCAACCGGTCCGTCTCGAGCGCAAACAGCTCATCCTTCAGCGCCCCCAGCAAACCGCCCCCAACCGGAACCGGAGACACAGCCGGAGCAGCCGCGACCGGACCTCCCGCCCCACCCTTCAGCAGAATCCCAGCCCCCCCGGCCAGCAGCAGCGCCAATCCCCCCAAAATCCACCACTTGTACTTCGCCCAGGGATCATTAGTCCCCTCCGGATCGATCGGCGTTCCCAGCCCCCCACCCGGCCGCGTATCCGTAGCCGCCGTGCCCCCGCCACCCCCCGCACCAGCCGCCACACTCCCCGGCTCAGCCGCACCCCCCGCCGCCCCCCCAGCCGGAGTAGCCGCCGTATCCCGCGGCAGCTCCCCCTTCCCCGAAACCGTAAACTCAAGCGGCTGCGAAGGCTGCACATTCCGCGCCACATACGTCTGCGCCGTCGTCTCCTCCGTCACCGCGGTGTACGGCGCCGAAGCCCCCGCCTTGAACCCCATCGCCTTCGGCATCATGATCGCCACCGTATCCGTCGCAATCACCGGCTTGGGCGCAAACGTGAAGCTCCCGCTATAAGGCACCTTGTACGTAATCTGAAACCGCGTCTCCCCCGGCCGCACGGGAAACACAAACGCATAGTGGTTGGGCGCATCCCCCAGCGGCACGGGAGCCGCCTGTACCGGCATCCCCCCCGGCCCTAACGCCGCCGACCCCGCCACCACCGCCCCCGCCGGCAGATAAAACTCGAACGGCCGATCCGAAAACTGCGTCCGCGGAGGCTTGGAGTCGTTCTTCACAAAGAAGTTCTCCACCACCTGCAAGCCAGTCCCCCCGGGGTCGGTCTGGATCCGCAGCACATCCGCCTCCCCCGTCACGCCCTCCACCTTGGCCGCCGCATTATACACCTCCACCTCAACCGACTCCGCCCCCGGCTGCACCGGCCGAAAGTAGTTCGCCTTATCGTGGGTCACCCGGATCAGGTGCACCCCCTCGTCCGTCACCTCGATCGAGAAATGCCCCTTCGCGTCCGATTTCGTATGCGCCGCCTCCTGCATTCCCTGCTGCAGCCGGATCAGGGTCACCTCGTCCCCACCGGATGGCTTGTTCGTCGTCTTGTTGGTTACTACGCCGGTAAGCGTCGCGCCCAACGCGAAGCCCGAAAACAAAGCCGGGGCACAAAGCGCAACGAAGAGAGCGGATCGGCGGACAGAGAAAGAAGAGGGGAATCGCACCCGCCAATTTTACTGCACGATCAACGTCACAGCCGCCGTATGCTGCAGCGTACTTCCACCAGCCAGCGTCGTCGTTGCCGTCACCACCATCGGATAACTGGCCGACCCAGGACCACTCGGCGAAGCCAATTGCGTCACCTGCTGCCCGCACCCTCCCAACCCGCACAGTCCCACGGCCACCAGGCAAATCAGCACCCCTCGTCGCCGCCGCCAACCGATCAGCGGCAGCATCACCAGCCCCGCCAGCCAGCCAACCCGCCCAAGCCCCCCGTGCGCCATCGTCTTCACCGTCTTGATCGACAACGTAACGTTCGCCGCACTCCCTCCGGGCGGAACCAGCGCCGGGCTGAAGCTCGCCGTGAACCCCGCCGGAACCCCACTCGCCGCCAGCAGAATCGGGCTGTTCAGCGGCCCATTCTGCACCGCCAACGTCAACCCAAAGCTCGCCGTCGCCCCACCCGCAACCGTCTGCAACCCTCCCCCCGCCGCCGCCAGCGTAAAGTCCGGACTTCCCACCCCCGGCGAAATCACCTGCGAAACCGCCCCCGACGTACTCCCCAGAAAGTTCATATCGCCGGAATACACCGCGGTCACGCTATGCGTCCCCGGAGTCAACGCCGCGGTCGTCAGCGCCCCGCCCCCCGCCGCATCCGCCACCACCGACCCCAACGCCCCGCCACCATCCAGAAACGTCAGCCGCCCCGTAGGCGTCCCCGACGTCGTCGAGGCCGCCTCGGCCGACACCGTCACCGCCGCACCGAACCCCGCCGGACTCCCTGCCGTACTCACGGTCGTCACCGTCGGGGCCTGTGCAATCGTCACGGCCGCCGCATCGACCGCCACCTGGTAGTTCCCTGCCCCAGCCCCCACCAGCGTTGCCCCGATCGGGTAGCTCCCCGCCGCGGAAAGCACCCGCGCCGCGCTCCCGAACACCGCCGAAACCGCATTCACATCCCGCGCCAGCACCCCGCTCAACGACCCGGAAAGCGCCGGAATCGCCTGCCCATACAACACCGTAGCTCCCACAGGATGCGCCGCCACCGGGGCCGGCGTCACCACCGCCCCAAACACGTTGCTCATAGCCCCCGGATGCGTCGAATCCCCCGCGTAGCTCGCCACCATCGCGTGGTTCCCCGCCCCCAGCCCCGCCGTACTGAAGCTCGCCGCGTTCCCCGCTAGCCCCACCGTCCCCAACACCGTACTCGCCCCATTCACCACCTCCGCGAACGACACGCTTCCCGTCACCGCCGACCCCCCACTCACCGTCGCCGTAATGCTTCCCGTGCCATACTGCACCGCCGCCGGCCCGCTCAGCGCCAGCCCACTCGCCCCGCTTGCCCCTACCCCCCCAATCGTCCGGATCACCCCCGCACCATCCACCTGCCGCACCCGCTGGTTCCCTGTGTCCGCCACCGTCACTAGCCCCGCCGGAGAGAGCCCCGTAGCCTGCGGACCATCCAGCAGCGCCGCCACCGCCGCGCCCCCATCGCCAGCAAACCCTTCTACCCCCGAACCAGCCACCACACTCGCCGTGCCATCCACCCCCAGCCGCACAACGCGGTGGCCGCTCGTCTCCGCCACGTACACATTCCCCGCCGCATCAATCGAGAGCCCCCGCGGCAAACGCAGCCCTGTCCCCGCCGCCACCGGCGTAATCACCCCCGTATCGTGCGCCACCCGCCGCACCCGCCCATTATGCAGATCGGCCAAAAACAGGTCTCCCGCCCCATTCACCGCCAGCCCCCAAGGCGTATCGAGCGCCGCCGCCACCGCCAACCCCTGGTCCCCCGCACCTCCCTGCACTCCGCTCCCCGCCACCGTGGAAATCACCCCCGTCGCCAGCACCACCCGCCGAATCCGCTGGTTCCCCGAGTCCGCAAGGTAAAGGTTCCCCACCGAATCCACCGCCAGCGCCGTCGGCAAACTCAGCCGCGCCGCGATCGCCGCTCCCCCATCCCCGGAGAACCCCGCCGCGCCCGTCCCCGCCACCGTTCGGATGATCCCCGAACCCGCCGCCACCACCCGAACCCGGTGATTGCGGGTATCCGCTATATAAAGATTCCCCGCCCCATCGATCGCCAAACCCCGCGGGGAGTCAAGCACCGCCGCGGAAGCCACCCCACCGTCCCCGGCAAACCCTTGCGTCCCGTTCCCCGCCACCACCGTAAAGCCGCCCGCCGCATCCAGCCGGTCGACCACATGCCGCCCGCTCTCCGCCACATACAGCACGCCATTAGCATCGAACACGATCGACGTCGGCGTCAGCAGCGGAGCCGCCACGTTCGCCACCGTCTGCGCTCCCGCTGCAAGCGCAGCCGCGAGCAGCGCAAAGGCCCCGCGGCACACCGCGAGCAAGGTCCTGGGGCGCTGAGTCAGGTTGCCTGGGTTCATGGTGCTCTGCATACCCGTGGAGGAACTGACGTATCATGGCGCGACGGAGTGCGCAAACCGCGCCGCAGAGTGAGGTTACCACGCAAATCCTCCACCACAGGCATACCTTCAACCCGCCGTCTCCGGGAAAGGCGAGTCTCCACGCCACAAAGCCGCATCCATCTCACTGAACGCCGGCCGGGAATCTGCTCCAGCCGAACCCTCTTCCCAGAACCAACACACGCATCGGAGAACGTCATGAGCTACTCGTCCAGGGTCCTTGCAACTTCCACCACGCGACGTGGCGCGCTGCTCGCTGCCGCCTTCACGCTCACCCTCCTCGGCAGCGGCTGCAAGAGTTCGACCCCCGCCACCACCCAGCCCGCCGCGCCCATCCAGACCACCCAGCCCACGCAACCCGCCCAGCAGGGCCAGCAGGGAACCCTCAACCCCGACGGAACCTTCACCCCCAACGCGGCCCAGCCCGCCCCCCGCGCCGCCCTCCAACCCGCCCCCGCGTCGGCCCCTGCAGCCGCGGCTCCAACCCCCCGCGCCCCGGTAGCCGCCGCCCCCGCCGCCCCCACCTACCGCACCATCCCCGCCGGCTCCCGCGTCGCCGTCACCGTCACCCAGACCCTCTCCGCCAGCCACAACGAAGTCGGCGACAGCTTCACCGGCGTCCTCGCCGAACCCCTTCAGGCCGGGGGCGAAGCCGCCCTCGCCCGCGGCACCCGCGTCCAGGGCACGGTCGTGGCCGCAAAGGGCCGAGGCCGCTTCAAGGGCGCCGGAGCCCTCGGCATCCAGCTCACCTCCATCGGCGGCGTCCAGGTCAGCACCAGCGAGTACGAAAAAGAACAGCAGGGCCGCGGCAAGCGATCCACCGGCTTCATCGGCGGTGGTGCCGGGCTCGGAGCCATCATCGGCGGCCTCGCCGGTGGCGGCAAAGGAGCCGCCATCGGGGCCCTCGCCGGGGGCGGTGGCGGAACCGCCGCCGCAGCCTACACCGGAAACCGCGACGTCGTCATCCCCTCCGAAAGCCTCGTCGTCTTCCGCCTCACCTCCCCTCTCCGGGTCAAATAGCCCACCACTCGCCGCCAACCCTGACTTCCGCGGATCACGGCGTCGTCGTGATCCGCGAGGATGGCAGAAGCTGCGGTGCCCCCGGTCTACATGGCGTCCGATCCGCGCAGCCCGCCCCCGCCCACTTGCATTACCCCGGCCTCTGAACCATAATGGCGCCCTATGACACCTTCCCGGTCAGTCCGGCTCAGCACCCGGCAACCCCATGGTTGTTGACCCCTTCCCCACCGCCTGATCCTCTCCGCGCGTGTGCCTCCGCGCCGGCCCGTCCTACTCTTAGAACCCACCGTTTCCGCCCCCAAAGGACACCCCATGCCTGAAGCCCCCAAGCCCCACCTCGCCACCCTCGCCATCCACGGCGGCCAGGTCCCCGACCCCGCCACCGGCGCCCGCGCCGTCCCCATCTACCAGACCACCTCGTTCGTCTTCCAGGACGCCGACCACGCGGCCCGCCTCTTCGGCCTCGAGGAGTTCGGCAACATCTACACCCGCATTATGAACCCCACCACCGACGTCTTCGAGAAGCGCATCGCCGCCCTCGAAGGCGGAGCCGCCGCGCTTGCCACCGCCTCCGGCATGGCCGCCGAAACCCTCGCCATCACCACCCTCGCCGGCGCCGGCGAAGAGATCATCTCCACCACCTCCCTCTACGGCGGAACCTACAACCTCTTCCACTACACCCTCCCCAAGTTCGGCATCACCGTCCGCTTCGCCGACGCCGACGACTTCGACGGCATCCGCTCCCTCATCAACAGCAAGACTCGCGCCATCTACACCGAAACCCTCGGCAACCCCAAGCTCGACATCGCCGACGTCGAAACCCTCGCCGCCATCGCCCACGAGCACGGCCTGCCCCTCATGATCGACAACACCAGCGCCTCCCCCGCCCTCGCCCGCCCCATCGAGTGGGGCGCCGACATCGTCGTCGAATCCGCCACCAAGTACATCGGCGGCCACGGCACCTCCATCGGCGGCATCCTCATCGACGCCGGAAAGTTCGACTGGAAGGCCTCCGGCCGCTTCCGCGAGTTCACCGAGCCCGACCCCTCCTACCACGGTCTCTCCTACGTCGACGCCTTCGGCCCCCTCGCCTTTATCCTCAAGGCCCGCGTCCAGGGCCTCCGCGACACCGGCGCCGCCCTCTCCCCCTTCAACGCCTTCCTCCTCCTCCAGGGAACCGAGACCCTCCACCTCCGGATGGAACGCCACTCCACCAACGCCCTCGCCGTCGCCCGCTTCCTCGAGCAGCACCCCGGCGTGGACTGGGTCAACTACCCCGGCCTCCCCTCCAGCAAATACCACGCCCGCGCCGCCAAATACCTCCCCGATGGCCAGAGCGGCCTCGTCACCTTTGGCATCCACGGCGGCTACGACGCCGGCAAGAAACTCATCAACTCCTTCAAGCTCTTCTCCCTCCTCGCCAACATCGGCGACGCCAAATCCCTCGTCATCCATCCCGCCTCCACCACCCACCAGCAGTTGACGAAGGAAGAGCAGCACGCCACCGGCGTCCGCCCGGAAATGGTCCGGCTCTCCGTCGGCATCGAGGACCTCCGCGACATCCTCGCCGACCTCGACCACGCCATCGGCGAAGCCAACGGCTACACCAAACAGGAGCAGGAAGAGCCGCACCTCGCCGCGGTACCCGAACTCACCGGGGTGCCCCGTCCTTAGCGCTTCTCCTAAGGGTGGGGTTGATCCCTCGCCGCGGATGGAGGCAGGCTCGAGTTCTGATGAAGTGATGTCCTGTTAAGGGCACGGCTTCAGCCGTGCCGCAAGCCTTTCCACAACGACCCGGCCTTAGCCGCTGAGGTACGCTTCTTCCGCGCCAAACAATCCAGAATACCAACGCTCCCATGTCGCCACCCCCAATCTTCCAACCCACCCTCGAAGCCGATTTCCCGCTCCCCGCCGAGTTCCCCCTCGAACTCGGCGGCTCGCTCCACCACGCCCGCCTCCACTTCTGCCTCTACGGCACCCTCAACCCCGCCAAAGACAACGTAGTCCTCGCCTGCCACGCCCTCTCCGGCTCCGCCGAGGTCGCCGAGTGGTGGCCCGCCCTCTGGGCCATGCCCACCCTCATCCACCCCCAACACGACGCCATCCTCGGCGTAAACATCCTCGGCTCCTGCTACGGCTCGACCGGCCCCACCTCCCTCAACCCCGCCACCGGCCAACCCTACGGCCCGCACTTCCCCCTCGTCACCATCCGCGACATCGTCCGCGCCCAGGCCCTCCTCCTCGATCACCTCGGCATCCCCACCCTCAAGCTCGCCATCGGCGCCTCTATCGGGGGCATGCAGACCATCGAATGGGCCATCCTCTTCCCCCACCGCGTCCGCAAAGTCATCGCCATCGGCGTAGCCCCGCTAGGCCCCCTCGGCCTCGCCCTCAACCACCTCCAGCGCCAGGCCATCATGCTCGACCCCCTCTGGAACCAAGGCGTCTACCCACCCGAAGCCCCACCCGAGCGAGGCCTCGCCCTCGCCCGCGGCCTCGCCGTCTGCACCTACAAATCCCCCACCCTCTTCGAGCACCGCTTCGCCCGCAACCCCGACCGCAGTGGCGAAGACCCCCTCCGCGGCGGCCGCTTCGACGTAGCCGGCTACCTCGACCACCAGGGAGCCCGCTTCAACCAGCGCTTCGACGCCAACAGCTACCTCGCCATCACCCGCCTCATGGACCTCTTCGACCCCACCCACGGCTTCCCCTCACCGCACGACGCCTTCCGCCGCATCACCGCCCCCCTTATCCTCGTCGGCATCTCCTCCGACTGGCTCTTCCCGCCCGCGGACATCGCCGCCCTCGCCGCAAGCCTCACCGCCGCCGGCGCAAACTGCACCTACCGCGAGCTCGTCTCCGACCACGGCCACGACGCCTTCCTCGCCGAGCCCCAACAACTCATCGACCTCCTCACCACCTGACCGTCACCCCTCGAGCTCCGCCCGAATCTCCCCCGCCGCCCGCCGCGCCATCTCCTCCTCCCCCGCCGCAAAGCTCACTGCCCCCACCCGCGCATGACCCCCGCCCCCATACCGCGAGCAGATTCCCGCAATATTCGCCAGCTCCCCCACCGGCTTCGCCGTCCAAGGATTCGTCCCCACCGAAAGCTTCAGCCGAGCCCCCGCCCGGCTCAGCCCCACCACATACGTCGCCTCCGGATGCAGATAGTAGGGAATGAACTTGCTATACCCCTCCACCCCCGCATCTGTCAGGTCGAACCGCATCACCCCCCGCTCCACCTCCGCCCGCTCCCCGATCACCTCCATCGCCCGCCGATGCCGCGCCAGCAGAGGCCCCATCGCCGCCTGCACAAAGTCCTGCTCCACCACCTCCCCCAGCGTCCGCTCCGTCAGCAGCGGAATCACCTTCGGAATCAACCCGTCCGGAGCACCCTCCAGCACCAGCGTCAGCTTCATCGCCGGCTCTTCCATCCCCACCGCCGCCGCCGCGCTCTCATACTTCGCCCCGTCCACAATATCCGCCCAGTACATCAACTCCTTCAGCCCGGAAGTATCGAACCCAAACCGCGTCGCCGCCACATGCGCAATCCACCCCGTGCACGAGATATAGTGCGGATCGAAAAACTTCCGCATCACTTGCGAACCATCGCTCTGCCCAAGCTCGAACTCCGCCCGGTCCTCCTCCGTCATAAACGCACTCTCATGGTGATCGAACCACCACGTCACCCGCGCATCGCTCGAGTACTTGAAGTCCACAACCGCATTCTCTCCCCCGGAGAACTCCCCGAACTGAAACATCCCCCCCGGCTTATGCGCCAGCCCCTCGTACGCGTACGTCGCCGCCGTCCCCAGGCACTCCCGATGAAACCGCGTAAACAGCGAAGCCGAGCAAGCGCCATCGAAGCACCGGTCGTGGTACATCACCTTCATCTCCATCGCACGCACTCCCCTCGCCAACCCGTCCAAAAAGTCCTGTCAACCCCTCGCAAGCCCTAAGTCGCTCAGTGCAAAGGCAATCTACTTGGCGTAGCAGTTCCCGCCCACGACCGTAGAATAGAACACGGAGACAACCGGCCGCCGCGCACGGAAGATCGCCCCTCTACCGGCACCGCATCTCCCTTATTTACTGGTATTGAGCGATAAGCCTCTTCTTTTGACCTGTTGACCGGCCTCTGCCGCCTGTGTCCTGCTCAAAGCAAGAGGCTTACGCGCGAAGCATGGGGGGGCACCCTTCCATACACGCAACCGGCAGCAGAACATATCCACCGGCGCAAAGCCCCGCAAGGAACCAGCCCCATGACCGAAGCCACCGACCTCCCACTCGACGCCGCCCCGCCCGCCGCCCACAGCGCTACCTGGGTCTTCCGGGGAGCCGACGGCCTCCGCGCCGGCTGGAGTCTCCTCATCTTCATCGCCCTCTTCCTCGCCCTCAGCTTCGCCGCCCAGTTCACCGCAGCCAAAATCCGCCACAAACCCTTCGGCCGCGAAGACCAGAAAGCCGCGCAACAAACCGCCCCCGCAAAGCCCGGCCCCGCTCAGCCCGACGCCCCCAAAGCCTCCAGCCCCAGGTCCACGATCATCGGCGAGGGCTCTTCCTTCCTCGTCGTCCTCGCCGCCACCTCCCTCATGGCGCTGATCGAGCGCCGCCGCTTCACCGCTTTCGGCCTTGGCGGCCCTTCGCGCATCCCCCAGTTCCTCCAGGGCCTCTTCTGGGGAGTAGCCTTCCTCTCCGCCCTCGTCGCCGTCCTCCACTTCGGCGGCTTCCTCCCCTTCGATTCCCGCCTCCTCGCCACCCCCGAAGCCCTCCGCTTCGGAGCGATCTGGGCTCTCGGCTTCACCCTCGTCGCCTTCCTTGAGGAAACCCTCCTCCGCGGCTACATCCAGTACACCCTCGCCCGCGGCCTCGCCGGGATCTACGGAGCCATCTTCCACACCCGCCACCGTCACGCCCTCGGCTTCTGGACCGCAGCCCTCCTCCTCTCCTTCGTCTTCGGCCTCGGCCACGGCGGAAACCCCGGAGAGTCCCCCCTCGGCCTCGTCTCCGCCGGTTCCGCCGGACTGGTCTTCTGTCTCGCCCTCTATCGCACCGGCTCCCTCTGGTGGGCGCTCGGCTTCCACGCCTCCTGGGATTGGGCCCAATCCTTCCTCTACGGCGTCGCCGACTCCGGAACCATGGTCCAGGGCCACCTCTTCGCCACCCACCCGGTGGGCCGTCCCATCCTCTCCGGAGGCCTCACCGGCCCCGAAGGCAGCCTCTTCGTCCTACCCACCCTCGCCGTCGTAGCCGCCATCATCCTCCTAACCCTCCCCCGCACCCACCACCCCGGGGAAGGTCTGGCCCACCCGGACACCCCTTGAGGCCGATCACCCCTAACGCGCCAAACGCCCCACCCTAAAGGTGTCATCCTGAGCGAAGGGCTTCACAGCCTCACCGTGAGCACCGCAGTCGAAGGGACCAGCGGTTCGCTTTCGTCACAAGCTGCTCCACCCGTCGCAACACCAGAAAACCTCAAAGCAGCCCAACCCGCAACCCGCCTTATCAACCTAAGCCCTGCTTTTCTGATCCCTACCCCAGCAGCATCGAAACGATCGAAGCCGACATCAGATTCGCCATCGTCCCCGCCAGCATCGCCCTGAGCCCCAGCGAAGCCAGATCGTTCCGCCGATTCGGCACCAGCGCCCCGATCCCCCCAATCTGCATCCCGATCGACCCCACATTCGCAAACCCGCACAAAGCAAACGTAGCAATCGAAAAAGTTCTCGGATCAAGCGAACTCTTCAGCTTGCCAAGCTCCGTAAATGCAACAAACTCATTGATCATCGTCCGCGTTCCCAGCAGATTCCCGATCGTCCGCGAATCGTGCCACGGAATCCCGATCAGCCACGCAACAGGTGCCCCAACAACCCCCAGAATCGCGTTCAGCGAGTGCGGAAACGGCACATGTCCATGAGCCCAAAGCGTGTTCGAGATCCCCAGCATAATCGCGTTGAACAGCCCAACTAACGCCACAAAGCTGATCAGCATAATTGCCACATTGAACGCCAGTTGCCCACCATCGATCGTCCCGCGCGCAATCGCCGCAATGAAGTTCTCGTTCTTATGCTCCTCGTTCGGCGGCATCGTCACCGTTCCCGCGGTCGCCGGAACCTCCGTCTCAGGAACCAGCATCTTCGCCACCAGAATCGTTCCCGGAGCAGTCATAATGACCGCCGAAAGCAGGTCCTTCGCGTTGATACCGAACAGGATGTAAGCCGCCATAATCCCCCCGGAAACATGCGCCATTCCCGACGTCATAATGGTCATCAACTCGGATCGCGTAGCTCCCGCCAGGAACGGCCGAATCGTCAGCGGAGCCTCCGTCTGCCCCATGAAGATGCTCGCCGCGACGTTCGTACTCTCCGCCCCGGAGGTTCCCATCGTTCGCTGCATCACCCAGGCCACAACCTTGATGATCTGCTGCATCAGCCCGATGTGATACAGAATGGCGAAGAACGCGCTGACGAAGATGATCGTCGGCAGAACCGCGAACGCGAACACCGACAACGCACTCTTCGGATCGCCCAAAGCCCCAAACACCAGTGAAGACCCATCCGCCGAATGTCCAGCAGCCCGGTAATGAACCCCGAAACCGTCGCCAGCACCGTCTGTCCGTAAGTCCACTTGATCACCAGGAACGCAAACACCACCTGCAGCGACAATCCCCAGATCACCGTTCTCCAGCGGATCGCCCTGCGGTCGGTCGAGAAGGCATACGCAAGGCACAGAAAGAGGATGAGTCCAAGAAGACCGGTAAAGCGTGCCAAAGGCTGCTCCTGATAAAGGGTGTGCATGGAGTGTAACGGATACACTACCCGGATGGAGTTGGCGAAGCCGTCGAAGACCGCCATGCGCGTCGCCCTCCGCCGAGCCGCCCACCAGATCGTCGACTCTCCCCTCATCTTCGACGATCCACTCGCCATCCGCATCCTCGGCAAAGCCGCTCGCGACGAGATCGCCCGCACCCCCGACAGCGACCGCAAGCCCTTCTCCGCCTCCATGCGCGCCTATCTAGTCGCCCGCAGCCGCTACGCCGAAGACCAGCTCACCACCGCATACGCAGCCGGCGTCCGCCAATACTGCCTCCTTGGCGCAGGCCTCGACACGTTCGCCTACCGCAACCCCCACCCCGACCTCCGCGTCTTCGAGGTCGATCATCCCGCCACGCAAGCCTGGAAGCACGAGATGCTCGCCGCGGCCGAGATCGTCATCCCAGGCCAAACCACCTTCGTCCCGGTAGACTTCGAGCGCCAATCCCTCGCCCAAGAGCTTGCCCAAAGCACCTTCGACCTCAACCAACCCTGCTTCTTCGCCTGGCTAGGCGTCGTTCCGTACCTCACCCTCGAAGCCTTCCGCGCCACCATCGCTCTCATCGCCCAAACGCCTACAAGC
Organism: uncultured Granulicella sp.; assembly: GCA_965213785.1. GTDB lineage: Bacteria > Acidobacteriota > Terriglobia > Terriglobales > Acidobacteriaceae > Edaphobacter. Next base: position 3,297,661 of record OZ243921.1, on the reverse strand, counting down.
AGCGGAGTCACGTTCGACTACGGTCTTCCCCGCGACTCGCTCCCACCGCTCGAACGTCTCTCCCACGATTCTCTCGCCGCCCGCGTCGCGCTGGCAGGAGAACCCTTCCAGCTCTTCTTCCGCCCGGAAGAAGTCCGAGCCGAGCTCACCGCCTTCTCCCGCCTCGAAGACCTCGACATCGCCGCCATAGCAGCCCGCTTCCTCGCCCACCGCAAAGACGGTCTCAGCCTCAAGGGCTCAGCAGCCCACTTCCTCACCGCCTGGCGCTAAGCCCAAAGCCTGCTAAGCACGGGCAAAGTCGATATACGCATGAACCGGATCGGTGTGGATCAGCACCACCGAAACCGCATCGCCCACGTCCAGACCAGCCTCATGCTGCGTAATCCGCCCTTCCACCGGAGGATCGAACACCCGCACATACGTCCCCTTCGGGCTCGCTCCCGTAACCACACCCCGAAACGTCTTCCCCACGCTTCCCGCAAGCCCCACCGCAGCCACACGCTTCATCATGGCTCTCTCGACCTTCCGCGCCGCGCCCTCGCGCTCCAGGCAGTGCGCCGCAATCCCGGCAAGTTCCTCATCCGTGTAGGGCGCAGGCTCGCCCGCAAGGTAAGCCTTCACGATCCGCTGCGTCACCAGGTCCACAAACCGCCGATTCGGCGCCGTCGAGTGCGTGTAATCCTGCGCCGCCAGCCCAAAGTGCCCCCCAGGCGCGGAGTCCCCCTTCGCCAGCACATACTGTCCAGGTCCCATCAGCTTGATGATCGCCAGTGCCAGATCCGGATAATGCTCCGGATCGGCCGCGCGCTTCGCCTCCAGGAACGCGTTCAGCGCCCCCGAATCCGGAGCCACCGGAAGCTGCGTCCCTTCACGCGCCGCAACCTCCACCATCCGGTCCCAACGCGCCGGTGTCTCCACCACGCGCCGGATCGAGGAGCGCCCCGCGAGCCGCAGAGTGCTCGCCATCACCTCGTTCGCCCCGATCATCAGCTCCTCGATCAGGTTCATCGCCCGGTTGTGAGCCGCCGTCCGCAGACCCTGCACCACGCCATCCACCAGGATCGGGTCCGCCTCCGCCCGATGGAACTCCAGCGCGCCCAGCCGAACTCGCCGCGCCCGCAGCGCACGAGCCGCCTCGTCCTGCAGCACCAACTGCGCCGCAAGCTCCGCATCCGCACCCGTCAGCGAACCCGTTCCTTCCAGCCATGGTCCAACACGGCTATACGCAAGCTGCGCCTGGTTCCTCACAGACGCCACGTAAAGCCGCGCATCCAGCCGCTCCCCCTCGGCGCTCACCGTAAACGCCGCGACAACCGCCGCCCGAGCCTCCCGCTCGTTCAGGCTCGTCCGGTCCGTCGATAGCTCCTTCGGCAGCATCGGAAAGTTGTGCACGGCCGTGTACACCGTCAGTCCCTGCTCCGCCGCGTGCCGATCCAGCGCGGAATCCTTCCGCACCGCCGAAGCGACATCCGCAATCCCCACCCGAACGCGTATCCCCCCGGGAACCCTCTCGGCGTACTCCACCTGGTCCAGGTCCCGCGACGTATCGTTGTCGATCGACGACCAAAGCAGACCCTGCTCATCGCATCCGGATGGAAGCGGTCCCGTCCCGGCCGCCGCGACCTCTTCCTCGGCCTCCACGCTCAGGCCAAGGCGAAAGCCGTTCCGAAGCATCTCCGCATTCGCGGCGTTCTGCAGGCTGAACGGAGGCGGAGGCGGAGACAAAGGCTCATGCATCCCGCAAAGCCTAACACGGCCAGCCCCATCAGTTCCCCAAGACCCCGAACGCCAGGTCCAGCAGTGTCTTCTCCTCCATGTCGTGCGCCTTCGCGGACCCAGTCGCAGGGCTCGCGCTCGGCTTCCGCTTCACGCTGATCATCACCCGATCCCGCACCATCCGCCGAAGCTCCGGCATTACGTAGGAGAGCGCCCCCATGTTGCCCGGCTCCTCCTGCACCCACACCACCTCCGCCGCCCCGGGGTGCTGGTCCAGCGCCGCCTGCAACTCCTCCTCCGGCCATGGATAAAGCTGCTCCACAAAGACGATGGCCGCATTCGTGATCTTGCGCTTCTCCCGTTCCACCCGCAGGTTATGCCCGATCTTCCCGCTGCACACCAGGATCCGCTCCGGCGACTCCACGGAGTTGTCGGGAATCACGTTGAGGAACCGCTCCGCGGCAAAGTCCCTCAACTGCGAGCTCGCATCCGGATGCCGCAGCATACTCTTCGGCGTCATCACCACCAGCGGCTTCCGTAGCATCCGCATCGCCTGCCGCCGCAGCAGGTGGAAGTACTGCGCCGCCGTCGAAGGCTGGCACACCTGGATATTGTCATGCGCCGCCAGCTGCAGGAACCGCTCCAGCCGCGCACTCGAGTGCTCCGGACCCTGCCCCTCGTATCCATGCGGCAGCAGCATCACCACGCCAGACAGCAAGCCCCACTTCGCCTCACCCGCCGCAATGAACTGGTCGATGATGATCTGCGCTCCGTTGGCAAAGTCCCCGAACTGCGCCTCCCACAGCACCAGCGCCTCCGGATAATCCCGCGAGTACCCGTACTCGAACCCAAGCACCGCCGCCTCGGACAGCATCGAGTTGTACACCTCGAACCGCCCCTGGCTCTCGGACAGGTGCGCCAGCGGAACGTACCGCGCCTCGCTCTCGACATCGATCATCACCGCATGCCGCTGGTTGAACGTCCCCCGCTGCGAGTCCTGCCCGGTCAGCCGCACCGGCGTACCAGCCTCCAGCAGCGAAGCGAACGCCACCAGCTCGGCCATTCCGTAGTCGAAGGCGCGCGTCCCTGCTCCCATCTCCAGCCGCTGCTCGAACAGCTTCTTCACCTTCGCATGCACATGAAAGTCCTGGGGATAGGTGCTCGCCGCCTTCACCAGCGCCGCCACCCGCTCCGCCGAAAGCCCCGTCGTCACCGCGTCTTCAGCCCTCGGCGCACCTCCATGGTAAGCATCCCAATACTCCGGAAGCTCCGCCAGCACCGGCTTGTGTTCCGCCTTCGTCGCCGCCTTCTGCTCCTCCAGAAGCTCCGCCTGCACCGCCCGAACCTCTTCCATCACATCTACGCCGATCTTCTCGGCATAGAGCTGGTACAGCACCGAATGATCCTTGATGGCCGCGTACCGCCGCGGCTGCGTCACCGTCGGATCGTCTACCTCGCTGTGCCCATGCCGCCGATACCCAATCAGGTCCACCACCACATCCGAGTGGAACGTGTGCCGATACTCCGCCGCCAGCGCCGCCACCCGCACCACCGCATCCACGTCCTCCGCATTTACGTGGAAGATCGGAATCGGCAGACGCTTCGCCATATCCGAAGCAAACCGCGACGCGTTCGACTCCTCCGGAAGCGCGGTAAACCCCAGCAGGTTGTTCACGATCACATGGATCGTCCCCCCCACGTTGAAGCCTGAAAGCCCCGCCAGCACCAGCGACTCGGCAAAGATCCCCTGGCCCGCAAACGCCGCGTCCCCATGCATCACCAACGGCAGCACCTGGTCCCGCCCGGTCGCGCCAAGCCGCGTCTGCTTCGCCCGAGCCCGCCCGATCGCGACCGGATCCACCGCCTCCAGGTGGCTCGGGTTCGAGACCAGGTGCAGCGCGATCTCCTTACCTTCCGGCGACCGATACGTCCCCGTCGCCCCCATGTGGTACTTCACATCCCCCCCGCCAAGCGTCGACCGCGGGTCTACATCCTCAAACTTCGCGAAGATCTCCTCCGGCCGCCGACCGATCGTGTTCGTCATTACGTTCAGCCGCCCACGATGGCTCATCGCCAGCACCGCCTTCGTCACGCCGCATCCCGCGCTCGCCGCGAACACCGCATCCAGAAACGGAATCAGTGCCGTCAACCCCTCCAGCGAAAACCGCTTCGTCCCCAGGTACCGCGATTGAATCACCTGCTCGAATAGATCAGCCCGGATCAGCCGCGTCAGCACATGCCCTTGATCCACCGCCGCCGGAGCCCCTTCCATTCGCTCCTGGATCCAGTGCCGCCGCTCCGGGTCCGCGATATGCATGAACTCGGCCCCCACCGTGCCGCAGTAAGACCCACGCGCCTCAGTCGACAACTCCCCATCCGGAGCCGGCGTCGGAAACGGCTCGCCGGGAAGAAACTGCCCCAGTGGATCCAGCGTACTCTGCAGGTAGCCCCACCGCCGGAAGATGTCGAAGATCACCTCCCGCTGCGTCGGAATGTTGGTGGTCGGGGTCGGCGGAGTCGCAGCGGTGATCTTGGTGGACATTTCTACGTTTTCCTATCGTTCCCGCGCCAGCGGGAGAGAGCTTACGACCTTTCATGATAGTGGATCGAGTCACATCCAAACACCCACTGGTCCGATTACCGCCTCCCGATCCCATTGTGCTACTCCTGAAGGCAGTGCCCTTCCTCTCTAGCACCGTCCGCACCCTCGCGCTGGCCTTCCTCCTTGCGCCGCAGCAACCCTGTCATCCTCAATCCCCGGCCGAACCACCACTGCCCGACATCGTCGGGCTCATGCACCAGGTCGAGCAGAACCAGCAAGCTTCCGAAGCCACCCTCCACAACTACCTCTACACCACCACCGTCACCTTCCAAAAGCTGGACGGCCACGGAGACCCGCGCAAAATCACCACCATCGAGCGCGAAGTCTTCTACATCAACAACATCCGCCTGGAACGCACCACCCGCAAGGACGGCAAAGAACTCACCCCCGACGAGCAGCGCAAGGAGGCCGATCGCCTCGACAAGGACATCGCCAGGGCCAGGCAAAAACCTCCGCCCCACCAGGAAACCATCACCTTCGCCCGCTTTCTCGCACTCGGAAGCTTTTCGAACGAGCGCCGCCTCCTCTTGCGCGGACGCAGCACCATCGCCCTCGACTACACCGGAGACCCGAAAGCCAAAACGCAGACGCCCCTTGAAGGCGTCATCCACGACATGGCCGGGACCGTCTGGGTCGACGAGCAGGACCGCGCGCTCAGCCGCGTCGAAGGCCGCTTCCTCAACAACTTCAGAGTAGCCGGCGGACTCATCTTCAGCGTCGCCAGGGATACCGCATTTACCGCCGATTGGACACGCGTCAACGGCGAGGTCTGGCTCCCCTCGACCTTCACCGCCAATGGCTCGTTGCGGGCGCTGCTCTTCGTCGGCTTCAACGGCCGAGTCTCCGGAACCTCAGCCAACTACCGCCGCTTCAGAGCCAACTCGACCATCCTTCCGGGAGTCCAGCAGGTCCAGGACGAAGCCAAACCCACCGCGCCGCAGTAATTCGCCAGGTCGCATCGTTCTCAAATCCGCGGAGCCCGACAGCCAACAGCACAACGGCGGAAAGGGATAGCCTAAGCCATCCCTTCCGCAAATCTTGGTTGATGTTGCCTTTCCAGCCGCTACAGCCTACAGAGGCTGTACGTCGGACGCCTGCCAGCCCTTGGGTCCCTTGACCACGTTGAACTGCACAGCCTGGCCTTCCTGCAGGCTCTTGAAGCCGTTCGAATTGATCGCCGAGTAGTGCACGAACACATCCTCACCGTTCTGACGGCTGATGAAGCCAAACCCCTTGGCATCGTTAAACCACTTCACTGTTCCCTGTTCCATTGTTCGGTATTCCCTTAGTGTGATGAATTTGACGCTGGATCCAAATCGGGGGTTCGGCGGGTGAAACCTTGCTGAAACCGGTCTGTTTCAAACGATGTCTGAAGGTTAGCACGTTGAGCAAGCTTTGTGCGGAAATAATTCACTTTCTTTCGTAACGTACCCTAACACCAAAGAAACCCTGCCCCCCCGCCCCAAGATGCGTTCGCACAATCTCCTCGGCCCGCGCCAGCACCTCCTCCAGACTCATCGCCGTCGAATCCAGAACCACCGCGTCCTCCGCCGGTCGCAGCGGAGACTCCGCCCGGCTCCGGTCCCGCCGATCCCGGTCCTGCATCTCCGCCACCACCGCCGCCTCCGTCACCTTGGCCACCGGCCCCGCCTGCAAAAATCGCCGGCTGCCCCGCACCTCCGGCGCCGCATCCAGAAAGATCTTCACCTCCGCATCCGGAAACACCGCCGTCCCGATATCCCGGCCCTCCATCACCACCCCGCCGGCTCGCCCCAGTACCCGCTGCTGTTCCACCATCCACGCCCGCAGCCGACCGTGCACCGAAATCCGCGACGCCGCCGCCGTGACATCCGCATCCCGCACCCGCCGCGACACATCCATCCCGTCCAGCAGCACCCGGTTGCCCTCCCGCTGCGGCTCCAGCACAATCCGCGTCGAGTCCGCCAAATCCAGCAAAGGAGCCTCTTCATCGAAGTCCAGGTCCGATTCGATCGCCTTCAACGCCAGCGCCCGGTACATCGCACCCGTCTCCAGGTTCAAGAACCCGAATTTACGCGCCAGGTGAGCCGCCAGCGTACTCTTCCCCGCGCCCGCCGGCCCGTCGATCGCCACGACCGGCTGCTCCCGCCCCGCCATCAGGCCGACTCTCCTTCCTCAGGCTTGCGCTTGCGAAACGTAGGCCCCGTCGCCGGCTTGCCAAACGACTTCCCGCCCGGCTTTCCCGCGAACGGCCGGCGAAACGGCTGCGCCCCATCCGCAAACTTCGCAAACGTTCCAGGAGGCTTCGATCCCGCCTTCCCAAACGGCTTTTTTCCCGCGAATCCACCAGGCTTGCCCGCAAAGCCGCCCGGCTTTGGACGGTCTCCGAACGTCGGACGCGCCGGACCATCCGGACTGAACGGCCGCTTCGGCCGCTCGGACGGTCCCTTGCCACCCCCCGCCCTATCGAACCGCGGCGCGTCAAACTTGCGAAACACCTTGCGCGGAGCCTCCGTCCCGCTGGCCTCACCGCCCCGATCCCGCGGGAACGCAGGCCGCCCCGCGGGCTTCCCGGCAAATCCCGCCTTGCCCCCCGCAAATCCACCTCCCTGCGGTCGCGCCGCATACGATCCCGGACGCCGTTCTCCGCCGCCGCCCTCAGGACGCGCTACAGGCCGAGCCGTAAACTCCCGGCGCGGCGGCCGCCCCTCGCCCGCCCCACCATACGCCGGACGCTCCCCTGAGCCCTCCCTTCGCGCTCCATACCCCGGCTTCCCGCCAGACGACGGCTTACCCCCAAAGGAAGGCTTACCCCCAAAGGAAGGCTTAGCCCCAAAGCTCGGCTTCCCCCCGAAGCTCTTGCGCGGCGCACCCGCCCCGCCCTCCGCCGGCCGTGGCGCAAACTCCCGGCGCGGCCGCTCAGCCGCCGCCCCCTGCCCGTCCTCACGCCGAAACGTCGGCCGCATTCCCCCCTGCCCGCCCGTCCGCTCGGCAGACCGCGGCTTCCCGGCCAATCCCGGCTTCGCCCCAAACGCAGGCTTGCCGCCAAACCCCGGCTTCGCCCCATACCCAGGCCGCTTCGGCCCGTCGAACCGCGGCTTTTCGCCGCCCGCCTCCGCCCCAGCCTTCGCCGCCCGATCTTCCTCCCACGGCTTGCTGAAGCTCGGCTTCCCCGCCCCGCCAAACGTCTTTCTCTGGAATGGCCGCCGCTCCCGCTCTTCTCCCGTCGGCTTCGGCGTGAACCGCTTCGCAAACCCCGTCCCCACCTTCTTCGGCTTCGGCACAAACTTCGAAATCCGCCCTTCGGCCGCCACCGTCTCCACCACCGTCTCGCCCTCAGCCTGGCTCGCCTCCTCAACCGCCCCACCACCAAACGCAGGCAGCGTGCCGGCGATATACACCACCGTCCGCCCATCGATCGCGATCGTCTCCAACTGCCGCGCCCCCATCAGCGCATGGACCACATCCCGCACCCGCGACCGCGGAGCCAGCGGCGACAGCATCGTCTCGATCTCCTCCTCCGTCGCCACCACCGTCATCCCCAGGTACAGCGAGATCAGCGCCGAAAGCGCCGTCGGCTGCCCCGCATTCGCCCCCGCCTTGATCTGCTTGGTTAGCCGTGTGCTCATCAGCTCCCACATCACCGCGCCATCCTGCTGCGGCACAGGCAGCACCCGAAGCTGCGCCCAAAGCTCCACCAGCCCGCGCAGCACCGCCGCCTCGGTCACCTCTTTGCCCAGCTCGGTCGCCAGTTCCGCCGCTGTCAGCGTCACCCGGCGCGCAATCGCCTCATACGTCGCCAGCCCCAGCGGCGAAACCTTCACCGCCCCAATCGTCGCCGGAGGCTGCTTCCAAGCCTTATCCCCGCGCAGCGTAAAGACGTACGAGAACACCGCCGCCGAGCACACAAAGTCCGGAACATCCGTCGTACTCCCCAGCAGGTTCAACGGCACCGCGCTGCCCTCCGCCACCAGCCGCGCCAACATCCCTCGCGCCTGCTCCATCTCGGCCAGCGTAGGCTCCGCGTTGGCCGTCCCCAACACCGCCTCCACCAGCGAGGGCATCGGCGCCGGCAGCTGCTGCGCCCGCCGCGTGTACAACACCAGCCCCGCGTCGTTGATCCACGCGCGCAGCCCTTCCAGCGTCAGCAGCGGCTGACCGTTCTGGTGCCAAAGCCCGTCGCGCGTCGCGGCAAGCTGTTCTGCGGTCGGAATCGTAGGTGTGCTCAAAAGAAACTGCCTTCCTGCCGCCGGGAAAATACCACGGACAACATTCCTTCGCATGGAGCTTGGGAGGGGTTCTGGGGTTGAAAAGAAGAAACGCGGCGAATACCCGCTAACGCTGCCATGCAGAAGTCGGAGGCCGAAACAAAAGAGCATCCCTGCGAACCAAACGATTCAGGTCCGCTGAAACGCCCGTTGTATCTCTTTATGAGAATACCGCAGTGCGATCGGCCTGCCGTGCGGACAGCTCGTTGGATGCTCCGTTTTCGCCAGCTCCTTCAGCAGCCAGTCGATCTTCGCCCCATCCAGCGGCATGTTCACCTTCACCGCCGCATGGCACGCAATGCTCGCCGCAATCCGCCTCCGCCGCGTTTCCGCATTTTCCGTCTGCTGCTCCCGGTCCGGCACCGCAAGCACCTCCTCCAGCATCTGCTCCAGCTCTCTGCCCTCCAGCCCCACCGGAGCCGCTTTCACCGCCAGCGTTCTCGGCCCAAACGGCTCCACCTCAAACCCGTTCCGCTCCAACTCCCCCGCAATCTCTGCAAATGCCACCATCTGCGCCGGCAGCAGATCCACCAGCAGCGGCATCAGCAGCCGCTGCCGCTGCACCTGCTCCACCTCCCGCTCCCGCAGGATCCGCTCAAACAGAATCCGCTCATGCGCCACATGCTGATCCACAATCCACAGCCCATCCTCGTTCACCGCCAGGATGAACGAGTCCTTGATCTGCCCCAGGCTCCGCAGCCCGCCCAGCTCCCGCAGCGAAGCCTCCGGCTCCACCATCCCCCGCGCCCCCTCATGCCACCGCTCGTTCGTGGGCGCCGTCCGCACCGAGACCGGCCCAGCGCCACCTGAAATCCCCAGCAAAGGGTCCTCCCCTCCATCCCGCGCCTCCTCCAGCCCCACCACCAGCGGAGCCCCGCTAAACCCCAGCCGCCCCGGCGACGGCGGAACCTCCCGCGGCCGCAGCACAAACGCGTCCACATCCCCCTCCGAGGGATCGCCCTCCGACCCCACCCCCCGCGGTCCAAACACCGGCTCCTCCGGCCCACCCGGCAGAGGACTCACATCGATCAGCAACGAATGGCTCGCGCCCACCGCCACCGCCGAAGCAAAACTCGCCGCCGGCCGAGCCTCCATCAAGGTACCCCGCACCGTATCCCGGATGAAATTATGCACAAACCCCGGCTGCCGGAACCGCACCTCCGTCTTCGCCGGATGCACATTCACATCCACCTCCTGCGGAGGCATCTCCAAAAACAGCAGCACCACCGGAAACGAAGTAGGCGGAATGATGTTTCGGTAAGCCTCCGCCAGCGCATGCAGCACCAGCCGGTCGCGAATCAGCCGCTGATTTACAAAGATATAGATCGAGTTCCGGTTCAGCTTCTGCAGCTCCGGCTTGGCCACAAACCCCGAAACCCGGATGAATCCCGGCTCCGGCGCCGCATAGTCCGCCTCCCGCTTCCAAGGCGGAGGCTCCGGCAGCCCCGCCCGCGCAAAGTCCAGCTCCGCCGCCGTCGGCAGCATCAGCCCCGACGTCTCCCGCCCAAAAATCTGGTACAGCCGATCCGCCGCCTGCGCCACCCCCGCCGCCACCAGCAGAGCCTGCGTCGCCGAATGCAGCTCGAAGTGCTTCCCCGGATGCGCCAGCGCATAGTGCGTCACCAGCGCCGCAATCTGCGCCAGCTCCGTCTGCTCCGCCTTCAAGAACTTCCGCCGCGCCGGCGTATTGTAAAAAAGGTCCTTGACCGCAATCGTCGTCCCCACTGGAAGCCCCGCCTCCTCCACCCGCAGAATCGCCCCGCCGGCAATCTCGACCACCGTCCCCGCCGCCTCCCCCGCCACCCGCGTCTCCAGCAGCACCCGCGCCACGGAAGCGATACTCGGCAGCGCCTCCCCGCGAAACCCCAGCGTCGCAATCGAAAGCAGGTCGTCCGAAGTCCTCAGCTTCGACGTAGCATGGCGCTCAAACGCCAGCAGCGCGTCGTCCCGCACCATCCCGCACCCGTTGTCCACAATCCGGATCAGCTTCCGCCCGCCACCCTCCACCTCCACCCGTATCCGCGTCGCCCCCGCGTCGATCGCGTTCTCCAGCAGCTCCTTCACCACCGAGGCGGGCCGTTCCACCACCTCTCCCGCCGCAATCTGGTTCGCCACCTGGTCGGAAAGAATGTGGATGCGCCCCATCGCTCGATTCTACGTCGCCCAACCGCCGCGTTTCCCGGACCGCGTCAACCCGCGATGATATACATTTCCTAGCAGGCGACGACCAGGGCTCCAAGACCACCGCCGCGGGTGCCTCCAATCCCGCAAGCAACCTGAATCGTCCGTCCGTCAGAGACGCCCTCGCTGCTTCGCGGTGTAGCGTCTCCTCCACCTGCCGCCCAGGAGCCCCCCGTGTCCCGTCTCGCCGCTATCCGGCTCTTCGTCCTCGCCGCCTCCCCGGCCTTCGCCGCCCTGCTCGCAGGCTGCGGCGCCTTCACCGCAACCGCACTGCCCGCCGCTTCCGACCTGGCCGTCCCCGGCGGCTCCGTCCACGGCGGTCAACAGCCCGTCTCAGGCGCGAAGGTCTTCCTCTACGCCATGGCCTCCAACGGCTACAAGGCCGCCTCCACCAACCTCCTCCCCAACGACGCCTTCGTCACCACCGACCCCAACGGCAGCTTCTCCTTCGCCGGCCTCGGCGTCACCTGCCCCGCCGGCAACCCCCAGCTCTACTTGCTTGCCGTCGGCGGGAACCCCGGCCAGGCCGCCGGAACCGACAACGCCGCCATCCAGTTCCTCGCACCCCTCGGCCCCTGCAGCGGTGTCACCGGCTCCGCCTCCGTCACCCTCAACGAGGTCTCCACCATCGCCGCCGCCACCGCCCTCCAGCCCTTCATGCAGGATGCTACCCACATCGGCACCGCCCCCGGCAACCTCCTCGGCCTTCGCAACGCCGTCAAAATCTACAGCAACCTCCTCAACCCCGGCTCCGGTCTCGCCCTGGTCAAAACACCCCCCGCCAACGGCAACAACGGCATCGTCCCCCAGGCAGAAATCCACACCCTCGCCGACATCCTCGCGCCCTGCGCCAACTCCACCACGCCCGCCAGCAGCGCCTGCGCCGCCCTGTTCCGCTTCACCACCGCAGGCCCCGCCATCCCCACCAACACCCTCGCCGCCGCCCTCGACATCGCCCGCGCTCCCGGGGCCCAGGTCGCCAACCTCTTCTCGCTCGTCACCCCCGCCGCCCCCTTCCAGCCCACCCTCCCCGCCGCCCCCAACGACTTCTCCATCGGCATCACCTATAACGGCAACAACCTCGTCCAGCCCGGCCTCCTCGTCCTCGACGCCACCGGCAACGTCTGGACCGCAAACTGCCGCTCCTGCGCCACCGCCGGTGCCGCCGACTACATCGCCAAGTTCAGCCCCACCGGAGCCTTCCTCAACCAGTACACCGCCGCCGGCATCCACCGCACCCAGGGCCTCGCCTTCGACCTCACCGGCAACCTCTGGACCGTCAACTCCGCTACCCCCACCGCCCCCGATCAGATCACCAAGATGCTCCCCACCGGAGCCATCTCCGCCTCCTACAGCGGCCCCGACCTCCTCAACCCACAGGGCGTCGCCATCGACCCCGCCAACAACGCTTGGGTCACCTCCGCCGGCAACAGCGACCTTCTCAAGTTCAACCAGTCCGTCATCGAAGCCCCCGCCAGCCCCTTCACCCGCGCCACCACGGGCGTCGGAAGCCCCGCCGGCCTCGCCTTCGACAACGCCGGCGACCTCTTCGTCGCCTCCCCTGACACCAACGGCATCCTCAAGCTCAATCCCTCCGGCACCCTCCCCGCCGGTGAGCCCCTCGGCGGCTTCCAGTCCTCCGTCCTCTCCGTCCCCTCCTCCATCGCCATCGACTTCAGCCAGCGCGTCTGGACCTACAACATCGGCACCAACAGCGTCGCCGCCATCGCCAACAGCGGCACCCCGGTCGGCCGCTACCTCACCGACGGATCCCTCTTTCAGGCCGCACTCATCTCCTTCGATGGAGCCAACAACGCCTGGATCCCCAACTGCCGCGCCGGCTGCGGCGACAGCGGCAGCACCGCCCCCGACGCCATCATTCGCCTCGACCCCGCCGGCAACCGCATCGACCCCTCCGACGGTCTGCAGAACCCAAACTTCAACGGAACCGGGTCGGTCGCCATCGACGCCTCCGGCAGCGTCTGGGTCGCCAACAGCTTCGGAGGAACCCTCACCCAAATCGTCGGCATCGCCACCCCCGTCCTCACCCCACTCGCCGTCGCAACCTTCGCGCCTCTCCCGCGCTAGCCCGGTTTAGCTGCTGGTGTAGTGGCTTTTTCCTTTTTTTGTTGTCATTCCCGGAGGGAATCTGATGGTGCCATTGCAGTTGTTCGTCCTACACGCCAAGAGCATAATCCGCGCTAGAGCGAATCAGCCTCCGTCGAGTGAATCGTGTGCCCTACCTTCGCGACAGTTCCTTGATCGCCAAGGCGGGGCTGCGGCAGCAAGAAGCTCAAAAGCTAAGGCCACACCTCACGCTAGCTGGGCTCCACGTCCCGATCCCCCACCATGTGCAGCCGCATAAAGTTCGTCGCCCCCGAAAGCGTCCGGGTCCCCGCCACAATCCCCACCACCTCGCGCTTCCGCACGTGCCCCCGCTCTTCCAGAATGATCTCCGCCATGCTCACCAGCTTGTCCGTATCGTTGAACCGTTCACACAGGATCGGGTAGGTCCCCCAAAGCATCGTCGCCCGGTTGATCACCTTCTCAAAGGGAGACATCGCATAGATCGGAGGCTCTGGCCGGTACTTCGAAAGCAGCCGCGCCGTGCTCCCCGTCTCGGTAAAGATCGCAATCGCAGAAAGATCCAGATCCTCCGCCGCATGCGCCATGCACTCGCAGATCGTCTCCGCCACCGAAAGCCGCGCCGTCCGCGCCTTCGCCCGCTTCGGCTGCGGGTCGATCCGCATCTGCTCCTCGGTCTCCACCACAATCTTCGCCATCATCGCCACCGACTGCACCGGGTACCGCCCCGCCGCGCTCTCCCCCGAAAGCATCACCGCATCCGTCCCGTCATAGATCGCGTTCGCCACGTCCGATGCCTCAGCCCGCGTAGGCCGCGGGTTCTCGATCATCGACTCCAGCATCTGCGTCGCCGTAATCACCGGCTTCCGGTACTCCGCCGCACGCCGGATAATGTGCTTCTGGATCGCCGGAACCTTCTCCGGAGGAACCTCCACGCCCAGGTCCCCCCGCGCCACCATAATCCCGTCCGCCACCTCCAGAATGCTGTCCAGGTGCTCGATCGCCTGCGGCTTCTCCAGCTTCGCAATCACCCACGCGTCGGAGTTGCACGCCGCCAGCCGCATCTTCACGTGCCGCACATCGTGCGCCGTCCGCACAAACGATACAGCAATCGCATCCACCCCCGCCCCCACGGCGAAGATCAGATCCTCTTCATCCTTCTCGGTCAACGACGGCACCTTCACCGGAATCCCCGGCAGGTTGATCCCCTTGTTCTCCCCCAGCACGCCGCCGTTGATGATCTCGCACACCACATCCAGCCCATCCAGCCGCTCCACCCGCAGCTCGATCAGACCGTCCGATAGCAGGATCCGGGCCCCCGGCTCCAGGTTCTCCGCCAGCGTCTTGAACGTCGTCCCCACCATCACCGCCGTCCCCGCAATCTCGCGCGGCGTAATCGTCAGCCGCTCCCCCGCCGCCAGTTGCACCGGCTTCCGGTCCACCAGCTTCCCCGTCCGGATCTTGGGCCCCTGCAGATCGGCCAGAATGCAGATCGGCTTCCGCGTCTCCTTTGCCACTGTCCGGATCATCTCGATCAACTCGGTCTTCTCGGCATGGGTGCCATGCGAAAAGTTCAGCCGCGCCACATCCAGCCCAGCCCGCACCAGCTCACGAAACACCTCGATGCTTTTACACGAGGGCCCGAGCGTCGCCACGATCTTCGCCCGCCGCGTGCCATCCAGTCCCGTCATACCGTCCGTCAATGTAGTCATGGCTTCCTATATCGCTCTTTCTTCCACCGCACAGCCGTCGCGGTCTCACCTTCAGGGTTTGTGCTGTCGAAGGCCATTCTACCCGTGCCCAACACCCCGTGCCGTTATGCCCGCCATCCGCCTCAGCGTTTTCTTTCCCGCCCCGCCGGCTCCCGCGCAATCTGCGCATTGAACTCCGCCCCGCACAGCACGCTCAGCGACGTAATGTACAGCCAGAACAGCAGCGCAATGCCCGCCCCCAGCGATCCGTACACCTGCCCATAGTTCGCATACCGCGTCACGTACCACCCAAACACCAGTGTCGTCACAAACCACATCCCCGTAGCCGCCGCTGCCCCCGGCAGCGTCCGGTGCCAAGCCTGCCGCATCGGCGTCCCCATGTGGTACACCAGCGCAATCACCCCCACACTCCCCACCAGCGCCACCGCCCAGCGCACCACCAGCGCCAGCACATACACCGGCGCCCGCACCGACACCACCACATGCCCCGCCAGCCACATCGTCAGCCAATGCCCAAACACCACCAAGAGGCTCGCCAGCGCAAACGGAACCAGCGACAACACCACCAGCGCCGCCGCCCGCAGCCGCCGCTGCCAGAAACCCCATGTATCCGCCGAGAGATCGTGCGCCCGCCGAAATCCCTCCATCAACGTCGCAATCACCCCCGCCGCGCCCGAGAAACTCACCAGCCCCGCCACCACCAGCGCCCGCGTCGTCTGCACGTTCTTCGGGTTCGCCGCAAAATACGTCTCCAGCAGCGGAATTACCTCCGCAGGCAGCACCCGCCCAAAGAAGTGCGCCACCTCCAGCCGCAATGGTGCGCTGTACGGCAGGCGCGTCGCCACCGCCGCAATCACGATCAACGCCGGAAACAGCGCGAAGATCGCCGAGTAGGCCGCCGACTGCGCCACATTCAAACAATCATGGTCGATCACCCGCAGCGTCGTATGCCGCGCCAGCGACGAGAACCGCACCGCCGCTCGCACACACCGCCGCGCCGAGTCCACCGCCCCCCGGACCGGCACCCTGCCAGGACACCCCCGCCTCAGCCCTTCCATCGGTTCAGGAACTCCGTCACCGAACCCACATCCATATGCCGCATGTTCTCGAACTCACCCGTCCGCTGCGAGTACAGCACCTTCCCGTCCGCATCCAGCACCGCCAGCGCCGGAACCCCCTTCTTCAACGGAACCTCATACTTCGCCCCTACATCCAGGTTCTTCTCTATCCCCGTCGGCCCCACGGACACATGCACCACCACGAACTTCTCCAGCAACTCGCTATTCGGCGCCTGGTGCAAATACATGTCCAGCACCTGGCAATCCCCGCACCAGTCCCCGCCGAAATCCAGCAGCACCCGTTTATGCTCGCTCTTCGCCTGCTTCAGCGCCGCCGCGATGTCCGCCGCGGGGTCAACCGTCTCGGAGTAGATATGGTTCTTCGGCAGAGCCTGCGGACCCACCTCCGGCTGCACCGCCACCGCCCCCCCTACAGGGGTCTCCGGCGCCGTACGCCGCAGATACGCAAACGTACCCCCACCTACCACCACCACCAGCGCCAGCACTCCCGCCGCCAGCGCAACCGGAAACCCCTTCCGCGGAGCCTCATCACCCTTACCATTACGTCTCAAAGGAGCAGCCATAGCTTCCATCCTATCGTGCCCCCAAAACGAAAAAGCTGCAGATCGGCAGGACCATCCCCGCCAACCTGCAGCCCTCATCCCGCCCCGTCGCCTAGAAGTGGTACGCAACCCCGATCGCCGGAGTCGAAATTACCTCATACCGCCCCGTCTTGAAGTCCGCCAACCCAAAGTCCGGGGCCTTGACCAGGAACCCCCGGTACTCCGCCCGGATATCGAAGCTCGGGCTCAGCTCATACGCCACACCCGCCCCGAACAGCGCCCCGATGTTCGTATTCTGCTTCGTATCCAGCAGCGTCGTCCCATAATCCTTCACCGGCGAAAACACCAGCCCACCCACGCCAACCTCGGCAAACGGGTTGAAGTTCCGGAAGTTCAGGCTGTACACATACGCGCCCGTCAGCTCCTGGACCCGCGTATGCACCCGCCCGTTCGGCAGCGAGCTGATCACATATTTCGTCGAGTTCTGCGCAAAGCTGTAGTTCACCTCCAGCGCAGAGTGCGGCGTCAGCATATACCGATAGCTCGCCAGGATCCCCACCGTCTTCGTCTGGTCCAGCCGCACCGCGTTCCCATTCACCTGCGGCCCAAACAAGCCCGTCGCGCTGATGCTCACATCCTGCCGGCTCTCCTGCCCGAACGCCACGACGCCCGACAGCAGCAGCGCACCCAACACCATCATCTTCTTCATTCGTCCAAAACCCCTCAAAATCTCGCACGGCATCGATCCGGCCCAACCATCCCAACACCACAACCCGTACAGCGTCCTCGTTGGACGCACCGCGCAGGCAAACCGCTCCGATGATTGTAACCCGCCCATCCACCCACAACCCGGGCCCCACCCCAAACACGACGAAGGGCTGGCGGAGCAGCGCGCCCCACCCCTTCGCTCGTCCCGTCTCCACCCTCTACCGGTTTGGCCGATCAGGCAGCGCCGAAGCAGCCCCACCCGGACCACCATCCTGCCCACCCCGGTTCTGCATCCGCTCCCGCATCCGAGCCTGCATCCCGTCGAATCTCGGCTTCTGCTCCTCTGTCAGCAAAGCCCGCACCTTCGCCTGGCTCGCCATCCGCAGCGCCATCATCTTCTCCCGCTTCTGCTCCCGCGGAGTGGTCGTGTCCTCCCGCAACGCCATCCCCTGCTTTCGCGTATCCGCCTCGATCGCCTTGATCGACGTCACCTGATCCGGAGAGAGGTTCAGCTCCTTCGTCATCATCTCGAGCTGTCGCCCCTGCTCCTGCCCCGCCGGCGCGGCATCCTGCTGTGCCCACACCGGCGCCACGCCCAAAGCTCCCAGGCAGAGCGCCAACATCGCGATCCGCACTCTCGTTCCATTCCCCGTCGTCATCATCGCGTCTCTCTCCCGCCGGCGCATCCGCCCGCCACCCATACAGACGCCTTCTCCTGAGCAAAGTTCCACTCAAACCGCCTTCTCCGCCACAAAACAGAACGGATCGCCCCGCCGCGCCGCATACCCCTCCACCACCTGCAAAAACGCCCGCGCCGCATGGCTCAGCGTCGCCGTCCGCCGGTACACCAGCCTCAGCTTCCGTTCCATCTGCAGCTCCTGCACCCGCACCCGCACCAGCGCCCCGCTCTTCAGCTCCGTCTGCACCGTCAGCCCCGGCACCAGCGCCACCCCGTTCCCCATCTCCACAAACCGCTTGATCGCCTCGATCGTCGGCAGCTCCACCCCCATTTCGAGCGGCGTCTTATGCCGCTTGAACGCCTGGATCACCTTCTGCCGCTGCGGCGAAGGGACATTGTGCGCGATAAAGTTCTGCCCCCCAAGCTCCCGGATCGAAACCTCCTCCCGCCCCGCCAGCCTGCTCCCCGGCGAGACCACGAACTGCAACTCATCCCGGTACACCACCACCGACCGCACCTGCGCATCCTCCGGCCGAAAACTCACCACCCCCACCTCTACCGAGTGCGAAAGCACATCGTCCGGAATCCGGCTAGCCAGCTCCCGCCGCACCGCCACCTTGATCCGGGGATTCTGCTTCCGATACTCATCGAGCACCGGCAGCAAATAAAGGCAAGTGTACTCATTCGCCGCCAGCGCCAGCTTCCCCCGATGCAGCTCCCGCAGCTCCCGCAGCGCCCCCTCCGCCTCCCCTCGCAGATTCAACAACTTAGCCGCATACTCCCGCAGCACCGCCCCCGCATCCGTCAGCGTCCCATCCCGCGAAGACCGCTCGAACAACACCTCCCCCAACTCCCCTTCCAGCTTCGCGATCGCCTGGCTCACCGCCGGCTGCGTCCGCCGCAGCCGCCCCGCCGCCCGCGAAAAACTCCGCTCCTCCGCCACCGCCAAGAACGTCTCCAACTGAAACAAATCCATCGACCCTCCTCTCCCACCACGTTGCCGTGGCCCGTTGCCTTGTCCTTCCCGAAGGAAATCTGCCGTTGCCCTTGCCGTTGCCCTTGCCCTTGTCCCTTTTGTTTGTCATTCCCGAAGGGAATCTGCTGTTGCCGTTGCTGTTGCCGTTGCTGTTGCCGTTGCTGTTGCCGTTGCTGTTGCCGTTGCCGTTGCCCTTGTCCCTTGTCCCTTGTCCCTTTTGTTTGTCATTCCCGAAGGGAATCCGCAGTCGCCCTTGTTGTTGCTGTTGCCCTCTCCCTTTTGTTTGTCATTCCCGAAGGGAATCCGCAGTCGCCCTTGTTGTTGCCGTTGCACTTTCCTTTTGTTTGTCATTCCCGAAGGGAATCCGCAGTCGCCCTTGTTGTTGCTGTTGCCCTTTCCTTTTGTTTGTCATTCCCGAAGGGAATCCGCAGTCGCCCTTGTTGTTGCTGTTGCCCTGTCCCTTTTGCTTGTCATTCCCGAAGGGAATCCGCAGTCGCCCTTGTTGTTGCTGTTGCCCTCTCCCTTTTGTTTGTCATTCCCGAAGGGAATCCGCAGTCGCCCTTGTTGTTGCTGTTGCCCTCTCCCTTTTGTTTGTCATTCCCGAAGGGAATCCGCAGTCTCCCTTGTTGTTGCTGTTGCCCTTTCCTTTTGTTTGTCATTCCCGAAGGGAATCTGCTGTTGCCTTGGTGTTGCTGTTGCCCTTGCTTATCTGTCCGTCATCCCCGAAAGGAACCTGCGTCCCCCGTTCACCCCTTCACAAAAATTGTGTCATCCTGAGGGCAGTCCAAGGACCCGCGGTTGCTTCCCTCCGCCAATACCACCATTAGAACCCCTAATACCAACCACCAAAAGCATAATCCTGCATTATGATGTCTCAAGCACGAACCAAGAGCAAACCAATGCCCCAGCCCAACCAAATCCTCTTCTTCGACACCACCCTCCGCGACGGCGAGCAATCCCCCGGATGCACCATGCACGCCGCCGAAAAGCTCCGCCTCGCCCACCAGCTAGCCGCCCTCGGCGTCGACATCCTCGAAGCCGGCTTCGCCATCGCCTCCGAGGGCGACGCAGCCTCTATCCGCCAAATAGCCAAAGAAGTCCGCGGCCCCCGCATCACCTCCCTCGCCCGAGCCACCCGCGGCGACATCGAGGCCGCCGCCCGCGCCATCGAGCCCGCCGCTCGCGCCCGCATCCACACCTTCCTCTCGACCAGCGACCTCCACCTCGCCGCCAAGCTCAAAATCACCCGCGCCCAGGCCCTAGACCAGATCGCGGAGATGGTCGCCCTCGCCCGCACCTACGCGGACGACATCGAGTTCTCCCCCGAAGACGCCACCCGCACCGACCCCGCCTTCCTCGTCGAAGTCTGCAAAGTCGCCGTCGAGAGTGGAGCCACCACCCTCAACCTCCCCGACACCGTCGGCTACTGCATCCCCCAGGACTACGCCGCCATGTTCCGCATGGTTCTCGAGCAAGTCCCCGGCATCGAAAACGTCACCCTCTCCGCCCACTGCCACGACGACCTCGGCCTCGCCGTCGCCAACACCCTCGCCGCCATCCAAGCCGGCGTCCGCCAGGTCGAGTGCGCCGTGAACGGCATCGGCGAGCGCGCCGGCAACGCCGCCCTCGAAGAACTCGCCGCCATCCTCACCGTCCGTCGCGACAAGCTTCCCTACACCCACGGGATCGTCATGCCCCAACTCTTCCCCACCAGCCAGATGCTCACCGAGTGCATCTCCTTCGGCGCCGCCCCCAACAAGGCCATCGTCGGCGCCAACGCCTTCGCCCACGCCGCCGGAATTCACCAGCACGGCGTCATGGTCAACCCCCTCACCTACGAAATCATGACCCCCGAATCCGTAGGAGTCCCCTCCAACTCCTTAGTCTTGGGCAAACACAGCGGCCGCCGCGCCCTCGAACACCGCCTCGCCGAGCTTGGCCACCCCCTAACCCGCCCCGAACTCGACGAAGTCTACACCCGCTTCACCGAACTAGCCGACCGCAAAAAATCCATCTACGACCAAGACATCCTCGGCCTCCTCCGCGAATGCCAGCCCACCCCCGTTCAGGTCTGACCAACGTATCTAATCGATACACTCGGTCGCACTTGCCCTTTGTTGTCATCCCCGAAGGGGATCTGCTTCTTCCTTTGCCCTTGCTCTTGCCGTTGTTGTTGTAGTTGCTCTTGCCTCGTCGTTGCAGTTGCTGTTGCTTTTCTGTTTGTCATTCCCGAAGGGAATCTACGCTTGCCGTTGCCGTTGGCGTCGTTTGTTCCACGCCGTCATCCTGAGCGAAGCGATGAACCCCTGTATTGGCTTTTCCTATTGCCTGTTCTTGCCGTAAGCGGAGAAGCAAATGTTGACCGAGAGTTTGCCGCACAAGATAGATAAGCGGGCTGTAAGCCGCACACAATGGGCCGCCCAGTTCGCTGTAGCATCCGAGCTATGCAAACGAGGCTACGAAGTCTCGTTTACGATGGGCAATCACACCCCACTAGCTGACCTGATGGTTGTAAGTCCAAACCTTAAGCAAATGTTCCTGGTCGATGTGAAAGGTCTCTACAAAAAGAACCCCTTCGTGGTAAAGCGTAGAACGGATCGAGATAGCCTCTTTTACATCTTCACCTTCGTACCAAACGATCAGCCGAACCAATTCTTTGTTCTCAGTCAAAATCAAACGAACATCTACATCCAAGCTGAGCTTGATCGGCTTAAACGGCCCAGCAGCTATCCAATGACCGGCATTCTGTGGAAGCAGGCGGCCAATCACGAAAATGCTTGGCATGACCTCCCTGCGTAGGAGCAGTTACGAAATGAACCTCAAAATCGCCATCCTCCCCGGAGACGGCATCGGCCCCGAAGTCACCCGCGAAGCCGTTTCCATCCTCCAACAAATCGCGGACCACGGCGCACACACCTTCACCTTCGAAGAAGCCCTCATCGGCGGCACCGCCATCACCCAAACCGGCAGTCCCTTGCCCCAAAAAACCATCGAGTCCTGCCTCACCGCCGACGCCGTCCTCCTCGGAGCCGTAGGCGACAACAAGTTCAACGCACTCCCCCCCAGCGAGCGCCCCGAATCCGGTCTCCTCAAAATCCGCCAGCACCTGGGCGGCTTCGCCAACCTCCGCCCCGCCGTCGCCTACCCCGCCCTCGCCGCCAACTCCCCCCTCCGCCCCGACATCACCGAAGGCGCGGACATCCTCTTCGTCCGCGAACTCCTCGGAGGCCTCTACTTCGGCCAACCCCGCTGGTGGAACAAGGAGACGCACGAAGCCATCAACACCATGCGCTACACCAGGGACGAAGTCGCCCGCGTAGCCCACATTGCCTTCTCCCTCGCGCAAAAACGCAAAAAGAAGGTCACCAGCGTCGACAAAGCCAACGTCCTCGAAGTCTCCCAACTCTGGCGCGCCACAGTCACCGAAGTCGCCAAACACTACCCCGATGTCACCCTCGAGCACCAACTGGTCGACTCCATGGCCATGCACCTCATGAACACCCCCCGCAGCTTCGACGTCGTCCTCACCGAAAACCTTTTCGGCGACATCCTGTCCGACGAGTCCGGCGTCATCACCGGCTCCCTCGGCATGTTGCCCAGCGCCACCATCGGCGGCAAAGTCAACCTCTACGAACCGGTACATGGTTCAGCCCCGGACATTGCGGGTCAAGGAAAGGCCAACCCCCTCGGAGCCATCCTCACGGCCGCCATGCTCCTCCGCCACTCCGCCAACCTCGAAGCCGAAGCCCAAGCCATCGAGCAAGCCGTCTCCCACGTCCTGACCGCCGGCCACCGCACCCCCGACATCGCCCGCGGCACCCCATCCATCACCACCACCCAAATGGCCCATCAAGTCCGGGAAGCCCTAACCCAAACCCTCAACCACTAACCCACCGTTGCTTGCTCTTGCTCTCTCTCCTGTCTTCGCCCCTTGGTTGTCATTCCCGAAGGGAATCTGCTGTTGTTCTTGCCGTTGCCGTTGCTTTGCCCCTGCCGTTGCCGTTGTGTCTGCCCTTTTAGTTGTCATTCCCGAAGGGAATCTGCTGTTGTTCTTGCCGTTGCCGTTGCCGTTGCTTTGCCCCTGCCGTTGCCGTTGTGTCTGCCCTTTTAGTTGTCATTCCCGAAGGGAACCTGCTGTTGTTCTTGCCGTTGCCGTTGCTTTGCCCCTGCCGTTGCCATTGTGTTTGCCCTTTTAGTTGTCATTCCCGAAGGGAACCTGCTGTTGTCTTGCCGTTGTCCTAGCCCTGCCGTTGCCGTCCCCGTTGCTCCTGAGATACCCCAAGGCTTTAGCCTTGGGCCTCCAAACTCCAACCAAAAACAGGGGCTTTAGCCCCCGGGGTATGCTCTCTTACCGAATGCCACACAACGCAACGCAAGGCGCAAGCACGATCCATTCACGACCCCGTCCCATGATGAGCCTAAGTCCCTTAGAATGAACAACACCATACTTTAGTATCCAAGCAGTAAACTTTATAGACTTGCGCTATACCTACGCCCTTTAGAAGACGTACTTTCAGACTTACAAGGGGGGGAGGGGGGTACCCTCCCAAAACCCAACAAACAGCCGATGCGCCAACCCATCCATCTCGCCGCCTCATTCCTCCTGGCAACAACGCTGGCGCACGCCCAAATCCACTCCCCCCAAGTCACCATCAAGAAGAAAACCAAACCCGAAAACATAGAATGGCTCTGGCAGTTCTCCCCCTCGGACAAGCTCCCCGAGGGCGACGAAAACGCCCTCGTCCGCGACCCCCGCTTCGAGCCTCTCCTCAAACGCAACTTCCTCGCCCCCCAAGCCTTCTTCGGCCGCCAGCAAGAGCCCCGCACCACCCTAGCCGACACCGCCGAGACCTTCCTCGCCGTCCCCGGCGAGGTCCTCGCCGACGGGAACCGTTACCTCACCATTACCGGCTGCGTCCGCGGCTTCTGCCACAACCGCGGCCTCCTCTGGGCCGACCTCAACGCCCCCCGCAACCAGGACCCCCTCCTCCTCTTCGCCGCCATCGACTGGACCACCGAGAACCGCCCTCCGGACGACCCCGCCGCCACCTACACCCTCTGGCTCTTCCCCAACCAGCCCCTCGACCCCGCGCCGGAAGCTTCCAACCGCATCCCCCCACCCTTCCTAGCCGCCCTGCGCCGCTGGGTAGCCCCCCAGCACATCACCACCACCATCCTCGTCGACCCGGATGGCACCCCCCACCCGCTCGACCAAAATCTCCTCAACACCCTAGAAATGCAGGACCACCCATGACGCCCACAACTCTCTTCGAAAAACTCTGGCAACAACACCTCGTCGCCGCCCCCGCGGGCGAGCCCTCGATCCTCTACATCGACCTCCACCTCGTCCACGAGGTCACCAGCCCGCAGGCCTTCGACGGCCTCCGCATGGCCGGTCGCAAACTCCGCCGCCCCGACCGCACCATCGCCACGGTCGACCACAACGTCCCCACCAGCAGCGTGCAGGACCGCCTCCACATCCTCGACCCCATCGCCGCTCGCCAGGTCGAAGCCCTCCGCCGCAACTGCGCCGACTTCGGCGTGGAGCTCTACGACGTGCAGGACGCGAGCCAGGGCATCGTCCACATGATCGGCCCCGAACTCGGCGCCACCAAGCCCGGCATGACCATCGTCTGCGGAGACTCCCACACCAGCACCCACGGTGCCTTCGGAGCCCTCGCCTTCGGCATCGGCACCTCCGAGGTCGAGCACGTCATGGCCACCCAGACCCTCCCGCAGGACAAGCCGAAGACCTTCCGCATCACCGTCGACGGCGATCTCCCCTTCGGCGTCACCGCCAAGGACATCATCCTCGACATCATCGGCCGCATCGGCACCGCCGGCGCCACCGGCTACGCCGTCGAGTACGCCGGCTCCGCCATCCGCGCCCTCTCCATGGAAGGCCGCATGACGGTCTGCAACATGAGCATCGAGGCCGGAGCCCGCGCCGGCATGATCGCCCCCGACGCCACCACCTTCGCCTACCTCCAGGGCCGCCGCTTCTCCCCCCAAGGCCCAGCCTGGGACGAAGCCGTAGCCCACTGGACTACTTTCACCACAGATGAGGGAGCCACCTTCGACCGCGAACTCCACATCGACGCCGCCACCCTCGCCCCCCGCGTCACATGGGGCACCTCCCCCGGCATGGTTACCGGCATCGACGCCACCGTACCCCTGCCCGACCCGAACGCCACCGAGGCCGACCAGAAAGGCTTCGAGCGCGCCCTCGAATACATGGCCCTGTCGTCGGGCATGCCAATGACCGACGTCAAGGTAGACCGCGTCTTCATCGGTTCCTGCACCAACGCCCGCATCGAAGACCTTCGCGCCGCCGCCAAGCTCATCCGCGGCTACCACGTCGCCACCACAGTCCGCGCCATGGTCGTCCCCGGCTCCCAGTCCGTCAAAGCCCAGGCCGAGCAGGAAGGCCTCGACCAGGTCTTCAAATCCGCCGGCTTCGACTGGCGCGAGCCCGGCTGCAGCATGTGCCTCGGCATGAACCCCGACATCCTCGCCCCCGGCGAACGTTGCGCCAGCACCTCTAATCGCAACTTCGAAGGCCGCCAGGGCCGCGGCGGACGCACCCACCTCGTCTCCCCCCAAATGGCCGCCGCCGCCGCCATCACCGGGCACTTCACCGACATCCGCCAGTGGAAATTCAAGGAGAGTGCTTCGTGAATCTGAGAGCGCTAGCCGTCTTGCTCCCCCTATTGCTTCCTCCCATACTTCCCGGTGCACAATCGGCGGGCGATCAGAAGCAAGCGGAGGAAACGCAGTTGCGCGGCTACTGGACCGATCCCGTCACGGGTCTTACGTGGGCTGGCAGAGATAACGGTAGTGATGTGAAGTGGAAGCAGGCAGTAAGGTATTGTCGCGACGTTCGCTCGGGCGGATACGACGATTGGCGGCTTGCCAATTTGGATGAGTTGCAATCGATATATGACAAGTCCATTGAGTCACCAGGGCTGATGGGTGCAAAGCAATACCACAACGTAGAACCCGCCACATGGCACGTCAGAGGTGGCCTCTTCCTTACCGGCAACGACTGGACCAGCGACCGTATACCAGATGATCGAGGGCGCCCCTCAGGTTACGCGTGGCGTTACGATTTCAACGAAGGGCGTGCCTTCGACGGTGACGAATTGTCGTTTGCGATGGGCAAGCGTGCGTTGTGTGTGCGCGGCGTTTGGAAGAGGGGGCTGCACACCGAGACAACCGGGCACTTCAGGGACATCCGCGCCTAACACTTTAAGGAGACAATCGCATGATCGAACCCCCGCAGATCGTCTACACCGAAGACCTCCCCTACGCCTTCATCCAACTCACCGTCCCACGGCCGGAGATGCACGCGGTCTTACCTCGCACGCTCACCGAACTCTTCGCCGCCGTCAAAGCCCAGGGCCTACCCATCGTCCCCTGGTTCGCCCACCACCTCACCCTCAGCGAGGGCGACTTCGACTTCGAAGCCTGCATCCCCGTTCCTGAATCCTTCACCCCCGAAGGCCGCATCCAGCGCGGCCTCTGGCCCGCCGGCAAGGTGGCCCGCACCGTCTACCACGGCGACTACCCCGGCCTCCCCGCCGCCTGGCACGAGTTCAACACCTGGATCAGAAGCCAAGGCCACCCCTACGCCCCCCACATCTACGAGCACTACCTCGTCAACCAGGGCACCACCAAGAACCCCGCCGAGTACCGCACCGAACTTAGCTGGCCTCTCCTCACCCCGGCCGCCGAAAGCGAGCAAGCATGATCGCCATCAACACACTCACCAGCCACGCCGCCCCCCTCGACATCTCCAACATCGACACGGACCAGATCATCCCCAAGCAGTTCCTCAAGCGCATCGAGCGCACCGGCTACGGCGAGTTCCTCTTCTTCGACTGGAGCCGCCTCCAGGAAGGCCCTTCCGCCGGAGCCCCCGACCCCACCTTCCCCCTCAACCAGCCCCAGTACGCTGAAGCTAAAATCCTGATCGCCGGCAAAAACTTCGGCTGCGGCAGCTCCCGCGAGCACGCCGCCTGGGCCCTCACCGACTTCGGCTTCCTTGCCGTCATCGCTCCCTCCTTCGCCGACATCTTCTTCTCGAACGCCGGCAAAAACGGCATGATCCTCGTCCGCCTCCCCGAAGCCGACGTCAACCTCCTCACCCACCGCACCACGGAAAACCCGGCCCACCAGATCATCATCAACCTCGAAGCCCAGACCGTCACCGACGACCAAGGCTACGCAGGCCACTTCGACATCGACCCCTTTCGCAAATACTGCCTCCTCAACGGCCTCGACGACATCGGCCTCACCCTCCGGCACAAGTCCGAACTCGACGCCTTCGAGTCCCAGCACGACAAAGCCTTCTGGCTCACTCCCCGCGCCAACAACTCCGAGGCCGTCACTCGCTGATGTCTCGCCATCTCCATCTCGCAGCCTGCGCCCTGGCCCTCCTTGCCCTCGCCGGATGCAAGAGCAGCCCCCCCGCGCCCAAGCGCCCAACCGCCAGCTCAACCACAGCGAGCCCAACCCCGATGTCCCCGCAAGCCCGCGCCGAAGCCGCCCGCCAGGCCGCCGCCCACCCCCCCTACAAGCTCTTCCTCCAAAAGCCCGACCTCCCCACCATCCTCGTAGTCCCCGAAACCACCACCGACGACCAGCTCAAGAGCCTCCTCTGGCACCTCCGCACCGAAGTCCGCAACGCCCATTTCAAGCAGCTCGGCCTCCACTCCACCGCAACCCTCTACGACCGTCCCGGCTACACCTCCGGCATCCTCAACATCTACCGCGGCCCCAAATGTGCGTCCGAAATGTACACCCCCGCCGGCCACCCCGACCCCTGCGGCCCCAGCATCCACAAAGCCGCGAGCTATCACTGGGGCGACGGCGGCAACCCCCACGCCGACGAAGCCGACCTCACCACCGCCACTGGCGCCACCCAAACCGTCTTCGACTCCACCGACGGTTGGCAGACGGAAGACGAAGCCCGCACTGACCCCACCGGCGCTCAAGCCAGCGCCTTCGCCAAACGCATCCAGTACGCCCTCGCCCAAACCGCGCAAGCCACCAAACAACACACCGACCTCCGCTTTCTAATCGAAACCCCCCAAGACCAACTCACCATCCTCTCCTACCAGTTCACCACCGAGCCCACGCGCCACACCTTCCTAACCCAATTCCTCACCCTCGAACAGGACCATCTCTGCCCCCTAGGCTTCCAAACCATCCGCCTGGCAACCCGAACCACCCCCGGCACCCCCTACCCAATCCCCTGCGCCAGATAGCCGTTCGCACGGAGCAAGCATATGCAGCCTCTGGACCTTGAACCTCCGCAGTATCTCAATCAGGAAGAATACGAACTCGGCTACGACGAAGGCCTACGCGGAGAACCCGTTACCCTCTTCTCCTCATGGACTTCAGCAAGCTGGCGAGCCGGTCACTCTGACGGTAAGCGTGACCGCAAGGAAGCAGCAACTAAGGAAGGCAATTCCATTCTATGAACCCGAAAAAATACTCGATCCCCCTCACCGAAGGCCCCAGCCGCGCCGCCGCCCGCTCCTACTTCCGCTCCGTAGGCTTCACCCGCGAAGACCTCGCCAAGCCCCTCATCGGCATCGCCAACACTTGGACCGAGGTCGGCCCCTGCAACTTCCATCTCCGCGACGTAGCCGCCGCCGTCAAGCAGGGCGTCCGCGAAGCCGGCGGAACCCCCATGGAGTTCAACACCGTCACCGTCCACGACGGCATCACCATGGGAACCCAAGGCATGAAAGCGTCGTTAGTCTCCCGAGAAGTCATCGCCGACTCCATCGAACTCGTCACCCGCGCCAACTCCTTCGACGGCCTCATCTGCATTGCTGGCTGCGACAAAAACATGCCCGCCGCCATCATGGCCCTCGCCCGCCTCGACATCCCCGGCCTCATGCTCTACGGCGGCTCCATCGCCCCCGGCCGCCTCCCCCAGCCCGACGGCACCGTCAAGGAAATCACCATCCTCCAGGTCTTCGAGGGCATGGGCGCCCACGCCGCCGGAACCATTTCCGACGCGCAGCTCGAAGCCCTCGAAGCCGCCGCCTGCCCCGGCCCCGGAGCCTGCGGCGGCCAGTTCACCGCCAACACCATGGCCATGGCCGGCGAGTTCCTCGGCATCTCCCCCATCCAGATCACCGGCGTCCCCGCCATGTCCCCCGAAAAAGCCAAGGCCAGCCGCGAAGCCGGCCGCCTCATCATGGACCTCGCCCGCAACGACCTCCGCCCCAGCAAAATCGTCACCCGCGCCGCCATCGAGAACGCCTACGCCGCCACCTGCGCCTCCGGAGGCAGCACCAACGCCGTCCTCCACCTCCTCGCCATCGCCCGCGAGTTCTCGATCCCCTTCACGATCGACGACTTCAACCGCATCAACGACCGCACCCCCCACATCTGCGACCTCTCCCCCGGAGGCAAATACGCCGCCAAGGACTACCAGGACGCAGGCGGCTCCCGCCTTCTCGCCCAACGCCTCCTCGCCGCCGGCCTCATCGACGGCGACCAGATCACCGTCACCGGCAAAACCCTCGCCCAGGAAGCCGCCGTCGCCGTCGAAACCCCCAACCAGCCCGTCATCTACCCCATCGACGCCCCCCTCAAAGCCACCGGAGGCCTCGTCATCCTCAAAGGCAACCTCGCCCCCGAGGGCTGCGTCATCAAGGTCGCCGGCCACGAGCGCATCCACCACACCGGCCCCGCCCGCGTCTTCGACTCCGAAGACGCATGCCACGCCGCCGTCGAAGCCGGAAAAATCAACCCCAACGACGTCCTCGTCATCCGCTACGAAGGCCCCCGCGGAGGCCCCGGCATGCGCGAGATGCTCGCCGTCACCGCCGCCATCAAGGGCATCCCCGCCCTCTCCGAAACCGTAGCCCTCCTCACCGACGGCCGCTTTTCCGGAGCCACCCGCGGCCTCATGGCCGGCCACGTAGCCCCCGAAGCCCAACTCGGAGGCCCCATCGCCGCCGTCCAAGAAGGCGACACTATCACCTTCGACATCCCCGCCCGTACCCTCACCCTCAACGTCCGCGCCGAAGAAATCGCCACACGCCTCACCCAATGGACCCCCCCGAACCCTCGCTTCGAACGCGGAGTCTTCGCCAAGTACGCCGCGACCGTCAGCAGCGCCAGCTTAGGAGCCGTAACCACCTAAAGAAGCTCCGAATGGCAATGTCGCACGACCAGACATCTGGAGTTCCCAATGAAAATCCATAGTCGAATGAACCAACAAGCTAAGGGCCAAGGTTTGCCTACGCACCAAATTTCAAAGCGCGCCCACATAGGAGCCTAGGCGTGAAATGTGAGTAGACTGTCCATCTGAATTGAGAACTAAGAGGCTGGGTTTGCTAAGGCTCTGCGATGGAGGAGACCAGATGGACTGTCGCAAGAATGCCGTAGCTACGCCGAAGATCGGGAGATAATGGTGAAGAAGGTGATTGAGCGGGGATCCACGTTGAAGCTGCCGCGGGCAGCAATGTGGGTGCGAAGACGCTGCCAAGTGGGTCGCTCGATATCGCGGGACGGCGTAGCGGCGCTTCGGGACCGCAGTTCGCTTGCTTTGCGTCATCGCCAGCCTTCGCCAGCGCTCAGGGTCGAACAGGTCGAGGTGCTGCGCAGCGAACGCTGGACCGGTGTCCGGATTGCGCGCGCCACAGGCCTGAGCCGGCCCATCGTCAGCCGCATCGTGAGGCGGTTGAAGCTGAACCGTCTGCGTCCTCGAACCTCCGCCCGTGGTGGTGCGCTACGAGCACCTTGCCTCGGCGACCTGCTGCACATCGACATCCAGCGCCTGGCGCGGTTTCCGCGGCCTTCGTAGCGTATCAACCGCAACCGTCGCGACAAGGTCGCAGGCATCGCGTCGAGTCGGTCCACATCGCCATCGACGATCATAGCCGTCTGGCCTTCGCTGCCATCTACCCGGATAAGAAGCGTGCTTCGGTGCTGCACTCCTGCACGCCTGCACGCCGCAATCGCCTTCTACAAGCGCTAGGCACCTTCAAAGGCCGTGATCGCCGAAGACGACGTCAGCTATCGCTTCTACGCCCCGGCCCGTCGAAATGAGGCGCTCGGCATCAAGCGCCGCCGTACCAGGTCCTCAAGGCACTGGCGCAGTCCCGACACCAGCCTCAACCTACAAGCAGCCGAATCGGTTTAGACCAGAACAACCGGTCTAACTTCCACGTCCGGGATGGCTGGGACGGCGGGCGGGTTGTACACTGGCACTGCCTTGAACGGTCGTTTTCAGGAGCCGTTCTTAGTGTGGAGGCCCTCCGGGATGCTGAACCGTTCTCGACTGATTCTGTGCGTGGATGATGAGGTGGTGGGCCTGCAGGTGCGGAAGATTCTGCTGGAGCGGGCGGGTTACGAGGTGCTGACGGCGCTCGACGGCCTTTCGGGACTGGAGGTTTTTACAACGCAGCCCATTCAGGCCGTGATTCTGGACTATACGATGCCGGGAATGAACGGGGGAGAGGTCGCGGACCGTATGCGCCAGACCAAGCCGGAGATTCCCATTTTGCTGCTGTCGGCCAATATCGCGCTGCCGGCGGAGATTACCGCGCTGGTAGACGTTTATATGACCAAGGGCGAGGGCGCGCCGATGCTGTTGCGCAACCTGGCAAGCGTTTTTCCCGAGACGAACCTGGGTTAGGCGCTCGTTCCCGAGCGATGGTGCATCCAAGCAGTGACCGGCGGACGTACCGGTAGATGGAAGAGCGACGATAGGTAAGGAGACGGGATTTGAACGCGGCCCAGTTCGACCGAGTCCTTCGCCAGGCGTCCTTCTTTCCTACGGTCACTTTGATGGCCGCCGCCGTCGCGCTCTTCCTGGGAGTTCGCGAGACCAGCAGCACGGTGCAGTTGATTGAGCAGGCAGATCAATGCATCTCCGAAGCGACGCTGCTGCAGAAGTTGATGGTGGATGAAGAGAGTGGGCTTCGCGGCTACCAGGTGACGGGCGACCGGCGATTTCTCTCGCCGATGCACGACGCAGAGGCTCCCTTGGCGGCGGCCTTTGTGCATCTGCATGGTCTGCTGCACGATTACTCGAACGATCTGGCCGATCTGGATGCGCTCGCGCGCGCACATTACGCGTGGCACGATGGCTTTGCTTCCCCCGTCATTTCGACCCTGGAGGGGGGCGGGAAGACTGCGGATGTCGAGCTGAACCTGTTGGGGAAGACGGCGATGGATGGGCTGCGAGCCGATGTGGAGACGATCATCCACGACTCCGCGGTGCGGCGGGAGGAGCGCATCACGCGGTGGCGGCGGCAGACGGGCGCTACCCTGGTCGCCATCCTGGCGATGGCGGCGGGGCTTAGCCTGCTGCTTGGCCGGTACATCCGCAGCCGGCTCCGGGAGGTGTCGAAGGCCTACGGGGCGGTACAGGTTGTGCTTCGGCAGCGGGCGGACGAACTGTTCGTGTCCGAACAGAATTTGCGCACGACGCTGGCGTCGATTTGCGATGGGGTGATTACCTGCGACGCCTCGGGCACGGTGCAGATGATGAATCAGATTGCCCAGGAGCTGACCGGTTGGAGCCAGGCACAAGCGAGCGGACACGGGATCGACGAGGTGTTCCGGGTGGTGGAGGAGTTGACGCGTCGACCGGTGGAAAGCCCCGCCAGCCTGGTGCAGCGGCAGAAGCGGCCGGTGCATCCAGGAGGGTGCACTCTGCTGGTGTCGCGCACGGGGAAGGAGATGGCGATCGACAACAACGCGGCCCCCATTATGGATCAGGCGGGCGTGATGACCGGGATTGTGATGGTGTTCCGCGATGTGACGGCGGAGAGAAAGACGCAGGCCGCGCTGCTGGCCAATGAGAAGCTGGCGGTGGCGGGCCGGCTGGCGGCCACCATCGCGCATGAGATTCACAATCCCCTGGATTCGGTTTCGAACCTGCTTTACCTGATGGAATCGGGCTCCACGCCGGAGGAGGCGAGCCAGTTTCTTGGGATGGCCCAGCAGGAGCTTGCCCGGGTGACGCAGATCAGCCGGGCGATGCTTGGGCTGTACCGGGAATCGAAGGCGCCCGTGCCGATCGACCTGCATGAGACGCTTGCGGACCTGCTGGTGCTGATGGAGCGGCGGTTCCAGACGTTGGGCGTCAGCTTGAGGGAAGAGGTTCCGCGGGGGCTGAGCGTGGGAGGCTTTCCGGCGGAGCTTCGCCAGGTTTTTACAAACCTGATTACGAATGCGGCGGAGGCTGCCTCCGGCCAGCCACAGGCGTTTGTGCGGGTATCCGCAAGCCCCGTGGCAGCAATCTCGGGCGTTGGAGGAGAACAGGGTCTCTCCGGCGTTGTGATCTGCATCGAGGACAATGGATGCGGGATTCCGGAGCACCTTCATGAGCAGCTGTTCCGTCCGTTCTTCACCACGAAAGGAGAACAAGGGACGGGACTTGGATTGTGGGTGAGCCAGGGGATCGTGCATAAACATGGAGGGACGATCACGGTGGAGAGCTCCACCGCGGAGGCGGCGCACGGCACCTCGATCAGGGTGTTTCTGGCGGATCATCCGGTGATCCAGCCAGGCTCCGACTAGACGGTTTCCTGCAGGGTTTGCGCTACCAGGGCCGCGGCGCGGAGGCATGCGTTGCGATCGACGTCATAGTGGGTGACGAAGCGGACGCGTCGCGGGCCGATGGCGCTGGCGAGGACGCCGCCCGCCCGGAGGCGTTCGACGAACCAGGATGCATCCTGGCTGCCGCAGAGATCGAAGATGACGATGTTGGTCTGCACGGCTTCGAGGTCGATGGACGCGCCGGGGTGCTGCGCGATCGCTTCAGCGAGGATGCTGGCGTTGCTATGGTCTTCCGGGAGACGCGCGGGCATCTCTTCCAGCGCGATGAGTCCGGCGGCGGCCAGAATGCCGGCCTGCCGCATGCCTCCGCCGAGCGCCTTGCGGAAGATGCGCGCCTGCTGGAGCGCGGCGTGCGAACCGACCAGCATCGATCCGACCGGCGCTCCAAGGCCCTTGGACAGGCAGAACATGACCGTGTCAAAGCCGCGGGTGATGGTGGCGACCGGCAATTCGAGGGCCGCGGCGGCGTTGAAGATGCGTGCGCCATCCAGGTGGACGGGGAGGCGCGCCTGCCGGGCTCCATCCCAGATCTCTTCGAGCACGGGGAGAGGGGTTACGGTTCCGCCGGCCATGTTGTGGGTGTTCTCGAGGCAGATGAGGCCGGTCTGGGCGCGGTAGTAGATCTTTGCTCCAATGGCGGGGTGTATGTCGGCCCAGGTCAGGATTCCGCGGTGCGCGGGGACGGTGCGCGCCTGGCAACCGGCGAAGGCCGCGGTCATGGCCATCTCCCAATCCAGGATGTGGGAGCGCGCCTCGCAGATGACCTCCTGTCCGTGCTCCGTGTGGAGGCGGATGGCGATCTGGTTGCCCATGGTGCCGGTGGGGACGAAGAGGGCAGCTTCGCGCTCGAAGATTTCGGCAGCCCTCTGCTCCAGACGATTGACCGTGGGGTCTTCGCCGTAGACATCGTCGCCGACGTCGGCGGAGGCCATTGCGCTCCGCATGGCCGGGGTGGGCCGGGTTACCGTGTCACTCCTCAGGTCGATGACTGCGTCCACCGTGCTCCTCCGCTTCCCCTCTTAGTGGTGACGGCTACTGCAGGAGCAGCCTTGAAAAGACTTCGTTCGAGGCCAGCCGCCCCCTGGCGGTAAGCCGTATCTGGCTATCGCACCTGTCGAGCAAGCCGGCGAGTTGCACGTCTTCGAGTGCAGCATGTACGCTCGCGGTCCGGGATCTCCCATAGATTGTGCCGAGCCGATCCAGGTTGATGCCTTCGGTGAGGCGGAGTCCGAGGAAAAACTCTTCTTCGAAGGCTTCGTCAGGACCGATGAGATCGATCGATGGGCCGTCTTTCGGGCGGTAAAGACTGAGCGGAGCCTTCGCAGAGCCGCCTGAGGCCATGTACCGGTCGAGATCGTCGGGGTTCGCCCATCGCAGCGCGGCTGGAGCGTCGGTCCGCAGCATGGAATGCGCGTCGAGGCCGCACCCGAGGTAGGGGCTGCGCACCCAATACTTGAGGTTGTGGCGTGACTCGCAGCCGGGCCGGGCGAAGTTCGAGATCTCGTACTGTGCAAGTCCGGCGTCGCGGAGCCGTTCGCAGGCGGCCAGGTACCGGTCCGCGGCCTGGTCTTCTGAAGGGAGCGCGGCGGCGTGATAGCGGCTGCCGCCGGCGAGCGCTTCCCTGCCGAGCCGTGAGTCCTCATCGATCTCCAGCATGTAGAGGCTGACATGATCCATGGCGGAGGCGATGGCTTGTGCGACCGAGTAGAGCCAGCTCTCCTCGGTCTGGTGGGGCAGGCCGACGATCAGGTCGAGGCTGACGCGATCGATCCCGGCCGCGCGGACGCGGTCGAACTCCGCCAGGCAGCCGGCCCCGCGGTGGAGGCGCCCAACGGCTGCCGATTCGGCGTCCACGAAGCTTTGCACCCCGAAGCTGATGCGGTTCATGCCCATCTGCACCGCGGCTGCAAGGGTTTTCGCTTCGAGCTGACCGGGAGCGGCCTCAAGCGTGATCTCCGTATCCTCGGCTACATGGAAGTGCCGATGGATGGCGGCAAAGAGCCGCTGCAGATGCTCCGCTTCGAGAAGACTTGGGGTTCCCCCGCCGAAGTAGATCGAGTCGATCCCCTGCGGCAGGCGGGCTCCGATCCGCTCTGCATGGGCCGACGCCTCGGACAGCTCCTGGCAGAGACGATCGACGTAGCCATCCATCCTTGCCGGCGCGAAGACGTCCGAAGCGAAGTTGCAGAAGCTGCACTTCGTCCTGCAGAAAGGCACGGAGATGTAGAGACCCAGGGAGTCGTCCATAGCAGGCAAGCACTATTGTTTCATGCGTGTCGGCCTCCGCGGCGGCGCGCGGGTCGCGAAGGGGATTCGGCTTCGGATACGTCTAACCGTCACCCAAGAACGTTCGGAGTACAGGAACGAGGAGCCCGCGCCATGCCCGTACGAACGTTGTTTTCCGCATCTCTCCTGCTCGTGTGCCTTGTGGCGCACGCGCAGACGCCGGCCCGCAGGCCCGTCCTGGTGGAGCTGTTTACCTCCGAAGGCTGCTCAAGTTGCCCCCCGGCAGACGCGTTGCTGGCACGGCTCGACCGCGACCAACCCGTTGCCGAAGCCGAGGCGATCGTTCTGTCGGAACATGTCGACTACTGGGACCAGCTCGGCTGGCGCGATCGTTTTTCGTCTCATCTCCTGACGGAGCGGCAAAGCGGTTACGCATCGCGGTTTGGTCTTCCCGACGTCTACACGCCGCAGATGGTCGTGGCGGGGGGCGCGGCTTTCAATGGCGCCGATGCGGGAGCCGCCGAGCGTGCTCTCCGCCAGGCTGCTCACGCGGTAAGCCTGCCGCTTACCCTGACGGATGCCAGGAGAGACGGGAGGGCGGTCTCCGCAACCCTCGCGCTCTCTGGCACGGCCGGACCGAAGCGGCCTACGGCGGCGCTGTTCGCGGCGGTGGTCTCTCCGTCGGAGACCACGCAGGTGCGCTCCGGAGAGAATGGCGGCCGAACGCTGCGGCATGTTGGGGTAGTCCTCTCGCTGACGCGAGTCGGCAGCACCGGCGGGCCAATGGGCAGTTCGACGACGATCCGGGTTCCTCTTCCTGCCTCCTCCGGCGACCTGCGCCTTGTGGTTTTCGCGCAGGCGGCGGCATTTGGGCCCGTGCTGGGGGTCGCGACCATTGCGGTTCCCGATGCCACCGGGCCGCCGGTCGCCGGGAAGGAAAGTAGAACCCCCGGGAGCCACCGAGCATCTAGAATGTGAGTGGTGGAATCCTCCAATAATTCGGTGGCGGGGTCGTTGCCTGTGAGCAAGGCTCAGAACGGCAGGCCGGCTGCAGCCCAGCCAGGGCCGAAGAACCAGACGAGCGCGCCGAAGAAGCCAGCCCCGGATGACGATGTGGTCGGTAAGGCCTATGACGGGCGCTTGATGCGCCGTCTGCTTACATACCTGAAGCCGTACAAGCTGCAGACGGCGCTTTCGGCGGCCGCTATCCTCTTCAAGGCAGCCTCCGACGTGGCAGGGCCCTACCTAGTGAAGGTGGCGGTCGATACCTACATGGGCGACACCGCGCCCGCGAAGCTTTCCTGGCTAGGCCGGCACCTGAGCCCGCGTCCCATGCAGGGCATTACGCAGCTCGGCCTGCTTTATCTCGCTTCCCTGCTGCTTACGTATGCTCTGGAGTTTTTGCAGACCTACCTGATGCAATGGACGGGCCAGAAGATCATGTTCGATCTTCGCAGGGAGATCTTCCGTCATCTCCAGCGCATGAGCCCTGGATTTTTCGACCGGAACCCGGTGGGGAAGCTGGTCACGCGGGTCACCTCGGACGTCGACGCGCTGAACGAGATGTTCACGTCCGGGGTGCTGGCCATCTTTGAGGACGTGTTCGTCCTTGCCTTCATCATCCTGATCATGCTGCGGATGAGCTGGCCGCTGGCGCTGCTGACGCTCTCCGTGATCCCGGTGATCCTGTACATCACTCAGATCTTCCGCAAGCATGTGCGCGACTCCTACCGGCGCATCCGCTCCGCGATCGCGCAGATCAACACCTACATGCAGGAGCACGTCTCGGGAATGGCGATCGTGCAGTTGTTCAACCGCGAGCAGCGTGCGTTTGACGACTTCAAGTCGATTAACCGTCTGCACATGGATGCGTTCAAAGACGCGATCTTCGCCTATGCGCTGTATTACCCGGCGGTCGAACTGCTGAGCTCGATCGCTATCGCGCTGGTGATCTGGCGCGGCGGCGTCAGCGTCCTGCACTCGACGGTGACGCTTGGCGTGCTGATCGCCTTCATGCAGTATGCGCAGCGGTTTTTTCGGCCGATCATGGACTTGAGCGAGAAATACAACATCTTGCAGGCCGCGATGGCGGCGTCGGAACGGGTCTTCAAGCTGATCGACACAGAACCGGAGATCGTCTCGCCGGCCAGCCCGGTTGCAGGGGCGACGGCCGGGACCGACCGTGGGCGCATTGAGTTCCGCGACGTCTGGTTTACTTACCAGGCGCTGGACGACGCCCAGGCTTCGCGTGTTGCGGACCCAAACGTCGATCTTCGCAGCCTGACGGACATTGAGTGGATTCTCCGCGGCGTGTCCTTCGTCGTGGAAGCGGATGAGACGGTCGCCATCGTCGGTCACACGGGGGCGGGGAAGACGACGATCACTGCGTTGATGATGCGCTTTTACGACCTCCAGCGCGGACAGATCCTGATCGACGGAGTCGATGTTCGAGACCAGGACCTGCGAAAGCTGCGGCAGCGCTTCGGCGTGGTTCTTCAGGATTCCTTCCTGTTTACCGGCACGATCGCCGACAACATTCGTCTGGGCTCGAAGTGGATCACGGATGCGCAGCTTGAACGCGCCGCCGAAGAGGTTAACGTGGCGGAGTTCATCCGGACGCTGCCGCTGCAGTTTCAGGAGCCTGTGCTGGAACGCGGCGCTACGCTCTCGACAGGACAGAAGCAGCTCATCAGCTTTGCCCGGGCGCTCGCTCATGCTCCGGGAATCCTGATCCTGGACGAAGCGACGAGTTCCGTCGATACGGACACCGAGCAGCGGGTGCGACTGGCATTGTCGCGGATGATCGCGGGACGCACGAGTGTGTTGATCGCACATCGTCTCTCGACGATCCAGCGGGCTGACTCGATCCTGGTGATGCACCAGGGAACGCTCCGCGAGCGTGGAACGCACCAGCAACTGCTGGCGCAACGTGGGCTCTACTACAAGCTCTATCAACTGCAGTATCGTGACCAGGAGATGGGCGTGGTCGCCTGAGTGGCTCATTCCTGATTGTTCTCGCTATGAGGCTTTAAAGAAAGCCGCATGAGGATGGCGCCGCTGATCGAAGAGACCAATGCGACGGGCATGGCGACGGCACCAACCTGAAGGAAGGTCCAGAAGCTCACTTCGAGCTTTTCTTTTCGCAGCGCGAGCAGCCAGAGGATCGTCGCCAGCGATCCTGTGATGGAGAGGTTCGGCCCCAGGTCCACGCCGATCAGCACTGCCTGCGCCGTCAGGCCCTTGGCGTGGGAGGCCGCCAAGGTGGCTCCGGCGATCAAGCCCAGGGGCAGGTTGTTGACGACATTGTTTCCGAACGCAACCGCGGCGGCGATGACGTACGCTGCAGCAGCGGAGGGTAACCTTTGTGCGGCAGCCAACCAGCTCTGGGTGAGATGCAAGGCACCGACGCTCTCCACCGCATCCACCATGATGAACAGTCCGGCCACGAGGACGAGCGTTCCCCAACTGATCTCTCGCGCCAACTTGAGCGGGCTCTTCTTTGCCTTCGTCGAGACGACTGCCGTGATGACCAAGGCAGCCAGGCAGGCAGGCAGACCGAGGTCCTTTTTGAGGGCCGACGCCGTGAGGAGAACCATGACCATCAGGACCAACCCAGCCAGGACCAGCTTTCCCTCGGAAGGGAGCGGCTCACCCCTCACCTCGGCGTCGAGGTCAGCCTGCAGATCTTTGCGGAAGATCCAGCGCATGACGAAGTACGTTGCCCCGATTGAAAGCAGCGAAGGTACGCCGAAGGCCAACAGCCATTGGCTCAGCGGAGGCATCGCTCCGCCGTGGAAGACGACGAGATTTGCAGGGTTTGAGATCGGCAGGACGAAGGAGGCTGCATTCGCGATCAGAGCGCAGAGGAACAGGTAGGGAAGGGGTTCGACGTTTGCCTTACGCGCGGCCTTGAGGATTGCGGGCGTCAGGACCACGGCCGTTGCGTCGTTGGACATAAAGATCGTCACAAGCGTTCCGATGGCGTAGATGAGGATGAAGAGTCGCGAGGTAGAACCCCTGGCACCGCGAATGGCGGCGGAAGAGAGCCAGTCGAAGACGCCGTGTTCGCGGGCGAGCTCAGAGAGCAGCATCATCCCAATCAGGAACAGATAAACATCCGATCCTTCGCCCACAGCCTTCCCGGCCAGTTTGACTGGGATGAGCCTGAGGGCAAGGAGCAGGATGGCACCGCCGCTGACCCAATACACCTCGGCAATTTTCCGTGGGCGCATCAACATCAGCAGGAGGCTGATGCCGACGATGGCGGGTAGAAGGATATGTGCCAGTGCAGGAGAAAGCATCTACCACTTTCTCGCAGGATGCTTTGTGCCAAGTTGCGTTTCCGGCTCCGCTTCGAGGGCGGTGTCATGACGGCGCTCAGCGCGTTGACCCACTGTCCTATCCGAGCCTGAAAGCACCTGGATCTCGTCTATGGCAGTCGGTGTCATGATCGGCGTGAGTTCGCGTTCGTAGAAGCTGAGAGCGGCGTCGCCTTGCGGGAGCAGGCGACGATGTTCCAGCCCACCGAAGCGAAGCGGGAGCGAGGCTTTGCTGGAGTGCTCCGCAACCACCACGGCGCCCGGGCTGAGGGTCTGCCGGCCGCGTTCGCTGCCCAGGAAGCCGAGGGTGCCGAGGTACTCCTGTTCGGCGGTGTAGGGCGGGTCGAGGAAGACGATATCGACGGGAGCGGAAAGCTTGGCGAGGCGCTGCAGCATGGCCCCGGTTCCACGGTCCTCCACGGTGTGGTCGCGGGTGATGTCGAGGGCGGCGAGGTTGGCCCGCAGGGAGGCAAGCGCGGCGAGGTTGTTTTCCGCGAACCAGACGTGGGCGGCGCCGCGGCTGAGGGCTTCGATGCCGACCGCACCGGTTCCGGCGTAGAGGTCGAGGAAGCGGCAGCCGGTGAGGCGCGGCGCAAGGATGTTGAAGAGCGTCTCCCGCAGCCGGTCGCTGGTCGGACGAGTCGCCGTTCCCTTCGGTGCTGCCAGGAGGCGCGACCGGTACAAACCGCCAATGACACGCATACAGATATGGTATCTCCGGCTGGGCCGCCCGTGGGCCGGGAAACGGGGCTGCGTTCTCCGGCATACAATCGAGCGATGCGGTCCTGGTCTTTTTCGCTCGGTCGGGTGCTCGGGGTCGAGCTTCGAATCCACACGTTCTTTGTGATCCTGCTGGGCTTCTCGATCAGCTTCGGGCTTTATGGCGCGGGCAGTGGGGGCCGTGGCTTCGTGGTTTGGCTGATGGTGCTGGGCGCGGTGCTGGTGCGCGAGGCGGCGCGGTCGATTGCCGCGGTGTGCCTTGGGTTGGATTTGAAGAGCCTGCTGCTGCTGCCCACGGGCGCGCTGCCGACCTTTGGGAATGCGGGCGCGGAGGGGCGGGAGGGGGCTCCGGCCGGACCTGCACCACGCGAACAGATCTGGCTGGCGGTGGTGGGGCCGGTGGCGAACATCCTGTTCGCCGCGGTCATTGCGGGAATTGTGAAGGGTGTGTCTCCGGAGCTGGACCTGGTGACGCGCCCGTGGGTTGCGCCGGCGCACCTGCTGAAGGCGCTGGTGTGGACTAACCTGCTGCTGGGCCTGGTGAACCTGCTGCCGGCCTCGCCGCTGGACGGCAAGGTCCTGTTCGGCATCAAGCCGGAGGCCCGGTCGCCGCGGCCGCCGCTGCTGACCTTCGGGCGGATGGTCGCCGTCGCGCTGGTGGTGGCGGGGGTGACGGTGGGAGGGGCATGGTTCGTGATGATCGGCTTCTTTGTGCTGTTTGGCGGGCAGATGGAGGACCGCGGGCTGCTGCTGCAGACCGAGGTGGACACGATCACGATGCGCGAGGTGATGCTGACGGATTACACGACCCTTTCGGCCTCGGACACGCTGGAGGACGCGCTCGAACGGGCCGTGCATACGCTGCAGGATGTCTTTCCGGTGGTTCGCGGGGGCACGATCGTGGGGGCGGTGTCGCGGCAGAGCATCGTGGAGGCGCTGCGGTCGGGCGGCAACAGCTACGTGCAGGGGGTGATGGCGCGGACGTTCGAGATTGCGCGTCCGGAGGATGCGCTGGTGAAGACGCTGCATCGCATCGCTGGGACGGGCGGGGCGCAGTTCGTGCCGGTGCTGGAAGGCGAGCGGGTGGTGGGGATCGTCACGCCGCACCATCTTTCGCAGGCGATCCGGCTGCGCGGGCACCTGCCCCGGCGTGGACGAGAGCGTGATGGGCGCTGAGGAGAGTCCCGAGGAAAAAACGCTGGCTCCCGGGCTTTACCTGGTGGCCACGCCGATCGGCAACCTGGAAGATATGACGCTGCGCGGGCTCCGGGTGCTGCGGCAGGCGGACCGGATTGCCTGCGAGGACACGCGGCAGACGCAGAAGCTGCTGAACCACTTCGGCATCCGGACGCCGATGGTGAGCTACCACATGCACAACGAGGGGGAACGAAGCGAGGAGCTTGCAGCGGAGCTGCGGGCGGGCGGGCGGATTGCCGTGGTGAGCGATGCGGGTACTCCGGGGATCGCCGACCCTGGGAGCCAGTTGGTGGCGGCGGCGATTGCAGCCGGCGTTCCGGTGTTTCCCGTTCCGGGGGCGAACGCGGCGATCAGCGCGCTGATCGGGAGCGGCCTTGGAATGGAGCGATTCATGTTTCACGGCTTTCTGCCGGCGAAGCAGGGGGCGCGGCGAACCTTGCTGGAGGGGTTGAAGCGCGACGGGACGACCGAGGTATTCTACGAGGCGCCGCACCGCATTCTGGATGCGCTGGGGGACGTGGCCGGGGTGTTCGGCGAGAG
This sequence comes from uncultured Granulicella sp., assembly GCA_965213785.1. GTDB lineage: Bacteria > Acidobacteriota > Terriglobia > Terriglobales > Acidobacteriaceae > Edaphobacter. Next base: position 3,255,537 of record OZ243921.1, on the reverse strand, counting down.
GGAGCGGGTGGTGGTGGCGCGGGAGCTGACCAAGCTGCACGAGGAGTTCCTGCGGGGGCCGGTTGCCGAGGTCCGGGCAGCCCTGGCGGCGCGGGCGCAGGTGCGGGGCGAGATGGTGCTGCTGCTGGCTCCGGCGGCGGCGGCGAAGGCTGCGGAGGCGACGATTGCGGAGGAGGTGGCGGCCGTTCGGGCGGCGGAGGGGCTGAGCGAGATGGATGCGCTGAAGCGGGTGGCGAAAGCCCGCGGGATGGGCAAGAGCGAGGCGTATCGCGAGCTGCAGCGGGGGCAGAGCTACTCGCGGCCGAGAACGCGGTCGTAGAGGTAGCGATCGCTGGTGGTTCCGAGGCTCTCGTTGTAGAGGCTCATGGCGCCTGCGGCCTCCTTCAGCTCCTCGGAGAAGAGGTGGATGGCGCGAAGGTGGTCGGCGGTCGCGGGGATCTCCAGGTGTGTCGTTTTGAGGAACTTCTGGTAGCCACGGTCGACGATGCGGGCGATCTCGCCGTTGAGCAGCCAGCCGGCACGGGTGAGGAGGTCGACTCCGCCGTCTTTGGCGCTGGAGATCTCGGCCGCGCAGCCGTACTTGCGGATCTGGAAGCTGCCGGGGGTGGCGCGGGCGCCGGGAGAGGCGGGGGCCACGTCGAAGTGCTGGTTGCCGAGCTTCGAAAGAACATCCTGGAAGAGGGGCTGCTGCGTCTTCTTCGCCATAAGTTAGACTCGGCTTAACCATCGCACATCCCCCTGTCCGGCAGCAATCGGGCGGCGGGCGCGACCGAACGGGATCGAGCCGCATCCGATAAGAGATGGCACCCATGATGGACAGCATGACGACGACGATGCTGGGCACGAGCCTGCTGGAACGCGTAGGCAACACGCCCCTGGTGCGCCTGGAGAGCGTAACTCGCGGGCTGCCGGGCGTGCAGGTGCTGGGCAAGGCGGAGTGGGCCAACCCGGGGGGATCGGTGAAGGACCGGGCTGCCTCGGCGATCGTGGAGGACGCTCGCTCTCGAGGATTTCTGCGGGACGGTGGAGGGCTGCTGGACGCGACCAGCGGGAATACCGGCATCGCGTATGCCATGCTGGGCGCGGCGCTGGGTTTTCCGGTGACGCTGGCGATGCCCTCGAACGTATCTCCGGAACGGAAGCTGATTCTTGGCGCCTACGGGGCCGAGGTGGTGTGGACCAACCCGGGCGAGGGATCGGATGGGGCCATCCGCAAGGCGCGAGCCATGGCTGAGGCGGAGCCGCAGCGGTACTTCTACGCGGACCAGTACTCCAACGAAGAGAACTGGAAGGCGCATTACCGAACGACGGCGAACGAGATATGGCGCCAGACGGACGGGCAGGTGACGCACTTCGTCGCGGGGCTGGGCACGAGCGGGACCTTTGTGGGCACGACGCGGCGGCTGCGGGAGCTGAATCCGCGAATCAAGTGCATTTCCATGCAGCCGGACTCCCCTTTCAACGGCCTGGAAGGACTGAAGCACATGGCGACGGCGATCGTGCCGCGCATCTACGATCCGCAGCTTGCCGACGAAAACATCTCGATGCCGACCGAGGACGCCTACCGGATGGCAAAGGACCTGGCCCGCCACGCTGGGCTGCTTGTGGGCGTCTCCGCGGCGGCGGCGGTAGCGGCATCCGTGCAGGTGGCCCGGCGAGAGGCGGAGGCGGGACGCGAGGCCGTAATTGTGACTATCCTGTGCGATTCCGCCGAAAAGTACCTGACCGAGCGGTTTTGGCAGGAAGGATGACGATGCTGCGGATCGACTTCACGCATTACCAGGCCATCCGTGCGCACGGCGAGGAGACCTATCCGCACGAGTGCTGCGGGGTGCTGCTGGGCAAGGCGGGGGCTGAGGGAAACCAGGTGCGCGCCATCGCCCGCGCCGGCAACACACGGATCGATTCCGCGCACAACCGCTACCAGATCGCGCCGGAAGAGCTGGTGAAGATTCAGCGGCAGGCCCGCGGGCTGGGGCTGGACATCGTCGGGTTCTACCACTCGCACCCGGATCATCCAGCGCAGTGGTCGACGACGGACTTCGCGGAAGCGCACTGGCTGGGCTGCTCTTATATGATTACGAGCGTTGCCCAGGGAAGCGCGGAGACGACCAACTCCTTTTTTCTGGGCGGCAGCAGCGAGGAAGATAAGGTGTTTATGGACGAAGCGATCGAGATCGACGTTGCGGAAGAGGTTGAGGGAGAGACGGCATGAAGATACATATACCGACTCCGCTACGCGCATTCACCGGCGGGCAGGAGACGATCAGTGTGGCGGCGACGAACGTCGGGGGAGCGCTGGAGGCGCTGACCGGGCAGTATCCGGAGCTGCGGCAGCATCTGTTTACGGCCGAGGGCAAGACGCGGTCGTTCGTCAACATCTACCTGAACGACGACGATGTGCGGTATCTTCCCGGCAAGGAAGAGGCGGCCGTCGTGGAATCCGATGAGCTGACGATTATTCCCTCGATCGCCGGCGGCTGTTGTTGTCGCTAGAACTACTTCCCTTCCCCTTTGCCAATCAGGCTTTGACCTCCGCAGCGATGGCGGTGGGCTTTACGTGCGTTGAACAGGATAAGACTCCATGGAACTTCCGAAGCTTTCAAACGATGAGATTTCGCGCTATTCGCGCCACCTGATCCTGCCCGAGGTAGGCATGGAGGGGCAGCAGAAGCTGAAGGCGGCCCGGGTTCTGTGTGTCGGCACGGGGGGCCTTGGGGCTCCGCTGGCTCTTTACCTGGCGGCGGCGGGGGTCGGCACGCTTGGCCTGGTCGATTTCGATACGGTCGACGCGAGCAACCTGCAGCGGCAGATCATTCACTCGACCGCGACGGTCGGCAAGCTCAAGGTGGATTCGGCCGAGATCATGCTGCACGGGCTGAACCCGTACCTGAACGTGGTAAAGCACAACACCATGCTGACGAGCGCGAATGCGCTTGAGATCTTCAAGGACTATGACGTCATCGCGGATGGGACCGACAACTTCCAGACGCGGTATTTGGTCAACGACGCCTGCGTTCTACTGGACAAGCCGAACGCTTACGGTTCCATCTTCCGGTTCGAAGGGCAGGCGAGCGTGTTTGCGACGAAAGAAGGGCCGTGTTACCGGTGCCTGTATCCTGAGCCGCCGCCTCCGGGGCTGGTTCCTTCCTGCGCGGAAGGTGGCGTGCTCGGGATTCTGCCGGGGCTGGTCGGTGTCGTTCAGGCGACTGAGGTGATCAAGCTGATCCTGGGGATCGGCGACTCGCTCGTTGGGCGGCTTCTGCTGGTGGATGCCCTCGGCATGAGCTTCCGGACGCTCAAGCTACGCAAAAATCCGGAGTGCCCCGTCTGCGGGAGCAATCCGACGGTGACCGAACTGATCGATTACGACCAGTTCTGCGGCGTTCCCAAGCCGGCCGGCACCGGGCCGCTCGAGGCGGCGCACGACCAGGCGGTGGGAGACCTGCCGGTGGTCGACGGCATTCCGCAGATCGGGGTGAAGGAGTTGAAACGAAGGATGGATGCGGCGGAAGACTTCTTCCTGCTCGATGTCCGCGAGCCGCATGAATACCCTATTGCCAACCTCGGCGCGCCGCTGATTCCGGTCGGCGACCTCGAGCGGAGGATCGGTGAGTTGGAGCCTCAGAAGAACCGCGAGGTGATCGTGCACTGCCGCTCGGGGGCGCGCAGCCAGAAGGCGGCTCTCGCCTTGAAGAAGGCAGGTTTCACCAACGTGACGAATCTGACTGGAGGAATCCTGGCCTGGGCGGACCAAATGGATCCGAGCATGGCGAAGTACTAGCCGCGCGGCACCCGGAACATCTCGCCGATGGAGCTGCCGGGGGTGGCGTGGCGGTGCGCCGGCTTGTCGAGCACGTGCGCGTCGAAGACGTGACGCGTGGCAAAGTGGCAGCGTCGGTAAAGCCTTACGGCGGAGTCGTTGGCTTCGGTCACGGTGAGCGTGATTGCGTCGAGAGCGCTGGCGGTGAGGTCGCGAAGCACATGCTGCAACAGGTAGGCTCCAAGGCCAAGACCGCGGTGCGCCGGGGCGACACAGAGCTGCGTGATGTGCGCGGTATCGGGCCGGACGCGAGAGCAGAGCACAAGGGCGGCGAGGGCTCCGGTGCGCCGGTCGCGCAGCGTCCAGGAGGCGCGCGGGTCGAAGGCTCCGCAGCCCGGGAAGCGGACGATGTTGTGCAGAAACCGCTGTGACCCGTGCACGGTGCGGTACTGGTCGTTGATGGTGGCGTCGATGTGGCCGGTGTATGCGGCGTGGATGAGATCGGCGGCCGAGTTGTAATCCGCGGGAAGCCAGCGCTGGAGATCGAAGTAGCCGGGCAGATGCGTGGCCGGCAGCGTGCCGAATCGCTCGATCGCACGAAGGTCGACCTCCATGAAGAGGCGGCGGTGGAGGAGGAACGATCGCTCGATAAATGGCCCTGCGATGTGGCCGGTCTCGTAGAGCAGCAGTTGCGACTCGATGCGATCGACGTCCGGGGCATACGCAAGGACCTGCAAGAGCTGTCGCAGGAGCTCCTGGGTCGTTTCAAGGCCGGAAAGAATGGCGTTATCGAGCGCAAAGGCGTCGCCGACCACTGCCTTGCGACCCTCGTAGACGCAGAAGCTGTACCCGCAGAGGCGGCCGCGATCCAGCGCCACAAAGCCGGGCAGGATGCGGGAGTCGAGATACTGCAGGAGCAGCTCCGTCGCACTGCGGTAATCCCAGCGCAGGCGCTGCTGCCACCGTTGCGCCTCACTTTCGAGCAGCGGGCGCAGCTGGCGCGCGGAGAAGTGGCGCACGTCTAGCATCTCCAGTTCGGTCTTGACCATCGTGCCGCTTCGCCACCCTCTCGGACTAGCTTACTGTATGGGAATGCCGATATCGACCCTGGTGGATGCGCGGCGGGGAAGAGGATCCACGGTCTAGATCTGGCAGATGGGGATGGGGATCCGCTGCCACGCTGTGGCGAACTCAGGCAGGGTGTTGCTCCTCGCCTTCTTCAAGGTGATCTGCCTTGACGAGTGCGAGGAAGGTGTCGTCCGCCCAGATACGTTCGTTGCCATGGTAGCGATGGGCGAAGTCGCTGACGCGATTGGCAAGATCCTCGCGGATCTGTGAGCTGTACCCAAGCGCAATCGTGCGCTTCCAGGCGATGCCGCGGCCGTGAGAGCAGACGACAGGGTGAAGATGCTTGTGGTAGCGCGTATCGACCTCCTCGCGGAATCGCCGTAAATCCACGGCGACGCCGGGCCGCGCCGCGTACGGCAGGTCCTCGTAGAAGGCGCAGGCAAAGCCGACGGATGCGGGAAGCGAAGCGTCGCGAACGACGCGATGGTCCACATGGTTACCAAGGGCGAGCGGAAGGACCAGCGCAGTGTCTGGACGAGACGTATACTTGATGAGAGCCTTCTGAATCTTTGCGAAGGCGCCGTCCGCCGGATCGACGGGCACGTCGCAGACGATGTCCGCCGAGCAGTGCAAGCGCAAGGGCGCATCCTTGATGTTGAGGTCGACCATCGTTGCGCCGTTCACCTGGCGAAGGAACGCTTCATCCTCCTTGCGGCGCATGGCGGAGACGTAGGAAAGCCGATCATTCTCGTGTACGGACTCCGCATCGGAGAACGGAGCATAGAGGCTGCGGGTAAACACGTTTATGATGGTGACAGAGTGGCCCTGACGGAGCCACGCGTCAATCGACAGAGCAAGAGAAAAAGCCGCATCGTCGCGATGCGGCGATAGAACGAGAATGTTTAAGGTCTCGCGTTTCTTCGGGCTCGCTGCGAATAAGGCTGTCGCTCCGCGGCTCGATCCGTCGGTCAAAGTGAGCTCCTGAAGATGTGCCTGCGGTGACGCTGGTAATGTTTTGTTCGCAGGAACCCTCTCGTTTGGGATGCCGCTACGCGCGTCCAGGTTTGCTGCTGCTGCTGGACGGAATGAACGGGGCTTCAACCCAACGCCATTCCGGAAATTGACATCACACGAAGAAGAAAGCCGCTCTTTCTGAACGCAACTTGAGTACCCTCTGAGGCTTCATTTGTCGACGACATCCGCTGATGGCTTTGCCCCTTCCGGTCTCAATTCGCAGGTATCCGGGGATCTCGCGCCCTGCGATCTACTGTGTTTTAGCCACCTTCGTTGGCATTTCGTCACGCAGCGGCCGCAACACCTGATGAACCGTGCGGCAGCGGATCGCCGGGTCTTCTTCTGGGAGGAGCCGTTCTTCGACAGCGAAGGCGAAGCATGGCTGGAGGTGATGCAGGACACGGCCCGGCTTTGGGTGTTGCGTCCGCACCTGCCACGGGTGGGTGATGCAGACTCCACGCAACGCAAGCTGCTCGACCGCTTCCTGACGGAGTGGGAGGTCAGCCGCTTTGTGCGCTGGTATTACACGCCCATGGCGCTTGCCTTTACGGAGCATCTCGCCGGCGAGGCCACCGTCTACGACTGCATGGATGAACTCTCTGGGTTTACGGGAGCACCCCCTGAACTCGGACGCAGGGAGCGTCAACTCTTCGATGCGGCCGACGTCGTGTTTACGGGTGGGATGAGTCTCTACGAAGCGAAGCGGCAGCAGCACGGGAATGTTCACCCGTTCCCCAGTTCCATCGATGTTCCGCACTTTGCCGCGGCGCAGGGAAACAACGATGAGCCGAAGGACCAGGCGTCCATACCGCACCCACGCGCCGGATTTTACGGTGTCATCGACGAACGGTTCGACGTTCCTCTGATGAGGGAGGTCGCGGCGCTTCGCCCTGCTATGCAGTTCGTCTTTCTCGGCCCGGTCGTCAAGATCGATCAATCTTCCCTGCCGCAGGGTGCTAACGTCCACTATCTCGGGAGCAAGAGCTACGGGGATCTGCCACGCTACCTTGCCGGCTGGGACGTCGCTTTGCTTCCCTTTGCCTTGAACGATTCCACTCGCTTCATCAGCCCCACGAAGACGCCGGAGTACCTGGCGGCGGGCAAGCCGGCGGTCTCGACGCCGGTCCGGGATGTGGTCACGGGGTACGGCGAGGCGGGTCTGGTGGCAGTCGCGGGCACCGCTCAGGAGTTTGCGGAGGCGCTCGATGCTGCGTTGAAGCCACCCACGGAGGCATGGCGAGAAGCCGTGGCACGGAAGCTTGCCAACACCTCGTGGGATAAAACCTGGGCCGAGATGAACCTTCAAATCGAGAAGGTTCGCGTGGCCGCTCTGAAGGCCAAGGCCTCGGCCCCGGCATCCTTTCAGAGGATCGACTCGCTTGCCGCAAGCCGCATGTCGCGGAGGCTGGAGCGCTTCGATTACCTTGTGGTCGGCGCGGGTTTCGCGGGGTCGGTTTTGGCGGAACGGCTCGCGACCGGCATGGGGAAGCGGGTACTTCTGATTGACAAGCGCGACCATGTCGGGGGAAACACCTTCGATTACCATGACGACGCGCGCATCCTGGTGCATAAGTACGGCCCACACATCTTCCACACCAACAGCGATGCCGTGGTGCAGTATCTCTCGCGCTTCACCCAGTGGCGGCCCTATGAACACCGGGTGTTGGCGAGTGTCGACGGCAAGCTGCTGCCGATCCCGATCAATCTCGATACGATCAACGGACTCTACGGGTTGAATCTCGATGCAGCCGGAATGCAGGAGTTCCTCGCCCAGCGGATAGTCACGCGACCGGTCATCCGGACGTCGGAAGAGATCTGCATTAGTCGCGTGGGCCGGGAATTGTACGAGAAGTTCTTCCGCAACTACACACGGAAGCAGTGGGGTCTTGATCCTTCCGAGCTCGATTCTTCGGTCGCCGGTCGCATCCCCGTGCGCTTCGATCGCGACGACCGGTACTTCGCGGATTCCTTCCAGGCCATGCCGTTGCATGGGTATACCCGTATGTTCGAGCGTATGCTCGATCATCCGCGGATTCGTATCCGGACGGGCGTGGACTACGCGGACGTTGCGGCAGCGTACCCGGGCATCAAGACCATCTTCACGGGCCCGGTCGACGAATACTTCGGCTATCGCTTCGGTCCGCTTCCCTACCGCTCGCTCGAGTTCAAGCACGAGACGCACGATGTCGGTGTCTACCAGCCAGCCGCGGTGGTCAACTATCCGAACGATCACGCCTACACGCGAGTGACCGAGTTCAAGTACCTTACCGGCCAGGTGGCTGACAAGACGAGTATCGTGTTCGAGCATCCAAGGGCGGAGGGCGATCCGTACTATCCGATTCCGCGCCCCGAAAACGCGGCGCTCTACCTGAAGTATAAAGAGCTTGCCGACCGGACCAACGACGTGGAGTTTGTCGGCCGGCTGGCCTCGTACAAGTACTACAACATGGACCAGGTCGTCGCGCAGGCGCTTGCGCTATTCAAACGAGTCAGCGGAGCCGAGCTTCCGGTGATGCTGCCGGGTGAAACCGGGAGCACCGTGCTGGCGGAGGCGCGATGATGTGTCAGATGCTGAACGGGCTCATTTAATCTCTGCCGATGACTTTGCACGCCAGTGAAAGTCGGTTGCGCATACCTTGACGCTGTTCAAGCCGTCTCCAGATACTTCTGGAGACGGCGCAGAGCCTCTCTATAATCAAGCGTAACGCTGCGCAGGCTCGCCAGATCAGCCGCATGGCAGGCAAGGGCGAGGATACGGGACCAGCATGAAGCACACACGGCAGGCGGTGATTGTCGGGGCAGGACCAGGTGGGCTTGCGGCGGCCTTGCTGCTTGCCAAGTCCGGCGTCAAGGTGACGGTAGTCGAAAAGCGCTCTGCCGTCGGCGGGCGGACGTCGACCGTCGAACAGGACGGGTTCCGCTTCGACATCGGTCCAACCTTCTTCCTGTATCCACGGGTCCTCAAGGAGATCTTCGCTGCGGCGGGTTACGATCTCGACCGCGAGGTTCCGATGACGCGGCTTGATCCCCAGTATCGCCTGGTGTTCGGCGCGGGCGGCGAGTTGCTGGCAACCCCCAATGTCGAGCGTATGGTCGCGGCCATCGGGGCGATCTCGCCAGAGGACGCGCAGCGCTTTCGTCACTTCATCACGCACAACCGGGTCAAGCTCGAGAAGTTCCTTCCCTTCCTGCAATCCCCATTCGAATCCTGGAAGGACCTGATGAAGCCGGGCATGATGCGGCTGCTTCCGCTGCTCGCCCCGTGGCGTTCGCTCGACTCCGACCTGCAGGTTCACTTCAAGGACGAGCGCATCCGCCTGGGATTCAGCTTCCAGTCAAAGTACCTCGGCATGTCGCCGTTCCGCTGTCCGAGTCTCTTCTCCATTCTTTCTTTTCTGGAGTATGAGCATGGCGTGTTTCATCCAACCGGCGGATGTGGCGCCGTAACCAAGGCGATGGCGCGGATTGCCACGGAGATGGGGGTCGAGATCCTGCTGGATGAGCCCGTGGACCGCGTCCTGATCGAGCATGGGAAGGCGGTCGGCGTGAAAACCGCGAATCGCACCCTGCCCGCCGACGCCGTCGTCGTCAACGCGGACTTTGCAGGCGCAATGCGCAAGATGGTTCCCAACGAACTCCGTCGCAAATGGACCGATGAGAGGACGGCGAAGAAACGTTTCTCCTGCTCTACCTTCATGATGTATCTCGGGATCGATGGACGGTTTGACGATGTGTCGCACCACACCATCTTTCTGGCCAAGAACTACAAGCAGAATCTGCGCGACATCGAGGAACTCCACCAGCTTTCGGACGATCCATCCTTTTACGTGCAGAATGCGTGCGTCACCGACCCAACCCTCGCACCCGCCGGCCAGAGCACGCTCTATGTGCTGCTTCCCGTGACCCATGAGACTGGCTCGGTCGACTGGACGAAAGAGGCTCCCCGCTATCGCCAACTGGCGCTCGAGCAGATGAAGAAGATCGGTCTGCATGATGTCGAGCAGCGCATTCGTACGGAGCGCATCATCACTCCCGCGGGTTGGGCGTCGGAGTTCGATCTCCATATGGGCGCGACTTTTTCGATGGCACACTCGCTCGACCAGATGCTGCATCTGCGCCCGCACAACCGCTTTGAAGACGTCAAGCAGATGTACCTCGTTGGCGGCGGAACGCACCCCGGCAGTGGTCTTCCGGTTATTTTCGAATCCGCCCGCATTACCTCGCGTTTGCTGCTCGAAGACCTGCAGATGGAGCCAAGCTGGTCTTCCCCAGCGGGGTCGGGTTCGCTGCTGTCGGCGGAGGCCATGCTCGGGGCGGCGTCGTGACGGCCTCGCCTTTGGAACAGGTCGATGCCGTGGAGAGGGTGGCAGGCAACGGGCTTTCTTCTAACGCGCGCTGGGCTGGAGAGATCCAACGATCCTGGGCGGAGCGGCCGATCGGCGAACGGCTGCGGGTTCTCGCACGGTGGCGCGTCGCCATGGCCGAGCAGGTCGAAGAGCTCACGAAAGCGATCGATGCCGAGCCGTTCCGTACGGCTGCCGACGTACGCGTCTCCGAGATTCTTCCGCTGCTCGCCGCTTGCCGGTTTCTTGAGCGGAAGGCAGCGAAGGCTTTGCGGCCGCAATCGCTGGGAGGCTCAGGTCGCCCCTGGTGGCTGCGTGGCGTCGAGAGCGAAGTCCAACGGGTCGCGCTCGGCAGGGTGCTGGTGATCGGTCCGTCCAATTACCCGCTGTTTCTGCCCGGCGTTCAGGTCCTGCAGGCACTGGTCGCCGGCAACGCGGTCGTGTGGAAGCCGGGACGAGGCGGTGCCGCCGTCGCGCACCTGGCCGTCCGTGCGCTGATCGAGGCGGGAGTTCCCCAAGAGCTTGTATACGTCACGGCGGAGTCCGTCGAGGCGGCTGAGCAGGCGATCGCGGATGGTCCGGACAAAGTCTTCTTCACCGGTTCCGCGGCAGGTGGGCGCGCGGTAATGCGGCTACTCGCCGAGTCCGCGACCCCCGCCGTGATGGAGCTTTCCGGGTGCTCTTCGCTCATCGTGCTGCCGGAGGCGGAGCTTGGCCATGTCGCCGCGGCGGTTGCGTTCGGCATGAGGCTGAATGGCGGGGCTACCTGCATGGCGCCGCGCCGCCTGCTTGTGGTGGGCTCCACGACGGCGCGGCGCAGCGCCCTGGTCGAGCGCATTCTCCACGAGCTTGCAGGCCTTCCGGCTCTTCCACTTGGCGGCGCCACACAACGGCACCTGCGGGCGCTGGTCGACGATGCACGGGCGCGTGGTGCGATCGTGCACGGCGATCTAGGCCCTTCGCAAAGGCCGGTCCTCCTGGTTGGCGTTACGCCGGAGATGCCGGTCGCCCAGAGCGATCTCTTCGCTCCGGTGCTCAGTGTGATCGACGTACCCGATGAGCAGGCGGTACTTGCGGCGGAGCGCACTTGCCCGTACGCGCTTTCGGTCTCGATCTTTGGCGACGAGCCGGATGCACGGCATCTGGCCGCGCAGCTTACGGTGGGCACCGTCGTCATCAACGATGTGATCGTGCCCACGGCGGACCCGCGGGTTCCGTTTGGAGGACGCCGTGCGAGTGGGTTCGGCGTCACCCGCGGCATGGAAGGACTGCTTGAGATGACCGCCGTGAAGACAGTCCTTGCTCGCCGGGGCACAAGCCGACGGCACCTGGAACGGACCGGCAACCAACATGCAGCGCTGTTCGATGGAGTGATTGCGGCCGATCACGGAAGCACCTGGCGTAAGCGCTGGAGCGGTCTCAAAGCAATGGTTCACGCGGCCCGCGCGCTTCCACGCGCAGAACACGACTCGATGGAGAAACGATGAAGTCTTCAGAACACAGGCATGACCGCAACGCAGACAAGGGCACCAGGGTTGCGGTCGTTGGCTCCGGGCTGGCGGGTCTGGCCGCCGCGTGTACGCTCGCCGCGCGCGGGCACCAGGTCGAGGTCTTCGAGAAGAACGAATGGCTTGGCGGCAAGGCGGCGCAGCTATGCGAGAAGGGTTTTCGCTTCGACATGGGCCCGACCATTCTGATCCAGCCCTCGGTCCTGCGACGCATCTTTACCGAGGCGGGCAAGCAGCTTGAAGACTATCTCACGATGGTCCGGCTGGATCCTCAGTGGCGCTGCTTCTTTGAAGACAAAACGGTGCTCGACCTGAAGGACGACTCCGCCGCGATGGCCGCTTCGCTTGAGGCGATCTGGCCCCGGATGGGCGCAGGCTACCTGAAGTTCCTGGAACAATCGGAGCAGCTCCACTCGATCTCCGACCGGTTCTTCTTCTGGCGGTCTATCGGCTCCATGCGCGACACCATGGATGTCAAGGGCGCCTTCGACGTGCGGGTGCTGCGCGACGTCATGCGGATGCGCCTGGGCAAGACGGTGTCGGGCATGATCCGCGAGAACATCCCCGATGCCAATGTGGCGCAGATGCTCGACCACTTCGTGCAGTATGTCGGCTCGTCGCCGGATGCCTCGCCTGCCATCCTTTGTGCGATCGGGCACATGCAGATGGACGAGGGCATCTGGTATCCGATGGGCGGAACGCGCGCTATCCCGGAGGCGCTCATCAAGCTTGCCGGAGAGCTGGGGGTCGTCTTCCATCCCGGCACGGATGTTGCGCAGATCCTTACCGATGCTCCAGCGTACGGGGGCGCGGCGGGAAAGCGCGTCTCCGGGCTGATCACCACGCGCGGCATCAGGCACAGCTTCGACGCAGTAGTTTCGAACGCGGACGCGGTGCGAACCTACCGTGAACTGCTGGGCGGCGCCGCAGCGCGACACTTCGACGAGAAACGCAACTACGAGCCTGCCTGTTCGGGCGTGGTGCTGTACCTGGGCCTGAACCGCCGGTACGAACATCTGGCGCACCACGACTTTGTGTTCTCGCGCGATCCGCACGAGGAGTTCCGGGCGATCTACGATCGTGGGGAACCTGCTCCCGATCCGACCTGCTACCTGGCGGCGACGGCTGCTTCGGATGCTGCCTCAGCGCCCGCCGGAGGCGAGGCTCTGTATGTTCTTGTGCATACTCCGTACTTGCGTCCGCATCATGACTGGAAGCGGATGTTTCCAGCCTACCGGCAGGTGATCCTCGACAAGCTGAAGCGCACTGCGGGACTGACCGACATCGAGGATCGTATCGTCTTCGAGTCGGCGTTGACGCCGCAGGACATCCACGATCGCTATCGCGTGCTAAACGGGGCGATTTATGGCATCTCGAGCCATGGCGTGTTTCAGGGTGCGTTCAAGCCGGCCAACCGCAGCCGCGAGCTGCGCGGCATGTATCTGGCAGGCGGGGCGGCCCACCCCGGCCCGGGCATGCCCATGGTCATGATGTCGGGCTGGATTGCGGCCGACTCCCTCGATCAAGATGTGCGCGGGGTCACCGCCTAACGAGTTAGGTTAGGCTTGAGAAACTTCTTTCTATGACTGCTCGTGTGGACGTTCCTCCGATCTCGGCCTCGATCCTGCGATTCTTTCGCGGGATCGTCCGGGGGTACTTTCGGCGGAGCTTCCACGCGGTGCGGGTGCGGGGACTGAAACGTTTTGCGGGTTTTGCAAATTCGCTCGAGCCCCTGATCGTATATGCGAACCACGGCTCCTGGTGGGACCCCATGGTGGCGATCCTGCTGGCGGACAAGACGATGCGGGGACGGCGGCATTACGCGCCGATGGACGAGCAGGCGTTGAAGCGTTATCCCATCCTGCGGCGCCTGGGCATCTTCGGGGTGGAGATGCATCTCGCGCGCGGCGCTGTCCGGTTTCTCCGGATGGGCGAGGCGATGCTGGCGGCGGGAGGCGTGGTGTGGGTGACCCCTCAGGGCCGGTTTGTGGATGCGCGTACGCGGCCGCTCGACTTTCGCCCCGGCATGGCGGCGCTGGCGGCGCGGGCGGCGAAGGCGCAAGGGGGTTGCTGGGTGCTTCCGCTGGCCATCGAGTACACCTTCTGGGACGAGCGCACGCCGGAGTGCCTGCTCAGCTTTGGGGAGCCTGTCCGCGTGACCTCCGGGACAAGTGCCGGGGAGCTTGCGGGAGTCTTCGAAGAGGCGCTGGCGACCACCCTCGATGAGCTTCGTGCCACTGCGATGGCCCGCGATCCGCGCGCTCTGCAGACGCTGATGGCGGGCCGTGTGGGGACGGGAGGGTTCTACGGCCTGGGTCAGCGGATCAAGGCGCTCGTGACCCGCAGCACGTATCGACCGGAGCACACGGCGGCGGGCAAGGCGGAGCCATGATCACGGCGCTGGCGCTGCTCGCCATGGTCTGTGCCATCGTTCCCGCCGGCCTGTTCGTGGCGAATCTGCGGCGGTATCGCGGGCCTCTGGAACGCTCTCATGGGCGTGTCTCGCTGCTGATCCCGGCGCGGAATGAGGCTGCGGGCGTTCGCGCGGCGCTCGAGGCCGCGTTGCGCTCGGTCGATGTCGTCCTCGAGGTGGTCGTGATGGACGATAGCTCGACCGACGGCACCGCTGCGATCGTCGAGGAGGTTGCAGAGGGCGATGCGCGGGTTCGCCTGGAACGTGCGCCCGCGCTGCCGGGGGGCTGGAACGGCAAGCAACATGCGTGCTGGGCGCTGGCCGGGGCGGCCCGCTCCGACATCCTGTGTTTTGTGGACGCGGACGTGCGGCTTCAGCCCGAAGCGCTGACCCGCATGGCAGGCCAGCTGATGGCTGGCGGGAACGGGCTGGTGAGCGGTTTTCCGCGGGAGCAGACCGGGACGTGGCTGGAGTGGATGCTGCTGCCGCTCATCCACTTCGTGCTGCTCGGTTTTCTGCCGCTGGGGCGGATGAGGGCAGGAGCAGACCCCGCGTTTGCGGCGGGTTGCGGGCAGTTCCTGATGGTGCGGCGCGAGGATTACTTCGTCTGTGGGGGACACGCGGCGATCCGAGCGACCATGCACGATGGACTGCTGCTGCCCCGACTTCTTCGATCGCATGGTTTCCGCACCGACCTTGCGGACCTGACGGAGCTCGCGACCTGCCGGATGTACACGAGCGCACGCGACGTCTGGCAGGGGCTGGCGAAGAATGCGACGGAAGGAATTGCCGATTCTAGGCGAATCGTGCCCATCTCGATGCTGCTTCTGCTCGGTCAGGTGACGCCGTTTGTTCTGGCTTTTTCCTGGGGGCGGATGGGGCGGGTAGCTGCTGGATGCGCGCTGGTGGGGATGGTTGCGGCGTGGGTTCCACGGCTGCTTGGGGTGTGGCGGTTTCGCCAGGACTGGCGTGGGGCTTTGCTGCACCCTTTCGGGATCCTGCTGCTGCTGGCAGTGCAGTGGTATGCGCTGGGGCGCAAGCTGCGTGGTGGCGCGGTGAGCTGGAAGGCGCGGGCTTACTCGTAGTAGCGGGCGAAGCTGGTGTCGGTCTCGTAGACGGTGCAGTCTTTGACGCGCACCCGGCCGGAGGTCATGGCGGCGAGTTCGCTGCTGGTCCGGTCGAAGAAGAACTTTGCGAGGTTTTCGGCGCTTGGATTGAGCTCGGCCACGAAGGGCTCGAGGTCGTTGATCATGTGGTGGTCGAGGTAGTCGACGGTGGGGCGGAGGACGTTCTTGAGCAGCTTGAAGTCGAGCAGAAGGCCGGTCTCGTCGAGTTCCCGTCCGATGAGGGTGACGAAGACTTTGTAGTTGTGGCCGTGGGGGTTCTCGCACTTGCCGTGGTAGTTGCGGAGGTAATGGCCGGAGGAAAAGCCGGCTTCGACGGTCACTTCATACATGGGGGAATGGGTCCGTTCTTCGGGTGTGCGTTCAGGGCCGGCTGTTGCCGCGGCGGCGCTGCTGGCGATTGCGGCGGTCCTGCTCCATGCGGCGTTCGGCCTGCTCGAACAAGGTGGAAAGGATGCCGGCGAGCGCAATGACAAGGGCAAGGACGAAGAGGGCGAGGCCGGTGGTGCGCCAGAGGGCGGTGTCGCCCGGGGAGCCTGGCTGCTGGGCGATGTTGGTGTAGGCGAGGCCGCAGGAGATGAGCGAGAACAGGGTGAGCGTCGCGGCGAGGATGTAAAGGTTGCGGCCCATGGACGTGAGGCTATTTTAGCGCTTGGCCCGGGACGGCATGGAAAGGACGCGGTGCTTGCCCGACGGCGTCAACAAACGGCCCCTGCCCCGACGCACCGGGGTCAGTTGGCTCCGTCGGCCTTGGCGAAGCGGACGGTGTACTCGCCGATGCGCTGGCCCTGGGACATGCCGGCGACGATGTCGGACCGATAGTGGATGCCGGCGTAAAGGCGGGACATCGCGGCCTCCTGGCTTTGCGCCTTGAAGTCGGCGGCACCCGCGGGAAAGAGGTAGGAGAGGACGTCGGCGGCGGCGGCCGAGAAGACGGAGTGGCCGGAGACGTAGGAGGGGAAGTTGGGCAAGCCGGTCATGACCTTGATGTCGGGGGAAATCTGCGAGGGACGGGGGTTGAAGTAGAAGTACTTGGCCTCCCAGCAGCCGACGGCGGCATCGTGCAGGGCCATGTCGAGCAGGGCGAAGGTGCGGGCGGTGCGGACCTCGCTGAACTGCGCGGCGGCGACGTACGGAACGGCGATGGCGTTCCAGTGTCCGGGCGGGGTGACGGTGGAGACGCCGTCGGCCCATTTGTAGACGGTCGCGAGTTGGTCGCGGGAGAGGTTGTTGACGGTGTCGCGGACCTCGGTCGCCTCGGTTTGCATCTGCGCGGAGGAGGTGGAGGGGGGCGGGCCAGGACGCTCGTTGACGATGTCGGCGGGGGACATCATCCAGCCCTTGACCTGGCCGAAGACGGGCAGCATCGGGGGGCGTGCGGGGCTCTCCTGGCTGATCCAGGGCATTTCGCCGCGGGCTTTGGCTCCGTCCGCGAGCGCCTGCCAGAGGGTGGCGTTGCCGAGGGCGTTCTTCATGCCGTCGGTTCCGGCGCGTGCGGTAAACACGGCGGCGACGGCCTGGCCGAGGGCGAGGCCGGCGGCGATGTCGGACGCAGTGGCGCGGCCGGCGAGGAGGGCGGCCTGCTGCTGGTCGGCGGCCATCGCGGTGATCTCGTCGACGTTGGTGGGAAAGAGGAGCTTGAGCAGGGCGAGGTTGACGCCGGCTTCCACCGCGTCCTCGGACGGGTAGGAAGGGATGCCGGTCGCGGGCATGAGCGATTGCACGCGAGGGTCGACTTTGGAGGGGGACGGACGGTTGTAGAGGTATTTGTAGTACCAGGCCGCCTTGAGGGCGTCGTACTGGGCGACGCTGACGTAGCTGTAGGCGCGGGCGGCGTAGGGTGGATTGCTGAAAGGGTAGGTGGGGTAGGCAAAGGGGTTGCCGGCGCTGGGGACCGGGTACGTGCCGTCATCGCTTGGAGCAGGCGGAAGGTCGGCGCGGGCCACGAGCTCGCGGAGGTACTCGTTCCAGCGGAGGACGCCGCCGGCGCTCCAATAAGTGATGGAGGCCTTCTGCGCGTCGGTCAAGGTGGCCTGGGAGGCTTTCAGGGAGGCAAGTTCGGCGGCGTAGGTGGGGTCGGTCGCGGGTGCGGGGGCGGAGACGGCGATCTGCGTGGGGCTAGAGAGGACGATCATCTTCCAGGCTCCGGCGCCGGCATCGGGAGCGGCCGGGGTGTTGGCCGTGAGCGGCTCGGTGGAGGAGATGCTTTTGCTGCAGCCGCTGAGACCGGAGAACGCGGCGATGAGCAGGATGGCGGCCAGGGTGCGGGGGCGGGGATAGATCATGGGCGGTTCCGTCTTTCGAAATCGAAGGTGTAAAGGAGGCCGGTGGTGTAGCTGTTGGACTGCCCGATGTTGCGGCCCTGGAAGGTGTTGCTGTAGATGAACCAGAAGCCGAGGTCGCGCACGCGCGGCATGGGATAGGTGAGGGTTCCGCCGACCTTGGAATAGTTGACGCGATTGGAAACGAAGGGCATGTCCTGCCGGCGGATGTCTCCGCCGCCGCGGGTCTGCTGCTGCTCGAAGATGCCGGTGAGGGTGAGGTCGTTCTTGCGGTAGCCGGTGCTGACGGTGTAATCGAACTGGTTTGGCATGGCGACCTCGTTCGAGAGGTAAAGCTGGCCGTTGGTGTAGTAGGAGGAGCGGTCGAGCGTGACGTTGCCGCGGAAGGTGTAGGCGGAGGTGGCATTGACATAGAGGCCGTTGCGGCCGAGATAGTTGAGGATGGCGCGTCCGCCGATATGCTTGCCGTGAGTGCCGAGCGAGAGGGGCTCGAGATCGGGCGTGTAGTTGGACAGGGGGAGACCTCCGGAGAGGACGCCGATGGCGCGGAGGGCACCCATTTTTCCGACGGGCAGGCTGAGGAGCTTGTATTTGGCGGCGAGCGAAAGGTCCTGGAAGCCGGACTGGCCGTGCAGGACGCCGGCGCTGGCGCGAGTCCAAACGTAGGGTGTGGTGGCCAGCAGGTTCAGGCGGTCGGTAAGGGCGTAGTTGCCGGTCCAGAGCGCGGTGCGGGTGGTGATCGTGCCGAGATTGCCGTTGGTGCGCTCGAGGGTACCTTCCCAGTACTGGTTCCAGGTGTCGTAGGTGAAGAAGACGCCGGTGCAGAACTTGTTGCGGGAGAGCATGATCCCGTCTTCGGCGGTCTGCGCGCAGGCGGCGGCGGCGGGGAGCCCCAGCGCCGCGACCGCAAGGAGGAGCCGGACCGGACAGGATCGGAGAAGGGCGGGGATGGGGTTCATGGCGAGGCTCCAGAACAACCTGTTCAGGCGGCTTAGCGCGACGACGAGCGGCGTGCCTAACCTGGCGCCTTTCACCGGCAACGGCGATGCGGCGCACGGAAACCTGAGTGGTTGAACAAGGAGGAGTGTATGCAGGGGCGGAGGCTGTGTCGCCGGAAAGATGGAGGAGTACGAACTCCATCGAAGGGTGGAGGACGGAAGGCAAGGCTCGGCTGGCTGGCAGCAGGTGAGCTGCACGAAGCGACGCGGCACCTTTAGGGGTGTCGCGCCGCTGTCGTGCTGAGTAGGCTTAGTCCCCGTTCAGCGAGCTTTCAGGTCCAGGGTTCTTCCTTCCGGTGCGTAACGAAAGAGGTAGCGTTTAGGTTGCGTAGTATTGGCGGCGGGGCCGTAGCCTGCGTAGCCCACGGCGTAGAACTGCATCCGGTACTCCTGCGCGGTGTAGGCGGTGTCTCCGCCGATGCGGTCGAAGTGGACGAAGGGCGTCGGAACCTTGGTGGCCTTGTTGTCGCCGAGCGGATAGCTGAGGGTGTCGGTGTCGCCGGGCTGCAGGGTTCCCCTCTTCCAGGGTTTGCTTTCGCCCCACTTGTACTCGTAATGGATGACGACGCGGGTGGGATTTTCAATAGAGAAGGCGCCGCTGTAGCTGGCGTTGTCGGAGGTACTGACGCCGACATCCTGGGCGCGGGCCGTGAGCGTGAAGGGGGCTACGAGGAGGAAGGCAAGGAGGAGATTGGCGAGAAGGTTCATGAGAGGAACTCCGAGGAGCGAACGCTTCGTGTAGGCGGGCGGTGGGCAGAGAGTGCACGGTTCACTCGTCTGCGGACGGCGGAGCGGCGGATGGCGCGAGAGAGCCGATGCGGCGCGGCGCGAGCATGAGAAATTGTCTGGTGGAGAGGGCCCGTGGAAGGCTCGAGCGTGCCGGGGCTCGCTACGTGCCGAAGAGCGCTGCGGCCGATCGTTGCCCCACCGAGGAATGCGTGGTGCTTGCCTGCGTCATGACCCCGGTTCGGGTGATTGCGTCAGGAAGTCTGTGAGAAGAACGCTACGGCTACCGGAATGGATTGGATGTTGATGTTGGAGGGAACCTGGTGATGGTGATGGAGAGGCCGGCCGGGGCTATAATTTCGGCGCGGATGAAGGGGCATGGGAGGGTTCCGCAGATCTACTCGAAGCGGAACTGACGCAGATGGTTGAAGTTAAGAGCATCGAAGCCAGCTTCATTCAACTTCTTGATCATACGCAGATCGTCACTCACGACTAGGTATCGGTCACAAACCATCTTGAGGACAGCATCGGTCAGGCCGAGGAAGCGGAATTCCGGCTGTTGCGCGGCTTCAAAACTTGGAATTGCGAGTTCCTGGATGGCGGCGAAGGTCTCGAGAAACGTACCAAAGCAAGCCATGCGTGTCGACTCCGGCAAATCACCGGTCAGGTTACTGACTTCGGTGAGCACATGTGGGGTCGTTACAGCAAGGGCGAAGCAGGTCTTGAGGCGGACGAGAATTCCGTAGTCTTCTCTCGTGTATTTCGAAAGCTTGTTGTACTTGCCGTCTCCGATAAGACGAGGATCGTGGCCACCGACGAGATAAAGCAGGAGGAGGTTTGCGTCGATAAGGATGCCCTTTCCGCTAAATTGCTCAAGGAGAGTTTCGACATACGAACTCACTGCCTCCAGACCTTGAGAGAGAGGGGCGTGCCATTTTCGAGATCGACGGCTACAGTTTTGAAGAGGCGATTGTCCTTTCCCAGAACGTAGTTGAGACCCGTTTGATCTCCGGTTTTAAAGGAGACGACGACGCTCCAGTTCTTCTCGGATGCTTCTACTTCTTCAAGGCGGATATCGCTGGCGTCTCCGTAAAGTTCTGAAACGAAGGATGTCGCGCTGCGTACCGCTTGCTTCACGTCCACCATGTTTGCTCTCCTCGACGGCCAACTCCTACTCTGTCGATGGTACTTTAAATGCGGTCTTGGAAGAAGCTCTCAACATCTTCTATGGATTGGGTGAGGCGGTATGGGGGTAAGGATTGCAGGAAGATGCGGCCGTAGCGTTGACGCTGGATGCGTGGATCGAGGAGCATGAGGACCCCGCGGTCGGAGAGCGACCGGATGAGGCGGCCGAAGCCCTGCTTCAAGGTGATGACCGCGTTGGGGATCTGGTAGTCGAAGAAGGCTTTGCCGCCGAGGGCTTCAACGGCTTCCATGCGGGCCTTGACGACCGGGTCGGTGGGAACGGCGAAAGGGAGCCGGTCGATGATGACGGCGGAGAGCTGGTCGCCCTGCACGTCGACTCCCTGCCAGAAGGAGGACGTCCCGAAGAGGATGGCGTTGGGGGTGTCGCGGAACTGCTGGAGGAGGACGTGGCGGGGGGCGGTGCCGTGTAACAGGAGGGGGTAGGGGAGCTCGGCGGCTATGCGGTCGTGCATGAGGCGCATCTGGTGGTAACTGGTAAAAAGGCAGAAGGCGCGCCCTCGCGTGATTTCGAGGACCCGGCGGGTGCGCTCGGCGGCAGAGGCGAAGAAGCCGGGGTCGCGCGGGTCGGGGAGGTTGGGAGGGAGGTAGAGGAGGGCCTGGCGATCGTAGTCGAAGTGGGAGGGAACGACGAGTTCGCGGGCAAAGGGAAGGCCGAGCCGGCGGGAGATGTGGGTGAAGGGCGAGGGGGCGTCGGGCTGGGGAGCGACGGTGAGGGTGGCGGAGGTGAGGATGACGGAGCTGTACTGCTCGAACAGGGTGGCGGTGAGGAGCTCGGAGACGTCGATGGGGGTGGCCTGGAGCTGGGTCGTATAGGCGGCGCTTCCCGCTGCCCGGGCCAGGTTTCGCACTCCGCCTAACGTCCGGCGCTCGATCCAGAAGACGGTGTTGGGATCGCTGGATTCGAGGAGGAACTTGAGGTGCTGCTTGATCTCGCCGGCGCGGCGCGTCAGCCCCTTGGTCTCCTCGACGCCCTGGATGCGGTCGAGCTCGCCTTCGAGACGCACCAGGGCGTTCGTGACGGAGAGGTAGAGGTCGCCGGACTCTTCGAGAAAGGCTTCCCGGTGCTCGAAGGGCTGGCGGCCGGGGCCTTCGGTTTCGCGGGGTAACGACGCGAAGAAGAGGCGGGCGCGCTCCTTGAGGTTGGTGCAGGCGGATTCGAGGCCGCTTGTTGTCGCGTTTTTGGCGCGGAGGAAGGTTTCTACGTCACGGGTGAGCTCGTCGAAGCGTTGTGTCGACAGGCCGATGCCGAAGTAGTTCGAGGCGATATCTTCGAGCTCGTGAGCCTCGTCGAAGATGACCATGGCGGCTTCGGGGAGGATGCCGGCGTCGAGCGCTCCGCCGGCTTGCTGCTTGATGGAGAGGTCGGCGAAGAAGAGGTGGTGGTTGACGATGATGAGGTCGGACTCGAGGGCCTTGCGGCGCATCTCGGTAATGAAGCATCTCTCGAAGCTGGGACAGCTCTGGCCGAGGCAGGCTTCGGTGCGCGCGTCGATCTTGGGCCAGAGAGCGGAGGTCTCCGGCAGGGCGTCGATCTCCGCGCGGTCTCCGGTTTGCGTGGTTTTTTCCCAGGCAGAGATGCTGTGGAACTGCTCGATCTCTTCGAGGCCGGAGAGGAGCGGGGCGTCGCGGAGGGCGTACAGCTTCTGGCGGCAGAGATAGTTCTGGCGGCCCTTCATGTAGCAGGCCTTCAACGGACCCAGCAGGGATTCGAGGAAGGGGACGTCCTTGAAGAAGAGCTGTTCCTGCAGGTTCTTGGTTCCGGTGGAGATGATGACGCGCATCTGCCGCTCGCGGGCGAAGCGAAGCGCGGGGAGCAGGTAGGCGAGGGTCTTGCCGGTGCCGGTACCGGCCTCGACGATGAGGTGGCGCTTGTCGGCGATGGCCTGCTCGATGGCCTGGGCCATTTCGAGCTGGCCGGGGCGATGCTCGAAGGCAAGGGTGGACTGGGCGAGCAGGCCGCCGGGGGAGAAGAAGGCGCGGAGCGTGGGGAGCTTCGCGGCTTTCGCTTCCTGCGGCGGGATGGCTGTGGTGGGCACGCGGCTGGTTCCATGATAGCGACTTCAGTCGAACTCTTCGGCCGTGGGGACGTAGCGATTTCCTCTAGGCGGACGATATCCCTTTACAGCGGTGTATCGTCTCTCTGTCATGATGAACAGGTAGCGACGCGGTGCGGGAGTGCAAGATGAGTTGTCGGAAGAACCGCGGGAGCCAGGCCTCGATGGAAATCACGTTGGTGGGACGATGTGCAGGTGGGCTGTTGGTTGCTTTGCTGCTGGTAGCGGCGACCGCGCGCGGCCAGGAGCTCGCGATGCTGGCAGACAGCGAGGCAGGGCTGCCGAACGCTCCGAGCTGGGGGATGGCGGTGCCCATGGCGCTGCAGGCCGGCGGCGCGCAGGAGGTGAAGCAGGGGACGGCAAGCGTGGCCGGAGTGGTGCTGGATATCAGCGAGGCCGGCGTGGCAGAAGCGACGGTGACGCTGACCCAGGAGGGCGCGGCGGAGCGGGTAATGCAGTCCGGCGAGCGCGGGGTCTTTCTGTTTACCGAGCTTCCCGCGGGGATGTACCACGTGACGATTACGGCGAAGGGGCTGGAGACATTTGTCTCTTCGGAGATTTCGCTGAGGGCCGGAGAGCACCATGAGCTGCCGCGGATCGCGCTGCCGATCGAGACGGCGACCTCGTCCGTGCAGGTGACGGTGACGCAGGATGAGCTGGCGGAGGACCAGATTCGGGCGGCGGTGCAGCAGCGGGTGCTGGGCGTGCTGCCGAACTTCTACAGCAGCTACATTTGGAACGCGGCACCGCTGCGGACGAAGCACAAGTTTGAGCTGGGGCTGCGGTCGATCACGGACCCGGCGGCGTTTATCGTCTCAGGCATTGTGGCCGGGGTGGAGCAGGCGAGCGATACGTTTCCCTCCTACCACCAGGGAGCGGAGGGGTACGCGAAGCGCCTTGGCGCGGCATACGGGGACGCGGTGATCGGGCGGATGGTGGGGAGCGCGATCCTGCCCTCGCTGCTGCACCAGGATCCCCGGTACTTCTATCGTGGATCGGGCAGCACGCTGTCGCGCGCGTGGTATGCGGTGACGCGGTCGGTGATCTGCCGCGGCGACAATGGCAGGTGGCAGCCGAACTACTCGCACGTGCTGGGGAGCCTGGCGGCAGGAGGGATTTCGTCCTTCTACCGGCCAGACCGGGACCGCGGAGTGAGGCTCGTGGAGCGGAGCCTGCTGGTGGGCACGGCGGGAACGGCGGCGGTGAACCTGGTACGGGAGTTTGCCCTGCGGCGCGTGACCAGCAAGGTTCCGGCGTATGCGCAGGGCAAGGGTGAGGCCGCGGCGGAGTAGCCTGCGGCTGGGCTGAGCCTGATGCGCTTAGAATGGTCGTCGCGGCGGCGGAGTGTCCTGGCCGCGCGAGGTGCGTTGCTATGGTGAAGAAGACTTGGGTTCTGCGCCTGCTGGTACTGGCTGGGCTCTCGGGGCTAGCCCCGATGCGGATTCTTGCGGCGGCGCCGCCTGAAGGGCCGGTGCGGGTGGCGATCGTGGGGCTGGCGCATGACCATGTGCGTGGGTTCATGGGGCAGCTTGCGAAACATCCGGAGACGCAGGTGGTGGCGATCGTCGAGCCGGATGGGGCGCTGGCTGCGGCGTTTGTGGCGAAATACCATCTGGACCCGAAGCTGGTGTATGCGGATCTCGACAAGGCGCTCGACGCGCAGCATCCGGAGGCGGTACTGGTGTATACGACGGTGCGGGATCATCGGCGGGTGATCGAGGTGGCGGCGCGGCATGGGGTGGCGTCGATGGTGGAAAAGCCGCTCGCGACGACGCTGGACGACGCGCTGGCGATTCGGGCGGCGGCGCGGGAGCACCATGTGCCGGTGCTGGTGAACTACGAGACGACCTGGTACGCCAGCAACGCGGAGGCTCTGCGGCAGGTAAGCGCGGGCAAGCTGGGAACGGTGCGGAAGGTGGTGGTGCATGACGGGCACGAGGGCCCGAGGGAAATTGGGGTGTCGCCGGAGTTTTTCGCGTGGCTGACGGACCCGAAGGAGAATGGGGCGGGAGCGATGTTCGACTTCGGGTGCTACGGGGTGGACCTGATGACGGTGATGATGAAAGGCAAGGCTCCGCTGAGCGTGACGGCGGTGGCGCAGACGGATAAGCCGGCGACCTACCCGAAGGTGGAGGACGATGCGACGGTGGTGCTGCGGTATCCGGGGGCCCAGGCGGTGCTGATGCCTTCGTGGGACTGGAGCTTCTCGCGCAAGGATATGGAGGTGTACGGGGTGGAGGGGTATGCGATCACGCAGGCTACCGACCATCTAAGGGTGCGGTACAAGGGGGAGACGGCGGAGGCGGTCGTTGCCGCACCTCCGCTAGGGCAAGGGCGGACGGGGTCACTGGACTACCTGACGGCGGTGCTGCGGGGGAGGATTGTGCCGGATGGGGATCTTTCGGCGCTGGATACGAATGTGGTGGTGATGCAGATTCTGGATGCGGCGCGGGAGTCGGCTAGGAGGGGGAAGACGGTGGTGCTGGGGGAGTTGCCGCGGTAGGAAAGCATGGCAGGATTAGGCCAAGCAACGGATAATGGCGTGTCGTCGCCGTTGCTCTTGGTACAGTTTTAACGACGGGTTCCTCAGTTTCCACAAGACTTCCGGCACCAAAGATTCCAACCTCACCTCTTCTAGCCTCACGATCAGGCGTTACTCAGCTTATTGGTAGAGTATGCCTGATGTCCACTTCTTGACTTTAATGTGAGGGTGATTCACGAAAGCTTGGTCGATTGCCATAATGCTGGCATTACTCCAGGCATCTTGCGTCGTACTGAACATGACCATAGTCGCGCCTATCTTGAGTGCTAGGTCCCGGTAGCGTTCCGCCGTCTGAACCTCTGTAAGGTCGCCTTTTAGATCACCGTTACTCTTCGCTTCGCCAATGCAGAGCTCCCCATTAGCGATGCAGCAGATGTCCATCTCCAAAAAGGCCCTATGGTCTTCTTTCGGAAATATCCGTAGTTCGTGGCAGAATAGAAAGCTTTCCTTGGATGAAACGCGCAGCTTGTTGAGTGTGAGAAGCGGGACATACCCGTTCATCTTCATCATAAGATAGACCATTTCATCGAGTTTGTAGTACCAAAGAGGCTCGTTAGGCATTTTCCAATGCTGGTGCTTGTAAACTTGTTTCAGACTGCATCTGCGGCAAGTGAAAGTCTGATCGACATCGGCAATCGAGTGCCACGCTGCGTCCGAGCAGTTTTCACACTGGAAGATGTAGCCACGATAGAAGACTCCTTTTTCTGAATACTCGTCGATGATCTCGTAGCTCAAGGCATCGTCTTGCATGATTTTTCTGATGGATGCAAAATTCATGTATCGCCGCTGATCGCTCTTCAAGTAGACGCCTTCATCTACGACACCCTTCACGGGCTCTGATTTGTCGATGAAGCTCATGAGTAGTTTGCGATGCTTTTCTGACCGCAGTGCGTAGCCGATCATGTCGAGGCCTCCGAATTTCTGCACAGCGGTCGCTTCGTACCGGCCTTTGTCGGAAGTTTTCACTCGATAGTCGCAATCTTCCAAGACGATGCGGAAAACCTCATTTGCGTCCGGCACATGGATACTGGGACGAAGCATGTTCGTATCCATGTAGTTTCCCATTACGAGGGCGCCGGGGCACACATAGGACACCTCTTCACGTCCGGAACGGACGTCTCCCATGTTTGATCCTGTGACTATCCTCTGGCCAAGCGCCGGATGACGTGGGACGAGGTTTTCCATAAAGGTAATATCAACGATCCACCTATGGTGGTAGGGGCTGGCGGGGCTGAGCTTGCGCGGCAAAGGCGATTCGAAGGCACCCGGCAAATTCTTGTTGAATAGCAGGTGAGTCGTAACATCACCCAAGTTTCCTTCGGCGTAGAGACGGGATGGATATTCAAGCCACCATGCGACGGTTTCAGGGACGATATCGTCGATGTTTATTTGCGTTCGATACATGTGTATGAGTATCTTCTGCTTCAGATCTTCAAGAACAGTTTTACCTACGGAGTAGCTTACGAAGGACAGTCGTTCGCTTTGCTCCCTCCTTCCTTTCGATTCCGCTTCGCGAATCGCCGTCATGAACCGGTGCGAGTATTGATCGTCCTCAGTTGTGAACCACGACGGAAGCCAGAGCGCGCGTCCATGCTGCCAATAGAGCGCGTGATAAAGACAGAAATCCTGTACCGTATCACCAACGACGACAACCGTTGGCAATTCGAACCTTCGGGAGCGAACGGCCATCACTGACGTAAGTATCGACGCAGTAATTCCAAGCGGATACGTATCAAAGTTCGCGCCCGGACTGACGCCCCACTTAATGATGTCTGATTGCCTATGATCACTCATCAGCACCGGCATGGGTGCAACTTCCATTTGGTTCATTTCCATGAAGTAAGCGTCGTCTCCGCTTCCGATACTTGCTGCCAGCCAGAGAGGAGGCGGTGCAACTGTGTCATCGACATCGCGGACCATTTGAGCAACATTCTTCGGTTTCTTGCTGGCCTTCAAGACGTCGGCGACCGCGGTAAACGGATGGCCGGGTCTATCTCCTCTTGTAATTGCATAGATGTTGAGTTGGCGATCCGGTATGCCGTGATACGGCTGCTTTTCGAAGTGAAAAGGCGCTAAGCGCATGAGCAGTTCGTCACGCAAACTGTCTGACACATGCCACTCGTCAAAACTACCTTCCAGAACTCCCGTTTCGACGCTATGGCGTACCTGATCCTCTTCCGTATCAGCCTGTTTTGCGTAATAGGTAACGTGCTCAGCCACGATCTTGGCGAAGTTCTCCGGATCACGAATGCGCTCATCCTTACCGGTGCGCTGATAACGGTAAATGGTGTCTGGATCGTGCGATGAAAGAACAGCCCAAAAGATCTCGTCGATGGTTGTGCCATCAGTTGGGACGATGATGCAATGAGTGCCGCCCCACAGCTTGGTGAAGTATTCGATAATGCCGATGCAAGTGTCCTGCCATTGGGGATCGGAAATGTTCGTAAGGATGACGACCCGATGGGGACGGACACGGGTTATAAAGCTCTGGAAGCGCTGCTCGGTCGAGCTCATATGGGTCCCCCAACATATATCAAGGCTAGAGTTGGCACCCGCGTTGACCGCTAGGTTTCTATAGCAATCTGCTGGAGATACCCTCCAATACGTACGCAGACGTCGAAATGCTCTACCAGAGTTCCGGGTTGTGCGTATTGCCAATGCGCTCAGCGAGCGGGCTTAGACGCTGAGCGACGGTGGGGCGAGGCGTTCTTCGACGCCGAGGGTCATGTTGGGGTTGGGGCCTAGCTGGAAGGTGAGGCGGGCGCCTTTGGCGATCTGGGCGTGGGTGACCCAGAGGTGGTTATGGGGGGTGCCGTTGAGGACGACGGACTGGATATACATGTCCGACGGGGCGGTGCGTTTGGCTTCGATGACGAGGTCGTTGCCGTTGGCGAGGCGGACGTGGGCGCGGTCGAAGGCGGGGGCGGTGAGGACGTAGGTGGCGCTGACGGGGTCGACCGCGTAGAGGCCGAGCGAGGCCATGACGTACCAGGCGGACATCTGGCCGCAGTCCTCGTTGCCGGCGAGGCCGTCCAGGTCGTTGCGGTAGAGGGTGTCGAGGATCTGGCGGACACGCTGCTGCGTCTTCCAGGGCTGGCCGGCGTAGGTGTAAAGAAAAATGATGTGGTGGCTGGGCTCGTTGCCGTGGACGTACTGGCCGATGTAGCCGGACATGTCGACCACCTCTTCGTTCGAGACGCCGGGCTCCTCCAGAAAGAGCTGGTCGAGCTTGGCCAGGAAAGGCTGGCGTCCGCCGAAGAGGTCGATGTAGCCCTTGACGTCGTGCTGGACGCCGAAGGTAGTCTGCCAGGCGTTGGACTCGGTGTAGTCGCGGTACTTCTTGGTGTGGCCGGTGGCCTTGGGGTTGAAGTCGGGGGTCCAGGTGCCCTCCTGCATTTTGGCGCGGATGAACTGGGTCTTGGGGTCGAAGAGGTGCTTGTAGTTCTGCGAGCGTTCACGCTGGATTTTGGCGTCGGCGGCGTTGCCGGTGGCATCGGCCACGTGGGAGCAGGCCCAGTCGGCGTAGTCGTACTCGATGAGTCTGGAGACGGACTCCTCTTCCCGGTCGGCGGGGATATAGCCCATGCTGCGATAGAAGCCGAGGCCGCGGTAGTCGTCGTCCATGTTGCGCTTGCGCATGACGGCGTAGGCGCGCTTCCAGTCGATGCCGGGGATCTTCTTGGTGCAGGCCTCAGCCATGACGGAGGCGGAGTGGTAGCCGGTCATGCAGCCGGTCTCGTTGCCCGCGAGGGGCCAGACGGGCATCCCGGCGGGGCTTTCCTCGGCCATGCGGACGAGGTTGTTGACCATGCCCGGCACGCGGTCCTGCTGCCAGAGGGTAAACGACGGATGCAGGGCGCGGAAGGTGTCCCAAAGCGAGTAGGTACTGTAGTTACGCTCGCCGGCGGCGAGGGTGTGGACCTGCTGGTCCATGCCGCGGTACTGGCCGTTGCTGTCGTCGGCGAGCGTGGGGGCGCACATCATGTGGTACATGCTGGTGTAAAAGATGGCTTTCCGCTGGTCGTCGGTGGAATCGAGGGCGATGCGGGCGAGCTCGCGGTTCCAGCTTGCGCGGGCGTTCTGGCGGGTGCGGGCAAAGTCCCAGCCGGGCTGTTCGGCTTTCAGGTTCGCCAAGGCGTTTTCAGGCGAGACGAGGGAGATGCCGACGCGGGCGAGGAGCTCCTGCGGGCCTTGCGGGAAGTGGAGCGCGGCCTGGAGGAAGCGGGCCTTGGCTTCGGCGCCGGGGATGGGCTGGCGGGCGTCGTAGAGCTGCGCGCTCGCGAACGGGCGGGAGAACTGCACGGCGAAGTAGACCTGGCGCTTGGGGGACCAGCCGTGCAGGGTGCGGCCGCCGAGGACGGTATCCTTGCCGACGACCTGGAGCTGGGCGGCCTGGACGGGTTGGGGCTTGGTGAGGTCGTCGGTGGAGTTGTAGGAGTGGTGGAGGTCGATGAGGACGTGGGGGTCGGCGGTGGCGGGAAAGCGGTAGCGATGGAGGGCGGTGCGCTCAGTGGCGGTGAGCTCGACCTGGAGGTCGTTCGCCAGCTTGACCGAGTAAAAGCCCGGTTCAGCGTGCTCGTCGACATGGGCGAAGCGGGTGCGGAAGCCAGCGTCGGGGTTGTCCTTGGGTCCGGGGACGAGCTTGACCTCGCCGATCCGGGGGACGAAGAGGATGTCGAGGAGGTCTCCGGCGCCGGTGCCGCTGAGGTGGGTATGCGAGAAGCCCATGATGGAGCTGTCCGACGTGAAGTAGCCGGAGCACCAGTCCCAGCCGTGGTTGTCGGTGTCGGGGCTGACCTGCACCCCGCCGAAGGGGACGGTGGCTCCAGGAAAGACGTGGCCGTGGCCGCCGGTACCGGCCATCACGTTGACCTGGCCGGCGAGATCGTCGTGCGGGCCGCTGCTGGGAAGGCGCTTGAAGACTTGGGCAACGGTCCGATGGCCCGTGGCGAGGGAGGCGAGGGCGAGAAAACGGCGGCGATTGAACACGGGGTGACCTCTTTCGCAGAAGCCGCGTGGTGCGTTGCGGCGGCGCTCCAGTATCGCGCTCGGCGGGGGTGAGCGTCCACTCAAGAATGGGGCGGTTGTCCTATGCGCCAGGGCGGCGGATGGTGGCGAGGAAGGGCATGGGGGGCGCCGCTGCTCCCTATAATGGTGGGTAGACGCCGTGGCGTCGAGAGAAGGTACCACCGATGGCGAACAAAGACGGCAGCAAACGGCTGGGCAAAAAGCACCGCAAGGCGGAGACGCGGCCGAAGAAAGGACGCGCACCCAGGACGACGCCGACGACCTGCGCGGTCGACCCGCGGAAGCGCAAGGTGCTCTCCACCAAGAAGGCGCAGGCGGAGAAGCTGGCGAGGGTGCCCAAGCGGGCGCCGGAGAAGGAGGCGAAGAAGTCACTGCGCGCGGCGGACGATTCGCAGGCACCGGCAAAGAAAGCGGCGGCCAAAAAGGCGGGGGCGCGGCCGGCGGATGGCATCGTCGGGCGGCAAACGCCAAACTCCATGAACATGGGGGACCGGGACGACTGGCGCGATGTCGAGTTTCTGGCCGCGCAGATGGCGATCGAGACAGAGCGGCCCGAGGCGCGGGACCTGCCGCTGATCGCCGTGTGCGGGAGGCCGAACGTCGGCAAATCGACCCTGTTCAACCGGCTCACCGGGTCGCGGCGGTCCATCGTGGGGGATGAGCCGGGGATTACGCGGGACCGCATCTACGGCGAGGTGGAGTTCGATGGGCGGCGGGCGCGGCTCGTCGATACGGGCGGTGTGGTGCCGGACGACGAAGCACTGATCCCCGCGGAGATCTTCCGGCAGGCCCAGGTGGCGCTGGAAGAAGCCGACTCAATCGTGATGGTGGTCGACGGCCGCACGGAGCTTGCCTCGCCGGATATGGAGCTCGCCCGGCTGCTGCTGCGCGGGGGCAAGCCGGTCTTTCTGGCCGTCAACAAGATGGATCAGGAGTCGATGTACGCCGGCGCGGAGAACTTCCGGCGGCTGGGCTTCCGCAACGTGGTGCCCATCTCGGCGGAGCATAACGGCGGCATCGGGGAGCTGCTGGAAGAGGTCTTCGCTTCCCTTCCCCGGGAGGAGGCTCCGCTGGACTTCGAGGAGACCCCGACCGAAGTAATGATGGGCGAAGAGGACGAGGAGGAGGAAGACTCCTCCGGTGCGTGGATCGCCCCCGAGCCGCTGACCGAGGACGAGGTGCGGGACCGGCTGGAGGCGGAGCGCGACGCCGATGTTCTGGCGGCCCGCGTGGCGTTCGAGGAGGAGGCTCCGGTGGAGGTAGCCCGGCCCCGGATGCTGCGGTCGCATGGCGAGCATGTGTCGCGAGAGACGAAGATCGCCATCATCGGGCGGCCGAACGTGGGCAAGAGCACGCTGCTGAACGCGCTGACCGGCACCGAGCGCGCCATCGTCTCTCCCATCGCGGGAACCACGCGCGACGCCGTCGACGAGGTGGTCGAGCGCGGCGGCCACAGCTTCCGCTTCGTCGATACCGCCGGCATCCGCCGCAAGGGCAAGACGAAGCTGATGGCCGAGAAGCTCTCCGTCATCATGGCGCGCAAGCACCTCGAAGCCGCGGATGTTTCGCTGCTCATCATCGACGCGACCGAAGGCGTCACCGGCCTCGATGCCAACATCGGCGGCTACGCGCACGAGAGCGGCCGCTCCGTCATCATCGTCGTCAACAAGTGGGACCTGATGACCAAGGTCGGCAAAGACGGCGCCCGCCTGTGGGACGGCAAGCCGCCCGCCGACCAGAAGATCTACGAGCAGGATGTCCGTGACGCGCTCAAGTACCTGGACTATGCGCCGCTGCTATTCATCTCCGCGCTCGACGGAAAGGGTGTCGACGCGGTCTTCAAGAAGGTCGAACTCGTCGCCCGCGAGCGCCGCAAGCGCGTCACCACCGGCCAGATGAACAAGTTCCTCGCCGCGGTCGACTTTCAGAAGGCCAGCGTCCCAATGAACCGGCGCGTCAGGATCTACTACATGACGCAGGCCGCCGTCGCTCCGCCCACCTTTGTCCTCTTCACGGACAAGGACGTGAAGATGCACTTCTCCTTCGAGCGCTTCCTCGGCAACCAGATCCGCGACCACTTCGGTTTCATCGGCTCGCCCATCTGGTTCAAGATCAAGGCCCGCAACAAGAAGAAGGAGGCCTGAGGGCCTACTTGCTGCCAGGAGGCAGGACGCCGTTCATCCGCAGGTATTCGACCATCTGCCCATAGTGGTCGAAGCCATGCGCCACGGCAAAGGCCGCCAGCGTTCCCTTGGTCTTGATGCCGTCGATGTCGACCGGATCGGCTTCGTTCGCTGTGGTGAGGGTAGCAACGGCCTGGTGTGCGAAGACAAACGACGCGGCGAGTGCGGCGACGATCTCATCCTTGGTCTTGAGATCACCGATCGCTTTGACATCGGTCGCCGGCTTCATGCCGCTCACCGCCCCATAGAAGAAGAAGTTCGCCTGGGCTACGTGCTTCACCTGGCTGGCGAAGGTACGAACGCCCTCGTATTTCGCGCCTGCAAGGGCAAGCGATGCGGGCGAAAAGTCATACTTTTCCGCAGGCATCGCCTTGGCCGCAGCCATCATCTGGCCTTCGAAGGCGGTGAGCATGGCGTGATTGGCGGAGGCCACGGAGGCCTGCATCACAGGGGCCGGGATACCCGTGGGAGTAGTCTGGGCGCCTGCGCCCATCGAATTAGCCGCAGCCAGCGCGGCGATCAGCAAAATGTGACGCATGGTTGTATCTCCTGGGTTGTTGCTTGGCTTCGTCCGCGATCCAGCCTATCAGAGCGTTATCTTCGCCGCCCTGCTTTCCCACAACACTGCCCGCCTACCGCGCGCCTTCCTCCACAATCGCCACGCCCCACGCCGGCAGTGCTACCGTCCCACCCCGCGGAACCTCCGCGCCCGACAGCAGGTCCTTCCCCGGCCCGAAGCCATACTTCACCTCTGCGGCGCCCGCCGAATAGTTCAGCAAAGAGTGCACCGCCTTCCCGTTCGCCAGCACCCCGCTCCGCACCACCGTCGGAAACCGCACCACCTGCGCCTCCCCCCAGAGCCCGGCCCGCCGCACACTCTCCTCCACCATCTTGCTCACCGCCGCGTCGCTCGGCATAAAGCCGATATACGTCACTTCCCCTGTGCCGAACCTGTTCCGGGTCACTGCCGCATATTTCCCCAGGCCGGATGGTGGTATCGCGCCACCATCTCCGCCGTCGTCGGCGTCAGCAGCTCCATCCACCACCGCGCCCCGTTCTCCGCCGCAGCCACCCCGTACGGATCGCCTTCGAGCGTCACTCCCTGGGGCGGAGTGATCTGGTTGTACCGCACCCCCGCTGCCTCCGCGATCCCACCCGGCTGCGTGCCTGGCCGCACCTTGACGTTCTCATCGGAAAACCCGCTCTCGAACGTATAAACCAGGTGACCGCCCGCCCGCGCAAACTCGTTCAGCCGTGCGATCTCCGCATCCGATGCCGCATACACCGCCGGCACGACGATCAGCTTGTACCCCGAAACGTCCTTCACTGAAGGGTCCACAAAGTCCACCTCCGCATTCATCCGGTACAGCGCGTCGTAGAACGGGCGCTGGAACTCCGCAAAGGCCGACGAGATACTCGCGTTGATCGTCCCGTTCGCCGAGGGGAAAGTCCGCCCAGTCGTTGACCCGGTTACTCCAGGAGTCCAGCCCGAACTCCTTGTTCATCGCGTTCAGGTCCGGATGTCGCGCGCGCATCCACGCCACAAACGCTGCCTGCACGTTCGGCCCGCTCGTGTCGTACGCCTTGGTCTCGTTGTCCAGCTGGTACCCGATCACCGAAGGGTGCGCCTTCACATGCTCCACCAGCGCCACGATCACGCGCTCGGCCGCAGCTCGGAAGGCCGGGTTCGTGATGTCCATATTTTACCGCCGCCCGTACTCCCCGCGGCCCTGCGGCGTCACCGCCAGCACCTAAATTCGGCGCTCCGCACCACCGTGATGCCCGTCGCCTTCATCATCCGGACATCCTCCTCCAGCCGGTCGTACGGCGGATACTCCTCGTAGTACGCCGCACCATACAGGATCGTCTTCTGGCTCATCGCGGTCTGCCCGCCGCCCTGTGCCCCGCCCAACAGCATCCCCAACACCGCGCATAGCGCACCCTGCCGAACTCTCATCGCACCCTCCACCCCGCCTTGCGAGTGGCAGCCACTATCGCCCTCCCACGCAGGCCCCCTAACGGACGGCATCCCCTACCAGGCTCACCCTCACCCGGTCGATGCGCCGGTTGGTCGAGGCCAGAACCTCCATCCGCAGACCGTCCTCCTCCACCACCTCCCCCGGCAGGGGGATGTGCCCGGCGATCTCCGAAACCAGCCCACCCAGCGTCGTCGACTCGTAGCCCTGCGAAAGTCGCACCCCACGCGTCTCGCTCTCCTCGCCTTCCCCCATCCCGGAGGCCTCCTCCTGCGTCCCGTCGGCGTCGGTCTCCTCAAACAGCTCCCGCAACCGGGAAACCTCGAACCCACCCGAAACCACGTACCCGCCGTCCTCCTCGCGCACCGGCTCATCGTCCGCCTCGCCCTCATCGTGCTCGTCGGAGATGTTTCCTACGATCGCTTCCAGCAGATCCTCGATCGTCACCAGCCCCGCCACGCCGCCGTATTCGTCGATCACCACGCGCATATGCTGCTTTTCGCGCTGCATCTCCCGCAGCAGCTCCGCCACCTTCTTCGTCTCCGGCACAAACGCCGCTGGCCGCTGCAACTGCGCCACTGTCCGCTGACCGGCGTCGGTGTCGAGGACCTGCAGCAGATCGTGCGCGAAGACGATCCCCGTAACGTTATCCAGCGAGCCCGAAAACACTGGAACCCGCGAGAACTTGTGCTCGTCAATTTGCGCGGTAAACTCCTCCAGGCTCAGGCTGCCCGGCACCGCAAACATCTCCGGCCGCGGCGTCATCACCTCACGCACCACCTTGTCGCCAAACTCCACCACCGACCGCACCAGCTCGCGGTCCGACTCCTCCAGGATGCCCTCTTCCTCACCCGCCTCGAGCAAAGCGTCCATCGCCTCCGAAGGATGCTCCGCCTCCTCCCGCTTCTCCGGCTCGGCCAGCGCCACGATCGAGAGCAGCAGGCTGCAGATCAGCGTCACCGGCAGGATCAGGTACAGCAGTCCCCGCACCCCGACCCGCACCTTGGCGATCCACAAACCGCGTGTCCGTGTGAACAGCATCTGCGGAATCAGCCGGTCGAAGACCAGGATCAGCATCACGATCTCGAAGCCGGTCAGCGTCACCTCGCGCCACATCGCCCCGCCTGCGCCCGCCAGCCGCGAACCCAGCAGCAGAGCCACGCCACTCAGCGAGAGTTGCCGCAGCATCGAGGCAGAAAGAGCGATCGAATCCCGCGAGAGCCGCAGCCGAGGCTCCACAACCTCCTCCCACGCGTCGATGTTGTCCTGGTACTCCCGGGCCAGAAACTTGCCCATCTCCGAGTAGATCCGGTCGATGTACGCCGCCACCGCCAGCACGCCGAGCGAAGTTGCGAGCACCAGCCAGTAGGCAAGCATCATGTCCGCACCCGCCGCGAAGCCGTCTTTACGCGCCGTGGGGCGACAGGCTTCCCCTCGGCGGTCCGGGCGATCAGCCCTGCCGGCAGTCCAAGCTCCTGGCGAAGGAGCGCCTCGCGCGCCGCCATCTCGCCCGCATCCACCTCATGGTCCATCCCCTGCAGGTGCAAGAGCCCATGCACCAGCAGCACCCGTACCTCGTCCCGCAGCGTATGCCCGAAGGCCGCCGCCTGCCGCCCCGCGGTCTCGAGCGAAACCGCGATGTCGCCCGCGAGCCCCGCGTCTCCACCCTCCTCGACCGGCAGCGCCGGGAAGCTCAACACATCCGTGGCCTTGTTCTTCCCGCGAAATTGCCGATTCAGCCGCCGCAGCGTCGCATCGTCCGCCAGCAGCACCTCCACCTCACCCGGCAGCCCCACCGCCGCCCGCGCCCGGTTCAAAAAGCGCGTCAGCCCGGCCTTCGAAAGGCCAACGTCCTCGCTACTGGGGGGTTCGATGCTGATCATCGCAACGGAACTCGGAGCATTCAGTCAGGGCACCCACACGCCCGCCAGCCTTAAACAACATTCGGCAGGAAGCCCGCAACGCGCCTCCTGCCGTTATCGTATCGCATTGCCCCGCGCTACTGCGGCTTTTGCCCCGTCATCGCGACCGTTCGGACGCTCCCAAGCGGAACGCCCTCGTCCGGCATCTCGCCCATCGAGAGCGGAATCTGCTGCGCCCGCCCGTAGCTGTCGTATGCCCGGACGATCCGCTGCACCAGCGAGTGCCGCACCACGTCCACATCCTCAAAGTGGCAGAAGCGAATCCCTTCGACGCCATCAAGCACGTGCAGCGCCTCGTACAACCCGGACTTCTTCGGGTTCGGAAGATCGATCTGCGTCAGATCGCCGGTAATCACCGCCTTCGAGTTCTGCCCCAGCCGCGTGACGAACATCTTCATCTGTTCGGCCGTGGTGTTCTGCGCCTCGTCCATGATAATGAACGCGTCCGAAAGAGTCCGCCCGCGCATAAACGCCAGCGGAGCCACCTCGATCACATTCCGTTCCAGCAGCTTGTCCACGCGCTCCTGGTCCAGCAGGTCATAAAGCGCGTCGTAGAGCGGCCGCAGGTACGGGTCCACCTTCTCCTGCAGGCTCCCCGGCAAAAACCCGAGCCGCTCCCCGGCCTCAACCGCCGGCCGCACCAGGATGATGCGGCTCACCTTCTTCGCCATCAACCCTGCGACCGCCATCGCCACGGCAAGGTACGTCTTGCCCGTCCCGGCCGGTCCGAGCCCGAAGGTCATATCGTTTTGCTCGATCGCTTCCACATACTTCCGCTGGTTCGGCGTGCGCGGCTGAACCGTCCGCTTCACCCCCACCGACCGCTGCTTGCCGGAGTTTGCCAAACCGCGCAGCGTCGTCGCCGGGTCCGCCACCACCAGCTTCAGCATCCCATGCAGCTCGCCGTTCTGCAGCGTCAGCCCTCCCTTGCGCAGGCCTTCAAAGTCCAGAAACACCCGCTCCACCCGCGCAATCGCCTCGGTCGTTCCCTCAACCTGCAGCCCGTCGGATCGGAGATCGATCCTGACCTGCAGACCGTCTTCCAGCAGCCGAAGATTCTCATCGCGCGTTCCAAAAAGCGGCTCGATACCAGGAGAAATGGCAATCAGTTTTTTCATCAATCGCGGGGCTGACCTCCGTCAGGCGTTCCGGGGTTATAACAACATTCGTGAACCGCACGCGAGGACAGGAAGCTCCTCGATCCAAGGCGCTGCGAGCCCTCTCCGGCTCCTTCTATAAGACGTTTCAAATCGTCCCACGATCCACTCCCGGAGCCTCATAAAGCATACCGCCGCGGCAGGCCCGGCAAGCGCTCCGTGGGAGCTCAGCGTCCGGTCCGGGATGGCACATGTCACAGTCAACGGGAGAACGATGGGCAAAGACTAGCCCCGACCCATCCCGCAGTCAAGCCTTCCGCCCCGGATCGGTGCAAATCCGGTACCTAACACACCACCCTGCCAAACAAGCCCGCTCCGGTTGACCTCTCTGCCGCGCTCCCGTAGGATTAGGGATTGCAGGCCACGGCGAACCATCTCCGGTTTGCCCGCGCCCGGTCGGCATTTCCGGGCGCGCAGCCCACACCTCGATACAGAAAAGAGAAAGCTCCATGGCAAATCACGTCTCCTCGCTCAAGCGCGCCCGTCAGACCATCGTCAAGACCGCCGTCAACCGCTCCAACCGCTCCAAGCTCCGCGGAACCCTCCGCACCCTGCGCGAGGCCATCCTCGCCGGAGACGCCAAGGTCATCGTCGAGCAGTACCGCGCTACCGCCTCGCTCCTCGACAAGAGCGTCCAGAAGGGCGTCCTCCACAAGAACACCGCCAGCCGCTACAAGAGCCGCCTCAACGCCCGCGTAAAGGCCGCCGTCGTCAAGACCGCCTAAGCCTGCGCGTCCTCACGGCGACGAGCGGGGTGGCGGCGCCTACCGCGGCCCCTCGCCCGCGCCGTATAGCGTCGGAGCCCTCCGCGGCTCCTCCCCCGCTGGAACATCCCCCACATTCACCGGGACCTCCACCGGCTTCTTCTCCAGCGGCGCAGCCGCCTTCTCCGGAGCGGCCGCCGGCTCCGCGACAGCCGGAGCTGCCGCCACCACCACCGTCTTGCTCCGCGTCGGCAGCCGGATCGGTCCGCTCGCCCGCTCCAGTTCCACCCCGCGCGCCGCCGCCACCTCCCCTCTATCCTTCGCCGAAAGCCCCGGCAGCCGATAAATCTCCAACGCCCCCGCCCGAATCACCGCCACCGCCAACCCATCCGGCGCCAGCGAGAAGTTCTGCCCCGCACGCTGCACCGGCGTCACCACCAGGTGGAAGACCGGCTTCCCCGTCGCCATCTGCAGCACCTGGATGTCCTGCCCGGTGAGCGTCTCCGGAGCCACATCCACCCCCGCAAACGTACTCGCCGCCCCCGGCAGCACTGCCCGGCTCATCGCAAACCTCCCCGCCTCCGGAGCATACGAAAACGTCGGGTACACGAAGCTGTCGAAGAAGTTCTGCTGCCACATCTCCCGCCCCTTCATATCGAAGCCGCCGATCATCACCTTATCCACGCTGCCCCGGCACCCGAAGGCCACAAATTCGCTCCGGCTCACAAACTTCGCCCGCGGAAAGCAGCTCGTATCGAACGGCGATAGCTCCGTCTTCTTCCCCCCATGCGACAGGTAGTCAAATACCCACGTCCCCTTCGACTCCTGCGTCGCATCCAGGTACCCCTCCGCCGTCATCGGAATCTCGATCGCCCCATCGTTCGACACCACCCGGCCCACCCCCACCGCCGACACCTCACCCGGCCCGCCCACCAGCCGGTAGAAGTTCAGATCCACCGGCCCTTCGCCATCCCGCCGCACGGCCACGCTCCCCTTCAGCGCGGGCGGCCGTCGCTCCATCGTCTCCACCGTCAGCAGATCCCCCTCGGCCGAAACCAGGATCCCCGCAATTCTCCGATCGAAGTTCAGCAGCCGCCGCTCTTCAAACGGATGCTCCGCCGCAAGATGCGCCAGCGGCGCAAAGACCTCCAGCCGCTCCCGCACCCGCAGCATAAAACGCCCCCGCCCCAGGTCCCACAGGTACTGCCCCCCATCGTGCAGCCGCCACTCCGTCCGCGCCGCCACCGTGCCCGAAGGAAGGTCCACCAGCACCGCCGCCACCGTCCGATCCTCATCCCCCGGCTGGCTGTCCTCCATGCGCTTCATCAGCCGCCGCACCGGAAACGTCACCAGCACATGATGTTCGCCCACCCAGTTGACCGTCGCCATCGTGGTCCCCGCCGCCACCGGCCGCCCTCCCGCCGCAGCCTGCGCCCCCAGAGCCTCCAGCGGAAACACCAGCGGCTTCTCCGCAGCGCGCACCCTCACCGCCAGGCCGATCCCCGCAAGCCCCAGCAGAAGCGCCCCCCGCCACCACGCCCCCGCACCTGTCCGTTCTGCCCTCATCCTCTGCCCCAAAGCTCCCATCGCTTCCGCAGCCTGTTACGAGCCCGGGCGAAAGTCTCTCCGCCTGCGCCCGTCCCATCTCATACAATATTCTCAGGCCGCCGCTCCGCCCATCGAAGGGATTTCACAAGAAAACCATGCACTCCATCCGCCTCACCCTCGCCGCCCTGCTCCTCGCCCTTCCCCTCGCCGCCCAGCAGCCCGCGCCCGCGCCCGCCGCCGAAACCGCGCAGCAGCACTACCTCCCCATCCCCGCCTTCGACACCACCTCGCTCGACCGCACCGCCGACCCCTGCACCGATTTCTACCAGTTCTCCTGTGGCCGCTTCGCCGCCAACCACCCCATCCCCGCCGACCTGCCCGCTTACAACCAGTTCGTCGCCCTCTACAACGTCAACACCGAAGAGCTCTCCGGCATCCTCACCAAGGCCGCCGCCGCCACTAGCCGCACCCCCAACGAGCAAAAGATCGGCGACTTCTACCAGGCCTGCATGGACACCGCCATCATCGAGCAGAAGGGCCTCGCGCCCATCCAGCCGCAGCTCGCCGAGATCGACGCCCTCGGCAACGGCCTCCGCGCCAAGCTCGCCCTCCCCCCCGTCATCGGCCACCTCCAGCGCGTCGGCGTCGATGTCTTCTTCTCCTACGGCGAGCAGCAGGACTTCAAGGACGCCACCAAGCAGATCGCCGCCATCGACCAGGGTGGCCTCGGCCTCCCCGAGCGCGACTACTACCTCCGCACCGGCGCCAAAGACGAGGAACTCCGCCAGAAGTACGTCGCCCACGTCGCCAACATGCTCACCCTCGCCGGTGCCACCCCCTACCAGGCCGCCCAACAGGCCAAAGCGATCCTCGCCTTCGAGACCACCCTGGCCAGGGCCTCCATGCCCATCGTCGAGCGCCGCGACCCCGCCAAGGTTTACCACCTCCAGACCATCGCCGCCTTCGAGTCCTCCATGCCCGGCCTCAACTTCACCGACTTCGAAGACGCCGTCCACTCACCCCACGTCACCGAGCTCAACAACGCCAACCCACCCTACGGCCCCGCCCTCCTCCACGCCATCCGCGACACCGACATGGCCACCCTCAAGGCCTACATGCGCTACCACCTCCTCACCACCGTCGCCAGCCGCCTGCCCAAGCGCTTCGACGACGAAAACTTCGACTTCTACTCGCACACCCTGCGCGGCACCCCCGAGCAGTCCGCCCGCTGGAAGCGCTGCTCCAACGCCGTCAACGGTGCTCTCGGCGAGGCCCTCGGCCAGGTCTACGTCCAGCAGTACTTCGCCGGAGACTCCAAGACCCGCATGTTGGAGCTCGTCCACGACATCGAGAACGCCATGGATGCCGACCTCAACCAGATCACTTGGATGTCCGACGCCACCAAGGTCCGCGCTCGCCTAAAGCTCCACGGCATCGCCAACAAGATCGGCTACCCGGAGAAGTTCCGGGACTACACCGCTCTCGACGTCAAACGTGACGACGCCGCCGGCAACGAACTCCGCGCCGACGCCTTCGAGAACGATCGCCAGCTCGCCAAGATCGGCAAGCCCGTCGACCACTCCGAGTGGGGCATGACCCCGCCCACCGTCAACGCCTACTACGACCCCTCCATGAACGACATCAACTTCCCCGCCGGCATCCTCCAGCCCGCCTTCTACGACCCCAAGGCCGACGACGCCACCAACTACGGCCACATCGGCGTCGTCATCGGGCACGAGCTCACCCACGGCTTCGACGACGAAGGCCGCAAGTTCGGCCCCACCGGCAACCTCGACGACTGGTGGACCCCCGCCGACACCAAAAACTTCGAAGCCAAAACCGAATGCCTCGCCGCCCAGTACGACAAGTTCGTCGCCGTCGACGACGTCCACGTCAACGGCCACCTCACCCTAGGCGAAAACACCGCCGACAACGGCGGCCTCCTCCTCGGCTACATGGCCTACCTCGAACGCGCTAAGAAAACCGGCGAAGACCTCACCAAAAAAGTAGACGGCTTCACCGGTCCCCAGCGCTTCTACATCGCCTACGCCCAGAACTGGTGCGAAAACAACCGCCCCGAAAGCGTCCGCAACCGTGTCCTTACGGACCCCCACTCCCCCGGCCACTTCCGCGCCAATGGAGCCATCGTCAACCAATCCGGCTTCGCCCCAGCCTTCGCCTGCAAACCCGCCGCCCCCATGACCCCCACCCAAAGCTGCCGCATCTGGTAGTTTCCGTCCACAATTTTCTAGTCGGCAAAGGGCGCCCTTTCTCATGAGGGCGCCTTTGTCTTGAGGGCACCCTTGCAAGGAGGGCACCCTTTGTTTGTCATTCCCGAAGGTCTTGTTGAAGATCTCACCCTGAGTGCAGGCCACCCATAGACCGACGTCGGCTGCACGATGGTGATATTTTGAGATGCTCTGGTGCGCGCGCCTGTACTCAGCCTATGGCGCACCCACAGGAAAGCACTCCTGTGCATCAGGGGGCACCCGCGTGGCTGAGCCGGACGCTTATGGGTGCGTGGTGAGGGCGTTGGAAGCGGTGAGGCCAGGTTGGAGCTTGCCGATGATTTCGAGGTAGTGGTAGATGCCGAAGCGGGGCTGGTCTTTGAAGCGGTCGGCGAGGTTGGAGCCGTCTGCGGCGAGGCCGATGAAGTGGTTGCCGTCGTCGGTGGTCTCGGGCTCGTAGAGGTGGACACTGCTGGTGGCCGCGTCCTTGATGAGGAGGAGTTGGTGGCCGGCTCGGCTGTCGCGGTTTAGATCGATGTCGGTGTGAGCGGGCCGGTGGTCCATGGGGATGCGCTTGATGCGGACAAGACGTCCATTGATGTTGACGGTGGTGGTCTGGCCTTCGGCGACCTCGATGTGTTGTTCGCTGAGATCGTCGAAGGCGGTGTTGAGGCTGACGGAGAACTCCTCGATGAGGAGCTGCTCGCCGGGCTTGAGGCGGTTGGCCTCGGTGATGAGTTGCTGGGGGGTGTCGCACCAGACATCCATGGGCTGAAGGTTTTTGGAGAGGTCGAGGGCGGGGGCTACCTGCCTGGCGACGTCGGTGAGCGGCGTTCCGGAGACGTCGTCGTAGAAGAGGTCGTGCATGGCTTCCTGCGCCCAACTGAGGTCGCCGAAGGTGGCGCGTTTGGTGCCGATGCGGGCGGAGACGTGCTGGAGGACTTCGATGGCGGTTCGTTTACGGGCGGTGAGCTGGCCGGTGAGCAGGCCCTGGGCGATGAGCGCGCCGAGATAGGCGGAGACGGCGGCGGGGCCATCGGGGACGCGGGCGGCCATGCCGACGGCCTGGACGCAGCGGTGGGCGTCGCTGTCGGTTCCGGGCATGCGATCGTACTGGCCGAGCTTGGCGAGGATGGCGTCACCGTCCCAGCCGGCGGGGGTGAAGGGGAGCGGGGTGGCGGGGTCGGGGGTGTTGCGCTGGATGTCTTCCGCGGAGTGGCTTATGCCCACGGTGGCCGGAGTGACGCCCTGGTTGGTGAGACGGTCGAGGTGTGCGACGCTGGACTCGACGGGCGCGACGGTTGAGGTGATCTTCATGGGAGGCATCCGGACGGTGTCATCGGGCTTGCGTTGGACCATGCGGCGGCC
The DNA here is from genome assembly GCA_965213785.1 of uncultured Granulicella sp. Classification (GTDB taxonomy): domain Bacteria; phylum Acidobacteriota; class Terriglobia; order Terriglobales; family Acidobacteriaceae; genus Edaphobacter. The sequence goes on along the minus strand of OZ243921.1, from coordinate 3,212,382 downwards.
GGATTGGAGTTGCTGGCCGACGTGCACGACCTCATGGGCGATAAGGCGGCGTCCGGCAGGGGTATCCGGACGAAAGCGGTGAGCGGCGAAGGCGATGTCCGCACCGTGCGTGAAGGCGGCGGCGCGGTGTTGGGCGGCTTGACGCTCGGGCTCGGGGCCAAGGTGGATGCGGGCGTCATGAAGGCCGCGCCGGAGCAGAGGGTGGGTGTCACCGTGATCCACGGCGCGCTGAGCGATGTGGTCCGCTTCGCGTTCGAGCGCGGCGTCGCTGCGCGTGGCGGGTGAAAGGGAGATGCTGCCGATATCCCATACGGGTGGCGCAGCCAGGCTATGCCGTTCGGCTGGAGGCACCGTCGAAGAGGTCGCGGTGCTGCGTTTAGGCGCTTCGATTTTGGACTTGAGGAGCTTGGGAGCGAACATGAGGTGACTCCAGGTTAGGGTCAGCATGAAAGGTGAAGGCAGCAACGAGGAACTTTGGGCTTCGTCGATTCTTCCCGAAAGCCTCGCGGGTGCATTGTAGGTGGTCTGGAGCGACTTTGTCCTTGCTCCCGGGGCGAGTCCGATGTTGGCCGTGCTTCCTGGCAGCAAACGATACGCGGGTTGCTTCCTCCGGCGGAGGCTGCGATACTTGAGCGTGCCCCTGCCGGACACAATCTCACAGCATTTCAAAAGGTCGCGGACATGTCTGCAAAGTACGTTTTTGTAACGGGCGGCGTCGTGTCTTCGCTGGGAAAAGGCCTGGCGGCGGCTTCGATCGGGTGTTTGCTGGAGGCGCGCGGCATCAAGGTCAACCTGATGAAGTTCGATCCCTACCTGAACGTCGACCCCGGGACGATGTCGCCGTTTCAGCATGGCGAGGTGTTTGTGACCGACGACGGGGCGGAGACGGACCTCGACCTTGGGCACTATGAGCGGTTTACCCACGCGAAGCTGACGCGGGATAACAACCTGACGACGGGACGAATCTACGAGCAGATCATCACCAAGGAGCGGCGCGGAGATTACCTGGGCAAGACCGTGCAGGTGATTCCGCACGTGACCAACGAGATCAAGAACGCGATGCGGAAGGTCGCGGCGGATTGCGAGGTGGCGATCGTCGAGATTGGCGGGACGGTGGGAGATATCGAGTCGCTGCCGTTTCTGGAGGCGATCCGGCAGATGCGGCAGGATCTCGGGCGCGACAATACCGTCTTCGTGCATGTGACGCTGATTCCATGGATCGCGGCGGCGCAGGAGCTGAAGACGAAGCCGACGCAGCACTCGGTGAAGGAGATGCTGTCGATCGGGATTCAGCCGGATATTCTGCTGTGCCGGTCGGACCGGGCCGTGCCGCGGGAGATGCGGTCGAAGATCGCGCTGTTCTGCAATGTGGAAGAGAAGGCCGTGATCGCGGCGCGGGATGTCGATTCGATCTACGAGGTGCCGCTGACCTTCGCGCAGGAAGGCGTGGATGCGCTGGCGATGCACTACCTGCGGATGGAGGCGCGACCGGCGGACCTCAGCCGGTGGAACGACCTGGTGCGGCGGGCGTACCATCCGCTCGATGAGGTCTCGATTGGGATCGTCGGCAAGTATGTGGAGTATGAAGACAGCTACAAGAGCCTGAAGGAGGCGCTGGTGCACGGCGCGCTGGCCCACAACCTGAAGCTGCGGGTGACATGGATTGAAGCCGAGGGTCTGGAGACGCGCGGGCCGGACGGCCGGAGGAACGAAGACTACCAGAGGCAGTTGGAGGGCTTCGACGGCATCCTGGTGCCGGGCGGCTTCGGCAAGCGCGGCATCGAAGGGATGCTGAACGCGATCCGCTATGCGCGCGAGAAGGAGGTGCCGTACTTCGGCATCTGCCTGGGGATGCAGACGGCGTGCATCGAATTTGCGCGGAATGTGTGCGGGCTCCACGATGCGAACTCGGGCGAGTTCGATCCGGCGACGGCGCACCGGATCATCTACAAGCTGCGCGAGCTGACCGGGGTGGAGGAGATGGGCGGGACGATGCGGCTGGGGGCGTGGGCCTGCGTGCTGGAGCCCGGATCGCTGGCGGCGGCGGCGTACGGGACCACCGAAATCTCCGAGCGGCATCGGCACCGGTACGAGTTCAACCGGGAGTACGAAGCGGTGCTGACCGGGGCGGGAATGCGGCTCACCGGGACCACGCCGGATGCGACCTATGTCGAGATCGTGGAGATTCCGGCGCACCCGTTCTTTCTTGGGTGCCAGTTTCACCCGGAGTTCAAGTCGAAGCCTCTGGAACCGCATCCTCTGTTTCGGGACTTTGTAGGGGCGAGCTACCAGCGGCGGCTGGGGGCGCATGTGACGGAGGCTGCGGATATGGTGGCGGATTAGCGGCTGCCGGCCAATCCGAGCAGAACGGCTCCTTCGCTTCGTTCGCAAGCGCCCTGTCGAATATGACTAGTCGGAGGTCTGCCATACGAGCGAAGGCGGCAAGATAGGAATCGGCCCAGTCATTTGGTCAGGCGGTGCCGAGATTTGCAGATCGACGGAAAGCTGCCTCGACAAATCTGGGCTCCTGAAAGAACTGAACATTTCCCCGCTCCAGGAGGCTGTCGTACGTTCCCCAAGCCTCTTGCTGCGTCTGCACTGAGCTTCGCATCACCGGTTGCAGGGTGAGGAGTCGAAGAGAGCCAAGTTGGGTGAATCGGCAGAAGACGAGAGGCTCGTCGTCGGGCAGCGACTCGAACCATCGCCTCGCCTGCGGATGGTGGATGTGCCCGGCAAAAGACATCGCCAGCCAAACGTTGACATCGGGGAAAACCGATGAGGTCATAGATTTGTTCGTTGTCGATATTGAGCGATCCAGGCTCTTTGGAGTCGATCAAAGGCAGCTTGAGCCTGCGCTTTGGGGGCGCTGTCTCTCCCTCGGAGAGCACCTGACTGACCCCCCGTAAGACAAGGTCCTTGATCGTCTTGCCTTCAGCCGCCGCCTTTCCTTCTAGCACCCGATAGGTGGCTTCGGGGATATCCACGGTGGCCTTCATGGCGACACCCTACCATAATGACGGCCAGCCTCTCCTCCGCTTCGTTCCTCCACCGATCATCCCGTATGCTCGAAAGAACCTGCCATGAAACGAGTTTCGCAATGACGACGCAGTATGACCACGGCCACGGCTCTTCGGGAAACTTCCTGGCTTTCCTGCTGGCGCTCTTCCTTGGCGCGGCAGCGCTGGTGGTGTTCCTCCGCAACGCGACCACGGGGCCAATGGGCCGCGTGGCGACCCTGATCACGGGCCGGGCCACGGGCTTCGATAGCTCTGTGCCCTCCGTGGTCGAGAAGATACAGCGGCTGAACCGGCTGGAGACGGTCGTGTACTCGCTCGACACGGTAGTTGAGGGCGCGCGCACCAGCCCCATGTTCCCGGACCTGCTTGCCGGCGACCGCCTCCTGCTGGTGGTGCACGGGCAGTCGATCGGCGGAGTCGATCTCGCCCGGCTGAAGCCGGAGGAGGTGAAGATCGAGGATGCGAATGGAGTGCGTTCCATCCACGTCAACCTGCCGCCGTCCGAGCTGTTCGTCACCACGATCGACAATGAACATACGCGGGTGTACGCCCGGACCACCGGGCTGCTGGTCCCGGTCGATCGGAATCTTGAGTCGGAGACCCGCGCCAAGGCGCAAGATCAGTTGCAGAAGGCGGCGCTGTCGGACGGCATTCTGGACGCGGCGCGGCGCAATGCCCGGGCCACCGTGACGGCGCTGCTGTATTCGCTCGGCTTTACCAGGGTGGAGGTGGCTTAGCCGCGGGGCTGCGTTCCTGATGTGGGTCCGCGCCGATACGCGCAGGTGCCGGGCAGGCGGTTGCTGGGGTATCATGCTTGCCATGAAGTCCCCGTTTTCCTTCCGTCTCTTTGGTAGAGCGCCCGCGGACGCCGATGCGCTGCCGTCCGCGCCAATCGACACCGCGGCGCAGGTTTTCCCCTCCCTTGCACCCCAGGTGGGCGTGGCGAGTACCATTCACCCAGTCGCCGCTGCCCTGCTGGAACGGTACCGGGAACGACGCGCCGTGGCGGCCGATCAGGATCCTCCGCACGGAACGCTGCTTCGCACGCTGGGGTGGATCTCGGCAGGCGTCGGCGCGGTCGCGTTCGGCCTGATCGTGGGCCGTGAGCTGCGCGGCCGCTACAAGTTCAGGCGGCGCACCCCCTACGATTTCTACGCCCATGCCGGGGACGAGCGCGAGCTTGAGTTCGGTGTCGGCATCTAGTCACGCGGTTGGTTTACCATCGAACGCGATGGCTACGGACGAGACAAAGAAGATTGCGCTGCTGTTTCCCGGGCAGGGCTCGCAGACGGTAGGGATGGGGCGCGACCTGTATGACCGCTTTGCGGCGGCCCGGGCGGTGTTCGATGAGGCGGACGAGGCGCTGGGGTTTGCCCTTTCGCAGGTCATCTTCGCCGGGCCCGAAGAGGCGCTGCGCCAGACCGAACAGACTCAACCCGCGATCCTGACGGCTTCGGTCGCTGCGTACCGGGTGCTTGCGGAGCGCGGCGTCACTCCCGCCTTCGCGGCGGGCCACTCGCTGGGCGAATACTCGGCGCATGTGGCGGCGGGCACGCTCTCCTTCGCGGACGCCGTGCGGGCCGTGCGAAGCCGCGGCCGGTACATGCAGGAGGCGGTTCCGGCCGGCGAGGGCGCCATGGCGGCCATCCTGGGGCTTGCGCCCGAGCGCATCAGCGAGCTCTGCGCCCAGGTGGAGGATGAACGCGCCGACGTCGTCGTGATCGACGCGACCCCGACCGAAGCCGAGGAGGCAAGCAAGCAACTGGCCGCGGCGGTCGTCTCCCCGGCCAACCTGAACTCTCCCGACCAGACCGTCATCTCCGGCGCGAAGGCTGCGGTCGAGCACGCCGCCGAGCTCTGCAAGGCAGCCGGCGCCAAGCGCACGGTGATGCTGCCGGTCAGCGCTCCCTTCCACTGCCGCCTGATGCAGCCCGCGCAGGACCGCCTGGCGACGGACCTTGAAGCCATTGCGCTCACCGATCCCGCCTTCCCGGTGGTCTGCAACGTCGACGCCCGCCTGCTGACCCGTGCGCCCGACGTGCGCGACTGCCTCATCCGGCAGGTGACCGGGGCGGTTCGCTGGGTGGAGTGCATGCAACTCCTCATCGCCCAGGGAGCCACCCACTTCATCGAAGTCGGCCCCGGCAAGGTGCTCTCCGGGCTGATGCGCCAGATCGACCGCGCCCAGACAGCGGCCAATACCGAAGATGCTGCGTCGCTGGAAAAAACGCTGGCGCTGCTGGCGGGCGGCTCCGCGTAATTACCAAAGGAAGAAGGAAGACCATGCAGGCAGGCGACGTCGTACAGGACTTCACGCTCCAGAACCAGGACGGCAAAGAGGTCTCCTTGTCGGACTTCAAGGCGTCCCCCGTGGTGCTCTTTTTCTATCCCCGGGCCGATACCCCGGGCTGCACCATCGAGGCCTGCGGCTTCCGCGACACCTTCGCAAAGCTGCAGGCGGCGGGCGCGGTGATCCTCGGCATCTCCCGCGACGACGTCAAAACGCAGAAGAAGTTCCAGGTGAAGTACGACCTGCCGTACATGCTGCTGGCCGATCCGGAGATGGTGCTGATCGACCGCTACGATCTGATCCAGCCGAAGAACATGTACGGCAAGATCGTAAAAGGCGTGCGCCGGACGACATACGTCATCTCCCCCGACAAAGGTGACGGACAACGCCTCCTGCATGTCTACCCGGAGGTCAAGCCCGCCGGCCACGCCGAGGAGGTTCTCGCGCTGCTGGCGGCGCAGGGTTGAGCCTCCTTCGCCGAGCGGCACTGCCGGTCGCCGCGGCAGGCCTGGGATACGGCCTGTGGACCTATGCAGCCCGCTCGCCCGGCTCCCAGCTTTTTGGTCGCACACTGATCGCCGGGCGAGACCCGAATGAGGCCGCCCTCACCTTCGACGACGGCCCAAACGGCGACACCACGCTGCGCCTGCTCGACCTGCTGGCCCGCCACCAGGCCCGCGCCACCTTCTTCCTTATCGGCCGCTTCGTCCGGCAGCAGCCGGAGATCGTTCGTGCCATCGCGCAGGCGGGGCACCTCATCGGCAACCACACGGTCACTCATCCGCCGCTGCACCGGCAGAGCGCTCATCGCATCCGCGAGGAGCTCGCCGGGTGCAGCGCGGCGCTTGAAGATACGCTGGGTCGACCCGTCCGCTTCTTCCGCGCCCCCCACGGTGCCCGCCGCCCCTATGTGCTGCAGCTCGTTCGCGAGATGCGCATGGTGCCCGTGCAGTGGAACGTCATGGGCGTCGACTGGAAGGGTGACCCGGCAGCCACGGTTGCCACGCGGGTAGCGCGCGGTGTCGCCTTCCAGCGCCGTCTCGGGCACGGCTCGAACATCCTGCTGCACGACGGGGGAGACCGCGCGCTCGGCATCGATCGCACCCCGACGCTCGAAGCCGTGGAGCGTCTGCTCGTAGGCTTTCGAGCAGAAGGTATCCGACTCGTTGGGGTCGACGCGTGGCAGCCGCGTTCTGAAATTTGTTGATGCGCCACATCCGGCGGGACGGTAGCATGGAGAACTCCGATGGCCTCCGCCCCCCAAGCTTCGCCGCCCGCCGAGACGCTTCCGCCTGACCCGCTCTCCATGGGCGCGGTCCTGCGCATCGGGGCCATGCGGAGGCTCTGGTACGCGCAGATCGTTTCGAACTTCGGTGACTTCGTCGCGTTGTTCGCCGTCATCGACGTACTCACCTTCCAGCTCCACGCCAACGCGCGGCAGGTCACCGGCGTCCAGATCGCCTACCTGGTGCCCATCGCCGTGCTCGGCATCGTGGCCGGCGTCTTCGTGGACCGCTGGCCGCTGAAGACCACCATGGTCGCCAGCGACTTCGCGCGTGGCGGCCTCGTCCTGCTCCTGCTGCTCTCGAGGCAGACGTGGCACTTCTTCTTCGTCCTGGCCGCCATCAGCGTGGTTTCTAGCTTCTTCGGTCCGGCGCAGGGCGTGGCCATCCGGTCCCTCGTGCCCTTCCACGGGTTGCGCTCGGCCAATGCCCTCATGCAGCAGGTGATGTTTGTCACGCGCATCGCCGGTCCGGCAGCGGCAGGAACGCTGGTGTCGCTCTTCGGCCGGCAGAGCTGCTACTACGCTGATGCCGCGAGCTTCATCGCCTCGGGCTGTCTGATCGCGACGCTCACCCTGGTGCGTCCGGCGGCCTCCGCTCACCCCGAACCGGCCAGCCAAACCGACGCGCGTGGACTCAGAAAGATAGGCGGCGACATGCGCGAGGGTTTCGACTTCATCTTCCATCACGCCGGGCTGCTCTTCGTCATCGTGGCCCTTGCCGCGGGCATGTTCGTGCTCGGCTGCTTCGGCCCGCTGATCGCCGTCTACGTGCGCGACAGTCTGCGGGCCTCCACGCGCGTCTTCGCCATGGCCAGCGCGGCCATCGGCCTCGGCATCCTGATCGGCATCAACGTCCTGAACACCTTCGCCAGGAAGGTGAAGAACGCCTACCTGGTCTACGCCGGCCTTGGCGGCATCGCCGTCGGCCTCTGCTTCCTCACCCTGGTTACGCTGGTCTGGACCACGATCCTGGGCGACTTCATCATCGGCTTTTCGGTCGCCGGCATCATCATTCCGTCTCAGACGATGATCCAGCAGGAGACCCCGCCCGCACTCATGGGCCGCGTGGGTTCGACCGTCATGTCGTTCATTTTCGCCGCGCAGATCTGCGGGCTGGTACTTTCAGGCGTCCTCGCGGGTGCCATCGGGGTCCAGCATGTCTTCGCCGTCTGCGCCGTGCTGCTGGCGGTTCTGATCGTGGTGGGGCGCGTGTGGATGGAGCCGCGCGATCCTCTGACGAGCGCATAGACTGTGTGTCGCTAGCTGAGCGCTCGTCGTGCCGCGGCCAGCGCCAGTTCCACCTCCTCCGGCCCATGCGCGGTAGACACGAAAGCAGCCTCGTACTGGCTCGGCGGCAGCCACACCCCCGCATCCAACATCGCCCGGTGGAAGCGCGCAAAGGCGGGGGTGTCGGACGTTGCTGCCCCGGTGAAATCCGTGACGGGTTGCGCGGTAAAGAACCAGGTGAACATGGAGCCGACGCGGTTTGTCGTCAGCGGAATGCCGGCGGCATGGGCCAGCGCCGCGACTCCCTCCGCAACCGCCCGGGTGGTCGCCTCGAGCTTCGGGTAGATGACGTCCGCATGGTCCAGCAGATGCGTCAGCTGCGCGATGCCCGCGACCATCGCGAGCGGGTTGCCGGAGAGCGTTCCCGCCTGGTACACCGGGCCGAGCGGCGCAAGGAACTCCATCACGTCCGCCCGCCCGCCGAAGGCCCCGCACGGCAGCCCGCCGCCGATGATCTTGCCCAGCGTCGTCAGGTCGGGCCGCACGCCGTACAGCTGCTGCGCCCCGCCCAGCGAGAGGCGGAACCCCGTCATCACCTCATCCAGGATCAGCAGCGCCCCATGCTCCGTCGCAAGCGCCCGCAGGCCTTGCAGGTAGCCGGGCGCAGGTAGAATCGTCCCCGCGTTGCCCACCACCGGCTCAACGATAATGCACGCAATCTGCCCGGGATGCGCCGCGAACGCCTGCTCCACGGCGGCGAGATCGTTGTACGGCAGCGCGAGCGTATGCATCGCCGTCTCGTTCGGAACGCCCGCAGAACCCGGAATGCCAAACGTTGCGACCCCCGAGCCCGCCTTCACCAGAAGCGCATCCGCGTGCCCGTGATAACAGCCCTCGAATTTGACGACGAAGTTGCGCCCGGTAAATCCGCGCGCCAGCCGGATGGCCGACATGCAGGCCTCCGTCCCGGACGACACAAACCGTAGCCGCTCCACTGAGGGAAAGCAGCGCTGCACCAGCTCCGCCAGGTCGGCCTCCCCCGCGTGCGAGGCGCCGAAGCTGGTCGACCGCGCGGCAGCCTGACGGATGGCCTCGACCACCGGGGGAAAGGCGTGCCCCAGGATCATCGGCCCCCAGGAACCGAAGAAGTCCAGGTACCGGTTGCCGTCGACATCGTAAAGAAACGCGCCCTCGGCCCGCTCGACAAACGGCGGGTCGCCGCCGACCGCACGGAAGGCCCGCACGGGCGAGTCCACCCCGCCGGGCAGAAAGGATTCGGCGCGTTGCTGCAGCGCACGGGAACGGGTCAGAACGCGGACGGGAGTGTGGGGGGGCGGCATCGTCTCCAGTATATTGCCGCCGCTTCCATGGCCTTCGCCGGTCTCTGGCGGCTCCGCGAGAGGCCCTGCTAGACTGATTTCTCCGGACACCCCGCTCACCGAGGAGCAAGAGCCTTGCACGACGAGACGCCGCCCGTTCCCGAACCTTCAGCCGAGACGAGTCCCCCGCGAGAGGACGCCGCGGCGGCGGCCCCCACGGTCGAAGACGCCGTCGCCCCCTCCGACGCCGCGGAGGTCTTCAAGCCGCTCTACCCCACCGACTTCGACGAGATCGAGGACTTTGGCGCGATCTGGAGCGTCGGCCCCAGTGGCCCTGTCGGCGCGATTCGCCCCCGCGATGGCCGCGGCCCCGGAGATGCCGTCGTCATGATGGCCCGGCAGGCAACCGAGCGGAAGGCGAGCACCAAGGAGGCCACCCGCAAGACCTCCGTCAGCTACGCCGATGCCGGCGTCGACATCACCAGCGGCGACCGCAGCAAGCAGCGCATCAAGATGCTGGCCCGCAAAACCTTCAACAAGAACGTCCTCAGCGAGATCGGCGGCTTCGGCGGGCTCTTCGGTCTCGACCTCGAGAAGTTCCCCAACCCCGTCCTGGTCTCGAGTGCCGATGGTGTCGGCACCAAGCTCAAGGTCGCCTTCGAGCTTGGCATCCACCACACCGTCGGCCAGGACCTCGTCAACCACTGCGTCAACGACATCGCGGTCCAGGGCGCCACGCCGCTGTTCTTCCTCGATTACCTCGCCACCGGCAAGCTCGACGCCTCCATCATCGAGACCGTGGTGCAGGGCATCTCGGACGCCTGCCGGGCCAACGGATGCGCCCTCATCGGGGGCGAAACGGCGCAGATGCCAGGCTTCTACGCCGAAGGCGAGTACGACCTCGCCGGCTTCATCGTCGGGGCCGTCAGCAAGGAAAAGATCCTTACCGGCAGTGGCGTGGAGATCGGCGACATCCTGATCGGCCTGCCCTCGAACGGCCTGCACACCAACGGCTACTCGCTTGCCCGCAAGCTGCTCTTCGAGGTCGCCGGCTACGGCCCGGAGCAGTACGTCAACGAGTTGAAGGACAAGACCGGCGCGGCCCTGATGCGGACGCACCGCAGCTACCTCGGCATCATCAAGAAGCTCTGCTCGGCCGAGGTCGTCTCCGGCATGGCCCACATCACCGGCGGCGGCATCACGGAGAACCTCCCGCGCATCCTGCCCAAGGGCATGGGAGCCGTCGTCGAGCTCGGCGCCTGGCAGGTCCCGCCGCTCTTCGAGCATCTGCGCGAGCTCGGCAACGTCGACCGCGAGGAGATGCTGCGCACCTTCAACATGGGCATGGGGCTCATCTGCGTTGTGCCGGCGGAGAAGGTGAAGAAGGCGAAGGCCATCCTGAACCGCGCTAACGAGCGCCACGCCATCCTCGGGCGTATCATCCGCGGAGAGCGCAAGGTCACCTACAGCGAATGACGGACGAAGCCAGCCCGGAAAAGCCCTCCACCCGGCTCGGTATCCTGCTCAGCGGCCGGGGCTCGAACTTCTCCGCCATCGCCGCCGCCATCGCGCAAGGGGAGCTGCGCGGCGTCGAGATCGCCCTCGTGCTCTCCAACCGCGAGGATGCCGGAGGCCTGGAAGCAGCCCAGGCCCTCGGTCTTCCCGCCCGCTGCATCCCGTCCAGGGGCGTCGATCGCGCCGAGCACGAGCGAGCCCTGATCTCCGCGCTGCGCGAGGCCAACGTCGATCTGGTCTGCCTCGCCGGCTACCTGCGCGTTCTTACCGGCGAGTTCCTCGCCGCGTTCCCCAACGCCGTCCTCAACATGCACCCGTCGCTGTTGCCGTCCTTCACCGGTCTGGGCGTCCAGCAGGCCGCGCTCAACTACGGCGTCAAAATCGCCGGCTGCACCGTCCACTTCGTCGACGAGGCGGTCGATCACGGCGTCATCGTGCTCCAGCGCCCCGTCGAGGTGCACGATCACGACACCGCCGACACCCTCTCCGCCCGCATCCTGGCCGAGGAGCACCTCGCCTACCCCGAAGCCATCGCCCGCGTCACCAGCGGTCGCTACCACGTCGTCGGCCGCCGCTACGTCCGCGTCTAGCGCTTCGGCAGCGAAGGCGCGTGCGGCCGCACCAGCTTCGCCGCAATCCGTTCATCCGCCACCATCGGCTGCGCCTCCCACACCGGCCCATCCGCCATACCCAGCAGGCACGGCGTCGTCTTCGGCAGGTTCGACTCCAGCAGCATCCCCGCGCGCAGGTTCACAATCTGCGAGGCCATCACCTTAAAAGGCGGCAGCCGCAGCGTGGTCCGCACGGTCAGGTCGCTTACCCGGTCCTGCAGCAGCTTGCGGATCGTCGGGGGCTGCGGCCGGTCGTTGTCCCGGCGGTCCACCTCACGCAGCAGCGAGGCCGCGATGACGGTCGCCAGGATCACCTGCAGCGATCCCTGCCGATCCCCCACCTGGAACTCGTAGGTAAAACTCAACACGTACTCGGTCGGCGGGTAGAAGCGCCGCGCATGAACGGGGCTCACCGAAGACTCGTACGCCGCCTGCAGGCCAAACGGCGCCCACATCAGGTTTATCTCGGTCGAAACCACGCCCATCAGGTATTCCATAATGGCCGTATCGATCTGCGTCAGCTCCCGCTGCCCGGTCACCGGAGGAATCGCCGTCAGCCCGCCCAGCGAAAGATGCACCAAAGGCTCCACCAGCGTCAGATCAAGCGCCAGCATGGACCGCGCATCCGGCGACCGGAAGCGGCTCTGCGCAATGTAGGAGCCTTCCAGGTCCATCGTATCCAGCAGGTTGTGAAACAGGCTCCGCTCGGCCGCCACCATGGCCAGCGTAATCGGTGCCCCTAGCCGCGCCGAAAGCGTCATGCTCAGGTTTTGGGCGAACACCTGGTTGATGCTCACCAGCATCTGCATCTGCTCGGGCGAGATCGCGCCGCGCCGCGCGAAGTTGATGCCTACCGCCGGCGTCGCATCCACCACCGCGGCCGGCCGGAACATATTCGTAATCGCATTTTGATCAAGTTCTTCCGCCATGGCTTCCCGTCACGCAAAGAGATGCCTTGCCGGTATGCACGTCGTCTGCCAAGTTCCGCCCCATACGCATGAAGCCGCCTTTAGTTTCTCCCGCCGACGGGCACGCCGCGGCGCGTGAGCGTCCTCTTAGATTTCAAGTGCTCGATGTGGCCGGGGACGTGCATCCTCCGCTCGGCAAGAACAGCCGGCAACCAGAAACCGTCGCCGGCGGAGGAGCAAACGCATGAGCGAGGAGTTGCGCAGCGAGCATGGGCTGGTGGAGCCCGGGGATGCCCGGCGGGTCGGCCTGGCGCTGCTTGAGGATCTTGCCTGGCAGACCCTCGGCGCCTCCGACTCCCGCGAGCGCTGGAACTCCTACTCCGAGATTCCCGTCCGCCTCTCCGTCCTCATCCCGCTCGCGCCGGTCTCGCTCAACGAACTCCTCACCCTCACCCCGGGAACCCTGCTCGTGTCCGAGTGGCAGGTCACCCAGGACCTCCCGCTGCTCGTCGGCGACGTCTTCCTCGCCACCGTCAGCTGCGAGCCCGCCGCGGAAAAGCTTGGCGCCCGCATCAACAGCTTCGATCAACCCGCGCACGCACTCTAACCCGCGTAAAGGGAACCCCATGGCAAACCTGGATCAAGACGGGATGGACGACCTCCCCGAGTATCTCGACGATGACCAACCCCACGGCGAGCCCATGGGCCAGACCGCCGACCGCCAGCGCTCGCTCGAAGACCTCAAGGTCCAGGCGCAGCTCCGCATCGGCTCCGCCACCGTGCCGCTCAAGACCATCCTCAGCATCAAGGTCGGCGAGGTCATCGCGCTCGATCGCCCCCTCTCCGCGCCCGTGCAGATCATCGCCGGAGGCCGCGCCGTCGCCGCCGGCGAGCTCGTCGCCGTCAACGGCTTCTACGCCGTCAGGATCAAGGAAGTCTCCGTCCTTGAACGCCACCTTCCGTCCGACCCAGCCGCCGCCGTGAACTAGCGGGCTTGATCGAACCACTAGGGATAAATCCGGTTCAGCGTCCGCGCAAACGGAATCGTCTCCCGCACGTGGTCCAGACCGCACACCCACGCCACCACCCGCTCGATCCCCATGCCGAACCCCGAGTGCGGCACCGACCCATACCGCCGCAGGTCCAGGTACCACTCGAACGCCTCGAGCGGCAGCCCGTGATCCACAAGCCTCTGCCGCAGCAGCTCGTACGAGTCCACCCGCTGCGACCCCCCGATGATCTCCCCATACCCCTCCGGCGCCAGCACATCCACGCACAGCGCCTTGGTCGCGTCCGCCGGGTCCGGCTGCATGTAGAACGCCTTCACCGCCGAGGGATACCGATGCACCATCACCGGGCGGTCATACTGGTTGCTCAGGTACGTCTCGTCGGGTGAGCCAAAGTCATCCCCATACGTGTGCGGATGCTCGATCAACCCTTTGGCGAACGCGTCTTCGAGCATCGCATGGGCCTCGTCGTAGCTGATCTTCGGAAACGGCGCCTGGATCGTTTCAAGCTTCGCCACCTCCCGCCCGATCACCTTCAGGTCCGCCCGATGCTGCGTCAGCACCGCCGCCACGATATGCGAGACGAAGTTCTCCGCCAGCTCCATCAACTCCGGAAGCTCGCAGAACGCCACCTCCGGCTCGATCATCCAGAACTCCGTCAGGTGCCGCCGCGTCTTCGACTTCTCCGCGCGAAACGTGGGCCCAAAGCTGTACACCTTGCCCAGCGCCAGCGCCGTCGACTCCAGATAAAGCTGCCCCGACTGCGTCAGGTAAGCCTTGTCGTCGAAGTAGTCCATCTCGAACAGCTCACTCGTCCCCTCGCACGCCGCCGGCGTCAGGATCGGCGGATCGGTCCGCACAAACCCGTTCGTATCGAAGAACTCCGCCGCCGCCCGCATGATCGTCGCGCGCACCCGCAAAATCGCCGACTGGCGCGGCGTACGAATCCAAAGATGCCGCCGCTCCATCAGGAAGTCGACCCCATGCTCCTTCAAGGTGATCGGAAACGGCGTCCCTTCCTCCACCCGCTGCAGCACCGTCACATCCGCCACGTCGAGCTCAAACCCGCTCGGCGCCCGCGCATCCGCCCGCACCTTGCCCGTAACCGTCACGGACGACTCGAGCGTCAGGTTCTTCAGCGTCTCGAACACTGCCTCCGCCACCGCCGCCTTCGGCACAATCCCCTGGATCGTTCCCGACCCATCGCGGAAGATGGGAAACAGCAGCTTGCCCGAGGCGCGCAGGTTATACAGCCACCCGTGCAGGGTGACGGTCTGGCCTTCATGGTCGCCAATCCGGGCGATGGTCGTAACAGGGGCGGAGGTCGGCGATGTCTCGGGCATAAGGCTCTAGTTTATCGGAACCGCCCCCGCCGCATCCTCCAGGCGCCGGAACCGATCCTGCGTCGCCGCGAACCGCCTGCAGATCGCCTCAAGATCGTCCCCAAGCTCATGCGTCACCTCCAGGATCGCCGGGGTCACGGCGGGAAGCCCATGCAGCCCGCCCAATGCCGCTGCCCAGTCCACCCCCTCCGTGCCGGCGGCCTCCGGCCAAAGGTGCTGGTCGCCCCGCCGGTCGTTGTCCGAGAGATGCACCGTCCGCACCCGCGCCTTCAGCAGCTCCAGCGCCGGTCCCACCCCATCGGTCTCCCCGGCAGGCCGGTCCGCCGGTGCCAGGTGCGCGTGCCCTACGTTGAAACAAACCCCCACCGAATCGAAGTGCCCCACCCGCAGAATCTCCAGCAGATGCGCCGCCGTCGTCACCTCGTTGCGCACATTTTCCAGCAGCAAGCTCACTCCCAGTGGCCCCGCAAAAGCCTTCAGGTGCTCGACCCCCGTCAGCGCATGTTCGAGCGCCCACTCGCTCCACGCCTCGTACTGCAGCCCCAGGTGCACCACCGCCGTCACCAGAGGAATCTGCTCCGCTGTTTCAAGCGCCCGCTTGATCTCGTCCATCGCCTCGATCCGCCGGGCCTTGTCGCCGGCGATCAGGTTCAGCGTCGGCCCCGCGTGGCGCGAGAATGTCGTCTCCATATCGAGCGGCTGGTGCAGGTGCGGCGTCACGTCGTTGGCTCGAAACCACGCCGCGATCTCCCGCACGCTTCCCCGGTCGGCATAGTCGAAGTGCGGCCGCGCGGCAAACAGCTCAATATGCCGCGCCCCCGCCCGCGCGAGGGCATCCAGATGGCTGGGGTGCAGGCGCTGCTGCAAAAGAGGGTACGTGGAAAGGCCAGGCTGCATCGTGGTTCCAAGGTACAGGATCACGGCCCGCGCGGGGACAGGCAAGTCGCCCGCGCAGTAGACTGGTGCCTGCAAGTCCCGGAGAAACGATCCAATGAGGCGTCTTCTGCTCAGCATGTTGTGGATGGTGAGCCTTGTCGCGGCCCGCGCGCAAACCAGCGTGGTCCTCGGGCCTGGAACCGTCTCCTCGGGAGTCCCCGCCCAGGCCGCCGCTCCCACCCTCGAGACCGAGACAGAAAAGATGCGGAAGCAACTCGCCGACTGGCCCCAGCTCACCCGCTACCGCGACGCCAACCAGGCCCTGCCCGCCCGCGTTCCCGGCCGCGTCGTCTTCTACGGCGACTCCATTACGGACTCCTGGGCCAACCCCCGCAACGCCGCACTCTTCTTCCCCGGCAAGCCCTACGTCGGCCGCGGCATCAGTGGCCAGACCACCCCGCAGATGCTCGTCCGCTTCCGCCAGGACGTCATCGACCTGCACCCCGAAGCCGTCGTCATCCTGGCCGGCATCAACGACATCGCCGGGAACACCGGCCCCATGACGCCCCAGCAGACCGAAGACAACCTGACGTCCATGGCGGAACTCGCCAGGTCCAACAGAATCCGCGTCCTGCTCTGCTCCATCCTCCCAGGCGGCGAGATCCGCTGGCGTCCGGGCCTGCAAGCCACGGCAAAAGTCATCGAGCTGAACTCCTGGATGAAGAACTATGCCGCCAAACAGGGCTTTACCTACGTCGACTACTGGACTCCCATGGCCAACCCCGCCGGATCCATGAAAGACGGCCTGAGCTCCGACGGCGTCCACCCAACGACAGCCGGATACCAGGTCATGGGTCCCATCGTCGAGGCCGCTCTCGAGGCGAAATGAAAAAGGCCGGCTCCGGAGAGTCGGCCTTCCATGGAACGCAGCAAAGGAGGCCTAGACCTCCTTCACGCCATCCACAAATGCCTTCAGCTTGCGGCTCCGGCTCGGGTGCCGCAGCTTCCGCAGCGCCTTCGCCTCGATCTGCCGAATGCGCTCGCGCGTCACCTGGAAGCTCTGCCCAACCTCTTCGAGCGTATGCTCGGAGCCGTCTTCAAGCCCGAAGCGCATCTTGATCACGCGCTCTTCCCGTGGCGTCAGCGTCCGCAGCACCTGGGACGTGTACTCCTTCAGGTTCACTGAGATCACCGCGTCCGACGGCGAAACCGCCATCCGGTCCTCGATGAAGTCTCCAAGGTGAGAGTCTTCCTCTTCGCCGATCGGCGTTTCGAGCGAGATCGGCTCCTGCGCGATCTTCAGCACCTTGCGAACCTTGGCCACGGGGATATCCATGCGCCGGGCAATCTCTTCCGACGATGCCTCCCGGCCAAGCTCCTGCACTAACTGCCGCGAGGTACGGATCAGCTTGTTGATCGTCTCGATCATGTGTACCGGAATGCGGATCGTCCGTGCCTGATCTGCGATGGCCCGGGTGATCGCCTGCCGAATCCACCACGTCGCGTAGGTCGAAAACTTGTACCCGCGCCGATATTCGAACTTGTCTACCGCCTTCATCAGGCCAATATTGCCTTCCTGGATCAGGTCGAGGAACTGCAGCCCGCGGTTCGTGTACTTCTTCGCAATCGACACCACCAGCCGCAGATTGGCCTCGATCAGCTCGCGCTTGGCCTTTTCCGCGTCCATGTCGCCCTGGATCATCTCCCGCTGCGTACGCTTCAGGTCCACCAGCGAAATGCCCGCGTCCCGCTCCACATGCTCGAGATCGGTGCGGCAGTTCTTCTGCTGCCGCTTGTACTCCTTCTTCAACTCCTCCGACTTTGACGCCTCGAACTTTACCTCAAGCGACTTGATCTGCCGCTCCAGCGTCCGCATCGCGTCGACCGTCTTGTTCACCTTGTCGAGCAGCCGCTTCTTCTCGCCGTTCGTGTACTTCAGTTCCCGCACGATGCGGTTGATGTACACATGCTCGCGCCCGATCAGCCAGCGAACTTTCCGCTGATCCTTGATCTTCTGCTTGGTGTCCTTGGTCGTCGGCGCCTCAATCTTCTCTTCAAGCGCATCAAGCTTCTTCTGGTGCTTCACAATCACGTCGATGCGGCTCACCGTCTGCCGCACCCGAGCCTGCAGAATCTCTTCCGTCAGCTCTTCCTCGTCGAACGTGACGACTTCCTTGATGTTCCGCACGCCACGCCGCAGGTCCTCGCCCAAGCCCACGATCTCCCGGATCACGATCGGCGACCGCGAAATCGCCTTCATCACGCGAATCTGCCCGCGCTCGATCCGCTTGGCGATCTCCACCTCGCCCTCGCGCGTCAACAGCGGGACGGTCCCCATCTCCCGCAGGTACATCCGCACAGGATCGTTGGTCTTCTCGAGCGTCCCCGGCGAAAGGTCAAGCTCCACATCGTCCGACTCTTCGCCCGCCTCCGGCTCATACTTGTCGCGATCCGAGCCCATCCGCCCTTCGCCCGACAGCACATCGATCCCCTGCGTGTTGATCGTCGTCAGCAGGTCGTCCAGGTCGTCCGGAGAGGTAATATCGCCCGGCAGCAGGTCGTTGACCTCCCCATACGTCAGGTAGCCCTTCTCCTTGCCGGTGTCGATCAGCTTATCTAAATCGTCGTCGTACTTATCTATCTCGTCAGCCACGGGAAACTCGCTTCTTAAAGCAAAATTTGGCGGGACGCCCCGCTCACATGTCCAGTACGCCGCGGACACGGACGGAGATTTCCCCAATCTAAATTGGATGCGGTTGCTGGGTTTTGGGGTGCGGACAAACCGCGGTGGCAAGCCAAAGTGACACTCGCAGGGGAGGTCGTGGCGCTCACGTTCCAGCACTCCCTAAGCTACCACAGTTTAGACGCATTCCTCCGCAAAAAGGCTTGGCCCCGCCTCTCGCAAAGGCTCCCCCTTCGCCCCATCCTGGTGCCGCGGACACCGCCGCAGATGCAAATCGCACCCATTCGCCCCATACTCAAACCCGCACGCCACACATCGTACCCGGTACACGGTCTGCCCCGGCATCGAGCCGGAAGGCCACCCCGTCCGCTCGACGACACGCTGCCCATGCTTGTTCGTAAACCCCGGAACCGTACTCGGATGCTTCGCCACCCCCTCAGTTTACCGGCTTCCCCCATACGCCATCCAGAAACACATACCGCCCCCGCAGCGGATCGGGCATCGCCCGCGAGTCCGCCCCAAGCAACATCATCCTCCACTCCGTAGGCCCATACTTCGGCCACTGCGGCAGACCCGCCCCATTTGGATCGCCCGTCCGCGCGAAGTTCGTCCAATACCGCATCATCTCGTCCGACAGTTTCCGGTCCTCCGCCCGCCACACCGCCTCCGACCGCGAGTCCAGCGCACCAAACACATACTCGATATCGTCCGAGTGAAACGCCCCGAGCGCCGCCGCATGGTTCTTATCCCCCGGCGACCCCAGCGTAAAGAAGTACCGATACACCGGCGCCCCCCCGGTCTTCGCCTGCCACTCCAGCCACCGCCACGTCGAGTACGCAATAAACTTGTCCCCCCCATAATCCCCAACCGCCGTGGCGGCCTCCGCATCCGTCGCCCCCCCATATACGGCAAGAAACTCCGTCCCATGCCCCGGAAAATCCTTCTCCCCCACCGCCGCCAGCGTCTCCCGCGTCACCGGCGTCTTGCTGTTCACCACCGCCCCCCGCCCCTCATCCGCGTTCCATCCCGCCATCACCGGTATATGCGCCTGCCGCCCCGCCGCGTAGATCGCCGGAACCGGCTCAGGCAGAAAATACCCATCCACATCCGGCCCAAACCGTGGCGGCGCGGGCGTCGTCTTCGCCGTAGCCGCCCGAATTACATCCTCCGTCGAAACCTCCCGCAGCGCGGCAATCTCCGCACTTCCCAGCGCCGCCTCCGCCCACGCCGAATCCGTTTTCTCCCGCGCCTCCCGCGTTTGGTAACCGCCCGCCGCCCCGGCAAACGCCCCGCCACTCTCCCCGATCGCCTTGTTCACCATCCCCTTCGACACCGGCGAAGCCATCAGCAGGCTCACCGAGAACGACCCGGCCGACTCCCCAAATACTGTCACATTCCCCGGATCGCCCCCGAACCCCCGAATATTCGCCTTCACCCAGCCCAGCGCCGCCGCCTGGTCCATCAGCCCGTAGTTCCCCGCCGCGTGGTGCGGAGACTCCGCCGTCAACCCCGGATGCACGAAGAACCCGAACACCCCCAGCCGATAGTTCATCGACACCACCACCACATCCCGCCGCGCCAGAAACTGCCCATCCTGCCGATTCTCCGACGTCCCCCCCGCCGCAAACCCGCCGCCATACACCCACACCATCACCGGAAGGCTCCCCGCCTTCGCCCCCGCCGGAGCCCACACATTCAGCGTCAGGCAATCCTCACTCGGCCCCGGATCGTGAAACAGCATGTCGTTATACGAGCCCGACTGCACACAGTGAGCCCCAACCGCCTTCGCCGCCCGCACCCCGGCCCACGCCGCCGCCGCCACTGGCGCCTTCCACCGCAGCTCGCCCACGGGCGGCGCCGCATACGGAATCCCCTTGAACGCCGCCACCTTCCCATCCACCGTCGTCACCCCCTCGACGACACCCTTATCCGTCTTCACCCGAACCGGTCCGGCCGCCCCCGCCAGCCCCGCACCCAAAGCCAAAACCGCCAACACCCCAGCCATCCGCTCGAACATATCTAAATCCTCGTCAGCCAACCTACCACCATCCATCGACGAATGGTCACCGATGCAGCCCTCACATCCCTCGCAGCCTCCGCATCAACCCGACCAGCTCCACCTGCAGCTTCCCCGACATCTCCGCATCCCCCCGCCGGTCCGCCTCCCCCAGCATCGTTCGCAGCTCCCGCTGTCGCCGCTCCAGCCCTCGCCGTTCCAGGTTATCGAGCGCATCCTTCACTAGATCGAGCGGCTTGCGCCCCACCGCGTTCGCCTCCGTCGGCTGTTCGAGCGCCCTCGCCAGCATCGTCCGCGCCGCCGCATCGGGCGCGGCATCCATGGGGTTGTCGTGCCTTGGCCCATGCACCATCGCCTCGATCATCGCCCCCGCCGCCAGCCCCTCATACCATTCCGGATGCTCGCCCAGCCGCTCCGCCGCAAGCTCCCGCCCGGCGTCCCCGTCCGGCAGCACCAGAGCCCGCAGCAGCACAGCCTCCGTCTCGCTCAGCGGCTCCACCTTCTTCGAGGGCACGCTCTCCACCCGCCGCGCCGCCGCCTGCTTCAGCTCCTGCAGCAGAATCCCAGAGTCGATCCCCAGCTTCTGCGCCGCATCCTGCGCAAACTCGTTCCGCTGCAACGCATTCGGCATTCGCCGGATGTGCGGCAGCAGAAAGTTCATCGCCTTCACCTTCGCCTCCGCCGTCCGCGTGCCGAACTGCGTCCGGGCCCGCTCGATCAGGTAATCCGAATACCGCTGCGCCCCCCGCAGCGCCGCCATGTACGCCTGCACCCCGCGCTCCCGCACATAACGGTCGGGGTCCAGCCCGCCATCGAGCGCCACCACCTTGATCGCAAAGTCCTCCTCCATCAGCAGCGCCAAAGACTTCTCCGCCGCCGCAGCCCCGGCCGTATCCGGATCGAAGTTCAACACCACCTGCTTCGTAAACCGCCCCAGCAGCCGCACCTGCATCTCGGTAAACGCCGTGCCCGACGTCGCCAGCACATTCCGCACGCCCGCCATATACACCGAAATGCAGTCCATCTGCCCCTCGACGAGCAGCGCAAAGTCCAGTGTCCGCATATCGGCCTTCGCTTTATCCAGGTTGAACAGCACCTGCCCCTTCGTATACAGCGCCGTCTCGGGCGAATTGATGTACTTCGCCGTAGGCCGCCCCTTCTCGTCCACTTCCTCGAGCGCCCGCGCCGTAAACGCAATCACCCGCCCCTGCTCGTTCAGGATCGGGAACGTAATCCTCCGGCGAAACCGCGCATACGCCTGCCCAAACGTCCCATCCTCATTCTCCTTGGCCGAAAACAACCCCGAAGCCCGCAGCATCTCCTCGCTGAACCGCCCCGCAAACCGCTCCCGCATATCGTTGAAGCTCTCCGGCGCATACCCAATGCGGAACTTCGCAATCGCCTCCGCCGTCACCCCGCGCCCCGTCAGGTACTCCCGCGCCCGCGCCGCCTCCGGGCTCTTCAGCATCCCCTCAAAGTACTGCGTTGCCCCCTCATGCATCTCCAGCAGCACCCGCCGCAACCCCGCCTCCTGCGCCTCCTCAGGCGAAGAAAACTCCCGCTTCGGCAGCGCAATGCCCGCCTTCCCCGCCACCAGCCGCACCGCCTCGGGGAAACTGACGTTCTCCATCTTCATTACAAACGTAAAAACATCTCCCTTCTCATGGCACCCAAAGCAGTAAAAATACCCATGCACCGCGTTTACTGAAAAGCTCGGCGACTTCTCCTTATGGAACGGACACAACCCGGTATGGTTCTGCGCCCCCGCCTTCTTCAGCTTCACAAAGTCGCCGATCACCCGCACGATATCGATCTGCCGCTTCACCTCGTCTGAAAATTTATCCGCCATGCCGCGCCATCCGCCCTCAACCACCAAGTCTAGCTCTGCCCCTCCGACCGTGCAGGCCAACGATCCCGCGAAGGCCAACGATCCCGCGCAGGCCAACGACCCCGTGTCATCCTGAGCGAAGCGAAGGACCCCCGCATGTCGTTTCTGCCTTTGCCTTTCGGGTCCAGTCCCTCGGCTATGCTTGTCTGGCCCGCGCCATCCGCCCCGGCCGGAGCAAAGCGCGATCGCTTGACACGCCCGATATAATCGAATCAGCAAAGCAAACGCCCCGGACATCCGCCGGGGCGTTTCTTTTCGCCCGATGCGCGGACCCGACCCAAATCCCGATCCAGGAGAGGTCCAGACCTAAGTGCTTTATCCGACGTACTTTCGGACTTCCTGGGGGGGGTGGGGGGTACCTTGGTGCGCTGCCCCGGAACTTCTCCAACCCATGCGGGTCTGTAACAACGAACGCCCGGATGGCCACCGGGCAAGATTTCTCAAGGAGAAGCTTTATGTCAATCTTCGCCACAATCCGCAAGGCCCTGGTTGTTAGCTCCCTCGCCCTGGCCCCGCTCGCCTCCCACGCCGGCATCTTCATCTCGGTCGGCTTCGCACCCCCGGCGCTTCCCGTCTACGTCCAGCCCGTCTGTCCCCAGGAAGGCTATCTCTGGAACCCCGGCTACTGGGCCTACGGCCCCGAAGGCTACTACTGGGTCCCCGGCGTCTGGGTCCAACCCCCCACCGTCGGCTACCTCTGGACGCCCCCCTACTGGGGCTTCGAAGGGGGCGCCTACGGCTTCCATCCCGGCTACTGGGGCCCTCACGTCGGCTTCTACGGCGGCGTCAACTACGGCTTTGGCTTCTTCGGCGCAGGTTATGCCGGCGGACGCTGGCAGGGGAACCGCTTCGCTTATAACAGCGCGGTCAACAACGTGAACGTCACCAATATCCACAACACCTACATCGACAGGACGGTCATCAACAACGTCACCGTCAACAATAACACCAGCTTCAACGGCGGCCCCAACGGCATCCAGGCCCGTCCTTCCCCGCAGGAAGCAGCCTTCGAGCACGAAAACCACATCCCCCCGACCGCGGAGCAGCAGCATCACTTCGAAGCCGCCCACGCCAACCCCCAGAACTTCGCCAAGGCCAACAGCGGACACCCCCAAATTGCTGCGATGCCCCGTCCCGGCGTCACCCAGGGTGCTGTCCCCGCCCGCGGTGCTGTCGGTGCCCGCGCCGAGAATCAGCAGCAGCGCATCGCCAACGGCGTCGGCAGCGGACAGATGACCGCCCGCGAGGCCGCCAACACGGAAAACCGCGAAGCCAACATCAACCGTACCGCCCGCCAGGATCGTCAGGCTAACGGCGGTACCCTCACCCCGCAGGACCGCCAGAACCTCAACCAGCGGCAGAATAACGTCGGCAACTCCATCTATCAGGATAAGCACAACGCCGCCACCCAACCCACCACGCACAACGGCTTCGGCAACCAGCCGGCTCAGCCCCAGGCCCAGCAGCGTCAATTCCAGCCGCAGCCCCAGCAGCGTCAGCCCCAGCCGCAGCCCCAGGGCCGCCCGGAACCGCAGGCTCGTCCTCAGCCCGCAGCCCGTCCTGAACCCGCCGCACGACCCGAAGGACGTCCGGAAGGCCGTCCCGGCGGAGAAGGCCATGGAGGCGGCGAGCGGCCCCGCTAAGTCAAACCTGTCCTGGCGGGACAACACTCCGAACGCACCGCACCGAGGCCCGGCCCACCAGCCGGGCCTCGCTGCATGAACCCGGAACCACTCGCTAAAATGGCCTGTGTCCCTCGACCGCATCCGCATCGTCCTCGTCCGCGCCCGCAACCCCAACAACATCGGCGCCGTCGCCCGCGCCATGCACGACTTCGGCT
The DNA here is from genome assembly GCA_965213785.1 of uncultured Granulicella sp. GTDB lineage: Bacteria > Acidobacteriota > Terriglobia > Terriglobales > Acidobacteriaceae > Edaphobacter. The sequence goes on along the minus strand of OZ243921.1, from coordinate 3,188,556 downwards.
TCCCCAACCTGCACCTCGTCTCGGACTACGACGTCCCGTTCCAATCCGCCCGCTCCGCCATCGACGCCTCCCAGGTCCTCGCCGACGCCGCGCTCTCCGCCACCTTGCCCGAAGCCCTCACCGGATGCACCCTCGTCCTCGGCACGACCGCCGTAGGCGAGCGCGACCTCCAGCACCCCCTGCTCGGCCTTGCCGAAGCCGCTCCCCGCATCCACGCCGCCCTTACCGCGCCCGAAGCCCGGGTGGCCCTCCTCTTCGGCTCGGAAAAAACCGGCCTCTCGAACGATGAGCTCAGCCACTGCGACGCCCTCGTCACCATCCCGATGGCCCGCCACGAAGGCCTCCGCCACCCCAGCATGAACCTCGGCCAAGCCGTCGCCGTCTGCCTCTGGGAGCTCATCCGCCCCGGCGCCCTGCCCCCACAGCCCACCCCCCACCCCGCCCCCACCGAAGACCTCGAACGCATCTTCCACCTCCTCACCGACGTCCTCGAACTCTCCGGCTACACCCGCCGCCACCCCGCCACCGCGGACGCCCCGCACCTCCGTCGCCTCGTCCACCGCATGGCTCTGACGCAACCCGATGTCCAGGCTTGGCTCGGCATCCTCCGCCAACTCCTCTGGAAGCTCCGCCCCTCCGCGGACTAAGTCGCGTCCGCTGCTAAACTTGACCGGCACCCGCAGGAGAGTCCATGCCCCGCCTCTACCCCCTCGTAGCGCTCGCCCTCGCGCTCTCCGGCTCCGCCCAGCAGGCCCCCCGCCAGTACACCCGCGAGGACTACGCCGACGCCGAGCGCTTCATGCCCTACGCCGTGGCGCCCCTCGTGTCGCACACCTTCGCCCCGCCCACCTTCCTGCCCGACAACCGCTTCTGGTACCGAGATACCGGCCCCGACGGGACCACCTTCCAGCTCGTCGCCCCCGCCAAAGGCACCGTCGCCCCCGCCTTCGACCAGGCCAAGCTCGCCGCCGCCCTCAACGCCGCCATGGCAAAGCTCCCCCTGCCCCCCGGCGTAGCCCGCGCACGCACCCTCGACCCCCGCCACCTCCCCATCACCAACTTCACCCTTGACCCTGCAACCGACCGCCTCGTCAACATCGACCTCGGCGCGTCCGTCCACATGCAATGCGACCTCCGCGGAAGCGGGTTCTGCAGCCCCATCGCGGCTACCGTCCTTCCCCAGGTCGGCAAGCCCTCTCAGCCCCGCGCCGGCCAAAGCTCCACCCAGGTCGGCGGGAACGCCCAGATGGCCGCCCGCCCCACCGCCGGACGCAGCCGCGCCGCCATCGAAATCTCTCCCGACAAGAAGAAGCAAGCCTTCCTCCGCGACTGGAACCTTTGGGTCCGCGACGCCGCCTCCGGCCTCGAAACCCAGCTCACCACCGACGGCGTCAAGGACTTCGGCTACGCCACCGACAACGCCGGCTGGACCCACTCCGACAACCCCATCCTCGTCTGGTCCCCGGATTCCACAAAGATAGCGACCTTCCAGCAAGACCAGCGCAAAACCGGCGAGATGTACATCGTCTCCACGACTACCGGGCATCCACAGCTCGAAACCCTCAAGTACCCCCTGCCTGGCGACGTGGACGTCACCATGATCCAGCGCGTCGTCATCGACGTCGCCACCCGCCAGGTCGTCCGCTTCAAGATGCCCCCCGACCAGCACCGCTCCAGCCTCTGCGACGACATCAGTTGCCGCGGCGGCGCCGGCTGGGATGACGTCCTCTGGGCCCCCGACTCGAAATCCATCGCCTTCGTCTCCACCTCCCGCGACCACAGGCAGGAGTGGCTCCGCGTCGCCGATCCCGTCACCGGCGACGTCCGCGAAGTCTACACCGAGACCGCCCCCAAGTTCTTCGAGTCCGGCAACGGACGCGTCAACTGGAAGTACCTCCCGGCCACCAACGAGTTCCTCTGGTTCTCCGAGCGCGACAACTGGGGCCAGATGTACCTCTACGACCTCGCCTCCGGCAAGCTCAAGAATCAGATCACCACCGGCGAGGGCAACGTCACCCAGGTCCTGCACGTCGACGAGGCCAACCGCGTCCTCTACTTCCTCGGCGTCGGCAAGGAGAAGGGCCGCGATCCCTACTTCTCCGCCTTCTACCGCGTCGACTTCGACGGCAAAAACCAGAAGCTCCTCACCCCCGAGAACGCCGACCACGCCATTACCCCGTCCCCCGACGCCGAAGCCAAATACTTCGTCGACGTCTTCTCCACCCCTACCGAGCCTCAGACCGCCGTCGTCCGCGACAGTACCGGCAAGCTCCTGGTCCAGCTCGGCAAGCAGGACATCACCAAGCTCCTCGCCGGCGGCTGGGTGCCCCCCACCCCCATCACCGTCAAGGCCCGCGACGGCAAAACCGACCTCTACGGCCTCCTTTTCAAGCCCGCCACCATCGACATGGGCCGCAGGTACCCCATCATCAACCACATCTACCCCGGCCCCCAGACCGGCTCCTGCGGCAGCCGCGCCTTCTCCGCCGCTCACGGCGACCTCCAGTCCCTCGCCGAACTCGGCTTCGTCGTCGTCTGCATCGACGGCATGGGAACCCCTTGGCGCTCCAAGGCTTTCCACGAGGCCTACTTCGGCGACATGGGCGACAACACCATCCCGGACCAGGTCGCCGGCATGAAGGAGCTCGCCGCCTCCTACCCCTACATCGACCTTGCGCACGCGGGCATCTACGGCCACTCCGGAGGAGGCTACGCCACGGCCGCCGCCATGTTCCACTATCCCGACTTCTTCTCCGTCGGCATCAGCGAGAGCGGCAACCACGACAATCGCATCTACGAGGACGACTGGGCGGAAAAATGGACCGGCCTTCTGCAGACCAAGCCCGACGGAACCAGCAACTACGACAGCCAGGCTACCCCGGCCACTGCCGCCAACCTCAAGGGCCACCTGCTCCTCGCCCACGGGACGTTCGACGACAACGTGCCCCCGAACAATACGCTGCTCGTCGTCGATGCCCTCATCAAGGCCAATAAGGACTTCGACCTGCTCATGATCCCCAATGCCGCCCACGGCTACGGCGCCGCCACCCAATACATGACGCGCCGTCGCTGGGACTACTTCGTCCGCTACCTCGCCGGGGCTACCCCTCCAGTAGAGTACGAAATGCAACCCGGAGGAGGCCGGCCCGCGCCCGCCGAGGGGCCCAGCCCTGAAGGGGATGCCCCACCCGAAGTCACCGCCGCCGGCCTATGGCAGTAGCTTGCACAAAACACCCCTGCCTACTCCTGTGATCCCGACCGGAGAGGCGCGACCGCACTCCGCCGTCGCGACTGCTTGTTCTAGAGCGGATTAGCTACCGGTGTGGTGGGCTTTTGCTTTTTGTTGTCGTTCCAGTAGGGAATCTGCTGGTGCCGTCGCAGTTGTTCGTCCTACACGCCACCAGCTAATCCGCTCTAGCCCCCTGCGCCAAGTAAGAGAGGCCGGCGGATAGCCCCGCCGGCCCACTTCCTTCTCAAAACAACATCTACTGCACAATTGACCCATCCGCCCTGGTAGCCACCTTCGGCACCCCCGGCGCACTCGTCACCACCCAACCATTGCTGGTATTGGAAAGTGTAGCCGTAGCCGCAGCCGCTCCCAGGTTCGCCTGCACGTTCGGAAACGCCGTCTGCGTCTCTGGCGCCGTCGCCCATCCCGGCGCGCCGCTGAACCCATAGTGATAGCTCACCTGCGTCGTCGCTCCCGGCTGATCGTTGGCCGGCGTGGCACCGTCAATCGAGCTCACCTCCGCATGCCCGTAGCAGAAGTTCCCGTACCCCGGCTGATTCACATCCGCCGTCCACGCCCCGCGTCCCTTGTCCGTCAAATCGTAGTTCGTCACCGACTTCGACAGCACCAAAAGCTGCTTCTTCTCGGCCACCGACCGCAGCAGCAGACCCTGGTCCACCAGCGCGTCGTAGGGCGAAGTCTTGCCCGCATCCGAGGTATCCGCCTGCGCCGGAAACTTCTTCGGCTCAGACCACAAACAAGCCGGATGCGCTGCGTAGTACGTATTCAGCGCGCTTTTGTAGTTCGCCGTGTTGTCCGACGTCTTCTTGCATCCGGCGGCGCCCAGCACGGCCACCCCGCACAGCACCATCGCCCGAACTTCCGCTACCGTCATTCGCCGCATCGACTTTCCCTCGTACCAACTCCGAGATAGATGCCGCCCCGCTCCGGAAGGTCATCCAGCAGACCCGCGATTTCGCTACAGCCACCCCTTGGCCCGCGCAATCCGCGCCGCATCCACCCGGTTCGCCGCGCCCAGCTTCGCAATCGCCTCGGAAAGGTAGTTCCTCACCGTCCCCTCCGAAAGCCTTAGCTCCCCGGCAATCTCCGCCGTCGCCCGCCCCTCGCCCGCCCGCTGCAGAATCTGCCGCTCCCGCTCCGTCAACGGGTCCACCTCCGCGCTCCACGCCTCCGTCGCCAGCGCCGGGTCGATCACCCGCAAGCCCCGATGCACCCGCCGCACCGCGTCTGCCAACTCCGCCGCCGGACGGTCCTTCAGGAGGTACCCCCGCGCCCCCGCCTCCAGCGCCCGCCGCAGATACCCCGGCCGCGCAAACGTCGTCAGGATCACCGTCCGTACTGCCGGATGACTCTCGCGCAGCTTTCCCGCCAGCTCCAGCCCCGTCATCAGCGGCATCTCGATATCCGTCACCAGCACGTCCGGAACCAGCTTGAACACCGCATCGAACGCCCCCCGCCCGTTCGCCGCGCACCGCACCACCTCGATGTCCGGCTCGAGATCAAGCAGCGCGGCCAGGGCCCCCAGGACCATCGCTTGGTCTTCTGCCAGCACCACCCGGATCTTGCCCGGGTTCATTGCGCCGTCACCGGCAGACGAATGATCACCCGCGTCCCACTCCCGCTCTCCACGGAGAAGGCTCCACCCAGGGCCAGCACCCGCTCCCGCATCCCGCGCAGCCCATTGCCCTCGCGCTCTACCCGGTGCGTCCCGTCGTCCTCCACCCGCAGCGCATGGAACCCATCCTCCGTCGTCATGCTTACCCGGCACTCCCGCGCCTCCGCGTGCCGCACGATGTTCGTCACTGCCTCCCGCACTGCAAGCGACAGCACCGTCTCCTGCGTCACCGTCATTCCCTGCGACGCCGGCCCCTCGCACCGTAACGCCACCCCTGCGGCATTCAGCGTCCGCCGCGCCTGCTCCAGCTCTGCCGTCAGCCCCTGCGCGCGGTACCCGCCAATCGCCTCCCGCACCTCACGCAGCGCCGTTCGCCCGGTCGCCTCCACATCCGCGATCTCTCGCGCCGCCCGCCCCACGTCCTGCGTGGCGCCCTCCCGCAGCAGCCGCCCCGCAAGCTCCGTCTTCAGCACAATGACCGAAAGCGTATGACCCAGCACATCGTGCAGATCTCGCGCAATCCGCTCCCGCTCCCCCATCGCCGCCAGCCGTTCAACCTCTTCCTGCGCCATCCGCAGCTTGCAATCCGCCCGCTTCTGTTGCCCCACAAACGTGTTCGCCATGCCGACCACCCCCAGGAACACCACGGTCGACGCGATGCTGATCCAGTTGAGATGGAACAGGAGCCCTTCCGCCAGCACCAGCAGAGCCTCCCCCGCCAGAACCCCAACAATGGTCCTGGTCGAAGCCACACAGAGCGGAACGATCGCCGCCGTATACACAAAGAAGCAGGAGGCGCCCGCGTTGATGGGATAGGCGATCAGTCCCATCACGATAAATCCAGCCGTCCACTCAAGACTGCGCCGCGTCGTGGTTGCCGCCATGCAGCGTACGTACACGAACAGGAAGGCAAGATACACCGCGCCGCACACCAGCCAGTACCGACGCTCGTTTCGCAGCAGCGGCTCCAGAAAGAAGAACACCGAGTAAACCAGCCATATGTAGTCGCGCCGGTCCTGCGGACCGTTTTCGACCGTGTCCTTGCGCCGCCGCGAAGGTCCCGCGACGATGGGGACCCTCGCGCTTCGCTCTGCCCTCCAGCCCTCGAACACGACCGAACCTCCTCGCTTGCCCTTACGGCAGCAGTGTACCCGCGTGTCTAGGCATTCTGCCGAGCCCGGCTGAAGATCAACCAGCTAGCCCCCAGCATCATTATCGTGAACCCCGCCAGCCCCGCCCAATGGCTCGCCATCGAAGCCCTGTCCTGGTACCCGAACACATGCTGCATCAACTGCGCCAGGTGATACGTCGGCAGCAGCGGAGCCAGCGGCTGCAGCCACTTCGGCAGCATGTGGATCGGAATCCACAGCCCGCTCAGAAACGACATCGGCAGGTAGATCAGATTCACAATGCCCGGTGCCGCGTTCGCCGGAACCACCAGCGCCAGCAGCAGTCCCATGCTCGCAAACGCGACCGACCCCACCATGGTCAACCCCATCATCCGCGCAAACTCGTTCACGCTGAGCGAAACCCCGCCCAGCGTCAACCCAAGCACCGTCAGGATCGAGACAATAATCAGCCCGAACGCCACCGCCGAAGCGCACTTCGCCACCAGGTACGCGATGGGCGGCATGGGACTTGCCTGCTTCACCTCAAGCCATCCCGCCGCCCGCTCCGACGCCAGCCCCACCCCGATCCCAAACAGTGCCGCGCCCACCAGCCCGAACACCGCGTACCCGCCCAGCATGTACTTCGCGATATGCACATTCTCGCTGTACGCATGCTTGTTCGCCACCCCAAACAGCAGGTAGAACATCACCGGAAAGCCAATCACCGAAGCCGAAAACGACCGCGTCCGCAGCAGCTTCAGAAACTCATACTTCGTCTCTTTTCTGAAGATCGCCCCCATCGAAGCCCTCCCCGCAACCATCGTCCCACTTGTCATCGCATCCTCCTCCACCAACTCATTGCCCTGCTTCTTGGTTGTCATTCCCGATCTGTTATTGCCGTTGTCTGCCCTGATCCCCCCCTACCCCCGCCCCTTCGTCAACTCCAGAAAAGCATCCTCCAGCCCCATACTCAAAACCTCCAGGTTCGCCAGCCCCGCATCGGCCATCAACATCGCCCGTAGCACCGCCTCCGCGTCCACCGCTGTCATGGTCACTACACCCCCCTGCCGCGCCACCGCCGACACGGTCGGCAGCCCCCACAGAAATTCATCCGAAAGCCCCGTATGGCACCGCACCCGCCTCCCCGAAGCCCCCGCCGCCATCCGCTTGATCTCCGCCGGCGTCCCCTCCGACACGATCCGCCCTTTATCGATCACCACCACCCGATGCGCCAGTGCGTCAGCCTCCTCCAGGTAATGCGTCGTCAGCAGCACCGTCTTGCCGCGCGCCGCCAGCGCCCGAATCTGCTCCCAAAGCCCTCGCCGCGCCTCGATATCCAGCCCCACCGTAGGTTCATCCAGAAAGATGAGATCCGGATCGCCCGCAATCGCCAGCCCGAAGAGCACCCTCTGCTTCTGCCCCCCGCTCAGCTTGCCGAACTGCCGGTCCTCGATCCCCTCCAACTGCGCCACCCGCACAATCTCCGCCATCGCCAACGGCCGCGGATAGTAGCTCCGAAACAGGTCCAGATGCTCCCGCACCGTCAGCACCTCGGGAATGCGGGCCACCTGGAGCATCGCGCCAAGGCGCGTCCGCGCCGCCGCCGCCCGCGGATCCTGCCCAAACACCCGCACCGTCCCACCCGTCGGGGCGATCAGCCCCAGCAGGCACCGGATCGCCGTCGACTTGCCCGCCCCATTCGGCCCCAGCAGCGCCAGCACCTCACCCGGCTGCAGCGCAAGCGAACACTCATCGAGCGCCGTCACGGCCCCATACCGCTTGGTCACACCTACCAGCGCGGCGACGCCGCTTCCTCCCTCCGCCGCAGCCATCTCCTTTACGCTCATCGTCCCCGCACTTGCCATCGCCCCCTCCGGTATCGCCTACAGGGTTCATCCTCCTCCCCACGCGCCACGCAAAACAGTGCATCCCATCAGCCTCGGAAGGTGACACATGTCACCGTCCCGCTACCGATGGACAAACCTCCCCCGCGCGGCCTACACTTTCGCCCAGAACCGTCGCTCGGCCCCATGCACGCGAGCGCAAGCCACGCAGACCCGGTTGGTGATCCATGCTCCCTTTCGCGGAAAAGACCTGGGCCAAGCCGGTAGCCAAGGCCATGATCGCCCTTACCTTGCTCGCCGAACTCATCGCCTTCCTCTGGCTCCATCATTTCGGCCCGCTCGATCCTCCCGAAATCGTGGCCATGATCCTCGTCCTCGTCGGCGTCTTGCCCCCCAACATCCACATCCTTCGGCTCAAGCCCGGCGCCACCCCGCCGATCCTCGCTCCAGACCGCACCCTAACTACATAAACTCCACCCCGTACTGCACCGGAATCTGCGTAAACGCGATCCGCGTCGGCGCCGAATCCCGCGCCGGCAGCATCCCCGCGAAGTGCACAGTCGTGTGCCCAAACTTCAGGTTCAGCTTGTCCATCGTGTTCGCCAAAACGCCCCGGTTATCCGGGTCCCCGAACAGCCCCGCCTGAAACTCCCCCTCCGGCAGCAGCTCCCGCAGCGTCACCCCCACGAAAAACGGCTTCTGGCACTCCGCCCCCGTCGGCCGCTGCGCCCACAGCTTCCGCAGCACCTCCAGCAGCGAAAGCGTATCCTGCGAGTCCGGAAAGCGCGCCTCCATCGCCCACCCCGAGTGCTTGATCCCGCTCGTGTGCCGCTTCGTCTTCACGCGACCCGCCTCCTCCCGCGTCAGCGCAAACTTGATCGTCACCGCCATCGCGCCGCAGTAGAATTTCTCCATCCGCAGCCGCATCGCCGCCTTGTGCAGCAGCTTGTGCGCCACCGCCCACGCTCCTTCCTGCGTCCGGTGCTCCGGGGCCAGCACATGCGAGTGCCCCAGCGACTTCTGCACATCCCCGCTCACCGGAGCCCCATCGTCGCCCGTCGCCGCCCCCCGCAGCCAGTGGTACAGCCGGTCTCCCCACACCGAATCCCACAGCCGATGCATCCCCGGCCGGTCCAGCGCCAGCAGCTCCTCCATCGTCCGGACGCCCTTCGCATTCAGCCGCACCTCCGTCTTCAATCCCACCCCCGGCAGGTCGCGCAGCTCCAGGTGCGCGATCGCCCGCGGCAACTGCGACGGAAGCAGCCCGATCAGCCCATCCGGCTTCTGCATATCGCTCGCTATCTTCGCCAGGTACCGGTTCGGCGCCATGCCGATCGAGCACCGCAGCGTCTCCCCCACATCGTCCTTGATGGCCTGCTTGATCGTCAGAGCAATCGCCCTTGCCCGGGGCGGCTCCTGCTCGCGCCCCATCAACTGGCACACCATCTCGTCGATCGAGGGCGTATGCGCCACCGGACAGCACCGCTCCACCGCCTCCGCAATCCGGTGCGAAAACTTCGCGTATTCCGTATGCGACCCCTCGACCAGCACAATCTCCGGGCAGATCTCCTTGGCCTTCCCCACCTGCGTCCCGGTCTTGATCCCCAGGGCCTTCGCCTCGTAGCTCGCCGCAATGCACATCGTCGTATCCGCCAGTGTCGGAACCACCGCCAGCGGTCGCCCCCGCCACTCCGGATGCAGCTCCTGCTCCACCGAAGCGAAGAAGCTGTTCAAGTCGATATGCAGGAACCCGAACCGGTCCGCGTCCGTCAGCCGAAAGCCTTCTCGGTTCTCCGCATTCCGTCCGGCCGCTGCCTCGCCTGCCATCCGCGAACCCCCGGGATCATTCTATCGTCTATTCGCCTTCTCTTCGCTCCAAATCTTACCGAAGCGTCATCCGCACTCCTCCGGGATTCGCCTGCGCCGTCGTCCCCCATCGTCCGTCAACCTGCGTCAACGCAGCAGCCCCGGCGTTGCCCGCAGCCGGCACGGCCCGGGGAGCCCACCCCACTACCTCCACCCGATACTCCTTCCACCACGGCTTCCAGCTTCCTTCCTGCTTCGCCACCTCGACCGTCACCGCACCCTCCGCATCCATCGTGCACGTAAACCGAATCCGGGCGAATGCCCCGGTCTGGAAGGCGAAGCTATGCCCATCGTCCGTATACACCTCTCCCGCGCACGTCTCGCCCGGCGTGTTCAGGCCCGGGGCCAGCGGGTACACCCGCAGCGTCAGCGGACCCTTCGGAACCTCCGCCGTACTCTGGGTCAGCGGGGCGATCGGCAGGATGCTTCCCCCACGCACATACACCGGCAGCTCTTCGAGTTTCGGCGTGACCATCAGCGGCTTCTCCGCCAGCACCTTGTCCCGCTGCTCCAGGTCCAGAGCTCCGGCGCGTCCGGCGCGCGTAAACCGCTCCCCGGTCCAGTAGTCGTACCAGGTTCCCGGCGGCAGGTGGATCGTGTACGGAGCTATCTCCTCAGGAAATGGATTCGCCGCGACCAGGATCCGGCTGCCAAACAGAAACTCCCCACCCCCCGTCGTCAGGTCATAGGGTCTGCCATCCGCCGTCGCGTGCGGAAACTCCAGAAACAAAGGCCGGTCAATCGGGAGTCCACTCCGCGTCGTCTCCTCCGCGACCGTGTAGAGGTACGGCATCAGCCGGTAGCGCTCCTCGATAAAACGTCGCCGGATGCCCTCCTGCTCCGGCCCATCCACCCAAACCTCGTGCATCCGCGTGCCTTTTGCCGAGTGGTCCCGGTCGATCGGCTGGAAGGCCGAAAGCTCGATCCACTTCGTCATCAGATCCGCCGGCGGCGATCCCGCAAAACCACCCACATCCGCCCCTGCCAGCGAAAACCCGCTCAGCCCCAGGTTCACGATCTGCGGAATCGTCATCCGCAGGTGGTTCCACGTCGCACTGTTGTCGCCGGTCCACGTCACGCTGTATCGCTGCCCGCCCGCATAGCTGGCCCGGGTCATCACAAACGGCCGTTCCCCCGGACGCAGCGTCAGCTGTCCTTCAAAGGTGCCGCGCGTATTCTCCATGCCGAACACGTTGTGCATCTCCCGGTGCGAAGCCACCCGCGGGCGGAATCCCGGCTCCTCGATCCGGTGCTCCACCGCGTCCGGCATTGTCTTGCGCCGTCCATCGAACACCGCCGGCTCGTTCATATCGTTCCAGAACCCCGCCACCCCGGCGCCGACGAAATCCTTGTAAAGCCCACCCCACCAGGCTCGTGTCTGCGCCCGCGTAAAGTCCGGAAACACCGCCGCTCCGGGCCAAACCACGCCCGTATACGTCGTCCCATCGGGAAGTTTCACAAAGTGGTCCCCGGCGACTCCGGTGTCGTACGGCGCGTACCCAACCCCCGGCTGCTTCGCCACATGCAGGTCCGTAATCACGACGAGCTTGAACTGCTCTTTCCCAAGATCCTGAACCAGCCCCTTGAAGTCTGGGTAGTGCGTCTCGTCCACCGTGAACGGCCAGTTCAAATGCTGGAAATCGATATCCAGCCAGAGCACGTCGCTGGGAATCCGATCCTTTCGCAGACGCTCCGCCACTTCCCGCAGCTGCGACGCCGGAAAGTAGCTGTTGCGCGACTGCTGGAACCCTAGCGCCCACAGCGGCGGCAGCGGCGTCGGTCCCGTCAGCCAGGCCCATGTGCCGACCACCTGCTTCGGCTCGGGCCCGTACATCAGGTAGTAGTCCACCGGCCCATCCACCGATCCAAAGCTGTAGCGGCTCGCATCGGCGCGGCCAAAATCGAAGCTCGTCCGCCAGGTGTTATCCAAAAAGACCCCAAGCGTTCGTCCGCGCTTCACATCCAGAAAAAAGGGAATGCTCTTGTAGATCGGATCGGTCGATTCCTGCCACCCAAAGGCATCCGTGTTCCACATGGTAAACGCCTGCCCGCCGCGGTCCAGGGGCCCGGGCTTGTCTCCAAGACCGAAGAAATGGTCGTCGAAGTCCCGCTCCTTACGCACCTCGAACCGCTGCCCGTCCCACAGCACCGGCGCCGCATCCTGCTGCAGCACGTTGCCCTGCAGATCAGCCACCGTCAGCCGCAATCCTGCGTCCACCCTCACCCGTAAAGTCCGCGTCGCAAATCCGCCGGCCTCCGCGGTCACCGGCACGCTGCTGGTCCGCGATGCAGGCAGTACCGCCCACGACGCATCCTCCGGCACGTCCCGGCCTCGCCAGACCCGCACCCGCAGAACGTCCTCGCGCAGTGCACGCACCTCCACCGTCACTCCACCGGCGGAAGCCGTCATGCCGCTCGCGCTCGGAAGGATTTGCTGCGGCGAAGCCGCCATCGGTAGCAGCAGAAGCGGCGCCAAGGTGCTGATACCGCGGACAAGAAAACCGGGATTGAACATAGAACTCCTTCGTGAACCCGCTTGAGCGATCTCTTCAGCCCGGCAAAGTAGCTCGGGATGCCGAACTCGCCCGCGGCCAGCCATTCGCCGCCAAGCGCCTCTGTCATCATAAGGCCCGGCATCGCCCTCTCCCGCGTCGGCCCCTTGCCCGCGCCCCGGCCATCCCTCATCATCAGAAGACACATGGAAAATCTGGCATCTCTCCCCACAGAACTCCCCAATCCCGCCTCCGCCCACCTCGACGAACTCCCCACCCTCTCCCTCCTCACTCTCATCAACGACGAGGACGCCAAGGTAGCCGCCGCCGTACGCGCCGAAATCCCCCACATCGCCGACGCCGTGGACGCCATTGCCGACCGCGTCCAACGCGGAGGACGCCTCTTCTACCTCGGCGCGGGAACCAGCGGACGTCTCGGCGTCCTCGACGCCAGCGAGTGCCCCCCCACCTTCTCAGTCCCTGCCACCCTCGTCCAGGGACTCATCGCCGGCGGAGACCGCGCCCTCCGCCTCTCCTCCGAACACTCCGAAGACTCCCCCGAAGAAGGCGCCCATGATCTCGCCGTTGCCGGCTTCACCGCGGCGGACACCCTTCTCGGCATCGCCGCCTCGGGCCGCACCCCGTATGTCCTCGGAGCCATGCGGCACGCCAGGGCCCTCGGTGCTCTCACCCTCGCCCTTACCTGCGTCCCCAATTCGGAGATGGCCGCCGCCGCCGACCTCACCATCGCCCCCTGTACCGGCCCGGAGGTCCTCACCGGGAGCACCCGCATGAAGGCCGGAACCGCCACCAAGCTCGTGCTCAACATGATCTCCACCGCCGTCATGGTCCGCACTGGAGCCGTCTTCGGCAACCTCATGGTCAACGTCAAGCCCTCCAACGCTAAGCTCGTCGACCGCGCCCATCGCATCATCGCCGCCGCCACCGGCTGCGACCTCCCCCTCGCCGCCCAGCTTCTCGAACAATCCGGCCTGTCCGTCAAGACCGCCATCCTCATGCACCACCTGCACGCCGACCGTGCCACCGCGGAGTCGCGCCTCGCCCAGGCAAACGGCAGCCTGCGCCAGGCCCTGAAGTAGCTTCACGAACCCGTCTGGTCAGCCCCTCAAACAATTCTCATGCGATCCCGCATCGTTCCACACGACTTTCTTCATAGAAAAGCGTCCGTAATCAGAACACCGTCGCGCACCGGCCGCTGCTCGGCCGTTCTTGTCACCCTTTTTCCCGTTCTGTAAGATCGATCCAGGCTTTTCTCTCGAACGCTTCTCTAGCCGCACGATCCCTGGACCCGGATGACCCCACGCATGAATCCTCCCGAAAACGCTTCTTCTGTCTTTTCGGACGCAAGCCAGATCGGGGTCGTTGTTCCCACCTTCAACGCGGAACCGTGCTGGGAGGCTCTCCGCCAGGGAATCGACCGGCAGGGCCTCGCCTCCCGGCAGGGCCTCATCATCGACTCCTCCTCTCGCGACCGCACCCGCCAGCTCGCCGAGCAGGCCGGTTACCGCGTACTCCGCATCCCGCAGGCAGAGTTCAACCACGGCGGAACCCGCCAGTTCGCCGGCGAGATCCTCCCTTGGGCCAGCATCCTCATCTATCTCACCCAGGACGCCTTCCTCTCCGGCGACTCCGCCTTCCTCGACCTTTGCGCCGTCTTCGCCGACCCCGCCGTCGGAGCCGCCTACGGCCGCCAGCTTCCCCGCGACCGTGCCGACGCCATCGAGCGCCACGCCCGCCTCTTCAACTATCCCGCTCAATCCAGCATCCGCCAGCTCCAGGACCGTGAGCACATCGGCATCAAGGCAGCTTTCCTCTCAAACAGCTTCGCCGCCTATCGCCGCTCCGCCCTCCAGGCCGTCGGGGGCTTCCCCACCAATGTCATCATCGCGGAAGATTCCGTCGTCGCCGCCCGTCTCCTCATCGCCGGATGGAAGGTCGCCTACGTCGCCGAGGCTACCGTCGTCCACTCCCACCCACTCAGCCTTCCCGAGGAGTTCTGCCGCTACTTCGACACCGGCGTCCATCACGCCCGCGAGCACTGGCTCCTCGATACCTTCGGCAACGCAGGCGCCGAAGGCAAACGCTTCCTCCGCTCCGAGTTCGCCTATCTCGCCGCCCACAAAGCCCGTCTGATTCCGCTCGCCTTCCTCCGCACCGTCAACAAACTCGTCGCCTACCAGCTCGGCCTGCGCGAGAGCCGCCTCGGCCTTCCTCTCAAGGCGCAGCTCTCCGCCCAGCCCGCCTTCTGGCAGCGCATGCACCCCCTCGCCAATCACATCGAGCAGGAGGTAGACGTCCGCCTCCCCTCAACCCGCTGACGGCCTCAGCCTACCCCCCCTGCAAGCAAAGGCACCATGCCCGAAGACTTGAACTTCGACCGCGCCCACTACCCCGCTCAAACCATCCTCACCCCGGATGCCGCCCCGCCCGAGTTCGACCGCGCCAACCAAAGCGCCGCCTTCCCCCGTGCCATCCTCTTCGGCCTGGCCGCCGCCATCGTCGGCAGCCTGCTCTACGCCGCCTTCACCATCGCCACCCATATCGAGATTGGCTACGTCGCCCTGGGTGTCGGCTACCTCATCGGCAAGGCCATGATGGTCGGCTCCCAGCAGCAAGGCGGCCGCCTCTACCAGGTCGCCTCCGCCGTCCTCACCTACCTCGCCGTCTCCATGACCGCCGTCACGAAGATCCTCTGGGGAGCCCACCAGGGCGGCATGAAGCTCGATCATCTTCCCACCCCGCTCCTCCTCGTCCTGGCCGAGTACGGCGTCGCCTCGCCCTTTCTCCGTCTCCGCTCCGGCCTCGGCGGCTTCATCAGCCTCTTCATTCTCTTCATCGCCCTCCGCGCCGCCTGGAGACTTACCTCCGTTCGTCCCGCCGTGGCCGCCCACCCTTTCTCAAGCGTCTAACCCCCTCGCAGGATGGTGGCACAACAAAGCTCCGCACGCCTGGAAGGGCACTAAAAGCCCTCAACGGGTTGCTCGTCAGGCTTCCACTGGAAGGCGCCGGGTTGAGGCAGGCCCATGTGTCCCAGCACACGCTGAACGAACTGGCGGGCCATCTCCGTGGTGCTGCGGGGCAGGTTGTAGAGGGTGGGAATAACCGGGAAGATGGTGGCACCGGCGTCGGACGCGAGTTGCAGGTTGCGCAGGTGGATGCGGTTCAGGGGGGTCTCCCGAACGCAGAGAAGCAAGGGGCGGGCCTCCTTGAGGGTGACATCCGCGGCGCGCTGGATGAGGTTCGCGGCAAGACCGCCGGCGATCCCGGCGAGGGTTCCCATGGAGCACGGGAGAACGATCATGCCGTCCGAGGGATAGCTCCCGCTCGCGACGTTCGCGCCGATATCGTGAAAGGCGTGATTCTCGATCTTGGGGCAGGAGTGGCCCAGAATCTTCTCGATTAGCTGGTTGCGTCCGCCGATCTGGAGCTCTTCGGCGAAGACACGCAGGGCGCTCTCGCTGGCGATGAGGTTGACCTTGACGACGCGATCGTCGGCGGCAAGCGCACGAAGCATTTCGGCGGCATAGATGCTGCCGCTGGCCCCGGTCACCGCGAGAGTGAGATTGGTGGGAATCACAGACTCGATTATCGCCGATTGTGGCGGGGGCACTTCGAAGCGACGAAGAAAGGGGGGAGGCGATGGTAGCGGGATGGAGCGGCGACGTGGGTCGGCAAAAGCAACCCCTCCCGGCTAGGGCCGAAGTGCAAGGAACCCTTTCAGCACGTCTGGAAGCCGCCCCTCCTTCCGCACCTTCTGAAGACTGGTCCTTGAGAGACCTGTGCGAGCCCCGCGTCTGGGGTTTATGCACCATCGACAGGACGGCTGTCGTGGCTCGTTCCCCCCGGTTGGTGACATGTGTCACACTGCCTGTCTGACGTCTTGCACCGTGCCGCCCGGATGCTGCGGTGGCATGCCCGGTATGTAGAACGGTCGAGAGCGATCGAGGAGACATCATCATGGAGAAGCTCGACTACGGCGTGGATGCGCCGGCGGTGATGCGGAACTTCTTTTTGTTTGGAACGGTGTGCGTCGTGCTTGGGCTCGGGCTGCCGCGGGATCTGCCCCTGTTCGGCAACGTGTCGCTGAACACACGATCGTTCCTGTGGCCGGGGGGCTTTCTGCTGGCGCAGGGTTTTCTGTTTCTGTATTACGTCAAAGTGGGCAAGTTTCGGCATCGCGACTTTATCTTGTCGCTGCATGGGTGGCGGGGGGATGAGAGGGTGCTGGATGTAGGGTGCGGGCGGGGCCTGCTGCTGGCTGGGGCAGCGAAGCGGGTGCCGGAGGGGCATGCGACGGGGATCGATGTGTGGTCGAGCGTGGATATGGGAGGGAACTCGCCCGAAGCCACCGAGCGCAACCTGCGGCTGGAAGCGGTGACCGCCCGGACGAGCCTGGTCAGCGTCCCCGCGCAGGAGATGACCTTTGAGGATGCGAGCTTCGATGTGGTGGTGTCGAACCTCTGCCTGCACAACATCTACGACCGGCCCACGCGGCTCAAGGCGTTGCACCAGATCGTCCGGGTGCTGCGGCCGGGTGGGGTGGCGCTGCTTTCGGACTACAAGCTGACCGGGGAGTACGCGAAAGAGCTGGAGCAGTGCGGGCTAGAGGTCGAGAAGCGGCGGGGGAGCCTGTTGACGACCTTTCCTCCGCTCACCGTGGTGGTGGCGCGCAAGACGGCGTAAACCGGGGAGGGCGAGGGCGCATCCAAGAGGGCAGAGGGATGTATGGCGACTGCATTGGCACACTCGCAGGACAGCTTGCTTCGTCAGCAGCTTCGGGAGCTGCTGGCAGGTGGGCAGGCGCACGCGACCTTTGAGGACGCCATCAAGGATTTCCCGGTGGAGTGGCGGGGAGTTGTGCCGGAAAACCTGCCGTACTCGGCCTGGCAGCTTCAGGAGCATCTGCGGATCGCGCAGCGAGATATCTTGAACTTCTCTGCGCCGCCCACGGGAGGGTATCAGCCGCTGGAGTGGCCGAAGGACTACTGGCCCGAGGGGCCGGAGCCGCCGTACCCGGGATCGTGGGACCACACGGTCGCGGCGATCGGCGCGGACCGGGAGAACTTCCAGGCGCTGCTCGCAAATCCTTCCGCGGAGCTCTTGAAACCATTCCGCTGGGGGCAGGGGCAGACTTTGCTCCGGGAGGCTCTGCTGATTGCCGATCACAATGCCTACCACGTGGGCGAACTGATCGTGCTGCGGCGGCTGCTGGGGATATGGAAGGGATAGGTAGGCGATGAATGAAGCTGAACTGGTAAGGAGTCTGCTGGAAGAACCCTGCGAGATCGCGGTGGTGGGACTGAGCGAGAGGCCGGAAAGGCCGAGCCACTCTGTTTCGGCGTACATGCAGAGGCACGGTTTCAGAATCTATCCGGTAAATCCGGCGGTGGATACGGTGCTGGGGGAAAGGTCCTACAGGTCGCTGACGGAGCTGGTAGCGGCGGGGGTGCGGCCTAAGATCGTCAACGTCTTCCGGGTCCCGAGCTTTCTTCCGGGGATCGTGGATGAGATGCTGGCGCTGGGGCTGGGGATCCTGTGGGTGCAGCAGGGGATCGTGCACCGCGAAGCGGCGGAGCGCGCGGAGGCGGGAGGCATCCGGGTAGTGATGGATCGGTGCCTGATGGTGGAGCACCGGCAGGCGAGTCCCCTGCCCGATCCTTTGCCCATCTCCGATGCATCTTGAGCGCGGATCGACCTTCCAAAAACGTATTACGGACCTAATCGTGTAACCGAAACGTTCCTGACTGGCCTGGACGGGTTTTTACGGTTCGCAAAGAGCCCCTGCAACTGCAATACTGAAGCTCACGGGAGACCCCTCATGGCAGATGTTCTCAGCACCCAGGAAGTTGTCGCGCTCACCAAGCAGCATAACTTCGGAACCTGGCGGAAGCAGAAGACCTGGACCCCCATGCACCTCGTCAGCGCCGACGGCTGTTACTTCACCGACGGCAACGGAAAACGCTACCTCGACTTCTCCGCGCAGTTGATGTGCATGAACCTCGGCCACAACAATCCCGCCGTCATCAAGGCCATCCAGGATCAGGCCGCGACCCTGCCCTACGCCGCGCCTTTCTACGCCACCACGGCGCGCGCGGAACTCAGCAAGATCCTCCTGGAAGTCCTGCCCGCCGGGCTCACCAAGTTCTTCTTCACCACCTCTGGCACCGAGGCCAACGAAGCCGCCTTCAAGATCGCCCGGATGTTCACCGGCAAGACCAAGATCATCGCCCGCTACCGCTCCTATCACGGGTCCACCAACGCCTCCATCGCCGCCACGGGCGACCCACGCCGCTGGCCCATGGAACCCGCCGGCAAGGATAATAACGTCGTCTTCTCGCCCGAGGTCAACTGCTACAAGTGCCCCATCAAGCACACCTATCCCGGCTGCGGCATCGCCTGCGCGGACTACCTCGAGCACATGATCGAGAATGAGCACGACGTGGCCGCCGTGCTGGTCGAGCCAGTCGTCGGAACCAACGGCGTCCTCATCCCTCCGCCCGAGTGGTTCCCCAAGGTACGCGCCCTCTGCGACAAGCACGGCGTCCTCCTCATCGCCGACGAGGTCATGAGCGGCTGGGGCCGGACCGGCAAGTGGTTCGCGGTCGACAACTGGGGGGTCACCCCGGATATTCTCACCACCGCCAAAGGCATTACGTCGGCCTATGTTCCGCTGGGCCTCTGCGCCACCTCCACGCGCATCGCGGAGTTTTTCGAGGAGAACTACTTCGCCCACGGCCACACCTACGAAGCCCACCCGATGACCCTCGCGCCTGCGGTCGCCACCATCCGCGAGATGCAGCGCTTGAACCTCGTCGATCGCGCCAACGAAGTCGGTGCCTACCTGGGCGAGCAGCTTCGCGGCCTCAAGGCGAAGCATCGCTCCATCGGCGACGTGCGCGGCATAGGCCTCTTCTGGGCCGTCGAACTCGTCAAGGATCCGGTCACCAAAGAGCCTTTCAACACCTGGCAGGAGAAGCTGGATGGGAAGGCGCTCGTAGTGGACCAGGTGGCGGGCAAGATGCTCGCGAAGGGCGTGGTCATGCAGGCCTGGATGAGCCACTTCGTGCTGGCGCCGCCTCTGATCGCCGGCAAAGCCGAAGTAGATCAAGCAATTACAGCCCTCGATGAGGCGCTGGAGCTGGCCGATGCGCTGCTTCCGGAGAGCGTTCCGGAGTTCGCGGGAGCCTCCGACCCGGCCTGAAGACCAGTACGCTGAGCGTCGCGCCCTCTAGCTGTACTTCAACCAGCGCAGGATCTCCGGCAGGTTCGGCTTTTTGCCGTACATCAGGATGCCGACTCGGTAGATGCGGCTTGCCAGCCAAAGCACCGCAAAGATCGCGACCGACATCAGCAGAAACGAAAGCGCGATCTCCCACGCCGCCGGCATCCCCAGCGAAATGCGAAAGTTCATCAAGAGCGGGCTGCAGAACGGAATCAGCGAAACGATGCGCGACCACGTTCCATTGGAGTTCGTCACCACCACGGGAAGCATCAACATGCAGAACGCCAGCGGGATGACCAGGAACATGTTCAACTGCTGCAGCTCCTGCTCGGAGTTGGTCATCGCCCCCAGCGCAGCGGCCATGCTGGAGTAGAGCAGAAAACCGAAGATGAAGTAGAGCACGAAGAAGATAGCCTGAACGGCCGTGATGGAGAAGGCAAAGTCGCCATTGCCCAGGCTCGCGGCCAGGGGAGTCGCCGCAAGCAACAGCGCCGCAACCATCCAGATGAGGATCTGTGTGATCCCGACCGAACCCACGCCAAGGATCTTGCCCGCCAGCATCTCCTCCGGCCGGATCGTCGACAGCAGCACCTCGAACACCCGCGAAGTCTTCTCCTCGATGATCGACCGCGCCACGTTCATGCCGTACAACATCACCACCATATACATCAGGAAGAAGAGCACGTAAGCCACGGCAAAGGACGTATTCGCGTTCTTGTGCTTCCCGCTCGAGTTGCTGGTGTCGATGGTCACAGGCGCAAGCATCGCATCCACGTCGGAGGAGACCATCCCTTGATGGGTCAGCCGCTCGCGCATCAGCACCGTCCGCAAAGCCTCGCTGAGGATCGAACTCGTCGCGATATCCGCCTTCGACCGCGGCTTGTAGTCGAAGGTCGGCCGCTCGTTCGGGCTGCTGCCCGGCGTGATCCACACATAGCCGTCGATACTGCGGTCGTCCAGTTCCCCATCGAGCGTATCCCGCACGCTGTCTCCAGGAGACATCGTCTCGACCGTCATCCCGCTGCCCTTGCCCTGCGCGAGCTGATCCTTCAGGTCGAGCGCAAGCTGCGTGTCGCGCGAAACGACGACCAGGTGCGAGGTCGAGCGCGTCTTCCTCGCCAGCACGGCGCTGCCGAAGACGAAGCCCCCCATCAGCAAAGGAATCAGGATGGTTGCCACCAGAAACGCCTTGGTGCGAATGCGTTCGAGGTATTCGCGCCGCGCAATCAGCCAGGTGTTATGCATCCGCGTCGCCTCCAATGGTCTCGATGAAGATCTCCTCGAGCGTCGGCTCCATGACCTCGAAGCGGGTGATGCGGGTGCCCCGCGCGACGGCCTCGGCGAGCAGCGGCTGCGCGTCCGGTTCCCTGCCAGGCTCACTCCTCAGCTTCATCTCGGCATGGCCTCCGTAGTTCTTCGCGACCTCTATCGAAGGGTGCGCGAGAAAGCTTTCATCCCCTGAGAACTGCATCACCACGCGGTTGCGCGGGTACTGCGCCTTCACCTCGCGCATACTTCCTTCGAGCACCAGCCGGCCGCGGCTGATCAGCGCGATCTGGTCGCACATCTTCTCCACCTGATCCATCCGGTGGGTCGAGAAGACGATCGACTTGCCTGCCTGCCGCAGCTCCATCAGCGTGTCCTGCAATAAGGTCGCGTTCACCGGGTCGAGCCCACTGAATGGCTCATCCATGATGATCAGGTCGGGCTCATGCAGCAGCGCGGCGATGAACTGGATCTTCTGCTGCATGCCCTTGGAAAGGTCCTCGGTCTTCTTGGGAATGGCCTCGGTAATTTCCATGCGGGCGCACCAGGTGCGCGCCCGCCGCTCCGCCGTGCGCGCGTCCAGGCCGTGCAACTGGCCGAGAAAGACCAGTTGGTCGAGCACGTTCATCTTTTTGTACAGCCCGCGCTCCTCCGGCAGGTAGCCGACACGCTTCAAGCTGTCGCGCGTAAACGGCTGCCCGAACAACGTCACGCTTCCGGAGTCCGGCACTGTGATCCCGATGATCATGCGGATGGACGACGTCTTTCCCGAGCCGTTCGGTCCCAGCAGGCCGAACATCGTTCCAGGCTCGATGCGCACGGTAAGCCCCTCGACCGCTACCTTCTGGTCATACACCTTGCGCACCCTGTCCAGCGCAACCATCGGCCCTGCTTCGACACGCACTATAGCAATCCTGAGTGGGAAAGATCCCGCACGACAACCGTTCGCCGACGCATAACGCCGTCAGCACCAAGTCTACCAGCGTGGATTTTGTTCTCGGGCAGTGAGCGCGAGGCCGGGAGGCGAATGTTCCTCCGCGCTGGGGCGATCTCCTGATACCTTAACGGCAGTGCCAAAAAGCGCGATTTGTTCGTCCGGACGATTGCAAAGCTTCTCCGCTGGAGGCGCGATCCGCTCCTTCTCCTCACCGTTTCAGCCACGCCGCGGAATGCTGAGTTCACCCGGCGCAGGATGGAACCCTGGAGGACGAAATGAGCGTGGGGGCTGGGCCGCCTACAGCCGGTGGCGAGACTGGACTTCCAGTGCTGCGCCGTGCGGAGAGGGAACGATGCATTTGCTTCATCTGATCGGGACGCTCGACCCGTCGAGTGGAGGCCCTTCCGAAGCGGTTCGCGTGCTGCTGGCCTACGCTCCTTCCGGCTGTACCGGAGAGGTGGTGAGCCTCGACGATCCCGAGGCGCCTTTCCTGCAAGACCTTCCTTACACGGTGCACGCGCTCGGCCCGCAGCAGGCTACCTTTGGGTACAACAACAAGCTGCTGCCCTGGCTTCGGCAGAACCACGAGCGCTTTGATGGTGTGCTGGTCAATGGCCTGTGGCAGTACCTGGGCTATGCGGCATGGCGCGCGCTGCGGGGCAAGACGCCCTACGCCGTCTACTCGCACGGCATGTTGGACCCCTACTTCAAACGCCAGTTTCCGCTAAAGCACGTGAAGAAGTGGATGTACTGGTTGGCTGCCGAGTACTGGGTGCTTCGCGACAGCTATCGCGTTCTCTTTACCACCGAGGAAGAGGCCCGTCTGGCCCGGCAAAGCTTTTGGTTACATCGCTGGAATGCGGAGGTGATCTCCTTTGGCGCGCGACGTCCGGAAGGGTCCCCGGACACCCAGCGAGAGGCGTTTTACGCGATGTGCCCAGAGGTTCGGGGCAAACGCTTCGTCCTCTTTCTCGGTCGCATCCACCGGAAGAAAGGCTGCGACATGCTGGTGGAGGCCTTTGCGAAGCTGAAAGACCAGGATCCCGGCCTGCACCTCGTCATGGCCGGCCCGGACCAGCAGGGCTGGATCGAGGAGCTTCGCAACGAGGCCGTCAAAGGCGGCGTGGGCGATCGCGTCCACTGGCCTGGCATCCTGCACGGCGACGCGAAGTGGGGCGCCTTCTTCGCCTCCGAGGTCTTCGCGCTGCCGTCGCACCAGGAGAACTTCGGCATCGCCGTGGCCGAGGCGCTGGCCTGTGCGCGGCCCGTGCTGCTGGCGCACCCGGTCAACATTGCATCCGAGATTGCTGGCGACGGGGCAGGCTTTGCGGAGCATGATTCGCCCGCCGGAACGGAAAAGCTGCTGCTCGACTGGATTGCGCTGAGCCCCGAAGAAAAGCTGGCCATGGGTCAGCGTGCGCTCGCCTGCTTCAATCGCCGCTACGACATGCGGAACAATGTGGCGAGCATCTGGCGGCTCTTCGAGAACGCCGGCAAGGGGCAGACGCGCGCCGAGACCCTGGGTCCCACGGCGGTGGAGGCTCCCGGCCGCCTGGTCGCCGCCGAGACCGAGCGCCGCGAGCAGGAGCGCGCCGCCCGCATCCAGTAGCGCTCCGGGTCCCTGCTATTCTTTAGGGGCGACCTGTCGGGGATGCCCCCCGGCCTCCCCCATGGACCTTTCGACCCCTATGAAGTTCGTGCGGCGCGTCGGTGACCGCGTCGCCCACGATCTCGCCAAGCGCGGCGTCGAGACCGTCGAAGACCTGCTGTACCACCTCCCCTTCCGCTACGAAGACCGCCTCCACATCCAGCCCATTGCGGACCTCAAGGCCGATACGATGGCCTCGGTGATCGGGGAGGTGCGCGGCTCCGTGCTGCTCGAAACCCGCGCCGGACCCCTCTTCGAGCTTACCGTCGGGCAGGGCGTCCACTCCATCAAGGCGATGTGGTTTCGGGGAACCCATCTCCGCGACCGCTTCAAGCTCGGCGAGACCGTCGCGCTCTACGGAAAGCTGGAGGCCTCGCGCTCGAACGCCGGCAAGTTCAAGCTCATCCAGCCGCAATTTGAGATCCTGCCGCAGCCGGGCTCCGGCGGACCGGAGGCGGAGTTTGCCCTTTTGGAGATGGGCCGCATCGTGCCGGTCTACGAGACGCTCGGGGGCACGACACCCTGGGGGGCCAAGCTCGGTTCCAAATGGATGCGCCGGGTCGTCTGGACCGTCTTCGAGCAGCTTACCGAGGCCAACGTCTCCGGCGAGGAGACCCTGCCCTCCCCGCTCGCGCAGCGGCTTGGTCTTCCGGGGCGCATGGAAGCTCTTCGCGCCCTCCACTTTCCCGAGGCAGGAACCCCCATGGCCGACCTGATGGCCGCCCGCACTCCCGCGCACCGGCGGCTCATCTTCGAGGAGTTTTTCTACCTTGAGCTTGGTCTGGAGCTCAAGCGCCGCCGCCTCCGGGAGCGCGAGGGGACCGCGTTTACTACCGGGGAAAACGTCCGCCAGGCGCTGAAGCAGGTCCTTCCCTTCCACCCTACCGCCGCGCAGAAGCGCGTCCTTGCGGAAATTGTCGCCGATATGCGGCGGCCGCGGCCGATGCGGCGGCTCCTCCAGGGTGATGTCGGCTCGGGCAAAACGATCGTCGCCCTCCAGGCCGCCCTGGTCGCCATCGAAAACGGCTTCCAGGCGGCGCTTATGGCCCCCACCGAGATTCTCGCCACGCAGCATTATCTCTCCGCCCGCAAGCTGCTCGCCGAAGCCACCAGCCCACGGACCGGTCGCCCGTACCGGGTTACCCTGCTTACCGGCAGCCTCCGCGAAGAGCTCAAGCGCGAGGGCCGGGGACGCGTCTTTCGTGGCGAGAGCAACCTCGTCATCGGAACTCACGCCCTGCAGGAAGACAAGGTGGACTTCTATAACCTCGGCCTCGTCATCGTTGACGAGCAGCACCGTTTCGGGGTCCAGCAGCGCTTCCGCCTGATGAAGAAGCCCGGTCCCGACGGCCGCACCACCGACCCCGACGTCCTCGTCATGACCGCCACCCCTATCCCCCGCACCCTCGCGCTTACGCTCTACGGCGACCTCGACGCCTCGGTCATCGACGAGCTCCCCCCCGGCCGAACCCCCATCACCACCCGCCGCACCACGGAAGAGCGCGCGCCCGACGTCTGGGAGTTCGTCCGCAAGCAGGTCACGCAGGGGCGTCAGGCCTATCTCGTCTACCCAGTCATCGAAGGCGCCAACGACGACCAGCCTGAGTTGGATTTCGCCCACGATGCCGAACCGCCCGCACCCGAGCCGAAGGCCTCCCGCCGCTCCTCCGCCAAGACATCCGCAAAGACGGCCACCAGGCGGAAGCCGGTTCAGACCAGCTTCCCCAAGCAGCCCCTCCGCTCCGCCACCCAGAGCTTCGAGGAACTCCGCGCCGGGGCCCTCGCCGGCCTGCGCCTCGGCCTCCTCCACGGCCGCCTCTCGGCTGACGACAAGGAGGTCACCATGGCCCGCTTCAAACGCGGCGAAATCGACGTTCTCGTCGCGACCACCGTCATCGAGGTCGGCGTCGACGTCCCCAACGCCACCGTCATGGTCATCGAGCACGCCGAGCGCTTCGGCCTCGCCCAGCTTCACCAGCTCCGCGGCCGCGTCGGCCGGGGAGCCGCTAAAAGCTTCTGCCTCCTCGTCACCGGCAGCCGCGTCTCCCCCGAGGCAGAGCAGCGCCTCGACGCGCTCGTTCGCACCCAGAACGGCTTCGAGTTAGCTGAACTCGACCTCCAGCAGCGTGGACCGGGCGAGTTCTTCGGAACCAGGCAAGCCGGCCTGCCCGAGTTCCGCGTCGCCAATCTCATCCGCGACCGCGATCTCCTTGAACTCGCCCGCACCGAGGCCAACCGCTTCGCCGAGACCCCCGAGCCCGGAACTCCCCCCGGGCAGGTCGACGCCGTTTGGACCCGGCTCAAAGACCAGTGGCAACGCCGCTACGGGCTCGTCGAGGCGTAGACGTCTACGAGGCGGCCTGCAGCTCCATGACCTGCGCCACGATCGCCTTCTTCGGCCCGCGCTTGCGCGCCACCAGCACCCGAACCCGCTCCAGCAAGGCCACCGGGGAGCACGCGCCCTTGGGCAGAAATGCGTCCGCGCTTGTCGCCCGCTCCGCCGTCGTCACGGTGCCGGAGACCAGCATCGCCGGAAGCGCCGGCTGCCTCTGCTTGGCCCGCCGCACCAGCTCGTTGCCATCCATCTGCGGCAGCACAATCTCGGCCAGCAGCAGGTCGATCGACCCTTGCGGAGCCCGCTCCACCACCTCGAGCGCCTCGTGTGGCGTACTCACCGCGATCACGCGGTACCCGCGCGTCTCCAGCAAAAAGGTCCGGATCGACAGGGTTTGTTCGTTGTGGTCGACGCAGAGAATCGTCTTTTTCGGGCGCATCGTCGTTCGTCTCAATCGTTTCTGCCGCGGGCGCCGGTAAGGCGGGGGCGGCGGTTCGGCCGGACGGCCGGCCCGTTTGTTGGCGGACCAGCCTTCCAGCAGGTCTACGGTCACGCAGGATCCTTGACCGCGGCAGGGCACACGACCGCGAGCGCGCCGGAGAACATTCTCCGGCCGTCAGCCGCCCCGCTGCCTGCCTGCGGCAAGGCGAAGATCTCCTGTGCGCTCCCCAAGCGCAGTGCGTGGGGAGCCATTGTGCCCGTCATCCGGCGCAGGGGGGCGAAGCCCGGTTTTGCACCGCGCCCACACAACGTGGGAGCGCAAACGGGGCTCACGTTCTGGCGAAGGCTGCCGAGCGGTGAGGAAAGAGAGCGAGACTGCGGGAGCGGCTTCCTGCTCCGGACGCGAAGGGCCTGATCCCGGAAGGACCCCGGCCATGCGAACCCGGCACCTTTTCAGGCAAACGGGTGCGTGGTCGCGGCCCTTGGGGCAGCGGCTTCAGCGCCCTGAGGGAAGCCGGCCCGAAGGCCCGGCTCTCAGGCAAATTGTGAGAAAAATAAGGCGAATACTACAAGTTCGTCTTGCCAAAGGGGGGAGGAACACTCCGCTTCCCCTCTCAACGCTTCCCAACAGTACGAAGCCCGCAGCGGCTTGGCAACTGGCGAAATTTTGGCGAAACGGCCGTTTATTAGAACTTGCTCATCCACCAAACTCGCGATCCACGCATTGCTGTTGGGTCAATCGCGAATCGCGCTGTTGAAATCTTTCGCATCAAGGCAGGAAAAACCGGCC
The DNA here is from genome assembly GCA_965213785.1 of uncultured Granulicella sp. GTDB lineage: Bacteria > Acidobacteriota > Terriglobia > Terriglobales > Acidobacteriaceae > Edaphobacter. Next base: position 3,161,720 of record OZ243921.1, on the reverse strand, counting down.
GGATGCTACGGGAATGGTGCGCCCTCCGACGAACACATCCGATATGAAACTGCCCTCCGCGCTCCTGCCCGTCAAGGTTGCGGAAGCTTCAATCCGGCTTGGCCGCAGCATCTCGACGCCCTGCTCAATGACGATCGCTTGCCCGCTCGCGACCGCGCCATGGCGCACCAGGTAGGCGATCGCGCATCCAGAGGCGGAGCCGGTCGCCGGGTCCTCCCCGTCGTAGAACTGCATCCGCGCGTGCCAGTCCGCCTCATTTCCCGCTGTCCGCGCGATGCAGTAGAAGAACCTAGCCTCGCCGCGAGCAAGATACTCCTGCGCCCGCCCCTGCGGACTCTTTAGCCGCGCCGCAACCTCAACCGAGCGCAACGGCACCACGCAATAGGCCAACCCGGTCGAGACGGTCTGCGGCGGAAGCTCCGGGTCGAGATCCTCCACCTTCAAGCCGATTGCCTCCGCCACCGCCTCCCGGTCGTGGAAGGCACCGAAAACGGGCTCCGGCTGACGCATCGTGGCAAATACACCCGGCCCGCCCTTCTCCGGGGCAAACACCACCTTCACCCCGCCCACCGCCAGATCGAGCGTGATCTCCCCCGTCCCGGCCAGCCCCGGGTGGTTCCAGTACAGCCAGCTCGCCGTTCCGAGCGTCGGATGCCCGGCAAACGGAAGCTCCTCCTGCGTCGTAAAGATGCGGACCCGCACCCCACGCTCCCGCTCCACCGCCGCCTCGCGCGGCAGGATGAACGTCGTCTCCGAAAGGTTCGTCTCGCGCGCCAGGGCCTGCATCTCCGCGGTGGAGAGCCCGCGGCCATCCGGGAAGATGCCAAGCATGTTGCCTTCCAGAGGGCGCTCCGCAAAGACATCCACCTGCGCGTACTCCACTCCGCGCACGCCAAAGGGGGAACTCAGGGTTGACATCGCTTCCACCTCGACGTAAAGTTTGAGTCACCGCACCCGTGGGCACAACGGCTCACCGCTAGCATAGCTGGCTGCGGTAAACATTCAAAACAATGACCCAGGTACCTTCCACCTCGACCGCTCCCGCTTCCCGCTGCTGTTGCTGTCCTGTGCGGGAGGTTCGGGTAGGCGGTTGAGTTAGGTTGAGGCAACACTCCTCTCGCAAACACTCCGACCCACCCGATGCCTCCGAGCCGGGTGGGTTTTGCTTGCCCGGCTTCCCCGGCTTCCAATCCGACACGTTGTTCAAACTCCCAGCGGGAAGGTCAAACCAACATCATGTCACTTCGCATCAACGACGTAGCCCCGAACTTTACCGCCGAGACCACGCAGGGCACACTCGACTTCCACGAGTGGATCGGCGACGGCTGGGCCGTCCTCTTCTCCCATCCCAAGGACTTCACGCCTGTTTGCACTACCGAACTCGGCGCCGTCGCCGGCCTTGAAGCCGAGTTCGCCAAGCGCGGTGCCAAGGTCATCGGCCTCAGCGTCGACCCCGTCGACAGCCACGCTCGGTGGTCTCAGGACATCGAGGACGTGGGCGGCTACAAGGTCACTTACCCCATGATCGGCGACCCCGAACTCAAGATCGCCAAGCTCTACGACATGCTGGCCGCGGACGCGGGAACCACCAGCGAGGGCCGCACGCCGGCGCTCAATGCCCCCGTGCGCACCGTCTTCGTCATCGGGCCGGACAAGCGCATCAAGCTCCTGCTCGCCTACCCCATGACCACAGGCCGCAACTTCGACGAGGTCCTGCGCGTCCTCGACTCCATGCAGCTCACCGCCAAGCACAAGGTCGCCACCCCGGCAAACTGGAAGCAGGGCGATGACGTCATCATTACCGGAGCCGTCTCGAACGAAGAGGCGGATACGCTCTTCCCCGGCTACAAAACGGTGAAGCCTTACCTCCGCACCACCGCGCAACCCCAGTAGACCGGGGAGCGCACCTGTTCCCTGCGCCGCTCCTGAAAGCGTCGCAGGTTCAAGCACCGATGGCGAAGTGGCTAACGCGCTGGTCTGCAAAACCAGTATTCATGGGTTCAAATCCCATTCGGTGCTCCACTTCTCTTCGCGGAAGCTTCGGCCTCCGGCAGTCGGTCCAGTACACCGCCGGCTTCGCAAAGGAGCAGGATACGGGTCTGGGTGGCCTGACGACGCGATCCGTCATACACCTCAACTTCCCGTCTCCTTGACCGGCTCGTCGGACCCTTTGGCCGGGGGAACCTCGCCATCCTGCGCCGTTCTGCTGACTCGGACCAGTCCTTCGGTCGGTCAAAGACATAAGCGGAAAATCCACTCTTCGGTCATATCGTTCCCAAATCAGCATTGAAACGAGGGCTCTGTTCCATTATGGTGATCTCAGCGAAGCCAATATGGGCCGCTGAGAACCGATCATGCTCCCCATCCAGGCCGCCCTCTCCGGACCAGACCATCATGCCCTGCTGCTTGCGGCCGCCGCCTTCCTCATCGTACTGGCGCTCGCCGTCCTCAGGATTTGCGCGTCTCGCCTCAGGGCTACCCTGCTCCCTCAGCGCCCCGGCCATACGGAAGATAGCTTTGTGCACCACACCGGCAGCATCGGCCTCCACCCGCGTATCGCGCGCACCACATACCGCTACCTGCAGCGCACCCGCAACGTCCGCTTTCCCATCCTGCTTGGAGACGAGCTTCAAGGAGATCTGGGCCTCGACCGCCGCGCCATCGCGGAATCCCTTCGCGACCTGCTCCTGGAAAACGGCCGCATCCCCAGAGAGACCTATCCGCCTTCCGCGCTCGCGACCGTAGAAGACCTGGTCGCATTCATCCAATCGTCTCCGCGAGAAGACGTCGACCTCGCCGCCTGACTAGTAGCTCAGAAATTCGTTGCTTCCCCGCCGCAGCCGAAGTCCCAGTCCGCCGAACACCGCCGCCAACGTAAACGTGATCGCGTTCCAATACGCCACCGGATGGACCCACCCGGGCGAGTACGTCAGGTCCTGCCCCGTCCACAGCGTCAGCAGCCCTGAGATGATCAGGCACTGAAAGCAAATGACGAGGTAGAGTTGGCCTCTGCGGCGTCGCCGGTCCAGCGCCTCCACCTCTTCCGGGGTCAGGTTCCGCTCAAGCGCGGGGATCAGCATGTTCGCCATTGTGCCTCCTTGCTTCCTGGGCGTCGCCTGCGCAGCACCCTTCGCTTCATCATTAAACCACAGTCGCGTTCTGCGCAAAGCTACAGAAATGCCACCGATTGCAGCCCCACCACCTCAAACCGCTTTCGGCACCGAACATTCTTGCAGCCCATCGGATCGTCGCGCCGCACCATGTAGCTTTGCGCCTTCGCGAACCGCGCCTTGTCCCGGTCGTCGGCCCCCCGCGGAAGCTGCGCCTTCTTCCTCCGCACAATCCACGCCACCTGGTACTCGTTCGCCTGCCCGCAATGCGGACAGCTCATCGTGTGCGTCCGCGTCTCCGCCTTCTCATCGAAAAAATCCCGTTCTTCCATCGCCTTCACCTCATTACCGGGGAGCAACCGGCAGTCGCCCTGCCCATGGGATGCACTCTCGACCGGCCCGCTGTCGCCCGCCAATGCAACGCAAACCTGAGTATTGCATAATCACCTTGACGGGCAAAGGCTCCGGATTCACTTTGCCGGCCGTCATCGACCCCATGAGCAAACCGAAGAAACGCGCCTTCTCCATCGTCAAAGCGGTCAAGCGCAACGCTCGCGACCGCGTAGGCCAGCCGCCCCCAGAGCGCGTCATACCTGATCCCAAACAAAAGGCCGCCGCCAGCCCGAAGCACAAGCAAAGCCTCGCCGACCTGCTTGCCCACGATCCCGACCGCGCCTGACCCTCCGCCGCCCGAAAGAAAGAGATCCCATGCGCCTTGCCGCCGCTCTGCTGCTTCCCCTCTTCGCCATCCCCCTCTACGCCCAGACCATCCAGATCAACAAGGAGAATCGCACCGTCGCCGTCACTGCGATCGATCAGGCCGAGGCTTCGGCAGACCTGGCCGCCGTGTCGATCGGCTATGTCACCTATGGCGCAGACCAGACCCAGACCTACGGGGACGCCACCCGCATCTCGAACGCCGTCATCGACGCCGTCCGGGCCACCGGCGTCCCCGCCGACGCCATCGAGAGCAGGGAGCAAAACCTCACAGCGGTGGACGAAGACGATAAAACGCGCTTCAACAAGGGGATCCGCTTCCGCGGCTCCCAATCCTGGCAGGTCACCGTACCCGCCGCCTCGGCCGCAGCTGTCCTCCACGAAGCCATCCTCGCTGGAGCCAACGAAAGCGGCAACATCCAGTGGAAGCTCAAGAGCGAGGAGGCCTTGGAGGCCGCGGCCGCCGCAAAGGCGCTCGCCCACGCTCGCCAGGTCGCGGAGCGGCTCGCTCAAGGTCTTGGTGCCAAGCTGGGCCCGCTCGTCTACGCCAGCGACCAGCAGCCCCACGGCCCGATTGGCCCAATGATGGCCGCCAGCCCCATGATGGCCAAGAGCCGAGCCGCCAGGCTGAAACCCCTCGCCATCTCCCCTGACAGGATCTTCACCTCGGTCACCGTCTACGCCGTCTTCTCCCTCGAGTAGGTCACTTCCCCTAAACTAGACCTATGAGTCTCGACGTAGCCCTCATCCTCTTCCAGATCGTCGTACTCTTCTTCACCATCTCGGTCCAGGAGTGCGCCCACGCCTACGTCGCCTGGCGCCTTGGCGACGCGACTGGCAAGATGCTGGGCCGCGTCACCCTCAACCCCCTCCGCCACATCGACATCCTCGGAACCATCGTCTTCCCCATCATCGCCCTCGTGTACGGCATGGCTCTCATCGGCTGGGGCAAGCCCGTCCCCGTCACCACCCGCAATTTCAAGCACTATCGCCGCGACGACGTCCTGACAGCGCTCGCCGGACCCGGCGCCAACCTCGCCCTCGCCTTCCTCGCCCTCATCCTGCTGCTTCTGCTCAAGCACGTCATCGCCGGCGGAGACCTCGCCATCGTCGCCGCCATCTCCGTCGCCTTCCACCTCCAGGGCATGGACCTCACCCATCTCCCCACCCTCTTTCCCCTCGCGCTCCTGCTCTACTACCTCATCTTCATCAATCTCACCCTCTTCGTCTTCAACCTCATTCCCATCCCACCCCTGGACGGAAGCCGCGTCCTCCGCCACTATCTTCCCTTCAACGTCCTCAAGGTCTACGACAACCTCGGCCTCTTTTCGCTTGTTCTGTTTTTCGTCGTCGGGGGCCGCATCCTCTCCACCTTCTTCCCCCCACTCATCGCCGTCTTCAACCACGCCCTCGGCGTCCTGTAGTCCTGTACCCTTGTCCCTAAAGCCCTTGCCTTCCAAATGCAGATGACCGACTCACAAGCCAAAGCCCAGTCCCGCCCCCGCGTTCTTTCTGGAATGCGCCCCACCGGCCGCCTTCACCTCGGCAACTACATGGGCGCCCTCTTCAACTGGGTTCAGCTCCAGCACCAGTACGACTGCTTCTTCTTCATCGCCGACCTCCACGCCCTCACGACCGAATACTTCGACCCCAGCGGCGTCAAGCCGAGCACCCACGAGGTCATCCTCGACTTCCTCTCCGCCGGACTCGACCCCGACCTCTGCACCCTCTTCGTCCAGCAGGATGTTCCCGGGCACTCCGAGCTCTACACCATCCTTGCCAACATCACACCCCTCGGCTGGCTCGAACGTGTCCCCACCTACAAAGATCAGCAGGAGCAGCTCAAAGAGAAGGACCTCGCCACCTTCGGCTTCCTCGGCTACCCCCTCCTCCAATCCGCCGACATCCTCCTCTACCAACCCCACTTTGTCCCGGTTGGCAAGGATCAGGAAGCCCACGTCGAGATCACCCGCGAGGTCGCCCGCCGCTTCAACCAGCTCTATCCCGGCAGCTTTTCCATGGCCGAGGGCGCGGCCCCTTGGGAGCTTGAAGCCGTCAAGACGAAGGCCCGCAAGCTCGCCGGAGACCCCCACAAGTCCAGCTTTACCCCTCACGAGCTCATCGCCGCAGCCCCGCAGACCCGGCTCAAATCAGCCTATGGCACCCACACCATCCTCCCGGAGCCGGAAGTCCTGCTCACCCCTTCGCCCAAGCTCCCCGGGACCGACGGCCGCAAAATGTCCAAAAGCTACCAAAACGCCATCTACCTCGCGGACCCCGAACCAGAAGTCCGCGCCAAGCTAAAGACGATGGTGACCGACCCCGCCAGGGTTCGTCGCACCGATCCAGGCAACCCTGAAGTCTGCCCCGTCTTCGACCTCCACAAAGTTTTCTCCAGCCCCGAAACCCAGCAGACCGCCGCCGAGGGCTGCCGAACCGCCGGAATCGGCTGTATCGAATGCAAATCCTGGCTTGCCGACGCCGTCGTCCAGACCCTCGCTCCGATCCAGGAACGTCGACGCCACTTCGACGCCAACCCGGCCCTGGTGGAAGACATCCTGATCCATGGCGCACGTCGCGCCCGAGCCCGCGCCGCCCATACCATGTTCGAGGTGCGCGACGTCATGGGCCTCGCCCAGCCCAGAATCTAGCCCCGCAGGAACCTCCTTATGGACGAACCCACCCTCCAGCCCGAAGCTCCCTCCGCCGCCGAGTCCATACTCACCCTCGAGCCCCGCCCTGTCCAGCCCCCGCTCGCCAAACCGATCCCCGCGCTCCGCTCCGAAGAAGCCTCCCAATCCCCCTTCTCCGTCACCGTCGGCCAGGTCTACGACGGCCCCCTCGACCTCCTCCTCGACCTCATCCGCAAGCAGAACATCGACATCTACGACATCCCCATCGCCCGCATCACCCGTCAATTCCTCGCCTACACCCACCACCTCAAACAGACCGACGTCGACTCCGCAGGCGATTTCATCTACATGGCCTCGCTCCTCATTCACATCAAGAGCAAGACCTTACTGCCCCGCGACCCCACGCTCGCCCCCGGCACCGAAGATCCCGAAGACCCCCGACGCGAACTCGTCGAGCGCCTGCTCGAACACGAGCGCTTCAAGGCCGCCGCCCAGATGCTCATGCAGAAGCAGCAGATCGAGGAGGCCACCTGGACCAACCCCGGCCTCAAAGCCTTCCGCCGCGATCTGGACTCCTCCGCAGCCGCCGACCCCGAACACGAGATCGTCGCCGACACCGTCGACCTCGTCCGCGTCTTTCAGGACATCCTCGAGCGTCTCCGCACCCGCCCCGTTCTCAACGTGGACGAAGACTCCGTCACCGTCGCCCAAATGATCGACTACACCCGCCGCCGCCTGCTGCTGGAAGACAGGCCCATCTCTCTCCGCCGCCTCCTGCACAACACCCACACCGAGCGAGCCTTGATCTGCATGTTCCTCGCCCTGCTGGAGTTGGTTCGCCTCCAGGCCATCCTCCTCCACCAGCCCACCGTCCAGGGAGACATCCTCATCAAGAAGAGCGACTCCTTCGAGGACCTCCTCAACAACCAGCCCGCCACCCGCGACGACTGGCGCTGAACCAATCGGCTCGATCCGGCCTCGCCATTCGCACCCTCAAAAGCAAAGGCGCACCGAAACCTCGAACGATCCGAGATCGGTGCGCCTTCCCTGCTGCTTGCGCCTACTGTACGGTCACCGCCAGGCTGCTGGTCACCGTGCCGCTAGGACTCGCCGCCGTCGATCCGGTCGTCGTCGCCGTCACCGTCACTGTGCTCATCGTCGGCGCCGAGGTCCCGCCGCAGCCGGTCACCGCCATCAGGCCGCAAGCCAGCACGGCAAGCATCAGCATCTGCCGTCCACGCACCGGAATCTGCCGCCGCCGGAACGTAACCAGTCCGCCAAGCAGCACCGAAACCATCCACAGCCATCCCGAAGACGATCCGAACGCACTCGACTTCGTCGTCGCCGTCGACACGATCACCGCCGAGGTCTGGCTTGAGTTCGTCCCGTTGAAGGTCAATGTCGGTGCGCTGAACGAGCACGTACTTCCTGCCGGCAAACCCGAGCAGGACAGTGCCGCCGTGCCGCTATAGTTCCCCGCGGTCGTCAACGTGGCCAGCACCTCGCCCGCCTGACCCTGAACGATCGCCAGCGTGCTGCTGTTCAGCGCAAGCGTCACCGCCGGAGTCACTGTCGTGATTGTGATGGCCGCCCCGGTCGTCGAGGTATAGTAGTTCGCGTCGCCCGCATAGACCGCCGTGATCGTATGCGTTCCCACACCCGCCAGCGTAGCCGTCGAAAGCGTCCCAACACCCCCCGTCACCGGAGCCGTCCCAATCACTGTCGTCCCATCCAGGAACATCACCGTGCCGCCAATCGGAGCCGGTGTTGCCACCAGCGATGCGACCCGCGCCGAAAGCGTAAACAGAGTACCCACCCCAACGCTGGTGGATGAACTGCTCACCGTCACCGTCGTCAGCCCGATGCTATTGGCTTGCGCGTTCGACGCCGCCGCCGCGTAGTTTGCATCCCCCACGTAGCTCGCCGTAAAGGTATGCGGGCCCGGCTTCAACGCTGGACTCGTGAACGAAGCAACGTAGTTCTGGTAGCCCGGCAGGTAAGCCGCCGTGGCCGTCCCGAGCACCGTCGTGCCATCCAGGAACTGGATGACCCCGGTCGGCGCAGGATTGCTCGGCTTCGTGTCAGCCGGCGTCGGCGTCAACACTGCGTTCATGGAAACCGTCGTGTTCGCCGCAATCGTCTGCGGCGCCGTCAACTGGAGAGTCGGCGTGTTCTGCGTCACGTTCACCACCGCCGCGGCCGACGTACTCGCCGCAGTCGTCGCGTTGCCGCTGAACGTCGCCGTCACGCTATGGCTCCCCGCACGGAACGATGTCACCGAGATCGCCCCCGTCAACGTTGTCGTGCTGATATTGGCCCCGCCCAGCGAAGCACCATTCTCGTAGAAGAACACCGTTCCGCTCGACCCCGCCGGCGCCGTCGCCGTGAAGGTTACTGCGTTCCCAACCTGCACACTGGCCGCACTCGCCGCCAGCGTCAAGGTGGACGCGCTGCCGCCGACCGTCACCGTCGTCGCCGCCGAGGTTGCCGGATTGTAGTTCGCGTCGCCCGAGTAGGTCGCCACCACGCTGTGAGGTCCCGCCACGGTAAACGCATTGGTCGTAAAGACCATCGCGCCATTCACCAGCGTCCCGGTCCCGACCGGATTCCCACCCTCGCTGAAGGTCACCGTGCCCGTCGCGGGCACACCGCCTGCCGCCGCCGCGAGCGTAGCAATGGATGCATTGAACGTTGCCGTCCCGCCGCTCGTCACGTCGGCCGTAACGGCTCGCAGCGAAAGTGCCTGGCTTGCCTTACCCACCACGATGCTGAACGGCGTCTTGTTCGAGGCGTTGAACGACGTATCCCCGGAGTAAGCCGCGCTCACGCTGTAGGTTCCCGGCGCCAGCACCCCGGTAGTCCCAATGATCCCGTAGCCCGCGTACCCGATTCCCGCGTCGTAGTACGCATTGGCAAAGGAGTCCAGCGGCGCAATCATCGCCGGCAGGTTGCTCGTGCCGCTGCTCAGCGTAAACGTCACCGTTCCCGTGGGCGTACCCGTCTGCGAGGTACCCGCGACGTTCGCATCCAGATACACATTCGAGCCATAGGCAAACGTGCTGGTCGAACTCAGCGCCCCGTTGGTCGCCAACAGGTACGGGCTGACCGATAGCGTCGAAGTCTCCGGCGCAATCGTCACCGAAACGCCAGGCGAATTGCTTCCGCCATAGGTCGCATCGCCCGCATAGTGCGCATACACCGTGTAGGTCCCCGCCGGAAGTCCACTCAGCGTTCCGTTCACCGAACCGCTCGACAGCGTATAGAACCCCGCGCCACCGTAAGCCGCATTGGCAATGATGCTCACATCGCCGGTCGGCACCCCCGTCCCGGAGACCGGCGTCACATTGATCGTCACATTCTGCGTCGCACCATGCGTCAGCCCCGTTGTCGGTGTCACCGTAAAGCTCGTCCGCGTCGCGTTGAAGCTCACCGTACTCCACGCGTTCGCCAGGTTGTTCACGTCGGCCGAGCCCAGCCCGACCGCAAGATCGTACCCCGGCCCCGCGTTGAACCCGATGGACGTCGTCCCCGACGCGTTCGTCGGTATATTCGTGTTCCCCGCCGTGATGTCGTGGAACGCGCACCCCGCCCCCGCCGTACTCGGCAGGGTCGAAGCCGCGCAGTTTGCCAGGCTCTGCGCCGCCGCAATCCGGTAGTAGTAATAGTTTGCCTGCCCTTGCCGCCCCCCGTTCTTCTGGTTGATCAGCGCCTGCACGCTCGCCATCACCGGCGTCGCCACCGACGTCCCACCCACCAGCCCAAGACTCGTCACCCCGCCCGCCTCGTTCAGCTTGCACGAGCCTTCCGAGCAATACACCGTGGCATCATGCCCGGCCGCCGCCACCAACGAAACGTCCGGAAGATAACGGTGCGGCCCCGGAACCACCGCGTTCGCCGACACGATCGGGTCAACCGTCGGAACCCCCGGTCCCGTCTGGTAGCTCGGTGTCTGGTAGTACAGGCTGATCCCGCTGCCCGCCGCCACAATCCCACCCAGCGCATTCGTCCCCAGCGCACTCTCGTTCCACGGCAGCTCCGGAATGTAGCTCAGCGCCGTAGAATACGGGGCGCCGGCCGCCGGTCCCCAGAACGTCGTCGATCCCGTCGCCGACCCATCGTTGAACATCGTCCCGCCCACGGAAACGTTGAACGGCGTCGATCCCAGCGCATTCACCGCGTACCCATGAGTCGCAAACGGCGCACTCGAGCTGTCGCACGTCGCCGCCCCACTATCGCCGGACGAGACAAACACCGTCTGCCCCTGTGCCGCAGCCTGCTCCCAAAGTGCGTTGTAAAACGCATTCAAGCCCGCGCCGAAATTCACCTCGCATCCACCGTAGCTCAGGCTGATGATGTCGACGTTATTGTTCTCCACCAGGTACAGGCCCGAGGCATCGATCCCACCGCCAAAGTAGCTGTCCGCCGAAGTCACAAAGTTCACGCTCGCCATCGGGGCCACCGCACCCGCAAGCTCCACGTCCAGGTCCGACTCGCCGTCATCCCCGTTCGTCGCCGGATCGCCCCCGATCTGCGTAAACGTCGGATCGTTCTTCGGCAGACCGAAGATCGTCCGGTAGATCTGTACATCCGACAATAGGATGTCGGTCCGCCCGATCACTCCAATCTTCTGCCCGGTACCGTCAAATCCTGCCGCCAGCAACGGCTTTGTGTCGAAGATCGTCGCCAGGTCCCCCGCGCCCACAAAGTGGTTCCCGCTCAAAGCCGACGTGTAATCAGGCGTCACCGTCCCGGCGAGCGTCGGGTACATCTTTCCATCCTCCCCCAGCACCGCCCGCCGCGGGTTCACCAGGTTCTGCTTCAGGTTGAAGTTGTTCAGCGAGCTCACCCCCGCCACCACCGAGACCAGCGCCGTCGGAATCGAAATATCCGACGCGTTCGCGACATGCGCCTCGCCGTCCAGGGTGTAGCGATGCATCTGCGTATGGAAGGCCGCCTCCACCTGCCCGGAGGTCCCGCTGAACGCGATAATCCGCGCCCCCTTCGTCACCGACTCCACCGTCAGCCCAGCATCCTGCAGCCACGCCGTAATCTTGGCCAGGTCGCTCGACGCCACCCCAAAGTTCGCCCCAAACGTCTCTGGCGTCATCCACTGGTGATAGTTCGCCGCGCCTTTATCCTGCTGCTCGTCCAGCAAGCCGTGCAGCGCAAACTCCTGCGCTTCGCTGCTCTTCAGCACCAGCATCATGTGGTTGAACTGCGTATCAGCCGCCACCCGTCCCTGGTCGACCGCCCGCGCAATCGTCGTCGGCGAGGTATGCAGCAGCGTCGTCACGGTTGCGTTGTCGATCTTCTGCACAATCCGCGTCTGCGGCTGTACGTTCACCTGCGGATGCGTCGCCGCCGAGGCAGAAACAACAAGGAGTCCACCGAAACCGAGAACACTGCGGAGCGTACCAAAGAAGGACAAGCGAATCTCCTCGTAAAACCCTCTGCTGAAGGACACTAGAGACAAGAACGGGGCCGGAACGTCGGCACAGGATCTAACAGCGCGCGGGCAGGATCACTGGCGACGGGTCATTACCATTCAAACGGATTCTGCCATTTGAGACACCTCCGCCCTGTCTGTCAACCATCAATCCCACTCGCGTCCAAAAAACATTCACTCCTGCAGAAATATTCCGATCCTGCCGCTGCCTGCCCCTCCGCTCCTCAAGACGAACCCCGCTCACCTGCGGTATCCTCAACCCACGCGCTTGAAAGCGTCCCACTCACGGCACGCCGGTCCAAGCGGATCAGGAAAACTCAACAATCATGCGTATTCTCGTCCTCGGACACGGTAAGACCGGCAAGCTCGTCGCCGACATTGCAGCCGAACGCAGCCACGGCGTCCACGTCCTCGATGCCAAGGAAAACCCCAACGCCGCCGCCCTCACCCCCATGTTCCTCACCGGCTTCGACGTCATCGTCGACTTCACCACGCCGGAGGCCGTCCTCCCCAACCTCCGTGCCTGCCTCTTCTCCGGGGCCCGCGTCGTCGTCGGAACCACCGGCTGGTACGACAAGCTGCCAGACATGCGCGGCCTCTGCGAGCGCAAGGAGGCCGCCCTCCTCTACGGCTCCAACTTCTCCATCGGCGTCCAGGTCATGCACCACCTCGCCGACCAGATGGGAGCCGCCCTCGCCCACGCCGGCTACGACTTCGCCGTCTCCGAGACCCACCACGTCAGCAAGCTCGACAGCCCGTCCGGAACCGCCCTCACCCTCGCCCAGGCTGTCGTCGAAGGCAGCGCCACCGAACGCAACCCCACCCTCACCCTCGCCGATATCCCCATCGAGGCCACCCGCGAAGGCGACGCCCCCGGCCTCCACACGCTCACCGCCACCTCCGGCTCGGACCGCCTCACCCTCACCCACGAAGCCTTTTCCCGCCGCGGCTTCGCCGAAGGCGCCATCCGCGCCGCCGAGTGGCTCGCCACCCGCCGCGGCTGCTACAACTTCCGCGACATCTTCACCCAACTCTAAACCAGCCGAAGTACACCGACTGCGTGCGCGAAGTCTCTCAAACCGAAGCCATCCAAACTCTTCCCGCACTCCTGCGAGAAGCTCAAACTCCCGCCCTCACCATCCGGATTGAGAGAGCTTGATGACCGCCTCGGCAGTCCTTTCAAACGAGTACTGATCGAGCAAGCCCATGTTCCTCTTCGAAATGTTCATACCCCACTCAGGAGGGCTCTTCAAGCCTTCTCCGTACTCCCGATCCCGCAGGAGAGGCGTCTCCGTTTTCCATTCGATGGAAGGAATCAAGAATAGGTCTGGGCGTCGTCCATCCGCAAGCAAGCCAAACGCTAGAAACCGGTGCTGGTGGAGAGAAAACTTACTCTTCTCCATAAAGACGTACCCAGAGCCGCGGACAGACTTAACCTGAACCTTCAAAAACGGCCCCTCCCCGTACTGAGCGATAAAGTCGACTCCCCGATCGTCAACTTCGGTTCCATAAACTTGAAAGCCGAACATGGTGAGTTCCATTTTGACGAAGTACTCGACGAAGGCGCCAACCTGCTGTTTGTTTAACGCGGACCATTTATATCTCTCGAGCGGCATGGCGCGAGTGTAACGTCTTCGGTGGAAATCCTCGTTTGCCATCGCGGGATATCCGCGACAATTTCGCACGACAGATGCCATTCCCGAAAAGCCTTGCTGGAACGAGACCCACCTTGCACCCACCCCGCAAAACCCCTACCCTTGGCTTCATGAGCACCCTGGCAATCCCCGAACCCACCACCCTCCCCCCCTTCGCCACCCTCACCTTCGACGAAAAACTCGACCGCTTCGCCGAAGTCGCCGTCCGCATCGGCCTCAACCTCGCCGACGGCCAGGAACTCCTCATCTCCGCCCCCATCGAGGCCCTCCCCCTCGTCCGCCGCATCACCGAGCACGCCTACAAGGCCGGTGCCCTCCTCGTCACCACCTTCTACGCCGACGACCCCGCCATCCTCGCCCGCTACCAGCACGCCAAGGACCCCAGCTTCGACTACGCTCCCACCTGGCTTCAGGACGGCATCGCCACCGCCTTCAGGTCCAACGCATGCCGCCTCGCCATCGCCGGAGCCAACCCCGCCCTGCTCGCCGGCCAGGACCCCGCCAAACTCGCCCGCGCCAACGTCGCCGCCTCCAAAGCCTCTAAGCCCGCCATGGAGATGATCACCCGCCACGCCATCAACTGGTCCATCGTCGCCTGCGCCACCCCCGCCTGGGCCAAGCTCGTCTTTCCCGCCGAGTACGATGCCTCTCCCGACCAGGCCGTCGCCAAACTCTGGGACGCCATCTTCACTGCCTCCCGCATCACCGGCCCCAACCCCGTCAGCGACTGGCAGGACCACACCGCCTTCCTCAAATCCCGCGTCGACCGGCTCAACACCAGCCGCTTCCACGCCCTCCGCTTCCAAGGTCCCGGAACCGACCTCACCGTAGGCCTCGCCGACGATCACCTCTGGGCCGGCGGCGGCGGCATCGGCGGCAACGGCATCTTCTGCAATGCCAACATCCCCACCGAAGAGTGCTTCACCACCCCCCACAAAGACCGTGTCGACGGCACCGTCACCGCCTCCAAGCCCCTCTCCCACCAGGGAACCCTCATCGAGAACATCACCTGCCGCTTCGAAGCCGGCAAGATCGTCGAAGCCACCGCCTCCGCCGGAGAGGACGTCCTCCACCGCCTCATCGACACCGACGAAGGCGCCCGCCGCCTCGGCGAGGTCGCCCTTGTCCCCCACTCCTCCCCCATCGCCCAGACCGGCATCCTCTTCTGGAACACCCTCTTCGATGAGAACGCCGCCAGCCACATCGCTCTCGGTCAGGCCTACGCCACCTGCCTCCTCGGGGGCGAGCACATGGATGAACCCACCCTCGGCACCAAAGGCGCCAACTCCTCCCTCATCCACGTCGATTGGATGATCGGCTCCCCCCACATGAACGTGGACGGCCTCTCGACCGACGGCACCGGCGAACCCCTGATGCGCCTGGGAGAGTGGGTCTGAAGAACAACACAGGGGCAACCAACCCCTTGCACTCTTCTCACAACCTTACGATTTCTCACCCAGGGCGGGAGGGATAACCCTACACCTTCGGCGCCCACCCCTTCTCATACTCTCTCCCCCAGCTCTTCATCGCCTCCGCGTCATGCAGAATATGCCCGTTCGTCGTGTCCAGCTTCAGCTCCCGCTGCGACCACCAGGCGATGTTCGACAACTGCAAAATCGTCACACTCACATTCGCAATCTGGATTGGCGAGTGTAGCTTCTCCCCCATCCTGATTCCGTTGATCAGGTTCAGGAAATGCGCATCCGTCATCGAGTCGCGGCTGATCGAATCCTTCGTCGTCTGCCCCCCACCCTTCACCTGGAACGAGTCCGTCATCTTGTCCTTCTGGTCGTACAACTCCCAGCCCTCCCGATCGATCAACAACGTGCCCGTCTCGCCATGAACCGTCGTGCCACGCTGTCGCCCAAACGTCCCCTTGGCGTTCGCGCTCATCCCCTCCCATGTCAGCATCTTGTCGCCATAATCGAAGCTCGTCACCATCGTGTCCGGGAACTCCCAGTCATCCTGGAACGCATACCGTCCACCGTCCGCTGTCACCCGCTTCGGGTAATCCACATCGAGCGCCCACCGCGCAATGTCTACCTCGTGGGTCCCGTTGTTCAGCGCCTCGCCCGTCCCGTACACCCGAAGCCAGTGCCAGTTATAGGGATGCACATTGTCTACATACGCACGTCTTGGCGCAGGACCCTGCCACAGATCCCAGTCCAGGTTCGCCGGAACCGGCACAGGCTTTCCGTGGCCCATCGAAGGGCGCGGATTGGTGTACCAGCACTTGGCGAAGTAAGCTCGCCCAATCAACCCCTTATGGACTTTTTCGATCATCTCGATCGTATGGGGCGACGACCTCTGCTGATCCCCCACCTGCACCAGCTTGCCCGCCTTCTGTTGCGCCGCGACCAGCATCTCGCCTTCCCGAGGATTGTGGCTCGACGGCTTTTCCACATACACATGCTTCCCCGCCTGCAGTCCTAGGATCGCCATCGGTGCATGCCAATGGTCCGGCGTCGCCACCGTAATTACATCCACATCCTTCGATTCCAGCACCTTCCGGAAGTCTTGCTCGCACTTCGGCGCATACCCCAGCTCCTTGGTCGCCTGCCCCATAAACTTCTCGCTGATCTTCGTATCCACGTCGCAGACATGCGTCATACGGGCTTTGGCTCGATTGTGCGCAATCGCGGAAAGATGCGCATACCCACGCCCATTCAGCCCCATGGTGGCAAAGTTCACCCGGTCGTTGGCTCCCAAAACCTGCCCATAACTCTTCGCCGAAAGCCCCACCGCTGCCCCTGCCGCGCTCATCGCTGCCGTCCCAACAAACGTCCGCCTCGAAATCATGCTGCCTCCCGGCTATTCCTGCTTCGCGCATACATCCTCCCACATCTCGGCTATCTTCAACAACCATCCTTCTGCGGGCTCCGCGCATGGAGCACGTCGGTGCGGCCACAGCAAAGCTCCACGACCTGCCCTTCTCCATCCGCGCTAAACTAACCAGCGATGCATCTCCAAGGCTGCGGCACCGCGCTCGTCACTCCGTTCCGCCCGGACGGCGCCGTCGACGAGCCTGCACTCCACGCGTTCGTCAATCACCAGATCGAATCCGGAATCAACTTCCTCGTCCCCTGCGGAACCACCGGCGAAGCCGCCACCCTCACCGAAGCCGAAACCGCCCGCGTCGTCCAGATCGTCTGCGCCACCGCCGCCGGCCGCGTTCCCGTGTTCGCCGGCTGCACCCACAACGCCACCCACGAGGCCATCGCCCGTGCCCGCCGCCTCGCCAAAATCTACGGCCTCACCGGCCTCCTCACCGCCAACCCCTTCTACAACCGCCCCAACCAGGAAGGCCAGTACCAGCACTTCAAGGCCATCGCCGATTCCGTCGACCTTCCCATTCTCCTCTACAACATCCCCTCCCGCACCGGCGTCAACCTCGAACCCGACACCGTCCACCGCCTCGCCGCCATCCCCAACATCGTCGGCCTCAAGGAATCCAGCGGCAACCTCGCCCAGATCACCCAACTCCTCACCACCCTTCCCCAGGACTTCGCCGTCTTCGCCGGAGACGATGGCCTAGTCCTCCCCTTCCTCGCCCTCGGCGCTGCCGGCCTTATCTCCGTCGCCTCCAACGTCATCCCTTCCCAGATGTCCATCCTCGTCGAGGCTGCCCTCCGCGAGGACTGGCCCACCGCCCGCCGCCTCAACCGCCAGTTCTTCCGCCTCATGCAGAGCCTCTTCCTTGAGCCCAGCCCAGCCCCCGCCAAGGCCGTCCTCCGCCTCATGGGACACGGCGAAGACATCCTCCGCCTCCCCCTCGTCCCCGTCTCCCCCGCCACCCGCCGCACCCTCGAAACCATCGCCGGGGAGCTTGGCCTCTTCGTCTACACCCCGCCCCGCGAGAACAATCTCCGCACCTTCTAAACCCTCGCCTTGCTATTCTCAAGGGCGACCCCATGAACAATCTCGAGCAAGCCATCGAACACTGCTTCGCGCAGGGCTCCGCCATCCTCGGCAACCCCTATGCCCTCTCCGCCTTCTTCTCCCTCCGCGATCAGCTTGAAGCCGGCACCCTCCGCGCCGCCGAGCCCGACCCCGCCTCCCCCACAGGCTGGCGTGTCAACCCCTGGGTCAAACGCGGCATCCTCCTCGGCTTCCGCCTCGGCAACCTTGAAGAGATGTCCGGCACCCACCCCCACGGCCAGTCCGTCCTCACCTTCGTCGACAAGCACACCTACCCCGCACGCCGCTTCACCCCCGCCGACCAGGTCCGCCTCGTCCCTGGCGGCTCCAGCGTCCGCGCCGGAGCCCACGTCGCGAAATCCGTCGTCATCATGCCCCCCGCCTACATCAACGCCGGGGCATACGTCGGCCAAGGCACCATGGTCGACTCCCACGCCCTCGTCGGCTCCTGCGCGCAGATCGGCCAGCGCGTCCACCTCTCCGCCTCCGCCCAGATCGGCGGCGTCCTTGAGCCCGTCAACGCCTCCCCCGTCATTATCGAGGACGACGTCCTCATCGGAGGCAACACCGGCGTCTACGAAGGCACCATCGTCCGAGCCCGCGCCGTCCTCGCCGCCGGCGTTATCCTCACCCGCGGCACCCCCGTCTACGACGCCACCACCGGAGCAATCCTCCGCGCCACCCCCGATCTCCCCCTCATCGTCCCCCCGGGAGCCGTCGTCGTCCCCGGCGCCCGTGCCATCACCCACGGCCCCGGCAAAGACCTCGGCCTCTCCGTCTACACCCCAATCCTCGTCAAGTACCGCGACGAAAAAACCGACCTCTCCACCACTTTAGAAGACCTCCTCCGCTGACTGCATGCTATCTTTACCTTGAGGAGAAAAGTAAAGATGTCCAACTCCGCCTTCAGAATCAGCAGCAAGGGACAGATCACCATCCCGTTCAAAGTTCGTCAGCGTCTCGGTGTCAAACCGGGCGACAAGGTCGAGTTCGTCATCGAGGAAGGTAAAACGGTCCTAAAGCCGGCCCATTCCGGCGAGAACCCTTTCAATAAGTGGATCGGTGCCTTCCCCATGCCCGAGGGCGAGACCCATGACGAGTGGTTTCGCGCAATTCGTTACGGAGACGAGCCGTACGAGTGAGAACTGCGATCGATACCAACATCTTGTCCTCGCTTTTCGTAAAGCACCCTGAAAGCGCTGTCCTCAGTTCTGCCCTTGGTCTCTGCCTCTCTCAGGGTTCGCTCGTCATCTCTCCTTTCACGTACACCGAGCTGCTCGCCGGTCCCGGGGTGACGCCGAAGGACCTCAGACGCTACGTCGATGACGCTGGTATAAAAATCGACTTTGCACTCGACGAAAATGTTTGGACCGAGGCAGGCATTCGCTTCAACTCGCACGCTCGCCGCACCCGCGTCTCTCCTCCTTCACCACCTCGCCGCATCCTTGCCGACTTTCTCATCGGTGCTCACGCCCTCCTCCACGCCGACCGCCTCCTCACGCGAGATCGATCGCACTTCCAGCAAAACTTCCCCGACCTCACCCTGGTCGATCTCCCCCTCTGAGCAATGCGTCCCTAGGCTGAACCCGAAACGACCCCGCAAGCTGATAGACTCAAGAGTTGATGGCTACAGATAAATTACGCATGATTCCCCTTGGGGGCCTTGGCGAGTTCGGCATGAACTGCATGGCGCTCCGTTGGCAAGACGACATCATTGTCATTGACGCCGGCCTGATGTTTCCCGAAGAAGAGCTCCTAGGCGTCGACATCGTCGTCCCCGACATCAGCTATCTCATCGAAAACCGCTCCAAGGTCAAGGCGATCCTCCTAACCCACGGCCACGAGGACCATATCGGAGGCCTCCCCTGGATCCTCTCCGAGCTCAAGGTCCCCGTCTACGGCACCGAGTTCACCCTCGCCTACGTCGAAGGCAAGCTCGAAGAGCACCGCCTCCTCGACGACGCCGACCTTCAGGAGATGATCCCCGGCAAGCGCTTCACCCTCGGGCCCTTCTCAGTCATGCCCATCCGGGTCACCCATAGCCTGGTCGATTGCGTCGCCCTCGCCATCCACACCCCCGTCGGCGTCGTCCTCCACACCGGAGACTTCAAGATCGACCTCTCCCCCCCGGACGGCAAGCCCTTCGACCTCCATGCCTTCGCCGAACTCGGCAAGCAGGGCGTCCTCGCACTCCTGCAGGACTCCACCAACGTCGACCGCCCCGGCTACACGCCCTCCGAGCGCGCCGTCCGTCCCCGCCTCGACGAAATCTTCGGCCAGACCAAGAAGAAGCTCTTCTTCTCCTGCTTTTCCTCCTCCATCCACCGCATCCGCCTCGCCATGGAGCTCGCCCACAAGCACGGTCGCAAGGTCGCCGTCATGGGCCGCTCGCTTGATAACTCCACCGAGATCGCACAGGACCTCGGCTATCTCGAAATCCCCCAGGGCCTCATCATCAACCCCGGCCAGATCCGCGACATGCCGCCCGAGAAGGTCTGCATCATGATCTCCGGAACCCAGGGCGAACCCATGTCCGCGCTCTCCCGCGCCGCCGTCAATAACCACAAATTCGCCCGCATCGACGCCGGCGACACCGTCCTGCTCTCCTCCCGCGTCATCCCGGGCAACGAGAAGGGCATCTACCGCATGATCGACCACCTCGAGCGCCGCGACGCCAAGGTCATCCACGACGACGGCTCCAACGGCCTCATCCACGTCTCCGGACATGGCTCCCAGGAAGAACTCCGCCTGATGATCAACCTCGTCCGGCCAAAGTTCTTCATCCCCGTCCACGGAGACTACCGCCACCTCAAGCGCCACGCCGAACTGGCCGCCGGGATGGGTGTCGTCGAAAAGGTCGTCCTCCTCGAAGACGGAGACATCCTCGACCTCGACAAGACCACCGCCGTCAAAAACGGCAAGGTCACCACCGGCCGCGTCTGCATCGACTCCGGAGGAACCATCGACGTCGTCGAAGACGTCGTCGTCCGCGACCGCCAGCACCTGTCGGAAGACGGCATCGTCCTCCCCATCATCGCCATCAACAAGCGCACCGGACGCGTCGAAAACACCCCGGAGATCGTCATGCGCGGCTTCGCCCTCCAGGACGACAAGCTCGTTAAGGAGTCCATCGACATCGTCATCCGCACCCTCGACGGCTCAAGCCCTGAAGAAAAGCAGGACTACGCCATCATCAAGGAAAAAATCCGAAACGACCTCAAGCGCTACATCCAAAAGGCCACCCAGCGCCGCCCCCTCATCATGCCGGTCATCCTCGAAATCTGACAGAACCATCAACCCGCAAGAGAGCGCCGCACGGCAACAATGCCGTGCGGCGTTCCTCCATCTGCACGCTTACTGCTTTTCATAGACCGCGATTTCCCTCTCCGCCATCTTCCCCGGCGTCCAGGAGGTATCGGTCAACGTCCTTCCATCTGCGCTGATCACCTGCGTGCCCTCACAGGTCGTCTTCCCGTTCAGCTCCACCCCCGTTTAGTTGTCGCCTCAGGCTGTTCATACGAAAAGCCTTGGCCGCGAAGGACAGGAGGGGGGAAGGCTAGCTACGCCGCCTTCTTCGCCGCCTCTTCAATCTCCCGCCACTCCTCCACCCCCAACGTAACCTCAGCCGCCTTCACATTCTCCTCAAGATGCGCCACGCTCGAGGTCCCCGGAATCGGCAGCATCACCGGCGAGCGCTGCAGCAGCCACGCCAGCGAAAGCTGCCCGACGGTCGCCCCGTGCCGCTTCGCCGCCTCATCCAGCTTGCCACCCGGCTGCGCCAGCTTCCCCGCCGCCACGGGAAACCACGGGATAAACCCAATCCCATGCTCCGTGCAGTAGTCCACGACGTCCTCGTGCTGCCGATCGCCCAGGTTGTACTGGTTCTGCACGCTCACAATCTTCACCACCTTGGCCGCGCGTTCGATCTCGGCAGGCTTCACCTCCGACAATCCCACATGCCGAATCTTCCCTTCCTTCTGCAGCCGCGCAATCTCGCCCAGCGACTCCTCGACGGGCACCTTCGGATCGAACCGATGTAACTGCCACAGCTCGATCCGAGCCACCTTCAACGCCCGCAGGCTCAACTCCACCTGCTGCCGCAGGTACTCCGGACGTCCCACCGGAAGCCACCGATTCGGCCCCTGCCGCGTCAGCCCCGCCTTCGTCGCCACTACCACTCCCGCCGCATACGGCGACAAAGCCTCGCCAATCAACTGCTCACTCACCTGCGGCCCATAAGAATCCGCGGTATCGATGAAGTTGACCCCAAGCTCCACCGCCCGCCGCAGCACCGCCTTCGCGCTCTCCGGGTCCGCCGGAGGCCCCCAGATGCCTTTACCCGTAATCCGCATTGCCCCAAACCCAAGGCGATTCACTTCCAGATCGCCGCCAATCGCAAACGTCTTCTGCACCGTCTCGCTCATGCCATTAGGATGCACCACCCGCCGCCGGCGACTCCGCCCCAGCCTCCAAACCGACCGGAGATTTGTTCACCAGACGCATCGTCTCGCCCTCCGCCAACACCCGCACCCGGTCCCCCAGCCCAAGCCGCGCTCCCTCCCGTGCCAGCCGCTCCAACGGTTCCTCCATCGGCTCACGCCCCAGCCGAAACGTCCCGTAGTGCATCGGCACCATCACCCGCGCGCCCGTATCCAGAAAGCCCCGCACCGCCTCCTCCGGACTCGTATGCACACTCCGGTAGCTATCCGGAAAGTATGCTCCGACCGGAAGCAGCGCCACCTCCGGCCGCAGCCGCTCCCCCACCTCGCGAAACCCGCCAAAGTAAGCCGTATCCCCCGAGTGATACACCGTCATTCCCCCCGCCTCCGCCCGCACCGCATACCCGCCAAACTCCCGATGCGTATCCCGAAACATCCTCGCGCCCCAGTGCCGGCAGGGCGTCATCGTCACCCGCAGCCCCTCCACGACGCGCTCCTCCCACCAGCTCATCGTTTCCACCCCGGCGAACCCGATCCTCCGTACCAGGTCGTCCACCCCCCGCGGCACCACCACCACCGGAGCCCGTCCGCGCGCACGCCGAGTCAGCCGCGCAATGGCCCGCAGTGAAGGCACATTCAGGTGGTCCATATGCGCATGGCTCACCAGCACCACATCGATCGGCGGCAGGTCCGCCAGCCGCAATCCCGGCCGCCGCTGCCGACGCAGCACCACCAGGCGCTTGGCAAACACCGGGTCCACCAGCACGTTCTTCCCGCCAATCTGCAGCAAAAACGAAGAATGCCCGATAAAGGTAACCCCTACCTCCGCCGCCGAAACCAGCTCCGGCAGCCGCGGCTCCCCCGTCATCGGCTGCTCATGGCTCTCCCGCACCAGCCGCGCCATCTGCTGCAGCTTTCGCACCGCAAACGGCCTCTTATGCCATCGGCTTACCACGCTCATGCCGCATTGGATGTTCCCACGCGCTCATCCGATGGCGCCCTTCGCGCTTTATCCCTCAGGCTTCCAGAAAGGGCCTCAACTTCTCCTCGCTCGGAGGAGGAGTCGCCAACGAAACCACCAGCAAACACAGCAGCGAAGCCACCAACGCCGGAAAGATCGCGTCCCGCTCGCTCAGCACCCTCGGCAAGTGTCCCCGCACAAAACCCGTATCCCAAAACACCGTCACCAGCGTCCCCGTCCCGATACTTGCCACCGCCGCCCAAGCCGTCGCACGCCGCCAGTAAAACGCCGCCAGGATCACCGGCGTCAGCGCCGCCGAGTAGATCGTGTACGCGTACAGCGACTTCTTCAGCACAGATTCCGTATGCAGCGCCTGGTACAGCGCCCACATCCCAAGCCCCACCACCATCGACCGGCTCACCAGCAGCACCTGCTTGTTCGTTGCCTCCGGCCGCACATAGCGCACAAAAAGGTCATTCACCAGGTTCGTGGCTGGCGAAAACAGGTAGTTGTTCGCCGTCGAGATGATCTTTGCAAAGATTGCCCCGACCAGCAGTGCTCCCAGCAGCGTCAACCCCGCGCCACCGCCCAGGTTCACGCCGTGCAGCCCCGTGTACGCCAGAATCTCCCGCGGATGCTCATGCACATCGCCGGTGGGAAACAGCGCAGACCCCACAATCGCAATGGTCACGATGATCGTCTCCAGAATGACCGTGCCGACGATCCACCCACCCACCGCCCGCGTCGCGTCCTTCTCGCTCTTCGCCGAAAAGAACTTCTGGTACATGCTCTGGTTGCCAAGCATCAGCAGGCAAGTCGGCAGAAAAAGCTCCAGCCCCTGCACCAGCGATAGATTCCCAAGCACCTGGAAGTGCGTCGCAGGCAGCGCAGCCCGCACCTGCGCCCACCCACCCGCCTGGTGGATCAACACCGGCAGCGCCGCGATCATCGTAAAGGTCGTCAACAGTCCGATCGCGACATCCATATACGCCACCGAAGACATCCCCGCGATCGCCGTAAACACCACCACGAACCCCGCAATGATGTACCGCCCCCCTACCGCCGTCACCGCACCCGGAAAGATCAGGTGCAGAATATCCCCGCCGCCGATGAACTGGTAGCTCGTAATCGCCGTGTAAGTAAACAGCACCGCGACGACCCCCAGAGCCCGCGCCGTCTGGTTATACCGCGCCTCCAGCAGGTCCGGAATCGTAAACTGGGCAAACTTCCGCGCCCGCGGCGCGATGAAGTAGATCAGCGCCAGCCCAGCCCAGCCGCCACCCCCCTGCCACAGCGCCGCAAACCCGTGCCTGTACGCGTTTTCCGCCCCACCCAGCAGCGATCCCGACCCGATCCAGCTCGAAAGCAGCGTAAACACCAGCACAAACGCCGGCAGCGAGCGACCCGCCACCAGGTAATCCGCCTTCGTCCGCACCTTGCTTACGCGCGCCAACGAAACGGTCAGCAAAGTCAGCACAATCAGCCCGAGCACAATCGCGTAAACATTCATCGGTGTCCGCGATTGTAGCCTGTTCGCCTACGAGG
Organism: uncultured Granulicella sp.; assembly: GCA_965213785.1. GTDB lineage: Bacteria > Acidobacteriota > Terriglobia > Terriglobales > Acidobacteriaceae > Edaphobacter. The sequence continues at coordinate 3,137,296 of OZ243921.1, read as the reverse complement.
CTACCGCCAGCCCCGCCGGAGCCACCGGCCCTTCCGCCGGAGGAGTCGCCCCGGTCAGCTTCTTCTCCGCCACCGACGCCGCAATCTCGCTATTGATCTCTGCCCCAAGCAGCAGCATCAGACCCGTAATGTAGAACCAAGTCAGCAGGATGATGACCGCCCCCAGCGACCCATATGTCACCGAGTAGTTATCGAAGTAGTGCAGGTAAATCCGCAGCACGATCGATGCTAGCAGCCATCCACCGATCCCAAACGCACCTCCCGGCGTCAGCCAGTGCCACCTCTTGTTTTTCACATCCGGCGCAAAGTAGTAGATCACCGCAAACAGCAGGATCAGCAACCCCGCCGCCACGACCCACGAAACACCCCGCGTCAGCCACGCCGCCGCCACCGCCACACCCGGCTGCCCGATGTGGTGCTGTAGGTAGCGCGCACTGAAATCCCCGCAAAGCATCGTTGCCAGGGTCACCGTAATGATCGTCGACAGCAGCACCGTCACCAGCATCGCCGCGCCGCGCACCTTCCAGTACGCCCGCGTCTCCTTCACCTTGTAAACCGTATTAAGCGTGTCCTGAATCGCCGTAAACCCCACAGACGCCGACCAGATCGCCGCCGCCAGCCCAAACGTGATCTTGCCCCCGGTCGAGTGTTCCGTGGTCGCCTTGAACGTGTCCAGCACGATGCCCAACGCCGCATGCGGCACCACCAGCGCCAGGTAATTGAGCAGCTTGGAGTAAATGTCCGACGCCGAACGCGCCGCCAACCCCATGATCGACGACGCGCTCACCAGCGTCGGGAACAGCGCGAACAGAAAGTAGTACCCCAGCTCTGCCGCCCGGCTCAGCAGGTTATCCTCGTTGAATGAGGCAAACGTGCGCTTCGCAATCACCATCGGCGGAACTCCCTGCAGGTCCCACAGCGAGTGCAGCGGCGAACTCGACACATGATCCCAGATCTTCTGCCGCGTGGGGTGCGGCGGCTTGTTCAGGCTATGGTCCTTCGCCTCGGCAGGAACCGGCTCTTTATGCATCGCGCAACACTCCTTCGGCTTACCCTACCGAGGGATAGATGCCTTCCTCGCGCCAGAGGCTTACTCGTGGACAACCATCTTCACCTTCCCAAAAACGAACGAAATTTTCACGGTGACCCTTTTCTCTCGCCTGCATCCAACCCGGGAGCAGCAGCACGCTCAGGCTCGATCCACCCATTACAACCATTTCGAACCCCCTCATAGGAGATGCCACCATGGCCGTTCAGCCCAATCAAGACCCCATCGACGAGTTCAGCATCATCGGTCCAGACGCCACCGCGGCCTTCACCCCCGCCGGAGGCTCCCCCGATCCCACCGAGTTCGCCAGCAGCGAAAATCTCTCCACCGCCCCCCGCAAGTCCGGCCTGGATGAGGACGAGGAAGAAGAGGAAGACGACGACCTCGTCGACGACGACGAGGACGACGACGATGACCTCGAAGACGACGATGACCTTGAAGACGAGGACGAAGAAGAAGACCTCGAAGACGACGACGAAGACGAAGAAGAAGAGGACGAAGAAGAGGAAGACGACGAGGTCAAGCCTCTCAAGGTCAAGCGCTAATCCCCTGGGGATCGGGCACCCGCCCGGTCCCTAGTACCCGCTCTCCCGCACCACATTGTCCAACTGCTCCCCCGCCACATACCGCGCAACCTGCCGCGCCGCCAGCCGAAAGGCCCGCGCCAGAAACTCCGGCGTCGAGCCCCCAACATGCGGCGTAATCAGGCAGTTGGGAGCCCGCCACAGCGGATGCGCCTCCGGCAGAGGTTCCGGGTCCGTCACGTCGACCGCTGCCCGCAGGTGCCCGGCCTCCAGCGCCTCCACCAGCGCCTCCGTCACCACCACAGGTCCGCGGGCCGCGTTCACCAGCAGCGCACCCCGTCTCATCAGCGCCATCTCCTCCGCCCCGATCAGTCCCCGCGTCTCCGCCGTCATCGGCACGATGGTCACCACCACATCCGCCTCCGGCAGCAGACGCCTCAGATGCTCCACGGCCAACACCTCCGGCTCGGCCCTGCCCCGCCGCGCCACCCGCACGATCCTCACCCCGAACGGCAGCAGCCGCTCCTCGATCGCCGCTCCGATCGCCCCATACCCCACAATCAGCACCGTCTTCCCCGCCAGATCGTCCCCCAGCACCCGGTACAAACCCGCATCCTCCCCTACCCGGTCCAGCAACTCATCCCCGCTCGGCCCGCCGCGCCACACCCCTGCCGCCTGCCGGTCCCGATACAGCGGAAACCGTTTCAACGAAGCCAGGATCGCCCCCACCACCCACTCCGACGTAGAACTGTCGTGAATCCCGCGCCCATCGCACAGCGTCACCTCCTTCGGCAGCCAGGGCATAATCCAGTCCACTCCCGCCATCAGCGACTGCACCACCTTCACCCCGCGCAGCGTCGCGAACACCGCCGCCGCATCCCTCCGGTAGAACGGCAGAATCCAGAGATCCACCTCCAGCGGCCCAGTCGGCTCCGCTGGAATCCGCACCATCGTCGCCTCGGCGGGAAATCCCGCGAGCAACGCCTCTCGTACCGCCGCATCCACCCCAACCCGCACCAGACGTCCAGCCATACGCCTGAGTGTGCCACCCCTACAGGTGCACCGTCCAGCCCAGCTCCGACAGCTTCTCTTCAAGGTCCGCCAGCGCCATCGCCAGCGCCGTCCGCCGATGCGGGCTCGACGTCCGCTCCGAAAGCACCCGCTCCCGCTGCATCTCCAGCGCCTGCCGCTGCCGTTTCCGGTTCGCCTCAGCCACAGGATCGTTCACCACATCCGCCACACTCACCGGCTTCTCCGCACTCGACATAGCCTGTTGCTCCTCGACCGACTTGCTTTCCCAGCCACGCGACATGCGATCATTCTATCTTCGGGACCCTCGCGCCCCCACAAAGGATCAAATCCCCATGCTGGCATACCAAATCGGGAACTTCGGCCTCGACGCCCTCCAAACCTCCGCGATCGACCTGCCCCAGCCCGCCCCGGGCGAAATCCTCCTCCGCGTCCACGCCGTCTCGCTCAACTACCGCGACCTCATGGTCGTCGAGGGCCTCTACAACCCGCGAATGGCCCTCCCCCGCGTCCCCTGCTCGGATGCCGCCGCCGAGGTCATCGCCGTGGGCCCCGGCGTCACCCGCGTCGCGCCAGGAGACCGCGTCTGCACCCTCTTCTTCCAACGCTGGTTCTCCGGACCCCTCACCGTCGAGAACACCCAGCAAGCCCTCGGCGGCGATATCGACGGCGTCCTCACCGAGTACCTCACCCTCCCCGAGGACGGCATCGTCCCCTTCCCCGAACACCTCTCCTACCACGAGGCCGCCACCCTCCCCTGCGCCGCCCTCACCGCCTGGAACGCCCTCCACCACGCCGGAAACCCGCCCAGCCCCGCAAGCCCGGCGCACACCGTCCTTATCCAGGGCACCGGAGGCGTCTCCCTCTTCGCCCTCCAGTTCGCCAAGCTCCTTGGCTGCACCGTCTTCGGAACCTCCTCCTCCGACGAAAAACTCGCCAAAGCCACCGCCCTTGGCCTCGACCACGCCTGCAACTACCGCACCACCCCGGATTGGTCCCGCTGGGCCAACGACCTCACCGGCGGCGGCATCGACCGCATCATCGAGGTCGGCGGCGCCGGAACCTTCGCCCAATCCCTCAAGGCCGCCGCCCCCGGAGCTCTCATCGCCCAGATCGGCGTCCTCTCCGGCGGAGCCACCAGCGACGAGATCCCCCTCACGGCCATCCTCCGCAAACAACTCCGCGTCCAGGGCATCTACGTCGGATCCCGCACCATGTTCGCCGAGATGAACGAAGCCATCGCCGCCGCCCACCTCAAACCCGTCATCGATCAGGTCTTCCCCTTCGCCGAAGCCCGCCACGCCTTCCAAGCCATGAAGTCCGCCACCCACACCGGCAAAATCGTCATCGACGTCGCCTGAAGAAAGGAGCCCCCGCCAATGTGGATCGTCCAACTCGCCCTCCGGCGCCCCTACACCTTCGTCGTCATGAGTCTGCTCATCGCCATCCTCGGCGTCCTCTCCATCCAGACCATGTCAACCGACATCTTCCCCACCATCGACATCCCCGTCGTCTCCATCATCTGGACCTATAACGGCACCAGCCCCGACGAGATGGAAAAGCGCTTCACCACCGTCTCCGAACGCGCCATGACCACCGCCGTCAACGACATCGAACACATCGAGTCGCAGTCCATCAACGGAATCTCCATCATCAAGGTCTTCTTCCAGCCCGGAGCCAAGGTCGAGGCCGGCGTCGCCCAGATCACCGCCGTCTCGCAAACCGTTCTCCGCACCATGCCCCCCGGCACCACGCCCCCCTTCATCCTCCAGTTCAACGCCTCCAGCGTCCCCATCCTCCAGGCCGTCCTTTCCTCGGACACCCTCTCGGAAGCCGACCTCTACGACATCGGCCTCAACTTCGTCCGCACCCAGCTCGCCACCGTCCAGGGTGCCCAGGTCCCCTCCCCCTACGGCGGCAAGGCCCGCCAGGTCGTCGTCGATCTCGACCTCGGCCAACTCTACAGCAAGGGCCTCTCCCCCGCAGACCTCGTCCAGGCCCTTACCGCCCAAAACCTCATCCTGCCCGCCGGAACCGCCAAGGTCGGCACCACCGACTACATCGTCCGCACGAATGCCAGCCCGACGGTTTTGGACCAACTGAATCAGCTTCCCATCAAGAGCTCCAACGGAGCCGTCGTCCTCATGCGCGACGTGGCCCAGGTCCACGAGGGCTTTGCTGTCCAGCAGAATATCGTTCGCATCAATGGCAAACGCGCCGCCCTCCTCACCATCCTCAAGGCCGCCTCCGCCTCCACCCTCGATATCGTCAAACGCGTCCGCCAGGCCCTCCCCCGGATCGCCGCCGGCCTCCCCCCCGCCCTCAAAATCACCCTGTTATTCGATCAATCCGTCTTCGTCCGCGCTGCCCTCTCCGGTGTCGTCAAGGAAGCCGCCATCGCCGCCTCGCTCACCGCGCTCATGATCCTCCTGTTTTTAGGCTCATGGCGCAGCACCGTCATCGTCGCCATCTCCATCCCCCTCTCCATCCTCACGTCGATCATCATCCTCAAGCTCTGCGGCCAGACCCTCAACACCATGACCCTCGGCGGCCTCGGCCTCGCCGTCGGCATCCTCGTCGACGACGCCACCGTCGAAATCGAAAACATCCACCGCAACCTCGCCCAAGGCAAGGAGATCGAGCCCGCCATCCTCGACGGAGCCCAGCAGATCGCCGTCCCCGCCTTCGTCTCCACCCTCGCCATCTGCATCGTCTTCGTCCCCGTCGTCTTCCTCTCGGGCGCCGCGAAATCCCTCTTCACCCCCCTCGGTATGGCCGTCGTCTTCGCCATGCTCGCTTCGTACCTCCTCTCCCGCACGCTGGTCCCGACGATGGTAAAGTTCCTCCTCGCCTCCGAGGTCGCCATGTACCAGGATCACGAGGCTCCCGAGCACGCCCACTCCGAGGCCGAAACCGCCGCACGCCGCAACGCCAGCCTCATCTGGCGCATCCACTTCCGCTTCAACGCCGGCTTCGAGCGCCTCCGCGCCTTCTACCAGCGCATCCTCTTCTGGGTGCTCCGCCACGCCGCCTTCACCCTCGGCTGCTTCGCCCTCTTCGCCTGCCTCTCCGCCGCCCTCATCCCCTTCATCGGCCAGGACTTCTTCCCCCAGGTCGACGCTGGAACCTTCCGCCTCCACGTCCGTACGCCCCCCGGCACCCGTATCGAGCAGGTTGAGCAGATCTTCGTCCAGGTTGAAGCCGTCATTCGCCAGGAAATCCCCCCCGCCGAACTAACCCTTGTCCTCGACGACATCGGCATCCCCAACGGAAGCTTCAATCTCGCCTTCGGCGACGGCTCCCTCACCGATGTCCAGGACGGCGAAATCCTCGTCTCCCTCAACGAAAAACACCACCCCACCGAAGCCTACCGCCGGCGTCTCCGCACGGTCCTCCACCAGCGCTTCCCCGACATGGTCTTCTACTTTCAGGCCTCCGACATCGTCAACCAGATCCTCAACTTCGGCCTCCCCGCCCCCATCGACATCCAGGTCAGCGGCCGCCAGTTCGCCAAAAACTTCGCCCTCACCGAGCAGATCCGCCACGATGTTGCCGCCGTCCCCGGCGCCGTCGACGTCCACATCAACCAGGTCCTCTACGCGCCCGAACTACACATCAACGTCGATCGCACCCGCGCCGAAACCTCCGGCCTCACCGAGGCCAACGTTGCCAATTCCATGCTCTACGCCCTCTCAGGCTCCGGCCAGGCCTCCCCCAACTTCTGGCTCAACCCGCAAAACGGCGTCAACTACAACGTCATCGTCCAGACCCCGCAATACAAAATCGACTCCGTGGCCGCCCTGCAGAACATTCCTATCACCTCCGGGTCAGGCATCGGTTCCAACCCGCTCCAGAACACCGCCCCGCAGTCTCCCCAGGTCCTCAACGACGTCGCCCAGGTCGAGCACACCACCTCTCCCGCCGTCACCAACCACTACGACGTCCAGCCCGTCTTCGACGTCTTCGCCAACACCCAGGGCCGCGACCTCGGCGGCGTCTCCACCGACATCGACCGCATCGTCGCCCACTACAAAGAGCACCTAGCCCCCGGAACCCAGATCTCCGTCCGCGGCCAGGTCCGCTCCATGCATGAGTCCTTCACCGGCCTGGGATTGGGCATGATCTTCGCCGTACTCCTCGTCTACCTCCTCATGGTCGTCAACTTCCAGAGCTGGCTCGACCCGTTCATTATCCTCACCGCCCTCCCTGGCGCCGCCTGCGGCATTCTCTGGATGCTCTTCCTCTCCGGGACCACCTTCTCCGTGCCCTCCCTCATGGGTGCCATCATGACCGTCGGCGTCGCCACCGCCAACTCCATCCTCATGGTCACCTTCGCCAACGACCAGCGCGCCACCGGCATGTCCGCCTTCGACGCCGCCGCCTCCGCCGGCACCACCCGTCTCCGCCCCGTCCTCATGACCGCGTTCGCCATGATCATCGGCATGCTCCCCATGTCTCTCGGCATGGGCGAAGGCGGCGAACAAAACTCCCCCCTCGGCCGCGCCGTCATCGGCGGCCTCCTCGTCGCCACCGTCACCACCCTCCTCATCGTCCCTATCATCTACAGCCGCCTCCGCAAGTCCTCCGGCGTAGCCATCGCCCCCGAACCCGCCACCATGGCCGCCGACTGACCTTCGTCCCTCCTCGCCTGAAACAAGCGCGACCTTCAGCCTCAAACATCGACAAGGCCACCCATCTGGCAACCTCATCGCCAAGGTGGGTTGATCTCCTTCCGCGATGGTCGAGGTCACGTCGCATTCGATCATTTTTAGCAAGCCACAACTGCAAACCCCGGCTTAGAGCTTCCTCTCTAAGACACGGAGCCACGGCCGGAGCAGAAACCGCCGTGATTAAGGGCACGGCTTCAGCCGTGCCGCATCACCGCGTTTGCCTTGCGGCTTCAGCCGCTGAGGTACTCTCCTCTATTTCCAGATCCTTCAGGAACGTGGTCCCTCTCCGTCGTTCAAATTCATCCACCACCTTTGAACCAGGCAATCGATCAGCAGGTGTACCCTTGCCTCGACTCGAAGACACAATCCCGTTCGAGCACCGAGAGGAACACACCCATGTCGAATGAAATAAGCTTCCCCACGGGCCCCTTCTATATTCAATCTAAAATAGGCCACTCGAACTGGGCGCTCACACCCGACAGCGTCGGCAACTTCCTAAGGCTGACTCCCCTGAAGGGTGGTCCGGAGCACCTCTGGGAAGCCACCCCGGACAACCGCGGCGGATCCCACTTGAAACACACCCTCACGTGCAAATACCTCACCACAACGATGGAGATGACTCCGGTGGGACTTGGTGGTACCGTCAAAGTCCCTGCTCCAGCAGGTTTCACAATGGCCCCCCTCGACCCTGCCAACGGCCTGCAACTCTTCCGCATAGAAGACCTGGGCGCGCCCTGGGTGGGCATCAATCTCCTGGAATATTGGCAATCGAAGATGAACGTGATTGAATCCGACGTCCAAGGAATAGTCGCTCCATTCAACTGGTGCGATGGCCAGGATAACGAAGAATGGCTCGTCTTCCCGGAGACCAGCGCCATCACCACCGAAAGCATCGCGTATGACCTTGAGCAAGCCAAACCCAACTTGAACCTTCCCCCCACCGTGAGCGATCAATCGATCCAGGACAATCAAACCGGCTCGGTCCCCCTCACCGGCAGTATCAGTCTCAACCTGTCCACCACAACCTCTCGCAGCATCACCAACTCCACCAGCGACACCAAGGGCCAAGTCTTCACGCAAACCTTCGGCTCAAAAGGTGGCATCGACAAGGTCTTTGAGGTCTCCGCCTCTGCCTCCTTCAGCGAATCCAGCTCCAGCACAATCGGCTACAGCGACACCACCGTCGACTCGAAGACCACCTCGCAAACCACGCAAGTCAACGTCAACGTCCCGCCCGGCAAAAAGTACCAGTACACCATCCTGGTCTTCAATGGGCAGTGCTCCATCCCGTACACTGCCCACTTGCTCTTCCAGTCGGTCGTGCCCGGCGCGGCCCCCTATCGCTTCGTCTCGACTGGAATCTACACCGGCGTCAACGCAATCCGCAGCGAAGTGTCCGTCACCGACGTCACCCAGGGACCGGCCACCGGTACTCCGGTTGAACGGCATCCCCTCCCTGTCAACATCGGCAAGTAATACAGAGGCAAAAGCAAAGCGCCGGCCTCGGCCAACCAACCGTGCCGATGCCGGCGACCCGACTTTCTGCGCCGCAGACGAAGACCTGCGCTGACGGCGGCCCCACGACAACCAAATTCTCCACTTGGAAGGAAGGTTCGCAAGCCACGGTTCCACCGCTGTCAAGCCCTCAACGTCATAACCGCATTGCCTTGAACGACTTGCAGGTGGCGTAGAAAACCCCCTCCAGGCATTACACTGGAAAGAACGAATCAGGTCAAAGTCAACTCAACGGAAGCGGTCCGAAACACGGTATGGACTCGAAGTCCAGACTTAAGTCCAATAAATAACGTACTTTAGACTTTAGAGGGGGGGGGAGGGGTACCATGCCGACGTCGCAGATCGAGCACTCGCCAACCTCCGCACCCCCCGCACCGCGCCGCTCTCCCTACATCGCCGTCGCCGCCTTCTTTCTCATCCTCCTCGCGGTTGGCGGCCTCGCCCTCATCCCCAAGCTCCACCACCGCCAGGCCCTCCGTACCGAAGCCACAGCCGCATCCGGCCCGCCCATCGTCCTCGCCACCCGCCTCTCCGCTGCCGACCGCACCTCCCGCCTAGAGCTCCCCGCCTCCATCCAGGCCTTCGAGCAGACCACCATCTACGCCCGCACCTCCGGCTACGTCCGCAACCGCTTCGTCGACATCGGCGACCACGTCCGCAAAGGCCAGCTCCTCGCCGAAATCGAAGACCCGCAGACCGCCCAAAGCCTCCTCCAGGCCAAGGCCGCCCTCGCCCAGACGGAGGCCCAACTCCTCCAGTCTCAGGCCAATGCCGACCTCTCCTCCGTCACCAACCAGCGCTGGCAGTCGCTCCAGGCCGCCGGTGTCGTCGCCCAGCAGGACGCCGACCAGAAACGCGCCCAGTCCCGCGCCGACGCCGCCGCCGTCACCGCCGCCCGCGCCAACATCGCCGCCAGCCAGGCCAACGTGGCCTCCCTCACCCAGCAGGCAGGCTTCTCCCGCGTCACCGCCCCCTTCGACGGCATCGTCCTCTCCCGCGCCATCGACCGCGGCTCCCTCATCTCCTCCGGAAGCCAGACCGCCGCCCAGCAGATGTTCACCCTCGCTCAGGCCGACACCGTCCGCGTCTTCGCCAACATTCCCCAGAGCAACTCCGTCGGCCTCCGCACCGGCCAGGTCGCTCAGGTCGCCATCCGCGAGCTCGGCGGCCAAACCTTCCCCGGAACCATCGCCCGCACCAGCCAGTCCCTCGACCCCACCACCCGCACCCTCCTCGTCGAGGTCGATCTCAAAAACGACGGCCGCATCCTCCCCGGCATGTACGCCACCGTCCGCTTCGACCTCCCCCCCACCGCCGCCGCCCCCGTCCTCCTCCCCGCCAATGCCCTCGTCATCCGCTCCGCCGGCCCCCAGGCCATCGTCATCGACAGCAACAACACAGCCCATTTCCGCGCCCTCACCCTAGGCCGCGACCTCGGCGGAGCCACCGAGGTCCTCGCCGGCGTCCAGCCCGGAGACCTCGTCGCCCTCAGCCCCGGAGACGACGTCACCGAAGGCGCCAAAGTCCAACCCCAGATCCAGCCAGCCTCCACACCGGACCGCTAAAGCACCATCTCCATAAATACATCCGCCCGCCCATACGCAATCGGCAGCGTCTCCCGCGCAACATGCCGAAACCCCATTGCCTCATACAGGTGCACCGCATTCTCCAGCTTCTTGCTGCTCCCCAGGAAGAGCTTCCGCGCCCCCAGCCTGCGACCCTCTTCGATCGCATACGCCAGCAGCACTCGCCCGATCCCCAGCCCCCGCATCTCCGGCGACACCGCCATCTTCGACAGCTCGTACACCCCCGGCTCACCCGGCTCCGCAATCAGCGCAACACACCCCACCACCACCCCATCGCACTCCGCAAAATACAAATGTCCCCCATCCCGCAGAATGTGCGTCTCCGGGTCGCCAAGAACCTCGCGGTCCCGCGCCTCCAGCGTGAACCACCGCGAAATCCACTCCTCGTTCAGCGTCCGGAACGCCGTCGCATCCTCCCCGGAAAACACCTCCCGCACCGCGGTACCTTCGCTCAGCAAGTCTCCCATCGCCGTCATCGTCTCCTCCTCGGCCAAGATCTCCACCACCATGCCGTAGCGTTCAATATAGTGCAGCCGCGTGGGGACCAAGCGAGTACCCTCGAACGCCTCCTCCCCACCCATCCCGAGCAGAACGGCCGCACCCTCATCGCCTTCCTCCTCCTTTGTCAACCAGGCCGCCATCGGCAAACTTCCATGAATAGTGATTCATTTGTAATACTTTTGTATTCTGATCAAACGCAAATGAGGTGAGTGGATTGAAGTTGACGTTGAAGCCCAGAACGCAGGTGAGAGCCAAGATCAGCGCCGTCGGAACCTACGTTCCCCCAAAGCTGCTCACCAACGAAGATCTTGAAAAGATGGTAGCCACCAACAACCAGTGGATCATGGAGCGCACCGGCATCCGCGAGCGCCACATCGTCGATCCCGGCGTCGCCACCAGCGATCTCGCCGCCGCCGCCGCCCGCGCCTGCCTCGCCAAACGCGGCATCGACGCCTCCGAGGTCGAGGTCATCATCGTCGCCACCGTCACTCCGGACATGTTCTTCCCCGCCACAGCCTGCCTCGTTCAGGAAAAAATTGGCGCACGCCACGCCTGGGGCTTCGATCTCTCCGCCGCCTGTTCCGGCTTCCCCTATGCCCTCCAGGTCGGCGCCAAGCTCGTGGAATCGGGCGTCCATACCAAGGTCCTCGTCATCGGTGCCGACGTTATGAGCTCCGTCATCGATTACACCGATCGCGCCACATGCGTCATCTTTGGGGACGGAGCCGGAGCCGTCCTCCTCGAGCCCTGTGAGCCGGGCGAGGTCGGCCTCATCGACTTCCACCACGAAATCGATGGCTCCGGAGCCCCCGCGCTCAACATGCCCGCTGGCGGCAGCCTTCATCCCGCTACCCCCCAAACCATCGCCCAGAAGATGCACTTCGTCCACCAGGACGGTCAGGCCGTCTACAAGTTCGCCGTCCGCAAAATGGCTGAAGTCTCCGAAACCCTCCTCACCCGCAACGGCCTCACCGGGGCCGATCTCGGCTGCTTCATCCCTCACCAGGCCAACAAGCGCATCATCCTCTCCACCGCCGAGCGTCTCGGCATGCCCGAGTCCTGCGTCGTCATCAACATCGACCGCTTCGGCAACACTACCGCCGCCACCATCCCCATGGCCATGCAGACCGCCCTGGAAGACAAACGCCTCAAACAAGGCGACCTCGTCCTCCTCGCCAGCGTAGGCGCCGGCTTTACCGTAGGCGCCACCCTCCTTCAGTGGGAGTTCTAGGCTCCTTGTCCAGCCTTCGTCCCGCCCGTCCGGGAGCGACGCGGAGCCCTCTTCTGCGTCACTGACTCAGAAGGCTCGGCTCCCGGCTCGACAGCCAGCTCCATCAGGTACTGCTGCGCGGAAAACGGCAGCAACCCCTTCGCCGGCCGCACATAGCACCCATCCGCATTCAGCAGCCGGGCCTTCACCGTGTCCTTCAGGTAAGCCCCTAGGATCTCCTCCCGCAGCCGCGCCGCCAGTCCCGCATCCAGCACCGGAAACAACACCTCGCAGCGCTCATACAGGTTCCGCGGCATCCAGTCCGCGCTCCCGCAATACATCGCCGGCTCCCCCCCGTTCACAAACGAAAAAATCCGCGAGTGCTCCAGGAATCGCCCCACAATCGACCGAACCCGGATCGTCTCGCTCATCCCCTTCACGCCCGGACGCAGCGAACACATCCCGCGAATGATCAGGTCGATCGAAACTCCCGCCTGCGAAGCCGTGTACATCGCTTCCACCGTCTTCCGGTCCAGCAGCGCATTCATCTTCGCGACGATGCCCGCCGGTCTTCCTGCCTTTGCGTGTTCCGTCTCCCGCGCAATCAGCGCCAGCACATCGTTCGCCATCGTCAGCGGAGCAACCGACAAAGGCCGGTAATCCTCACCCTCCGCCTCCGCCGTCAGATACCGAAACACCGCCTGCACCCCTTCGGTAATCTCCGCCCGTGCCGTCAGCAGGCTGATGTCCGTGTAAAACCGCGCCGTCACCGGGTTGTAGTTTCCTGTCCCGAGATGCGCGTAGCGCCGAACCTTCCCGTCCGGATCGCGCCGGACCAGCAAAGCCAGCTTGCAGTGCGTCTTCAGCCCGAAGATGCCGTGAAACACGCCCACCCCCGCATCCTCCAGCTCCCGCGCCCAGCGAATGTTCGACGCCTCGTCAAACCGCGCCATCAGCTCGATCACCACCGTCACATCCTTGCTCTGCGCCGCCTCGATCAGCGCCCGGAACATCGGCGAATCCGCACTCGTGCGGTAAAGCGTCTGCTTGATCGAGATCACCGCGGGATCTTCGGCCGCCGCCTCGATGAACCCTTCCACCGTCTCGTAGCTCTCGAACGGGTGATGCAGCAGCACATCCTTCTGCCGAAGCTCCTCGAAGAGGTCCGCGGACTTCTTCCCCAGCTTGTACTTCCTTCCCTTGAACACCGCATACTTCAGCGCGGGTCGATTGGCCTCGGAATACAGGTTCATCAGCCGCGAAAGGTTCACCGGGCCGTCGGTCTTTACCACCTGCCACGGATCGAGCTCGAAGTTCGTCCGCAAGCGCTCGGCAATCTCCGGAAGCGCCGTGCTCTCGATCTCCAGCCGCACCGCATCGCCCTTCCTCCGGTTGTGCAGCTCCGCCCGAACGCTCTCCAGCACCGAGCGCGATTCTTCCTCCTGCATGTACAGGTTGCTGTTCCGTGTCACCCGGAACGCCGCGCTTCCCATCACCTCGTACCCGCGGAACATCCGCGCCGCCTGGCTTTCGATCAGCTCATGCAGCAGGATGTAGTCGAGCGAACCGGGCTCGCTCTCCGGCGCAGGTAACGGCACCAGGCGGGGCAACGAGCGCGGAACCGTCACCACGCCAAGCATCGTCACCACGTTGCCACGACGCTTATGCCGCAGCAGCAGCGCAATGCACAGTGCCTTGTTCAGCACCCGCGGAAACGGATGCGATGGATCGATCGTCACCGGCGTCAGCAGCGGATCGGCCTCGTTCTCGTAAAACTCCACCGCATGGTCCCGCTGCTCGTCCGTCAACTCCGCCCAGCACAGCACCCGCACCTTCTCCGCCCGCAGCGCGGGAAGCAACTGCTTGTTCCAGCACGTATATTGCGCCGTCACAAAGTCGTGCAGCATCGTCGCCAGCGCATCCAGGCGCTCCACCAGCGTCAGGCCGCCCTCATCCGGTGCCTGAACCTCGTTGTGCCCTTCCTCGATCCGTTGCAGAAAGCTCGCGACCCGGATCTCCACGAACTCGTCCAGGTTGCTCGCCGTGATCGCCAGGAACTTCACCCGCTCCAGCAGCGGATTCGTCTCGTCCTGCGCCTCTTCAAGCACTCTCTGGTTAAACCGCAGCCACGATTCATCCCGGCTGAAGAACAGGCTCTTCCCCGGCTGTTTCACCGCCGCCCGCTTGGCGGAACTACGTCGTCTGGCTGTTCGCGTCGTCATGCACTCACGAGATTACCCTAGCCATGTTAATGAACCCCTTCCCCGGAGCAACCTAGACACCTCGCCGCCAAAGCCGCCGCGTCATGCACCAAAGAACACCAACCCCCAGCAGCAATCCCAGCCCTCCCATCCAGACCAGCCCCCGGGACCACCAGCGTCGCACCGGCGGCTCTCCGCGCTCCCGGAACCCCCGATTCAGGACCTCCGGACCCAGCCGCGCCAGCCGCCACCGCGCCGGAGGCTCGTACCGCAGATGGGTAGGGCCTGCCGCCTGGTCCCCGTAGTACAGCGCCGCCGGCCCGTCGGCTTCCAAACACAGGGCACGCTGACGCATCGAGAGCGCCACCGAAACCACCGGAAGCACTGCCTCCCCCTCGTTCTCGATCGCAACCTCGACCGTCGCATCCGACTGCAGATTCGCCCCAAGACTCGCCCCAAACGCCTCGTCGTCGACCGAAATCACGCCGCGCCGCACCCGCATCACCTTCCCCGTAACCCGCTCTTCCACGCCCCGCGGAGCATCCGCCACCGCGCTCACCCGAACCGTTCTGCTGAAGTTCCCCTTGAACTTCGAATCGAGACGGACAGCAATTCGTTCCACCGGAACCCGCGCAGGCAAGCGGATCGTCGCCACCAGTTCACTCCCCCGAACCTTCAGCACCGAAGTCTCCGCGACCGTCGTAAACAACGTCTGGCCCTCTCGGCTCGGAGGAACCTCAACTCCCTTCAGCCGAAAGCCTCGCCCCCGCAGCACCACATGCAGGAACGGAAAACGGCTCTCCTGCAGCGAAACCCGTGTACTCCGCGAAAGCTTCCGCCTGGACATATCGAACAGCGTAAACGTCCCAAGCGGAACCGGGCGAACGCTCGGCAATTCGTCCAGACCCGCAAGCTCCGCCTCCGCTACAAAGTCCTTCCCGTCCAACTGGAACACAAGCTGCGTATACGCCCGCGCCGGCATCGCCAGGTCGAAGGCCGCCCCCGCCGCATCTTCCTTCAGATTCATCACCGTCGCCGCATCGCTCTCCACCTGCGCCGTCTCGTTCACCGCGATCGCATAGGCAAGCTCACGGCCTCCGCTCACCACACGCACATCCTTCAGCGACTCCGCCGCATGCGACAGCACCGCCGCATCCAGCACCGCGCAACTCGGTCCCGCCCCCCCCGTCAGGATCGCCCGCTCGTAGCGAAGGTGTTCCACCTCGCTCCCGCGTCCTTCAGCCTGCCAAATCAGCAGCGCGGACACGAGCAAACTCGACCTGTGAAGACCTGCCAAACGCATCGCTCTTCCGAGTGTCCCCTTGGATGTGCCTCTCCCACTGTATCCCGTCGCCCCCCCACTGGTACTCTCGCAAAGGGAATCAAACCTTGGCCGCCAACCGCTCCGTGCTCCTTGTCGACGACGACGAACTCAGCCGCGAGGTCCTCTCCATCCTCCTTGAAGCGGAAGGTTACCGCGTAGCCTGTGCCTCCAGCGGCGAGGACGCCCTGCTCTCCCTCTCCACCGCACCCAAGCCCGGCATCGTCCTCACCGATCTCCAGATGCCCGGCCTCTCCGGCAGCAGCCTCGCCCGGCAGCTACGCACCCTCTGCGGACCCGCCACGCACCTCTTCGTCATGAGCGCGGGAACCCCCGACCCCTCCCTCACCGAGCTCTACGACGCCTTCCTCCCCAAGCCTCTCTCCGTTGACGACTTCACCCGCGCCCTCGACGGTCAGCAACCCACCTCCGCCACCGCTCTCCCCCACCCCGCCATCCTCGACGAAGCCATCTACGCCCGCCTCGCCTTCACCCTGCCCCGCCCGCAGCTCGTCGCCCTCTACCGCTTCTGCCTGGCCGACGCCCTCGACCGCCTCGCCTCCCTCCGCGCCGCCGCAGATCGCCTCGACCAAGACACCCTCCACCGGCAGGCCCACACCCTGCGCGGCGGCTGCGGCATGGTGGGCGCCACGGAGATCGGCACCCTTGCCGCCACCCTCGAGAACCTCCGCCTCCACGCCCACCCGCCCCCCGAACTCCAAGCCCTCCTCGACACCCTCGCCGAAGCCCACGAACGCCTGCAAAGCACCCTGGAACTCCGGTGGCGCGCGGACGCATGACAGATCGGGCAGACTCGCCCGATTGTGCGAAGATGGGGTCACGATGGCACAGGAAACCCAGCGACCCGCCGCCCCCCGGGCCACATCGGCAACAGTCCGCATCGTCGTCGCCGACGACCACCCCGTCGTCCGCTTCGGCGTCAAAAATATGCTCCTGCATGAGCCCGGCTTCGACGTCATCGGCGAAGCCGAGGACGGCGACACCGCCATCACCCAGACCCTCGAGCTCGAACCAGACATCCTCCTCCTCGACCTCAAGATGCCCCGCCTTCCCGGCCTCGAGGCCATGCGCGCCATCATGGATCGCTCCCCCCGCGTCAAGATCGTCCTCCTCACCAGCACCATCTCCACCCAGGAGATCATCCAGGCGCTCCAGATCGGCGCCCGCGGCGTCGTCCTCAAGGACGCCGTCTCCGGCGATCTCGCCCGCGCCCTCCGCACCGTCACCGCCGGCGATTATTGGATCGGCGGCGAACGCGTCGCCAACCTCCTCAAGGCCCTGCACGAGCTCATGCAGACCATCAAGGCCGCACCGGAGAAAAAAACCTACGGCCTCACCCCACGCGAGCTCGAGGTCGTCACCTGCATCGTCGAGGGCTGCGCCAACAAGGACATCGCCCGGCAGTTCAAAATCTCCGAAGAAACGGTCAAGCGCCATCTCTCCAACATCTTCGATAAAACCGGCGTCTCCACCCGCCTCGAGCTCGCCCTCTTCGCCATCGCCCACAAGCTGGTCGATCCGAACGCCTGACTCCGGTAAAATAGGCAGATGAGAGACGTCTCCGGCATCGCGGATGTTCTGGTCGTCGGCGCAGGACCCACCGGCCTCGCCTGCGCCATCGAGGCACAGCGCGCCGGCCTCAAGGCCGTCATCGTCGACAAGGGCTGCCTCTGCAACTCCCTCTTCCACTACCCCGCCCACATGACGTTCTTCACCACGCCGGAGTTGCTTGAGATCGGCGACATGCCCTTCTCCAGCCCCAACCAGAAACCCACCCGCTCCGAAGCCCTCGAGTACTACCGCAAGGTCGCCGAGCACTACCGCCTCGACATCCGCCAGTACGAGACCGTCCTCTCCGTCTCAGGCTCCGACGGCGACTTCTCCGTCCATACCAACGATCGCTTCCACCGCGCCGTCACCCACCGCGCCAGGAAGCTCGTCATCGCCACCGGCTACTACGACCTCCCCAACTACCTCCAAATCCCCGGCGAGGAACTCAGCAAGGTCAAGCACTACTACCACGAGCCCCACCCCTTCTTCGGGCTCGAGGTCCTCGTCATCGGCGGCAAAAACTCAGCCGCCATTGCCGCGCTCGATCTTTGGCGGCACGGCGCCAGGGTCACCCTCGTCCATCGCGGCCCCGAAATGCACCGCCACGTCAAGTACTGGATCCTCCCCGACATCAACAATCGCGTCAAAAACGGCGAAATCCAGGCTTACTTCGACAGCCAAGTGATCTCGATCTCCGAAGACGCCGTCCGCCTCCGCACCCCGGAAGGCGAAAAGACGCTCCCCAACGACTTCATCTTCGCCCTCACCGGCTACCACCCGGACTTCTCCTTCATCGAGTCGCTCGGCGTCCGTCTCGACCCCAAAAACGACCGCTGCCCCGTCTGCGATCCCGCCACCCTCGAAAGCAACGTCTCCGGCATCTACCTCGCCGGAGTCATCGTCGCCGGCGAGCGCACCAACGAAATCTTCATCGAGAACGGACGCTTCCACGGCCGGCAGATCGCCGAGGACCTCAGGCTCAAGCTCACCGAACCCGAACCTGCCCTCACCCGATAACCCGCCGCAAAAAGCCCCTGATCCCCAACCGCGTCAGCAGGATCAGGAACGCCGTCAGCATCCCCAGGATCAGCGGACGCGGCATATGCGCCGCCAGCGTCAGCGCCGCCCGCAGCCCTTCGCTCATATACACGATCGGGTTCAGCAGCACGCCATACTGCAGGATCGGGATCGGGTGGAGCGCCGCCCACGGGTAATACACGCACCCCAGAAACGTGATCGGGATCACCACCACCCCGAAGATCAGCCCAATCTGCTGCGGCTTCACCGACGTCCCGATCACCAGCCCCAGCGCCCCCGCCGTCAGCGACGCCAGCACCACCACCAGGATCAGGAACGGCCAGCTCGCAATCTGTGTCAGCGGCCGCGCCGTCGGAACATACGTCGCCAGCGGAAACACAATGCACGCCGCAATCACCGACTGCATCGCCGAAAAACAGATCTTCTCGATGGCTACCGCCGCCACCGGCAGCGGGCACATCACCCGGTCGTCGATCTCCCGCGTAATCCCGAACTCCTGCGCCAGCGGCAGCGCCACCGCCGCAATACCCGAAAACATGATCGCCACCGCCATCAACCCCGGCAGCAGCACCGTCGAAAATCCCCCGCCCGCCGCCCCCATCGCGGAGGTCGGATTCATCGCCGCCCCCCCGCTCATATGCGGAAACACATACGTAAACACAAACAAAAACAGCAGCGGATTCATGCACACGCGGATCACGAACGGGAACAGCTCCCGCCGCAGCACATAAAGATCGCGCAAAAGCAGCCCGGCAAACGCACGCGCATACTGGGTCGACGTACCCGTCTCTCTGGCCTGCGGCCCGGCAATCGCTTGCGCTGCGGTGGTCATATCTCTCCTCGGCCCGGGTTCGCCATCTCTCTCCCATTCTAGCCTGGCCCCTCTCACCCCGGCGCAAGCCTCCACCGTCATTGCACCTCCGTGTCCGCTCCCAAAGAAGTGTCATCCTGGGCGAAGCGCAGCGAAGTCAGAGGACCCGCAGTTTACTCCGCGTCACCCAAGCGCAAGTCCCCAACCACCCAAACTGCAGATCAAGCAACTGCCCGAAGAGCCCCCCGCTCTACCCGCCGTGGTGCTGCCGCTCCTCGGGCGAAGCGTAGTGCTCTGTAATCTCCGCCGCGCTGATCTCGATCGCGCTTTGGCTCCGGATGATCCCGGCAATCTCCTCATCCGTTTTGCCCTGCCCCCGCAGGCTTTCGATCTCGTCGCTGATCATCCCGACAAACGCCTGGATCGGGAACTGCTCCGGCGGCAGCCCCGCCACCTCCCGTAGGCTCTTCTGCGCCTTGATCGCTTCCTCAACGGGGTACATCCTGGGTCCGCTTAGGGGTTCGCTTAGGGGTCCGCTCATCCACACACTCCCTCCGTATCACGAGTTCGTTGTATCCGATCGAGCGTCTTCCTGTAAACTCCACCGGCATCCAGGGTCAGGAGTGCTGCCGCTCCCCCGAGGGGAAGACCCTCAGCGCGCCCGCTTCTGTGACATCCTGCCGAAGCTAAGCCGTTTGTTTGCTAATTTAGCCGCAAGTCCGATATCTACTTGTCTTCACAGCCGGTCACAAGGATTCAATAGTTCATAAGGAAGAACTTACGCGACTAGTATATGGGGGCACCCCACGAGTTTCACGCCCCTTGGAGTAGCCGAGACGGTGAGCGTTTCAGCCAGACTGGCCGTTACGTCCACCGTCCCCGCATTCGAGTTCACCTGCGCATGGACCGGCCGCAACAGGAGAGAGGCGAGCAAGAGAAACAGAGCAGCAGGAGTCGCAGAGCGGAAAGAAAAACAATGGTTCAGGGTCTTCTTCGTAGCGTCGCCTCGAAGGATGTGGGCGCTTCTTGAGGTCTTCATCGGAGAACTGAGCGAGGAAGTGACGCATTGGCTGGCCCGCTAGTGGCCGGGGGTAATGTGACGTGGGAAACGGATCTCTCCGTTCGGGGTATGGCGTCCGGCTACTCCCGCAGGTCGCGCCCGGTAAGCCGGATGAAAACCGTCTCCAGGCTCGTCTCGGTAATCGAAAGGTCCCTCAGCCCATAAGGGCTTGCAGCCCGAACGACCTCCGGCAGCAGCCCGTCCACCGTATGCGCCAGGATGCGGAGCCCCGTAGCCGTGGCCTCCACACTGGCAATCCCCGCCAGCGGCGTCAGCTCGGCAACCAGCGCCGCGGTGTTCTCCCGCTGCACCAGGTCCAGCTCATACAGCTTCTGCGCCCCCACCGACGCCTTCAGCGCCGCCGGCGTATCCTGCACCAGAATTTTTCCATGATCGATAATCGCCACACGCTCGCAAAGCTCGTCTGCCTCCTCCATGTAGTGCGTCGTCAGCACCACCGTGATCCCCTCATGCCGCAGCTCCCGCACCGCATCCCACATCGCGATCCGCGACTGTGGATCGAGCCCAGCGGAAGGCTCGTCCAGGAATAGCACCTTCGGTCGATGCGCAATCGCCCGCGCAATCTGCACCCGCTGCGCGAGGCCGCCCGAAAGCTGCGCCGGATAAGCCTTTGCCCGTTCCAGCAGGTGAAACTGGTTCAGCAGCGCCTCCGTCCGGGCCCGAGCTTCCGGACGCGAGAACCCGAAGTAGATGCAGTGGAACAGGATGTTCTCGTAGATCGTGCACGCGCGGTCCAGCGTGTTGTACTGCGGCACAACCCCGATATGCCGCCGCGCCAGCGCCGGATTCGCCACAACATCCACCCCCGCAATGTGAACTCTTCCCGCGGTCGGCAGCGCCCGCGTCGTACACACGCTGATCGTCGTCGTCTTGCCCGCCCCATTCGGCCCAAGCAAGCCAAACAGCTCGCCCGCCCGCACATGCAGGTCGATTCCATCCACCGCCGTCACGCTCTGCTTGCCTTCGTACACCTTCCGAAGCCCGGCAATCTGCACAATGCTGTCTGATGAGTTCATGGCCTAGAGGTCATCCTCCGCTTCCACGGAGGCAGGCAGATTGCCCTCACGGCGCATCCGCAGGAAACCTCGGATGAAGGGTTCAAGATCGCCGTCCAAAACCTTATCCACGTCCCCGACCTCCACCCGCGTTCGCAGGTCCTTCGCCATCCGGTAGGGCTGCAGCACATAGCTCCGGATCTGCGACCCAAAGCCGATGTCGAGCTTCGAGTCCTCGATCTTGCGCGTCGCCGCCTTCTTCTTGTCCAGCTCATACTCGTACAGCTTGGAACGCATCATCTTCATGGCGCGCTCCTTGTTCTTGTGCTGGGAGCGCTCGTTCTGGCACCCGGTAACAAGCCCCGTAGGAATATGGGTGATCCGCACCGCGGAGTCGGTCGTATTCACGTGCTGTCCGCCCTTCCCGCCGGATCGATACGTATCGATCCGCAGGTCCTCCGTCTTGATGTCGATGACGATCGTATCGTCGATCTCCGGCGACACAAAGGCACTGGCAAAGCTTGTATGCCGCCGCTTGGCGGAGTCGAACGGCGAAATCCGCACCAGCCGATGAACACCCGTCTCGCCGCCCAGCAGCCCGTACGCGAACTCCCCCGAGATGGTGAACGTCGCGGACTTGATTCCCGCTTCATCGCCATCCTGAATCTCGTTGATCTCCACCTTGAAGCCCTGCCGCTCGCCCCAGCGCAGATACATGCGCATCAGCATCTCGGCCCAGTCTTGGCTCTCGGTTCCACCCGCGCCCGGGTGAACGGTCACAATGGCATTCAGCGGGTCTGATTCGCCCGAGAGCATCGTCTTCGACTCCAGCTTCTCCGCAAACTCCACCAGCGCCGGGATCTCGCGCTCTAAATCCCCCAGCGTGTCTTCGCCCTCCCGCGCCAGCTCGAAGTACGCTTCGATGTCGTCGGCTCGGCGGGCTAGCTCCGCTTCGTCGGCCAGCAGCGTCTCCAGACGCTTGCGCTCCCGCATCAGTGGCTGCGAGCGCGCCGCATCGGCCCACACCGTCGGGTCGGCGATCTTCTCTTCGATCACGGCAAGGTCGCGGCGCAGGCGCGGCGCGTCAAAGATACTCCCGCAGTTCGCGGATCGTATCGCGCACCGGGGAGAAACGGTATTCGAGGTCGGCAAGCATACCCCTATCTTACGCGAGTCGCTGCCACAAGCCCGGCAAGCGAGACGGCCGCACAGAGATAGGCAAACCAGTCCCCATGCCGCGTGTAAAAGGTCGTCTCGTGTTCGTAGGCGAAAGGAACGTTCATCGCCGCCCGGATGTGCCGCGGAAGCGCCGCCACCACACGGCCCGCGGGATCGATCGCAGACGTAATGCCCGTGTTCGTCGATCGCAAGATCCACCGGTGGTTCTCGATCGCGCGCATCCGCACCATGTTCAGGTGCTGCCAGGGCGCGCCGGAGTCTCCATACCAGCCATCGTCGGAGATGTTCACCAGAACCTCCGCGCCACCCAGCACGAAGCGTCGCACCTCCTCCCCGAAGATCGATTCGTAGCAGACGAAGACGCCGAAGCGATGTTCGTCCCCGCCGGACGCGGTCCGGAAGACGCTACGTTCGCTGCCCCGGTCCATATCGCCAACACCCGCCGTCAGGCGATCGGCGAAGAACAGGATCTGCTTGAACGGGACGTACTCCCCGAAAGGCACCAGGTGGATCTTGTCATAACGTCCGGCCGCCGTTCCGTCGGCCCCGAAAAGGGCCGCTGAGTCGAAGATGCGAACCCGCCGCTCCGCTGTGGCGTCCGGCGCAACGCCGAGACTGCCCAGCACCAGCGGCGCGTGGGTCGTGCGGGCAAGCTCCGCCGCCGCCCGCAGGAACGACGGGTCGTCCGTGCGAAAGCCGGAAGGCGACTCCGGCCAAACGATGAGGTTCGTGGGTCGATAGCCCGGCGACCCCGCCGTCCGCACATAGGGATACTCCGGCACCGAAAGTAAGTGGGTGGAAGCAAGATCCGGAATACCGTTCAACTCAAGACGCGCAGGATTGCGGCTGTGCTTCAGAAACGAAGCGAGCAGTTCGTCCCGCGTCTCCTGCGGACCCACGTTGGCCGCTCCGACCTCGAGATTTTCCTGCAGCAGCGTAGCCGTAGCCGTCATCGGTGCGAAGGAAGCCCTTGGAAGATGCCGTAACCCCACCAGGTACACCGCCAGCAGCACGCACCCAGCCACCACAAGCAGAGGACGCAGATAGGGCCGGCGGCGCAGACGAATACGGGCAAGCCACAGCGCATTCACCGCGGCGATAACGAAGGAAATCCCGTAGGCACCCGCCAGCGGGGCAAGGCGAGTAAGTAGCGGATTATCCACTTGCGCGGTGCCTAACAAATCCCACGGAAAGCTCGTCACGCGCGCACGGGCAAGCTCCACCGCAACCCACAGCGCCGGCACAAACCATAACACGCGTTGTGGCCCCAACCTCTGCCTCAACCTGGCGACCAGCGCCCCGAACAACGCATGGTACAACCCAAGGTACAGGCAGAAAAGCAGCAGGACGCCTGCCGCCACCGGCTGCGGCAAGCCCCCGTAAAGGTGCATGGTGGCAAAGATCCAGGAGCAATTTCCAAGATAAAAGCCAATTCCTGTTACATAAGCCAGGAATGTTGCTTGTAACACGTCCACGGGACGCCCTTCGCGATCGTTCGCGAGCAATGCTTGCAGCAGAGGTACCAGCGCGATCCAGCAAAGAGCAGTACGCCACAAGGGAACAGGGCCCGCCAGGGGAAAGGGAAGTACCTGGAGAATGCTCGATAAAACGGCCATGCCCCAGAGCCGCGCGGGGAGAACTCTCATCCTATAAACGATATCATCGCGCCACAGTACCTGGTATCCCGCCGCACTTGGGTCCGCCTCCAGGAACGCGCAGGTCTATAACTCATTACGTTTACGTTTGCTATCCGGAGCAGAGGATTCGCCTCTAACCGCGATAGCTAGACCAGACATCTAAGACCTCACTGGCTCAACCCGCAGTGTACCTTCCCGGCACACAGTATGGCTCGCAGGAAAAATCCTTGCCCAAGCCATTCGCCAGCTAGCCTTAAATGTTCGATACTTACGACACAGATCGTCGTCGACAAGCTCAGCCGCGACACAGGAGCGATTTTGCGAGCGGTTTGAATAGAATGCCAGGAGAACTTCAATGGAAGTAAATCGCATCATTGCGGAGATAGACTCTCAGATCGCCAAGCTGCAGCAGGCACGCGATCTTCTTGCCGGGAGTCAGGCCGTACGCGTCGGACGCGGACGCCCCAAGGGGAGCAAGAACACTGCCAAGGTAGAGGTAGCTGCCGATGCCCCGGCTCGCAAGCGCAAACTAAGCCCCGAAGGACGCAAGCGCATTGCGGAAGCGATGAAGAAGCGCTGGGCCGAACGCCGCAAGCAGGCCTAGGGCACAGCACCCACTGCAAAGGTACTGAACCAAGCTGTCCATGCCGGACTAACCCTCATGCAAGGGGTGGCCCGGCATCTTTCGTTACCATGGGGAAAAGCGAACCCAGAAATGTACCTGGGCAGCGCTCCGGCTACCGTGTCACGATGACTTCCTGCAGGCTGTCCTTGGCCAGAAAGAATCGGTAGTTTGAATAATCCTTGAACAACCGTTCCACCTGACGCGTCTGGAAGCTCTGCACGATCGGATAGATGCCGATTCGCTGTATCTCCACCTGGGGCTCTGCCGTCAGATGGTACCGGGTAAAGGTAGTATCCGGAACGTTCATCTTCGTATGGAAAAAAGCCAGTAACTTCCCACCTGGCGCCAATACTTCGTACAGTCGCCCAATCAGGGGAGCCACCAACTCCTGCGGCAGATAATCCGCCGCATCCCACAAGGCAATCACGTCGAAGTTACGCCCGCTGAAATCCAGGTTGCTCTTCAGGAAGGTCTCCGTGTCGAACCGGGTCACGGTCGTTCCCGGCTCCGAACCCTCCGCCTGCACCCGGTATTCCGGTCGCGCCGCATCTTCCACAAAGTTCGCCATGTACACGCTATGGCCCAGACCCGTAAGGAAGTTGATGTTATGCGGCGACGTCGCGCCAACATCGAGAATGCGCAGCGACTCCGTGGCCCGAAGATGCTTCAGCAGGTCGCCCCACCCGCTGGAATGCCGCGGAACCCGGGGCGCTCCATCTTTCTGAATCGAAGAGTTCTTGAAGAGGCTGCGCATGGCGAGAGGTTCCGATCAGCTGGTCGGGCGGGCGGTGCCTGTGCGTTGTTCCGTCAACTCCACTCGCCCACGCAGGCTGGCGTTCTCTTCAATGGAAAGCCTTCCAGCCACAATGTCCCCCACCACGCTCGACGACTGCCGAAGTTCCAGCCTGCCGCTCGCCTTCACATTTCCTTCCACATTGCCGAACACGATCATGTCGTGTACGTCGATATCGGCGTGAATGCGACCGTTCGGCCCAATGGTAAGCCGGCTGTCGGTCAGCGTAATGGTTCCCTCGATTTCGCCGTCCAGAAAGAGGTCCTCGCTGCCCGAGAGCTCGCCTCGGATGGTTACGGACTTTCCTATGACGGTGGAACCCTCTGCTGGTTTCATGCGTTCAGTCTCCCTCGAACCTCGTACATCGTCGTCCAGACCCGTAGCCGCGCCTTGCCCGAACTATACCCAAGCGCAGGGGCTGGGAGCAAACCTGGGGAAACTCGAGCGTCCCGCAACCCGTCCAACAGCCCAGTGAAGCACACAGGCGCAATATGGGCCGGCAACGCGCGAGGCGGCCAGGGGCTCATCCCCTGAAACACGCATCCAATCGTCGAAGGAAGCAGGAGATTGCTTCCCTGGGTAAAACGATGCGAAACAACACTGCACGGCAGTGCGTCAACATCCCATGATGCGAGGGAGCGCCAATGACCGATGCGATGGGCCGTCAAGCGTGACCCGCCAGGTCGGCTCTACGGCTTCGCTTCTTCGCCGCGCGCAACTGTGCCTCCTCTCGTGCGCTTTGCTTGCTCCTGGTGCAGCCCGCTGCCTCGCCGAGACAGCGCCTGCCACATCGAGTGGCCCCTCAGAGAGGGAGCCTGGTCCCACGTCGCTCCCGCCGCGCACCTGGGCGGCCGATGCTTCTCACAACGAGCTCGCAATCATCGACCACCGTGGCTCCTACCTCCGCTACCGCATGCACGTCATCGACGAAAAGGGAGACCAGCTACGCGACGTCATCGAGAGTCGGGACGGAACCGTGGCACGGCTGCTCTTGCGGGATGGCCGTCCCCTCACACGCGATCAGGATGAAGCCGAGCAGCAAAGGCTCAACGATCTTTTAGCCTCCCCCGCCGCATACCAGAAGCACATCAACGCAGACGTCACCGGCAAGAAGCGCGCCGCCGACCTCATCCAGATGCTCCCGGACGCCATGCTCTTCAGCTATGCCCCCGGTCAGCCGCAGTCCCCCGGTGCGGGCGAGCAGGTCGTGCTCGACTTTACCCCCAACCCGGAGTGGAAGCCGCCTACTCTCCCCGCTGAGGCGCTGACCGGTCTCCGGGGCCGGGTCTGGATCGACGTCAAGACGCACCACATGGTCCGGATGGAGGGGGAGATCTTCCAGAACGTCAATCTCGGCTGGGGCATGCTCGCAAAGATTTACCCCGGCGGCCACCTTGCGCTCGAGCAGACCACCGCCACTCCCGATCGCTGGATCTTCGCGAAGTTCTCCGAGCAGCTCACCGTCCGCGCCCTCATGGTCAAAACCATCCACCAGAACGCCGACATCAGCAGCATGGGCTACCAAACTGTGCCACCCATGCCCTACCAGGACGCCATCCGGACCCTCCTGGCCACCCCGCTCCCCCGGTAGCCTACGCCATCACCCGCGCCTTCGCCGCCACGGAGGCCCGCCGAACCGTAAGCGCCTCTATCCGGTCCCGCCGGACCGTGAACCCGCTGCCCGCCGCCGTCGGAACCGTAATCTCCCCCTTCGCGCTCACGGTCACCTCAGGCTCGATCACGTCCTCCGTCCAGTAGCGCGCCGAGGCCGAAACATCTCCCGGCAGACTGAAGTTTTCAAGTGACGAGAGAGCAATGTTGTGTGCCCGCCCGATGCCGGTCTCCAACATCCCCCCGCACCACACCGGAATCCCACGTTCCTGCGCCGCGTTATGCACCGCGATGGCCTCGGCAAAGCCCCCCACCCGGCCCACCTTGATGTTGATGATCCGGCACGACTCCATGTCGATGGCAGCCAGCGCGTCGCGCCTGTTCCGGATCGACTCATCCAGGCAGATCGGTGTCTCGATCCGCTTCTGCAGCATCGAGTGAAAGTAGAAATCGTCGTACCACAAAGGCTGCTCGATCATCAGCAGGTTGAACTCATCCCACCGCGCAATATGGTCGATATCCTTCAGCCGATACGCAGAATTGGCGTCGCAGGAAAGCAGGATGCCCGGCCACCGCTTGCGTGCCGCCTGAAAGATCGCATGGTCCCAGCCCGGCTTGCACTTCAGCTTGATGCGTTGATACCCCGCGTCTACCTCCGTCGCAATCTTGTCCATCAGCGCACCGACGCTCGGCTGAATGCCGATGGAAACCCCGCACGGTATGCTGCTGCGCGTCCCCCCGAGCAACTCACTCAGTGACATCCCATCCATCTGCGCTTCCAGGTCCCAGATCGCATTTTCGAGCGCCGCCTTCGCCATCCGATGGCCGCGAACCTGCCGCAGCAACCCCGGCACCGACCCCCCGCCCCCGATATCCACCCCCACCAGCCGCGGCGCAAGCTCCTGCTCCGTGATCATCCACGCCGTGTCGATCATCTCGTCGGAGAAGTAAGGATGCTCCCCCGCCACACACTCGCCCCAGGCGGTAAGCCCCTCGGCCTCGATCTCGACCAGCAGGATGCGCCGCCCGGTCGTCAGACCGAAGCTCGTCTCGAACGGGTAAGCCAGCGGAAGGTTGATTTCACGAAGGTGGATGCGGTCGATAGTGAACATGAAAGGATTTTTCCTGGGAGTAGTCTGTCTAGTTTTCCGGGTTGAGGGGTCGCCTACACGTGGGCCGGGGCCGGAGATTCGCTCTGCAGAAGAAAGACGCCGTCGCCCTCCGGGGTGCGCTCATATTCGGTCACCACGAGACCCTCAGCAAACGCCCTCTGGAAGGCTTCCCGGTTGTTCCGCTGCAACGCTTCCGCGTCGGGTGCGCGGCTGGGGTCCTGCTTCCACTGGTCGATGTCGCGCGGCACAGCAATCCGCACCTCGTACATCGGGCCCTCTTCCGGATCAGGCCGGGAGCCATCGCCCCTCAGCATACGCTCCACCCGCTCCGACCGCAGCCACCATTCCGCATACAGCCGGTCCGTCGGTAACCCACCCTGCAGCGGCGACGAAGAAGGCCCGTAAAAGTTGGGAGCATAGCGCCGGCAAATTGCCCCAAGCCGAGCAATGTTCAAGTGCGCATTCTTGATCTCCAGCGGGTCGAACGTCCACTCCATCAGCTCGATCCCCCGCGCCAGCGCCTCGTCCCGCTGAGCCAGTTTCAGCAGCCGTCCCACCCCCCGATTGCGATACTCCGGAAGCACCGCGAGCATGTGCGAGTGAAGATAGGGCCGACCCTCCCGAATCCCCGGCAGGCTCATCGCAAACGCCACGATCGCCTCCGGCCCCGCCGGCAGCGCGTCGTCGAACGCCCCAAACACCTGCCCGCCAATCTTTTGGGCCAGCAGAAAGACCCGCCGCGGAATCAGGTCCGCCAGATCGTACTTCCACACCGCAAGCTGCAGCTCCACGCACCGCTCGAACGCCGAAACCTCGCGCAGCGGCGCAATGCGAAGCGGCACCTTCATCGCGCGCAGGCCTCCGCCGTCTCTTGCTTCGCCCGCCCCCACATCCCGTCCAGCTCCTTCATAGTCGCGGCGGCCAGCGCCTCTCGCCCTCCTGCCTCCCGCTCCATCGCGCCGAACCGCGCCCTAAACTTGCCATTCGCTCGCCGCAGAGCCGTCTCCGGGTCCACTCGCAGGTGCCGCGCCAGGTTCACCGCCGTAAACAGCAGGTCCCCCAGCTCATCCTCCAGCCGATCCGGCCTTGCCGCGGCAAGCTCCGCCGCCACCTCCAGCGTCTCTTCCTGCAGCTTTTCGATCAGCCCCGCCGGCCCGGGCCAGTCGAACCCTACCCGCGCCGCCCGCGACCCCAGCTTCAACGCCTCCAGCATCGCCGGCATGGCCCGCGAAACCTCATCCAGCAGCCCCGTCCGCGCGATCCCCGCGTCCCGCTTCTCCTGCTGCTTCACCGCATCCCACGTCCTCTGCACCGCTGCCGCATCCCCCGCCGTCGCATCGGCAAAGAGGTGCGGATGCCGGCGCACCAGCTTCGCCGAAAGCCCCGCCGCCACATCCGCCAGCGTAAAGTACCCCGCCTCCGCCGCCATCTGGCTATAAAACAGCACCTGCAGCAGCAGATCCCCGAGCTCGTCCCGAAGCTCCGGCCAAGCCCGCCGTTCGATCGCGTCGAACACCTCGTACGTCTCTTCCAGCGTGTTCCGCTTGATCGTGTCGAACGTCTGCTCCCGATCCCACGGACACCCCTCCGGACCACGCAGGTGCGCCATCAGCCCTGCCGCCTCCGCCACGCGCTCTCCAGCCTCGCGCTGCATCGGCAGAGCCGCCGGAACGACAGGATGATCGCTGTGCATGGGTCCACTTTACCCCGAACGCCAGCCCCCGCCAAATTGCCCCTCGGCAATGGTACGATCACGCGCATGGCCATCCACCCCCCAGGACCCGATACCCCAGCCCACCCCACC
This sequence comes from uncultured Granulicella sp., assembly GCA_965213785.1. GTDB lineage: Bacteria > Acidobacteriota > Terriglobia > Terriglobales > Acidobacteriaceae > Edaphobacter. The sequence goes on along the minus strand of OZ243921.1, from coordinate 3,107,433 downwards.
GGGCGTCACTGGCGCTGGCTCCTCCTCCTCCCCTACCTGGGCCTGTGTTTCCCTGCCTTCTACGCCCGCGCCACTCCCACCCTCTGGGGCTTCCCCTTCTTCTACTGGTACCAGTTCGCCTGGGTCATCGTCGCCTCCGCTCTCATTGGCTTCGTCTACTCCACCCACCGCGACTAAACTGGGAGATGCATGGATCTCCTGGCGAAAATACGCACCCTCCCCACCCAGCCGGGATGCTACCTCTACAAGAACGCCGAAGGTGAGGTCATCTACGTCGGCAAGGCCAAAAACCTCCGCGCCCGCGTCCGCTCCTACTTCCTCGAAGCCAACCAGTCCGCCAACCCCAAGACCGGCTCCCTCATGCGCGAGGCCGTCGACGTCGACTACATCACCGTCGACAACGAGCGCGAGGCCCTCGCGCTCGAAAATAACCTCATCAAGCAGCGCAAGCCCCGCTTCAACATCCTCCTCCGCGACGACAAGACCTACCCCTACATCAAGCTCACCCTCGGCGACCGCTACCCCAAGGTCTTCGTCACCCGCAAGCTCCGCAAGGACGGCGGCCAGTACTTCGGCCCCTACTTCCCCGGCAACCTTGCCCACCGCCTCGTCGATCTCATCCACCGCTCCTTCCTGATCCCCTCCTGCAAGGTCGATCTTGCCCGCTACCACCCCCGCGCCTGCCTGCAGTTCTACATCAAACGCTGCCTCGGCCCCTGCGTCGAAGGCCTCACCACCCCCGAGCTCTACAAACAGACCATCCGCGACGTCCAGCTCTTCCTCGACGGCAAGCCGCAGGAGCTTGAGACCCGCCTGACCGCCCGCATGGCCGAAGCCGCCATGAACGAGCACTTCGAGCTCGCCGCCCGCCTCCGCGACCAGCTCGTCACCCTCCACCAGATGCAGGACAAGCAGCGCATCGCCACCGCCGACAACGAGGACGCCGACGTGTTCGGCTTTCACTACGAGCAGCACATGCTCGCCGTCAACCTCTTCCACATGCGCGCCGGCAAAATCGTCGATCGCCGCGACTTCTTCTGGGAAGACCTCTCCGACGTCCTCGCCGTCACACTCAACGAGTTCGGCGAGACCCCCGGCCAGCTCGGCGAGCCCGCCGACGCGCCAGTCGAGGTCGAAGCCGAGCCCCGGCTCGAACCCAACCCCACCATCGCCGCCCCCGAGGTCGAAGAAGAGGGCGCCCGCACCCAGCACACCGCCCTCTCCGAGCTCGGCGAAGCCTTCTCCCCCGCCGTCTTCTTCTCCGCCCTCCTCAAGCAGCTCTACCTCGACCAGTCCTACGTTCCCCGCTCGGTCCTCGTCCCCGTCGACTTCCCTGATCGCGCCGTCCTCGCCGATGCCCTCACCGAGCGCACCGGCCACCGCATCGACATCGCCGCCCCCCAGCGCGGCGACAAGCGCTCCCTCGTCGACCTCGTCTGCCAGAACGCCCGCCAGTCCTACGACCAGCGCTTCCGCGTCATGCAGCCCGCCATGAAGGCCATCCAGGAATCCCTCCAGGAGGCACTCACCCTCGAAGAGCTCCCCCGCCGCATCGAGTGCTTCGACATCTCCCACATCCAGGGTGCCGAAACCGTCGCTTCCATGGTCGTCTGGGAAGACGGCGCCATGAAGAAGTCCGACTACCGCAAGTTCCAGATCAAAACCGTCACCGGCGTCGACGACTTCGCCAGCATGCGCGAGGTCATCCAGCGCCGCTACAGCAAGCTCCTGGCCGAAAAGAAACCCTTCCCCTCCCTCATCCTCATCGACGGCGGCCTCGGCCAGCTCGCCGCCGCCTACGCCGCGCTCGAAGAGATCGGCGTCACCCTCCAGCCCCTCGCCTCCATCGCCAAGCGCGAAGAGATCATCTATGTCCACGGCCAGGAGAACGACCCCGTCGTCCTCGACCGCCGCTCCCCCGTCCTCCACCTAGTGCAAAAGATCCGCGACGAAAGCCACCGCTTCGCCGTCACCTACCACCGCAAGCGCCGCCAGATGCGTGACCGCGACTCAGAGCTCCTCACCATCCCCGGAGTCGGCCCCCGCACCCGCGAGCGCCTCGTCCAGCACTTCGGCAGCGTACGCGGCATCAGCCAGGCCACCACAGACGCCCTCACCGCCGTCGTCGCCCCCGCCATCGCCGCCAAAATCCGCCGCCACTTCACTCACGAAGAAGCCAAGCCGCAAGAACTCGTGCAGCTATCCTGAGACGAACTCACAGGAGCGTCGTCTCCAGTCCGGCAATAAAGTGAATGCCCGGCACCCGCAGCCGGGTCAGGGGCCCGATCTGCCGTCACGAAAAGGTCCATCCCCATGGACCCAGCGCAAGCAAGGTGAATCGCGTCGGCTACCTTTACCTTATCCGCGCCTCGCAACCTGCTGAAAATGTCCACCGCCCCGCCGTCGAAGGCCAGGTAAGTGAAACCCGTCTCCACGATGGTCTCTCGAACCATCTCAGCCTCGTTACCATGACCGAAGCGCCCAACGCCCGCCATCACCTCACCCAGCGCGAGATGGCTCGTAAACAATAGGTCTCCACGCATCCGAGAGCTCGTGAGGAGTTCCTTTGACTCTCGCTGTTCGGCTGTCGTTGCCTTCCAGCAGGTAGAGGAACAGCATCGTGTCCCAGAAGACTCTGCTCACCCAACATCCTCTTCATCCGAGCGAATCCACTTCATAAAGGCGTCAGTCCCACGGTACTCCGCAAGCTCTTCTCTCAGCAGACCACGCAGCTTTTCAACCAGTCGTTCCGCCCAGACCTGAGCCTCCTCCGCCCGCTCCGATGCCTCCATGGAGCAGGGTGCGGGCGCATCCTCAATCACCCGGTAATGCACCACCACAGTCGGGCTCTGTCGTGAAGGGGGTCCATCGATCCGCTCGATTCAAGGTGATTTTCCGTAAGAAACTTCCTGCCCTGCAACGCGGAACAGACTAGCGGAACTCACGGCGCAACCAGCCCCTCTCCAGGCACCATGTCCAGCAGCACCTGCCGCACCGGTACGGAAAAGCGCACGGCTCCTGTTCGCTTTGCTGGGGTGACGTACTTCTCGACAACAAGCTTTCGTATCGTGTCCGAATGCTTGAGCATGGTGACTCCCCTGCACCCGAGGATGCCACAGAACAAAAAACAATTAACTGCAGAAGCCGGCAGGTGAGCTTAGGCGCCACCGTATGGTATGCTCCCCCACAACTCCCGGGCTCCCATCTTCCATGCACCGAAAGGCCACCCCATGCCCCTCAGTGGTCCCGCCTGGGTCTCGCAGTTCCCCGGCAGCAACAGCACCGACGACCTCGTCGAGCCCTTCCGCACCGGCGTCGAAAGCTTCCTCGCCGCGCTCCGCACCGCCGGCGCCGACGTCACCATCGCCGCAACCTTCCGTCCGCCCCAGCGCGCCTACCTCATGCACTACTCCTTCCTTATCGCCGGAAACCAGGTCGACCCGAAGATGGTCCCGCCAATGTCCGGCGTCGACATCCAATGGCTCCACCCCCGGCCCGCCGACTCCCACCCCGCCGCCGTCGCCATGGCCGCCGGTTACAAAATCGTCCATCAGCCCGTACTCGCAAGCCAGCATACCCTCGGCCTCGCCATCGATATGGACATCTCGTGGCAGGGCAATCTCACCATCGTCGACGCCACCGGACTCCAGACCACCATCGGCACCCTGCCCCGCAACGGCGCCAACCGCGACCTGCACGGCATAGGCGAGACCTTCGGCGTCATCAAGCTCGCCACGGACCCGCCTCACTGGTCCTCCGACGGCCGCTAACCCCGGCCTCGCACACCCGCTACACCCCGGCCCCGCTTCGCCAATCTCCATCTCCCCCGAGGCATCATGATCCCCTTCGACGGAAAATTCGCTCAGGACTACGCCCTCCCCCTCGCCGCCGCCGCCTACAACGAGCCCTGGAATAATCCCTGGGGAGACTCCGTCCCCGATCCCACCCTCGCCCACTTCACCGAGGTGCAGGAGATCCTCGTCGACACCAACCCCATCGCGCCCCGCTTCGCCTTCGGTCATCCCGCCATCCCCCCCACCACCCACAACCTCATGCACGCCATGACCCTCCCCAAGGGGGCCGGCGTCGCACCCGCCGGCGTCGACATCCTCGCCGCCGAAGGGGGCGCCAAAGCCCCCGCCGACGCCGACGCCCCGCTCCCCCCCACCCTGGGCCCCACCGCCGTCGCCCCCAAAGTCCTCGCTCCCGCCGTCCCCATCGACGGCCGCTTTGGCTGGATGGCCCGCGACGGCAAGCGCCTCGTCGTCGCCTTTCGCGGTACCCAAACCCCCGCAGACTGGCTCAAGAACTTCGACTTCGTCCCCGCCCCCTACCTGCCCATCCCCGGCCGCGGCACCGTGCACCAGGGCTTCCAGCTCGTCTACTACGCCGTGCGCGACAACATCCTCAAATACATCAAGGCCACCGCGCCCGGCGTCACCGAGCTTCTCGTCGTCGGCCACAGCCTCGGCGGGGCCATCGCCGCCCTCGCCATCCCCGACCTCCTCGCCCAGCTCCCCGGCGACGTCGCCCCCATCCTCTATACCTTCGCCGGACCCCGCGCCGGACACCGCGACTTCGAAAAGTTCTTCGACGGCCGCATCAACGTCGCCTGGCGCGTCGTCAACGTCTGGGACGTCGTCCCTCACGTCCCCCCTCTGCTCGCCGGCTACGTCCACGTCGGCCAGCAGCTCACCATCGACAGCGGCTTCCACGTCGACGTCGCCGCCAACCACGTCCTCCGCACCGGCTACAGGCCCGGCATCGAGGCCTGGAACCTCCACCATCCCGTCCCCGTCAGCGCCCCGCCCCCGGCCAGCGGAACCCCGTCCTTCGTCTCCTCGCTCCACGGCCTCACCGCCCTCGCCGGAGTCTCCGACTAGGCCCACACGCCCCTTGCGACCTCCAGCAGGCGCCCGTATGCGACCATAGAGCTATCCCCTGCCCCGAAGGATCCCGCCCGTGAGCCGCCTCCGCACCCTCCTCCTCCCCACCCTCCTCACCCTGGCCGCCCACGCCCAGTCCGGCCTCCCCCAGCAGGATCGCGCCCTCGCTCACGACATCTTCCAGCAGCTCATCGAAATCAACACCACCGACTCGGTCGGCAACGTCTCCACCGCCGCCGAAGCCATGCACCAGCGCCTCCTCGCCACCGGCTTCCCCCCAGCCGATCTCGTCGTCTTAGGCCCCGACACCCCGCCTGAAAACAAGGGCCGCAAGAACAATCTCGTAGCCCGCTACCGCGGCCGCCCCGGCTCCACCCTCAAACCAGTCCTCCTCATCGGCCATCTCGACGTCGTCGAAGCGAAACGCTCCGACTGGACCACCGACCCCTTCCACTTCACCGAAAAAGACGGCTTCTTCTACGGACGCGGAACCCAGGACATGAAGGACTCCGACACCGCCCTCGTCGCCGCCTTCCTCCGCATGAAGCGCGAAGGCTTCGTCCCCGACCGCGACCTCATCCTCGCCCTCACCGCCGACGAGGAAGGCGGCAAATCGAACGGCGTCGACTGGCTCCTCACCCACCACCGCAACCTCGTCGACGCCGCCTTCGCCCTCAACCCCGACGCCGGCGGCCCCGCCCTCGAAAAAGGCAAGGCCGTCTCGCTCGGCGTCGAAGCCACCGAAAAGCTCTACGCCGACTTCCGCGTCACCGCCACCAACCCCGGCGGCCACAGCTCCCTGCCCCGCCCCGATAACGCCATCTACCACGTCGCCGAGGCCCTCGGCCGCCTCGATCAAACCCCCTTCCCTCTCGAAACCAACGAAGTCACCCGCCCCTACTTCGCCGCCAGCGCCGCCGTAGAAAAAGGCCAGACCGCCGAAGACCTCCGCGCCGTCTCCCAACCAACCCCTGACCCCGCCGCCGCCCAGCGCCTCTCCAAAGACATCATCTACAACTCCCTCCTCCACACCACCTGCGTCGCCACCATGATGTCCGCCGGCCACGCCCCCAACGCCCTTCCCGCCTCCGCCACCGCCAACGTCAACTGCCGCATCTTCCCCGGCCACTCGCAGGAAGAGATCCGCCTCGAGCTCATCCGCATCTTCGCCGACCCCGCCCTCACCGTCCAGTACGTCTCCGACGCCGGCGAGGTCTTCGACCACGGCTCCGGCCGCAGATCCATGGCCCCGCCCCCGCTCCTCCCCGAGGTCTTCCGCCCGCTCGAGGCCGTCACCCATTCCCTCTGGCCCGGCATCCCCGTCATCCCCGAAATGGAAACCGGAGCCTCCGACTCCATCTACACCATGAACGCCGGAATCCCCACCTACGGCTTCTCCGGCATGGGCATCGACCGCGACGACGACCGCGCCCACGGCCGCGACGAGCGCATCCGCGTCGTAGACTTCTACCGCGGCGTCCAGTTCCAGTACCTCTACCTCAAAGCCCTCACCACCCCATAAGCCCGTACCCAGTGCCGTAAGATAATCCGTAGCGTCGAACCCTCAGACGATCCGCTACGGTGTTCTTTCCATGATGCTTGCCCTCCGCCTCCTCGCCGCCACCCTCGCGGCCTCGCTCCTCCTCCCCGCCCCCGCCCAGCAGGTCCCCACCCGCCAGGAGAGCAGCTCCGCCGGCCCCAACGCCGCCGCCGTCCAGGAGAGCACCTCCAAGGCCCGCATCGCCCTCGCCGGCAACGCCGGGGCATCCATCACGCTCGAAACCAGCGAGTCCCTCTTCGACCTTGCCGTCGGCCTCAACGCCTGCGGCTACGACGCCGATCTCGCCGCCTCGAGCCCCGTCCGTACCACCATCCGCGAGGCCGTTAACGAAGAGCTCCAGGGCGCTCCGGCGGCCCGTGATGCCCGCGACGCCCTCTGCGGCTACCTCCGCGACCACAGCCTCGCCGACAAGGGCCTCGACCTCGCCCAGTACGTCTCCCTCGCCCTCTACACCATGCCACCCCCGTCCCTCACCCCATCGGTCGCCGAAACCGAGCTCCCGCCCGACGCCGAGCAGGTCGTCAACGTCCTCCCCCTCCTCCGCACCTTCAACGAGCAGCTCCACCTCCACGCCCTCTGGGTCAAGCACCTCCCCGACTACCAGGCCCTCACCGACGCCATCCACGACCCCCTCACCAAGGCCATCCTCCAGTCCAACATCTTCCTCCGCCTCCCCCTCTCCACCTACGACGGCCGCCGCTTCGTCGTCCTCATCGAGCCGATGCTCGCCCCCTCTGCCACCAACGCCCGCATCTACGCCAACGACTTCATCGTCGTCGCCAGCCCCAAAGGCGCCAACGGAACCGTCCACATGAACGAGGTCCGCCACATCTACCTGCAATACATGGTCGAGCCCCTTATCTACGCCCGCGCCCAGGCCATGGAGCGCCTCCAGCCCCTCCTTAAACCCATCGCCGAAGCCCCTATCGACTTCATCTACAAATCCGACATTACCGCCTACATCACGGAGTGCCTCATCCGCGCCGTCGAGGCCCGCATGCTCGAGTTTGACTTCCCCAAACCCGTCCGCCCCGCCCAGGTCACCGAGCGCTCCGCCATGTTCCAGTACGACGGAGCCCTCGCCGCCTACGAAAAGAAGGCGGAAACCGTCCGCCGCGACCTCGTCGCCCAGGACCAGCGCGAAGGCTGGGCCCTCACCGGCTACTTCTACGACCAGCTCATCGCCACCGAGCACGACTCCGCCAGCCTCAAGGAAGACATCGGCCAGATGGTCTACGGCATGGACGTCGAGCGCGAGCGCAAGCGTGACTCCCAGATCGCCTTCCTGCCCGCCACCGGAGTCCGCGGCGGCATCCGCCGTGCCTCCGTCGCCCCCACCGGCGTCCGCCTCGCCGAGCTCAAGCTCATGAAGGGCGACCTCGTCGAGGCCGAAGACCTCGCCGAAAAGGTCCTCGCCGACCCCAACGGCGACCACGCCGAAGCCCACTACGTCCTCGGCCAGGTCAACGTCATGGAGCGCCAGCCCGACGAAGCCATGAGGCACTTCGGCGAGGCCGTCAAAACCTCAAAGAACCCCCGCACTCTCGCCTGGTCGCACATCTACCTCGGCCGCCTCTACGACACCCGCGAGCAGCCCGAGCGCGCCAAGGCCATCACCGAGTACAAAGAAGCCCTGACCGTCCGCGACAGCGCCCCCGACACCAAGGCCGCCGCCGAAAAAGGCCTCAAAATCCCCTTCACCGGCCCCAAGCGCGCCAAGCGCCCCACCGAAGACGAAGAACCCTTCGACCCCAGCGGCAAAGCCGAAAAAGACGCCTACCGCCCCGAAGCCCCCGCCACCCAACAGCCCCACTAGCCGACCACTACCTTAAAGAAGTGTCATCCTGAGCAACTTCAAACTGCCATCCTGATCAACTTCACGAAATGTCCATCCTGCCAGGTTCAAGATCGTCATCCTGACCGATTCCCGAAAGTGTCATCCTGAGCGAGCGAAGCGAGTCGAAGGACCTGCGGCTTGATCGAGCTGGCAGCATGAGTGCCAGTCAACAGTCATCCACCAGGCGAGGAACAAACCCGCATGACAACACGCCGAGCAAAGCGGTCGGGAGCGAAGGCGGAGCGCGATCCTGCGGAAATCATCGGCCACGTCTTCCAAGCCCCCGAGCTCCTCGCCCGCGCCCTCACCCATCGCTCCAGTCTTTCCGACACCTCGCCCGAGGCTCTCGGAGACCCCACCGCCGATAACGAGCAGCTTGAGTTCCTCGGCGACGCCATCCTCGGCATGGTCGCCGCCGCCGCTCTCTACCACGCCTTCCCCCGCTCCCGCGAAGGCGAACTCACCCGCCTCCGCGCCTCCGTCGTCAGCCGCAAGCACCTCGGCGGAGTCGCCGCCCGCATCGGCCTCGGCCCCATGCTCCGCCTCGGGCGCGGCGAAGAGATCAGCGGGGGCCGCGAAAAACCCGCCATCCTCGCCGATGCCCTCGAAGCCCTCATCGCCGCCCTCTACCTCGACGGAGGCCTCGAAGTCGCCCGCACCTTCGTCGCCCGTGACGTCCTCGAACCCGCCATGCCCGCCCTCCGCGCCGCCCTCGACCCCGAAAACACCTTCAGCGGAGCCGTCGGCGACCACAAGTCCGCCCTCCAGGAGCTCCTCCAGGCCGCCGGCAAGGGCCAGCCGCGCTATGTCCTCGCCGGCCAGACCGGCCCCGACCACCGCAAGCGCTTCGTCGTCGAGGTCTGGCTCGGCCTCGAAGGCGAATCCGCCGAACCCATCGGCGAAGGCGAGGGAGGCACCAAAAAAGAGGCCCAGCAGGAAGCCGCCAAGGGAGCCCTCGCCCGCCTTGGCCGCCTCCCTGCGGAGCCCGCATGAACCACCCCGCAAACCACCGGGTCGGCGAGGGCCTCCTCCAGGCCGCGCAGTCAATGCTCGTCCTCACCGCCATCGCCCTCTTCTTCATCACCTTCACCCTCCAGCCCTTCCGCATTCCCTCCGCCTCCATGGAGCCCACCCTCCTCGTCGGAGACTTCCTCCTCGTGGACAAACAAGTCGGCGGCAACACCCCCATCCTCCCCCCGGCTGACCTCCATCGCGGAGACGTCATTGTCTTCCACGACCCCGTCGACGACACCCGGCACCTCGTCAAGCGCATCATCGCCATCCCCGGAGATCGAGTCCGCCTCCGCGCCGGCCGCGTCTGGCTCAACGGCAAGATCCTCACCGAGCCCTACGCCGTCTACCGCAGCGGAGGAACCAACCTCTACCGCGACTTTTTCCCCAACGCCCCCTCGCCCGACCCCGAGGTCACCTCCGCCTGGTGGATTCGCATGAGAGGCATGGTCGACCGCGGCGAACTCGTCATCCCCCCCAACAGCTTCTTCGTCCTCGGCGACAACCGCAACGACAGCCTCGACAGCCGCTTCTGGGGCCTCGTCCCCCGCGCCGCCATCGTCGGCCGGCCCTTCCTCGTCTACCTTTCCCTCCAGATGCGCAACGACGACCCCGAAAGCGAGGCCGGCCCCGCCGCCACCGGCCGCCAGGCCGCCGCCCAGCCAGCCGGTCTCGCCCGCTGGAACCGCACCCTGCAGGTCATCCACTGAGCTCTTCCCTCCTCTCGGCTGCCCTCCCTTGAGTTGGCTCCTGGAAGGCCATGTCATCCTGAGCGAAGGGGCTCACAGCTTTACCGTGAGCACCGCAGCCTCAGGACCTGAGGTCCCCTGGAGCTGGCACCCACCGAGTGGATAGCGCAAAACATTTATCATTAGTTCTTCCAAGGGTGGAGGCTGGAGACTTCGCTTCCGGCACAACCCTTGCCTCTTTGCGTTCGCACAGCTAAGTCCTTTGTTTGTTCATATCGTTTGCTTCTAACACGTACGGCCGATTGCAGGGCGCAAGCTGAATGAACAAAGGCTTTACGCGCGAAGTACGGGCGCCCCTTCCCATCGGTAACCGGAAAGTTCGTAACAACCCCCGTCCACGGCGAGATACACTGGGTGCGAACCGGAGAACCGATGTCCACCGCCAAAACGACCGATCTCGAAGTAGAAGACGAAGCCGCAACCAACGCGAAGCCCGCGCGCGCGGCCGACACCGAGACCCCGCTCGAATCGCTCGCCTCCATCTGCAGCGTTCTCGCCATCGGCCTCTTCGTCATGACCTTCATCTTCCAGAACTTCGAAATCCCCTCCGCGTCCATGGAGAAGACCCTCCTCATCGGAGACCACGTTCTCGTCGACCGCGTCTCCTTCGCCCCACCAAGCCGCTGGGCGCCCTGGACCCACTATCGCGACATCCGCCGCGGAGACGTCATCGTCTTCCTCAAGCCAAACCCCGAAACCCCCGACCTCTTCCTCGTCAAGCGCGCCATCGGCATCCCTGGCGACCGCATCCACCTTCGCAACGGCATCGTCTACCTCAACGGAGTCGCCCAGAACGAGCCACAGGCCGGCAAACCCGCCGACGACGGCAATCCCTACCACACCTACAACCCCTATCGCGACGACTTCCCCAGCGTCCCACCCAGCATGAGCGAAGGCGTCACCGCCCTCTGGAGCGTCGACCTTCCCACCCACATCCAGGGCGACGACCTTGTCGTTCCGCCCGGCAAGGTCTTCGCCATGGGCGACAACCGCACCGAGAGCCTCGACGGCCGCTACTGGGGCTTCGTCCCCCGCGAGAACATCGTCGGCCGCCCCATGTTCGTCTACTGGTCCTTCGAAACCCCCGCAGACCAGATCGACAAGCAGGGCATCGGCGAGCGCCTCTCCTTCATGGGACATGTTGCGCTGCACGTCTTCGATCAAACCCGCTGGCGACGGACCCTGCATGTGATCCGCTAGGAGCCCAGCCGATGCACCCCGCGAGCCAAATGGAAGCATCGCCGGCGGCAGTCCACTCGCCCTTCCTCGGCCGCGTCTGGATCGTCACCGCCGCACTCGTCCTGCTTGTGCTTCTCGCGCTTCTCCCGCCTTACCTCAACGTCAACCGCTTCCAGCGCCGCATCACCCAGAGCATCTCCGACAGCCTCGGCCGTCCGGTCCACCTCGACCACGTCACCCTCAATCTCCTCCCAGTCCCAGGCTTCACCCTCGATCGTTTCGTCGTCAGCGAGGACCCAGCCTTCGGCGCCGAGCCCACCATCCGCGCCGAATCCGTCCGCGCCACCCTCCGCGTCAGCACCCTCTGGCGCCGCCGCGTCGAGTTCGCCACCATCAGCCTCACCGAGCCTTCCGTCAACCTCGTCCATCTCGCCGACGGCCGCTGGAACGTCGACTCCATCCTCCTCCAGACCGCCCGCCTCGACGCCGCACCAACCGCCCAGCGCACCGCCGGACCCGCCGCTCGCTTCCCCTACATCCAGGCCACCGGAGCCAGAGTCAACCTCAAGATGGACCAGGAGAAGACACCGGTAGCCCTCACCGAGGCGGACTTCGCCATGTGGCTCCCCAGCCCGGAGCGATGGAACTTCCGCATCAAGGCACGGCCCACGCGCACCGACGTTCCCGTCGGCTACACCGGCCTCCTCCGCCTGGAAGGCACCCTCGGCCGAGCCCCCACCCTCAACCAGATTCCCATCGACCTCAAGGGAGAATGGCGCGGCGTTCCCCTCGGCGAGGTCAGCCGCATCGTCCTCGGCCGCGACGGAGATTGGCGGGGAGACTTCACCTTCACCGCCGCCGCCCAGGGGACCGTCGGCAGCAACCACGCTATCGCCCACATCCGTCTCGCAGACGCGCGCCGCGCCGACTTCGTCCCCGAGCATCTCCTCTCCCTCACCGCCGAGTGCACCGCCACCGTCACCAACGCCTTCCACGGCTTCTCCGCAGGCCTCTGCCGCACCCCCGATCAAGCCGACCCACCGCTCGCCGTCGCGTCCGGAGCCCTCGACGACGTGCGCCACCTCGACCGCGCCACCGGCAAGCTCCAGGTCGGTCCCCTTCCCGCCACAGACCTCGTCAGCCTCCTCCATACGCTCAGCCCCCGCGTCCCACCCGCCCTCGGCCTCGACGGAGTCCTTCGTGCGGAAGCCGCCTACCAGGACCAGAGCCTCTCCGGCACCGCCACCCTCTCCGCCGGAGCCCTCCAACTCGAAGGCCCCGATCCCATCGCCCTGGGCGATGCCGTCCTGCACCTCGGCGCGCCCATCCCGCCCGAAGCCACCCAGCCGGCGCGCCGCAGACCCGCCTCCTCCGACGCTCTCCTCCTCCAGCCCACCACGCTCGCCCTCGGCGCACGGGAGCCCGCTCTGCTCGAGGGCAGACTGGACCGCCAAGGCTACACCCTACACCTTACGGGCGCGGCCACGGTGCAGCGCCTCCTCGCCCTCGGCAACGCCATCCCCCAGTTCGGCGACGGCCTCCAGGCAGTCCTCCCCCCCGGCGCCCCCACAGCGCCCATCCGCCTCGACCACACCGCCACCCGCCTCTGGAACTCACCCCAGGTCTGGCAAGCCGTCTCCCGTCCGCCCGCCCCCCCGCGCCGGCGTGGTCGCAGGCCACGATAGCCGCGGGGAACCATCACCCTGCCTTCCACGTAAGTGATCCCAACTATGAGACTCCTGATCGCCTTTCTCTTTCCCTGGCTCACGTTCTTCCTCATCGGCCGCCCCTTCTCCGGCCTGCTCTGCCTCCTGCTGCAATGCACGCTCCTCGGTTGGCTGCCCGCGACGATCTGGGCCGTCTACGCGCTCTCGCAGTACAAAACCGACCGCAAGATCCACCGCGCACTGCGCCCCTGACGTTCCGGAAAGGAACACTCTCCGCGCAGGCGCACCTCCACACGCGGCGAAACCCTGCAACTCCTCGTATCCTGACCGTGCCGTTCGCCACATCCCACGTTGGGCACCAGGAAGAGGAGTCGTTTGCCACCCCGCAAGATCGCTTACCTGCTCAGCCAATATCCCGCCGTATCCCATACCTTCTTCCTCAGCGAGATCGCCGCCCTGCGCCAGCGCGGCTTCGTCATCGAAACCGCCTCCATCAACCCGGTATCTCCCCCTTTGGACGGCTTCTCCGCGGCTGAAACCGATGCATCGGCCCAGACCTTCTACCTAAAGTCCGGCTCCAGAGCCCTTCACCTCCTGCGCCTCCTCGCCATCACCGCCCGCCACCCCCTCGTCGTCCAACGAGGCATCCGCGAAGCCCTCCGTCTTGCCCCCGGCAACGTGCCCGCAACCCTTTACGCCCTCTTCTACCTCGCCGAAGCCCTCCTCCTCGGCGCCTGGATGCATCGACGCGGCTGCCATCACCTCCACGTCCACTTCGCCGGTCCGGTGGCCACCGTGGCCCTGCTCGCGTCCGTCGCCTGGCAAATGCCCTTCTCCCTCACCGTCCATGGGCCGGACGAGTTCTACGACGTCACCCCGTTCTATCTCCGCCGCAAGCTCGAACGCGCAAGCTTCGTCCTCTGCATCAGCCACTTCTGCCGCAGCCAGCTCCTCCGCATCGGGCCACCCGCCTTCGCAGGCAAGCTCCACGTCTGCCGCCTGGGGGTGGATGACGCCCTCTTCCTTCCCGTCCCCCGCCCGCCCTCGCCAACCACCCGCCTCATCTGTGTCGGCCGCCTGCACCCCAGCAAGGGCCAGGAGATCCTCCTCGCCGCCGTCCTCCGGCTCAAGGTCATGGGCTACTCTCTTCACCTGGACCTCGTCGGCGGAGGCCCCGACCAAACCCGTATCGAGCAGACCATCGCCGCCGATGGACTCTCGGCCGAGGTCACCCTGCACGGCGCTACCAGCCACGCCCGCACCCGCACCCTGCTGCAGCAGGCCGACCTCTTCGTCCTCGCCAGCTTCGCCGAAGGCGTCCCCGTGGCTCTCATGGAGGCCATGGTCATGCAAATCCCCTGCATCAGCACCTTCGTCGCTGGAATCCCGGAACTCATCCGCCCCGGCGTCGAGGGGCTTCTCGTTCCCCCCGCCTCCGTCGACAAGCTCACCCAAGCCATCCAATCCCTCCTGGACGACTCCGCTCTGCGCCACACGCTCGCCACAGCCGGACGCGCCAAGGTCCTGGCCGACTACAACCTGGCGCGCAACGCCGACCACCTGGCCGACGTCCTACGCGCCCACGGCCTGGGCTGATCGCCGGCCTGCCTACCGCACATGCGCCGAACAGAACGACGTCAGCGAGAACGGGGCCAGCGAGAACCCCGTCTGCCCCCGCACCACGCCGCTCTGCACCCGCCGCACCACCTTCACCTTCTCCGAAACCTCGTTGCTGTCCGTAATCTTCGCCGAGGTCAGCGTCTCCACCGTCACGGCCCCCGCCGGGGCGTTCTGCCCCTCCAAGTGCACCGTGTGCGCCGCAGTCCGGCTCAGGTTGAAGACGATCAACGTATCCGTCGTGCCGTCGGTAAAGGCAAAGCTCTGCAGCTCATGCGCCCCGTTCAACTGCACCTGGTCGTTGCGGCTCAGCGGCTGGTTCCACGTCGGGTCGCCGCCCGTCACGCTTGTCGCCAGCATGGTCGAACGGATCGCCTCGTTCGCCATCCGTTGGGCCAGGGCCGAGGGGCGCATGCGGTTCGTCGCCCCACCCATATCCAGCATCACCCCCCATATCGGCGACTGCTCGCCGGCAATCGCCTGGTTCCCGAACGGCGCCTCGTAGCCCCCAAGGTGGAAGGTGTTCTGCACCGTCACGCCCAGGTCCCGCGCCATCAGCAGCATATGTTCGATGGCCACCAACCCCGCGCCCACCGACGGAACCGCCGCATCCAGGCTCGCCTGCCCGACCGTTCCCGCCTGTGCGTTCATGCCCGTCTCGTACACCGCCAGGTTCACCGGATGCCGTGCACTGGCCGCGGCCTTCGCCTGCTGGTAGATCACGCCGTTCGTCCGGCTGTCGTACATCTCCGGCTCGGCAAACATCGGCCCAAAGATCTTCTCCGTCGAACCGTCGTCCGCGAACGTTGAAAACAGGTATGGAGCGACATCGATCGTGTCGAACCCGGAAGCCGAAGACAGGATCACCTGGTTCAACCCCACGTTCACCGCCTGCCCATTCGCCACCAAATCGTACCGTCCCGGCGCGTACCACGGCGACGAACGCATCGCGGCAAAGATCGCATTCGCCCGCACCGAATATGCCGCCGGGTCGGCGATCGAAGCCCCCTGCTGCGCGTAGTTCCACGCCTCGTTGCCATACTCGATGTGGATCGTCGAGAACGTCTGCGTCCAGGGCTCCGGATGCCCGAGCGCCGCGCGCTTCGCGCCATACCGCGTCGAAGCCGACCCGCCCAGGTACTCGAACAGGTGCGCCGCCTCGGCCTGCGTCATCCCCAGCGGCATCGTGTACCAGGGCTCCGCCCCAACCTTCTCCGCCAGCACCAGGAAGTCGTGCAGCCCAATGGCGATATCGTCCGCCTCCGACGAGTACTTGCTGTACCCCGCACGCTGCCGCGCCCCCGGAACCGCCAGCATATTGTCCAAGCTGCTCCCGAAGTTCTGCCCGCTATCCATGTCGCGCAGCACGCCCGGATGCAGCGCCTCGAGCGCCGCCACCACCTCATCGCGGAAGACTGTCCCATTGCTGCTCGCCGCCGCCACGCTCACATCGTCCAGCAACACGCTGCCACGGGAAACCGCGAAGCTGAGCCCCGCCGTCCCCAGCACCCCCGCGCCCTCCGCGGCCTCGAAGGCAAAGCTGTAGTCCTGCCACGTCGGGCTCAGCACCACCGTCTTGCTGAAGACCGGCTGGCTCGATGGCCGCTGCAGTTGGATCGAAAGATTCCTGTTCCCCGCGACCCCCTTCGCCCGGAAGCTCAGCACGTAGCGTCCCTGCATCCGCACAAACGTATGCCCCGCCGTCGAATCGAAAAACGACGACACCGAAGCCGTCTGCCCCGGAAGCGAAGCCGTCAGACGCAGCGCCTGCAGCCCCGGACTTGCAGAAGAACGATCCTTGAACTCCGTCGAAATCGTCGCGCCGCCGCTCGCGCTCGTCCACCACCCCGCCGCCGCGTTCCCCGGCATCGACTTGCGCACCACGAAAATGTCATCTGCCGCCGGCTGCCGCCGGCCCGGCGTAAAGAGGATCGTCGACCCCGTCACCGCGTTCGCCCCCGTGCTGTGCAGAATCGATCCCGTCTGCCCCTTCGCCGCGCCCGCAATCACTTCGTAGCTCCCGCCGTCCAGAAAGCCCTCGGGCCACGACGTCCCGGGAGCGATATCCGTGCACGAGGCAAACGTCACCGTACGGCACTGCAGCACCGACTGCCATTGTTCGCCCTCGAACCCCGGATTGCGGGATACCAGGTTCCGCAGCATCTGCCGCGAATCGTAAAAATCCTGCCCGCCCATGTTGATGCCCAGCCGCTTCATGCCGCTGTGCAGCACCGTGCCCTCCACATGGATCACCGTCGGCCCCTGCGCCTGCGCCGCGGGCGCAAACGACAGCACAAAGGCCAACGCCGGAAGTCTGCCATCGCGCACCAGCAGCCCCGCGGCCAGCAGGCCCGCCGAAGCCATCGCCGCCGCACCCCGGTACAACCGCTTGGAAACTGCACTTCTCCGCGAAAAAACCTCGGAGGGTCGAGACGGCAGGGCCGGTGTGTGAGCGCCGCCAGAAGAGTCCACGTATCGCATTTCTTCCTCGTAATTGTTCTTTCCTCCGAGACTACAGGAGCGAAACACCCTTCGCCGGCCTCCCGGCCAGGCCCTCGGTTACGTAAGTTCACTTTCGGGTGTACCTCCGGACAAGCGATCGGCCCTGCGACCCGATACAGCTCACAGCAGGACCTCTCCCCAGGCCTGCGCGAAGCGAACGATCCAAGCAAAGGCGGACCGCAAGGTGATCACGGGAAACGAAACGGCGGATGTGACAGCCAGCACCCCGGCAACAAATCAAACGAAGCCCAGCCTCCCAGGTCGGGTTCGCATCGACAAGGTCGTCGTCGACCTCGTCACCATGGAGGGGGCGGTCGAGCGCATCGGCCTCTTTCAGGCTCAGCACCGCGTCAGGGCCGCGCAGGTCGTCACCGTCAATGCCCAGTTCGTCCAGATCGCCTCGCACAGCAAGCACTTCGCCGATCTCATCGCCCGCGCCGAGCTCAGCGTCGCCGACGGCGTGCCCCTCGTCTGGGCCTCCCGTCTCCTCGGAGACGCTCTCCCCGCCCGCGTCAACGGAGCCGACCTCATGGTCCGCCTCTGCCAGGAAGCCGCCGCCAACGGCCAGTCCGTCTACTTCCTCGGCGGCATGCCCGGGGCCGCCGAAGCCACCGCACAAATCCTCCAGAAAACCTGTCCCGGCCTGCGCGTCGCCGGCGTCCACTGCCCCGCCCACGGCTTCCTCCAGGGCGACCTCGCCCTGCAGCAGGAGGTCGCGCGCCGCATCACCGACGCGAAACCCGACCTGCTCTTCGTCGCCCTCGGCGCCCCCGCCCAGGAGTACTGGATCGAGCGTAACGCCCACCTCCCCGTCAAGGTCATGATGGGCGTCGGAGGCAGCTTCGAGCTCGTCGCCGGCTTCCAGAAACGCGCCCCCCTGCTGCTCCAGAATGCCGGCTTCGAGTGGCTCTGGCGCCTGGCACGCGAGCCCCGCCGCCTCTGGCGTCGCTACCTCTTCGGCAACACCCTCTTCATCTACCTCGTCCTCCGGCAGCTCCTCCAGAACCAGCCCCACGCCGCCCCCGCCCAGATCATCACCCAGACCATCGCCCAGACCACTGCCCAGACGACCGAAGCCGTCTCCTGACCCCGTGCACCCACCTCACCTTCCTGTGGTGCAACCCACAAACTCAAGACTTCGCCCCGGGGGTCGATCTGTCTCTCAGCGGCAGGTCGCGTCATCGGCCCGGCAGTCGCAACCATCGCATCCCGCGGAAGGAGCCCGGCGTGACCCCTAGATTCCCCCTTATCCCGTTCGCCGCCTCATCCCGTCCATGATTCCTCTACTTATCCTCCTTCCGGCGATTGTCGCGGCCATCCTGCTGCGCTTCCAGTCCCCCTCGACCATTCTGGTCCGCCTCTACGTCCCCTGCCTGCTGCTCGTTCCGCTCTACCTCCGCTTCGGCCTCGCCGGTCTCCTGTTTGACGTCACGGTCGGCATGTCCGTCGTGCTCGGCGCCGCAGCCTTTCTCCGCTGGCGTCACACCCTGCGTCTTTCCCTCCTCGATTGCTGCGTCCTCGCCGACTGTCTCACCGTCTTCCTCGCCGACGCCCAGCACGGCAACCTCCGCATCGGCTTCTACAGCTGCGCCCAGGAGCTCTGCGGATGCGGCCTGCCCTACCTCCTCGGCAGAACCCTCATCGAGCAGTCCGGCTTCCGGACGCGCTTTGCCAAAGCCGTCGTCCTCTGCCTCGCGCTCGTCGCCGTCCTCAGCGTCTACGAGTACATCGCCATCTCCAATCCCTTCCAGACCGGCGTCGAAGGCCTCCTGAAAGAAAGCTCCGGATGGCACCGTCAGGTCCGCTGGGGCTTCAGCCGGGTCGCCGGACCCTACGGCCACGCCATCTTCGCCGGCATGATCTTCTCCATCGGCCTCATGTTCCAGCTCTGGCTCGCCAGCGCCGCCAAATGGAAGTACTTTCCCGGCCGCAGATCCATCGTCGTCACCCTCCTCGTCCTCGGAGGGCTCTTCATGACCCAATCCCGCGGTCCCTGGATCGGCTGCATCCTCGGCCTCATCGCCGCCTCCGCCGGCTTCTTCCGCAATCGCCGCCGTGCCGCCACCATCGCCATCGCCACCCTCTCGCTCGCCCTCATCGTCACCGGCGTCTTCCTCAACGGATACACCCAGACCACCTCCACCGGGGCCTACGACGAAGACCAGCAGAACGCCGCCTATCGCCGCAAACTCTGGGACACCTACCTCCCCCTCGTCGCGCGCGGCGGCCTCCTCGGCCTGGGCTCCGGCCATAAACTCGCCGACGGCTCCATCGGCTGGAGCGACAAGCAGCCCTCCATCGATAACGAGTACCTCCTGCGCGCCGTCAGCGTCGGTTATCTCGGCTGTACCCTCCTCGTCGCCCTCTTCACCGTCGCCATCCTTCATCTCATCGGCCTCTGCCGCACCTTCCGCGCACGCGATGACGTCGTCCTCGCCTATTGCCTCCTGGGCATCGCCGTCGGGGCCGCCTTTACCCTCACCACCGTCGCCCTCTCCCAGCCCGTCGTCCACCTGCTCTTCCTTACGCTCGGCTGGTCCCAGTCGCTCCGCCCCACCGTGCGCCGCCCTGGGCCCGAGCCCACGCTCGCCCAAAAGCCCTTCGTCTTCGAACGCGTCTTCGTCTAACCCAGTCGCCGAGGCCACCCCTTGCCCCAAGCCTTACAACACGGTCTTGTACTTGCCGCCGGCACGCTCCTGGTGCTGCTCACGGCCCCCCTGCTTCTTGAGCTCCTTCTGGTCACCCTCGCCGCCACCCTTCCCCCGCGCCATCCCCAGCATCCTGCCACCCTTTCCCCCATCCAGCGCCTCATCGTCCTTGTCCCCAGCCACAACGAAGAGGGCTCCATCCGCGCCTGCGTCCAGAGCCTCGCCACCAGCGGCGCCACCGACATCCTCGTCGTCGCCCACAACTGCACCGACCGCACCGCCGAATACGCCGCGGGGGCAGGCGCCCACGTCTCCCGGCTCGACGACCCCCAACTCCCCGGCAAAGGCAACGCCCTCACCCACGGCTTCGATCTCGCCTTCCAACGCTTTGCCGCCGACGCCGTCCTCGTCATCGACGCCGACTCCACCGTGTCTCCCAACCTCATCCCCGCCGTCCAGCAGGCTCTCTCCCGCCACCGTGTCGTCCAGACCCGCTATCAATCCCACGCCCCTCACGGCACCGCCCGCGGCCACCTCCAGGCCCTCTCCTTCCTCTGCAAAAACGTCGTCCGCGCCACCGGCCGCCAACGCCTAGGCCTCTCCTGCGGAATCTTTGGTAACGGCTTCGCTTTTCGCCGCGAGGTCCTCGATCGAGTCCCCTACGCCGCCCATTCCATCGTCGAAGATCTCGAGTTCCACCTCTCCCTGCTCACCCACGGCATCCCCACCGCCTTCGTACCCCAGGCCACCGTCCTCGCCGTGGTCCCCGCCAGCGCCGCCGGCCAGCGCACCCAGGCCGCCCGCTGGGAAGGCGGCCGCATCCAGATGATGCGCACCCTCGCCCCCCGCATCGCTTTCCTGGTCCTCCGCGGCAACCTCCGCCTCGCCGAACCCCTCCTCGACCTCCTCGGGCAGCCCATCGCCCTCCAGGTCCTCCTCCTCGTCCTTCTTCTCCTCCTGCCCGCCAACCTCCTCACCGCCTACGCCCTCCTCGGCCTGGTCACCCTCGCGTTCCACCTCCTCGTAGGCCTCCAGATGAGCCCCAACCCGCGCCAGACCGGGCTCGCCCTCCTCCAGGCCCCGTGGTACGTCGTCAAAAAGGTCGCTCTAACCCGTTCGATTCTCGCGATGACCCGGAATCGCGCCTCCTGGGTAAAGACATCCCGCGCTCCTGCCGAAAAATAGATCGAGAGACGAAAAGCCCGACGATGATGCCACAAACCTATCCCCATCTCCGTATCGCAAGTCGGAAAACCGCAGCGCGCATGAGCCCGCGATCTCCTGGAGCGCTACGCCGCCTCAGCCTAACCGCGGCCGCACTCCTGTCCCTCGTTCCCATGCACGCGCAGGCTCCCGCCACCGCGCCTCGCCTGCAGGAGCACCCCGTCGACCAGCTCCGCCGCACCCAGCCCACCGATGGCGAACACTACGAGCTCGGCCCCGGAGACGAAATCAAGCTCACCGTCCTCGGCCGCCCCGAGCTCTCCAGCACAGTGGCCCTCGGCCCCGACGCCCGCATCGCCATCCCCGTCGCCGGCTCGGTCCCCCTCAACGGCCTCTCCACCGAAGCCGCCGCCGCCGCTGTCGCCAAAGCCCTTCTCCCCTTCTACACCGACCCCGTCGTCAGCATCCAGATCACCAAGTACGGCGCCAATCGCATCCTCCTGCTCGGCGACGTCGAGCATCCCGGCGTCCTCTACTTCGACGGAACCCCCACCCTCCTCGAAGCCATCACCCGCGGAGGCGCCTCCGGAAGCATCGGCGATAAAGCCCGCCGCATGCCCATGCACTGCATCCTCTACCGTGGCACCGACCAGATCGGAACCATCAATCTCAAGGACGTCTTCCGCTCCGGAGACATCCGCCTCCGCCGCAACGACATCCTCTACGTCCCCGGAGACCAGGAACGCCTCATCTCCGTCCTCGGCGAGGTCAAGTCTCCCGGGCCCGTGCCCCTCAAGGACGAGTCCACCCTCATCTCCCTCATCGCCGACGCCGGAGGCATCACCGAAGCCGCCGGCAACCCCACCGTGCAGGTCATCAACCCCACCACCGGCGCCGTCCAGCGCATCGCCTTCAAAGACCTCCTCACCCAACGCGGCAAAGACGTCACCCTCGCCGTGGGAAGCATCGTCTACGTGCCCAAAAGCGGCATCGCCAAGGTCGGCTACGTTCTGCAACAACTCTCACCCGCCGCGCAGATGGCCACCATCGGCACCCTGGTGGGCCGGTGATCGACGAAGGGAAACGACGTATGCTCAACCCGTCCAGCGAGTTCGCCCCTATAGCCCTCCAGGCCGCGCCGCCCATCATGGACGCGCCCGCCCCGGCGCCGCGCCGCAAGCCCTTCACCCCCATCGCTACCGTCCGCCGCCATCTCCGCCTCGTCCTTCTTGTCTTCACCGTCATGGCCTTCTGCGGCGCAGTCGCCCTCCGCGTCCTCCTCGGCCCCCTCTACCAGGCGCAGTCCATCGTCTACGTCTCCCCCACCTTCCCCAGCGAACTGGCCGAAAACCACGAGCACGACCGCCAGTACGACGTCTTTATGGAGCAGCAGATCATCGCCGTCACACGCTACGAAAACCTCCGCCAGGCCATCCGCAAGTACCCCGGCTTCTGGATGCTCCCCAAAGAAACCGAGCAGGACGCCGTCGCCCGCCTGGAAAAATCCGTCAAGGTCGAGGAGATGGGCCGCAGCTACCAGATGTCCATCACCCTCAAAACCCGCCAGCGCGAAGGCCTTGCCGACTTCCTCAACGAGATCACCGCCGCCTACCTCGCCAGCGCTCACACCGACGAGTTCTACGGGCACCCCGACCGCATCGGGACCCTCACCCGCGACCGCGACCAGCTCGCCGCCAAGCTCGACGCGGACCTCCGCCGCCAGGGCTCCCTGCTCGACGCCCTCGGCATCGCCCAGTTCGACTCCCAGAACGCCAACAATCCTTACGACACCCAGATGGTCAAGCTGCGTGAGCAGCTCGCCGAAGCCCACGAGAAGCGCGCCGAAGCCGATGCCACCGACGCCGCCCTCCGCACCCGCTCCAAGGGCGAAATCCACTCCGCCCTCGAAGAGGCCGCCGGAGCCCAGGCCACCGCCGACCCCGCCGTCGTCGCCATGACCAACCAGCTCAACACCCGCCGCGCCGCCCTCATGCTCGAGATCAACGGCCTCACCCCCCAGAATCCCATCTACAAGCAGGCCCAGAAGGAACTCGACTCCATCGATCAGCAGCTCGAACAGCTCACCAGCCGCGCCACCACCAAGGTCGCCGGCCAGATGCGCCAGCGCTTCTCAAGCGAACGCGACCGCGCCCAGCGCCTCGAGTCCGAGCTCCAGGGCGACCTCACCCGCACCCAGGCCCTCGCCGTCCAGGCCGCCCCCAAAATCCAGCAGGCCCAGATCCTCAACGACGAAATCCACCGCCTCCAGGCCAACTACGCCGTCCTCGACGACCGCATCCGCGTCCTCCAGCTCGAAACCAACTCCCCCAGCTCCGAGCATGTCGTCACCTGGGCCGTCACCCCCTCAGGTCCCGTCTCCCGCCACCGCAGCCTCGCCACCCTCGCCTTCGCCCTCTTCAGCCTCCTCGCCGCCGTCCTCGCCGCCTTCCTCGCCGAGGCCCGCGTCCCCTTCGTCTACACCGCGGAAGAAATCGAACGCCTCGCCGGCTTTCCCCCCATCGGCACCCTCCTCCACCCCGAGGACTTCCCCGCCCCCATGTGCGGCCAGTACATGCTCCGCCTCGCCGGTGGCATCGACCAGGCCTACCGCCGCTCCGCCGCCCGCACCTTCGTCTTCACCGCCGCCGCCGGAGCAGGCCAAACCCGCGAGATCGTCCAGAACCTCGGCGAAGAACTCGCCCGCGGCGGGCTCCGCACCCTTGTCATCCACGTCGGAGACCCCGCCACTCCCGCAAACCTCTACCGCGACAGCCAGTCCGCCCCCACCGGCAGCGAACCCAGCCCGGAGCTGGCCGTCTCAGCCCTCCACACCACCAACGCCTCCGTCGCCACCATCCTCGAGGGCGACACCGACACCCAGCTCTTCCAGGTCACCCTCAAAAATCCCAAAGGCCTCCCCGCCTTTCTCCGCAAGGCAAGCAACGCCTACAACACCATCCTCATCGGCGCCGATCCGCTCATGCTCTCCGCCCACACCGAGCAGCTCGTCCGCATCGCCGACGGAACCGTGCTCGTCGTCGAATCCGGCAAGGTCACCAAAAAGCAGTTCGGCCGCGCCCTCCGCCTCCTCGAGCGCCTCAAGATCGCCGGCGTCGCCATCGTCCTCAGCAACGTCCGCAAGTACCGCGCGGACGAGGAAATCACCCAGAACAGCATCGATTTCGCGCAGCATAACCCCATCTCCCTCTAGCCCCCCGACGGGTATCCACTGTGCTCTCCGCCGACACCTCCTCCGAGCTCCTGCTGCCCCTCGATCCCCCCACGGTCGAGCCGCACTCGCCCGCCCGCGACGACCACCGCCAGCTCGAAGGCACCGCCATGCGCGCCACCGTATGGACGGTCGTCTCCTACGGGCTCACCCAGGCCATCCGCCTCGGCAACAACGTCATCCTCACCCGCCTCCTGCTCCCCCAGTACTTCGGCCTCATGGCCCTCCTCACCACCCTCGTCGTCGGCATGACTCTCCTCTCCGACGTCGGCCTCCTGCCCAGCGTCATCGGTTCCCCCCGCGGCGACGAACCCCTCTTCCTCAACACCGCCTGGACCGTCCAGATCCTCCGCGGCGCCACCCTCTGGATCCTCTCCCTCCTGCTCGCCGTCCCCCTTGCCGCCCTTTATGGCGACCCCCGCATCCGCCTCCTCCTCCCCGTGCTCGCCTTCTCCATGGTCATCGCGGGCTTCGCCAGCACCAATCTCCTCCGCGCCGCCCGCCACATCAGCGTCCGCCGCCTGCTCCTCATCGATCTCGGCAGCCAGCTCGTCGGCATCGTCGTCATGCTCCTCGCCGCATGGGTCCGCCCCAGCGTCTGGGCCCTCGTCCTCGGAACCCTCGCCGCCGCCTCCGCCAAATCCATCCTCAGCCACATCCCCGCCGTCCTCCCCGGAGAGCGCAATCGCCTCGCCTGGGATCGCACCTCCGTCCAGAGCCTCGTCCGCTTTGGCCGCTGGATCATGCTCGGCACCGCCTTCTACTTCTTCGCCTCGCAAGCCGACCGCCTCATCCTCGGCAAGCTCGTCACCTTCACCACCCTCGGCATCTACAACATTGCCTTCACCATCGCCGATATCCCCCGCCAGGTCATCCTCCAGTTCTCCAACCGTGTCGGCTTCCCCTTCGTCTCGAAGATGGTCCACCTTCCCTTCCCCACCTTCCGCAGCAACGTCCTCCGCTACCGCTTCTACGCCCTCTCCGCCGGCGCCCTCATCCTCACCACCGTCATCCTCCTCGGCGGACCCTTCATTCAAAAGCTCTACGATGTTCGCTACGCCGACGCCACCTGGATGGTCCCCCTCCTCGCCCTCGGCCTCTGGCACACCCTCCTCTACACCACCGCCGGGGACATCCTCTTCGCCCTCGGCAAACCCATCTACAACGCCATCGGCACCGCCTGCTTCTGCGTCACCATGTTCCTTTCGCTCCCCCTCGCCTTCCACTTCTTCGGTCTCCGCGGTGGCGTCATCAGCGTCGCCGCCGGAGATCTCCCGCTCTACCTCGTCCTCTCCATCGGGGCCTTCCGCGAGAAGGTCAACCTCTGGCGGCAGGACGCCCTCGCCACCCTCGTCTTCCTCACCCTGCTCACCCTCGGCTACACCCTCAGGCACTTCCTCTAGCGCCATGCCAGCCTCCGACCCCATCTCCGCCCTGCCTCAGCTCGCCGTCGTCGTCATCGGCCGCAACGAAGGCGACCGCCTCCGCCGCTGCCTCGCCTCCGTCCGCGCCATGGACTACCCCGCCCCCCTCGTCGACATCCTCTACGTCGACTCCTCCTCCACCGACAACTCCGTCGCCCTCGCCCAGAGCCTCGGCACCACCGCCATCGTCCTCGAAGGCCCAACCACCGCAGCCCTCGGCCGCAACACCGGTTGGCGCGCAACCCAGGCCCCCTTCGTCCTCTTCCTCGACGGAGACACCCTCCTCGACCCCCACTTCGTCCGCCGCGCCCTCGACACCTTTGCCGATCCCAAAGTCGCCGGAGTCTTCGGCGACCGCCGCGAAATCGACACACAGGGCTCCCTCTACAACGCCGTCTTCGACCTCGACTGGCCCACCTTCCCCGGCCCCGCAGAGTACTTCGGCGGCGACGCCCTCGTCCGCGTCGAAGCCCTCCGCGCCGCCAATGGCTACAACCCAACCCTCATCGCCGGCGAGGAGCCAGACCTCTGCCGCCGTCTCCGCGGCCTCGGCTTCACCATCCAGCACATCGACGCCCCCATGACCCGCCACGACCTCGACATGCACCACCTCCGCCAGTACTGGCGCCGCTGCCTCCGCACCGGCTACGCCTACGCCGAGGTCTCCTCTTTCTACGCCGCCACGCCCGATCCCCTCTGGCTCCGCGAAAGCCGCCGCAACCGTGCCCGAGGCCTCTTCTGGACCCTCGCCCCCGCCGCCGCCCTCGCCCTCCACGCCACCCTCCCCGTCCTCCTCTTCCTCGCCGCCGCCGCCCTCCTCATCGCCCGCACCGCCGCCCACATCCGCCCACGCACCACCACCTGGCGGCAAGCCCTCGCCTACGGAGCTCACTCGCACTTCCAGCAGGTCCCCATCCTTCTTGGCCAGCTTCGCTTCTGGCTCACCCGCGGCACCTCCCACAGATCCGGCCTCATCGAATACAAATCCCAACCCTGAGCCAGGCCATGTTCGAAAACCTCAAAGAAGACTTCCACGCCCACGACCGCGACCTCACCCGCCGCGGCCTCTGGGCCATGGCCGTCTACCGCTTCGGCAACTGGCGCTACACCCTCCGCTCCCCGTTCCTCCGCAAACCTTTCTCCCTCCTCTACAAGCTCCTCAAAATCTTCAGTGAGTCCATCACCGGCATCGAACTCCCCTGCGAGGCCCGCGTCGGCCGCCGCCTCATCATCGAGCACGGCTTCGACGTCGTCGTCAGCGGCGACGCCGTCCTCGGCGACGACGTCATCCTCCGCAACGGCGTCACCATCGGCCTCCGCCACCGCAACCACCGCGGCTCCCCCACCCTCGGCAATCGCGTCGACATCGGCACCGGAGCCAAGCTCCTCGGCCCCATCACCATCGGCGACGACGTCGCCATCGGAGCCAACGCCGTCGTCCTCACCGACGTCCCCTCCGGCCACCTCGCCGTCGGCGTCCCCGCCCGCATCCGCCCCCGCAAACCCGGCTCCTTCTAGCCCCTACCAGGGCTGCGGCGGAGAAACCCGTCCCCCATCCGTCTCCCGCCAGGCCTGCTGCATCAACTCCGCCAGCCGCGTCTGATCCTTCACCACCGCCTCCCGCCTCCCTCGGTTCCGCCAAGCCCGCAGCCGATACCATCCCACCTCCATCCACCGCACCGCCCCCGCCCGCCATCCCCCATGCTTCCGGTAAAAAAGCAGCGTACTCCGCATCCGCCACAGCACCAGTTGCGCCCCCGACCGCGACATCTCCAGCGTCGTCACCTGCCGCGAAGACTCCCCTCCCACATGCACCACCACGATCTCCGGCCAATACATCACCCGGTACCCCGCCCGCTTCACTCGCCGGCAAAGGTCCACCTCCTCGTAGTACAAAAAGAACGCCGGATCGAACAACCCAATCTCCCGCGCCAGGTCCCCCCGCACCATCGAGTAAGCCCCCGGAACCCAATCGACCTCCGCATCCGCCATCGGGTCCGCCCACGTCCGGTCTCCCTGCCCGAAGAACCGCGACCCCGCATACCGCTCCGCCAGCCCGGACATCGTCAGCAGATCCCGCAGCAGCGTCGGAAACATTCGCGCCGAAGGCTGCGGCACCCCATCCCGCCCTACCAGCCTCCCGCCCGCAAGCCCCACGCCGGGCTCCGCCTCCATCTTCCTCAGCGACACCGCCAGCGTATCCGCCCCCAAAAACGCATCCGAGTTCAGCAGCACAAGATACCGCCCCGTAGCCGCCTCGAGCGCCCGGTTATTGGCATTCCCAAACCCCAGGTTCGCCCCCGTCTCGATCACCCTCACCCACGGAAACTCTCCCCGCACCATCGCCACCGAGTCGTCCCGCGAGGCATTGTCCACCACAATCACCTCGAGCGACAGCCCGCCCCGCCCGCCCTCGATCGACTGCAGACACTCCCGCAGCACCGCGCAGGTGTTGTACGAAACGATCAAGATCGATAGGTCGACCACCATCACCTCACTCATCGACCGTCACACCCCTCACCGTAAGATGGGTCGTCCCGCAGCAGATTCTACCCGCGCCTCCGCCCCGGCGCACCCGCTGTTCCCGCAACTGGTATTGAATCGGGAACAACCCTCGCGTCCAATCCTCATTCCTAGCCCCACACTCTCCCCGCTCCCGCAGAATAGGACAGGGTCCGGCCCAGCCAGGAGACCCCCTCAGGACGGAATGAGCAAAGCCTACATCCCCAGCCTAGACGGCATCCGCGCCATCGCCTTCCTCCTCGTCTTCGTCGCCCACGCCGGCCTCGATATCGTCGTCCCCGGGGGCATGGGCGTCACCGTCTTCTTCTTCCTCAGCGGGTTCCTCATCACCACCATCCTCCGCCAGGAGGCCGCCAAAACCCACACCCTCTCCTTCCGCACCTTCTATCTCCGCCGCGCCTTCCGCATCCTCCCTCCCATGTTCGTCACCCTGGCGCTCTGCTATCTCCTCGGAGCCTTCGGCCTTCTCCTCTACCCCGGAAACTTCCTCGGCATCGTCTCCGCCACCGCCTACTTCTACAACTACGCCGAGCTCTTCAAACTCCACGCCCTCCTCCCCACCGGCTCCGAGGTCCTCTGGTCCCTCATGGTCGAGGAGCACTTCTACTTCGTCTTCCCCCTCGTCTACCTCTTCTTCATCCGCCGGCGTATCCCCCGGCCCACCCAGGCCGCCCTCCTGCTTGGCCTCTGCTTCGCCGATCTCCTCTGGCGCTGCATCCTCGTCTTCCTCTTCCATACCTCGCTCGACAACGGCCACCGCTGGACCTACATCGCCTCCGACGCCCGCTTCGACTCCATCCTCTTCGGCTGCGTCCTCGCCATCCGCGATAACCCCTGGCTCGGCGATCCCTCGCCCACCCTGCAACGCTTCAAAGGCCGCTTCGCCGTCGCAGGCACCCTCCTCCTTCTCGCAAGCCTCCTCGTCCGCGAGCCACACTTCCGCGAAACCCTGCGCTACTCCCTCCAGGGCATTGCTCTCTACTTCCTCTTCTATTTCTGCATTGCGACGAGCGACCAGGGTCCGGCACGCTGGCTCGAGTGGCTCCCCCTCCGCTGGCTCGGCTGGGTCTCCTACTCCCTCTACCTCATCCACCTCACCCTGCTCGGCATCGGCACACACTTCTTTCCCGGTCATCCCCTGGCCGTACCGGTGGCCGCCTTCGCCCTCTCGCTCGCCTACGCCTGGTTCATGCGCCACGCCATCGAGGAGCCCAGCCGGCGCCTGCGCGCCCGCATCGAGCGCATCGGCCTCCGTGCAGCCCTCCAGCCCCGCACCGCTCAATCCTGAGGCTCTAAAGTATCGACCGGGCGCGATCCCCCGCCAGGTCCGTATACCCTTCCAGCGCCTCACTCACCCGTTCCTTCACCGCGCTCGAAGCCGGACCCGCCATCGCTCGCGCCGCCCCCGCAAACAGCAACCCCAGCCCAAACCCACCCCAGCACCCCAGGGCAAAAACTCCCAATGTCGTCATCCCAATCCTCATTTCGCAGGACACAGCCCCGCCCTCGAAGCATCACCCATAACCCCTCCGCGGGCTATCCCCCAATCGTGGCATGCCCGCAAACCCCACGAAGCACCCGTCAAGCCGCCACGTACACCACCGCCTCGAAAGGCAGAAACAGGCAGAAGACCGCTCCGCTTCGCCCCTCCCCCTGACGGCTCCGAACCGTCAACCGCCCGCCATGCCGCCCCACAATCTCGCAGCTCACCCAAAGCCCAAGCCCCGTCCCGTTGTTTCCCTTCGTCGTATAGAACGCCTCGAAGATCTTCTTCTGCGTCTCCTCCGACATCCCGCACCCGTTATCCGCCACCGTCACCACCAGCCCGCGCCGCCCCGTCCGCCAATCCGTCCCCTCGCGGCTGCGCAGCAGCATCCGCCCTCCTTCCCTCGGCGCCGCATCCACCACATTCCCCACCAGGTTGCTCAGCACCTGCCGAATCTCTCCCTCAAAGCAAATCAGCTCCCGCGCCGCCCGGTCCCGTCGCTCCACCCGCACCTGCTGGTTCCAGATCCGCCCCTGGAAGATCGCCAGCACGCTCTCAATCAGATCCTCCCACCGCACCGCCCGCGCCTTGGTCGACTGCCGATGAAACCGCAGCGTCTGCGTCGCAATCGCCCCCACCCGCGCCAGCTCCACCTCCGCCGCATCCAGGTACTCCCGCGCCACCGCCCGCTCTTCCGAGCCCTTCGCCAGGTAGATCAGGTTCGTCACCGCCTCCAGCGGATTGTTGATCTCATGCGCGATCGACGCCGCCAAACGCCCGACCACCGCCAGCTTCTCCGCCTGCAGCAGCGCCGCCTCCGTCCGCCGCGCCTCGGAGATGTTCTGCACCATCGCCAGCACATGCGGCCCCGCCTGCCCCGGCAAGTGCACCTTGCGCAGCGAGACCCGCACCCAAACCGTATCTCCCTCCTTGCGCAAATACCGCTTCTCGAGAACCGTGGTCCCCTCCGCGTCCCGTACCCGCCCGTACAAGGCCTCGATCCCCCCGCGATCCTCCGGATGCGTAAACGCACGCGTCGGCATCGCCGCCATCTCTCCCTGAGAGTACCCCGTAATCCGCGCCATCTCCTCATTCGTCACCAGAATCCGCTCCGTATCGAGGTCCGACATCACCACCCCCATCGGGGCCATCGCAAACAGCGCCCGAAATCGCTCCTCGCTCTCCCGCAGCGACGCCTCGCTCCGTTTCATCCTCAGGTTCGCCAGAACATTCTGCGTCGTCTCCAGGCACACGTTGAAGACTCCCTGGATGCGCCCCCCGCAGTGGATCGGGCTCAGCGAGTAGGTCCAATACCGATCCTGCATCGCCCCCTCCACCTCGATCGGAACCAGGCAGTCGGTCGCGCATGCCGTCTGCCCCGCAAAGGCACGGTCCACCTGCGGCCCAATGATGTGCCACGCCTCCGCCCAAACCTGACCCCCAGAACGCCCCAGCGAGCCCGGATGACGCGCCGCCGTAATCGGCCGATACGCATCGTTATAAAGCAGCACCTGCTCCGGACCCCAGTAGATCGCCATCGCGATCGGCGACGAAAGCACCATGTTCACGATCGCCAGCAACTCCTCCGGCCACGCCTCCAGTGCTCCCAGCGGCGTCGCCTCCCAGTTCCAACGTCGAATCAACTCCGCCATCTCTCCCGCGCCGTGGACCAGCTTTCTCCGGGACATCGGCGGCTCCACCAGGATCAAGTTCGTGCTTGCGCTCATGATGCAGGTACCCCGGAAATCAGGCTGCATACCGAGTTCCATCGCAAGCGGAAGAAAAATAAGCGTATGCCAACCCTCCCCCATTCCACCGCCCACACGGCAGCCACTACCCCTGCCGCTACCGCCGCGGTCACGCCCGCCCAACCGAAGCACAGCCTCCTCCGCCGCCTGCCACCCGAGCCTTCCGCGCCACCCGCCACCCCCAAGAAAGCCGCCGCCGCCCCGGCCAAGCGCCACCCCTACGAGCCTGGGCGTCCGCTCCTCTTCCGTCCGGCCGGCCACACATCGCTCTTGCGCCCCTCGCGAAAGTGTGTTGCCGTAGACACACCGCCATGACCGCCCGCCTCCATCTCTCCGCGGTCCTCCTCTTCGCCGCCTTCGCCGCGGCCGCCGCGCAGATCGCCCCCCTGCCCTACACCGCCGTCCCGCCGCCAGAGCCCGAGGCCACCCGCTCCGCCACGCCCGCCCCCAACGCCCCTACCGCCATCCTCCGCGGCTTCTCCCTTTCCGGCGAAGACGCCGCCACCCTCCGCCAGGCGCCCGCCCTCACCCTCGACCCCGGCTACCCCGATCTCGTCCTCTTCTTCGACGCCCTCCCCGCCACCCCGGCCCCCGAGTTCCGCTACCGCCTCACCGGCTTCGACCCCGACTACACCCTCACCCGCGACCGACACGCCCACTACCGCCGCCTCCCCCCCGGCCGCTTCGTCTTCGAACTCCAGGCCCACACCCCCGGCGAGCCCTGGAGCACCGCCCTCGCCACCCTCCCCGTCTACCAGCAGCCCTTCTTCTACCAGACCTGGTACTTCTATCTCCTCCTCGCCCTTAGCCTCATCGCCCTCGCCATCCAGCTCCTCCGCCAGCGCGACCAGCTCCTCAAAGGCCAGATGGGCATCGTCATGGAAGAGCGCAACCGCATCGCCTCCGACTGCCACGACACCCTCATGGCAGGCTTCGCCGCCATCTCCTGGCAGCTCGAGGCCACCGCCAACCTCTTCCGCGACGCCCACGCCACCACTACCCCCGCCGCCCAGTCCTGCGAACTCGCCCGCAGCATGGTCGCCCACTGCCAGGCAGAGGCACGCCGCATCATCTGGGACCTCCGCGAATCCAACGAGCTCACCAACATCCTCTCCCAGGCCCTCTCCCGCGCCATCGGAGCCCACCGCCTCCGCGGCACCGTCGAAACCACCTTCGACGTTGAAGGAGACGAGATCGCCCTCGCCCCCGTCGCCGTCCACCACCTCGTCTGCATCGGCCAGGAAGCCGTCACCAACGCCATCCTGCACGCCGCCTGCACCACCATCCGCGTCCGTCTTCACTTCCACGCCGAAGCGCTCACCCTCACCGTCACCGACGACGGCCACGGCTTCCTTCTCGCCACCGCCGCTCGCCGCGTCGGCCACTTCGGCATCCCCGTCATGGAAGAGCGCACCCGCAAGCTCGGAGGCGCCTTCCGCCTCACCAGCACCCTCCAAAAAGGCACCGAAGTCGCCGTCACCGTCAGCTTCCAAAGCATCCACCACGCCGCCAACCAGCAACACCACGTCGTCCCCTGGATCGGCGTCTGACGGTGTACCTTCATGACATCGCAGGTGGTACCTTCTCAGGTGCGAATCGTCTTCGACACAGCCTCCTTCATCAAAGCCGTCCGTTCCCCGGCGGCGCGGCGAGAGAGGTCGTGCGGAAAATCTTTCTTGGAGTGGATTCGCAACCGTAAGCAGCCCAGCAAGGAGCTCTCCGCGGCAGCTCTCGCCCTGCTCGATCGAGCCGGAACCCAGCCGACCGATCCAGACGATCAACTACCCGGCGGCGACCGCAAGGCACGCTAGCCCCTCGCGCTCAACCTCCTCTCGCGTACAATCCTCTGAAGCCACTTCCCGCTCCCGGAGACCCGCCTGCTTCCCCAATCTCTAGCCCTGGCGCTCTTCCTCGCCCCCAAAGGCCTCGGCCACTACTGGCGCGCCCACTATTCCGACCCCACCTTCCGCAATCTCTACCGCCTCGACGCCTTCGACCTCTCCCTCCTCATCCCCTACTTCGTCGTCATGGTCATCCTCGCCTTCTACGGCGTCCACCGCTACCAGCTCGTCTGGCTTTACTACCGCAACAAAAAGAAAGCCACCACCTGGCAGAACCCCACCGCCACCTTCCCCGAAGGCCATCTCCCCTTCGTCACCATCCAGCTCCCCATCTATAACGAGCAATTCGTCATCGACCGCCTCATCGAAGCCTGCTGCCGCCTCGACTATCCCCGCGACCGCTTCGAAATCCAGCTCCTCGACGACTCCACCGACGAGACCGTCACCGTCGCCGAAAACATCGTCGCGCGCTACGCCGCCGGCTTCGCCGACCTCGCCCCCCAGCCCATCCACTACCTCCACCGCACCAACCGCCACGGCTACAAGGCCGGCGCCCTCGACGAAGGCCTCCGATCGGCACACGGCGAACTCATCGCCATCTTCGACGCCGACTTCGTGCCCCCGCCGCAATGGCTCATGCAGGTCGTCCACCACTTCGCCGAGCCAGAAATCGGCATGGTCCAGACCCGCTGGACACACCTCAACCGCGACTACAGTTTCCTCACCCAGGTCGAAGCCATCCTCCTCGACGGCCACTTCGTCCTCGAGCACGGCGGACGCTCCCGCGCCGGCGTCTTCTTCAACTTCAACGGAACCGCGGGCATGTGGCGGCGCACCGCCATCACCGAGGCCGGCGGCTGGCAGCACGACACCCTCACCGAAGACACCGACCTCTCCTACCGCGCCCAGATGGCCGGATGGCGCTTCAAGTACCTCCAGGACGTCGAGTGCCCCGCCGAACTCCCCATCGAGATGACCGCCTTCAAAACCCAGCAGGCCCGCTGGGCCAAGGGCCTCATCCAGACCGGCAAAAAAATCCTCCCCCGCGTCCTCCGCTCCGACGCCCCCTTCCACACCAAGCTCGAAGCCTGGTACCACCTCACCGCCAACCTCAGCTACCCCCTCATGATCGTCCTCAGCACCCTGCTCATGCCCGCCATGATCATCCGCAGCTACCAGGGCTGGCTCCAGATGCTCCTCATCGACTTCCCCCTCTTCATCGCCAGCACCATGAGCGTCTCGAGCTTCTACCTCGTGAGCCAGAAGGAGCTCTTCCCCGGCCGCTGGTACAAAACCCTCCTCTACCTGCCCTTCCTCATGGCCCTCGGCGTCGGCCTCACCATCACCAACACCAAGGCCGTCCTCGAAGCCCTCTTCGGCATCCAGAGCGCCTTCGCCCGAACCCCCAAGTACCGCGTCGCCGCGAAGGGCGAAAAATCCCAGGCCAAGGTCTATCGCAAACGACTCGGCATCGTCCCCTGGATCGAGCTCGCCATCGGCTGCTACTTCATCGCGACCGTCTACTACGCCATCGCCAGCGAGAACTTCTTCACCGTTCCTTTCCTGCTCCTCTTCGTCCTCGGCTACTGGTACACCGGCCTCCTCAGCCTCCTCCAGGGCCGCTTCGAACGCAACACCAGCCAGTCCATGCACGAGAAACCCTATCCGGTCGGCATCTAGAGCGGATTAGCTACCGGTGTAATGGCTTTCTGCTATTTTGTTTGTCGCTTTTTTGTTTGTCATTCCCGCAGGGAATCTGCTGGTGCCCTTGCAGTTGTTCGTCCTACACGGCAACAGCTAATGCGCATTAGCTACTGGCGTAATGGCTTTCTGCTCTTTGTTTGTCATTCCCGCAGGGAATCTGCTGGTGCCCTTGCAGTTGTTCGTCCTACACGGCAACAGCTAATGCGCATTAGCTACTGGCGTAATGGCTTTCTGCTCTTTGTTTGTCATTCCCGCAGGGAATCTGCTGGTGCCCTTGCAGTTGTTCGTCCTACATCAACGACTAATCCGCATCTACAGCAAAGCAAAAGCCCCGGGCGAGTGATCCCGGGGCTTTGCCCTGACGGAACGATGCAACATCTGGATGCGCCTAGAACCGTATCCCCACCGTTACCGGCACATAGCTCGTCGTCGCGCTATTTCCCGGATACAGGTTTACCGGAGTCCCGGCTCGCTGGTTGTTGAAGTTGAAGACGTACCGCGCCTCGGCATACAACCGCTCGGACGCGAAACGCGAAGGCTTGTAGGTGAACCCGATTCCGCCGTTCACGCCAGCCGAGTTGCTGGTATACAGATCGAATGTCTGGTTCGCCTGGTACGTGTAGCACACGCCATAGTATGGGTCGCAGTACTGGCCCGTCTGTGGCAACGTGAAGTTCGTCACCTTGTGATAGAACCCACCCCCAACCACGGCATAGGCTCCGCCCTTCTCGCCCTGGTAGAAGTTGTACGTCGGATTCAACGTCAACGACCAGTCATGGGTGTGCCCATCCAACCCGCTGAAGTCCACCGCGGTGCCGTCCGAGTAGGTAAAGTTCTGGGCGTTGTAGACAGCCTGCTGGCTCGCGATCAAGCTTCCCGGCAGGGCGAAGTTGTCATAATCGAATTGCGCGATAATCCCGAACTTCTTATTGAAGTTGTAGCCGACCCCGGTCTGGATCTTCCAGCTCGTCTTCAGGTACTTTGTACTGGGGTTGAACACCGGCGCCGTAAACCCGCCCCCCAGCACAATAGCGATCTTGCTCGAACCATCCGCATTATGCATCTTGTCGCTGTAGTTCGGCCGCCCGTAGCGGCGCCGCGGAGGGGGCTGCGTTGCCGCCGAAGACGTCACGTAATTCTCCGCCGCCGCCAACTCACCGGAGCCCGTGCTGCTGCTGTAAGCCACGCCGTCCTCCATCAGGTCCAGCGCCGGCAGCGTCTTCTCCGACAGGTTGAACATCAGCGGTTGATCCAGCTTCGCCAGGACGGGAGCCTGTTCGGCCAGTAAGCCCACGGGAAGAGACATCGCAAAAAGGGTAAATACCGCCGTCCGACAGAAATGTGTGGTCCTGCTCTGATTCATGGTCATTTGATCAAAAACTCCTATGGCCGTTCTCCGAAGTTTGAACCCGGGAACGCGCCGTTTGTTGTGTTCGAGCGGCTCTGCCGTTCACCCCTGCAACCGGCCCCACGAGCGGCCCGCAGAGCGATCCAGACAGCACTTCTTAGACGAAAGATGGGCATCCTCGTTTACAGGATGCCCATCGCCGTCTCCAGCGGCAGCAACTCGCGTCGATACCATCAACGCTCTAGTGAATATCGAACTGCTCCGGATGCAGCGCAGGATCGCTCTTGATCAGGATCGTCTTCCCGCACATCTCTTCCATCTCCTGCAACCAGCGCGATCCCGTCAGCTTCAGCTGCTTCACCACCTCCGGATGCACCCGCAACATCACGTCGCCGCGATCCAGGTGCTTGTGCATCTTCCGCATCTCCACGTAGATGTCGTTGCACACCGTCACGGGAGACTTCACCATCCCCGTTCCGACGC
This sequence comes from uncultured Granulicella sp., assembly GCA_965213785.1. Taxonomy (GTDB): domain Bacteria; phylum Acidobacteriota; class Terriglobia; order Terriglobales; family Acidobacteriaceae; genus Edaphobacter. Next base: position 3,070,826 of record OZ243921.1, on the reverse strand, counting down.
ACACGTTGCATGGCGTGGAAAGCGTCCGCTCCAGCGACTGCTTCACCCGCTTGCGAGTAATCGCCACCAGCCCGAAATCGTTGAACGGCAGAACCTTCGAAGGAGCCCGGTCGTTCTTCAGCTCATCCTCGAGCGCGGCCATCACGCGGTTCCGATTCTTCCGCTCATCCATGTCGATGAAGTCGATGATGATGATCCCACCCAGATCGCGCAGCCGAATTTGCCGCACAATCTCCGGGATCGCATCGAGATTCGTCTTCACGATCGTGTCTTCCAGACGAGCCGTCTTCCCGACATACTTGCCCGTGTTGATGTCGATCGCGACCAGAGCCTCTGTCTGATTGATGACAATCGATCCGCCAGACTTCAGCCACACCTTCGAGCGCAGCGCCTTGTTGATCTCCTCCGTAATCCCGAACTGCTCGAACAGCGGAGTCTCCTTCGTATAGAGCTTCACCCGCCGGATCAACCCAGGCTGGAACCGCTGCAGGAACCGCAGCACCCGCTCGTACTCGGTCTCCGTATCCACCCAGATCGCCGAAAAGTTGTCCGTCACCTGGTCCCGCAGAATCCGCTCGACCAGGTTAAGATCGTGGTAGATCAGCGCAGGAGACTTCGACGACTCCGATCGGTTCTTGATGTCCGTCCAAAGGTTCAGCAGGAACCGCAGATCGGACCGCAGCTCCTCTTCGCTCGCACCATCCGCCGCCGTCCGGACGATGAACCCGCCCGCAGCATCCCCCTTCTCCGACAGCAGGATCTCCTTCAGCCTCCGCCGCTCGGCATCGGACTCGATCTTCCGCGACACACCCGTATGCGAAACGGTCGGCATGAACACCAGGAACCTCCCCGGCAGCGCGATATGCGACGTGATCCGCGCACCCTTCTTGGCGATCGGCTCTTTGGCGATCTGGCACAGGATCTCCTGCCCCGGCTTCAGCAGCTCCGAGATCGCCGGCAGATTCGTCATCTGCATGGACTGCCGTCCGCGCCCGCCGCTCCGCCCCCGCTCCCGGTCGCCGCCGCCGCCCGTGTTCCGCGCCCGCTCGCCCAGCCCGCCGCGGTCATAGCCGCCGCGCTCGGAAGAACCGCCCGGCCCACGATCCCCACGGTCCCCACGGTCCGAAGACCCGCTCCGATCAGACGACCCGCTCCGGTCAGACGACGCAGCCCGGTCGGACCCACCAGACCCATTCCGGTCCCGTCCGCGATCCCGATCCCCACGCCCAGACCGCCGCCCATCCCGCCGGCCGCGCCGCTCCACATCGCTCGCCGGCGAAGCATCTCCTCGGCCCGCGTTCCCGCTCGGCTCCGCCGTCCCGTCCGTCCGCGCCTCGAACCCTGCCTTCGTCCCCGCGCCATCCTCCTCCTCGGTCGAGGCGAACCGATTCCCGCGCGATTCCTCCTCGTTCTCCTCCTCGGCGGATGCATACGCCTCCATCTCCTCCTCCAGCGTGTCCTCTTCGAAGTCGTCCTCCTCTTCCTCCTCGATCCCGCTTGAGGTCCGCGTCATCTGGTCCAGCGACATATCCCGGATCATCGTGCCCAGGTCCGCCGCCCCGTCCAGCGGCTCCACCTCCTGATCCTCAAACTCCTCACTGCCCCCATGCGCGTGGAGCGTCGGGCCGGCAAACTCCTCCTCATCCAGGAAGTCCTCCTCCAGGTCTCCAGCGCCCGGCGCGAAGCCTTGCTGCCCTTCCGGCTCCTCGTCCCCAAACTCCATCGTGTCCGGCTCCGCTTCTACCTCTGGCGCGACCGCCGCCTCTACCGGCGCCTCCGCCTCCGGCGCTTCGGGCTCGGAGACCATCGTCCCGCCCGCATCCAGGCGAGTCACCTCATGCGACCACGAGCCGCTCCGATCCGCCGCCTCGTGACTGGAAGCCAAGCCCTCCACGTGCCCCTGTTCCTCCCCGTGCCTAGTTTCCCCGTGTGCGGGAGCACTCTCGACCGCTTCCCCCGCATGGACACTCTCCAGCGCCCCCCCGGCAAAGCCATCCTCCGTTCTGGTCGCAACGCCCTCAGCCAAACCACCCACCAAAGGCGCCTCAGCCTCGTTCTCCGCCGCGGGCGTACTCTGCCGGTACTCCCGTGGCGGTACCGGATCGATCCGGTAGGAAGCTGACGCGCCCTCCGGCTCGTACTCCTCCGTCGCCGGAGCCTCCACCGAAGCCGCCTGCCTGACATCCACCTGCTCGACCGGCGCGTGGCTCACCACCTCCGGCCGCATCGCCTCCGGCAACTCCGCGTGCACAAACTCCGCGCGGTGCGCCTGGATCTCCTCGGTCCGCTCATCCCCATGCGCGTACCCCAGGACGGGTCCCGCCGCCTGCACATCCGCAACTGGAACCGTGGCCGGAACCATCATCGCCCTCGCCCCGCGGTCCTCCTGCCCAGCCAACCCACGCCGCCCGTCAGCATCCCGGCCACGTCCGCCCTCCCCTCGACCACCCTCAGGCCGTCCCGATGACCGTCCCTCCCGGCGTCCATCGTTCCGTCCTTCCCGCCGCCCATCCGGCCGGCGCAACTCCGCCCGCTCCCCACCCCGTCCCTGCGAAGCAGACGGCGCCGCCACAGACGCATCCCCCCGGTAGCGCGAGAGCGTCTCTCCAGGCAGCATCGCCCCGCCATCCCAGTTCGGATCCACCTTGAACGCGGTATCCGGCAGCGACGTTGGAGTCGCCCGTGCCACCTCCGGCTCCGCGCCCTTGCGGTACTTGCCCAGCGACTCACCCGGCAGGATCAACGGCTCGACCGCCAACTCCGTCTCACTCGTCTCCAGCACCTCCGGCTCCGCATCCACCCCGTACAGCGCTCCCCTCGGAGCAAACCCACGCGGCGCACGCGGCACATTCCGCTCACTCCCCGGCCGCTCGCCCCGCGAACTACGTTCCCCCCGCCCGCTACGCCCATCGCGGCCATCCCGCCCAGGCCGTCCACCCCGCCCAGGCCGTCCACCCCGCTCCTGCACCGGGGCCTCCACCACAGCAGCAGCCACCTGCAGCGGCGCAGCCACCTCGGCGCTCCCGTCGATCTCGAACACCGGCTCTTCGTCGAACTCATCGCTCGCCGCCCCGGTCTGACCCTCCGGAGCCGCCGACACCTCGCCTCCCGCCTGCGGAGCCTCTTCCCGCGTCCCGGTCCCACGTCCCCGGCGACGGCCACGACGTCCCCGCCACCGGCGGCTGCCGTCCGCCCCAGGTGCCGCCTCCCCGATCTCCGGCTCCGCCCCAACCGCTTCCGCCACAACGAGAGGCGCGACCTCCATCTCCTCTTCCTGGAGGACCGCCGGCGCCGCCTCGCCAAAGCCCGGCCTCATCTGCCCCTCCGCCTGCCGAGACCCCCCGCGATCCTGACCCGGCCGATCGGAGTTGCCCCCCCGGTCGCGCCGCCCCCGGCCCCGGCCGCGTCCACCTCGATCATTGCGCTCGCCGCGCCCGCCAAACTCCTCCGTCCGCCCCTCGCTCGCCTGCGCGACATCCGTCTGCGGCGTCGCCCGCGCCTGCTCCTGGCTCCGTTCGGAGACGTACCCACGCTCCGGCTCCGGGCTTCGTTCCCCGCCATTCCGCTCATAGCCCCCGCGCTCGCCGCGCCCATTCTGCCCCTCCACCCGGGGCGCCCGCTGCGGCTTCTCCCCATGGTCGAAGTCGGCCGAGTCCCCAGCCTCCTCCATAAAGTCAGTGATATACAAAAACGCGTCCCGCTCGAGCCCGATATCCACGAAGCTCGACTGCATGCCCGGCAACACGCGCGTCACCTTGCCGTTGTAGATCGATCCCGCAAGCGTGTACTCATTCTCGCGTTCGTAGTAAATCTCGGTGAGTTCGTCGCTCTCGACGATCGCAAGCCGCGTCTCGTGCGGCGTACTGGAGATGTAGATTTCCTTCGACATGGGGGCTCTGCTCTTTCTGCCCGTCCGGAGTCTCTCTCCGGGCACGAGCGGCAGGGCAGGCAAAGGTTCATTCGTCCGCAAATCCAGCCTGACGGCTAAACGCGGCTCTCCCTTGAAGCGGACAAGTTGCGGGATGCAGAAGCGGAGCCCCTAAGCAGTCTCGACGGCCATCCGGAGCGACCCAGCCCCACCCACGCTCCGCCGGCGAACGCGTCTGCGACGCGTCCCCCAGGCGGAACCTCGGCGAACCCGACCGATCCGAACGGCGCGCGGAACCCCTCGACGACGCCTGAACGTGCTTCAAACAAAAAACGCATCGCGGAGTTTGTGACCAGATCAGCCTCAATCCGAGGCGGGGCCGTTATCCATCCCGATGCGATCATTCCCAGAAACCTATCCGGCCATCGGAGTCGAACATCCCTTGTGCCTGGCCGGCCTTTTCTCTTATAGAAAAATCAAACTTGTGTTGCCGCTTGCCGGCGCCGTGCGCCAAAGGGAGCGGGGTAAAACGCTGATCCGGCGTCTGGCCGGTCAGGTACTGCCACCAGTATGCACGAAATCTAAGGCATCCGTGAAAATCCAGCTAATTCACAAACCGCCGCATCCGGATGTTCATAACAATCCCAAGCGCCAGAAACGTGAAGAGAATTGACGACCCGCCGTAACTCAACAGCGGCAGCGGTATCCCCGTCACCGGCATCAATCCCAGAACCATCCCGATGTTCACGGCGATCTGGAACAGAATGACCGCAACGATCCCCATGATAATCAAGGTCCCGGGCACATCCGACGCGGTCTGTGCGTTCTGAATCAAACGCATCAATATCAGAAAGTATAGCAGCAGCACCCCCAGCGCCCCGATGAAGCCGTGCTCCTCGCATAGCGCCGCAAAGATGAAATCCGTATAGGGAATCGGCAGAAAATCCCCCTGTGTCTGCGTCCCCTGGTTGGTCCCCTTGCCCCAAACCCCGCCCGACCCCACCGCGATCAGCGACTGCTTGATCTGGTACCCCGCCCCCCGCGGATCGTCGTCCGGATTGATGAAGCTCGTCAGCCGCGCCTTCTGGTAGGGCTTCAGCAGCTTGCCCGTGTTCCAGGCCACCCCGCCCACCATCAGGAAAGCCACCACCAGGATCATCGCCTGCTTCACCCGGATGCCCCCCAGAAAAAGCCCCATCAGCAGCACCGGCACATACGTCAGCGAAGTCCCCAGGTCCGGCTGCTTCAGCACCAGCGCCATGGGAACCCCCACCAGCGCGAACGCCTTCCCGATATCCGCCCACGTCGGCTCCCGCCCCGCCAGCCCCCAGAAGTACCGCGCCAGCGCCAGAATCAACACCAGCTTCACCCACTCCGAAGGCTGAAAATGCACCCCCCCAGGAAACTTGATCCACCGCCGCGCCCCCAGGTGCCGCGTCCCCACCGCCAGCACCGCCAGCAACGCCGCCACGCTGACGAAGTACGCCGACCGCGCGATATCGATCAACCGGTGGTAGTCGATCAGCGACACAAAAAACATCAGCACCATGCCGATCGCCAGAAACCCGATCTGCTTATGGTCGAACCCATGAAACTTCGTCTTCGCCGTCGCCGAACGAATCTCCAGCACACTTACCAACGACAGCACGGACACAAACCCCAGCAGCACCCAGTCGAAGTCTCGAAACGAAGAAAATCGCGCCATCCTACTCCGCCCCCGCCGGCCCAGGGCTCACCGCCGCCATCGCCGCCGTCTTTGGAGCCTCCGGCTTTGGCGTCTCCGCCACCTTCATCACGTTGTGCTCCCGCTGCCGCTGCTTGTTCACAAACGCATCCACCACCTGCGCCCCCAGCTTCGCACTGTATTTGCCCCAGTTCCCGTTCTCCCACAGCACTGCCACCACGATGTCCGGGTTCCGCCGAGGTGTCAGCCCCACAAACCACGCATTCGGCACCGTCTTGTGCCCGCCCCCGGTCCGCGCCAGCGCATCGTGCCCCATCACCTGCGCCGTCCCCGTCTTCCCGGCAAAGTCGATCCCCTCCAGGTGCGCCATCGAAGCCGTCCCCCCCGCCGCGGGATTCGTCGCATTCGCCATCGCATCCGTAATGATCTGCCAGTTCTCCGCCGAAAGCGGAATCGTCTTATCCCCCGCCCCCGGAAACGTATCGTGCACCGCACTCACCTGGTCCGCCGTCAACTCCTCCGGGAACACCACATGCGGCCGCCGCAGCACGCCGCCCGAAGCAATCCCCCCCAGCGCGCGCGCCAATTGCATCGGCGTCGCCGTCACCGCCCCCTGCCCAATCCCCACCGAAATCGTCTCCCCCGCAAACCACTTCTCATGCTGCGACTTCAGCTTCCACGCCGTCGAAGGCATAGTCCCGCTTGCCTCGTCCGGCAGATCCACCCCTGTCCGCTGCGAGAATCCCAGGCTCGTCGCATACCGTGCAATCGTGTCGATCCCCAGCCGATCCGCCAGCGTGTAAAAGAATGCGTCGCACGACCAGGGAATCGCGTGAAACACATCCACCATGCCGTGGTGCACATCGCACGCATAGAAGTGCCCGTAGAAGCTCGCTCCCCCCGCGCACATCACCCGCATCGTCTGTGCCTTCTGCTCCTCAAGCCCCGCCACCGACATCACAATCTTGAACGTAGACCCCGGCGCCAACTGCGCCTGAATCGCCTTGTTCAGCAGCGGATGATCCGGGTTGTTCAGAATCTCATTCCAGTAGCTCTTCGTCAGCCGCACCGAAAACTGGTTCGGGTCGAAGCTCGGCCGCGAAACCATCGCCAGGATCTCCCCCGTATGCGGGTCCATCGCGACGATCGCCCCGGTCTTGCCTTCGAGCGCCTTTTCCGCCGCCCGCTGAATGTCGAGGTCGATCGTCAGCCGCAGGTCCTTGCCCGGAACCGCAAGCTCCTGCCTCATCTGCCCCACCTCTTTGCCATGCGAGTTAACCCGGATATCGCGAAACCCGTCCGTCCCTCGCAGCAGCGCGTCATACGCCTGCTCCACCCCCGACCGCCCCACCACGTCTCCCGGCGAATAAAACGCATAGCGCGCATCGTTCGCCAGCATCTGCTCCGAAACCTCCCCCACATACCCAATCAGGTGCGCCGCAAATCCATCTCTTGGATACAGCCGGCGCTGCTCGTCGTGCGTCTCCAGCTCCGGCAGCTCGTTCCGGTGCGCCTCCACAAACGCCTGCTCATCCTGCGTGATATCCAGCTTCAACGGAATCGGCTGGTACTTCGCCGCCCCCTGGAACCGCTTGAGCGTCGCCTGTATCTGCTCGACCGGCAGATGCAACCCCGCCGCAATCAGCGGAACATCCGTCCCTGCATCCTTCATCTGCTCCGGCAGCAGGTAGCAGGAAACCGAAGGATAGTTGTCCACCAGCAGCCGCCCCTCGCGGTCGAAGATCTTGCCCCGCGGCGCCAGCACCGGAACCTTCCGGCTCTGGTTCGCCTCCGCCTGCACCTTCCAGTTATCCGACCCAAGCACCTGCAGTCGCCACAACCCCGCCACCAGGATCGCCAGCAGCAGCACAATCGCATACTGCACCGCCGCCAGCTTGGCAGGCGGCAGCTTCTCTTCGCTCAGCGGAGGACGCGGCAGGTTCGGTGCAGTCGACACCACCCAATTCTAGCGCCGCCGCGCCGCGCCCGCCTTACTCCATCCGTTTCCCGCGATCCAGCAGCAGAAACAGCGGCAGCCCGATCGCCGTATTCGCTGTCGCCCGGATCAGCTCATGCACCCACTCCAGCCGAAACTCCCGCAACCCCAGAAGATGCCGCTCGATCCCGTACAGCAGGACGCTCTGCAGCAACGAAAACCCGAAGTTCATCAGCACCCGCGTCCCCAGGTTCTCCACATCCACCCGCACCCCGATGCTCGCGGCAATGTACCCGATCACGCACTTCGCCATCCCGTTCACGCCGATCGGCTGGTTGGTCAGCGCATCCTGCGCCAGCCCAATCGCCGCCCCCGTCAGCGTCCCCGCGATCGGACTCCGCCGCGAAACCGCGAAGAAAATCGTCGCAATCAGCGGCAGGTCCACAATCGCAAAACGCGGCATCGCCTTCGGCAGCAGCACCTGCACCAGGATCGCCGCCAATGGCACCAGCAGCGCCATGGCCGGGTGAAACGTATATTGCTCCAGCTCGCGCCGCGACGTATAGCTATGCGTTGCCATCTAGCGCGGCTCCTCGGCGGACGGCGCAGGCGAATCCGCATCGCTCTTCGCCGCCGGAGCAGCTCCCGGCGTCAACGCCGAAGCCGCCGGAGCCGCCCCCGGCGAAAACCGGTCCGGATGCAACGCCGGCAGCGGCCTCGGCACCACCCCACCTGGAGCCGCCTCCGCCGCGCTCGGAGCCTTCTCCGGCCCGGCGTCCTCCTTCGGCTTCTCCCCGCTCAAATCCAGCCCACGCGGAGCCGCCGCCTTCCCCGCCGCCACCTCCGCCTCATGCCGCGTCGCCGCGTCCGCCAGGTCCTGCTGCGCCGCCGCCGGAAGCTCCGGCTGCGTCCCCGTAATCACCAGAACCTCCTCCAGTTGCGACAGCCGCGCCGCCGGCCGAATCGTGATCGCCGTATAAGGCTGGTGCTCCGGGTCCGGCGCAATGCTCTCCACCACCCCCACCGGAAGCCCCCGTGGAAACACCTGGTCCCCCCCCGAAGTCAGCACCCGCTCCCCCGGCTGAATCCTCGAGTCCGCCGTCAGGTTCCCAATCTGCACCCGCCCCGTCGCCGTCCCCTTCAAGATCGCCCGAATCCGCGTGCTCTCCAGGATCACCCCCGCGCCCGCGCTTTGATCGTTGATCAGCAGCAATTGCGCGCTATGCGGAAACACATCCCTCAGCTTGCCCACGATCCCATCCGGGGTAATCACCGGCATATCCGGCCGCAGCCCCTCCGCCGCTCCCTTATCCAGCAGCAGCAGATGCGATTGATCGTTCCCACTCGTCCCAATCACCTGCGCCGCCACGGTCGAAGCCACATAGTGCTCCCGAAACCCCAGCAGCGCCTGCAGCCTCCGCCCTTGGATCACATCCTCCGCCTCCGCCGCCTGCTGCAGCCGGATCGACGCAATCTGCGCCTGCAGCGCCTCATTCTGCTGGCGCACATGCCAAAGCGCCACGTAGTTCGACCAGCCCCCCCGCACCCCGCCGCTGAAAAAATGCGCCACCCGCCCCACCGGCGTCACCACCCCTGCCGCCCAAAGCCGCAGCAGTCGCACCTGCGGAGCATCCGGCTTCCCCGGCTCCGGAGACCGCCGCACCTGCACCGCGAGCGCAATCGTCTGCGCCAGAAGCACCGCCGTCAGGACAAACGCATTCTTGAATCGGGAAAAAAATTCCATCAGCCCTCCTATTATCGGGGACATCCCCCCGCGAATGGAAACGCCGCCCCGCCCCGAAGCCCATCCCTAAGCCCCCAACCCCATGTGCTACGCTCCATCCATCCATGGCTGAGGAAACCAGAGACCTCCCCCGCGTCCTCAACGTCGCCCACGCCACCTCCATCGTGGTCGGCATCATCATCGGCTCCGGCATCTTTCTCGTTCCGCGAGAAATGATGGACGCCGTCGGAAGCTCCCGCATGGTCTACGCCGTCTGGATCGCCGGCGGCCTCCTCTCCCTCTTCGGCGCCATGACCTACGCCGAGATCGCCGCCGCCCGCCCCCGCTACGGCGGAGAGTACGCCTTCCTCCGCGAAGCCTACGGCGACCTCACCGCCTTCCTCTATATGTGGACCTGGATCACCATCGCCAAGCCCGCCTCCATCGCCACCATCGCCGCCGGCCTCATGCGCGTCCTCGGCACCTTCACGCTCTTCCACTTTCTCGCCGCCCCCGCCGTAGGCCCCTTCCTCTGGAGCCAGCTCTTCGCCATCGCCGCCACCTGGCTCATCACCACCCTCAACATCGTCGGAACCCGCGAGGCCGCCAACGTCCACCTCACCCTCACCTGGCTCAAAGGCCTCCTCATCGTCGCCATCGCCGCCTTCTGCTTCCTCGCCCATCACGGCACCGGCGCAAACTTCGCCACCTCCTTCCAAGGCGCCCGCGGTGGCTTCGCCGGCTTCATGGTCGCCCTCATCGCCGCCCTCTGGGCCTACGACGGATGGAGCGACGTCACCCAGATGGCCGGCGAAGTCCAGCGCCCGCAACGCTCCCTCCCCCTCGCCCTCATCGGCGGAGTCGCCATCGTCGGCGGCCTCTACATGCTCACCAATGCCGCCATCCAGTACGTCCTCCCCGCCGCCGCCATCGCCGCCGCCGAACGCCCCGCCGCCGACGCCATGCGCCTTGTCGCCGGTCACCGGGGAGCCACCCTCGTCTCCCTCGGCATGGCCGTCAGCATCGGTGCCACCTTCGTCGGCTCCTCCCTCTCCGGAGCCCGCGTCCCCTTCGCCGCCGCCCGCGACGGCCTCTTCTTCCGCCAGCTCGCCCACGTCTCCCCCCGCTTCCACACCCCATCCAGCGCCCTCATCCTGCAGGGCATCCTCAGCTCCCTCCTCCTCCTCGCCATCGGCCGCTTCCAGGCCCTCTTCTCCCTCGCCATCTTTGCCGAATGGCTCTTCTACGCCCTCACCGCCAGCACCATCTTCGTCTTCCGCCGCCGCGACGCCCCCGCTACCCGGCCCTTCAGCGTCTGGGGCTACCCAGCGGTTCCCGTCCTCTTCATCCTCGCCGCCGCCGTCCTCCTGGTCTTTTCCCTCCTCGACCAGCCCGTCAACTCCCTCGCCGGCATGGCCGTCATCCTCTGCGGCATCCCCGTCCACCTCCTCTACCAGCGCCGCAGGAAAACCGCATGACCCGAACCGCCACCGTCATCGGCTCCGGCCCCAACGGCCTCGCCGCCGCCATCGTCCTCGCCGCCGCCGGCACCGAAACCACCCTCCACGAGCGCAACGCCCGCATCGGCGGAGCCTGCTCCTCCGCCGAAGTCACCTTTCCCGGCTTCCTCCACGATCTCGGCTCCTCCGCCTACCCCATGGGCTTCGCCAGCCCCTTCTTCCGCTCGCTCCCCCTCAAAATCCCCTGGCTCCACCCGGACGCCCCCTGCGCCCACCCCCTCGACGACGGAACCGCCGTCCTGCTCGAGCACTCCCTCGAAGCCACCGCCGCCAACCTCGACGCCCCCGACCGCGCCGCCTACCGCGGCCTCATCCAGCCCATCGCCGATAACTTCAACCAGCTCACCCCCGAAATCCTCGGCCCCGTTCTCCACGTCCCGAAGCACCCCCTGGTCCTCGCCCGCTTCGGCCTCCCCGCCCTCCTCCCCGCCGCCACCTTGGCCCGAAGCAAGTTCTCCGGCCCCCGCGCCCGCGCCCTCTTCGCCGGAATGGCCGCCCACTCCGTCCTCCCGCTTGAAAGCCCCACGTCCGCCGCCGTAGCCCTCGTCCTCCTAGCCGCCGGCCACGCCGGGGGCTGGCCCATCCTCCGCGGAGGAGCCCAAACCCTCGCCGACACCCTCGCCCAGCACCTCCAGTCCCTCGGCGGCACCATCGAAACCAACCACGAAGTCACCCGCCTCCCCGAAACCGGCCTCACCCTCGCCGACATCACCCCCCGCCAGCTTCTCCACCTCACCGGAACCACCCTCCCCCCCACCTACCGCAAGCATCTGCAGGCCTTCCGCTACGGCGCAGCCTCCTTCAAGGTCGACTACGCCCTCAGCGCCCCCATCCCATGGACCGCTAAAGAGTGCGCCCGCGCCGCCACCGTCCACCTCGGCGGAACCCTCGAAGAAATCGCCCACTCCGAAGCCACCTTCTCCTCCGAAGCTCCCTTCGTCCTCCTCGTCCAGCCCTCCCTCTTCGACCCCACCCGCGCCCCCGCCGGCCAACACACCGCCTGGGCCTACTGCCACGTCCCCAACGGCAGCACCGCGGACTGGCTTCCCGCCCTCGAACGCCAGATCACCCGCTTCGCCCCCGGCTTCCCCGACTGCGTCCTCGCCCGCAAGGTCTCCACGCCCGCCCAGCTCGAAGCCTGGAACCCCAACCTCGTCGGAGGCAGCCTCTCCGGCGGCGCCATGGACTGGCGTCAACTCCTCTTCCGCCCAACGGCTTCCCTCTACCGCACCCCCCACCCCGGCCTCTTCCTCTGCGGAGCCTCCACGCCCCCCGGCGGCGGCGTCCACGGCATGGCCGGCTATCACGCCGCCTCCGCCGCTCTCAGAGCCCTGCAGCCCTGAGCCAGGCCGCGTGGTAGCCTCACCGCAGCAACCGAGACCCCCTATGCCCCCCATCGAACAGATCAAAGCAGCCATGCGCGCCACCTGGATGGCCGGAGACTTCGGCGTCATCGCCAAAACCATCGCCGGCTGCGCCGAGTCCTTCATCGCCCAGCTCGACCTTCCCCCCGGCACCGTTGCCCTCGATGTAGCCTGCGGCACCGGCAACCTCGCCATTCCCCTCGCTCGCCGCGGAGCCACCGTCACCGGCCTCGACATCGCTCCCAACCTCCTCGTCCAGGCCCGCGAGCGCGCCGACGCCGAAAACCTCTCCATCACCTTCGACGAAGGCGACGCCGAGCAGCTCCCCTACCCCGACAGCTCCTTCGACCTCGTCGTCTCCATGTTCGGCGCCATGTTCGCCCCCCGCCCGGAGCTTGTCGCCGCCGAACTAGCCCGCGTCCTCAAGCCCGGCGGCCGCCTCGCCATGGCCAACTGGAACCCCGCCAGCTTCTCCGGCCAAATGTTCCACGTCGGCGGCCGCCACGTCCCGCCCCCGCCCGGCATCCCCCCACCCGTCCTCTGGGGAGACGACGCCACCGTCCGCGAACGCCTCACCCCCGCCTTCACCAACATCGCAACCCAACTCATCCCAATCGACTTCGACCTCCCCACCAACCCCACCGACACGGTAGCCTTCTTCCGCAAGTACTTCGGACCCACCCAGGCCGCTTACAACCGCCTCGACGAGCCCGGTCAGGCCGCCATGACCACTGACCTCATCGCCCTCTGGACCGGCGCCAACATCGCTCCAAACCCCGAAAACCACACCCTCATCCGCAACGAATACCTCCAGGTCACCGCCACCCGCACCTAGCCTATCGGTCTGAATCTTTCCGCGGATTTCTCCGGGCGAAACCTCCACCCGCGCGTCTGTCCGTGTAGATGGAACTTACCGTCCCAATGGAACGCCGGAGCCTCTTGTCGCAAACGGACGACCGGGCTCACCCCCAGGTAGACATCGCCACCCTCGTCCCAACCTACTCACCTCTCCTCTTCCGTGTGGCGTTCTCCATTCTGCGCAGCCCGCAAGAGTCCGAGGACGTCGTCCAGGAAACCTTCCTCCGCGTCGTCCAGCATCGCCAGTCTCTCGTCACCGTTCGAGACCTCCGCGTCTGGCTCATCCGCATCGTCTGGAACTTGGCCCTCGACCGCCGCCGCCGCATCCAGCCCGGTCAGATGGACCCCCACTTCGCCGCCAACCTGGTCGCCCACGACCTCCCCGCCGACGCCGCCCTCAGCCAGGCCCAGCAGATCGCCGCCATCCTCCTTGAGGTCGAGCGTCTCCCCCAACCCGAACGGCACGCCCTCCTCCTCTCCGCCCACGACGAACTCGGCACCCCCGAGATCGCGGCAATCCTCGGCCGCAGCGAGTCCGCCGTCCGCGCCCTCCTCTCCCGCGCCAGAGCCCGTCTGCGCCAGCGCCTCGAACAGAAAGGAGCCTCCCGATGAACCCTTCCCGTCAAAACCATCCCGACAAGGGTGTAGCCACACTGTTGGACGCCCTGCGAAACGCCGAAATCCCCCCCGGCATGGAAGCCCGCATCCTGAACGCTCTCGAGCGCTCCACCGAGGCGTCCCTGGACTCTGAACAAGCCGCGCCTGCGCCGCACTTCTCCCGCCGATGGCTCCGCCGTCCTGAGTTCGCCTTCAGCCTCGCCGCCATCGCTCTCCTCGCCCTTGCCCTTGGACTCCGGACGACGTCCCGTCACGCACCCGCGGCGCAACCGTCTGCTGCAAGCACGTCATCCCCCGACAGGGCTCCCAGAGCGCACACGAGATTCACACCGGCTGACCAAAGCTCGCGCCGCCCCGAGCCCCACTCCAGACATCCTTCGGCAACCGCATCCTACGCAGCAACGCGAGATGCAGCCGCCCGGCAACCCGATAGCTTTCCTGCCCCCGAAGCCCCCCTTACTGCCCAGGAGCGCCTTCTCCTGCAAATCATTCACCAAGGCGACCCTCTGGAGATCGCCGCCCTCAACTCCGGCCTACGCGATGCGGAAGCCGCCGACGACGCAGCGGAATTCGAAGACTTCTTCAAACCCAAACCCACCGTTCCCCCGCCGATCAACCCGATTGTTTCTCCAGGAGTCCAAGATGAACCTGTCCGTCCGTAGCCCCCGCCCTCTCTCCCGCAGCATCCTGCTCTCAGCCGCCGCCGCGGTCTTCCTTCTGCCCTCTGTCTCAGCGCAGACCCCTGCCCCGCCCAGCCCCTCGGCAAACGTCCAGACCTTCTACCTCGCCAACATCAGCCAGACCAGAGAGGTCAACGAAATCCTCACTGCCCTTCGCAATACGCTCGATCCGAACGTCAGGATCTTCCTCGTCACCGCGCAGAACGCTCTCGTGGTCCGCGCCAGCCAGGAGCAGATCGATCTCGCGCGCAAGCTGCTCAAAGAACTAGACCGACCCAGAAAGACCTTCCGCCTCACCTACACCGTCGTTGAGTCCGACGCGGGCAAGCGCATCGGCGTCCAGCACTCCTCCGTCGTCGTCGTCCCCGGAGCGAGGACGCTCCTCAAGCAGGGCAGCCGCGTCCCCATCGCCACCGGCTCCTACACCGCCGCCACCTCCAGCGCGCAGACCCAGTTCACCTACCTCGATATCGGCCTCAACATAGACTCCATGCTGGACGAAGCCTCGGACGGCGTAAAGCTCCACACCAAGATCGAGCAATCCAGCGTTGCCGAAGAACTCTCCGGCCTGGGCAAGCAGGACCCTGTCATCCGCCAGACCCTGCTCGAGGGTACCTCCGCTCTCACCGTCGGCAAGCCGGTCGTCCTTGGCGGCCTCGATCTCTCCGGCAGCACCCGCCATCTCGATCTCGAGGTCGTCCTTGACACCGTTCGCTGACGCCGCCGGAGCCCTCGTATCATGGCCATCCGCTTGACACGCCTGTTACCTTTACAGCAGGGAAAATAAGCAAGTCCGGCCAGTCGCCGGACTTTCTTTTTTAACTCAGTCAAACCCGAGTCCAGACCTAACTGCTTTCTTCGACGTACTTTAGACTAAATGGGGGGGGAGGGGGGTACCTGAGTGATGTCGATCCAACACCAATCCGGCCTCATCCTCGGCATCGAATCCTCCTGCGACGAAACCGCCGCCGCCGTCGTCCGCCAAGGCCGCGAAACCCTCTCGAACACCATCGCCAGCCAGATCGCCCTCCACGCCAACTACGGCGGAGTCGTCCCCGAACTCGCCAGCCGCGAGCACCTCCGCAACATCGTCCCCGTCGTCCGCGCTGCCATGGCCCAGGCCGGAGCCACCTTCCAGGACCTCGACGCCATAGCCGTCACCCACGGCCCCGGCCTCGCCGGAGCCCTCCTCGTAGGCATCCTCTACGCCAAAGCCCTGGCCTTCGCCGCCGGCAAGCCCCTCATCGCCGTCAACCACCTCGAAGGCCACATCCACGCCGTCCTCATGGAGTCCGCCACCCTCCCCGAACCCCTCCTCGCCCTCGTCGTCTCCGGAGGCCACACCCATCTCTACCTTGCCCATCAGACCGCCGACACCTGGCACTACCGCAACGTAGGCCGCACGGTGGACGACGCCGCCGGCGAAGCCTACGACAAGGTCGCCAAGCTCCTCGGCCTCGGCTACCCCGGCGGCCCCTGGATCGACGCCCTCGCCCCCCACGGCAACCCCCACGCCATCCCCTTCCACTTCCACCCCATCACCCCCCGTACCCCCCCCACCATAAACAAAAAATCCCAAATCATCACTCCGGGCGAGCCCCGCTTCGACTTCTCCTTCTCCGGAATCAAGTCCGCCGTCCTCCGCTACGTGCAGGCCAACGGGATGCTCGAAGCCGCAACCGCTCGCCACCAAACCCTCAGCGCGATCCCGAATCCCACCCTGGCAAACGCCCGCACCCTCTGCGATCCCCAAACCCTCGACCTCATCGCCAGCTTCCAGCACGCGGTCACCGGCATCCTCGTCCGCCAGACCCTCGCCGCCGCACACTCCCTTGGAGCCCAAAGCATCGTCGTCTCCGGGGGAGTCGCCGCCAACCAGGAACTCCGCCGCCGCTTCCCCGAAGCCACACCCCTCCCCGTCGCCTTTCCCTCCCTGCGCCTTGCCACCGATAACGCCGCCATGATCGCCGCCGCCGCCTGGCCCAGGTACCTCGCCCAGGACTTCGCCCCCGAACACCTGGGGGCCACCCCGCAGCTCAAGCTCGGCTAACCCGCCGCCAGCTCCTTCTGCACCTCCGCCGCCAGCGTATCCAGCGACGTAGTGTTCGCCATCTCCACCAACTCCTGATCCATGTCGGCTTCGGAGATTTCGAGCTTCTTGCAGATCGCCCGCAGCAACTGCAGCGACTTCGTCACTTCCTTCTCCGCCAGCAGGTCGATCTGCAGGTTCAGATGGTCCCGCGTATCGCTCCGCTGCTGCATCCGGTTCTGCTTCATCAGCACAAACGTGCTCAGCAGCACACCTTCCACCGACACAATCATCGCCAGCAGAATAAAAGGATACGGATCGAACTTCGGCACAAACCGCAGCACCCCTGTGTTGATCAGGAACCACACCAGGAACCACATCGCATGGACGGCGACAAACGTCATGCTGCCCGAGAAATCGCCGATCCCATCCGCGATCCGGTCCACCAGCCCACGCCGGTTCTCCGCGTCCCGGTTCATGTCAGAGATGCACTGTATATTCGACACCACCGTCGAAAGTGGCTTGGTTTCCGGCTTACTCATAGCTCTATAGATGCTGCTTGCCTCGCAGCATGTCCTCTCTCGCCCCACAAACCATCGTCTAGAATCATCCAAGACGGAAACTGCCAGAAAGCGGTCTGCACGGCGTCAGCGCCCGCAGCGGAGATCTCAAGCGCGTGCCCCCACAAACCCTGCAGCTCTTTAACACCCTCTCCGGCAAGCTGGAAACGCTTACCCCCACCGGCACCCCCGCCCTCCGCATGTACGCCTGCGGTCCCACCGTCTACGACTACGGCCACATCGGCAACTTCAGAACCTTCCTCCACGTCGACGTCCTCCGCCGCTTCCTCAAACAGCTCGGCCACCCCGTCCAGCACGTCATGAACATCACCGACGTCGACGACAAGATCATCCGCAACGCCCTCGCCGCCAACCTCCCCATCGCCGAGTACTCCGCCAAGTACGAGCAGGCCTTCTTCGAGGACCTCGATTCCCTCTCCATCGAACGCCCCGAGCATCTCCCCCGCGCCACCGAACACATCCCCGAAATGGTCTCCCTCATCGAGCGCCTCGCCGCGAAAGACATGGCCTATCAGGCCGACGGAGGCTCCTGGTACTTCCGCATCGCCCGCGACCCCGACTACGGCAAGCTCGCCAAAAAGGACCTCGCCGCCATCGAGGACGGAGCCCGCGTCGACCTCGACGAGTACGACAAGGACCACGCCCGCGACTTCGCCCTCTGGAAGGCCGTCAAGCCCGAGGCCACCGCGGAGCACCACTGGCAGACCGCGCTCGGCCCCGGCCGCCCCGGCTGGCACATCGAGTGCTCCGCCATGGCCACCCGCTTCCTCGGAGACTCCTTCGACCTCCACGCCGGCGGCGAAGACCTCATGTTCCCCCACCATGAGAACGAGATTGCCCAATCCGAATCCGCCTCCGGCGTCCCCTTCGCCCGCCACTGGATGCACGTCCGCTTCCTCCTCGTCGAAGGCCGCAAAATGTCCAAGTCCGAGGGAAACTTCTACACCCTCCGCGACCTCCTTCTCAGGGGCCATCGCGCCTCCGCCATCCGCTTCCTGCTCATCAGCGTCCCCTACCGGCACCAGCTCAACTTCACCTTCGACGGCCTCACCCAGGCCACCAACGCCGTGGAGCGCCTCCGCACCCTCCACCTGCGCCTCCTCAAGGGCACTTGGCCCGGCGGCGCCTCGAACCCCGACCTCGCCACCCAAATCGCCACGTCCCAGGCCGCCTACACGGCAGCTCTTTCCAACGATCTCAACACCGCCGAAGCCCACGCCGCCATCTTCGACATGGTCCGCGCCGTCAACTCCGCCGCCGATGCCGGAACCCTCTACGCTCCGGAAGCCCTTGCCACCCGCCATGTTCTCGACCTCTTCGACGCCGTCTTCGCCGTCCTCGAAGACCACGACGCCGACCTCACCCGCTCCGCCCTCGCCTGGGCCGAGCGCGAAGGGCGCCTCGCCGAAGCCAACCCCGGCCTGATTGCCACCCTCGCCCTCACAGACAAGGCCATCGAAGCCTTCATCGCCGAGCGAGCCCAGGCCAAAAAGCAGCGCAACTTCGCCCGCGCCGACGCGATCCGCAAAGACCTGCTCGCCAAGGGCATCCTCCTCAAGGACACCAGCACCGCCACCGAGTGGACCCGCAAATAAGCGCCGCCCACACCCGGCCACGCATCCCAACCCATACCCTCACTGCGAACATCGAACGCCAGCCAACGCCTGACCGGCTCCGAAGAATGCATCAAGAACCCCCCCAGCGGGTCAACCTCCGCACCTGCCTCACCCGTGGCCACGTCGGCTGCTGCGATCCACCAATCAACAAGCACCGGCTCAACCACCCCCGTGCCACCCACCACCCGTCATCAATCCAGAGAGCCGGGGGAGCACCCCACCGGTGCTTCCTCGACCAGCAAGCCGTCGACTGGAGACTAGCTTTGGGTCTCACACGGGCCACGCAGGACGGGGCGGTAGCCCTGGGTTAGGCTCTCCGATTAGGCATGATCGACTCCCTTCACGCTTCTCCAACACCATCAGCGAACCACCAACGGCTCACATCTCGCCAGCACTTAACCAGCAGCCAACCGGCAGAAACGGCTCCGGAGACCACCCTCCGCAGCCATGGTCACTCCTATCGCCCAGGCCACTTGCCCCGGCCTTGCGTACCACTGGTCCGCGCCCCCATCATGGATCCATGGCAAAGCCGCCCCACCACACCCTCCGCACATACCCCCGCCACCTCCCGACATGGGCCGCAACCCTCCTGCTCGCCGCCCTGTCCCTCCTCCCGCCAGTCCTCCCCGCCCAAACCGCCGCCCCCCGCCCCACCAGCACCCCCTACTCCGGCGACCTCTCCATCTTCGAGTACCCCGACCGCGACAAAAAACTCCAGATCGATCGCGTCATGGACCTCCTCGACATCCACCCGGGCAAGACCGTCGCCGACCTCGGCGCGGGCTCCGGCTGGTTCACCGTCCGCGCCGCCCGCCGCGTCGGACCCTCCGGCACCGTCCTCGCCGAAGACATCAACCCCAGCTACATCAAGTACATCGAAGATCGGGCCCGCAAGGAATCCCTCCCCAACATCCACACCGTCCTCGGCACCCCCGACGACCCGCGCCTCCCCCCAGCCTCAATCGACGCCCTCCTGATGCTCAAGGTCTACCACGAGATCGAACACCCCATCCCCGTCATGCAGCGCCTCCACGCCGCCTTCCGCCCCGGAGCCCGCATCGGCATCATCGACCGCAACGGCTCCGGCACCGACCACGGCCTCAACCGCCCCGTCGTAATTAGGGAGATGGCCGAAGCCGGCTATAAGCTCATTGAAACCTACGACTTCACCAAGGCCGACGGCCAGGATTACTTCCTCATCTTCGCCCCACGGTAAGCGCCCCGCGCGATAGTTGCATTCTGCCCGCCGTCCCTGCAGAATAGAGCACGCCTCGTCACCCCCCGGAGCAAACCCCATGCCCAAGCATGAAGAAACGAACCGTCCGCCGGACGCCGCGCCCACGCCCGAGAAACCCTCGCTCCTCGGTCCTGTCAGCCGAAGGTCCTTCCTCTCCACCTTCGGTGCCGCCGGCATCACGGCCGGCCTCGCCGCCGCCGCACCACCTCTCCTCGCCGCCCAAGTTCCTGATTCCAAAGAACCCTTGCCCCCCATTGGAACCATGCCGCTCACCCTTAGGGTCAACGGCGAAACCCACAAACTCCACCTCGACCCGCGCACCACCCTCCTAGACTGCCTCCGTGAGAACCTCGACCTCACCGGAACCAAGAAGGGCTGCGACCACGGCCAGTGCGGAGCCTGCACCGTCCACGTCAACGGCCGCCGTGTCAACTCGTGCCTGTCGCTCGCCCTCATGCACCCCAACGACGACATCACCACCATCGAAGGCCTCGGAACCCCCGAGCACCTCCACCCCATGCAGGCCGCCTTCGTCCAGCACGACGGCTACCAGTGCGGATACTGCACCTCCGGCCAGATCATGTCCGCCGTCGCCCTTCTCAAGGAGCCCTGCGGCAAGTCCGACGAGGACGTCAAGCACGCCATGTACGGCAACATCTGCCGCTGCGGCGCCTACCCCAACATCGTCGCCGCCGTCCAGCAGGTCCGCCGCCAGGCGTAAACAGGAGACCCCATGGAAGCCTTTGTTTTCAGCCGTCCCACGACGATTCCGCAGGCAGTGCAGGCCGGATCACGCTCCACCACCGCCCAGCAAGGAGCCAACGTCCGCTTCGTCGCCGGAGGCACCAACCTGATCGATATGTTGAAGCTCCAGGTGGAGCGGCCCGCGGAGGTCGTCGACATCAACGGCCTCCCGCTCGACACCATCACCCCCACCCCCGAGGGCGGCCTCCGCATCGGAGCCCTCGTCCGCAACGCCGACCTCGCCCACGATCCCACCGTCCAAAAGTCCTACCCCGTCCTCTCCGAAGCGCTCCTCTCCGGAGCCTCCCCCCAGCTTCGCAACATGGCCACAACCGGCGGCAACCTCCTCCAGCGCACCCGCTGCGTCTACTTCCGCGACACCGCCCACGCCTGCAACAAGCGCGAGCCCGGCACCGGATGCTCCGCCATCGGCGGCCACAACCGCATGCTCGCCATCCTCGGCACCAGCCCCGACTGCATCGCCACCAACCCATCCGACATGAACGTCGCCCTCACCGCCCTCGAAGCCACCATCCAAGTCGTAGGAACGAAAGGCCCGCGCACCATCCCCATCCACGACTTCTACCTGCTCCCCGGCAACACCCCCCACCGCGAAACGGTCCTCGAACCCGGCGACCTCATCGTCGCCGCCACCCTGCCCCCGCCCCCGCCCGGCACCCAGAGCCACTACCTCAAGCTCCGCGACCGCGCCGCCTACGAGTTCGCCCTCGCCTCCGCCGCCGTCGTCCTCCGGGTAGAAGCCGGCCGCGTCCAGCACGCCCGCGTCGCCCTCGGCGGTGTCGGAACTAAGCCGTGGCGCTCCCCCGCCGCGGAAAAAGCCCTCATCGGCCACAAGGCAGACCTCGCCCTCTTCCGCCAGGCAGCCGACGCCGCCCTCAAGGACGCTCGCCCCCAAACCGAAAACGGCTTCAAGGTAGAGCTTGCCCGACGATGCCTCGTGCGCGCCCTCACCACCACCACAGCCAAGGCCTGAGCCGGGAGACCAAAACGCCATGATGTTCAGCCAATTCATCGAGTTTATCGAAGCCGGCCAGACCGCCCAACCCAAAGCACAGCCACCCGCCCCCACCCCCTCCGCCATCATCGGCTCCTCCATCCCCCGCATCGACGGCCCCCTCAAGACCACCGGCACCGCCAAATATGCTGCCGACCACAACCTGCCGAACCTGGTCTATGCCGTCCCCGTCTGCGCCACCATCGCCAGCGGCAAGATCGCCTCGCTCGACGCCTCCGCCGCCCGCAAGATGCCCGGCGTCCTCCTCATCATGCACCACGGCGATGTCGACCCCATCTTCCGCACCTCCCAGGGCGGCCGCGGCGGCAGGATCAGTGAAAGCCGCCCCCCCTTTGAGGACGAGACCATCTACTACTGGGGCCAGTACGTTGCGGTCGTCGTCGCCGAAACCTTCCAGCAGGCCCAGGCCGCCGCCGCCGCCGTCCGCGTCTCCTACACACCCCAGAAGCCGAACGTCTCCACCCGCCTCGACGACCAGCTGCCCGCCCTCGGCGCACCCGGCGGCGCAAAGATCGAAAGCAAGCGCGGAGACACCGAAGCCGCCTTCGCCAGCGCCCCCGTCAAGCTCGACGTCACCTACATCACCCCCGCCGAAACCCACAATCCCATGGAGATGCACGCCACCGTCGCCGACTGGAAGCACACCGACTCCGGCGACAAGGTCACCCTCTATGAGTCCTCGCAAGGCGTCGTCAACCACCTCAACGTCATGGCGCAGGTCCTCGGCCTCCCCCGCGAAAACATCGTCGTCGTCTCCAAATACATCGGCTCCGGCTTCGGCGGCAAGCTCTTCCCCTGGCCCCATTCGGCCCTCGCCGCCGTCGCCTCCCGCCGCCTCCAGCGCCCCGTCAAGCTCACCGTCTCCCGCAAGATGATGTTTTCAAACGTCGGCCATCGCCCCCGCACGCAGCAGAGAATGCGCCTCGGAGCCACCGCCGAAGGCCGCCTCGTCTCCCTTCAGCAGGACTACCGCAACCACACCTCCCCCATTGACGACATCAAGGAAAACTGCGGCGAAGCCACGCCTTTCCTCTACAGCGTCGCCAACCTCCAGGTCACCTCCGCCCTGCTCAAGCGCAACGTCGGCACTCCCACCCCCATGCGCGGCCCCGGGGCCGTCCCCGGCCTCTTCGCCCTCGAGTCCGCCATCGATGAACTCGCCCTCAAGCTCAACCAGGACCCCGTCGCCTTCCGCCTCGCCCACGACACCCTCACCGACGAAGAAAAGAACAAGCCCTTCTCCTCCCGCCACCTCAAGGAATGCCTCCAGGTCGGCGCGGAGCGCTTCGGCTGGGCCAAACGCACCCCAGCCGTAGGCTCCATGCGAAAAGGCGACCTGATCCTCGGCTGGGGAGTAGCCTGCGCCTCCTGGGGTGCCGGGCGAGGAAACAGCGAAGCCACCGTCGCCCTCCGCGCCGACGGAACCGTCCGCGTCAGCTCCGCCACCCAGGATATCGGCACCGGAACCTACACCATCCTCGCCCAGATCGTCTCCGACAAGACCGGCATCCCCATCGAAAAAATCGAGGTCGTCCTCGGCGACAGCTCCCTGCCCCCCGGACCCATGTCCGGCGGCTCCACCGCCACCGCCAGCGTCGTCCCTTCCGTCGCCGACGCCACCAACCAGGCCATCAAGTCCCTCTTCGCCAACGCCGTCAAAACCAAGGGCGGCAGCTTCCTCGGCATGGACCCCGCCAAACTCGCCATGACCAAAGGCCGCATCCACATCGCCGGCGAGTCCCCCGACGACGGAACCCCCTACCAGGACGTCCTCCGGATGGCCCATGTCGCAGCCGCCTCCGGCGAAGGCAAGACCGGCCCCGCCGCCTCGGAAACCAAGGCCGCCGACTACTCCATGCACTCCTTCGGCGCACAGTTCGTCGAAATCGAGTGGGACCCAGGCATCGCCCAGCTCCGCGTCAGCCGCGTCGTCTCGGTCATCGACGCCGGTCGCATCCTCAACAAGCGCATGGCCACCAACCAGATCGCGGGAGCTGTCGTCATGGGCGTCGGCATGGGCCTGCTCGAGGCCACCCTCTACGACCCACGCAACGGCCACGCCGTCAACGACAACTTCGCCGACTATCTCGTCCCCACCTCCGCCGACGCCCCCGACATCGACGTCCACTTCCTCGACATCCCCGACCCCCTCATCGGCGAGTACGGCGCTCGCGGCGTCGGCGAGATTGGCCTCGCCGGCATTGCCCCCGCCATCACTGCCGCCGTCTACCACGCCACCGGCATTCGCATCCGCGAGCTCCCCGTCAAGATCGAGGACCTCCTCCGCCAGGCATAAATTGACAGCGTCCCCGCCCAGGCCCCCGTCCTGGGGCATGAGCATCCCTCAACCGAAGGCCGACGATCCAATCGGTCTCGAACCGCAACAAAGTTCGAGCCCGCGGGTCTCCCACCAGTAAGCTCCGCAAACCATTCATGAAAAGAGGCAGGATAAACTGATCTTAATGGACCAGTTGGGGAGTACCCGGACTAAATCGCAGCCTGCCCTACAGACGGGGCTTCTGCTCCTGTGCCTTGCCTCGCTCACCCTCTGCCTCGCCGGCTGCCACAAAAAAGAAGAAGGCTCCCACGAGGCCGCCGAGGCCCCGCCCGCCTCCCCGGTCGTCGTCTCCGCCACCGGCGAGGCCGCCACCGTCAAGGTCGACCACGCCCAGCAGTTCCCCCTCACCGCCGCCACCACCCGCCAGACCTTCGCCACCCTCAAGGTCACCGGCGCGGTCGCCCCCGACGTCTCCCGCGAGCTCCCCGTCCTTTCCCTCGCCAATGGCCGCGTCGTCGCCCTCCGCGTAGGTCTCGGCGACTTCGTCCACAAGGGTCAGCTCGTCATGCAGGTGCAAAGCCCCGACATCTCCACCGCCTTCGCCAGCTACCTCAAGGCTGTCTCCGACGAGCACCTCACCACCATCACCCTCGGCCGCGACAAGCTCCTCTTCGACAAGGGAGCCATCGCCCAGACCCAACTCGAAATCGCCCAGAACGCCGACGACGACGCCCGCACCGCCCGCACCGCCACCGAGCAGCAACTCCGCATCCTCGGCGTCGACAAGAACCACCCCGGCGACACCGTCCCCGTCTACGCCCCCGCCTCCGGAGTCGTCATCTCGCAAAACGTCGCCGCCGCCGGGGCCGCCGGCGTCACCTTCGCCGGCGCAGCCGGCTCCCTCACCATCGCCGACCTCTCCCACGTCTGGGTCATCTGCGACGTCTACGAGAATGACCTCGCCGCCGTCCACCTCGGCCAGTCCGCCGAGATCCGTCTCTCCGCCTACCCCGACCGCGTCCTCTCCGGAACCATCTCGGACATCGGTGCCGTCCTCGACCCCGCCATACGCACCGCCAAGGTCCGCATCCAGGTCCAGAACCCCGGCAACCTCCTCCGCATCGGCATGTTCGCCACCGCCACCTTCCGCGGGTCCAAGCCGGAACAAAAGGTCGTCGTCCCCGCCGCCGCCATCCTCCACCTCCACGACCGCGAATACGTCTTCGAACCCGCCGCAACCCCCGGCACCTTCCGCGAAGTCCACGTCAAATCCGGCGCAACCCTCGACAACAACATGGTCGAGATCGTCTCCGGCCTCACCCCCGGGGAGCAGGTCGTGGCGAATGCCCTGGAGCTGCAGAACACGGCGGCCCAGGAATGATCCGCAAGCTCGTCGATTTCTCCCTCGCCAACCGCTTCATCATCCTCGTTTGCGCGGTCCTCCTCTTCGGCTGGGGAGCCATCTCCTTCCACAACCTCCCGGTCGAAGCCTACCCCGACGTCGCCAACAACTACGTCACTGTCATCACCCAGTGGCCCGGCCGAGCCGCCGAAGAGGTCGAGCAACAAGTCACCGTGCCCTTGGAGATCGCCGTCGCCGGCATCCCCCACATGACGCACCTCCGCTCCACCTCCCTCGCCGGCCTCTCCAGTGTCACCATGATCTTCGACGACGAAAGCGTCAACGACTGGAACCGCGAAAAGGTCCTCGAGCGCCTCTCCCAGGTTACCCTCCCCACCGGCCTCCAGCCCCAGATCGGCACCGACTGGAGCCCCGTCGGCCAAATCTTCTGGTACTCCCTCCACAGCACCAACCCCGCCTACGGCACCATGCAGTTGAAGTCCCTCCAGGACTGGACCCTCGAAAAACAATTCCGCTCCGTCCCCGGCGTCGTTGACGTCTCCTCCTTCGGCGGCGTCACCCGCGAGTACCAGGTCATCCTAGACCCCGCCAAACTCGTCGCCTACGGCCTCACCGTCGCCCAGGTTAAGCAGCAGCTCGCCGCCAACAACGTCAACGCCGGAGGCAGCTTTATCGAGCAGGGCCAGCAGCAGATCAACGTCCGCGAGCTCGGCCTCTTCACCTCCGAGACCGACATCGCCCAAACGGTCCTCAAGTCGCAGAACGGAACCGCCCTCCGCGTCGCCGACGTCGCCACCGTCCAGCAAGGCCCCAAAATCCGCCTCGGGCAGGTCGGCAAAACCTTCCGCCGCGAAGACGGCAAGCTCCTCAACGACCAGGATGTCGTCGAAGGCGTCGTCCTCCTTCAGAAGGGCGAGGACTCCGACAAGGTCCTCGAAAGCATTCACGCCAAGGTCGACGAGCTCAACCGGCACATCCTCCCCAAGGGCGTCACGATCGTCCCCTTCCTCGACCGCTCGAAGCTGCTCGAACTCACCACCCACACCGTCCTGCACAACCTCACCGAGGGCATCCTCCTCGTCGCCATCATCCTCTTCCTCTTCCTCGGCAACCTGCGCGGCGCCCTCATCGTCGCCGTCACCATCCCCTTCGCCCTCCTCTTCGCCTCCATCTGCCTCGATCTCCGCCACATCCCCGCCAATCTCCTCTCCCTCGGCGCCCTCGACTTCGGCATGGTGGTCGAAGGCGCCGTCGTCATGGTCGAGAACATCGTCCGCCATCTCAGCCACGCCCGCGACCCCAACCGCACCGTCATGCAGCAGATCCAGCAGGCCGCGCACGAAGTCCAGCGCCCCGTCTTCTACTCCATCACCATCATCATCACCGCCTATCTCCCCATCTTCACCCTGCAATCGGTTGAAGGCCGCCTCTTCAAGCCCATGGCCTGGACGGTCGCCTTCGCCCTCCTCGGCGCCCTCATCTTCTCCATGCTCATCGCCCCCGTCCTCGCCAGCATCCTCTTCCGCAAGGGTGCCAGCGAGTGGGAAAACCCCGTCATGCGCTGGCTCACCCACTGGTACCGCGGCGCCGTCGGCTGGGCCATCGACCACAAGGCCGTCCCCCTCACCGCCGCCGCCCTCATGCTCGCCCTCACCGGCTATCTCGCCTTCAGCGGCGTCATCGGCTCGGAGTTCCTCCCCCACCTCGACGAAGGCGCCATCTGGGTTCGCGGCTCCCTCGCCCCCTCCACCGGCCCTACCGAAAGCCGCACCATCGCCGACCACACCCGCGTCCTGCTCGCCAGCTTCCCCGAGGTCACCCAGGTCATCAGCCAGATCGGCCGCCCCGACGACGGAACCGACACCACCGGCTTCTTCAACACGGAGTACTTCGTCGACCTCAAGCAGAAAAAAGATTGGCGCCCCGTCTTCCAGCAGAACAAGGAAGAACTCATCGCCGCCATGGACCGCGAGCTCGAAAAAACTCCCGGCGTCGTCTGGAACTTCTCCCAACCCATCTCCGACAACGTCGAGGAAGCCGTCTCCGGCGTCAAGGGCGAGCTCGCCGTCAAGCTCTACGGAACCGATCTCCGCACGCTCGAGAAGAAGGGCGACGAGATCGTCCAGGTCATGGGCACCGTCCGCGGAGTCGCCGACCTGGGCATCTTCCGCGTCATCGGCCAGCCCAACCTCAACTACACGGTCGATCGCGCTGCCGCCGCCCGCTTCGGCATCAACGTCGCCGACGTCCAGGACGCCATCGAGTCCGCCGTAGGCGGCTCCGCCGTCACCCAGGTCCTCGACGGCGAAGCCCGCTACGACGTCACCGTCCGCTACTCCCGGCAATTCCGCGCCACGCCCGAGGCCATCGGCGAAATCCGCCTCGTCTCCCCCTCCGGCGAGCGCGTCTCCCTCAGCCAGCTCACCCACCTCCAGGTCACCGACGGAGCCGAGTCCATCGGCCGCGAGAACGGCGTTCGCTACATCGCCATTAAGTACAGCGTCCGCAACCGCGACCTCGGCACCACCGTCGAAGAAGCCATCAAAAAGGTCTCCAAACAAGTCACCCTGCCCAGTGGCTACCGTCTCGACTGGGCCGGCGAGTACGAAAGCCAGAAACGCTCCTCCCGCCGCCTCATGATCGTCTGCCCCATCACCATCCTCATCATCTTCATGATCCTCTACGGTATGTTCAGCTCCTTCAAATCCGCCATGCTCGTCCTCGCCAACGTCGCCGTCGCCCCCCTCGGCGGCTTCCTCGCCCTCCTGTTCACCGGAAACCACTTCTCCGTCTCCTCGGGCGTCGGCTTTCTCGCTCTCTTCGGCGTCTCCGTCCAGACCGGCATCATCATGCTCGAGTGCATCGACCAGATGCACGTCAACGGCCTCCCCGTCCGCCTCGCCGCCCTTGAAGGCGCGGTCCTCCGCCTCCGCCCCATCACCATGACCATGCTCGTCGCCACCCTCGGCCTCCTCCCCGCCGCCACCTCCCACGGCATCGGCTCCGATTCGCAGCGCCCCTTCGCCGTCGTCATCGTCGGAGGCCTCCTCGGCGCGCTCGTCATGGGCATCTTCCTCCTGCCCACCCTCTACGTCTGGATCACCCGCGACAGCGATTCCGCTCCCACCACCCACGCGGAGGTGATCGCGTGAGAACACCCAGCATCCTCCAGTTGCTCACCTTCGCGCTCGCCCTCGCCCATCCAGCCGGAGTACTCGCCCAGGCAGGTGGCGGTGCAGGCGCAGGTGGCGGTGCAGGCTCAGGCGGCGGTGCCGGTTCGGGAGCCGCCGGAGGCAGCGCCGCCGGGGCCGCCGGCCCAGCCGGTGCCGGAGCCCGCGGAGCAGCCACCGCCCAACCCGGCCAAACCAGCGCTACGCCAACCGGCAACGCAGCCAACCAGGCCCAAAGCCCAGCCGCCACCTACGCCGCCGGAGCCAGCCTCGGCCCCGACCCGCGCAAGCCCCCCACCTCCCGCCCCGGCACCCTCACCCTCCCCCAGATCGTCACCCTCGCCGAGGCCAAAAATCCCACCCTCCTCGCCGCCCGGGCCAACCTCCGCGCCGTCCGCGCCCAGGAGCTCCAGGCCGGCGTCCGCGCCAACCCCTACTTCACCCTCTACGGCACCAACATCACCCTCCCCGCCGAGGGAGCCTCCAACCCCTACAGCTACAGCGCCCAGGTCTCCCGCCTCTTCGAGCGCGGCGAAAAACGCCGCTTCCGCCTCGAAGCCGCCCGCGCCACCACCGGCCAGACCCAGGCCCAGCTCGAAGACACCGTCCGCCAGACCGTCCTCACCCTCAAGCAGGCCTTCACCAGAATGCTCATCGCCAAAGAGGCCCTCGAGCTCTCGAACGCCAGCCTCAAAGACTTCCGCCACGAGGTTGAAATCTCGCTCGACCGCTACAAAGCGGGCGACCTCGGCAAGCTCGACTACGAGCGCCTCGACCTTCAGCTCGCCTCTTTCGAGTCCGACGCCGCCAACAACGAGATCGCCCTCGTCCAGGCCGCCGACCAGCTCCAGACCCTCATCGGCGTCGAAACCCCCGACCCAGCCTTCGACATCACCGGCGACGTCATCCCTCCCATCGTCACCCAAGCCCGCGCCGAACTCCTCCAGCAGGCCCTCACCCGCCGCCCCGACTACGCCGCCGCCCAGGCCGCCGTCTCCGCGGCCATCGCCACCGCCCGCCTTGCCTACGCCAACGGCACCACCGACCCCACCCTCGAAGGCGAGTACGACCGCAGCGGAACCTACAACTCCGCTGGCTTCTCCGTCAACATCCCTCTACGCCTCTTCGACAAAAACCAGGGCAACAAGCAAACCGCCCAGTTTCAGGCCGACGCCAGCCGCCTCACGGAGACCGCCACCCGCAACCAGGTCGTCTCCGACGTCGACCAGGCCTGGATCGGCTACACCCGCGCCAAGGCCCTCTCCGACCGCTTCTCCCAGCACTACCTCGACGAGTCCACGGACGTCCTCTCCATCGCCCAGTTCGCCTTCGAGCACGGCGGCATCGCCCTCATCGACTACCTCGACGCCCTGCGCGACGCTCGCACCGCCACCTCCGACGCCCTCAACGCCTTCTCCACCACCTGGACCGCCATCCACCAGCTCAGCGCCGCCACCGCTACCGAACTCACCCCTTAGAGCGAGGGAGTGTGATGCTGAGCGAACCACGACCCTGACCCTTCCCCAAGAGCGCATCCCGCGAGATCACCCCCTCTGCCCCTCGACAAAAGTGTCAGTCTTGCCAGAGCTGCCACAACACCCCGCTCCTGCCTTCCACTCTTCTTGTCAAGTGCCCCAGGGCCGACCGGGGCCGTACCCCGTCAGCTTTCTCGGTCCCCCTCACTCCCGTCAAAGCGCCGCCGACCTCACCGAGAAGCTCTCGTGCCATCTCGGCCGCCCCGCGGCCTGACTACCGCCGTTGCCGGCATCGTTGGCTCCTCGCTCCAGCGCCAACCCGCCGAGCCGAGACCGGTCGATAGCTGCTGCATCGGTCGAGACCGCTAATGCACCTGCGTCGGAAACTCTCCCCACTCCCCCGCCAGTCCCTCCATCAGCCCGACACCCTGCAGAAACTGAACCGTACTCCGCGCCTTTCCGAAAAACACATACCGGCATCGCCGCAGATGCGTCCGGTCGAACACGACAGGCCGCCCGCTGTACTCCAAAATGCACTCGACCAGCGTACAGCGAACAAAGTTCTTATCATCGATCGTCAAAGATTCTCCGCGAATCTCCCGATCCTCAATCACTTCCATGATGACTCCATGGTGGGGTGCTTCGAGGTCACGCACCAACGTTCGACGCCTCTTCTCCAACTTAGATTCTACGGACGGAGTCTTCGATAAACCCTGTCTTCTGCACGACATAAGCAGCCCCGTCCCAATTTGGCTTCGCTCCATCCACAATCTCTCCACCCGCTGAAAGAACGCCGGTCGCCGCCCCAAATCCGCACCCTCTGCTACCGTGAAAGGCAATGCCCTACACCTACACGGCCGCCGGCATCCGCTACACCTTCCCCGACCTCCCCTGCCTCCTCGCCAAAGCCTCGCCCGCACGCTCCGGAGACCAACTCGCCGGAATCGCCGCCGCCTCTGCCCAGGAGCGTGCCGCCGCCCAGTGCGCCCTCGCCGACCTCCCCCTCCGCACCTTCCTTAACAATCCGGTCATCCCCTACGAGACCGACGAAGTCTCCCGCCTCATCCACGACACCGCCACCAGTTCCCAAGCCGTCTCCGCCCTCGAACCAGTCCTCTCCCTCACGGTCGGCGAGTTCCGCGACTATCTCCTCTCCCCGCAAGCCGCCCCCGAGCGCCTCGCCCCCTACCTCATGCCCGAGATGGCCGCAGCCGTCTCCAAGCTCATGCGCGTCCAGGACCTCATCCTCGTCGCCAGCCGCCTCCGCGTCGTCACCCGCTTCCGCACCACCATCGGCCTTCCCGGCCGTCTCTCCACCCGCCTCCAGCCCAATCACCCCACCGACTCTCCCGCCGGAATCGCCGCCTCCATTCTCGACGGCCTCCTGCTCGGCTCCGGAGACGCCGTCATCGGCATCAACCCCGCCTCCGACAGCCCCACCTCCGTCACCACGCTCCTCCACCTCATCGACCGCGCCCGCGAGCGCTTCGCCATCCCCACCCAAAGCTGCGTCCTTGCCCACATCACTACCCAGATGCAGGCCATCGAGCAGCACGCCCCCCTCGACCTCCTCTTCCAGTCCATCGGAGGCACCGAGCTCACCAACACCAGCTTCGGCATCAGCCTTGCCCTGCTGGAAGAAGCCCACCAGATGGCCCAGAGCCTCCACCGCAACCCTCACTCCGAGCACCACCTCTTCTACTTCGAAACCGGACAAGGCAGCTCTCTCTCCGCCAACGCCCATCACGGCGTCGATCAGCAGACCCTCGAGGCCCGCGCCTACGCCGTAGCCCGCCACTTCCAGCCCTTCCTCGTCAACTCTGTCGTCGGCTTCATCGGTCCGGAATACCTCTACGACGGCAAGCAGATCCTCCGCGCCGGCCTCGAAGACCACTTCTGCGGCAAGCTCCTCGGCCTTCCCATGGGCTGCGACCTCTGCTACACCAACCACGCCGAGGCCGACCAGGACGACATGGACACCCTCCTCACCACCCTCGGCGCCGCCGGCGTCAACTACATCATGGGCGTCCCCGGGGCCGACGACATCATGCTCAATTACCAGAGCACCTCCTTCCACGACGCCCTCTACCTCCGCACCCTGCTCAACCTCCGCCCCGCCCCTGAGTTCGAGCAATGGCTCCTCTCCGGCCGGCTCCCCCAGCTCTCCGTCCAGGGGCTCCTCCAGGCATGACCGACCTCACCGCCAACCCCGAGCCCTTCAGCCTCCGCCGCCTCACCTCCGCCCGGGTCTCCCTCGCCCGCGCGGGCAACAGCCTGGCCACGCGCGAGCTTCTCGACTTCTCTCTCG
Organism: uncultured Granulicella sp.; assembly: GCA_965213785.1. GTDB lineage: Bacteria > Acidobacteriota > Terriglobia > Terriglobales > Acidobacteriaceae > Edaphobacter. The sequence goes on along the minus strand of OZ243921.1, from coordinate 3,038,738 downwards.
CCCACGCCCAGGCCCGCGATGCGGTCTATGCCACCCTCGACGCCGGGCGCCTCCTCCAGGAGCTCGCCGGGCGCGACCTAAACCCCGTCCACGTCCACTCCGCGGCACCCGACCGCACCACCTACATCCGCCGCCCAGACCTCGGCCGCACCCTCGCCGCCGCCTCCACCGAACAGCTCCAGCGGCTCGCGGGACCGCTCGTCTCCACACCCACCCTCACCCTCATCCTCGCCGATGGCCTCTCCGCCCTCGCCACCAATCGCCACGCCCTGCCTCTGCTCGACGCCCTCCTGCCCCGCCTCCGCCCGTCCTTCGCCCTCTCTCCCGCCGTCCTGGCCGAACAGGCACGCGTAGCCCTCGCGGACGAGATCGGCGCTCTCCTTCGCAGCGACCTCACCCTTATCCTCATCGGCGAGCGTCCCGGCCTCAGCTCTCCCGACTCCCTCGGCGCCTACCTCACCTGGGCCCCCCGCCCCGGCCGCACCGACGCGGAACGAAACTGCATCTCCAACATCCGCGCCGAGGGCCTCTCCTACCGGACAGCCGCCACAACCATCGCCGCCCTCTGCCTCGAGGCCAGCCGCCGCCGTCTCTCCGGCATCGCCCTCAAGGAGCCTAGCCAGCCGACCGAACTCTCTCTCGCGCAGAACGCGCTCTAAACCGGAAGCTCCCGCAGGTTCCCCGACACCTCAACCGCCTCGCCGCCCGCCACCACATTCTCCGGCTCCGGCAGAAACAGGCTGAACACCGTGCCCCCGGGGCCCCCATCCACCCGCTCACGGCTACGCACCCGCAGCGTCCCCTGGTGCTTGTCCACGATCTCCCGCGACACCCATAGCCCGAGCCCCGTCCCCGTAATCCCCTTCGTCGAGTAAAACGGCTCGAAGATCCGCTTCAACGTCGCCCCGCTCATCCCCGTCCCATCGTCCGCCACGGTTACCCGCACTCCCGCCCTTCCGCTCGCCCCATGCCGCCCCACCCCGGTCCGCAGCGTCAGCCTCCCCCCCTCACCCAACGCGTCGATCGCATTGCCAATCAGGTTCACGAACACCTGCCGAATCTCCCCATCGTGCACCAGCATCAGCGGTATCTCCCCAAACTGCCGTACCACCTCGATCTGCATGCGCCGCAGCCGCGAGTCCAGCAGCGCAAGCACCGTCTCCAGCAGCTCGTGCAGATCGGTATGCGTCGTCTGCGTCGACCTCCGGTAGAAACGCAGCGTCTGCACCGTAATCTGCGCCACCCGGTCCAGCTCCCGCTGCGCCAGCTCCAGGAACCCCCGCGCATCCTCCGGAAGATTCGTCTTCGCCACCAGGTACAGGCAGTTCGTGATCGCCTCCAGGGGATTGTTGATCTCATGCGCGATCGACGCCGCCAGCCGCCCGGCCACCGCCAGCTTCTCCGTCCGCCGCAGCATCTCCTCGCTCTTCTTCTGCAGCGTCAGATCCGCGATAAACGCAGCCATCTGCCGGTCCTCGATTGCCGCCTCCGGATTCAGCCGAGCCACCCCGATCAGCACCTCGATCGTCTGCCCCGTCGCCGAAATGCAGACTGCCTCGAACGGCGCCCCATCCGCATGTTGCCAATCGAACTGCCGGTCCCCGCCCGATTGAATCCCATCCACTCCCACATGCAACGCACCCAGAGGAGGACACAGCGAACTCAGCGCCACACCATCGTCCTGCAACCGCCCAGCCTCATACCCCAGCAGCCGCTCCACCGCCACATTCGCATACACAATCCGCCCCATCTCATCGCTGATCAGCAGTCCCAGCGGCATCGCCTCCACCAGCCGGTGAAACCGCGCATCGCTCTCCCGCAGCGCCATCTCCGCCGCCAGCTTGTGCCGCCGTGCCGCCGCCTCCCGCAGCTCCCGCTCGATCGCCGGAACCAGCCGCACCAGATTCTGCTTCGTCACATAATCCTGCGCCCCCGCCCGCATCGACGCCACCGCCGTCTCTTCCGAGATCGCCCCCGACATCATGATGAACGGGATATCCAGCCCCTCCGCCTTCAGCATCTGCAACGCCGCCGGCCCACTGAAGTTCGGAAGGTTGTAGTCCGCCAAAATAATATCCGGAAGCTCCGCCCCATCCACCGGGTTCAGCGCACGCCCCATCTCCGCCGCCATCTCCACCCGCGTCAACTCAAGCGCAAAACCCTGCCGCTTCAGGTGACGCTCCAGCAGAAATGCATCGTCAGGATTGTCTTCGACGAGGAGGACCCGCAAATGCCGCGCTTCTACGCTGGAGGACATTCGTTCAGCACCAGCCAGTACATCCCCAGTTGCCTGGTCGCCTCTGCAAAATCATTGAAGTTCACCGGCTTGCGGATATAGCTGTTCACCCCAAGCTGATAGCTTCGCACCACATCCCGCTCTTCATCGGAAGACGTCAGCACCACCACCGGCAGCATCCGCGTCTCCGGAGTCTCCCGGATCCGCCGCAGAACCTCCAGCCCTTCCACCTTCGGCAGCTTCAAATCCAGCAGGATCACCTGCGGCTTGATCGGCGTCGGCCCAAACAGCATCTCCACCGCCTCCGCCCCATCCCGGGCCACCCGTACATCGTTGGCGATGTTCGACTTCTTCAACGCACGAATCGTCAGCAACTCATGGTCCGGATCGTCTTCCACCAGTAAAATCATCCGCTGCCCGTCTGCCATGCGACCTATCCTAACGTAAACCAAAAGGTCGCGCCATGATTCACTTCCCCCTTGGCCCATATCCGTCCGTGGTGCCGCCGCACCACCCGCGCCACCGTCGCCAGCCCTATTCCCGATCCCTTGAAGTCCTTGTCCCCATGCAGCCGGTTAAACGCATTGAACAGCTTGTCCGCATAGAACATATCGAACCCCGCCCCGTTGTCCCGCACGAACCACCCCCCCTGCACCGCGTCCCAGCCAAACGCAATCTCCGCCGCCGCCACCTTCGACGTAAACTTCACCGCATTCCCCAGGAGGTTCTCAAGCGCCACCTGCAGCAGCTTCGGGTCCGCCTCCGCCCGAAGCCCCTCTTCAATCGTGAACTGCATCGCCCGCCCCGGGTTCTCCTCCCGCAGGTTTACCACGATCCCTTCTGCAAGCCCGCTGAGGTCCACCTCCGCTCTGGTAATCTCCGCCCGCGTAATCCGCGAAAGCTGCAAGAGCGAGTCGATCAACTGCCCCATCCGCTGCACCCCGCTCCGCACCCGCCGTATATAGTCCCGCCCCGTCGCATCCACCGCCTCCGCGTAGTCTTCCTCCAGCGCCAGGCTAAAGCCGTCGATCGTCCGCAGCGGAGCCCGCAGATCGTGCGACACGGAGTAGCTGAACGCCTCCAGCTCCCGGTTCGTCGTCTCCAACTCCACCGTCCGCACCCGCACCCGCTCCTCCAGCGTCCGGTTCAGCGCCAGCACCTCCTCGGCCGCCGTCTCCGCCTTCACCCGCTCGATCGCCAGCTTCTCCGCCGCCTGCTCCGTCGCCACCCGCAGCCCACGCTCCCGCGCAAAATAACGAAACATCAGCACAATCAGCAGAAAATCCAGCCCACTCGCCAGCCCGATCGCAAACCGCGACCGCTGCACATTCTTTGCCGTATCCGCCGTTCGGATCGCCAGCAGCCGCCGCTCTTCCCCCTCCATCTCATCCGCCAGACGCCGCAGATGATCCATCTCCGCCTTCCCCGTCCCGCTCACCACCAGCGAGTGCACCGAATCCGCGTCCCCGCGCCGCCGCATGGCAAGCCCCTGGCCCAGCAGCTCGAACCGCTGCTCCATCACCGCCCTAAACTCCCGCAGCCGCACCCCCTGGCTCGCATTGTCCGCCGTCAAGACCCCAAACTCAGCCAGCTCCCGCGGAGCGTCCCGCACCGCCTGTGTATACGGCACAAGGTACGCATCGTCGCTCGTTATCAGGTAGCCCCGCGCCCCCGTCTCCGCGTCCTTTGCCGACCCGATCACCCGCTCCACCTGGTAGATCACCTGCCACGTGTGCTGCACCCATGCTTCGCTCTCCACCAGCGCCTGCACCGACCCAAACGCAAACCACGCGTTCAGCGCCACCACCAGCACCGCTCCAAACAGCAGCAGCGGCACCACCACCCGATTCGTCTCGACCGTTCGTTTCATCCCACCGCCCCCGTTTCCGTGCTTCATTGTACGGGCTCCCCCAGCCGCCCCTGACCGTCTGTTCACCGTCCCGCAATCTCCTCCGGATACCCTCTATTCCATGCGCCGATCTTTTCGCCTCTGCCTCACCCTCCTCTGCCTCCTCCTGCCCGCCGCCCTGCCCGCCCAGTTCGAAAATGGAAGCATCCTTGGAACCGTCCACGACAGCTCGGGAGCCCTCGTCTCCGGAGCCGCCGTGAAGGTCACCAACCTCGCCACCGCCGTCGTCAGCACCGGCACCACCAACGCCTCCGGAACCTACGAGGTCCCCAACCTCCGCGTCGGCCAGTACGACGTCCTCGTCGCCCACCCCGGCTTCGCCGACGCCACCGCCACCAACATCGCCGTCACCGTCGCCGGCCGCCAGCGCATCGACCTCACCCTCGCCGTCGGCGCCGCCGCCACCACCGTCGAGGTTTCCGGAGTCTCCCTCCAGGTCGAAACCGAAACCTCCGAGCGCGGCCAGACCATTACCGGCTACCAGTCCGCAGCCCTCCCCCTCGTCACCCGCAACTACTCCGACCTCCTCGGACTCGTCACCGGCTCCCGCCAGGCCCCCTCCTCCGCCACCACCAGCTCCATCAACTCCCTCACCCGCGCAGGCTCCTACAACGTCAACGGCGAGCGCAGCATGTTCAACAACTTCCTCCTCGACGGCCTCGACAACAATGCCTACGGCGAGTCCAACCAGGGCTTCGACAACCAGATCATCGCCGTCCCGCCAGACTCCGTCTCCCAGTTCCAGGTCGTCACCAACAACGAGTCCGCCGAGTACGGCCGAGCCTCCGGAGCCACCATCAACGTCGCCACCAACTCCGGATCCAACCGCTTCCACGCCACCCTCTACGAGTTCCTCCGCAACACCGCCCTCAACGCCACCGGCTTCTTCAAACCCACCCAGACCGGCTCCTCCGGCATCGTCGTCCCCTTCCGCAAGCCCACCTTCAACCGCAACCAGTACGGCTTCAATCTCGGCGGACCCATCCGCAAAGACAAACTCTTCTTCTTCCTCGACTACGAAGGCTTCCGCCAGGTCCTCAAGCCCCTCTCCGTCCTCACCCTCCCCACCCAGAACGAGTTGAACGGCGTCCTCGTCGTCCCCGTCCGCAATCCCCTCACCGGCAAGGTCTACGCCGCCGGCACTACCATCCCCCAGGGCGACATCAACCCGCTCTCCCAGCAGATCATCACCGCCTTCCGCCAGGTCCCGGCGCAGCCGCTGCCCGGGGCCCCCGGAACCGGCCTCGCCCAGTTCAACTACGCCGTCCAGGTCCCCTTCACCGACAACTCCGACAAGGGCGATCTCCGCCTCGACTATCAGCAGAGCCCCGCCACCTCCTGGTTCCTCCGCGTCTCCGACCGCAAGGAGAACGCCCTCAACTCCCCCGCCCTGCCGCTCCCCCTCGACGGCCAGACCAACGGCAAAATCCGCGTCCTCGACCAGCAGATCGCCGCCGGCTACACCCACCTCTTCGGGGCCAACAAAATCCTCGACGCGCGCGTCGGCCTCTCCCGCACCAAGGCAGGCAAGTTCTCCACCTCCATCGGCTCGACCGCCTTTCCCATCCCCGGCCTGCCCACCAACCCCACCGTCGCCGGCGGCCTCCCCACCACCACCATCAACGGCTTCACCGGCTTCGGCCGCCAAAGCACCAATCCCCAGTTCCAGAACCCCGCCCTCCTCGACCCCAAGGTCAACTTCACCTTCGTCAAGGGCCACCACTCCCTCCGCTTCGGCTACGAGTACGAACACGTCTGGATGGCCGTCTCCGACAACAACCCCCTCTTCGGCTCCTTCACCTACGGCGGAGGCTATAGCGCCTGCCCCGCCGGAACCGTCATCCCCAACGTCGGAACCTGCACCGCGCCCGTTGTAGGTTCGCCCGCTCCGCCACCCGCCCTCACCACCGCCACCGTCTCCGATACTTATTGGGCCGACTTCCTCTTCGGAACCACCAGCGCCTACTCCGCCGCCAACGTCTTCACCGCCCACCTCCGCCAGACCTTCTCGAGCGCCTACGCCCAGGACGACTGGAAAGCCCTCCCCAACCTCACCCTCAACCTCGGCCTCCGTTGGGAGTACGGGTCTCCCTATGCCGAGCAGAACAACTTCGTCTCCAACTTCGATCCCACCACCCAGACCGTCCTCACCACCACCCCCGGGGTCTCCGGCCCCAACATCACCTCCGTCGCCCCCAACGGAGTCTTCGGTCACACCCTCGTCCACCCCGATCTCAACGACTTCGCCCCCCGCGTCGGCTTCGCCTACGCCCCAGACGCCAAAACCGCCATTCGCGGCGGCTTCGGCACCAGCTACGTCCACTACACTCGCGCAGGCTCCGGAGACATCCTCGCCATCAACGCCCCGCAGGCCCTCTTCGTCGCGGTCAACCAGAACAACCTCAAGCCCACCCCCACCAACCATTGCGCCGGAAGCCCCACCGTCGCCAACATCGCCACCGGCCCCAACCAGGCCGGAATCTGCTACGTCAGCGCCGACCAGGGCTTCCCCACCGGCCTCACCACCACCTTCAACCCCCTCACCGATAACGTCACCTACGTCCCCGCCAACACCCGCGACAGCTACGTCGAAAGCTTCTTCCTCTCCGTCCAGCGCCAGCTCGCCAAGAACACTCTGCTCGACGTAGCCTACGTCGGCAATCACGGCCTCAAGCTCCAGGGCTTCGTCAACGCCAACCAGCTCAACCCAGCCAACGGCTTCGCCCGGCCCTTCCCCAGGTTCTCCGACATCACCGAAGCCCTCAACGAGTTCTACTCCAACTACAACTCCCTCCAGGTCCGCTACGAGCAGCGTTTCACCGGCGGCCTTACCCTGCTGAACTCCTTCACCTGGGGCCACGCCCTCGACAACGCCAGCGCCTCCCTCGAAGGCAACACCCCCGCCCCGCAGGATGGCTACAACATTGCCCGCGACTATGGCCAGTCGGACTACAACCTACCTCTCCAGAACGTCACCAGCGCCGTTTACGAGCTTCCCGTAGGCCGCGGCCGCCGTTTCCTCTCAAACTCCAACGGCTTCATCGACGCCGCCATCGGCGGCTGGCAGCTCTCCCTCATCAACACCGCCCAGGCCGGTACCCCCTTCAACCTCACCTACGGCCCCTCCGCCGCCAACCAGGTCTCTCCCACCATCTCCAACAGCTTCCGCGGAGCCAACCTCTATCGCCCCAACGTCAATCCCGGCGTCAACCCCATCCTCAACACCCAGATCGCCTCCAGCGGCTTCATCCAGTACGTCAATCCCGCCGCCTTCGCCCTCCCCGCCTCTGCCGCCGGCCTAAGCCCTTTCGGCAACGCAGCCCGCAACCCCCTCCGCAACACCGCCTTCTACCAGACCGACCTCGCCCTCAACAAGCGCTTCTCCACCCCCATCGAGACCCTCAAAGTCGAGTTCCGCACCGAGGCCTACAACCTCCTCAACCACACCAACCTCTACCTCCCCAACAACATCGGAGGAACTAACGGAGCCAACGCCTCCACCGGGGGCATCATCAGCAGCACCTTCACCCCCCGCGTCCTCCAGTTCGGCCTCAAAATCCTCTACTAACGCCATGGCCTCTTGACAGCCCCGCTATAATAAAGCCAGACGCGAGAAGCCCGGCACCGTGCCGGGCTTCTGCCTTTAAACCTCCGGCGCAACCTGGAGGTCCAGACCTAAGTCCTTCCGTTCGAATATTTTGCGAAAAAAGAGGGGGAGGGGGGGTACCGTATGCCACACGTCAGCGAACCATCCCGCCACCCCCACTACCTGCTTGGCCTCCTCTACGCCCTCACCCTCACCGCCTTCTTCCTCGTCGCCCTCATCCGCCTCCACGAAGACATCTCACACCCCCGCATCGAGCACCTCGACCACGCCCTCCTCGAGGGCCTCCACACCCACGACACCCCGGCCCTCACCGCCCTCGCCCGCCTCCTCAGCCTCATCGGCTCCCCCATGACGCTCTTCCCCGTCATCCCCCTGGCCGCGGCCATCCTCTGGCTCCGCCGCCACCGCCGCGACGCCACCATCCTCCTGCTCGGCATGGCCGGGGCCGGCACCCTCGAATCCATCATCAAGCTCCACTTCCGCCGCACCCGCCCCCACCTCCCCTGGGCCTTCGTCCACGAGCGCAGCTTTTCCTTCCCCAGCGGACACTCCGTCCTCGCCGTCGTCCTCTACGGCCTCCTCGCCTACATAACGATGCACTCGCTCCAAAGAGCCTGGCAGCGCGCCGCCCTGATCCTGGCTTGTCTAACCCTCATCCTCGCCATCGGCCTCAGCCGCATCTACCTCGGGGCCCACTACCCCTCCGACGTCGCCGCCGGCTACTTCGTCGGCGCCACCTGGCTCCTCTTCGTCATCATGGCGAGCCGGTTCCTACACCGCCGCGACTTAGAACCGCCGCCCCATCGGATAGGCCGGGAACGTATACCGCCGCCGGAAGATCAGGCGCACCACCAGCCAGACAAGCCCGATCGGAATCAGCAGCGCCAGCAGCGGAGCCAGCAGCCATCCTCGGCCGGCAAAAACCACACGGTCCCCGCGCACACTCGAGGTAGACGCTTGACTCAAATCCGCGCCGAACACCACCAGGTCCTTCTCCAGCCGCGCCTCGTTCGCCAGCGAGAAGCTGCCCCCGAGCATCACCACATCGCCCGAAATCGTGCGGCCCTCGCTCACGTCCACGGTCCCGAAAAAACTCACCAGGTCTCCGCTCAAATCTCCACGCACATGCACCGTGCAGAAAAAACAAACCACGTCGTGCGCCGGATGGCCGTCATCGATGTCGATCGTCTCCCCGAAACCCACCTGATCGTGGCTTCCATACGCCCGCCGCAGCATATCGGCTCGGCCAGTGAGCGGAGACGCCAACAGGCACGCAGTAAATAGCAGCACAACCACAAATCGTCTCTTCATCACACCATCCTCAGCAGCACATTCTTCCAGTCTCCACGTCGGGCCCTGCTCCAGGCACGTTCCCCGCACGATGCTACCCTTAATCCCGTGATGAGCAACGAAACCTCTCCTGCCAACGAACTTCCCAAAGCCTACGATCCCTCGACCATCGAAGACCGCTGGGCCGAGTACTGGGTCCGCGAGCGCCTCTTCGACGTCGATACACCGGACCATACGCAACCCGCCGCCAAGAAGTTCACCATGCTCCTCCCGCCGCCAAACGTCACCGGCCGCCTCCACATGGGCCACATGCTCAACCAGACCGAAATGGACATCCTCACCCGCTGGCACCGCATGTCCGGAGACACCACCCTCTGGGTCCCGGGCACCGACCACGCCGGCATCGCCACCCAGATGATGGTCGAGCGCCAACTCGCCGCGGAAGGCACCTCCCGCACCGCCCTCGGCCGCGAAGTCTTCACCGAACGCGTCTGGGCCTGGAAGCGCGAGTACGGCGGAGCCATCACCGCCCAGATGCGCCGCCTCGGTGCCTCCGTCGACTGGTCCCGCGAGTACTTCACCATGGACGACGGCCTCTCGATCGCCGTGCGCGAGGCCTTCGTCCGCCTCTACGAGCAGGGCCTCATCTACCGCGGAGCCTACATCGTCAACTGGGACCCCGCGATCCAGACCGCGGTCTCCGACCTCGAGGTCGAGACCGAAGACCGCATCGGCAAGCTCTACTCGATCCGCTATCCCCTCGCCGAAGGCTCCGGAAGCATCGTCATCGCCACCACTCGCCCCGAAACCATGCTGGGCGACACCGCCGTCGCCGTCAACGCCGCCGACGAACGCTACGCCGCGCTGGTCGGCAAGCTCGCCACGTTGCCGCTCACAGGCCGCCAGATCCCCATCCTCGCCGACGACTGGGCTAAACCCGAGTTCGGCACCGGAGCCGTCAAGGTCACGCCCGCCCACGACCCCAACGACTTCGCCATCGGCCAGCGCCACAATCTCCCCCAACTCACCATCCTCGACGCCACGGCCCACATCGACCTCCCCGGCTCCCCCTATCACGGCCTCGAACGCTTCGCCGCCCGCGAACGCATCGTCGCCGACCTCGAAGCCGCCGGCCTCCTGGTCGAGATCAAAGACCACCCCCTGTCCGTACCGGTCAGCCAGCGCAGCGGCGCCGTCATCGAGCCCCGCCTCTCCCTGCAATGGTTCCTCGCCGTGGACAAGGCTCCAAAAACCGGAGGAGACTCCATCAAGGCCAAGGCCATCGCCGCCGTCCGCGAAGGCCACATAGCCTTTACTCCCGACATGTACAGCAAGACCTACTTCGAGTGGATGAACAACCTCCACGACTGGTGCCTCTCCCGCCAGCTCTGGTGGGGGCACCGCATCCCCGCGTGGCACTGCGACGCAAACCACATCACCGTAGCCCGCGACACCCCAAAGCAATGCTCCACCTGCGCCAGCCTCCACCTCACCCAGGAGACCGACGTCCTCGACACCTGGTTCTCCTCCGGCCTCCTCCCCTTCACCACCTTCGGTTGGCCGCAGCGGACGCCCGACCTAGCCGCCTTCTACCCCACCCAACTCCTCGTCACCGGCTTCGACATCCTCTTCTTTTGGGTCGCCCGCATGATCATGCTCGGCACCCACTTCCTGCTCGACATCCCCGCACGGAACGGCACCCCGCGCACCCTCGCCAATGCCGTCCCCTTCCGCGAAGTCTACATCCACGCCCTCGTCCGAGACGCCGACCGCCAGAAGATGTCCAAGACCAAGGGCAACGTCATCGATCCCATCGGGATCATCACCAGATACGGAACCGACGCCGTCCGTTTCACCCTCGCCTCCCAGGCCTCCCCCGGCACCGACATCGCCTTCAACGAAGCCCGCACTGAAGGCTACCGCGCCTTCGCCAACAAAATCTGGAACGCGGCCCGCTTCCTCTTCATGAACGTTGCCCGCGCCCGCGAAGCCGGCATCACCATCGTCCGGGAAGACCTCACCCCAACCCTCGCAAGTGACGGGTCCCACGCCTCCCAGCCGGCGCTGGCGAGCGGACCCCTCGAGTCCCGCTGGATCAAAGCCCGCCTCGCTCAAACGGCCGCCTCCGTCGACGCCTCTCTTCAAAGCTTCCGCTTCGATGAAGCCGCCAGCGCCATCTACCAGTTCTTTTGGGGAGACCTCTGCGACTGGTACCTGGAGATCGTCAAACTCCGCCTCAACTTCGGCCCCGAAGACGACCACGCAGCAACCAAAACCTCCCTCACCACCCTGCTCAACGTTTTCGAGTCCGCCCTCCGCCTCCTCAGCCCCTTCATGCCCTTCATCACCGAGGAGATATGGCACGCCTTCTGGCCTCAGCTCGGCCTTGAACTTCCCGCCAAGTCCATAGCCCTCACCCGCTACCCCCATATCGGAGATTTCGCCCAAGACCCGTCCGCCATTGCCGACATGGCCCTCCTCCAGGACCTGATCGTCGCCATCCGCGGACTCCGCAAGGAGATCTCTGCCCCCGAAAAAGAACCGGCCCCCATCCGCCTCTTCGCCGCCCCCCGCATCACCGCCCTGGTGGACGCGAACACCAACCTCCTCCAACGCCTCGCCCGCGTCGCGTCCGTCGAGTTCGTCGCAACCCCCATCGGCGGCAACACCACCCGAAGCACCACAGACTTTGAAGTCGAGGTCCTTTACCAGCGCACCGTCGACGTCCCCGCCGAGCGCGAACGCCTCAACCGCGACCTCGCCAAATACGAAAAAGGCCTCCAAGCCGCCGACCGCCAGCTAGGCAACCAGGCCTTCATGGCCAAGGCCCCCGCCCACATCGTCGATGGCCTCCGCAAACAGTCCACTGAAACCCGCATTCAATTCGAGAAATGCAAAGCCGCCCTCGCCGCCCTCCCCCTCGCCTAAGCCAACAGGCATCAAGCCAGGTGAAAGACCTTCTCCGGGGGAGCATCGCGTCGTCCGCCGTGTCCATCCAGCGTCTCGAAAAAACGAAGCCATCTCCGCGCGCCACCGCGCATCCACCGGATGCCCCTTCCTCTCGGCCTGTGCCGCATCAGGTCCCAGTCTCCAGGTACCCCACTCCACCCGGCAGACCGCACCGCGAAGACTCCCTAACTTCACCAGCATCCCGGCGCAGCGATTCCTAAGCCACAATCCCTTATTTCTCCCTCAGAAATTGCTGCAATTTCAGCAGGGCTTCTTGACAAATCTTGACCGAAACGCGCGTCACGGTTCTTCAATGTTAGTTAGGTACTTGCCCCATAGTTCCAACCGACTTCCGTCAGTGGCCGCTGCTCAGCCTCGGTAATGTGGCGGGTATTCCATCCCGATCCAGATGGTATCTGCATGCAGCAGGCGGACTTGAAACTTTCGTTCATGCGATGAGGCCTCTGCGGCCGCGCCTGCAGTCTTGCAAGTTCCTCGCTGCTTCAGCCAAATGACTCTGATCGACACGCCTTTCTGGCATCTTGCCATCAAATCAAGCCAAGTGGTTTTCTTGCCGGCTAATGAGGTTGTCCGGTCGCGTTTGTCGCTGCTCTCGGCCTTGCCCCTGCCTTGGCACTTGGCAGTTCTCTTTGAGATTGTGGTGCGCGAAGGAACCTGCGTTTCACTTACCCCACTCCTCGCAACCGCGCAACCACCTCCACCACCAACCCGGCGGCCAGCTCTACCTCCTCGACCGTATTCCCTTTCCAAAGCGAGAATCGCACACTCCCCCGAGCCCGAGCTTCCCCTAGCCCCATCGCCCTGAGCACATGGGAAGGCTCCGTCGCCCCCGAAGAGCAAGCCGCCCCCGCACTCACCGCCAAGCCCCGCAGATCGAGCGCAATTACCAAAGCCTCCGCATCGAGCCCTTCAAAGTGAAGGTTCGACGTATTCCCCACCCGCTCCACGCCCGCCCCATTCACCCCAGCGCAAGCCACCTCCGCCAGAACCCCCGCCTCAAACCGATCCCGCAACCCGGTGAGATCGCAGACCTCCAACCCAGCCGCACAACCCAATCCGACAATCCCCGGAACATTCTCCGTCCCCGCGCGCCGTTCCCGCTCATGGGCCCCCCCAAAAAACATCGGTGCCAACCGGACCCCCTTCCGCGCGAACAAAGCCCCCGTCCCCTGAGGCCCGTACATCTTGTGCCCCGAAACACTCAGCAAATCTACCCCAAGCTCCCGAACATCCAGAGCCACCTTCCCTGCCCCCTGCACCGCGTCCGTGTGAAATAAAGCCCCCACCGCATGGGCGGTTGCCGCCAACTCCGCGATCGGCTGCAAGACTCCCGTCTCATTGTTCGCCAGCATCACCGAAACCAGCCGCGTCTCCGGCCGAAGCGCCTCCCGCAAAGCCTCGACACTCACGAGGCCCCGCTGATCCGGAGCCAGGTAAGTCACCGAAGCCCCTTGCCGCTCCAACTCCTCCGCCGCATGAAGAACAGCATGATGCTCCATCGCCGTGGTCACCAAATGGGGCCTCTCCCCCGCGGCCAGCAGCGGCCGCATCACCCCAAACAGCGCCAGGTTATCGCTCTCCGTCCCGCCGGACGTAAACACCACCTCCGCCGTCCGGCAACCCAGCATTTTGGCGACACTCTCCCGAGCCCGCTCCACCGCCGCCCGGGCCCCCTGCCCGCGCCGGTGAACTGAACTCGCATTTCCAAAGCGCTCTCCCCACCAGGGACGCATTGCTTCGACCACCTCCGCCACCACCGGCGTCGTAGCATTCGCATCCATGTAAATCAAGCCCATTCCCCAATCTTACGAGTACACGGCCCACCCTGCTACCGTTGCTCTCTCCGTTGCCTCTAAAGACCTGTTCTCAACCCGACTCGACCGCAGCGGAGTGGGGCGCCTGCGGTCAACCCTGTGATCGAACACTCTTGCTCGGGCGCTCCTTTTTCGACAAATCGAACGCCCTCCCGCACACATCCGGCAGCCGCACCCGCTCCCTCGTCTCGAAAAAGAAATCTCGCGCCAAAGTCCCTGAGGCGCTCAAGCCCCCATCTCCGCAATTGCCTCCGCTGCCACTGCCACATCGTCGAACGGCACCACCCCATCCGCAAACGTCTGCGTCTTCTCATGCCCCTTGCCGGCAATCAGCACGATATCGCCCCGTCCCGCCGCTCGCACGGCAATCCGGATCGCCCCCGCCCGATCCTCCTCGACGATCGCCGTCCCGCCACTCTCCTCCACACCATGCATGATCGCCTCAATAATCGCCTTCGGCTCCTCCGTCCGCGGATTGTCGCTCGTCACCACCACCAGATCGCTCCCCACACCCGCCACTCGCCCCATCTTCGGACGCTTCCCCCGATCCCGATCCCCCCCACACCCAAACACCGTAATCACCTTACCGCCACCTTCCACCACCAGCTCCCGCGCCAGCGCAAGGAGATTCCGCAGCGCATCGTCCGTATGGGCGTAATCCACCACCACCGTCACCCCCGTATCCCCAGCAGGCACCACCTGAAACCGCCCCGGAACCTGCTCCAGCCCCTCGGCTGCCTCCACAATCTCCGCTAACGTCAGCCCACGCGCAAGCCCCGCGCACGCCGCTGCCAGCAGGTTGTACACATTCACCCGCCCGGTCAGCGGAGACCGCACCCGCATCCATGTCTGCGGCGTCACCAGCTTGAAGATCGTCTCCCCCGCCCGCAGCGACACCTTCTCCGCCCGGTACGCACAGCTCTCGGCCAACCCATACACCATCACCTCCGACCCCGCTGCCCGTGCCGCCTCCACCAGCCTCGCCCCATACGGATCGTCCCCGTTGATCACCGCCACCCGCGGCGCCCCAGCCCCCACACCCGTAAACAGCCGAGCCTTCGCCGCAAAGTAAGCCTCCATCGTAGCGTGGTAGTCCAGATGGTCCTGCGTCAGGTTCGTAAACATCGCCACGTCCACCGGAATCCCCCAGACCCGCTCCTGCTCCAGCGCATGCGAGCTCATTTCCATCACCGCCTCGGTCGCCCCCACACGCACCCCATCCGCAAACACCGCCAGCAAGTCCCGGGCCTCCGGGGTCGTATGCTCACTCGCCCGCACCTCGGCCCCCACATGCGTCTCGATCGTCCCCAGCAGGACACACGTCCGCCCCACGTTCCGCAGCATCTGCTTCAGCAGGTAAGCGGTCGTGGTCTTCCCATTCGTCCCCGTCACCGCACACACCGCCAGCGCGCGCTCCGGATACCCAAACACCTCCGCCGCCACCTCGGCCAGCGCCCGCCGCCCCCGCTCCACCAGTGCAACGGGCACCGTCGGACGCATTCCGTCAAACGCCTCCCGCGAATCTGTCACTACGGCGACAGCGCCCCGCCTCAACGCCCCCTCGATAAACCGATTCCCATCCGCGGTCCCACCTCGCATCGCCACGAACACATCCCCCTGCCCCACCCGCCGCGAGTCGTACTGCACCCCCATCACCTCGACGTCCGCCCCCGCCGACGCAACCACGTCCACCCCGGCCAGCAAGTCCCTCCAACGCATCGGCAAACCCCTCACCCCGAAAGTCTACCGGGTGAACCGCACCACGACCTCCGTCCCCACCGGAACCATCGTCCCCGCCACCGGAACCTGCTCCCGCGCCAGCCCACTCCCCACCGGCTCCACCCGCAGCCCAAAGTGTCCCGCCTGCTCCACCACCGTCCGCAGCCCCGCCCCGTCGAACGACGGAACCGCCACCCGCCGCGTCTGGTCCACCATCACTGCATTCCGCCCCACCGCCCGCACCTCCGGCGTCACCGCCACCGCCCGAAGCGGTCCACTCACCCCAGCCGCGCCATCCGGCATCGACGAGCTCGTCCCCCCCTTTGCCCAAAACCGCTCCACCACCGTCTTCGGCAGCATCCGCATCACCCTGTCCTTCACCGGCTCCACACTCGCCCGAACACTGGGTGCCGACACCGTCACCGGAGCCGTCTCTGCCGCCATCCGCAACGGATCGTCCGCCGGCAGCGTATTCACCTCATCGAACATCGCCTGCAGATCCCCCGGCGCACTCACCGGCTCGCTCGGCCCGTCGACCGGGCCCACCGCCGTCCGCAAATCCTTCTTCGCCGTCAGCGGCTGGTCATGCGGAACCCCCAAGTACTCCAGCACCTGCTGCGCCACCTCCGCAAACACCGGCGCGCTGGTCGTTCCTCCATAGTGCGCAAGCCCTCCTCCAGCCGTTGGCGTATCGATCACCACCGCCACCGAGATCGCCGGGTTGCTCACCGGTGCAAACCCCGCAAAGCTTGCCACCAGCTTCGTGTGCGAGTACGTATGCGTTGCCACATCGATCTTGTTCGCCGTCCCCGTCTTCCCGGCCGAGCTATATCCATTCAGCCTCGCCTTACTCCCCGTCCCCTCCAGCACAATGCCCTGCATCATCATCCGCATCTTCGCCGAGGTCAACTCTTTGATCACACGATGCGAGCCCTCCGGCAGATTCGCCGGGAGTTGATTCGTCGGACGAAACACTGCCGGCTGCAGCCGCGCGTCGCCCTTCATCTCATCCGTCGATTGCAGCAAAATCCGCGGAGGAATATACATCCCTCCGTTCGCAATCGTGCTCACCATCGCCACCAACTGCACCGGCGTCACCGCAACTTCCTGACCGATCGCCATCGACAGGATGCTCGTCGCTCCCCACTTTTTGGGCGGCTGCAACAATCCCCGGGTCTCGCTCGGCAGCTCGATTCCCGAACGATCGCCAAACCCGAAAGCCCGCATGTACCCGTAAAATTTCTCGCTCCCCACCTTCAACGCCATCTTGGCGGCCCCGACATCCGACGAGTGCTCAAGCGCCTGCAGCACCGTGATCCGCCCGTAATGCTCGCCTTGATTGTCGTGCAGGGTCCGCCCATACATCGTCATCGCCCCACCCTGACAGTCCACGATATCCGTCGGCTCAACGCCAGCTGAATCGAGCGCCGCCGAGTAAGACACCAGCTTGAAGGTCGACCCCGGCTCATACACGTTGCTCACAGCCAGATTTTGTAACACCGAAGCATCCATATGCTTCTGGTCGTTCGGATTGAACCGCGGCGAGACCGCCAGCGCCAGGATCTGCCCGGTATGCGGGTCCTGCACCACGACGGTCCCATGCAGCGCCTTCATCTTCTCCACCTGCGCATCCAGCGCCCGCTCCGCCAGGTACTGAATGTTCGCATCGATCGAAAGCACCAGGTTCTCCCCCGGCAGCGGCTCCCGCTCCTCACTCCCCATCACATGCCGCTTCGCATCGAGCGCCGTAAGCATATGCCCGGGAGCTCCATGCATCTCGTCATCGAACTTCAGCTCCAGCCCACCCAGCCCCGCATCCTCCGTCCCCACATACCCCAGCACCTGCGCCGCCAGATCGCTGTCCGGATAAAACCGCTTGAACTCCTTCTGCAGGTAAATGCCCTTCAGATTCAGCTCCCGGACGCGAGCCGCCGTCTCCGCATCCACCCGCCGCGCCACCCACGCAAAGTTCTTGGAAGCCGTAAACCGCGCCAGCATCTGCTGCTGCGACGTAAAGTCGTCCGTCGGGTCCGCATGGACCACCTTCGCCAGGATCTCGGCCGCCCCGGCCCGGTTCTCCCCCAGCTCCGAAGGCACGGCATATACCGAGTCCACCAGCACCGTCATCGCCAGCTCTTTCAGGTTGCGGTCATACAGCACCCCACGCCGCGGAGCCACCTCAAACGTCCGCTGCTGCTGCATTGCCGCCCGATGCACCCATTCCTGCCGCTTCACCACCTGCAGCCAAGTCAGCCGCATGCCGATCGCTGCCACCCACGCCACAAAAAACAGCGCCACCCAAGCAAACCGCACCCGCCGGATGGGCGCTGTCATCGTCTGCCGCGCCCGTTGCCTCATCTTCATTGCCCGTCGCTCCTACTGCATCCCCATCACGTTCGCCTGCGCCAGCACCGGAGCATTCGGGTCGCCCGCATCCGGCCTCACCACCTGCCCCGGCTGCGGCGCATCCAGCCCCAGTTGCCGCGCAATCCGGTCGATCCGCCCCGGATCCGTCAACTGCGCCTCCGTCAGCCGAAGCTGCCGGTTCTCCTCCCGCATCAGCTCCACCTGCGACTTCTGCGTCTCCACGTGGTACCCCACCTCGATCGCCGAAAAATGCTGCCACACATAGATCATCACCAACGCAAACAGAACCGCCATCACCGCGGTAAACGTCCGCATCTCGCGCCGGCGCTCCGGGTCATCCGCCTTCACAATCCGGCTGTTGTCGATGTGCTTGGCAAAGAACACCTCGGGCATAGGCCCCCGCCGCGCCTTCCGCTGCGCCTCGAACAGCGTCCTGTTCCGCTCTCCCACTGATCCCATCCGCGGGCTCCGCGCCACCCCGCTCATCTCGCCCAATCCCGCCGCCATCATCGTCGCCATCGCAATCACCTCGCCCTTTGGTTTGTCATTCCCGAAGGGAATCTACTTCTATCTTTGCCGCTGCCCGTCTTACTTGGTCCCGACCCAGCTACCTTCTCCGCCGCCCGCATCTTCGCACTTCTCGCCCGCGGGTTCCGCATCTGTTCCTGCTCCCCCGCAATCACCGGCTTCTTCGTCAACACCTCAAACGTCCCCGCGTCCTTCGCCGCCTTAAACGCATCCTTCACCAGCCGGTCTTCCAGGCTATGAAAGCTGATCAACACCAGCCTCCCGCCCGGCCTCAGCAGAGACCCCGCGCTTTTCAGCAGCGATTGAATCTCCCCCAGCTCATCATTCACGCGAATCCGGATTGCCTGAAAGGTCCGTGTCGCCGGATGGATCTTGTCGCCTTTCATTGATGGGGCCGCGGCCGATACCACTCTGGCAAGTTCTGCCGTCGTCGTAATCGGCCGGGCCCGCACAATGGCTCTGGCGATTCTCCGCGACCTCCTCTCCTCTCCGAATTCGTAAATCAGGTCGGCGAGTTCACTCTCGTCTGCCTGATTTACCACTTGCTCGGCCGTCTCTCCACTGCGCGTATCCATCCGCATATCAAGTGGACCTCCCGACCGAAAACTGAATCCCCGATGCGCCTCATCAAGCTGCAAACTGCTTACTCCAAAGTCCGCCAGCAAACCATCGAGCGACCCCGCCTCCACTTCCGAAGCGACCTGCGAAAACGCCCGTGGCACATACACCACCTCCGGCATCGCCGGCCCAAGCTCCTCCCGGACCTCGTCCATTCGGGCCTTCGCCCGCGACAGCGCCTCCGGGTCCCGGTCGAAGCAGATCAACCTCCCCGCCCCGCCCAGCCTCCGCGCAATCGCCGCGGAATGCCCCGCCAGTCCCAGCGTGGCGTCCACATAGACGCCCCCGGGCCGCACCTTCAGGTACTCCAACGCATCCTCTAAAAGAACCGGCACATGCGCCTCTTTCCGCGTCACATGCTCTCCCTGGGGAGAAAATCCTGGCCCATCCTGCCCCTCAGCCACTAAAGCTCCAGCTTCGCAAGCACATCCAACTCGTCCGCCGTAAACGGCGCGGCATCCATCGCCGCCTCGAACTGCGCTCGGTTCGCGACCTCAAGAAAGTTCGTCGACCCAAGCACCACCACGTCGTCTTTCAACATCGCCCGCTCCCGCAGAATCTGCGGCAGCAACAACCGGCCCTGCGCGTCCATCTCCGTCTCATGCCCAAAGAACATGAACCGGTCCATCAGCTTCTTCCGCACCGGGCTCATCGAGCCCAGCGTCAGCAGCTTCTGCTCCTTCGCCTCCCAGACCTTGATCGGGTAAATCTCCGCCCGCTGCCCGTCCTGGCTGGTGATGTAAAACCTCGGCCCAAACTCCTCATCGACCACGCGCTTGAAGTCCGCCGGCATCTTTAGCCGGCCCTTCTCGTCGATCCGCGTCGGGTGATTCCCACGAAAACTCATGCCGCCTCAGCCTTGCTACTACCCGAAACCAGTCCCGTTGAATCCAATAAGGAGAGAATCGGCTCTTAGTTGCTCCAGATTACTCCCCAGCACTCCAAAAAAGACCACTTCCATCCACATGGTGACCCCACGGCAGGCCCCTGTAAAGCCCTAAATTGGAACGTTTGCCACATTCTTCCCCTCAGCCTGTGGAGAACCTACCGCTAGCTTGGTCCACACGCCACACCGCTACAGGCAGGGCTTACTATCTTGAGTCCCCCGCGTTTTACTCGCGTCGCCTCGCCCACATCGTGATAAGCGAATCAAAAGCGAAGACGGCCGCGAGACACTCCTCAAGCGCTTCGCCTCAGGCCACAACAGGCGCATCCCGTTTCCGCCGCAACAACCACAGCAGATACCCCAGGACCACCAGGTTGATCCCCAGCAATCCTGCCCGGAACCAGCTCGTATGCCGAGCCAACTCATACAGCTCCCACGGCAGAAACGAGGCCGTCAGCCCGATCGTCAGGAACTCCGCCCACACCTGCTGCAGCATCAGCCCCACACCCTCAGTCAGCGCCAGCCCCGCATACCCCATCGAGAACATGCTGATCTGCCGCAGGCGATGGTGGTCAATTAGGTCCACCTGCGCCATCATCAGCTCCACCAGCCGGCTCTCCGGATCGCGCCCCAGCTTTCCCGCAATCCGCAAAATCGTGTCCCCCAGGTCTTTATGGATAAAGTGCAGCGCCCCCGCCCCAATCCCCAGAAAGAACAGCGCCTTGCCCAGCTTGAACAACCCAATCAGCAGCAGACCCCGATCGATACGCGGCCGCACCGGGGCCAAGGGCGTCACCTCCGCCGCCCTTGCCTCCGCTTCGACCTGGATCACTTCGCTCTGCATCGCGGCTACGCCTAGTTGACTGGCACCCCGGTCAAATGTCAACGGCCCGCGACCCTCGTGTGGCCCGTCCGTCCGCAAACAGAAGATATTTCATCCGTGTCCTTGCGCATTGCCTATAATCCCGCTGTCCTTCTCGGCCCCGCTTCATCGAACTTGAATTTATTGTTGCTTCCGTCAACGCAGCCCAATCCACCCCGTGTAGGCTCTCGTAGATGCTAGTGAGCGCCCCAATACGGGGGCGAGACACGCTGGCACACCATCACCCTCGAATCACCAGAAAGAAAAGGACGACACTTACTATGAAGAAGACCTTGCTCGCAGCCTTTGCCGTTGGCGCTCTCGCCATCTCCACCCTCTCCGCCTCCGCCCAGAAGGACCCCATGGTCGGCGGAGCCGCCATGTACCCGACGAAGAACATCGTCGAGAACGCCGTCAACTCGCCCATCCACACCACCCTCGTCGCCGCCGTCAAGGCCGCCGGCCTGGTCGATACCCTCTCGGGCCCGGGACCCTTCACCGTCTTCGCCCCCACCAACGACGCCTTCGCCAAGCTCCCCGCCGGAACCGTCGACACCCTCGTCAAGCCGGAATCGAAGGCCACCCTCACCAAGATCCTCACCTACCATGTCGTCTCCGGAAAGATCTCCTCCAAGGAACTCCTCAAGGACATCAAGAAGGGCGGCGGCAAGTATGATCTGACCACCGTCGAAGGCGGGAAGCTCACCGCCAGCACCTCCGGCGGCAAGGTCATCCTCACGGACGAAAAGGGCGGAACCTCCACCGTAACCATTGCGGACGTCTTCCAGTCCAACGGCGTCATCCACGTCGTCGACACTGTCCTCATGCCCAACTAATCGCTCCCCAACCAATCACCCGAAGGGCGCCTTCAAGGCGCCCTTCCTCACTTGCACCAACTGGTAATTCATAGCTGACAGCCGATAGCCGACGCCTAAACACCGCCCCACCCAATCGAAGCACCCTCCACCCCGCCCGCTGAACCCTCAGCTGGAAACCTGTAGCATGACCCTGACCTTATGCCATTCCTCTACACCGCCGAACAGTGGCTCCCCCACCCCCTCGAAGTCGTCTTCGCCTTCTTCGCCAACCCTCAAAACCTCCCCCGCCTCATGCCCCCCTGGCAACAGGCCCGCATCGAACAAGCCACCTACACCGACCCTCCACCCTACCCCGATCCCACCCGCCGCATCCCCGGCCCCGCCGCCGGAGCTGGAACCCGCCTCACCCTCACCTTTCGCGCCCTCCCCTTGATCCCCCTCCGCCTCCCCTGGGACGCCGAAATCTCAGAGTTCGTCTGGAACGACCACTTCTGCGACATCCAGCTCAAGCGCGGCCCCTTCGCCTACTGGAAACACTGCCACCGCCTCATTCCGGAAGCCCGCCACGGCGTCCCCGGAACCCACCTCCACGATGAAGTCCACTACCGCCTGCCCCTTGGCCGCGTAGGAGCCCTCGCGCGGCCCGCCATCCACCTCCAGCTCAAAAGCACCTTCGCTTTCCGCCACAAGCAGACCGCCAAACTCCTCGCCCAGAAACCCTGAAGCTACCGCCTTTGCCCGCCGATTCCTGAATCCTGCTCCCTAGCCCCTGCTTTCCGCCACTCCACAATCTCCTCCAGCGCCCCCCGGCACTCCCGCAGCGCCGCCTCCGCCGTCAGACCATATTTCTCCCGCAGAGCCTCCGGCTTCCCATGCTCGATGAACGCATCCGGCCACCCGACTCGCACCACCGGCACATCGATCCGTAGCTCATTCAGAGCCTCCATTACCGCCGATCCGAACCCACCAGCCAGCACATGATCCTCCAGCGTCACCACGAGCTCACAAGCCTCGCCAAACGCATCCACGCACCCCTGATCCACCGGCTTTGCAAACCGAGCATTGACCACCGCCACCGAGAATCCCTCTCCCTCAAGCATCCCGGCTAAACGCTCCGCCTCCGGAACCATCGCGCCCAACCCGAACACCACCACTTCGGCTCCAGGCCGTCCCCGCAGAACCTCCGCTTTCCCAACCTCCAGCGCCACCGGCGCCTCCTTCACCGCCACCCCGGGCCCCATGCCCCGCGGATACCGGATCGCGCTCGGCCCCTCATGCAGCATCGCCGTATACATCATGTCCGCCAGCTCATCCTCATCCTTCGGATCCATATGCACGATCCCCGGAACCCCCCGCAGATAGCTGATGTCGAACAGCCCATGGTGCGTCGGCCCGTCATCTCCGCTCAAGCCCCCACGATCCATGCAAAACACCACCGGCAGGTTCTGCAGCGCCACATCGTGCACAATCTGATCGAAAGCCCGCTGCAGAAATGTTGAGTAGATCGCGCAAAACGGCCGAAACCCCTTCGTCGCCAGCCCCGCCGCAAAGATCACCGCATGTTCCTCCGCGATCCCCACATCGAAGTACCGCGTCGGATGCACCGGCCGAAACAGGTCCAACGCCGTCCCATTCGGCATAGCCGCCGTAATCGCCACCACCTTCTCGTTCATCGTCGCCAGCTTCGTCAGCGTCTCCGCGAACACCTCCGAGTACGTCTTCTGCCCGGCCGCCTTCGTCTCCCCCGTCTCTGGATGGTATGGCCCCAGCCCGTGGAACTTCTTCTGCCCTTCCAGCGCCGGCTGAAACCCTCGCCCCTTCTGTGTGATTGCGTGCAGCACCACCGGCTTGTTCTGCGTCTTCAAGAACTGAAACGTCTCGATCAGCATCGACAGATTATGCCCATCGATCGGCCCAAAATAGCTGATCCCGAACTCCTCGAAGATCATCCCCCGCCCGACTAAGCCTTTGGCCGCCTCTTCCGCCTTCTTCGCCACATGCCGCGCCGCCTTGCCCCCAATCCGCTCCACCAGCCCCGCCGCCGCATCGTGCAGGCTGTTGTACGTCGAGTTCATCACGATCTTGTGGAAGTACTCCGCGATCGCCCCCACATTCTTGTCGATCGACCACTCGTTATCGTTCAGCACAATGATCAGCCGCTTCGTCTGCGCCGCAATGTTGTTCAGCGCCTCGAACGAGATGCCATTGGTAAACGCCGCATCCCCCGCCAGCGCCACAATATGCTCGGTCCCCCCCGCCAGGTCGCGCCCGACCGCCATGCCCAATGCCGCGCTCAGCGCCGTCCCCGCATGGCCCGCCCCATAGCTGTCATGCGCACTCTCGGTCCGCAGCATAAACCCGTTCAAGCCCCCCGGCTGCCGAATTGTATCGAACAGATGCTCCCGCCCCGTCAGCAGCTTATGCACATACGCCTGGTGGCTCACATCGAAAATAAAACTGTCCACCGGCGTATCGAACACATAATGCATCGCAATCGTCAGCTCGACGACCCCCAGGTTCGGCCCGATGTGTCCGCCCGTCTTTGCCACCCCGAGAATCAACCGCTCCCGAATCTCCGCCGCCAGCAGCGTCAACTCCGCAACACTCAGCGCCTTCAAATCCCTCGGAGAGCCAATCCTGCCAAGCATCGTATCCATACCAACCCGCCTCAACGGCCGACACCTTTCAAGCCGCAACCATTCACTATACCAAGCCCTCCAGCCCCCGCCGGCCGCGGCCCCTCTTCCGCTGTCACCTCGTCAAACTTCCCTCCCAGTATCGCCTCAAAACTGCGCCCACCCTCCCCCCTTATAGACATCGTGCCCTCCGGACTATCCCCGCCCCAAAGACTGCCGCAAAGCTGCTAAGACGCACAGGCCGGAGCTTGGTCGACGGCGGTGGGTTGGCGAAAAGGCGCGCAGCCGCAGGAACCTTACTCCCCAGCCACGCGTCCCGAAACTGCTTCTGTTCTGGCGAGGGAGAACCTCCTGCGCCTTCCAGCGGGACCAACTCCAACTCCGCCGGCTTGCCAAGCGTCACCAGGCTCCGCACCTCACGGCCGCGACGGACAAAGATAACCTCTACTTTCTTTCCTGCTTGATGTCCCGCGCACCGTACTGTTGCGATGCTTCATACCGTCGCGATTGTTCCACGCGAAGTAGTCGGC
This sequence comes from uncultured Granulicella sp., assembly GCA_965213785.1. Classification (GTDB taxonomy): domain Bacteria; phylum Acidobacteriota; class Terriglobia; order Terriglobales; family Acidobacteriaceae; genus Edaphobacter. Next base: position 3,013,948 of record OZ243921.1, on the reverse strand, counting down.
AAGAAAGGTATAGAGGCCCGGCTCGAAATCCTGCAACTCGCCGAAGATTGCCTGCTCTTCGCGCACAAGCTTTTGGATACCTTGGAAGTAGACCTCAAGCTCCGCATTTGTAGCGTCGGTGTGGGCTACCACTTGGATCGTTTGCGTCTTTTCGGCGCGGGTCAAGCCAGATACCTGAAACGTTTTCAAGATAAAGTGACTTAACTCGGCAGGACTATCCATCAGGTATCGCAGGTTAGGAGCCGTGAAGCTCGTTGTGTCCGCGGTGGGGTAAAGCTGAGTTGCGACCTTCCAGTCCGCTCCAGCAGGCAAGACGAACGTGATGTGTGCGGGACGATCGTCAAATCCGTCTGCCCACATCGCCGTCGCCGAAAAGTTTATGTGAGCGTGAGTTAGATCGATGTTAAGAAAGGTGCCGTCCACTCTATCGCCAAAGAGCTTGTAAGAGACGCGCACCGTCCCATCGTCGCTGGTGACAGACCAGGTGCGCGGGTCTAACTCTGTGGCAAGGAGAGCGTGCCCTCCCCATCGGTAGCGACCGCGGTGGTGGAAGGAGAGCAACGCTCATGTGTGGCAGGGTGGCAGGGCGGCCGGATGAACTTGGGGATAGCCGGACGGTGAGTTTTGAGTAGGGCGGGCGGATAAGATACCTTTCGGAGGACGGATTGCTCCCCATTCCGGGGTGCTGAAGTTTTCTGGAGGATTGGGATGGGTGCTGGGGTCAATTTTTCTTCGTTGCTGCGGGAGAACCGGGTGTTTCCGGCTCCCGAGGCGTTTGCGGCGGAGGCGCATGTGTCGGGCGAGGCGGAATACGAGGCGATGTACCGGCGAAGCGTGGAGGCCCCGGAGACTTTCTGGGGCGAGGCGGCGAGGGGACTGGACTGGTTCAAGCCGTGGGATACGGTGCTGAAGGGTGGGTTTCCGGATGCTCAGTGGTTTGTAGGCGGAAAGCTGAACCTTTGCCATAACTGCGTGGATCGCCATGCGCTGGGCGGGCGCAGGGACAAGGTCGCTCTGCTTTGGGAGGGGGAGCCCGGGGAGGTCGAGCGGATTACCTATGGGGAGCTGCACGGGCGGGTGCAGGTGTTTGCGGCGGTGCTGAAGAAGATGGGGGTGGCGAAGGGCGATCGGGTGGCCATCTACATGGGCATGCGCCCGGAGCTGGCGATTGCGCTGCTGGCCTGCGCGCGGATCGGCGCGGTGCACTCGGTGGTGTTTGGGGGGTTCGCGGCCCATGCCATTTCGGACCGGGTGAACGATTCAGACTGCGTGCTGGTGATTACGCAGGATGGCAGCTTCCGGCGAGGCACGGAGATCAAGCTCAAGGGCATTGTGGATGAGGCGCTGGCGAAGTGCCCGACGGTGAAGAACGTGCTTGTGCATCGGCGGACGGGGTCGTTCGTGACGATGGTGGAGGGGCGGGATCACTGGCTGGATGAGGAGCTCGCGGACTGCGCGGGGTCGACGTGCGAGGCTACGTCGATGGACGCGGAGGATCCGCTCTTCCTGCTCTACACGTCGGGGACCACGGGCAAGCCGAAAGGGCTGATGCACACGACCGGGGGATACGCCGTGCAGACCTACCTGACGGCAAAGTATGTGTTCGACCTGAAGGAACAGGACGTTTACTGGTGCACGGCGGATATCGGCTGGATTACCGGGCACAGCTATGTGGTCTACGGACCGCTGCAGAACGGGGCGACCGTGATGCTGTATGAAGGAGCTCCGAACTGGCCGGAGTGCGACCGCTTCTGGAAGATTGTGGATGCGCATAAGGTCAGCGTGTTTTATACGGCGCCTACCGCCATCCGGGCGTTTATCAAATGGGGCGGGCAGTGGGTCAAAAACTACAAGCTGGATTCGCTGCGGCTGCTCGGGACGGTGGGGGAGCCGATCAACCCGGAGGCTTGGATGTGGTTTCACCGGGAGATCGGGAAGGAGCGATGCCCGATCGTCGATACCTACTGGCAGACGGAGACGGGGGCGATTCTGATCGCGCCAATTCCAGGGGCGGTGGCGACCAAGCCGGGTTCTGCGACCAAGCCTTTCTTTGGCATCGTGCCCGAGGTGGTGACAAAGGAAGGGGAGCCGGTTCCGGCCGGGCAAGGGGGCTTGCTGATCGTGCGGAAGCCTTGGCCTTCGATGGCGCGGACGATCTATGGGGATCATGTGCGGTTTGTGGAGGCTTACTTCACGGAAGTTCCCGGAAGCTACTTCACCGGGGACGGGGCGCGGCGGGATGAGGATGGGTATTTCTGGTTGATGGGGCGGGTGGACGATGTCATCAACGTGAGCGGGCACCGCCTGGGAACGATGGAGATCGAGAGCGCTCTGGTGGCGCATGGGAAGGTGGCGGAGGCGGCGGTGGTGGGGCGTCCGGATGAGATGAAGGGGCAGGCGATTGCCGCGTTTGTGACGCTGGAAGAAGGGCATGAGCCGACCGAGGCGCTGAAGCAGGAGCTGCGGCAGTGGGTGGCCAAAGAGATCGGGGCGCTCGCCCGGCCGGATGACCTGCGGTTTACGCAGATGCTGCCCAAGACGCGCTCCGGCAAGATCATGCGGAGGCTGCTGCGGGAACTGGCGACGACGGGAACGGTGAGCGGGGATACAACGACGCTGGAGGACTTTGCCGGGCTGGCCAAGCTGAAGGAGGGTGAGGAGTAGAGTCTCGTGCGGCTGAGTTCGACGGGAATGGGAGTCCCACAAAGGGCCGCCCCCCCGACGCAAAGCGGCTTGGCCGCGGGATGATGGAAAGCTTGATGTAGTCTGGCGCGAGGAGCAGGCTGACGGGATACGCAACGGCGTTGGCGATGACCTGCATGGCGTGGCCGTTGCTGGCTGATGGAGCGGAAGAGGATGGTCCAAAAGACCAAAGAAGCTAGGTCGAAGTCGCTGGTTCGCGGGCTCTCCGCATTCGTTTCCCTGGTCTGCGCCGGCGATCTGGCCGGATGGTGGTTTCATCTCCCCATCCTCACGTCGCTGATTCCGGGTTACGCGACCATGAAGCCGAATACGGCTTTGTGTCTTGCTCTGCTGAGTGTTTCCGTGGCAGGAAGCGTGGCGGAAACCCGCATCTGGCGCCTTGGAGGCGATCTCTGCGCGGGGCTTGCGCTCATGGTGAGCGGCGCGAGTTTGGCGGAGTATGGAACCGGAACAAGCTTCGGCATCGACCAATGGCTCGCAACGGTTCCCGTGGAGCGATTCGCCGATCCGCCTGGGCGTATGGCGGTCGGCACTGCGGTCTGCCTCACCCTGACAGGGACGGCTTTGCTGCTGCGGGATCGGGTGCCGCGGGTGAGCGCCGGACTTCTGCTTACCGGCTTGACTGCCTCCGTTGCGGGGCTGGTGGGATTCCTGCTGCAGAGCGGACCGTTGACGGATGTGGTCTGGTTCCGGTCGCTGGCGGTGCATACGGCCACGTGCCTGCTGGTGCTGCAGGTGGCGGCGCTGGCGAGCCGGCCGGAGCGGCAGCCCTTCCGGGCCCTGGCCCAACCGCGGCGGCGGGACGGACGCCGGCGCAATCTGCTGCTTGCCGTACTGGTGCTTCCGGTCCTTCTGGCGCTGCCGGTCGTGGCTGGCATGCAGGCGCGGTTGTACGACGCGCGGTTTGCGCTGGCGCTGCTGGTAGTGGTGCTGATGGCGGTGCAGACCCTGGTGTTGTGGGCCGACAGCATGGCTTTGGAGCGGGTGGAGACCAGGCTGCGGGAAGAGGAGGAAGAATCCTTCCGCATACTGCAAAGCATTGGCGATGCCGTCATTGTGACGGATGCCGAGGCACGGGTGCTCCGGATGAATCCGCTGGCGGAGCAGCTGACGGGATGGGTTCTGACGGAGGCAAAAAACAGGTTGCTGACGGAGGTGTTTTCGATCTACTCGGAGGAGACTGGCGAGGCAGTCGAAAACCCGGTGGACAAGGTCAAGCGGTTCGGAGCGGTGGTGGGGCTGGCCAACCACACCCTGCTGCGGCATCGGGCGGGGCATACGACGCATATCGACGACAGCAGTGCGCCCATCTGGGGTCCGCGTGGAGAGCTGACGGGCATCGTGCTGGTATTCCGGAATGTGAACGAGCGCAAAAGAGCCGAGGCCCAGTTGCGCGCGAGCGATGAAAAGCTCCGGGTGGCGCTGAGTGCGGCGCAAATGGGCGCGTGGGAACTCGATCTGGAGAACCGGGGCTACGAATGCTCCGCCATCTGCAAGGCGAACTATGGAAGGGGGCCGGAGGAGAGCTTTGGCTATGAGGACCTGCTGGCATCGATCGATCCCGACGATCTGGCCGCCTTGCGCGCCGCGGGGCGGGCAGCGTTGGAGCGCGAGGGTAATTACCGGGCGGAGTACCGGGTGACGTGGCCGGATGGATCGTTGCATTGGATCGTCTCTACGGGGCAGGTCTTTCGCGATGAGTCGGGCAAACCCGTGCGGATGGCGGGCGTCACGGTGGATGTCACGGAGCGCCACCGCGCAACGGAAGCCTTGATGCAGAGCGAGAAGCTGGCCGCGGTCGGAAGGCTGGCGGCAAGCATCGCCCATGAGATCAACAATCCGCTCGAGGCAGTGACGAATCTGCTGTTCCTGGTGAGGACAAACGCGGAATCGGTCGAGGTCAAGGAGTACATTGCGACGGCGGAGCGTGAGCTGGAGCGGGTTTCGGTGATCGCGAACCAGACCCTGCGGTTCCATAAGCAATCGACCAAGCCAAGGGCGGTGCTGTGCGAGGAGCTGGTGGGGGGCGTCCTGTTTGTGTATCAGGGCAAGATCGTGAACTCGGCAGTCGTCGTCGAGCGACGGGACCGTGCCGGACGGCCGGTGATTTGCTTCGACGGCGAGATACGCCAGGTGCTGAGCAACTTGATCGGAAATGCGATCGATGCCATGCTGCCGCGTGGAGGGCGGCTGCTGCTGCGGAGCCGGCAAGGACGGGATTGGCGGACCGGGGAGAGCGGCGTAACCATAACGGTCGCCGATACCGGCAGCGGCATGTCGGAGCGGACGGCAACGAGGATCTTCGAGCCCTTCTATACGACCAAAGGCATGGCGGGGACGGGTCTCGGACTCTGGATCAGCCAGGAGATTGTGGGCCGGCATGGGGGAGCGATCCGCGTAAGGAGCAGCCAGCGAGAGGGGCAAAGCGGGACAGTATTTATGGTGTTTCTGCCGTTTGAGGTCGTGGGGCGCTAAGGCAGGCATCGACGAAGGAGTCGCGGCGCTGCGTGCGGAAGCACGGCGTCAGGGCTTGGGCAGGGTGCAACAGGAGCCGGCTTCGGGCGGGGCCTGGGCGCTAGCGTCCAGGGCGACCTTCCAGGTACCATCCGGAGTTTTCTTCCAAAGCGTGAGGTATCGCCCGCTGGTGAGGATGGGCTGGTTGTTGCGGTCTTTCGCGCGGCCCTGATAGAGGCCCCAGGTGTAGCCGGCGTCGCCGGAAGGAAGCATCTGGCCGCCTTCGGGGGTCCAGGTGAGCTGGTACGCTGCGGGGTCCCAGGTAGTTTGGGCGGCGATGTTGCCACGGCCGAGGACAGCGGGACGGCCGTTATTTAGAGTGACGGCGTCGTCCGCGAACCAGCTGGCGAAGGCTTTACCCCCGCCCTGGGCGACGGAAGCGGCGAAGCGGCGTTCGAGATCGAACAGGAAGAGGACTCCGGGGGCGAAGGTGGATTGAGCGAGAGGTGAGGGAAGGCCTGGGGCAACGCTGCCGAACGGGAGGGTCGAGGGGGGTTGCTGACTAGGCGTGGAAGCCGGGGGAGCTTGCTGGGCGTGAAGATGCGGGAAGAGCAGGAGAGTGGCCACGAAGAAAGCGAACCGCCTGATCATGGCTCCGATCTTACAGTGCGTGGGATACCTCGACAAAGGGAAGCAGGACTTGGAAACAGAGAACGCAGAACCGGCGTATTATGTGTCGTAGACGACATTACAGCGGAGACTGGAAGGGTCGAAGTTTGTAGAGCTGGCCAGCGGAGGAGCTTCCCTCCAAACGAGACGCCATGAAGGCGTTCTTCCCAGTGTAGAGATTCTTCTGGGGAGGCCTCCGTTCCATGGTCAGCAACCTGTCGTTTCTGGAAGAGATCGACCGTTCCTCTGACGAAGAGGATGGTCCGGTACGTTTTGCCCCGGTCACCGGAGAAGAAATGGCCTTTGCCATGTCCCTGTTTGTGGGCGCGGCAAACGGTGAGCTGGCTCAGCCGCAGACCGACACGATCTCCGCGGAATCCAGTCGGGAGCGTGATTGTTTACTTCGGACGCTTTCCCGCGGGACCGGCGGAGTGCTGCGAAGTGGAGCAGGGCAGCCCTACCTGAGCAGCCTCGAGGAGGCTTTTCGCGGCGTCTGGAGCCACTATGAAGGCGATGAGCGGCAGGCTTCCGTGTGCGCTCGGGTCCTCGGCTTCTACTACCTGATGGAAGAAAGTGGCGGCACGGTGATAGAGCGTTGGGTGAGCGCATGCGAAGGGTCCGAGGAGGTCGTGGTGCTGCATCCCGCGGTGGTGGAGACCCTGGCCTCGGTTCCGCTCAGTGCGCTTGGTGGGCTGACGAAGGGGCGCTTTGTTTCGCTGCTTGAGGTGCACGCCATGTAGGCGGGTCAGCCGAGACTGGTATGCTTCGCTGCACATGATACTTTCTCGAAACGACCTTGGCGTGTTGCTGCTGGGCTGTGGGCTGGTTGCCCTGGGCGTAGGGGCGCAGGCATTGGGGCATTGGTCCCCAGCCGGGCCTCGGCTGACTGGCGAGGTGCTGCGCTGGGTAGGCGTTGCAGGCATGTCGGTCTTTGCGCTGCGGCGGAAAACGCTGACGCCATGGATTTTCGTGGCGATGGTCGCAGGGGCGGAAATGGGCTTCGACGCACCGGGGTTCGCCGTGGGGCTGCGGGTATTTTCGGATATCTTTCTGCGACTGATCAAGACGATCGTGGCTCCCTTGATCCTGGCGACCCTGATTACAGGGATCGCGGGGCATGGGGATATGAAGAGCGTCGGCCGCATGGGGGTGAAGAGCCTCGTCTATTTCGAGGTACTTACGACCTTGGCGCTGGTCATTGGGTTGCTAGCGATCAATATCAGCAAGGCAGGCGTGGGGCTGGCGTTGCCGGCTGCCCCGGGCATCGGCGCGGACATACAGAGGGTCGCCCCGACGCACTGGGACGACTTTCTGCTGCATGTGTTCCCGGAGAACATCGCGAAGTCCGTGGCGGAGGGACAGATCCTGCAAGTGGCCGTGTTTGCCGTGTTTTTCGCGATTGCGCTGGCGTCGTTGAGTGAGGCAAAGCGGGCTCCGGTGCTGCGACTTTGTGAGAGTTTGAGTGAGGTGATGTTCAAGTTTACAAATGTAGTCATGTACTTTGCGCCCTTCGGGGTGGGGGCGGCGATGGCCTTTACCGTGGGGCACATGGGTCTCGGGGTGCTCGTCAATCTGGGTAAGCTGCTGCTTACGCTGTACTTGGCGCTCGCCGCCTACGGGGTGCTGGTGATGCTGCCGGTGGCTTTGCTGGCGGGCGTTCCGGTGCGGCGGTTTCTCGCTTCCGTGGCGGAGCCGGCGACGATTGCGTTCGCAACGGCGACCAGCGAGGCCGCCTTACCAAGGGCGATGGAGGCCATGGAGGCGCTTGGGGTTCCGCGGCGCATTGTGGCGTTTGTGATTCCTGCCGGCTACAGCTTTAACCTCGACGGATCAACACTTTACCTGGCTTTGGCAAGCGTGTTTGTAGCACAGGCGGCGGGCATTTCCATGAGCTGGGGGGAGCAAGCCTTGATGATGGGAACGCTGATCCTGACGAGCAAGGGGGTGGCAGGGGTTCCACGGGCTACCTTGGTGGTTTTACTGGCGACGGCGGCCACGTTTCGACTGCCCGCGGAGCCTATCTTTGTGATTCTAGGCATCGACGCGCTGATGGATATGGCGAGAACGATGACGAACGTGGTGGGGAACTGTCTGGCGAGTGTTGTGGTGGCTCGGTGGGAAGGGGAGTTCCGGTTGGCAGGGGCGGACCCGGTGCTGCGAGAAGGTACGATGCGGTAAAGGTCTGGTTCGATGTGGGCGGATGTATGGCTGGACCGAAGGCCAGGAAAACGTTAGCCAGCTATGACGCTTCCGCTGGTCTCCTCAGGACCGAAGGATGGCATCGCGCGGTCCACCTAAGGCACCCCTGAGCTTTGAAACCGCCGGGGTGAGGGACTGCGGGGCAGTATTGCCCCAGACGGCGGTCAGGGGTTCCTCTTTGCCAACATATCGACCGCCTGACTTGCAGTTTATGTATAGTCGATCGCGGAGTTGATTATCAGTCTGCTCGAAGCCGGTGATCGGCACAACATTGTGCAATCGTGAAGTAAGGTGTTCAGATAGATCATTGCGTCGACTCCTATCCATCCTGTTGCTGGCCGTGTTCGGTCTTCCTTTCGTCCTTCCGGCGCTTGCCATGGGGCAGGATGCGGAAGCTGGACTGCCGGCGTGCTGTCGACGTAACGGTCAGCACCACTGCATGATGAGCATGAACGAGCGCGGCAAGCTCGTTGTCAGCCGCGATCCTCAGTTCAAAGCTCCCACTGAGAAGTGCCCCTACTGCCCCAACTCTGTAGCACCTACGCAACCAAACCCATTGGCGGCTCCCACAACAGCCGCTGCGATCTTCGGTGATCTGGTCAGCCACCCAACCGGGTTCGCGCAGACAGAAGCCAGGCGTCGCATCTCTCGCGACCGATCTAACCAGAAGCGCGGACCTCCCTCACAGTCGCTCCTCTAAGTTCTGCCTTGACCTTTCTGGTCGAGGTCCAGCTTCGAGCTGACATGCTGCGTCACGTCGGTTTGGCGTGATCTGCGATGTCTTTGCCCAGTGAGGATACTTGCGTCTATCTAGAGCCTTGCCGACTGCGCGTAGCGCGGCGGCACACATCGTTCTTCCTGCTTGTTTCAGAAGCAGCCTAAGCTTCACTGATTCGCGGCACCTCTTAATCGCCGCGGCTTGCCTGTGCAGCCTGCCGGCGCTGGCACAGACTACTGCTACCCTCTCCGGCGCTGTCCTTGATCCATCGGGCGCGGCTGTACGTGGAGCAGCCGTCACCGTGATCAACCGTTCCAATGGGAACCGCTTGTCTGTCACTACGGACAGTGCGGGGCGGTACAGCTTCAGTTCGTTGAGCCAAGCAAAGTATGACCTAAGCATCACCTCTCCTGGCTTCGCCAGATTCGAGGAGACTGGCATTACCCTGCTGACAAGCAAGCCTACCGTCGTCAGTGCGACGCTCAAGGTGGGAGCAGCTACGGCAACAGTGCAGGTAGCAGCAGCAGATCCAACCAGCTACGTGGCGGTGGATACGAGTGCAGCCACTCGAACCGACACCCCGCTGATTCAGGTGCCGCAATCTGTGGGCATCCTCACGCAGGGCTTGCTGGTCGAGCAGGATGCTCGTTCCCTAAACGATGCGTTGGTCAATGTGTCCGGCGTGACTCCGACCAAGCCTGAAGAGGTTCTATTCACGCAGCCGATTGTGCGTGGTTTCCCGGCAGAGGTGTATTGGGACGGGCTGCCAACGTTTGGCTTCACCACAACGAACAACGACCCCACCAGCCTCGTGGACGCCGAGCGCATCGAGGTCCTCAAGGGGCCCACGTCCACCGTGTATGGTGGCGGGGTCGGTGCACCGCTAGGTGGACTGATCAACGTGGTGTCGAAGAGACCCGAGCCGGACTTCGGCGGCTTCGTGGGCATGCGCGGTGGCAGCTTCTCGACTTTGGATCCCTATACCGATATCAATATCCAGGCCGGCTCTGCCGTTTCGGCACGCGTAACGGGAGAGTACCAGCGCAACGAAAGCTGGATCGACCAGGTGCATGGGGAGCGCTGGTCGGCGGAGCCCAGCGTGCTCTTCCGTCTCGATCCGCAGACTGAGTTGCTCGTACGGGGTGAGTACAATCGACGCGCCCAGCTGGAGTACTCCGGCCTCCCTGCCGATGCGGCCCTGGCTGGGCAGTTGAACAGGAATTCCTTCCCGGGCGTAACCAGCGGTCAGTCACGGACACGGAATGACAACAGTGCAGAGACGGTAGAGCTGCGTCACCGGGTGAATGACAATGTTCACTGGACATTGACCGGCCGCTACTACGACAACGCTACCCACGAGTACGGCAGCTTCACGTACCCCGTTCTTGGTGCGCCCGATCCAGCCACGCCAACGGCATACCCAATCTTCACAATCTACCTTCCTGGCAAGCTGACGGAAGCCTCTGTGGATGCCTATCTGGTCGCAAACCTTCATGGTTTGGGCGGCCGGCACGAGCTGCTGGGAGGCTTTGACTACGATCACACCAACTTCGAAGGTGACCTGGGCTTCACTGGAGTGCCGGTCGGCACGCTGGACCTCGCACGCCCAACGTACAACCTGCAGTATGGCGATCTGCCGCCTGTCACCACGTTCCAAACGAACCGGTACAGCACCCTTGCCGGTTACGCTCAGGACCAGGCGACCTATGGCCGCCTGCACCTGCTTGGTTCGGTACGGCTTACGCGTTTCGGATTAGCGCAGGTGCAGCAGGCCTACGACACCTCCTACGTCCGCGCCAACCCGCGTGTGGGTGGGACCTTCGATATCATTCCCGGCGTCGCGCTCTACGGTGCGTTCGCGACCGGTTTTCGTGGTGCGGTGAACTTTATCGGCGAGACCACCCCCAAGCCAGAGACCTCACGAAACGAAGAGGGTGGCGTGAAATTAGCGCTCACACGGATCGGGCTGTCCGGCACGGTTGCGGCTTTTCAGCAGATCCGTCGCAACGTGAGCAACGTCGATCCCAATAATCCGCTGTTCACCATCCAGGTAGGCGAGCAGCGTGCACGCGGCGTCGAGGCAGATGCTACCTGGGAACCTGTGCGCGCGTTCTCGTTGCTGGCGAACTATGCCTACAACGGCGCGGAGGTTACAGCCTCGCAGGACCCGGGTATCTCGGTCGGCGCCCGTCTGCCGCGAGTACCGCGACACAGCGGCCGACTACTGGCCTACTACCGCGTGCAGAACGGCTTCGCTAAGGGGCTTTCTTTCGGGGTTGGATCTACAGCGTTCAGCAGGCGTGATATCTACCTGCCCAACAGCGGAACCACTCCCGGGTACGCAACGATCGACGCACACGCGACCTATACCTATGGCCGTTACACGTTGGAAGCATCGGCAGATAATCTTGCCGATCACCGAGCGTTTGATCCTTATGCCTATCTCGTGCCGGTGGTCATCCCCAACCAGCCGCGCTCAGCTTACCTCAGCTTCAAAACAACTCTTGGAAGGAAGTAGCCATGACCGAGATCACCCGTCGCAAAGCCCTGCAGTTCGCCGCTCTCACACCCTTTCTATCTACCGCGTCCTTTGCGCTCGAACCGGCACAGGACCTTCCCAAAGCAGTTCCCGAACCGCAAACCACGGATCACAGCATGACAAAGATGAGCCCGGCGATGCAGAAAGTGCCCTGGGTCCGCGAGGAACAGATCGCGATGCTGATGTATCCAGGCATGACAGTGCTCGACCTGATTGGTCCACAGGCGATGTTTGCTTCCATGATGGGCGCAAAGATCATGCTGGTCGCCAAGACGATGGAGCCGGTGACGAGCGATGGCGGCGTGACCATCACGCCGCACGTGACCTTTGAGACCTGCCCGCGTGAACTGACCGTCTTATGCGTTCCGGGCGGCACGGACGGTACGCTGACAGCCGCTGCGGACGCTGCGACGCTTGCCTTCCTCCGTGACCGAGGATCGAGGGCCAAGTACATCACCAGCGTGTGCTCGGGCTCGCTGATACTGGGCGCGGCAGGTTTGCTGAAGGGCTACAAAGCCACATCACATTGGTCAGTACGCCAGGTCCTTGCAAAGTATGGCGCTATCCCCACAGACGCACGCGTGGTGCATGACCGAAACCGCATCACGGGTGCTGGGGTGACAGCTGGCCTGGACATGGGACTGACCATGGTCGCTCTCCTGCGAGACAAGCTCTATGCAGAGTGCACTCAACTGGTCAGTGAGTACGACCCAAACCCACCCTTCCACTCCGGCTCACTGAAAACGGCTCCCCCTGACGTTCGGGAGGCGATGGTGAACCTGCTGGAAGACTTCACAAAGAAGGCCAGCGCACTAGCGGCCCGCCAGAGCGTTTGAGCGGTAAGCTACAGGCCGCCGCACTCGCCGACTCGCCTTGTTAAACCCGGTGAATCTGTGAATTCCTCCAATCTCCCGCTAAGTCTGCCACTAAGAAATGAGCGCTATGATCCCTCTTAATCGCCGCAAAGCCATCCAACTCTCGATGCTCGCCCCGTTGGCATCGTCGGTTTTTGGCTGCAAAGCCGCCACTACGAAGGCTGCTGTCCAGACCATAGCGCCTCCAAACCCACTGACACCTCCTGCAGATGGGTCTATTCCGGTCGCGTTCCTTCTTTCTGAAGGCGCAGTCGTCATCGACTTTTGCGGACCATGGGAGGTCTTTCTTCGGGTTCCCAAACCCAAGGGCACCTTCCCTGCATTCACGCTTTACACCGTAGCCGAAACCGCTGATCCGATCCGGACGAGCGACCATGGCTTCAAGATCGTTCCTGACTACACCATTGCGAACGCACCGCAGCCAAAAGTTATCGTGATTCCCGCGCAAAGCCCTGCGAGCGAGAAGGTCAAAGCCTGGATTCGAGAGGCCAGCAAGCAGACAGACGTCACGATGTCGGTCTGCACAGGAGCCTTCGTGCTCGCCAGCACAGGCTTGCTCTCAGGAAAGCCCGCAACCACCCATCACGGGGCTTACTCCGATCTCGCTGAAAAGTACCCGGATGTTCACGTGCAGCGCGGAGCCCGCTTTGTAGAAACCGGCAACCTGGCCACGGCGGGCGGTCTTACTTCCGGCATGGATTTAGCTCTTCGCGTCGTGCAGCGCTACTTCGGCGAAGATACCGTCCGCGACACCGCCAATATGCTGGAGTACCAGGGCGATGGATGGCAGCACCCGGACTCAAATGCTGAGTTCGCAAAGCCCGTGCTTCAGAGTGCCGGTCATCCTCGCTGCGCGGTCTGCGGCATGGATCCCGAACGCTCGCTTGCTTCTGTGTACAAGGGCAAGACTTACTACTTCTGCATGCGAGAACACAAGAAGCTGTTCGACGAATCCCCTCAGCAATACATCGCCAAGAAGTGAATGGACTCCACTCTCGCGCAACACAAAGGGGACCCGTTGAAAATGTGTCATAAATCGCTTTCACTACTCTTAGCGTTGACTTCAAGCATGTCTGCTTGGGGGCAATCCAACATCGCTTACGGTTCCCTCGAAGGTACGGCTACAGACGCCTCTCACGCCGTCCTTCCAGGAACAGACGTTGCCGTCACGTCACAGGCGACGCATGAGACCGTTCACTTCCGCACCGACGGTCGCGGTAGCTACCGCTTTGCCTACCTGAAGCCTGGCCGCTACTCCCTACAAGCCCACCATGAAGGCTTCTCCGACACTGTCCTCTTCACAGAGATGACGATTGGCACGCAACAAACCATTAATTTCACACTTGGTGTGGCAGGTGCGGCGGAGCACGTGGAGGTGACGAGCGATGCCTCCAATTCTGGCACGCAAGTCGCCTCAGTCGTGGGGACGCGCGAGATCGATGATCTGCCGCTGGTCTCACGCGACTACCTCAATCTCACGTTGTTGCTGCCGGATGTGTCTCGCACCAACGTCGTCGGTCAGACCTCCCGTTACCAGACCACATCTGCGGTGCCAGACTCAGCCATCTCGATTTCAGGGCAGCGACACCTTGCGAACAGTTACATCGTGGACGGCCTCTATAACAACGATGACGCGGCCAACCTGCCGGGGACGTACTACACGCAAGAGGTGTTTCGAGAGTTCCAGGTTGTGACTTCCAACGCCACGGCCGAATTCGGACGAGCGGAATCAGGCTTTGTGAATCTTGCCACACGAAGCGGAACCAACGATCTGCACGGTCGTGCCTACGGCTTCCTGCGCAATCAACGCTTGGACGCGAAGAACGCCTTAACGCGTAACAAAACTCCTCTCACGTGGCCGCAGTACGGCATCAGTGTGGGTGGTCCTCTCAAGCGGGAGCGGACGTTCTTCTTCACCAATTACGAGCAGACGCGCAACAGTGGAGTGAACCTTGTCACCGTCTCGCCTGTGAATGTGCAGGCGGTGAATGCCGTGCTCGCGGCGAGGCAATATCCGGGATCACTCATCTCGACAGGAACGTTCCCGGCTTCCATTAAGACCAACAACTTCTTCCTCAGGCTCGACCACCAGCTCAGCCCGAACGATCAGATCTACGTTCGCTACAACCTCTATAAGCTCGCCCAGAATTTGCCCGTCTCGACAGGCTCGACGCTGGACATCTCTCGGCAGCAGCAGCTCTTCACCACGGACCAGGTCTTCTCAGTCAATAACGTCTACAGCTTCTCTCCACGAACCTTCAATGAAACGCGTGGACAGTTCTTCCGGTATCCACTCACTGCACCGGGAGTTTCCTCCGACGCGCCTGGCGTAACCGTCTCCGGCGTAGTGTTTTTTGGCCCTGCCTCCACTTTTCCTACTGCTCGTGACACGAACGGCGGTGAACTTGCCGACGCCGTGACGCTGCTGCGTGGCAGGCATTCGCTCAAGATCGGTGTGGATGCGATCTACCAGCGCATCGTCATTTCACAGCCTGGAAATCAGTTCGGCTCTTACACGTTCAGCTCGTTGGCAAACTTTCAATCCAACCGCTACACCACATTCACGCAGGATTTCGGAAACCCTGTACAGGGCCAGGTCTGGGTCAGCACAGGCGCTTACCTTCAGGACGAATGGCGTGTTCGTCCCAACTTCACATTCAATCTGGGCGTTCGTTATGACGTGCAGAGTATGCCGACACGACTGACTGCTCTTGACACGAACAACGTGGCTCCGCGAGTCGGCTTCGCCTGGTCTCCCCACAGGGACGGCCGAACCGTGGTGCGGGCGAGCTACGGCATGTTCTATAACCGCATCCCTGGGCGGATCACCGCGTTAGCTCTTCAGCGCAGTGGTGGGACGTTCCGAACCGCAACGCTCAGCTTCGGCCAGACCGGTGCGCCGACTTTTCCAAACGCCATCCCGACCTTTCTGAGCAGCAGCAAGGTCAGCTATCAAACGATGGCCTCCGACTTCCCTGTCGACTCATCCACCCAGGTGAGTGCCGAGGTTGAACAAGGGCTAGCACGTGGCATTACCCTCAAACTCGGCTACAACCATCTGCGCGGCATCCACCTGCCGTCGCTGCACGGCATCAATGTCCCTACCTGCTCTTCCGCAGTTGATCCCGTCAACCTCTGCCGACCCAATCCAAACTTCGGAAATATTGACCAGTACGCCGGCCTTGGCGACTCCTGGTTCGACGGCATGACGACTTCCCTGCTTGTGCATCCTCGACCGTGGGTGAGCGCACGCGTGTCGTATACCTGGTCGCACGCGATCGACGATACGGGTAATGCATTCACCAGCTCTCCGTCCATACAGAACAACGTGCGGGCGGATCGTGGCCGTGCGGACAATGACCAACGGCATCGCGTGGTGACCAGTGCTGTTTTCGCCAGTCCTGTCCGCAAGTCTCGTAATCTTTGGACTGCTCTCGGCTATGGCTTTCAGCTTAGCGGCATCCTGTCCTACTACTCCGCACTGCCGCTCAACGTGCTTGCTGGTGCTGACACCAATGGCGACTCATACACCACTGCAGATCGTCCTCGTGGAGCCGGACGCAACGCGGCTACAGGCTTTAACGTCCGCAATCTCGACGCTCGCTTATCTCGTACCTTCGCGATGGGTGAACGGCTCAAGCTCGAAGCACTTGCCGAGTCGTTCAACGTCCTGAATACCGTCAACTTCCAAGCTCCCAACCAGACCTGGGGCACAGGCGCATATCCCACCGGTACGCACAGTGCTACCTTCGGTACGCCCACAGCCGTTGCAGATCCACGCCAGGTGCAGCTTGGCGCAAGACTTAATTTCTAAGGAGAACACCATGAATCGTAGACAATTTGCCGCATCCGCTGGGGCCTTGATGCTTACAGGCACAGCTTCCGCTCAAAAGAACGCTGGCTCAAGAGACACCTGGACACCGACCGGACCGCCCACAGGACCGCGCATCCAGATCGGCATGCTCATGTTTCCGGAGATGTTCGCCATCGATCTGGTTGGACCGTACACCTTTCTAAATGGCCTGATGAACGTTGACACGCACCTGGTCTCGAAAAGCCTGTCTCCTGTCACGACGCACAAGCCGATGGGGACCACGCTCAATCCGATGCAGATCGTGCCGACAACCACGCTTGAAGAATGCCCCAAGCAGCTCGACATTCTCTTCGTTCCCGGAGGCACGGTAGGCGTCAATCAGGTGATGCGTGACGATACGCTGCTCGACTTTGTGGCAGATCGGGGTTCGCGCGCGAAGTACGTGACAAGCGTCTGTACAGGCGCGCTCGTCCTCGGCGCTGCTGGGCTTCTGAAGGGCTACAACGCAGCCACGCATTGGACCGCGATGGACATTCTGCCGGTCTTTGGTGCAACGCCCGTGCAACAGCGCGTAGTGGAGGATCGCAACCGTATCACGGGGGGTGGAGTGACTGCCGGAATCGACTTCGGCCTCGTGCTCGCCTCTCGCCTGCGCGGAGAGGACTTCGCAAAGTTTTCCCAACTGGCGATGGAGTACGACCCTCAGCCGCCATACCACTCCGGTTCGCCGCGAACAGCAAGTCCGGCCTTGGTGAAGCATGTCGAGCAGATGGGTCAGAAGATGCATGAGGCGTCTCGCTCCGCTGGATCAGAAGCTATGAAACGGCGCGGTCTAGCTTGATCGCTGCAAGCTGGGTCTGTTAGGCGCGGAAAGGCAAGTTTTCTGCTTTAACTCGAAGGGGGTCCCCTCAGAAAAAGGACAATAGAGCACGTTAGGGATGATTTGAGGTCCGCAGTGACCTGAGTCTGCCCCGTGCGAGCCTGGAGCCCTTCCACTGGTAGTCTTCTATCAGGTTGATGTGCTTCCAACCGAGCAGGGAAAGATACTTGAACAACTCCGGGGCGAATCGGAAGAAGGAACACCCTCGCCCAGACTGAACCGAAGCGGCTGGTACGTTGTTCATGAGCGAAGAAGGACGTAACAGCAGGCCTCATCTGGGGCGCCATGCGCTTGGCGTTAGGCCGGTCCAGCGGACGAACCCCCGTGTAAAAGCGCTAGGCTCTGCATATCCGACAATGGCTGCGATTCTGCCGACATCAAGCTGTGTGTTGGCAAGCAAATGCTGAGCAAACTCACATCGTGCCTCGTCCAGAACCCCCTGAAAAATGAACTCCCCAATCCTCGAGCCGACGTTCAAACGTGCGGCGATCGATGCCTAAGTGCGAGCAAATGTCTACCGCGGAGCTCTGACCCGTGAGCAGTGCGACCCTGAGATGCCGTCGCAGCTGAGTCACGGTATCCAATCCCTCAAACCCCCAGAGTTCCCCAGCTCGCCGGTCGAGAGCCTCGCGCAACAGGGCATTTGCCCCTGCAACAGGTTCTTCGAGCCATCTTCGGGGAAGACGGACTGCGGTTTGCTCTGCGTTGAAGTGAAGATTTCCGCCGAAACATGCCCGGTAGTGTTTCAAATCAAGGGGCTCAGAGCGCGATAGCAGAACTTGAAGTACAGGTCGGCGGCTTCGACCGAGGAGCTCGTTGATAACCGTGAGGATACCCAGTGCCGCACCGTCGCATATCACTTCTGCGCCGTGCATCTTCGGCTGATACACCGCATATCCGAAGAAGGCGTGATCTCCCTCTTCCAGCAGATACACGACACTGCCCTGAGAGTTACGGTATTGGTTTGTGGAGAAATCTCGCAGAGCAACGCGAAGTGTCGGCGCATTCCGCATCTGTTCGCCAAGAAGACCAAGAGTACTCAGCGTGATGTTTCGACCGACTTCTAGGCCTAAATGAGAGCATCTGGTCTTAGCGGCAGCGACTTGCATGAGAAGACCCATCTTCTCGTAAGGGATGGTGGAATCCGGGTCGTTTAATGCATTGTCCCCCAGGCCTACTGCGCGGAGTACCGCACCGGGATCAACATCTAAATTCTGGAGAATGCCGGGCAGACTTGCAAGAAATCCTACGCGTTGGAGGTTCTGCAATAAGGGCGTGCGGATCATATAGATTTCCGACCACGAATCTAAATCTTTCCTTAACTTCACATTTTGTCAAAAGAAGTCAAGCCGTCGAGCGCTCTGTCTCTGTAACGTCGGGGGTGTCCGCGTACATAAAGAGGCCTTGCTTTCGGCGTGTCCGAGACCAAGATTCCCCTCGGACCACTACAGCACATGTGCCATCACCCTCGGATGAGCCTGCACGGGTCAGCGATTCCTCGGACGGTAAGCGTTGCTTGTGAATGCTGGTTCGCCGAGTCTTCGGACACGATTCTCCGTAGCAGAGACGAAAGGAACGAACTCGTATGAACCCTCTTCAGCAGATTTCGAAACGCATCTCAGCCCACATCTCCATCGCTACGATGGCTTTCATCTTTACTGGCACTCTCTCCGCCCAGAAAACGCCGGTGGCACCACACGCGCGCGTCCGTAACCCTGTTGCTGCATCCTCTTCGGTTGCGCCTCGTTCCCTAGCAGCATCTTCTGCATCCCCCACTCCTCTCAATGCCACTACCTGGACATCGCTAGGGCCGATGCCGGTCACGGTGCCAACGGAGGCAACACCCGATAGCGGACGAATCACCGGGGTAGCCGCTCATCCTTCCGATCCCAACACCATCTACGTCGCAACCGCGGGTGGAGGGGTTTGGAAGACCATGGATGGCGGCGTCAACTGGGCTCCTTTGACCGACAATCAGGCGACCTTGGCGATGGGAGCAATCGCCATCTCCCCAACGAACCCCCAGGTAATTTACGCGGGGACAGGTGAAGCCAATGGCAATACCAGCTATGGCCGAGGTGTTCTTGTCTCGACCGACGCTGGAGCGACCTGGACGCTACAGACCAACAAGGGCGCTTTTGACCGGTCCGCGATTTCAGAGATCGCGATCGATCCTGGGGATTCCAATGTTGCCTATGTGGCGCTTGCATCGGATGAGGCGATCAATAGTGCCACCATAGATAATGGCATCTATAAGACTACCGATGGCGGCCTCACATGGACCAACACGACCGTTTCCATATCGACAGAAGATTGGTCTAGTGTTCAAATCGACCCTAAAAACCCTTCGATCCTCTACGCGGCTGTTGGCAATCCGTCCGGCAGGAACGATAACGGAGTATATAAGTCGGTAGACGCTGGCTCGTCCTACAACCTGCTGACTGGTCTGCCCAAGGGCCTCGCCGCAGGACGGATCAAGGTTGCCCTGGCGAAGTCTGATCCAAAGGTGATCTACGTCTCGGTCGTGGGGACCGGGAAAGCAGGCAGTGCGCGGGCGGACACTCTATATAAGCTTGAGCGATCCAACAACAGCGGTGCGACGTTTACCGATCTCACGGCCAGGACTCCGGCTTATCTGACCTCGGGTAGCTACGCGACGACGCTCATCGTCGACCCTTCCGATCCGGCGGTGGTGTACGCTGGCGGCTCCTCCGGGCTTAACAGCATGATCCGCTCCGCAGACAGTGGGAGAACATGGACCGATATCTCGGGCAGCCGTTCCAGCCTTGGAGGACCGCACGTTGACCACCACGCGCAGGCATTCGACGCCAATGGCAAACTCCTGGACGGGGACGATGGGGGTATTTTCCGGCTGGACGATCCCACGGCAGTGACTTGGGCTTCTCTTAACAACACGCTGAACACCATCCAGATTACAGGCGTCGGGATCAGTCCAACAGACCTCAATCGCGTAGTTGCCGGCACCCAGGACAACGGAACTGTAACGTTCACCGGCAATTCGAATTGGGCTGAAACAGATGGCGGCGATGGTGGCCCGGCTAAGTTCAGCAAACAGAATTCCTCCCGTGCTTATCACCAAGCGCCTATTCCCAGCTTTGGCTTGGATTTCTTTCAGCGTTCTGACGACGCAGGTCTAACCTGGAATGCTGCCGCGAGTGGGATCACCGATAACACGTCTGCTCTGCAGAACTTTTACTCGCCATTTGTCGTTGATCCGAACGATGGCAACCGGGTGATCTACGGAGCTCGCCACGCCTGGGAGACGACAAATGGGGGAACGAGTTGGACGGCGCTTGGCGCTGCCTTTCCAGCCAACATTGATGCCATCGACCTCTCTGCCGATCATCCCAACACTATCTATGTCTCAGCAGGAGGAAGCCTCTACGTCACCAAGGATAAGGGCCTAAATTGGATTCCGCGCAGCTTTCCTGTGGCCGGAACGATCAAGGGGTTCGCGGTCGCGCCCGCTGACTCTCGCAGGGGTGTCGCTGTCGTCACTTCCTTCACTACCGGCTGCAACGTCTTTTATACGAATGACGAAGGCGCGACGTGGAAGAACATCACCAGCAATTTGCCGAATGTTCCCGTTTCCGCGGTGCAGTTCCACGGCAACTCGATTAAGACGCTCTATGTTGCGACTGACATCGGCGTCTATAAGACGACCGACGCGGGAGGCACCTGGAACCGCTTCGGCACGGGACTGCCAAATGTGCAAGTGGCGGATATACAGCTGGATGTGAAGCTCGGTATTTTAGCCGCCGGAACCTACGGTCGCGGCGCGTGGGAAATCAAGCTGCCTCCTGCAACCAACACCACGACCCGGAATGTCGAGGGGCAAGCCGGAGCGCTTGTTACGTTGAAAGCTGACGTGACACCATCTGGCAGCGCAGGCTCAATCGTCTTCGAGGTGAACGGAGTAGCTGTCCCTGGGTCGGCGACCTACGATTCCGCTACGGGACACGCCGAGCAGCCGTTTATCATCAACCTGCCCGCTGGCACATACCAGATCACAGCCGACTTCATCAGCTCGAATGACGCGCTGGGAGGCAACAGCGGCGCAGTCAGCACCCTCACCGTAAAGTAGCAGTTTCCCTTCAATACGGCGACGGCTCTGCTCGCATTCGCAAGGCAGCAGAGCCGTCCAAACTAACCCGTCGTGAATTTGAGAGTCGCAATCCAATCAAGCTCCATGCCCACGGCCACCATCCAGAGGGCCTCCAAGGTCGATCTCCTCACCATCGCGGGAGCGAGTCTGATGATGCTCGCTTTTTCGTCAAGGATGCTACCTTCGCAGGCCGTCGAGCCGCCTGTGGCTTCAGGTGTCAGTTTCGCTGTGATCTCCCTTGCTTCTGGCCAGACCGTGCGCCGCAAGGCGCTGAACCTTGGCGGTAGCCTAGGGGTCCAGCCCCCGAACAGACGCAAATCAAACCCGTGTCACTGAAATTTCTCCAAGCTGCACCGTCACCTTTGAGTTCTATGGCCAGAAGGGGGAGCTTTTCAAGCGAAGTGTCTCCCCAAGCCTCCTCGCGGGAAAGGCTGCGTCCCTTGCTCTGGGTCGTGGCGAGCTTACCAAGAGCAAAGGAAACGTCATCATCCGCGGAGTGCTTCGTTCTGGTTATGCAAGCGGAAACCCACCAAGCACGGAGACAATGCGAGATTACGACTGCAATATTCAGCCGAGCCTCGAAGTCGTCGATGGCCTTAGCGGATCCTGGAGCCAACAAAACTTTGCAACAGAGCCAATGAGCCTTACCTGTTCCATAGGAAGGTATCTATCGAATATACTTTCACGTTACAAGTCCGAGCAATCCCAACAGGTGGTGGACGGGGGGTTCCGAAACGAGCGGCATCATCCTCGACCAGGATAATCATAAGTTTGCCGACGTTTACAACGGCAACTCGTTTCCGACGGTTGACCCACTCGGCCAGCCAATGCTGAGTCTGGTGCCGCCCGAATATCCCGTTCCTACGAGTTATTCCGGCAATAGTCCGAAGAAAATTTACGTCAGCTTTCTCCAAAAGAAGCTGGACGACCTGATCAACAACCGCCAGGCAGACCCGCTCTACCGGGTTCGCCTTCACAACACCGGACGCTTCAATGACGATACCTTGCCGGAAAGTTACTACGACCTGCAGTCTATTAATGCGGACCCGCCTGCACCCGGAACGCCTTGTCCGCCGGGCTACAACGAACCCGTGAACTGGCCCTCCAGCCCATCGTCGCTGGGGCAGGAATACCATTCCTCTTTCGGCGACTTCTACTTCGACAATCTCAACAGCCAGACGCTGAAGGTGAATCTCGACACGACGTCACCCACCCCTTTCCGTTGAGCTGGACTTCGACTGCAGCGGAAAAGATCAGGTCGGCGGTGGAAGCTCGGTGAGTTGGACGGGCAAGACGCTTACTTCGTTTACGATTGTGATCCATCTGACCCTGGTGTGGGATCACACACGGAACTGCATCGACCTGATGAGTTGGGCGTCGGAGATCCCCAACTTGACAGCTGTTCTGCAAACTCCGGGGCCGCTTCCGGTTTATAAGATCACGGGCCAGTACCTGGGAAAGCCTTTGACCGCAACCGCGCCGAGGCTGGTTGCTTATCAGACCAGCCTCAAGGGACAAATGATCGATGTCCGCCTGACCGGGGGAGGATGGTTCGAGGATGGTATTCGTGACGGCATTTTCAGTAACCTCACGACGAAGTCTCCCTTCGACGGGCTCACACCACTCAATCATCTCAACTCCACGTTGAACTCCTGGCTGATGGGTGGAGCACTTGCGAGCGACCAGAATGTCAACGGAACGTCCTACTCCAATGGCACAGCGCTGACCGCGGACGTCACCATGGAAAGCGACGCGCATGGCCCGTATATCGCGCTCCGCTTTGACGGGCCGAAGAAGCTGTTTATACCTCCGCCATACTCGCTACCTGCTCCAGCGCAAGGAGCACTCGCCAATATCGATCATCTTGTTGTGTTGACGATGGAGAATCGCTCGTTCGACCACATGCTTGGCTATCTCAGCCTTCCGGTCGCACAACAAGGCATGGACCGCACGGATATACACGGCTTGAGCGGTACCGAGATCAATTTTGCGAACGGAGTGGCATGCCCGTCGAAGCCGTTTGCGGCACTCGATACCATCATGAATCCCGACCCTCCCCATAGTGGGGAACCAGTGTCGCGCGCGATCGACGACGCGAAGATGAATGGAACCGGGAAGATGGATGGGTTTGCGCAAGCTTACTACGACGATTCGGGTATCGAGGTGGCTGGGCGCATCATGCAGTACCACAGCGCCGCCAACGTTCCGACGTACGATGCGCTCGCGCGGGATTTCGCTATCTGCAATCGTTGGTTTTCCGCGTTCCCTGGACCGACGTTTTGTAACCGCTTCCATGAACTTACGGGCTTTCTCAATATCGACGCGGACGGCTTTTGGGAGAGTCACAACTCTAGCCCGAAGCGCGGTGTATTTACGGCAACGATCTTCGATTACCTGACGAAGCACGGCGTCTCGTGGAACTACTTCGAAACGTACTACTGCTTTCTGAGGTTTTTTCAACATCACACGTTCGATAACACGAACATCTTTGATTACGGGCATCCTGGGCTGGGTTTTGTAAACGTTGCGCGGACGGGAAACCTGCCGAGTGTCACCTTCATCGACCCACACTTTATCGAGCCGCCGCCGGATGGCAACTGCGACGGAGCGCCTGCCGACATTGCACAAGGGCAGAAACTGGTGGATGAAGTCGTCAATGCCGTAGTGACGAGCTCGAACTGGGACAAGACCATGCTGATCATCACCTACGATGAACATGGGGGAATCTTCGACCATATCTCGCCTCCGCTGGCTGCCGTGATTGCGGAGGGTACCGGTCTGCCGACGACGCATGGAGTTCGCGTCCCTGCCTTTATCATTTCACCTTGGGTCACAGGCGGAACGGTCTTCGGCCACGACGGCCTGGTTTTCGATCACACCTCCATCCTCAAGACGATTGCGACGCGCTTTCTGAGGCTTAATATGCCACCTATGGGCGCACGATTCGAAGCGGCAAATGACTTGTCGTCGGTGATCAACTCTCAGGTGTCGAAGAGTCTTTTCCGCCCCTACATTCCGTATGGCTTTGTCTTTGCACCGTCCGGGCTAAGCCTGGAGGTACATGGCGGCACCCCTGCGCCCGGTCTTTCCTTATGGCAGAACAAGGCCGCGGATAGCGATGCACAGAGATTTGCTTTAGAAGATGCCGGCGGTGGCGACTTCGATATTCGCACCTTTACGGGACGGTTGTATTTGACGGTGGACGCGCCAACGGCGGACCCGGCGCAGCCACTTGCGGTCCGACAGGCTGCGAAGTATGCGGCCGGCAGTGCGGGTGTAAATCCCGACTCGCAGAAGTGGAGTATCGCTCCGGCCCAGGTGTCGATGATTGGCAGTCCGATGTTCCAGGTTGCGAGCGTAGCCTTTCCGGGCAAGGTTCTACAGCCGCTCGGTGCGAGTAAGAATCAGCAGATCAGCGTGGTTGTCGATGCTCCAGGGAAGGTTCAGCTTGGGCCAATGGGCGGGCAGTACATGTGGATTATTACCAACCCGTTCCTTTCCGGACGCGAAACCATAGCTCCTCCAAGGGGAGGTGATGGGCCTGTCTTAACTGCATCGGCCTCCGCTCTGAACTTCCCGCCGGTAGATTTGACGGATCGAAGCCCCCAGCAGACGGTGACGCTGGTGCCACCACAGGGTGCTCAACTGATCATTTCCTCGATCACACTCTCGAGCGTCGACGGGGCGACAAGCGACTTCCCGATGGTTCCGCCGCCTGGATCGCCGCCGCCCTTCGGCAGCATTCAGGTGCAGAACGGGCAGCTCATGCTGACTGTAGTGTTTCAGCCTACGGCTTCCGGACCGAGACAAGCGGTCATTCAGATTGTTCACAATCTGGTGAATAGTCCGCTTACGATCTCGCTGGCGGGAACAGGTTTAGCGGTCGCACTTCCCGTGTTGCAGTGTTCTGTCGGGAGTATGTTCTTCAGCACGAAGAAGCCGGCACCGCCGCCGCTTAAGCTGACCAACGTAGGCAAGGCACCGCTTGTCATCTCGAGCATAAAGTTGCAGGGAACCAATTTCACCGTGGGCACAACGTGCGTTGGGACGCTAGCCCCCGGACAGACGTGCACGGTCCCGGTGAGTTGCCACTTCAACGGCCCGGGTGGAGATGAAGACCTGGTGATCACCCATAACGGGCATGACAGCCCGACGACCATCAATCTCACCGCAACAGACAAGGCTGGCGTCTTGCACTGACCGCCCACGGAAGGCTCTGCGGAAGCTTCGGCAGGCAGATGAGTCCCATCTGTTCATAGAAGAACTCGTCGGGATAGCGCTTCAATCTCCCGCTGCTCTGCTTGTGCATTTTGCCGAGCCACCGGCGCGGCCGGGTCGTGGTGTATCTGTCGAGGAACCGATACGCTTTCGTGACAGGACCAAGCTCGGCGAGGCGCGCATCGTAGAGCGCGCTTTCGGCGTCGGGGCCAGTGCCCTCGCCGAGACCGTCGCTCTCATCGGTGAGCAACTCGACCTTCAATTGCAGCCTGCGTGAAGCATCTGCGGATAGGGCGGACCTCGTGGACGCCGACGTCCATACCTAGTTTCTGCAACAGAGCCGTTTGACAGATGGAACGACCACACCAAAGGTAAGTTGTTTCGCGGATTCACTGAAGGTATAGCGCCGAATCAAATCGTCGCGGCTATCGGGTAAAGCAAGCAAACTATCCCGCTCGGAGGCGGAAAGGATCGAACGCTGGGGCACACCAGTTCTCTCACAAACGACCGTTTACAAGAACAGAAAAGGTCAAGTCGCAGAACTGCTCAATTGCTGGACTTCCTCGTTCTCACAAATAGCTCTCAAATGCTGTTCTCAATCAACTCGCAATGTTACGAGTTCTGAGAAGAACAGGAGAGGGTTTCATGCTGATCGGCTACGCCCGCGTTTCCACCCAGGATCAAAATCTCGATCTGCAGACCGAAGCGCTTGCCAAGGCCGGTTGCAAGAAGATCTTCGACGAAAAGATCAGCGGAAGCCATGCCGAGAGGCCGGGACTCGCCAAGCTGCAGGAAGCTCTTCGCGATGGCGACACACTGGTCGTCTGGAAACTCGACCGGTTAGGCCGCAGCGTCAAGCATCTCGTGGACCTCGTCGGCGAACTGCACAAGCGGGGCGTGCAGTTCAAAAGCCTTACCGACGCCATTGACACCGGCACCGCCTCCGGACGCTTCTTCTTCCTCGTTATGGCCAGCCTCGCCGAAATGGAGCGAGAGCTCACCATCGAACGTACCCAGGCCGGCCTCAAAGTCGCCCGTCAACTCGGCCGTACCGGCGGACGCAAACGGCAGATGACGGAAAGCAAGATCAAATCAGCAAAAAAACTGCTCGCCAGCGGCGTTCCCCCAAGAGACGTAGCCGCAAACCTCGGAGTCTCCGTCCCGACACTCTACCGCTGGATCCCAGCCTCGTCACACCCTTAGCGTCCTCTATCGTCCGTTTCGTGACGGGACCCCATCATGCCCTTCACATACCGCTGGGCGAGTTGAAGCAGCGGATCGAGGAACTCGAAAAGGATAGGGATCTAATTGCCGTATGCGGAAGCGGCTATCGTTCCAGCATCGCCGCAAGCCTGCTTCAAGCGAATGGGTTCACAAAATCGGCTCCATGGATGGTAGAACGACAGCTTGGAATCAACAAAAGTTGCCGCTCACTACGATTTGAGCTGCCTTATATCAATAGACTCCTGCTAAGAGCCGCTCTCGCAGTCTATCGTTTCAAAACGAATGAACCACCAGGCTCTGAAAGTTCGGCTTGTTTGGCGGCAGGACCAAAAATACGAAAATCGAGAGCCGTTTGTTCATGAGCTTCCGGATGCTGCTCACGCCAGAGGACGCGCAGCAATTCTGGCCAGTCTTCGAGCAGAACCAAGGTGCGGGTCACCATGGCATGGTGCGCCAGGCACAATGTAATCATCATGTCCAGCTCAGACTTGCCGGCAATGCGGTGATGAACGGCGAGACTTCGCTTCCGGCCTCCAGGTTTGCCGCACACGCGGCATCGATGGCCATCACGCTGCAGCACGGCCTCGCGCAGCCCTCCAAAATACTCCTCGTCCTGCCGTTTGAGCGTGTAACAGGTCGCGCAGAGCCCGACCGCAAGAATCTTCGGATTCCCGCAGCGGCAATGCATGGCACGTTGACTTTCCTTCTTCATCCCTGCTCACGCTCCGCTAGCAGACCGAGGTTGATATCGACTGCGATCCAGCCCTCTTTCCACGGTTCCGTTCGCTCATCCTCAAAAGGAACACCGTTGGCTCTCGCCTCTTCCCCTGAATCGAAGAGGTTGCCGCAGGTTTCTTCAAAGTGGTATTCCCTGCCCTCGGCTGAAGCCTGTTTGTGGCGAGCCGACTCCAGAGCTTCCGCAGGGTAAGCGATTGCCGGAGGTCGGCGAGTTCGCGCTCGGAGGCCTCAAGCTGCGCTTGTGCCTTGGCGACGGCCGCGGTGAGGCGCTAAAGCTCCTGCTCCGTTTGGGATGGGGCGGGGAACGGGGAGAGGTTTGGCCGGGGGCGACGGATGCGGCAAGGAGGGTCCCCAGCAGGGCGTGCAGCACGGAACGGACGACCGGATGCCGAGGTGCGGCGGTCTGTTTGCGGGCTCTGCGTGGGATCATCGGTAGGACTCCAGCGTCTGTTCGGTGCCGAGAGGCGAGCTTTCAGAGGATAGCCGCGTGATCGAAAAGCGGAAGATGGTCTCTCCGGGACGGCTGCCAACGAGGGTGACCGAGCCGCCGTGTTCGCGGGCGACGACGTCGGCCAGGGTAAGGCCGAGCCCGGTTCCGTTTTGTTTTCCTTCGCTGACGAAGGGCTCGAAGAGGCTGCCGCGGATGGCTTCAGCGACCCCGGTACCATTATCGACGATGCGGACCTCGATGGCAGCCTCCGCGGTAGCGATGGCGGCCGAGACGCGAGGTATATCGGAGCTTTGCCGGGCGGCCTGGCAGGCGTTGAGGAGGAGGTTGTAGAGGGCGCGTTCGACCTGGCGGGCATCCACAAGGACGTGGGTATGCCGCGCTTGCTGATCCGACGTGGCGGGATCGGGCGAAAGGAGGTCGGGCGTGGCGAGATCGACGCCCTGGGCGTCCGGGTGGGCGCGTACAAGGGTGAGCGCGCGGTCGAGGATGTCGACCAACAGCTCCGGGGTACGGTAGGCGGCGCCGTCGGAGCGGCTGAAGATGAGCAGGGAGTCGATGAGGTCCGTAGTGCCGTGGACGGCCATGCGGATCTCGCCGAAAAGGTCGGCGCGCTCGGCCTCCGAAAGCCTGGAGCTGACGAGAAACTCGGCGTTGGCATAGACAGCGGCAAGGTAGTGTCGGAGATCGTGGGAGACAGAGCTGGCCATGCGGCCGATGGTGGCGAGGCGTTCGGACTCGAGCAGAGCCTGGTTTTTCTCGCGAGTCTCCGTGCTCATGGCAAGGAATGCCTCTCTGAGCTCGCGGACCTCGCGGATTCCCTGGAGCGGCAGAACGGGGACGCCGGCGCTTCGCCCGTACTGCTGGACGCTGCGGGTGAGCTGCTCGATCGGCCCGGTGATAAGGCCGGAGATGCTGAGCATCAGCAGGGTTCCAACAAGCAGGGCGCAGAGGCCGACAATGACAAGCAGACGGTTGAGCTCGCGGAGCGCGGTATCGGCGTGCTGGAACGATTTGGGGACTACCAGTTGGAGTGGCTCCGAGGCGACGCCGGAAAGGTCAACCGAGGACATAAGATAGCGCTGCGTGGCGAGCGAGACTTTGGTGGGGGTGTCTGCCGGAGCGTTCAGCCGGGTGCGCTCGGTAAGGAGTTCGCTCCAGAGGGTTGGGGCGCGCGTACTGGTGACGACGCGCCCGCGGGAGAAGAAGGCGATCTCCGCGGCGGAGCCCTGGTTGACTCATGCACCAGGGCGGAGTCGACGACGTAGCCCGTGATGACGTAGCCGAGCAGGGTTCCAGTTTCGGCGTTGCCAAACGACAGCGGCTGCACGGAGTACTCGAAGAGGCGATCGTCGGCGACGAGAAAGCGACGATCGTCGACGCCGAGCACGCGCGGAAGAGCTTCCTCAAGTTCTTCGCCCGGTGGCGCGCCGCGCGTGTAGACGGTGACGAGATGGCCATCGCTGTCGGCGAGCGCGAAGAAATCGCTGTCGCTGATCTGCCAAAAGCGAGCGGCGCCGTCTGTGATGGTGGTGGTCTCGGCGGTGGTCATGAGCGCCTTGAGGCTGGGAGGCTCGGCCAGAAGGGCGTTGACGCGGCGCAGCGCGGCGAGACGCTGGGCCTCGGAGGCGCCAAAGATGCCGGCGGAGCGCTTGAGGTCTCCGCAAAATTCGGCCAGGACCTGGTGCTGCACGCGGCTGCGCACCACGAGAAGGCTGCTAAAGGTGACGCTGGTGATAACCGGGATGAGCGCGGTGACCAGCATGGTGCGGGTCGGCACGCCGTTGGGCCGGTTGTTGCGCATTGCTTTCACCGGCTCTCCGTTGGCTTATGCGATGAACTTGTAGCCGGTGCCGTGCACCGTGAGCAGATGCTTTGGAGAGGCGGGTTCCGCCTCGAGTTTTTGCCGCAGCTTCAGGATCAGGTTGTCGACGGTCGGGTGGTGGGCGAGGAGGTATAGCCCCAAACATCGTTGAGCAAGGCGTCGCGGGTGACGACGCGCCCGGGGTTTACGGCAAGGAAGCGAAGGACCTTGAACTCGAGCCCGGTAAGGGCGACCTCGACGCGGGCGCGCGTGGCGACCATGCGGGAGAAGTCGATGGTGCAGGCCCCGCAGTGGACGACCTCTGCCTCCGCGGAGCGAGGGCGGCGGCTGCGGCGAATGCTTGCCTGGGCGCGGGCCATCAGCTCGCGCGGGCTGAAGGGCTTGGTGACGTAGTCGTCGGTGCCGAGCTCGATCAGCAGGACCTTGTCGACGACATCGGTGATGGCGCTGAGGACGATGACGGGAGTGTCGCTCGACATGGCCTTGAACTCGCGGCCGAGCTCTCGACCGGAGATTTCGGGAAGAATGAGGTCGAGCATGACGAGCACGGGCTTGTGGCGAAGCCGGCGAGGAGCAGGGCGGCGACGAGCAGTTTTGCTGAAAGATGCTTGATCTTCATGGTGACGGAGGTTCCTTTCGGTGGGTGCAAGCGTCGTTAGGGTCGGCTGAACGGGTTAGAACTGGGTGTTGGTGTTCGCGGGCGTGGTGGAGACGGGCTCGCCGGCATCCCCGTGCTCGACGATGATGCCGTTCTTGACGCGATAGATATCCATGATCTCGGTGCCTGGATCGTTGGGCCCGGTGGTGACCTTGACCTGGAGCCAGACGAGGTCGCCGCCCGCGGCGATGTGGTCGATGTTCCAGGTGACGGCGGGAAACTGCTGGGTGAAGAACTGGATGAGGCCAACCAAAGGCTGGCGTCCGGTGGCGGGTTGTGCTGGATGAAGTCCGGGCTGATGACCTTGTTGGCAAAGGCGACTTCGCGATTGTTGAAGAAGTGGAAGTACAGCTGGACAATGAGGTCGCGGTTCTGGGCTTCGGTGGTGCTTTCGCGAGCGGTGACGGCCGCGTCGTTGGGCGAGGAGCTTTGTGCCATGCCGGGCTGGGCAACGGCGAGGCCGGTGAACAGCGCGAGCGCGGCGTCTCTTTTGGGTAGGGGCCTGTTTAGTTGGCGGGCTCGGGCCGTTTGCGAACCCACCACAGTAGCACCCCGGCGGCAGCCCAGACGATGCCGACAGCAAGGGCCAATCGGCTGAGGTTGGCCCAGAGCACCAGGCAGACGACGAAGCCGAGCGCGGAGGCAAGCAGCGGCATCTGTCGCCAGCTTCGGTGCTCCAGCCAGCTGTGCCGCCCGGCGGCAAGGTTGACGAACATAAAGGCGAGCAACGCGCCGAAGTTGAGCAATTCAGCGCCAAGCTCGTAGCTCATCAGAAAGGCTCCGGCAAGACAGATGGCGCCGATGAGCAGCACGTTATTCTGCGGGATGCGCCTACCGGGGGTGAGCGCGCCGAAGAACCTGCCCGGGAGCGCGCCGTCGCGTCCCATGGCGAACAAGAGGCGCGCCGCTCCCATCTGCGAGGCCATGCCGGAGCCGATGGTGGCCAGCAGTAGCGCCGCGTTGACGATGGTAAACAGAGCCCATCCGCCGATAAGCCGCGCAACCTGCGGGTAGGCGGTGTCGACGTCGGCAAACCGCAGCCCGGCGGGGATGACCAGCTGCGCGGCGTAGACCTCCGCCGCGGCCAGCAGCCCGGCAAGCACGCAGGTGAGCACGATGGCGCGAGGGATGTCGCGGCGCGGCTCCCGAGCCTCATCGGCCAGCGTGGAGATGCCGTCGAAGCCGATATAGGTCAGCACCGCGATCGAGGTGCCATGCAGGATCTTGCTGGGGGCAAAGCGCGGCCTATCGAAGAAGGGAAGGCCCCAGGCTGCGCCATGGACGGGATGGCCGTGCAGGATCCAGCGGACGGCGGCCAAGAAGAAGATGGCGATGACCAGGCCCAACAGGGCGGCGATCAGCGCGTTCAGCCGGGCAGTGGTTTCCACACCCGCCAGGTTAAGCAGAGTGAACAGCAGACCGAAAAAGATGACCCATGCGGCGTAGGGTACGGCAGGCAAAAAGGCACCGGCGGCCTTGCTGCTCCAGATGGTGCAGATAAGGGGATTGAGGATGTAATCGAGCGCCATGCACCAGCCGCACAGGTAGCCGAGCGCCGGGTGGACGCCCCTGCTGACGTAGAGAAAGGCCGAGCCGCCCTGCGGGTAGACCCGTGCCATGCGTCCGTAGCTGATGGCCGTGAGCAGCATGGCCACCATGGCGAGCAGGATGGTGGTGACGACGTGGCCGTCCGCCTGTTGGTAGAGCACGCCGAAGACCGGCATGGGCGCGGTGGGCTGGATGAGGATGATGCCGTAGAGGACGAGATCGAGAAAGCGCAGGTTGCGGCGCGGCTGGACCTCCGGCGAGTGCATGGATTGTCCGGCAGCGGTCATAAGGGGGCGGTAGCCGGGTGCAGCCCCGCGGTGGACTCTCGCGCCACGACGCTGGGTGGGTGCAGCGCGATAAAGGCCTCCGCCGGCAGGGTTGGGTCTCCGGCGATCAGGCGGAGCAGATGCTCCGTGGCCAGGATGCCCATGCGGCGCATATGCTGCGAGACCGTGGTAAGGCTCGGCATGGTGAGAACGGCTTGCGGGATGTCGTCGAAGCCGACGACTGAAACATCCTCCGGAACGCGAAGGCCGGCCTCGTGCAGGGCGCGGATGGCCCCGCAGGCGGTAAGGTCGTCGAAGGCAACGATGCCGGTGAAGGCGGCGCGGGTGCTCGTCCACTCCCGCGTGGTGCGGTAGCCGCCGGTAAAGCCCTGGAGAGGGTCGGCGCTCTCCGGCAGCTGGCGGACCAGGGTAGGGCAGAGCCGCAGTCCGGCGTCTCGCGCGGCCTGCTGGATGCCGCGCCACCGCCGCTGGCTATCCTGCAGGCGTTTGGGGCCGCGAATGACGGCGATGGCGCGATGACCAAGATCGAGCAGATGCTGGAGGGCAAGACGGCCGCCGGCTTCGTTGTCGACCAGGATGGAGCTGATGGTTTTAGAAGGAAACTCCCGGCCGACGATGACGGTGCAGATGCCGCTGCGCTCGAAGCGCTCGAGGATATCGAGCTCGACAAAGAGCCAGTTGGCGACGACGATGACGCCCTCGACCGCATGCTCCACCGCCATGCCGAGATAACGCTCCAGCTGCTCGCGCTGGTTGTGCACGTCCAGGATGATGGGCAAAAGGCCGGTCGAGCCGAGGGTCTCCTGGATGCCTTGCAGAATCAGCGTGCAGTAGGGATCGGCGATGTCGAAGACGATCACGGCGACCAGCTGGGTGCGCCGGCTGCGAAGCGAACGGGCCGCCGCGTCCGGTCGATACTGCAGACGCCCGGCGATGACGCGAATGCGCTCGCGCGTGCTGGGCGCAAGGTTCTGCGCGAGCAGCCGGTCGTTGAGCACCAGCGAGACCGTGGAGGGCGAGACGCCGGCCTCGCGGGCGATGTCGGCCAGGGTGGGACGTTTGCCGGGACGCAGCTCCGCCCGGGAGGCGAGTTTGGAGGCAGGCTCGGGGCCGGGGCCGGAGGCGGTCTTGATCTTGGAGACGTTCTTGCTCATGGCGACGTGTGCAGCTAGCATAGCCCGGTTACAGGCCGGAGAATGGCGGTTTGCGAAGCAAATAATTCGGTTGACAGCCATGGGTGCCGCCTTTATGCTTTGGCCCATCGCCCTTGTTCAAACGTTGTAATGAACGATCCAGGCAAAACGTAGCATACGCCGCAGGTTGTTGTTCTCTCGGAGACGCCCATGCCCTCGACCAAGACACTCGTTGCCGTCACCGCCCTTCTCGTCTGCGCCCTGCCGCTTGCCGGTCAGGAGATTACCGGAAACATTCGGGGCATCGTGACCGACCCCTCCGGGGCGCTGCTGCCGGGGGCGACCGTGATCGTCCTCAACTCCGACAAGAACCTGGAGGTGCGGCGGCTTACGACCAACAAGAGCGGGGCCTATCTGGCGCCGCTGCTGCCGGTCGGCACCTACGAGATCGACGTGGAAGGCCCGGGCTTTAAACGGGCGGTGCAAAAAGGCATCGTGGTCAACGTCTCCGACCGGCTGGAGGAGAACATTACCCTGGCGCTCGGCGACTCTAGCCAGACGGTGGAGGTGAGCGACACGGCGCTGCATGTGCAGACCGAAAACGCCTCGGCCGAGAGCCTGATCAGCGGCCAGCAGGTGCGAGCGCTGCCGACCAACAATCGCAACTACGAGCAGCTGGTGGCCATCCAGCCGGGAGTTTCGGGCAACGTTCCGGACCAGCTCTCTGTGGGCGTCTACAACTACAAGAACCAGACGAACGCGGCGTCGTTTTCGATCGGCGGCGGCCGCGACTCGCAGAACAACTGGACCATCGATGGAGCCGATAACGTCGATCGCGGCTCCAACAAGACGCTCCTGAACTATCCAAGCGTCGATGCAATTGAGGAGTTCAAGCTGCTGCGCGGCACCTACAACGCGGAGTATGGGCGTGGCGCCGCGGGCCAGGTAGAGGTCGTGACTCGATCCGGCGGCAGCAAGTTCCATGGCGGGGTGTATGAGTTCTTCCGCAACGATGCCATGGATGCAAACAGCTTCTTCAACAAGTTGAACGGCGTGAAGAGACCATCCCTGCGGTATAACGACTTCGGCGGCACGTTTGGCGGTCCCGTGATCATTCCGGGCGTCTTTCATCCGGCCAAGGCTCGCACCTTTTTCTTCTTTTCAGA
Source organism: uncultured Granulicella sp. (assembly GCA_965213785.1). Lineage (GTDB taxonomy): Bacteria > Acidobacteriota > Terriglobia > Terriglobales > Acidobacteriaceae > Edaphobacter. The sequence continues at coordinate 2,979,726 of OZ243921.1, read as the reverse complement.
AGAGATGCGCCGCATCAAGACGCCGGTCAATCTGAATGCCGAGGTGCCGACCGTGGCGTTGCGCAATGGCATCTTTCCGTATCCGGTGTGTGTCGCGGCTGACGCGAACGGAAACTGTACATCGCAGTCCCAAACCATTACACCGACTCCGGCCGCCGCGGCGTATATCAAAGACATCTTCAATAAGCTGCCGGCTCCGCAAGCAGCTACCGATCCGTTTTCCTTATTTTCGTCACAATCGGCCAAGTTCAACTACCAGGAAGAGCTGTACCGGCTCGATCACAGCTTCAGCGACCGCTTCACGGTGATGGGTCGGTTCCTGAACGACAAAATCCCCACGCAGGAGCCCGGCGGGCTGTTCACCAATGCGAGTTTGCCCGGGGTAAGCCAGACCAGCACCAATGCGCCCGGCAAGAGCTGGATGGGTCGCGCCACGTGGGCCATCACGCCGTCGATCTACAACGAGGGGGGCTATGCCTACTCTTACGGCGCCATCATCAGCCAGCCGAACGGCCTCGATAACAGCGCGCTGTCGCCCGATGTGCTGCCCGCCGTGAAGCTTCCTTATGCCTCGACGCTGACACGCATTCCGGATCTTGGCTTCGCCGATTTCGATTCGGTCACCGGCTTTGGCCAGTACCTGGACTTCAATCGCAATCACAACATCTTCGATAATCTGAGCGTGGTGCACGGCAATCATTCCTTGAAGTTTGGGGGGAGCTTCAACCACTACAACAAGGAAGAAAACTCAGCCGGCAACTCGGCATCGCCCGCAAATGGCGCATTCGCCTTCGATGAGACCAATGTGCTGACGGATCCCACCACCGGAGCTTGCATCGGTGGCGGCGGGGATACGAACTGCGGCGCATACCAGAATTGGGCGAACTTTCTGCTTGGCAGCGCCTCATCATTCACGCAACAGTCAAGCGACCTGACGGCCAACATAAAAGAGAACACGTTTGAGTTCTACGGTCAGGATGACTGGCGTGTGCGGCCAACGCTTACCGTCAGCTATGGTCTGCGCTACTCGCTCTTCAATCCGCCGACCGATGGTGGCGGCATCCTCAGCAACTTCGCACCATCCACCTTTACAGCCCAGCAGCAGCCGAAGCTCGATAGCAACGGTCAACTGATTGCCAATACCGGGAGCCCACTGAACGGTATTGTGCTTGGCGGTAAAGGATCGCCTTACGGCGATGCAGTCGAGAGCCGGACATACTCCGGGCTTGGGCCCCGTATCGGAATCGCCTACGATCCGTCAGCCAATGGCAAGATGTCCATCCGGATGGGCTATGGCATCTTCCAGGAGGCGCTGCTGGCCGGCCTCTGGGAGGCCGCGGTCTACCAGAATCCACCGTACAACACCACCACCAACTTCAATGCCACGACTTTGGCCAATCCGGCTACGGGGAGCGCGGCAAGTAATCCGAATCCTCCGGGCTTGATCGGGTTCGCCGAGAAGTGGCATCCCTCGTACGCGCAGCAGTTCAGCCTCGATGTTCAGCGTGAGCTTGCTCGCGGCGTGGTCCTCGATGTGGGCTACTACGGACAGCATGGAGTGCACCTGGTGGGGCAGCGCGACATCAACGAGGTACCGCCCGGGGCGGCGCTTGCCGCGGGAATCGTCCTGCCGTTGAAGAGTGCCAAGGCTTCCACGCTGAATGCGCTGCGGCCGTTCCCGGGATATGGTGCCATCTCCATCTACACGCCGTCCTACAGCTCCAACTACAACTCCCTGCAGACGCAGATCACAAAGCGCTTTACCGACGGCTCGACGCTGACGGCGAACTATACCTGGGCCCACGCCATGACGGATAACCAGACCGCCTCCGGCACGCAGACCTTCGACACCTACCATCCGGAGCGGGATTACGGTAACACGCAGCTGGATCGCAAGCACGTCTTCAACGCGGATTACGTCTATAAGCTGCCCTTCTACCGGAGGGGCAAGAGCGTGGCGGCCTTTTTGCTGGGCGGCTGGGAGACGAGCGGTATTTTGGCGGCTGAGACGGGCCTTCCGCTCACGGTCTTCCAGTCATCCTCGAACGGCGATGCGGCTGGCCTTGGCATCTATGACTCCTCCCGCCTGGGCTCGACCGCGCGCCCCAACCAGGTGGCCAGCCCCAACACCAACGCGCCTCATACTCTCAACCGCTGGTTCAACGTCTTTGCCTTTGCCAACAACAGGACACCGGGACAAGACGGCACGGAGCATCGCGGCTCGGTGCGGGGGCCGGGCTTCTGGAAGTTCGATACGGCGCTCGATAAAAGCTTTCGGATCACCGAGGCCAGCTCCTTCTCGCTGCGCTTCGCCGCCTATAACGTCACAAACTCCACCAGCTTCTCGGCCATACGAACCAGCGGACTCAGCACCGCGGCTAACCCGTTTACCCAATCCGGATACGGCACAAGCTTTGGCGCGGTTACGGGTACGCACGATCCACGTGTGCTGCAAATCGCCGGGCGCATTTCGTTTTAGCAATCCTGCTCGTTACTGGCGGGCCGCGCTTGGCGCGGCCCGTTTTCTCTGCTCACGAGACAGGGTCACGGCCTCCACATTCCAGCCCGTCACCACAACGCTTGCGAACTGCCCCATGGTCTCCGGCCGAAGGGCTGTTCCGGTGAGGATCCGCGTCTCGCCCGGCAGCAGCTCGATAAAGTTATCGTTCCACAGCACCGCATCGTAGGGCTTCTTGCCTTCCGCAAACCCTGTAAGCGCCACCTGGAAGGCGATGGCTTCGGAAGCGTTCCGCAGCTCGACCCGCACGGGGTCCTTGGCTGACGCGGAGGGCAGCAGACGCGCCTCGACGCGCGCGGCGGCCATGTGCCGCAGAGCCGTCATGTCTTCAAAGCTCGAAGGCGGCGTATGGGTGTAGTCGGTCTTTGCCCACTCAAACTCTGTCGTCTTGCCAGAAAGCCAGTACGTGTTGGTGCTTACCTCGACACCATGGGCGTCGCGCAGCGTTAGGCGAATAAACGACAAGGTCGAGGAGAGCGCTTCCGCCGGAATGGCAATGGATCGAGTCGCGGAGTCGGCCCCCACATCCACCGTCTGCTCGCCATGAAACAGGCGCTGGCCGTCCGCGGAATACACCTCCGCCTTGACGGTGAGACCGGCCACGGGCTCGAACCGACTGTTCACTACCACCACGCCGCGGTCGTCGTAGGAGAACTGCACATGCAGCGGCTCGTTGGCCTTCTTCGCGCCGTAGTAGCCGGCTCCGGGCTCGAGATAGTAGTCGTACAGATGCCAGATCAGCGAGGGCCACGCGTTGTTCAGCATCCATTGCACGACACCGGTGGCGTGATATTTGTTGCGCCCGTAGGCCTCGAACATGGCGCGCTCAGCGTCGTACTCCATCGTCTGCGCCACTTGGGTGTAGCTGTCCACATCGTCGGTGGCGCCGTAGATGTTGTCCATGGCCTGGTTGATGACGGCGAGGCTCTTGTACTTGCCGCCGCCCGTATGAAAGTCCCATACGGGGTTGATGGGCCACAACTTGTCTTCCGGCAGAAAGCGCTTGAGCTCGGCGACGCTGGGCACGGCCGGGCCCGGGCTGGTCTCGGTGTTGAAGCCGAAGGCCCCGCCCGCCTTTGCGGTGTCCCGCAGCCAGTACGAGGGAACCACATAGTCGTAGGGGCCCAACATCTTCACGCCGCTGTTGCCGGTCGGCACGGTCGGCGTGGCGGAGGCGGAGGAGATCACAGCGTTCGGCCATTGCGTCTCCTTCTCCACCTTGAGGTACGCGTTTTCGACGCGATCGGGCGGAGGGCCGTCGCTGCCGTTCAGCCAAACCAACATGCTGGCATGGCTGCGCAGCCGCAGCATCTGCGCGCGCAGGCTCTCGGTGGCAATGGCCAGGTCGCTCTCGGTCCAGTCTTTCCAGTGTTCCCAGTGGTCGCAGCAGCACCAGCCGGCCATTACCAGGACTCCCTGCTCGTCGGCCAGATCGAAGAACTCCTCGGTCTCGAGCTTGCCTTCGAGCCGCAGCGTGTTCAGGTGCAGGTCGCGCACCAGCTTGAACTGTTCGCGCATCCGTTCAGGCGATTCGCGCAGCAGCATATCCGGGGACCATCCCCCGCCCCGAATCAGGATGGGATGGCGGTTGATCCGGAAGAGCCGATGCGCCTCCCCGTCCAACTCACTCGATGTCTCGCGCACGCCGAAGCGCACCGTGGCCGCATCGCTCACGCCGCCGGCGGCGAAGGTGAGCTTCAAGGTGTTCAGATGTTGGCTGCCGAGCCCATAGGGCCACCAGACCTCGGGCCGCTCCACATGCAGCCCCGCGACCTCGCGTGGCGAAATCACGATCTCACGGGTCTCATGCTCGCGTAGTTGCATTGGCAGAGCAAAGTCCAAAGGCTGGCCGAGGCCCGAGATCGTGCCCCGCAGGGTTCCGCCTACCGGAGCATCGGATGCGTTGGTCAGCAGGGCCCGCACGGTCAGATCGGCCGCGGCGAGCGTGTCATCCTGAAAGTGGGTGCTTACCATGGGAGACCGCACCGTGACCACACCGCTGGTCGCCACGGTCACGGCTCCCCACAGCCCCATGTCCTTATCCGCCGGGCAGGGGTTCCAGTCCACCCAGTTGATGCCGAGGTCCTTGGCGCCGGGCGCAAAGGTCTCCACCGCGACCACGTTGCCCGGGCCCTCGTGCACAAAGTCCGTCACGTCGAACTCGTATCGCCGGTACGCGCCCGCGACGCGCTTTCGGTCGGCCACCGCGTGCCCGTTCACCCACATCTCGCCGCTGTAGTTGATGCCGGCAAAGCGCAGCCATGTTCGGCGTCCGGCGCGGCGGGTAGCCGCAAAGCTGGTGCGATACCACCACCCGCAAGCATACGGGCTGTCGATCGGCACGTCCTGGTTCGAGAAGAAGGTCCCGATCGGGTAGGTCGTTCCCGGGATGCTACGGAGGTTCATCGCAAAGTAGGGATCGAACCGTTTGCCGGAACTCGCCGCCGCCGGCTCCGCGAACTGACCCGCCTCCAACTGCGCCGCCAGCACCGTCGAGGGAACCTTGACGGGGAACCATCCCTTCGGCCGATACGACGCAAGCGACACCACCGGGCCGCCGTCCTCCATACGGCACGCCGAGGCCAGGCTCCACTGTGCGAGTACCTCTGGTTTTTGCTCTTGTCTCTGCCCCTGCGCCCCTGGACCTTGCGCCAGGCCGCAAGACGTCACACAAAGGGCGGCCACGGCAAAGCCCAGGCGGGCGCGGGTACGGTTCACACGTTTGAACACTAGAGTTTCCTCGCGATATTTCTTGCGTCTATCGTAGCGCAATCGTGCTTTCCGTTTGTCGGCAAGAACCATGGCTGCCGAGTGCCCCCAAAACGCCGAAACGCATAACCGCGGCAGCTTCGTTGCCGGCTCGCACACAAAGCAGCATCGCTTTCGGTCTTCTCAAAAGCACCACCCGATTGCAACCCATCTCTGGGCAGAAAATGCTGAATGGTTGGGCAAACGATAAGGCAGCGCTGTATGTTTCAGAGATTTCGTTTCGGCCATGCTCCCCAGTGGCCGCTTCAGGCTTACGGCTTCATCGTTCGACCGCCCGAGAGTTCGTTTCCTTTTAGGACCCGTTGGCAGCTCCGTGGCAAGTAAACCGGCGGCTTTGCTCATGAACTCACACCGGCATGTCGATATCCACGAAACGTAGGGGAGCGCCGGGTCGAGCGATCGACAGAGTGTTTCAGCCATGCGGGGTCAGTTGCTTTCCCGCCTCTTCGCACCTTGGGCCCCAGGCCGGCTCTCCTTCTCGCCGGCCCGTCATCTGGAGGATGTACATGAAATTCGGTCCACGTCTTGGTTGTCTTGTGTCCAGCATCTGCTTGCTGTCGGTCTCAGGGTGGGCGCAATCGGTTACCTCCCTCCGGGGGCGCGTCACGGATGGCAGTCATGCCGCCCTGGTAGGCGCACAGGTAAAGATCACCCTGGCCTCGACCGGTGCCACCCGGACCGATCAAAGCGATGCTGGCGGTAACTATCAGTTTCAACAGCTGATGCCTGGGCCTTACTCGATCGAGGTCAGCGCGCCCGGCTTCGGAACCACAATCAGCGATAACGTGGTGCTGGTGGTGGCCAGCCCCGCCACCTTCAACGTCACCCTGAGCGTGGCCTCGTCGACCGAAAAGATCGAGGTGTTCGCCCCGGTGCAGCCGCTGCTCAACACAAGCGATGCGACGCTCGGCAACGCTTTCGATGGCGAACAGATCGTGGGATTGCCGCTTGAGGGTCGTAACGTCGTCGAGCTGCTGAGTCTGCAGCCAGGCGTGACCTACTTCGGGCAGGTAGGAAACTCCGCCGGCGACTCCCGGTCCGGTGCCGTCAACGGCGCGCGCCCCGACCAGTCCAACACCACGCTTGACGGAGTCGACGTCAACGACGAGAACAGCGGTTTCGCCTTCACCAGCGTCCTGCGCGTCACCCAGGATTCCACCGCCGAGTTTCGCGTCACCACCAGCAACCCCATCGCAGAGTCTGGCCGCGGCTCCGGAGCACAGGTCGCTCTTATTACCCGGAGCGGCACCAATAACATTCACGGCAGCGCGTACGAGTTCAACCGCTTCGCCTATCTCGCCGCGAACGACTTCTTCAACAAAAAGACGCAGCTGCTGAACGGGGAGCCAAACCGCCAGGCAAAGCTGATTCGCAATGTCTTCGGTGCCTCGCTGGGCGGCCCCGTCCGCAAGGATAAGATCTTTGCCTTCTTCAACTACGAAGCAACGCGCCGGAACGAAGGCGCCTCCACCTTCCGAACTGTTCCCACGGATTCCTTCCGCGCCGGCAACGTCAAGTACCAGGCAGCCGACAAGTCCACGGTGACCCTTTCCCCAGCGGATATCAAGAATCTCGACCCCCTCGGAATCGGCAACAACGCGGCCATGCTCAAGCTGCTGCAGAGCTATCCCGAGCCGAACGACTTCTCCGTTGGCGATGGGCTCAACACAGCCGGATACCGGTTCAGCCAGGCCCTCGCAAGCTCGTTCAACAACTACATCGCGCGTGTCGATTGGAACGTCTCCGCGGCTCACACCCTCTTCTGGCGAGGCAACCTTCTCGGCGACATGACGCCAGACTTCTCCGAGTTTCCCGGTCAGCCGAGCTTCGCAAAGACGCGTGACAACAGCCGCGGCTTCGCGGTAGGACATACCTGGGCTCTGACTCCGAATCTGGTCAACGACTTCCGCTGGGGGCTTACCCGCCAGAGCGGCTCCATCTCAGGCATCTCCAATCAGCCGTTCGTGGGAGTTAACGGCCTCTCACCGGTGGTCGCCTTCTCCCGCACCTCCAGCTTCCACGTTCCAGTCAACAACTTCGTCGACGACCTTTCCTGGAACAAAGGCGGTCATATCCTCTCGTTCAACGCCAACATTCGCCTGATCGACGACCAGCGATCGAGCAACCAAAACTCCTTCCCGCATGCCGTCATCAACGTAGGCTGGCTGCAGCCGTCGTCCATTCAGGGCAGTGCGCTCGACCCCACCAACGCCGGCTTCCCGGCCGTGGATAACAGCTTCACCCAGTCCTACGCAGGTGCCGTGCTCGATCTGGTAGGCGTGGTCAGCGAAGTGGATGCGGTCTACAACTACAGCAAGACAGGTGCGCCGATCGCGTTTGGCGCGCCGTTGATCCGTGAATACAAGTGGACGGAGTCGGACTTCGCCATCCAGGACTCTTGGAAGGCCACACCCACGCTCACGCTCACCGCCGGGCTTCATTACTCGTACCTGCAGCCTCCCGCCGAGGTCAACGGAACGCAGGAGGGTGCGTGCGTCGTCACCGGCTCCTCCTGCACGCCTTATGCGCTCTCCGACTACCTCGCCGCCAGCGCTGCCCAGGGAGCGTCCGGAGGAGCCGCCAACAAGGTCCCCGAGCTTTCCTTCGATCTGAACGGCCGCACCAACGGCCGAGCGGACTTCTGGAAGCCCGACACCAAGGATTTTTCACCGCGCGTCGCCTTTGCCTTCGCGCCCAGTCTCGGCGGCGCGGGCAAGACCTCCATCCGCGGAGGCTACTCGCTCATCTTCGATCACTTCGGCGCGGGCATCGTCAACACCTTCGACACCAACGGGACCTATGGTCTGAACAGCCAGGTTGCCAACCCCGCCGGAGTGCAGACCATTGCGTCCGCTCCCCGCTTCACCGGCGTATCCGACATTCCCACCAGTCTGCTGCCGGCGGCACCTCCCGCGGGTGGCTTTCCGGCCACACCCAATACCAGCGCCTTTGCCATCAGCTGGAGTCTGGACTCCAAGCTCAAGACGCCGTACTCCCATGTCTTCGATCTCTCCTTCCAACGCCAGATCGGCTCCAACTCTTCCTTTGAGCTCGACTACGTAGGCCGCCTTGGCCGTCGCCTCATGGAGCAGGAAGATGTGGCCATGCCGCTCAACCTTTCCGCCGGTGGCAGCAACTACTTCGCCGCCGCCTCTGCCTTCGCCCGGATGATCCAGCAAGGGGTTCCGGTCAGCAACGTTCCCCAGTCCGCCTACTGGGAGGCGCTCTTCGCCCCGCTTGCGGGACAGCATCTCTGCGACGCCGCCACGGCACCCGCCAACGCGACCGCCACACAGAACGTCTACTGCATCTTCCAGCAGAACCAAGGCAACGAAACCAACGCGCTGTTTACACTCGATCTTCCCGGCAACGTCGGTGCCGGCACACTCTACCCGGCCTACCGGTTCTTCCATGACCAGTACTCCGCGCTCTATGCCTGGCGTTCGATCGGGCGCTCGTCCTACCATGCCTTCGAGGCCAGCTACCGGCAACGCGTCGGCGGGCTCAAGGCCGATGTCAACTACACCTACTCGCATTCCATCGACTGGACGTCTCAGGCCGAACGGATCGGCGCCTCGGGCGGCATCAACAACGCTCAGATCATCAACACCTGGATGCCGGATCAGCTGAACGGCACGTCCGACTTCGACGTCACCCACCAGATCAACGCCAACGCCCTTTGGGAGCTGCCGGTAGGTCGCGGCCGCCGGTTCCTGGCAGGCAGCAGCCGGCTGGTCGACAGCGCGATCGGCGGCTGGAGAATGACCGGCATCCTCCGGCTTACCTCCGGGCTGCCCTTCGAGATCGATAACGGTTCGGCATGGCCGACCAACTGGGATATCGAGGGCTTCTCCACGCTGGCGCACTCCGTTCCGGCCGCGGCCCGCAAGCGCGGCAAGCTGCAGCAGATGTTTGCCGATCCCCAGGCCGTCTTCAACAGCTTCCGCCAGGCGCTGCCGGGCGAAAGCGGTACCCGCAACCCGCTGCGCGGCGATGGCTACTTCCGCTGGGACGCCGGCCTCAACAAGGACTTCCCCCTCTTCCACGAGACCAAACTCCAGTGCCGCGCGGAGGTCTTCAACCTTACCAACAGCGTTCGCTTCGATCCGCACTCCATCAGCTCACGGCTCGATCAGGTGGATAACTTCGGAGTCGCCGGAAGCGCCCTGGCGGAAAACAGAGTCATGCAGCTCTCCGGAAGAATCGACTTCTGATCGCTCCCCTGTCGGCAAACGCAGGGTAGGAGGCCATCTTGCCTTCTGCCCCCACGCCCGCACTCCCGCGCGTTCTAGCTCCCGCTCTGCTGGAAGACCGAGGCGGCCGCCCCCTGCACGCTCCTTCCAAGCCAGCGGATCGGTGAACACCGGCAACCAATAAAGCGCGCACGATTGCATATCGGCCGAGCGCTCGATGGGATAAAGCACGACATTATCGACCGGCTGCAGCCTGGACTTGGCGGGAACGTGCTGACTCATTGCGACCTGAACTCCATGATCTTTCACGTACATATTTCTGCCCGGCGCTCAGTCCATCTCACGCCGCACTCCAGCCCCGAAACACCCCAGGCAAAGCTCATCTCTGCCCAGTACGCGCGATAAAAGCATTCACAGCATGAGCCGCCTCAAATTGGTTGGCCCTGCTGTTGTACCCATCGCCCAGCGGAATCATCGGTTGCGACGCGACCAGCAGCGTCAACTGGCGGTTCTGCGTCGTGCCCGACCGCACCACCGCTTCCTGCAGAGACCCCAGCGGGAAAGTCTTCTCCGTGTGGTAATAAAAGGTCTTCTCCTCAAAGGCAAAGGTCTGACTGGTGGCCGAAAGCGTAACCGTCGCATGGTACGTGCAAAGGTCGAGACCACCAAAAAGAAAGAAGGCACTCATCAGCCCAAACAACACCAGCATCAGTTTGCGGTCATGAAACTTATACGCAAGCGTCAGCATAATCACGCTGGCCACAAGGTACACCACTCCCCCCACCATCCTCGGTGGAAAGTAAAGTTGCAGACTTTCCGGCGAAGCCTGCACGATTTGCACTGCATCCGAAAAACTCACATCCGCTCCCTTCGTTCGTGTTTGCGCATCCTGGCCAGCCTCTAGTCGAACGGCGTGATGCAGGTGGGTCGCGGTAAGGCGTTCGGTTTAAACGGAGTCCCGGCATCCAGAGCCCCCAGATGCAATTGCAGCGCGAACGTATCCACCATCGCGGCGTGCAACTCTTCCTCAGCCGAAACAATCCTGAATTTGTTCACCTTGAACTCGCCTTCTTCCGCGCCCATGCCAAGCCCGACCGCACGAATACATACGCTCGCCCCAATCACATCCACCTTCGACACAGCCGCCGAAGCCACAATGCCAAACGTTTCATACTTGAACGGTTCAAAATGCAGCGCTTCCTGAATCTTCTGAATCCAGCTCTCCGGGTGCTCTTCCGTCGTCGTCGCTTCGTACGTGCGCATCACCGGCCCGGTAAAGCTCTCGGTCAGCGAGCTCGTGTTCGTGTTCAGGTGGCTGCCGACATGCTCTTCCGTCGTCGTGCCCTTGATGAACAGTTTCATGTTCGTAAGCACGTCGTATTCATGATTCCCGTTCACCGTCTCCTTCAGATTGCCCGTGATCAGGCTCAAGCTGTTGCCGGTAAGCGTGTACTTGTTATTGCCTTTGATGTTGGTCGTCACATTGCCCGTAATCTGGTTCCAGCAGTCGCCGTGGATCAGTTCCACGTCAACTCCCGTCGTCCCCGCCAACGCACCGGGGCTGGACATACTACCCAGACTCAGCGCGCGCAGGTTCGGAGTCGTCTTGTCCTTCGAAGCATCGAAGCCGCTGTTTACCGTCTGAACTGCACCGCCGAATGTTCCAGCCATGGGTCTTGTCTCCTCTTGCTGCAAAGGCGTCGCATCGCTCCAACGCCCATGCCGTTAGCCGACTTCTCGTGAAAAGAACTTGCTATTGATGTGTACCCGCCCATTCGGCGCGTTCAGCACAATGTCACCATCCGACGTCAGGATAATAAGGTTCGCCCCCGTCTTATCCGACTTCTCCGTCATCGTTAGCGAGGTATGCTTCGGCGTCGCCAGAAACACCGTCTCCTGCCCCGGCTTATCGCTCAAGTGGATCCGGTTTCCGCTCTTCGTCACCAGCGGCTTCACATCGTTGCTTTCAATGTCCGCCCCGCGGAAGTCGTAGCGTGGCGCCTGCTGCACCCCATTCCAAAGCGAGCCCAGGATCACTGGCCGTTCCGGGTCGCCATCCTCAAACGCCACCGCCACCTCATCGCCCACTTCCGGCATAAACATAAATCCGCGGTCCGGTCCGGCGTGCGGGCTCGTGGTCCGCGCCCAGTGCGTCGAGCCATCCTCCTGCCAGAAAAACTGCAGCTGAATCCGCCCCATCTTCTTCGGGTCGTTATGTGCAGTCACCCGCGCGGAAACAACGCCATTCCACGTACGGGTTGCCGGCGGCTCCGCGTTCCGGTAGTTCTGCCACGGCGTCACTACAAAGGTATTCGTATAGCCCTTCTGGTCCCAGTTATGGGTCACCCGCGTCAGCCCATACATCCCCTTGCCATCCAGCACTCCGTCGATCGTCAGCGTATTGCCCGCCTTCAGCGTCTGGTTGCGCGACATGCCCGAACCGGTTACCGCACTGCCCAGGCTCCGTTCGCCTTCCGATTCTAACTGCTCGCCATACGTGCTCACCGTCTAAACCAGCCATCGTCGTCTACGGCAAGCGCGTAGGCGCCACCCTTACCGTTTGCACGGACAACAACTGCCCGGTACACGACCCCCGCGCCGCCGCCCGTGCAGCCGAACACCCCGCGCCCGTTATTGCTCCCGCACCCGAAGCCGAGACAGAAGAACAGGCCGAGGAACGCCGTCAGCAGTATGAGGTACAACGCAAAGCTCACCAGATGGAGGAGGAACGCCGCGCAGAGGAACGCCGCCAGCAGGACGAGCGCGAAGAGCAAGAGCGCGAGGCCGCATTCGCCAAACGCGACAAACTCCGCAAGAAGCGGGAGGCCACCTTCGAGCGCATCGTTCAAGAGGCCCCGCCCGTCTTCACTGCCGTTCAGTTGCGCGTCATTCTTCGCGCTCTCGTCAACCTCGACCCCTACACCTTCGCCGATGACCTTGCGACCGATATCAGCGAAGACCCCGACAACGACAAGCGCAGCGCCGATGAGGTTCTGCTTACTGCCATCGACCGCACGCCGACGACAAACTGACCAACTTCGCAGCCCGTCTCGCCCTCGCGGGGCATCGCGGCATCCCGAAGGAAACCGAGCTCGATTTCCTCACAGAAGCCGAGACCGCATTCCTCTCCCCCAAACCTAGCAAGAGATCGAAAGCCGAGAAAAAGGAGGCTACACCCATCAAGCCGAGCAAGACCGCTGCGAAGAGAAAGGCACAGGCGAAGAACGACACGATCCAAGCTGACGAAAGCGCCGTCGCAGCCTAGGCGAGTCGGAGGCTGCCGACAGCCTCCGGCCTTGACCCTCGCTTGACCGCAGGAAGGAACTTCCCTATGAACAACGCCGCCGCCATCAACGCAGTCAATGGTGCCCTTGCTCACTACCGCCGCCGCCAGGCGCATACCCCTTCCAATCACTCCGCGCGGGAGATCGCCCAGATGTCCATGCTGGCCGAGTACCTGCACGATACCCACGCCCCCGACGCAGAGCACCGCAACGTTCAGCCGCACCTAGCGCCCTTCTACGACGCTGCAACCACACCCGCAGCCGCCTAACCGGTGGCGGGGGCCACAAGGTTCCCGCCCTCACTTCCCCACTCGCCACTCGCCACTCACAATTCAAGGCCCAGCATGGACAGGACAGAGCCACAATCCGCAACTTACTAGCCGCTCTTCCCGCCCCCGGCTACGACCTCGGCATCCTCAGCGGACGCGGCATGTACCGACTGGAAGCCGTCTCGCACGACCGCTTCGTGCGGTTGATTCCCTACCTCAAGTACCGCAATGCCAACGATGCACACGTTTACCTCAAACCCACCGGAGAAAGCGCCTACACGCTTCTTGACGATCTAACTGAGTCAACGCTAGGGACGCTTACCGAAGCGGGCTACGGCCCTGCCGCCGTGATCGAGACTAGCCACGGCAGCTTCCCGGCATGGCTTCGTCACGAACAACCGCTTTACAAAGAGCTGGGTACCCTCGCCGCGAAAAGCCTCGCCGCACGATTCGGGGCAGATAGCAGCGCCGCCGACTGGAGAAGGTTCGGGCGCGCCCAGCCTTCACAAACCGCAAGCCCAAATATCGAGACGCATCGGGCCTATTCCGTTCGCCCGTCTCATTGGTCATACCGGAAAGGTTTTCTCAGCGGCTTCCGATTTTCGGGTTCAGCTTCGTAACTTGCAGCGCCAGATGGAACTCGATTACGCGCAACGACGCCGAGCTTTTGTTCATCGGTCGACTCTTTCTAACCGACCTGTTTCCCTGCTCCGATTTCGTGAGTCTGCTCGATATCGTGGACGACCGGCAGCCGCTGATATGGCTTTCTGCATTGCCGCATCTTCTCAGGGTATGCCGGAAAACGAGATGGCTCTGCGCTCACCCGCGAATACCTCAACCGGGACAAAAACCAAACTCGTCAAGCCGCGTACGTCCGGCGCACAATGGCTAAAGCACGTCGTTGGGCCGCCTAGACTGGCGCGGGAGAACTCTTCGAGTTCTTCCCACATCTCTTCCCGCCTATTTACGCTCAGGGGCGTGGCCTGAGCCGTTCCCTCCCCGGGCCCTTCCCCTTGACATGAGCGGTAGTCATCCTGAGTGACGAAGGAATGCTCCTCAGTGTGGACGTAATACCTGCCGCAACGGTTCCGGCGAACTTTCTTTCTCACGTTCCGCAACACCCGCGGGTTGTCACATCCACATCCGTTCTTCCGGCTCGTCAATCCGCTAGGTCTCAGCCGCCTTTGCAAGGCGCTTTCAGCCGCTTCCACAGATCTTTGACTAAGGAAGGTAAACCGGGCCGTCTCGGTGGTTATCAACGACTTGTGTCTTTTTGCGGAGCCTATCAGCTAGCAAGACCCGCACAGCATCCACCTAAGCCTCTTGATCGGACAAGACGTCTTGCATTAGGAAGCCCGCTGTTCGTCCTCAGCTTAAGTATGTGAGCTGCCAAGCAGCTCAGAGGAAGTGCACTTCTGGTGAAGGATGCGATCTCCATTGAACCGGCGTTTATCGCGCTTCCGACGAGAAGCTTTGCGTGGCTAAGTGGAGCGATTCCGCTCACCGGGCACACATCTTTGCTGGTGAAGTTATCAGCCATGCCCTCCTCAAGGCTGTCGGCTTGCCGATCGCTCCGTGGATAGGATCCCATCAGGAAAAGGGCGATTGAGCAGGTTAGCCTTTCGGCTGCTCAGCTCGAATGCTCACCGCTTAGGCCCTTCTCAGAATTCCTAACGTGCCTGAATGCTGGGCAAGACAGCAGACGAGAACTGATTTCAATACCATAAGACAAGCGATTCGAGCCGGAGCCTACCCAATCCAAGGGGTTTTCGCAACGAGCAATTGTGAGAACTGCTCATGCTAAACGGCGGTATGACGCTCCGCCACAGGTGAAACGCCCACCCTCATTGTGCCTACTAAGCGCGCGAACTGGCTGCGCGACAGGCAGGCTATTGTCCTGTTCGGTTTAGTATTCGCCAAGAGACGCTCTGGTAAGCAACATCCGGAGAAGACGGTCCGAATAGAACCCAAATCAAGCCCTTTTAAACAGTGGAAGAAGACCGAAGCTGGCGTACCTTCATTCCTACTACAATGGTCCAGGTCTTCAAGAAAGCCCTCAATCATATATCGTTCGGTTGAGATCGTTTTGCCAATTCCAAGCGCCCAGTTGCGCAGCACATACGCCCTAAGTCGCTTCAGAGAAGCGATATACATTACAACGGCGAATGGGACCGCTTCAGCACCTGAGTCCGTTTTAGCATGACCTATTATCTTGAAGCGACAATCGTTCATCTGTTTAGGTCCTTGTTGTGTGAACACCTTCCAAGATGGCACGCCGATCGAACAACTCAGGCAAGTATTCCAGCCTTTCCAATAGAAAGGCTCGAAGGCCACTGAGATCGCTGACGTACCATCCCTCTGGCACGAATGCCATCGCTGAGGCCAGTACCTGCGGAACTCTCCTGCGAAGGCTTTCTACCCACTGATTCGCCACTGGACTGCTCCATTGTCCCAAGTATACAGACAGGTTCCCGTGACATAGGGGCTGTTCAGGTTCGACGAATTCCCAACTCGGTCCTCCGAAAAGCTGACTGTGGTTGATGAAAGTCGGTTCGAGCGGAGAAGTTGCGCCTGTCCTGCGAAATAGCACCTTCCGAGGTGCCCTCTGCCCCGCCCATATATCGAATATGTACATGCCAAGGAAGCAGTGACGGTTTGCCACGTCTGCGCTTCGCTTCTTCGGCAGATATTGAAGAACGCGGTGCGCCCCAGTTACCTCGCCGGCGAAAAGGCTGCCGGCATGCAAGCCTGGCATAGTTTGGATGGCCCCCGGGAACAACCCATATGTCAGTTCCGGGTTTGAGGCGATGAATGAAGGACTGAAGTTAACGAAACGGCTCCTTGATGTTGGCAGATGGACAGAAGCGGCAAGAATCGAGCCCAGCCACTCATTTGCTAGAACGTTAGGCCCCTGGGGACACCCGACGCTCTTGACGACGTAGTGGTTCCCGTCGTCACATAAAACGAAGGCCGCTTGTGATCTCCCCTGCATCCTGCGGATAAACTTCACTGCTTGTGTGGTCGACGTGCTCTGAGTGAAAAGGTCGTCCAAACGGCGTTCTCCCCCTGCGTATGTAATGGGCGATCTGATGCCATAAAAGTTAACAAGCAACTCTGTCAACGTCGCTGACTGGCTATCAACTGACGGTCTTGCCTTAGACCGCCCAATCGGTATTTGAGCCAAAGGATCGCCTAAACTTTTTACGTGACAGACTACGTTTCGGATTGCCAGTCGCTCGACTACCTCCTGCGGTTCAGTTATGCCTCATCAAACGACTTTTGACAGTGACGTTTGGGTCCTCGCCAGCCGACGACCTTCTTCCATAAGGGAACCGCATGCCCTCCTTCTCAGACAGAGGCCAACCAAGTCCTTTCGGTAGGAGCAAGGGAGGAGGGCCGCCGAATCATTAGAACCTTGAGTGATAGAGCTGTGGTGGGCGCGCGCAGTCGTCGCCGTAAACCGGCTTTGTCTCCGCACACACCGTCCGGATACCGCGTCAGCGAAGGAGATGATGCCCGATGTGGCTCCGAACGCATCCCACCGCGGCTCCCCGTATATCCTCTACTCTGTCGCTTGACGACCTTGATGAACATTGGCTCTGCACCACCACTCCTGCCGGCAATTAGCGGTCCCGAACTCTTTCTAGCCTATCGACAGCACGCTTCGGAACTACCAGATAGGCGTAGCACACCCAACAGCCACTAAACGTCCCCATCCTGTTTGGTACTGGGCCATGGGATCAAGTCAGATTTCCCGTTCTGGAACTCGTCGTTCCACTTTTGCCACTTGTTTTGAGTTGCTGTTGTTGAATCGGTCCGCCCACTATATGATCATCTCGTTTTGGGAATACTCGATGTCATGAACCTAAACTAGGCTGCAGATGCACCACACATCCCTTTCATGAACACTGCACTTCGATCGATCGGAACACAAACGCCAAGGGGGCAAGGGATAAGTGCGAGACATTAGGCTTCAGAGTGGTACCCCTGTCTCTGTTAAACATATGATCCGTCAGGTTCGAGGGGGTTCACAAGCCGTCCTAGTCAGGGCTGATGATGATCGCCTCTATATTCTCAAGTTCAGCAACAATCCCCAGGGCCCAAACGTGCTGGCGAACGAGTTCCTTGCCAGTCGGTTGGCAAGGAGCGTCGGTTTACCAGTAGCAGAGACAGTTTTTCTGACCGTCACGAAATCCTTCTTGACAGAGAATCCTTTGCTCACTCTAGAGACGCGGGAGCACAGATATCCACCAGAACCGGGTATTCACTTAGGATCGACCTTCATCGAGGACGTTGATCCACACCATCGGAGCACTGAGTGGCTGAGACCTTGCGATATCCGAAGAATCTCTAACCTGTCAGACTTCCTCGGCATGTACCTCTTCGACGTATGGGCGATGCAAGTAGATAACCGACAAGCCATCTTTACTCCCGATCCTCACGCAAAGATGCTTCGCGCGACCTTCATCGACAATGGACATCTCTTTGGAGGCCCAGACTGGAAGCACACTCCGCGTCGATTTGCGCCTTGCCATAGAGACCGTTACCTTTACAGCGGCCTCTGGGACAAAGGCGCCGTCCGCTCTTGGACCAAGAAACTGAAGGACCATCTCCCAAGTGGGTTGCTATCTGCCACAGCACTTATCCCAGCTGACTGGCACGCTGGAGACTTGTCTGGTTTAACTGAAGCTTTACTTCTCCGTTTAGCTACTCTTCCAATATTGTTTGCCGAGCACTCTCTTGAGCAAAGTCCCCTCTATTCAGCCGGACTTAAAAGCGAGCTGCCGCTTCGCGCCAGACTTTCCAATCTTTAAACGTTCCTAATCTTGGTGGCTGAACACCCAAGCGGCTTCCACAGTTGTTAGAAGTACCAAGACACCGCTTACAACCTAGTGCACACTGTGTAGAGGGATCATGATGAGTAGAGTTTGGCTGGATTATGCGATTGAGGCTATTGCAATCGGATTTGAGCTGCTTCTACTTACCGTACTCTTAAGGAGAGAGCGCTGGAGAGCATTACCCATCATGACCCTGCTTGCAGCTTTTACGCCCCTAGAAGATATCATCTTGGACATCACAAAGCTCCGCGGTAACGACAGCACCTACTTCTACAGTTACTGGTCGTTTGCTATCTTTGACTATTTGCTGCAGTTTGGTCTAATTTATGAAGTTGCGCGCTTGATACTAAAGCCGCGCCGGGAATGGATCGCCGGAGCTAAGCGCCACTTCATTATTATATGGAGTGTTGGTTCCACAATCGTCATAGCAACGGTTCTATGGATCGTGATACCTTCTTCGGACTTTCGAGTCCTCTTTTATAAACGCGTATCGCTGCTCACGTCCCTTCTCACCTGTCTGGCCTTTGGAGCACTTTCAATCACGGCGAACCGTTTTCGTTTGCCTAGAAACCAGAATGCCTTGGCAATCGGATTCGGTCTTGCCGCCTGGAACATCACCTCTATCATCGGCGACATACTTGGCAGTAATGATGTAGACGGATCACGATATGGCGCCTGGTACTATCTGCGGATAATTGTGTGGAATCTCGTCGTCTTATACTGGGCGGCGGCGCTCCGGAAAGGGTGCAACCAAACGGATGGAGTCGCGAGTGTTCCGAGTCCCGCTGATTTATCGAACAACGCCGCATTCTCGAACTAACATGGAATGCAGAAATGTGAGTATTTAGTGTCTGCTGCCTTGCTTATCCGCCTCATTGCCACAGCACTCGTGCTGAGCTACCTTCTGTCGCTAAGAAAAGGACACCGTATCTCCGCTCAAGGGTGGGAGGGATTGATCTCGCAGCTAAATCCGGTACAACTCAGCAGCCTCCGGGGTATCGCACTAGGCCGCCACATGTCCCAAGCTCAGGTGGACGAGACTTTCGCCACACTTTACAAAAGTATCGGCGGAGGCGAGGGAGTAAAGCGCATGAGAGAAAATGCGAATGTTCTCATCTCCCTCGCTGCTTACACCGAAGTATGGAGTCCAGGAGTAAGCATCGAGGCTATTAGGAAGATGCGCGCAGACGGATTTAGGCTCAGGCGTGCCGCCACGAAGATTGCCCTGATCGAAATATTCAGGCTTCCGGGTGGTCGGGATTGCGCCGCCGTCCGCGACCTGTCCGAATCATATTGCAACATGGTGGACCACCTCTTAGGCCTTTACATGATCGCCCACATATCACGTCATCAGCTGCTGCGGGCGGCTTGTGGTGGCTAGACAGGTCAACCGGTTCTCCCACTGAGCGTAGCTTTAGCCGGAGGAAGAAGAGACGGTGTTTAGAAGTTTCCTAAAGAGAGGGGGTTCGCACAACACGATATCGTCATTACCTAATCCGATCACATGTGCGCACAGCTCCGCTGGAAGCGGCGCTGTGCCCGATCTCGTTGTACGGATGGGACCAACGTTTAAGGACCCGATAGCTTCGAAAAAGCCTGCTATCGATTCTGGTTCTCCGAGACGCTGCACCCTACACTCATGAATGAAGTCGCCTATGTACGTGCTTTCCCATTCGGTCGCCGCTGCTTGGCTTCTCCAGTCCCGTAGGAGGAAAATGCTGAAGCCCACACCGTTTACAGCCTGCAGAGCAATGAAGAAGGGAAATCCATATTCTTCCACTTCTGTGCGGGCATATGCGAGTACCACGAAAGCAATCGTCTCCAATCAAGTCCCATCCTTCGGCCGTCAGTCACCTTCCCGCTTGTGTGCGCCAGGTCGCAGATCCGACTGAATCTCCTCGTGTGCCTGAGGTGGAGCTTGAAGCTCGTGTACTCCGTACGCATATTATATGTTCATTGGGCTTGCGTTGCAATTCGCCTGCCTTCCGCGTGTTGCGTCACCTTTAGTGTCCCAGTAAACGGAGAACCTTGCTCTTGTCTGTTTGATGCGGCTCTTTCGCCGCAACCGGGGCACCTGAGTCACCCATCCTGAAGATGCCCCAGGAAAGACTAAGAGCTCTGCGCGAACAAGAACACGAACCGGATGGCACCTGAATCCCCAGGTTTATTGGCGCCGCCACTATTTTCGCCTTGCCGCGTCCGAACCTGTTGAGGGACGATGCATACTGCTTTGAAGTTACCCGGGCTACTCACTCTGCAGTCCAGCCCCCTGTCGGAGCAGCAATTGATACTCCCCAGGCGAGCAGCCAACACAACGGCTTATCACAACCGCAAAGGCGGACTCATCATGTTAGTAGGAGTCCCGTAGGGGTCGCGGAACCGGCCAGCATTTTAGAGCCCATCGGGATGTTGGTAGCAGAACTTGATCATTACTACAATCTTTCAGGACCAAGATGGGCCACTCGCTCATTGCCATCCCGAGTTGGTGTCGCAATATTAGGCGTGCTTGATCACGCTGATGCCTGCCCCTCGTTTCGTAATAATCTCTCCATTAAGCGCCCATGCGCCGGGGGTCTTCTATGAAACGATATGCCGCTTGTGTAATCATTCTCTTTTCTGTTATGTGCTTAACAACCCCTTGTCAGTCCCAGACTATGGGCGCACATCCCCCACCATGCTGCCACACAGAGCTTCTAGTAGAACTTGAGCTGATCGTGCAGTTACTCTATTGACTACTCACAGATTCTGTTGTTTGTGAGCCTCGCATCAACCCTAAGCTAGATGCTCAGGTGCGCTAGTAGCTTCACCAATCAGCTAGAAGTGAGGTAAACACCCCTTTCATCTGCTCTGCAACCCTTCACTAAACTCAAGGTAAATCTTTGTTCCAGCCGTCTCGGCGATTGCCGAACAAATAACTCGCAAGGACCTCGCAGTGCGACCGACTCTGCCGATGAGTTTACCCATATCCTCCGCGCTGACATGCACCGTCAGCGCGATACCGGTTTCGGTCAATTCCGCATCAAGGCTAATCAACTCGGGTTCGTCCACCATCAGCCGGACAAGAGCCTTTATAGTGTTAGCGATGTCTGAGACTTTGGAGTCGCCGAGTGCAGTCATGAGACTGATCATACCGAAGAAGTCAGTGACACGGAATCGCCACTTAGGTTTGTTCGATAATCACTGCGGAGGCTTCGGCTTACAGATCACTAAGGACCTGTGTGCCACAACGGCTTCAGGTTGTTCGCTTATGCGGCCCATTGCTAGAGATACGAGTGGCCGCTGCATTCCTTTACACTTTAGGGCTGATCTGAGCGACGACGAGACTAGACGAGAACACCTTTGCGGGCGCGTGTCACTCTTTCATTACCCCGGCGCCTGAACCGTGCTTTAACTATTCGGATCAAGGCCCGTCCCTAGCCCTTGGTAGGTTTGATGCTGTGCGTGACATCTGATACAGATCGACACGCAGATTCGATAGGACCGAGGAACCTAAGGCATGTACTAGCCACCGCAGGTAGCATCCGATGGAATAACAGGCTTGTCCAGCAACAATCGCCTTTGAAGGAGTAACCGATCTGAAGCCCAGGGACGACCCGCCGCAGGATGGGCGTTTAGGGAATCCTTCCGAACAGACCCGCGCAATTAGTAGCGAGACACGCCAGACCTAGCTATTTCCTGCTAAATGCCGCCCAAAGGCCACTTAGAACCGGCCAAGCCTCCAGCAGAACACAACCTAGAAGTTTAGCTACAAGGGCATATTCAACGCGATCACGCTCGGCATCTTTCGGCACTCTTGACCTTGGCCGCAGTATATAGCAAATACTGCCCATGTCTACTAGAGGGAGCTGCTTCTGCAAAATACCGCCCCCTCCATGGGTTTTGTCTGTGAGTTCCGTGCTCAGTTCCCAAGAGGTCGGCATTACTTGCCTCATGGTGGAACACACGGAATCGATGCTTATGAAAGCCATTGAACTATTTCGCGTTCGTCTTGGCCTTGCCCTTCACGCCTAGGTTGGCAGGCAAGCACCTAGGCGGCAAGGGGGGCATAACTCTTTCCACTACGAAACTGCTATCCGCTGTCGCTCTTCGAGCACAGCCGGCATTCGACTTAATATCATTCAGGTCGGACAGGTCTTTTCATTGAATTCACACCACCCGTTTTTCCAGCTTCTCTCCTGGATGATGACAACCGGCATCAGCTCGATCGGTGCAGTCTCCTTCCTCTACGACATGAGTATGATTCCGGACCTGACGATCTAAAGTCACTACGGAGTGTCGGCCGTAGGGTATCACGCTAGGGAGATGCCACCATTGACGAAATTTGCGAGATCTGGAAGTACACCGCGCACCTCATCCTGCGTTAGACCAAACCACGAAGCGATACCTGCAGCCATCTGGGTCACGGATGTTGTCGGGATCCAGGTCCCGGCCCCGTTGTAGTCACTCGACCCGCCCAGTTCAAGAGGTGGCATTAACCCGATCAATTTACCCCCACTGATGCCGCCGCCACAAACTAGCTGATGGCTTCCCCAAGCATGATCACTTCCGTAACTGCTGTTCGCGACCATGGTTCGCCCAAAATCCGATGTGGTACACACGAGAACGTTGTCGGACATTCCGATCTCTTGCATGGCTCCCAGAAAGGCCGTAACTCCACCATCCAAATCACTCAGTGAAGCGGCATGACCCGACAGCTGCCCATCGTGCGTATCGTATGAGCCCTGGCTTAGATAAAAGATCTGTCGGGATGCCCCGATGGTAGATCGACCGTTGATTATCTTACTTACCGTTCCGAGTTGCGTCCCGAACTGACCTGCCGGAAATGGCGTCTTGATGCGACTTCCGGCAGCCACTGCTTGCGCAATGACTGCCTGCTGCTTCCACGATGCAGCTCGCAGTTGGGCCACCTGGGAGACAAGCGGGTTAAGCGCTTTTGCGCTGTCTTCCAATGCTATTTGGAGAGCGATGTCTTGTAGGTCTTGAGGAAGAGGGGTTTGTATTGCGTTCCCGCCCTGGACCGTAATACCCTGTACCTTCACGCCGGCCGTGAAGATACTTGGACTTCCGGCATTCAAGACCATGGGTAAACTACCGGAGCGTCCGTCCAACACATCAGCGATTCGTCCACCCCATCCTGACGTTGGGTTGTCAACCGTAGTAGCGCTATGCCACTGTCTTTCGCCAGCGGTGTGGCTTAGTAGACTGCTCGGCACCATGCCTGAGGCACCCGCGATTTGAGCCTTCGTGAGGGGCTGCGACAATGGCCCAACATTAGCAACGATCGAAGCTCGACCAGTGTTGAATAAGGAAGCAATCCCCGGCATGGATTGATGTAGCGCTAGAGTGTAACCGGCAGCGCTGCCCGAAATAGGATGTAGCCCCGCTTGGGGGAGGGCTAAGGAACCCCGGAGCTTCTGGTACTCCTGGTAAGCACTACCGGAGAACGGAAGAACCATATTGTTGGAGTCATTTCCACCCGATAAGCTTAGGCATACGATTGCCTTATAGTCAGGTGCAGTCTGGGCCATCAACCGCATTTGGTTGAGCCTGAACCAGAAAGGAATACCTACACCACAGCGAAGGGCGTTTGATAAGAACCGGCGACGTGACTCCATGAGAATCTCCATTCATTAAGCGGGCGGACATGACTTTGTGGTGACCTGTATCAGCGCGATACAGTATAATGGTCGCTATTCAGTGCCAGGAACAGGGCACTTCTAAATTGAAGGTCTCTGTTGTTTGGACCGAGACCGTTGCAGTATGTCAGGATCGCTGCCTTCTCGTATGCGGGCATGGTTCCATGGTAGGCGAGGTGATCCAACGCATCGACGAAGTCTGGCAACGCAGTAAACTTTGTGAAGAGCCAAGGATGCGGGTTTGTGCTAAGTCCAGGAGCGGTACCAGTCACGATGCCCCACAGATATTGAGAGCGAACAATAATATTCTGATTAGTCAAAATCTGAAACTCAGGGCTTATTACATTTGTCCCCGGTACAACGTTGTCGGGACGGTAATAACCAAACACTGAAGGCGGCCCTCCCCACCACGCTTGGCTAAGTGTCTGGCCCCAGTAGTTAGTCTGCGCATCCGAGAGGGGAGTCTCTGTAAGGCTCACGGCGAACATCTGGAACAGCAATGGTTCCTGTAGAAAGCCATCATCTGCAGACGCGGTGATATCACCGCTGCGGGCCTCCGGATCTAGTAAGATGGCCCGGACCACGGCGCTGAGATTGCCACGTGTCCCTGTCCCATCATTCTCAAACACCCTGGAGATGCGGCTGACGTACGAAGGAGAAGGTGCGCTCTTTACGAGATGTTGGATGAGGAGGTGAGATATAAAAGGGGGCACATTAGGGTGCAAAAAAATCGCGTCAAGGGCTCGTCGGCGGTCTTCGGCTATTCCGAGTCCAGCGGGTATTCTCGTTCCGCCCACTATCGTCTTGCTCCCTTGATCGTGTTGCGAATCGTTCCCTACGAGTGGCAGACTCACATCAATCCTATAGAAAGAGATAAAGGGTGGGTTGACGGGCGGCGGATAGTTCCACCCAGTGAAGACTCGGCTAAGATCTACTACCTCCGATTGTGAGTATGTCGGTATAGCCTGACCGCTACCATCTAGTTGAACAGTCCCATCATCGTTTAACAGAGTCGGTCCAAGCGTATATAACTGCATGAGCTCTCGTGCAAAGTTCTGGTTCGGGGATTGCTTTGGGTCCGTCGGTGCAACGTTGCCTCCAAGGTTTAGAAGAAAGGCCACAGATGGATCGGCAGAAACGTCTGAAAGCAGTTGGCGGAAGTTGCCGGAGCAATCACGCTCAAGCATTTGCTCAAAGGGTATGAAGGAAAACTCCGCATCTATCCGTTTCGCGGTAATGAAGTTCTGGAGAGCCCATGCTAAGCGGAGGCGGAGCAGAGAAGGACCCGACGTTGCTAGTTGATTGAACTGCGTGGCTGCGTCTTGCGTGGGGTCGTAGTTGACGGGCGGAAGGCTGAACTGCTCATCGATGAAGGCTTCCAAGCCAACCTTCTGGATATGTGTCACCACGTCGGGTCTGGGCCCGAAAGCTGCTTGTGTGGCAAAGCGTGCGGCTTGGTCAAAGGATGCTTTGGTGTTGTTGATCGGTACATTCTGAGCGGCGAGTACAACGGCGTTGGTCGAGGACACCAGTTGAAGCATGCTCGAACCGGCTTTCCATGGCGGTAGGAATCCGGCGGCGGTAATCGAGGATGGTGAAATAGAGGTCGTCGTAAGCAGTTTTCCGTCGAGCGACACAAGAGCATCGGCAGGAATGCCCGGGCCGGTCCAAGTGATGCTGACGTCGCCACCATCGAGGCGCGACGGAGTAATTTGAAAGCGCTGAAAATCTGTTGCAACTTCAATATGGTCACTAGTGGAAGCGCCTGGATCTGGATTCGACACACTCACCGGTAAGGTGATGTTTGCGGCTGTGTCAAGCTGAAGCGTTCCCGTTATGTGCTGAGAGTCTACGTAGGTGGTCATGATAGGGCTGCCATTCACCAGAACGAGGGAGCTGGGAACAAAGCCGGAGCCGGTGATTGTCATCAAAGTAGAGGCGGCAACAACGGTCGCAGGCGTGCTAGAGACAATGGAAGGAACAGGGTTGAGGAGGTGTAATTCGATAGTCTGAGACGATTCACCTCTGGTGTAGATGACATTGATATCGTTGGGGCTCGGCAGGTGCGATGGAGCGTGATAAAGCCCGGTCGCATCAATCACGCCGTTAGAGGTACCGCCCAAAACTCCCCAGGTTCCCGCCTTGTCCGAAACGCCATTGATATTGGCACTCAGGACGGACGTCGCACCAAGACGTACCGAGGAGGAGGTGGCGCTTAGCACAACATCAGTGGCATTCGCGCCGGCTTGCACCCCTTGGATGCCGGCGCCACAACCCGTGAGGAGACAGGCGACAGCGAAGCCAGCAATCTGAAGGGCAATCAGACAAATCTTGGAAGAGACACTTCGATTTGACGAAAGGGTGGGAGACGAGTTCATTGGAGTTTCACCTGAAGCAAACATCGTCAGGGGAACTCACTCAAATCAGACCCTGGTCAAATAGGCAGGTACGTGGGTAACGTCTGCGTTGACCACTTCGAGTGTCGGTGTGTTACCGGCCAGGACATTACCGCTGCCTACGTGGCTTCGCAAGCGGGGAGTTGTTGGTCTGTTTCGAGAGCCACGATGCGGATGTCCTTATCGGGGACAGCTCAAGAAAGGGAAATTTACGTACGCTAATGACCTAAGAGGCGCCTTGGGGCATTGTGCGGTCAAGCGGGGGCTTGAGGATGGCCCGGTAGAGGGTTGACCCCGCGATGTCCTGGCTGCAGAGGATCGATCTCCGCGGCCGCGTTCACGCCCGCCTCAACAAAGGCGAAGCTCGCAACGCCCTCGCCAGGGCAGTCTTCCTCTGTCGCCTCGGTGAGATCAGGGACCGCAGCTTCGGGCAGCAACGCTACATGACAAGCAGCCTTACGCTCGTCACCGCTTTGATCGCACTCTGGAACACCGTCTACATAGAGCGTTCGGTCCGCGCTTCATCGCTGCCAGACCAACCCGTCGATCCCGTACTGCTCAAGTACCTCTCACCGCTCGGCTGGGAGCACATCAATCTGACCGGCGACTACCAATGGAAGGGCAAGAGGCCTGCGCTGGGCAGGTTCAGGTCGCTGCGCTCCCCAAACCCCGTCTTAGCGCGCTCTATTGTCCATTCTCTGACGGGACCCCCCCCCCGTAGCTGCACGCAACGATTCGAATTCATAAGAATGCTCACTTGACGCCAAATCCCAATGCGCTTGTTGACACCCGACTTGGACAAGACTGGATTCGCTTCCACCGGACTGGCCACCACCTCACATTGCAGGTCCGTCGAGGAATCGATAGAGCGCCACGATGCGACCCTCCGAGACGAGGACCACATCTTCACCGGTGATCGCTGGACTCTCACCGGATGCCCCAAAACCCCATCGCTGACGGCCAGCTGCCGCGACCTCATCTGTAATGCCGAGCGGAGTGAAGTCACACTCTGGATAACAACTTAACAGAGCCCCTGCTGCTATGTCGATCGCACTATGACCGACGTAGGTTCCATCGTCTACCATCATCACGCCGTGTTGCGCCCATAGTTCCTGCACAGCAGCCAAGCGTTCCACTTGGTTTCGTTCATTGGAGATATCCGTCAGATTACGTGCGAGAAGATTTGTTATTTCAGTCATGGCCCCAGAGTCCGCTCAGTAGATACGCCTGCAAACAGGTCTTTTCCGAGACGCTAGGAATGGGAGGGTAGCTGTTGGTCTCCCGTTGCCTTTTTTCATGCGTTGAGTGCAGCACATGAACAAAACCCAATCAAACCTGTGCTCCCGGCTAGAGATCGTGCGCCTGAAGTAGCAGTAAGTTACAGTAGCAAAGTAGCAATCTCGGCTTTGCTTATGATCGGGTCTACGCGATCCCTAGATCGTCATTCACTGCGACCGCGATGTCCTGCTCGGAATCGAGATACCGCTCAGTGGTCTGGATCGACGAGTGCCCGAGCAGGAACTTGATCTGTTCGAGATCGCCTCCCGCCTTGCGGCAAAGCTTGGCACATGTCCGCCGCAGATCGTGCGCGCCGAACCCTTCAATCCCGATCTCTTTCGCTGCCTGCTCGACGATCGATCAGACGGCCCAGTCGCTTAGGCCTTCGCCGATCTTCTTGCCGCCTTTTCGTATGCTGCGCAAGAGCCGGCCGTCTTCGATCGGGGCCGCTGTCATCCACGCATTGATGGCCTGCTTGATCCAAATCGGTACCGCTACGGTGCGCACGCGTCTTCCCTTCCCTTCCAGGTCGGCCAGCACCCAGCGGCCTTCGCGCAGCTGGATCGTTTCAATATCGAGTTCGGCCAGCTCATTTCTGCGCAGCGCACAGCCGGTCAGGAGCGCCAGGATTACGTAATCGCGTTTGCCTTTGAGGGTCGAACGGTCGGGTACGGCCAGCAATGCTCTTGCTTGCTCTTTCGTCAGCCAGTTTCCAAGCCGAGCGCCGCGCTGCGGGATATTCGGCACGTCCGTCATCTGCGCGGCCTCTTCGCCGCTGATCACGCCGGCACGCCTTGCCTCGCCGACCAGCTTGCGCACTGCGGAGAGCTTGACGTTGATCGTTGAGGCTCCAAGTTTGCGTTCGAGCAGCGCTTCCCGGAACGCCAGCAGTAGACCGCGCGAGATCGGCTGCTGACGTTCCTCACAAAAGGTGACCAGTTCGTCCATCGCCAGCGCGTAGTTGCGCTTAGAGTTCCTGGCAACGACACCATTGAGGACGGCCAGGCGTAGCTCGTCGAAACGGCTGGGCTCTGTTACCGCTTCTGAGCCTATGGTTAGAGGAACGAGGGCGGTACTCACCGGCTTCCGTCCTCGGGTTCCCTACCGTCGAAACGCGTGCGAGCGGATGCGATCGCCTGGTCGAGCTTGCGTTCGAGTACATCGCGAGCCGGAAGGACGGTCAGGTACTCGGCCACGTGGATTCCGGTCCCATCGAGTTCGAGCAGCTCGACCTGCCCGGAGCTCACGCCGGCACAGAGGATGATGCCCAGAGGCGGGCCCTCCTCCCCTTCCCTCTCGTACTTTGCCAGCCAGCGGAGGTAAAGCTCCATCTGGCCCTTGTACTCAGCCTTGAAAGCGCCTTGCTTCAATTCAACCGCCACCAGTCGCGTAAGCTTCCGGTTATAGAAGAGCAGGTCGATATAGAAGTCTTCCCCGTCGAGCTGGATGCGCTTCTGCCGGGAAATGAAGGAGAAGCCGGCCCCGAGTTCGAGCAGAAACATCTCCAGTTCACGCAGGATGGCATCCTCGAAGTCCCGTTCGAGGTAATGGTCCCTGAGTTCGAGGAAGTCGAGGATTTAGGGATCCTTCAGGACCAAAGCCGGCCCGACTTCGCCACGCTCGTGCAGAAGGGCCAACTCCCGCTCGGCCAGCTCGTCCGGCTTGCGCGAGAGCGCGGTGCGCTCGTAGAGCATGGAGTCGATGCGTCCACGCAAAGTCCGGACGCTCCAACCCTCGACGCGGCACATCTCAGCGTAGAACTCACGCTGGTAGGGTTTTGAAAGCGGCAGCAGCTCCCGGAAATGCGACCAGCTCAATCGGTGCGACAGTGTGGCAACAATCTCGGGGTTCGGAAAAGCTTCGGTGAACTTCATCATCCGCGTCAGGTTCGTGCGATCGTAGCCACGGCCGAACTCCGCCACCAATTGGTGCGACAGTGTTGCAACAATTTGTTCGCCGTAACCGGCCCGTGCCGCACCGAGCACCTCGTGCCGAATCCGGTCCCCGACCTTCCAGTAGAAGAGGGTGAGGCCAGCGTTGACGGCAACCGTGGCCTGTCGCCGAGCGAGGTCGATCAGCAGGCGCAGATCCTCGACCAAGGCTGCGGGACAAGGCTGCCGACCGGGTTCGGGGGTAGGGTAAGCTCGCTCACGAAGTTTTCCTAAGTAAGGTAGCGGCGCTTTGGCATAGCGTATTGCGAAATCATGGCGCTAAGACCAACGATGGATGTCTTCAGCGTAATATAGGTTACCTTCGACAAGGAGCACTGTCGTGGGTAATAGGTGGAACACTTAAGAGGAGGTTATTGGCAGGCGTGCCAGCAATCCCGGTATTCTGAAAGCGGTCTCTACTGAGGATTCCGCAATGCCCCGCCCCGTCAAATGGTCCCGCGACGTCCATCTCATTCGGGAGAAGGCCCTGCGCTCCCCCGAATGGCCGTGTACACATCAACAGCCTCACGTACTCTCGAGTCAACGGCTAGCCTAGATGGTGTGTTAATAGGCATCTCTAACGTGGCAACAACCGATTTTCCAAGGCAAATGGCACCAGTCGCAGCCGGGAGGCACGGATGGAGACAAAAATCGGCAGGATAAAGCGATTTTGACGATTTCCACTTCCGCTCCACCCTGCTGCTGCGGTTTGTTTCAACGGCGAAAAGTGGAACAACGTATTGAAACCTCACACCTAGAGATTCAACTTCAGGAGCTTTCCATGCCGATGAAAGCGACGGTCTCGGCGAGGGCACTGGCCCCGACGCCGAAAGCGCGTTCTACGATGCGCGCCTCGCCGAGGATGTCCTGCGTTAGATTGAAGACCGCCGCCTGGCCTTTGCGGAGCGCACGCATCACCTCAAACCCCATGATGGTCGCATAGGCCGTCTTCAGCGTCTTGAAACCCCGCACGGGACGGATCAGTTGTTTCAGCTTGCCGTGATCGGCTTCGACGACGTTGTTCAGATACTTGACCTGCCGATGCAGCGTTTCCTGGGGACATTTTCCTTCCGCCTTCAATTCTGAAATCGCAAGGCCATAGGTCGGCGCCTTGTCCGTGTTGATGACCTCCGGCTTCTCCCAGGCCTTCAGACCGCTCAGCGCCTTGCCGAGGAAGCGCTTCGCAGCCTTTGCGTTCCGTGTCGGCGACAGATAGAAATCAATGGTGTTTCCCTCCTTGTCGAGCGCTCTATATAGATAGGCCCATCTGCCGCGAACCTTCACGTAGGTCTCATCGACCCGCCAACTCGTTGATCGCGGGCGCCGCCACTGCCAACGCAGCCGCTTTTCGATCTCCGGCGCGAACTTCTGGACCCAACGGTAGATTGTGGAGTGATCGACGGGCACGCCGCGCTCGCCCATCATCTGTTCGAGATCGCGATAGCTGATCCCGTACCGGCAATACCAGCGCACAGCCCAGAGGATGATCTCACCTTAGAAATGATGCCACTTGAAATCTGACATGACCGGCCCCTCGTCAGCCCATTCTCATGCGGCCCACAAAAACTTTGCAACAGAGCCCGCGATTGTACATATACAGTTGCATAGCGGCCTCGCTTGGAGAGAGCCCTTCCGCTGCTGCTACGTAGACCATGGCATCGCGTGAGAGCTGGGCGACCCGGGAACTCGGTTTATCTCCGACGCTATGACTCTGTTGGGGAAGCGCGGCGCTACCTGACGTAAACGCTCCGCCCTGCTCAATTTCGAGAACTCCATCCAATACCAGTTCTTGCAGACGCTCCTGCACGGTGGCACCAAAGAGCGTTGTCAACAGGTGCGGCGCGCAGGCCGGTTCGGGCAGGCTCATAAACAACAGAGCCGCATCGCGGGACATCGATTTCGCCGGCGCCGTCGATGTCTCTGGGGGCACTAGTATCCCATAGAAATCGGGATTTGCTGCCAAGGGCTCTAGAAGTAGACGCCCCTGAGCGTCACATACATCAAAGGAAATCTTAGTCCGTGGAGGCTGGCATAGCAGTCGGTGGAAGTCTCAAGAAGCAGTCGCCTTATGGTTCGTGACATCGAACTCGCCGGGATAAGACCTGTCAAGCAAATGACTCGCTATTCGGAAAACTGAAGTGATAACGGAATCAACCAGCTCTTCTACCTGCAATATTGCGGTCATGTTCGAGCCGGCAATGTTCTCTGGTCATCCTAACCTTTACTCGTGACATTTGTAACCAAAGCTGAGGTGCCAAGGATCCAATACCTATACGCTTAGATCGAGCGCCATCCCGCAAGAAGAATCAGCGTGGCGTCCGCTCGTGCCTTTAGCAA
This sequence comes from uncultured Granulicella sp., assembly GCA_965213785.1. GTDB lineage: Bacteria > Acidobacteriota > Terriglobia > Terriglobales > Acidobacteriaceae > Edaphobacter. The sequence continues at coordinate 2,948,277 of OZ243921.1, read as the reverse complement.
TCACCAACCGATGGTGAAGGTCATGTGTTCAGGCTGCTGAGTTGTAATAGTCGTGCTCTGGTTGTTGTTGTCGTCGTAGGAAAAGCCGTAGGCCAGGCCGCCGACGGAGTGATTGTGCCAGAAGCGTGAATAGAAGTTGGCAGGTGTCGCGTTATAGTAGTCCGCAGCGTGAGCCCAGTTCGCCGGGGTCGAGAGGACTCCGCGGTTGATGGCAGAGCAGATCTGGTTTTCAAGCTGGAGTTGGATAGCGTTCTCGTCCTGCAGGGCGGGCGTAGTGCCTGCGACGCCGCGGGCCATGGCTCCGGCACAGCCGAGCACATCCTGCGTGGACGGTTGCTGGACCACAAAGCTTTCACCACTATGGCCCGCAGTTGAATTGTTTTCGTGGAAAGTAAGCGTGGAGCCGGTAGCAGCACCTACAAATGTCCTTCCGGTCAACGTGATGGATAGTGGTGTCGTTTGATAGCCGCTCCACGCCTGGGCGATGGTGCTATCGAAGTAGTTGCTGTAGGGGCCGCCCGCCGACAGACCGAGTTTGGCAGGGGAAAATATCCGAAGGTCGGACATAGTGGCGGGCTGGAACTGTGCCGGGACCTCAGCGGCAAACTCCTTGTCAATCTGGGCGATGCTTTCGCTGATGCCCACTTGCTTGTGGAAACCGCCGCCGCCGGCCCAGACATCAAGCAGGAGCGGCAGGCCGAACTCATCAACCTGCGTCGTGTTGATGTACAGCGTGCTGACAGTGCCGTTGCTGCCGTAGTTGAACTCGTACCAATCGAAGTGCGTATTGTAGTTAGGATCGGTGTTGTTTTGGGGGTTGGGGCCGGCGTAGCCGTTCACGGTGCCCTTACTGTCGGCATATACCTGCGCATAAAGGGGCGCGCCCAATGAGATGTAAGCGCGTGCGGAGGTAAGGATGGGCAGCTTGAGCAACGTGCTCTGCGCAAGTGTGAAGGAGTAGTTGCCGTAGGACTTGGCATCGGGTCCGGTGAGGTGACCGCTCGCGCCAGCATCCGTCGTCGTGAAATCGACGATGGCTCCCTGAGGCGTGACGTAGGCGAATTTGCCGTTAGCTGGATCCATGCCGATGACGGTGACGAATACCTTATCATTCGTCCAGACGCCGTTGGTTTTGTTCACTAGGTCTACCCCAAGGAAGCCGGGGTAGACCGTGTAGCTCCCGACTGTCAGTGTCGCCGGCATGGAGGCAACGGTGGCGGTACCCGCTGCGTTGCCGATGGTGACCGTGAACTGCTCGCCGTTATCAGCGGAGGTGAGGATGGGCGTGGTGTAGCTAGCGGAATTGGCACCGGAGAGTACACTTCCGTTGCGCAGCCACTGGTAGGTGAAGGGTCCGGTGCCGCCCGCGACGACGCTGAAAGTAGCAGTGCCGCCGACGATAACGCTTTGGCTGCTGGGTGACGTAGTGATGCTGGGCGCCGTCGCAAAGGGTCCGTAAGCTTCAAATTCATACAACGAGTAGCCGTACGGAGTTCCGCGTACGGTCCCATACATGCGGACGTAGCGCGTGCTGACGGGCGCGAAGCTGATATTTTCCACTCCGCCCAGACCTGCGGTTTGCGTGAAGACCGGCGTCCAGGTCTTGCTGTCGGGCGAGACCTGAATCTGGTAGGCCTTGCCATAGGCATTCTCCCAGCGCAGGACGACCTGGTTAATCGTAGTGGTGGTGCCAAGATCGACGGCCAGCCAGGAGGGATCGAGCGAGGCGGACGCCCAGCGCGAACTCTGACCCCCATCTACGGCGAAGCTTGCACCCAAGGTTAGCTCGTTCTGGCTGCTACTTTCAGTGGCGGCTTTGTTCAGCGCGAGGTTGGGCGTGTTGGGCGCGGGTGAGGTGACAGTGAGCGCGACTGGTGTCGGCGTCGTGTTGCCGGTCGCGTTCGAAACCTGCACGGTAAAGGTGCTGCCGCTGTCGATCGATTCCAATACGGGCGTGTTGTAGCTGGCGGCCGTGGCACCGGCGATGGTGATGCCATTACGCAGCCACTGGTAGGTAAAAGGCCCAGTACCGCCGGCCACGACGCGGAAGATTGCAGTGGAGCCGGCGCTTACCGTCTGCGCCGCGGGTGCGGTGACGATGCTGGGAACATCTGCGCCGAACGCCTGGAACTCAAACAGCGAGTAGCCATAACCAGTAGCGCGAGTGACGCCCTGCATGCGGAGGAAGCGTGCGGAGACTGCGGGGAAGGTGACGGTCTCCACGCCGCCGTTGCCGGACGATTGGCTGAAGAGCGGAGTCCAAGTTTGAGCATCGTTAGAGGCCTGCAGGACGTAGGCCTTCCCATAAGCGGCTTCCCAGTAGAGGACTATCTTGTTGACGAGCACGGAGGAGCCGAGATCAACCTGGAACCAGGCAGTATCGGAGAAGGTCGAGGACCAGCGCGTAGTAAGGACGCCATCGACCGCGTAGAGCGCGCTCAGGCTCACGTTCTCATCGCCACTGCTGGTAGCAGCTTTGTAGAGGGCGAGATTGGTGGTGCCTGGGGCGGGATTGGTAACGGTGACGGCGGCGCCCGAAGAAATAACGGAGCCACCATCGTTCAAGATGGCGACGCTGTATAGGCCACCACTGTCGCCCGCGTAGAGAGAAGGCGTCGTGTAGGTGGCGGCAGTGGCCCCGCCAATCTTGCTGCCGTTGAGCAGCCATTGATAGGTGAATGGACCGGTACCGCCTGCGACAACTGTAAATTGTGCCTGAGCGCCAACAGTCACTGTCTGCGCCACGGGCTGCGTCACTATGGTTGGAAGGACGGGGCCGTAGACCTCAAACTCCCACAAGGAGTAACCGTAAGCGGTGGAGCGTGTTTGGCCGTTCATGCGAACATAGCGCGCGCTGACGGTTGGGAATAGAAGGTTCTCAGAGCCGCCCAGGCCGTTGGTCTGGGTGAAGGCCGGGGTGAAGGTAACTCCATCAGTGGAGGTGAGGATCTGGTATCTCATGCCGTAAGCACGCTCCCAGCGCAAGACGACCTGACCTACAGGCCGTACGGAACCAAGGTCGACCTGGAGCCATTCCGCATCGGCGAAGGCCGAGGACCATCGGGTTGTGAGATCGGTATCGGTGGCTGCGGCAGGAGCATAGACAGTAGTGCTCTCATCACCGCTGGAAGTAGTCGGCTTCTTTGCGGCAAGGTTGGGGCCCAATGGGACAGGACCAGTACCGAAGCCGGGAATCGCGGTGTCGTTGGGGCTGGTGTTTCCCGGACCTCCGGGCGGCGGCGGATTGGTAGGTGGGTTGGGAGAGACGGGAGCGGCAGTCACAGTCAGCGTGGCAAGCGCGCTGGTGACCGTTCCGGCGGCATTGCTTGCAGTCACGCTGAAAGCGCTGCCGTTGTCTGTCTGAGCCGTCGCTGGTGTGACGTATGTGGCCGCATTGGCTCCGGCAATCGCCGTGCCGTTTGCGAACCATTGGTAAGCAGGGGAGGGTGCACCGGTCACTGTAACTGAAAAGGTCGCCGACTGGCCGACGCTGACGGAGGCAGACTGTGGTTGCGTGTTGATCGCGGGAGCCTGAGCGGCAGAGCTGCCTGCCGCGCAGAGTACCGCTCCTGGCCAGTTGTTGGTCACCTTGTAGCTGGACGTGCCATCGAAGTTAACCAAAGCCGTTTCGGACGCATCCTGCGGGTCTACGGTCGAGGTCCAAGTATTCCATGCCCCGGGGAAGGCGCAGGAAGCGTTGTTGTTGCCGCTGATGCCAAGCGCTTCGGCCTGCGAGGGCAACCGCATACTGATGCTCTTGCAATAGTTTGCGGCGTCGATGCCCGTGAACTGCGATCCTGCGGTAGTGTCCGTCTTGATGGTCCGCGTCCAAGTTAGACCCAGCAGGTTGTCGAGAACAAGGGTGGGATTTGCCGTGCTAACCGTGTAGCGCTCAGAGGAGCCACCGCACTGGGGCACATTGTAGACCTGAAATTCATAGAGCGAGTACCCGTAGGGCCCGGAACGCTGTAGGGCGAGCATGCGAACGTAACGGGCCTGGACGGTTGCGAAACTGATTGTCTCGTTACCGCCTGAGCTATTAATGAGCTGGGTGGCGTCCAGCCAGATTGGACTCGTGGTGGGGTCCTGGTTGGTGTACTGGATTTTGTACTGAGCGGCGAAGGCGTTCTCCCAGTTCAAGATGACCGTGTTGAAGGCCTGAACGCTGCCCAAATCGACCTGTAGCCAGGATGGATCAACGCCAGCGACGGGCGTCGTGGGGGGCTGGCCAGCGGACTGCGAAGCCCAGCGGCTATTGAGGTTGCCATCGACTGCGTTTTCCGCACCCAGGCAGTTGACGCCGCTTAATGGAGGAGCAGTCGTCTTGTACGTGCAGGCCTGTTGCGTGGTGCTGGCGATTGCGATGCGATTGAGCGCAATATCAATACCGGGCGGGGCAAGCGTGAGCTGAGCCGAGGCACTGGTTACGGCGGCGTTCGCAGCGTTGTTCACGATGACGCTGTAGTCACCCACGCTGGCGGTCGACATGGCGGGAACCGTGTAAGTGATGGCGTTCGAGTTCTGCGTGTTACTGACGAGAATGGTCGTGGAACCACCCTGCGGCGTGAACTGCCACGAGTAGGTGTAGGGTGCCGAACCGGCCACCACAACACCAAGCTGCAAGGGTTGATTTACCGGCACGACGCGGCTCTGTGGCTGCGCGGTTATGCTGACGGGCACAGGTGCGGCTACCGTCAGCGAGACAGTAGCAGACTGGACATTGTTGAGCGGATTGGTGACGACGACGTAGACACTTGATGTACCCGAAGCCGTCAGTACTGGCGTTGTGTAAATGCTTTGGTTCCCGCCGGGGATCGCGGTCCCGTTGACGAACCATTGATAACTAAGCTGAGGAGAGCCGCTCGCGGCAACCATGAAGGTGGCAGCCTGGCCCACAACGGCAGTCTGCGACTGCGGCTGGGCGACGATGGTCACGTTCGCAGCAACGCTTACGCTCAGTGTGGCGGGGTTTGAGGTAACTGCCCCAAAAGCTGTGGTAACGGTGACGCTTACCGTCTTACCGTTATCCGCGGTGGTGGTGGCGGCCGTGCTGTAGCTCGTGCCGGTTGCGCCCGCAACTGCGGTGCCGTTGACAAACCACTGGTACTGCAGCGTGCCGGAGCCGCTGGCCGCTACGTTGAACGTCGCAGGAAAACCAGCGGTGACAGCCGTGTCCACAGGCGGGACGATAATGGCGGGTGCCTGCGACTGGACGGGTGCGGGCAGCGCGACCGAAGCGAGTTGCACACTGGCGCTGGTGAGTCCGGGCGCAGTTGCCGTAACGGTAACGGTTCCGGGGGTAAAGCCGCTGCGCAAGGCGATCTTTTGCAGGCCGCCTTCGAAATTCAACTCCGGATCACCGGGCGAGTGGAAGAAGGCATACGGCACGCCATTGATAACACTGCTGTTTGCTTTTGAAAACGCATCCTCGTAATAGCTGCTCACCGTAGGGTCGGCGACCAGCTGCTGAGTGCCGCCCATATACGTGGCCGGCCCGCTGACCGTGAAGGTAACGTTCTCATTGGCGGTAGGAACCAGGTTTCCCTGCGCATCCTGTACCTGGGCCACCACGAATGCGGCGTCTGAGCCGTTTGCCGTCCACTTAAAGGTGGTGCCATCCGGCTTTGTGACGTTGGGCACAACCGTAAGGACGATCTTGCTCTCAGGACCGGCGGTCGTGCGTGAATCGGCGGCTCCGGGAACCGTGTTGCCGCTCGCGTCGATGCACTGAGCCGTCACGGTACCTGGTGCCCAGTTAACCATCCAGTGCACCTGGCCAGGCATAGTGGTCACGTTCTGGATCAGGCTGTTGTTGGTCGCGATGTTCCACGCATTGGGTGTCTGGTCCGCCAGCGCTGCGCCAGTGACGGGATCTTTCGCTACTCCGTTGATCAGCAGGCGCACGGCGGGACAATTGCTAAAGGCGTTTTCTTGAATGGGCGTATCGTTCGTGTACTGATAGGCGCGATTCCAGTGGTGCGCCAGCGCCACCACTGGCTTGATCGAGAAGGGCGTCCAGTTGGCTTGGTAGATGTAGTAGAGCAAACGCGGGAACCGATTTTGGTCAACCATGCTGTAGCCGAGGCTGCGCACGTAATTCGACATGTTTGTGTTGTTTTGGTACTCGGCGTAGAGCGCGACTTCACCCGGCGTATCGGCAAAGTACCACTGCGCCATGCCGAAACTGTTGTTGGCCCGTCCGTTCCGCCAATCGTTGAGATAGCCGTTGGCAAAGGCTAGTTCGTAGTCCCACGCCAGCCCACGGCCTGTTCCGACATTGTCCCAGTACTCGGCCCCGAAAGCAGGATTATTCGGGTTCTGCTGCTTATTGCCAACCTCGCACCCGGCGCCGTCGCACTCGTCGATATAGGCGTACTGAGGCGAGTACGCTCGCGAGGCCTGTTTGCGGGGGTTAATTGAATCCCACTGTAGTCCGATCGCGTTCAACTGGGTGGCGAGGGTCGCGTTGTTGCCGCCGTTATCCATCTCCCAATCTAAAATCGACGGGTGGCTGCGGTCGCGGATGATCATGTCCCGATGGATCTCCTGCTTTAATTGCGCGTCGTTCGCGGAAGGATTGTTGAAGGACCCCTCGCCATCCCCGCTGGGTTGATCGATCATGATGCCGTAAGCGTCGGCTGCCTCAACGAATTCTTCACTGCTCGTCGAATGACCTGGCCGCCAAATATTGCCGCCGCTTGCAGCAAAGAGGGCGAGGTCTCTCCATTGCTGCTCGTCCGGTACCGAGGAGCCGAGCGCGGGATAGTCGTATCGGCCGGAACCCCCCCAAAGATAGTGGGCGTGACCGTTGAAGTATGGAAAGTTCGCATCCCAGGTGATGGTGCGAATACCGAGTGGACTGGTGGCCGCGTCAACCACTGTGCCATTGACGCTGACGATGTGGTATACGCGGTACATATAGGGCTTGCCGTAGCTTGAGTTGTTTGGGTACCACAGAGTGGGATTCTGGATGGTGATCTGCTGGTCGAACATGGCCGTCGGAGTCGAAGGAAAGGTGGCCGCGGTCATGGGTGCGACCGCGTGCGTCAACGGCGGAGCGGTCACGACGACGTTGCCCGCGGCGTCCACGATCTGTGTCGTCAGGGTGATCTGCTGGGTCTTCGTAGACTCGTTCAACACGTTTGTCTGCACGTCTACGATCGCCGACGCGGCGGTCGCGGTATCTTGAGCGGCGGGAACTTCAGAAAGGGTGCCGACATAAGTTCCCCAGGTCTTCGTGTTCGAGTAGACATTAAGCGGAATGTGGACCGGGTTAGTGACCGTGAGGGAAACGTTGCGAAAAAGACCTGCCATCGCTTGGCCGAAGCGGAAGGCACCGGAAAAATTCGGCTGCTCGAACCAGGACGACCCTCGCGATACATCCACGGCGATAACATTGTCGGTGGCGCCGTCTGCATGAAGATAAGGCGTCAAGTCAACCACCACGGGGACGAAGCCGATCACGTGGGTTGCTTGGGCGTCCGCTACTACCTGGCTGATGCCCTGCATAAGCGTTCCGTTGATGTAAACCTGAACGCCAGTGTGCGCTCCCTCGAGGTTGAGCAGGAACTTCTGTCCGGCATACTTCTCGTCCACCTTGAAGTGCAGTCGATACCAGTTATCGTTGCCGGTCAGCGAGCCCTGGCCGCCACCGGAGGTCTGATTGATGAAGGTTCGGGTGACATTCGCGTCGTAGGGCAGGCCGACCTGCTGCCAGTTACTACTATGGTCAGCGCTCTCCTGGAAGCTGGGGGAAGCATAGCTTGGAGAGGTCTTTGCGTTTTCATACCACCACTGGCTCTGCGGCGCGTTAGAGCCCGACGCCGCGTTCCCGATATATTGCGGAACGCCGGCAGAAAGGTTGATCGTCATCCGCTGTGACAGTGGGACCAAGGTCTCCTTCTGCTGAGCTGCAGCAGGAGTCTTGGCTGAAATCAGGCCGAGCGCTAAGCACAGCCAACACAGCGTCCTCCATCGCGGTGACAGGGAGGCAGGACGATAAAACCGGAGCTGAAGAAAAGACGACACTTGGGAAACAGGGGGCTTGTTCCGAAACGGCACAGTTTGCATTGGTGCTCCTTGTCGAATCTGTGTCTCTATCGAGTGAGCCGGTGTCTGTACTGGAGCCGGATCACGTGTTGTTTCCCCTGCAAGGCGCTCCTGATGCGGGCCTGGCCGACTATTTCGTCCGCCGAGTTTGACCTTAGGTCGATTGGAGAAGGAAAACAAGGGTGCTACGGTAGCGGAGCGTAAGTGCTTATAAATGAACATGTTTTGGCACGTATGATACGTTCCCGCGTCTCGTCAAACAGCCGGTTTCTCGACCAGCATTCATCGTATTATGGTAAAAAGCGTTCTTGGAGGGCAGAGGTCCAGGCCAACCTATAGATTGCGGGTGGAGCTTTGGACACTCCCGGCGATCTCTGTTCTCTTGCACCCTCTTACTGCGGCCCCTAGCCGTCAGATCCGCCCTGGCCGCATTAAGGAAGGAGGGCCTTATATTGTCCACCAACGTTTCGATACTCAGCAGGTCGCAAATAGCTGAAGAGGATTACACGACAGAGCCGACGCGAGGAAAGATCCTGGAACAAATGCACAGGATCATCGCAAGCCAGCATTTTCGAAACAGTAGACGCTATCCGCTTCTTCTAAGCTACATCGTGGAGCAAGCCGTCGCCGGTCAAGAAGAGTCCCTAAAAGAGCGGGTGCTTGGAATCTCTGTCTTTGAGCGCCACGCAGATTATGACACCAGCGCGGACCCTGTCGTCCGCGTTTCGGCTGGCGAAATACGAAAACGTCTGGCGCAATACTATCAGTCAACCGGACACGATTCAGAACTGCGAATCGATGTGCCGCTTGGCTCCTATCTGCCCCAGTTTTTCTGGCCGGAGAAGACTCCTATACCCACTTTGCAGCGGGGTGGAGATGACCACAGCCTGAATAATTCATCGAACGCTGTGCTTGCACTGGAATCGCCTTCGCAGGCCGTAGAACCGCTTGTCGTTCCTAGCTTCAGCCTCCCACGGTCAATAATTGGAGGCAGCGTGATTGTCGTAGTACTCATAATCGCTATGTTGACTGGGAGTGTTCTTTGGAACTCTAAAAAGAAACCAGCTCTAACGCCGGGTTTAGCTTTATTTTGGGAGCCGGTGCTGCACTCACCCACGCCAACACTTCTTGCCCTAGGAGTTCATTCCTTTGACAGGAATGGTGTTGACCTCTCTCCGAACAGTCACGTCAGCCGCCCGCAACCAGAACAAACTCTCCTTTCCGCCATGACACAGACAGACATGGTGCACCTCAGCGATGTCACCAGCTACGGTGCCTTGATCGAACTTCTCAGCAGCCACCGACACCCGTTCCGCACGCAAGGTGCCGCCGATACCACGCTGGAGCAGTTGCGAGACGGTCCTTTTATCCTCATCGGTGGCTTCAACAATCCCTGGACTAAACGCCTCAGCCAGCAATTGCGCTTCCGTTTTGTGACACTGAACAGCCGCACTAACGTCATTCAAGACAGCCTGCATCCGGAGGTTATTTGGACCATCGATACCTCTGCAAGCTCCATAAGCAACGCTCGCGACTACGGCGTGGTGAGTCGCTTTCTTGATCCCACGACCGATCAATATGTAGTTTTTGCGGCCGGCATAGGACGAAGTGGTACAGAAGCCGCGACCGACTTCCTGGTCAACGAAAAAGCCTTGGACGCATGGATCAGCACAGTACCTGTTCATTCCGCAACGAATGTGCAGGTAGTTATTTCTACAGAGATAGTAGAAGGGAAGCATGGGCCGCCTCACGTGATCGCCTACTCCTTCTGGTGATAACGATTCTTCATTTCACCTGTTATAGTCGGCATCCACATCTCCTCCGCCTGCTTGAGAATGCGTCTCCATAACCACTGGTTGAATCGCACCCTCCTCCAGCAGCTTTTTCAAGGTTGGATAGCGATATAGATGGAGGTGTCATGTCTGTTCTCTTTACGTACCTTATCGTGCTGCAGTTCCTAATCATCGTCAGTCATGATCTGATCGATCTTCCGGGTTGGATTCACGGCTCTCAAGTACAGGCACAGATTGGAAAAGGGAAAGTCTGGCTTGCAACCCTCGCCAATGCTGGTTTTCCCGGCATCGCCGCAGGCTTTGCCATCTACTTCTGGACTTGTCCAAGGCCGGGGTATGTCTCAACTTACTGGGTCATCTACTGCTCGATCGCGCTACTGTCAGCGATTGGCATGTGGTACATCCCGTATCTGCGGGGGGCACCTGAGAAACAAGAGATGGAATACCAGTCGATGTACGCAGGAACCCGCCACATCCTGCCCGAACGTGGTGATAACCCGCGTCCCAATCTCTTCCATGTTGGCATGCACTTCCTCTTCATGGTGAATCTTTGCCTGGCTCTTGGCCTGAACTTTCAAGGGGCGTAAGCAATAAGCTCTTTGGATTCCTGACCTTGCGCAAACGACCGTTTGTGCAACGATTTCAGGCTAGCCACAAACCCCAGCATTCTGAGTTGCAAAAAGGTATTGCAGTGATAAAGCATTGGCGATACCTTTCCGCAACCATGCTCATCGGCTACGCACGCGTCTCGACGAACGAACAGGACACGACAGCACAGGCCTCCGCTCTTATGGCCGCTGGCTGCGAGCGAATCTTCCGCGAGAAGGCCACGGAGGGACGTTGGAATCATCCCGAGCCGCAACGGCTGCTCGACCATCTTCGTAAAGCAGATGTCCTGGTTGTCTGGAAACTGGACCGGCCTTCGCGCTCCTTGCGGGATGTACTGACAATCATGGAGCGGATTCAGCAAGCGAGGGCAGGCTTCCGCAGCCTCACAGAGGCGATCAACACTACAACGCCAGCAGGCAGAATGATGATGCAGATGATTGGCTCGTTCGCAGAATTTGAGCGGGCCATGCTTCGAGAGCGAACGCGGGCGGGGTTGGAATCCGCTCGTCGCGAAGGCCGGGTTGGTGGCCGGCGTCCAAAGCTGCTGCCTCAGCAACAGACTGAGGTACTCAAGATGGTCACACAAGACAAGACAACTGCGGCGGATGCCGCTCGTCTGTTCAATGTCCATCCCGCAACGATTGGTCGGCTGCTTGCACGTAAGAGCGGCGATGCAGTTCCCCCGCCACGGATGAGGCGAAGAAGAGATTCGCGTCTCGATAGGTCCTGCTACGCGCGCTTGGCAGAGACACCAGGCCTGAGCTTTCCCGCGCGGGGACGCGCGGAATAGAAGAGAAGAAAGGACCGCATCTCAGTTCAGCAAGCTCTGGCGTCACCCTGGCGCTCGCTGTGACGAGTACCAGCCACACCATCCGCCCCGGCGTGGGCGGCGTTGCGTTCACGCCCTGTTCATGGCGCTGCGAGACCATCGTGCCAAGCCATGAGATTAAGTTTGCAGAAGAGAAGACGCCTGCTTTTCGTTCCAGACCGCTCTATCCTCCGGGTACTCGGCAGTATGGTCATCCTGCTTGGGTGCCTCTGTGCCTCCGCCCAGTCCACTGGAAGCCTTCAAGGTTCGGTGCGCGACCTTTCCGGTGCCGCCGTTGCCGGGGCGCGGCTGCATGTCGCGAGCCTGACCACGGGGTTGGTCCGGGAGGCCGTCACGGACGACGCCGGCCTCTACGCGGTGTCCTCCCTTCCCGCAGGCACCTACTCGCTCGTCCTTTCGTCCAAGGGATTTGCCGATCAGCGCCGCGAGGCCGTCGCCGTCACCGTCAATCGCGATCTGCAGTTCAACTTCGAGCTCACCGCGGCCGCAGCGCAAGAGACCGTGGAGGTCCAGGCAGAGCAGCCGCTTGGGCTGGAAACCGCAACCCCGACGCAAAGCCAGACCCTGGGTCAGCGCGAGGTGCAGGACGTCCCCCTGAACGGCCGTCATTTCATCGACCTCTTTCCTCTCCTTGCGGGATCGGTGACGCCGCCCCAAAGCGGTTCGCTCAGTGCTCCTACCCGCGGCACCGGGGCGAGCGGCTTCAACTCCGCCGGCAACCGCGAAGACACCACCAATCTCACCATCAACGGCATCTCGCACACGGATCTACAGCAGAATCAGATCGCCTTCCAGCCCACGGTCAACACGGTAAGCGAGATGCGCGTCAGCAACTCCACACCAAGCGCGGAGTTCGGACGCTCGTCCGGGGTGGTCGTCAACGTGGCGACACGAACCGGCACCAACCGCTTTCATGGCGAGGCGTACGACTACCTTCGCAACAGTGCCGTGGATGCCCGCAACTTCTTCAACCCGAAAGGTGTCGCGCAGACGCCGTTCAAACGCAACCAGTTCGGCGGCGACCTCGGCGGCCCACTCTGGCGCGACCGCACCTTCTTCTTCCTCACCTATGAAGGGCTTCGTCAGCGGCAGGGCGTAACCGTCAACTCCGGCGTGCTGTCCGACGCACAACGGGCCGGCGCAACCAACGCCGTGGTGCGGCAACTGCTGACGTATATCCCGCGCGCCAACGATCCCACGGGGACGACGTTCCTCGGATCGGCGAACGCGCCGGTCAATATCAATCAGGGTTCGTCCAGTTTGAATCAGGCGCTTTCGTCCACCGACACGCTCAGCGGCTTCTACGTCTTTCAGACGGACAAGCGCAGCGAGCCTACCCTGGGCGGCGCCACGGTCCCGGGCTTCGGCGATGTACGCTACTTCCGCCGCCAGTTCCTTTCCGTGGTGGAAACGCACGTGTTCAACGCCAGGATCGTGAACGAAGGACGCTTCGGCCTGAGTCGTCTCCGACCGAACTATTTCCCGGCCAATCAGCTCAATCCCGCCAGCCTCGGGATCAACAACGGGATCAACGCACCGGTCGGCCTGCCGGCGATCGCGATCACGTCGCTCGGCCTGAGCATTGGCGGGCCTACCACCGACCCGCAGTACCGCGGCGATACGACCGTTGTGGTGAACGATACGCTCTCGATCCTTGAGGGCAGGCACTATCTGAGAACGGGCGGCGAGTACCGCCGTTTCATCTCCGCCAACAGCAACGGCACCACGGGCTCGTTCACCTTCGCTTCGCCGGCGACCTTCCTCGCCGATCAGGCGAATGCCTTCAGCGTTACGCCCAAGGTGCTGCCAAGCCGCATCTTCGTAACCGCGGTGGACGCCTTCCTGCAGGATAGCTACAAGGTGTCGCCCCGACTGACACTGGAAGCCGGTCTGCGCTTTGAGTGGAACGGCACCCCCACCGAAGCCGCCGATCGCTTCGTCGCGTTCGACCCAGCGACGGTGTCTCTCGTCCGCCTGGGCACGGCGGGCTTCGGCTCACTCTATCGCCAGCAGTTTTTTGTCGAGCCGCGCCTTGGCTTCGTCCAGGACGTCACGGGCGATGGCAAGACCATCCTGCGCGCCGGCTACGGCCTGCAGGCGGAGCAACCCATCACCAACCCCCTCGTCAACCTGTCGGCGAATCCTCCATTCGCCGCGCCTCTCAGCTTTACCCAAACCACTGGAGGCCCAGCCACGACTCTGGAGACAGCCTTCAATCAAGCTTCCGCAGGGTCGCTTGCTCCTTCCACCACGCCACGCAGCTTCAGCGACGCCTACACGCAAAGCTTCAACGTCAACGTCCAGCGCGCCCTCACCCCAACGGCGATCCTTGAGATTGGCTACTTCGGCAGCAAGGGCACCCATCTGCGTATCACACGCAACAGCAATCAACCGGTGTTTACGCCCGGCGGTCCTGCCGCGGGGGTGCGTCCCTATCTCGCTCTCAGTACCAGCAGCCCGATCTCTCCCGGCCGCGCCGTGGGCAAGATCACCAGCTACGATTCGAGCGGCATGTCGAACTACAACTCGGTATGGATTACCGTCACCAAACAAAGCTCGCGCAATCTCCAGTTCAATACGTCCTACGTCTATTCGAAATCGCTCGATCAGAACTCACTCTCATCGCAGGCTGTCATCCTGCAGGACAGCTATAACCAGGCGGGCAACTACGGTCCCTCCGACTTCGACACGCGGCACCGCTTCGTGTTTTCGGGCATCTACACTCTGCCGTTGCAAGCGCACCCCGGCTTGAACGGCACGGTCTTCGGCGGCTGGCAACTAAGCGCCGTCACCCAGATCCAGGCCGGCAACCCTTTCACTGTCGTCACCAACTCGGGCATCAACGGGACGGCAGGCACCATTCGCCCGGACCGGGCCGGCAGCGCCGCCGTGCAACACACGCTTCTCAGCAACGGCTCGGTGCAGTACCTTGCTCCCTCCCTTTGCGCCACGGCGACCGCAGGATGCTCGTTCGCCATCCCGGCCAACGGCTTTGGCACGCTCGGCCGCAACACCTTGATCGGGCCAGGCTTTCAGAATGTGGATGTCTCGGCGGCAAAGAGCTTTCGCGTCTATGAAGAGGCCAGCCTGCAGCTTCGGGCCGATGCCTTCAATATCGGCAATCATCCCAACCTCGGCCAGCCTGCCAACCAGTTCAGCTTTACCGCACCCACCATGACGGCCCCGGGAACCGTGACCGCGGGCCGGTTCGGCCAGATCTCCAGCACACGCTTTCCTATCGGCGACTCCGGATCGTCACGCCAGTTGCAGCTTTCGCTCAAACTCTTGTTCTAGCCCCGCCCCCAAGGAGCGCCCCCATGAATCGCCGCCGCTTTCTCTCGAGCCTGGGTCAATGCGGCGCTGCCGGTCTGCTCGGCGCCTCTGAACTCTCGCTGGCCGCTCCCGCAAGGCACGCGGGGGACTTTTCCTTCGTCTTCTTTACCGACACGCACATTCAGCCGGAGCTCGATGCGGCGAAAGGCTGTGCGATGTGCTTCGACAACTTTCATCACTGGCCCGCCGACTTCGCCATCTGCGGAGGCGATCTGGTCTACGACGCCGCCGCTGCCGACGGCACACGGGCGAACAGCCTCTTCGACCTTTATAAGCACACCTCCGTGGCCATCCCGTATCCCGTGCACTACACCATCGGCAACCATGACCTCTACGGAGTCCTCAACAAGAGCGGCGTCGCTCCCACGGACCCGCAGTACGGCAAGAAGGCGTTTTCGGACCGCTACGGACCCACGTATTATTCCTTCGATCACAAGGACTGGCACTTCATCGTGCTCGACTCCATCCGCCTGCATGCCGACCGCAGCTGGACAGGAGAGCTTGGTGAAGAACAGATTGCCTGGCTCCAGGCCGATTTGAACGCTGCGGGCCACAGCAGGCCCATTATCGTGGTCACCCATGTGCCTCTTGTCACGGGCGCCATCTCCTACGTCTCGCACGAGGAGTGGCGGTCACGCACGCCCAACCTCGGCGCTCTCATCGACTCACTGATGGTGACGGATGCGTCGGCGGCCATTCAGGCGATGCTGGGCTATAACGTACGCGCGGTCCTGCAAGGGCACACCCACGTCAACGAGGACATCACCTTCCGTGGGTTGCGCTTCATCACGAGCGGTGCGGTGTGCGGCAACTGGTGGAAAGGCATACGTGCCGGCAGCGCGGAAGGCTTCACCACCATCCGCTGCACCCCCGATGGCCGCATCGAGCCGGCGTACCGAACCTACGGCTTTCAAAGCGTGGTCTAGCAGCAGAACAAGCGCCTCTGCCGTGCGCCCAGCGGCTCGGTCGAAGACCCGTGGGACAAGAGCGGGCTTACCGCGGGCCCAGCCGTAAGATTCGGGTCAATGACGCGGAACAGTCTGAGGTTCAAGTTCACGCGCTTGGCACGCCTCCGCGGACGATCCCATTGACTGGCTTCGCCTGACTTGATGCCAGTGAAGCCGTTGCCTGCTGTTCATGCAGATGTTCTCCGTACATCAGAGTTGTTGGCTCCGTCTGCGTTGTTGCGCTCCCGCGTAACGCTAAAAGATCCCCTCTCTCATCAGCCGGATGCCCTTCCCTTCTTTCCGGGGGACTGCGTGCTTTTTCGGCGAACATCTCCTGCTTCAGCCCGTCTGCACAGCAGCCAGAGGTCACCATGAGAGCTATGATCTTCCTGCGGAGCCATGCGCTCCGCCGCCTGTTTGTATCGACACTTCTCCTCACAGCCATGCCTCTGCCCTCCTTCGCGCAGCAGCCTCCAGCCTCCGTCGTTGCCAAGCCCGTGATCGTGGAGTGGGTTACCGCGTAAAGTATGGCTACCGGGACGAGTGGTGGCAATTGTTCATTGCGAAGTGAACGAGCCGGCGGGCAGACCTGAACCGTTGTAGAAGTAACTGTTCACCGTCCCACTCCATGCATAACGAACGTAGCGGGGCGAAGCGACGGAGGGTGCCCTGACGAGGATCGTGCTGCCCTCGATGCTGCCGGAAGCTGGTACAAACGTTTCATCTTCTCCCGCAAGCTCGAAGCCATCGAGCGGCTGACCCTTGCTGGTAAGGCCCTCTGCATGCGAAAACCAGACGCGCATGGCGGGGCCTTCCGTGGTGGCCTGGAGGTAAACGGGAGAAGACGACTCGAGGCTTTCCCCATAGACCAGGGCACGCGCACTCCGGGCGAGGCGCGCGGCTACCGTTTGCTTGTCCGGAGGATGAACGTTGTCGGGCAAGCCGACATCGAGGGTCACCGCCATGGCGGTATTGCTTACCGCAAGGGTGCGTCGTTGCGCATCGCGAACGGTTGGCCAATTCGTGCCGAAACCGAAGCTGGAGATTTGTGCAAACAGAAAGGGAAAGTCCCCCTGCGCCCATTGCTGACGCCAGTCCTCGATCAGAGCGGCGAAGACCCGCTTATAGTTCGGGGCTCTCTCCGCGGTAGCATCTGTTTCGCCCTGGTACCAGATGACGCCTTTGATGGCGTACTTGGTATAAGGCGCGATCATTGCGTTGTAAAGCGTAGCCGGCGCCCAACTGCCATCATGGTCGTTGGGGATGCGGGGACGCGCGGGTGCCGGCAGGCCGGCGTGCTTCAAGGCCTCCGCCTTTGTTCTGTAAAGCGACTTCAGTTGGTCGGCCATGCCTTGTTCGCGCGCGACTTTGCCTGCATCGGTGGCAACGAAGGAAAGGTGTGCAGCGGCAATGCCGTCCCCACTGATCCATGCGTGCGCCGGAGTCCCGCCCCATGTGCTGTCGATCAGGCCGATCGGAACCTTCTCCTTCTCCGCGAGCTCGCGGCCGAAGAAATAGGCCACCGCCGAAAAGTTCCTTGCATTCTCAGACGTGCACTCGGCCCACGTGTCTTCGGTATCGAACAGAACGTCGGCCGCGGTGCGTCTCCTTTGCAGCAGCAGGCGGATGTTGGAATGATTGGCCCTGGCAAGTTCAGCTTCGCCATCCTTGAGGGGAGCACCCGTAAAGCCTTTCAGCGGGAACTCCATGTTCGATTGACCCGAGGCAATCCAAACGTCTCCCACCAGGATGTCTTTCCGTTCAAGCGGCACGGGGGTGGCGTTGCCAGCCACGGTCAAGGTGTAGGGACCTCCCGCTCTCTCAGGCTTCAGCCACACTTCCCATAAACCGAACGCATCGGCCCGCGTGCTCACACTCTGCCCGTGAAACTGCACCGACACCTGCTCAGACGGATCAGCCCACCCCCAGACACGAACCGGCCGCTCGCGCTGGAGCACGGCATGGTCGGAAAGGACATTGGGCAAGCTCACGGTGGCGAAAAGCGACAACGGCCAAAGCATAAAGGAGAGCAGAAAAAGGGCTGATGTACGCATCGCATGGCTCCTGATCTTAAAGATACGATGACCACTTGGCAAAAGCGAAGCCAACGGGTAAGCGCCAGCGGAGTCCTCTTGCAGGCGCTGACCGGGCCAGCACTTTCCGCTCGACCTCGCAAGGACCAGCTCTAACGCATTGCGCCATCGCATCGCCTGGCCCTTCGTCGAACAGAAGGGGAGGAGAGCTAACGTCCCTGCCGCCCCACCCCGCCCTGCTTTTGCTCCGCAATCCATCCATTCGTCCGTGCATCCAGCATATCCAGCGGCAGCACGCCCCCATTCAGCATTTCGTCATGGAAAGTCCGGATATCGAACTTCGGCCCGAGTTCCCGCTGCGCCCGCTCCCGCAACTCCCGAAACTTCAACTGCCCCAGCTTGTAAGAAAGCGCCTGCGCCGGCCACGCAATATACCGATCCGTCTCCGCCTGGATCGTCGGCTCATCCACCGCGCCGGACTCCCGGAAGAACGCCACCACCTGCTCCCGCGTCCACCCCTTCGAGTGGATGCCTGTATCCACCACCAGCCTCACCGCCCGAAACAGCTCGCTCGAAAGCCGTCCATAATCGCTCACCGGGTCCTGGTAAAAACCCACCTCCTTCCCCAGCTGCTCCGAGTACAAAGCCCACCCCTCCACATACCCCGCGTTCCCGCTATACAGTCGGAACTTCGGCAGCCCCTTCAGCGTCTGCGCCACCGAAAGCTGCATATGGTGCCCCGGAATCCCCTCGTGATAAGCCACCGCCTCGTCGTCAATCAAGCTCCGCTCGGCAACATTGGAGGTAGCCACACTCACCCGCCCCGGCCGCTTCCCATCCGGAGTCCCCGTCTGGTAGTGCGTCGCCATCGCCGATTGAAACACCGGAATCGCCTCCACCGTCACCGGAGCCCCCGGAATGTTCGTAAACAGCAGCGGAAGCTTCGGCTGCATCTGCGCAATATACTTCGCAAAGTCCGCCACAATCTGCTCGGAAGACGTAGCCTTGTACTTCGGATTCGTCTTCAACGAAGCCCGAAAGCTCGCCAGGTCCGCGAACCCTTCCTTCTTCGCGACCACCAGCATCTCCGCCTCGATCCGCGCAATCTCGCTCAGCCCAAGCTGGTGAATCTGCTCCGGCGTCATCGTACTCACCGTCGTCCGGCCGCGAATATCGTTCCGATAACGCCCCTCGCCCCCCGGCAGCGAGGCCACCGAAAGCGCCGTCCGCCCATGCGGCGCGTACTCCACCGCCACAAACGCCGCAAACTGCTTGTAAGCCGGGATCACCTCCGTATTCACCGCATCCGTAATCCCCTTCGTCAGCCTCGCCTTCTCCTCCGCAGAAAAGCTCCCCGGAAACTTCTTCAGCGGCAGCAGAAAAGGGTCCGCCCCAATCACCCCTTCGCACTGCGCCGGAACCTTCTCCAGCAGAAACCGCACCGGCATCAGCCCGTCCTTCTCGCCCGCCCGCATCACGTCTTCCGTCTGCAGAAACACCCGCGGAATCTGGTGCAACCGCGCCAGGTAGTCCTCATAATGCTTCACAGAATCCAGCGGAACCGCCAGCGGCAGGTCGGCCAGCCCCGTATGCGGCCCATCCATCTGCGACACCGGCATCTCGTAGTCCTTGTACCCGTAATCCGCCTTGCGCTGCTCGAGCGACCGCACCATCAGCTCATGCGAAAGCCGGTCCTGCTCCGGAAACCCGTCCGTCGAGATCGCCGCAAGCCGCGCCAGGTATCCCTCATTCCGCGCCTCATTCGCCGCAATCGCCCCCAGCGATTCATCCTCCAACAGGTCGTTATATCGGTAATCCCCGATCGCCGTAGCCCGCCGCGGACTCGCCTTCAGCGCCGCCTCAAACGACTCCGCGAACACGGCATTCTGCGCCGCAATCCGCCCAGCCACATCGGCGCCGGGCTCCTGCCCGAACATCGCACACCCGCCCACACCGCAGACAACAACCAGAGCCGCCAAAGAAAGTCGCATGGCAGCAGACTATCAGCCGCGCGGCTCCGGCTTAAGCCCCGCGATTCACGGTCCTGTCATGCCGTATACACGCCCCCGTTAAGCGCTTACTCTAGCCTCGCTCTATCACGACTCGACCGGTCCAAAGGGAGCCCTCCCCCCACGCGTTGAGCCCAGCCTTGTGCCTATCTTTCGGAGTCCATGTGAAGCGCCTTCTCTCTCTTGTCGCCCTCCTTCTCGCCTGCTTGCTGACCCTTCCCGCCACAGCCCAGTTCGAGACCGCCTCCGTCCTTGGCTACGTCCGCGACGCCTCCGGAGCCGCCCTCCCCAACGCCACCCTCACCCTCACCAACCAGCAGACCGGCGTCGCCCAGACCGCCAAATCCACCGGCGACGGCAACTACACCTTCGTCAGCATCCCCCCCGGCTCCTACAAAGTCACCGCCGAAAGCGCCGGCTTCGACCGCAGCGAGACCCCCGCCTTCACCGTCACCACCAACGCCCGTCAGCGCATCGACATCGACCTCAAGATCGGCTCCGCCTCCGAGACCGTCGAAGTCTCCTCCGCCGCCACCCTGCTCGAAACCGAAACCAGCTCCCGCGGCCAGGTCATCGGAACCCAGCAGATCGAAAACCTCCCCCTCAACGGCCGCTCCTACGCCGACCTCGCCCTGCTCGCCCCGGGCGTCCGCAAATCCGTCCTTGAAAACCAGTCCAACACCAGCCGCGAAGCCTCCTTCAACATCAACGGACAGCGCAGCGCCTTCAACAACTTCCTCCTCGACGGCCTCGACAACAACACCTACGGCACCTCCAACCAGGGCTTCGCCAACGAGAACATCCCGCCCTCGCCGGACGCCGTAGACGAGTTCCGCATCGACACCGACAACTACTCCGCCGAGTACGGCCGCGCCTCCGGCGGCGTCATCAACGCCACCATCCGCCGCGGAACCAACCAGTTCCACGGCCGCGCCTGGGAGTACCTCCGCAACACCAGCCTCAACGCCATCGGCCCCTTCAACCCCGTCGGCGGCGTCAAGCCCGTCCTCATCCGCAACCAGTTCGGCGGAACCTTCGGCGGCCCCATCCTCCGCGACAAAGCCTTCTTCTTCGCAGACTTCGAGGGCCTCAAAGAGATCGACAAGTCCTTCACCGCCGCCTCCATCCCCAGCGCCCTCCAGCGCTCCGGCAACCTCGGCCTCCCCATCCAGAACCCACTCACCGGCAAGGTCTACGCCAACGGCATCATCCCCACCACAGACTTCTCCCCTCTCGCCACCGCCGTCTTCGCCGCCCTCCCCAACGAGACCAACCCCTCCGCCGCCGGAACCGCCGCAGCCAACAACTACGTCAGCCTCCCCCGCGCCACCATCGACGACAAGAAGGGTGACGGCCGCATCGACTACACCCTCAACCCCCGCCTCGTCCTCTTCGGTCGCTACAGCCAGCACCAGGCCAGCCTCTTCGTCCCCGGCAACATCCCGGGAGCCGCCGGCGGCAACAACAACGGCAACGTCCTCATCCAGAACAAGAACATCGCCATGGGCGTCACCTACACCATCTCGAACACCTCCATCCTCGACGCCCGCTTCGGCATCGGCTACAACAAGGGCGGCAAATCCCCCATCGGCATCGGCCAGCCCAGCCTCCTCACCGCCGCCGGCATCACCGACGGCCTCCCCACCGACCCCACCATCGTCCGCCCCCTCAACGCGCAAAGCCTCAACGGCTTCTCCCAGCTTGGCGACCAGGGCTCCAATCCCCAGTTCCAGAACCCCACCGTCTACAACCCCAAGCTCAACTACACCCTGCTCAAGGGCATCAACAGCCTCAAATTCGGCTACGAGTTCCAGGCCATCTCCACCCAGATCAACGACTTCAACCCCAGCTTCGGCCAGGACACCTACAACGGCAAGTTCACCGCCGTCGGAACCGCCGTCGCAGGAGCCGCCGCCAACCAGGCTTACAGCACCGCCGACTTCATCTTCGGCCTCCGCAGCAACTACCAGCTCAACAACTTCCGCGTCGTTGGCCTCCAGCAGCGCATGAACTTCTTCTACGTCCAGGACGACCTCAAGCTCACCCCCAAGCTCACCGTCAACGCCGGCGCGCGGTACGAGCTCGCCAGCCCCCAGTACGTCGACGGCAACCACCTCGCCAACTTCGACCCCACCACCGCCACCCTCCAGCAGGCCACCGACGGCGGCTTCTACGATCGCGGTCTCGTCCACATGAAGTACAACAACCTCGCCCCCCGCCTGGGCTTCGCCTACAGCGCCGACCAGAAGACCGTCCTCCGCGGCGGCTTCGGCATCACCTACACCCAATTCAACCGCGAAGGCGGAGAAAACCTCCTCGCCTACAACGGCCCCTACATCGTCAACGCCAGCATCGACCAGAAGCCCGTCGCTCCCGGCATCACCGGCGGCCTGCCCCTCTGCACCAGCGACACCCAGGACCAGACCGCCTGCTTCCGTCCCACCCAGCAGGGCTTCGCCGCCAACCTCGTCTCTCCCGCCGCCTTCAACCCCCTTAAAGCGCAATCCCGTTACATCCCCCGCGACAACCCTACCGGCTACATCGAGAGCTACTTCGGCGGCTTCCAGCGTCAATTCGGCCGCGACATGCTCATCGATGTCTCTTACGTCGGCAACCACGGCGTCCACCTCATGGTTCTCGCCGACTACAACCAGGCCAGCATCTGCGCCACCACCACCAACTGCCCCAGCCTCCAGGCCCGCCGCCCCGTCGCCAACTTCAACACCATCGAGATCGCCTTCGGCGGAGGCGGCTCCAACTACAACGCCCTTCAGGCCAAGTTCGAAAAACGCTACAGCCGCGGCCTCTACGTCCTCAACGCCTTCACCTACAGCCGCGGCTTCGACAACGCCTCCGGCCACCTGGAAACCTCGGGCGGCGACAACTCCCGCGTCAACTTTGCTAACATCCGCGGAGACTACGGAGCCTCCGGCTATGACCAGCCCCTCAACAACACCACCAGCATCGTCTGGGATCTCCCCATCTTTCGCGGGAGCCACGGCCTGCTCAAAACCTTCGCCGGTGGCTGGCAGTTCACCGACATCACCTCCCTCACCAGCGGCCTCCCCGCCAACCTCAACTACAACGTCAACAGCAACTACACCGTCACCGGCCTCTACACCTACCGGCCCAACGTCCTCTCCAACAACCTGGTCCTGCCCAACGCCTCCCGCACCCGCACCGCCCCCGGCGGTGCGATCAACTACCTCGACAAGACCGCCGTCGCCGCCCCCACCGGCGCCAACCCCTTCGGCAACGCCGCCCGCAACTCCATCCGTGGCCCCGCCTTCTCCCAAACCGACATGGGCCTCCACAAAGGCTTCCAGCTCTTCCGCGAGGGCTCGCTCCTCGACTTCCGCGCCGAAACCTTCAACATCTTCAACCAATCCAACTTCGTCTTTCCCGATACCAACGTTAGCAATGGAACCTTCGGCCTGATCACCGCAGCCTTCCCCGCCCGCCAGATCCAGTTCGCCGCCAAACTCATCTTCTAACCCCCAGGCAGACCTGAAAGAAATTTGGCGTAGCAGTTACCCTCAAACCGCTACACTTAAACCAGGGAATGAAACCAGATAAGACCTCGGGCAAAGGTCTGGACCTCGGTGCACCGGTCCAGACCTAAGTCCCTTCGATCACGTACTTTAGACTTGCCGGGGGAGGAGGGGGGGGGATACCCTGCCGCAAGTCTCCAGAAGATCCTCCTCGGCCCGGTTGATCCTCACCAGCCTCAGACGCATCCAAGCCTGAAGTACCAACGCGCAGCGTGCACGTCCGCAGCCCAGCCAAAACTTCAGGAGCTTCAAAGCAAAATGATCCCCACCCTAGGCTACGCAGCCAACCACTCCTTCACCTCCCTCAAACCCCACGAGTTCGAGCGCGAAGATCCACGCCCCAACGAAGTCCTCATCGACGTCCTCTTCTGCGGCGTCTGCCACTCCGACATCCACCAGGTCAAGAACGAGTGGTCCAACACCGTTTACCCCTGCGTCCCCGGTCACGAGGTCGTCGGCCGCGTCGCCGCCATCGGCTCCTCCGTCTCGAAGCACCAGGTAGGCGACCTCGTCGGGGTAGGCTGCATGATCGACTCCTGCCGCGCCTGCGAGCCCTGCCTCGCCCACGAAGAGAACTACTGCGAAGGCCCAAACTCCTGGCTCGCCACCTACAACGGCCCCATGGTCCCCGCCAAGAAGGCCGCCGACAAGAAGAACCACTACGGCCGCGACAACACCTTCGGCGGCTACGCCACCACCCTCGTCGCCCCCGAGGACTTCGTCCTCAAGATCCCCGCCGCCCTCAAACCCGAAGTCGCCGCCCCCATCCTCTGCGCCGGCGTCACCACCTTCTCCCCCATGAAGCACTGGGGGGTCAAGGCCGGCCACAAGGTCGGCATCCTCGGCTTCGGCGGCCTCGGCAACATGGCCACCAAGCTCGCCATCGCTCTCGGCGCCGAAGTCGTCGTCTTCACCACCTCCAAAGAAAAGTTCCTCGACGCCCAACGTCTCGGAGCCACCCCCGTCCTGGCCGACGACGTCCCCGAAGACCGCGACCCCACCTTCCCCCACACCGGGACCCTCGACTTCATCCTCTCCACCATCCCGGAAAAGTCCGACCTCAACCGCTTCCTCCCTCTCCTGAAGCGCAACGCCTCCCTCGTCGTGGTCGGCGCTCTCGAACCCCTCTCCGCCGTCAACAACATGCAGACCGCCGGCCACCGCAACTCCGTCGGAGGCTCCCTCATCGGCTCCATCGCCGAGACCCAGGAAGTCCTCGACCTCTGCGCCGCTCACAACATCGGGCCCGACATCGAGGTCATCGACATCAAGGACATCAACGACGCCTACAAGAAGGTCGAAGACGGCGAAGTCCGCTTCCGCTACGTCATCGACCTCGCCAGCCTGAAGCAGCAGCAGTCGTAAGCTCACTCCCATGGAGGGCTCCGCCGCTTACAATCGACCCGGAGCCCTCATGTCCCAGCTAAGCCGCACCGGCGTATCCCTCGACGAAGCCCTCCTCCGCCAGTTCGACACCCTCATCGCCAAACGCGCCTACGCCAACCGCTCCGAGGCCATCCGCGACCTCATCCGCCAGGCCCTCCTCGAAGACACGGTCGACTCCAACCACCCCGTCGTCGGAACCCTCACCCTCGTCTACGACCACCACACCGCCGGTCTCTCCGAAAAACTCACCGACACCCAGCACACCGCCGGAGCCAGCGTCCTCGCCGCCACCCACATCCACCTCGACCACCATTACTGCCTCGAAGTCATCATCATGAAGGGCCGCGCAACCGAGCTACAAACCCTTGCCGACCGCATGATCGCCCTCCGCGGCGTCGAGATGGGCAAACTCGTCCTCACCCACGCCGGCGAAGCCTCCACCCCCCACGACCACAAGCACCCTCACTGACCCAGAAACGTAACACAAACCCCATTCGGATCGATCGCCGCAAACTCCTTCGTCCCCCATGGCTTCCTCTGCAAGCCCCCATTCGGATGCACGGTCCCCCCACGCTCGCGGTACTCGGCAAACATCGCCTCCACATCCTCCACGGCAATCCGCACCATCGTCTGATCCCCCACCACCCGCGCCAGCTTGGCATCGCTCATCTCCGCCAGGTGCAGGCTCACTCCATCCCGCTCGATCCCCGCATACCGCGGCGGCGTCGCATCCCGAAAGCTCTCCGCAAACCCGCACACCCCCACCCACCACGCCAGCGAACCCGCCACATCGCTCGCCGGAAGCACCGGAACCGCCGCCCTCACCCTCGCGCTCATGCGCCCAGTCTACCGCCGCCCAAATCGGTACGTCACATTCAAGCTCGCATACGAAGGAATCCTGACCCCCACCTGCTCGGAGATCTCCGACCCGCCAAAGTTCTCGAGCGTCTGCCCCGTATGCCCGCTCGCCACCAGAAAGTTCACTCCCACCTTCACCCGCTCCTCCAGAAACGGCTTCACCACCGCCCCGCGAAACTCCCGCACCTGCGTCCCCAGGCACTGCGCGTCCGGGTCCGGCAAACATCCTGTCCCCAGCGTCTTCCGCCCCACCAGCTCAAACTCCCCCCGCGCCTGCATCCCAAACGGTAGCCTCTGCACATTCGCCAGCACATCGAAGATCGTCCGCGGAGCCTCCGGCGTAGGCTGCCCCGAGTCCAAGTCCCGCGCATCCGCCTTCGAGTAGGTCACCAGCACCGACCCCCGAGCAAAGTTCCGCCGCACCGCCGCCGTTAAAAACCGCAGCCGTCCCGGCCCCTGATCCTCCTGCAACCCTGTGTCCGGATCGATCTTCGCCAGTTCTTCGCTCGTCGTCACATGCCCCAGCGTCACCTTCACGTCCGCCCCCAGCACCGTCTTCGAGGCCACCAGCTGGTACGAGTGCGCCCGCGCGACAGCACTCCCCGCCGCGTTCCCCACCCCAATCCGTGGATCGTCCGTAAAGAAAGCCTCCCCAAAGCTCCCCGAAATCAGCGGAGCCCACCGCCACTCCCCCGGCAGAAACGAAACGGTAGCCTTCGGCGAGTTCACCCCCACCCGCTTCTCGAACGAGTTCCCCGCATTGATCCGGTCCACAACCGAGATCCCAATCTCATCCCGCCGCCACCCCGCGTAGTACCGCACATGCGCCCCCAGCGCCCCCGCTGCCGCCCCATACGGCGTCACCGAGGCAATCGTCACATCGCTCGAGTCCACCTTGGTAAACGGCCCATACACCAAGCTCCCCATATAGTTCCCATAGTTGTCCAGATTGTCCCGCCGGGGAGCTTCCCGCAGATAGTCCATCCCGGCCAGCAGCGAAAAGGCCTCACCGAACTTGTTCACATAATTCGTACTCCCCCCCGCCACCGTCCGAAACTCACTCTGCCGAATCAGCCCCTGCCCGAAGTTCGAATCCAGCGCCAGGTTATAGGTCCGAAAGAACCCCGAAAGCTGCACCGCCTGCGACCCCGTCACCCGCCACGTATCGCTCACCGCCACCAGCGCCGTATGCGTCTGGTCTTTCTGCCGAGGGTCGATCGTATCCCCGTAGTTCACCACCCCCACATCCCCCATATACGCGGGAAACAGCGGCACCAGCCCAGGAATGTAGCTCTTCCCCCAATACCCGATCCCCAGCACCGTAATCTGGTGGCTGCCCGGCGAAAATACCCGCTGCCCATTCACCTTGTACTGCTGCCGATGCTCCAGCCGCTCCAGAAACCCATTCCCCGCCGAAAGCTCTACCGCCACAAACGAGTTCGCTCCCGGACTCATTCCTCCCACCAGGTCGATATCCCGGTAATCCCCCGTCACCGTCAAAAACGGTTCCAGCCGCGACCGCAGCCCATACGTCGCCGCCACATTCACCGCATGGTTCCCCTGCCGTACGTTGAACGCGCCCCCATCCACCTGCACGCTCTCAATCACCGTCGGAATCAGCAGATTCGGGTCCGCATACCCATTTCCATGCGCGTTCGCCGAAAGATTGTTCGGCACCAGGTACCCCCCGACCGCTAGGAACTGTGCAATCGGCTCCCCATGATCCCCCGCCACCCCCGGCGCAAAGTACTGCGGAGCCTTGATCCCGCTCGAAGCCGTCTCGATCGGGTACCCCGGGATTGAAACCGGAGCCCCCGGCCGCCCTGGATTCGCATCGATCAAATCCTGCTTCACAAACACCTTCTCCGCCGGGTCCGGCGAAAGCACATCCAGCACGTTCACGTCCGCCGTCACCACCACCGTGGTCTCCACCGCCGGCCCCAACCGCACCTCGACCTCCGCCCCACCATCCCCCACCTCCACGGCCGTCGTCGCGGTCTGCATCGAGGCAGCCGTAACGGTCACGGCATACCGCCCCGCCCCTCGCAACGCAACGCGAAACTCCCCCCGCGCATCCGCGCTCACCGCCCGCCCCGACCCCACCCGCACGGAAGCTCCCGCCACCGCTCGCCCCTGTTCGTCCACCACCCTGCCCGTCAGCCGCGCCTCCGTCGCAAGCGCCGGCAAAGCCAGGCTCAACCAGACGATCGACCACACAACACCCTTCCCCATCCAGCAGGTCTCCTCTTCCCTCCAGGAACGCGCTCATCGATCGACTGCATTCACACGATGCTCAGAATCGTGCTACCAAACGCCGACACTCGCCCAACTGATCCCCCCGAGAGTAATACACTTCCTCAGTTCGTGCCACTGCCCGCCCAGCCAGCCTTCGTCGATCTCTTCTAAAATAAAGAAGTCATGCCCACTGCCCCCAAAGCGCTCTTCTGCCCCACCTGCCGCAAAGTCGTCCTCGCCACCGCCGAAGACTTCCCCTTCTGCTCCGACCGCTGCCGCATTCTCGACCTCGGCAAATGGGCCTCAGGCGACTACCGCATCAGCTCACCCATCCTCGACCCCGAGGTCCTCGAAGGCCTCGACGCCAGCCTCCCCAAC
This sequence comes from uncultured Granulicella sp., assembly GCA_965213785.1. Taxonomy (GTDB): domain Bacteria; phylum Acidobacteriota; class Terriglobia; order Terriglobales; family Acidobacteriaceae; genus Edaphobacter. The sequence goes on along the minus strand of OZ243921.1, from coordinate 2,920,267 downwards.
CGTCGCCACGAGGAAGATTGACCCTTATCGATACCGCACCTGGTGCCACTCCCACGCACTCGCCAGAATCGTATCCAGCTCCGCAAACCGCGGCGCCCACCCCAACTCCGCCTTGATCTTCTCCGACCCCGCCACCAGCACCGCCGGATCCCCCGCCCGCGCCTCGCACTCTTCCACCGCGATCTCCCGCCCCGTCACCCGCCGCGCCGCCTCGATCACCTCCCGCACCGTAAACCCCTCTCCCGACCCCAGGTTATAGATCATCCGCGTGGCCCCATCCTCCTTCATCAGCGCCCCCAGCGCCAGCATGTGAGCCTCCCCCAGATCCCGCACATGCACATAGTCCCGCACGCACGTCCCATCCTTGGTCGGATACCCCTGCCCAAAGATCTTGATACTTGTCCGCCGCCCCAGCGCCACGTCCAGAATCAGCGGAATCAGGTGCGACTCCGGCTCATGCGCCTCCCCATACCCCTCGATCGCTCCCGCCACGTTGAAGTACCGCAGACTCGCGTACTTGAACCCGTGCAGCTTGTTCATCCACCGCAGCACATGCTCCACCAGCAGCTTGCTCTCCCCGTAAGCGTTGGTAGGCTCCAACTTGGCATCTTCCAAAATCGGCGTCGTCACCGGCTCCCCATAGCAGGCCGCCGTCGAAGAAAACACCAGCCGCCGCGGCCCCACGGCCAGCATCGACTCCAGCAGCGTCAAGGTCGAGGCCGTGTTATTTCGGAAGTAGATCTCCGGCTTCACCATGCTCTCGCCCGCCTCGATCAGCGCCGCAAAGTGCATCACCCCATCGAACTTCCCCTCCCGCAGCGTCGCCTCGACCAGCCCCCGGTCTGCCAGGTCCCCCTGGACGAACGTGGCTTCCTCCGCCACCGCCCCCCGTTTGCTGTGGCACAAATTATCGAAAATCGTCACCGAATGTCCGCCCGCAAGCAGAAGTCGCGCCACCGTCCCGCCGATATACCCAGCACCACCGGTCACCAGAATGTTCAAAACGCCTCCAGATCGATCTCCAAACGTCTATCCACCACGCAGCCCGTGTCCACCACTAAAATAGCAGCCCGCCTCCACCTTGGTAATCCGCCCCACCCACGGCCCGTCTAAAACAGAGATCCTCAGGGCCGGCGTACACCGAACCGAACACCAGCGCGGCAGAAAACTTGCACACACGTCGCCCAAACGCAACACTCCAAGTAGACTGGTAACGAAGTACCGTTACCATCGAAACTGACCACGAAACCGCGAACAGTCGCACGCGGACCGCCCCGGGACCCTGGCCTCCATCCAAGACTCCCGATCCGCAGAGAGGCACACGGGAACCGTCATGCAGGTCATCGAGGAAGGTACCATCGCGTCCCCCCCCACCCCCCAGGCTCCCGTCGCTCCAGTGCCCGCGCCTCTCAAGGCCCGCAACCATCAGGATGCTTCCTTCATGCCAAAGCCGCTCCACTCAGAGTCCGCTCCAGCACCCCATAGCCTCCAGTTCAAGCACTTCGGCATCCTGCAAGCCGGCCAGCAAAGCAAGACCTCCGTCCTCACCGCCGCGACCATCAACATCCTCCTGGCCATCGCCCTCGTCATCATCGGCGCCGCCACCACCCAGGTCATCGAGCAGAAACGCCGTGTCGCCATGCTCGTCGCCCCCATCGTCGTCCAGCCCGCGCCCGAAATCGTCCGCCCCAAGCTCATCCCCCCCAAAATTAAGCCCCCTGTCCTCCCCAAGCTCGAAGTCCCCCCGCCCCCTACGCCGCTGCCGGAGGTCCGCCTCCCCGATCCGCCGAAGCCCATAGCCGTCAAACCCGCGGAACCCGTCCCGGTCAACAAGCCCGCACCTCCCAAGGCCGTCGTCGCCCCGCCCGCCCCGCGCCCCGTCTCGCTCGCTCATCCCGAGGCCGCTTCCGTCGTCAACAACTCCCCCCGCCCCTCCGCCGTCTCCCTCGGCCGCACCGACAACCCCATCGCCGCCTCCAACCGTGCCGCCACCGCCGCCGTCAACCTCGGCCAGGCTGGCGCACCCGGCATGAACGCCGCCAACAAAGGCGCCGGCCCCCGCTCCGCCGTCGTCAACCTCGGCTCCGGCTCCCCCTCCGGGCAGAACCTCACCGGAAACGGTGCCCGCGCCGTCCAGGGTGTCGCCCTCGGCCGCCCCAATGGCTCCGGACCCCTCGACTCCACCGGACGCAACCCCGCCACCGCCGGGCAGGTCAACCTCGGCATGGTCCAGCAGCCCGCCATGCCCAAACCCTCCACCGTCGCGGTCCCCGTCGCGCGAACCGGCCCCAAGGTCCTCTTCAAGCCGCGTCCCGACTACACCCCCGAAGCCCGCGCCCTCCACCTCGAAGGCACTGTCTCCGTTCGCCTCCACGTCTCCGCCGCCGGGGCCGTCACCGTCCTCGGCATCGGCAACGGCCTCGGCCACGGTCTCGACGAGTCCGCCCGGCGCGCCGTTCAGGCCACCCGCTTCCAGCCCGCCGTCGACGCCTCCGGCCACCCCACCGAGTGGGATGGCGTCGTCAACGTCGTCTTCCAGGTAGCCGAATAAACCGTGTCTTTCCCACTCCGGCGTACCCTTCCACCAGTACCCGCCATGCCGAACCACCCGCAGCACCGCACAAGGGAGTCCCACCGCATGACCTTTCGCACACGCCTCGCCGCCGGCCTTCTCCTCGCCACCGTCACCCTGGCCACCCTCCCTGCCAGTGCCGGCATCCTCTTCAGCAAAAAGAAGAAGGAAGTCGACATCCCCGGCCTCAAGCCGACCCAGGCGCAGAACGCCCTCATCGATAAAGCCATCGGCCGCGAGAAGGTCGTCGTCAAGGTCATCAAGGAGCGCACGCCGCTCGTCGAAACCTACGTCCAAAAGATGCGCCCCGATTCCGTCCTCCTCCAGGCACCGGAGTCCGACCAGCACTTCCTCGCCCGCGTCTCCTTCGGCAAGATCATCGGCGATGAGGAATACAACAAGAACCTCGGCTACGCCAAGGAGAAAAAGCCCGGCAAGTTTGGCTTCATCCACAACATCAATCTCTTCTCCGGCGTCTCAGACTCCCTCCGCCTCACCTTCCACGAGTCCGGCTTCGTCCAGATGCTCCTCATGGACTCCAACGACTTCGACCGCCAGCACTACACCTTCACCTTCATCCGCAACGACTTCCTCGGCAACATCCCCACCTCCGTCTTCGACGTCAGCCCCATCGGAGGCAAGAAGGACTACGGCCGCTTCTTCGGGCGCATCTGGGTCGAGAACCGCAACGGAAACGTCGTCCGCTTCAACGGAGACTTCGCCGGAACCGAGGAGACCCGCAAGGAGTTCTACCACTTCGACTCCTGGCGCACCAACGTCCAGCCCGACCTCTGGCTCCCCACCTCCTTCTACGTCGAAGAGTCCGACGACCGCAGCCGCACCAACACCCTCCTCTTCAAGTCCGTCTCCCACATCTGGGGTTACTCCCTCAAGGTTCCTCCCACCGTCGCCGAAAACACCTCGCTCGAGGTCGTCGGAGCCAACGACGTCTCGAACGATGCCGAGGACGTCTCCCCCCTCGGGGCCCAGCGCGCCTGGGTCCAGCAGGCCGAGGATAACGTCCTCGAACGCCTCTTCCAGGCCGGTCTCCTCGACGCCCCCTCGGACTTCGACAAGACCCTCGAAGCCCTCGCCAACAACATCCTCGTCTACAACAACATCGTCGTCAGCCGACCCATCCGCGTCCGCACCCTCCTCACCGAGCCGCTCGAATCCGTCGCCATCGGCAACACCATCCTCGTCTCCAAATCTCTCCTCGACACCACCGCAATCATTACCGCCGACGGTGCCCAGCAGACCGGCAACCTCAACGCTGTCCTCGCCTTCCAGGTCGCCCACATCGTCCTAAGCCACCGCCTCGACACCAAGTACGCCTTCTCCGATCGCCTCCTCTTCCCCTCGACCGCCGTCTTCCAGCGCATCCCCATGCACCACACCCTGGCCGATAACGAAGCCGCCGCCAAGAAGGCCGTCGAGCTCCTCAACGCCAAGGAACTCGTCGACAGCCAGCGCTACTTCGGCCTCTACCTCGCCCAGCTCAAGGAGCGCCAGAAGAGCCTTAAGGCCCTCAACGAGCCCGTCCTCGGCGACAGCCTCATCCGCAGCGACGGCACCGACAACTTCTGGATGGACGCCCTCCTCGCCAAAGGCGGCAAGCTCGACATGAAGGACCCCCGCCAGATCGCCGCCATGCCCCTGTCCAGCTTCCTCCGCTTCGACCCCTGGAGCGACAAGGTCATCGCCATGCACACCGCCATCGAGCCCGTCCTCGGAGCCCCCGACAAGATCCCTTTCGAGGTCGCCCCCGTCTACCTCAAGCTCTCCTACTACAAAGCCCCACCGGACCCCGCAACCCTCGCCCCCGCCGCCCAGGCCGCCCCAGCCGCCAGCGCGCCGCCTGCGGTCGAGACCACCGCCCCAGCCACCACCGGAACCTCAACCCCACCCCCAGCGACCGCAGCCCCGCAACCATAACTTCAATGAGCGAAGGTGCTCACAGCGTCACCGTGAGCACCGCAGTCGAAGGACCTGCGGTTGCTTTCCATTCACCCAAGAGGCCGGCCCACCGCCGGCCTCACTCATTTAAGGACACCGATGATGAACCCACGGAACCCTTCCGATGCACACCAGTAGACAAGCTAGACAAGCTCTTCCAGGGAGACACCCGTGCTGCGTAGGCTCCTCATCCCGCTCTGCCTCTTCGCCGCCGGCGCCGAACTCCACGCCCAGGCCCGCGCCACCGCAACCCAGGCCATCGACCTCCAGGCCGGAGGCGGCGTCGTCTCTGCCAACGCCGACACCACCTACGACACCGCCCGCTTCAAAGGCGGCTTCGTCTACCTCGACATCGACTTCGCCCATCACCTCGGGGCCGAGATCGAAGTCCACCAGCTCTACAGCCCCTCCGCCGACCAGGTCCACGAACGCACCTACGAGGCCGGCCTCCGCTACCACCGCACCTACGGCCGCCTCGTCCCCTACGCCAAGGCCCTCGTCGGCCGCGGCGTCTTCAACTTCCCCAACAACCAGGCCAACCTCGCCTATAACCTTTACGCCGGAGCCGCCGGCATCGACTACAAGCTCAAGCCCTGGCTCAACCTACGCGCCGACTTTGAGTACCAGCACTGGCTCAACTTTCCCCCCAGCCCCATCTCCCCGACGCTGGTCAGCATAGGCGCGGCCTACCATTTCAAGTAGCCCGAACGATCAACCCATTCTTCCAAAGCGCCAGCACAACATCCATCTGGCTCGCATGCTCCCCCGCTTCCCCCTTCGTCACCGCAGCCCAAAGCTGCGAGACCGTAGTGTGCGTTCCCGCCGCAAGCAGCCCCACCGCTTCCACTGCATACTGCCCATTCCGATTGGCTTTCCCCTCCGCACGGGAAATCTCCTTCACCAACCCAGCCTCGCAAAGCCCCACAAACGCCTGCCGCGGTCCAGCCTTCTTCTGCCCCACAGGAGTCGTCGGATACACCTGTTTCACCGCCCGATCCCAACGCTCTCGCGCAGTCACAGCCTTCCCGTAAGTCTCCATCCGCACCGCAATCAACGCAGCTTCCCCGTATCGGTTCGCCATACCTCTCCTCTACACAGCAACGGGCGAACTCTTGCGAGTTCGCCCGTCTCGTTCAACCGCCGTGGAACACAAAGCGCTTACTCAGCAGCAAGCTCTTCCTGCTCCCCTTCCATCCGCATCTGCTCCAGCTCGCGCTCTTCCGCCTCGATCGCCGCGGTCACTTCCTGCTGAACCTGGGCCGCCGCTTCCTCCAGCTCCGGAGAGAGCTGAACATTGCGGTAGTACTCCATGCCCGTTCCAGCCGGAATCAACCGGCCAACGATCACGTTCTCCTTCAGCCCGCGAAGCGTGTCGATCGAGCCGTTGATCGAAGCCTCGGTCAGCACACGCGTGGTCTCCTGGAAGCTCGCCGCCGAGATGAAGCTATCGGTCGAGAGCGATGCCTTCGTGATGCCGAGCAGCAGCGAACGTCCAATCGCCGGACGTCCTCCCGTCATCAGCACCCGCTGGTTCTCCGCGTTGAACCGGAAGCGATCCGTCTGCTGGTCGACCAGGAACGTCGTATCGCCAACCTCCTCGACCTTCACCCAGCGCAGCATCTGCCGAACGATCGTCTCGATATGCTTATCCGAGATCGTCACGCCCTGCAACCGGTAGACCTCCTGGATCTCGTTTACCAGGTACGTCTGCACCGCACGCTCGCCAAGCACCTCGAGCACATCGTGCGGGCTCCGCGGTCCATCGATCAACGCATCGCCGGCACGCAACCGCTCGCCCTCCTGCACGTTGACATACACACCGCGCGGCACGGAGTATTCCTCTTCCTGCCCGTTATCCGCCGTGACGTACACCTTCCGCTGGCCCTTCGAGACCTCGCCGAACCGCACCACACCGTCGATCTTCGAGATGATCGCCGGATCACGCGGCTTGCGTGCCTCGAACAGCTCCACAACACGCGGCAGACCGCCCGTGATGTCCTTCGTACGCGTCGTCTCACGCGGGATCTTCGCCAGCACGTCGCCCGGGAACAACTCATCGCCATCCTGGACCATCAGGTGAGCCCGCGAAGGCATCAGGTACCGCTTGTTGCCCTGCGCCGACTTGATGATGATCGCCGGCTGACGCTTCTCATCCGACGAATCGGCAACGACCAGACGGGAAAGACCGGTAACTTCATCGACCTCCTCGTTCAGCGTCACGCCTTCCTGGAGATCCTTGAACTGCACGGTCCCCGCGATCTCGGTCAGCACCGAGAACGTGTACGGATCCCACTCGCCCAGCACCGAGCCCTGCGAAACCTGCGCCCCGTCCTCGACCTTCAGCTTCGCGCCGTAGACGATCGCATAACGCTCTTTCTCACGGCCCTTGTCGTCGATGATGGCGATCGAACCATTCCGGTTCATCGCCACCAGGTCGCCCGACTTGGCGCGAACGGTGACCAGGTTGATAAACCGCACCGAACCCGTGTTCTTCGCCTCCAGGTGCGATGCATCCGACACCCGCGACGCCGTTCCGCCGATGTGGAAGGTCCGCATGGTAAGCTGCGTGCCCGGCTCACCGATCGACTGCGCCGCAATTACGCCGACAGCCTCGCCCATCTCGACCATCTTGCCCGAGCCGAGATTGCGCCCGTAGCAGAGAATGCAGCAGCCACGCTTGGACTCGCACGTAAGCACCGAGCGAATCTTCACCTTCTCGATACCCGCCGCCTGCACCGCCGAAGCACGATCCTCGTCGATCTCCTGGTTGATCTCGACGATCGTCTTGCCTTCGAAGTCCTTCAGCTTCTCGAGCGAAACGCGCCCAATGATGCGGTCGCGCAGCGGCTCGATCGTCTCCCCGGCCTCGATGATCGGCATCACGTAGATGCCTTCCACCGTGCCGCAGTCGTCGTGCGAGATGATCACATCCTGCGCCACGTCCACGAGACGCCGCGTCAGGTAGCCCGAGTCCGCCGTCTTCAACGCCGTATCCGCCAGGCCCTTGCGAGCGCCGTGCGTCGAGATGAAGTACTGCAGCACCGTCAGCCCTTCACGGAAGTTCGCCGTGATCGGCGTTTCGATGATTTCGCCCGAGGGCTTCGCCATCAATCCACGCATACCGGAAAGCTGCCGAATCTGCTGCTTCGAACCACGCGCACCGGAATCCGCCATGATGTAGATCGGGTTCATGGCGCCTTCCTTGTCGGCCTTCTTCATGTTGCCGAACATCTCGTCCGCAACCCGCTCCGTCACCGAAGACCAGAGCTGAATGACCTTGTTGTTGCGCTCGCCGTTCGTGATCGCTCCGTCCAGATACTGCTGCTGAACGTTGATCACCTGCTTCTCCGCATCGCCGACGACCGTGTACTTGGAGTCCGGGATGACCATGTCGTCGAGTCCGACCGAAAGCCCGGACTTGGTGGCATAGGTAAAGCCGAGGTCCTTGATGCGGTCGAGCGCCTTGACCGTCGTCTCGAGCCCCAGGTTCAGGTACAGGTAGTTGATGAGCTGCCCGATGCCCTTCTTCTTGAGAAGGCCGTTGACGTAGGGCATTCCTTCGGGCAGCGCGTCGTTGAGGATCGCCCGGCCGACGGTGGTCGAAATGAACTGCTTGTTGAACTCGACTGCTTCGGTGTGGGTGAGGTCCTGATCGTCATAGGCGGTCGTCATATCGAGCACCTGCCCGGTATAACGCAGACGGATCGGCGTCAGCGTCTCGACAGCCTTCGCCTCGAGCGCCATGAACACCTCTTCGATGTTCGCGAACACGCGTCCTTCGCCCTTAGCGCCCACCTTCGCCTTGGTCAGGTAGTACAGACCAAGCACCAGATCCTGCGTAGGAACGGTGATCGGCTGACCACTCGCCGGCGAGAGGATATTGTGCGAAGCCAGCATCAGAACCGAAGCCTCGATCTGCGCTTCAGGCGACAGCGGAATGTGCACGGCCATCTGATCACCGTCGAAGTCCGCGTTGAAGGCGGTGCAGACCAGCGGGTGGATCTTGATCGCCTTGCCTTCGACCAGCACCGGCTCAAACGCCTGGATGCCCAGACGGTGGAGCGTCGGCGCACGGTTCAAGAGCACTGGGTGATCCTTGATCACTTCTTCCAGAATGTCCCAGACGATCGGCTCCTGCATCTCGACCATCTCTTTAGCCTGCTTGATGGTCGTGCAGTGCCCCGTCTGTTCGAGACGGTGGTAGATGAATGGCTTGAAGAGCTCGAGCGCCATCTTCTTCGGCAAACCGCACTGGTGCAGCTTCAGTTCCGGCCCGACCACGATCACCGAACGGCCAGAGTAATCCACGCGCTTGCCCAGCAGATTCTGACGGAAGCGGCCCTGCTTGCCCTTCAGCGTGTCGGAGAGCGACTTGAGCGGACGGTTGTTCGCACCGCGCAGCACACGGCCACGGCGGCCGTTGTCGAACAGCGCGTCGACGGCTTCCTGCAACATGCGCTTTTCATTACGGACGATCACTTCAGGAGCATGCAGGTCCATCAGCTTCTTCAGCCGATTGTTGCGGTTGATCACGCGACGGTAAAGGTCGTTCAGATCGGACGTGGCAAACCGGCCGCCATCGAGCGGAACCAGCGGACGCAGTTCAGGCGGGATCACCGGAATCACATCCAGGATCATCCACTGAGGCAGGTTGTCCGACTTGCGGAACGCCTCGACGATCTTCAGCCGCTTCGAGTACTTCAGCTTCTTCTGCAGCGAAGTTTCGGTCTTCATGCGCTCGCGAAGCTCGATCGAAAGCTCCTGAATCTCGACGCGCTTGAGCAGTTCCTTGATCGCCTCCGCGCCCATCATGGCCTTGAAGCCGGAAGGGCGGTACTGCTGGTCGAGCTCACGGAACTTGGTCTCGTCCTTGATGACCTCGCGCTCCTTTACCGGCGCGTCGCCCGGATCGACCACCACGTAGCTCTCGAAGTAAAGCACCGCTTCAAGCTCACGCAGCGAAATGTCGAGCAGGTGACCGATACGCGAGGGAAGACCCTTGAAGAACCAGACGTGCGAGCAGGGGGACGCGAGTTCGATGTGGCCGAGGCGTTCGCGGCGAACCTTGGAGAGAGTGACTTCAACGCCGCACTTGTCGCAGATCACGCCGCGGTGCTTCATGCGCTTGTACTTCCCGCAGAGGCACTCCCAGTCCGTAATCGGTCCAAAAATCCGCGCGCAAAAAAGCCCATCGCGCTCCGGCTTGAACGTCCGGTAGTTGATCGTTTCGGGCTTGGTAACCTCGCCATGCGACCACGAGCGAATCTTCTCGGGGCTGGCAAGCTGAATCTTGATGGCATCGAAGTCGGCGATGGGGCCGGTCAGTTCAAAGGGGCTGGAGCGAAACATATGTGCGTCTCCGGGTGGCAGCGTTGGGCTGCGGGTTGCTTCTGCTTTACTTCTGCCGGGCAGCGGGTGGTTAGCTCCGGTGCCTGCTTCTATTCGGTGCCTGCCCGCGTGGCCGATCTCGTTGAACGTTGAGCGTGAGCCTCATTCAGGAGATCCATGCCACACGGGCAATGCAAATTAGTACAAAGCGGCGTTAGTCGGCCGCGGCGATCTGTGGCAGAGGAACCTTCTTCTGGTCCGCCTGCTTGATGAGTTCGACATCGAGGCACAGCGACTGCAACTCGCGAATCAGCACGTTGAACGACTCCGGAACACCCGGCTCGATCGCCGCCTCGCCCTTCACGATGGCCTCGTAGATCTTCGTACGCCCGAACACATCGTCCGACTTCGCCGTCAGCAGCTCCTGCAGGATGTAGGCCGCGCCATAAGCTTCGAGCGCCCAAACCTCCATCTCGCCGAACCGCTGTCCGCCAAACTGCGCCTTACCGCCCAGCGGCTGCTGGGTAATCAGCGAGTACGGCCCAATCGACCGTGCGTGGATCTTGTCATCCACAAGGTGCGACAGCTTCAGCATGTAGATGTACCCAACCGTCGCCGGCTGCTCGAACTCGTCCCCAAGCATCCCGTCGTGCAGTTGCGTCTTGCCCGAACTCGGCAATCCAGCCGCCTTCAACAGCGCCTTGATCTCCGTCTCGCGCGCCCCGTCGAACACCGCCGTACCGAACCAGATACCGCGCTTCATGCCCGCGGCCACCCGCATCGTCTGCTCGTCGTCCAGGTCCAGCAACTGGTTCAGCGCAGCCGTTCCCGCAAAGCGCGCCTTGAACAGCTCACGCACCTCGTTGGCCGACTCCATCTGCGCCGCCGCCTCCGCAACCTGCTTGCCGAGCGTGTGCGCCGCCCAGCCAAGATGCGTCTCCAGAATCTGCCCGACGTTCATACGCGAAGGCACACCCAGCGGGTTCAGCACGATCTCGACCGGCGTTCCGTCCGGAAGGTACGGCATGTCTTCCTCAGGCAGAATCCGTGCAATCACGCCCTTGTTGCCGTGCCGCCCGGCCATCTTGTCGCCGACCGACAGCTTGCGCTTCATCGCGATGTACACCTTCACCATCTTGATGACGCCCGGGCTCAGCTCATCGCCCTTCTGCATCTTGCCGATCTTCTCGTTCGTGATCTTCCGCAGCACATCGATCTGCCGCGAGGTCATCTCCTCGATCTCGTCGATCTGCTCATTCACCCGCGGATCTTTGTCCGCGTAGCGAATCCGCTTCAGGTTCCGCGTCGAAATCAGCTCGATCATGTCGCGGTCCAGCACGTCGCCCTTTGAAAGCAACCGCTTGTTGGTCCGCTCGTCATGCAGATCGGCCAGCACCTCGCGCGATCCAAGAATCGCCTCAAGCCGCTTCAACCGCTCGTCCGTCAAAATGCGGATCTCATCCGCAAGATTCCGCTCCAGCTTCTCGACCATCTCCTGCTCGATCTGCCGCGCGCGGTCGTCCTTCTCCTGACCCTTGCGCGAGAAGATCCGCACATCCACGACCGTCCCCTCAATTCCCGGAGGGCACGTCAGCGAAGCATCCCGAACATCCCCGGCCTTTTCGCCGAAGATCGCCCGCAGCAGCTTCTCTTCCGGCGTCAACTGCGTCTCGCCCTTCGGCGTCACCTTCCCGACGAGAATGTCGTTATGTCCAATCTTCGCGCCGATCCGGATAATCCCCGACTCGTCGAGATCGCGCAGCGCATGCTCCGAAACATTCGGAATATCCCGCGTAATTTCTTCCGGCCCAAGCTTCGTGTCGCGCGCTTCAATCTCGAACTCCTCGATGTGGATCGAGGTGTAGTAATCCTCGCGGACCAGCTTCTCCGAGATCAGAATCGCATCCTCGAAGTTGTATCCACGCCACGGCATAAAGGCCACCAGCACATTCCGCCCAAGCCCAAGCTCGCCCTGCTCCGTGCACGGACCGTCCGCGATCACCTGCCCCTTCAGCACGCGGTCGCCCTTGCGCACAATCGGCTTCTGGTTGATGCAGGTGTTCTGGTTCGACCGTTTGAACTTGGTCAGCTGGTAGATGTCCGACCCGACTTCACGCGAAAGCTGCGTGGGATGATGCTCCCCTTCGACCCGCACAATGATGCGCTCAGAGTCGACGGAATCGACGATCCCATTGCGCTTGGCCAGGATCACAGCGCCCGAATCGCGCGCCGTCACCCCTTCCATGCCCGTGCCGACGAACGGTGCTTCCGCAACCAGCAGAGGCACGGACTGCCGCTGCATGTTCGCGCCCATCAGCGCGCGGTTTGCATCGTCATGCTCCAGGAACGGAACCAGCGACGCCGCCACCGACACCAGCTGCTTCGGCGACACGTCGACATAGTCCACATCCGCCTTCGACACCAGCACGAAGTTCCCTTGCCGCCGCGCATCCACAATATCCTGCACGATCTTCAGGTCCGCATCCAGCTCAATGTTCGCCTGCGCGATCGTGTGCCTATCTTCCTCCCACGCCGAAAGATAGAAGGAGAATGGCTCCAAATCCATCGTGCGCTTGCCATCAGCCTTCAGCTTCTCGTTCATCGCCCGCGACTCGGCAATCTCAAGATAATCGCCCTGCCGCAGACCGGACTCTCCCGCATTCGAAACCGCAACATAATCCAGCACCACGCCATCCTTCACGCGCCGGTACGGGCTCTCGATAAAGCCATACTCATTGATCCGCGCAAAGCACGAAAGCGACGAAATCAGCCCGATATTCGGACCTTCCGGCGTCTCAATCGGGCAGATGCGCCCATAGTGCGTCGGGTGCACGTCGCGCACCTCAAAGCCCGCGCGCTCCCGCGACAGACCCCCAGGCCCAAGCGCCGAAAGACGCCGCTTGTGCGTAATCTCCGACAGCGGGTTGGTCTGATCCATGAACTGCGACAGCTGCGACGAGCCAAAAAACTCGCGGATCGCGGCCATCACCGGCTTCGCGTTGATCAGGTCGTGCGGCATCGCCGTCGACATCTCCTGATACACGCTCATCTTTTCCTTGATCGCCCGCTCCATCCGCACCAGGCCGATGCGGAACTGGTTCTCCATCAGCTCGCCCACCGCACGCACGCGCCGGTTGCCGAGATGGTCGATATCGTCCACCACGCCGATGTTCTTGCGCAGCTTCAGCAGGTACCGAATCGTCCCGTAGAAGTCCTCGGGCGTCAGCGTCCGCTTATCGAGCCCCGAAGGATCCTGATCCTCATACAACTTAATGTTGAACTTCAGCCGGCCCACGCGCGAGAAATCGTACTTGCGCGGATCGAAGAACATGCCTTCGAACAAAGCGGTCGCCGTATCAAGCGTCGGTGGATCGCCCGGCCGCAGCTTCCGGTAAATCTCGATCAACGCCTCTTCCGGTTTGCGCACGGAGTCGCGCCGCAGCGTGTTCGAGATGATGTTGCCGACGTCGTCGCGCTCCGGGAAGAAGACCTCGAAGCTCGTAACGCCAGACTGAATGATCTTGTGCAGCTTGTCCGCCGTCAGCTCCTGGTTCGCCTCGTACAGCAGCTCACCGGTCGCCATATCGACGACGTCCGAGGCCGACATCGCCCCGTCGAACTCGCTCGTCTCGACATCGATCGATTCAACCTTGTTCGCACGCAGGTTCTTCAGCACGGTCGGCGAAATCTTCCGCCCAGCCGTCGTCAGGTCCGCGCCGCCCGCGTTCACGGCAACAGCCGAGCGCGTCCCCAGCAGGTTCGTCAGCGCGCCCTCCGCTGCCACATTCCACTTAAGCTTGCCTTCCACCAGCTGGATCGTATCCACCGTGTAAAAGGTCTTCAGGATCTCTTCATCCGTCCGCAGCCCAAGCGCCCGCAGAAAGATCGTTCCCAGGAACTTGCGCTTGCGATCGATCCGGACATACAGCGTATTCTTCTGGTCGTACTCGAACTCCACCCAGCTCCCGCGGTACGGAATGATCTTGCCCAGGAAGTAGCTGCGGTTGTTCGCCGTCTCAAAGAACACTCCGGGCGAACGGTGAAGCTGCGACACGATCACGCGCTCGGTCCCGTTCACGATGAACGTGCCGTTCTGGCTCATCAGCGGAATGTCGCCGAAGAACACCTCCTGCTCCTTCATGTCCCGCAGGCTCTTCACGCCCGTCTCCGGGTCCTTGTCATAGATCTTCAGCCGGATCGTCACCTTCAGCGGCGCCGAATACGTCATGCCCCGCTCTTCGCACTCCGCCTGGTCGTACTTCAACTGCAAGCCGACGGGGTCACCGCACTTGGTGCAGAAGTCGGGAGTGTTCTTGTTGTACGTTCCGCAGAAGTTGCACAGCACGTCGCCCGGGTGGAAGGGGTCGGTAATCACCATGTGGCCGCAGTTCGTACAGGCTGTCCGGAGGTGGTTCAGCCCCTTCAGGTAGCCGCACTTGCACTCCCAGTTGCCAATCGAAAAGTCGACGAACTCAAGCTCGGAGACGTTCCTAAAGTCCGTGATCGGAAACACCGATGTAAACACTGACTGCAGCCCGTTGTCCTCGCGCTCCTGGGGCAGCTTGTCCATCTGCAGAAAACGCTCATAACTGCGACGCTGGACCTCAATGAGGTTCGGGATCTGGATAGAGGTGGGAATCTTAGAAAAATCGAGACGGCTGCGGATCGCGCGCATTTCGCTGGGCATGCTTTCTCCTGAAACTTCTATTCCGAGGCCTCTCCCTCCCGTCAGACCGCATCGTATCGGTCTGCGCGGCGGGAGGTGAGGGTGGAGGGTCCGCGCAAGCGGCTCCTCCGGGATTACTTTCATCGCGCCTTGTTTCGGGTCCTGCCGCCCTCGGTGCGGCTCCCCGTGCGCATCCTGTACTACTTAAAACTTGCGCTTACTGCAAACGATCAAAACTCCCGCTTCTCTCGGCCACCCGCTTCTGCTAGAAACAGCGCGGCGATTGCCACCGGACGCTCCGGCGCATGCAAAGAGGAAGACCCGCAAACATGTCGCGGGGAAAAACGGCAATGCGCCCGCATGGGAGCGATCCCACGAGCGCACAACTTACGGTACATGCTGGGTTATTCGTGATAATGGAAATGCTTGCCACTCTTTGAGGCTCGCCCTGCCCCAAGTTCGCCGCTCGCTGAACTCCATTTCACCATGCATCTCCGCCGCTCGAGGCGCATGGTGGCCGGCTCCTTAGCCTGCAAATAGCAAGATGAGCCGGAGTACTTCCTGAGATTGGGTTGCGTTCGATCCTGCAGGTTGACCGCACAACTTAACACGGTTTTACCCAAGGGTTTTACTGAAACTTCGAGCCTGCCGCCTGCACGTCCAAGCAGAACGGATACCTCTCCATGGAAGAGAATACCGCGTTCCGCCCGAACATGCAACAGAGCCGTAAAATGTTACTTGATTTCGACCGTCGCGATGCCGTCGAACTTCTTCGCGATCGCCGCCGCGTCTTCCTTCGACACATTCTCCTTCAACGGCTTCGGCGCGCCGTCGACCAGGTCCTTCGCTTCCTTCAAGCCAAGCGCCGTCACTTCCCGAACCGCCTTGATGGTCGAGATCTTGTTCGCGCCGGCATCCTTCAGGATCACCGTGAACTCCGTCTTCTCTTCCGCCGGAGCAGCCGCCGCCGCCGCGCCGCCGCCGGCAGAAGGAGCCGCAGCCGCAGCCGCAGCCGAAACTCCGAGACGCGCCTCAAGTGCCTTCACCAAAGCCGATGCCTCAAGCAGGCTCAGGTTTACGATCGAATCTTCAATCTGCTGAATGTCCATGTTCTTCTCCGTTTCCAACTGCTGATATCGTTGACGCCCTGTACCAATTACATCCTCAAGACCCATACAGCGCCTTGACTGCTCCCACCGCCCGGGTTTCCGCTGCGCCCAGACCGGCGCACCCGGGAAGGGGAAGCGAACTTGAGCTATCCCCCGACCGCATCCGTCGAAGCCGCTTCACCCGCCTGCGACCCCGTCCCGTTCTCCGGCTGCTGCTCCGCCACCGGGTCCGCCTCGGACGCCGGATTCGCCGCAATCTGCTCGGCCGCTTCGTCCGGAGTGGGAGCCTCGACCGCGTGAGCCTCCGCAAGGGAGTTCGCATCGGCCGGGTTGTCGTTCGAACGCGCTTCGGCCGGAGTCTCGATCGTCACGGGCGGAGCAGGCGCCGGGGTCGCACTCACCGGGGCCGCCGTAAACTTCTCCTTCTCCACGCCTTGACCAAGGACCACCGCCAGGTCGCGTCCGGTTGCGTTGATCACCGTCGCGAGACGCTGCGCCGGGGACTGGATCAGGAACAGCAGCTTCGCATACAGCTCTTCCTTGCTCGGCATCGTCGCCAGCGCGTTTACCTCTTCAACGCTGATCACCTTGCCGTCGATGATGCCCAGCTTGAACGTAAACTCCGCATTCTCCTTCACCCACGCCGAAAGCGCCTTCGCCAGCGCCACGGGATCGCCCGACGTGTACGCCACCGCCGAAACACCCTTCAGCCCTTGCAGCGCTCCCTCAATCAGCGTGCCCGCGCTCGCCTTGGCCGCAAGTTTGTTCTTCACCACGTGGTAGCTGCCGCCCGCCTCGCGCACCGTCCTACGCAGGTCAAAGTCCTTCGACGCCGTCAACGCCTTAAAGGTCCCCACGATCGCCGAGGTCGAGCTCTCCAGATCCTTCGCCAGCAGCTCGACCTTCTCCGTCTTCTTCGCTCTCGATAATGCCATCACTCAACCTCTTCCATCTCGCGGCCGTCTCCTCGCTCACGCGTCCAGAGATCGGCAGTCCATCCTGCCCGTCTGATTCAGAAAGGAAGACCTAGTTTTTGCTCGCAGCCTCAGCCGTCGTCGGATCGAGCGAAATCCCCGGTCCCATCGTCGAGCTGAGCGTAATTCCGCGGACATACTTGCCCTTCGCCGCCGAGGGCTTCGCCTTCAGCACGCTGGTAATCACAGTCATCGCGTTATCCACCAGCTTCTGCGGATCGAACGACAGCTTCCCGACCGGAACATGCACCAGCGCCGTCTTATCCGTGCGGAACTCGACCTTACCCGCCTTGATCTCGCGAATCGCCGAAGCCACATCCGTCGTCACCGTCCCGGTCTTCGGGTTCGGCATCAGCCCGCGCGGTCCAAGCACTTTGCCTAGCCGCCCGACCGACTTCATCATGTCCGGCGTCGCGATCAGCGCATCGAAGTCCGTCCAGCCTTCCTTCTGAATCCGCTCGACCAGATCCTCGCCGCCCACAAACTCAGCGCCCGCCGCCTCGGCATCCTTCAACTTGTCGCCCGAAGCAATCACCGCCACGATCTTCGACTTTCCCAGCCCATGCGGAAGCACAACCGTCCCACGCACCATCTGGTCCGCATGCTTCGGGTCCACGCCAAGCCGCAGCGTCAGGTCCACCGTCTCGTCAAACTTCGCATACTTCGCCTTCTGCAATAGCGGAACGGCATCCACCAGCGTGTACGGCCGCGCCTCAACCAACGCGCGCGCCTTCGCCAGGTTCTTCGAAATCTTCTGTCCCATGGAATCCCGATCCTTGCCTACCACCCCATACCTGCACCATTCCGCAGGGGCGTGGTTCGACTTGCACCCAACAGGAGTTGAGGCAACCTTGTAAGTATCCCCCAAATCCTCTTGAAGGTCAAGCCAGGCTCTGTGCGCCCGTCCCCCGGCGCGCCTTCGCCTTACTCCGATTCGCCGCCACCCCCGCCCGAACCAGCGCCTCCAGCGCCTCCGCATCGATCACGTCCCCTCCCGGACATCGATAGCCCGTCGCACATTCCCCTCAAGGCTCGCATTGAACAAGCCCGTAGGATCCTCCAGCCCCGCTCCCCGCGCAAACGTCATCTTCACGACGCTCTTGTACGTCTCTCCCGTGCAGACAATCCCCTCGCACGACCACACCGGAGTCCCCCGCCACTTCCACTCTTCAACCATCCCCGGATCGGCCCCGCGCACAATCTCCCGCACCCTGGCCAGAACCTCCCCGCGCCAGTCGCCCAGCGCCCTGATCTTCTCGTCGATCCGTGCAGACGCAGACACCACCGGCTCACCCCCCGAGCACCCCACTATACTACCGACCACTGCCCTCCCAGCCTTGACAGCCCAACCCACAGGCGCTACCCTCCCCATAGGCGAAAACAAAGCGAAACCATGAGCACCCTCTTCCCCATCCTGCAGCCCTCCCCCACCGGCCTCGCCCGCCTCGCCGCTGCCGCCCGCCCCGCCGGCAGCGGCCACGACATCGAATTCAAAACCCTCGAAGCCCGCACCATCCTCAACAAGTCCGTCTCCAAACGCCAGCTCTCCCTTGCTTGGTCCATCAACCCCTACCGCGGCTGCGAGTTCGCCTGCCGCTACTGCTACGCCCGCTACACCCACCAGTTCCTTGAACCCGCCCCAACCGACACCCCCACCCTCGACATCCAGCCCTGGGCCACCGCCTTCGAAAAGAAGATCTTCCTCAAACAAAACGCCGCATGGCTCCTCGAGCAGGACCTCCGCAAGATCGACCCGCAGGAGGAGATCGCCCTCGGCACCGCCACCGACCCCTACCAGCCCATCGAGCGCCGCGCCCGCATCACCCGCAGCCTGCTGGAGGTCTTCGCCCGCCGCTCCGGCCACCGCCTCGGCATCGTCACCAAGTCCACCCTCATCCTCCGCGACCTCGACCTCCTCACCCGCATCGCCGCCCGCAACACCCTCGTCCTCCACCTCACCATCACCACAGCCGACCCCGCCTTCGCCCGCCTCATCGAGCCCCGCGCCCCCCGCCCCGACCTCCGCTTCCACGCCGTCCGCACCCTCCGCCAGGCCGGCCTCACCGCCGGAATCCTCTGCTCCCCCCTCCTTCCCGGCCTCACCGACACCCCGGAAGCCCTCGACACCATGGCCGCCCACGCCGCCGCATCCAGTGCCAGCTTCTTCGCCGCCCAGCCCTTGTTCCTGAAGTCCTGCTCCCGCCCCACCTACCTCGGCTTCGTCCGCGAACACTTCCCCGCCCTTCTCCCCCTCTACGAAGAGCACTTCCGCACCGCCGACTTCGCCGCCCAGCCCTACCGCCAGCGCCTCGCCGCCCTCGTCACTGCGGCCTGCCGCAAACACCGCCTCGCCGAGCGCTCTTCCGATGCCCTACTCACCCGCGACGTCGGCCACAGCCTACCCCGGCCGCCCGTCCCCGCCGTCCATCCCATCCAGACCCGCCTCTTCGCCTGAGGCAATTCGCACCAACGCAAAAAGGGCGGAGCGCCGATCCCGCGCGCCCCGCCGCTTCCTCCCAGCGACTGGTTAGGCCGTAACTTCGATCCCCATCGACCGCGCCGTCCCGCGAATCGACTTCGCCGCCGACTCCACCGACGCCGCGTTCATATCCGGCATCTTCGTCTTGGCGATCTCCATGATCTGCTTCTCGGTCACCTTGCCAAGCTTCTCCTTGTTCGGTGTGCCCGAGCCCTTCGCGATCCCCGCCGCCTTCATCAGCAGCACGGGGGCCGGTGGCGTCTTCGTGATAAACGAGAACGTCCGATCCGCATACACCGTAATCACCACGGGAATCGTCATCCCCGTCATCTCGGGAGTCGACGTCCGCGCGTTGAACTGCTTGCAGAACTCCATGATGTTCACCTGGGCCTGCCCCAGCGCCGGACCGACCGGCGGCGCCGGCGTCGCTTTACCGCCCGTAATCTGCAGCTTCACATATCCAGTAATCTTCTTCGGTGCCATTGCGCCTCATCCTCGTCATGCTTTCGAGCGGCCGGCCTCGGCCTGCCGCTAATCTACAAAACTAACCCTCAAACTTGTCGACCTTCGAAAACTCGATCTCCACCGGGGTCGAACGCCCAAAGATGCTGACCATCACCTTCAGGGTCTGCTTGTCCTCGTTCACATCGTCCACCGCGCCGTTGAAGTTGGCAAACGGCCCTTCGTTGATCCGGACCTGCTCGCCCTTCTCGAACTTGATCTTCATCGAAGGCTTCTCCTTCGACACATCGGACCGGAACAGGATCGAGCTCACCTCCTGCTCGGAGAGCGCGACCGGTTTGTCGCCCGTCCCCAGGAAGCCCGTAACCCGAGGCGTGTTCTTGATCACATGCCACAAGTCGTTATCCAGCTCCATCTCCACCAGCACATAGCCCGGCAGAAACACCCGCTCGATCGTGTACTTCTTCCCGTTCCGCAGCTCCGTCACCGGCTCCGTCGGAATCATGATCCGCCCAATCCGGTTCTCAAGCCCGAAGGCCTGGATCCGGCTCTCCAGCGACTCCCGCACCTTCCGCTCAAATCCCGAGTACGCGTGGATGATGTACCACTTGAAGTTCTCGTTCACCGGTGGCGCAAGCTGCTCTTCCGCCGCGCCCTCAGCCGCGCCGGACTCCGCCGGATCGATCGGCTCTTCAGGAAGCTGCTCGTCTGCCGCCATCGTTGTCCCCGTTTCGTGCTTCATTCGACTTCTTTCTCCGTCGCCGCATCTCCGCAATCCCGCCGGAAGCAGCACATCGACTTAGTGGCTCAGCTTCTTCAGCAGTAGCTCGATCGCATGACCGATCAGGTTATCGACCAGCCAGAAATACGCCGCGAACAGAAACACCGTGACGATCACCACAATGGTCGTCGCCTGGACCTCGTCCCGCGTCGGCGTCATCACCTTCCGCATCTCACTGCGAACATCATGCAGAAAGCTGCGCAGGCGTGCCGGCGTATCCTTCAACTGCTGCAGCCCCCGGCTTTGGTTCGTTTCGTTCGCGACTGCAAGTGCTTTGGCCATGGCTGCTCTTTAAACCTTCGTACAACAAAATCGAAACTCACGTGGCAAAAACCAAGAGACTGGCGGGGGAGCTCGGATTCGAACCGAGAAGTTCGGTTTTGGAGACCGACAGTTTAACCGTTGAGCTTACTCCCCCGGGATCGACCGCAAACGATGACACCGGTGTAGCTCTGCCCGCTTGCTGCCCAGGGAACGCGCCGAAACGCATCCTCCCGCGCTTCAGGACACGTCGCATCCTTCCAGCGCACCTTCTATCCTAACCGATTTGGCCCGGGCAGGCGAGAGGGACGGAAACTGCCGTACCTCTCACCCGCCGGAATCCCGGCACCGACCCAGCCATTGCCCTACTTGATGATCTCGGAGATCGTCCCGGCGCCGACAGTCCGTCCGCCCTCGCGGATGGCAAACCGCAGACCCTTCTCCATCGCGACCGGCGTATGCAGCGTGATCTCCAACTGCACATTGTCCCCGGGCATCACCATCTCGATGCCCGCCGGCAGCTTCGCCGAACCCGTCACGTCGGTCGTCCGGAAGTAGAACTGCGGACGGTAGCCGTTGAAGAAGGGCGTATGACGCCCGCCTTCTTCCTTGCTCAGCACGTAGATCTCGCCCTTGAACTCCGTATGCGGCGTGATCGAACCGGGCTTCGCCAGCACCATCCCGCGCTCCACATCCTCCTTCGCGATACCGCGCAGCAGCAGGCCCGCGTTGTCGCCCGCCAGCCCTTCATCGAGCTGCTTCTTGAACATCTCGACGCCGGTACACACCGTCTGCTGCGTCTCGCGGAAGCCGACGATCGAGCATGGCTCGCCGACCTTGATCTTGCCCCGCTCGATGCGGCCCGTGACCACCGTGCCGCGACCCGAAATCGAGAAGATGTCTTCAATCGGCATCAGGAACGGCAGGTTCACCGCGCGCTCCGGCTGCGGAATGTACTTGTCGACCGCCTCCATCAGCTCGTCGATCTTCGCCTCCCACTGGGCCTCGCCGTTCAGCGCGCCCAGGGCCGAGCCGCGGATGATCGGCGTATCGTCGCCCGGGTAGTCGTACTTCGACAGCAGCTCGCGGACCTCCATCTCGACCAGCTCGATCAGCTCTTCATCCTCGACCGCGTCGCACTTGTTCAGGAACACGACGATGAACGGCACGCCGACCTGCCGTGCCAGCAGCACATGCTCTTTGGTCTGGGGCATCGGGCCGTCGGTCGCCGCGACCACGAGAATCGCGCCATCCATCTGCGCCGCACCCGTGATCATGTTCTTGATGTAGTCGGCGTGGCCCGGGCAATCGACGTGCGCGTAGTGACGGTTCTTGGTCTCGTACTCGACGTGCGAGGTCGCGATCGTGATGCCGCGCTCCCGCTCTTCGGGCGCGTTGTCGATCGTGTCGAACGAACGGAACACGTTGTGCGGGTTGTGCTTCGACAACACCTTCGTGATCGCCGCCGTCAGCGTCGTCTTGCCATGATCGATATGCCCTACCGTGCCAATGTTGACGTGTGGCTTCGACCGGTCAAACTTTTCCTTGCCCATGATGCGCTCATCTCCTGGTTGATCGCCGGCGGATGCACCGGCAGGTTATTCGAAAGGTAAAAGGAGGAACGGAGCTCCCCGCGCCTCAATAATAGGCATAAAGCTTGAAGAACTTCTCCCGCAACTCGGGAGCGACATGCTCGAGCGCCGCCAGGTAAAACTCGCGGATCATTCCCTGGTCGCCATGGCCCAGCCGCGTGTACTCGCTCTGCACCGTGGACCCCAGCATTCCCTTGCCCAGAACGATCTCGAAATCCCGGACACGCAGCTTTGCCCGCTCCAGCGACTTCAGGAACGTCGATACCCGCGCCGGAGCAAACGAACTCTCGATGGCGGCTCGCACCATCCCGAACGACTGCGGATCGGCAACCGGAATCGCTGCCTGCTGGTATTCTTCGCTGCTCAAACGGAGGCTCAACCCATCTCCTGCCACTGCAAAACTTTAAAATCTGGAGCGGGAGACGGGAATCGGACCCGCGACCAACAGCTTGGAAGGCTGTGACTCTACCACTGAGTTACTCCCGCCCTGCCCTGCACATGCAAAATCTGGAGCTGACGGAGAGGCTTGAACTCTCGACCTCTCCCTTACCAAGGGAGTGCTCTACCACTGAGCTACGCCAGCCTGCCCCTTGAACGTCACTCAAGACGACGCTCAAACGGAACCACTACCACTGTACCGCGAACGGAACCGCAAAATCACTATCCGCAAGGCGGAAAATCCAAGCATCAACCACGCGACAGATCGAAATCGGCCCGGCTCCATCGTCCACCAGGCCAGCACCGCAAGCACACCAAGCACCGCAAGGCCGATCAGCAGCCGACCGTCGCCCCGTGGGCTCAAATCCAAAACACCCTCCGCCGGGACGGACGAAATGGTGCACAGGGGAGGATTCGAACCTCCGTAGCGCATAACGCGGCAGATTTACAGTCTGCTGCCATTAACCACTCGGCCACCTGTGCACATTGTTTGCCGCTCCCCCAATCATCCCCTCACCCGAAAATCGAGAAGACGCCGAAGTGCTCGGCCCAATCTGAAACATAATGGAGCTGACGAAGGGATTTGAACCCCCGACCCTCTGATTACAAATCAGATGCTCTACCAGCTGAGCTACGCCAGCCTGCCGCAAGCATCGCCATGCCGCGCGCAATCCCCGCCCGCCTGTCGCGCAACGCACGGAAACTCGCCGCGTACATCACGCCGCAAGTCCTGACTTTAGCACAGCCACCCCCTCACGGCAAACCACGCCGGCCCCCGCTTGACAAAACCTCGCCCCCCACAACCCCATCATCGCCACACCAAAGAAAAACATGCCAGGCAAATCACATATCCCCAGCAACGACGCGCCCCCCACCACGTTTGCTTACCGATAAAACACCACGTTAGCCACACATCCACCACATCCTGCACCACAAAACGCGCATCTGGGAACCAATCCAGTCCCCAGGGTGTCTAAACAGGGTAGAGTGAGCGAGCACTCGGCCGCCGGCGGCGCACTTTCCTCGCTCTTGCAGGTCATCGACGTAACAACGTAAGGTAGAGGGCACCCGATATGCAGGCGGGCATCAGCGTGGGAAACCTGGCAAGCGCCATCGCAATCCGTTCCGACGATGCAGCCCTCGTTGCCGAGCTCAAAGCCGGCTCCGAGGCCGCCTTCGGATTGCTCATAGGCCAATATCAGCAGCAAATCTACTCCCTCATCGCCCGCTCCCTGCAGGACCCAGCCGACGCCGCCGACATCACCCAGGACGTCTTCGTCAAGGTCTTCCGCAGCATTCGCAGCTTCCACGGCGACTCCAGCCTGCGAACCTGGCTCTACCGCATTGCCCTCCACGAGGCCTCCAATCAGCGCCGCTGGTGGACGCGCCACAAGCGCCAGGAGATCACCATCGACTCCCCCCTCGACGGCGACGACGACGGACAAAGCCTCTGCCTCGGCGCAACCCTTGCCGATGGACGCGTTTCTCCCTACGATCACGCAGCCCAGGCGCAGCTTCGGCAGCGTGTCGAATCGGCCCTGCGCGAGGTCCCGGAGGCTTTCCGGACCGTGGTCGTGCTGCGCGAGATCGAGGGGTTTGCCTACGAGGAGATCGCCGAGATCCTGCAGGTGAACCTCGGAACGGTCAAGTCGCGGCTGACGCGCGGACGCGCTGCCCTGCGTGCCTTGCTGACGAGCGATGGATGCCTCGCGGCGACTCCCGAAGGAGGTTCGCGATGACTCCTGTCGAGGCAAACACGATGGACTGCGAAGCGACCCGTGGAGCGTTCTCGGACTACCTCGATGGCGCGGTCAGCGGACACACCATGCAGGCGATTGCAGCCCATCTGGAGAGTTGTGACCTCTGTGAGGCGGAGTTCAACCAATGGCGCGCGATGCAGCAGACGCTTGCGAGCCTGAAGGCCGCGAGGGCTCCTGAGGATCTTGGTTTGCGGCTGCGGTTGGCGATCTCGCACGAGCAGGCCGCGCGGCGTTCGAGCTGGCGCGACACGGTTTCGCTGACCTGGCAAAACACGCTACGGCCAATGGCTGTGCAGGTTTCAGCAGGGCTTGCGTGCGCGGTGGCGCTGATTGGAACGATCACGTTGCTGCTCGGCGTTGTCCCTCCGCCGAACGCGGTGCTGGCGAACGACGAGCCTTTGGGCGCGATGACCGCACCGCATTACCTGTACTCTGCGATCAGCCCAGAGCCGATCGTGATGAATCGCGATGCGGCGAACTCCACGATCGTGCTCGAAGCGCTAATTAATAGCGACGGCCGGGTATACGACTACACGGTGATGTCGGGTCCGGGCGGCCCCGAAGATCCTGCGATCCGGAACCAGATCGTGGAGCATTTGCTTCTCTCGGTGTTCAAGCCGGCGAGCGTGTTCGGAATGCCTGTCAAGAGCAGGATCATCCTCACCTTCGGCGGCGTTTCGGTCCACGCCTAGCCCTTAGCTCCGGCGGTTCAGGACGTATGCGTTTCCCTGATCGATGGTGGTGAGCACGATGGTGTGGATGTTGACATGCGCGGGTCGAGTGGCGGCCCAGACAATCGAGTCGGCGACATCTTCGGCGGTGAGCGGGGTCACGTTCTCATAGACCTTCGCGGCACGGGCGGCATCGCCACGGAAGCGGACCGCGCTGAACTCGGTTTCCACCATCCCCGGATCGACCGAGGTGACGCGGATGGGAGTTCCCACAAGGTCGAGCTTGAGACCCTCGCTGATGGCCTTCTCGGCGGCCTTGGTGGCGCAGTAAACCGCTCCGTTGGGATAGGTAATGTGGCCAGCGATGGAGCCGAGATTGATGACGTGACCGCGGTTGCGGGCGATCATGCCCGGAACGATGGCGCGTGTAACCGAGAGCAGACCGCTGATGTTGGTGTCGATCATCTCGTCCCAGTTGCCGGGATCGTCTTCGTAGACCTTGCCGAGACCGCGGCTGAGGCCGGCGTTGTTGACGAGGATATCCACCGACTGCCAGGCTTCGGGAAGCGCGGAGAGCGCGGCGTCGACCGCGGCACGATGCCGTACGTCCAGCGTGATGGTATGAACCTCGACCGCGTGGCCTTCGCGGGCCTCGCGGGCAACGGCTTCGAGGCGGTCTGCGCGGCGACCGCAGAGCAGAAGACGGGCACCAAGGCCGGCGAAGGCGAGCGCCGTGGCGCGGCCGATTCCGGAGCTTGCTCCGGTGACGAAGACAAGGTGGTTGCGAAGCGAGATCAATTTGCTCTCTTTTCAATGACACAAGGGGGTGCCCCCCTAACGCCGCGTGTAAATGCTGCCGAATGTTGCGTTGACGTGCGCTGATACGTCGCAGGTCCTTTTTCAGTCACTTACGCCAAAAAATGTGCAGCAGAGAATTGCGGCCATAAAGCCCCATCATGGACGGAGAAGGAACCCTGGTTGCAGGCTTCGATCTCGATCGATTGTAGCGGAACGGGCGTAACTGCTACGCCGTTGCTTTGCCGCGCTTACGAACCAAGTGGGGTCGACAACTCAGGCTAGGTTTTTGTGATGGAAACGGAGCCAGGGGGAACGGTTCGATGCGCGGGAGGCGGTGTCCCCCGGAACTCTCGGCCGGGATGCCCGAGAGCGCCGAGTGACCGCCCCCCGACGCTGACTATTGAACGGCCTGGGTGGAGATGCCGATGGCGTCTCCCGAGACGACGAGCTGGACGCGCCGATTCTGGGCGCGGCCTGCGGCGGTAGCGTTATCGGCCACAGGCTTCGCCTCGCCGAAGCCCGCAGCGGTGATGTTGTTGAGCTGAACTCCCTGGGTGACGAGAAAGTCCCGAACGGCTCCGGCACGGTTCTCCGAGAGCTTCTGGTTCAGGGTGGGCGTGCCGACCGAGTCGGTATAGCCCTCGACCTGCAGCTTCAGCCCTGGGTAGGCCTGCAGGATTCCGGCGACTTTGGCGAGCGAGATCTGCGTCGGCTGCTTCAGGCTGTACTTGCCGGTGTCGAAGAGGACGTCCGACATGTTGACGATGAGTCCGCGAGCGGAGTCGCTTGTCTGGAGGACGCTGTTGAGCTGCTGCCGGAGCTTCTCGCGGATAGTATTCGCATCCTGGACGCTCTTGTTGGCCTCAGCAGCCTGGGCGCGGGCGTTGGCGGCATCGGCTTCCGCACGGGAGCGTTCCGCGTCTGCCTGAGCCTTGGCGGCGGCGGCGCGGGCGGCCTCAGCCTGGGCCTGCTGAGCCTGCACCTGGGCCTGGGCGGCCTGTTCCTGCGCCTGGGCAGCCTGAACCTGGGCCTGATTCTTGGCGTTTTCCGCGTCCTGCTGGCGCTCGGCGGCTTGCTTGCGGAGCGTGGCGATACGGGCATCTTCCGACCGCTGCACGGCCTGCCGGGCGAAGGTGATCTCCATTTTGCGGTCGCCATGCTTGTTGGAGTCGATATCGTCCGCATTGCGAAGGTCCTGCCGCGCCTCGCGGATGATGTCCGGCGTGTACTTTTCGGCTCCTGCGTTCAGCGCGATGCGAAGAGCGTTATGGGCCTGGTAGAGCTCGAGCGGGGACTTTTCGTCGCGGGTTACGGGATCGGGGTTGGAGTGGGCTCCGTCGGTATCGGCATAGATGCCGCGGGGAAGCAGGGCGTAGTGGGCGTTGACCTTCTCAAGCACGCCGGCGGTTTTATCCTGCAGGACGACGTTCTGGAGGACGACGACATCGCTGGGCTGGGAGACCGAATAGTACGGCTCCGCGGTGACGATGAGGCCGAAGGACTGCAGAGAGGTGGTGGCGTTGATGTTGTTCTTGTTTCCGGCGGGAAGGACCTCTCCGAGGTTCTGCGGGCGGCCATCGGGGGAGATGGCCCACAGCACGTAGGTCAGATATTCGTGGCCGAAGCCGTTGGCCGGGGTGAGGCCCTCGAAGCGGGCTTCGATGGTGATGCCGCCGCGCTCGCTCTGCACCTTGGCTTCCCCTTTGGCGTTGGGCAGCAGGGCGGTTCCCTGGAAGCCGATGCGGGTGGAACCGCTGCGGTGAAGGTAGTTGACGGCGTCCAGATCGCGCTGGACGACCTTGACGCGGTAGAGAAAGATGCCGTCAGGCCGCTCCACGATGTCGCCCGACTGGCGAGAGGTGGGGTTGGGCTCCTGCGCGTGCAGCGGGAGGGGCGCTGCGGAAAAGAGGACCCAGGCCGCGAGCGCGGGGAGGATCGAGAAGGTGTGGCGTGCGTCGATGCGGGAAGGTTTGCTGCCGTTCTGCATGGTGTCCGTTCTCCTGGAAGCTTCCGCTGGAGCGGAAACGCAGAAAGGCGCATCCTGGCCCAGCTACAGGATGCGATGCCCAGGGTGGGGCAAAGGTAGTCCACGGGGAGCGGCAGCAGCGTACTTAGGTAAGGGTGGCGGGACGGAGCGAGCGGGGCCGCTGAAGGGGCGGGGGGCCGCATGAGGAAACGTCTTGGATCAGGCGTGCTGTGGAGCGCTATGACGATGGACGAAGTGGTAGGGAGGCCATGGCCCGGAGAGCTGCATGGTGCATTCCTTCATCTGCTGCGTCGCCGACGAGTACTTGTTCTGGTAGCGCTCGACGGTTTTGTGGTCGATGAGATGGGCGATGTCGAGCAGCATCTTGCCGGAATCGGTACGCTTGCAGGTGATCTCCTCGGCGATGGGAAGAAACATGCGATGCATCTGGACGGAAAGGGCGCGGGCGCGCGATTGACGCTCGCGCTGGCGGCCTGCGCTATCGCGGAGGCTGGCAAGATACTGCTGGCCGACGGCGCTCTCGCGAGCGGCTTGATCCTGGGTGAAGTTTCCGGGGCAGGTGTCGTCGACGAGGACCTTGAGGTGCATTTCGGCCTTGCCGCGGAGCCGTTCGACGTTTGCCAGGAAATGTCGTTGATTGGAGCGGACGGAGCGGCGAAGCGAGTCGTCGTCGGCGAAGGTGGTTCCGAAGCGGAAGGGCAGCACGGTCGACAGTTTGAAGCAATCGGCGACGACGCGGGCATGATCGCGGGCAAACCTGCTATCCATTGCGGCGATCTCTTCGTCACTATGTTCAGAGACAATGACGGCGAGATCGCTTGCGGGAAAGAGAAAGGTCTGGTTGCTGAAGAGCCCGGAGACGCCGGTGAGGGGCATCGGGCGACGGTGCCGGCAGAGCTCGGGAAATGCCTGCCGTTCTGCGATGCAATACGCGTACCAAGCCATGATTCGCTCCAGCCAAGCCGCAGCGGCATCTTGGCCGCGCGGGTAAAGGTAATCGACAGTCCATCAAACTTTCTCGGCGCGATGGCTCTGGCGAATCTGCTGGAAGTGCGGACTTTGCCGAGCGCGAAACGGATACTATGCCACTCACGCGACCATTGGCAACAACTTCTTCTACAGACTCGCGCCGAAGGGCAGGCCAGCGCGAAACCTCGGTTTTCGTGGGTTTTTTCCGGGTTGGTGCAGGCATCTGTGGGTGCCGTCGAAAAGGATTGAAGTGGATTCTCTGGTCTGACCACGCCTTCGGGGCGGTTGAGAAGGATTCGTGCAGCCATGGAGGCTGCTTGTTACGCTGCGCCTTGAAGGCGGATCGCCCCGGCTCTTGCTGAACGGCCGGATGCGAGCGCTACCCTCTTGGCGGAACCGCTGTGGGGACCCGCGCCTCTCCGGGCCTGCTCCTGCGATATGTTGAAACCATGAAGAACTGTTGCGATGCGGCGGGCGTGTGCCTGCTGGTCTTCCTGGTTTGCTGGTGCGCTGGCATCTCCCGTTGCTGGGCTCAGCAGCCGGAGACCCGGGTGGACGAGGTGCTGGTCTTTACCAATGGCGATCAGCTTAAAGGGAGGCTGGTTCGTGGGGTGGGGTCCACCATCGTTTTCAAGAGCGACATGGCCGGGGAGATTACGGTTGCGCTCGACAAGGTGCGGGAACTTCGGTCTGTCGGCGGCTTTGCCCTGCTGCGCAAGGACGTCCCGGTGGCAAAGCAGCCGGTCGTGCCTGCGAAGATCCGGGTGGAGGCAGGGATGGTGACCCCGGAGGGGCAAGCCGCGGTGCCAGCCGGACAGGTCGGCTACCTGATCGATGCGGCGACGTACCAGAAGGACGTCGAGGTGAGGCCGACGCCGTGGGAAGGGTGGAATGGCTCGGTCGCCGCGGGCTTGACGCTGCAGCGGTCGACGCAGAACGGGTCGACGTATACGGCGGGCGTGGCGCTGGTGCGCAGTGTGCCCCCGGTTGCGTTTCTCCCGCCGCGCAATCGCACCAGCGTCGATTTTACGGAGACTTACGGGAAGATTACGCAGCCGGTGATTCCCGCCACGCAGCCGCCGAGCGCGGATGCGGTGGCGAAGACGAGCATCTTGCACGCGGCGCTCGAGCGCGATGAGTATGCGTCGCAACGCTTTTACGGGCTTGTGCAGACTGCCTTCGACCACAACTTCTCGCAGGGGCTGGACCTGCAGCAGCTTTTTGGGGCGGGAGTCGGGTGGACGCCGATCCAACGGGCCGCCGAGCATCTCGACCTGAAGCTGGACGTTCACTATGAGAAGGAGCAGTTTGCGACGGCGAGCGGGAACCAGAACCTGGTAGGATCGCTGTTTTCGGAGGCCTACCGACGCAACCTGCAGCGCAGGATGGTGCTGACGCAGACGTTGAACGTGCTGCCGGCATGGAACAACCTGGATGCGTCCTCGGCGAATGCTTCCGTGGTGCTGACGGCGCCGCTGCTGCGCCGGCTGAACATGACCGTGACAGCGACGGACAGCTACCTGAACAACCCGGCGGCGGGATTTCGCAAGAACAGCTTCCAGTTGCAGACAGGCGTCAGTTATTCGCTGCGGTAGCGCCTTTGGCGGGGGAGAAACGTCGAACCCACGGCGCCCTCGGTTGGGTGGCGGATGTTCTAATACAGAGATGGGCTGCGCGCGACGCGGCAGCGGTTTCGAGAAGGAAGCAGGGGAAACGCTTGATGTCTGGTATGGAACGGAAGATGAGGGTGCTGGCCGCGGGCCTGCTTGCGTTGGCGATCTGTTGGGCGGCCGCTCCGGCCGGGGCGCAGATGACGCGGAGAACGCGGCGGGAGTCGAGCGCGAACCGCAAGGCACGCATCCAGAAGGCGATCGACGATACCTACACGCATCGGTGGGAGGTCTTCGGAGGGGGCGGGTACCTGCGCTTCCGCAGCGGGCAGTATCTGCAGAAGAACAACGAAGTGACCTGGGCGGCCAGCGGGACGTACATGCTGAATCCACGGCTGGGGATTATTGCCGACGCGCGTGGCGGGTATGGAAACGCGAAGGTCGGCAACAACGTTTATAGCGTCTACGATCCACTGATTACGGAGTACACGTTTATGGGCGGTCCGACCTACCGTTTCTACGCCAAGCAGAAGAACGCGGCGAGCGTGCAGTTGATGGGGGGCTACTCGCTGGGGAACTTCGACGGGGGATCGAAGGCAATTCCGGCGCCGCTGCTTGGGCTCTGGCCCACGTCCAACCGGCCTGTCTTCTCGGCAGGGCTGAGCTACGATTACAACTTCTACCCGAACCTGGCCTTTCGGCTGACGCCGACGTATGTGGGCACGACGTTTGGCAGTACGCTGCAGAATAACCTCGGAGTCAACGCGGGGATCGTCTACCGGTTCGGGCGGCTTTCGCGGTAGCGGGGGGCGATCATCGGCAGGGCCGGCGTGTCTTCCTGCGCGGCCCTGCCGTTTGCATTTAAGCTTAAGAGTGAGGCTTTCCCATGGCAATCATCCGGCAGGACGACGTCATCCGCAGCGTCGCCGACGCGCTTCAATACATCAGCTTCTACCACCCGGTGGACTACATCACCAACCTTGCACGTGCCTACGAGAGGGAGCAATCTGCCGCCGCCAAGGATGCCATGGCGCAGATTCTGATCAACTCCCGCATGTGCGCGGAGGGGCATCGGCCGATCTGCCAGGATACGGGGATCGTGACGGCGTTCGTGAAGGTGGGGATGGAGGTTGGCTGGCAGGCGTCGGCCAGCTTCGGGATGATGTCGATGCAGCAGATGATTGACGAAGGGGTCCGGGAGGCGTGGAGGAATGCCGATAATGTGCTGCGGCCCAGCCTGCTGGCGGACCCGGCGTTTACGCGGCGCAATACGGGCGACAACACGCCGGCCATGGTAGTGGTCGAGCTCGTTCCCGGTGCGGCGGTGGACATTACCGTTGCGTCCAAGGGCGGAGGCAGCGAGGCCAAGAGCAAGTTTGCGATGCTCAACCCCTCGGACTCGATCGTCGACTGGGTGTTGAAGACCGTCCCCACCATGGGCGCGGGATGGTGTCCGCCGGGGATGCTCGGGATCGGCATTGGGGGCACGGCGGAGAAGGCGATGGTGTTGGCGAAGGAGTCGCTCATGGACCCGATCGATATGCAGGAGCTGATCGCTCGGGGTCCAAAGACGAACATTGAGAAGCTTCGGGTCGAGCTGTATGAGAAGGTGAACCGGCTCGGCATCGGCGCGCAGGGGCTGGGCGGCCTGACGACGGTTCTGGACGTGAAGATCATGGACTATCCGACGCATGCCGCGAACCTGCCGGTGGCGATGATCCCCAACTGCGCCGCCACGCGCCACCTGCATATCCGCCTCGACGGCTCCGGGGCGGTGATGGCCGATCCGCCTTCGCTCGATGCGTGGCCGAAGCTGGTATACGACGTCCAAACGGCGAGGCGGGTGAACCTCGACACCGTTACCCGCGACGAGGTGAAGACATGGAAGCCGGGCGAGGTTGTCCTGTTCTCGGGCAAGCTGCTTACGGGGCGCGACGCCGCGCACAAGCGCATGTCCGACATGCTGAACCGGGGCGAGCGGCTGCCCGTCGACTTCACCGGTCGGTTTATCTACTACGTTGGGCCGGTGGAGGCGGTGCGCGATGAGGCGGTCGGCCCCGCGGGCCCAACGACCGCAACCCGTATGGACAAGTTCACCCGGCAGATGCTGGAAGAGACTGGCCTGTTGGGCATGATCGGCAAGGCCGAGCGCGGGCCCGAAGCCATCGCGGCGATCCGGGACAACGAGGCTGTCTACCTGATGGCGGTCGGGGGCGCGGCGTACCTGGTGTCGAAGGCCATCATGAGCGCCAAGGTGCTGGCGTTCGCCGACCTTGGCATGGAGGCCATCTACGAGTTCGAGGTCAAAGATATGCCCGTCACCGTCGCCGTGGACGCGCTCGGCACCAGCGTCCACACGACGGGCCCGGCTGAGTGGTCGGCGAAGATCGCCCAGGGCATCGGCGGCCTACCCATCTTCGGGCAGTGATGCCTTAATCATCGTAATGGAGCAGGCTAAAGACGTCGTACTCCTGCAGCCTGGCGCGGCCTTTGAGGAAGTCGAGTTCGATGGCAAAGCCGAGTCCGGCGATTTCACCGCCAAGCTGCCGCACCAGTTGCACGGTCGCCTGCATGGTTCCACCGGTCGCCAGCAGGTCGTCGACGACGATCACCCGCTGCCCCGGCTGGACCGCATCCAGGTGGATCTCCAGCGCATCGCTGCCGTATTCAAGGTCATAGTTCACCCGAGCCACTGGTCCGGGGAGCTTCTTCGGCTTGCGAACCGGCACGAAGCCTGCGTTCAGCCGGTAAGCCAGCGCGGGACCGAAGATGAACCCGCGCGCCTCGATGCCAAGCACCAGGTCGATCTCCTTGCCGATGTAGTACTGCGCGAGCGCATCGATCAGCCGGGCGAACCCGTTCTTATCCTTCAGCAGGGTGGTGATGTCGTAGAAGAGGATCCCCGGCTTCGGGTAATCCGGCACCGTACGGATCAGATCCTTGAGCGGTTCGCAGTTGATTGCTTTCATCGTCATCGTGTTCTACCAGGCTCCTTCGATTTCAAACGGTCCCAGCCGGGCGCCTTCCGCCTCCACCAGGTCATGCTGGACGATCTGATCCACCCGGCTGCCGCGGGAGCCCTTTCGGAGGGCCGCCTCCAACTCCGCCAGGTCCTCGGGCTCTCCGGCCGCGACGGCTTCCACATGCCCATCGCCGGTATTCCGGACCCATCCACGCAGACCAAGCTCCGCCGCCTCCCGATGGACAAACCAGCGGAAGCCGACACCCTGCACGCGGCCTTTTACCAAGTAGTGCCTCACCATAGCTCGCTACTGGATCCGGTACACATAAGCGTTCGAAACAAAACGGCTTCCGAGAACTTGACCGCCAAGACGCATCCCTGAGACATCCTTACTCTTCGCGAACAGCCGCCGAAGTTCCCTGATAAGAGGATCCTTCATCGGAAGGATCCAAATAGGAGGCAGCGTATACACAAAATGTCCTCTTAAAATGGATGCCACCTGTTCGTACGCATGCAGTTGATGGTGCTGATCAAGCAAAGGGGAGGACACTACAAGCCGCCAATCACCGTACTCTGGAGTATTTACCAGTAAAGCCACGGAGGGACGGAGACCCGCCTGATCAAGCTCACAGACCGCCTGAAGACCGGCGTCCACATCTGGACTTACCAGCGTTGCCTGATCCATGGAAGCAGTCCGTCCTTTCGTCGTGCAATCGCGTCGATAAGCGCTTCAGCATCGTCCCTGGTTGAGATCAGGTATCGGCTTTCCTCTGTCCATCGACATACCAGGTTCCAGCCTGCACTCAGTCTCTCGCTTTGCTCTCTTGCAAGCAAGAGCTGTTTCTTCAAGCCAGACAGTTCGACAAGCTCAATAAGGTTGTGCGTAAATATTCGTCTCGAACTCGCTTTATCAGGGAAGTCATGGCGCTTGACGGCTTTTGCATAGCAAGCTTTCAAGCCGCACTCCACGGCGTATCCGGCGAGATAGTAGGCGCCGCTGTATTCCGACGACTGAAAGAGTAACCTCGCTTCACGAAGTCTGGAATTGGATAGCTTTTGTAAGTCGCTGCGTGTCATGGCTACGCCCGGCTCATGTAGGCGCCTTCCGCCGTATCCACCCGAATCTTTTCGCCTTCATTGATAAACGCGGGAACCTGCACCACGAGACCCGTCTCAGTCTTGGCCGGCTTCGAAACGGAAGACGCGGTGGCGGACTTGATGCCCGGCTCCGTCTCGATTACCGTCATGATGACCGCGGTGGGAAGCTCGATGCCAACCGGCTTGCCGTCGTGGAAGCTGACGTCGATCGAGAGGTTCGGCGTCAGGTACTCGACGGCGTCACCCAGCGTGTCGCGGGTGAGCATCGTCTGCTCGAAGCTCTCATCCATGAAGTAGTACTCGTCGCCGTCGTTGTAGAGGAACTCCATCTTCACTTCATCCACGACGACGCGGTCGATGGGGTCGGGCGACCGGAAGCGCTCGACGAACATGGACCCGGTGCGCACGTTGCGGAGCTTGGCCTGAATAAACGCGCGCAGGTTGCCGGGCGTGCGATGCTCCACGGAAAAGACCAGGTGGAGGTCGTCTTTGAACTTGATGATCATGCCCGGGCGCATCTGCGTGGCGGGAATCGACATAGAAGGAAGTCCTCGATCGAAGGCGGTTAGGGTCGCCACGGGGGGCGCTCCCGCGAAGTCTGTATGGCTCCGCAACCCTCCGATTGTAACGCAGCGA
Source organism: uncultured Granulicella sp. (assembly GCA_965213785.1). Lineage (GTDB taxonomy): Bacteria > Acidobacteriota > Terriglobia > Terriglobales > Acidobacteriaceae > Edaphobacter. Next base: position 2,885,158 of record OZ243921.1, on the reverse strand, counting down.
CCCGCGCCTAGCCCCCGCCGAAGACTCTCCGGAAGAAGTGGCCGATGGCGTGTCCGAAGCCATGCGGCGTCTCCGCGGGCTTTGGGGCCGGGGCTGGTAGCGGGGCGGGCTCCGCGCCTGCAACGGCTGTGGGAAAGCTCAGCGTGGCCGCCACCTCCGTATGCACCGTGCCCGGAGCAGCCTGGGGCACCGCCGGCTCCACCGTCAGGCCGACGCTCTGCGCGGCGGGAAAGGGATGCTCCGCCGCCGCGCCGCCGCCCGGAGCGAGCGCGGCCTCGGCCAGCGACATCGTTTCGCGCGGGCACCCGCACGGCGAGCTCTCCTGGTCGACCACCTCGCGCAGGCTGCCATGCTCGAACATCACGTGCTGCCCCGCGTGAACCTCGTACGTCGCTTCGCCGAAGGAGTCGGTCACCACCAGCGCGGGCGCATTCCTGCCGCGTTGCTCCACGCAGGTGTCGCCGTTCTGCGCGACCCGCAGCCGCAGGTCGAGAGACCCGGTGCCCTGCACGGCAAACCGCAGATCGGGCGTCAGGATCACATCGTTGCCCGCAGTCGGCATCGCCACCTCCATGGCGCCGCGATCGAGCGCCAGCATCAGCGGCACCCCACCCGGGCCGGCTGCACCCGCGGTCACATGCAGCCCGCTGGTCTGGCACACCCGCACCATGCCGCCGCGTTCCAGCTTCAGCTCCGCCACATGCTCCCGCGCCTTGATGGAACTAGCCCCTACCAGCACCGCCTGCCCGGACCGGACATCGAGCGCCCCCGCCACGGTCGCCTCTTCGAGAGCGACGCTGCCGATGCGTTGCTGCGCCGCCGCCCCCGCGCACAATACCAGCGCTGCCAGACCCATCGAACGCGCAGCCACGCCTAACCCTTCCTCTTCAGAAAATTTTCGATGATCGTCTTGCCATGCACCGTCAGCACGCTTTCCGGATGGAACTGCACGCCTTCGATCGGCAACGTCCGGTGCCGCAGCGCCATGATGGTCGCGCTATCCTGCCCGCCCACCGTGCGCGCCGACACCTCCAGCTCCGCGGGAAAATCTTCCTCCGACACGATGAGCGAGTGGTACCGAGTACAGGTCATCTCGCGTGGAATGCCCACAAAGATAGTCTCGCCGTCGTGCCCGACCACGCTCGTTTTGCCGTGCATCAGCCTGGGCGCGCGGATGACCTTGCCGCCAAACGCGGCACCGATCGACTGGTGCCCCAGGCAGACGCCAAGGATCGGCACCCTTGCCCCGCCGCTCTCGGCAAGCGCGGCGAAGTGCTTGATCAGGTCGATTGAAATGCCCGCATCCTCCGGGGTACACGGCCCAGGTGAGATCAGAATCCGCTCCGGGGCCAACGCCTCGACCTCCGCCGGCGTCATCTCGTCGTTGCGCCGAATCTCCATTTCCGCGCCGAGCTCGCCCATGTACTGGACCAGGTTGTAGGTGAACGAGTCGTAGTTGTCGAGGACGAAGACCATCCTTTGGATTTTACGCCGCCGTACTTACCCCCGTGCTCGCTCGATCGCCCGCACCACCGCGCGGGCCTTGTTCCCGCACTCGGCAAACTCGCTTTCCGCCACTGAATCCGCCACGATCCCCGCGCCTGCCTGGATGTGCCCTTGTTCGCCGTTCAAGAACAGCGTCCGGATGGCGATGCAGGAGTCGAAGTTGCCGTTGAAGTCGGCGTAGAGGACGCTGCCGCCGTAAACGCCGCGACGGGTGGGCTCGAGCTCCTCGATGATCTCCATGGCGCGAATCTTGGGGGCGCCGGAGAGGGTTCCCGCGGGAAAGCAGGCGCGAAAGGCGTCGACGGGGCCGAGATCGGACTTGAGCGTGCCTTCGACCGCGCTCACCAGGTGCATGACGTGGCTGTACCGCTCGACGAACATCAGGTCTTTCACTTTGACGGACCCGAACTCGCTTACCCGGCCTACATCGTTGCGGCCCAGGTCGACGAGCATGATGTGCTCGGCAACCTCTTTTTCGTCCGCCTTCAGGTCGGCTTCCAGCGCCCGATCCTCCCCTTCGTCGTCGGAGCGGGGCCGGGTGCCGGCGATCGGCCGGTACTCCACCTTGCGCCCGTGCACGCGGACCAGAAGCTCCGGCGAACTGCCCACGATGTGCGCCTGCGCCTCGCCCAGGGGGAACCGCAGAAAGTACATATACGGTGAGGGATTCACGATCCGCAGGGCGCGGTACACCTCGAAGGCGTCTACGCCCGGCACGCAGTCGAACCGCTGCGACAGCACGCACTGGAAGACGTCGCCCGAAGCGATGTACTCCTTCGCCTTGCCGACGGCCTTCAAGAAGGTCGCCTTTGGGGTGCGCGCGGTGATCGTCAGCTTGCCCAGCGGCTTCGTCTTGCGCCGCACCGGCAGAGCCTGCGCCAGACGCCGCTCGAGCTTGTTCAGCCTCCGCACACAGCGCTCGTACGCACCTTCGCGCGGCTCCCGCGCCAGGTCGGCGGTCACCATCAGGTGGATTTCCTTCTTTACATGGTCGAAGGCGAGCACCTGGTCGAAAAACATCAGGCAGGCATCGGGAACGCCAAGATCATCGTTCGCAAGCGTGGGCAGCGTTTCAATCTGGCGAACGACATCGTAGGAGAAAAAACCCACCGCCCCGGCAGTAAACGGGGGCAGTCCCGCTAGGCGCGCCGGGGTATGCCCGCTCAGCGCCCTCTTCAGCTCCTCGAAGATGTCTCCGTCGAAGGTCTTCCGCCGCCGTCCTTCGACGACCGTGATGGCGCGGCCCCGCGAGACCATCGTCTTGTACGGCTTGATGCCGATGAAGGTATAGCGGCCCACCCGCTCGCCGCCTTCGACGGACTCCAGCAGAAAGGCCTCCGGCTCCTCCGCCGCGATCCGCAGGAAGGCCGACACCGGCGTCTCCAGGTCCGCCACCAGCGTGCGGTACACCGGCACCAGCGAGTGGGTCCGGCCAAGCCGCAGAAACTCCTTTGCGGCAGGTTGTGAGCCGGATAATGGCAGTCCCCGAACGGCACCCATGCATCTCATCATAGACGTTCGAGCCATTGCTCAACGTCGACGCCGGGGCCTATACTCCGGCAGCTTCCCCGCTCGGCCACCGACCGGCCTGGCCGAGCCTGTACGCTCTCCAAAATTGAATCCGGAACCCGTTCGACCAGGTTCCAGGCGCAAAGATTCACACGGGGGAGAGCCCAATGGCCGGAGACTTATAGAGACCCGCGACGGAGGAAAGCCAGCCCCGAGCGACGTGGCTGCCCATCCGGGCAGCCCAGATAAAGGAACGCACCACCATGTATGCAAGCACCCTTGAACTTCCTAAGACCAAGACTCCCCTCACCCTTGAACAAGAGACCAACCCCTGGGAGGCGCAGGCCGCCCGTTTCGACATCGCGGCCCGCAAGCTTTCGCTCGACCCCGGCCTTTGGAAGGTCCTCCGCTATCCTACCCGCGAGATCATCGTCCACATTCCGGTCTCCATGGACGACGGCTCCGTCGAGGTCTTCACCGGCTACCGCGTCCAGCACTCCATCGCCCGCGGCCCCGGCAAGGGCGGCATCCGCTACGCCCCCGACGTTTCGCTCGATGAGGTCCGCGCTCTGGCTTCCTGGATGACCTGGAAGTGCGCCGTCGTCAACATCCCCTTCGGCGGGGCCAAGGGCGGCGTTATCTGCGACCCGAAGACGATGTCCCAGGGCGAGCTTGAACGCATGACCCGCCGCTACACCGCCGAACTGATCGAGTTCATCGGCCCCGAGAAAGACGTCCCCGCCCCCGACCTCGGCACCAACGAGCAGACCATGGCCTGGATCATGGACACCTTCTCCATGCACACCCGCCAGACCGTCAACGCCGTCGTCACCGGCAAACCCGTCAACCTCGGAGGCTCCCGCGGTCGCCGCGAGGCCACCGGCCGCGGCATAGCCGTCGTCTGCGACCAGGCCCTCAAGGCTCTCGACATGCCCGTCGAAGGCTGCCGGGTCATCCTCCAGGGCTTCGGCAACGTCGGCTCGAACGCCGCCCATATCCTCTACCAGAAGGGCTACACCATCCTGGGCATCGCCGAGTTCGACGGCGCCCTCGCCAACCCCGCCGGCCTCGACATCCCGGCTCTCCTCACCCACCGCCAGCAGGCCGGCACCATCGTCGGCTTCCCCGACGGCCAGGCCGTCGATAAGGCCGAACTCCTCACCTGGCCCTGCGAAATCCTCATCCCCGCCGCCACGGAAAACGTCATTACCAGCCGCAACGCGGCATCCCTGAACTGCAAGATCCTCTGCGAAGGCGCTAACGGCCCCACCACCATCGTCGCCGATGACATCCTCGAAGCGAACGGTGTCTTCGTAATCCCGGACATCCTCGCTAACGCCGGCGGCGTTACCGCCAGCTACTTCGAATGGGTCCAGGACCGGATGGGCTACTTCTGGACCGAGGCCGAGGTCAACCAGCGCCTAGAACGCATCATGGTCGACAGCTTCGACGACGTGCTCGCCTACGCCCGCTCCCACCAGGTGAACAACCGCATCGCCGCCTACATGCTCGCAATCGACCGCGTCGCCTACACCACCAAACAACGCGGCATCTACGCGTGAGGGCGTAACCCGGGAGAGCGACCGACCCTCTCCCGGGCTCACCTCAGGGCACAAACACCGCCCGCATACATCCGTCGGTCTTGTGTTTGAACATGTCGTACCCCCGCGGACTGTCTTCCAGCGAAAAGCGGTGAGTCGCCAGGAACGAAAGATCCAGGTCGCCCTTCTCCGCATAGTCGAGCAGCCTCTTCACGTACTTCTGCCCATGCTGCTGCGCCGTCTTCAACGTAATGCCTTTGTTCATCAGCACGCCCATGGGGAACTTATCCATCAGCCCGTACACTCCTAGCACGGACAACGTGCCACCCTTCCGGCAGGCCATAATGGCCTCCCGCAGGGCGCTTCCTCGGTCCGTCTCCATCCGCACGGCCTGCTTCACCCGGTCGTACGCGTACTGCAGCCCCGTGCCGTGCGCCTCCATGCCCACCGCATCGATGCACGCATCCGGCCCTCGCCCGCCAGTCATCTCCTTCAGCGTGTCGAGCACGCTGTCCACCTGGCTATAGTCGATCGTCTCCGCCCCGACCTTCTCCCGCGCTGCCTGCAGCCTCTCGGGCAATCGATCGATCCCGATCACCCTTCCCGCGCCGAGCAGGTATGCGCTCTTCTGCGCGACCAGCCCCACGCCGCCGCAACCCCACACCGCCACCGTATCCCCGGGCTGGATATTGCAGAAGTCCGCCCCCATAAACCCGGTCGGTCCGGCATCGGAGAGGAACAGCGCCTGCTCGTCGCGCAGCGTTGCCGGCACCTCAAAGCAATCCACATCCGCGTGCGGCACCCGCACATACTGCGCATGCGCCCCGGCGTAGCCGCCAAACGCATGCGTATAGCCGTAGATTCCCGCCGTCGGATAGCCCAGCATCGGCTCCTGCAGCGCGCCATTCGGGTTCGTGTTATCGCATAACGAGAAGAGGTCGTTCCGGCAGTACCAGCAATCGCCGCAGCAGATAAACGACGGCACCACCACCCGCTGCCCCCGCTTGACTCGCTTGACCTCCTTGCCAACCTCCACCACCTCCCCCATAAACTCGTGTCCGATGACGTCCCCCGCCCGCATCGTGGGAATGTAGCCGTCTATAAAGTGCAGGTCCGAACCGCATGTCGTCGACATGGTGACCTTCAGGATTGCGTCATGCGGATTGACCAGCGCCGGGTCCGGCACCGTCTCCACCCGCAGGTCATTCACTCCGTTCCAGCAAAGTGCCCTCATACCCAGTCTCCTTGTTCGCCGTCCGCGGCGGGTCGCGCCGACGAGTTCCGATCGAGCGTCGGAACCTCGCCCGTTTCTGCCAGGCTCTTGAAGTTCCGCAGCAGCTTGTTCACCATCGTCTTCGGGACCTGGCCGAACAGGCTGGCCGCCGGCTGCAGCAAAGCCCCCGCCGGCAGCCCGGAGAGGTCGAACGCCACCTGCAACCGGACCTCCGCCCCCCAATCGCGTGGAGCGTCCGCAATCCGCAGCCAGCCTTCCGTCTTCAATGCGCTTTCCGGCACGGACCGCCAATGGAACGGCCGGCCCACCGCCTCCTCCACCACCTCTGTCGTCCATTCCAGCGTCTTTCCCAGCGGAGCCACAACCCGCCACCGGGCATGGGCATCGTCGATCGGGCTCACCTCCACCACGCCCCGCGTCACCTTGGCAAAGGCCTCCGGATCGCGCCAGAGCGCATGAAGCGCCTCCGCCGGCTTGCCGATCGTGATGAACCCCTCCGCGGTGCTCGGCGCCGTCTCCGCGGTATTAACCTCCAGCGCACGGTACAGCCGGCATCGCCCCGTCGCCGCGCGATAGAGCAATGCCCCACCGGCAACCGCCGCCGCAACCGTTACCACGGACCTCCGCCGTAAAGTCGGAGCCATCAAGCCCAGCCCGGCCAGCCCGGTCAGCAGCCGCTCGGCCCTCCCTACATTGACGGGCGCATCCTCCCCAATCCACTCCATACCCACTCCTTAACAAGGACTGGCCGTCAAAGGCGAACGCCGCTGGATTCTGGGTAGGAGCATGCCTGGTGTCTCTCATCGTGCGGGACGCCAGGAGTACCACCCACACCGCCCGAAGAGCGGCTAGAGGTCGAACCTTGCCTTGACGTGCCTCGCCGATGGCGATACCTGAAGGATGTCGACGCGCCCACTTGAGTTGGCTGAAGGGATCATCCTCGGGATCGGTGCAGCCAGCCTTACGCCCAACCTCGATGCGCCCGCACCAGGGTTGTGTCTCGCCAAGCACGCTACGCATCGTGCCTCGATATGACAGAATGCTAGCATCCGCCCCGACACGGGGCGAACGACCGCGATGAACCTCCCCAACTCCATCACGCTCAGCCGCATCGCCAGCGTCCCTCTCCTCATCTGGGTCATGTCGCCGTACGGCCTGCACACCCTCAACCACCTCATCCCCCCCGCCGCCACCGGCCTCCGCGGCGCCGAGCAGGAGATCGCCGCCTCCCTACTCTTCATCGCCGCCTCCATCACCGACGGCCTCGACGGCTATCTCGCCCGCCGCCGCAAACAGATCACCACCATGGGCATGCTCCTCGACCCCCTAGCCGACAAGCTCATGGTCACCGCCGCCTACATCATCCTCGTCGCCTACACCCCCGGCATCGTCCCCCCGTGGATCGCCGTGCTCGTCATCGGCCGCGAGTTCCTCGTCTCCGGCCTCCGCTCCATCGCCGCCTCCGAGGGCTTCACCATCGAGGCCTCCGAGATCGGCAAGCTCAAGACCGTCATCCAGATCGTCTCGGTCGTCGCCGCCATCCTCGCCCACCGCTGGAACTACTGGAACTGGGGCGGCTTCATCGTCGCCGTCCACTTCATCGCCATTACATCCATCTACTGGATGACTTTTGTTTCCATCATCTCGGCTGTCGACTATTTTGTCGGCTTCTGGAAGAAGATCGACCACGCCAGCGACACACGCCGCACCCGCCGCTCCGCCATCCTCTCCCGCCGCAAGCCCGTACCCGCGAAAGCACCTTCTCCCATCGTCTGACCCCGGCCGCCGCTCGCGCCGAAGCTCCCTCACTCCTTCGTCACCCTGAAGGTGAGCCCGCTGTTGCTGCAGCCATTGCGCTACTTTTGGCCTTCGCCCCTCCTTCCGTCATCCCAGCAGGAGGTTCACCGTCACCGGCGGCGCGGTTCTCCCTGTCCGCTTCGTGCCTTTCCCGAAGCGAAGCGGAGTGGAAGGGCTCCCGCGCAAAGGTACAATTCCGCCATGCGTGCCGCGACCCTCATCCTCCTCCTCGTTCTGGCGCTGCCCGGGCTTGCGCAGCAGCCTGCTGGCTCCGACTGGACCAAAGTCCAGGCCATCCCGGCCGGAACTCTCATTCGCGTCGCCGCTCATCGCGCCCCGCTTACCTGCCTCTTCACCACGGCCGATACCGACTCGCTCACCTGTACCCGCACCACTACCCTTTTCTTCTTCCCCATCACTCGCCGCCTCGTCTTCCCCAAGCCTGAGGTCGCCTCCATCAAGCTCTCCCGCCAGTTCCTTTCCGCCCTTTCCGGGGCAGGCATTGGCGCGGGAGCCGGAGCAGGCATCGGCGCAGGCATCGAATCTCAATACTCGAGCCACGAGGACGGCCATCTCGCCACCGTCCTCTTCGCCCTTCTCGGAGGCCTCGCCGGCGGCACCGTCGGCTCCGTTACCGACTTCCTCGCGGCACCCACGGTCTACCGCGCCCCCTAAGCCACGTTCCCACGCGCAGGGCCCAACCTCGAATGCCAGATCCTCGACCAACCACCGGTCCTGACGACATCGCGTTCGGCCCTCTCCACCGCAGCAGCGTTAATCCTTCACCCGGCCCCCGGCCTCCACGCGAGGTCCGCCCGCCGGCTCCTCCGGGCCTTCCCCCTCTTCGTGCCAGTTGAAGCGCCGCGCCACCATCGTCTTCACGATCAGGTGGTCGGTCGACCCCGTAGCTCCCATCCCCACGCCGAAGTTGAACTCCCACTTCGACCGCTTCAGGGTGGTGGCCAGAAACACCTGCTGGTGCTCGTCATGCAGCGTGTCGAATCCGCGAAAGCTGCCGTAAGCCGCGTAATACTCCACTCCCACGTTTATCTTCCGTGTCACGTCGTACCCCGTCCTCGCGCTCGGCACAAAGGTAAAACCCTGCCGCACCCCGGGCCCGTGCCACGTCCGGTCCATCGTCGGGTTCACCGCAAAGTACCACCGGCCCACCTGCCGATCCACCACGGGCCGAATCTCCCATGTCCACGTGTTCCGCGCGAACTGCGCCCGCTGGTAGCCAAATTCGTTCGACAGGCTAAGTCGCACGGGCAGATGCCACCGCTCCGGAGCCCGCACCGCCGGGCGGATGTGGCTGCCCACCCACTGCACGCCCTGCCCGTCCCGCGCGCTGGTAAACACATACAGGCCCACCTCGGACCACTTCGTCACACCCGTGACGACCTGCACCGTCTCGTGCACGGCGCGGTCGGTCGGGAAGGTCCCATCTTCCAGGAACCGTGAGTCCGCGCCCGGCTTCGATCCCTCCACCGTGTAGTTGCTGTGCATCTCGAGCAACACCGCCTTGGGTGGCACTGTCTCCGCGCCGAACACCAGAATCTCGTAGTTATCCTGCGCCTGGACGGTGCCAGCAAAGCACAGCACCAGCGCCGTGACTACAAGCCCAACGCAGAAAAGACGTTGAAGACGGGAGGACAAGTTCCGGACGATCGAGTCGTGGCTCACAGGGGTTCCTCTCGCGCCAACAGCCAGGCAGACCATAAAGGGGGTCTACCTGGCTATCGGCGCAACGAGAGGACGGCTTAGCCTCTGCGGAAACTTATCGTTTCGGAGCCAACCCGAACGTCACCGACATCACTACGCTCCGCCCTGGCAGCAGGGTCAGCGTGTCCCCAGGCCCCGGGGTATACACATTGCCCGTAGCCGCCTGGGTCACGCCGGTCAGGCTGTGCTGGTCCAGCAGGTTATTCAGGCTCAACCGCAGCTTCGTCTGGTCGAACCGCCCGCCATTCCGAATGGTGTAGTTCACAAACAGGTTCGTCAAGTTGAACGGATCGATCGGAATCACCTGGTTCGCCGCCGTCCCGCTCGCAAACGTCCCATCGTTCCACATCGGCCCGATCCGCTTGTTGAACATCCCCACGTCGAAGTACTTCTGCTGGTACGTCAGCCCCAACGTCTCCGTGTTCGCGGGCGTCGTCGCCACCCAGGCATGCAGGTTCGGGTTCGCCACCTGCGTCACCGCGCCGCCGACCAGCGCCGTCCCCGGAACCGTCTCGCTCACATACCGAGCAGACCCCGCCGTCCCGTTGGCATAAAGCGACAGACCGCGCGCCAGATAGAGGTTCATCTGCCCCTCGAAGCCCTTGCTCACCGAATCGCCGCTCGAGGTGTAGATCACGTTGTTCGGGTCCGCCGGGGCCGTATACGCGTTGCCGAAGTGAATGTAGTAAGCATCCACATCCAGCGTCGCCCGCTTCACCTTCACCACCGATCCCGCCTGGTAGGTCTTCGCGTAGGAAGGCTTCGGCAGCGTCTTGATCGTTCCCGCCGTATCGAACACGTTGCTCGGGGGGATCACCGACCCCGTCGCAAACTGCCCGTACACTGACCAGTTGTTCTTGATGTGGTAGTTCACATCGGCTGAGGGCAGGTAAGACGTATATCCTGCCGAGCTAATTCGAAATGGCGCCCCACCTAGATTCCCGATCGTCTTGCCGTTGTCCGCATACTGCTTCAAGTCCTGCGTATAGTGGGCGAACTTCATCCCACCGCTGATCGTCAGCTTTCCGGTCGCGTGGTATTCGTACTCGGCAAAGGGCTGGTAGCTGTTGGTGTTGAACTGCTCGGAGAAGAACGGCAGAACGTCATCCTTCAACGTAGTCGGATCCTGCGGAATCTGGTGACGATCCGTCTTCGCGAACTCGTACCACATGCCCGTCCGAAACACCCCGAACCGCGAAGCCTTGCTCAGCGAAGTAATCTCCCCGTACTTCCGATAGCTATTCAGCTTATCCGTCCCGCAGGGAATGACTCCCTTCACCGGAGTCGAGCAGTTCGCCGTCGAAATCACGCCAGTCTTCGGCGTAGCCGCGTAATTCTGCTGGTTATAGTAGCTGTACGTATAAGGCTTCGTATCGATCACCCAGCCCTGCCCAAACTCCTTCTTATACCCCACATACTCGAAGTCCGTGGGCACATGGTAAAAGTTGTACTTGTAATAGTTCGCCTGGGTAGCATCCGTACCCTGCAGCAGAAAGTTATCCCCAAACTGAGCCACCTGCGCCCGCGTCGGCCCCTTGATGTTCGGCGTGTTCGAGTCCAGCCAAACCACACCCGCAAAACCCGTCAGCGTAGCCTTATCCGAAATCCTCAGCTGGTACTTCGTCGACCCGGCATTCCTCGTCTGAAAGTTGAACGTCTCATATCCATCCGAAGTCAGATGATGCACATCCACAAACACATTATTCCGCTTCGTCTCGCCGCCAAAGTTACCCGAGTCGTAGTGCCCGTCATACAGCAGACTGTTGAATGACCCATAGCTCACCCCAAACCGGATATTTTGATCGCTCGGCGTCTCCCGCGAAAGTAAATTGATGCTTCCCCCAAAAGGCGTCGGCCCCACCGTCGAAGCCGTCCCGGGCGACCGGTCGAAGTCCACCCCACCCAGCCACTGCGAAGGAAAAAATGCCCACGAGTGGTGCGTCGGAGAGTTCGTATCCTCAAACGGAATCCCGTCGAACGTAATGTCGTAGTTCCCATCCGAAAACCCGCGAAAATATGTCTTCGAATCCCCCAAACCAATCCCGTTCGCATTCACCGAGAACGTCCCCGGAGCCATCTGGATCACCTCGCTGTAATCCGCCAGCGGCGTCGTAAAGTTCTGGATAAACTGCGAACTCACCTCCGTCCGCGCCGACCGCTCGTTCAGCAGCGCATCCATCGGCGCATACTGCGCCGCCACACTGCCCGAGCTCGCCGCCTCCACCGTCACCTGGTCGTTCGCCGAAGCCACCGGCAGCGCCACCGTAAACTCCGGTCCGCCCGCCGCCTGGCTCTTCCGCACCATCGTCCCAAACCCCGGCGCGCTCACCTCCACCGTATACAGCCCCGCCGGCAGACCGCTCTCGGCAAAGTGCCCCGCGCCATCGGTCTTGTCCTTCCGCACCGCATGGCTCGTCTCGTTGGTCACCACCACCGACGCGTTCGGCAGCACCGCGCCCTTCGGATCGGTCACCGTCCCGGAAAGCCCCGAAACGCCAGCCTGCCCAAACGCCGCGCCCGTAATCAGGCTCACTCCACACATCGTCTTCGCAAATCGCTTCATTCCCTGCATCGTGTCCTCCTCCAGAAAAGTTATCCAGCGCCTCGATCTCAAAAGCTCTTACGGAACCGGCAGCTCGCCCAGCCCAAGCTTCCGCCGCGTCTCTGCCGTAGCCGCAGCCAACTCCTGCTCGAACCGGGGCGTCGCCAGCAGGTACCCGAACATCGCGTACGCCACACTCCGGCTCGCCTCCACGTCGGTCGGGTAATGCACCCCGCAGACCACCCGGTCGCGCGCATACCCATCCGCCCGCGCCAAAATGTCCCCGGCTTTCTCCGGAACCATCCGCGCTACGGTCAACCCCATCAGGTACCCCACCATCGCATGCCCGCTCGGGTACGAGTAGTCCGTCGCCGCCCCCGTCTTGCATACCGCGTGCAGCGTTCCGTCCACGTGGTACGGCCGCACCCGCCGGAACCTCTCTTTTAACGGGGCATTCACCACACCCGAATCGTTCCGCAGATGCGCCGAAAGCGCCGCCGTCGTCGGCATTCCCTCCGCCGTAAACTCCGGGCCGACGATCCCCGCGTACACGAAGATGTCTTCATGCGCATCGTCCCACCGCGCCGCCGCAACCTCCTCCGGCGTCCGCGCGGCCTCCACCCGGTGCACCTCTGCCAGCTCGTTCCGCTCCGCGGCGGTGTTCACCGCCGCCGGAGCCGCCAGCAGCGCCGCCCCGCGAAACACCTGCGGATCGATATAGTACGGATTCCTTACCTTCGCCGTCCCCGTGGCCGCCTGGCCGCAAGCAGGCAACAACTCCGCCCCGGCCAACGCCAGCCAGGCACACACCAACGCAAGCCTTCGGCCCATGATGGATCGAGCCTACAAACCAAATGTGAACAGGCGAATGATGTTCGATGAACAAGCATTGAATAGAGGCCGCAAACCCGCATCCAGGTCTACCACCGTGTCGTCGTGAGCGCAGCGCTGCAGCAGCAAGGCGTCAACCTGAATGGGCATCCCATGTCCAAGCATCTTCCGGCCTGTTGCATCGTCGCCGGTCGCTCTCGTTAAGCCAGTTGACCGGCGAACCAAGCGCATACCTACTTGCCCATGGGCAAATTGACCATCTATCTTGGCTCCAGCTTTTATTTACCGGCCAGCATGAGCTTGCTATCGGAACGCCTCTAGGAATAGAGCTTAGCCTTCATTCTGCACACAGGAGCATCGGGGGAAAGACAAGCACGACTGATGTACCTACCTCTAATTCGCTCTGGACTTCGATACTCCCCCCGTGTAGCTCCATGAGACGTTTCGCGATCGAAAGTCCTAACCCAACCCCCTCTTTCATGTTTGTCCGAGCCTGATCGACTCGAAAGAAACGATCAAAGATGCGGTCAAGATGTTCAGCCGCAATACCCGGTCCGGTATCCGTGACACTCAGACGTAGATCGTTGGTACCTCCAAATACAATGCAGATTTTCCCGCCCTCCAGAGTGTACTTACTCGCATTGTCTAAAATCGCAATCAGCACCCGGCGGAGGTGATTGGCGGCCATGCGTACCATGGGGCGGACGGCCGTATAAGCTACCGTCAGCTCTTGATGTAGATTACGCACGGCAGGTTGAAGCTGGAGCACCAGGCCGACCGTTAAGTCGTAAATATCTACCGGCTGCGATGAAGACTGCATACTCTCAGCATCTAGTCGGGCTAACAGAAGAAGACCTTCCAGCATTTCTGTGGTGCTCGCTGTTTCCTGCAGGATTGCCAGAAAAACCTCGCGTTGTTCTTCGTCGAGTGCGGGATTGCCGAGCTGGTATTCAGCTGCCGTTTGGATGAGAGCGATAGGACTGCGCAACTCGTGAGAGGCATCCGCAGTGAATTGCGTAACCCGGGCCATCTCGGTTTCGATCCGCGCCAGAAGACTGTTCCATTCAAGTGCAAGCCGGCGCAACTGATCATCTGCGATCGATAAACTTAGCCGGCGGCTTAGATCATTGGCCGTAATGGCGCTTGCTTCGGAGATGATGACGTCCACCGGTGCGAGTGCTCGCTGGCTCAGCAGATAGCCGCCAAGACCAGAAACAACAAGAAGGATCGGGATCATCCTATACAGCCCGGACAGAAAGTTGCTGAGCAGAATTCGGTCTTCGGTGAGCGGACTAGCAATTATGAGAAATGCAGGCTCGTTGATATAGGTGACCGGATGGCAAAGCTCGCGAAAGCGTTCTCGATTCACCATCTGGTCTCGGTATACAGCAGCTTCACAGGAAGCCGTAAATGGGATACTCGCAGAACGACCTACGGGAAAGAGGATCCGCCCATCGGCACTCAGAACCTTAATCCACTCCCCTTCCGGGAGGCTTCCGGACACACCCTCCAGCTTCAGGTTCATCGCGCCCTGGGTGAGGGGTGAGGGACTATTCAAGGCAGCTTCCATCCGGCCAGCACGCATCTGCAGTGTGCGATCTTTCCACGAGAGCATGGAGCTTGCGAGCACGAACCACATCACGACACCAAAAATGCCCAAGCCAACTGCGGAGACCGACGCGTACCACAGGGTGAGACGGAGGCTGATGGAGAGACGGTCCATCAAGACCGCGTCGCTTTCAGCATGTAACCCACGCCACGCACGGTATGCAGCAGGTTCGGCCGGTCTGCGGAGTGCAGCTTGGTGCGCAGAGAGCTCATGAAGACATAAAGCGTGCCCTCGTTGAACGGCTGATCTATGCCCCACCCAATCTCTGCCAGGTCTTCTTTGCGCACGACCTGGCCCGCACGTTGCATCAGCGTCTCAAGCAGAATGAATTCCATGGGGGTCAGGAGTGTTCTGCGGGATCCACATTCGACTTCATGACTGCTGGAATGCAGAATGAGACCGCCGACCTTAAGCGGCCCCTGCAACAGTGTGGACGGCCTACGAATGAGCGCGCGCAACCTGGCCAGAAGCACGGCGAGCTCGAAAGGCTTCGTGAGGTAGTCGTCTGCGCCGAGATCAAGCCCATGAACCACATCCCGGCTGGTATCTTTTGCAGTCAACAGGATCGTTGGCACTTTGATGTTCCTTCGTCGCATCTCCGCCAATACCGCAAAGCCATCCAGCTTTGGGATCATGATGTCCAACACAACTGCATCCAGATGATGGCTTTCAAGGATAGCGAGTGCGGCTTCGCCGTCATGCACCGCCATCGCCAGATATCCCTCACGTTGCAGGGCTCGCTGCAGCATTGCAGCCATTCTCACCCTGTCTTCCACGATGAGGATACGCATAAAACCAGTATCAATAAGTTCTGTGAACATTCTGTAACTCGCCAAAATCTTTAGACTGCCTTTAGAAACTCCGCCTAGGATCGACCTTAATCAACAGCGAAGGGCAACGTTCGTCCGGGAGAACAGGCCTGAACAAATCGATGCCGCAGTGTTGACGCTTGCTAAGGAGACCACCAGCGATGAAGCTACCGAAGTACGGGTTCACTGCCCTCTGTTCCTTGATTGTTTGTGCAGCTCCCGCATTGAGTCAGATCGATCGGTCCAATCTCAAAGGCACGCTTACAGATCCTTCCGGAGCCTTGCTGCCGGGCGCGACAGTGACCGTCCTGTTTCCAGCAACCGGCTTTCACCAGTCTGTGACCTCAACCGGCGCTGGTGTCTATGGGTTCACCGGACTGCCTCTGGGCACATGCAATTTGACCGTGACGGCTCCTGGCTTCGCGACGAAGGAGCTGGATGGTGTGGTTCTTGAAGTAGGGGAGGTGCGTACCTCAGATGTGCAGCTTTCGCTTGAGAACTCTTCCCAGACGGTAGCGGTCAGCGCGTTGAGCGCAGTCCTCGACAAAGATGATGCGGCGATCGGGGGCGTCATCTCGCAGCAACAGATTGAGAATCTGCCCATCAACGGACGCAACTGGGCCGCCCTTGAGCTCCTTGTACCTGGTGCCGTCAACAGTGGAAGCGGCAATCAGCTCACGATTCGTTTTGCAGGTCGCGGCATCGACGATAACAAAGTGACGTTCGATGGAGTCGACGCAACCGGTATCCTGCGTCAGTCGGAAAAGCTGGACCTCCGCGTACAGCTTTCATCGGAATCGATCGCTGAGTTTCGGGCGCAGTCGGCTATCTATCCCGCCCAGTACGGCGGAACCACAGGGGGCCAGATCGATGTTGTTTCTAAGACCGGCACCAACCTTCTACACGGCAGCGCGTACGAATTCTTTCGAAACGATGTGCTGAATGCGCGTGCTCTCTTCTCTACCAGCCAGCTGCCGCTACGTTTAAACCAATTCGGGGCCAGTATCGGCGGACCCATCCTCAAGGATCGCACCTTCTTCTTTGTTAATTACGAGGGTCTCCGCCAGACAGTGGGCCAGCCTCTGATCGGCTTCGTCCCTAGCCCCGCGTACATCGCAGCGACACAGGCCAAGTCCCCGGCCATTGCGACGCTCCTCGCCTTCTATCCCGTAGGCCAAACTCCCACGGCAAATGCGAACGTCAACCAATTCAGTGGCTCGGGGAGGCAGGTCCAGAATGAAGATTTTGGGCTGGTGCGTATCGACCAGACCTTTAGCTCACGCACCTCCGCTTACTTCCGCTACAACCTCGACCAAGCCAGGATTCAGGTTCCCAACGGCGATGCAACCGGCTATATCGGAGACACCCTGTCCTCGCAGCAGGACCCCAAGAACGCCGTCTTCTCTTTGTTGCACTCCTTCCGCTCCAACTTGTTCAATGACATCCAGGTAGCAGCGAATCGTACGCCGTTCTACGCGCAAAACAACAGCTTGGCTCCGGTACAGATAGCCGTCTCCGGATTTTCGACGCTGCACGACACACTACAGCAGGTCCAGGGATCGACTGCCTACTCTCTCGTGGATACCGTGAACCTTACGTTCGGCCGGCACTCGGTGACCGCCGGCGGTGGTCTGCGCCGGGTGCAGCTCAATCTGCTAAGCACCCAAGAGACACAGTACGCGGCAACGAGCATTACCAACTTCCAGAACGACACCTTCAGCGGAGCCACCTTTCTGGCACGTACTCCCAACGAAGACGCACGTAAATTCGAGTACGACCTGTTCATGCAAGACCAGTACAAGGTTGCGCGAAATCTGTTGCTCTCGGTCGGGCTGCGCTACGATGCGCTCGGCGCCTTTAATGGGGTCAATGGGCGCGACCTGCCCTTTGATCCGATTCATTGTCTAGGCGGCTACTGTCCGGCGGGAAGCGTATTCTACAACCCCAACTATCTCAACTTTGAACCGCGTATTGCGGTCACCTATTCGCCGGAGTCGCTGCACGACCAAACAGTGATCCGAGCGGGCTACGGTCTGTATGCGGGGGACTCCCAGCTTGGCGACCTCATCGCGCCGCTCAGTAATCTTGGGCAGCGGCTGTCTTTTACGGCGGCCCAGCTTGGCACACCGAGCTACCCGGTTTCCCCGGTGCTTACGTCCGCCGCCCTGGCCTCGAACGCACCCCGCGGCTTGGACCGCAAGCGTGCCAGCGAGCAAGTGGAACAGTGGTCAGCTTCAGTTGAACAAAAGCTTCCCTTCCAGCTGCTCAGCAGTATCGGCTACATCGGAAGTCATGGAGCACACCTGCCGCTTCATACCGTGGTAAACACGCTCAACCCGGCGACGCACCTCGCGCCGTTACCGGCTTTCGGGCTCGTGGATTACAAGACGAGTAGCAGCAACAGTCA
The DNA here is from genome assembly GCA_965213785.1 of uncultured Granulicella sp. Taxonomy (GTDB): domain Bacteria; phylum Acidobacteriota; class Terriglobia; order Terriglobales; family Acidobacteriaceae; genus Edaphobacter. Next base: position 2,867,651 of record OZ243921.1, on the reverse strand, counting down.
CTTTGCCGGTTTGGTGACCTCGCTCAACCGCTCCTTTTCTTCGGCCTTCATCTTCGGGGCCACTTACCTTTGGTCGCACTCCATAGATGACGGGACCAACGTAGGCAACAATGCCGGCGGCGAGACGGACTTCCCGCAGAACGTGAACTGCGTCCGTTGCGAGCGCGCCAGCAGCGATCAAGACATACGCCACTCCTTCACCGCGAATGGCGTCTATCAGCTTCCCTTTGGCGCAGGCAAGACTCATCTGAACCAGGGCGTCGCGGGGCACTTGCTTGGCAACTTTCAATTGAGCGCGTTAGCGGTTGCGCGCAGTGGCTTGCCTGTCAACGTGACGGTCGCGCGCACGGCGGCAAGCCTCCCCGACGGCAACACGATGTCTCCGCAGCGCCCAAATCTTGTCCCGGGCGTGTCGCTCGTACCTGCAAACAGCAGAACACCCCAGCACTACATCAATAGTGCCGCCTTTGCGCTGCCTGCCAATGGAACCTTCGGCAACGCTCCACGCAATCTTGTGCGTGCGCCCGGAACCTGGCAGATCGATACTTCGCTGCAGAAAGGCCTCTTCACCACGGAGCGGTTCAATCTCGCGTTGCGCGGAGACGTATTCAATCTCTTCAACCGAGCGCAGTACGGCGCTCCGTCCAGCGTCTTCAACAGCACCAGCTTCGGACAGATTACAACGCAGATCAATGCCGGAGCCACCGGAACGGCCACCCAACGGGTAAGTCAACTCAGCCTCCGCGCCACCTTCTAATTCACCATAAAGGCACTACCGTTGCCGGGAGACACAAGAATATGCCCCAACTCAGCCGACGCACCTTCGCTCAACTTGCCGCTGCCTCTGCCCTGTCCGTGCGCTTCCGCGCATACGCCCAAAACTTTAGCGGTCTGCTGCCTGTAAACGTCTGCGGCCACTTTGGCTACGTCGACGGCGAAGGCACTCTCAAAGTGCCCGCAACCTACGACGCCGCACTGCCCTTCGCCACCGACTGGGCAGCAATCGAGCTCGGCGGCAAATGGGGGTACATCGGCCGAGATGGCAAGCAGACCCTCTCGCCCCGCTTCGACGAGGCCCGCAACTTTCGCTGGAACTGCAGCCCTGTACGAATCGGCGACAAGTGGCACTTCATACGTCCCGATGGTTCAGAGGCCTTTCCGCTCCGCTTCGACGTTGCCCGCAGTTTTCAAGACGCCCGCGCTCGCGTGAAACTCAATGGCAAATGGGGTTATATCGATCCCACCGGAAAGATCGTCATCGAGCCCAAGTACGACAACGTTCATGGCTACAGTGAAGACATCGCACCGGTACAGCTGAACGGCAAGTGGGGCTTCATCGATAAGGCAGGAGCCATCATCCTCCCGTTCAAGTACGAGACCGTCACCAGCTTCAATAACGGCGTTTGCGCGCTGGTCCTTGACGACAAGTGGGGCTTCATCCATCGTGATGGCACCCTTGCTCTGCCCGCAGTCTGGGAAAAGACAGGTGAGTTCGCAGAAGATCTTTGTCCAGTGAAGAAGGACGGCAAGTGGGGGCTAATCGATATCAGCGGCAAACTGATCCTCAAGCCTACTTATGACACGATGGACCCGTTTGAAAACGGCCACATCATGGTTTCGCTCAACGAGCAACTGATGTATCTGGACAAGAGGCTTCAACCTATCTGGAAAGAGACGATGAACTGCTCCGCAGGTACCTCGTACAAGATGTATAAGGCTCCAGCATAGGCTGATGGTATTCGCTTGTCTTCCCGGCAACCTTCCGCTTCGGCTCCTTGATCAGCTCTCTGGGGGGACCTGCAAATGCCTCCAACTGTCGAAGGTCTTATGCACATTTGCGGTGTTCGCGCAGGTGCTGAGTCTTTGCCCCCTTGCATGGCTATCGGATATAGCCATGAACAACCACAGAGCAGCACCTTGGTGAGGGTGCTCCGACGGTCAAAACGCATCTACTCATGTGTGCTGAAGAAGCACCGCGAAGCATCGCGCCGACTGGACCCGATAGCTCGCAGAGTCGGAAGACTTCGGAGGTACCGGCCGGAGCCGGCGGGAAAGGTGACCTCCCTTCCCGCCTGATCGGCTATCTCTTCAACCAAATCTCGACCCGGCGATTCTTTTCACGACCTTCTTCATTATCGTTTGAGGCTACCGGAAGGTCCGGACCAAAACCCTTGACGATAGTCGGCTTCAACCCACGTTGAACAAACTGATCTTGCACCACTTTCGCCCGGTTCAACGACAAACCGATATTGGCATCGCGAGAACCCGTGCTATCCGCAAAACCGAACAGCATGATGCGGTCGCCCGTGTACTTCAGATCGGCGATAAACGACACCACGCGATCAATGTCCACTACAGCCTTATCATCCAGGTCGGCTTTTCCGGTTTTGAACCGGAAGTCCAGTGAAAGTCGCTGAGCCCCCGTGGTGAGCTGCTTGTACTCGCTTGGAGCGTTCGCGGCAACAACTTCGGTCTGAGGGGTTACATTTTGCGCGACAAAGCCACTTGCCCCGACCACGTCCTGACCCTGATGAGACAAGGCAAACTCCACAAACTTCCGTGTGAGCTTGTTCGTCGGATTTGCAGTCGTGTAGAGGTCTTCTCTTCGGCGTTGTCACCCGGTGGCAGGATGCCGACCGAGAGCGTCAGATGCTCGTCGCTCAAACCCCAGCGAAAGAGGTTCTCCTTCTGCTGCACAAACTCGTGAAAGTCCTGATTCCGGGGTTCGTCCACAAATCCGCTCGAATCCGACCAGGTGTTGAAGCGAAGCTGGAGAGCGGCTTGGCGCGCGAAGTTGTAGGTCAGGTACTCGCCAATCTCTTGTTCGGGAACGGCCAGCCGCTTGATGCCGAACGTCAGGAAGCGCTTGCTCCGCTCGGGGTTGTTGCTGCCAGGAGCGCGCTCCGGAGTGCCATCGCCGTTCTCCGCATTTTCCCAGCGACCGAGAGTAGGCCAGCTGATGTCGCGGGTCGCAACGATCTTTTGATAGAGAAAGTCCGCGATGATGTTTGGCAGTTGCTTGTCCACATCGACCGTTAAACCATTGTCGTTTTCGTTTGTGAAGACATAGCAGCCATTGAAGGCATCCTCTACCTTCAGTCTTCCCTTCACGCCTAGCAGGTCCGTTGGCTGGAACCGGACATCGTGGACATCATCCGGAGTGCGAATCAGTCGTCCACATGCCTGAAACAAAGGGACGGGGCAAGCGGCCCACGAGCAAGCCAGCTAACTTCGTTATCCCAGCCAAATATGTACATGCGTTGCTGCCCGCCCAGCCACTTCTGTTCCCCCTCTAGAGTCTGCCCGGAGGAATAGGACTGCTCATACCTGCCTATCGTGTAACCTACCAGCAAATAGAAAGCCCTTCACGTTTGCACCGTAAAGGGCTGTCTGACACAAGTTGAAAGGCATCGCACCGGTCCCGCTTGGGCCCATCGCATACGCAGGGCAGCGAAATCATGGAGTATGCGGCGGACCATGGCTTCATCCTCATCACGCACGATCTCGACTTCGGGTCTGCGCTTGCCTTACGCCGTCACCCCAAGCCGAGTGTCATCCAGATTCGCTTCGGCCTTCATCTCGTGGCGGCGATCCGTTCCGTAGCCGAGGAACTCCATGCCGGGGCACTTCTCGTCTATCGATCTTTCCAGAAGCCGGCTGCGCCTTCTTCCCTGAGCTAGAACATGCTCCGTCTCGGTCTCACAGGAAATCTCGGCAGCGGCAAATCCACCGTGGCCGCTCTCTTCGCGGAGCATGGCGCGCAGGTGCTCGCCTCCGACGAGATCGCCCGCAACCTCATGCAGCCTGGCCAGCCGGTCTTCCACCGGATCGTCGCTCACTTCGGCGCCCAGGTCCTCAACCCCGCCGGAAGCCTGGACCGCCAGGTCCTCGCCCGTCTCGCCTTCGCCGAAGGCAGGGCGGAAGAACTCAACGCCATCGTCCACCCGGCCGTTCTCGCCCGCCAGGCCGAGTTCACCGCGGACCTTGCCACGCGCGAGCCGCATGCCATCCTCATCGTGGAATCCGCCCTCATCCTCCAGACCAAGACGCAGGGCCCCCGTTTCCACAAAATCCTCCTCGTCACCGCGTCCGAGTCAGAAAAGATCGCCCGCTTCGTCCACCGCCTCAACCTCCACCCCACCGGCCACGAACGCGCCACCCTCGCAGCCGAAGCCCGCCGCCGCCTCGCGCTCCAACTTCCCGACGAGCAAGCCGCCCCCCGCGCCGATTACCTCATCCACAACATCGGCTCCCTCAATCATCTCCGCACCAGCGTAAACCAGCTATGGCCCCTCATCGAACACGCCGCTGCTATCATCCAACCAGACTGATACCAGACCCGGAGCCCCACCGGGCAGCATCCTAACGCCATCCCCGAAGGGAACCTGAACCCTTGACATCCAACAAGATCCGCCCCGTCCTCCTGGTCCTCGCGCTCCTCGGCGGCTTTTACTACGTCACCACCCGCACCGGCTCCTCTGGCGCAAAAACCATCCAGACCCTCCTCCACCCCACCACCCTCCTCCACAACGCCGTCATCACCGGCCCCCTCGGCACCTTCGACCTCACCACCGCCGACGCCGCCCCCGCCTACGACGCCGAGGAGCAGCAGAACATTGCCGTCTACAAGAAGGCCCTGCCCTCCGTCGTCAACATCACCTCCACCACCGTCCAGTTCGACTTCTTCTACGGCGCCGTCCCCAGCCAGGGCCAGGGCTCCGGCTTCCTCCTCGACAAACAAGGCCACATCCTCACCAACAACCACGTCATCGAGGGCGGGCAGAAGATCGAGGTCACCCTCTCGGACAAGCACAAATACAAGGCCACCCTCGTCGGCGCCGACAAGAACCACGACCTCGCCCTCCTCCAGATCAACGCGCCGAACCTCCTCCCAGCCACCCTCGCCGAATCGAATGGGCTCACCGTCGGTCAGCGCGTCTACGCGATCGGCAACCCTTTCGGGCTCTCCGGAACCATGACCCGCGGCATCATCTCCGCCATCCGCTCCATCCGAGGCCCCCAGGGCAACCCCATCGAAGACGCCATCCAGACCGACGCCAGCGTCAATCCCGGCAACTCCGGAGGCCCGCTGCTCAACTCCCGCGGCGAGGTCATCGGCATCACCACCCTCATCGCCTCCAACGGCGCCGACCAGTCCTCCGGCATCGGCTTCGCCATCCCCATCAACACCGCCCGCGCCTTCATCGACGACTTCGCCCGCTACGGCCGCGTCCGCCGCCCCTCGCTGGACATCTCCATTCTCCCCATCGGCCCCGACATTGCCGAGCAGATCGGCCTCCCCGCCGACTACGGCATCCTTATCGAGCGCGTTCTCCCCGGCGGGGCCGCCGACCGCGCGGGCCTCAAGGGAGGAACCCAGCGCGCCTACCAGGGCAACGAGCCCATCATGCTAGGCGGAGACCTCATCGTCGCCTTCGACGGCCAGGAGATCCAGACCCCGCAGGACCTCTCCGCCGCCCTCACCAGCCACCACGCCGGAGACACCGTCGTCGTCACCGTCTTCCGCAATCGGCGCCGCCTCGACATCCGCGTCACACTCACCGACGCCAAGGAAAAGCCAGCCGGCCCGCAGGCTTAGCCACTCGAACCGAGCCAATGAAACCCATTCCGGGAAACGCCGGAACGCACCGCTGCGCCCAGACCGCTTCCGGTTGGGTCTTTCGTGCCATTATTTGCACAGGGAGAAAGAAAAATGGTCGGGACGACTAGATTCGAACTAGCGACCTCACCCACCCCAAGGGTGCGCTCTACCAGGCTGAGCCACGTCCCGACTATGCTAACCGTTCTGCCGGGTGGCAAAACGGTGGGGTTGTCCTACTCCCTCCAGTGTACACGACCCCTACCCGCACAGGGCCATGCTCCCGACACTCTCTCAGGCCTTCGGGGCTACGTACTCCTTCGGCAAGGCGCCGCCTTCGCCAAAAAAGAACTCGTTCATCTGTTCCACCAGAAACTCCTGCGCTTCACGCGTCCACGGCTGCAGCCGGTACTCGTTCAACAGCATCTTCTGCCGCTCCACCCACTCGCCCCAGGCTTTTTCCGAAACGCTCTTGTAAATCTTTTGACCGAAGTCCGAGTCGAACGGGGGTTCGTCCAGCCCCTTCATCTCGGCCTTGTACTTCGCGCAAAACACCATATGACTCATGCGTCGCTCCCTGGACCCAATCTTACTTGCTCCTGCGCCCACGCGCCGGGTTCACGCATCCATCTCATCCGCACCAGTGCCCGGTAACGCTCGGATCCCAAGCCTTGCGCCCGCCAGGCCGACACCGCGCGGTATGGCATGTAGCCAATCTTAACGATTGCCTGTGCAAATCGTCTCTTACTGCAAAATCCTGCACAGCTCGCTCCACGGGCCTTCCTTAGCCGGGAGCTTGCCGGTAAGTAGCTGAATCGCAAGCACCGGCCGCGGCGACAGGACTCCTGCCGATTAATACAGCCCATGGTTCCCTCTGCCGGTCCAGGGCACACCGCCCAGGGCGATGCACACCATTTTCCACAAGGCAGCAAAAACAGGAGGGAGCCCGCAGGCCCCCTCCAAAAAACACCACCGCGATGCGCGGCTTACTTCGTTGCCGGCTTCACGGGTGCGCGGGGGGTCGTGGACGTTGCGGGCCGCGGACGGACCGCGGCACCCGGCGCCGAAGGAGGGGGAGCCGCCACACCAGAGGTCGTGTTGTACGCGACCACCACTGCCTGCGACACATCCGTTCCCTGGTTGGCCCACAGGACGTTGCTCGTCTGCCCGCCTACATCCAGCAGCAGCGTAAAGCCGTTCTTCGCGCAGTAGTCCCGCATCACCACCGAGACCTTCTGCGCCACCTTGCCAAGCGCTTCCTGCAGGTCGGTGTTGTAGGCCGTCGTCGCATCTTCCGCATCGCGATTCAGCTGCTTTTCCTTGGTATCGATCGTCCGCGCGCGCGAGGCCTTCTCGTCCTCAGTCATCGTCGCCGGTGCGGCCTGCAGTTGCTTCTTCAGGGAGTCGAGCTCCTGCGCAGAACTGTCGATCTGCGCCTTCTTCGGCTCGTACTTTTTCTGCACGTCCAGCACATTGCGCTGCCCTTCGTTTGTGGCCACCACGGCCTGCTCAAACGCGATCAGCGCGATCTTGGCGGGAATGGCCTGCGGAGCCGCAGGTGCGGCGGAGGCCGCCGGAGCCGGAGAGGTCTGGCTGACGCCGGACAGGGGAGACAACGCAAAGATTCCCGCGCTAAGCGCGGAGATAAGTCGAGAGGTGCGATTCATGCGGGGTAGAGCTCCTTGCAGATCAGATAAAAGTCGATGAATTGGCGCGGATAAAAGCCGAACCGGCCACCGTTCCGGCCACGTCCGTTTGACGCACCCCATACCGCGCAGGTCACCGAAGACCCCCGCACGTTATATCGTAAACCTCCCTCGCCAGGCGAACGATCCAGCACCCGGAGAAAACCGCAGCCGGAGCGGGTCGAGCAGGAGGAACGAGAGCAACAACACAACTCCCACGATGATAGGGGGTGCGCCCCGCAAGGTCAACCGGCCACCCCACCCCCGGCCTCAGTTCAGCCGCGTCACATACGCCGCCACCCCGGGGTCCGGGACCCGCAGCTCCGCCGCGATCCCCGCGCTCTGCTCCCGGTCGGAGCCAGCGGGCGTCAGGCGCACCCAGCTCCCCGTCGGCCCCGTAAACCACGCCACCTTTGCGCTCGCATACCGCTTCGCCAGGTCGTTCTTCAGCTGCCGCGCATCGTCCGGATCGAGAAACGCCCCGATCTGCACGCACCACTTCCCGGGCGTCTCCACCATGCCCACAGGGGCGAAGGCCTCCACCCGCACCTGCCCAACGCCTGCCCGGTATAGCCCCGCGGCCCGCGCCGCACCGGCTGAAAGATCGAGAATCCTACCCGGCACAAAGGGTCCCCGATCCGTAATCCGCACCACCGCTACCTCGCCAGTCGCCAGATTGGTCACCTTGGCCAGCGCCCCCAACGGCAGCGTCCGGCTCGCCGCCGTCATCGCGTCCTCGTCGTACACCGAGCCATCCGCAGCCCGCTGGCGGTTGTAGACCGTGCCATACCAGCTCGCCAGCCCCACATCGCTGGAAAGCGCCCGCGCCCCCGCGGGAATTGCGGGCGCCACCACCCTCCGCGGCTCGGTGGGAACCGTCGCGGCAGGTCGCTCCGCCGCCGTCCGCGCCGTGGGATACCCCGGAGCCACGCTGCCCGCGGAGACACGCGGCGGCGCATGGCGGCACCCCGCCACGCCCACGGCTATCCCCAGCAACCACACCGCACGCGCACTCATCCCCCGCATCCTTAACGCCTCGCCGTATCCACGGGAGGCGGCGCCGCTGGCCCCGTGCGCGCCGCCCGCCGGTCGTCCAACTGCCCGGCCAAACGATCCAGCTCCACCGCCGCGGCCCGCAAAGCCTCCGACCCATGCCGCCGCACATCCGGAACCACCTCGTCGTTCAGGTACGTCACCAGACGTTTCAGGTCGTCTTCGATCCGCGCCCCCGCCTCCTGCAGCGTCCGCTCCCACGGCTTCTTCCCGGCTTCCGCCATCCACGACACCTCACCTTTCTACGATGATCCAACGGCACCGTTCCCGCGTGGGAACTTGCGTCCCGGCATCCCGTCCGTCACCCTGCTTTGAAAGCCCACGAAGGGCCGGCATCCGCAACTTTCCCTTCCCCAGGGAGTCGAACCGGCGATGACTGCATCAGAAGAGAGGAACGAATATGAAGGTACAGAGGACGAACACGTTGAAGTCTGCCCCCCGAACTCCCCAGAGTGCCCTCTACGCCGCCGCCTTGTGTCTGCTTGTGTCGGCCGGTCCGCTGGCCGCTGCCCAGCAGATCGGCTCCGCGACGCCCGTCACCGTGCTCCTCGCGGAGGCGGCCCTCCCGGACGCTCCGTCCAGCCTCCGCGACGCGCCGAATGCCCTGCCGGAGTCTTCCTCCTCGCTGGACCTTCGCCGCACAGGTCAGGCGCGCACCGCCACCACCCGGGCGTCGCAGCCCATGGCCTCCAACACCGATAAGTACATCGCGCCCGGCCAAACCGTTCCCCGGCTTACCGCCGGCAACAAGGTCGTGCTGGGCATTAAGGATGCCATCTCCCCCTTCTCTTTCATCGGCTGGGCAGCCGCCGCCGGATACTCACAGGGAACCGACGGCAGCCCCAACTACGGCACTGATGGCAAGGCCTTCGCGCAGCGTTTTGGCGCCGCCGCCGCCCGCGCGACCTCCGAAGGCATCTTCTCGGATTCCCTCCTGTCCCCCGTCCTGCACGAGGATCCTCGCTACTACCGCATGGGTCCGGGACATAACTTCTTCAAGCGAGCCGCCTACGCCGCAACCCGCACCCTCATCACCCGCACCGACAGCCGCAAAGCCACGCCAAACCTTGCCCTCCTCGGAGGAAACCTCGCCGGCTCCTACCTCACGAAGGCCTACTACCCGGACCTCAACACGTCCAACACCGAGGTCCTCAAGACCTTCGGCGGGTCCGTCGGAGGTTCGGCCCTCGGCTTCGCCGTCAGCGAGTTCCTCTCCGGAGCCCTCAACGTCTTTCACATCTCCAAGCCCGCCGCCGACTGACCCGCGCAAACGTCCCTAGCTGAACGCTGCCGCCGCACCGACACTCAACAGCAAGCCGAGCAGCCACCAACCGACGACGACTGCGGCAGCCGATCCGAGCTTCACCCGCGCCACGATTGACGTGCCGAGGATCAGCAACGCCAGGTTCCACAAACCGATCACGTCCACAAAGCCCAGTGCCGCCTTCAGCCAGGGGGCCGCGTCCGGCAGGTAGTACCCGATATTGGTTCCGACCGGCTCCTTGATGTTGAAACTCTCCGCATTGCTGCCAAAAATCAAGGTCACCATCGTCAGCAGCCCTGCCAGCAACCGCGGCAAGGAAGCGTAAATCCACACGGCAAACATCTGTCCGAAGGTCGTCCGCGCGCCCAGCCCAAAGTTGAAGCTGCCCCAAAGCACCAGAGCCCCAATGGCCGAGAACAGCAGGATCAGCAACGGCGACGTGTAGGAGATGTACCTGGTAATCTTCGCCGAAATGGCCATGCGGCTCGCCCGCTGCTCCGGCGTCAACTGGCTCATCTGCTCTTCCGTCTTCGGGCTCAGGTGAACCTGGTTCTCCGAGACCCGCTCGAACCCCACCTTTCGGTCCATCGTGTACGTCACCCCAAGCGTCACCACCAGCAGCAACACGAACGGCAGCCACCACGAAGTGTCCCGCAGGATGTCCGCGAACGTCCTCGACGGGGCGACGAACGTATCCACCACCCGCTCTGCCTGACTCAGCCCGCCTCCCGCCACACTCTCCCGCGCCACCGTTTCGCTCATCGGCCCCTCCTCCTCATCCAGCCGGATTGTAGTCCGTACCGGGCGCTTCTTCGAAGCAAAAACAACAAGGCCCCCCATGCGGGAGGCCTCGCGCTGTTTCCGGGAAGAGACGGCTACTGCATCGTTACGCCGCCCTGCGTCTTCTTTTCCTTCTCGAGTTCGTTCTGCTTGCGTGCGCCCATGGCCTTGTTGCTCCACTCGTCCGCCTTCGCCAGGTCGGCCTTGCGCGCCGCGTCGTCGGGACAGTCCAGGTCGGCCTTTCGCCGATAGGTCAGATTCAGGTACTGCATCGCATCGTCGTAGGTCGGGTTGATCTCGACTGCCTTCTGCAGGTACTGCAGCCCTTCATTTACGGTGGCGGTGTTCTGCGCCTGCACCTTGGCGCACGCCGCCTTGCTCTTCTTGGGGTTGCCGTTCCCATCATCCGTCAGACCATCCGCGGCCAGAATCGATACGGAGTTCTTGTACGCCTGCATCCAGTTCACGACGCCGATGGTGTAGTGCGCCTCCGCGTCGTCGGCCTTCACGCCGATCACCCGCTTCTCGTACTCCTTCGCCTCATCCAGCTTCTTGATGTTGCGGTCGATCGACGCCACCTGCTTCAACGCCGTCAGGTCGTTTGGATCTTTGGCGAGTACCTGTTGGAAGCCGTCGATCGCATTCTGCGCGATCTTCAGGTTCTCCGGAGTATCCAGGTTCGGCACCACCTGCGAGGCATACGCCGTCGCCAGGTACAGCTTCGCATCCTCGTAATTCGGATCGAGCGCGATGGCATTCTGGAAATGGTTCACGGCTTCTTCGAAGTTCGCCGCCTTGAACGCCTGGACGCCCTTCGTCAGTTGATCGCGGGCTTTTAGCTTGTTACAGCCGGTCGCGCTTCCGAGGGTCAACGCCAGCAGCACAGCCGTTACAGGGATCCGTGGAGTCAGTTTCATTGGGCGTTTCATCTCCTTAAGAGGCGCAAATCGCTTGGATTTCGGCTGTAGCCTTGCCGGGCCACATGCTGATCGTCAAAGCAAGGGTTTGGGGTTTCCTGCTGCCGTCTGATTGTAACGGGAGAAGACGGATGTGACTAGAGAAACTGCGGGAACCCATCGGATCGCCCATAATACCCCCTTACATACCCCGATTACGGCTCGAGGCGGCCACTTTACCGCCTCGGATCCCAGATCGGTCCGGCATCCACTCCCGCCTTGGGCAGAGCAAGATTTTTTCGCCGCATCCTCCCCTGCCTTCGCTCATCTAAGATGCAGAATCCACTCTGCCCGGGCATTTCGCGTCGCAGGCACTGACGAAAGCCTCGGGCGGGGAGTGTCCCTCCCGCTCCACGCACCGGTCCATCCGCTTTCCACACCCGTTCCAGGAGATCGCTTTGCTCACGAAGACGCCGCCCCAGTTCTCCCGCGCTGCCCTGCTCTCCGCCGCCGCGTGCCTGGCCCTCACCGGCTGCAAGCCTCCGGCCGCCCCCCAGGCCCCGCCCCCCCAGGCCATGCCCGTGGCTGTCCAGCCTGTCTCCCTCTCGCCCGTTCCCGTCGGCGACACCTACGTCGCTACCATCAAGAGCCGGCGCTCCTCCACCATGCAGCCCCAGGTCGAGGGCAATCTCACTCGCATCTTCGTCACCTCGGGACAGGCCGTCAAGGCAGGCCAGGTCCTCATGCAGATCGACCCGCTCAGGCAGGTCGCCGCCGTCCAGACCCAGCAGGGTCTCGAACAGCAGCAGAAGGCCCTCTATCAATACAATCAGGCCGAGGTCGAGCGTCAGAAGAGCCTCTACGACGCCGGCATCACCTCGCGCCAGGTCTACGATCAGGCCGTCCAGTCCTTCCAGAACTCCAAGGGCGCGTTCGACTCTTCCTCCGCGGGAACCAACACCCAGCGCCAGCAGCTCGCCTACTACCAGATCCGCGCACCCTTTGCCGGCGTCGTCGGCGACATCCCCGTCCACGTCGGCGACTACGTCTCCCCCACCACCATGCTCACCACCGTCGACGAAGACCGCGACCTCGAAGCCTACCTCTATCTCCCCACCGAGCGCGCCGCCCAGGTCCGCACCGGCCTTCCCGTCGATCTCCTCGACGCCACCGGCCAGCCTCTCGCCCACTCCACGGTCAACTTCGTCTCGCCCCAGGTCGACAACAACCTGCAGAGCATCCTCGCCAAGGCTCCCATTCCCGCCTCCAGCCGCCTGCGCAACCAGCAGGTCGTCAACGCCCGCGTCACCTGGTCGACCAATCAGGCCGCCACCATCCCGGTCCTTGCGGTCACCCGCATCGGCGGCCAGAGCTTCGTCTACATCGCCGCCCCCAGGGGCGCCGGCTTTATGGCCCACCAGGTCTCGGTCAACCTCGGCGAGGCCGTCGGCAACACCTACCCCGTCCTCTCCGGCCTCAACCCGGGCGACAAGGTCATCCTCTCCGGCATCCAGTTCCTCCAGGAAGGCATCCCGGTCCAGCCTCTCTCCGGAACGCCCCCAGCGCCACCAACCCACAGCTAAGGAAGCCCCGCCCATGACTCATTCTCTGCCCACCACGCTCTCTCGCCGCGGCTTCCTGCGCGGCTCCCTGACGACCGCCGCGGCGTTCTCGCTTCCACGACTTCTGCTCGGCCAGGCCGCCACCCCATCCGAATTGCCCCCCTTCTTGGTGCAGGGACGCGCCACGGCCGCAACCGCTAAAATCATCACCACGCCGCTGCGTCGCAGGGTCAGCGTCCTCATAGGATCCGGAGGCAACATCGCCGTGCTCCCCGGCGCTAACGGCAAGCTGCTGGTCGACTCCGGCTACTCGACCTCTCGCCCCCAGATCACCGAAGCTCTCACAGCCCTCAGCCCCGACCCCCTCACCCACCTCATCGACACCCACTGGCACTTCGATCACACCGACGGCAATGAGTGGATGCACTCTGCCGGCGCCACCATCCTGGCGCACGAGAACACCCGGAGCCGCCTGAGCACCCCGCAGTATATGGCCGCCCTGCAAGCCCAGGTTCCCGCCGCACCCGCCGGAGCCATCCCCACGGAGACCTTCGCCACCACCTATACCCTCAAGCTCAACGGCGAGACCCTTCACCTCCAGCATTACGACCCAGCCCACACCGATACCGACATCTCCATCCACTTTCAGGAAGCCGATGTGCTCCACACCGGCGACACCTGGTTCAACGGCTTCTACCCCTTCATCGACTACTCCACCGGCGGCTCCATCGATGGCATGATCGCGGCCGCCAAGAGGACGCTCGCCATGGTCTCCGCCAGCACCATCATCATCCCCGGCCATGGTCCCGTCGGCAACAAGACCCAGCTCACCACCTTCCAAGACATGCTCCTCGCCACACGTGCCTCCGTCGCCGCCCTCAAGCAGCAAGGCAAGACGATCGACGAGACTCTTGCCGCCAAGCCGACCGCTGCCTTCGACGACTCATGGGGCAAAGGTTTCATGAACCCCGAGACCTTTACCCGCCTCGTCTACCAGGGCGTCTAGCCCACACTCCGGCAGCTCCGCGCTGCCACACCCATCGCACCCGCAAGCGAACGAGGACACACCGTTGGTCGAATTCTTTATCCGCCGCCCCATCTTCGCCACGGTCTGCGCCCTGCTCATCGTCCTCGCCGGTGCGGTCTCCCTGCCCACCATCCCCATCTCGCTCTACCCCCAGCTCGCGCCCCCCCAGGTCGTCGTCGCCTGCAACTACGTCGGAGCCAACGCCCAGGACGTCGAGTCCGCCGTCACCATCATCCTCGAGCAGGCCATCAACGGCGTCGAAGGCATGCGCTACATCTCCTCCACCAGCTCCAACGACGGAACCTCCGCCATCACCGTCACCTTCAACACCGGCTACGACCTCGACATCGCCGCCGTCGACGTCCAGAACCGCGTCGCCACCGCCCAGGGACGCCTCCCCGCCACCGTCAACAACACCGGCATCTCCATCACCAAGGCAAACTCCAACTTCGTCTTCGCCGCCGGCTTCGTCTCAACCGACCACTCCCTCTCCCCATCCTTCATCTCCAACTACCTCGACGTCTACGTCTCGGACGCCCTCAAGCGCGTCCCCGGCGTCGGAGCGGTCATCATCTTCGGCGAGCGCAAGTACGCCATGCGCCTCTGGCTCGACCCCAACAAACTCGCCGCCCGTGGCCTCACCCCCCTCGACGTCACCAACTCCCTCGCCTCGCAAAACGTCGAGATCGCCGCCGGCCAGCTCGGCCTCCCACCCTCAGACGCCAAACAGTCCTACCAGATGGCCGTCCGCGTCGTCGGCCGCCTCTCCGACCCCCGCCAGTTCGAAAACATCATCCTCAAATCCTCAGCCCCCTCGGCCCCTTCCACCGGACCACCCACCACTACCAACACCAACACCTCCGGCCTCGTCCTGCTCAAGGATGTCGGCCGCGCCGAGGTCGGAGCCGAAAACTACAACACCAACCTCAAGTTCTCAGGCGGAGATGCCGTCGGCGTCGGCGTCCAGCAGCTCTCCAACGCCAACGCCCTCGACGTCGACCGCAAATGCCGCGCCGTCCTCGCCGAACTGCAAAAGTCCTTCCCGCCCTCTCTCCAGGGCATCATCGCCGTCGACACCACCACCGTCATCTCCGACTCCATCACCGAAGTCGAACACACCCTCGCCGCCGCCATCCTCATCGTCATCGTCGTCATCTTCCTCTTCCTGCAGGATTGGCGCGCCACCATCATCCCCGCCATCACCATCCCCGTCTCCCTCATCGGGACCTTCGCCTTCATCAAGATCTTCGGCTTCTCCGTTAACTCCCTCACCCTCTTCGGCATCACGCTCGCGACTGGCCTCGTCGTCGACGACGCCATCGTCGTCATCGAAAACGTCCAGCGCCACCTCGAGGAAGGCGTCGCCTCCGCCATGGAGGCCACCTCCATCGCCATGCGAGAGGTAACCAGCGCCGTCATCGCCACCTCGCTCGTCCTCATCTCCGTCTTCGTCCCGGTCAGCTTCTTCCCCGGAACCACCGGAATCCTCTACAAGCAGTTCTCCCTCACCATCGCCTTCTCCATCGCCATCTCCGCCTTCAACGCCCTCACCCTCTCCCCCGCCCTCGCCGCCATCCTCCTCCGGCAGGAGTCGCACACCAAACGCCGCAGCCTCCTCCAGCGCTTCTTTCTCGACCCCATCGACCGCGGCATCAAAAAGCTCATCTCCTGGTACGCCGTCGCCGTCACCTTCGTCGTCCGCATCCGCTACGCCGTCCTCCTCGTCTTCCTCGCCTCGCTCGCCGCCACCGGTTACCTCTACACCCACGTCCCCACCGCCTTCGTTCCCGTCGAAGACCAGTCCTACTTCCTCATCATCATCCAAACACCCCCCGGAGCCTCCCTCACCTACACCTCCGAGTTCGCCGACCGCGTCTCCGCCAAGGTCCGCCAGGAAAACGACGTCTTCGGAACCTTCTCCGTCATGGGCTTCTCCCTCGCCGGCGGCTCCAGCCCCAACTCCGGCCTCATCTTCGCCCCGCTCAAACCCATCGACGACCGCTCCAAACTCGGCTCAGGCCACGACGCCCACAGCATCGTCAGCCGCGTCGCCCCCCAGCTCTTCCAGGTTCCCGGAGGCATCGCCTTCGCCGCCGAGCCCCCCGCCATCGCAGGAATCGGCAGCGTCGGAGGCTTCCAGTTCATCCTCCAGGACGCCGGACGCAACACCTTCTCCGACATCGACCGCGTCGCCCACACCATGGTCGGCCAGACCCGCGCTCCCGGAACCGGCCTCGTCAATCTCAACACCCAGTTCACCGCCAACGATCCCCAGCTCCACGTCACCATCGATCGCCAGAAAGCCCTCGCCGTCGGCGTCCCCCTCGCCCAGATCACCGCCGCCATGTCCACCTTCATGGGCTCCAGCTACGTCAACGACTTCGACTTCAACAACCGCTCCTACCGCGTCTACGTCCAGGCCGATCAGCAATTCCGCCGCAACGCCCAGGACCTCCGCCAGTACTACGTCCGCTCGAACGCCAACCAGATGATCCCCCTCGACAACCTCCTGCTCGTCGACGAGACCTCTGGCCCCCAGGTCATCAACCACTACAACCTCTTCCGCTCAGCCGAGATCGACGGCTCCCCCGCCCCCGGCCTCTCCTCCGGCCAGGGTCTCGACAACATGGAGGCCCTCTTCAACAAGAACAAGATGCCCGGCATGACCTTCTCCTGGACCGGCCTCTCGCTCGAAGAAAAGGAGTCCGCCGGCAAGGCCATCATCATCTTCGGACTCGGTCTCCTGGTCGTCTACCTCACCCTCTCGGCCCAGTACGAGAGCTTCGCCCTTCCCTTCATCATCCTGCTCGCCGTCCCCACCGCCATCCTCGGAGCCCTTTCCCTCGTCTCCCTCCGCGGCCTGTCCGACGACGTCTACGTCCAGATCGGCCTCGTCATGCTCATCGGGCTCTCCGCCAAGAACTCCATCCTCATCGTCGAGTTCGCCGAGCAACAACTCGCCGAAGGCAAATCCATCGTCGACGCCGCCATCACCGCCTCCGAACTCCGCCTCCGCCCCATCCTCATGACCAGCTTCGCCTTCATCCTCGGCGTCCTCCCCCTCTACTTCGCCTCGGGGGCCGGTGCCCTCGGACGCCACTCCGTCGGAACCGCGGTCGTCGGCGGCATGCTCCTCTCCACCGTCCTCAACCTCTTCTTCATCCCCGTCCTCTACGTCTTGCTGAAAACCTTTCTCGGCCTCTTCGGCAGAAAGAAACCCGTTCGCCCCAACCCCGCACAGCCAGCCCACTAGGACTCTCGACCAGCGAAAGCCGACAGCCGACAGCTCAAGAAGACCCGCACCCCGAATGCAGCAGCCCCCGAAACGGGAACTCCTGGCCCATCCCATTCACTCGCCGCGCATTCTGCGGTACAATCGACCTTTAGGGATATCCCTACGTTTACGGAACAATCGTCTAAGGAAAAGTCATGGCTAAGGTATGTCTTGTAACGGGCAAGCGCCCGATGAGTGGCAACAAGCGCTCGCACGCGAACAACAAGTCGCGGCGTCGCTGGGAGCCGAACCTGCAGTGGAAGCGCATTTGGGTTCCCTCCGAAAAGCGCTTCATCCGCATGCGCATCAGCATGGCCGGCCTGCGTACCATCACCAAGCTCGGCTTTGACGCTGCCATGCTCAAGTCGAAAGCGAAGGCGGCCTAAACCATGAGGACTATCATCAAGCTCGTCTCCACCGCCGGAACCGGCCACTTCTACACCACCACCAAGAACCCGAAGCTCAAAAGCGGCAAGCTCGAACTCAAGAAGTACGACCCCAAGATCCGCAAGCACGTCCCCTACCGCGAAGCCAAGGCTTAACCCTCCCGTTTCGCCGGAAGCAGCCAAAAGCCTGATTGCTCCCCCATCCGGGAGAAGCAGTCAGGCCTTTTAGCGTCGGCGACATGAGATTTCGCCGGTACGCCATGATGAGGCTATCTCGTTTATTTAACGTAGTTTATCGATACCTCTCCGATGAAAGCAGTACTTTCGCAAGAGAGCATCCCCGTAAGTCCCCTGTTCAACGTACTTTAGGACCTACCCCGGGGAAGGGGGAGCACCTGCACTCCTACAATGCCCCTGCCCCAGCTTCTGCCACCGCATGGTCCTGAACGCCAGACCCACCGCTCACTCCGATCGCCCCAACCACCTTGCCGTCCTGCTTCAGCGGGATTCCTCCGGCAAAGATCATCACCTTCCCGCCGTTCGAAGCATGAATCCCGAAAAACTGGTCGCCCGACTGCGAGTTTTCTCCCAGGTCCTTCGTCGTGATGTCGAATGCCCGCGAAGTCCACGCCTTCTTCTGCGCAATGTCGATCGAACCAAGCCACGCCCCAGCCATTCGCTCGAACGCCACCAGGTTGCCCCCCTCGTCCACGATCGCCACGTTCATCGGCTGCCCCATCTCCCCGGCCTTCTTCTCCGCCGCCGCAATCATCCGCCGTGCTTCCTCGAGTCCAATCATCCTTCTCTCTCCTTTTGAGCGGTTACCCGCCGTGTCCAGTCTATGCCGTACCATGGATGCGCGTTGTAGACAGCACTCAGGAGCAACATGAACCGCAGAGACTTCATCCGATCAGCCGGCGTAGTCGCCGCAGCCAGCACCATCCCCGCAGCCCAGGCCCTTGCTCCAGCCGCCACCGCCGGTGGCCGCCAGATCCTGCCCATCAACCGCGGCTGGCGGTACTCCCCCAAGGCGACGCCCGCAGGCCACGACGTCGCGTTCGATGACTCCGGGTGGACCCGCGTGGTGGTTCCGCACACCAACGTGCGTCTCCCCTGGCACAGCTTCGACGAGAAGGACTACACCTTTATCTCGCTCTACCGCCGAACGCTGAAGATTCCCTCCGAGGCGCGCGGCAAGCGCGTCTTCGTGGACTTCGAGGGCGTCATGACTGCGTCGACGGTCTACCTTAACGGGACGAAGCTCGGGAGCTATCGCGGTGGCTTTACGCCCTTCTCCTTCGAGCTCACCAAACATCTCGCGCCTGCGGGTCCGAATCTGCTCTCGGTCGAGGTCGACTCCACCGAGCGTAACGACATTCCGCCCTTCGGCAACGAGATCGACTACCTCACCTTTGGAGGCATCTACCGCGAGGTCAACCTCCGCATCGTCCCGCAGACCTACCTCGACAACATCCACGCGCGTCCGCATGACGTCCTAAGCGGGAGTCCGCGCCTCGACGTGGACTGCTTCCTGGACCGCGCTCCAGGCACGACAACAGGCGCTTTGTCCCTGCATGTGGAGCTACGCAACCTTGCGGATGGCAAGGTGCTGGCGGCGGCGACGCAGAAGGTCTCGGGAACGACGGAGAGCGCGCATCATGCCGAGGATGACGATCAGGCTGCGGGCGCGCTCCCGCCTGTCGATCCGCCCCCAAACCACTACGTGGTGGCGCTCGACAAGCTGGGCAAGGTCGAGCTGTGGGATATCGACTCGCCGCATCTCTACGCCGTGCATGTCGATCTGCTGGAGAACGGCAAGGTCATCGACCACGACATGCGGCGCGTTGGCTTCCGGGAGTCGCTGTTTACTCCCCAAGGCTTCTCGCACAATGGCAGAATCGTCAAGCTGCGCGGCCTCGATCGTCACCAGACCTTTCCATGGGTCGGTCAGGCGATGCCGGCGCGCGTCCAGCGGCAGGACGCGAAGATCCTCAAGTACGATCTGCGCACGAATATCGTCAGGACTTCGCACTATCCGCAGTCGCGGCACTTCCTGGACTGCTGCGACGAGATCGGGCTGCTCGTGCTCGAGGAGATTCCCGGTTGGCAGCACATCGGCGATAAGCCATGGCAGGATGTGGCGGTCGACAATGTGGGTCGGATGATTCGGCGGGACTGGAACCATCCTTCGATCGTGCTTTGGGGCGTGAGGATCAACGAGTCGCGGGATAACCACGACTTCTACACGCGGACGAATGCGCTGGCGAGGTCGCTCGACAAGGGGAGACAGACGGGAGGAATCCGGTACTTCCAGGAGTCGGAGTTCCTGGAGGATGTGTTCACCATGAACGACTTCGGGTTCCCGCTGAAGGCTCCGAATCACCCGATGTACCTCAATACCGAGTTCGTTGGACACACGTTTCCGACCAAGACGATCGACTCCAAGGAGAGGCTGCAGGAGCATACGTTGAGGCATGTTCGCGTTCACGATCAGTTGGCGTCGAATCCGCAGTATGCGGGAGGAATCGGCTGGTGCGCGTTCGACTACAACACGCATGGGAACTTCGGTTCAGGCGATCGCATCTGCTATCACGGTGTGATGGACATGTTCCGGACGCCGAAGCCTGCTGCGGGCTTCTACAAGTCGATGTGCGAGCCGAAGGAGGAGATTGTCCTCGAGCCGAGCTTTCACTGGGCGCGGAACGACGAATCGACCGGGTTCACGAATGCGCTGATCTCATCGAACTGCGACCATCTGAAACTGTTCGTCACCAACGCCAAGGGAACGCGAATGCTGGCCGAAGGCGATCCGGATCGCAAGACCTTTGCTCACCTGAAGTATCCTCCGTTCAACATCGAGCTTGGCGAGCAGTTGCGGGATTGGGGCGATCTGCGCATCGATGGGTTTATCGCGGGCAAGCAGGTCATCTCAAAAAGCTACTCGGGCACGGGGGTCGACCACGCGTTTGTACTGGTGCCGGACAATACGACGCTGGTTGCCGATGGCGCGGACACGACGCGAGTGGTGCTGCGGGTGAACGATGAGTTCGGCCGCATCCGCCCGTTTGCGGCGGATGGGATTACCTTCCAGGTCGAAGGACCCGGAGAGCTGATCGGCGACAACCCGTTCGGCCTCGTCGGCGGGACGGGCGCAATCTGGATCCGCGCCAAGGAAGAACCGGGAGCGGTCCGCCTAACGGCGACGCACCCAATCCTGGGCAAGCAGACCGTGACCTTCAACCTGACGGCGAGCGAGCCGGAACAGGCCTGAGCCGCGGTGTGTGCCACGTTTTGTTGCGTATGGGGGGGTACCCCCTATACGCACGGGCGCAAGTCGAATGGATGAATAGACCTACGGCCTGGAGGGTACCGTAGGTCTATGCATCGATGAGACTTAGCTGCGAATATTTGCAAATAAAGGAGACAGCGGCTTTACGGCCGAGATGGCACACAGCCCCTGTATTTGCTATCGCTTTTCTAACCTGCTTCCCTATTCTAGAGGATTGGGGAGAACTACTACGCCAACTCTATTTGCTTCGAGTGTGGGACATAGAGGGTTCAAGGGGTTGACAGGTTTAAGTGGCGTTGGGTCGCTCCTTGCGGAAGTCGGCTTTCGGCGTGGTCTGATAGGGGGATGAAAGAGATTCTGCTGAGCTGGAGTGGGGGGAAGGATTCCGCGTGGGCGCTGCATGTGCTGCGGTGGGCGGGGGAATTCGAAGTGGGGGCGCTGGTGACGACGGTGAACGAACGATTTGGACGGGTCGCGATCCATGGGTTTCGCGAGGAGTTGCTGGTGCGGCAGGCGGAGGCGGCGGGGGTTCCGCTTTGGACGGTGGATCTGCCGTTTCCTTGTACGAATGCGGAGTATGAGGAGCGGATGGGGACGGTGTATGCGCGGGCGGTGCGAGAGGGGTTCCTCGGGGTGGCGTTTGGGGATCTGTACCTGGAGGAGGTGAGGGCTTACCGGCTGCGGACGCTCCTCGGGACAGGGCTGGAGGCGGTGTTTTCCGGTGTGGGGGATGCCTACGGTTCAGTTGGCGGGAGAGATGCTGGCGGCGGGGGTGCAGGCGCGGCTGACGTGCGTGGACCCGAGGAGGATCCCGGCGGAGTGGGCTGGGCGGCCATGGGATGCAGGGCTGGTAGAGGAGATCGGCGGAATGGCCGGGGTGGACGTATGTGGGGAGAATGGTGAGTTCCACACGTTCTGCTGGGCGGGGCCGATGTTTGCGCGGGAGGTAAGGGTAGAGGCGGGGGAGAGGGTGGAGCGGGATGGGTTTTGCTACGCGGAGATGACCCTATCTCGTCAGTTGAGCAATGAAGAAGGGAGTAGACCACCATAGCGGAAGATGTTAGTGACGAGGCACTCTTTCTCGGAACCAACTGGTCCGCCAGTGCCCTGAGAGCTCCGTTTCATACTTGATCAGTGCTCTAATAATCCTTGAAGATCCCTTTCCAACGGTATACGAGAGAACTTCAAGATTTGCGAGATCTCCCGCACCGGTACTCAGATCAATCGTGAAATCATCCTCTATCTGCTCAAACGCTTCTTCAATCTCCTGCTTATCAATCTCTTCAAAGCACTCCAGCCGGTGTTCAATGTTCTTCCGCGTGAGAAATAGACGGGTCTGAAAACTTGTTAAGATGTCGATCTCTGATGCTTTCGACTCGACACTGCCGTCCCGTTTGGCTGAGTTCCGCTTGAGAAATTTCCTCAGATCAGCGTAGAAATCATCTAGCGAATCGGTCACATAGGTAAGCCCCAGCGCCCGAAACCGGTCTGCTAGCCTATATCGCTTGCGCTCGATAAACGCCCATATGAACGTGACGATGAGCAGAAGGCTTTGGAGCAGTTGGAGGCTCTTCCCCAAATCGATTGAAAACGGATTTACAGGTGCGGCTTGCGTCACACAGGATATCTGTATGGTCTGCGTCGCTTGATCGCTACCTTGCGAGCGCAGTGGTGAGAGCGTTTGAACCTGTTGGCTTGAGCGCCCGTTCGATGCCCTCTTGGATGGAAGGACGTATATAGTCGGGGCAATCAAACTCGTACTTTTCCGCAAACGCAGCCTCGCTTCCGGCTTTTTGAATGCTCGGCCCTAAAAAGCTCAACAGAAATGAGGTTGTGATCGCAAGGGTGTCACGAGGAACCAGTATTCTGACATGCAGCGCTGTATTTGTATCGAGCGACTCTACCGCGAAATGCTCGCGGCATCTTGCACCGCGCACACGCCCCGCAAAGACTTTCGCTTGTGTGGAGGTCTTCACTTCACCGAGGTCCAACTTTTTGAGATTCGTCATAATGCACCACTAGGGGGCGGAAAACTTCGCCCGAGCTTTCAGATGCGTTCACTGCCTCAAGCGACAGTCTTTCCAGATGGCCCTTTTCAAACGGAAATCTCAGGCTTATTAGCGTTCCTGGGAATGGAGCCCCAAGCGCTCGAACGAACCGAGCATCGGGAGCTTTCCTAAGGTCATTATCGGCATTGAAGGCAAGAACAGTATTGTTTCTCTCATCTTTGCCCGGCTTAAAGCTACCGTCATTTAGAATATACGCGCTTCCGGAGACGATTGACATTTTTTGTGCGCCGCCAGAAAGCTCGGAAAAGAAACGGATCAGATCGACAGTGCCTCCTCCTCTGCCGACTTGGTCAGATTGGTGGGAAAAACGGGAAACTCCTTCTTGAAGGGCATAGAGAGTCCATAGAGTGGCCTCATCGAACTTCTCACCTGTGGAAAGGAAGCTCTTTTGATGTTTTTGAGCAAGATCTGAGAGATCTCTACGCATTTCTATGCTGGCGGAACGGCGAAGTGACTGATGCAAACTGTCGCCGAAATTGAATAGAACGATGTGGCAAGAACTGTCAATTGCATTCAGAGCATCACGGTTGAAGTAGCCGATGACGTACCAACGTTCATCTGCATTCCCGTGCAACTCGGCGTTGTCCAATACTTCAGATACCAATGCGGTTAGGAGACCTGAGCAGACTGTTTGAGTTGGTACCCGACAGTACGCATGCAATTCGTGAAGTACGCGGACAGGTCTGAAGAAACGATCTCCTTCCGCGCACTCTCTAACGGGGCGGTCCGTCCGCCCCGTACAAGCTTGAATTTCTGGACGCCCTCTGAGAGGTGCGGAGAAAGGACTGTCGGGCCTCCAAGATGCGCTACGATACCGCTGTTGACCAAAAGCTTGTGAAGGGGGCTACTCATCGGTGGCAGCATTCCCTTGATAGCGACCCGCTGCTTTGTCCACCGCCAGTGCGTTCGAGCTGTCATCAAGAGAACATCCATGAGTACAGACGCACAAAGGTCGGTATGTTCACACGTCTCGTGGTCAAAATGGATGCTGGTCACACCTCGGCTTCCGACGACATTTCTAAGCTTCTGTAAGAACGCTATAGTTCCATCAGGATTGTCGATCATTGAGAACTGACTCGGTATGGCCAGCCTGATATCACCCGAGTAGCGATTTGTCGTAGAAGCCGGCCAAATGCTGATTGGGCGTGTGGCCCAAGCGACCGCCCGATCCATTCCAGCCGAGCGAGGGCGAGAACGCTCGGCTCTCCACCGACGGATCTCTTGTACTTTCCGGTTTCGTTTTAAGCGCTTTTGCATGCCCATAATCTTGCATCCGCCGCAATCGTGTCCCGCTTTAGCTGCAGCCGCTGGTGCTTCCGCATTCGTTGCAGCGGTAGCAGGAGCCGGACCGGGTCATGATGGCTCCGCAGGTGGCGCAAGCGGGGCTGTCTCCCATGTCGTAGAGGTCCTTCATGGCGGCGGTGGTGTGATAGAGGCCGCGGTCTTCGGGTTCGGTGTATTCGGCGAGGCCGCTGCGGGCCTGGAGGTCGGGGGCAATGCCGCCCCGGGGAGCCTGGCGGTCGGCGTAGTCCTCTTCGAGGGAGGTATGGGGCTGGGCGAAAGACGGAATGCGGGGGTCCTTCGCTGCGCTCAGGATGACACCATTCTCCTTCTGGCCGATGATGCCGACCACGGGGACGGATTGCTGGGGGGCGAGGCCGGAGAAGAGGTCGAGCTGCGTTCCGGAGAGGAAGCGCAACTGGATCCAGCGGAAGATGTAGTCCATGACGGACTTGGCGTAGCCGATTTCGGGGTTGCCGGTCCAGCCGGAGGGCTCGAAGCGCGTGTGGGCGAACTTTTCGCAGAGCACCTTGAGCGGGACGCCGTGCTGGAGGGCGAGCGAGATGGCGGTGGCGAAGGAGTCCATGAGGCCGGAGATGGTGGAGCCCTCTTTGGCCATGCGGATGAAGATTTCGCCGGGGCACTGGTTGGGGTAGAGGCCGACGGTGAGGTAGCCCTCGTGGCCGGAGAGGTTGAACTTGTGGGTGACCGACGCCCGCTCGGCGGGGAGGCGGTGGCGGACGGCGCGTGGCGGGGCTTTGGCGTCGGCGGACTCGGAGTTCTGGAGGGCGGCCTCGGTGATCTGGGCGATCTGGGTTTCGAGCGCGGCGATGCGCTGGTTGGCGAGGAGGATGTCGGGGTTGACCGGGGTGGGGGTGCCCTGCTTCTCGGCGGCGATGGTCTCCTTGATCTCGATGGAGCCTGCGGCGACGGGGGGCGTGGTGCTGCCTACCTTGGTGCCCTTCTTGTTGTCGTCGGTCTGCGCGGAGACGTTGAGGGGCTGGGTGCCTTTGGAGCCGTCGCGGTAGATCGCCACCGCCTTCACGCCAAGCCGCCAGGACTCCATGTAGGCGTCGGCGACGTCCTGGACGGAGCAGTCGTTGGGGAGGTTGACGGTCTTGGAGATGGCTCCGGAGAGAAAGGGCTGGGCGGCGGCCATCATCTTGATGTGGCCCATGTACTGGATCGACCGCGTACCCTTCGCCGGCTTGAACGAGCAGTCGAAGACGGGGAGGTGCTCGGGCTTAAGGCCGGGGGCACCCTCGATGGTGCCGGTGGCGTCAATGTAGGAGACGATGGCGTTGACGTCGGCCTCCCCGTAGCCGAGCTTGATGAGGGCGGAGGGGACGGTGGTGTTCACGATCTTGATCATGCCGCCGCCGACGAGCTTCTTGTATTTGACGAGAGCGAGGTCGGGCTCGACGCCGGTGGTGTCGCAGTCCATCATGAAGCCAATGGTGCCGGTGGGGGCGAGGACAGTGACCTGGGAGTTGCGGAAGCCGTGTTTTTCGCCGTGGGCGAGAGCGCCGTCCCAGGCGTGCTTGGCTTCGCGGATGAGGGTGTCGAGCTGCGGAGCGACGAAGGGTTCCTTCGAGGTCTTGGACGCGCCGATGTGGTTGACTTCCGCGCGGTGCATCCGGATGACGTCGAGGAAGGGCTCACGGTTGAGGTAGAAGCCGGGGCACGCACCACCTTTGATTTCAGCCTTCTTAGTGGGTTCGGTGGCGGGGGCGAGGCGCGGGCAGGTCTCGGCGATGCGCGCGGATTGCCAGTAGCTGTCGCCGCAGAGGATGGCGGTGAGCGTCCCGGCGAAATCCCGGCCGGCGTCGGAGTCGTAGGGGAGGCCGAAGGCCATCAGCAGCGCGCCGAGGTTCGCGTAGCCAAGGCCAAGCGGCCGGTAGTCGTGGGAGTTTTTGGCGATCATCTCGGTCGGGTAGCCGGCGGAGTCGACGATGATCTCCATCGCGGTAGTGACGACGGCGATGGCGTGGCGGTAGGCGGGGGTGTCGAACTGGCCGCCGGGGGTGAGGAACTTCAGCAGGTTGAAGGACGCGAGGTTGCAGGCGGAGTCGTCGAGAAACATGTACTCGCTGCAGGGATTCGAGGCGTTGATGCGCGCAGTGTTCTTGCTGGTGTGCCAGCGGTTGATGGTGGTGTCGTACTGCATGCCGGGGTCGCCGCATTGCCAGGTGGCCTCGGCAAGCTTGTGCATCAGGTCGCGGGCGCGGTACTCCTTGACGGGCTTGCGGTCCTTGACGGTCCTGGTCGAGAACATCTCGTCGCGGTCGACGGCCTGCATGAACTCGTCGGTCACCCGGACGGAGTTATTGGCATTTTGGAAGAAGATGGAGGAGTAGGCCTCCGAGTCCGGGCCGGAGCCGTCGTAGCCGGCCTGCATCAGGTGCCAGGCCTTCTCTTCTTCCTTCACCTTGCACTCGATGAAATCTTCAATGTCGGGGTGGTCGATGTTGAGGACGACCATCTTGGCGGCGCGGCGGGTCTTGCCGCCGGACTTGATGACGCCGGCAAAGGCGTCGAAGCCGCGCATGAAGCTCAAGGGGCCGGACGCGGTGCCGCCGCCGGAGAGGGTTTCCATCGAGCCGCGAATCGTGGAAAGATTGCTGCCGGCGCCCGAGCCCCACTTGAAGAGCATGCCTTCGGTCTTCGCGAGGGTCAGGATCGAGTCGAGCGAATCCTGGACGGAGTTGATGAAGCATGCGGAGCACTGCGGCTTGGAGTAACCCGTGACGGAAAACTCGATGGCGCAGGAGTGCGGGTTCCAGTGCCAGTTCTGCGCGTCGGAGTTCGGATCGAGGCGGTCGCAGCCCACGTTGAACCAGACGGGCGAGTTGAACGCGACCTTCTGGTTGAGGAGCAGGTGGGTCAGCTCATCGAAGAAGACTTCGGCGTCCTGCGGAGTGCGGAAGTAGCCGTCGCGGATGCCCCAGTCGCGGATTGATTCGGCCACCCGGGAGATGAGGGCGCGGACGCCCGACTCACGCTCATTGGTGCCGTTGAGGCCGTGCAGGTACTTCGACGCCACGATGTTGGTTGCGGTCATCGACCAGTCGGCGGGGACCTCGACGTTCTTCTGCTCAAAGATGAGCTTGCCCTTCCAATCCTGGATGACGGCGTCGCGCCGCTCCCAGACCACCTGGTCGAAAGGGGAGCTGCCCGCGGTGGAGAAGTGGCGGTCGAAGGTGAGGCCGGGGGCCTTCTTCTCCGTCCTGTTTTCGCTGGGCGCGGGGGTGGCGGTCTGGGAGGGGGCGAGGTTGTCGATTGGGGCCATCGTTAGAATCTCCTGGAACTTGGTTGAGCTGTGTGTCTGGTGCCGATCTTGTGCGGCGCGCGTCTGCTGCAAGCGGCTGGCACCGAGGAGCGCAGGCCGGGTTGGTATCCCATCATGGCCGGTCGGCGGAGGGTGGATCCTGGCGGGTGGGCGGAACCGTAATTGATTGCAGAACTGAAACTACTGCCACCTATGGGGTCTGTCAACTGGCTTAAGTCTACATCTTGTGTTTACTTGAGAATCACACCCCAGGGCTTTCAAAATGGGCGAAATCGTGAGAAATGGCTCGCGGCGGTACCGGATAGGGTGGTCTTCCGGCAGCCGGAGCGCCCGGGTCCGCCTGTCTGAGGGTAGGCCCGGGGGGCAGCGAACGCAACCGGGGAAGTGGTGGAAATCTCGCCCCCAAACGCCATTGGGAAAGGCTCCGCGGCGGGTGCGCCATGGGCCCGTTCAGGCGTGCTGCCTATCTGCCTGATTTCATGGTTGCTCTTCGCGTGCCGGCTGCCCTACTATCGTTCCACCCCGAACATGGGCATCCAGAGCACCACCCCAGCATGAGGTGAAGTATGCATTTCTCTCTCGGCGCGGCCATCCTGGCTGCCGTCCTTGCGGCCCCCGCGATCGGTCAGGCGGCCACCAGCACCCCCCCTTTAGACGTCGCGGTCGGCAGCCCCCTCGCCTTGACGTTTTACCTGGCCCTGAAACATCCGCAGGCAGCCGAGGCGAAGGCACGCTCGCTGCAAACCCCCGGGTCCGCCGACTACCACAAGTTCCTCACCGTTTCAGAGTTCGTCAACAACTATGCCGTGGACGACGCGGAGCTGAAGCAGGTCGAAAATGCAATTCAGAACCTCGGCTTCACCATCTCCTACGTGTACCCCAACCACCTGGCCATCGAGGCGGTCGCCAACGTCGGCACCGCACAGGCAGCGCTCGGCGTAAAGCTGAAGCAGTTTGAGAAGGACGGGCATGTCGGATTCGCCTCGGTGACCCCGGTCGCGATCCCGGCGACGCTGCGGGATTCCGTCCGAGCCGTCGGCGGGCTGAACACGATGACGACCCGGCACCCGATGCACCGGTTGAAGGCCCTTGGGCTCCCGGCCAAGGCGCTTCCTGCCTCCGGCGCGCTCGTCGGCGGAACCCCCGGCAACTATCTTCCCGCGGACTTCGCAAAGTTCTACCACGTCAGTCCCCTGTCGAGCTTCGGCGTCACCGGGCGTGGGACCACCGTCGGCATCGTCACGTTGAACACCTTCGACCCGGCGGACGCCTACACCTTCTGGAAGCAGATCGGCCTGACGGTCTCTCCCACGCGCATCACCAAGGTGAACGTGGATGGCGGAGAGTCGGCCATCTCCAACAATGCGGATGGCGAAGGCGAGACGGACCTGGACGTAGAATACTCGGGCGCGCTGGCGCCGGCGGCCCAGCTACGGGTCTACATCGCCCCCAACCTCAGCGCGGCCAACTTCATCGATGCGTTCGAGGCCGCCGCTTCGGAGAACCTGGCCGACACCGTGTCGACGAGCTGGGGCGAGCCGGAGCTCGACTTCTTCTACGACGTGGCGACGCAGACGCCGGGCCAGACGGCCCTGCTGACCGTGTACCACGACGCCTTCCTCGAGATGGCGCTGCAGGGCCAGACGCTGTACGTGGCAAGCGGCGACTCCGGAGCGTTCGACACCGAGGCCGGCTGCCTCAGCTTCGGGGTTCCGAGCCCGAAAAACCCCGTATGCAACGCGCCGTACGCGGTCGATCATCCATCCAGCGATCCGCTGGTCACGGCCGCCGGCGGCACGACGCTTCCCTTTTCCGCGCTCCTGGCAAATGGCGTCACGCTCTCGGTCGACAAGGAACGCGCCTGGGGTTGGGACTACATCGCCAGCGAGGCGGCCGCGCAGGGACACGCAAACGACACGACCCTGTCGGACGTCTTCTCGGTAGGCGACGGCGGCGGCGTGAGCTCCTTCTGGCCTACTCCCTGGTACCAGAACGGCGTCGCAGGCACTACGAAGACCAAACCGGGGCAATTCTTTGCCGCGAACTTCGGCTCGGGAAGCGTCGTCCAGAACATCCTTCCGGCAAACTTCGCCGGGCGCAACTCGCCCGACATCTCGGCCAACGCGGATCCCTTCTCCGGCTACCAGTACATCCAGCAGGGAGCGGTGCAGAGCGGCTACGGCGGAACGAGCTTCGTCGCGCCGCAGTTGAACGGCGTGACGGCCCTCTACGTCGAGCTGCTGCGGCGAAGGGTCGGCCAGATCAACCCGGCACTCTACCAGTTGGGCAATCTGGTCACCCGCGACATCAAGGCGGGAGACAACTGGGGCTACCTGGCGAACGGGCGGTACGACAACGCGACCGGGGTGGGCGCGCTGGACGCGACCGCCCTGCTGCTTGGCCTGTATGCGCTGAACTTCATCCGCTAAGCAAACCATGGGCCGCCCCCGCACCTGCCTCAGTTGCGGGGGCGGCCGCTCGTCGCGGTAGACTGGACCAACAACACGCCCCGCGGAGGGATGTGTGAGTGGTTGAAACAGGCGGTCTTGAAAACCGCTTTACCTTTGCGGGTAACGGGGGTTCGAATCCCTCTCCCTCCGCCATCAAGCTGTTTAGACAATTCCAAGACATTGTAAAAACTGGTAAAAGCCTTGACAAAACGGGGCTATCTGTCTTCTGCGGTCCAACGCCGTACGATGGAAGCCACGGCCTGGTGGGGGACCATTTGGGGGTATCTTACTTTTTGGCTGGGGGTAGATTTCGTTTCGGCTGAAGGGAAGACGATGGCCCTCACGGATACGGAAATCAAACGGACCGAAGCGACCGAGAAAACGTACAGCTTGAGTGATTCTGGGGGCTTCGCGTGGCCAACTTTAAGATCTGCTACTCGTGGCTGAATGCGCCCGACCGCTTCACCGACATGGTCAACCTTCTACTCACCGTCGATCTGATCCTTCATCGAGGTGCTGATATCAATGAGATCGATAATCAGGGCCGGCGTTCTTGTTGTCGCAACATCGGAATAGGGCACAAGTGGGCCGATCCCGGTTGCACACTCGGCATCGCTTGACCGGCAAGCGCACTGTGATTTCACCGGGAATCGGCTCGCGGAAGCTTGACCAAACTCGTTGCCCCCAGCACACATCTACCGGAAAGGTTGGAGTGCCGGCACGACGACGGAGAACGTGCAGCCCCCTTCGGCTCTGGGGCTGAACCTGATCGTCGCGCCGTGTACGTCGGAGATCCATTGAGCGATGGCCAGGCCAAGGCCACTCCCGCCCTCGTCTCTGTTTCGAGAGGACTCCACGCGGTAAAAGCGTTCGAAAATCCTGTCCGCGTCCCGGGGAGCGATCCCGATCCCGTTATCCTGGACCTCAAGTTCTACCCGTTCCACTGAGCCGCTCAGGCAGACCGCAATCGTGCCATGATGCGTCGTGTACTTGATCGCATTGTCGAGCAGGATCATTAACAATCGTCGCAGCATGGGGCTGTCACCGAGAATCCATCTGCCTGGCGTGATGTCGAGGCGCAGATGCTGCTGCTTCAGCTCGGTCCGTGAGCGCACGGCCTCGCACACTTGCTGGACGACCTCCGAAAGGTCGATCGGCTCCAGCGCGATCTTCTGTTGGTCGGTACGGGTCACGGCCAGCAGGTCGTCGAGCAGGGCCGTCGTGCGCTCGCACTCCTGCACCACCGTCCGTAGCGCCTGCCGGTACTCCTCCTCCGTGCGCTGTCGCCGGAGCGATAACTCGCCGGTCGCCAGCATCACCGTGATCGCGGTCCGCAGATCATGCGAGATGTCGCTCGTGAACTGCGCCACGTGGTCCACCGCTTTCTCCAGCCGCGCCAGCACGTCGTTCCAGGTCTCCGCCAAACGCTGAATCTCGTCGCCCGTCTCCGGCACGGGCAGCCGGCGGCGCAGGTCGCGGATGCTGATCGTATGGGCCGCGCGGGTCATCCGGTCTACCGGCAACAAGGCCCGGTGCGCCAGTGCCAGACCGCCCACGATCGACGCCAGCAGCATCAGCGGAAAGCCGATCAGGTAGGAGTTGCGAACCGTGCGCAGCATGTCGTAATGCTCGTCGATCACCCCCGCCATGCTCAGGCGCACGTCCTCGCCGTGGAGCCGCACGGTATGTTGCAGCACACGGTAGCTGTGTCCTTCCAGATGAACCACGCGGAAACACGGCGTCAGGCATGCCGATACCGGCCAAGCGATCGAGAGCGAAGGTGCAAGCTCCGGATAAAGCCGCTCTCCCCGAAGAGTATCGAGCTGAAGCAGGTCCGCGTCCGGGCTCGCCAGACTGAACCGGCGCAGAGACTCGGGCAGAGCCGTCGCCGTCGCCGTCCGCGGTTCCTCGCCCACGTAGCGGAGCAGCCGGTCTTCGCGCTTCTGCATCGTCTGCTGGCGCGAGCTTGCCAACGCGTGACGCAGATAAAGGTACGAGAACAAGCCCAGCGCCCCCATGCAGATCATCGTCAGCAGCACGTACCACGCGCAGAGTTGCACACGCAGCGAACGCGGATACACCCTCAAGCCAAAACCGCCAGACTGTACCCAAGCGAGCGCACTGTGCGGATCAGACTCTCGCCGTCGCCGACATCGATCTTCGAGCGGAGGCTCGAAATGTAGTAGTCGATGCTGTTGTTGCTCACATCGGCATCGTGGCCCCATCCTGCTTCCACGAGCTGATCGCGCAGAACCACCTGTCCGGCGCGGCGCATCAGCAGTTCCAAAAGCACAAACTCCTTCTTGGTAAGCGCGATCGCCCGGTCGCCGCGCCGCACCTGCCGCTGGCTGCGGTCGAGCATCAGCTCACCCACGGCGAGATCGTTGGCGGCAACGATGTGGCCGCGCCGGCTGATGGCTCGCACCCGGGCAAGCAAAACCTCAAGCTGGAACGGCTTCGTCAGGTAGTCGTCCGCGCCCAGGTCGAGTCCCCGCACGACGTCCGGCATCGCGTCCCGCGCTGTCAGCAGAAGGATCGGCACGTCGCAATGGCGTGACCGCACCTGCGCCAGCACGGTCAACCCATCCGTGCCCGGCAGCATGATGTCCAGGATCGCGACGTCGAAGTGCTGGCTCTCGATCAGGTCCGCTGCTTCATCGCCGTGTCCGCACAGAAAGACCGTGTGCCCGTCTTCCGTCATGCCCTGCTTCAGCAGCGCCGCCAGGCGACGCTCGTCTTCGACCACCAGAACGTTCATACGGGTGTTCGCATCGCGCTCCATGAACATTCGACCCCTACGCGGTTAACAGTTCATTACAAGGCCGAAATCCTCAGATTTCTCTCAGATTCAGCCATTTCAATAGGCTCCATACCCAGTGCCGCACGGCGGCCGACAACACCTAGGAGGACCCCTATGAGATCCAGCTTCATCATCCGCTTCGCCCCCACGCTCCTCGCCACCCTCGCACTTGCCGCCTCGGCCCGCGCCCAGCAGCCGGCCGAGCCGGTCACCCTGCTGCACGGCACCAGCCTTCCCGGCGTCGTCGGCGACTTTGACTTCCTCGCCGTCGACCTCAAGCGCGACCATCTCTTCGTCGCCGCCGAGGAGCACCATAGCCTCGAGGTCTTCCAGGCAAGCACCGGCAAGCACCTCCAAAGCGTGCCCGGCGTCAAGACACCCCACACCCTTGCCTATGTCGCCGATAAAGACGAGCTGTTCGTGGCCGATGGCGGTGACTCCTCCTGCCTCATTCTCTCGGGAGCCGACTTCCACCAGATCGACCGCATCCCGCTGATCGACGGCTCCGTCACCGGTAAGACCGACTCGCCCGATGTCGGCTTCTATGACGAAAAGAAGCGCATCCTCTTCCTCGGCAACGGCGGCAAGTCGGCCAACCTTCCCTACTCCGAGATCGCCGAGATCTCCGTCGACACCCACAAGATCGTCGGCAACATCCGCGTCGAGGCCAACAACGTGGAAGCCATGGCGGTCGACACCGCTCATAACCGCCTCTACGCCAATCTGCGGGACAAGAAACAGATCGCCGTCGTCGACCTCGGCACCCTGAAGGTCGTGGACACCTGGACGACTCCCGACCTCAACCGCAACACCGCGCTCAGCTTCGACGCAGTCAACCAGCGCCTTTTCATCGTCGGCCGCACCCCGGGAACCTTTTACGCCTTCGACGCCAACACCGGCAAAGTGGTCGATCAACGGCAATGCGTGGAGACCGCCGACGGCATGATCTGGGACCCGCAGATGAAGCGCATCTACATCGCCGGCTCGCAGGGCCTCACCGTCCTCCACCAGGACACCAAGGATCACTACACGCAGCTCGCGCAGATCCCCACCAATGGCGGCAAAACCGCGCTCTACGTTCCGCAGCTCAGGCAGCTCTACGTCATGCACCCCAAAACCACCATCGACGACGCGGGCCTCCTCGTCTACCGCGTCAACCCGTAACGCGCCACGCCCCACCTTCGGTTCCCTTCCGAAAGGAACCACGTCTCAGCTCATCCATCAGGAGAAATCATGCCCGTCCGCACCTCCGTCCTCGCCGCCCTCGCCCTCGCCGTCATGCCCTCGTTCTCCCTCGCTCAAACCGTAGCCCCCGCCAAGCCGCTGCCCGCGAACTACATCCTGGTGGACGCCCCCAAGGCGCAAAGCCTCGTCGTCGCGGAAAAGGCCCGGCACCCGGAGATCGTCAAGCTTGGCCTGCACGCCACGCCGCCCGACGCCGCCGACAACGTCATCATCGCCAACGACCTCACCGGCAAGATCGGCAAGAAGTCCTCCGCCGCCGACATGGAAAAACTGGCCGCCGGCAAGGCAGTGGCTGTCCGCGTCGAGAAGGACTCCATCTACGACCTGCTCCTCCCCATCACCGACGCGCACGGCGGCGACCTCGACGGCGGCTTCGTCGTCATGGAAGTGCCGTTTACCAGGGCCGCCAACGAGCAGGAAGCGCTCAAAATCGGCGTCGTCGTCCGCGACGAACTTCAGGCCCGGATCGAAAACAAGGCCGCCCTCTACCAACGCTAGACCCCACCCGGTCAAGCCCCCGGTTGTGTTAAGGAACGCATCATGAAAAAGCTCCTCCCCTCGCTTCTCTGTCTGGCCGGTCTGCCCCTCCTCGCGCAAACCGACCGCGGCGCGATCACCGGCACCGTCACCGATCCCACCGGCGCCCGCGTCGCCACCGCCTCGGTCCTCGTCACCTCCAACGCCACCGCCGTCGCGCGCCCCAGCAGGACGAACGGTGACGGCATCTTCTCGGTCACTTCACTCCAACCCGGCACCTACAAGGTGACCCTCGACGCTCCCGGATTTACCCGCCGCGAGATCGAGGACGTCACCCTCGACGCCGGCCAGACCCGCACCCTCGCCCTCCAGATGGACCTTGAAGGCGTCTCCACCCAGGTCGAGGTCACCGCCGCCGGCTCCGGCCTCTCGCAGAGCTCGGCCGAGATCGGCGGCGTCGTCCATGGCACTCAGGCGCAGGAGCTGCCGCTCAACGGACGCAACTACGTCAGCCTCGTCGCCCTCATCCCCGGAGCCATCGACTCCGGAACCGGCACGCAGGATCAGGTCCGCTTTGCCGGCCTCTCCGCCGAAGACAACTCCTGGCACCTCGACGGGGTCGACAACTCCGGCATCAACCACCAGTACGAGAAGGTCGCCGTCCGGCTCCAGCCCTCCACCGAGGCCATCGCCGAGTTCCGCGCCAACTCCGCTGCCTACAGCGCCGACCAGGGCGGAACCCCCGGCGGACAGATCGAGCTCGTCTCCCGTGGAGGCACGGACAAATACCACGGCTCCGCCTGGGAGTTCCTCCGCAACGATGTCTTCGACGCCGCCCCCTGGGGATCGCACGGCGCGCTCTCTCCCCTACGCCTGAACAACTTCGGCGCGAACTTCGGCGGGCCCCTCCTCAAACAAAAGCTCTTCTTCTTCGCCAACTACGAAGCGCTCCGCCAGAACCAGACTCCCGTCACCACCGGCTTCGTGCCAAGCGCAGCCTTCCGCGCGGCCGTCCTCGCCAGGTCGCCGAGCCTCGCGCCCCTCCTCGCCCAGTTCCCCACCGGAACCGTCGCCACCGGCAACCCCAACATCCTGAGCTGGTACGGCACCGGACGCTCCATCGACCACGAAGACTCCGGCCTCGTCCGCGCCGACTATCACCTCAATGACAAAACCAACGCCTTCGCCCGCTACAGCACAGACCACTTCTCGCTCGACGCTCCCGGCGACCTCACCGCCATCGCCTTCACCCGGCTCACCACCCCCAACATCGTCCTCGGACTCCAGAACACCTTCACCCCCACGCTCATGAACGACGTCCGCTTCGGCTTCAACCGCGCCGAGTTCCTCCAGGGCGCAAACAACACGCTGCCCTACTCCATCGTCATCACCGGGCTCACCAGGCTGGACGACGCCACCGGCTCCGTCCGCAACGACAACTCCTTCACCCTCGTCGACGACGCCACGCTGATCCGCGGCAAACACACCCTCCGCGCCGGGGTCCAGGTCCGCCGCATCCAGGAAAACAAAGCCTCGCCCAGCATCGCCGACGAGATCTACACCTACACCAGCACCGCCAACTTCATGAACAACGTCATGGATTCGGACTCCTACGCCGGCGTGGTCCCCGTCACCGGGCAGCGCCTCACCCAGGCCTTCGGCTACCTCCTCGACCAGTTCCAGTTCTCCCCCAGCCTCACCTTGAACGGCGGCCTGCGCTATGAGTACTTCGGCGTCGACCATGAAGTTCAGGGCCGCGGCATCGTCGCCGATCCCCTCGCCTGCCCCAGGGTCGTCTGCCCGGCGGGCACGCCGTGGTATTCACCCAACCTGGCAGACTTCTCGCCCCGCGTCAGCATCGCCTTCACCCCCACGGCTCTCCGTGGCAAAACCGCGGTCCGCGCCGGCTTCGGCATCTACTACGGCAACGGCCAGTTCGGAAATCTCGGCACCCCCATCGGCAATCTCGCCACCAAGTACACCCTCACCCAGAAGCAGGCGCCCGGCCTCTCGTTCCCCGTCACGCCCTACCTCGGCGCCGCATCCAACAGCTTCAGCCCGTCCGCGTCGCCGCTCAACCGCCGCGACACCGCCGTCGACGAGTGGACGCTCTCGCTCCAGCAGGAGGTCGCCCGCCAGACCATCGCGCAGATCGCCTACTTCGGCACCAGGGCCACGCACGTCTTCTCCGACGTCACCCTCAACGGCGTCGACCCCCTCACCGGCACCCGGCCCTACGCCGGGTTCTCCACCGTCGACTACCGCGGCACCGCCAACGACGCCCATACCCACGCCCTGACGGCGGGCATGCAGCGCAGCTTCTCCACCGGCCTGCTGCTCTCCGCCAACTACGAGCTGTCCCACTCCATCGACAACGGCGGCCTCGGCGGCGGCGAGGCCCTGATCCCGCAGGATTACCTCTGCCACACCTGCGAGATCGCCT
Source organism: uncultured Granulicella sp. (assembly GCA_965213785.1). GTDB lineage: Bacteria > Acidobacteriota > Terriglobia > Terriglobales > Acidobacteriaceae > Edaphobacter. Next base: position 2,830,782 of record OZ243921.1, on the reverse strand, counting down.
CCAGCGACCAGGACATGCGCCACTACTTCAGCGCGAGCACCATCTGGAAGCTGCCCGTCGGCCGCGGTCGCACCTTCCTCGCCAACCAGTCCCGCACCGCCGACTTCTTCCTCGGAGGCTGGCAACTCAGCGGCATCGGCACCGCGCGCTCCGGCCTGCCCATCAACGTGACCATCAGCCGCAGCGCCGGCGCTCTGCCGGACCAGCTCAACAAGAACCAGCGCCCCGACCGCGTCCCCGGCGTATCCCTCTACCCCGCCAACAAGACCCCCGGCAGCTGGCTCAACCCCGCCGCCTTCACCGCCCCCGCCAACGGCGTCCACGGCAACGCGCCTCGCAACCTCGCCCGCGCCCCCGGCCTCTGGCAGATGGATACCTCCCTCAATAAACGCTTTCCCGTCACCGAGCGTCTCGGCGTCAGCTTCCGCGCCGAAGCCTTCAACGTCTTCAACGTCGCCCACTACGGCACGCCGGTCGGCGTCTTCGCCCCGCCCCTCCCCGGAGGCTCCAGCAACCCCAACAACTTCGGGCTCATCACCAGCTCCTTCAACAACCAGCCCGTCGGCACCGGCACCCCGCGGGAACTGCAGTTCATGCTACGCGCCGACTTCTAGACCGGATTAGTTGCCCGTATAGCGGCTTTCTGCTTCTTTCGTTGTCCTGGCTGCTCTTTGCTCTTTTGGTTGTCCTTCCCGCAGGGAATCCGCTGGTGCCGTTGCAGTTGTTCGTCCGACAAGCCAACACCGAATCCGCCCTGGCTGCTCTTTGCTCTTTTGGTTGTCATTCCCGCAGGGAATCTGCTGGTGCCGTTGCACTTGTCCGACAAGCGAACACCTAATCCGCCCTGGCTGCTCTTTGCTCTTTTGGTTGTCCTTCCCGCAGGGAATCTGCTGGTGCCGTTGCAGTTGTTCGTCCCACAAGCCAACACCGAATCCGCCCTAGCTGCTCTTTGCTCTTTCGTTGTCATTCCCGCAGGGACTCTGCTGGTGCCGTTGCAGTTGTTCGTCCGACAAGCCAACACCGAATCCGCCCTGGCTGCTCTTTGCTCTTTTGTTTGTCATTCCCGCAGGGAATCTGCTGGTGCCGTTGCAGTTGTTCGTCCTACAAGCGAACACCTAATCCGCTCTAGCTGCTCTTTGCTCTTTCGTTGTCATTCCCGCAGGGACTCTGCTGGTGCCGTTGCAGTTGTTCGTCCGACAAGCCAACACCGAATCCGCCCTGGCTGCTCTTTGCTCTTTTGTTTGTCATTCCCGCAGGGAATCTGCTGGTGCCGTTGCAGTTGTTCGTCCTACAAGCGAACACCTAATCCGCTCTAGCTGCTCTTTGCTCTTTTGGTTGTCATTCCCGCAGGGAATCTGCTGGTGCCGTCGCAGTTGTTCGTCCCACAAGCCAACACCGAATCCGCTCTAGCTGCTCTTTGCTCTTTTGGTTGTCATTCCCGCAGGGAATCTGCTGGTGCCGTTGCAGTTGTTCGTCCTACAAGCGAACACCTAATCCGCTCTAGCTGCTCTTTGCTCTTTTGGTTGTCATTCCCGCAGGGAATCTGCTGGTGCCGTTGCACTTGTCCGACAAGCCAACACCTAATCCGCTCTAGCTGCTCTTTGCTCTTTTGGTTGTCATTCCCGCAGGGAATCTGCTGGTGCCGTTGCAGTTGTTCGCCCGACAAGCCAACAGCTAATCCGCCCTGGCTGCTTTTTGCTCTTTCGGTTGTCCTTCCCGCAGGGAATCTGCTGGTGCCGTTGCAGTTGTTCGACAAGCGAACGCCTAATCCGCCCTGGCTGCTTTTTGCTCTTTTGGTTGTCATTCCCGCAGGGAATCTGCTGGTGCCGTTGCAGTTGTTCGTCCTACAAGCCAACACCTAATCCGCTCGAATCACCCCGGCAGCCCTTGCCTCGAACGAACGCGGAAAGCAAAAGCTCCTCGTTCCAACCCCACGGAGACACCCACCATGCGCCTGCCCCGCCCGCTTCTACCCAGCGCCCTGCTCGTATCCTGCGCGCTCCACGCCCAGCAAACAGAAGAAAAGCGCAAAAGCCCCGGGCCCGAGGATCTTCCCACCGCGTCCCTCATCAGCCAGCCAGGACCCAGCTTCCGTGTCCCCCAGGCGGAGCTAGCCAGGCAAACGAAAGTGATCGTCTTCGGCGATCAGCGCTTCACCGACCCGGAAAACACCAAGGTCACCAACCCCACGGCACGCCGCCTCCTGGTCGCGAAGATTGCCGCGGAACATCCCGACGCCGTCCTCATGAACGGCGACGTCCCCTACAGCGGCGATCATGTCGAGGACTATGCCGTCTACAAGACCGAGACCGCCGTCTGGCGCGACCGACATCTCCACGTCTTCCCGGCTCTCGGCAATCACGAGTTCCACGGCGACCCGCAACAAGCTCTCGATCACTGGTGGGCCGCCTTCCCTGAACTCACCCAGCGCCGTTGGTACTCCGTTCAACTCGGCGACGCGCTCTACACCATCGCGCTCGACAGCGACACCTCCCTGCTTCCCGGCAGCGACCAGGCCAGGTGGCTCGACAACCAGCTCACGCACCTGCCGAAATCCACCCGCTTCGTCTTCCTCAGCCTGCACCATCCGCCCGTGGCCGACTTCCAGACCCGCATCAACGTCAGCCACAATCCCCGGCCCAACGAAATCGCCCTCCGCGACTACCTGGAAAAGCTCGCCCCCACCATCCAGGCCAGGATCGTCGTCAGCGCCGGACACATCCACAACTACGAGCGCTTCCTCCAAGGCGGCGTCACCTTCCTGGTCTCCGGGGGCGGCGCCGCGTCGCCCGTTCAGGTGGAGCGCGCGCCGGACGACCTCTATCAGGACAAGGCCTTCCCCAACTACCACTTCGTCGAGTTCGTCCTCGACGGCGAAACACTCCATGGCACCATGTACCGCCTCACCGATCCCAGCACAGAGCCCGCCCTCTGGGAGGCGAAAGACGTGTTCTCCCTCAAGGCCGCACCGTCCCCGCGCTGACGGAGAACAGCCCGGTCGGCGTCGACCTTACTTCTTCGCGGGCAGGTGGTCGGGGTCGAACAGGTCCGCCGAAACGGGCTTGTTGTACTGAACCCGGGTAAGAAAGCGCTGCGCCGTCATGTCGCCGTTGTGGTAGCGCGTGATCGAAAGCGCCGTCGGCAGCCCGTCGATGGTGTGGTAGTCCTCGTACTCTTCCGCGTCCTCGTCGTGATCGTTGAAGGTGGTGTTGCGCCACTGGAAGCTGCGCCGCAGCGGCAGGTGGGTCGTCTGGTCGGTCTCGAGCGTCACGGCGTCGTTGTCCGGGCTCAGCACCGTAAACTTGTCCGCGAGCCGCCGTTCCACCTGCGTGGTCCCCTCGGCCACCACTACGATCCCGGGCCGCTGCATCCACACCTGCACCACCTCGCGAATGCTGTGGCGGCGCAGCCGGTTATACTCCGTCACCTGCAGCGCAAGCAGCGGCTTCTTGCCCTTATACGTCACCTCGTATCCCTGGTCCGCCGTCCACACCTGGATCACGTCGCGGACCGACCCGGGCATCAGGTCGCGGGGCCGCGCGTACTCGATGCGCTCCTGGTTCGGAAGGCGCTTGAAGTCGAAGAACTCCACATTCGAGCCCGTCGGCGCGCCGTGCGAGAAAGACGCGATACGGCCATCTTCCTGGACGTCCTTGAGGTTCAGCCAGGCGGGCCCGCCAAGCGCCTCCACCATCTGGTCCAGCAGGCGATGCCCGCGCTCCTCCGCCACGGAGGGAGCCTGGGCGCGTAGCGTGGTGGCGAGGAGGAATGCGGCGAAAGCGAGTAACTTCATAGGCTCCCATGCGGCAGGCTAGCCGGTAAGGACGGCGCCGCCGTTGACGTTGAGGATCTCGCCGGAGCAAAAGCCGGCAAACGGAGTGCACAGGAAAAGGATCGGTCCGGCGATCTCGTCGACATGCGCCGGACGGCCCAGCGGGATCGTCCCCAGCACCTTCTTGGACGCTTCGGGGTCGTCGAAGGCAGCGGCCGACATCTCCGTGGCCACCCAGCCGGGGGCGACGCAGTTGGCCAGGATGCCCTGGGGCGCAAGCTCGCTCGACAGGCTCTTGGTGAGCGAGACCAGCGCACCCTTGCTGGCCGCGTAGTCGGCATGGAACGCCTCGCCACGCTGCGCGGCGGTGGAGGCGACGAGCACAAGATGGCCGCGCGGGGCTGCTTCCCGAGGCCGTGTCAGCATATGCGCCGTGGCAGCCTGGACCAGCCCGAACGCGCTCTCCAGGTTGGTGCCGAGAGTCGTGCGCCACTGCGCCGTCGGCATGCTGGCGATCGGCGCATCGTGCGGCGGCCAGATGCCGTGGTTGACGATAAGGCAGTCCAGCCGTCCGAACACAGCAAGCGCCGCGGCCACCAGGGCCTGCCCATCCTCCGCCGACGCAAGCCGCTGCTGAAGCGCCCAGGTGCGGCTTGGCCCGCCGCAGGCCTCCACCAGCGCCTCTGCCTGCGCCGACGCCGAAAGATAGCTGAAGACGACCTGCGCCCCGGCCCGGTGAAACAGCCGCACCGTCGCCGCACCGATGCCCCGCGACCCACCGGTGATGAGCGCCACCTTGCCCGCCAGTGAAAGCGGAACACCCGCGGCCTGCGAAGAGTTCATCCCTCGACGGTAGCGAAGGCGCGCGCCGGATGCAAGGCGGCCGCTACGACGCAGCCGGCTCGGCCTCGAGCATCTGCAGGCACAACGGCGGCTCCAGCATGAAGTCCAGCCTCGCCATCGCGGCGACCGCGCGCTCGATGGTGCCGGTGAGACATGGCTCCGTCGTAACCACGAAGGGCAGCGCGTGCTTGTCGTGGCCGGGCCGCTGCAGGATCGAGTCGATGTTCGCCCCCACGTCCGCCAGCGCTCCGGCAATCGCCGCGACGATGCCCGGCCGGTCGCTCACCAGGAAGCGCAGATAGTGCCGCGCAAGGAAGTCTCCGGAGACCCGGCGCTCGGTGACCGGGAGGCCCACTGACACGTGGCCATGCGCAACGGCCAGCAGGTCCGACACCACCGCGACCGCCGTGGGCTCGCCGCCCGCGCCCCGCCCGGAGAACACGACATCCCCCCCAAACCGGCCGGTCGTCACAACCATGTTCTGCGTCCCGTGGGACCACGCCATCGGCAGGGTAAGCGGGACCAGCACCGGGCCCACGCGCGCCTTCACCGTCTCCCCGTCAAGCTCCGCCGTCGCGACCTGGCGAATGGTGCAGCCAAGCTCCCGCGCATACTGGAAGTCGATCGCCTCCACCGTCGAGATGGTCTGCGCAGGCACGGCGTCGGGATCGAGCTCGGCCCGCAGCGCCACCCGCGAAAGGATGCACAGCTTGGCGCGGGCATCGAACCCGTCCACGTCCGCGGAAGGGTTGGCCTCCGCGTACCCCAGCCGCTGCGCGTCCCCCAGCACGGAGGCGTAGTCCGCCCCCGCCTCCATCCGCGAAAGCATGTAGTTGCAGGTGCCGTTCACGATGCCGCGAACGCGGGTGATGGCGTCGCCGGACTGCCCCTGCAGCAACCCGGCGATCACCGGAACCCCGCCCGCCACGGCCGCCCCGTGGATGAGCTGCACGTTGTTGGCCCGGGCCAGCCGCTCGAGCGCGGCCCCCCGATAGGCGATCATCTGCTTGTTCGCCGTAACCACCGACTTCCCCGCCGTGAGCGCCCTCCGCACCCAGCCTTCGGTCGGGTCCAGCCCGCCGGTCAGCTCGATCACCACGTCCACCTCGCCACCGAGAACATCCTCCACCGACTCGGTCCAGACCACCCCAGCCGGAACGCTGCGGGCCGCCTCCGAAGCCTGCTTGCGCGCAACGCCGCGGTTATAGATATGTGTCAGCCGAATACCGGGAAACTGCGCCTCCCCCAGCAGCCGCGCCACCGCACTGCCCACCGTGCCGAACCCGAGCAGCCCCACCCGCACCGTCGAGCCTTCGCTTGCTTGCTTCATCGTCGTCATCAATAAGCCATCCTATCGGCGTACGCCCGCCACGCGTGGAAGCTTGCCAGCGCCTCCGCACCCAGCAGCCGCGATGTGGAAAGGGTGCGCGCGTCGTGTGGCCGCTTCATCTCGTCATACAGGAACGCATCGTCGAAGCCCGCCGCCGCCGCATCCGACGCCGTGCAGCCGAAGACCACCGCCTCGCACCGCGCCCAGTAGATCGCCCCCAGGCACATCGGGCAGGGCTCGCAGCTCGTGTAAACCGTGCAGCCATGCAGTTGGAACGTCTCCAGCACCCGGCACGCCTCGCGGATCGCCGTCACTTCCGCGTGGGCCGTAGGATCGTTCGAGGCGGTCACGCGGTTCACCCCCGTCGCAATCACCTCGCCGTTGCGCACGATCACCGCGCCAAACGGGCCGCCGCGGCCCGTCTCGACATTGGTCACCGCAAGGTCGATCGCCATCTGCATATAGCTCACTCCGTCCTGCATCGTCCGCCTTTCGTGCAACCCACCGGCGATCCCCCGCGCAAGGCATAGGATCATGTCGTGATGGTATATGCGATCCAATCGGAACGGGTAGTGACGCCCCGCGGCGTGCAGCCGGCCACGGTGGTCGTGGAAGACGGCATCATCCGCTCGGTCGGCGACCATGCCCCGCCCAACTGCCCGATCCACAACGTAGGCCGCAACGCCCTGCTCCCCGGCCTGGTGGACACCCACGTCCACCTCAACGAGCCCGGACGCACCGAATGGGAAGGCTTCCTCACCGGAACCCGCGCCGCCGCCGCCGGGGGCTTCACCACCCTGGTCGATATGCCCCTGAACTGCCTTCCCGAGACCACGACGGTCGCCGCCCTCGAGGCCAAGCGCACCGCCGCCGCCGGCCAGTGCCTCGTCGACTGGGCCACCTGGGGAGGCGCCGTGGCCGACAACCAGGCGCACCTCCTCCCGCTCGCCCAGGCAGGCGTACCGGGCTTCAAGTGCTTCCTCATCTACCCCGGCTGCGATGGCTTCACCATGATCGACCGCGCGCAGTTGGAGCAGGCACTCCCCGCCATCGCCGCTACCGGCCTGCCGCTGCTGGTCCACGCCGAGCTCGCCGGACCCATCGACCGCGCCACCGCCGCGCTGCAACACGCCGACTGGCGCGCCTACCGCACCTACCTCGCCTCGCGGCCGGACGAGGCCGAGCTCGAAGCCATCCGGATGCTCCTCGCGCTCTGCCGCCAATATGCCTTCCGCCTGCATATCGTGCATCTTTCCACCGCGCTCGCGCTCCACGATCTCCGCGCCGCAAAGGCCGAAGGCCTGCCGGTGACGGTCGAGACCTGCCCCCACTACCTCTTCTTCGCCGCGGAACGCATCGCCGACGGCAACACCCTGCTGAAGTGCGCCCCGCCCATCCGCGGCGAAGCCAACCGCGAATCCCTCTGGCAGGCGCTTGCCGACGGCACGCTGGACCTCATCGCCACCGACCACTCCCCCTGCCCGCCCGCCATGAAGCGCCTCGACGAAGGCCGCTTCGACCGCGCCTGGGGAGGCATCGCAAGCCTCTCGGTGGCTCTGCCGGTCGTCTGGACCGAGGCCTCCCGCCGCGGCTTCACCCTCGCCGACATCGCCCGCTGGATGAGCGCCGCACCCGCCGCCCTCGCCGGCATCAGCCACCGCGCCGGGCAGCTCGCCCCGGGCCGCGAGGCCAGCTTCACCGTCTTCGACCCCGAGGCCGAGTTCACCGTCCGCCCGGAAAACCTGCACTTCCGCCACCCCCTCTCCCCCTACCTCGGCGAGCGTCTGCGCGGCCGCATCCTCGCCACCTACCTGCGCGGCAAAGACGTCCTCCAGCCCGCGAGCGCGCTCGATGGCCGCGAAATCCACCCACGCACGCCCTCGCCAATCCGTGACGTATCCTGATCGAGCCGATGAACGATGTCCTCAGCCGCTGGAATCAACTCGACCCCCACGCCGCCGCCGAACAGATCCTCCCCTGCTGCGGCTCCCGCGCCTGGGCAGAGGGCATGGCGGCCCGCCGTCCGCTCCCCTCGCCGGAAGCTCTCCTCGGCACCTCCGATCTCGTCTGGGGCTCCATCTCCCGCGAGGCCTGGATGGAGGCCTTCGCCAGCCATCCCCGCATCGGCCAGGACCACGCCGCCGCCACGCCGCAGTCGCTCGCCTGGTCCGCCGGGGAGCAGGCCGCGGCCACCCGCGAGCACGCCGCCAAAGCCGCCCTCGCCGAGGGCAATCGGCTCTACGAGCAGAAGTTCGGCCGCATCTTCATCGTCTGCGCCACCGGAAAGTCCGGCCCCGAGGTGCTCACGCTGCTCGGCCAGAGAATACAGAACGACCCCGAGGCCGAGATCGCCGAAGCCGCCGAGCAGCAACGCCAGATCACCCACCTGCGCCTGCGCAAGTGGCTCGGAGGCCTCTAAAATCATGGGAATCTCGACTCACATCCTGGACACCACCCTCGGCCGTCCCGCCGCCGCCGTCCCCGTATGGCTCACCCGCGCCGGCGAGCCCCTCAACCGCACCGTCACCGGCCAGGACGAGACCGACCAGGACGGCCGCTGCCGCCTCCTGCACGAGCCTCCCGTCCCCGGCGTCTACACCCTCCACTTCGACACCGCCAGCTACTACGCCGCGCAGGGCATCTCCGGGCTCTACCCCAGGGTCGATATCACCTTCACCGTCGCACCGGACGAAACCCACTACCACATCCCCCTGCTGCTCACCCCCAACGGCTACTCCACCTATCGCGGGAGCTGACCCCCTTTGATCGACATCGTCGCCAACAGCTACGGCAAATCGCGCGTCCGCCTCGTCAAGGTCACGCGCTGCGAAGGCCACCACGATCTCTCCGAGTGGACCGTCGAGCTTCTCCTCGAAGGCGACTTCGACTCCGCCCACCGCACCGGCGACAACAGCAAGCTGCTCCCCACCGACACCATGAAGAACACGGTCTACTCGGTCGCCCGCTCCTCCTCCGCCACCAGCATCGAGGCCTTCGCGGCCGAACTCGCCGCCTTCCTGATCGGCCGCAACCCGCAGGTCACCGCCGTCAGGGTCAAGGTCGAAAGCATGGTGTGGAAGCGCCTGACCCTCGATGGCCGGCCCCACCCGGACACCTTCATGCGCGGCAGCGCGGAGCGCCAGGTCACCCGGCTCCGCCTCGAGCGCGGCCGCTCCCCCGGCATCGCCTCCGGCTTCGAGGAACTCGTCCTCCTCAAGACCGCCAACTCCGGCTTCTCCGGCTTCCTTCAGGACTCCCTCACCACCCTCAAAGAAACCGGCGACCGCCTCCTCGGAACCGCCGTCACCGCGAGTTGGACCTACGCGGACGCCATCGCCGCGGCCCCCGCCACGGACTTCAACACCCTCCGCAACACCCTCCGCGAGGCCATGCTCAAGGCCTTCGCCGGCCACGACAGCCTCTCCGTGCAGCACACCCTCTACGCCATGGGCGAGGTCGCGCTCCAAACCGTCGACGCCATCGACGAAATCCACCTCGTCATGCCGAATCGCCACTGCCTGCTCGTCGACCTCAGCCGCTTCGGCCAGGATAACCCCAACGAGATCTTCGTCCCCACCGACGAGCCGCACGGAACCATCGACGCCCGTCTGCGCCGCCGCAAGCCCTGACGACCATGGTGCAAGACCGACAAAGCGTCCACGCCCCGCCAGGCTCTCTCGAGACCGCCGCCGCTCGTGTGCTCGCCCGCTGCCGCACCCTCGCCGCCTGCACCGAGGTCCCCGGCGAGACCACCCGCACCTTCCTCTCCGAGCCGATGCACGCCGTCCACCGCCTTACCCGGGAGTGGATGCACGCCGCCGGCATGGTGGTCCGGGTCGACGCCATCGGCAACCTCCGCGGCCTCGCCGGGACGCCCACTGCCCCCCGCCTGGTGATCGCCTCGCACCTCGATACCGTCCCCCAGGCCGGAGCCTTCGATGGCATCCTCGGCGTCCTGCTTGGCATCGCCCTCGCCGAGCAATTCCCCGCACTGCCCTTCGCCGTCGAGGTCATCGGCTTCTCCGAGGAAGAAGGCGTCCGCTTCCGCAAGCCCTTCCTCGGCAGCATGGCCGCTAGCGGAACGCTCCACCCCGCCACCCTGGCCCTCACCGATCCCGCCGGCATCACCGTCAGCGAAGCCATCCGCCACTTCGGCCTCGACCCCGCGCATCTCGCCGACGCCCCCTTCGCCCCCACCACCTTCGCCTATCTCGAGTTCCATATCGAGCAGGGGCCCGTCCTCGAAAGCCTCGGCCGCCCCCTCGGCGTCGTCACCTCCCTCGTCGGACAGAGCCGCCTGGAGTTCGTCTTCGCGGGCCAAGCCAACCACGCCGGAACTACTCCCATGCACCTCCGGCACGACGCCCTTGCCGCCGCCGCCGAGTGGATCGTCGCCGTCGAAGCCCACGCCCGCGCCTGCCCCGGCCTCGTCGCCACCGTCGGCAGCATCGCCGCGCACCCAGGAGCAGGAAACGTCGTGCCCGGACGCGTCACGGCGACCCTCGACCTCCGCCATGCCGCCGATTCCGCCCGCGAAGCCGCCCTCGCCCACCTCATCGGCCAGGCTGACACCGCAGGCAAGTCTCGCGGCGTCCACGTCGCCCACACCGTCACCCTCCACCAGCCCGCCGTCCCGCTCGACCCCGCCCTGCGCGCGCACCTCGAAGCCGCCGCCCGCGACGTCGGCCACCACGCCCACCAAATGACCAGCGGCGCCGGACACGACGCCATGATCGTCGCCCCGCACTATCCCGCCGCCATGCTCTTCCTCCGCAGCCCCGGCGGGCTCAGCCACCATCCCGACGAGGCCGTCCTGCCCGAAGATGTCGTCGCCGCCCTCGCCACCGGCTTCGCCTTTCTGCGCCGCCTCGCCGCCACCCATCCCCTGGAGAACGCATGATCCATCTCGGCCACACCCGCAGCGCCAACCGCCACGACCACCTGCTCCAAACCCCCGACACCTTCGTCCGCACCCCCATGCCCGGCATCACCGGGGGCGCGGCCATCGTCCATTGCTCCCCCGCCGGAGGCGCCGCCTTCACCCAATACACCGTCGAGCTCGAACCCCGCGGCATCCTCCGCGACTCCGGCCGCCCCGGCCTGCAGCGCTTCGTCTACATCGTCTCCGGCACCGTCAACCTCTCGCCCGGCGCCATCCACCGCCCGCTCTCCAACGGAGCCTTCGCCTACCTGCCCCCAGAGACCGGCCACGCCTTCACCGCCACCGCGCCCACCGTCCTGCAGGTCATCGAGAAGCCCTGGAACGATCTCCCCGGAGCCCCCACGCCCCGGCCCTTCATCGGCAGCGAAAGCGACGTCCCCGGAACCCTGCTCGGCGGCGACGAAGGCCTGGTCGTCCGCGCCCTGATGCCCTCCGGCCTCGGCCCCGACTTCGCCGTCAACACCATGACCTACGCGCCCGGAGCCTCGCTCGCCCAGGTCGAGGTCCACGTCATGGAGCACGGCTGCATCATGCTCGAAGGCGGCGGCATCTACCGGCTCAGCGAGCACTGGTACCCCGTCGCCGCCGGAGACTTCCTCTGGATGGGACCCTTCTGCCCCCAGTGGTTCGGCGCCCTCGGCAAGACGCCCGCGAAATACCTCATCTACAAGGATTTCAACCGCCATCCCATGTCGTAGCCGCCTCCAGCCCGCGTCGGAAGGTCCCGCACGCAACCCGGGTGAAGGAACCCTCGGTCGCGAAATCAACCGCACGCGCAATCACCTCCGTGTGGTGACGCAGAAGACGCCAGCTATTGGCACTCAGCGAAATCAGCGCGATCTTGCGACCGCTCAAGTTCTGTTCGTTCTGGATCGTCTTGTCCGCTGTGACAAGCACCTGGAACCCGGCTTCGGTCGCAGCTTGCAGAAGCGCACCGTTCTTCAACCCCGCGAACCCCGCATAAAGCGCCGTGATCGCCTCATGCTGCTGCAGAAACGGACGAAGCTGGTGAGGAACATTCTCATCCAGCAACACCTTCAAAGCGTTCGCTGCCTCTGCTGCGCAAAAGCAACGATCGTCCGAATCGTCTCGACCGGTATCGTCGGAAAGCTCTCATGCGTCTCGTCGGCAGTCGCTCCCAGTTCCGCATCCATCAGCAGCGTCTCCGGCTCAATCCGCGTCCCCTTCACAACCGGACGACCACCCATCTTGCCCGGGACCTGCTCCACCTCACTGCATGTCTCCCATGTCATGGACTCTACCTCCTGCACCGGCCACCTGACACAGACTATTAGAGTCCGGCGGGCCGACGCAATGTCCTGATTCGGGCAGGAGTCACAATGACACGCACCCCGCTTTGTGGGAGGATGGCAGCAATGCTCGCAGCGTCCGAGGCAATCTCCATCGACGGGGACCGGCTCACCGCCGAACTGGCACATCTCGCCCGCTTCACCCAGGTCGAGCCGTCCCCGCACGGCACCGCCGTCACCCGCGTCGTCTTCACCCCCGACGACCTCGCCGCCCGCGCCTGGCTCCGCGCCCTCGCAGAAGCCGAGGGCCTCGCCATCCGTGTCGACGCAGTCGGCAACACCTTCTTCCGCTGGCAGGGCTCGGAGCCCGCCCTCCCCGCCGTCGCCACCGGCTCCCATATCGACGCCATCCCGAACGCCGGCATGTACGACGGCACCGTCGGCGTACTCGGCGGCCTCGAAGCCATCCGTGCGCTCAAGGCCGCCCGCGTCCAACCTCGCCGCTCCATCGAGCTCGTCCTCCTCACCTCCGAGGAGCCCACCCGCTTCGGCATCGGCTGCCTCGGCAGCCGCCTGCTCGCCGGAACCCTCGACCCCGCCCTGGCCGATGCCCTCCCCGATCTCCTCGGCGAAGGATCCCTGGCCCAGGTCCGCGCCGCAGCCGGCTTCACAGGCGATCTCGCCTCGGTCCGCCTCACCCCCACCCACTACGCCGCCTGGGTCGAGCTCCACATCGAGCAGGGCCCCTTACTCGAACGCGACGCACAGCAGATCGGCATCGTCACCAGCATCGCCGCCCCCGCCGGCTATCGCTTCGTCCTCGAAGGCCTCGGAGGCCACGCCGGAGCGCTCCTCATGCCTCACCGCCGCGACGCCCTCTGCGCCGCCGCCGAGCTCATCCTCTCCGTCGAGCGGCACACCCTCGCCGCAAACGCCGCCTCCGGAACCGCCGACACCGTCGCCACCGTTGGAACCTGCGCCGTCCACCCCGGAGCCGTCAACAGCGTCCCCAGCCGCGTCACGCTTCAGCTCGACATCCGCGACACCGACCCCGGCCGCCGCGAATCCGTCATGCAGGCCCTCCGCCGCGACCTCGCCACCATCGCCCAGGCCCGCGAAGTCGCCATCACCGAGACCCTCGTCAACGCCGACGCCCCCGCCACCTCGGCCCCGCACCTCCTCCAGGCCATCGAAGCCGCCTGCGAGGAAGAACGCCTCACCTCCCGCCGCATGGTCAGCCGCGCCTACCACGACACCCTCTTCATGGCCCGCCTCTGCCCCATCGCCATGATCTTCATTCCCTCCCGCGGCGGCGTCAGCCATCGCCCCGACGAGTTCTCCACCCCCCAAGCCATCGCCCACGGAACCCGCGTCCTCGCCCACACCCTCGCCCGCCTCGCGGCGCACTAGAGCCCCATGCCCATCGAATCGCTCAATCCCGCCACCGGAAAGCTCCTCCGCACCTTCCCCGCGCTCACGGCGGAAGCCGTCCAGCAGCGCCTCGAACTCGCCGCCGAAGCCTTCGCGCTCTATCGCCGCGTCCCGCTCTCGCACCGCGCCCTCTGCATGAGGAAGCTCGCCTGGCTCCTCGAAACCGAGACCGACGACCTCGCCACCCTCATAACGCTCGAGATGGGCAAGCCCCTCCACGCCGCGCGCCTCGAAATCCTCAAATGCGCCACCGTCTGCCGCTTCTACGCCGAGCACGCCGCCCGCATCCTCGCGCCCGAGGTCGTCCCCACCGAGCGCAACCACAGCTTCCTCCGCTGGGAGCCGCTCGGCGTCATCCTCGCCGTCATGCCCTGGAACTTCCCCTTCTGGCAGGTCTTCCGCTTCCTCGCTCCCGCCCTCATGGCCGGAAACGTCGGCCTCCTCAAGCACGCCAACAACGTCCCGCAGTGCGCCCTCGCCATCGAATCCCTCGTCCGCCGCGCCGGCTTCCCCCGCGGAACCTTCCAGGCCCTGCTCATCGAAATCCCCCAGGTCGAGGCCGTCCTCAAGGACCCCCGCGTCGCCGCCCTCACCGTCACCGGCAGCGAGCAGGCCGGACGCGCCCTCGGGGCCCAGGCCGGGGCCGTCCTCAAAAAATCCGTCATGGAGCTCGGCGGCAGCGACCCCTTTATCGTCATGCCCTCGGCCGACCTCGACGAAGCCGTCGCCACCGCCGTCCGCGCCCGCTGCGTCAATTCCGGCCAGTCCTGCATCGCCGCTAAACGCTTCCTCGTCGCCCACGAGATCTTCGACCGGTTCGCCACCCGCTTCGCCGCCGGCATGGAGGCCCTCACCATCGGCGACCCCCTACGCGAAGAAACCGACCTCGGCCCACTCGCCACCGCCGCCATCCTCGCCGGGGTCGAGCGCCAGGTAGAAGCCGCCGTCGCCGCCGGGGCCCGCATCCTCACCGGCGGCGCCCGCATGCACGGCTCAGGCTTCTTCTTCGAGCCCACCATCCTCGTCGACGTGCCCCGCTCCGCGCCCGTCTTCCACGAAGAAATCTTCGGCCCCGTCGCCATGCTCTTCCGCACCCGCCACCTCGACCAGGCCATCGAGCTCGCCAACGACACCCCCTTCGGCCTCGGCGCCTCCGTCTGGACCCAGGACCCCGCCGAGCAGCAGCGCCTCATCGCCGAGCTCGACTGCGGCACCGTCTTTGTCAACAGCATGGTCGCCAGCGACCCCGCGCTCCCCTTCGGCGGCATCAAGCGCTCCGGCTATGGCCGCGAACTCTCCGCCGCCGGCATGCGGGAGTTCCTCAACGCCAAAACCGTCGTCATCGCCGGCGAGCCCCCACCCCCGCCCGACACCGAACCCGTCATCCCCTACACCCCCGCCGAAACCGTCGAGTGACCGATCGCAACCGCTCGAGGCCGTAAAGCAACGAAGTAGGACGGTTATCGAGCACAACGTCCGATCATCGACACGGCACCATACCACTTCACGCCTTCGCGCCAGGAACCACCCTTCACCAAGGCTTTACCGCATCGCAACCAGATCAAAACGGACCTATCCGTATGGTGAAAACACAGGCGAATCTACGCCTCCGCCCGCCAACCCGTTTAGAACACCATACATACGAAACTGTAACCAGTCACGTCACAATTAGACCACTTTTTCTCGCGAGAGGTCCAACCTCTTTGAAGAAACCCCGCCCTCGTTGCAAGGTGCGATCGCCTCCGCAGGCCTCCGTTAGAAGTTGAACGTCATCTGCAACTGGATACGCCGAACCGCCGAACCACCGCCGAACGGCCCGCCCGCGGTCGCAATCGTCTGCCCAAACCGCGTGCTCGTCAGCGTCCCCACTTGTGCTGCCCGAGGAACCACGTTGAAGATATTCGACCCCTGCGCCCCGAACGTCAGGTTGTAGCGCCGTCCGGAGTTTCCCCCGCCGAAGCCGCCCCCAGGTCCACCGCGTCCGCCGCCCGGACCACCCCGTCCCCCGCCACCCGGCCCGCCAAACCCGCCCGGCTGAGGCCCGCCTGCACCCCCGCGCGCCGTATCCCCGCCCGTCTTCGGCCCAAAGCCAAACGTCCGCGCCAGCCGCAGGTTCAACGTGAAGTTCCCCGGAGCCGTGCAATAGTTGATCGGAATCGGCGTAAAGCTGCCCGTCGACGTAAAGCTCGTACTCACCAGGCAGTTGCCCGAGTTCCCCGAAGCAAATCCCGGGCGATCGTTGAAGATCGAGTTGCCGTTAAGATCGGTCCCCGTGGTGATGTTGTACGGATTCCCGCTCTGCGCGATCATGAACGGAGACGCCGAAATCTTGTAAGGCAACGTTACATTGCCGCCAAACACCGCAATGTTCTTCCGGTTGAACCCCGCCCGCCCGTAGTCCTGGTGCGGGTCGTTCGGGTTGGTCAGAAAAAAGCTTGCCCCATTCGTGTCGGAGCGCGCGAAGCTCAGCGCATAGAACCCAAACATCGTCAGATACCGCTGCCGCACGTTGAAGTTCGCCGTAATCTGGTCCTGGTTGAACACGCCCCCCGACCCGTATTCATAGTCGTAGTTCGTCGCCGTCGGCAGCGACCGCGAGAAGAACTGGTGACGCCCTGAAGTATGCAAATAGTTCACCGAAACGGTCGCCGTCCGGCTCAACTGTTGATCGACCCCTAGCCCACCCTGCATGTTGTACGAGCTCCGAAAGTTCGGCGCGATCGTCTGGATGGTCGCCAGCGAGCCCGCCGAAGCCGTCCCGCAGCTTGTCGTGTTGCCCGGCCGGCAAAGCGCCCCGGGGTTCCGGTAGGTCGACGTCACCTGGTTTGCCCCGTTGAACTGGTACGTATTCAGAATGTTCGCCAGCCCGAACCGGTCGTAGAAGATACCGAAGCCCGCCCGCACCACCGTGACCGGATTGCCATTCTTCCGGGGAATCCCGTAGGAAAGCGAAAGCCGCGGAGCAAAGTCATGCGCACTGTTGATTACCGTTTGCGCTTCATACCTCAGCCCATAGCTGATCGAAAGGTTCCCCTTGGGCTTCCAGTCGTCTTCGACATACAGCCCCACATCCGTCGTGTTGCCCGTAATCGTCGGCTGGTTCACGGTTGTAATGCTGAACTGACTGGGCAGCCCGCACTGGTACGAAGAAATATAGTTCGTCGCCGTCTGGTTCACCGCCGCACAGGGAGTAGAGGCCATGCAGTTCGCCGGCTTGTTCCCCGTCGCATCGCCGCTCACGCAAGGGTCCAGCAGGTAGCTGTACGTGAACGTTCCGTTCGTGCCTGCATTGGACGTCAAGTTATCGCTGTTGTACCGAAGCCGCCCGCCGAACCGGATGAAGTTCTTCGCCAGCGCAATCGACGTATAGTTCTGCCCTTCGATATGCGACCCGTGCGTGGAAGATGTCCCCTGGCTCGACCCGCCCCCGGTAAAGTTGCCCTGCACGTTCAGGGTCGGACTGGTGTTCTGCGGGGTCTGATCGCTCGTCTGCCGCTGGTACTCAAACCGCGTCTCGTTCACTACCTTCGCGCTCACGATCTGCGAGTCGCTGATCTGAATCTCCGACTCCGTGCTCGAGTCGTTATAGGCCGTGGTCGGCAGCGAGGTCGTCCCCAGCCCATCGTTCTGCGTGTTGTTCGACTCGTACTGGTACCGCACCGTCAGCGTGTTCTTGTCGCTGATCGCGAAGTCCACCCGCGGCGCGACATCCCAACGCAGCCGCGGCTGAAAGACCGCCCGCGCCGCACTCGGGTATCCGCCTGTGTTCGTGCACGTCGGGTCGCCCGGCTGGCACAGCGTCGTCGACCCCGGCGCATTCGCATAGAAACTCGCCGGGTTCACAATCGAATTGTCCTGGATCGACCGCCGCGAGCCCCCCATCGTGAACGACGAGCGCTTCGTCAGCGGCCCCGTCAACTGCCCGAAAAAGAAGATCGTATGGTACGGGTTGATCGCGTTTGAAGAACCCAGGTACGGGTTCGAGGTATTGAACGTATTGTCGTTGCCCTGCAGGCTCGCATTCCCATGGAACTTGTCCGTTCCCGGCTTGGTGAACACCTCCACCCGCCCAAAGCCGATGCGGTCGTACTGCGCCGAAAACGGATTCTGATTCACCCGGATCTCGCGAATCGACGACTTCGGCGGCAACTGCCCCCCGGTAAACCCGTCCACGTAGATCTGCCCGCCATTCGGCCCCGCCGCTGGTCCAGCCAAGGCACTCAACTCCGACGAAAGCTCATCCGGATCATCCGACAACGCGTCGAGATCTTTTCCCTTGATGACGGTCGAACTTGCGTTGGAATCCGCATCGACCGACACCTGCGCCGTACTCGCCGTCACCTGCACCACCTGCGACTGCTCCTGCAGGGCCATCTTGATGTCCTGGGTCAGCGCCTGCGTCGCCGTGATCCGCAGCGAAAGCCTCACAAACGTCGCAAAGCCGTTCGCGGTCGCCGTCAGCGAGTACGTCCCCGCCGGAACCCCGCGGAACGTGTAGGTTCCATCGCTCTGCGAGGTCGCGGTCAGCGCCTTGCCCGAGGCGGCAGTCAGCGTCACAACCGCCCCGGGAATGAGCGCATTATCCGGGTCCACCACGTTCCCACGCACGGTAGCTCCGGCAGCCTGCGCGGAGGCGACACCCGATAAACCGCCCAGCACCAGCAGCAAAAAGAGGCAAAGCAAAGCAGAACAGCGAATTCGTGACAACATCCTGGCTCCTGGGCTACTAGCTGCAAGGGGTGCTAACTACAAGAAAAATGACGCAGCAAGGTCCGATAAGATTCGCACCCGTACCTTAATCCTGACTGAAATCGTTCTAAACTCCGCCACCGCCACCCCCCTCGGGGGCCCCGCCGCCCACATTCCACGGCGAAAGCGTCATGGTGGGCGAACCGCTCGGCGTTGCGGCAAGAATCGGCTCGACCCCCGAAAGCATCGTGATTGCAGTCACCGTCTGCGCCCCGGGCTGTGCCTGCGAGGCGACCACCATCACGGCGTCCCCCGTCTTCAACTCCGTCAGCTTGGCCCCGGGCAGACGCGCAATCATCTGCGAGAGGTCGGCACCACCACCGCCGGCGCGACCGCCCATACCCGCGCCGCCGGGGCCGCCCGCCCCGCCATAGCCACCCGGTGTCCCTCCGCCGCCCGATCCGCCGGATCCGCCAGGCCCTCGTGAGGAGGCAGAGTCCGCCCCACCGGGCCGCGCGCCCCCCGCCATCGCCGGCCCTCCGCCAGCCGGCCCGCCACTCGCGCCCGCCGCGCCAGCCGTCCCCGCCCCACCCTTCGCCCGCATCGCAAACCGCGCCGCCATCTCCGGCGGAAGGCTTCGCAGCTCGGAGTTCGCCGTCACCTTGATCACCACCGTCTTCTTCGTCGCCAGGTCCTTCAAGGTCACCGTCCCCGCCGCCGCATCCACCGCACTCACCGTCCCCGCCAGGTTGCGGAACGTGCCGCTCACAATCTCCTCCGCCTGCACGCTCGATCCATCCTCGGACTTCGCCCCGCGGAACCTCACCTGGTCGCCCGGCTGCACCTGCGCCACCGTCCCCACCTGCGCATCCTCAAACCGCACCGAATCCCCCGCATACCGCCGGAAAATGGTCGTTGGCCCGGTCGTCACTTGGGTCTTCTTGGCTCCATTCGTGACCGTCAAGGTAGACGTCGACGCATCGACCGCGCTCACGATCCCGCCCGAACCTCGCCGCTGCCAGTCCGCCTGCTGCTTCGCCCTCTGCTGGGCAATGTCCGTGGACTTCATCAGCACGACCCGTTGCGCCGTCAGGGCGTCGGGCGTCCCCGCATCGGCCGCCTTGCCGCTCACCAGAACCCGGTCGCCTGCCTCGATATCCGTCAACCCAATCGCCTGCGCCGTCTTCAGATCCGTGCTGCCCGGCGCAATCTGCAGAATGCGCGCATTCGCAGCCACCGTCACCGCCACCTCTTTGCCGGTGTCCGTCGTCAGCGTCAGCGAAGACCCCGACACCGCCTTCACCGTGCCTCGCTGCGAAGCCGTCGACGCCGCAGCCGCCGGAGCCTGGGCCCCGAGCGTTCCGGCAAACGACAGGTTCAGCCCCGCCGCCGACCCCGCAAGCAGGGTCAAGACGCGCACGGCTGCAACGAAGCGACCGCCGTTCGAGTGAGTGGCGGGCGGCTGGCGAAGGAACAAGGCGATTTGAGAATGGGAGAACTGCATTGCTTTATCCTCGCAAGACTGACGGGCCGGAAAATGTGTCACCTTCACCCGAGCCTGCAGGTGATACGAACCAAAGGGGCGAAAGTTTCTCGCCTGCAGACGTTTCCGACGGAAAGAAGCCTGGAAGCCGTGACTAGGCGTATGCTGATCTGAATCAAAAACACACCCCAAGGAATGCCTTCCCATGAAGTCGAGTCTCCTTCTTCTCCTCGCCGCCGCCACCCTCTCGGCTCCCCTCGGCGCCCAACCCGCCAAGCCCGCCATCGCCGCCACCCCGCCCATGGGCTGGAACTCCTGGAACTTCTTCGCCGGCCGCGTCACCGACAAGGACATCCGCGACACCGCCGACCTGCTCGTCTCGACCGGCATGCGCGACGCCGGCTATGTCTACGTCAATATCGACGACACCTGGGAAGGCAAGCGCGACGCCCAGGGCGTACTCCATACCAACGAGAAGTTCCCCGACATGAAGGCGCTCGCGGACTACGTTCATTCCAAAGGGCTTAAGATCGGCATCTACTCCTCCCCCGGAGACCAGACCTGCGCTCGCTTCGAGGGCTCGCTCGGCCACGAGCAGCAGGACGCCCAGCTCTACGCCGACTGGGGCATCGACTACCTGAAGTACGATCTCTGCGGCTTCCACAAGAAGCAGATGGCCGAAGCCCCCAACGACCTCGCCCAACGCAACCGCATGATGCGCGACGCCTACAGGCTCATGCATCAGGCCATCCTTAAAACTGGCCACCCCATGGTCTACTCGCTCTGCCAGTACGGCTGGGACGCGGTCTGGGACTGGGGCCCCGAGGTCGGCGCCAATCTCTGGCGCACCACCGACGACATCTCCGCCAACTTCCAGAGCATCGTCAACATCGGCCTCAACCAGGCCGGCCTCGCCAAATACGCAGGCCCCGGCCACTGGAACGACCCCGACATGCTGGAGGTCGGCAACGGCAAGCTCACGCTCGACGAAAACCGCTTCCACATGACGCTCTGGGCCATGCTCGCCGCCCCGCTGCTCGCCGGCAACAACCTTACCGCGATGACCCCCGAGGTCGCCTCCATCCTCATGAACAAGCAGGTCATCGCCATCGACCAGGACCCCCTCGGCCACCAGGCCGACCGTATCCTCCAGGAAGGTCCCATCCAGGTCTGGTCGCGTCCGCTCGCCGATGGCAGCATCGCGCTCGCCATCTTCAACATCGGCGAAGACCCCAACACCCTGCGCGGCATCGCCCTCCCGCTCAGGCAGCTCGGCTTCACCAGCCCCCCCCAGGCCACCGACGTCTGGACCGGTAAGGCCCTCGGCCGCCTCGACGCCGCCTACAAGCCCGAGCTTGCGAAGCACAGCTCCCTCCTGCTGAAGCTCTCCAAATAAGCGGGAGGTCTCGATCGGAGGTCCAGACCTAAGATCAGCGTTTTGACTATTTTGCAGCAAAGAGGGGGGTGGGGATCGGACTACGCTGGTAAACTCTTGGTGGTCGTGCGGGAGGGTTGTGGTGATTGAGCTGGCGTTCTCGATTCTGGCGGCGGACTTCGCCCATCTGGCCGACGAGGTCGCCGTGGCCGAGCGCGGCGGCGGAACCATCGTCCACGTCGACGTCATGGACGGACACTTCGTCCCCAACATCACCTTCGGCCCCCCCGTCGTCAAGGCGCTCCGCCCCATCACTCGGCTGCCCCTCGACTGCCACCTCATGGTCGAGCATCCCGACGACTTCATCCAGGCCTTCGCCGAGGCGGGCGCGGACATGGTCAGCGTTCACCAGGAGGTCTGTCGCCACCTGAACCGCTCCCTCCAGCTCATCGTCGATCACGGCATGAAGGCCGGCGTGGTGATCTGCCCCGCCACCCCGGTCGAGAGCATCGTGGAGGTGCTCCCCATGGTGCACCATGTGCTGGTCATGAGCGTAAACCCGGGCTTCGGCGGCCAGAAGTTCATGCCCCGCTCAGTCGAGCGGATCAGGTGCCTGGCTGAGATGCGGGAGGCCATGGGGCTCAACTTCCGCATCGAGGTCGACGGCGGTATTGCTCACGATACGGTAGCGGGCGTGGTCGAAGCAGGAGCGGACATGCTGGTGGCCGGCTCGGCCATCTTCCAGAAGGGCAAGACCGAAGACAACGCACGGGAGTTCCTGAAGGTCGCAAGGGCTTAGGCCTCCACCTCTGGAAAGCAAGCGCCGATTCAGCGCCGCGCTCCGGGCGCTTAGAATGGTGGTACGCCGGTTTTCTGACGGCGGCAGGAGTAAGAGGGACCGATGGCAATGCGAGTATTTTTTCCGAACATGCGGGCAGCAGTAGCGGCCGGCGCTCTGGCAGCAGGGATGATGGTAGCGGGAAGCGCCGCGGCGCAGGTTACCGGGTCGTCGACGACGACGACCGATGCCCAGGGCAAGCCGCAGGAGTCGGTGACCCTCTCCGCGCCGCTCAACAAGAGCAAGAAGCAGCCGAAGGAGAAGGGCGATAAGGTCGTCGCCTCTAAGGATACGAAGCGGTCCATGCGAAAGGCGAAGAAGGATGACCCACTCGCCGGGGCCGACGCGAAGCTACCCGACAAGCAGCTCTACGACAAGGCGCAGTACGCGATCAAGAAGGGCCGCTACGACGTGGCCCGGTTGGACCTGCAGACGCTGCTGAACACCTACCCCGATTCGCAATACCAGATGCGCGCCAAGCTCTCTATCGCCAATAGCTGGTATTCCGAGGGCGGCACCGCCGCGCTCACCCAGGCCGAGCAGGAATACAAGGACTTCATCACCTTCTTCCCCAACGCCCCGGAGGCCGCCGAGGCTCAGATGCGCGTCGGCGATATCTACTTCCGCCAAATGGACAAGCCGGACCGCGACTACGCCAAGGCCGTGCACGCCGAGGAAGAATACCGGCTGATGCTGCAGCAGTTCCCGGACTCCACCCTGGTCCCGCGCGCCAAGCAGAGGCTCCGCGAGGTGCAGGAGGTCCTGGCGACACGGGAGTCCAGCATCGGCGCCTACTACTCGACCCGCGAGAACTGGCCGGCGACCATCGCGCGCTACCAGACAGTCGTCGATACCTACCCCCAATTCAGCCACATGGACGACGTCCTGATCGGCATGGGGGACGCCTACGGGGCCGAGGCTCGGTATGTACGCGGCCTCAAGATGGCCGAAGGACCGAAGGCGAAGCTTGAACGGACCTACGACGAGCGCGCCGCGGATGCCTACCGCAAAGTCGTCCTGGAGCACTCTGCATCGGCCCACGTGGAGGACGCCAAGGATCGCCTCGCGGCCATGAATCTGCCCATCCCGACACCGACCCCCGAGCAGGTGGCGATGAGCACGGCGCTTGAAAACAGCCGCGGGCAGTACTCCCTCGCGGGACGGGCCAAGCTCCTGGTGTTCCACACCCCGGACGTGATTCCGACCGCAACGGCAGGGGAACCCACACTGGCCGACCCCAAGCCCACCCTGGCTCCGCAGGTGAGGAACCAGATCATCGCGGACTTCAGCGGAGCCATGAACCCCGGCGCTCCAGCACCGGGCGGCGGAACGCCGGTCGCGGCCCCCACGACTGCGGCAAACCTAGATGCGGCCCCGGCGGTCGGCGCCCCCGCTCCTCTCACCTTCAGCGATGTTCCCGCGGCGGATGCCCCCGCCGGAAGCGGCGCGTCCGTCATGACTGGCGGAACCGGAGCGTCCGGCGGAAGTGCAGGCGGCAATTCCATCGGGGCAGAGGTCGTAAGCCGGTCACGCAACCTGGCGCCGCTCGGAAGCGCCGCCGACGTTCCCCGATCGGATGGAACGGGCGGCGGCCTGACGGGAGGCCTGCCCATCGCCGGCCCCACCAACAATACCCCACTCCCGTCCATAGAAAAGGCAGGCGCAGCCCCCGACGCGGTCAACGACATCGCTCCCGGTGCCGCTCCCCCAGCGCAGGCCGCGGCCGCCAACGGCAAAAACAAGAAGCCGGAGTTCGACAAAGGCGAAGAGTCTTCCAGCAAGCACAAGAAAAAGAAGGGTTTGAAGAAGCTCAACCCGCTCTAAGCATCACGCCAAAGGGCTGGCAGGCGACCAGCCCTTGGTGCCCCGCCGAAATAGCGCCTCCGGCCCAGGCGCGAAGCGCGCAGATTTGAAGTCCCAGACCATCTGCCGTATGGACATGAAGGCGCCCTCCTGGCGGCCGTTAAGGTGAACTAAGTTCCATGCATTGGCCTCCCCGCGGGTGCGTGTGGAGACCGCCGTTCCCGCGTGGGCGACCACCGCGGCGTAGAAAGGCGAGCTCCCTGCCAGCGCGAGGTGGCGTGTGCTGGTCACCACCGTCTGCCCCGTGTGGAGGTGCCCCGAGAGAAAAAGATCGACCTCCGCCGAAGAGAACGCTGCCATCGCCATCGCAGCGCGCGTGACCAGCCGGTGCTTCCGCTCGTCGAGCGGCTGGTCCATCGGGTGGTGCGTCGCCACAACCCGCACCGCCCCGGTAGCGGCCTGCGAGAGCTGCGCACAGGCAAGCGCCACCTGGGCCCGGTTGATGCGGCCGTCCTTCCGGGCGAGCAGCCGCACCGTGTTGATGCCCGCAATGGCGACCTCCGAATGATCGACGAACGGAGACAAATCGTCCGTAATGTAGCGACGAAATCGCTTGAGCGGGCGCGCCAGCCGATCGACCAGGTTGGTCGCCGAAACATCATGGTTACCGGGAATGACAAGCTGCGGAACCCTCGGGAGCGACTGCAGAAAGGCCCGCGCCTGCCGAAACTGGCCCTTGCGGGCACGCTGCGTCAGGTCGCCCGAGACCACGATGACGTCCGGGCCGGTCTCTTCCAGCGCACGCAGCAGCCCCTCCACGATGACGGGGTCCTCGCGGCCGAAATGGACGTCCGACAGGTGGGCAAGTCTCATGGAGTGGCCCTGGGAAGCGTCAGCACCTGCAGCGCCCCGGGGTGAATACGGTAGCAGAGCGGCGTGCCGACCCGGACAAGCTCGCCATCGACCGCGATATGGGTGCGGCGGCGTTTCAGGTGGATCGTGCACTCCTGCACGCACAGGCTCTCATAATGTTCTGCCTGCGCGACCTTGCGCCGCAGCGCCGCCAGCGTAAGCGCCAGCAACGAAAGCCGGGTCGCCCCGGGAGCGAGGGAGAGGTACAGCCGCCCGCCGTCCAGGCGCGTCCGGGAGCCTGCCTCCGAGCCCTCCATGCGGTATTCGTTGTTGCCGATGAAGAGGAAGGGCGTCGTCCGCGAAAGGCGCTCCGAGCCATCCTGAAGCGTCAGTTCCACGGTGATGCGGCGAAAGCGGAGGAAGCCGAAGACCGAGGCCACGGTCAGCGACAGCCACTTGTTCCACCCGACGCGCTTCAGCCGCTCGCGCTGCAGCACCATCCCTGGGTAGAAGCCCAGCGAAGAATTATTCACGAAAAGCCGTCCGTTCACCTCTCCCAGGTCGACCGGCTGCGGCCTCCCCTCGGCGATCGCCCGCACGGCCTCCGCAAGCGTGAGCGGCAGACCCAGGTCCTTCGCAAAATGGTTGAGCGTCCCCAGCGGAAGCACGCCGAGGCAGGTCCGGCTCCCCGCAAGCGCTGAGGCGATCGCGTTCACCGTCCCATCGCCCCCAGCGGCAACGACGATGGCACCGGGCTCCTCGGCCGCCTCCCGGGCAAGCCGCGGAAGGTCCATGCCGCGGCCAACCAGGGTGACCTGGCAGGGCAGGTTGTGGGCGCGGAAGGCGGCTTCCACCTCCTCACGCCGGCCAAAGCAGGAGCCGGACCTCTCGTTCATAAAAACGTGGACGCTGCGTGGCATGGTCGTGCCCCGTGCGGCAAGCGGCACGACGATCTCCGCTTCCCTGCCCTTCGATGCTATCGGCAGCCCTGGAGACCGCATCGTACAAGTCGCTATGTGGAGGCAAACGATGTCCCAGGTGACCGAAGAGGTGCTTGCCGTACCTGAGAGCGAGATCGTCCAAATGGATGCTATCGCGGAGAACGTGCACGGTCTGCGGATTCTTTTCGTGAACGTCTTCGGGGTAAGCAATCCGGACGGAACATGGACCCTGATCGACGCCGGCCTGCCCTTTGCGGGAACGCGTATCCGCCACTGGGTGGAGCGGACCTTCGGCAAGCCGCCCGTCGCCATGGTGCTGACGCACGGGCACTTCGATCACGCGGGATCGGCCCGGGTGCTCGCCGAGGAGTGGCAGATTCCCGTATACGCGCACCGCTTGGAGATGCCCTTCCTCACCGGCGCGGAGCGGTACCCTCCCCCGAACCCCTCCGTGGGCGGGGGGGTGATGGCACTCCTCAGTCCAGCCTACCCGGCGGGCCCCTTCGACCTCGGAGACCGGGTGAGGAATCTTCCCCCCGACGGCACCATCCCCTCCATGCCTGGCTGGCAATGGCTGCATACTCCGGGGCATACCGTCGGCCACGTGTCCTTGTTCCGCGAGGAAGACCGCGCCCTCCTGGTCGGCGACGCCTTCTGCACGGTCAAGGCCGAGTCGCTCATGGCGATTGCGCGCAACAAACCGGAGCTGCACGGACCACCCGCGTACTACACGCCCGACTTCATCGCGGCCAAGGCTTCCATCCTCAAGCTCGCGACGCTCTACCCCAACATCCTCATTCCGGGCCATGGGCAGCCGATCGCCGGAGAGCGTGTGGCGGAGCAGATGGGCGAGTTCGCGGACCGGTTCGAGAGGCTCGCCGTCCCCGAACCCAAGCATTAAGGGGTAAGCAGGGCAAGCAAAGCGGCTTCCTCCAGCACCTTGACGCCCAGGCTCGCCGCCTTGTCCAGCTTGGAGCCGGCCTCCTCCCCCGCGACCAGGTAGTCGGTCTTCTTCGACACGGACCCGGAAACACGCCCCCCGGCAGACTCGATGAGCGCCTTCGCCGCCTCGCGCGTCAGGGTCGGCAGCGTCCCGGTCAGCACGAAGGTCAGCCCTTCGAGAGTCGTCGTGGTCACTCGCTTCTCCGCCCGCAGGGTAAAGCCAAGGTCTTTCAGGCGTGCCACCAGGGCGCGATTTCGCTCGATCGAGAAGAAGTCGACGATAGACGCGGCCACGCGCGGGCCAACCTCATTCACCGCTTCGAGTTCTTCAGCAGAGGCAGCCATGATCGCATCGAGCGAACCAAAGTGAGCAGCGAGCAGCGTGGCGGTTCGTTCACCCACGAACCGCAGGCCTAACCCATACAGAACCCGGGCCAGCGGCGCAGACTTCGAGCGGGCGATCTGGTCCAGCAGCGCCTGGGCAGACTTCTCCGCAACCCGTTCGAGAGCGACAAGGTCAGCCTTTCGCAACGTGTACAAGTCGGCGATGCCGCAGAGGAGCGGAGGCAGGGTAGGCTCTTCGGCGGCCTCGGGAGCGGCAGAGGCCTCAACCGCGAGGGGCTCTGCTTCGAGCGCCGCTCCTCCGCCAAGCTGGCTCTCTGGTTCCGCGACCATCGCCTCCCCGGTCGGCTTGCGGGGCGCCAGCAGTTGCGCCACCATGGCGTCGCCCAGCCCTTCGATGTTCATCACCTTGCGGGCCGCCCAGTGCAGCAGCTCCTCGGAGATGCGCGCCGGGCACGCCGTGTTCAGGCAGCGCCAGTCCACCTCGCCCTCCGCCTTGATGAGCGGCTGGTTGCACCGTGGGCACGCCGTCGGAAAGACGATCTCCTCCGTGCCCCGCGGGTGCTGCGGGTCCTCGACCACCTGGATGATCTTCGGGATTACGTCGCCGCCGCGTTCCACCTGGACCGAATCTCCCAGGCGCACCCCAAGGCGGGCGATTTCGTCCGCGTTGTGGAGCGTGGCGCGCGCGACCGTGGTGCCCCCAATGAACACGGGGTCCAGGATGGCGACGGGCGTAATCTTGCCGGTGCGCCCGGTCTGGAACTGGACCGCGAGGAGCCGGGTAGTGGCCGCGCGCGCTGCGAACTTGTACGCTATCGCCCAGCGGGGCGCCTTGCCCGTAAAGCCGAGCCGCCGCTGCTGCGCAACCGCGTCCAGCTTCACGACGACCCCGTCGATCTCGTAGCCAAGCTGGTCGCGCAGCCCATCGACCCTGGCGATGAAAGCCAGGATTTCGTCGACCGTCTCAACCGTGGCGACATTAGGGTTGACCCGGAACCCGGCGTCCCGCAAAGCCTGCAGCGCGGCCGTCTGCGTGGGCAGCAGCATCTCGCCCGCCTGCTGGCCTATGCCGTGCAGCAGGAAGTAGGCGTAGAACTCCAGCCGGCGCTGCGCAACGATATTCGGCTCGAGCGTCCGAATCGTTCCGGCAGCGGCGTTGCGGGGGTTGGCCGCAGGGGTCTGCCCGGCGGCTTCGCGCTCCTCGTTCAGCAGCTGGAAGGCGCGGTGCGGCAGGATCACCTCGCCGCGCACCTCGAACGGCTCGCGAAGGGCTGGGACCGCGAGTGGGACGGAACGGATCGTACGGACGTTCGTGGTGACGTCCTCGCCGATCGTCCCGTCACCCCGCGTGATGCCACGCGCCAGGCGACCGTCCGCGTAGTGCAGCGCCAGCGAAAGGCCATCCAGCTTCACCTCGCACACATAGCGCACCGTCTCGCTGCTCGGCAGGGCCTCCCGGATGCGCGTGTCCCAGGCCCGCAGGTCGGCCTCGTCGTAGGCGTTGTCGAGCGAGAGCATCGGGCGCGAGTGCGGCGTCTTCAGGAAGCCGTCTGCCGGTTTGCCTCCCACCCGCTGGGTGGGAGAGTCCGGCGTAATGAGCTCCGGATGCTCCGCTTCCAGCGCCTTCAGGGCGTTCATGCGGCGGTCGTACTCCGCATCCGAAAGCTCCGGGGCGTCGAGAACGTAATAAAGGTGCTCGTGCCGGCGAAGGTCTTCGCGCATCGGCGCCAGACGCTCGGCAGGGGTTGGGGCGGCCATGGGGAGATTATAGGGAGTCCAGGCCTGTAGGCTAAGGGCATGGAACCGATCACCCACCTGATGACCGGAGCCTGCCTGGCGCGGGCAGGCTTCAACCGCAAGGCAGCCTACGCCACGCTGGCGATGACCCTCGCCGCGGAGGCTCCGGACCTGGACACGCTCTGGGGGATCGCCGGGCCGGTGGCGTCGTTCCAGCACCATCGCGGCATCACCCACACCCTGGTGGGAATGCCGTTCGAAGCAGCGGCCATTGTGGGAGTCATGTGGGGGCTGCATCGCCTTCGCCTGCAACGCAAGGCTCCGGAGAAAAAGCTGACGGCGGCCCCCGTGCGGTGGGGAATGTTGTGGGGCCTGGTCATGGTGGCGCTCGCCAGCCATCTCCTGCTGGACTACACCAACAACTACGGGGTTCGCCCCTTCTTCCCCTTCAACCCGCGCTGGTACGCAGGCTCCATCGTCTTCATCTTCGAGCCCTTGATCTTCGTGGCGCTGCTGGCCGGCCTGTTAGTGCCCGGGCTCTTAGGCTTGATCGGCGGCGAAGTCGGCGTGCGCAAGAAGCCCTTCCGTGGGCGCGGCTGGGCCCTCGCCGCGCTGCTGGCGGTCGTGGCCGTCTGGAACTGGAGATTTCTGGAGCAGCAGAAGGCCATCCGCCTCGCAGGGCAGATCGATCTGTCGGCGAACCAGGCCACCGGTAGCGAGGCAGTAGCCATCGAGCGGATCTTCGCTAATCCCTACCCGATCAATCCGTACAAATGGCACATGATCGTCGAAACCCGCGACTTCTACCAGCTAAGCACGGCCGATGTGCTGGCGGGAACGCTCTCCGAGCCCCAATCCTCCGACGTCCTTTATCGCGGAGGAACGACGCTGGCCACCCTGGCCGCGAAGCGCAGCCGCCTCGGCGAGGCCTATCTCGACTGGTCCATGTTTCCCCTGGTGACCGAGACCGTCGCCCCAACGCCCGAGAACGGCGGCGAAAGCGAGATCACCTTCCGCGACCTCCGATTCTTCTACGACGTCCCCTTCATGAAGGGAAGAACCCATCCCCCGCTGACCGGAAAGGTCAACATCGACAGCGAACGCCGGGTAGTCGCCATGGAGATGAACGGCCAGCCCGAGAAGACCCGCTAGCCGGAACGCGCCCGGCAGCCGTCCACCAGCTCCTGGATGCGCGCGTAAATGGTGCTGCAGGGAACGAAGAACGGCGCATCGGTGCATTCCACGGTAAGCGCCTCCGCCGTGGGGTCGTAGTTCCATCGCAGGCTGACCCCCATCGTGGTGGCCTGACCCTGGTTCCCGGCGATCGGCACCCCCGCGGCTGCTCCCCGGGACTGCATCGCGGCAAACGTGGCGGGGTCGATGTCGGGGAAGAACTGCGGCGTACATCCGGCCATGGCGCGGGCCTCCGTTGCTATTCAGGGATCTCTTCGATGGGAAGCGGAATGCCCCTGCGGCGGTCGAAGAGGCGCCGGACGATATAGAACGCGACCCCGAACACCGCCGCAATTACAATCCCGATGAGAATACCGAGATGCTGGTGAAACGTCTGGGTGATGGTATGCAAAATGGTCGCCCCAAAGAAGACGACAATCAGCGCCCAAAGCAAAAACCTGACAAACTTACCCGCGAAGATCGCAAGAAAGTAAACGAATGGCCGCATCTCGAACACACCGGCGGCAAGCTCGAAGAGCTTAACCGGCATCGGCGGAGGCATCATCGCCGGAACCATGATCGCCAGAAACTCCTGCTTCTCGAACCGGTCCCGCAGCTTCTCATACCGCTGCCGGTTGATGCGCTTCAGCAGGAACAGCTCGCCCCCCGCACGCCCCAGGTAATACGGCACCATCGAGCCGATCGCGGAGCCAAGCGCCGCCATCAGGCAGTAAACCAGGCAGCGTGCATGATCCTGGGCCACGTAGCCGATCACCAGGGGATCAATCGGCATCGGGATGGACGACGAGTCCAGGATCGCCAGCGCCCCGATGCCCCACACCCCAAGCGGCTTCAGGAAGGCGAACAGCACGAGCGTGAACTTGTGAAAGACGCTTGCGGGCGAGAGCGAGGAAAGGAGAAGGGCTGGAATCACGTTGGCTGCGACCAGTTTACAGGGCCGCCGGGTGCTCCGTCCGTCCCGCCAGCAGGTCCAGCGCATGCGGAAGAATCGGCAGCAGGGCCAGCAGGCAGGTCCGCGCCCCCGCGGGGCTCCCCGGGAGGTTGATCACCAGCGCCGCGCCGCCCGCCCGCGGGATCGTCCCCGCAAGTCCCCGGCTCAGCGGAGCCATCGGCGTCTCCGCGAGCGACACAGCCCGCATCCGCTCGCCCAGCCCATCGATCACGCGCGTACAGACCTTGCGCGTGGCCTCCGGCGTCACATCGCGCAGCGCCAGCCCCGTCCCCCCGGTCGTCAAAATAAGATCCTCCGTCGCCGCATACCGCAGCAGCGCCGCTACGAGCAGGTCCTCATCATCCGCCAGGATCTCCGCAGCCTGGCGCGCAACCCCATGCTCCCGGAGCAGCGCCGCAATCGCCGGCCCGGAAAGATCGACCTGCGTCCCGGCGGCGCAGCGGTCGCTCAGCGTCAGGATCGCCGCGCGCATCTCTGGAGCAAAGGGCTTGAGCACCAAAGTAGTGTACCGGGGACATACCCGCCCCGGCCTTCCGGCTGGAAAGATGAGAAACTGGATGGGACGGCCCGCCTTCGCGGCCGATGCGACCTTTCGCCCGCCCGGAACGTCACACCTCGACGTAGATGCCCACGACCCAGGAACTTCCCCCGAACCCGGCTGAGACGGACGAACCACGGGAGAGCCGGGGCTCGGCCGACGGGGCCGGACCGGCAAAGCTCCGCACGGGGCGCTACGGTGAGCTCGACGAGCACGAACTCATCCACCTGCTCGACGCGCTCGACGACGACCGCGCCCGCTCGCGCTTTCGCGAGTCCATCTACATCTCTTTCATCGTCTACCTGGCCATCGGCTGGTTTCTCTTCTACGGGCCGCAGGTCCTGTTCCATCAGCCGCGCCTCATCAACCCCGCGGACGCAATGCGCGACCGCCAGAAGGAGCTCACCTACCTCGATCTCCCTCCGGACGTGGCCAAGCAACTGGCCCACCCTCCGACCAACAAGATCGCCGAGAAACCCCACACCGCCCAAACCGTGAAGCCGATGCTGGACAAGAAGACGCTCGACCGCCTCCAGGCCGCGCGGCCGGCGCCGGCGGCTCCCGCTCCGGCCGCACCGCCGCAGCAGCAGCAGTCCCAGCCCGCGCCTCCCCAGCCCGCGCAGCCGCCCCCCGCTCCCACGCCGCTGCCGCAGCAAAGACCGCAGACGGCCATCGTGGACGCCCCAAAGCCCGCACAGACCCGCCCCACCTTTGGCGGAACGCAATCCGCCGGAGACGCCATCCGCCAGGCCGCCCAGGGTGCCCTCCGTGGCGGAGGCAGCGCCGGAGCCGACTACAGCCGGCCCGGCCAGCACGGCGGCCTCAATACCGGTGTCGATGTCCTCTCCGATACCGAAGGCGTCGACTTCGCCCCTTATATCCAGAAGATTCTCCGCGAGATCAAGGCCACCTGGCTCCCGCTGATCCCCGAGGAGGCCCGGCCCCCGCTCAACAAGCAGGGCGAAACCCAGATCCGTTTCTCCATCCTCCCGAACGGCAAGATCGGCGGGATGATCCTCGAAGGGTCCACCCACGACGACGCACTCAACCGCGCCGCCTGGGGCTCCATCACCGGCGTAGGCCAATTTCCTCCCCTCCCCGGTGAGTTCAAGGGGCCCAACCTGGAGCTGCGCATCCGCTACCTGGTCAACAAGCAGCCGGAGTAGCGAACCCTATGCCGAACAGCCAGGAAGCACACGAACGCCGTCGGCAGGTGCGCGGGCTTCTGCTGCTCGGTCTGGCCGTGCTCGCATTTGCCGTTGCGCGTGCGGCGGTGCATGGCCTGTTCGGGCCCGGGTGGTGGAGGCTTTGGTAGGTCCGCAAAAGCCTCTCATCGCACTGATTGGTCCGACCGGAAGCGGAAAGTCCAGCCTCGCGCTGCGCCTGGCCGAGCACTTCCACGCCGAAATCCTCTCCTGCGACTCCGTCGCCGTCTACCGCGGAATGGACCTCGGAACCGCCAAGCCCCCTGCGGAAGATCGGCTCCGGGTACGGCATCACCTCATCGATATCGTCGAGCCCACGGTCGTCTTCAACGCCGGAGACTACAGCCGCGCCGCCCGGGCCGCCCTGGCAAGCCTCCCCGGACTCGGCATTGTGGCCGGCGGAACCGGCCTCTATCTTCGGGCCTTGCTCGACGGCCTCTTCCCCGCCCCGGCTCCGCAGGCAAGGGTGCGCGAGAGGCTGAGGCAACGGGAAGCGGCCCATCTCCACCGCCTCCTCCAGCGGCTGGACCAGGTAGCAGCGGCCGCCATCCATCCCCACGACAAGCCGAAGCTGGTCCGCGCCATCGAGGTCTCTCTTGCCGGACGCCGGCCCATCACCCGGCTCTGGGAAGCCGGACGCGAACGCCTCGCCGGGTACAGCGTCCTCAAGCTCGGCCTGAGGCCGCCTCGCGAGGCTCTGTACGACCGCATCAACCGGCGTGCCGCCGACATGTTTGCCGGCGGGCTCGTCGAGGAGACCCGCGGCCTGCTCACGCGCTACGGTCCTCAGCGAGCCTTCGAGAGTCTCGGATACGCCGAGGCCGCCGCCGTCCTGCGCGGAGACCTCACCCTAAACGCCGCCATCACCCGGGCACAGCAGGGCCACCGCAACTACGCCAAGCGGCAGGGAACCTGGTTCCGTCGGGAAAAAGACATCCTCTGGCTGGACGGATTCGGCGAGGATGCCGAAGTGGTCGAGCAGGCTCGCCACTACGTCGCAACTCACCTCGCCATCTCCACCCGATAGCTACTTCGGCTGGACCACCAGTTCGTCCGCCAGGCGAAAGCGCATCAGCGACTCCGCCGGGATATCCAGGTCGCGGTTCCCGGTAAGCCCCGCAAGGGCGGTCCCCGCGCCGCCGCCGGCAAGGCCGCCGACCACCAGCCCCACCCCGCCCGTCGCCACGCCGCCAATCAACATTCCCAGGCCGGAGCCGCCGCCGACGAAGGCCGTGGAACGCTTGCCCTTGCCCTTCTTCGTCCGGACCACGTCGTGAGTGTCGAGCGCGTAGTTCTGGCCATTCAGCGAAAGGCTCGTAAGGCGCAGTTCGAGAATCGATGCGCCCTTGAAGTGCCCGCGCCGGTGCGAGGCATCCACGACGCCCGCCACCGGGATTCCGCGTGGGATGATGACGCGGGTGCTGTCAGGCGCGGTAACACCCTCCGCAACCTCCCCGGTAAACCGCGTGCCCGGACGGGTCGTCTTGACGCTGATGTGCTGGTTGATCCGAATCGTTAGGGAAGTTCCGGCCGGAACCCGGATGTCCACCGGCGTAACCAGACCCGGGGCCGGGACCGCGGTGGGCGCGGTCGCGGCACCATAGCCCGTGCCGACCGGCACACCCGGGCCTGTAACCGGCGTCGGCACCGGGCCAACTACGGGGCCGGACGCTGGACTGACGACCGGCGCAGGCTTGGCCGCAGCCACCGTCCCGGCGCGCGTCGTCGTGGTCGTGACCGCCTGGGTGGTCTGGCCGGGAAGCGGCGGCTGGACGATGGTGGTCGTCGTGGTGCCGCTGACGTCCGTGCTCACCACCTGCTGAGCCTGCCCGGTCGCCGCCGCCTGCTGCTTGGCCTGGTCGAGCGCAACGTCCTCCTTGGACTTGCAGCCGGTAAACAGCGCCACCGCGAGCGCTGCCGCGTAGAGAGAGTTGGAGACGAAAGTCTTCCGTATGTCGGGCATCGTGCTTACCTCACTGGGTGAGATGCAAGCAGCCGTCCTGCAGCCTTCGTCCGCGAAGAAGGGTTAACATGAGGTAATGGATTCGACCTTACTTTCAGCCTTCCCTCTCGTGGTTCCGCCGGTCACGCAGCGCCCGCAGCTCGCTCACCTGACTGCCGTCATGGACGACCTAAAGGCGCGTGGAACGTCTTTCAAATTGCGGGTCCTTGAGGATGAGCAGGCCCCGGTCTGCCGGTATGACGGCCGGGAGGTCATCAACCTGGCCTCGAACAACTACCTCGGCCTGTGCAACCACCCCAAGCTACGGGAGGCCGCCATCGCGGCAACCGTGCGCTATGGCGTCGGTTCAGGCGCCGTGCGAACGATCGCCGGGACCATGCGCATCCACCTCGACCTCGAAGAAAAGATCGCCTCCTTCAAAGGCGTCGAGGCCTGCGTCGTCTTCCAGTCCGGCTTCTCCGCCAACGCCGGAACCGTCTCCAGCATCCTCGGCAAGGAGGACTTCATCCTCTCCGACGAGCTCAACCACGCCAGCATCATCGACGGCGCGCGGCTCAGCCGGGCGAAGATCAAGGTCTTCCGCCACAAGGATGTCGCGCACTGCGAGGAGCTGCTGCGCGAGCTCGAACACGAGCCCGGCAAAAAGCTCGTCATCACCGACGGCGTCTTCTCGATGGATGGCGACATCGGCCCGGTGGGCGAGCTCGCCGCACTGTGCGAGCGCTACGGGGCGATCATGATGGTCGACGACGCCCACGCCTCCGGCGTCCTGGGCCGCAACGGCCGGGGTTCCGTTGACCACTTCGGCGCGGCCAGGCTGGTAGACGTACAGGTAGGCACGCTCTCGAAGGCCATCGGGGCCCTCGGCGGCTATGTCTGCGGGTCGCGCGACCTGATCGACTTCCTCTATCACCGCGCCCGCCCGTTCCTCTTCTCCACCTCCCATCCCCCAAGCGTCGCAGCGACCTGCATCGCCGCCTTCGACCTACTGGAAGCCGAACCGGACCGCATCGAGCGCCTCTGGACCAATACCTGGTACTTCAAGCAGCAGCTTGCGGCAGCCGGCTTCGACGTCGGCGGCGTCACGACCCCCGCCTCCGAGACACCCATTACCCCGATCCTGCTCGGCGACGGACGAAAAACCATGGAGTTCAGCCGCGCGCTCTTCGAGGCGGGGGTCATGGCTACCGGAATTGCCTTCCCTACCGTTCCCGAGGGCAAGGCCCGCGTCCGGACCATCATGACCAGCGAACATACGCGCGAGCAGATCGACCGCGCCCTCGAGATCATCGTCCGGACCGCCCGCCACACCGGCGTGCTTTCCTGAGCCAGTCACGAAATAATTTGCAGCTTCCGAGTCGATTTTCCCGTACACGCGTCTCTACGGGTATGCCCCTCGATCGTTCGTGGCTCTCCTGCGCCCTCCCGGCGCTGCTCCTCCTCATCTGCGCTTCTCTTGCATCGGCTTCCGGCCAGACCGCCGGCAGCCAGGACCTGCCCAACGCTCCGAGTCGCGGCCAGGACGCAGCCCAGCCCCAGCAGGGTCACACCGCCTCCGGCGCGCCTATGCAGACCAAGCGCATTCTCGGCATCATGCCGAACTTCCGCTCCGTCTCGGCAGACGAGCAGCTCCCGCCGCAAAGCCCCCAGCAGAAGTTCAAGGTCGCCGCCCAGGACACCTTCGACTACTCGTCTTTCTTCATTGCCGCCATCCAGGCCGGCGTCGCGATGAACGGCAAATCCTATCCGGAGTTCCACCAGGGCCTCGTCGGCTACGGCCGCTACTACTGGCACACCCTGGCCGACACAGCCGACGAAAATTTCCTCGTTGGCGGTGTCGGCCCCGCCCTCTTCCACCAGGACAGTCGCTTCTACACCCTCGGCCACGGCTCCGTCGGGCATCGAGCCCTCTACGCGGCCTCTCGCGTCGCCATCTCCCGCAAGGACGACGGCAACCCCACCGTCAACTTTTCCGAAGTGATCGGCGCCGGAGCCGCCGCCGGAATCTCCTCAACCTACTACCCCACCCGGTACCAGACCTGGACCAAGGTCGGCCAGAAGTGGCTCACCAGCATGGTCATCGACGGCGCCAACTTCACCTTCAAGGAGTTCTGGCCCGACATCAACCACAAGGCCTTTCACCGGCACTGAGCCACATACACCGTCCTGCCCCCAACCACCGTGCGCCGGATGCGCCCCAGCATTTCCGCTCCATCGAACGGCGTATTGCGTGACCGCGAATACGTCTTCGAAGCCGTGTAAGTCCACGTCTTCCCCGCATCGAAAAGCACTAAGTCCGCCGACGCCCCCACCCGCAGCGTCCCCCGATCCACCTGCCCGATCAGCCCCGCCGGGTTCGCCGAGAGCAGCGCAATCAGCCGCGCAAGGCTCATCTCATGCTCCCGCACCAGAACCCGCAGCGCCAGCCCCAGCGCCGTCTCGAGCCCGGTAATCCCATTCGGAGCCCGCTCGAACTCCACCTCCTTCTCATGCGCCGCATGCGGTGCATGGTCCGTCGCAATGCAATCGACCGTCCCATCCAGCAGCGCCGCAATCACTGCCTGCCGGTCCGCCTCCGCCCGCAGCGGCGGATTCATCTTCGCGTGCGTATCGAAATCCCCGATCGCCTCCTCCGTCAGCGTGAAGTGGTGCGGCGCAGCCTCGCACGTCACCCGCAGCCCCTCCGCCTTCGCCTCCCGGATCGCCCGCAGCGCCTTCCCGGTAGACACATGCTGCACATGCAGATGCGCCCGCACCCCCACGCTCGCCGCAATCTCCCGCACCAGCCGGATGTCCCGCTCCACAATCCCCGACTCCGCCTCCACCGTCATTCCCCGCAGCCCGAGCCGGAACGCCACCGGCCCCGCGTTCATGCTGCAGCCCCCCGTCAGCCGCGTATCCTCCGCATGCTGCGACACCGGCAGTTCCAGCCGCGCCGCCGCCAGCAACGCCGCCCGCATCGTTCCGTCCTCTAGGATCGGCTTGCCATCATCCGTGAAGCCCACCGCCCCCGCCCGCGCCAGGGCTTCAAAGTCCGTCAACTCCTGCCCCATGCTCCCAATCGTCGCCGCCGGCATCGCCAGCAGGTTCACCCGCGGATCGCGCCCCGCCGCCAGCATCCACTCCAGCCGCTCCACCGTGTCGTTCACCGGAACCGTATTCGGCATCGCCACCACGGTCGTAAATCCCCCCGCCGCCGCCGCCCCGGTTCCGGTCGCAATCGTCTCCTTGTGCGTCTGCCCCGGCTCCCGCAGGTGAACATGAACATCCACAAACCCCGGCGCCACCGTCAGCCCCGTTGCATCGATCCGCTCCGCCGCCTCCACCCCATCCAGCGCCCCCGGAGCCGCCACCGCGTAGATCCGCCCATCCCGCACATGCAGATCCCGGGCCCCGTCGACAGCAGCCGCAGGGTCGATCACGTACCCGCCTGTAATCAGAAGGTCATTCATCCTTCGTCCTACTCTAATCGACCCCGCACCCGGGCCCGTCAGGCCGCGAAAAATCTCACGATTCACCCTCCCGTAACACCCCCGTCGCATCAAACCCGTAAAGTCGCGCTTATCTTAGCCCCAAGGTGATCCCGACCATGTCGACCTCCGCCGCCCCCGCCCTGCCCCACGGCTCTCTCCTCGACCAGAAGCTCGCCAAGTCCAGCCCCGGCAAAATCGGCGCCGCGGCCTTCGGCGTCCTCCTCCTCGGCGGCCTCATCTACATCGCCACCAAGCTCTCCCACGACCTCTCCATCGTCCATACCGCCACCGTCTTTCCCTTCATCCTGCTCGGCGTCGCTCTCCTCATCGCCCTCGGCTTCGAGTTCGTCAACGGCTTCCACGATACCGCCAACGCCGTCGCCACCGTCATCTACACGCATTCGCTCGAGCCCCACATCGCCGTCGTCTGGTCCGGCCTCTGGAACTTCATCGGCGTCCTCACCAGCTCCGGAGCCGTCGCCTTCGCAATCATCTCCCTCCTCCCGGTCGAGCTCATCCTCAAGGTCAGCAAGGGCTCCGGCTTCTCCATGGTCTTCGCCCTCCTCGTCGCCGCCATCCTCTGGAACCTTGCCACCTGGTGGCGCGGCCTCCCGGCCTCAAGCTCTCACACCATGATCGGGTCAATCCTCGGAGTAGGGATCGCCAACCAGCTTATGCAGGGCAACTCCGGCACCTCCGGTGTCGATTGGGAGCAGGTCACCAAGGTCTTCAAGGCCCTCCTTGTCTCCCCCATCGTCGGCTTCATCATGGCCGCGGCCATCTTCTGGCTCTTCAAGCTCGTCGCCCGCGACCCCCGCCTCTACAAGGCTCCCGAAGGCACTGCCCCGCCCCCCTTCTACATCCGCGCCCTCCTTATCCTCACCTGCACCGGCGTCAGCTTCTTCCACGGTTCCAACGATGGGCAAAAGGGCATGGGTCTCATCATGCTCATCCTCGTCGGAACCGTCCCCACCGCCTACGCCCTCAACCACACCGTCGACACCGGCCAGGTCCAGACCTTCGCCGCCGTCTCCACCGCCGTCGCCGGAGCCCTCGGCAACTACGTCGAACCCTCCGCCACCGTCTCCGACCCTGGGCCCCAGCTCGAGCGCTTCGTCTCCACCAAAAAGTACGATCCCGGCGTCATGCTCGCCCTCCAGTCCATGGTCACGGAAATCCGCAACGAAGCCGTCGGCTACGGCTCTCTCGGCAACGTCCCCGCCGACATGCAGGCCAACGTCCGCAACCAGATGTATCTCACCAGCGAAACCATGCGCCTGCTCCCCAAGCTCGGCCCCAAGATGAACGCGGCCGACGTCAAGGTCATCGCCAACTACAAGGGCTTCCTCGATAAATCCACCAAGTTCATCCCCTCCTGGGTCAAGGTCGCCGTAGCCCTCGCCCTCGGCCTAGGAACCATGGTCGGCTGGAAGCGAATCGTCGTCACCGTCGGCGAAAAGATCGGCAAAACCCACCTCACCTACGCCCAGGGAGCCGCCGCCGAAATCACCGCGATGATCACCATCGGCATGGCCGACGGCCTCGGACTCCCCGTCTCCACCACCCACGTTCTCTCCTCCGGAGTAGCCGGAACCATGGCCGCCAACCGGAGCGGCCTCCAGATGTCCACCATCCGCAACATCGCCGCCGCCTGGGTCTTCACCCTGCCAGCCGCCGCCGCCCTCTCCGGAGCCCTCTTCTGGCTCTTCAACACCATCGCCAAATAACCAATCTCAAAGCCTCAGGGTGCCCCATCCTTAGCGAAGCTAAGGTGGGGTTACTCTCTGTCGGTGCCAGCCCACGCCCCTCGTCCTCCCTACCCCTCCATGGCACCCCGAAACGGTGTCGTCCTGAGCGAAGGGTGGCACGCCTCTATGCCACCCGCAGTCGAAGGACCTGCGGTCGCTCTCGCCTGCAACCACCGCGATCCTTACCGCGATCCTTCACCGCGACCAAGCAGGACCCCGATCCGCCGATGCTATAGTGCGGAAATGATCAAGCAAATCGGGCCTCTGGTCGCTGCCTTATGTCTCACCCTCACCGCAGGCGCACAAACGCCGGATCGAGTAGAAGCCCTCCTGGAGCGCCTCGCCAACGCAGCCGGTCCCCCGGGCGCCGAAGAGCCGGTCCGCGCCATCATGGTCGCCGAAATGAAGGGCCTCGCCACCGCCCCGCTCCGCTACGACGGTCTCGGCTCCGTCATCGCCCGGCAGGGCACTACCGGCCCACGCATCATGATCGACGCTCATATGGACGAACTCGGTGGCATGGTCCGCCGCGTCACCCCCAACGGCTTCCTCTCCATGCAGATGCTCGGCGGTTGGCTCGATCAGGCCCTCGTCGACCAGCGCTGGATCATCGTAGGCTCCAAGGGTCTTGTCCATGCCGTCACCGGCATCCGCGACATCCACGTCATCACGCCCGCGGAGCGCACCGCCGTCGCCTCCCGCGACTCCGTTTTTCTCGATGTCGGGGCGAAGAACCCCGCCGAAGTCGCCGCCATGGGCATCTCCCCCGGAGATGCCGTCGTGCCTAACGCCCCCTTCCTGATCATGAACGGCACTAAGAATTACCTCGGCAAGGGCTGGGACGACCGCATCGGCTGCGCCGTCCTGCTCGAAGCCATGCGGCGAACCGCGACGATGCCCCACGCCAACCAGCTCTTCTACGTGGCCACCGTCCAGGAGGAGGTCGGCCTTCGCGGTGGCCGAACCGCCTCCCAAACTGTCAAGCCCGACATCGGCATCGCCATCGAAGGCGGAATTACCGGGGACATGCCCGGAGCACGCCCGGAAGAGACCCAGGTCAAACTTGGCGCCGGTCCCGGTATGTTCCTCTACGACTCCAGCACCATCGCCAACCGCAAAATGGTCGCCTACACCCGCAAAACCGCCGCGGCGAAGAGCCTTCCCCTCCAGGCCGACCTCGTCCAGGGCTACGGCGACGACTCAGCCGAAATGCAGATGAGCAACGGCGGAACGCCCACCATCAACCTCGTCGTGCCGGTCCGCTACACCCACTCGCATAATGGCATCGTCAACCGCCAGGACTTCGACCAGACCGTCGACCTCGTCGTCGGGATGCTCGTCGGCATGGACGCAAAGACCGTGGAAGCTCTGCGGGACTTCAGCCCAACGCCTTGACCCCGCTTCGGATTAGCCCCTCCGTCCCTGGACCCTCCGGAAGAGCACTTCACCACCCCGGCAAAGGCATCCAGGAGGGTTCTCAGGTGCTATCCCGTTCTTTGGTCCTATGATGCGGGTAAGCCTTTTGTTTGCCAATATTCAGTGGTTGTACTTACAGCCGCCTAGGACGCCTAATCTGAACACAAAAGATCTAGGCGCCAAGTATGGGGGCACCCCTTATCTAACCAGGACTGTTTATATAGCCTTGACGATGGTTCCTCGCGCCAAGGTCCCTCCCGTAGCAGAACGGCAAAATCGACTCGCTATCCTCTTGCGGATTCCACGAAGACTGCCAACCACCTTCGCCAAGGGCAATTGCGGTAGGAATCTTCGTAGTCGCTTCCATGCAGCGTCTTCGCTCCAGGTGCCTCCGCAATGGCTCGCCCAATCGCCCTCTTATACACTTGTTCCTGCATCCATGAGCCTGAAAGCCAAGATCGAAGCAGTTATCTACGCCTCCGAGGAGCCTGTAACCCTCGCCCAACTCACCAGCCTTCTCGGCCAGCAAGCCCAGATGGAACTCGACCAGCGCGAAGACGCACAGCAGCGCCTCGCGCTCGACCCCGAAGACACCCTCGACGAGCAAGCTCCGGAAATCGCACCCGAGCCGGAACTCGCCCCGCCTGAACTCGCCGGCAAAGACGAGCGACAACTCGCCCGCGAGGAACGCGACCGCGCTCGCCGCCTTCGTGACTTCTTCCGCACTCTCATCGACGAACTCATCGCCGAGTACGCTCTCGCCGATCGCGGCCTTGAGATCCGCGAAGTCGCCTCAGGCTTCCGCCTCGCCACCAAGCCCGAGTATCACGATGCAGTCCGAGGTTTCGTCAAGCTCCTTAAACCGCCCCTCAAGCTCTCCCTCCAGGCGCTTGAAACTCTCGCCGTCGTCGCCTACAAGCAGCCTGTAACCGCACCCGAAATCTCCGACATCCGCGGTGTCGATTCCGGAGGAGTTCTCGGCTCGCTCATGGCCCGTAAGCTCATCACCACCGCGGGTCGCAAGCAGGTCATCGGACGTCCGATCCTCTATAAAACGACTCGCGACTTCCTGCTACGCTTTGGCCTCAAGGACGTGAGCGAGCTTCCCAGCATCGAAGAGTTCGAGAAGATGGCTGGAGAGTTCGCCGAACCCGAAAGCTTGCAGGAGGAGATTCTCATGTCACAGCCAGTTCCCGATCCCGCACTCGTCGCCTCCCTCGAACCGCAACGCAACACCACCGCGACGCAACCGGACGGCGACTCCACGCCTCTCGCCGCAACGCCGGACGGAGAGCCAACCGAATCGCCCACGACGCGCCTCACCGGCATTCCGCCTGCTTCGGTCGTCCCCGGAACCGACGACGATTCAACCGAGGCAGCAGACCTCGAACGCCAGATCGACCGCGACCGCAACGAGCG
The DNA here is from genome assembly GCA_965213785.1 of uncultured Granulicella sp. Taxonomy (GTDB): domain Bacteria; phylum Acidobacteriota; class Terriglobia; order Terriglobales; family Acidobacteriaceae; genus Edaphobacter. The sequence goes on along the minus strand of OZ243921.1, from coordinate 2,788,301 downwards.
CGCCTTCCCCGACGATCGGGGCTCCAAACCGACCCTTCAGCCCAAGTAGGAGGAAGCCATGCCCGACAGCGCACCCGACAAGGACCCCCAACCAACCACCGTCGCAACGCCCGAAGGCGACAACGAGTTCCCTCCGGACGTTCCCCTCACGCCCACTCCCGATGGCCTCCAGCGCGTTCCCGCCATCGACACCAACAAGGTCTAGTCGCGCACCAGACTGGGTACCTTCCGCGTTTGCCCATGCCCTTTCCGCCCGGTATCATCGGACGAGTCGGCGACCTGCGGGAACGTCGTTCACCGCTGCTCAGTCTATGGAAGATTCCCTCATCGCCAGCGCCGTGCCGATCCGCTACCGCACAGGCGGCGCGGGAGAACCCGTCCTGCTGCTGCACGGCTGGGGAGCGTCGATGAGCAGCTTCCGCCAGGTCTTCGACGACCTCGCCACGACCTTCCACGTGGTGGCGCTCGACTTTCCCGGCCACGGCAGCTCCGGAACTCCTCCTGTCGGCTGGACCGTCTCGGACTACACCGAATGTCTCCTCTCCGTCATGGATCAGCTCAGCCTTACAAGACCGAGCATCGTCGCACACTCCTTCGGCGGTCGCGTGGCCATCAAGCTGGCCGTTGCTCACCCGGAACGCGTTGGACGTCTCATCCTGGTCGATGCGGCTGGCGTTCCACCGCCGCGCAGCCTGCGCTTCCGGATCAAGCGGGCGCTGGTCCAGTCGGTCAAGCGCGCCGCCCCTTATCTTGGGCCGCTTGGTGCGGCTCTCCGTAAGCGCGTCTACGCGCTGGTTCAGTCCAAGGATTACGCGGCTGCCAGCGGACCGATGCGCGATACCTTCGTCAAGGTGATCAGCGAGGACCTTACGGGCTTTCTGCCCAGGGTCGAGGCGCCAACGCTGCTGATCTGGGGCGACCAGGACACCGATACACCACCTGTCTCCGGGCAGACGATGAAGGCCTTGATTCCGCGTAGCGAGTTCGTGCTGCTCAAGGGAGCGGGACACTTCTCCTACATCGACCAGTTCAACCTGTTCCGGCTTCTGCTCCGGAAGTTCATGCTGACTCCGATGCCGCAATGACCTCTTCGATGACTCCAATCCTCATCCTCAGCGACCTTGCGGTGTTGGTCTCCGTTGTTCTCCTCCCATGCCTGTTCCTCCGGCGGGCGAAGCGATACCTGCACATGCTGCAGTTGGACAGCTATGCCAACCTTCGATTGCTGCGGTGGATCGCTGCGCGTCCCGCGCATCGGTTGTTGGACCTTCCGCGGCAGATGATCCTGGGTGCAGCTTCGCTATGCCTGCTGCTGGTCGTGATCGGCCTTCGCTCCGGCGGGCACGCGGCGCTGAGCGTTCTCCTGGTTGCAGTTGGATTCGACCTGGTTGCTGGACTGCGGGTGTTTGCCGCGGCCGCGGAGGAAGAGGCAAAGAAGCCGCTGGTGATGACCGGTCGTGCGAAAAGGATCCTTGGTGCGACTCACTTCGTGGGGCTCTGCGTGTTTGCCCTGGTCGGCTGGACGCTGATCGACCTCGGGAGGTTTTCCGGGTTAGCTGCGGCCGAGGTTGCGGTGCTTGCGTGCGCGGTTCTGTTGCCGGTTCTGGCTGCTGGCTCGACACTGCTGGGTAACATCATGCTGATTCCGGTTCAGGGGGCGATCAACCGGAGCTATGTGGCGAAGGCGCGAGCCAATCTGGCGCGGATCAATCCTACGGTGATCGGGATTACAGGCAGCTTCGGGAAGACGACGACGAAGTACTTTCTGGATGCGCTGGTGCGCGACAGCATTCCGACGCTGAAGACACCGCAGAGCTTCAACACGCTGCTCGGCGTTTGCCGGGTGCTGAACGAGACGCTTGGGCCCGGCGTGAAGGTGTTTGTGGCGGAGATGGGAGCTTATCGTCCGGGCGATATCGGTGAGTTGGCCGATCTGCTGCATCCGCGGATCGGAATCCTCACGGCGATCGGGCCGCAGCATCTGGAACGATTCGGGTCAGTCGATGCGGTGGAACGGACGAAGTACGAGCTGATCCAGGCTCTTCCGCCGGATGGACTTGCGGTGTTCAACCTGGACGATCCGCGTTGCCGCAGGCTTTCAGGGATCACGAAGCAGCCTGTGATGGGTTATGGACTGGATAACTCGCGGGGCGATCTGGACGTTTGGGCGGAGAACGTGCGGATGACTCCGGAAGGAATGACGTTCGAGATCGGGACCAAGCGTTGGGGAAGAACGACCGCGCAAACGCCTGTGCTTGGTGGACACAATGTGCTGAACATCCTGGCTGCCAGCTGTGTGGCGCTGCATCTGGGGATTCCGCTCGATACGCTGCGACGGAGGATGAAGACACTCGAAGGCGCTCCGCATCGACTGCAAATGATCAAGGGAAGCGATGGTGTGGTGATCATCGACGACTCGTACAACTCCAATCCTGTGGGTGCTGCCGAGGCGCTGCGCGTTCTGGGGCAGTTCAACTCGGGCAAGAGGATTCTGATCACTCCTGGAATGGTCGAGCTTGGCGAGACGCAGGAGAGGGAGAATTGCCGGTTCGGCGAGCTTGCGGCGGAGATGTGCGACTATGTGTTCCTCGTCGCGGGCGCGAGCTCGGAGGCCATTCACCAGGGACTTCGCTCCAAGTCGTTTCCCGAGGAGCGGATCCGGGCGCTTTCGGACCTTTCGGGGGCGACCGCGGAGCTTGCCAAGATTGTGCGAGCAGGCGATGTGGTGCTCTTCGCCAACGATCTTCCCGATCTCTACGAGGCAAAGACTTGATACCAGGCAACGGCAAGCAGCTCAGGATTGCGGTCCTCTTCGGAGGCCGCTCGGTGGAACATGAGGTCTCGATCATTACGGCGCATCAGGTGATGGATGCGCTGGAAGTCGCTGGGTATGGGCTGTTGCCGATCTACATCGACAAGGAAGGTGTGTGGTTCGCGGGCGATCCGCTGCGCAACCTTCCTCTCTACAGCAAGCTTCCTTCGGCTGGGCTGGAGAGCGTTTCGGGCGTTTACCGTGTGAGTCTGAGTCCGGATCGGTCGATTCGGGAACTGATGCATCATCCGCAGACTGCGAGGTCGCTGTTCCGGCGTTTGCCGGTGCTTTGGGCTGATGTGTTCTTCCCTGCGGTTCATGGGACTACGGGCGAAGATGGTGCTTTGCAAGGGCTGTTCGAGCTGGCGGATGTTGCTTATACGGGATGCGGAATCTTCGCGTCCGCGGTGTCGCTGAACAAGGTCGAAACGAAACGCATCCTGAAGAGCGCGGAGATTCCGGTGCTTGCGTTCGAGACGGTGACGCGAGAACGCTGGGCGAGCGGCGAGAGCGAATGTTTGGACGCAGCGGAGAAGATCGGAACTTATCCGCTGATGGTGAAACCTGCGAACCTTGGGAGCAGTATTGGCGTTACGCGGGCGAAGAACCGGCAAGACATGGCCGATGCGATTGCGCTGGCGCTGGAACTGGATCAGCTTGTGCTGGTTGAGAAGGCCCTGGAAGACTTCTATGAAATCAACTGTTCGGTGATGACGAACGGAGTTGCGAGCGTATGCGAACTGCCCTGCACGACGGAAGCGCTGCTGACATTCGATGAAAAATACAAGCGGGGGGGGAGCAAAGGGAAGGGTAAAGCTTCCGGCGGTAGTAAGGCCGGCGGTGGGATGGCTTCGCTGCAGCGGATTGTGCCGGCGCCGATTGCTCCGGAGTTGAGCGAGGCGGTGCGGGCGATGGCTTCGCTGGCCTATCGGACGATCGGCGGCGCCGGGGTGGCGCGGATCGACTTCCTGTATGACCGGGCGCAGGGGAAGCTCTTCCTGAACGAAATCAACACGCTTCCGGGCTCGCTTTCCTACTACCTGTGGGAGGCGAGCACGGTCTCGTTCGACCGCCTCGTGAGGACGGTGGTGGAAGAGGGCCTGGCGCGCCATGCGGCGGGCGAGCGGACCCGGCACCGGTTCGAGGCGAACCTGCTTTCCGGCGGGTAGGGAGGAGCCGGCGGGGATCCGGCGGCGTTTTTCCGGGTACGTTCTCCGGAAAGGGGAATATGTTTCTTCTCCGGTTTGCGTGTACCTCCCTGCTTCCCCATACTTCGCGTTGAAGGGCTCTTTAGACTGGAAGAATTACGGACCGTGACCAACTGAGGTAATTCATTCCAGGTGACTTATGCCTGAAGACAGATAACCCAGAGTTAACTGCCCGGAGTGCCGTCTCAACCGCCGCCTGTTGTGCCAAGCTTCTTTTCTTTTCCCGTGCTTCCAGGTACGAGATAGACGGCAACTCGCCGGCACGCTACATCTCTTTTAGAATGAATGATCTACGCCCAACTGGCACTTGACAGGCAAGTTTGGCCGAGGTGTTACGGCTTCGCAACTGAGAAAAAACAGGGCTGTCGAGCATGTTCGAGGAATCGACATCGATTTTCGCTTTGTGAAGTTCCTTACATCCGGGATTGAGCGCAGATGCTATTCTTCTCCCGCTCCCCTCCTGGCTTTTGGCTGTCTTTATGGCGCGTTGCGAGACTTGATAAAACCAAAAGCTTTATGGAAGCGTAAGCAACACACCCAGACGGAGATGAACCCATGATCGGAAGCAAAACCGCTATACGGAAGCGCACGATGAGTTCCGGCAAGGTTGCCTCGTTCCTGGCGTTTGTGGCGGCCACCTGCCTGACGGGCTCCTTGACGGCATGCGGGAACAACTCCACCTCGACGACGCCGACGAGCACGACGCTGACGGCGAATGCGCTGAGCGGCCGGTACACGTTCCTGGTGACGGGGACGAACGCCACGGACGGCGACTACAGTGTGGCGGGAAGCTTTACGGCGGATGGGAAGGGCGGGATTTCGAGCGGGGTGGCGGACTACAGCCTTGGCTCGGGGATCGACTCCAACGTCCCGCTGACGGGCACGTATACGGTATCGGGCGGGGTGGCGACGATTCTGCTGACGGACTCGGCGGGGCTGCAGGACTCGTACACGACGACGCTGTTTGCCTCGGGGGGATCGCAGGTTTCTTCGGTGATTGCGAAGACGGACGGCACGGGGACGGGGACGCTTTACTCTCCGGCGATTGGGACGTTTACGCCGGCGGGGAGCTACACGTACGCCCTGAAGGGTGAGGGCCAGGGAGTGGTAGCGGTGAACGGGAGCTTTGTGGCGGCGACCTCTGGGACGTTCTCGAGTGGCAGCGAGACGTTTACGGACGGCAAGACGACGATCAGCTCGACCGCGACGGGCGGGTTTCTGTACCCGGCGCAGGCGAACGGGCGGGGCCAGGCGGCGATCGGGGGGAACAGCTTCAGCTACTATCCGACGTCGGCGAACCAGGTGGTGTTGATCGGCCTGGATGACAGCGCATTGCTTTACGGGACGGCGAGCAAACAGTAAGGAACCGGCAGACTTTTTATATTCCGACCGAGGACAAGGCACATGACGACGATGTTGAAACGTAACTGGGTACGGGGCGTGTTCGCGGCGACCCTTGCGGTAGCTGCCACCACAGTTGGGCTGAATCGTGTGTACGGTTCGGACCACCGAGAGGCTCCGGTGGTGGACGGGATTCCTGAAGGGGATTTGACGGACGTGTACGCGTTTACCGATCCGAACGACGCGACGCGGGTGGTGTTGATCATGAACGTGAACCCGTTTGCCCAAGCGGCGGAGGGGGCAAGCTATGCGTTTTCTCCGGACCTGTTGTACCAGTTCAAGATCGACAATACGGGGGATGCGAAGGAAGACCTGGTGATCCAAGTCGTATTCAACCAGGCTGGGCAGGCGCAGACGGCATCGGTGTACGGTCCGGCGGCTCCGGCGGTGACGGGGGCGAGGAATACGCTGCTGACGTCGGCGGCGACGGCGACGGGGGTGTTTGGGACGACGTTTGGGTCGGCGACCGGAGTGCTGGGATATGTGGGGCTGCGGGACGATCCGTTTGTCTTCGATTTCGCGCAGTTTACGCGGATCCTGAACGGGACGCAGGACCTGTTTCGCGGCGTGGGGACGAGCTTCCGCGGGCGGCCGGTGCGGGCGGATGGGACGAGCGGCGTGGATATTTTTGCGGGCTTCAACGTGACGTCGATCGCGGTTTCGGTTCCGAAGACGGCTTTGCGGGGCGCGACCTCAAAGATCAACGTGTGGGCGACGGTGAGCCAGCGGGTTCCGGTCCGCAATGGCGCCAAGACGTTCCAGCAGTTCGAGCGGCAGGGGCAGCAGGCGTTCGCGACGATCTTCGTTCCCAAGGGCGCGGCGCGGGACGCCCAGAACGCGGAGATTCCCGAGCATGATGTGGCGAATTATTCCAGCCTGATTCCGGATACGCTGACGACGACGGATACGGATGGGACGAACAATACGATCGCGGGGCGGGCGGCGCTGCTGACGACGCTGGGTCTTGCGTCTCTGCCGAACGGGGCCCCCTTGCTGTTGCCGGGGACGTTTGCGAATACGAACAAGGACCTGCTGCGGGTGGCGTTGCTGCCGGATGTTCTGCGGCTGGACCTTGATCTTCCTTTGAGCAATCCGGCGATTGGGCAGTTTGGGCTGCAGAATGGGCGGACGCTGGATTACTCGTCGATCGATGTGCCGCTGCAACTGCTGCGGCAGCTTTCGGACGTGAAGTTCCCTGATGGGGCTGGGATTCCGGGAAGCGGGCCTTCGGGGACGCGGGCGGCGCTGGATTGCAAGGCATACCCGGCGTGCGGGGACCGGCGAGTGCTGGTAGTGCTGCAGGGGACGCAGTTCATCAAGCCGGATGCGACGATTACGAACTATGCGAGCCCGGGCGGCGCCCCCAATGCAGCGATTGTGGGCAACGACCGGGTGTTTTTGGCGGCGTTCCCGTATATCGCGGCACCGGCTCCTCTGCCGGGTGAGCCGGGCACGACGGGCTACCCGGCGCAGCAGTAACGGGCGGCGATGCGATGGGTCTATCCGAGAAGAACCAGCAGGGCCGACTGAAGTGGTCGGCCCTGTTTGTCTTGGTAGCGGCGGTTCCGGCCTGGTGCCAGGGGCATGTGGACGCGGCCGACCAGCGGATTCGGTTTGCGCAGGCACAGTTGGCGCGCGATCCGGAGTTCTGGACGAACTACAATCGGCTCGCCTCGGCGTATGCGCAGAAGGCGCGGGAGACGGGGGATATCAGCTATTTTGTGCTGGCGGAGACGGCGCTGGAGCGGTCGTTGACGTTGGAAGCGACGCATGAGGAGGCGGCGCCGGCGTTCGCCCAGATTGCGACGGTGCACCTGGCGGAGCATCGTTTTCGGGAGGCGGGGGAGGACGCGGCGAAGGCCATAGCGCTGATGCCGGGAGACCTGAGCGCCGCGGTGTATGCGGGAGACGCGCAGATGGAGGTGGGGAGGTATGCGGAGGCGCAGCGGTTCTACGATCGGCTTGCGGCTCCGGCGGATGGGAAGCCGCATCCGGGGCTGGCGTTCCTGGCGGCCAGCCATGGGGCGAGCCTGCGGTGGGTTGAAGGGAAGGTAGCGAAGGCCAATGAAGACCTGACGCGGGCGGTCGAGCTGGCGAAGCAACTGCATTTGCCGGCGGAGAATGTTGCGTGGACGGAGTTCATGCTTGGGGAGCAGTATTTTCTGCAAGGCGACCTTGGGGGAGCGGAGCGGGAAGAAGCGGCGGCGCTGGCGGCGTTTGCGGGGTACCACCGGGCGCTGGCGGCCATGGGGCAGATTCGGGCGGCGCAGGGGCGGATGGGGGAGGCGGTGGAGTATTACAAGCGGGCAATTGCGTTGATTCCTCTGCCGGCGTACGTGGCGGCGCTTGGAGATGTATCTACCGCGATGGGAGAGCGGGGGGCGGCGGAGAAGCAATACGGACTGGTGGAGTACATCGGGAAGCTGAGCGCGATCAACCAGCAGGTGTATAACCGGGAGCTTGCGGTTTTTTACGCGGACCATGACCGGCGGCTGGAGGAGTCGCTGGCGCTGGCGCGGAAGGAGTTGGAGGTGCGGCAGGATGTGTATACCTGGGACGCGCTAGCGTGGACGCTCGTGAAGAACCACCAGGCGCGGGAGGCGGCGGAGGCGATGGAGAAGGCGCTGCGGATGGGGACGCGAGATGCGGTGATGGAGTATCACGCGGGGGTGATTGCGGGAGCGCTGGGCGATCGCGTGAAGGAGGAGATGCATTTGAGGCGGGCTTTGGGGATAAATCTTCACTTTCATGTGCTGTTTGGGCCGCTGGCGACGATGCGGGTGCGTGAGCTTGAAGGGGCGGCCGGCCGATGAGGCGCATGCGAGGGGTGCTGGTTTGGCTGATGGCGATGGCGCTGGCGGTGCCTTGCCTGGCTCATCCGATGGGGAACTTCAGCATCAACCACTATGCAGGGATCCGGGTGGAGAAAGATCAGGTGGAGGTGCGGTACCTGATCGACCTGGCGGAGATTCCGACGTACCAGGAGGTTCAGGACGCGGGGATCGTGACGGTGGTGGGGGACCGAACGCTGGGGCCGTACCTGGCAGGGAAGGCTGCGGCATGGTTGAAGTATCTGCAGGTTACGTTGGATGGGGAGGCGGTGCGGCTTAGCCCGGTTTCGCGGAGCGTGATCTTTCCGGCAGGGGCAGGAGGGCTGCCGACGATGAAGATCGGCGTGGTGTATCGGGGAGCTCTGCCGGAAGGGCTGCGGCGACGGAGCCGGGCCATGACGGTGCGGCTGCGGTATGTGGATGGGAACTTCGCGGGACATGCGGGGTGGAAAGAGATCGTGGTGACGGCGGCGAAGGAGGTGACGCTCGAGGGGGCGGAGGCATTCAAGGTGGACCGGAGCCGCCAGCTTACGGACTATCCAACGAGTCTGCTGAATAGCCCGCCGCAGGACGTGGAAGCCGAGTTTACCTATACGGCTGCGGGGGTGGTGCTGCCCGCGCCGATGGTCGCTGGAACGCGCGGGGTTGCGGGGGCAGGCCGGCCTAGCGATGTGGCGGTTGCCGTGGTGGCCCCTCCAGGGCAGGAGACCGCTTCGCCCGCGCTGGTGCTGGCGCCGAACAAGCAGGCTACGCCGCGGAGCCGGTTTACGGAGCTGATGCTGACTCCGGGGGAGCATTTGAGCCTTTGGTTTCTGGTGATGGCGGCGTTTCTGGCGGCGGGGCTGGGGGCGTTGCACGCGCTGGAGCCGGGGCACGGCAAGACGATTGTGGCAGCGTACCTGGTGGGGTCGCGGGGGCAGGCGCGGCACGCAGTAGGGCTTGGGCTGCTGGTGACGGCGGCGCATACGGCGGGGGTGTATGCGCTGGGGGCGGTGGTGCTGTATGCGTCGAAATACATCATTCCGGAACAGATATATCCGTGGTTGAGTATCTTTTCGGGGCTGATTATTGCGGTGCTGGCGGCATACCTGCTGCTGCGGGCTTGGACAGGGCTGGAGGAGACGGGGCACGATGAGGCGGCGCTGCATACGCATTGGTACTCGTTGCGTCGGCCGCCGGCGCAGGCAGTGGTCGTGCGAACGGAGGGCATGCGGACGGTTCCGCTGCGGCAATTGATTCTTCTGGGGGTTACGGGGGGGATCATTCCCTGCCCTGCGGCTCTGGTGGTGCTGTTGAGTGCGGTTTCATTGCATCGGGTTGGGTTGGGACTGTTTTTAATTGTGGCGTTCTCGCTGGGGCTGGCTGGGGTGCTGATCGCGGTGGGCCTGGTGATGGTGCGGGCGCGGCATCTGCTGTCACGGTGGAAGGCCGATGCGCCGTGGATGCAGCGCTGGGTGCCGATGGCTTCGGCCGCGGCGATGCTGGCAGCAGGCCTGGCGATTGCGGGGGCGGCGATTCCGGCTACCGGGATGTCGTGGCATGTCGGGGCGTTTACGAAGGAGCACCTGGGGGCGTTTGCAGGGGTGGTGGGGCTGGGGCTGTTCCTGGGGATGCGGCACTCGACCGATCCGGACCATGTGGTGGCGGTGTCGACGATCGTAAGCAGGGAGCGGTCGGTGAAGCAGGGTGCCGTGATCGGGATGATGTGGGGGCTTGGGCATACGCTGACAATCTTTGTGGTGGGCGCGGCGATTATCTTGTTCAAGCTGACGATTCCGCCTCGGCTGGGCCTGTCGATGGAGATGGCTGTGGCGGGGATGCTGATTCTGCTTGGGGTGTTGAACCTTACGGGGGTTCTGCAGCGATTCACGGAGCGGTTGACGCCGGGTGCGTGGGCCAAGAGTTCCGACGTGATGAATGAAGCTTCGGAGGCGGAGCCTGGATTGCTCCGGCGGATGATTTCGCGGCTTGGGTATTACCAACTGCTGCGACCGCTGGCGATTGGGCTGGTGCATGGGCTGGCGGGGTCGGCGGCGGTGGCGCTGCTGGTCTTGTCGATGATCCGGAGCCCGGCCTGGGCGGTGGCTTACCTGGCGGTGTTCGGGCTGGGGACCGTCGCGGGGATGATGCTGATGACGACGGCGATGGCGATTCCGATTGCGCTGACGGGAAGACGCTCGACGAAGTACCTGACGGTGGTGTCGGGGTTGGGGAGCGTTTGCTTTGGGTTGTTTCTGGTCTACCACATTGGGTTTGTGGACGGGCTGTTTACCAGCCACGTCCACTGGACACCGGAGTAGGTCAGCCGAGCACGGGCATGTGGTGTCGACGCCTACACGGATGCCGGTGGGCCCAGCGGGCCGTAATGGTTTTGATGCGGGTGTAGAAGCGGACGCCTTCGGGGCCGTGCATGACGTGGGCTCCGAATAACGACCGCTTCCATCCTCCGAAGCTGTGGAAGGCCATGGGGCCCGGGATCGGGACGTTGATGCCGACCATGCCGGCCTGGACGGCGTGGGCGAAGGCGCGGGCGGTGTCTCCGTCGCGGGTGAAGAGGGAGACGCCGTTGCCGAACTCGTGGTTGTTGACGAGTTGGAGGGCGGTGGCGAAGTCGCGGGCGCGGAGGATGCCGAGGACCGGTCCGAAGATCTCCTCGCGGTAGATGCGCATTTCGGGTTTGAGCTGGTCGAAGAGGCAGGCACCGAGAAAGAAGCCCTCGCCGCGGGGGAGGGCGGCAGCGCGGCCGTCTACAAGGAGAGTTGCGCCTTCGGCGGTTCCGAGGTCGAGGTAGCCGCGGACCCTGTCGAGGTGGATGCCCGTGACGAGGGGGCCAAGTTCGGCGGAGGGGCCATCGCCGGGGGCGAGGACGAGCTTGGCGATGCGCTCTTTGAGCTTTTCGATGAGAGCGTCGGCCGTGGCGTTGATTACCGGGACGGCGACGGAGATGGCCATGCAGCACTCGCCGGCGGAGCCATAGGCGGCGCCGACCAGGGCGTAGGCGGCCTGGTCGAGGTCGGCGTCCGGCATGACGATCATGTGGTTCTTGGCTCCGCCGAGGGCCTGCACGCGCTTGCCCGCAGCGGTTCCCTTACCGTAGACGTATTCGGCGATGGGGGTGGAGCCGACGAAGCTGACGGCCTGGATGCCGGGGTGCTCGAGGATGTTGTCGACGGCTTCCTTGTCGCCGTGGACGACGCTAAAGACCCCGTCGGGCAGGCCGGCCTGCTGGAGGAGTTCTGCGAGGAGAAGGGAGGGGCTGGGGTTGCGCTCGCTGGGCTTGAGGAGGAAGCAGTTACCGCAGGCGAGGGCCACGGGAAACATCCACATGGGGACCATGGCGGGGAAGTTGAAGGGGGTGATGCCGGCGACGACTCCAAGCGGTTGACGTAACGACCAACTGTCGATGCCGGGGCCGACCTGCTCGGTGAACTCGCCCTTGAGGACTTGGGGGATGCCAGTGGCGAACTCGACAACCTCAAGGCCGCGCGAGGCTTCGCCCTTGGCGTCCGAAAGAACCTTGCCGTGCTCGGAGGAGATGAGGGCGGCGAACTCGTCCAGATGCTGCTCAAAGAGCTCGCGAAAGCGAAAGAGGACTCGGGCGCTGCGGAGGGGGGGTTGCGCGGCCTAGTCGGGAAAGGCGCGGTGGCGGCGGCCACGGCTTGATCGAGTTCCTGCTTGTTGGCGAGGGGTACGAGAACCTGGACGCGGCCCGTGGCGGGGTTATAGACCTTGGCGGTGCGGCCGGTGGCGCCGAGGACGTGGCGACCTTCGATCCAGTGGGTGATCTCGCGGAGGGCGGCGGGGGTTTCGGGAGTGAGGGTGGGTGCGGCGATGGTGGACATGCGAGCCTCCGGTACGTATTTAGCGGGGTAGCTTTCCGGGGTTGTCTCGTCTTAGGGTACGGGATGATTGAACTTGAGTCCGAACCTGCAAACCGTGCGGCGGTAAGATGAAACCCGTGAGCCGAAGGCGCAGGCTGTTGATTAAGCTTAGCCCTAAAACCATTTAGCCCCGGCTACTGCATGGCGTATTCGCTGCTTTCAGATTCGGCCACCGGAGGTCCGGGAGTGGGGATGATGAGGCGATCGGCTCTGCGCCACCAGCCGGGCTCGGTGGCGAGGGGCTCGAGGGGCAGATTTCGCGCGAGGCGCTCGGCGGCCATGCCGAGGGGAGTGGGCCGCGGCACGCCGTCGGTGAGTTCGAAGATTCCCGGCTCGTAGAGACCATCGGGGCGGGTGCAGAGATTGGACCAGTTGAAGGATCCGAGGAGAGCCCAGAGGGTGACGGCGCGAACGTCGACACCTTCGGCACGGGCCTGGCAGGTGTCGCTCCAGACCTCGGCGAGCCAGCGGACCTGCTCGAGCGCGTGGCAGCCGAGGTGGCACTCGGTGATGGCGAGGGGAAGCTTGTAGCGTTCCCAGGCCTGATGGAGGATGGTGCGGACACCCGTAATTCCTTCGGGGCGGACCCGCACTGCTTCGGTGTCGACGAGCGGCTCATCGCCCGTATCGCCACCGGGGAGGAACGGGTAGAGGTCCGTCCGGTGATCGAGGAAGCGATCGCTGGTGACGTAGTAGTTGAGGCCGAGGACAGAGGGCGGGCATGGGTTGTCGACGAACCAGAAGATTTCGCGCTCGGTAAGGCCGTTTTCGATCAGGAACGAGAAAAGGGGATGGCGGCGATCGACCACTCCGGTGAGCAGATCGGTGCCCAGCCAGCGGCGATGCTCGCGCTGCTGCCGGAAGGGTTCGAGTTGCGGAGTGGAGTAGGTGGCGCCAGCGTCTTCGGTGTGGATGAGGCGGGCTTCGGGCTGGATGTCGCGGATGGCCTGCATGGAGAGGCCGACGCCCTTGAGCTGGTTGTGCAGGGAGCGGACGTAGCTTGGCATGCTGCGGTGATGCGGATACCAGAAGCCGTAGAGGCAGGAGAACCTGCCGGTGGTCTGGGGCTCGTTGACGGGGGTGTAGTCGAGGACGTGCGGGTAGCGTTCGGCCACGAACCGGGCGTGTTGGGCGAGGCGCTGGGGGAACGCGGGGTCGAGGAGATCGGTGGAGGGGGGGCCGCTCCCATGATGGAGGAGGCCGACGATGGGGGTCATCTGCCGGAGGCTCATTTCGCCGAGCAGATGGTCCCAAAGGTGCCAGGATTCCGGGGCATCGGACCGCTCCCAGTGGAGGGATGTGCGGAGCGCGGTGATACCGATGTCCTTGAAAAGATCCAGGTCGGACTCGACCCGCTCGAGATGGCCGTTAAGGGTGAGTTGACTGAAGAAGGTGTCGTGGACGCGGTTGATGGTGCATTCCACGCCACCCCACATCTGGAGGTTGGCAGTGTGAGACACGTGACTCCTGAGGTTGCATCCCGTACGTTCGTTGCGGAGGCGCATAGACATCGTACTGTTCGCACCCTGGTGCGGGGGCCTGCGAGGCGTACGACTTGCCGGCCCCCGGAAAGGCTTACTGCTTGCGATGTTGCTTGCCGATGCGCTGGACGACCATGGGCGGTTCCCGGCGTTCGCCCGGTGCGGCGCCCTGGCGAAGATTTCCAGCGGGCTTGGTGTGCTCCTCGACATGGCCGCCTAGGTGCGCGGCGTGCGAGTGGGCGTGGGCTCCGTCGTCGGGCACGGGGACGGGGTCTACGGGGATGGCGAGGGGATTGTCGAGGTGCTTGTTTTCCGCGTGTTTGGACATCGATCACACTCCTGATGGCGTATTGCTGGGGCTGTCTTCGGTTTGGTCGGCGGAGGTGCGAACGCGTTCGGTGTTGATCTGTTCATCGCCGAAGTCCTGCGCCCCGTACTCGTAGTCGGTTCCGCCGTGGATATCCTGAAGGCCCTGGGGGAGCCTGGTGCGCTGCTCTTCTTCGAGCCCCCAACCCTGTTCGTGGGCGTACTCGCCGGCGAGGCCCTTGGTCCGGGGGCCGAAGCCCCGGGGCTCGGGTCGCAGGGTAGCGCCGTGCTGCACGGTGGGGGTGCCGCTTGCGTTTGCTGGATCTGCTGCCGTCGGACTTGCCCTCCAAGCTCTATGAGATGGGTGTGGGCGAGCCAGGTTTGCCCGGGGCGTCAAAGTCGGCTGCGTTATAAATCGGCCGCGTTAAAAGTTGTCGCGGTGATCGAGGTGGGCTTCTACTGCTTGGCGGGTGAGGAGGGCTTCGCGGAGTTGCTTGGTTTCGAGGAGGGGAAACTGGTTGGTGTGGAACCTGGAGTTGGGCTGGGAGGAGTTGCCGTAGGAGAGGCTCATGCTGGCGTGGGGGGGCGTGGTGAACTCGATGGCGGCGACGTAGCCGTCGCCGTGGATGGGGGTGCGGGTGCCGTTGACGAGGGGGCCGAAGGTGACGACGCGGAAGATACCAAGATTGCCGTAGCCGCCGTTGCCGGGGAGGTCGGCGCCGTCGACGGGCGGGGTGCGGGGGCGGCTGGTGTTGCCGTCGGATTGAGAGTTGATCTGGAAGCGCATCACCTTGCCCCAGGGGACGTCGAGGGCGGCGAAGTCGTGGAGGGTTTCGGTGGCGGCGGCATCGAGCATCCTGGCAGCGGCGGCGGGGTCTTTAAGGCCGCGGGGGGTGTGCATGGGGTCGGCGAGGGCGTAGAGGATGGCGAAGTTGCTCTGGTTGGACAGGGACGGACCCATAAACTGGCGGGCCCAGGCGTAGAAGAGGATGGCGCCTTTGGAGTTTGCTTCGGTTTGGCGGTCCCAGTGAGCGAGGACCTGGGCGGCTTGCTTGGCTTGCGGGGTGCCGTACTGGTCTGCCGCGGCGAGGAGATCGGGGAGGATGCGGTCGGCTAGCTCGGCCCTCGTCGACAGCTTCTTTTCGAGCATGGTGTTGAAGGTGAGCTTGTGGTCTGGGTTGAGAGAGTCTTGATTGGCGAGCATGTGGAGGCTGCGTTCTGTACGGAAGGAGACAGAGACGGGTGCGGTGTAGGGCGGGTACTTTGCGGGGTCGAGGTTGTTGGGCCAGGCGGCGTCCCAGGGCGGCTCGTTGGTGTTCTGGACGTAGCCGTTGGGCGGGTCGATGACCTTGGGGAGCTCGTCGTAGCTGAGATAGGAGTGCCAGAGGGTGGCGGTGGTGTCGCCGGGGACGATGCCGGCCCAGAAGGCGAGGGCTTTTGCGGGCGGGACGTCGGGGAGAGTGGGGCGCTTGGGGAGGGTTCCGCCGAAGAGGTATTCGATGTGGCCGTCGCGGTCGGCGTAGATAACGTTGTACATGGGGGCCTGCAGGCGGCGGAGGGCGGTCTCGAACTCCTTGAAGTTGTGGGCGGTGGACATCTGCCAGTACTGCTCGAGCATGAAGGGGCGGTCGAGGCCGGCGACGCGGAGGGCGATGGGGTCGCCGGAGTCTTCCTTGATGATGGGGCCCTGGAGGGCTTCGCGGATATTGAGGACTTGCTCTTTGAAGTAGCCGTCCGGCTGGCGGAGCTTGAGAGTGTGCGCGAGGATGCGGAAGGGGACGACTTCTCCGTCGAGGTTAAAGCCGGGTTCGCCTGCCGGGGTGGTTCCGGTCTTGATGCGGTAGAGGTCGGCGGCGTCGATGGGGTTGACGGTGTGGGTGTAGCCGAGGAAATCGTTGAAGGCGAAGCGGAGGACGGGGAGGCCGACCTGGGTGGCGCCGTAGATGTGGATGCCGGGGGCGGTGAGTTCGGCCTCGAAGTAGGTCTGGTTGCCGGCCCAGGCGAGGTGGGGGTTGGCCAGGAGCATGGACTTTCCACTGGCGGAGTGGGAGGGAGCGATGGCCCAGCCGTTCGAGCCGGCGGCGTCGTCCGCCATGGCGGGTTCGATCGCGGCGAGTTGGCGTGGGGGCGTGGGCTCGGCCAGGCGCTGGCTGGCGACGAAGGTGAAGTGGATGAAGTGCTGCGCGTGCTCCATTGGGTCGAGGGCGGTGACGGGGAGGACGCGGCGGGATTCTTCGGAGAGAGCCTCGGGGTGCTTGGCGGCGTAGGCGTTGATGCCGGCGACAAAGGCTTCGAGATAGCCGCGGAACTCGGGGGTCTGCTGGTCGAGCCAGGATTGCGAGCGGGGGGGGATGGAGTTGGTCCAGACCCAGGTGTCGGCCTTGATGTTGGCTTCGGTGGGGGCGAAGTACTCGGCGGCGCGGCCGCGGGATTCTCCGTAGGCGTGGAGGAGGAGGTTGGCGTGGGCCTCGGCCTGGGCGTAGCCGTAGAGGAAAAAGAGGTCGGGGGTGGACTTGGCGTAGAGATGGGGGATGCCGAAGGTGTCCCAGAGGATTTCGGAGCCTTTTGGGGGCTGGTAGGTTTGGGCCTGCGGGTGGGCGGCCAGTATCGGGACGAGGATCAAGGAAAGAAAGTGTCTGAGGCGCACGTTGGCTCCTGGATCGTGATGGATTGTGTGCGTTTGATCGTACTACTGGGTGAGGCGCAGCCACGGGCTTGGTCGCCGCGGTCTTTGATTCGTTGTCCGTCCGTATGGATGCGACATCACGCCCGGTTTCGAGAGCCTGCGACCACGTTCTTGAGGACGCGCGGCCTCAACTTCCCGCAAGGACGTTTATCGTTACTGATTTCAGATTGTGCAAACGTAGTAGTGACCGACTAACCGTTCCACTTTGCCCGCACACTCTTCTCCAAAGCCGTTCTCCGAGCTTTGCGGTTGCTTGTGCTGAGCCATTGGCAATGCAATTTCGTCGGACACATCATGGATCAGGAATATATTGGGGCCGCCCGCAAAGCCCACTGACCAGTCATAAACAACAAAGCTTTCGTCTTTCACCCCTGGGGTGGTTCCAAGCTGTCCAATTCCAAAACCTGCTGTAAGCCCCAGATGTAGGAGGTTTGCGGTGAAGATCGTTGGTCGCCACAAAAGCGCAGGGAGAAGGAGTATCAAAAAAACAGAAGCGCCTCTTCGCGGACGTCGCTTGCCTAAGCAGTACCCAGCCACAATCAAGATCGTGAACGAAGTGACTGCAAAGCCGAGCAATGTAAGTGGGATCAGAAGAAAACTGACCATACCGGGAAGCTGACAGAGAAGTGCAAGTACGGCTACCGTCGTCAACGATACAAGGGCTGGCTTGAAGGACCAGCAATCCGTTCCCGTGAGAGCGCCTTTCACATCCATCAAACCAATATAGAGTTTCCTGCATGCTGCTCCACACAGGAACTATTTACTCCTGATAAGTCGGCTTAGCAAAGCAAACACTCAGATGGGGACCATGGAAGGGACTCAGGCGAAGCTGGCGCGTTTGACCTTTTGGCGGAAGTCCTGGCCTTGCATTTCGATGACGACGCACATCTCCTGGAGGCGGGAGCGCATGCGTTCGCCGATCCGATCGCCGAGGTTTTCGTCGACCTTGCCGGTGGCGGGGTTCATGGTGAGGGGGGGGAGGTTGGGGTAGTTGGAGGTGATGATGGTGGTGCGGCGGTCGTTGTAGCGGGTGTTGAGGATGTGGGCGACGGTGTCCCAGACCCAGTCGGTGGGCTTGGCGGCGCCGAGTTCGTCGAGAACGAGGACCTCGGCGGCGAAGACGGGCTTGAGGACGGCGAGTTCGGTCATGGAGTTGGCGGGGCTGTAGGTGCTTTGGATCTCCTTGAGGAGGTCGCGGTAGTCGTAGAAGAGGCCGACGGCACCGCGCTCTTCAATGAGAGCTTTGAGGACTCCGACCGCGAGGTGGGTCTTGCCGACGCCGATCGACCCGCAGAAGAGGAAGCCGTTGTCGTTGGTGTCGATGGGGTAGCCGGCGACGAAGCTGCGGGCCTTGAGGTGAGCGGCGACGAGGGCGCGGTTGGAGCCGGGGAAGTCGGTGTCGAAGTTGTCGATGGAGCAGTGCTCGTAGCGGCGGGGGATACGGGCTCGTTCGAGGAGGCGGGTGGTGCGCTGCTGGAGGCGGCAGATGCAGGGGGCGGCCACCTGGCGGTTAGCTTCCTGGACGATGCGGAGGCCGGAGCCATCGCAAATGGGGCAGATTTCGGGCATGGAACTATCAGTATCGCAGGCTTGCATCGTGGTTGGGGGGTGGGGAATCCTATATACTGTATTGGCGGGGAAGCCCGCTGGCGGCTGCGCGACAGGCCCTTCGATGTGACGTGAGTATGACCCGTTTGCAAGCGAACCGCGTGCCGAACTTCGTAGGGAAAAGAGATCGCTATGGCAAAGCAGGGGATTCATCCGGATTACCACGCAACGACGGTACGGTGCGCGTGCGGTACGAGTTTTGAGACGAAGTCGACGCATCGCGGCGACATTGTTCTCGAAATCTGTTCGGCTTGTCACCCGTTCTTTACGGGAAAGCAGAAGCTGATCGATACGGCTGGACGTGTGGAGCGGTTCCGCAGGAAGTTCGCGAAGAGCGATGCGGGCAAGGCCGCGGAGACGGCGAAGGCTGGGGCGTAAGTACCCGCGTTTGCAATGATGTGCGAAGGCCTCCGCAGTGCGGGGGCCTTTGCTGTTTGTGGACAAAAGCAACAGCAGATTCCCTTCGGGAATGACAAACAAGAGAAGCAGGGGCGATGAAGAAGCGGTACACGCTCGAGAAGAAGCAGTGGGATGAGCCGGTGGAACATGCGATGCCTGCTGGGGTGCGGGTTCCGGCGGAGTTGCGGATTGGGGCGGTGCGGGTGGCTCCGGCTACCGTTTTGGCGCCGATGGCGGGGGTGACCGACACCGTTTTCCGGCGGTTTATCAAGCATGCGAGCGTGTTTTCCGCTGGTTCGGATGTGGACGGATGCGTGGAAGATGCGGTATCCAATCAGCAATCCGGGTGTGGGCTGATTATGACGGAGTTTACGTCGGCGGATGGGCTGGCGCGGATGCGGGAGTCGAAGCGGAAGCGGTATCTGACGTACTACGACGACGAGCATCCCATCTCGGCGCAGTTGTTCGGGTCGAACCCGGTGACGCTGGCGGAGTCGGCGCGCATCTGCGAGGAGGCTGGGTTCGACATTGTGGACTTGAACCTGGGGTGTCCGGCGAAGCGGGTGGTGGCCTGCAACGGGGGGTCGGGGCTGCTGCGGGATCTGCCGTTGATTGGGGAGATCTTTCGGGCGGTGCGTTCGGCGGTGTCGATTCCGTTTACGGTGAAGTTTCGGATGGGGTGGAATGACCACAACATTGTGTGCGTGGAGCTGGCGCGCATGGCGGAGAACTGCGGGCTCAACGCCGTCGCGCTGCATGCGCGGACGCGGGAGGACGGGTATACCGGGCAGGCGCGTTGGGAGTGGATTGCGGCGGTGAAGGATGCGGTGAGGATTCCGGTGATTGGGAATGGGGATGTGCGGACGCCGGAGGATGCAGCGGCGATGGTGGCGCGGACGGGCTGCGACGCGGTGATGATCGGGCGGGTGGCTCCGGCAAACCCGTGGATCTTCCGGCAGATCGCGCAGTATACGGCTACGGGGCGGTATGACTCGCCGACGGAGGCCGACCGGTACCGGATGATCCGGGAGTACTTCGGGAAGATGGTGGAGGAGGTGGAGCACGAGAACGCGACCGAGGCGGCGCGGGCTCTCGCGATTACCGAAGCGGGGCAGATTGCGCGGGAGAAGAGTGCGCGGGACTGCGTGGGGAAGATGAAGCAGTTTGCGGCGTGGTTTACGCATGGGGTGCAGGGCGGGGGGGCGCTGCGGAAGGAGATCTTTGAGGCGAAGACAGGGGCGCGGGTGCTGGAGGCGGTGGACCGGTTCTTTCTGGAGCGGGCGGACCATCAGGTGGCGGATGAGGAGAACGTGATGGCAGCGGAGATGGTGGCGGCGGGGGAGTACTGCGACTGATTCGCAGCGTGCATCTAGGCTTGTCTGGGGACTCATCCCCACCGTCTCGAATGATTTTGAGGACAGCGGTCAGCCGTTCACTCGCTTGGTCTCTGACCGCCGGAGAGGTAACCGGGGCAGCCATGATTGCACGGAGACGATGCTCCTCTTGCTGCCAGACACCAAGCAGAGCGTAGAGATTCGCTGTTTCTTGATCGGAGTAAGCATTCATGGTCAACAGTAGAAGGGTAAGCGATTCGTCGGGGTATTTGGAGACAAATTGTCCTACTGTTGGGTAGCGGACTTCAATCCACTTCTCCGAATGCTTCCGCAACTCCGCCGTGCCACAAGAGGGTCGTGCAGACGATCGCTTCGATGGCGACTACTATGTAAGTCGGCTGAAGTGTGGCGGCTGGCACACGGGTGAAGCCTCCGAAAGCGCCAAAGTATAAGAAGCCTCGCGCCCACAGGATGAGCATTCCGCCGTACTGGCTCGCAACGAGGTGCCGCGCCCACTTCTTCAATCGCCATAGACCCCAGCCGGTGACGGCACCATCCGCTGCGAGTATCAACGCACCTGCCGAGAACAAAAACAAGTCCGGTGCAATCTCTCCGTGAGAACTTTCTGCATAAGAGCGGTAGCGGGTTTGACCTTTAAGGAGCAGGCACAAGGCGGCGCGAAGAGACCCGAGATTGGTGGGTGGATCAAGATAGGCAAATGCGACAGAGTAGACGAGGTACGCCGCCAGAGTTCCCTGAAGTAAGGCGATCAACGAAACGGAGATGGGCCGCTTCGGAGGCTTTGGCGGCGTTTGCATCACCGCAGCCTAGCATCCAGGCTCGCATTTGAAATGCGACTTGTATGCAATGCCTTCGAGCGGCCTCCCAAAACGAGCTTGGTCGAAGACGCGAATTGCTCTATGAGCTTGCTAAGAGAGGCTCTGCCGGGTCCGCGAAGGATATCTCAGCGGCTAAGCCTTGTTGCAACTACGCGTTTGCGGCACGGCTGAAGCCGTGTTCTTAAGCGAAACGAAAAGATAAATAGCGCGTAAGAAGTCCGAAATGGACCCAGTGGCCCTGCGATGTAGTCTGGCCGGAGACTGGTGTGAGGGCGAAGCGAATAATGAGGTTGCGAGGATTGGTGTTGGCTACGGCGGTTCTGGTTGGGACGGAGTGCGTGCAGGGGCAGGGCGTGGCGTTTCGCAATACACTGATGCCGCAGCCAGCGGGGATGACGGTGGGCGTGGGGAGCCTGGCGCTGACGTCTACGTTTGCGGTCGAGACGGCGGGGGTGGCGGATGCGCGGCTGACCGATGCGATTGGGCGAGCGGTGCGGCGGGTGGAATTTGCCGCCGGGCTGCCTCATGCGGGGACCGGGGTGGTGGGGCGGACGCCTTTGACGGTGCGGGTGGTCGGGGCGGGCGAGGCGGTGCAGGGGATCGATGAGGTGGAGAGCTACCGGCTGCGGGTGACGTCCACCGGTGTGGAGCTGGAGGCACCGACGGATGTGGGGGCGATGCGAGGGTTGGAGACGCTGGTGCAACTGGTGCAGCCCTTCGGTGCGGGGTATGGGCTGCCGGCGGTGACGGTGGAAGATGCTCCGCGGTTTCGCTGGCGGGGCTTGATGATCGATTGCGGGCGGCACTTCGAGCCGGTCTCAGTCATCGAGCGGACGCTGGACGGGATGGCGGCGGTGAAGCTGAACGTCTTTCACTGGCACCTTACGGAGGATCAGGGGTTTCGGATGCAGAGTCTGGTGTATCCGAAGCTGACTGGGATGGGGTCGGATGGGTTGTTTTATACGCAGGACGATGCGCGGGCGGTGGTGGCGTATGCGCGGGCGCGGGGGATTCGGGTGGTTCCGGAGTTCGAGATGCCGGGGCATAGCGCGGCTTGGCTAATGGCTTACCCGGAGCTTTCAAGCGGGACGGTTCCGGCGGGGATTCGGCGGGAGTTCGGGGTGAGCGACACGGCGCTCGATCCTACGCGGGAGGAGACGTATGCGTTTGTGGCAGCGTTTCTGAAGGAGATGACTTCGATCTTTCCGGATGAGTATGTGCATATCGGCGGAGATGAGACGCCGGCTCCGGATTGGAAGACGAATCCGCGGATTCTGGCGTTTATGAAGGCGCATGATCTGAAGGGGAACGAGGCGCTGCAGGCTTACTTCAACACGCGGGTGCTGGCGATTTTGAAGGGGCTTGGGAAGCGGATGGTGGGGTGGGACGAGGTGCTGACGCCGGGGCTGCCGAAGGATGTGGTGGTGCAGTCTTGGCGGGGGGTGGCCGCGCTGAATAAAGGGGCGAAGCTGGGGTATCAGGGGGTGCTTTCTGCACCGTACTATCTGGACGCGATGAAGCCGGCGGGGGTGCATTATCTGGCCGACCCGTTGCCGGCGGGGAACGACCTGACGGAGGAGGAGCGGAAGCTGATTCTGGGTGGGGAGGTCTGTATGTGGGCGGAGCATCTGAACGCGCGGACGATCGACTCGCGGGTGTGGCCGCGGACGGCGGCGGTCGCGGAGCGGTTCTGGTCTCCGGAGTCGGTGAAGGATGTGGACGATATGTACCGGCGGCTGGAGCGAGTGTCGATCGAGCTGGAGGGGCTTGGGCTGACGCATCTGCAGTCGGGCGATGCGGGGCTGCGGGAGCTGGCGGGGACGGAGCAGATCGACGCGTTGCGGGTGGTGGCTGGGGCGATGGAGCCGGTGAGTTTTGGAGATCGGTATAAGATGCAGCGAACGAACCAGTTGACGGCTCTGGACCGGTTTGTGGATGCGGTGCGGCCCGACCCTCCGGCGCGGTTTTGGGTGGAAAGTACGGCAACGCGGTTTTTGGCTTCGCCGGATACGGATGGGTCGGAGTTGACAGCGTGGTTCGGGCGGCTTGCGGCCGCGGTTCCGGAGGTGAAGGGGCAGATGGCAGCGTCGCCTCGGCTGCGGGATGTGGGCGCGCGGGTGGATCAGATACCTGCTTTGGCTGCGATGGGGCGGGAGGCGATCGGGTTTAAGAAGGTCGGCCGGAAGGCTGCGGCTGGATGGAAGGCGCGGCAGATGGCCTTGATTGTGGAGGCGAGAAAGCCGAGTGGGTTGGTGCGTTTCGTGTTCCTGGATGCGCTGGAGCGATTGGTGGGATCGGTGGCGGAATAGGGCTTGTTGTGGTGTTTAGTAGGGGCGGCTTGCCATTGGTTCGTCAACCGCATGGTGCGGATTAGGGCAACGGCAAGGCAATACAGTGGCCTTCGCTTCGCTCAGGATCACGGCGTGAAACAAGCGACGTCGCGTGCAACTGCAAACGCAGATTCCCTTCGGGAGTGACAGCAAGAAGGACAAGAGCAACGGCCACTACAGAAGCAGATCCCCTGCGGGGATGACAAACAAAGGGCAAATGCCACAGCAACCGCGGCGGCGACAGCAAGGGCGGGGGCGGGAGCGGGTCTAGATAAGGTTGGCGGGAGGGTCGGTATGGCGTTTGCGCCAGACGGACTTGACTTGGTGGCGCCAGCGTTCGTCGAGAGCGATGAGGGTCCAATCGACGGAGGGGCTGAGAAAGCGGAGGATGGTCTCCGTGGCGGGGTGGATGCGGAGGGCGGGAGCGGCGAGGAAGAGGCGTGGGGGTAGGGGAGAGAGGACGACGCCTCCGAAGTAGCCGTGGGACTGGAACTCGCCGAGGCCGGTGAGTGGGTCTGGGTGCTGGAGGTGGTGGTGGCGGACGCGGATCCAATAGTCGAGGCCCTGGAGGGCGAAGTGGAGGTCTTCCTCGGCTTTAAGCTCGATGACGGCGAGGCGGCCGTCATGGGTGACGGTGAGGAGGTCGAGCATGGCGCGGTCGGCGGCGGCAAAGGCGGGGACCTGGGAGTAGACGAAGTCGGGCTGGAGCTGGGTGTCGTGGGCGTCGAGGGGGGCGACGTCGCGGCGCAGAGCGGACTCGAGCCAGCGCTCGGGCTGCATGCGGTAGAGAGGGTCGCGGGGGGTGCCGTCGGGGCTGCGTCGGAGGAAGAGACGGGCGAGGAGGTCGCGGAGGCCGGACTCGGTTTCTGGGGTGAGGGGGGTTTCGCTGGCCCCGGCGCCGAAGGTGATGTGCTGGGTAAGGTCGAAGGAGTTGGCGGCGGGAGCGATGCGGACGCGGGCAAACTCCAGGCCATGGAGGAGGAAGGCCAGTTCCCTTCCCGAGCGGATACGCTGCTCGACGATCTCCTGCTGGGGCTCTGGGACGAGGGCCATGATGCGGGCGGCGGACTCGGCGAAGCGCTCGCGTGCGGTGACAAGGTTGGGGGCGTGGCCGAGATGGGTGTTGAGGTTTCCGGAGTCTTCAGGGTCGAGCTGGGTGAGGGTTTCGGTGGGTTGGTGGAACTCGAAGAGCTCGCACCGGGCGGCGGTGGGGTTGAGCCAGGGGATGCGGGAGAGGGTGATGGCGGCGGTTCCGCGCGGGACGACGATGCGGAGACCCTGGACGAGGCGGCGGCCGCCGGCGTGCTCCCGGCAATGGGCCAGCCAGAGGAGGCCGAGGGTGAGGATGCCGTCGATGGTGGCGGGGAGTTCGTCGTCGTTGATGGCGATGACGGCCCAGGCGTGCTGGCCGTGGAGCTGGAGGCCGCGGGCGTAGGCGGGGCCGAAGGATTGCTCGAGATCCATGGCGGCACGGAAGGCGTCGGGGCGCCAGTCGGGGAAGTCGCGGGTGAGGACGCGCTCGAGGATGCGGAGGTATTTGGCGCGGTTGGATTCGCGCGTGGTGGCGGCGCGGCGGTCGTGGTCGGCGGTGAGCTCTAGGAGCTGTGGCTTGGCCTGGCCGAAGCGCTGGGTGGTGAGGCGGAGGGTGGCTTTGCGGCGGGTGGTAGAGAGAATGCGGCGGACGAGGTTGCGGGAGGGTCCGTCGTCGTCCCAGAGATGCAGGGTGCAGCGGTTGTGCTCGGTGGAGAGGGTATAGCGGGCGGTGCGGAGATCGAAGAGGGTGTGGCCGTCTTCGATGAGAGACGCGGCGGGGTGTTCGGCGAGGAAGTCCTCGAGCGCGGAGGCGATCTCGGTGGGGCTTTGCGTGGGGCTCGGGAGGGACGCGGCCGGGCGCGGGGACATGGGACATTATGTTCCGGCTGCGGAGCGGGCGGGAGGGGGATTCGGAGGGTATTCCCAAAATGGGAGAGGCTACCAGCGCTCGCGGGTGCGAAGGCTGGCGATGTGCGCGGTGTGGTGGCGGGAGTGCCAGGCATAAAGGAAGGTGGTTTGCTGCACGGTCATGGAGCCGCGCTCGGGATGGTGGAAGGTGCGCTGCCATTGGGATTGGGTGAGGGATTGGAGGAGCATGACCCAGCGGGCGTGAAGGCTTTCGAGGATTTCGAGGGACCACTTGATGGGGGCGGCGAGGGAGTCGTGGAGCTGGGCGGTGGCGGCTTCGTCGTAAGGCTTGATGGTGGGGGCGTCTTCGGTGAGGGCGAGGCGGACGCGGAGGAAGGCGTGCATGTGGGAATCGGCGAGGTGATGGATCAACTGGCGGACGGTCCATCCATCCTGGCGATAGGGGGTATCGAGCTGGGCGGGGGCGAGGTCTTCGGTGAGGTTGCGGAGGTTGTTGGGGAGTTCGGCGAGGGCGGCGATGGCGTCGACACGGTCTGCGGGGGTGGGGTCGGCGAGGGAGCGGAAGGGGCCCATGGGGTAGCGAGGGTCGGTCGAATCGGTCGGGCGAGTCATGGGAGGACTCCTGGCGGGAGTGGAATAGGCTTCAGGGTACTCGATGCGAAGATAAGGGCGGGGAGGATGCGAGATGCGGGGTATCTGGCTTTGCGGGATTGTGCTGGCGGGTGGGCTGGGGTGCGTGAAGAAGGTGGAGACGGCGACAGCTTCAATGCAGCCTATGGAGGCGACGGCAGCGGGAGGGAACCTTACGGGGTTCGACCTGAATGAGTATCCGGGAGACGACGGGATGCGGCGGGTGAAGCAGTATTTTGCGTATACGGGATACTGGTTGACTCCGCCGCCGGGGGGAAAGGCGACGAACTGGGTGGGGAAACGAGCGGTGCTGCGGGAGATGGGCTATGGATTCCTGGTGCTGGCGGATGGGCGGTTCGAGCGGCAGATCAAAGCGGCGAAGGTCCCGGCTGGGGAGCTTGGGCGGCAGGATGCGGCGCGGGCGGTGGCGGCGGCGCAGCGGGAGGGGTTCCCCTCGGGAACGATTATCTTTTTGGACCAGGAGGAAGGCGGGCGGCTGACGGAGGCGCAGGTGGGGTATCTGTTTGGGTGGACGGAGGCGATGGCTGGGTCGGGGTACAAGCCGGGGGTGTATGCGAGCGGGCAGGCTGTCCCGGATGGGCCGGGAACGACGTTAACGACCGTGGCGGACATTCGGGAGCATGTGGCGCGGGAGCATCTGCACCCAGTGGCGGTATGGGTGTACCAGGATGCATGTGCGCCGAAGGGGCCGGCTCCGGGGTGCGTGCTGAAGGCACCGGCGGCGGGGGCGAGCGGGACGGCGGACGTGATGGGGTGGCAGTATGCGCAGTCTCCGCGACGGCCGGAGATTACGCAGAGTTGCGCCAAGACGTACCGGGCGGATGGAAACTGCACGCCTCCGGGCGAGCCGGAGATGCTGATGGATTTGAACGTTTCGGCGAGCGCGGACCCGAGCGGGGGGCGTTGACGGCGTGTGTTTTCCGCAGAAGGGACGGAGGAGGGAGGTTTGTGGATTTGCCGTGGGCCCGTGCGAAGCCTATCATAGGTGTAGATGACACTTCCAGCCACTGACCATAAACGCTACTTCATTGAGAAACTGGGGATTTCGGAGCGTTTGATGGAGCGTTGCCTGGGGGAGGCGCTTTCCGCGGGCGGGGAGTATGCAGACCTTTATTTCGAGTCGGTTACGTCGACGTCGCTGGGGGTGGACGAGTCGATGGTGAAGACGGCGAGCCAGGGGATCAGTGTCGGGTGCGGGATCCGGGTGCTTTCGGGCGAGCGGACGGGGTATGCGTATACGGACGATCTTTCGAGCGAGCGGCTGCTGAAAGCGGCGCGGACGGCGGCGCTGATTGCGAGCGGGCCGGCGAAGGAGCTGATGAGCGGTTTCCGGCATGTGGAAGGGGGAGCGGCTCCGCTTTATCCCGTGGCCGGTGCCGAGGGTGACGCGGAGATTGCGGCGAAGCTGAAGCTGATCGAGCGGGCGGACCGGGCGGCGCGGGCGTACGATTCGCGGATCACGCAGGTGCGGGCGGGGATCAATGACGAGCTGCGGAGGATCCTGGTGGCGGCGTCAGATGGGACGTTTGCGAGCGATACGCAGCCTTTGGCGCGGCTGAATGTGTTTGTGCTGGCGAAGGATGGGGCGAATACTTCAAAGGGAACATCGGGCGGCGGGGGGCGGGTGACGCTGGACTTCTTTGAGGGAGAGAAGAGTCCGGAGCACTTTGCGTCGGAGGCGGCGCGGACGGCGATTCTGCAACTGGATGCGGTGGAGGCTCCGGCGGGCGAGATGGAGGTGGTGCTTGGGCCGGGGTGGCCGGGGGTGCTGCTGCATGAGGCAGTGGGGCATGGGCTTGAGGCGGACTTCAACCGGAAGAAGACGTCGGCGTTTGCCGGGCTGATGGGGCAGAAGGTGGCTTCGAGCAAGGTGACGGTGGTCGACAACGGAACGATGGCAAACCGGCGAGGCAGCCTGAATGTGGACGATGAGGGAACGCCGACACAGGAGACCGTGCTGATCGAGAACGGGATTTTGAAGGGGTTTCTCTCAGACAAGCTGAACTCGCGGCTGATGGGGATGCCGAATACGGGGTCTGGGCGGCGGGAGAGCTATCACCACATCCCAATGCCGCGGATGACGAACACCTACATGCTGAATGGAGACGACCTGCCGGAGGACATCCTGAAGAGCGTGAAGCGTGGACTCTATGCGGTGAACTTCGGCGGTGGGCAGGTAGATATTACGAACGGTAAATTTGTGTTTTCGGCGAGCGAGGCCTACCTGATCGAGGATGGCAGGGTGACGCGACCGGTGAAGGGTGCGACGCTGATCGGCAATGGGCCAGAGGCACTGAAGTATGTGTCGATGGTCGGGAACGATCTGGCGTTGGATGAAGGTATTGGAACCTGCGGCAAGGCCGGGCAGAGCGTGCCGGTCGGCGTAGGGATGCCCACAGTAAAGCTCGACCGCATGACGGTCGGGGGAACAGGACGATAGACCGATGGCAGCCGAACGCGAGAAGATCTACGAGTGCGAAGTGAAGCGCAGACGAGTAAAGGTTGGCGGGGGCTATGAACCGTTCTGGAAGGTAAAGAACGTGGCCGAGGCGCTGGACGACGCGGATACCGAGTTCCGCTGCAAGGACTGCCAGGGCGAGGTGAAGCTGTTCCGGCGGCACAAGGAAGGTGGGCCTGCGCCCCATGCGGAGCACAAGCTAAAGCCGGACTCGGAGTTCTGCCCGGAGGGACTGCACTTCAAGAAAGCGACGGACGGGCGTGGGTCACGGGTTTCGGAGCATCCCGTGCGGTAGGTTTGCCTGACGGGAGTTCCAAACGGCGTAGCCCAGGCGGTCAGGAGTGGCCGCCTGGGCGAGGACGTAGTGGTCGCGGATGAAGGTACAGATGGGCTTGAGGATAGAGTCCGGGTTTTGCGCTGGGGCCTTATACGGATAAAGGAAGATCTTGCGGATGGTGGCGCGTTCTGCCTCCGGGGAAAGATCGCAGCTGTTTTCGGCCCCCTCGGTAAGTAGGACAGGGCGCTCCGGGTGGGCGGCGAGCTCGGCTACTTTCCTCTGGACCTCCGGCACAGTCACCAGGTTGACGATGCTGTAGAAGTAGCCGGTATCGACCTGGGGCGTATGGATGGGACCGAATTGCTCCGGGCTGAACTGGAAGGGCGCTTTGAAGATGGTGCCGGGTGGGTAGCCGTAGAGAGCGGCCAGGTCGAGTCCATCATGGATTTGGGCGAAACGCCGAGCTTCCTCGATCTTGAGAGAGGCTTTTTGCGGACCGTAGAGGCGCGTCGCGGTGCCAATCAACAGGCGATCCAGGTCGGGGTGTGGGTGGGTTCCTTCTGCGGCGAAGACCGTCAACATTGCGGCGCGCGCGGGGGTCGCCAGGACTCCGCGCCAGCCGCCCGCCAGGGGAATAAGAAAAAAGACGAGGACGCATGTCCAGAGGGCAAGGCGGCCGGCGAGAGGGCGCGCAGCGGCAAGGGAGAGCGCTGCGATCCAGAGTCCGAGAGGGCTGAGGAGAATGTGGCCTGCATCGCAGCGGCCGAGAGCGCTCGCCAAGGTGAGGGCGGAGACCGCGATGAGTATCAACGTGGGGCTTCCCTGACGGGCGCGTATCGCAATGCCGGCATAGACGGCGGTGAGGGCGAGGGCCGCCAGAAGAACGAGAGTGGTGTCCGCGGGCACGACGGGGAAGTTGAAGCCTCCATTGCGGAAGGCGTTGAGGGTGAGGAAGACTCCGTAGGCCGAGGCGGCGCGCGCCACCATGCCGAGGAGCAGAAGCATGGCAGCGAAGGCGGCGAGGTTGGCGCGGAGGCGGAGATTGACGAAGATCGCGAGATAAACGGTCATGCCGGCGGCGAAGGAGAGCGCCATCTCCGGAGATACGAGGAGCAGCACGAGGAAACACGGGACGACCAGGAGGATAGAGGACGCCTGTGCGGTGGCGTCGTTGGCTGCATGAAGCCGGCGGTATAGGCGAAGGGCAAGGAAGAGCGGCAGGACGAAGCGGAAGGTGCTGTAGTTGACGCCGGTGCAGAGGATGCCAAGAACGGACATGGCGAAGAGGAAGTAGAAGATGCCGCGTTTGGCAAGGGCGGGGGCTTGAACGCTCTGGACGGTGTGGAAGAGCATCCAGATGCCGAGGAGATTGACTGCGAGCCAGACGAGGCCGTAGGCGTCCGCAACCTGGAGGTGGAGAGCGCGGGCGAGCGATGCGGGGAGGTAGAGGAAGGAGGCGCCGTAGACGTATTCGAAGTCGCGGTAGGGGACCTTGCCGTCGAGGACGAGCTTGATGCGGTCCAGGAAGTAGGGCGACTCGACGTAGCCGCCGGTGTGGCGGACGATGACATGGAGCGGGAGTGCCAGGGATCCGGCGATCCAGAGGGCCCGGCGGAGGATGCTGGATGGCATCGATTGATCGGTGGGGGCGGCCTCCTGGAGCAGACCGCTTTTTGCGGCGACCACGGCGGCAAAGACAGCGAAGGATGCCGCGAGTGCGAGGGCGGTGCGATTGCTATAGCCGAACAGGTAGGAGTCGGAGAAGGTAGGGACTACAGGGACGTGGTATGGGAGCCAGCAGATAAGGGCGAGGGTGAAGACACCCGCGAGTGCGATGATCCAGCACTCTGCGGGCCGGAGGGAAACGGAGGACTGGTTAAGGCTCACTAGGCAAGACTATATGGCGGGAAGAGCCTTTCGCCCCCCGTCGCCCCTTTGGCGGAGGATGACGGGTAAGACTTCAATCCTTGTAGGGATCGAACTCGTTGGCTCCGGCCATGGAGACGCCGACCGGGGTGAGGGTGTGGAGGATGCGGATGGTGTCTCCGTGCGCGGCGAGCACTTCGGGAAGGCGCTTGTAGCAGTCGGGGGACTCGTCGAGGCCGCCGCCGCGGAGGACTACGTTCGAGCGGGTGAGCCAGGATTCCATCATCTCCGGGGTGACGAGGCCGGGGCGCTTGACGGCTCCGGTCTTGCGGTCGGTGACTCCGGTGGCCTGCTTGCGGCCCATGGTGCGGCCGGCTCCGTGGACGGTGGAGTAGAGGCTGAGCTTGGACTCGGGCGTGTCGACGCCTTCGAGGATGACGCTGATCTCGCCCATGGTTCCGCCGACAAAGCCGCGCTGGCCGGGGAAGGCGGGCGTGGCACCCTTGCGGCAGACCCAAAGGGTGCGGCCGTTGTGCTGCTCCTGCCAGGCGTAGTTGTGGTGGTTGTGCACCTCCTCCAGGATGTTGGCACCGAGCAGGCGCGCGACGCGGGCGCAGACCCAGTCGCGACCGGCGTAGGCGTAGGTTCCGCCGAGCTGCATGGCGGCGATGTACTGTGCGCCGAGATCGCTGGCGACGTCGAAGAAGACTGGGTCGACGATCATGCCGTCCTTCGCTCCAGCGGCCTTGAGAAACCAGGTGGCGATGCCGTGGCCGAGGCCGCGTGAGCCGAAGTGCACCCCGATCCAGACCCGGTCCTGCTCGTCGGTGAAGAGGTCGACGTAGTGGTTGCCGCTGCCGATGGTGCCGAGCTGCGCGTTGGCCTTGTGCTTCAGCGGCTTGGCGGCTTCGGTGATCCAGCCTTCGTGGTCGTCGGTGATGAACGGGGAGTCGTCGTTGCGCTCGCGGTTCTTGCGGCCGACGCCGAAGGAGAGAGTGGCCCAGATGTCATCCATGATGCGGTGGATGTTCTGGCGCAGTTCGGCGCCTGGCATGTCGAGGAGGACGGCCTTGTTGCCGCAGGCGATGTCGAAGCCGACGGCGGTGGGGCTGATGCGTGATTCGCTTGCGATTACGCCCCCGATGGGGACGCCATAGCCGAGGTGGCCGTCGGCCATGAGGGCGAAGTGGTCGGCGCTGCGGGCGCAGATCCTGGCCTGGTCGAGGGTGTTTTCTTCGTGGGTGCCCCAGACGGGGATGGTGTCGATGTACTGCATGGTTGGTTCCTTTCTGGCCGGCGGCTGGTATGAAGCCGGAGGGTTCCGGGTTGGGTTGCTCCGGCGGCGCAGATCGCTTTGGGAGCAAAGGAAAGAGCCAGGGCTGTCGCCCTGGCTCGGTGTCTTGTCGGATCGGGAATTGGCTTATGCCTGTACTTCCTCCGTCGAAGAAACCTTGGTTTGGGCTACGGTCCAGTCGGGGGCGCCTACCTTGAAGCGGGCAAAGCGCCGGATGCTGATGTTTTCGCCGAGCTTGGCGACCTTGGTGGCGATGAGTTGCGAGATGGTTTGCGTGGCTTCCTTGATGAACGGCTGGTCGAGGAGGCAGGCTTCCTCGTAGAACTTCGCCATTTTGCCTTCGAGGATCTTGCCGATGACGGCCTCGGGCTTGCCCTTCATGGCTGGCTGGGCGAGGAAAACTTCCTTTTCGCGGTCGAGGTCAGACTGCGGGACTTCTTCGCGGCCGACGAAGCGTGGGTCGGTGGCGGCGATGTGCATGGCGATGTCGCGGAGGAGTTCCTGGAAGTCCTCGGTGCGGGCGACGAAGTCGGACTCGCAGTTGAGCTCGAGGAGAACGCCGATTTTGCCGCCGGCGTGGATGTAGGTTCCGACAGCGCCCTCGTTGGTGGAACGGGCGGCTTTCTTCGCGGCGGAGGCCATGCCGCGCTTGCGCAGGACAACGAAGGCGGATTCCATGTCGCCTTTGGCTTCCTGCAGGGCTTTGAGGCAGTCGCCCATGGGGGCTCCGGACTTTTCGCGGAGTTCTTTAACGAGCTTGGCATCGATCTTTACAGCGGTTTCAGTGGACATGAGGCTTGGTTCCTTCCTGGGATCAGCTTATCGGGCTGAGGTTACAGCGATGTGCGTCCGGGCTGACGGACGCAGAAAGAGCGTGGTGCGGATTGTTCCGGCAGCCACGCTCTCGATCTGCCTGCGGCTGGTTAGGCGGTGGCTTCGGCGTGGACGGGTTCGTCTTCGGGTTCGGGCTCGGTGGCGGCTGCGGGCGCCTTGCGGATGTTGCCTCCGAGCGCGGCTTCGAGGTCGACCGTCTCTTCGGCATCGTCTTCAACCGAAGCTTCGGCGGCTCCGGTGGACTCCTGCACGGCTTCGAGAGCGGCGGGGTCGGCTTCGCCCTCTTCGCCGATGAAGTGCGACTCCTGGGCGATGGGACGGACGTCGGCGGACTCGGTCGCGAAGGCTCGCTCGGAGACCATCTGGACGCCTTCGGCGGCGGAGTCGGCGATCTTGGTGGTGAACAGCCGGATGGCGCGAAGGGCGTCATCGTTGCCGGGGATGACGTAGTCGACGACCGTTGGATCGCAGTTGGTGTCGACGACGGCGACGACCGGGATGCCGAGTTTGCGGGCCTCGGAGACGGCGATAGCCTCGTTGTTCGAGTCGACGATGAAGAGGGCGTCGGGCAAGCGCTTCATGGTCTTGATACCGCTGAGATTGGTCGAGAGGCTCTTGCGTTCGCGCTCGAGCTTGATGACTTCCTTCTTGGTGAGCAGCTCGTAGCGGCCGTCGGTGGACATGTCATCCAGTTCGGCGAGGCGCTTGACGGACTTCTGGACGGTGACCCAGTTGGTGAGCAGGCCGCCAAGCCAGCGGGAGTTGATGTAGGGCATGCCGCAGCGGTTCGCCTCTTCGGCGATGGCATCCTGGGCTTGACGTTTCGTCCCGACGAAGAGGATGAGCTTGCCGGTTGAGGTAAGGTCCGTGACGAACTTAGACGCTTCCTTGAACATCTTGAGGGTCTTCTGGAGGTCGATGATGTAAATGCCATTGCGCTCGCCGAAGATGTACTCCTTCATCTTGGGGTTCCAGCGCTTGGTCTGGTGTCCGAAGTGGACGCCGGCTTCGAGAAGTTCCTTCATCGTGATGCTTGCCATGGTGTGGCTCCTGTTTATAGACCGGCCTGGACGGACTCTGACGGGTCGCATGTCCCGCGGTCTGGATTGATCCCTAGCGAAGAACGTTTCGGGAGATTGGATTCCTTGCCTTCCGGTGCGCTGGAAGGGTGATGCTTCGGCAATTCTTTTTCGCCGAGATTGCCGGTGCCCCCCCCTTAGCTCGCCAAGGGGGGGCACCGGAAGTGCTGACGGGTTAGCGCTTGGAGAACTGGAAGCGTGCGCGGGCGCCCTTCTGGCCGTACTTCTTGCGCTCCTTGCCGCGGGAGTCGCGGGTGACGAGGCCTTCGGCCTTCAACGCCTTGCGCAGTTCGGGATTGAACTCCATAAGGGCGCGGGCGATTCCGAGCTTGACCGCGTCGGCCTGTCCCATGACGCCGCCACCCTTGACGGTGGTGAGAACGTCGAAGGTCTCGCCGATGTCGGCGATGCCGAGCGACCGCTTGGCGGCGACGCGCTGCTGCGGGGTGACGAAGTAGACGTCGACGTCCTTCTTGTTGACGGTGAACTTGCCGCTGCCCGGACGGAGGAAGACGCGGGCGATCGAGGACTTGCGTCGGCCGGTACCGTAGAACTGGATGAGATCTGCCATGATGCTCCTTGAAAGCTGATGACCGGGAAAAGCAAGATCCCGGGGGCTGAAGCCCTGTTTCTCGTAAGGTTCAGATATCAGGGCTGAAGCCCTGATCTATCTCAATGTGGAACGGGATCAGCCTTCGAGGGCGACGTGCTTGGGGGTCTCGACTTTGGAGGGCGCGCCGGCCTTGGGGGCGTTGGAGGCGTGGAACTCAAGCGGCTCGGGCTGCTGGGCGATGTGAGGGTGCTGCGAGCCCTTGTAGACCTTGAGCTTGGTGGCCATCTGGCGGCCCATCTTGGATTTAGGCAACATGCCCTTGATCGCCTGCTCGACAATGGCCTCTGGGCGGCGGGCGAGGAGCTTGATGAAGGACTCCTCACGCAGGCCGCCGGGGAAGCCGGTGTAGCGGCGGTAGAGCTTCTGCGAGGACTTGAGGCCGGTAAGGACGATCTTCTCGCAGTTAATGACGACGATGTGGTCGCCCATGTCGATGTAGGGGGTGTAGAGGGGGTTGGTCTTGCCGGCGAGGACGGAGGCGGCGGTGGTGGCGAGGCGGCCGAGCGTCTTTCCCGTGGCGTCGATGACGAACCACTTGCGCTGAACGTTTTTGCCGCTGGGGATGGTAGTGGTGTTGTTCAATGCGGAGGTACTCCTTCGATCTGCTGTCTTCCTGGGTCAGCGTGGGTCGGAAGAATGGGGTGCGGTAGGGTTTGGGTGAAGGAAATGGACGCCCTTCCTTCCAAACTGTGGATGTGCCGGGCAAACAATAGCGGAGCCGGGAAGCCGGCAGCCAGTACCTGTTCTGCTTCGGGGTAGGCCGAGCCCCAATCGAGGACATGGGGACTCCCGTGGGAGGTAAAGATGCCCGGCGGGAGATCGCGGTGACCCTGCCTGGACGATAGCCCTGGGCCCGTAAGGGCTGGGCGATGCAGGCGTGGAACCGCGCGTGTTTTAGAATATCCGGTCTCCCGGTGAAGGTCAATGGGCGCGCAGAAACCAAGGGGCATGGTGGGTCAGTGGACGAGCTGGTTGGTGCTTGGCTGCTGGCCGACGCGGGTCTGGAGGGGCTTTGGGGTGGAGTTACGCCGGCGGGCGTTAGGGGCGGTGACCACAGTGGGATCGAGGCGGTAGAGGATGAGGAGGTTGCGTGCGGGGTCATCCATGGCGGGAAAGGCGGCGACCCGTTCGATATGGAAAAGGGGAGTGATGGAGTCCATCTTGTCGTCGTCGATGGCGTTCCAGGCGGCGTACCAGCCGGGGCGATAGCGGTTGACGCGGTCGGGGAGATCGAGGGTTCCAAAGTCGTCGCAGATGCTGGGAAGGCCGGTGATGAGGGAGATGTCGGATCCGCTGATGGAGAGGAGCAGCGGGGGATGGGTGCGGTCGGCGCCGACGATGGCTGCGATGCCGCGGGCGGCGTTGACGAGGGTGTACTCGGGGTGGCGGACGTAGTGGAGGGTCTGCCATGCGGGGCGGATGGTGGCTACCAGGAGAAGGAGGGTGGAGGCGAGGGCGAGGACCGGGCGAGCGAAGAATAGTCCGCGGAAGACAGGACTGCGAAACCAGAGCACGATTGGGCCGAGGACAGCGGCGACCAAAAGGATGATGGGAACCGCCACCACGAAGTAGTAACGGGGCTGGAGGTTATTGTGGTAAGCGAGGAAAGCTGCGTAGCCGCCGGCCCAGAGGATGAGGGCGGCGGGGAGAGGCTGCCGACGAAGGTGCCCGATGCGACACAGGCAGACGAGGATGAGGACCAGTGCGAGGGGATAGAGGAGATTGTCGATCCAGAGACCGCCGAGGAGGGTATCGCGCAGGACGGAGAGGGCGGTGGGCCAGGTGATGCCGGTGTAGCCGTTGGCACTAAAGAGATAGGAGTAGTCCTTGAGGAAGCGGGGGCGGACGAGAAGGAAGAAGTAAGCGGACCAGAGGGTGGCGGCCAGAAGAGCGGCGGGGATGGCGGCGCGCAGAAAGGGGCGGAGACGGAAGCCGGCTGAGGCAAAAAGGAGGAAGGCAATGGACGGAAAAAGGAAGAGAGCGGTGGTCTTGGTGAGGACGAGCAGGGGGAGGAGCAGGCCAAGCGCGAGGGCGGGGAGGTAATCGCGTAGGGTGGTGCCGGCGTGGTGGTGCGCCTGGAGGGCACGGGGCGCGGAGGTGGCCGCGTGAAGGGCCAGCAGAGTGAGGAAGACGAGCATCGGCTCCAGAATGGCGAGCCGGGTGAACACGAAGCAGAAAGGGCTGACTGCCAGGAGAAGGACGGCGAGGGCGGGGCCAAGGGTAGGGGCGCGTACCGTGTCGCCGGCATGGAAGGGGAGACTGAGCTGAACGGGCAGGATCTGCCGGTGCGGCTGCCAGCGCCAGAGCAGGAGGTAGGAGGCGAGCAGGATGCCGCCGAAGACAGTGACGGTAAGGGCCCGGGCCGCAACGAGGGACACCCCGGTGAAGCGGAAGATCATCGCTTCCGCGAGGGGCCATACGGGGAGCGCGGCAGCCGGGTTGAAGTCTCCCGGCACATACCAGTGGCCGCGCTGGAAGTGCCGAATGGCGGCGTCGCCGTACCAGCCTTCGTCGGTGTACTTGGACCAGTCCATCCAGGGGGAGTGATTGGGGAAGTCCGCGGTGAGATGGGTGTAGTGAAGGGCGAAGAAGATGCCGGCGAAGACAAGAAGGGCGAACTCAAGGAGGCGGAGCGGAAGGAAGAGCGAGGACGGGTTGGGCGGCGTGGTGGGCAAGGGGAAGGAGCTGGAGGCGAAGATGGCTCGCGAAAGAATACCCCACATTCGTGCGAGGGTCAGGTCGAGGGATCGAAACGGCCAACATCGGCGCCGCCCCGCAGGATTTCGCGGGTCTTGAGGACGATGAGGTACTCATAGATGCTCTGCAGGATGCAGTAGGTGAGCCCGGGAGTTCCGTCAAGGAAGCCAAGCCGAGCGAAGTAGAGAAGAAGGAACTTGACTACAGGGCGGAGGGGCACGCGGTAGAGCAGTTCCTTCTGGTGGTAGCGGCGTTCGTGGAAGTCTTTTGCGAAGAAGGCGGCGGAAGGGCTGAAGCGTCTGCCCTCCTTGCGGTTCTGGATGATCTGTTGCGCTTCGAAGGTGCTGTAGTGATTGTGGCGCTCGACCCAGTGCGACACTCCCTTGGTGAAGGGAAAGTGGTCGAGGTAGCCAGAGACCTGGCCGATGGGTCCGTTCGGAATCGAGACGGGATTGACGAGGCGCTCGTAGCGCATCCGATCGGGACGGAAGAGCCTTTGATAGTAGCTGGTCGCTTGAACGTGCTTGAGCCAACGGCCCATGAAGAAGTCGCGGCGGCGCACCCGAAAGGAGACCGGTGCGGCTTCGAGGGGGGTGACATTCTGGATCGCGTTGCGGATGCTGTCGCGGAGAGCGACCGTCATGCGCTCATCGGCGTCGATATAGAAGACCCAGGGATGGGCGAAGGGGAGGTTCTCCATCGCCCAGTTTTGATGTGCGGCCCAGTTGTCGAAGCGGCGCTGGGTGACCCTGGCGCCCCGCTCGCGAGCGATATCGACGGTCCGGTCGGTGCTGTAGGAGTCCAAGACATGGATATCATCGGACCACGATACGGAGTCGATGCAGGCGGGAAGATTAGCCTGCTCGTTCATCGTGAGGATCAATATCGAAATCAAGTTAGCCTCTCTGGACCGACGCTACGCGCATTCCACGTTTACCACCAACCGCCTCCCGGCGGCGCACTCATGTCTCAAGGGTACACGTAGTTGCCCGACGGGACGGGACTATGGGGCTCGGAGTTGTCTTTACTATTGCACAGAGCCGCGCGGGCACTCACCGATCATTCATAGGCGAGAGCATCGATCGGATCCTTCTGAGCCGCCTTGAGCGCCGGGTAGAGAGCCCCGCATAGCGCTCCGGTGAAGGCGATCAGCACCGCAACGGCGACCCAATAGGGCGTGACAGCAAAGTCCAGGTCGGGCTTAACCGAGTGGAAGACGGCGCGCATGAGGTACGTGATGGCGACACCGAGCGCGATGCCAAGGGCCGCCAGAAGACCCGTCTCGCGAAGGATGCCGGAGACGATGTACGCCTTGGAGGCTCCCATGGACTTGAGGATGCCAATCTCACGGGTTCGCTCCATGACGGCGGTATACATAGACTGAAAGATGACAAGGAAGCCAATGATGGTCGCAATGCCAATGACCACGTGCAGCCCGATGTTGAAGGCGGGCATACTCTCTGGCGTGATGGTATCGAGGAACTCCTGGAGGGTCTGGACGTCGTAGGTCTGCATTCCGTCTGTAGCGAGGATTTCACGACGGACAGCCTCCTGAAACTGTGGCTGATCTTCTGTTTTCAAGTAGAAAAGGCTGGCTTTACCCGGATTGCCGTCGATCTCTCCCATCTTGCTGATGGGGATGAACTTGCGTCCCCCTTTGCCATGCTCGACGACACCGCAGACGTGGAACACATTGTTGAGGACTCGAATGGAGTCTCCGACGTGGAAACCCTTTGCCTCGATGAAGTCGTCGACGATGATGTCGTCAGGATGAGTGAAGGGTCCGCCGGAGAGGAAGACGAAGGGCCGCAAGGCGTTGTAGCTCTCGAAATCGATGCCGTAGATGTTCTCGAGCGAGGTTCCGGCAACCAGCTTGATGTAAACAGGGGCGGCGACGAGGACGTGAGGCAGACTGCGAAGGACGCCGGCTACCTTGACGGAGGCAGAAGCAGTGGTCTGACCGATGATGTTCGAGCCGGCACCGGGGTGTGTGATCATGTCCATGCCGATGCCGCTCTGACGGGTCTTGGAGCCGTTGAGCATACCGAACATGATGGCCGCAATCGAGAGGATCATGATGACTTCGATGCCGACAGCAAAGGCGCTGATAATGGAGCGGAGCGGGCGATGCACGAGATTGCCGACGACGAGACGATTCACAATGAACCTAGTGTAGGGCACGGAGCCGACGCGCGGAACTGGACGGCCTTAGAGTCTCGCGGGAGGCGCGTTCCGGTCGGGCTGAAGTGAGAGGGACGAGTCAAGCGAACGCGACGCGTCGAGTGGGGCGAAGGCCGGACGCCTGGGCGTGGTGACGAACGATGCGAGGATCGGCAGTACGTAGGCGGAGAAGAAAGCCACAAACAGGACGACAAAGGTGCCGTAACTCGCCGTGTAGATGCATCCGCCGATTCCGCCTTCCGGAGCTATGTGGGAGAAGACGGCGACTGAAAGGATGCCCCACGGAGCTTTCCGCACATCGCCGCAGACAGAATCCGTAATAAAGAAGAGGATGAACCAGATGATGGGCGCAAGCAGCAGTACACCGGCCCACCCGCCAATGCGAAAAGACTCTCCCATCGGGCTGAACGAAATGCTCGTCTCCTCGTCATCGTCGCCAAGGATGCCGATCTCATGTCCGTAGAAGTTTGCTGTGGATATGCTGGGCTTGTTCTTCCAGATGAAGTGGGGAACGATGTTGTACACGTAGTACACGATCGGCTGCATCCCGAGCGGCCCCTTCTGTTCGGTGACCTGGTTGAGAGCATCGTCGAAGCTGATCATTTGCAGTCGATCGAGAAGGCCTGCGGGCTGATCAAAGTAGACGGCGGTGTAATGTTCGTCGTACGACGAATTATCTGCGTTATAGAGGCGGACGACCTCGGGCAGGTCCGAAAGCAGACGTCGCGAAGTGGCGAAGTTTTCTGACAGTGTGTTGGTATTGCTGCGGTAGACGCGCCCGTACTGGCAGTAAGGAACCATGTAGTGCACGATGAAGAACAGCACCAGCAAACCACCGATGACCTGGTAGATACGGAAGCGATAGCCGAGGGCGGCGCAGGCTGCAAGCCAGCAGACGGGGGGCAGGAAGAGCGCCTCCTTCGAATAGCTGATGATGGCTCCCTGGAAGACGATCGCTGCGGTTGCAAGAAGAATCCAGATATTGACGCTGCGCTTGCCCCCGCTGTTCTTGATCTCGTAGGTGACCCCGAGAATGATGGCCATCGGCAGAAAGCGATTCAACTGACTGGACGCTTTGACAAGAGGCGCAAAGAGCGTGTCGGTCGAACCTTGATAGAGGCTTGCCAGGTAGGGGATGAGGATGCCGGCGACCACGCAGCCGATCGCCGCCATTCTCATGTCTCGGGTGCCGACGGTCTCCTCCAGCAAACCTTTGCGGCGCGAGAGACGACGGGAAAAATAGACCGTGACAAGCATCGTGAACATGCCGACTACATAGATTTCGAAGGTCAGTCTCGGTCCGACGAGATTATGATCAGGCGCTTCCCAAAAGAAGGCTTTCGTGCAGAGGCCAAGAATGACCGCGAGCACAGCAAAAAAAAAGACGTACGATCCTGACGGCCGGGAGAAGCCACCCGCAACATTGAAAGCAAAACCGGCGGTAACAACAAAGATCAAGCAGCAGAGGCTGACAACCGGATCGGCGTGCTGTACGGTTTGGATGACGAAGAGGAGGCCTGCGAAGGCACACACATACCAGATGGGAATTCGTTCTGGAAAGGGTATCCGCACGTGGCATAAGCTTAGCAGAAGTCGCTCAGCGGGGACCAGACGATGTCGATCTCCTCCTTGGATAGGGTAACCACAAGTACTTGTTTGGGGGTGGTGCACCGTTGCGGTCGTCGCGACGGGGTTGGAAGAGATACGTATCCTCCCTGTTCGCGAGCAGAGGAATGATTGACAATAGAGACGTTGTCGCACAGAACTGCTGGAAGGCTTATGAGGACAGGGTTCGGCGAGGATCTGCGCAAGGAGCGGGAGGCGAAGGGGCTCGGCGTGGAGGATATATGCGCGGCTACCAAGGTCTCTGCGCAGCACGTGGAGGCCCTGGAGGCTGGAGAGATCAGCCGACTGCCCGGAGGGGTGTTCCGGCGCGGTATTGTTCGCGGGTACCTGGGTGCGGTGGGGCTGGATGAAGTTGTTTGGATGGAACGCTTTGAGTCGTTTTGCCAGGAGTTGGGGTTAGCAGGCGCGGGAGACAAGGATTGGGTTCAGTTCGCGGAGAATGTGAGTCGGGGACGCGCCGGAGAGCCCCGTGGCATGGGCTGGAAGTGGCTTGGCGTGGCTTTGCTGGTGGTGAGCTTGTGGGCCATTGCGTGGCTGGCGTGGCATTTTGTGGTGCACCCGCGGCTGGAGCAGAGGACGACGGCCGCGATGTACCCGGCGGGGTTGGGATTCGGCGGGAGGCAGCGGGCGGCATCTGCCGCCCGGGCAGGGGAGGGGCCGCTGGCTGCAAAAGAACGCCTCTCAGGGGTGGTTGGGAGCCATTCGAAGGATCCATTTTTGCGAGAGAGAGGGCCGGCTGGTTAGAATGGAGAGGTTGAGTTCCCAAAAGGGTTCGGAGGTAGTTGAGTTGGCGAAACGCGACCGTTTTCTGTTTACAAGTGAGTCAGTGACCGAGGGACATCCGGATAAAATCGCCGACCAGATTTCCGATGCCATTCTGGATGCATGCCTGGAACAGGATCCCTACAGCCGCGTTGCGTGCGAAACCCTGACCTGCACGGGGCTGGTGGTGATTGCCGGAGAGATCACGACGCAGGCGTATGTTGACTTTCAGACGCTGGTGCGGGCGACAGTTTCCGAGATTGGTTACAACGATGCGACGCACGGATTCGACTCGAAGACCTGCGCGGTGATTTCGACCATAAACAAGCAGTCTCCGGACATTGCCCAGGGCGTGGATACGGGCGGGGCGGGCGACCAAGGAATGATGTTCGGTTATGCGACGAATGAGACCCCGGAACTGATGCCGACGCCGATCTCGTTGGCGCACCGATTGGCGGAGAAGCTGACGGAGGTTCGGAAGTCGGGCAAAATGGGGTATCTGCGGCCGGATGGGAAGAGCCAGGTGACGGTAGAGTACGACTCCAACCACAAGCCGGTGCGGGTGGATGCGGTGGTGATCTCTACGCAGCACGCGGAGGAGGTCGGGAACGAGCAGCTTCGGGCCGAGGTGCTGGAGCATGTGATCCAGGCGGTGATTCCGGCGGAGCTGCTGGATGCGGATACGACGTACCACATCAACCCGACGGGTCGGTTTGTGATCGGTGGGCCGATGGGCGATACGGGGCTGACCGGACGGAAGATTATCGTCGACACCTATGGCGGGATGGGACGGCATGGGGGCGGGGCGTTCTCCGGTAAGGATGCGACGAAGGTCGACCGGTCCGCGGCGTACATGGCGCGGTACGTGGCGAAGAACATCGTCGCGGCAGGGCTGGCGGACCGGTGCGAGGTGCAGCTGGCCTATGCGATCGGGGTGGCGGATCCGGTGAGTGTGCTGGTGGATACGTTTGGTACCGGAAAGATCGATGAGACGCAGTTGGAGGCGCTGGTGCGGAAGAACTTCTCGCTGACCCCGAAGGGGATCATCGAGGAGCTTGACCTTCGGCGACCGATCTTCAGGAAGACGGCTGCTTATGGTCACTTCGGCAGGGTGGG
This sequence comes from uncultured Granulicella sp., assembly GCA_965213785.1. Taxonomy (GTDB): domain Bacteria; phylum Acidobacteriota; class Terriglobia; order Terriglobales; family Acidobacteriaceae; genus Edaphobacter. The sequence goes on along the minus strand of OZ243921.1, from coordinate 2,745,829 downwards.
GCCGGACTTTACGTGGGAGGCGACGGAGAAGGCGACTGCGCTTGCCGAGCAGGCGGGCGTTGCGGTCGAGGTCGCCGGATAGCGCTCTGTTCAGGAGAGTCGTTTGGGAGATGTGGGTGAGCCTCTGGTTCTGCGGTGAGGCTCACCCACGTTGCGTGGCGAGAGCGGGTGAACGGCGAAGATGGCCGCGGCTGAGCGAACATTCGAGCAAGGTTGCATCCTGGGGTGGAGTTGGGCGATTCACCCGCGGTCGACTTCTGATTCGAAAGCTAATGAGATGTTGCGCAGGAGACCTTCCCCAATGCTGGTTCGCACGGAGTTCGACATCCAGTTCTACCTGCAATGGAAGACGCCGATGATTGCGATGCTGCATCTGCATCCTCCGTTGGAGGGGAAGGTGCGGAGCGGCAACGAGCTGCGGATCACGGGGGACTATGGGACGAAGGTGCCCTCGACTGAGTACCTGGATGTGTTCGGGAATCGGTGTACCCGCTACCTTGCGCCGGCGGGATGGTTGACGCTGATGGGGGAAGCGGTGGTGGAGGTTCCGGACACAGCGGATGAGGCGGCGGTAGGGGCGCAGCAGTCGGCGATCGAGGATCTGCCATCGGAGGTGCTTCAGTATTTGCTTGCGAGCCGGTACTGCGAGGTGGATCGGTTTGTGCCGATTGCGCAGGACCTGTTCGGGAAGATTCCGGCGGGTTGGGAGCGAGCGGCGGCGATCCGCGATTGGGTACACGAGAAGGTGAAGTTCGACTACACGACCGCCCGGCCGACGAAGACGGCGATGGACGTCTTTACGGAACGGATCGGGGTTTGTCGGGACTATCAGCATCTGGCGGTGACGATGTCGCGGTGCCAGAACATTCCAGCGCGGTATGTGACGGGATATCTCGGCGACATTCGCCATGCGTATAGCGGCATCGGCGACTTCAGCGCATGGTACGAGGTCTTTCTGGATGGGCGATGGATCACGATGGATGCGAGGCACAACGACCAGCGCTTTGGGCGGGTGCTGATGGCAGTTGGACGGGATGCGGCGGATGTGGCGATTACGACGTCGTTCGGCAGCTCGGACCTGAAGAAGTTCTACGTGGAGTCGAACGAGGTGGACGAGAGCGGAACAGCCGTGCCGGTGCAAGGTAAACCAGCTTAGTTTGGGTGAACAGGGCGGAGTGTTCGGCGCGGCGGACGCTGGGAGGATGCACGTAGAGGTTGGACACGATGATGAAGCAGGCGTTTGCGATGAGCGTTCCGAGTGTCTTCCCGGGAAAGCAATGGCAGCAGGTTCTGGAGCGGGACGCGCGTGCGGATGGCGTGTTCGTGTATGCGGTGAAGTCGACGAAGGTGTACTGCAAGCCGAGTTGCGCGAGCAGACGGCCGCTGCGGAAGAACGTGTCGTTCTTTCCATCTCCGGCCGCGGCCGAGGCGGCGGGGTATCGGGCTTGCCTGCGGTGTGAGCCGAATCGCGTGGAGGCAAAGGCCGATCCACAGGCGGAGGTGATCGCGGCGGTGACCGAATACCTGAAGGATCATGCGGGCGAGCGGACGAAGCTTGCGGATGTGGCGAAGGCAACGGGAGTTGGGCGGTTGACGATCCTGCGGGGGTTCAAGCGTGTGCTTGGCGTCACTCCGGGAGAGTTCGCGAAGGCGCAGCGGGTGGAGAAGTTCCGGCAGAAGGTGAGAGTTCCGAAGGCTGTTGTGGACTCGTCTGGAAGCGAGGGCGCTTCGGTCGGATTGCGGGCGCGTTTGCGGGCGGCGAGGGCGGTCGCTCCTGCTCCGGTCAAGATCACCGATGCTCTGTATGAGGCGGGATTCGGGTCTTCGAGCAGGCTCTATGAAAATTCCGCCGCGACGCTCGGAATGAAGCCGAAGGAGATGCGAGAGGGTGGAGCTGGCTTGCTGATCCGGTATGCGACGGCGGCGAGTTCGCTGGGGCGAATGCTGGTTGCGACGACCGACGTTGGGGTTTGCGCGATCGCCTTTGGCAAGGACGATGCGGAGTTGGAGCGGGATCTGCGAGAGCGGTTCTCGCGGGCGCAGCTTGTTCCGACCAAGGCGAACAAAGGCTGGTTGAAGGATGCGGTGGAGTTTGTGGCCAGCCAGATGACGGAACATCCGGCTGCCGCGAGTTTTCCTCTGCATGTGCGTGCTACAGCGTTTCAGCACAGGGTTTGGAGCGCGCTTCGTGAGATTCAGCGTGGAGAGACGCGAACTTATGGGGAGCTGGCGAGGGCGGTGGGGAGTCCGGCGGCTTCGCGGGCAGTAGCGGCGGCTTGTGGGGCGAATCCCATTGCGATCGCGGTGCCGTGCCACCGGGTGGTGGGGGCAAACGGCGACCTGACAGGGTACCGGTGGGGGGTGGAGCGGAAACGGCGGCTGCTCGAAGTGGAGCGGGGCTAGGCGAGACGTCGTAGGCGGCCAGCACGAGGGCCGGCCCAGCCGGTGTACTGGATCATGCGGAGGAGATCCGAGCCTCGTGGGACGGTCATGCGCTGGGGGCGTGGTGGAGGCCGGCGACCTGCTCGGCCGCGGTGACGGGGTGGAAGGGGCGGGCGCCGTCTTCGGAGATGCGAACCTCGCCGGCGCCGATGTCGTAGATCCAGCCCGAGATGGTGAGTTCCTGGCGGGCGAGGGCTCCGGCAACGGAGGGGTGGGTGCGGAGGTGCTGGAGCTGGAGCAGGACGTTTTCTTCGGTGAGGCGGCGCAGGAGATCGCCGGGGAGCTCGTTGGGCGGGGTGAGGGATTTGGTGACCGAAAGGGCGGTGACGGCGTTGTTAAGCCAGGCTTTCACGGTGGGCATGGAGTCGGTGCTACCAGGGCTGAGGAGGGCCTTCATGGCGCCGCAATCGGTATGGCCGCAGATGACGATGTGTTTGACCTTGAGGGCAGAGACGGCGTATTCGATGACGGCGGAGACGCCCCCGAGCATCTCCCCGTAGGCAGGGACGAGGTTGCCGATGTTGCGGGTGACGAAGAGGTCGCCGACGCCTGAGCCGGTGATGGTTTCGGCGTCGATGCGGGAGTCGGCGCAGGTGATGATGAGGGCCTGTGGGGCCTGGGGCTTGCTGACGGCTTCGCGGAAGGTGTCGGCCTGGGCGGGATAGATCTCGCTGCGGAACTTGCCGTAGCCCTCTTTGAGGCGGTCGAGTGTGTTTGCCATGATTCCTCGGACGTTCTGAACTGGGAACAGGATATAACGGTGACGGTCTTCCGGCGGCGGTGTTCCGGACGGATGACTGGGATGCGCGGACGCTCGATTGCGGGTGGGATTCGCGGGAAGCAGGTGAGGGGTGGCCAGGTCGTCGCGTTGGGTGTTTGGGGGCACGATCTTTCTGGGGGCGTTTCTGCTGTTCCTGGTGGAGCCGATGGCGGCGAAGGGACTGCTGCCGGTGCTTGGTGGGTCGTCCGCGGTGTGGGGGACTTGCCTGGTGTTCTTTCAGGGCGCGCTGTTGGGGGGGTACCTGTATGCGCGATGGCTTACGGGGGGTGGGGCGCGTCGGCGGGGAGTGCATCTTGCGTTGCTGGGCCTGGGGGTGGGGGTGCTTGCTTTGGCCGGGAGGATGCCGGTGGGCGGGGATGCGGGCCATCCCGTGGGGACGGTGTTTCGAACGCTGGCGGTGACGATTGGGCTGCCGTTTCTGCTGCTGGGGGCGACGAGCCCGCTGCTGCAGGTCTGGATGGCGCGGGTGGAGGGTGGGGCAGTGCGGTATGGGTTGTTTGCGCTGTCGAATGCGGGGTCGCTGCTGGGGTTGGCGGCTTATCCGGTGGCGATTGAGCCTTATGTGACGTTGCGGGGGCAGCGGGTGGGATGGGCGGTGGGGTTTGCGGTGTATGCGGGGATGATGGGGTGGCTTTCCTGGCGTGAGAGGATTTGGGGGGTCGACGCCCCCCTTCGCCACGAGGAGGCTGTGGCGAAGGAGGGGCATACGGTTCCGGACCCGGAGACGGATACAGAGCGGCACACGGGTTCTGCGACGAGGGATCGGACGATGTGGTTTTTGCTGCCGATGGGGGCGGCAGTGCAACTGGCGGCGGTGACGAGCCACCTGACGGTGAATATTGCGGCGATTCCGCTGCTCTGGATGCTGCCGCTGGCGGCTTACCTGATGAGCTTTATTGTGGCGTTCGAGGCATCCGGGCTCTACCGGCGGGGCGTTGTGGTGCGGGTGCTGGTGGTGATGATGGCGGCGCTGGGGTATGCGCTGACCAAGACGGATACGGGGCTGCCGATTGCGGTGAGCATTCCTTTTTTTCTGCTGGAGCTTTTTGCGGCCTGCGTGTTCTGCCATGCGGAGGTTTACCGGCTGCGGCCCGCGGGAGGCCGGCGGGAGGCGACGGAGTTCTACTTGATGGTGGCCGGGGGTGGCGTTGCGGGGACGTTCCTGGTGGGGATTGTGAGTCCGCTGGTATTTTCAGCAAACTACGATCTGGCGCTTTCGTTTCTAGTGACCGCGGCACTGGCGCTGGCGGTGACTTGGCGAGACGGGTGGGGGCAGAGGCTGTTGTGGGGAGTGGGGACGGGGCTGCTGGCGGCGCTGGTGGTGGGTCTCCATGTGGCGTATGGGCGGAGGGCGCTGGAGGTGCGGAGGAACTTTTACGGGACGCTGCGGGTGACGGAGAAGGGCTCGCCGGCGGGGCCGGTGCGGATGCTCACGAATGGGACGATTCAACATGGGACGCAGATCTTTCCGTGGCAGCAGCCGGGAATGGAGCGAGTCCCGACGACATACTATGCGGTGGATTCGGGGGTGGGGCGGGCTCTGGGGGCATGTTGCGCTGGGCGGGGACGGCGGGTGGGGGTCATCGGGTTGGGGGTCGGGACGCTGGCGGCGTATGGGAAAGCCGGGGACTGGATGCGGTTCTACGAGATCAACCCTCTGGTGCGGCCGGTGGCGGGGCATTGGTTTACGTACTTGAAAGATTCAGCCGCGGAGGTGACGTTTGCCGAGGGGGATGGGCGAGCCTCGCTGGCGAAGGAACCGGCGCAGGGGTTCGATGTGCTGGTGGTGGATGCGTTTTCCGGGGATGCGATTCCACTGCATCTGCTGACGGTGGAGGCGATGCGGGAGTACCGGCGGCATTTGGGGGCGGATGGGGTGATGGCGTTTCATGTGTCGAACCAGTACCTGCGGCTGGCGCCGGAGATTGCGGCACTGGCCGGGGCGGTGGGGATGGAGGCTCGGCTGTTTGAGAGTGGGGAGGACCAGGGGAAGGGGGAGTATCGGGCGACGTGGGTGCTGGTGAGCGGGGTGCCGGGCTACTGCGACCGAATGGGTGGAGAGAAGATTGCAGCGGTAGCCGGGGTGCGGGCGTGGACGGATGACTACTCGAGCCTGCTGCCGCTGGTGCAGTGGGTGCGGCCGTAGAGGTTCACACCGGCGGGCGCAAGCGTGGTGAGCCGAGGTGCGCCTATCTTTGGCTAACCATGGCTTCGGCGCGCAAGAGGAGGTTCGTGATGGTGCCGAACTCGGTTTCGGGCAGGAAGCGGGTGGGACGTGGCTGCCAGGACTCGATGAGGATGTCGTCGAGCCGGGTGGCTGGGTTGGACTCGAAGTCTTTGAGGGCGTTGAGGCCCGTCTGCTCGAAAGCCTGGTCGGTTGGATCGCGGGGGGTGCCGCCGATGACGGCCCCGAAGCGGATATGCTCGTTGCGGAAGGCCTGCGCGAGGATCATGAAGGTGGGTCGCCAGTTGGTCCTCCAGGCGATATCGCAGTGGAAGAAGGCGATCCTTGTGCCGGTGGCTTGTTGAAAGAGGCGGGCGAACTGGACGTAGTCCTGGGCTACGGCGTGGATATCCATCTGGCGGTCGGCGTAATCACCGATGACCTCGATGTCGCCGACCTTGAGATCGGGGAAGTACTGGCGCATGTGTTTGACGGTAAGGGCAACCTGGGTGACGAGCTTGGGCAGGGGGTAGTGGCAGGGGGTCTGACCGGCTTCCTTGCCCCAGAAGACCTCGTGGGCGAACCAGATGGGCTCGTCCATCTCCATGTAATCGAGCTTGTAGCCCTGCCGCGTGAGGCGCTTGCCGACCAGGTCAACGATATTGGCGGGCAGGTAGCCTTCGCCGGCCCCGCAGCCGGGTTCGCGCTGCGCGGCGCCCATGGAGACGCCTACGGGGATGTTGCGGCGCTTCATGTCGTTGAAGACGGCGCTCAGTTGATCATCGGTGGAGGCGAGGAGGAACTGGGTGGAGACCTGGAAGAAGGTAACCTTGGCGGCGCTGCGCTGCCAGGGCGCGTCAGGCTTGAAGAAGTCCATGTAGGCGATGGGGTCGGGGCGATGCATGTCGCGCCCAGTGATGGTGTCGATGGTGCCGAAGAAGAACTGAGCCTGCTGCGCGGGGAGGGCAAGCGTAACCTGCGGAAGCAGAGCTGCGAGTGCGAGCAGAAGAACGTGACGCAGGTTCATGAGGGAGGCCTCGGCTGGTGTTAGTAGGAACGCTCTTTGCGGCAGGAAAGTTGCGCCGTGGCGAGGTAAGAGGGCGCTCCGCGCCCGGCGGGATGCAGCCATCGTTCAGACTGGGCAGCGAATCGTTCACGACATCGTTAAAGCTTGAGGCGAAGAGTCTGGGTGACGAAGACGCACGGGTAGAGTAGAGCCATGCACGCGAGCACGGCGGAACAGGTGGACGGCAAGGCGCTTTATCGGAAGATCAGTCTGCGGCTGATTCCTTACATCTTTCTCCTCTACATCCTGGCTTACCTGGACCGGGTGAACGTGGGGTTTGCGGCGCTGGAGATGAAGCGGGATCTGCGACTGAGCGATACGGTGTATGGAACGGGGGCGGGGATCTTCTTTCTGGGGTCTTCGCTGTTCGACCTGCCGAGCAACCTGCTGCTGGGTAAGGTGGGGCCGCGGATATGGATTGCGCGGATCATGATTACGTGGGGGATTGTTGCGACGGCGATGGCGTGGGTGCAGGGGGCGCACTCGTTTTATGCGCTGCGGTTTCTGCTGGGGGTGAGCGAGGCGGGGTTCTTTCCAGGGATGATTCTGTACCTGACGTACTGGTTTCCTTCGCGGGAGCGGGCACGGGCGGTGGCGACCTTTATGACGGCGACGGCGATTGCTGGGGTGGTGGGGGCGCCGCTCTCGGGGGCGCTGCTGAAGCTGGAAGGCGCGATGGGGCTGCATGGGTGGCAGTGGCTCTTTCTTTGTGAAGGGCTGCCGACGATCCTCATGGGCTTCTCGGTGTTGATGGTGCTGCGGGATCATCCGCGGGATGCGCCCTGGCTTTCCCATGGCGAGAAAGAATGGCTGCAGGAGGAGTTGCAGCGGGACCGGGTTGCCGGGGGCGCCAGCGGAACGCAACCTTTGCGGGACGCGTTCAGGATGCCGATGGTGTGGGTTCTGGCAGGCATCTTCTTTCTAGACCAGATCGGGATCTACACGGTGAACCTGTGGATGCCGCTGCTGCTGCATGGGTTTGTGCGTGGGGGCAACGGTGCAGCGAGTGTGATCGCGCGGTATGCCACGGTCCCGTATGTTGCCGCGGCAATCTTCCTGGTAGTGGTGGGTTGGACGAGCGACCAGACAGGGGAGAGGCGGGGGCATATCGCGGGTTGTCTCTTGGCGGCGGCCGGGGGGTTCGGGTGGGCGGCGTATGCGAGTTCCCTGCCGGCGGCGCTGTGTGCGCTGTCGCTGGCGGCGATTGGGTTCTGGGGGATTATGGGGCCTTTCTGGGCGTTGCCGACGCGGGTATTGGGGGGCCAGGCGGCGGCGGGTGGTGTGGCGATCATTACGATGGTTGGGGGCGTCGGGGGATTTCTGGGGCCGTTTATGACGGGGCGGCTGCGGGATGCCACGCATGGTTATAGGGTGGGGCTGCTGCTGATCGGGGCGCTGGCGGCGGTGGGCGCGGCGCTGTGCGGAGCGCTGCCGAAGCGGGCGGAGGAGGAGACGGCTTAGCGGCGGGGGTTTGCCTTTACGACAGTCTCCTCGTCGCGGAGGCAGGCCGGACCATCACACCTCCGCCCCACGGTGCGATTGGATGTGGGATTTTCACGAAGAGGGCCAGGGGCGGGCCGGACGATAGTGGGACAAACAGGGTGACGGTAGATTTCGCTGAGGTGATGAGGCGGAATCTGCACTCGGGAGAGTTCCGGTCTGGGCTGATATTCTGACGTGTAGAACTCTCGATTTGAGGTGAGATAGATGGCGACGGCAACTTTGGATGTGGCGGCGGTTTCGGCTGCGGCGGGCGTGGCGAAGGACTACAAGGTGCGGGACCTTGGACTCGCGGAGTTTGGGCGCAAAGAGATCGACATCGCCGAGCAGGAGATGCCGGGGCTCATGTCGGTGCGGAAGAAGTATGCGGCGGAAAGGCCGCTGGCCGGGGTACGGGTGACCGGGTCGCTGCATATGACGATTCAGACGGCGGTGCTGATCGAGACGATGGTGGCTTTAGGTGCCGATGTGCGTTGGGCGAGCTGCAACATCTTCTCGACGCAGGACCATGCGGCGGCGGCGATTGCGGCGGCGGGCGTTCCGGTGTTTGCGTGGAAGGGCGAGACGCTGGAGGAGTTCTGGTGGTGCACGAACCAGTCGCTGAATTTCCCGGACGGCAAGGGCGGTCTGCTTGGTCCGCAGCTTGTGATCGATGATGGCGGGGATGTGACGCTGCTGATTCACAAGGGCGTGGAGATGGAGAAGGGCGACGACTGGGTTAACTCGCCTTCGGGGTCTCTCGAGGAGACGGTCATCAAGAATTTGCTCAAGAAGGTTCACGGCGAACACCCGACTCGGTGGCAGGATGTGGCGAAGGAGTGGCGGGGAGTCTCGGAAGAGACGACGACCGGGGTGCATCGGCTTTACAAGATGATGGAGAAGGGGACGCTGCTGGTTCCGGCCATCAATGTGAACGATTCGGTGACCAAGAGCAAGTTCGACAATCTGTATGGGTGCCGGGAGTCGCTGGTGGATGGCATCAAGCGGGCGACCGACGTGATGATCGCCGGGAAGGTCGCGGTGGTGTGCGGGTTTGGCGATGTGGGCAAGGGCTCGGCGGCTTCGCTGCGCGGGCTGGGCGCGAGGGTGGTTGTGACGGAGATCGATCCGATCAATGCGCTGCAGGCGGCGATCGAAGGGTATGAAGTGACGACGGTCGAAGAGACGCTTGGGCGGGGCGATATCTATGTGACGTGCACAGGGAACGTGGACATCATCACGCTCGAGCATATGAAGCGGATGAAGGACCAGGCGATCGTCTGCAACATCGGGCATTTCGATAACGAGATCCAGATGGAGCCGCTGAATGCTTACTCCGGCGCGCTGCGGATGAACATCAAGCCGCAGGTAGACAAATACACGTTTGCGGAGACGGGCAACAGCATCTTTGTGCTGGCGGAGGGACGGTTGGTGAACCTGGGATGCGCGACGGGACACCCGAGCTTTGTGATGTCGGCGAGCTTTTCGAACCAGACGCTGGCGCAGCTCGACCTTTGGAAGAACAAGGATGTATATAAGGTCGGGATTTACATCCTGCCGAAGAAGCTGGATGAGGAGGTGGCCCGATTGCACCTGGAGAAGATCGGGGTGAAGCTGACGACGCTGAGCGAGAAGCAGGCGGGATACCTGAGTGTGCCGGTGGAAGGGCCTTACAAGGCAGAGCACTACCGGTACTGATGCTGCAATGCACCAGACGATGGCGGAGGCCGCCCGAGGATTCGGGCGGCCTTTCTCGTTGCTAGAATGGTTCTCTCTGCGGGCGACGTGGTCTTGTTGAACACTGGTTCGCAGGTCAATCGAGATTCCGGCTGGTTGCGTCATATCGATGTGCCGGAGGACAGGGGGGCGAGCTATGAGGAAGCTTGGGGTGGCGCTCTGCCTGGTGGCGATGTCGGTAATGGCCGGTGGCCAGGCCCGTGGAACGCCGGAACGTGTTGCGGAGGATCAGCCGATGACTACGCTGAAGGTGGCTACGCGGGTGGTTGCCATCTCCGCGGTGGTGCGGGGCAAGGATGGCGCGCCGCATGGGGGGTTGACGAAGGACGACTTTCTGCTGAAGCAGGATGGGCAGGAGGAGCCGATCCGCTACTTCTCGCAAGGGTCGGAGCTGCCGCTGACGCTGGCGCTGCTGGTGGATACGAGTGGGAGCCAGAAGACGTTTATCGGGGATGAGACGCTGGCCAGCGATATCTTCTTCGAGACGATGCTGAAGCACCTGGGTGACCGGGCGATGCTGGTGCAGTTCGATACGTCGGTGCTGCAGTTGAAGAGCCTGACGAGCTCTGCGAACGCGCTGCATCTTGCGTTGCTGGGGATGAGTTCGCGGGCGGCTACGGCTGGGGGGACGCTGCTGAACGATGCGGTGTGGGCGGTTTCGCGGGAGGTGCTGACGCGGGAAGCGGGGCGGAAGGCGATCGTGATCCTGAGCGACGGCGGCGATAACGGCAGCCGGCATACGCTGGAGGAGGCGATCGAGCAGGCGCAGCGCGGGGACGTGCAGGTTTACTCAATTCTGTATAGCCTGGCGGGGATGGTTGGTGGGCGTTCCGGAGCGCGGGCTGGGTTGCCGGACCCGGGCGAGGGCGCGCTGCGGAGGCTGTCGGAGGCGACGGGGGGGCGCGTGTTTACCGTGTCGCCGGGGTTGGGATTGCGGGAGATCTTCGCGCGGATCGGGGAGGATCTGCGGCTGCAGTATGAGCTGGGGTATACGCCTCCGGCGGGGTTGCCGTCGAATACGTACCACAAGCTGGATTTGCGGATGAAGGATAAGAAGCTGCTGGTGCAGGCGCGGAAGGGCTTCTTCGCGCAGCCGTAATGGTGGGCTCAGCTAAGATGGTATGCAACGGAGCTCTTCCCTTCCCTATGGCGCTTATTTCGCTTGAGGACATCGCGGCTGCCGAGAGGCGCATTGCCGGAACCGCGGTGCGGACTCCGCTGGTGAGGCTGCAGCGGGCGCGGCTGCATATGGCGCGGCACCCGGAGCCGGCATGGGATATCTACCTGAAAGATGAGTCGGCTCAGCCGATTGGGTCGTTCAAGTTGCGGGGGGCGTATAACCGCATCGCGCTGCTGGCGGAGCAGGACCCGGTGGCTCTGCGGCGTGGGGTGATTACCTATTCGAGCGGGAACCATGCGCAGGGGGTGGCGTATGCGGCGCGGGCGCTGGGGACCAGGGCGGTGATCGTAATGCCGTCGAACGCGCCAATGGTGAAGATCGAGGCGACGCGAGCGCTGGGGGCGGAGGTCGTGTTTGTGGGAGCTGCCAGTTCGGAGCGGAAGGTGAAGGCGGAGGAGTTGGCTGGGCAGCATGGATACACGATCGTTCCGCCGTATGACGATCCGGCGGTTATTGCCGGGCAGGCGACGTGCGGGGTGGAGATTCTGGAGCAGCTCGGGGTGACGGAGGAGACGGCGGAGCAGGTGACGGTGCTGTCGCCGGTGTCGGGTGGAGGATTGCTGAGCGGGACCGCGGCGGGAATCAAGCTGCGGTTTCCGGGGGTGCAGGTGTGGGGGGTGGAGCCGGAGCTCGCGGCGGATGCGAAGGAGTCGTTCGAGCGGCGGACGCTGGTGGAGTGGCCGGCGGAGAAGACGACGCGGACGCTGGGGGATGGGCTGCGGACGCAGTCTCTGGGCGTGCTGAACTTCGAGCATGTGATGGCGTTTGTCGACGGGATTGTGACGGTGTCGGAGGCGGAGATGCTGGCGGCCATGCGGGTGATGATGCGGTGCACGAGCATGGTGGCGGAGCCTTCGGGAGCGGTGACGCTGGCGGCGGCGCTGTACCATGCGCATGAGCTGCCGGGGACGCGGAAGGTGGTGGCGATTCTGAGCGGGGGCAATCTCGACCCGGCGCTGAAGGCTCAGCTGGATGGCGAATTCGCCGCGGCGGGCGTCTAATGCTTCTATGCGACCTGTGAACTCAACGCGTCTCGCCGTTCTGGCATGTCTCGCCCTGCCTTCGCTGCTTTGCGCGCAGAAGACTTCTCGAAGCGACAACCGGTCGGGGTATGACCGGTCGGCACGGGCTACCCTGGTGCACCCGGCGAATGTGTATGTGGCCCCGGATGTGGACTCGCAGCGGGCGGCGCTGGTGAACCCGGGGCATGAGGTGGTGGTGGCGGAGCGGTCGGGGCCATGGGTGCGGGTGTTCGCCAATACGGATGTGAAGGACGCGCAGAGCGACCGGGATGAGCCGGAGTTCAACGATGAGGACCCTACGCCGGCGTCGGGATGGATCAAGGATAAGGGGATTGTGACGTCGACCACGCCGAATGGGGATGCGATCTTGTTTGGGGCGGCGGCGAACCTGGAGGCTTTGGCGGCGGAGCCCCATGCTCCGGTGGATGCGGCTGCGGAGGCGCACCTGCTTTACCGGCGGGCGGCGACGTACTTCCCGCAGTCTCCGCTGGCGGCGGAGGCGGCGTGGCGGTCGGCGGATATTCGGTGGCAGGTGGATAAGCGGGACCAGTCGACGCTGCCCTCGGCGAAGGAACAGGATGCGAGCCTGCGGCCGGGGATGTTCGACGGGGAGTTGAAGCGGGTGATGAAGGCCTATCCGAATACGCCGCAGGCGGCGAAGGCGGCGTTCGACCTGATCGACAACAAGCTTTGCGGAGATTGGCAGGGGCTGCCGAAGTGCCCGGAGATGGAGTCGAACCTGTACGAGAAGTATGCTTCACAGTATCCGGGCGGGCCGCGGAGTGCGGAGGCGCTGTATGACGCCGCGTTTCGGCAGGGATCGCTGGTGGCGATGTACGGCGTGGAGGAGAACCGGAAGAAGTCTGCTGCCGCCGCGGCGCATACGCAGAAGCTGGCGGAGCAGCTTCGGGCCCAGTATCCGCAATCGGATTTTACGGCGCGGGCGGAGTCGATTGCATATCGGGTGCAGCAACAGATTCCGATCTATGGGAACGATCGGGAGTAGGTACCCCCCAACCCCCCTCGAAAAGACTAAAGTACGTGAACGAAACGACTTAGGTCTTGACTTCGGCTGTAAAGTATTGGAAACACAGGGGCGGTATCCGCAAAGTACGTGATCTAAAGGACATAGACTCACCAGCGGACGCACTCGGAAATGCAGAATGCCTCCAGCCCACGTGAGCTGGAGGCACTCTTTTTGGGGTGGCCGTGGGTAGGTTAGAAGATGACCTTGAGGGCGAACTGAGTGTTGAAGGGTTCGCCGGGGCCGATGCCGGGGGCTCCGTTGTAGTAGCCGATAGTTTGGGTAATGGTTCCGAAGGAGGAGCCGTCTCCAAGGGAGTTGTCGGGTGGGGAGAGGTTGGCGCGGTTGAGGAGGTTGAACATCTCGGCGCGGAGCTGGGTGTTGATGTTGTGGCCGAGGACCTCAAACTTGTTGTTTTTGAAGACGGAGAGGTCGACGTCGCCATAGCCAGGTGCGTTCAACTGGTTACGGCGCATGTTGCCGAAGGAGGGGGACCCGGGGATGGCGAAGGCGGCGGGGGTGATCCATTGGACCTGGCCGGCCTGGACGGATTTGCTGGAGCCGACGTAGGGGCTGAGGCCGGTGACGTTGACGCGGTCTTCGCCTTCGCCGGTTCCTGAGGTGTCGGTGCCGGTGTAGATGGTGTAGGGCTGGCCGGAGTGGAAGCTGAGGAGTGAGTTGAGCTGCCAGCCATTGGAAAGGGCTCGGAGGGTATGGCCTTCGGGAAGGTCGTAGGTGAAGTAGGCCGAGAAGGCGTGGCGGGTGTCGTAGTCCATGTTGCCGTAGTCGGCGCGGGGGTTGAGGGAGTTGGTGATGTTGGCGTTGCGGTACTGGGTGAGGATGTCGAGGCCATGCGCCCAGGTGTAGGAGAATTGGCTGCTGAGATGGTGGTAGTTGGTGGTCTTGAGGGTGGTCTGGAGGGAGTTGTAGTTGGAGTTGCCGATGGAGGCGACTTCGTTGATGGTGCCGTAGTTGGGGAAGAGCTTGCCGTAGGGGCGGGTGGCGTTCTGGGCCGCGGTGCCGAGGTTGGTGGTACCGAGGGCGGCCTGGTTGATGTCGTGGTTGGAGAGCAGCTTGCGGGACTGCGAGCCTACATAGCCAAGAGTGAAGATGGCGCTTGAGCCGAGGCTTTTCTCCATGTTGAGGTTGAAGTTGAAGGTGTAGGCGGGACGTAGATTCGGGCTAATGGAGAAGAGGTTGTAGTTGGTGTTAGGGTCGTAGGCGGTGGTGGTGGGAAAGAGGAGCTTGCCGGGGGTGATGACGATGTTGGTGGCCGAGAGGCTGGAGACGGGAGACGGGCCGCCGGGGTTCGATTCCGCTCCGGACGCACCACCGTTCGGGGGGCGGTTGTCGAGAAAGGGATTGAGGTTGGGCTGGTCGAAGAACATGCCGATTCCGCCGCGCAGAACGTAGCCCGCGGCCATTTCGGGCTGATAGGAGAAGCCTACGCGGGGGCTGAAGTCGTAGGTGGTTTTGGGGAAGAGCGTATCGACCTGGGTGCCCTGAAAGACGAGGCCGTGGACGGCGGCGGAGTTGTCGGGCCGGAAGACGGAGAGGTCCTTGGTACCGTTGTGCATCGGTCCGAGATAGTCGTACCGGACGCCGTAGTTGATGTTGAGGTGGGGGGTGAGCTGGAAGGCGTCGCCGGCGGACGCGGAGAAGTTGTTGACGTAGACCTCACGCTCCGTGTTGCCGCGCACGATCTGAGCCTGCTGGGTGCAGCCGATGAGAAAGTCGGCGAGGGAGAGGATCTGCGCTCCGTTGGCCTGGCCGGCGATCTTGGTGACGTAGGCCTGCTGGGCGGCGGTGGGGGTGGTGTAGCCGTACTGGGCCTGGCAAGGGGCGGAGCTGAAGCCGGCGGCGGTGGTGTAGCCCCACGGTCCCTGGGTTCCGGGGAAGGAGAAGTTGCCACGGGTCTTGCGGTGGTAGAACTCGTTGACGTAGCCGCGACGGAACTCTCCGGAGAAGCGGAGCTGGTGCTTGCCGAGGACGAGGGAGGCGGTGTCGGAGACCTGGCCGGTGACGTCATTGCGGCCGGAGGGTGGAGTGGCGTTCTGGAGGTTATCGAAGCCGGTAATCTTGATGCCGGGAGCTCCGGAGAGCTGGGGCTGGGCGGCGCCGGTGTTGAAGCCGAAGCTGGTGGGGTCGATGCTGTGGTTGGCGTCGTAGAAGAACTGGTTGAAGTAGTTGACGCCCATGAGGACCTGGTTGGTGAGGCGCGGGGTGAGGACGGAGTTGATGACGGCGGACCAGTTGAAGACGCGGATGGGGGCGGTTTCGAAGAAGTAGGGGTTGTAGGCTCCGACGTAGGCGGTCTGGTTGCCCTGGCCGCCGAACATGCGGAGGGCGAGGGTGTTTTTGGAGTTGATGGTGTAGTCGGCCTTGCCGACGGCGTTGTAGCTATAGCCGGAGAAGGGGGCGGCGCTGGTGTAGTTGTTGGTGGTGTCGCAGGCGGTGTTGACGGCGGGGCAATTGAGGATGGCGGCGGGGTAGAGGGCGGCGAGCGAGGCGGTGGCGACGGTGGTGGGGTTGAGGCCGAACTGGTTCAGGAGCGCGGTGGAATCGGCCTGGAAGGCGGTGGTGGGCTCGGTGGTAGTGGCGGGGGTGTTGATGATGAACTGCTGTTTTTCGTAGTTGAAGAAGTAGAAGAGGCGGTCCTTGATGACGGGTCCACCGAGCGAGGCGCCGTAGTTCTCGTTGCGGAGCTTCTGCTTGCGCATGCCGTTGGCGAAGGGGCTGTTGGCGGAGAAGGCCTCGTTGCGGTTGAAGTAGTAGACGGAGCCATGGAGGGTGTTGGTTCCGGACTTGGTGACGACGTTGACGAGGCCGCCGGGGTTGCGGCCGGCTTCGGCGGTGGACTGGGTCTGCTGGGAGTACTGGTCGATGGAGTCGAGCGGGAGGACAGTTCCGGCGATGCCCTGGACGCCGCCCTGGTTGACGGCGGGGACGTTGTGCCAGAGGTCGTTGTTGTCGACGCCGTCGATCTGCCAGTTGACCTGGTTGGCGCGGGAGCCGTTGACGGAGCCGGAGCCGTTGGCGGAGTAGCCACCGAAGCCGGGGGCGACGGAGATGAGCTGGGTGAAGTCACGGCCGTTCATGGGGGTGTTGTTGACGGCTTCGGACGAGATGTCGGTCGTCTGGGTGACGGAGGTGGTGTCGAGGGTAACGCCGGCAGCCTGGACCTCCACGATGGTGTTGGAAGACGAGACGGGAAGCGTAACGGGAAGGGTGTAGGTGTTTCCGGCGGTGACGACGATGTTGTCGGTCTTGACGGTGGAGAAGCCGGCTGCGGAGACGGTGGCGGAGTAGGTGCCGAGGGGAAGATCCTGGAAGAGGAAGCTGCCGGAGCTGGAGGCGGGGGCGGCCTTGGTGGCGGCGGTGTCTACGTTGACGATGGTGATGGTGGCGGAGGGGACGACGGCTCCGGTGGAATCGGTGACGATGCCGTTGATGCCTCCGCGGAAGGTCTGGGCGTGCAGGGGGAGGATGGCGAGGAGGGTGAGCAGGAGAAGATGGATGACGCGGCGGGATGCGTTTGGCATATACGGGTTTCTCCGGAAATGAGGCAGATGGGGGGTGTGCCCGTCGGCGGGGACGGGGGGTGAAGGCCCTGAGATGGGTGCTGACCGGCCAAGGCAGGTCTTTGGCCTGCTGGTGGCTTTGCGTGCTGACGGATTTTGGAGCATGCAGGAGAGCTACCTCTCAAAGGAGAGGAGCTTTGAGCGCCGGCGTCGTGGACGGCGTGACCGAAGCCGATGGAAGCGGGATTGGTGTGCCGCTTCCGTTGAGATCGGAGGGTAGACGGAGGTCTAAAACCACCGATTAGGACAAGGGTTGAGACCAACGTAACGGTGTGGGGTTAATTTTGCAAGAAGAAAATGCCGTTTTGGGAGTCGGCCTTGAGATCAAGCAATCGCGGACGACTCGGGGGACGGATCCGGGCGGGTCTGCCTGCGGAGAGACGAGAGCGCCGCAGGTCCTTCGACTCGCTGCGCTCGCTCAGGATGACACTTCTGTCGGTCACTTGAAGGTCGCGATACTAATAGCCGGCGGCTTTGCCGAAGTGGCGTCGCTGATCCTGATGCAGAGCGTGATCTAATAGCCGGCGGCCTTGCCGAAGTGGCGTCGCTGATCCTGATGCAGAGCGTGATCTAATAGCCGGCGGCCTTGCCGAAGTGGCGTCGCTGATCCTGATGCAGAGCGTGATCTAATAGCCGGCGGCCTTGCCAAAGTGGCGTCGCTGATCCTGATTGCAGAGCGTGATCTAGTAGCCGGCGGCTTTGCCGAAGTGGCGTCGCTGATCCTGATGCAGAGCGTGATCTAATAGCCGGCGGCCTTGCCAAAGTGGCGTCGCTGATCCTGATTGCAGAGCGTGATCTAGTAGCCGGCGGCCTTGCCAAAGTGGCGTCGCTGATCCTGATGCAGAGCGTGATCTAGTAGCCGGCGGCCTTGCCAAAGTGGCGTCGCTGATCCTGTCCGCCGGTGAGGAGGCCGGTTTTGGGGTCGATGGCGATGAGTTCGCTGTCGCCCCACTGGCCGGAGGTTTTTTCGTCGAACTCGGCGGCCTGGTTGACGGGGTAGCCGGCGGCTTTGAGCTCTTCGGCGATGGCGCGGGGAAACTTTTTTTCGAGGTCGACACGATCTGGTAGGTATTGATGGTGGAAGCGGGGGGCGTCGGCGGCCTGCTGGATGGAGAGGCCATTGTCGAGGACGCTGATGAGGTCGTTGGCGACGGTAGTGATGATGGTGGAGCCGCCGGGGGAGCCAAGGACGAGGACGAGTTTGCCGTCCTTGAGGACCATGGTGGGGGTCATGGCGGAAAGGGGGCGCTTGCCGGGGGCGATGGCGTTGGCGGGGCCCTGGATGAGGCGGAACATGTTGGGGACGCCGATTTTGGAGGTGAAGTCGTCCATCTCGTCGTTGAGGGCGAAGGCGAGGCCGTTGCCGGCGGTGATGCCGGAGCCGAAGAAGCTGTTGAGGGTGTAGGTGCTGGCGGCGGCGTTGCCGTCCTTGTCGACGATGGAAAAGTGGGTGGTCTGGGGGGACTCGTGCGGCTGGGGGATTGGAGGCGGGGGCGGGAGGAAGCCGGCGGGGCGTTTGAGGTCGGCGGAAGGGGTGGGTTTGAGCGGCTGGATCGATTTGCTCCAAGCTTCGGCGTATCTCGGGTCGGCCATCTGCTTGATCGGCATCTCGGGGTTGAAATCGGGGTCGCCGAGGTAGTCGCCGCGATCCATGTAGGCGCGACGGAAGGCCTCGAGGATGAGGTGCATCTGGGCGGCGGAGCGGTCGAGGCCGAGCCTGGGGAGGTCGTAGAGGGACAGGATATTGAGGATTTCGAGCAGTACGATACCGCCGGAGGACGGTGGCGGGGAGGTCACGATGTCGTATCCCCGGTACTTGCCGAAGAGGGGAGTGCGGTCTTTCACCTCGTAGTCGGCGAGGTCTTTCTCCGTGATGAGGCCACCGCCGGCCTGGACGAAGGCGGCGAGGCGGTGGGCGATGTCGCCGTGGTAGAAGTCTCCGGGCATGGTGGCGATGCGGACGAGGGTTTTGGCGAGGTCGGGCTGGGCGAAGGTTTCGCCGGGTTGGTAGAAATTGCCGTTGCGCTGGTAGATGCGGTGGGATTCGGGGTCTTTTTCGATGTACTTCGTTTGCAGGAAGCTGGTTTCTTCTTTGGAGAGGGTGAAGCCGTTGGTGGCGAGGCGGATGGCGGGGGCCATGTCCTGGGCGAGGGTGAGGCGGCCGTAGGTGCGCTGGGCGTAGGTGAGGCCGGCGACGGTGCCGGGGACGCCGATTGATTTGTATCCGGAGGTCGAGAGGCCCTTGATGACGTTTTTGTCGGTGTCGAGGTACATACCGGCGGTGGCGGCACCGGGGGCGCGCTCGCGGTAGTCGAGGAAGTGGGCTTCGGGGGTTTGGAGGGGCTTGCCGTTGCGGCCGGTTTTCATGCGAACGAGCATGAAGCCGCCGCCGCCGAGGTTTCCGGCAACCGGGTAGGTGACGGCTAGGGCAAAGCCTACGGCTACGGCGGCGTCTACGGCGTTGCCGCCTTGCTTGAGGATCTCGAGGCCGGCGTCGGAGGCGTCGTGCTGGATGGTGACCACCATGCCGTGTTTGGCGGTGGTGGGGGTGTAGGGAGTCTGGGAGAGGGCTGCGGCGGTGAGGAGGAGGGTGGTGGGAAGGATGCGGCGGGCTGCGTCGAAAGGGAGCACCTGGGTTTGGACCTCGGGAGGCTGGATGGCTTGAGGATAGCGTACCGTTCGTAGCTCTCCAGGGGCGAGAAGAAGAGGAACGGATTGCGCGATGCACCGGGCAGGCGGCGCAGAGGCGGCTGCTGGAGTTTGCGGGGACGCAGGCGGTTTCGCCGTAGGCTGCTCCACAGGTGCTGCTGGAGATTGCGGGGTGGGCGTTGAGCCGTCAGCCGTGGGCTATCGGTCAGTGGGTTGATTTTAGCTTCGCTTGATCGACCATGGCGATGAGGGCCTGGCGGGTTTGCTGGGGGGTGGCGACCTCTTGCGGGAAGTTGAGGCGGGTGCCCTTCATGCCTTCGGTGGTTTTGAGGCGGAGGGTGAAGCCGAGGCAGTCGACGGAGGTCATGGCGGCTTCGGTGGCTTCGAGCTGGGCGTGGGTGCGGGCTAGGAGGATCATGGAGTCGGCGTGGTCGGCGTTCATGTGGGCGAGGATGCCGGAGGCGGCTTCGGCGAGGGGGTCCGGCGCGGCGGTGGCGTAGGCTTCGGCCTCGACCCAGCCCATGACGCCGAAGCCACCGACGTAATAGAGGTCGATGGGTTCCAGGCGGAAGAAGGAGAAGTCGGCGAAGTCGACCCAGTAGCGGCTGTTCTCGTGGCGGGCGAGGTAGAGCTCGCGGGCATCAGCGAGGTCTTCTGCGGGGATCGGGAGAGCTTCGCCGAGGAGGGTGGCGCGGGCGGCGCCGAGGGGGTCTCCGTCGGCTGCGGCCTGGGTGAGGAAGAGGCTGGCGCGGGGTTCGGCCTTGAGGTTCTGGGTGTGCATGGCCATGTTGCTGATAAGGAAGATCGGGCAGCCGCGGACGTCGAGCGCGAAAGGCATGAGCGAGCCGAAGGGGAAGCCGGGATGCTTGCGGGAGAGGGTGGAGAGGGTCCCGGTGGAGGCGAGGGAGAAGAGGGTGCGGACGCGCTCCGCGTGAGTGGGCTCGGGGAGCTGCGGGAGGGTGGGGCCGGTGGAGGCGTGCTGGCGGGGAGGAGAACTCATGGGGCTATGGTAGCGGGTCCGGCTACATGAGGCGGAAGCGCTCGCGCATGAGGCGCTGGAAGCGAGGACGCCAGATGAGCTCGTAGGCGAGGTCCTTGCCGGGAAACATGCTGAGCGCGGCGGTGCGGGCGTCGGCGACCATCTGGGAGGCTTCGTCGACGGTGAGGGTGCCGTCCTGGGCGATGGTCTGCATGACCATGCTCATCATCATCTGCATGCGGCGGAGGAGGCGGTCTTCTGCCTGCTGCTCGGGGGACATGCTTTGGGGTACGGCGGGAGTTTGCTGGGTGGGGGATTCGTTCGGGTCCATCGGCGCCTCCTTGAAGTGACGGTGAACACCAGACTAATACGGGGGCGGGACGGTGCGGATGGTGCCTTCGGGGGAGAGGAGGAAGGTGGTGAGGCCGTGGAGGTCGGTGCGGTAGAGCGTTGTATGGCGCTCGGCGAGGCGGGCGACGATCTCGGAGCGGGGGTGGCCGAAGGGATTCTGGCGGCCTACGGAGATGACCGCCCCATGTGGGGCGAGGGCGGCGAGGAACGCGGGGGTGGTGCTGGTGATGCTGCCGTGATGCCCGACTTTGAGGAGGGTTACGGAAGCGAGGCGATTGTGGGCGAGCATGGCGCGTTCTTCCGGGGCCTCTGCGTCGCCGGCGAGGAGGAGAGAGGCGGCGCCGAACTGGAGGTAGAGGACGAGCGAGTCGTCGTTGCGGGGGGCGCCGAGGGGGCGGTAGGTGGGCTCCGGGGCGAGGACGGTGATTTGGACGGGGTCCCAGGGGATGGTATCTCCGGCCCGGAGGTGGCGGATGGGGATGTTGAGGGTGGCGGCTTCGGCGAGGACGGCGGTGTAGGCCACGGAGGGGGCGTCGACGCCGAGCCAGAGCTCGCGGGGGCGGAGGGCGCGGAGGATTGCGGGAACGCCTCCCATGTGGTCGGAGTGCTCGTGGGTGAGGGCGAGGGCGTCGAGACGGCGGATGCGGCGGGACCAGAGGTAGGGTGCGACGACCTCTTCGCCGAGGTCGAAGGCGGTGGCTTGGGAGGCGGTGTTGCCGTGGCTGCCGATGGGCCCTCCCGCGTCGACGAGGAGGGTGCGGCCTGTGGGGGAGACGACGAGGAGGGAATCGCCCTGGCCGACGTCGAGGGCGGTGAGCTCGAGCTGGCCGGGGGTGCGGAGGATGGGTTCAGGCCAGAGGACGAGGACGGCGGTGGCGGGGAGGACGACCGCTACCAAGGCAAGGGCGACGACCCGGGGGAGGCGGCCGGTGCGAACGGCCCAGCAGCAGAGGGCGAAGGCGGCGAGGGCGGCGAAGGCGATGGGGAGGGCGGGGCCCGGGGTGCGGAGGTCGGCAAGCTGAATGCTGGAGATGTGGGCGATGGTGGTGGTAATGCCGTGGAGAAGAACGGCAGTGATGGCGGCGGGCAGCAGGGCGGCCCAGGGGCCGAGGAGCGTCGCGGCAAAGGTGAGGAGCGCGCTGGGAACGAGGAGAGCGAGGATGGGGATGGTAAAGACGTTGGCCGGGAGCGAGAAGAGGGTGGCGCGGTGGAAGTAGACGGCCATGGGGAGGACCATGACGGCTTCTGCGACGAGGGCGACGAGGATGAGCTCGGCGGCCCAGAGGATCGCGCGGAGGAGGGTAGCCGGCAGCGCGCGGGTGCGAGGGGCGATCCGGGCGGTGGACTCCCCGGCCATGCGGAGGAGGACGCGGAACTGAGCCTGCAAGGGCGGAAAGGCTACGTCGCGCCAGGTGTCGGGGAGGTGGCGGGTGGCGTGGAGGTAGGGGAGGAAGGTGCGCTCGCCCAAGGGGATGGCGATGCCTGCAACGGCGACGATGGCGAGGAAGGACATCTGGAAGCTGGCCTCGAAGAGGCTGGACGGGGACCAGACGAGGACGCCGAGGATGGCGAGGCCGAGGGCGTTGAGGGTGTTGCGGGAGCGATCGAGCAGGCGGGCGATGAGGAAGATGGAAGCCATGAAGAGCGCGCGCTGGGCGGGGATGGCGAAGCCGGTAAGGGCGGCGTAGGCGGCGGTGAGGGCGATGGTGGTGAAGGTGGCGGCGGCCAAAGACAGGCGGAGGCGGCGGGCGAGGGCGAAGAGACCCCACGCAATGAGGCCGACGTGGATGCCGGAGACGACGAAGAGATGGAAGGAGCCGGTGCGCTCAAAGCCAAGGCGGAGGGTATGGGTGAGGGCGGTGCGGTCGCCGAAGAGCATGGCGTCGAGCATGGCGGCGTCGGTCGGGGTGAGGCGGAGGACAGGAGGCAGCGAGTGGTTGGCGGTGGAGCGGCTATAGCGGGCGAGGCGGGCGGAGGCCCATGTTTGGGCGGCGAAGAGGCGGCACTGGAGGGTGGCGTGATCGTTGGGCGTGAGGGTGAGCGTGTTGTGGAGGGTGGCCTGGGCGGCGATGCCCTGGGCGAGAAGATAGTCGGCGTACTGCCAGGCGCCGGGGTCGCGGAAGCGGTCGGGGGTGCGGAGACGCATCGGGGCTTCGAGGATGTCGCCGCAGTGGAGGGTGGGAAGGTCGGGGGCCGCGAGGAGGGTGGCGCGGATGCCTCCGGTGATGGGCACCATGCGCGTGGTGTCGGGGGTGACGTCTTCGATGGCCTCGAGGGTGAGGTCGAAGGAGAGGTCGGAGGGTGGATCGGCCTCGTCCGAGGCGGTGGGATAGCCGTCGGTGTCGGGGTCTTCGGGGGGGCGGGGGAGGAGGGTTCGGATGCGGGCGATGCGGCCGCGGACGGTGCGGAGGAGGCCGTCGGTGTAGGGGTGGAGGGCGGTCTGCGGGGATGGAGCGGGTTGGAGTTCGGTGGCGGCGAGGCCGAGGGTCAGCCAGAGGGCGGCCAGGGGAAGCAGCGGGAGCCAGGGGGATCGGCGGAGGCAGAGGAGGGTGAGGAAGGCAAGGAGGGTGAAGGCGGGCAGCCAGACGATGGGGGGCTGGTAGACCAGGCGGGTGGAGGCGGCACCGAGGCAGAAGCAGAGGGCGGCGAAGAGGACGGGGGCGCGGCGGAAGTCGAGGGGTTCGACGCGTGGCGGCGTGCGGACCCAGAGGACCGGGTCGGGGGGGCAGGCTTTTTTAGGGGCCGGAGGACGCTCTGGGGGCCGCATGGGTTGTGGGGCAAGCTTACGCTAGTCGGGCGGCTGCGGGATGGCTTCAGGCGCTCGCAGGGTGCCAGGGGTGAACCGTCGCCCCCTGAAAGATGCCGCGGTTGATCTGATCTCCGAAGAGCGCGTAGAAGTTGCGAGGGTCAAAGGCGCTTGCCTGTTGGAGACGGTCGAGCTGGGAGCCGGAGAGGACGAGATCCAGCGAGGCGAGATTGCTCTGTAGTTGCTGGGTGCTGGACGCGCCGAGGATGAGTGAGGTGATGCCGGGCTGGGCCGCGGCCCAGGCGATGGCTGCCTGCGCGGGAGGCCTGTCGAGCTCGGCGCTGACCTCGCGCAGGGCATCGAGGATGACCCAGTTGCGGTCGGTGAACTTGCGGAAGGGCTGATTGGAAAGGTCGAGGCGGCCCCCGCCGGGAGTGGGTTGGCCTGCTTCGTCACGGCGGTACTTACCGGTGAGGAAGCCTCCGGCCAGGGGGCTCCAGGGGGTGATGGCAAGGCCGAGCGCCTGGGCGGCGGGGATGTGTTCATGCTCGATGATGCGCTCGGTAAGGGAGTATTCAAGCTGGAGGGCGATGGGGCCGGGGACGTTGTGGACCTGGGCGAGCGTGACCATGCGGGCAGCGTACCAGGCGGGGACGTCGGAGAGGCCGAAGTAGCGAATCTTGCCGGCGCGGATGAGGTCGGTCATGGATTGGAGCAGCTCTTCGGCGGGGGTGACGCGATCCCAGACGTGCATCCAGTAGAGGTCGATGTGGTCGGTGGCGAGGCGGCGGAGGGAGCCCTCGAGCGCGCGATGGAGGTTCTTGCGGCCGTTGCCGCCGGCGAAGCTGTACTTGGTGGCGAGGACGACGCGGTCGCGGAGAGAGCGCGCGGCGATGAGGGTGCCCAGGAGCTCCTCGCTGCGGCCACCGCTGTAGACGTCGGCGGTATCGAGGAAGTTGCCGCCCGCATCAACGTACGCGTTGAAGATAGCGGCGGAGACGTCGTCGGGCGAGCCCCAGTTCTTGTTGCCGAAGGTCATGGTCCCGAGGGCGAGGGGGCTGACGGGAAGACCGGAGCGGCCGAGGGTGCGGAGCGTAGCGAGATTCATAAGGGGCCGTGGTGATGGGATGGCATGACCTCCGGATCGATGCTTTTTCTGTGCACTCCTGGTGTCAGATAGACGACGGTTTCGAGATGGAATGTCTGGGGGAAGAGGTCGACGAGGTGGAGTTGGGTGATGCGGTAGCCGGCGGGTTGGAGGAGGGCGAGGTCGCGGGCGAGAGTGGTGGGATCGCAGGAGACGTAGACGATCTCCGGCGGGGCGATGCGGGCGAGGAGGGCGCAGACCTCGGGGCCGAGGCCGGCGCGGGGTGGGTCCAGGACGACCAGGTCAGGGCGGGCGCGGTCGAGGACGGCTCGGGCGAGGAAGGCGGCGGTTTCGCTTTCGACGGCCAGGATGGGCGCGGACTTCCTGGGAGTGCGGGCGAGGTCGGCTGCGGCGGTGGGGTTGGACTCGACGGCGACCACTTGATCGAAGGATTCGGCTAAGGGGCGGGAGAAGAGGCCCACGCCGGCATAGAGGTCCCAGGCGAGGGCACCGCGGCGGTTGGCGGTGACGAGGGTGACGAGCTCTTCCAGGAGGAAGCGGTTGACCTGGAAGAAGCCTCCGCGGGTGAGCCAGAGGGTGCGGTCGAGAACGCGGTGGGCGAGGCCGGCGACGCCCCATTGAGCGCGTTCCCTGGCTCCGTAACCTGCTGTGGCGGCAAGGGTTCCGGCGCCGACGAGCTCCGGGAGGACTGCGGCGAGGGCTTCACAGAAGGGGGCGAAGGCTTCGGTGCGGGCGTCACGGGTGAAGAGCGTCATTTGGAGGGCACAGCCGTTGGTGTGGAACTCGACCTCGGCGAGGGAGGGGAGCCAGCGGGCGGCGATGGCCTCAGTTTGGGTGAGGGTGAGGAGGGCTTCAGCGGCGCGCCATAGGATTGGGGCGGCGATGGGGCACTCGGTGATGGGGAGGAAGTCGCGGGTGGCACGGCGGTTGTAGCCGGCGTGGGGGGTTCCGTCGAGGGTCTCGATGCGGAGGCGTATGCGGTTGCGGTAGTGCCAGGGGTCGGCGGCGTGGGTCTGGATGGGCGGCAGGTCGAGGCCGGAAGGCTGCAGGGTCTGGTCGAGGATCTGCTGTTTGAGGCGGAGTTGGGCGGGGTAGGTGGCGTGCTGGTAGTCGCAGCCTCCGCAGGTGCCGAAGTGGCGGCAGCCGGGGGTGGTGCGGTCGGGGGAGGGCTGGAGGATGGTGATTGGGTCGAGGGTGATGGACTCTCCGGGAAGGACGAAGCGGACAGGTGCGCCTCCTTGCTCGGTGAGGAAGGCTCCGCCGTAGTGTGGGTCGAGGACGCGGAGGGTCATGCGTGCCTCATGTAGAAGAGGCTGAGGCGGGGGAGCCGGTAGAGCTCGAAAAGGCGCTTCTGCAGGACCTGCTGCTGGACCTGCTTGATCTGGACGGCCTGCATTTTGGCGCGGTAGGGGGCTAGCTCGCGAGTAGCCTGCTCGCGGAGGCGGACGAGGTCTTCTTCGGGGGCGGCCAGTTGGAGGGCGGCCATCAGCCTTTCTTCGAGGACGGTGAGGGTTCGGTCGAGGTCTTCGAGGGAGGGGGGGAGGGTGGCGGCCAGTTCCCGGAGGCGGGAGGCGACCTCGGTCGCGGTGGGGAGGGCTCCGGGGGGGAGGGCGGCGGTGGCGATCGCCCCGGCGTTTTCGCTGAGGAAGGCGGCGATGGGGGCGGGTTCGAAGCCGGTTTGGGCGGCTTCGACGGCTCCCGGGACGAGGGTTCCGGTGGCGGCTTCGGCTGCGCTTTCGACGGACTCGAAGACGGCCTGGGCGCACCAGGCGAGGCCGTTGACCTTGCGGGTGCGGGCGGTGTGCCGCTTGGCGGCGTGGCGGTCGAAGGCGAGGTCGATGCCGCGCAGGACGGCTTCGAGGGGGACTCCGGACTCACGCCAGGTCTCGATGAGGGCCCAATCGAGGGTGGAAAGCATGAGGAGCGAGCCGCGACGTTGCTGGAAGCGGTGCTCGATCTCGGTGAAGTAGTTGAAGTAGTTGAGCACGGCGGGGATCAGGCTCCACGCCGGCGGGTTGGGGTGCGCCGGTCGGAATGCTTCTCGTTTTTTTCGTAGATGAGGCGGAGGCCGGTGAGGGTGAGCATGGGGTCGACCTCGCGGAGGTACTCGGAGCCGGGGGCGATGAGGCTGGCGAGGCCTCCGGTGGCGACCGTCCTGGTGTCGGGGCCGAGTTCGGCGATCATGCGGCGGAGGATGCCGTCGACCAGACCGATGTAGCCGTAGTAGAGGCCGATCTGGAGGTTGTCGACGGTTCCGGTTCCGATGATCTTGGCGGGTTTGCGGATGTCGATGCGGGGGAGACGGGCGGTGCGCTCGAAGAGGGCGTCGGCGGCGACGCCGAGCCCCGGGGCGATGGCTCCGCCGAGGAACTCGCCCTTGGCGGAGACGACGTCGAAGTTGGTGGCGGTGCCCATGTCGACGACGATGGTGGGGCCTCCGAAGCGGTCGAAGGCGGCGACGCAGTTGGCGATGCGGTCGGCGCCGACCTCGGCGGGGTTGTCGACCAGGACGGGGAGTCCGGTTTTGACGCCGGGTTCGATGAAGAGAGGCTTGAGGTGGAAGAAGGTCTGGCAGACGCTGCGGAGGGTACTGTCGAGGGGCGGAACGACGGACGAGATGACGATACCCTGGACGTCCGGAAGGGCGTATCCGGCGGCGGCGAAGAGGCTGCGGAGGGTGACGCCGACTTCGTCGACGGTGTGGCCGTGGGGGGTGGTGATGCGCCAGTCGTGGGCGAGCTCGGCGGAAGCCCCTTCGGTGGCCAGACGGTAGAGACCGAGGATGGTGTTGGTGTTGCCTGCATCGATGGCTAGGAGCATGGGGTTGTGTCCTCGCAAGCTGGTTTGATCGCTGCTCTCATCGGTACACCCACCCCCGGCAAAGTATGCAAAATCTTCAAACAATTGAAGTTAGGTCTGGACCTCGACGGAATCCAGACCGCAGCGGCGGACGGAAAAAGGCCCGGCTGGTTGGCCGGGCCGCTCTTCCCTTCTCTCACCCGATTATAGCGGGCCTGTCAAGCCTTCAGGCGGGTCGGACCCCGCCGGAGAGGACGGTGTGGGGGGTTCCGTCGTCTGCATGCACCAGGAGGAAGCCGCGGGGGTCGAGGCCGGCAGTGGTTCCGGTAAAGGCCGGGGGTTCGCCGACGCGGACGCGCTTGCCATGGACCCAGGTGGAGGCGGCGGCGAAGCGGGTGAGGATGTCGGGGTTAGTGCACTGAAGCTGGGTGATTTCCCGGTCGAGGTGGCGGAGGATGGCGGCGAGCAGGGGCTCGCGGGGGAAGAGGCGGCCGGTGGCAAGGCGGAGGGAGGTGGCCAGATCGGCGAGGGGCGGGGGAAAGGCGGTATGGGCTACGTTGAGGCCGATGCCGATGATGGCGTGGCGGAGGGTGCCGGCGGCGACTGCGGTTTCGACGAGGATGCCGGCGCACTTGCGGGTATCGAGGAGGAGGTCGTTGGGCCAGCGGAGGTCGGGGTGGAGGCCGGTGAGCTCCGCGACGGCGGCTTGGACGGCGAGGCCTGTGGCGAGGGAGAGGTGCAGGGCGTTCGATGGGGAGAGGGTGGGGCGGAGGAGGGCGGAGAGGTAGAGGCCGGCACGAGGCTCGGAGTGCCAGGCGTGGCCTCCGCGTCCACGTCCGGCGGTCTGCTCGTCGGCGACCCAGACGTGGCCCTCGGGGTAGCCGGTGCTGGCGGCCTGGAGGGCGAGGGTGCTGGTGGAGGTGGTGGTGGGAAGGTGATGGAGACGGCCGGCGAAGCGGGTATGGGCGATGCCGTCCTCGGCCGCGGCGGCGTCCCATGGGTCAGAAGACATTGGCGGTGATTCTCATGCCAAGGTCCACGGCGGCAGGAGATTGGGTGAGGGCACCGATCGAGACGAAGTCCACGCCAGCCTCTCCGTAGGACCTGACGGTTTCGAGGGTGATGTTGCCGGAGGCTTCGATGGGGATGCTGGGGTTGTGGTCGCGGATCTGCTTGACGGCTTTCCTGATGGCGGCAAGGGACATGCAGTGCAGGAGGATGGCGTCGGCCCCTCCGGTGAGGGCCTGATCGAGCTCCTGGGGGGTTTGGATCTCCACCTCGACCCTCTGGCCGGGCTTGCGGCCGGCGAGGGCGTGCGCCAGGGCGGCGGGGAGGCCACCGCCGAGGCTGATGTGGCTGCTCTTGATGAGGATGCCGTCCTGGAGGTCGAGGCGGTGGTTGACGCCTCCTCCGCAGCAAACGGCGTACTTATCGAGGAGGCGGAGGCCCGGGATGGTTTTGCGGGTGTCGACGACGCGGGCGCCGGTTCCGGCGAGGGCCTTGACGAAGGCGTCGGTGAGGGTGGCGATGCCGGACATGCGCTGCATGAGGTTGAGGATGACGCGCTCGCAGGCGAGGATGGCGGCGGCGCGATGGCGGATGACGGCGATGGTCTGACCCTTTTTTACGCGGACGCCGTCGAAGATTTCGGAGTGGCTGACGACCTCGAAGCGGCGGGGCTGGTCGGGGGCGTCCTTTTCCGCGCCCATACGGGCGAAGAGCTCGAGCAGGATAGGGATGGCGCCGATTCCGGCGATCATGCAGGGCTGGTGAGCGACGATGGCGCCGGTGGCCCGGAGGTTGGGAGGAACAGTGAGGGTGGTGGTGATGTCGTGCGCGGCCTTATCCTCCGCGAGGGCAGTTTCCAGGATCGTGCGGACGCGCTTGCCTTTCCAGTCCATGGATTCCATCGTAAACCCGTGGGGTGCATCCTATGAGGGATGCCGAGCGAACCTTTGTTGAATCTGTCCCACCAGGTGGCGTATCTGTTTTTGCTGGCGATCCCAATCGCTTGCGCGGCCTGGACGGTGACGCATGAGGAGGTGTTCCGGGAGCCGCGGGAGTTCTGCAAGGAGAAGAGCCAGACGTGCAAGCCCCTGGTGCAGCGGAAGTTCTTCTACCTGTTTACGTGCGAGTACTGCTTTTCACACTATGTCGCTGCATTATTTTTGGTCGCGACGCGGTTTCAGATGCTCTATGCCGGGTGGCGGGGATACCTGATCGCGTGGTTTGCGCTGGTGTGGGTGGCGAACGTGTACATGAGCTTCTTCAACCGGCTGCGGCTGGACATCAAGCATGAAAATGTGGTGATCGCGGTCGATGAGACGAAGGTTGCGGGGAAGTAGGAGGGGGCCCGAGGCTGGGGAGGCGGATCAGGGATTATGGATTGGGCCGGTCGGGGGCGGCTTAAGAGTCCGCCGCGAGGTTGCCATGGAGTTCGTGAGGATACGGCTCCTGCGCGGGTTGCACCAAGCCGCCTGGCCGGGACAGCAAGTAAAGCGCGGCCATGGCCACGATTCCGGAGTAAAACTGCAACCGGACGATATCGGGGAGAGCGGCGTGAGAGAGACGAAAGACGAAGTGATAGACATTGGGGAGGACGATGGCAGCCGCGACGGCGAGCAGGATGGGTGACCGACGACGCAGGAACGCATCCAGAAGAAACATGATGGGAACGATGAGGATGACGAAGTAGTGCGTCCAGGCGATAGGGGTGAAGAGAGTGGCGCCGGTGAGGGTGAAGATTGCTCCGTAAGGAGGTGTGTTCATGGTGACGTCCTGTCGGCGTCTATCGAAGAAACCGCCTGCCACCGCGGACGCAAGGAGCAGGACGAGCGAAGTGATCTTGACGGCTGGCGGGAGTACGAAGATGTGCCATGTGCCGAACTCCTGTCGCGGATAGTGGAAGCCCATCCACCAGGCCGCGAGGGACTGGTTGTTCCATGCCACCAGGAGCATGTTGGAGACACGAGACATGCTGCGGAGGTAAGCCAGGTAGAGTGGGGCGCCCGTGGTAAGGACGGCCGCAGCCACGAGGGCCAGGGAGGCCGCGATGAAGCTCCAGGCAGCTTTTTTCTGCCGTGTGATGATCCAGTAGACGAAGAGGAGCGCCGGCGTGATTTTGACGGCTGCCGCTAACGCGAGAAGGATGCCCGCCCAGATGGGAAACCCACGCCTGGCGAGCGCGACCGCTAGAAGAGCCATGTAGAGGAAGAGGATGTGGGTCTGCGTGAGGGCAAGGGAGTAATGCAGGGGATACAGGGCGGCGTAGAGGACGCAGCTTGCCGCGACCCAGAGAGGATGGAAAAGATGCAGCGTCCACTCGCGGGCGGTGAGCCAGACCGTGCCGGCAAAACACAGGCAGAGAACGAATAAGAAGAGGCGATTGAAGGCGGGAAAGCCCATGGAACGGCAAAGTGGTCTCAGGGAGTATCCCCAGAGCGGCGTTTGAACATAGGGAGGAAGCGCCAGGTCGGGTGCGAATCCTCTGCCGAGGGTGGCTTGTTGCCAGACAGGATCTTTGACCAGTTGATAGGAGGTGACGTCCTGGCTGTAGAGGTGATCGGTATTGTGTTCCATGATGACGCGGCAGCCGAGATAGGACGAGGTCAGATCGACTCCGCCGCCGGCCGGCCGGAAGGCGTAAAGAAGGAGGGCGAAGAGACATACGACCGCGAGATTGAGGTACCGCAAGGAAGGCCGCCCGGGATCCGGCGAGAGCTTTTGAACGATCCGCGTCCCCTCGCCGTCAGCCATGCGGTGTCCCCTTGCGTATCGGTCTTCGTGGCCCGTCCTGAGGTCTGTAGTCAGGCGTTGGCAGCGTGCCCTCAGAATAACTCATCTTTCTCGGACGATCCCACGCTTGAAGGCTTGGAATCTGTCTCCCGTCCGGCTCAGTGCTGAAAGGCTCCGGCATCCACGGGCGCATTCGCTGGACGAACACGACCGTCGAAGTCTTCGTGGATCAGGAACTGCGGATTTCCTACGCCTACGGCCGGGGAAGCTGCGTCGAGATGAAAGTTGCCCGTCTTTTCGTCGAGGAAGTGGGGGTCGGCGATTTTATCGTGAGCGCCGAAGAGGTCCGGCTTGTTTCCCCCGAAGTACAGGTTGTAGTCGTAGACCACGTTTTGCGTGTCTTTGAACGCCTCGTTGATCTTAGATCCGTCCCCCGTGCCTGCTACCGCGATGTTGTTTTCGATCAACACGTTGGAAGCCTGATGAACCCAGATCTGCCCGTAGCGAAGACCGGGCGTCAGACTGTTCCGTACGACGGTGTTGTGCAGGACGGACACGTTGTCGCTGCTGTAAACCTGGATGCCGGCGCCGCCGCTTTCATAGACGACGTTGTTCGCGATCAGCATCCGCCCCGCGTACGGGCCAACCTTGTCGCCCTTGTTGCGATTGCTGTCGATGATGATGCCGTTGCCGTCGGACATGGCCTTCGTGTGTTCCCACTTGACTTCGGTACGGTTGCGATAGACGAGATTGCCGAGGATGAAGATTTTGAACGAGGGAGATTCGTTGTCCGTGTTCTGCGCTCCCAGAACACTGATGCCGCTCGTGGCATACATCGCCCGATAGGAGGTGTCGTGGATCACGTTCTTTTCAAAGAGCAGGTAGTCGGACCACATTGCCGAGAGCCCGCCCCCCTGTACATCGTGGACGATCGTATGAACCACTTCTACATGGCGCGGCGCGATCCTCTGGTCGGCCGGTTTGTTTTGCGCTTCGGGCCGGATGGAGATGCCATTGGTCTCGTACGCGCTGGTCTCAGGACCGAAGCTCTGGTTCGCCGTGCCTTTTGTAAAGCGCTCCGAGACGGCCGCGGCATCTTCCTGGGATACCTTGGCGGCGTTCCCCGCAATTTCCAGGCCTTCGATGCGGACATAGGACGCCATGACCAGGATGTGGTTCCAGGCGGTCGCCGCATGCAGGATGGGATGCTCTCCCGGGTAGGCCTTGTAGGTGATCATCGCTCCCGGCAGACCGGAGTGCGTGATGACCAGGACACCTTCGTTGGAGGTCTGCTGGTAGGTCCCGTTCCTGATCAGCACGGTGTCGCCAGGCCGGGTGACATTCTGCGCCGCCTGGATGGTGGCGAATGGATCTTTCGCGGAACCCGGGTTTGTGTCCTTGCCCCTGGCGGCATCGACGAAGTAGGTGAGGCGGGTAGGTTTTTCGGTCAACGAGATGACGAGGCGAGTTGTGCGGGTAGTAGGGCCCTCGCCCAGGCTGACGCGGAACTCGTCATACCCTACGAAGGAGGCTTCGGGCTGGTAAACCCAATTGCCCGATTGTCCTGCGCTCAGGGTCACCTGCCCGTGCTTCGGAGCCGAGGCAAGGGAGTAAGCAAGCCCGGCCGAGTGAGCTTTCCCGGCGGGTACGCCGCCATGAACGGTGCTGCCCTTCACGGCGTCAAAGTAGAGAGCGGTCGAGACGCCCGGATCGTCCGTCGACCCCGCAGGCAGGCTTTGCGCGGCCGCGGACGCCGCGATCATGGCACAGACGCCTGTCCATACGGCGCATGTGCCGACAAAGCAGATCGCATCGACGGCTCTCCTGCGGAGGTGCCGCGTTGTGCGGCTCAATTGGTCACGACCAGGGTGAGTGAGCCAGTCTTCTGCGTTGCGACCGCCGCACTCGAGGCTGTCACGGTGGCTTTGACTGTCCCCACGGGGGTGGGGGCGATGGTAGCGCTGGTGCTCGAGCCGCAACCCACGAGAGAGGACGCTCCAAGAATTGCGGCGCAGCAGAACACGAGCAGCCCCTTGACGAGACGCTTGCGCCGCCAACCCGTAAAGGCGCCAAGCAGGAGTGCCAGCGTGGTTGTGCCTTCCATGCCCTTCCAGGGAACCTCGGGCCTCGACATCGCCGTCGCGCCCGAGGTGACGATGGTCAACTGCGCCGTTACAGCACTGCCATTGGGGGTGACCGATGCAGGATTGAACGAACAACTGGCCCCGGCGGGCAGGCCGGCGCAGGAGAACACGACCGCCTGGTTGAAGCCCGCGTAAGGCGTCACGGTGATGGTGGCCGTACCCGAGCCTCCCTGTTTCAGGGTAAGACTTGCGGGCGCGACCGCCAGGTTGTAGCTGGCAGGACCGACGGGGATGCCGAGCGCAGTGGACGTGGACGTGCTGAAGTTGGCGTCGCCGACGTAAACCGCCGAAAGACTCAGAAGGCCGTTGGGAGGAGCGATGTAGCCGTAGGTCGCGGCGCCGTTGGAAAGGGCGACGGTACCTAGCAGTGACGTGCCGTTGTAGAACTGCACGTTGCCGGTGGGCGTGCCCGTCGAAACACTGGCGACAGCGGCCGTGAGGGCGACGCTGCCCGCGGCGGGTACGCTGCTCACCGAAGGGGAAAGGACGATGGTGGAAGCGCTCTTGGTGATCGTCAAGGACCCATTTACCGCTGAGACCGTGTAGTTGCCCAGCGCGGGGCCGCTCACGGTTGGAACGATGAAGTATTTTCCTGCAGCACTCGAGAGCGTGGCGGTTGTTGTGCCCCCTGTGGTGAAGGTGTCCTGGTTCGCCGCGCCTGAAACGGTGGCAGTGAATGCCGGGTTCGCCACACCGTAGGCGCGCGTGGCGTCATTTGCAGTCACGGTCAGGGCAGCCTTGCTGACGGCTACGATCAAAAACCCGGTCGTGCCGTTCACGGGCAGCGAGAACGTGTAGCTGCCTACACTCAGCGGCGGCAGAGTGAAGGACCCCGCACCGGCGGAAACGGTGACAGGAACGCTGGTGGTGGTTGGCCCCGCGATGTTGACGGTGAACTTTCCGTCCACTGCCGAGGCGACGCTATACGTTGCGGTTGCACCATACACGACGGATGCCGGTCCTGAGATCGTTGCAAGGGGCTTGGGCACCCCGGTTCCCTGCAGCGTCAGAGCGGCAGCCGCGGCGTTGCTGGCGAAGGTGAGCGTCTCTGCCTGAACGCCGTTGGCGCTGGGTGAGAACGTAGCGGCGACCGTGCACGTGCCGCCCACCGCGATCGTCGCACCATCCGCGCAAGTGGAGGAAGACTGCAGCGCGAAGGCCGTGGTGGCTCCGGACCCGGTGTAGTACGGGGTGGCTAATACGACAGGAGCGGTGCCTTCGCTCGAGAACGTCGCAGCAAGCGCCGGGCTTGCCGTGGGAACGATGACAGGACCAAAGTTCAACGTGCCCGAAGAGCGAAGCATCGTCGCCACCGTTCCGGCCGTAGCATCCGTTGCATAGATGTTTCCTAGGGAGTCTACGGCAAGCCCGGCCGGAGTCGCTACGATGGTTCCCACCGTAGTCGCCTGACTTGTGCTCAGGGATCCGTTTACCACAGGAATATGCGTGATGGTCTGCTTGCCGCTGTCCGCGGAAAACACACCTCCACTGGCGTCGGCAGCGATGCCCGCAGCGGCGGTCAGCCCGGTCAGCAGGGTGGCCTGCGTGCGGGTGCCCAGAGCGATGCGGTACACCTGATTGCTCCCGCTGTCGGACACGAAGAGATTTCCAAGGTTGTCTACGGCGACGGCCACGGGACTGGCCAGACCAGAAGCGATCGTGGTGACCATGCTCCCCAGTCCTTGACCTGCGGAGCTCGTGAGCAGCAACACTCGTCCGTGACCGCTATCGGCCACGTACAAACGGCCGGCGCTATCGAGTGCCAGACCGGAAGGGCCGCTCAAACCTGTATACAACGTGGTTGCGGTGCCATAGGAGGCACCCGCGTAGGGGATCTGCTGGACGATTCCCGTGGAAGCCACATACAGGTTGCCGGCGCCATCGACCGCTATGGCGGAAGGGGCGACGAGCCCGGTGGCGATCGGCGTCGAGGCACCGTTCTTGTAGATCGACCCGGCGCCACTGTCGGCCACGTAGGTGTTGCCCGCACCATCCACTGCAATGGCACTCGGATTTTTCAAGCTGCTGCCGATCGGCGTCACCACGCCGGGATCCAGGTTCAGCAGAGGAGCGAGGCCGTAGCCGGTAAGCGTTGCCTGGGCAAGCAGACCGCCTGTCGCATCATAGGCGAGGAGGGCGCCAGCCTGCGACCCAGCGGCGGAGGCCGTGTAGGTGAGGGTGACCGAACAGGTGGACCCGATCGCGTAGAACCTTCCGGCTGTGCAGGTATTCGCTCCTACGACGAACGGAGCGGCCGCCGGACCGCCCAAGACGGTGACACTTCCGAACGTCGCAGGCGCGGAGAAGGAGAGATTGATGGTTTGCGCAGCCGTCGGGGTGGCGAAGGTGCCGGAGCCTAGATTCAGGTTGCCGACCGACAAACGGGTCAGGTTCTGTCCACTGCCGTTAGCCCCGTAGTAAACGTTTCCAGCACCGTCGATCCCCACGCCGTACACCGCGGTGACGTTGGCGAGCTGGAACTGGTTTCCGGTCACCACTGCGCCACCGACATTGGGGATGACAAGAATACGGTTGCTGCCGACGTCCGTTACGTAGAGACTTCCGCTTGCGTCAAGCGATAGCCCGGAGGGCTTGGTGAAGCCGGTGCCGATGATGGTAGGAGTCGCCGAGCCCGCGGGGTACAAAGAGACACTGGAACCGGTGCCGTCCACGTAGTAGATGTCGCCGGCAGAGGTCACGGCAATCTGCGAGTACGTGGTGGTGGGCGCCAGGTTGTCTACCAGGATCGTGGTCGTGCCGGTCGGGCTGTATTTGACGATGCGCTTGTGAGCGCCTCCGGTCGTGCCGTCGTTGCGGTCGACGATGTAGACGTTTCCGCCTCCATCGACGGCAAAATCCTGCGCCTGGGCGTAGTAACCCACCGTTGAGGTAGAGATTTTATACAAACACGGCTTGGTGTTCGTGGAGACCGGGTACGTGCACTGGGTCGCGCTGAGCGTGGAGGCGTCCACCCCGGTGGCATAGCTCCCGTTCACGAAAGGGATGAACTCCGGCTTGGCATTCGCGTCGGCTACCCAGAGGTTTCCTTGCGGGTCCACATACACACCGTAGGAGAAAGCGGAGATGTTGGACATCAGCAGAACCGGCGTCGTCGTGCCCGCAGGAACTTCCACCAGGAAGTTTTTCGTGTTGTTGAACTGCGTGTTGAGGTAGAAGACGTCTCCCCTGCTGTTCGCGCCGACCCGGCCGAGCGTCCCGGTCGTATCGGTCGATCCGAAGCTGCTGGAGGAATGAGCCAGCGGTGCGGAGGGCGATGTCACGATTACCGGCGGCGCCTGCGCCTGGGCCGGACTCCCGCACAAAGTTCCACCGACGACCAGGCCTGCAAGGAGCAAAGACGACGCTCGCGCTTTCAGATTTCTGCAGCACGATACAGCAAAGGTTTGCATCTGGTCTCTCCCGAAAAGCAGCTTGCGAAAACTAAGGCTCCCGATTTGCTCCTGTGCGACAAAACGGCGAAGGCGATGAGCATCTGGCGCGAAACGGATCATTGCGAGTAGGCCCCCCGCGTGTATCCCGCTGCCGACGGTCGTGGCGCCCCGTTGATGTCCGTCGACGGCGCCAGAAACGATGTCCCCGACCCCAGCGCGGGACTGCCGGGCATGAGCTTGAGATTGACCGCGGACAAACTGGCTGCAACCGGCGCGGTATACAAGGGGTTCTGCAGCAGGTCGTGCGCTCCAAGGGACGCACCCACCAGCTTGGGCGTTCCGCCGAAGTAGAGGTTGTAGTCGATCGTGCAGCTCGTGGCGCAGGCGTTGTATTCCGTAATCGGATTTTGCCCTGGGGAGCTGTAGAACACGTTGTTAATCACTCTGACATCGTCAAAGTTGCTCATGTTCATCTCTCCGCGGCCGCTTTCCACCGTGGACAGCACGTTCCCGTACGTCGAGTTGTTCACCATGTCGACGTGCTGGCTGTAGTACACCTCGACCGCGGCGCTTCCGCCGTTGTAGATCACGTTGTTCGCGATGAGCGTGCGGGCGGTGTACGGTATCTTCGAGGCGTTGGTGCCCCTGGCATTCTGGTTGGTGTCGATGATGATTCCCTCGCCATCCGTAATCGCCGGCGAAGGAAGGTTCTGCTGCCAGGGAACGAACTCCTGGTTGTTGTATACCGTGTTGTTGGTGATCACCATTTTGTACGGTGTGGTGGTGTCTGCTGGGTTGGAGTCCCAATCCGTAAGGTTCGAAATGGCGCTTGTGCCGTAGGCGGAGAACCACGAGGTGTTGTATACGGTATTGCCCGAGATGGTGATGTAGTCGGCACTCACCGTCGCGATGCCACCGCCTCCGCAATCATGAACGGTGTTGTTGAGGATGTTGATATGGTTCGGGCCTATGCTGGTGACCCCGCTGGCGCCGAGAATGCCAATGCAGTTCCCGTTGAATTGCGGATATTTCGAGGCCTGGGAGGCGTACTGCAGAGCCTCGGCCAGGGTCACGTTCTGATTGTTTCCGATGATCGTGAAACCCTTGAACTCAATGTAGGCGGCATTAATGTCGAACTGGACGCCGTTGAAGCCGCTGAAAGAGATCACGGGAGTCGCTCCCGGGTAGGCGTTGAACTTGATCCAGTTACCTGGCGTTCCGGCAGCGCTGATGTCGAGTACGGGGGATGTCGCCAAGGTATTGGTGTAAGTTCCGTTCATCACCAGAACGGTGGTGCCCGGGCCCACCACGTTGGCGGCGCGCTGCAGGCTGCGGAACGCGGTGCCAGTCGTCAAGCCGTCGGCGGAGTCGCTGCCCTGTCCGCTGACGTAATAGGTTGTACCCGCCCCCAGGGGCGCCGGCGCATCAGGAGTCAGCGTGCCGCTCGCGCAGCCGATGAGGGCTGCTCCCAGCAGCATCGACGCCGCTGCCGTGACTTTGTGTTTGTTTCGCATGGTGTGATCCTTCGTTCGTGAAGAGGCGTTGCGATTAGAACGTGTACTTGACCGAGACTTCAAGGATGCGGCGGCCGCCTTTCAGCGGAGCGAAGCCGAAATCCGTATGCCCGTTTGTGAGGCTGCCGAGAACGGCGGACGACACCGGGCTTCCGAAGTTCGTCCCGGTCCGTATAAAGCTGAGCGAAGTCGCGGTGGGCACGTTGCTGTTGAAGCTGTTGTTCGCGTGATTGAGGAAGTTGAACGCCGCCAGCCGAAGCTGCAGGGACTGAGCTTCGCGAAGCTTCATGTTGCGGGTGACGGTGAGGTCGTTGCTGATGTACGCGGGGCCATGGAGGTACGGAACGCGGTAGTTGCCATTCGTCCCCAGGCTCAGCGGGGCACCGAAGCAGGCACCGTTGGCATACTGGTGTGGTCCCAGGCCACCTGCCGGATCGCACAGCAGACGAGGCATCAGCATCACGTCGGGAGTGCCCAGAAATGGCGTCGAGGAGAGGGCGATGCTTCCGGAGGTTCCACTCACGCTGCCGCCGAAGCCGAAGCTCGGCGAGCCGGTCGTGACGAGATTCGCTCCGCTGATGAGGTTGCTGATGCCCGAAAGCTCCCATCCATTCAGCAGGGCTCCCGCAAAGGCGTTGTGCATCGGTTGACCCACCTGCAACGTGTACCGCAGGTTGAACACGTGCGTGCGGTCGAACGACTCAGGCTGATAGTTGTCGCGAAGGTTGAAGGGGTTTACAGGATTGCCGTTCCCGCCGTCGGTGCCAAGGATGCCAAGCGCTTTGGAGAAGGTGTAGTTCGCCCCGAAGAGCACATGGCCCGACTGCCTGTTCCAGGCGACCTGCAGAGCATGGTAGTTGGCATAGTTGTTGTGTTGCGCGATCAGCAGGTTCTGGTACGTCGGGTATTTGCGGAAGGCGTTGATCTGGGCAGGCTGCAGGCCGGCGACCGTGGCGAAGTCGGCATAACTGTACACTCCCTTGCTGTACAGCGCCCCGATCGGCAAGGCATTGATGTCGTCGATGTTCACCTGCCCGGTGCCGCCATTGTTCAGCAAGTCGTTCGAGTAGTTGCCCACGTAGGCGATCTCGGTCGTGGACTTCAGCGGCATCTTCTGCACGATGGACAAGTTCCAGGTGTACACCTGCGGCATCTTGTCGTCGTCGCCGTAGTAGCCGTAGAGCTTGCTGGCACTGACGGTCCCCGCGTTGGTGGGAGCATGCGTCTGGCTGACCGCCGAGAAGGTGGTGTTCACGGGAGACAGGCTGAGTGAGCCCTGAGCGGTGGCGACCCCGAGCGACGCGTCGTTGTAGCTGTCATGCGCCGTGTAGATACCGAAGCCTCCTCGCAGAACCGTGGCCCCGGTCTTGTAGACATCCCAGGCGAATCCCACGCGCGGCTCCACAAAGGCCCAGCGGGTTGCGGCGCCGGAGACCGGCACGGACTTGTCGAGGGCGTGCCATAGAAAGCCGGGCAGCGGAGAACCGGCGGCGTCGCTGTAGTAGGCGCTGTCCCTGAAGATTGGAACGCCGACGCCATGTGCATCGCCCCACGGCGTGATGTGCTCAAAACGTACGCCAAGGTCGAGGGAGAAGCTGGGCTTCACTCTCCAGTGATCCTGCACATAGCCGGAGATATTCCAAAAGTACAGGTTGACTGCCGGGTTGATGTTCGTCTGAGCGTACGTCGCGATGTTGCCTTCCGCAAAATCGGCAAGATAGTTGCCGCCGCTGCCGCTATTGACCGCACCCGTGTCGTGGATGAGCGGACCGACGGGCAGGTTGGTGATCGGGTTGATCGGCTGAAACGTCTCCGGGTAGTAGTAGAGCGCTACGCTGCCGTTCGTCGGGACGTAGGATTGCAGGCCGTTGTTGCTGTCCATCTGCCCGTAAATGCCGAGACGGACCGTATGCGCTCCCCACTGCTTGGTGAGGTTGTCGCCGCCTGTACGGACGAGTTTGTTGGTGTAGATTCCCTTGTCATACGTGTCCTGCCAGAGAGCGAGCGGGAGCCCGAGCGCGCCGCCGTACCCGAGAAGCTGGGGCACCGTCTTGTTGCCGTTATCGTAAAGACCCTGGTAGGGGAAGCCCGTAGCGTCATTGGAGAGGGCACCCGGCGTCTTGTTGTTGAATGCGACGCCAAGGAAGGAGAGCGAACCATAGAACTCGTTCGTCAACGAAGGGGTGATGATGGTGCCTATATTAAGCGACCCGAGCTGGGAGTCATGGGTAAAGATCTCGCCGCCACCAGGAGTATTCACGCCGCCCAGGGCGGCTCGCGGAGAGTAGTAGGGTACCTGTGGGTTGCCCTGCAAGCCGCGCTGCGTGTTGTAGACCACGAACATCTTCGTCTTCTCGCCGAGCGAGTAATCCAGCCTCCCACGCGCCTGCCAGAGATTGTTGTCGATCAGGTTCGTGGTAATCCAGTTGTAGCTATTGGAGCCGGTGGGTACGTTCGGGAGAGGAAGCAGGTTGAGCAGAGCCTTGGATCCGGGATCCAACGTGATCTGGCCGTTGGAGATAGGCGTGCCGTCCACGCCGGTCACAGGAACGGGGCACAGATGGGTGTAGGTCGACTCGCAATTTTGTGTGAGCACATTGTTGACCATGGTCGGCGGTTTGTAGTGGTTGCCCAGGTACTGCTGGATCTGCGTCTGGCTGAAGTCGCCGGTACGCATTCCGGCCGTGGGGACCAGCGCGGTAAGCACGGCTCCCGTGGCTCCGCCGTAGGCGTACGAGTTCTTCTGCGCGTAATCTTCCCCGCCCACCCAGAAGGTTAGCCGACGGGAGTGGTTGAAGTTCGTGCCGGGAATGACCACGGGACCACCGAGCGTACCGCCCGGATAGATCTGGCGGTCGGGTGGCTTCTGCTGGCCGGCATACTTGGCGTACCAGTCCGTGGAATTGAGCTGCGTGGTACGAGCGTAGGTGTACAAGGAACCATGGAAGGTGTTCGCACCCGACTTGCCGACCGCATTGATGACGATCGGGCCATGCGCCGTATCCGCGGTCATGCTGGAGGTCTGTACCTTAACCTCAGCAACCTGGTCATAGTTCACCGCCTGAATCGAAGAACCGAAGTTGCCGGGATCGGTGATGTCGGCACCGTCGGAGAGGAGCGCAACGCCATTGAGCGGGGTGCCATTGCCATGATAGCTGCCGAGTGCGCCGCTGACGCCCACCTGCGAGGGATCGTAGACCGTGTTTGCGATGCTTCCATTGCTGCCGCCGGGGGTGAACCCGGGTAGGACCTTCAGCAGTTCGGTCACATCGCGTCCTTCGATCGCGAGGTGCTTGATGTCTTCCGCCGTGATGAGCGAACTCAGTTCTCCCGAATCCGCGTTGATGCCCGCCTGGTCCGCCTCGACGGTGACATTGGCATTTTCCGATCCTACCGACAGCTTCAATTCGCGCAGAACGCGCTGGTCCTGAGGATCGAGGTGAATCCCGGTCTGCGTAAAGGTTTCAAACCCTGGCGCGGTGATGGTCAGGCTGTAGTCGCCCGTGGGCACGGCCGAGAGGGAGAAGAGCCCACTTCCGTTAGTGGCCGTGGGGCGCGTCGCGCTGGTGGCCACGTCGGTCAGCACCACTTTCGCCTTGGGAATGACCGCGCCGGAGCGATCGGTCACCGTGCCTGAGATCGATGCGGTTGTCACCTGGGCCAGAACACTGATCGGCATCAGCGACAAACCGCCGACACACCCGAGCGCGAAGAGTGTTTGAAACAATGTCTTCCTTATGCTTCTGGCCTGCGATACGAACTTCATAGAACTGCCTCCGGAATCAAGTCGGGGGGAACAATGCCTGGAATGGACCTTGCCTCCTGGTATGCGGAGGAAGTCCAGTCGGAAGGCTGAGGATCTTCAGCGCGGGAAAACCGCTTCCCGACTCGCCCCGCATACTGGAAGCGACATGATGCCGCTGGCAAGTCAGAACTTGTGATTGAACGTGTCTTTACGTAAAAAGCGTTTGTATGCAATGATGTAGCTCGAACCGTGACCACCACGAAGGGTCTTATCATGGCCATCAACGCCCACCCGGGAGAGCTCACCGAAAGGGAAGCAGCACAGCTTCAGGACAGTCCGCACTGGCAATTGGTGGAGCGCATCGTTGCAAGCTCAGGCTTTGAGCGCGCCACGCAGCTTCGCAACCTGCTGCGCTACATCTCTCAGAAAGCTATCCTTCAGCCGGATGTCGTCCTGCGCGAATACGATATTGCCTGCGACGTCTTGGGGCGGCGGCTGGATTTTGACCCCTCGCGCGACAACATCGCGCGGGCCCAGGTCAGTCACCTTCGCCGCAAGCTGGAGGCCTTCTTCAGCGGCGAGGGGAAAGACGAACGGCTGGTCCTCACGATTCAAAGGGGCAGCTACACGCCCCTGTTCAAGCCCGCGCACCTTCCCGTTCGCGCGGAAGTAGCGGATGGTCCGGCGCCGGTCGACGTTGAAGAGTTCGTCACCCCCGTGATCGTTGCTCCCGAGATGCATCCTCCGGTGTCCAGGGAACGCCGCCGCAGCTTGTGGAAGTGGGGCGCGGTACTTGCGCTGATCTTTGTGGGTGCAGCAGGAGCCTTCTTCGCGGGAAGAGGTTATACCTCGGTACGGGCCAAGGTGCCGGAGCCTGGACCGGAAAACGCCTTTGTTCGCTTTCTGGGAAGAACGCAGGGCGACATCACCATCGTGACTCCAGATCTTTCCCTTGTTCTGGTGCGGCGTCTCTCCGGAGCGGAGATCAGCGTTTCGGATTACACAAGCCCTG
Source organism: uncultured Granulicella sp. (assembly GCA_965213785.1). GTDB lineage: Bacteria > Acidobacteriota > Terriglobia > Terriglobales > Acidobacteriaceae > Edaphobacter. Next base: position 2,703,179 of record OZ243921.1, on the reverse strand, counting down.
ATTACCCGGACAAGCAACTGGCTTCGATCAAGGACCCCATGCTGCGCGGCAAGATCCGGGATCTGGCGACCCTTCCGAATACAACCTTCGTCGAAGCCCTGATCGGGTTCGACTTCAAGGACGCTCTGCGGCGGGTTGGCGTACATTCCGTCATCCGTTACGCCCGCGACCTTCACGTCCAAGATCTTAGCCAGGAAAACAGCATTCTGGTGGGGGGTAACGGCAGCAACGTATGGACCTTCCTGTTTGCCGACAAGATGAACTTCCACTTCATCGAGCTGAACGACCACGTTCACTACTTCGAAAATGAGCGACCGCAACCCGGGGAACTGCCTCGCTACCCAGTCGTGTATCCGACCGAGGCCAAGGTGTCGGTCGGCTACGTCGATGTGGCGCTGGCGCCGAATCCCACACGGAGCGGGTACATCCTGTTGATCAATGGGAGCGACTCGCAGGTTTCGGAGGCCGCCACGCGTTTCCTGCTCCACGGCCACTTGCCCCAGGAGATCGAGTCCGTCCTGAACCGCAAAGACTTGCGGTATTTCGAGCTTTTTCTTCGCGGGAAGCACGTGGGCAACGAGGCAGAGGACAGCGTCGATCTGGTCGCGGTACGCCAGTAGCGACTTCGTCCGAAAGGGTTGAGCAGGCGTTTTGCAGCTTTCCGTTCTGCTTTGGTAGGGCGATTCTATATAGTTCAAGCTATGCTGACGAGGAAGATGGGGCGGGCCTTCGGCAAGACCTTCGCACCGGGTGCTGCCCCCAAGTTCCGACACTACGTGACGAGGCGATTGATGAGGCGTGGCTTTCTCCATGGTTTGTCGGTCTGGGTTCTTCTCTTCCCTTTTCTCCCTGCGAGCTTCGCCGAGACGCGAACGGGGCCTCTTCTCGGCGCGCAGATATGGATTGAGCCCGGGCAGACCCCGGAAGAGATCGACGGCTGGTTCCGGCAGTTGGAGACCTCAGGCATGCCGGTGGCGCGGCTTTTCCTTATGTGGACCTATCTGCAGCCAGCTCCCGACCGTTGGGATTTCTCGTTGTATGACGCCGCCTTCCGATCGGCGGAGAAGCACCATGTCCGCATCGTGGCCACGCTGACCCCAAACGGGCCGCCGTTGTTTTTGGGCGGCGATGGAAACCAGGGTGTGGGCATCCTGCCGACGGTGGAGAGCAAAGAGCGCGCCGCCGTGTACCTTGCCAAGATCGTCGGGCGGTACCGTTCCAGCCCCGCGCTCGATACCTGGCTGCTCGTCAACGAACCGGGCCAGGCTCCCGCATCCACCCCCCATGCGGTACAGGCTTTTGAAAGCTGGTTGCCGACGCAGTATGCGACCGTGCCCGCGATGAACCTGGCCTGGGGAACCAACTACAAAGGCTTTGGCGAAGTGCGGCCGCCGCTGCTCGATGGCAGCGGTTGGAATCACAACGCGGAACTCGACTGGCGCACCTTCTGGCGGACCTTCGAAACCGAGGAACTGCGCTGGCTGGCGGAGCAGGTTCGACAATCGGACCCTGCGCACCCGCTGCACCTGAATCCGGCCGGCATCCTGTCGAATCTGGCGGAATCCTCCGACAACCTCCCTGCATGGCGCGGCTTCCTGGACACCCTGGGCTGTTCCATCCACCCGGCGTGGCACTTCGGTCTTCTTGATCGCGACCGCTACGCTCTCGGTGTGTCCTACCTGAACGACCTGGTGCGCGGCAGCATGGAGCCGAAGCCTTACTGGGTGACAGAGTTGCAGGGCGGCAACAACATCTACAGTGGGGTCAAGCCGCTGGAACCCACGCCTTCCGACATCGCGCAATGGCTCTGGACCAGCCTGGGCGCGGGTGCGGATCGCGTCATCTTCTGGCTGCTGAACGCCCGCCGGGAAGGAGTGGAAGCCGGAGAATGGTCCCTGCTGGATTTTCAGCAGCAGCCGAGCGACCGCCTCACCACAGCGGCCACGATCGCGGCCACGTTGCGTCAGCACGCCGCCTTCTTTGCCGGCGCGAAGCCCGTGTCTCCGCCCGTCACGCTTCTGCTCAGCCTGGAAACGATGACCTTCGAGAGCGCGTACCATCACGACAACGATCCCGCCCGGGACAGCAGCGCGCATGTTCTCGAAGCTCTGGGCTTCTACGAAGCACTCTCTCGCCTCGGCGTACCTCCCGCCATCAAGCATTTCGACGATTACGATTGGTCCACGGCCTCGAAGCAGCCGCGTGCCGCCATTCTGCCGGATGCCCGGGAGCTGACGGCGGAACAGATCCACACCCTCAAACGCTTCGTCGAGAACGGCAACACGCTTCTGATCTCCGGGCTGACGGGGTTCTACGGGCCGCACGCCAAGGCCTGGCCGCTCGCCGGCTTCCCTCTGGCCGACATTACGGGCGCCGACCTCAAAGAGGTTCATCTTCGTGAGGTCACGCCGCTTCTCGCCATCACGGGCTCACCGGTCGCGCTGCCTTCGCGGCTTTGGGTCAGTAGCCTTCGGCCGCAAACGGCCACAGCGACCGCGCAAAAGGATGATGAGGTCCTCGCGGTCGAGCGGTCGACCGCCGGGGGCGGCAAGGTCATCTGGATCCCGTCGCCCATCGGCCTCGGTGCGTGGCTGACGGATGCCACCCCGCTGGCGCTTTACCTTCAGAAGACCCTGGCGCAGGTCACGGCGAAGAGTCTCTTCCGCTTCGACACACCTCAACCCGGATGCCTGCTGCGCGTTCTTGAGAGTGCGCCTCGGTACGTGACGGTACTCAGCAATGGCGGCGGTGCGCCGCAGTCATGTACGCTGACGACGCCCCCCGGGGTGCATGCAGTCAACCTGTGGGGTGCGACGCCGGAGGCCCAAGGCACCCGGGCAAACTTTCGTCTGCCGGGCCGCGGAACATCCGTGCAGATGTGGCAGTAGGACCGGGGCGAGCTCGACCGGTTTCGTTAGGCATCGATCTTTTCTGAAAGCTGGGTGATCCACATGGCAAAACATCTCTCGCGACGCAACTTTCTCGAATCTTCCTGTCTGGCCACCTTGGGTGCGGGAATCCCTCTTTCAAGCTGGCCTGCCTTGGCAAGCATGGTTGCCGAGCCCCAGGCAGATCGGCGACCGAAACGAGAAGATCGCAAGTTCACCAGCACCGCCGTGGAAGCGTTTCTTCTCGAGACCTCCCGTCGCATACCCGACGCCGATCTCGCAACACTGTTCCGCAACTGCTATCCCAATACACTCGACACCACCGTCGAGTTCACCACTGTGGACGGCAAGCCCGACACGTTCGTCCTGACCGGCGACATCGCCGCCATGTGGCTGCGCGATTCGTCCGCGCAGGTGTGGCCGTATCTGCAATTGGCTGCAAAGGAGGCGCACCTGCGCGAGCTGCTGGAAGGTGTCATCCGCCGGCAAACGCGTTGCCTTCTGATCGACCCCTACGCCAATGCTTTTTTGCGAGACCCGGGGTCTACGCCACTCCCGTGGTCGCTGAAGGACGTCACCGAAATGAAGCCCGGCGTCGGCGAACGCAAGTACGAGCTTGACTCGCTCTGTTACCCCATCCGCCTGGCCCACGGCTATTGGAAGGCGACCGGAGACGTTCGTCCCTTCGACACGGCATGGCAAAAGGCTATGTCACTCGCCCTGGCCACCATGCGGATACAGCAGCGCAAAGAGGGGCCCGGCCCCTATCACTTTCAGCGTATGTCCACCTCGACGAACGAGATGCTGGCAAACTCGGGCTATGGCAACCCGGTCCATCCCGTGGGGCTTGTTGCTTCCGGGTTCCGGCCGTCCGACGACGCGTGCCTCTTTCCCTTTCTTGTTCCCTCCAACTTGTTCGCCGTCACGTCGCTACATCAACTGGCGGAGATCGCCGGGAAGGTGCTGCATGATGACGCGCTGGCCAATGGTGCAGACCAGCTTGCCCGTGAGATCAGCTCGGCCCTGCAGCAACACGCGATCGCCCAAACCCCGATGGGGACCGTGTGGGCTTACGAAGTGGACGGCTTTGGCGGCCAACTCCTGATGGACGATGCCAACGTGCCCAGCCTGCTCGCGCTGCCATACCTCGAAAGCTCTCCTGACGCCGCGCTTTACCGGAGGACGAGAGCCTTTGTGTGGAGCTCGCAGAATCCGTGGTTCTTTCGCGGCCGCGCGGGGGAAGGCATCGGAGGTCCTCACGTCGGCCCGACGATGATCTGGCCCATCTCACAGATTATCTACGCGCTCACGAGCGAATCCGATGCTGAAATCCGGCGCTGCCTTTCCATGCTGAAAGCGTCGGCAGCCGGCACCGGCTTCATGCATGAGAGCTATCAGCAAGACGACCCGGCGACGTTCACACGCGCCTGGTTTGCCTGGGCCAACACCCTCTTCGGCGAGCTCCTGGCGACCGTCGCGCACACTCGGCCCCATGTTCTGGATCACGTTTGATCCCGTATCTTGACGCTGCTGGCCTACCCGCGTCCCTGGTACCCTCTCCCGCGTTGCCGTCCCTCGCGATATCGGCGTGCTGCTTGGAGGGACGGCCTCCGAAGCTGAACCGTCCCCTGCACCGGAAGTAGCACTCCAGCACCATGGCCACCACCCAACCCCCACCCCCGCACAGCTACTTCGCCGACCTTTACACCTTCCATTGGTCGCAGTTCTCCCTGCGCGATCCCATCATCGCCTCCCTGGCCATCGCCCTCTGCGTCGTCGGCGGCGTCCTCTGCGGGCATCCCGCCGCCGGACTCATCGCCGGAGGCGGAGCCATGACCGTCGGCTTCGGCCCCGGCCAGCGCATCGCCGAGTCTCGCGTCTGGCCCATGATCGCCGCCACCCTCGTCATGTCGCTCTCGACCTTCGTCGGCATGTTGGCGGGACATCGTGGTTACGCCATCCTGCTTACCGCCGGCCTCTGGGGGCTCAACTACGGCCTGCTCACCGCCCTTGCCCCGGGCATCGCCTGGGCCGGCCAACAGGCCGCCGTCATGCTCTTCGTCGCCTCGGCCTTCCCCGCTCCCCCGCGCGGGGCGCTCCTCCGTTCGCTCCTTATCCTGCTTGGCGGGGCCATCCAGATCCTCGTTTCAAGCGCCTTCCTCCGCCTGCTCACGGAGCTTGGCCGCGACCTGCTCGCCCTGCCCTCCGCGACCCGTGAAGGTATCGCCTTTCTGCTCGCCGCCGCGCCCAACCCCGCGCCGCCGCCACCTCCTGCCGCCAGCTTCCGTTCGCGCCTCGACATCTTTCTCCACCGTATTCCCCACCTCCGCGGCATTCCCACCTTCCCCTACGCTCTGCGCATGGGCGTCACCGTACTCGCCGCCGCCGAGGCCTATCGCCGCCTCGGGATGCAGTCCGGCTACTGGGTCCCCATGACTGCCCTCCTCGTCCAGAAGCCCGCCTTTGCCGAAACCTTTAACCGCGCCCTGCTGCGCAGCGCCGGAACCCTCGTCGGGGCCGGCCTCGCGACCTTCTTCCTTGCGCACATGCAGCCGCAGCCCATCGTGCTCGCCCTTGGGGCCACCCTCTTCGCCTTTGGAGCCTATGCCACCCTCAACGTCAACTACGGCCTCTACAGCGTCTTCCTGACTACCTACATCGTCTTCCTGCTCTCGCTCAACGAGATCCCGGGCCCCATCATCGCCCGCCGCCGCGCGCTCTGCACCCTCGCCGGAGCCCTCATCGCGCTCATCATCCATCTCGACGAGCTCCGCTCCCTCCGCAAAGCTCAAGCCGATCCCCAGATCGCCGCCACCTGAACCCACCCGCCAACAGCCCAAAGCCCAAGCTCACATCTCGAACGCTGACAAACCGACACCGGGAGATCAACAACCAACGAGCCCGGAGCCACCGCGTCTCCATCTCTGCAGCGCCGACCTGCGATAAGGTAATCCCAGCACTGAAACCGGAACCAGGAAGGGGCCCGCATCCTCAATCCATCTACCTCCGCCGCGCCTCCGCCTCTCCGCACCGACGAATCCCAGGACGAGTGGATGCCTGCCTTCACCACCGTCGATCCCTCCTACGTGCTCGACTCCGCCGGATCCTCGCTCCCCAACGAAGCCGCCACCTCGCTCCCCATCCGCAACCGCGCCCAGTTCCACTGGTCGCAGCAGCGCTACCTGCTCGAAAACATCAAGCTCGCCGACGCCAAGGCCAGCTTTGTGGTTACTATCGCCTGCGCCGGTATCAGCGCCTTCTTTTCCCGTCCGGTCAGCTTCACCGCCCACGCCTTTCCAATCACTCTGATGCTCCTCCTCCTTGCCACCTTCGGCGTCTGCGGCATGTTGGGTGCCATCGGCTTCGGAGCCTGGTCCATCAAGCCGCGCCTCTCCCAACACCGCATCCCCTCGGCCTTCGCCTGGACCGACATCGCCAACTACCCCGATCTTTACGCCTTCCAGGCAGCCAGCCGCATCCTCACCGAAGACGAGGCCACCGAGGCCCTCGCCGAGCAGGTCTACCACCTCTCTCGGATCTGCCACCGCAAACACCGCCTCATCAACAGCTCCATCCTTCTCGCCATGGGCGGCGGCCTCTGCCTTATTCTCGACCTCATCGTCGTCCACCTCACCTCCCGCTGAGCCTTTTTGGTCCGCGTCCTATGGTGTGGCTATGTCCTTTCGATGACGTACTTTACAGCCATCAGCCACGTAGAATCAATACTTTAGCGGACCGGTCCGGCCGTAAGTCCTTTATCCGCCGTACTTTCGGACTTTTCGGGGGGGGGTGGGGTACCCTCTTGCCGCGCAAAACGGGGCGATAGAATAGAGGGTGATGATTCCCGCCCTTCTCGACGCCCCCGAAACTCCTCCTCAAACCCGCCCCAAGGTTGGCTTCGTCTCCCTCGGCTGCCCCAAGAACCTGGTGGACTCCGAGGTCATGATGGGCCTGCTCCACCACAACGGCGCAGAGCTCACCCCGTCGGCCGAAGACGCCGACATCATCGTCATCAACACCTGCTCCTTCATCGACTCCGCCAAGCAGGAGTCCGTGAACACCATCCTCGAGATGGTCCAGCACAAGCAGCAACACGGCGGGCGAGCGCGCCGCATCGTCGTCGCCGGCTGCCTCGTCGAGCGCTACCGCGACGAGATCCGCGCCAACATCCCCGAGGTCGATGCCGTCGTCGGCACCGGCGAGCTCGAAGCCATCCTCACCGCCGCCGGCCTTACCGCCACGCCCCAACCGAGCACCAGCCCCTTCCAGATCCTGCCGCAGGACCGCCACCAACCCAGCATCGCCGCCACCGTCGAACCCCATCTCACGCTTCTCCCGACACCTGGAGTCGACGACACCACGGTCCAGCAGGCCCTCATCGACCGCGCCCCCAGCGCCGTATCTCAGCACTCGCGCCCACTCGCCGACCCTGAGCACGACCCCGAAACCGCCCCCCAGCTCCGCATCAGCGCCATGCCCGCGATCGCCCAGTCTCTCGCCGAAACCGGCACCACCCACGGAACATCCCCGTTGCACCACCAGGGCAACCACGTCGCCCACATCTCCCACCCGGACAAGCCAGCAGGACGGGCCGAAGGCGAGGCCCGCCAGCAATCCGGCCGCTTCTCCCGCGAGGCCTGGGACGGAGCCTCTGCCGCCCTCCCCGACTACCTCTACTCCGACGCCACCCCCCGCATCCTCACCACCCCCCGTGCCTCCGCCTATATCAAGATCGCCGAAGGCTGCGACCACCCCTGCACCTTCTGCATCATCCCGCAGCTCCGCGGCAAGTTCCGCTCCCGCCGCATCGGCTCCATTCTCGCCGAGGCCCAGAACCTCATCGCCCAGGGAGTCCGCGAGATCACCCTCATCGGCCAGGACACCACCTGCTACGGCGAAGACCTCGGCCTCAAGGACGGTCTCGCCCAGCTCCTCGACGCCCTTGCCCCCCTCCCCGGCCTCCGCTGGCTCCGCTTCCTCTACACTTACCCCAACAAGGTCACCACCCGCCTGCTCCAAACCATGGCGCGCCACGACACCGTCGCCAAATACCTCGACGTCCCCCTCCAGCACGCCTCGGCCTCCGTCCTCAAGACGATGAAGCGCGGCGGCAACGCGCAGATCTTGCTCGACCTGATCCAGAAGGCACGCCGCATCGTCCCCGGCATCGTCATCCGCACCTCCTTCATCGTCGGCTTTCCCGGCGAGACCGACCAGGACTTCGCCGAGCTCCTCGCCTTCGTCCAGGCCGCCCAGATCGACTGGCTCGGCGTCTTCACCTACTCCGACGAGGAGGGCGCCCAGGCCTTCGAGCTACACGACTCCCTCAAGGTCCCCCGCCGCACCATCGAGAGCCGCCGCCGCAAGCTCATGAAGCTTCAGCAAAAGATCAGCACCCAGGCCAAGCGAGCCTGGATCGGCCGCGAGATCGACCTCCTCGTCGAAGGCCCCTCCGAGGAAACCGACCTCCTCTGGCAGGGCCGCACCCCCCTCCACGCCCCGGAGATTGACGGGAAGGTCCTCATCAACGACTTCGGCCCCCACGACTCCTTGGTCCCCGGCACTTTCTACCGCGGCCAAATTACAGAGTCGCACGACTACGACGTCGTCGCCAGAATCATCGATTAGCTAGCGTAGAGGGAGAGGGACCATCGCTCCTCTCCCTCCGCCGGCCCGTAACCATCAGCCTAGACAAACGTGAAAACGCCAGTCGTTGTTGGGTGAGAGGAGAGGTCAGCTCAGCCGTTCGCCCTCCCGCTCGCAGATTTCGATGCAGTGTTCGAGGATGTCCATGGCGATGGTTGCTTCTTCGCGGGAAACGAGCAGCGAAGGGGAGATGCGGAGGCTTGTTTCCCCGCAGCCGAGCAGGAGAAGGCCGCGTTCGAAGGCGAGCTCCACGATACGGTCGCGCACGAGGGGGATGGGAGTTTTGGAGTGCTTGTCGCGTACCAACTCGATGCCGATCATGAGTCCGCGGCCGCGTACGTCACCGACGATGCCAAACTTTGCGAGCCAGGATTCCGCGCGTGCCTTGATGTGTGCGCCGATGGCCGTGGCATTGGTGAGGCCCTCGCGCGCAAGGACGTCCATGGTGGCCAATGCGGCGGCAATGGCGACGGGATTGCCGCCGAAGGTGGAGGCGTGGCTGCCGGGCTTCCAGTCCATGATGTGTGCCTTGGTAAGGCAGGCGCTGAGGGGGAAGCCGCTGGCGATGCCTTTTGCGATGCAGATCATGTCGGGCTGGACGCCGGTGTGTTCAACGGCCCACCATTTCCCCGTACGTCCCGCGCCGGACTGCACTTCATCGATGACGAGAAGGATGCCGTGGCGGTCGCAGATGCGGCGCAGTTCTTGCATGAAGGGTGTGGGTGCGACGATGTAGCCGCCCTCGCCCTGGATCGCCTCGACAAAGATCGCGGCGACTTCCTCTGGGGGCAGCACGGTTTTGAAGAGCTTGTCTTCGATATACCGGGCACAGCCGAGGCCGAAGGCATCTTCCGCCTGGGGGCCGCCGGAACAACCGCGATAGGCATAGGGATACCGCACATGGGTGACGCCCGGAACGAAGGGTGCGAACCTGCGTTTCTGCTGTGGACGCGAGCTGGTCAGAGAAAGCGCTCCCATGGTGCGGCCGTGGAAGCTGCCGAGAAAGCTGATGACGTTCTGCCGGCCGGTGTGGTAGCGGGCCAGTTTCAGAGCGCACTCGACGGCCTCCGCGCCGGAGTTGCCGAAATAGACGCGATGAGGCCCGGGCATGGGGGCGACGTCGCTGAGGCGCTGAGCAAGCGCCGGCATGCCCTCGTAGTAGAAGTCGGTGCCGCTCATGTGAATCAGTTCCGCGGATTGGGCCTGCGCCGCGGCCACGACTTCGGGATGACAATGACCGGTGGAGGTGACGGCGATGCCGGCGGAAAAGTCGAGAAACTCATTTCCATCGACATCGATCAAGCGTGTGCCGCGGCCGCGCTTTGCGACGAGGGGGTAGCTCCTGGTGTAGCTCGGGCTCATGAGCCGGTCGTCTGCTTCGATGATGGCGCGTGCCTTGGGACCCGGGATGGCGGTGTTCAATTTAGGGCCGAACTTGGCTCGGACCTCTTCACTTATGGCGTTGCTTTCCAGAAAGACTTCGGTAGGCATCTTAATTTCCTCACCATCTCATATCAATGGGGCCTTGTTCGGAACGCAGGCATCTGCGATCTTGTAGGCCGTTTGGGTTTGACCCTGGAGGGAGAGAAGGAGGAAGAGGCTTAGTCGCCGAAGAGACTTGGCCGCGAGACGATCGGCAACCCCATCCGCAGGCTGCTCAGAGGTAGAGGCAGTTCCATGCGGGTAGGGAAGGTGCGTGCGAGTTGGCTGGCGGACACGGGCATGACAGGTCCTAGAATGAGACGCTTCGATCTTCAGGAGAGTGGTGTTGCGTTTGCCGGGTCAGTGACTTAGCCGATGTCAAAACGGACGCCCTGGGCGAGTGGAAGCCGGTCTCCATAATTGATCGTGTTGGTCGCGCGCCGCATATATTGCTTCCAGACGTCGGAACCTGCCTCTCGCCCGCCGCCGGTGTCTTTTTCACCTCCGAAGGCACCGCCTATTTCCGCGCCGGAGGTGCCGATGTTGACGTTAGCGATGCCGCAATCCGAGCCCTGTACCGAGAGAAAGCTTTCCGCTTCGCGGAGCGAGTTGGTGAAGACGGCGGAGGAAAGGCCTTGCGCGACATCGTTGTGCATCGCGATGGCCTGATCCCAATCGCTGTATCGCAGCACGTACAAAATGGGTGCGAAGGTTTCCGACTTTGCTTCGGGGGTCTGCAGCGGCAGTTCCACGAGCGCGGGCCTGACGTAGAAGCCGGAGGGGGCATCGGGCAGGATGATGCGCTCACCGCCGGTGACGATTGCACCGGCCTGCCGGGAGCGGTGGAGGGCGGCCTGCATGAGATCGAACGCAGAGCGATCGATGAGCGGACCGACCAGCGTTCCTGGCGATCGCGGATCGCCGACAGCAGCGGAGGCGTAAACGCGCTTGAGCCTGGCTAAGAACGTGTCGTAGACCGTTTCGTGCACAAACAATCGTCGCAGTGTCGTGCAGCGCTGCCCTGCGGTGCCGATGGCAGCGAAGACCACGCCGCCCAAGGCGAGTTCGAGGTCGGCCGATGGGCAGACGATGGCACCGTTGTTGCCGCCAAGCTCAAGGATGGCGCGGGCGAAGCGCGAAGCCAGGCGCGGCGCGACCATGCGGCCCATGCTGGTGGAGCCGGTGGCGGAGACCAGCGGCACGAGCGGGCTCTCGACCAGGTGGGCGGCGACGTCTGCCGCGCCTACAAGAACGGTCGAGAGGGGCGTGGGAAGGTTGCCGATGCGGGTAGCCGCACGCTCAAACAAGGCCTGCACGGCAAGCGCGCACAGCGTGGTTTTTTCCGAAGGCTTCCAGACCACGGTGTCTCCCGCGATGAGCGCGAGGGCGGCGTTCCAGGCCCAGACCGCCACAGGAAAGTTGAAAGCCGAGATCACGCCGACGACGCCAAGCGGATGCCACGTCTCCATCATGCGATGGCTTGCGCGCTCAGACGGCAAGGTGAGCCCGCCGACCTGCCGTGAGAGGCCGGCGGCGAAGGTGCAGATGTCGATCATTTCCTGCACCTCTCCGCGGCCTTCGGAGAGGATTTTGCCGGCTTCGATCGAAACCAGGCGGCCAAGCGGTTCGAGGTGAAGACGCAGCTCCTCGCCAAAAAGGCGAACTAATTCTCCCCGTTGCGGCGCAGGAACGACTCGCCACTCAAGGAAGGCATTGTGGGCTGCGGAGATGGCGGCGTCGACCGAAGCAGGCGATGACGGTGCTACCTGGGCGAGAGTTTCGCCCGTGATGGGGGTTTTGCAGGGCAGGCTGCCGTCCTGAAACAAGGGTTCGGCCACGCCGAGCTCCCGCAAGAGGCGGTGCGTCTCCTGTTGAAGCGGTGTTCCGGTCTGGATAGTCAATGGGTCCCCGATTCGTGTTTGCCGGCCAGCACTTCGGCAAGGTGCCGCGGTCGCGCGCTGGTGTTCTGCGTAATTTGTTCACAACAGCTGAAGCCGTCGCTCACGATGGTGGTTCCTGGATGGCTGCTGCGAATTGCGGGCAGAAGGACCCGCTCCCCGAGACGTTGCGAGAGCTCGAACTTATCGTTCTCGAAGCCGAAGGGACCGGCCATGCCGCAGCAGCCGGAATCGAGCAGTTGGACGGTGGCTCCGGTGGCGCGAAGCAGTTGCATTTCGTCGTCCATGCCCATCAACGAGCGTTGATGGCAGTGACCATGGACGAGGATGTTCCCTTCCACGGAGGGCGGTTGAAAGCCCGGTGCAAACTTTACAAGGAACTCGCTGAGCAGAAAGGTTTGTTTGCGCAGCTTTTGAGCCCGGGCGTCGTGGGGCAGCAGGTTGGTGAGTTCATCGCGAAAGACCGCGGCGCAGCTTGGTTCCAGAACGACTACGGGCAGGCCGGCTTCGATTTCGGGGGTAAGCGCATCCAGTATGTTGAGCAGATAGCGCTTGGCGGCAGACAGCATGCCGAAGTCATACAGCGGCCGGCCGCAACACAGGTGCTTGCGCGGCACGGTCACATGAAAACCGGCTGACGAGATCACCTGCAGGGCGGACTGCATGACGGAGGGATGGAAGTAGTTGTTGAAGGTGTCGGCCCAAAGGATCACTCGCGGCCCGGAGGCCTGACGGGAGGGGCGGTGGGTGCGCGTGAAGGGCCGGGCAAACCGTGGCAGCGTTCGCTTGGGATGAAGGTGCAGCATGGATTGAACCAGGGCGCGAAGGGGCGGGCTGCCTCCAAGATTTGCCAGGCCGGGAGCGAAAGAAGCGAGCCGCGCAACGCGGTCGATGCGCCCAAACGCGTAGTGGGACAAGGGCCTTCGCGTGGTCTCGTAGTGGTGCGCGAGAAACTCGGCCTTGTAGGTGGCCATGTCCACGCTGACCGGGCACTCGCTTTTGCACGCCTTGCAGGAGAGGCAAAGATCAAGAGATTCCCTCACCTGCTCGTTGCGCCATCCGCCTTCAAGCACTTCGCCCTGCATGAGCTCCCAAAGCAGGTGCGCACGACCGCGTGTGGAATGCAGCTCTTCGCCGGTGGCCATAAAGCTGGGACACATGCTGCCGGCGTCCGTTTTGCGGCACGCGCCCACACCCACGCATCGCAGGGCGGCCGAAGCCATCGAGCCATTGTCCTCAGCGAAGGCAAAATGCGTCTTGGGCTGCCAGGGTTGATAGTCGGCGCCGAGACGCAGATCTTCATGGATCTCATGTGCATCGATCAGCTTGCCTGGGTTGAGACGATTTTCGGGATCCCAGATGCGCTTGAAGGAGCGAAAGGCCTCCAGCAGTTGAGGGCCAAACATCTTTCCAAGCAGGACGCCCCTGGCCTGACCGTCGCCGTGCTCGCCGGATAAAGAGCCACCGTGGGCAAGTGCGATGTCGGCGGCAAGTTCGACGAACTGGCGGAACTTGAGGATGCCGGCTTCCGTTTCCAGGTCGAAGTTGTGTCGCATGTGCACGCAGCCCTGGCCGAAGTGCCCGTACATGGGGCTGCTGTAGCCAAACTCACGCATGAGCGCGGTCAGCTTGCGGAGATAGGAGCCAAGCTGCGTGGGGTCTACGGCCGCGTCTTCCCAGCCCTCCCATCCGGTTCCGACTCCGGGAACGAAGGCGGTGGCGCCAAGCCCCGCTTCGCGAATGTGCCATACGCGCACCGCCTGTTCCGCCGTGTAGATGCGGATGTCCGGCGGGCGCGCGAGTGCGCGAAGTGCCACAGCGAGAGCAGTGGCTTTCTCCTCGGCTTCTTCGCGGCTGGCACCGCCGAACTCGGCCAGCAGAAAGCCGCCACCGGCAGGCAGAAGGTCGAGATCGCCGAGCGACTTCTGCTTGCGGCGCAGAGAATCGGCGAGAACGCAATCCATCCCTTCCAAACCGATCAGTGGGTAGTCCAGCAGAAAAGGGACATGGTCGGCGGCCTCAAAGATGTCCGGATAACCGAGACCGACCAGCGTGCGAAAGGGCGGGCTTTCCACCAGACGGAGCGTTGCGCCGAGAACGATGGCGCAGGTACCCTCGCTGCCCACCAGCGCACGGGCGACGTTGAACTCGGACTCGGGCAGAAGCTCGTCTAGGTTGTAGCCGGACACGCGCCGGGGAATGCGGGGAAATCGTTGCCTGACCTGCAGGGCATACCGGTCGCGCAGTGCGCGGAGATCGCGGTACAGCTCGCCGGTGCGACCGCCCGCCGCGATCTCGGCTTCGATTTCGGGCTCGCTCATGGAACCCACCCGCAGGCGCGTGCCGTCGTAAAGCAGAAGGTCGAGAGAGACGATGTTATCGACGGTTTTGCCGCCCATGAGCGCATGCACGCCACAGGAGTTGTTGCCGATCATGCCGCCGATGGTGCACCGGCTGTGCGTTGCCGGATCCGGAGCAAAGGTGAGACCGGACAACTCGGCGAGATCGCGTACACGATCCAGAACGGCCCCGGGCTGCACGTGAATGGTGCGGGCTGCCGCGTCAACCGGGCCCAAAGCGTTCATGTAGGTGCTGAAGTCGAGAACGACGGCAACGTTGCAGGCCTGGCCGGCGAGGCTGGTTCCCGCGCCCCTGGCAAGGATGGGCGCGCCGAACCGACGGCAGACTTCCACCGCGGCGACGACGTCCGACTCGTCCCGCGGCCGGACCAGACCGATCGGGATCTGGCGGTAGTTGGATGCGTCAGTCGCATACAGCGCGCGGGATGCAGGGTCGAAGCGGACGTCACCGCGCACTTTGCGCTTGAGCTCGTCTTCAAGTTCGCGCGCTTGAGCGAACGTGTCGCGCGAACGTGCGTGGGAGCTGGGAAGGATATGAAATGCCGAGGTCACGATGAGCAAAACTCCGGCGAACCGCCCTGGGATGAGGTATGCATGCTAGACAGGATCTCCCGCGGTCATCTTAAAAATTGCCTGGGCGTTGGAGCTGTCGAAGCCAAGGTCCAGACGACCGGCTTCGGGTCCGTCGTCCGGCATGGGCAGGCGAGAGATGAACTCGAGGAAAGAGCCCGGCACCTCGCGCGTTACGACCGCACCGTCCTTGTTACGGAAGGTGCGCTGTACCCGTGCGGCAAGAAAAGCAGTCTGGCGCACCCTGCGTGATTGCGATGTTTCCACGGTCGGCTTCATCGGCTCTCCAAGAGCCTTGAGGGTTTCGGATAGATGGTCTATGTCCTCGACCCTATCCGTCACGTGATTGAAGACATTGCCTTCCGTTGCGATCCACGCCATTTCAGCCGATTCGGCCAGCAAGATATCGTAGTCCGCCTCGGTGATCTCCGGATGATGGCGGGCGAAACAGCGCACCAGCACGGGGAGCAGCTCGATCGCGTGCTCTAGGGGCAGCCTTTCGTCGTCTTGGAGGCGGTGCAGCAATGCCTTGGCCGAGGGCGTGAGCGGATCGATTGACTGAGCGGTCACGCGTTGTACCGCACCTTGAAAGCCACTCGAGAACTGCTCCGGGTGCAGTTCGCTGATGAAGAACTGGGCGATTTGTTCCGGCATGTCGATCTGCGCGTAGGAGCGGCCCGTCATACGCAAACGCTCGAGCGGGTAGACGCCGTGCAGCGCGTACCCGAGCGGCCGTAAGAGGCGCAGGATGGATTCTTCGCCCGCGGGCAGCGCTCCCATGGATGGGTGCAGCACGGTGCGAACGGCTCCGTGATCATGCAGGATGGTTTTGCCTGCCGCGAGGGCCCGCATGGCATAACGCCCGGCGGCGGGTACCCTTTCCAGGAGATCTTCTAGCAACAGCATGTTGAGTGCCTGTGCGAGCGTGGCGCGGGAGACCGATTCCCCAGGTTCGTTAAGAAGCGGCCCAGGCACGACGATCATGCGGAGCAAACGGCTCGCGCGTTCCGTGCTGGTCAACTCGATCAACAGTTCTGAAAGCGTGTTGCGATTCGACACGGGCGATGATTGCGGTTGCATAAAGATCCTTTGATGATAGACGCGGCACTGCACCCTGTTGCTCTTGGAGTCATTGCGGTGCCCTGTGGCCTGTGCGATCAGAAGTCGATTCGGCCTGAAAGCTGCATGACTCTTGGGCCAGCGAGCAGGCTGTTGGCGATGCCGAAGTTTGTGTTGCCATCCAGCCGCGAACTGACGGAGTGCGGATCGAAGCGAACGCTGTTGGTCACATTGAAGACCTCCCAGCGAAGCTGCAGCTTGGACTCGCGAACGAGGGGGAAGTCCTTATTGAGCCCCGCATCCCAACGGAAGTAACCGTCGCCGCGCAAGGGATTGCGGCTTCCGCTCTCACCGGGCAGTGCGGCGCGAAAACTGTCGTACACAGCCTGCGGGTCAGAGAACATCTGCTGCAGTTGACCGCGCTTGCGTGCCTGCTTGGGAATAGGCCGGGCGAGGGTGGCAAAGCCTTCGATATCCCAGTTAGTCGGCCAGGCGGAGCCGTTGTCGATCTCAAACGGAAGACCGGAGGTCAGGCGAAGGATGCCGGTCATCCGCCATCCGCCAAGGGCGCTATCCACCAGCCGGTTGCTGCCGGCGAGGAATTTGCGGCCACGGCCCACCGGCAGCTGCCAGAGCGCGTTTGCATTGAACTGGTGCGTTACGTCGAAGTCTGAGGTGCCGTTGAGCTGATCCGGCTGCCACGTATTGATGATCTGCGCGTTGTTGATGCCACCCGAGGTACCAATCCGTTCCGCCTGCGAACTCCAGTCGATGGAATGGGAATAGGTATAGTTGAAATCTGCCTGGAGACCGCCGACCCGCTGCCGGTAGCTTGCTTCGAAGGCATGGTAGGAGGAACGCCCAATGGAGCGCCATGCGTAAAGGGCGGAGTACTGGTCATGGAAGAAGCGATACGCCGGATAGAGCGTACCGGCACCGGTGTCACCCGGGAGATCCAAGGTGAAGAGCGCGTTCGTCTCATTGCCCTGATTCTGCTGGAACACGCAATAGACGTTCTGCGTGGCGCTGGCGTTCGCGGGGGCGGTCTTCGGGTCGGTGCAAAGCTGTTTGCCGGCGAGCGGAGCGAAGAGTGCTTCGAAATATGCGGATCGCGGAACATTGCCGACCGGCACCCCCTGCTGGATGAGCCTGGCAAAGGCGGAAGCCGCGGCGAAGTAATTTGTTCCCGCGGCAGCAAGGTTCAGCGGCATCGCCACATCTTCCTGCTCCATTAGGCGGCGGCCGAGCCGGCCGACGTAAATCAGCTCGAGGGACGAGTTGGAGCCGAGTTGGCGCTGGAAGGAAAGATCGAAGACGTGGGAGTAGGGCGTCTTGATCTTGGAGTCGAGGCTCCAGCTGATGGCAAACGCATTGGTGTCTGGCGTAGCGGGAAAACTGCCTGCGGCCGGTGCGGGTGGAAGCAGGCTGGAGGGAATGTCGGAAATGCCGGTGAAGCGAGGCGCGGACGCGATGGTTTGCACACCGGCCGGGTTGGAGACCTGGCTGTTCAGGCCATAGGTTCCGTTGGTGTCGAAGGTGTTGACGACGCCCGCCCCGAAGTGATCGAAGATCAGCGAGTAGCCCCCCCGAATGGAGGTTTTACCGGCTCCGCCGACACTTGGAGAAACGGCAAAGGCAAGGCGCGGCGAGAAGTCCTTGGTATCCGGTTTCCAAAAGTCGGGCTTATTGTTGTTGCGTCCGTTCAGGCCAAAGGAGAGTTCGGGAACCTTATTGGCCGCACCGCCGGAGGCACCCTGAGCAGCGCTGGCGGCCAGGTAATCCGAGAGCGCGTAAGGGGTGCATCCCGCTCCGGATACGATGCACGCACCAAGCTGCGTTCCGTTGACCTCGGCAGGCGTTTGCAGATAAGAGTAGTGGAGGCCTGCCGTCAGCGTGAGGGAGGAAGTCGCCTTCCAGGAGTCCTCTACGGCGAAGTCGGATTCGGCCCACTTGTACTCACGAACCAGAGGAGCGCCGATGGGAATGGCGTTTCCCTTCTTATCATAGTTGTAGACCGCATCCACTTCGCTGATGACGCCTACAAGATCGAGGATGGTTCCGCTATAGGCCTGAGCGAAGCTGGGCGCGACTGCGGGAAGTCCATTGTTGGTGGGGTCGAGCGCGCTTCCTACGATCGAAGAAGGCTGCAACCAGCCAAGATTGATGATGGCGCGTGGCAGCGAGTTCTGATTGCTGGAGCGCTGGTCGTCGACAAGGCGGATATTTGCGTTAAGCGTAATGTTGTGGCGGCCTTTGCTGAAGGCAACGTCATCGACGAAATTGTTGACGGGTACGTGGAAACTAGAGGTGCGCGAGAAGGCGACCGGGGCGGAGACACCATTGATGCCGACGGAAGGCTGATTGGAAATGCCCGAGGTGGAGCCGCCTTGGCGGGTGAATCCCCAGCGGAAGTTGTTGACCAGGTTAGGAGACAGGACCCAGGTGTAGCCTGCCGCAAAGCCGCGGCTGTTGTCGAGGGTTCGTGAAGCGCTTGGCTGGCCGGGAAATTCGGAGGCACCCGGGCTTGTGTCCCCCACCAGGTTGCCGCGCCAGAAAAGGGTATGGTTCTTCGAGGCGTTCCAATCGAAGCGCGCGATGTAGTTGTTCAAGGAGCTCGCGATCGCCTGCGTGAAGCGGAAGCCGGCCGTGTTGAGTCCATCGCCGATCAGAAAGTCGTTTGGCTCGGGGTAGCTTTGCAAAAGCTTCAGCATTGCCGCATTGTTGCCGACGCCAAGGGGGTCGAGCTTCTTGATGTCGGAGGGAGACAGCGTCACGGTCGAGCCATCCTGGGCCTGGTACTTCAGCAGGCCGGCACGAAAAGAATCGGTGGGAACGGTCCGCTCGAGCGAGGCACCTTCGTTTTGACGCGTGCCTTCGTAGTTAAAGAAGCCGAAGACCCTGTTCTTGAGTAAGGGACCACCCAACGAACCGCCAAACACATTGCGGATCAGCTTGGCTTGCCGGTTGGGTGTGCCGTTCAGGAGTTGCGTCTTCTTATTAAAGAAATCGTTTGCGGCCAGATACGCAAAACGATTGAACTCGTAAGCGCTGCCATGAACGATGTTGGTACCGCTTCGCGTGATGAGCGCAACCTGTGCGCCGGAACCGCGGCCCGATTCGGCAACGGGGTTGCTTGTGGTCACGCGAAACTCAGCCGTAGAATCCTGAGTCACGCGCAATACGCTGTCAAAGGCGAAGCCGTTGTTTTCATCATTAACGTCGACGCCGTCGAGAGTGACGTTGGACTGGTCGGTGCGGGCGCCGTTCACCGCCCCAGACCGCGCATCACCCGAGGAATTGCCAACGTTGCCGAAGAAAGTAACGCCCGGCTGTAAGCTTAGAAGCTCGACGACGTTGCGACCCTCCAATGGCAGCCCTACAATCTGCTCGCCCTTAAAGGCATTGCCCAGGGTGGCATCCGTGACGTTCAACAAGGGCTGCACAGGCGCGAGAACCTCAACCTTCTCCGTGACAGAAGAAACCGCCAGGATTACGTTGAAGGTCGCTGGAGTCGCTACCGAAAGAACAACATTCTCACTCAACGTTGTGGCAAAGCCAGAAGCGGCAACCTGAATGGAATAGGAACCGGACATAAGCTGCTGAAACTGGTATTCCCCGGTCGCGTCGCTGTGGTCTGTTCGGCTGGCGCCGTTCGCAGCCAGGGTGATGGTGACCTCAGCACCGGCGATGGCCGCGTGACTTGCGTCCGTGACGCGTCCACGAAGCGAAGTGACAGCCTGTGCCAAGGCACCGCCAGACAAGAGGCAGAAACAAAACAGGCAGAGACAAAAACGCAGACCAGGCTTCATGTACATCTCCTCGAACGTTCGAGCAGCAACGACACAGAACAAACCATCACACCATGGAAGCGGAGGGGCGGAGATGAATTGCGGCTAACGCGAGCCGCTGGTTTGTAACGATGAGTTAACGTAACACCCGCAGACTTTCCGGTAGTAGCGACAAAAACTTGTGAGTTGATGAGGAAAACAGCACAACTCGTCAGGTGTGGGCATGCGCCTCTCTGACCAGCCACTGCGTGAAGACCAGCGTGAGCGGCGATGTGGTTTTGCAGTGGGGCACGGCCAGGTAGTAGGCGTGTGGACTCTTGACACTGTTGGAGAAAAGTACGGTCAGCTTGCCCGCCGCAAGTTCTTCTTCAATAAGGAGCTTTGGCAGAAGGGCCACGCCGAGGCCGGCGAACGCGGCCTGGGCTACCATGGCAAACTGTTCAAGCATGGGTCCGCGCACGGATCGAGATTCGCTTACGTGATGCTGGTGAAACCAGGACGCCCATGCCTCGGGGCGGGTGGACTGATGCAACAGGGTGGTACGCTTCAGGTCCTCCGGGCTTCTGAGGTTATGCCTCCGTTTGAACGAGGGGCTACATACAGGAACGGTTTCTTCATCCATCAAGTGGTGCGTGTGAGCACCGGGCCAGATGGAGGTGCCGTAGTGTATTGCGGCGTCGAACGGTTGCGACACGAAGTCGAAAGACTCCGTGCGCGTGGAGAGGTCGACGGTAGCCCCGGGGTTTTCGCGCATAAAACCTTGTAATCGGGGAATGAGCCAGCGGGTGGCGAAGGTAGGGAGAACGGCGAGGCTAAGCAGGCCGGGATGGCCACGGGCAACGATGCGCCTTGTGGAGTCTTTGAGGTCGGCGAGGATGCGGAGGACGTCTACCAGGTACAGCCTGCCGGCCTCTGTGATGACGACGCGCTGTCGAACGCGGGTAAAGAGCGCGACCTGCAGAAGGTCTTCCAACTGCCGGACCTGTCGGCTGACCGCACTTTGCGTAAGGTGCAGTTCGGATGCCGCCCGGGAGACGCTTCCGTGTCTGGCGACGCATTCGAAGGACTGAAGCCAAGAGGTAGAAGGGAATGGGATCACAAGACCTCAGACAGCGTACGCGCCGCGCGGAAAGGCCCCTAGCCAGAGAGTGGGAGACCAGGCAGGCGGCGGATGAGCGCAGACGAGGGACCTGATGACGACTATGACTCAAATCATACGCAGCGAGCTGAGTAGATGTCTATACATTTCGACAGTACGTGCGGCGTGGCCGAAAGCCTCCTTTTGGGGATGGGTTTGCGGGTGGTGTGGTGGTAGTGGCGGCACTGGAAGCGCTTGGTTGGTTCGGTTGGTGTGGACCTTGGTGGTGCCCCCCCCCCTACCCGGTGTTTGTGTGTAAAATCTCTGATCCATTTGGGTTAGGTCCGGACCTCGTCTGTCTGGACGTTGGCTTAAGAGCAAAAGCCCGGCGGGTTGCCGGGCTTTGTTTCGTCTGGTTCTATTGTATCGGGGGTGTCAAGGGGTTTCGCTGTTTTCAATGCGTTGCAGGGCGTCTTGGACGGCTGCACGTAGAGGTGGCAGGTCTCCCTGCACAGTGTTCCAGATGATGATGGGGTTGAGGTCGTCGTAGGCGTGACAGAGTACGTTTCCGAGTCCACGGATGTGTTTCCAGGATGGCCCCGGACAGATTGCCGGCTTCCGCGCCGAGCCGGAAGGCCGCTTCCGTGATGATCTGGAGCTCTCGCTCGACTGCGGCCTGGGTCTTGCGATCTTTCAGGTAGGCGTCGAGGCTGATGGGTCCGAGGAAGAGGCCAATGTTGTCGATGCTCTCGCGGATATCGCGCAGACTCTGGGGATTGTCTCTAAAAGGCAAGGACAGCCTCGCGGAGAGCCCGGACACGGACATGCTCGCGCAGCCAGTCGGCTGAGGAGATATCGACTGTTTGGCCGAGCAGGTCGGTGAGCTCACTTTGAAAGCGGCTGAGGGTGAGGAGGGTGAGGGTATTTGGTTCCGCGAAGTCGATCAGGAGGTCGATGTCGGAGGTGGGGGTGGCCTCGTCGCGAGCCGTGGAGCCGAAGAGGTGGACGTGGGCGATTCCGGCGGCTTTTAGCTCCGGTTTGTGCTCGCGCAGCTTTGAGATGACCTGGGCTTTGTCCATCGAGTTTGTTCTCTAGTTTCGGAACAGCTATATCTCGGGAATGATAGCGTATATGTTATCGTCAGTGGAATGATTGTTGTCCGGGAATACGTCGATGAGGCCGGGCGCAATCCGTTTGGCGCTTGGTTCTTTCGCCTCGACAGTGCCGCGGCCGTTCGGGTGACTGTGGCGCTGGAGCGGATTGCACAGGGGCACCAGTCGGCGATGAAAGGTGTTGGCGAAGGAGTTCTGGAGTACAAGATCGATTTTGGACCGGGGTACCGGATTTACTTCGGCAGAGATGGCGAGCGGCTCGTCATCCTGGTGGGCGGTGGAACGAAGAAGCGGCAGGATAGGGACATTGCTGACGCACAGACTATGTGGAAAGACTACAAACGCCGGAAGCGGGCGGGAGAATGAGATGGCACTGACGAAGGAGTTTCGCGACACGATCCGGGAACGGGCGCAGGTCGATCCGGCGTTTCGGCAGGAGTTGCTGCGGGAAGGGCTGGCGCTGTGCCATGCCGGGGATTTTGCGACCGGGCGGGGCATTCTGCGGAACTACATCAATGCGACGATCGGCTTCGCGAGGCTGGCGGAGGCGACACATCTCTCCTCGCCGAGCCTGCAGCGGATGTTCGGCCCGAAGGGGAATCCGAGCGCGCAGAATCTGTTTGGGGTGATTGCGGCGCTACAGAAGGCGGAAGGTGTCAGCCTGGAGTTGCGGATGCGCGCGCAATGATGGAAAGCTAATAAGCCGGGCTGTGGTGTCCGCAACGACGAGCATTCGCGTGGTTGTCACGACGCCACTCGTCGGACATGCGCTCGACATCTGCTTCCGAGCTGATTCCCAACTCTCTGCCCTTGGCGCGGGTACGGGCGAGAAGGGCGTCCCACTCGGGGTCGGCGGACATGTAGCGGCGGAGGGCTTCGCGGAAGAGTTCGCTCATGGTGCGGTGCTCGCGCTCGGCGTAGGACTGGGCTTTGGCGAGGAGGTCGGGCGGGAGGGTAATGGAGACGGTCTTGGCGGTGCGCATGTCTGTCAGGGTAAAACATGGACGCACAACGTCAAGCGACTCAGGCTTCACATCGCATCCCAGACACTGCAGGGCTCTAGCAAGCCCAAAGCGAGGTGTAGGATGCCGGCACCCGGCCAAGACGGTTCAATCAGAAGATAATTTTGCTGACCTCTTGTTAGAAGTAGTCTGCGTGGTTTTCTTTGTGGTCGTGACCTTAATTCTTGCTATATCACCTTCTAAAACTTCGCCCGCACTTAGGAGAATAGCTTCCTTCGATATGGCAGGAAACTGCATTTTGTGTGAGAGCTCATTGATAGCTTTCTTGTTTACCATATCACTCTCACTAGCATCTACCGTTTCGTGTGTTTTTATCTCAACCGTTAGCCCAAGCTCAATTTGTCCAAACAGGCGTCCCAGATCCACTCTTAATGCATTTTCAAGTTCGTTGCGACGGCCTGTGTCCTTATTGTAGCCAACTAAACACAAGGTCGTTGATTCTTCAACTACTTGTTCGACCATTGTAGTGATCTGATCGGTCAATTCCTCTGCCGCCAGCTTAGACACCCCAACCTCTTTCAACTGTTCTCTGAGTCCGCGGGCTTTTTGAACTTTTTCCCATGCATCAAGAAAAGAGTTGATGACAGTCCCCAGCAGTTTCAAGAGCCCAAGGCCAGCAGCAACGGCCACGGTTGGAGTTGAGGAGGAAAGGCCCTCCAGTTCGACCGATTGCAATTCACCCGTTGAGGCTTCGCTCATATGCTCGAGCATTTGGTTGAGAAAGATAAGTTCTTTAGCAAATGAGCCAAGGCTATTCGCGAAGAGGTTGCGAGGAATCGTGAAAGCTGCTTCGCCCGGCGGTAGCGGCTCGCTGGATGTATCCACTGTCTTCAGGGCGGCTAAGCCAGCGAGAGTAGTTTCCACTGTCTTCAAAAAAGCTGCGCGACGGGTCGCTAGATCCGTGATGTAATCTCGCGCAACCGACGGGGTCATAGCGTTGCGTTCTACTGCTGTCCTAACCCTTTCCTCTATCACGGGGTCAAAAAATTCCGCTCCGCCAAGCTCCGCAATGGCGGACCCTTGCGCTGGTCTGATTTCTGCAGCGAGCCGATCTGCGCCTTTCTTGAACGTACTTAGCGCTGCTGCCAGCGCGGTCTGGAACTGTGGAGCGCTCGGTGAGTTCGTTAGATTCGAAAGATTATCGCGTATTTGAGCCAACGAGGTTTGAAGCCTGAGCTCATCATCAACATCGACCATCAAACTTAAGATTTCTTGGAGCTTATCAGTCGTCATAGACTTCGGATTTTATCAGTTCCGGGCTGGATCAAACTGGTACATCAACAGCGGACGTTCAACACTCCGGGCAAGCAACTGCGGTCCTTACAGTAAAGGTTGTGTTTGCTAGTGATCGGGGTGTGGTTCAAGGCTGGACAGCAAGCGACGAGTTTCGGCGAGCACGTCTTCGGCTTTGGGGCTGGTGAGGGGCCAGCGGAGGACGCCCTGGGGGGTGAACTGGGCTCCGTTTTTGGTGTTGCGGCTTACTAGCTTCATCAGCAGGCCGGGGTCGGGGCCCATGCGGGGTTTGGCGGGGTCGGCGAGGGCGTGGGTTTGCTCGGTGAATTTGACGAAGAGCATGTCGCGCATGGGCTTGATCTGGCCTGCCTTGGCGTGGGTTCCGGTGGTGGCGCGGACGGCTAAGGTGGCGTTGGTGACGGGGCGGGCGGCTACCTGGCGGTAGGTGTGTTGGAGGGGGTTCGAGACGGGGGGTTGGCCGTGGCGGCCGGGGAGGGAGGGCTTTGGCGGGGGTTGCGTGCCGAAGCGAGAAGCAGATCCTCCCGCTTCGCGGAAGGATGACAACAAATTATGGGCGGCGGATGATTTTTGGGTGGGGGTGGAGGATGGCCTGGCTCCGTTGGTGGGTTTCTGGGGCTCGGGGGGGAGGTCGATGGCGGTGCGTTTGCGTTCGATGCTGGCGATGCCGAGGCGTTGGCAGGTGATGCGGATGGAGCCGGCGGCTAGAAGATTTTTGACGGCTTCGGGGATGGCTCCGTAGCGGTCTTGCAGTTCGGCCTGGACTTCTTCGAGTTCGGGTTGGGAGGCGGCTCCGGCGATCTTTTTGTACATGCGGAGGCGCTGGTTTTCTTCGGGGATGTAGGCGGCGTCGATGCGGAGGGAGATGCCGAGGGAGACGGTGGCGGTCTCGCTGTCGGGACCGTCTTCGCCTTTGAGCTTGGCGACGGCTTCGGAGAGCATGGTGGTGTACATCTCGAAGCCGATGGCCTCGATGTGGCCGGATTGCTCGCCGCCGAGCATGTTGCCGGCTCCGCGGAGTTCGAGGTCGAGGGCGGCGATCTTGAAGCCGGCGCCGAGGTCGGAGAACTCCTTAAGGGCGGCGAGGCGGCGGCGGGCGATCTCGGTGAGTTCGGTCTCCGGGGGGATGAGGAGGTAGGCGTAGGCGCGGCGGTTGGAGCGGCCTACGCGGCCGCGGAGCTGGTAGAGCTCGGAGAGGCCGTGGCGGTCGGCGCGGTTGATGATGATGGTGTTGGCGAGGGGGATGTCGAGGCCGTTTTCGATGATGGAGGTGGCGCAGAGGACGTCGTACTCGTGGTTCATGAAGGCGAGCATGACGCGTTCGAGCTCGGACTCGGGGAGCTGGCCGTGGCCGACTACGACGCGGGCGGAGGGGACTAGTTCGCGGATTTTGGCGGCGAGTTCGTAGATGGTTTCTACGCGGTTGTGGACGAAGTAGGTCTGGCCGCCGCGTTCGAGCTCCATCTCGATGGCGGTGCGCATGAGCTTCTCGTCGAACTTGGCGACGATGGTCTGGATGGCCATGCGGTCTTTGGGGGGCGTCTCGATGACGGACATGTCGCGGAGGCCGATGAGGGACATGTGGAGGGTGCGGGGGATGGGCGTGGCGGACATGGCGAGGACGTCGATTGCGGCGCGCATCTGCTTGAGGCGTTCTTTATGCCTAACCCCAAAACGTTGTTCTTCGTCGACGATGAGGAGGCCTAGGTCTTTGAACTTGAGGGACGGGGCGAGGAGGGCGTGGGTGCCGACGAGGATGTCGATTTTGCCTTCAGCGCATTTCTCGACGATGTCGGCTTTCTCCTTGGCGGTGCGGAAGCGGGAGAGCATCTCGATGTTGACGGGGAAGTTGGCGAAGCGCTTTTTGAAGGACTCGAAGTGCTGGAAGCTCAAGACGGTGGTGGGGGCGAGGACGGCGACTTGCTTGCCGTCCTGGACGGCTTTGAAGGCCGCGCGCATGCCGACTTCGGTCTTGCCGTAGCCGACGTCGCCGCAGAGGAGGCGGTCCATGGGCTGGGTGGATTCCATGTCGCGCTTGATGTCGGCGATGGCGGTGAGCTGGTCGTCGGTTTCGGTGAAGTCGAAGGCGTCTTCGAACTCGTGCTGCATGTTGGTGTCGGGGGAGAAGGGGGTTCCCTGCGCGGCGTGGCGCTGGGCGTAGAGCTTGAGGAGCTCGCCGGCCATGTCGGCCATGGCTTTCTTGACGCGGGCCTTGGTTTTTTGCCAGGCGGGGTTGCCGAGCTTGTTGAGGACGGGGGCGGGGCCGGTGTCGGTGCTGCGGTACTTCTGGATGAGATCGAGGCGGGTGAGAGGGACGTAGAGTTTGGCGTCGTCGGCGAACTCGAGGATCATGAGCTCGAGGGGGGCGGCAGCGGGGTCTTCATCCAAGACGCGGAGGCCGCAGTAGCGAGCGATGCCGTGCTCGACGTGGACGACGTAATCGCCTACGGCGAGGTCGCGGAAGTCGGAGATGAAGGCGGAGGTCTTGGACTTGCGGCGGGGGACGATGCGGGCGGTGACGTCGGCTTCGTCGGAGAGGTCGTTGGCGCCGAAGAGGACGATCTGTTTGCTGCTGGCCTGATTGAGGTCCAGGATCTGGACGCCGTTGGCGAGGGGCGTTTTGACGATGACGGGGGTGCGGAGGTCGCCGCCGAGGTAGCTGGTTTCGGAGTAGACGGTGGAGCTGCCGGGTTGCTGGTTGCGGGAGCCTAGGCGGTAGGGGAGGCCGTATTCCTGGAGGAGGGAGGCGAGGCGCTCGACTTCGCCCTGGTTGGGGGCGGTGAGGAGGACTCTTGCGTCTTCGCGGGTCAGGTCCTTGATGGCTTCGATGAGGGTGGGGATGCTGCCGTGGAAGCGCTGGGTGGGGCGGGTGTGGAAGTCGACTTCGGAGAGGTCGGAGCGGTCGGCGTCGAGGATGTCGACTGCGCCGAGCTGGTCTAGTTCGACTCCGGGGAAGTCTCTCAGGCGGTCGTCGAGAGCCCACGGGGAGATGTAGATGTCCTCCGGGCGGACGAGGGAGCCGATGCCGGAGCGCTCGTGGCGCTGCTCGACCTTGTTCCACCAGCGTTCGCCCTGGTTTTTGAGCATGGCGGGCTCTTCGAGGAAGACGCGGGTCTGGGGGCCGAGGAGGTCGAGCAGGGTGGTGGTGGGGCCGGAGACGGGGGCGAAGAACTCCCAGCCGGGGAAGATGGTGGCGGCTCCGGCGTGGGACTGGAGTTCGCGGGGCTGCTCGCCGCCTTCTAGGTTTGCGCCAGCCGCGCTGCCGGAGCGGGTGAGGCGGGCGTTGATGGCGGTGAGGATCTTCTCGGTGATGGGGAACTCGGTGAGCGGGAGGAGGAGGATGTGGTCGATGGTGGATTGGGAGCGCTGGGTTTCGGGGTCGAAGCGGCGGATGGATTCGATCTCGTCGCCGAAGAAGTCGATGCGGACGGGGCGGTCTTGTTCCGGAGAGTAGACGTCGAGGATGCCTCCGCGGAGGGTGACCTGGCCGGGCATTTCGACGACGTCGACCTTGGTATAGCCGACCTCGAGAAGGTGGTCGACGATGGTGTCGGGGAGGTGCTCTTCCCCGGTGCGGAGGCGGAGGGCGAGGGCGTGGTAGAAGTCGCGGGGGAAGAGGCGCATGCAGGCGGCTTCCACCGGGGCGATGAGGAGGCGGGGGGTGGCGGCGGTTTTGCTGGCGGAGCGTTCGCAGAGCTTCCAGAGGGTGGCGGCGCGGTGCTCCTGGATTTCGGGATGGGGGGAGAGGTTTTCGAAGGGGAGGACGTCGTGGCCGGGGAGGCGGAGGACCTGTTCGGGGGGTAGGGCTCCGGTGAGGTCGCAGGCGGCGGTAACGGCCTGGTGGAGAGCTTCGGCGGCCTTGTTGTCGGCTACGAGGATGAGGCAGGGGCCGTTGGCGGCTTTGACGAAGTTGGGGAGGTAGAGAGAACGGGCGGTGAAGGTAAGGCCGGCGACGCGGCGGCGGCCGCTTCCGGCGGCAAGGTGGCGGCGGACGCGGTCGAAGGCCTCGGAGCGTTCGAGGTCGGCGAGGAGTTCGCGGACGAAGGGTAGGACCATCTTGATAAGTCTAGCTGGTTGGGCGGGTGACTGGCTGATCGCGGCTAAGTGGGCCCGGAGGAGCTAAGCCGATGCGGAAGCATCCTCGCTGTGCTCCGCAAGGAGCAGGCTTGCAAGATGATCAAGGTTTCGAGGCAAGATGGTGCAGGGGGAGTGAAATGCGGAAGGTATTCCTGGGGGTTTGGCTTGCGTTGGGCTTGGCGGCGGCGCGCGGGCAGGCGCGTACGGGGGAGGTGCGGGTTGCGGTGACGGATGCACAGGGGCTGGCGGTAAGGGCTTCGGTCGTGGTGACGAGCCTGGGCAATGGGTATCGGGCGGTAGTGTCGGCGGATGAGGCGGGGAAGGTCGATGTTCCGCGGCTGGCTTACGGGGTTTACCGGGTGACGGTGAATGGAGCAGGGTTTGGGACGGTTTCGCGGATGGTGGAGGTGCGAGGGGCGGCGGCGGTGGAGTATGGGATTCGGCTGGTGCCGGCCGCGGTGAACACGACGGTGGAGGTACGGGGGGACGCAACACTGGTCGATCCGGGGCGGGTGAACTCGGCGATGCGAGTGGGGGCGAGGGAGATTGAGGATCGAGTGGGATCGCTGCCGGGGCGGTCGGTGCAGGACATGGTGAACTCGCAGCCCGGGTGGCTGTATGAGGGAAATGCGGTGCTGCATCCGAGGGGGTCGGAGTACCAGACGCAGTTTGTGGTGGATGGGGTTCCGCTGACGGATAACCGGTCGCCAAGCTTTGGGCCGGAGATCGAGGCGGATGACGTGGAGGCGATGAGCATCTACACGGCGGGGATTCCGGCGGAGTATGGGCGGAAGATGGGTGGCGTGGTGGAGTTGACGACGAAGCGGGAGCTGAACCCGGGAGTGCATGGGGTGCTGGCGCTTTCCGGGGGGAGCTACGGGACGGCGCAGGGATATGGGCAGGTGCAGGACCGTTGGGGCGGGAATACAGTGGGGGTGACGGCTTCCGGGAGC
The DNA here is from genome assembly GCA_965213785.1 of uncultured Granulicella sp. Taxonomy (GTDB): domain Bacteria; phylum Acidobacteriota; class Terriglobia; order Terriglobales; family Acidobacteriaceae; genus Edaphobacter. The sequence goes on along the minus strand of OZ243921.1, from coordinate 2,674,055 downwards.
CGGACGGAGCATTACCTTAACCCTGTGGTTCCGGAGAACTATACGAACCGGGGGACAACGGGGGACTTTTCGGTACGGTATGAGCGGGAGGTAACGGCGAAGGACCGGGTGACGGCGAGCGTGCGGCATGAGCTGGCGCGGTTCGAGGTTCCGAATGAGCAGGTGCAGGAAGATGCGGGGCAGCTGCAGACGCGGGATAACCTGGAGACGATGGGGACGGTCGGCTATCAGCACACGTTTTCTGCCGATACGCTGGGGACGCTGGCGGGGATGGTTCGGGATAATGCGAACGATCTGTTTTCCAATGCGAAGTCGACGCCAATCGCGGCGTTTCAAAACAATTCGTTTCGCGAGGGGTACTTCAAGGGGACGGTGTCGTGGCATCGGGGGGTGCAGGAGATCAAGGCTGGGGTGGAGTCGGATGCGACGATGCTGCGGGAGAACTTCCGCTATGCGATTACAGACGCGACGCAGTTCGACGAGGGGACGCCGGGGGCGCTGAGCTTTGCGGACCGGCGGCTGGATTTGGAGCAGTCGGGGTTTGCCGAGGATGTGGTGCGGCTGGGCAAGTGGACGGTGAGCGCGGGGCTGCGGTACGACCACTATCAGTTGCTGGTGAATGAGTTCGGGTTTAGCCCGCGGGTGTCGGTGGGGCGGTCGGTGCCGCGGCTGCGGATGGTGGTACATGGGTCGTATGACCGTGTGTTTCAGACGCCATCGTTTGAAAACATTTTGATTTCGAGTTCGACAGCGATGGAGGCGTTGAACAGTAACTTTCTGCGGCTTCCGGTGAGGCCCTCGCGGGGGGACTACTTCGAGGGTGGGGTGACGGAGGGGTTCTCGGACCGGGTGCGGATGGATGTGAATGTTTACCGGAGGACTGTAAGGGGGTTTGCCGATGACGATCAGTTGCTGAACACGGGGGTGAGCTACCCGATCTCGTTCAGCAAGGGAAGGGTGTATGGGGCGGAGGGAAAGCTGGAGGTGGTTCGGGCGGGGGCGCTGACGGGGTTTGTGAGCTACTCGTACATGGTGGGCAAGGTGTTTTATCCGGTGAGCGGTGGGCTTTTTCTGGGCGATGATGCGAGTGCGGCGGCGGCGCAGGGGAGTGGGCATTTTCCGGATACGCAGGATCAGCGGAATACGGTGCGTACGCGGTTTCGGTACCAGATGGGGCCGCGGGTGTGGGCGGCGGCGGGGGCGGCGTATGGGTCGGGGCTGCCGTTTGCGTTCGGTGGCGACCCGGCGGAGGCGCTTGCCGAGTATGGGCCGGAGGTGATCTCGCGGGTGAACTTCGCGCGGGGGCGGGTGCGGCCTTCGCTCACGGTGAATACGACGGTAGGGGTGGACGTTTACCGGGGCGATCGGGTGCGGACGCGCTTCCAGGCGGATGGGGACAACCTGAACGGGCGCCTGAATGTGGTGGATTTTGGGGGGTTGTTTTCGGGGAATGCGATCGAGCCGGGGCGAAGCTTTGGGCTGCGGCTGACGACGAGCTTCTAGGAAGAGGCGAGGAGATGCGCCACGGCGTGGGCGATGGGTTGGGTGGTGGGGTCTTCGAAGCTGGTGAAGGCGGGTGACGGGTTGACTTCAAAGCAGAACCACTCGCCCTGCGGGGTGCGGCGGAGGTCGATGCCGGCCAGGGTGAGTTGCATGGCCTGGGCAGCATGGCGGCAAAGGGTGGCGACTGAGTCCGGGAGGGTGCAGGGCTCGGCCTGGAAGGGAATTTCGGCGTAGCGGTAGTCGGTGGCGGAAGAGTGGATGACCGTGGGGAAGAGTTGGTCGTCGACGACGTGGACGCGGTAGTCCTGGCCGGGGATGTGCTGCTGGAACTGGGTGGGGCAGGCGGCGATGTGGGCGAGGCGGTCGCGATGGGCGGGGGTCAGCTCGGAGACGATGCTGCGGGTTCCACTGAGCGATTTGTAGATGACGCGGGTGTGGAGTTGCCAGAAGGCTTCGGCGGCGGCGGGATCGGTGGTGAGGAGGGTGGCGGGAGTAAGAAAGCCTAGGGTGCGGAGCCAGGCGGACTGAAATGGCTTGGAGTCGTTGGCGGTCATGGGGGTAGGGCGGTTGAGGACGAGGGCAGGGGTAAGGTCTGCCCACGCGTAGAGGATGTCCTGAAGGGTTTGAAGGTGCTGGAGGGCGGCGGGAAGGTCGGTGGCGGGCCCGCGGGATTCGAGCGGGCGGAGGTAGACGGAGCAGACTTTGGCGAGGTCGAGGGTTTTGGCGGGGAGACGGAGCTGGCCCTCGACGGTGTTGGCGGTGGTGATCTCGATGGTGGACTGGAGGGCGGTGCGGCGGTCGAAAAGGATGGGGTGATTGCCCTGGGCGAGAAGAGCTTCGTGGACGGCGGCAAGCGGCGGGTCGGTGGGCTGGCCGACGAGGAGGATGGGGTGTGTCATGCGGATGGGGGTGCCTGAAGGAGGGTGAGGACCGCATCGGCCTGGGGGCGTGACTCAAGCGAGGGAAAGAGGTTGGCGGCAAGAAAGAGGGCGTCGGCCTGGGCGGTCGTGAAGAGGACTTCCAGGAGGTCGACCTGAGCGCTGCGGGCAAGGGTGAGGGCGTGGCGGTGGAGCGTCGGATGGGCTTCGCCGAAGGTTTCGGGGCCGATGACGGTGATGGAGGTGGGGAGGGCTGAGAGCTCACCGGAGACGGGAGAGCATGTGCGGTGGAGGGGGCGGACGGGGATTTCGAACTGGGCGGCGAGGTGGGTCCAGCGCTCGGGACGCCAGAAAGGACCGGCGAGACAGGGGGGACTGGGGCGGTTCAGCACGCGGCACGGGAGGCGGGTGAGCCAGGAGAGGAGGAACGCGGTCATCTCGGCGGCGACGTAGGTGCGGTCTTCGGGGACGATGGAGGTGAGCTCCTGCTCGAAGACGCAGGGGAGGAGAGGGAGGACGGCAGTGAGGTCGGATTGGGGGACGCGATGGCCGCCGATGATGGCGGTTCCGGCGTGTGGGTCGTCCAGGTGCTGCATCCAGCCGTGGGTCGAGAGGTCGGCGGGGGTGAGGAGGCCGACGCCGTGCGCGGTCCAGCGGTCTCGCAGGGCTTCGGCGGCGGGGTTCCAGCGGTTGGCGAGGAGGACGATCATGGGTTTCGGACTATTCCGGGACGTCGTCCGAGGGGAGTTGGGGTTTTCTGGGGCCGAGTTGAGGGCGCTCCTCGGGCGTGATGAAGGAGTGCTGCGTGGGTGAGGTCCGTTCGCCTGGTCCGGGCTCCAGGCCTTCCTGCGAGCCTTCGTGTGGCTGGGGAAGACGCTCCAGCACGACGGTCTTGGTTTCGACAGGCTTGTTGTCGGCGGTCTTCTCGCCAACTTCCTTGGTGTCCTTCGATTCCTTGTGTTCTTTTCCTTCTTTTGACTCCTTCCGGTCCTTGGCGCCTTCCTTGCTTTCTTTCGCCTCTTTCACTTCCTTGCCCTCTTTGTTGTCCTTGTGCTTGGGGACGACGCCGGCGCCTGAGACGGGGATGCGCATGAGGCTTTGGGGAGGGTGGAAGTCGATCTGCAGCGTTGCGGTGTCTTCGCCGGTAGCGGTGGGCTGGAAGGTGACGGTGATGGTGCAGGAGCGCCCGGCGTGGAGCATGGCGATGCCGGGATTGATGGTGAACACAGGGTTGGTGCTGGTGATGCTGGAAATGTCGATGATGCTCTTGCCGGTGTTGGTGAGGTTGAAGGTGAGCGAGCTGTGGGCGCCTACCAGGACGCTGCCGAAGACGAGGGAGGAGGAGGAGGAGGTGAGCATCGGTGAGTTTGACCTTTCTGCGTTTGGGCTCGACAGCCCGGGGTTGAACCAGGAGACGCGGTGCCGCGGGTTTTACTGTGGCTTGGGTTCGTCCTTGCCGGGTTCCTGCGGGGCTAAGCCCTGAGGTGGGGCGTCCTCGGCGTTTGCGCCCGAGGGCGGCGGGTCCGAAGGCGCCGGGTTCTTGAGTTTCGTGGTTCTGGACCTGGGCGTTGGAGCGGGCGGGGTGGCGGGGGCTGGGATGGGAGCTGCCGGGGCGGGCGTTGCCGGCGCGGGAGGTGTCGGGGGCTCTGGGGCGGGGCCTACGTCGGGGCGCTCCTGCTGGGTGATGAAGGCGTGCTGGGTGGCGGCGTGCGTTGCCTCGGCATCGACGGCGGGAGCGGTGAGGATGGCAGGGCGGAACTCCTGGACGCGCTCGATGGTGACTGCCTTGCGTTCGGACGCGTTGATCTTCTCGGCGAAGTTTTCCTTGCCATCCTTGCCTTCTTTCGATTCTTTGGTCACCTTGACGGGCTTGAAGCCGGCGCCGCTGATCGGGATGTTGAGAGGACTATTGGCGGCGTTGTGGACGATCTGAAGCGTAGTGGAGAAGCTGCCGATAGCGAGAGGGCGGAAGGTGACGGTGACGGTGGCGACCTGGTTGGGAGCCAGGGTGGCGAGATTGAGGGCAGGGGTGAAGAGGGTAGCCTGGCCGCCAACGGTGGTCACGCCAGAGATGGTGAGGTTGGCATTGCCGGTGTTGGTAAAGGCGATGGTAAGGGTAGTGCTGGTGTTGATGAGGATGCTATTGAAGCTGAGGGCGTTTGCGGAGGGAGTGATGACGGGGGCACCGAGGATGGCTCCGGCGGTGATTGGAATGAGAAGCGGACTGCCGGCTGCGGTGCTGGTCACGGAGACCTGTGCGGCAAAGTTTCCGGAGAAGCCGAGGGACTTGAAGCTGACCTGGATGTCCGCGAAGGCGTTGGGCTGGAGGACGAACGGAGTGGGAGGGAGATTGCCGAGGATGAAGTAGTTGACGAGCGTGCCAGGTAGGCCGACGATCGCGATGGCGGTGATGGTGACCTGGGAGGAGCCATTGCTGGTGAGCCGGATGGTCTGCGGGGCGGTGGTGGCGTTGACGATGGTGTTGGTGGGAAAGGCGAGGCTGGCGACCGAGGCGGCAAGGGAGGGGGCGATGCCGATGCCGGAAAGATTGACGAGGAGCGGGCTCGTGTTGGGGTCGCTTTCGGTGATGCTCATCTGAGCCGTGGACTGAACGGCAGCGGTGGGATTGAAGGTGATCGGAATGGGGAGGCTGACGCCCGCGGCCAACTGCTGGGGGACGGTGATGGCGGGAGTCTGGACGAAGGGCGGGGGAACGGAGATGGCTGAGATCGTGAGCGGGGCGCTGCCGTTGTTGATGAGGAAGACCGTTTGGGCGGAGCTGGCGGTGGAGACGGATTGCTGGCCGAAAGCGAGGGAGGTGGTGCTGAGGGTGGCGACGGGCTGGGAGATGAGCCAGAACCAGAGTTCGTAGTCGGCGGAGGGACGTCCGTTGTTGGCTCCATTGAGGAAGATCGACGGATTGGCGGAGGCCCAGATGGCATTGCCTTTGAGGGTGAGCCGGGCGAGGACGGCGGGGCCGGCGAGGGGGATCTGGTTTTCAAGGAGGGTGAGGGGAGAAGGCGTGGGGGGATTCGCGGAGGTCGAGGAGAGGGCGGGCTTCCATTGAAGGGTATTGGGCGGACCGACGGAGACGACCGAGGGAAGGGTGGCCCGGGTGAAGGCGCCTCCGTTGGCGGCGGATGGAAGATCGAGGGTGACCCAGCAGATGGGGTTGTTGGGCTGGGTGCTGGGAACCGCTCCGGTGGGGGCGTTGCGGGGAAGCAGGTTAGGGTGAGTGATGATGGCCGGATCCAGGGGCGCGTCGCAGACGATGCTGATGCCGTTCGAGACGAGGGACTGGATGGTGAGGGTGGCGTCGTTGACGAGAGGGCTGCCGCCGACGATGACGTTGGTGACGTGGAGGGCGGGGCTGGCGAGGGCCGGGATGGAGCGTCGGAGATCGACGACCGCAGGCGGGTTGGCGGAGAAGTCTACGGTGGCGAGGCGGGTCAGGTGGTGAAAGGGACCCTGGGGCGGAGCTTTGGTGAGGGGCTGGACGGAGCTGTCGGCGGTGCGGGCGGCGAAGGTCCAGAAGTCTCCGGGCTGAAAGAAGCCTCCGGCGGGGGAGAGATCGAAGGCGACGGTGATCCCGGATTCGAGGAGGAGCGAGGTTCCAGGGGGTGGAACGGGGATGCCGGCGCTGCCGGTGGTGTCGAGGTCGATGACGGGGGCGGAGCCGTCGGCGAGGAAGACGGTGCCGGCCTGATCCCAGCGGAGGATGCGGGTGTGGCGCGCGGGCAGGGTGAGGCCGGAGGAGAGGGGGAAGCTGGCGGTGGCAACGGCGGAGTCGAGGGTGACGGTGCGGGCGTGGGGGTCAATGGCGAGGATGCGGTGGAGCTCGCCGGACTGGCCGCTAAGCTCGAGGACGTCGTCGGTGATCTCGAGCCAATCTCCGGGGTTGAAGCCGAGGACCTGGTCGCGGCCGAGGGACTGAACGGTGAGCTGGCTCTGGCTGGTGCCGCCGGTGGTGAGAGTGGCGATGGCGGTGACGAGGGTGACGATGGAGGCGTTCTCGCGGGACCACTTGAAGGTGGCGGTTCCGGCGGCGGAATTGGCCTGGTGGATTTCGACGCGGTAAAGCTGATTTTCGAGGCCAGTGTAGCCGGTGGTGGGGCTGAGGGCGCAGGCCGTTGGGGCGATGATCTGGGCGCCTTCGGTGCCGTTGGTGAGGAGGCTGCCGGAGGGCTGGATGAGATTAGCCCAGGGGATGACGGCGGGATCGATGGTGAGGCGGCCTGGAATCTGTGCTTCGGGGGTGGCAGCAGTGAAGCCGAGGTTGGTGACGTCGAGGAGCTTGACCTGCCAGACGGTCTGGCGGCGGGCGGTGGTGTCGATCCCGACGGCGGGATCGATGAGGGTGGGGTCCTGGAGGGAGGTGAGATCGCGCTGCCAGACGTCGAGGTAGACGAGGAACTGGTGGTTGAGCTGGGTGGGAGTGAGCGTTGCGCCTGGGAGATAGGGCTGCAGGGTGTAATCGACGTCAACCTCGGCGACGCCCGGAAGCTGGGGGGCGGCGGAGAGCTCGGCGAGGGCGGGGTCCCAGAGGGACTGGGTGGTGGCGGGGCCGTGGTTTTCTGCAACGAGGCCGTCGACATAGATGCGGCCCGCGCCGATAGTGAGGTGGGGTCCGGCGGCGTCGACGAAGGCGTTGATCTTGAAGCCGGAGGGGGTTCCAGCCGGGACTCCGGCGCGGCCGACGAGGTCGAGTGTTCCGGCCTGGAGGCGGCGGGAGAGCTCGAGAAGCCACTCGTTCCAATCGGCGTCGAGCTGGACGCGGCCCTGCTGCATGACCACGCCGAGGTAGTCGCGGGTGGGGTCGAAGAGGAAGCGGCTGGTGTCGAAGCTCATGATGATCTTTCCTTAGGTTGCGTAATATAGGCCGCACTCGAGGCCGACGGGAAGGTATTCCTGAAGGCGGACGCGGAGATCGGTTTCTCGCATGGGGGCCATGACGAGGTGAAAGGCTCCGAGTTCGCCGCTGTCATCGGCTCCGCGGCGGATCGTGTCGCAGGTGCCGGGGAGAAGCTGGGCGTAGCCCGGGGTGCCGAAGCGAAGGGAGTGGAAGAGGAGGAGGTCGACGCCGTCGAGGGGCTCGACGCACTCGAACTGGCGGGGGAGGATGGTTCCGGCGGGGAGGGCGGAGAAGCGGACGCAGCCCTGTTGCTTGCGATCCGCCCAGACGGGGGCGGGCCAGGGGTCGGAGGGGGCCAGGGCGGCGCGGAGGATGGAGTTGGAGACGAGGGTGAAGAGGGTGGCGTGGAGCTTGCCAATCACGGTGGAGGCGGTGAGAGTGAGGACCCCGCCTCCACTGGTTCCGTCGGGAGCGGAGAAGGCGACGCCGGTGGGGTCGTTGGCGTCGACGATGGAGTTGGAGACGAAGGCTTCGGTGAGGGGGGCGGTTTGCAGGGGGCCAAGGATGGATCTGTCGATGGTGAGCTGGAGGCCGGGAAGCTCGGCGAGGAGGGTGCCGTGGCGGGGGAACTGGGGAGCTCCGCCGGGCAGGAGGGCCAGGCCCGGGACGAGGGTGCAGTGGACGAGGGTGAGCTGGGCGAGCTGACTGGCGCCGTCGTTCGGGGCGTGGATGAGGGCGGCAGGAATGGGGAGGTTGAGGGCGGGGGCGAAGGCGAGGAGCAGGCCGTTGAGCTGGAAGGTGCTGTTGAAGCCTCCGGTGACGGTCATCTCGGTGGTGAGCTGGAGGGTAGGTCGGTGGCCGTCACGGGCGCGGAGCTCGAGGGTGCAGCCGGCAGGGACGCCGACGACGAAGGAGGGCGAGCCGGGGGTGTTGAGGGGGTAGGTTCGGCTGTCGACGATCTCGACGGCGAGCTCGCCAGCAGGGGGCATGTTGGCGGCGGCGAAGGTGAGGGCGTCCTGGAGGGTGGTGTAGCGGGCAGGGGTGGCGGTGTCCGGAAAGGGCAGGATTGAAGAGGGCTGCTGGACGGCGAAGGTGTCGGCGCGGGGGTACTCGCCGCCGCCGAGATCGGCGGGAAAGCCCTGGGAGAAGGAGACCTGGAGGGTTGGTTTGGGGGCTCCTGCAATGGGGGGCGGGAGGGCGATGCGGCCGAGTTCGGGGTCGATGGCGGCGGCGAAGGGGCTGTTGAGGGTGGGGATGTTTGCCCAGCTTCCCTCGGGGCCGGCGAGGTTGGCGATCTGGACCTGGTAGGGGCTGAGGAGGGTTCCGTTGAGATAAAGGGCGAGGCTGTTCCCTTCCCCGTAGAAGGTGGGGCCGAGGTCGCTTTGGAGGTCCCCGCAGAGGGTGCGGCGGCGAAGGCGCGCGGGGACGTTCAGCGGGCGGGCTGGGGTGGTAATGGTGCTGCCCTGGGAGATGGGATTCGAGAAGAGGGGGATGTCGGCGCCGAGGGGATTGAAGCGGAAGAGCTGGCCGAGGGTGTCGGCCGGGGCGGCGGTGGCGCGGGTGAGGGGATGGGCGGTGATCGACCAGAGGAAGACGGCGATGTTCTGCAGGTTGTGGCGGCCGCGCTGGAGAGCGATGGAGCGGACGTCGACGGTGTGAGCGGAGCGGTCGAAAGGAGTGTTGAAGGAGTCGGCGACCTGGGGATTGCGGAGGTTGGGGGAGGAGTGGCTGGTGGGGCGGAGGTGCTTGAGGGACTGGGTGGCGGCGAGGGTCTGGAACTGCTCGGTGACGTGGGCAGGCCAGCCGGTGGCATCGCGGGCGAGCTGCTCCAGCGTAAGGATGGTGCCCTTGCGGCGGCGAAAGGAGACGGTGTGGGCGACTTCGGCGCGGGGGCTGGCGGCGGTGGGAGCGACGCCGTGGACGGGCTGGTAGCCGATGAGATCGCCGAGGTAGGGGATGACCCAGGGGGCGCAGGTCTCGATGAACTGATCGTCGTAGAGCTGGTCGAGGTCGTCGGCGAGGACGGCGAGCTGCTCATCAAGGAGCATGAGGAGGGACTGGAGGGGGCCGCGGGCGCGGGGCTGGAGTTCCGCAAGGCGGATGGGGTTGGTGGCGGGGGAGGCGGTGAGGGCGCGAAGCTCGGCGGCCTCTGCGAGGGTGAGGGGTGCGAGGCTCGCGTCGCGGAGCTTGTGAAGAGCGGGGAGGAGGTCGAAGAGGGTTTGAGGGGTCATGCCATGACTCCGAGGACGACGGCGTTGGGGCTTGGGTCGAGGAGGAGGATTTGGGCGGGCTTGGGGGCGGCTTCGCGGCGCAGGATAGGGCGGCGGGGGGTGAGGCGGAGGGTGAGATCGGGTCGGTTGCGGCGGAGGATGCGGGTGGAGGCGCGGAGACCGGAGGCGTTCAGCGCTGGGGTGGCTTGGAGGGGATGCAGGTTGAGGGGAATGCGGTTGGTGGTTGGGCGACGGGGGGCGGCGTTGAGGTGGAGGAGGGTTGTACCGATGTTGAGGGAGGTGACGTTGACGGCGAGGATGCCGGGGAGGGCCTGAATGACGGCGGCGATCTCGTCGGAGGTGACGGTCTGGCCGAAGGTGCGGCGGTCGAAGCTGTAGGTGTCAGTGAGAGTCCGAAGGACCTGAGCCTTGACGGTGGGTGGGTCATAGGCGGGGTCGTATTGGAGGTCAGCGGTGAGGCCGAAGCGTTTGGGGAGGAAAGACTGGGCGGTGATGGGGATGAGAGGGCTGCCGAAGTTCTGGAGGGAGGCGATGAGCTTGGTGAGGGTGGGGCTCGTGTCGGGGATGGGGGTGCCGCCAACTCCGGCGACGGTGAGGAAGAGGCCGCGGGTGTGGCCGGCGGGAATCCAGGTGGCCTGAGCCTTGGCGATGCCGGCGAAGGTGGTGGCAAAGCTTTCGTAGTCCGCGAGGGAGACCGCCCGGCCGAGCGTGAGGAGGGAGCGAGGCGCGGCTGCGCGAAGGTCGTCGATGGTCTGGGGGTTTTGGCCGCCGGTGGGGGGGGAGGGGTTGGTGACGGCGGAGACGCCGAGGGGATGGTCGAGCAGGGTGGTGAGGGTGTTGGCGGGGAGGTTGCCGGAGGCGCCAAGGCCGGTGCGGTAGCGGGCGATGATGTTGTTCTGGCCGGTGGGGAGGAGGGCGCCTTCGATGCCGTCGCCGAACAGGATGCGCGCGGTGCCGTCGGGCTGGTTGAGGGTGGCGAAGACCCGGGCGGTGGGGGGCTGGCCGACGAGGGTGGGGACCTCGGTCCAGGCGACGCCGTTGACGCGGATCTGGAGGCTGCTCTGGCGGCCGGTGGGGGTGATGGCGGGGGTGTAAGTGAGGGGCTTCTGTTTGAGGGTGAAGGTCTGGTTGCGGGTGGAGGCCTGGCCGCTGCCGAGGAGCTCGGTGGTGGAGACCCCGTGGGTGGCGAGGGCTACGTTGGCGTTGCAGGTGGTGGCGGTGCGGTCGTAGCAGGTGGCGAGCGGGGCGGTGAGCTGCAGGCGGGTGTGCGGGTAGGGATCCGTGACGGGGAGGATGGCGGCTACGAGAGCGAACTCACTGGTGGTGGGGTCGGTGGCGGCGGCGGGGATGAGGGTGAACTGGCTGAGGGTGGCGCGGACGGTTCCGGGGCGGGCGGCAGCATCCTGCACGGCGAGGATGATAGGGGTGGTGTCGGCGGACCAGTCGGGAAAGGAGCCGTCGGGGTTGACGGCGGGGGGTGTGGTGACGGTGAGGTAGTCGCCGGGATGGAGGAGGGTGGGGCCCGAGTTGTCCGTAGGGTTGAAGGCGAGGGTAGTGATGCCGGAGGCGACGGCGATCTTCTGGCGCTTGCCGGAGAGCGCGACGGCCTGGAGGGTGGTGAGGTCGGGGCGGAGGTCCTGGAGGTCGAGGAGGGTGCCGTAGAGCGGATAGGGGAGGGGCTGGGGAGCTACGGGGAGGGCTTCGGACTGGGCGAGGACCTCGGTGGTGGGGACGTTGAAGCCGGCGAGGTCGCCGGTGGTGGGGGTGAAGACGGCGGTGGGGACGGCGGGGGGGATGGAGGGGTCGGTGAAGTCGGGCTGGAGCTCGGTGACGCGGGCGGACAGGGTGAAGCCGGAGGCGCTGACGGCGTGGGCGCGGGCTACGCGGAAGAGCTGGGCGTAAAGGCCGGAGGGATCGGCGTCGAGGAGGGCGAACCAGCTGCCGGTGGTGATGCGGGGGTAGGGAGCGTCGAGGTCGATCTGCGTTGGGGAGGGGATTTGGAGAGCCTTCCATTGCCAGGTGGGGTTGGCGTTGGAGATGAGGTTGGGGAAGAGGGGGCTGAGGCTGGTGGGGTTGACGAAGAGGTTGGGGTTGGGGGCGTTGTGGCCGAAGAGGGAGGCGCGCTGGCGGAAGGCGAAGACGCGGGTGGCGGTGGAGGTTGCGGGGTCGGCGCTGTTTTCGTGGAGCAGCGGGGTATCCCAGGCGACGTAGGTGAGCTTGCGGAGGGGGTCAGGGTGAACCTTGGTGAGGATGACGATGTCCCAAGTGTCCGGGGGGGTGCCATTGGGGCTTGGGGTCCAGGTTTCGCGCTCTACGCCGAGGAAGAGGAGGGCGTCGCCGGGCTGGAGCTGGGTGGCGGTTCCGGCCAGGTACATGCCGGTGGCCTGGGTGACGCTGGGGGGGAGCCAGGGTTGGCTGGTCTGGAGCGGGAGGGCGGTCCAGTCGGGCTTGGCGGGGATGTCGATGGAGGTCTCGAAGGTTTGCGGGGTCTGGCCCTGGGCAGGGACGGACTGCATGCGGGTTCCGGCAGGGATCGTGATGGGGGGAGCGGAGGTGGGGGGTGGGGGCTGGTTGGGCGTTCCGCGGAGAGTGAAGGCGACGTAGGTAGAGGCGGCGACGCCGGGAGAGGGCTGGTAGCCGATGAGGCGGGAGAGCTGGGTGAGCGAGGAGAGCTGGGTGGCGGTGCGGAGGAAGCTCTCGTTGACGAGGCGCTCCTGGTAGAAGGCGAGGACGTCGAGCATGACGGAGGTTGCGTCGAGGAGGGCGATGGTGAAGTCGTCGTCGGCGCGGGTGCGGAGGGCGGCGAGGGCGGGGTAGTCGGCGCTCGAGAGGCGGGCGAGCATGGTCTGCTTGAAGGAGGACCAGGTTCCGGCGCGATAGGGAACGGTGGTGAGGCCGGGGAGATTTTCGCGGAGGACGGGGGTCTGGGCGCTGGTGCCGGAGCAACAGACGCAGGTGCAGTGGGGTCCGGTGCAGCTCATGGTCTGGCTCCTTTGCGGGCGTGCCGGGTCATTTGCCCCCCTGCAGGATGAGGGTGAGCTGGCCGTGGTTGGGAAAGTTGGGGTCGTTCTCGAGGCGGGCTACCTGGAGGGAGCCGAGCTTGATTTCGCCGGAGGTAAGGTGGCGGTTGGTGGCGATTCCCTGGGGATGGAAGTCGAGGGCAGCTACCTCGAGGACTCCGGGGACGGCGCGGGCGGCGGCGTAGAGGGGGCTGAGGTAGACGGTCTCGCCGAAGTCGAAGTTGTCCGGATGGAAAAGGCCTTTGCGGCCGTTGGGGAGGACACGGTTGCCGAGGACCTGAAGGAGGGTCTGCTGGACGTTGGCGCGGAAGTAGTCTGGGGCGACGGTGACCTGAAGCGTGATCTGGAGGGAGATGTACTGGGGGGACTCGAGTTCGAGGTCCTGGCCGGCGAGGCGGAAGCGGTCTACCTGGGTGTAGAGGGATTTTTGCAGGGCTGGGGTGAGGGTGCCTCCGCCTTTGGGTTCGACGGCGAGGAAGACGGAGTACCAGCTTCCGGTCCAGCGGAGGCTGGCGACGGCCTGATTGACGGCGGGGTTGGTCTGGGCGATTTGCTGATAGTCGGCGAGAGTGATGGAGCGCTGGGGGGAGAGGAAGTCCTGGGGGGCGCGGCGGCGGATCTGCTCGGGGGTTTCGGGGTCGGCGCCGCCGGTGGCCGGGAGGGGGTTGGTGCAGCGGAGGATGCGGGGATCGGCTGCGGAGAGCTGGGTGAGGCTTTCGGCGCCGAGGTTGCCGGGAGTGCCGTTGCCGATGCGGTAGGTGGCGGTGAAGGTGGCGCCTGGGGTGGGGACCATGCCGTTGGTGCCTTCGGTTTCAGAGCCGGGGGCGCCGGGGGTGGCGAAGCGGAGGTTAGCGGTTCCATCGAACTCGGTTTCGACGACGAAGACGCGGTCGGCTTCGGCGCTGCCGAGGAGGTCGCGGAGGGCGGTCCACTGGGGCTGGTCGGGGGAGGAGGTTTCCGTGAGGGAGATGGCGGGGACGGCCCGGGCGGGGTCGAAGAACATGAGGTCTGCGGCGGCGAGGGTAGGGTTGGGGGTCTGGGCGAAGCTGCGGACGGAGATGAGCTGGGAGGCGTTTGTGAAGGTGGTCGGGACGGTGGCGAGGGTGAGGTTGGGGAAGGACTCCAAAGCGATGGGGGTGGCGAGGCCGGGGGAGCCATCGTCGGGGTTGTAGAGGAGGGAAAGGCTGAAGACCTCCGGGGTACGCTGGTTGCCCTGGGCGATGACGCCGAGGGAGGTGAGCCAGCCGGCGGGATTAGCGGGCTGGAGGGTGAGGTAGGGGATGGCGGGGGTGCTCGTGTCCGCCAGGGTGATGGTGCCGGAGTTCGAGAGCATGGCGATGGTGGCGGGGACGGCGGCGGGGAAAGCGGAAGGGGCGACGTAGGCGGCGGGGACACGGAGGAAGTGGGAGCGGGCGTTGATTTGCGTGGCGATGAAGTTGGGGTCGGCGGGCTTGACGGACAGGTTGGCGAAGGATTCGAGAACGACGGGCTGGATGGCGCCCCCCGGGGGGGCGTAGAGGACGATGAGATCCAGGTTGGCAGGGTTGACCTTGTTGAGAGCGGTTTCGACGCCGAAGAACTGGGGCCATCGAGCGGGATTACCGGGCTGGATGAGGAGGCAGGCGAAGCCGTTGCTGTCGGTGAGGGTCTGGGCTCCGGTGCCTGGGAGCATGACGATGTCGGGGGTGACGGGGCTTCCCGCCAGCGGCAGCGGGACGGCTTGGGTGAGGGGGCTGTCGGGGAGGGCGGGGCGGAAGCGGACGGGCAGCGGATCGCGTTGGCCGTTGGGGCCGGGTGGGTAGAAGAGGGTGGGAGCGGGGACCGCGCCGAGCGGGACTTGCTCGATGGTGAGACCGTGGTCGGCGAGGACGATGTTGCCGAGAACGATGCTCATGGCGAGCGGGTTGCCGAGTGGGTCGGTGAGGTGAGACGAGAGGCAGAGGGGAAATGGGAGTGCGTCCGTGGAAGACCACTGGATCTGGGTGACCTGGACGGGGATGCTGGTGGGGGGGATGCCTGAGGGCTCGAGGAAGAGGGGGTCTGCGAGGGGATTGCCGAAGGTGTCGCGGGTGGCGACCTGGGTGAGGCGGACGGCGTGGCGGTGACGTAGGTCGGCGTCGGCGGGGCTGCCGGTCTGGGGGCCGGCTATTTCCTGAAAGATGAGGATGTCGCCGGGTTGGAGATTAGGGTAGGCACCGTGGAGGGTGGCCTCGGTGGCGCCGCGAGGTAGGCAGCAACGCGCGTCATTCCAGAGGCGGGGGTCGCCCCAGAGATAGAAGCTCATGCGGTTGTGTTCGGGGTAGAGGACAGCGTCCTGCATGGGCTCGAAGAAGTGAGTGCCGGCGCCGAGGGCGGCTTCTTCGTTGCCGGGGAGGATGGGGCCTGCGTTCGCGGTGTAGAAGCGGGTCGCTGCGCGGTGGAGGGTGACGGCCTGGTTGGGGTCTCCGGCGATCGAGGCCACGGGGTCTCCAGAGACCTGGAGGTGGACGAAGGCGCGGGCGTTGGCACCGTCGTGGACGTGGTAGTCGACGAGAAGGGCGTGGCGGCGGAGGGAGACGCGGCTGCGGGCGGTGGCGAGATAGGCCTCGGTGGCGATGGCGTCCTGGCGGTAGCTGAGGAGGTCGCCGCGATAGGCGATGAGCTCGGCGAGGGTGATGCCGAGATCGGCCTCCGAGGTTGGGGACCAGGCGGGGAGAAGCTGGGTGAGACGGTCGAGGAGGAGGGTGCGGAAGCTGCCGTAGTCCTTGGCGAGGTAGTTGATGGGGGGTGGGGTTGAAGTTGGTTCCGAGTCAATGCAGGGCTGGGGGTTGCAGTCGAAGTCGGGGCCGCAGTCGATTTTGAACGTGAAGGTGGCGCTGGCGAGTTGGGGGTTGAAGCCCTGGAGGACGTCGGTGAGGGCGAAGGGGTTGCCGGTGGTCTCCGTGACGGAGTTGACCAGGCGGAGGGTGTAGGTGGAGAAGTCTCCGGAGTGGTTGGTCTGGATGAGGAGAATGCTGGGATCGGGGGCGAGGGTGACCGAGGTGACGGCGATGTCGGTGATGCTTTCGCCGCCGGTGAGGAGGATGTTGGCGGGGGTGAGCGGGGCGGCGAGGGGCCTGAGGCAGTGGAGCTGGAGGGTTGGCGCGGCGGGGGCGACGGCGTCCTGGACCTCGAGGAAGTCGATGCCGTTGAGGGGGATGGCCGGGTTGGCGAGGAGGACGGCTTTGCGGTTCTGGTCCGCGCAGGGATAGATCATGAGGGGGCCCCGAAGTTGAAGGTCTGCACCTGGGTGACGTCAGTGTTGACGAGGGAGTAGGCCACAGTGACGGTGAGGACGGCTTCTTCCGCGGTGGCCGTGACGGATTCCACGGAGACGAAGGTTCCGAGCCACTTCTGGAGAGCGGCCTGGACGGTGAACTGGGTGGCGGCGGCCATCTCCGGGCTGTTGGGGGCGAAGGCGAGCTGGAGAAGGCCGGAGCCGAAGTCGGGCAGGTTGACGCGCTCGCCCGGCGAGGTGAAGAGGACCTGCTCAAGAAGCTGGCCGACGTAGTCCGCCGGGGTAGATTCGGCAGTGCGGCCGCGGCCGTCGAGTTGGTAGGGGAAGGTGAGGTTCATGTGGCGAGCACCCTGAGTTGCGCCTGGACGGGCATGAGGGGGGTTCCGGTGGGGACGCAGACGGCGACGCCGGTGAGGAGGGCCAGAGGCTGCCCCTCGCAGAGGACCTGGACAGAGCCGACGGTCCATTGCGCGGTGACGCATGGGCCATTGCCCGCCGGAGGCACGAACGCGCAGCCGGCGACCACGTAGGGCGCGGCGATGGTGGCGGCGGGCATGCCGGAGAGCATCACGCGGGGACTGGGAACGGTGGGGGTCGCCTGGCCGCCGTGCGCGCAGAGGACGGTGGCACCCATGTGGAGGATCGGTCCGGGCATGGCTATATCACCGTAAGGGCTTCGAGGTTGATGGCCACGGCGGGACCGATGAGGGTGATGGTGGCACCCTGGCCGTTCGAGATGTAGATTCCGGTTTCATTGACGACGATCATGGCGCCGCTGGCTCCTTTGAGGACGATGCCTCCGGTGACGGGGGTGGGGGGAGCGTCCGAGACCAGGATCATGTTCTGACCGGTGGTCTGGAGGCAGATGTTCTGGCCCGGGGGGATCGCGGGGGGCGCGATGGCGAAGATGGGGACCTCAGCGGCGATGCCCCAGAAGCCTCCGGTCCAGATGGGGTAGTTGGAATCGCCCTGTTCGAACTCGACCCAGACCTGGGAGGCGAGGGGTGGGACGATAAAGATGCCGGACTGGATTCCGGCGGCGGGGACGCAGGGCATGGCCCAGCTTGTGGGGAGCTCGCCGAAGACGTCGGGGACCTGGACGAGGACGCGACCGATCTGCTCGGGATCGATGTTTTCGATGACGAGGCCGCGGTACTTGCCGTAGAACTTGGGGCCTTCATCACTCTTTTCGTACTCTACTTCCGGGGTATCGTTCATAAGTTCACCGTGGGGACTGTGGAGACGAGGCCGTTGCGGGAAAGGGTGAAGTCCTGCTTGTACTCGCCGCGCTTGATCTTGTGGGTGACGGACTGGACGTAGTAGAGGCCGTCGAAGGCGGGGCCGGCGCCACGGACGCCGACGAGGGAGCGGGCTTTGAGGACCGAGCCGTAGCGGGTGACGTCGAGGGAGCCGTCGCAGGAGACGACCTCGGCGTTTTTGGCGGCCTGGGCGAGGCCCATCATGATGGCCTGCGGGATGGCGCGCTTGGAGAGGTCGTCGCGCACGGGGGTGAGATCGATCCCGGTGGGGATGGGTGGGATGAGGCCGAGGGGCGGGCTGAGCGGGGTGATGGGCGGGAGCGGAATGGGAATGCTAATGCCCGTCTGCTGGTTGTAGATGAAAACAATGGGGATCTTGTTTTTCTCCTGGTCGAAGGAAAACTGGAGGTTTTCGACGTTGGTATAGGCGTCCATGTCCGCGCTGAGGGCGGGTTGGACGGGCCCGACTTTGACCTGCGGGCCCCAGTAGGCTTTGCTGACGCCGGGGATGGGGCCGGGATCGATGTAGAAGACATAGCCGGCCTGCTTGGCGAGGTAGCGGAAGTAGCGGTAGTCGCTTCCCTTCTGGCTCGGGATCTGGTCGATCGGCAGGGGGACGAAGAGGAGGACGCTGGGGATGACGATGGGGATGACGCCGAAGATGGCGTATTTGAGCAGCAGGAGGGCGACCTGGGCTTCGGCGGGAAGGGCTGGGAAGGGGAACCCGCTGAGGTCGGACTGGTCCATGAGGGCGGTGAGGTCTTTGCCGAGGATGGTGAGGGTGGAGTTTGAGCCCTTGTCGCCGGGGGCGATGGAGTTCTTGGTGATGACGCCGTCGATGAGGACGTGGGTGTGCCCGTTGACGGTGGCGGAGATGACGACGCGCATGAAGAGCAGGGGCATGCCGCCGGTGAGGAGGAAGAGGATGTTGAGGGGGGATTGCTTGTCGATGGAGAAGACGAGCTTGAAGCCGGACTGCCCGATGTCCTTGGTTTGGACTTCGACTTCGGACAGGGCGTCCATCACCGCGCGGGGCGGGGTGAGAGGGATAATGGGGCCGATGAGGAGCCCCATCTGGACGCTCTTAAGCAAGGGAGACTCCGGGTGTTCCGTTGGGGAGGGTGATGTTGAGGACGCGGCCGGGGGTGCTGACGAGGTCTTCGGGGCGGACAGCACCGTTGGCGTCCAAGATGAGCCAGGCCATGAGGGGGTCGCCGTAGTAGCGGGCGGCGAGGAGGTCGAGTCGATCGCCCTGGCGGACGATGTGGGTGGCCATGGCGACGTAGTTGGGCGGGCCGGGCTGGGGGATGACGCGGCGGGCGAGATAGGCGATCTGCGTTCCGTCGGGGGCGGTGTAGGTCTGGGTGGTGGAGGCGAAGTAACGGCTGTCTGTAGGGAAGGTAACGGCCGGGACGACGCCCATCTGGATCATGGCTTCGAGGGGATTGTTCATGGCAGGCTCCCGAGGCCGAGCACGGAGCTGGCGACGTTGGTCATTTTGGCGGCGAGTTGCTCCTTGTTGCGAAGATAGGTGAGGAACATGCGGCCGCCGGGGCTGCTGAAGCCGATGTCGTCCACGTTGAGGACGCGGAGGCCGAGGCTGATCTTGGCGCGGATGGGGTTGAGGTTGGGGTCGAAGGCCTCTTCGGTGATGGAGAAGTCGGTGATGCGTACAGGGACGACGCGGCTTTTGCTCCAGATGAAGAGGGTGAGGGCTTGCTCGAGCGGGATGATTTCGAGAGCGCCCTGGTTGGCGAGGTTATCGTCGGCCATGAGGGTGGCGACGGAGGGGTTGACGAGCATTTCGAGTTGGGAGAGCTGGGGGTGGAGGCCGTATTTGCCGGCGTTGGGGTATTTCTTGGGGAACTCGAGCTGATCGGTGGCGTCGAGTTCGGCTTCGAGCTTGATGGTTTCGACGGCAGGGCCGCGGAGGCGGAGGGCGTTGACGCGGACGCCGTCGCTTGCGCCCTGGACGGCCTGGATCTGCAGGGTGCGGGAGAGGGAGTCGGGGTTGTACTGGAGCGCGATGACGTTGCGGACCGCGGAGGTGACGGGGTCCATGGTGACGATGCCACCCTTGACGAGCTTGGGCGTTCCGGGAAAGCCGGTCATGCGTGGGATCTCCGAGGTGATGCGCCGCGGATCGTTTGCGGGGTCATTGGAGAAAGCCTGGGAGCTTTCCGGTCCACTGTACGCCACCGACGAAGGGGCTTCTGGTGTCGGTGGGGTTGCGGAGGGGCGGTACGGGGTCAAGCGAGCCGGGGCGCTTGACGCCTACCCCCGCCTGGAGGAAGCCGTATTTGCCGAGCGAGAAGGCTGCGCCGAAAGGCATGGCGAGCGGTGAGTCTTTCGAGGCCTCCATGTTGCGGAGGGGGCTTATGGGCCACTGGTTGGCGGTGACGGGGGTGCGCTGCTGCACCTTCGCGATGCGGGCATCCATGGCCGCGGATCCGCGGCTGAGAAGCTTTTCCCACCAAGGGTTCTCGCGGTCCGGTGGACGGAGATAGATGGCGATCTTTCCGAGGACGATCTCCTGCATGAGCCTGGGGCGCTGATCGGGATCGTCGGTGCTCATGATGAGGTTTACGTTGGCGGCAAGATCCTGAATGACGAGCGCGGCGAGGCGGCGGGCCTGCTCGAAGCCGGGACTGGCGGCGGTGTCCTTGGCAAGGTGCGAGTGGGAGTTTTGCTCGGTATGCTTTTCCGCCTCCGCGCTGCGCTGCTCGTACCAGGTGCGTGTGGTGGGGGGCGCGATTCCGGCGAGCGTGTGATCGAGCGAGACAGTGGAGTTTGCGGCTTCGCCACCGAAGCTGCCGGTGAGCAGGTCTTCGCCGAAACGCTTGTCGCCCTGCATCAGCTCCATGAAGTTGGAGTGCGCGAAGAAATCTTCGATGGTATGGAAGGCATTGCCGAGATGGACCAGGCTCTCGGTCGACTTGTTGCCCTTTGCCACCAGGTTGAGCTCTTCGGCGATGTAAGAGATAGGCGAGAAATCAGGATGCCTGGGATCGAGATACATGAACTTGTTCGGCCCGGCGCCGCGGCTTCGCCAGCGGTCGGTCTTCGTGTCGAAGATGTAGTTATCGAAGTGCTCCCAGGTATGGTAGTTCCCGAAGTTGCTGTACTTGCCGAGGAGTGCGAGGTTGAGCGCCTTGGGCGTTTGGCTGTAATCCCGCTGGGTGTTCCCCTGCTCCACAGCTTGGATCTGCTCGGGGGAAAGGCCGGAGTCTTCGAGCGCAGCCTGCTCGATGATGTGGTGGTTGTTATCGGAGAAGCGAGCCAGGGCGGGGCCGCCCGCCTGCTGGGGCTTTACGGCGCGTCCGGCGACCGCGTGTGCCGAGAGTCGGTCGGCTTCTGCCTCCTGGGCGGGGGTGGAGGACTGAAGCTGAATGATGGGGGAGGCGGCTTGCTGGGCGACGTGAGTGAGTTCGTGAGCGAGCAGGTGTTGGCCCTGGCGGGTGGCGGGGTTGTACTGGTCTTGAGCAAAGACGACGTCGTTGCCGACGGCGTAGGCGCGCGCCCTGACGGTGCGGGCGGAGGCGGCTGCTTCGGGGCCGGTGTGGATGCGGACGCGACTGAAGTCGTGGCCGAAGCGTGGTCCCATGGCGCGGCGGGTGGAGTCGTCAAGGGAGTGCGAGGGAGATTCGAGGCCGCGGCGAACGGTTTTGGCTTGGACGGCGGAGCGGGGGTGGGTTTCGCGCTGGGCGTAGCTCATGCGAGGCTTTTCCCCTCGCTGTTGCTGCGGAGGTGTCTCATGGCTTGAGCCCCCGGGCGACCGCAGCTGCGAGGCGGGTTCCGAAGGCGCGGGCGGCGGCGGGGCCGGGCTGGAGGGGCATGGCGCCGAGCCTGAGGACGGGGGTGCGGTGATTGCTCGCCCAGGCGGCGCGGGCGGCGGGGTCGGCGAGGGCGCGGCAGAGCTCGGTGTGGAGGGCGGCGAGGAGGGCCTTGCGATCGGCGGGCGGCATGGGCGGAAGGGCGAGATGGTCGATGGTGAGGTGGATGCGACTCATAGCCAGCCTCGCAGTTCGGCGGCCGAAAGAGAGCGCTCGATCTTGTGAGCTTCGAGGTGGGCGGCCTCGGCGAGGTGGGACATGGCGACCGGGGTACCGGCCTGGGCGGCGAGGAAGGCGGCGTTGAGGGCGATGTTGCGGATGTTGCCGCCTGGGACGTTGAGCTGGGCAAGCCTGGCGGAGTCGAGGTCTTCGGTGGGGGTTTCGGGGGGGAAGGCGCGACGCCAGATGGCCTCGCGCTGGGTGGCGTCAGGGAACGGGAAATGGACGGTGAAGCGGAGGCGGCGCTGGAAGGCCTTGTCCATGGAGGACTTGAGGTTGGTGGTGAGGACGGCGAGGCCCTGGTAGGCCTCCATGCGCTGGAGGAGGTAGCCGACCTCGATGTTGGCGTAGTGGTTGTTGGCGTCCTTGACCTCGGTGCGCTTGCCGAAGAGCGCGTCGGCCTCGTCGAAGAGGAGGAGGACGCCGCCTTCCTCGGCGGTGTCGAAGACCTGGCGGAGGTTTTTTTCGGTTTCGCCGATGTATTTGCTGACGACGGCGGAGAGGTCGATGCGGTAGATGTCGAGGTTGAGGGCGGCGGCGAGAACTTCGGCGGCCATGGTTTTTCCGGTTCCGCTTTCTCCGGTGAAGAGGGCGGCGATGCCGAGGCCGCGGCGGCCACGGTTGGAGAAGCCCCACTGCTCATAGACCTTCATCCGAAACCGGACCTGCGCGGCGAGGTGGCGGAGGGTCTGCATCTGGTGGGCGGGGAGGATGAGGTCGTCCCAGGTGGCGGAGGGGACGATGCGCTGGGCGAGATCTTCGAGGCGCGGACGGGCCAGAGCGCGGCAAGCGGTCCAAAGGTCTTGGGGGCGGACGGGAGCGGCGCTGGTGGCGAGCATGGCGCCGGTGGAGGCAATGGAGCGGGCGCTGAGACGGAACTGGCCGGCGAGGTCGTCCAGGGTTTGGCTGAGGAGATCGTCCACGTGCGAGTCGCCGAGGGCCTGCTGCCAGAGGCGGCGCTGCTCGGTGGGGTCGGGCTTGTCGAGATCGAAGCGGAGGAAGGCACACTGGAGACGGACGGGGTCGCGGCTGGAGAGGAAGACGAGGCTTTCCAGACGCTCGGCGAAGTGGGCGGCGGCCGGGGTGAAGCCGGTCGCGGGGCACTGGAGGAGGAGGGCTGCGGGCTGGAGGAGGGCTTCGCGCTCCCAGAGGGTAAGAAACGTATCGAGCTCGGGGCCCTGAGGGGGGAGGTCTTCTGGACGGAGGACGAAGAGGGTGCGGCCGGTGGCCTGGGCGGCGAGGGCGGCGACGTCCTCGTGGCCGTGGGGATCGTCTCCGCAGAGGTGGAGGACGGGAACGGGGAAAGCTGCGTTTGCGGCCATGTGGGCGAGGAGGGCGGCGGTCTGCTCGTGGCGGGCGGCGATCCAGTACGGGACGGGGCTGGGCTGGAGGGCGGACTGGAGGCGCTGATCGAGGAGGTTCACGCCGGCCAGGAGGTGGAGGATGCGTTCATCGAGGCGGAGCGGCGCGGCGGTGAGGCCGTGGGTGGTGTCGAGCTCAATGAGGCGGAAGCGGCGGAGGGGCCGGGTGGGGGTGAGGGCGCTCCAGTGCGGGTCAGGAAAAGTGGCGAGGGCGAGGGCGAAGGTGGCTGCTGGGCGGCCGTGGGGGTCGGCGCAGAGGGCGGCGAGGCTCGAGTCCATTTCGACCCCGGCGCAGAGGAGGAGGATGTGGCGCTCGAAAGGGCTGAGGGCGAAAAGGGTGGTGATGTGGTCGAGGGCGGAGGGGGATTCGAGCTGGGACTGCGCCTCGGCGAGGCGTGCCTCGGAGGCGGCGGTGGATTGGGACTGGAGTCGATCTTTAAGGCGCGCGAACTCGGCCACCAGGAAGGCCTGGTTGGCTTCGGCCCAGGGGACCGAATTGCCGACGGGTTGGGTGGTCTCGGTCATACGGTGAGGAATGGTCCGGTGAAAGAGGGTGGGATGGCGTCCCAATTGACGATGGGCGGGCTTTCGATACCGTCGACATTGAGGCGGGCGAGGTAGGGGCCTGGGGTGAGGGTGGGGAACGGAAAGCTGATGGTAGCCGTGGGAGCGGCGAAGGCTTTGGCCGTGATGGCGGTAGGGCCCAGGATGAGGGTGACGGACTGGCTGGGGAGGAGCTGGGGTTTGCAGGTGAGGGTGATGAGGGTTCCGTCGGCGGAGGTTACGGCGGTGGGGGCGGGCAGGGGAAGGATGGCGGCCGCGACAGCGAGGGTGAGAGGGCCGGCGGTGCGGAGGATGGTGTTGCCGGCGCCGGTAAAGAGGAGGGCGAGGGTGTAGGGGCCGGCGGGGAAGTTGGCTGGATCGTCGGGTACGGGGAAGGTAGCGGTGTTGTCCGTGACGGAGGCGAGTGGGACGGTGAGGCGGGCACCGGTGCGGGAATTGAGGAGGGCGACCTGGGTGGCTCCGGCCAGGGCAATGCCGTTGAGAGTGACGAGGTCTCCTGGGAATGCGGTGGGCTGGTGGTTGGGGTAGGCGAGCTGGAACAACTGCGGCGGGGGGCCAGATTGGAGCCCGAGGTTGCGGCTGAGGACAGGAAGCGCGGTGGGTGAGGCGGCGGTGGGCTCGATGAGGACGACAGAGACCTGGAAGGGGAAGGTAGGGCGGTAGTCGGCCTTGAGGGCGGTCCAGAGCCAGGCCATCTCCTCGCGGCCGAGGGTGGAGGGGGTGATCTTGATCATCTCGATCTGGTCGGCGAGGCCGGAGGCGGCGAGAACGGAAGCGAGAGGATTGGTAGCGGGGAGGGCGGCGAGGGCGGCGCGGATTTGGGCTCGGGGGAGGACGGGGTTCTCGTGGAGCATGAGGACGGCGAAGCCGAGGAGGGCTTCGGCCTGGGTGTCCTCTGTGCCGTAGGCGGTGAGCAGATAGTGAAGATCGAGGGCAAGGGGGGGATTCTGGAGGAGCGCGGCTCCGTCGGCCGCGAGGGCGGGAAAGCCGGTGTTGCGCCAGGCGGGGTTAAGGGTGACCTGGTGGAGGAAGACGTTGACGTGGAGCTGGGCGCTGGCTCCGCCGGAGGCTCCCTGGACGAGGTCGGGGGCAACGGAGGAAACGGAGACTCCGCCGAGGACGGAGTTGGGGTGGTTGTAGACGAGGTTGAGGAAGAATTGGAGGGTGGCGGTGACGGCAGCGATGGCGAGGGGGCTGGACATGGTCAGGCCCTCCCGTTGCCGCGGCGGAGATAGGCGTCGAGGCTTGGCGTGCTGCGTGGGGCGGCGGGCTGAGAACGAGGCGCGGGGGTCGCGGCGGTGACTTCGATGCGGCCGATGTGGATCTGGATTTCGTCGGGTAGGTGGGGCTCCGGGGAGCGGGGGCTTGCGGAGCGAGGGCTTGGCTGCGGGGTGGAGGGGGCACGCGAAGGTGCAACTGGAGGGACGTAGCCGGCTACGAGGGGTTGGTAGGGAGGTCGGGCAGGCACGGATCGGGGGGTGAAGCTTGGGGCGGCCAAAGGTCCTGGAGGTGCTTCGGCGAGAGGGCTTGCGGGTTGAGGATCGTCCGGCGTGGATGGGCTCGGCGGGGTAGGGGGCAGTGGGATTGCGCTTGCCTGAACCCGAGGGTGGGTGAGGGCAGAGCGAGTACCCGGGATGGATTTGGGTTGGCTGGAAGGCAGAAGGTGAGCGCTTTCCGACGCTTCCGCGAGGACGGCTGAGCGAATGCCAGGGGACGGGCCGGGAAGAGGGCGGGGATTGGGGGTTGAGGCTTGCGGGGATGTTGGTTTTGTGGAGCGATTCTCTGGCGGGCGGGCTTGATGGGACGACTCTGGCAAGGACTCCACGAGAGGGATCTCTTTGGCTTCGGGTGTCTGCTGGTGCGAGGCAGGCTGGTGAGGATTGGTGGAATGGATGGCGGACAGGGTTGAGGAGGAGGGCTCGGGAAGGAGCGGCATAACACCGAGGGAAGGGCGTGGTGGGAATGGTTCCTTACCTGCGGAGGTCGGTGCTTCCGGGTCTACGGAGGGTGTGAGTTCCCGGACGAGGGAGAGCGGTGGCGTCCGCTGGGCGTTGACTGCGTTGGGGGCGAAGGGTTCTGCTTGCGGGAAAGGATTGGGTGGTACGGACGCGTCGTCTGCCGGAGCATAGACGGTGCCGGCGAGGGGGTGGAAGGTGCCGCCGGGGGTTATCGCGGTGGCGGCGAGACGCTCGAGATAGTTGCTCATGCGTGCACCATTTCGAGGTAGGCGGCACGGCGATGGTCGCTGAGGGCGAGGATCTGTGGCTCGGTCCAGCCGTACGCGGAGGCAAGGTGGTGGACCTCGCGGAGGAGGCGGCGGGCACGGCGTTCGAGCTCGGCCCAAAAGAAGGCGATGAGGTCGAGAGACGCGCTGCCTTCGTGGCCGCAGACCGGGCACGGCATGGCGAGGAGGATTTCGGCCAGGGGATCGGCGGCGGCGAGCGCTTCGCCGATCTCGCCGAGGTCTGCTTCGGTCGCGGGCTGGCCGGGACCGAGGCGACAGGACTCGGCGAGGCTGAGGGCGGCCATGGCGGGGTCCTGCATACCGGCGATGCCAGCGAGGTCGCGGGTGGTGGGGAGGCGGAAGGTGTGGCGATTGACGCTTACGGGCGCGCTGGACGAATCGTCGACGGATTGGGCGAACAGGGTGGCGTCGATTTCGAACTCCAGCTTTTCCTCGCACTGGGGGCAGGTGGACCAGCCTTCCAGGCGTGGCCCGAAGCAGGCGATGCGAAGCGCGGCGAGCGTGGCGTTGCGCTTGCCGAGAGGCCAATCGGCGAGAGTGTCGAAGCTGACGCCGGGGAGGGCGGCGGCGAGGACGAGCACGGCGCGGTCAAGCGGGTGCAGCGGGTTTCCGCGTTCCCAGAGGGCGAGCAGATCGGGTGTGGTGAGTGTCCTCATGGGAGCCTGCGGGGTGGGACCTCGGGTCGCGGCGGGCTGGAAGGTCAGGGCCACGCCGGGGAAACTTGTGGTTGGTGCCCGTCGGGCAGTTTCAGGTTGTGAATGAGTGGCATTCACTGCGTTCAGGATGACGGCGTGAAACTGACAACAGCGCAAGCCCGGGCGACAACAGCAGAAGCCGGAGCAACAACAGAGCTGAAGCCCGAGCAACAAAAGGGCGGAAGCCAGCGCAGCAAGAGAAATCCTGGTATGGTGCTACGTCACGACGGTGCTGAGGGTGGGTTCAACGGGTTCGGTGACGCTTAGGTCGCGCTCGAAGCCTTCGTTTTCGAGCTTGATGTGCTCAACCGCAATGGCATTGGCGTTGGAGTCGAGGTCGGGCAGGGCCTGGTATTCGGAGACCCAGCATCGATAGATCTTGTAGGCGATGACGAGTTGGCCGGCCTCGTTGTAGAGCTCAAGGTAGATGTCCTTACGGAAGTTGGCGAGGGAGACCTCGGAGCCGAGGCCGGCGCCGTAGTTCCAGACGCGGCCGGCCCAATCGTGGAAGGCCCGGTCCTGAGTAAGGCCGCGCTCGAAGGTGACGGCCTCATACTTGCTGCGGCCGGGAGACTTGTGGGACGTGGAGGGATCGCCTCCTGAGCGAAACTCGACGACCTCGGTGGAGCGTTTGAGGCCGGTGAACTTGCTTCCGCCGAAGACGTACTTGCCGTCCCACTTCAGGCGAAACTTGAAGTTCTTGTAGGGGTCCAGGCGCTTGGGGTTTGCTTGAAATTGGGCCATGGCGGGGTCTCCTTACGAGGCAAGCTGTCCGGCCATCTGCTGGATCTGGATGACGACGAACTCGGCGGGATAGAGGGGGGCGAAGCCCACGAGGATGTTGACGATGCCGAGATCGATGGTGGACTGGGGATTG
Organism: uncultured Granulicella sp.; assembly: GCA_965213785.1. GTDB lineage: Bacteria > Acidobacteriota > Terriglobia > Terriglobales > Acidobacteriaceae > Edaphobacter. The sequence goes on along the minus strand of OZ243921.1, from coordinate 2,647,262 downwards.
TTGTCGGCGTCGCACTTGACGAAATAAGCCTGCTGGGGGGTGCTGCCCTGGAAGGCACCCTGCAGAAAGAGGTTCTGCAGGAAGGCGCCGATGTTGAGGCGGATCTGGCTCCAGAGGCTCTGGTCGTTGGGCTCGAAGACGACCCACTGGGTTCCGTCGACCAGGCTGGACTCAATGAAGAGGGCGAGGCGGCGGATAGGCACGTACTTCCACTGAGAGCCGGCTGAATCGCTGCCCTGGAGGGTACGGGCTCCCCATACAACGTCGCCATAGACCTTGAACTCACGGAGGCAGTTGATGCCCTGAGTGTTGAGGTTGCCGTTTTCCTGATCCGTGAGGTTGTACTGCAGGCCGGTGACGCCGGTGAGGCTGGCATCGATGCCGGCGGGAGCCTTCCAGACGCCGCGGGTGGCGTCGGTGGAGGCGAAGATGCCGGCGATGAAGCCGGAGGGCGGAAAGAGACTCGGACGTCCGCCGACGAGGGGGTCTGGAGCCTGCACCCAGGGGAAGTAGAAGGCAGAGCTGTTGGAGTACTGGCCGGTGAGGCTTCCGCTACTGCTGCCGGCAGGACCGCTGGTGGCGAGGCCGGCGGCGGTGGCGGTCTGCGGGGGATCGACGATGTAGAAGGCTCGATGATCGTGGCAGTACTTCTGGAGATTGCCGACGACGGCGGCCTGGGACTCTCCGGGGACGCAGAGAAGGTTGAAGGCGTCGACCCGATCGAGGAGATGGACGCCACCGGTTCCGGTGCCGTCGGCGTTGAGGGCCGTCATGAAGGCGCCACCGCTGACTCCGTCGAGAGTGGGGTCCAGGACAGCGCCGTCGGCTCCGCCGGTGAGGAACTGTCCGGGGGCGGAGAGTGCGGCGGGGGCGGTGGTGGGGATGCCCAAGAGAGTGAGCGTAATGTAGTTGGAATCCGCGTTGATGACGGTGAGGGCGTAAAAGGGGTCGGCGGGGAGGACGGAAAGGTTGTTGTAGGACTCCACGACGGCGAGAGTGCCATTGGGGCCGAGGGTGGACACGGTGAGGCCGAAGCGGGTGTTGGTGGCGTCGCCGGCTTGGGGAGAGGCGGTGAGGGCGAGGAGGTTGGCCCAGGCTCCAGGGCTCTGGGCGGTGATGGTAAAGCCCGTGGTGGTGCTTCCTGCAGCGTTGAGGACGAGGCTGGAGGGGGCGGCGGCGTTGCCGTCGGCTCCACCCGTCAGCAGGTAGAGGCCGTTCGCCAGGGCCGCGGTGGGCGGACCGCTGGCCTTGATGGTGACGTACCTGGAGTTCAACGTGCCGGGCGCGGAGGCGGAAAGGCCGGTGAAGGTCTCGAGGGTGACAGGTGCGGCCCCGCCCAGGACGACGGCTGCGTTGAAGGTAGTTCCGGCGGAAGCGGAGACCAGGATGCCGTAGGCGTTGGCCCAGCCACCGGAAGTCTTCGCGGTGAAGGCGATGCTGCCTCCGGCGACCGGGATGGTGACCGCACCCGTCGCGGGGGTTCCCGCGGCCGCACCCTGGAGAGCACCCTGGACGACGCGGACGATGTAGGCCTGCTGGCCGCCGTTGGTAAAGAAGTGTGAGACCGCATAGCCGAGAAGGCTGCGGGCATCCAGGCCGCCGAACTGGCGCTGGAAGTCCATGAAGCTTTCGACCAGGACGGCCTCGTTGGTGGGGCCCTGGGCGGACCATCCGACAAAGGCGGCGACCGAGGTGGCCACGCCCGCGATGCTGTGGACTGCGCTGGGAACTTCCGCGATGTAAACGCCGGGGTAGCTTAAAGCCGCCATAGCTGCATCCTCCTTTGGCTGCTCGTGCAAGAAAACAGAGTTGTTTGGGGGCCCGGGTTCTATTCTGTGCGGAGTAAGTCCTTTCCCGTAGAGTCTCCGGATTCACGACTGCCGGAGAACGACAGAAAGGTATCACGGAGGCGCCATGTGCGAGGCAGCCAAAGCGTCTTCGCCTGGTGCGCTTGCCGGACCGTGACAGCTGCTGGAGCCTTACAGGGGAGAATCATATCGCTATAAAGCGAACGCGAACTTCTTTTTCGCGGAATGTTTATGCGAAGAAAGGTTTGTTTCATCCAGCTGGCTTTTCCGGTGAGACAAGGCTCGCCGTGGGCGGCTGCTAGCATTCCGTCTATGGCGACACGACACAGCCTGGTCGAGGGGCGAGGGCTGGTGAAGGAGTATGGCGGCCCGGGCGGCGCCGTTACGCGGGTGGTGGACGACGTGTCGTTGACCATAGCGCAAGGGGAGACGCTGGGGCTGGTGGGAGAGTCGGGCTCAGGTAAGAGCACGGTGGCGCGGATGCTGCTGCGGCTGGTGGAGCCTACCGCGGGGACCGTGCTGTTCGACGGCGCGGATGTGCTGCGGGCGGGATCGCGGGAGGTGCGAGGGATGCGACGGAGGATGCAGATTGTCTTTCAGGACCCGTATGCTGCGCTGAACCCAAGGATGCGCGTGCGGGAGACCCTGGCGGAGCCCTTTGCGATCCATCGCGAGCGCCCGGAGGGTGGGGTAGAGGCGCGAGTGCTGGAACTGCTGGACGCGGTCGGCTTGGACGCCGGCGCGCTGGCCCGGTATCCGCATGAGTTCAGCGGAGGGCAGCGGCAGCGCCTGAACATCGCCCGGGCATTGGCGCTGCGACCCGAGCTGTTGGTGCTGGATGAGCCGGTAAGCGCGCTCGATGTAAGCGTCGGGGCACAGGTGGTGAACCTGCTGCGGGACCTACGGGGGCGATATGGGCTGACATACCTGTTTATCTCGCATTCCATGCCGCTGGTGCGATATCTATGCGACCGGGTGATGGTGATGGAAAAGGGACGGGTGGTGGAGGTGGGCAGGTGTGAAGAGGTTTGTGGGACGCCGCGAGAGGCTTATACGCAGCGGCTGATCGCGGCGACTCCGGAGATGCCGCTGCCGGGCGCTTGAAGGCGGGCGAGACGCGGTCGCTACAATGAGAGAGTGATCTCTGGAATCAATGCACATTGGCACTTCCTCTGGCTGGTCACGGCATCGTTCGTGGCCGGCATCATGAACGCGATGGCGGGGGGCGGCTCGTTTATTTCCTTTCCGGCGATGCTGTCGATGGGGGTGGCACCGGTGGAGGCAAATGCAACCAACACAGTGGCCTTATGGCCGGGCCAGATAACGTCTCTGGCGACGCTGCGCGGAGATATGCGGCGGGACCTGCTACCGGTGATTGCCGGTGCTTCCGTGGCAGGCGGCGTGGCCGGGGCGATGACACTGCTGAAGACGCGCCAGGTCACGTTTCTGCATTTGATCCCGTGGCTGATGCTTTCCGGGTCGCTGATTTTCTGGGCAAGCGGGCCGGTTTCGCGCTGGCTGCGGGCGCGGGCGCAGGCGCAGCCGGACCACGATCCCCTCCGGCCGCTGCCGCTGGGCTGGATCTTTCTCGCGATCGTTCCGGTTTGCTTTTACATCGGCTACTTCGGCGCCGGCGGAGGGTTCCTGCTGATGACTGTCCTGGCGCTGTTCGGCGTGGAGGAGATGCATGTGCTGAACTCGCTAAAGGTGCTGGCGGCCTGCCTTTCCAACTTTTGCGCCCTGGTGACGTTTGTGGCGAGTGGCCGGATTCTTTGGCACTATTGCCTGATCTCGATGGTGTTTGCGGGGGCCGGAGGATGGCTCGGGGCACGGTACGCCCGCCGGAGTAACCCGGCGGTGTTGCGCGGGATCGTGGTGGTGACGGGATGCACGATTGCGGCTTACTTTTTCTGGAAGCAAGCTTAGTGGAGGGATCGCGATGAGCCATGAGGGGATTCGTGTCGTGACGGCGGAGCAGGCGGCCCGCGAGGCCGAGCCGGAGACAAAGCTGCCGGTGGAGGCGGTGACTCCGCGCAAGGTGAGGGTGATGAAAACAGAGGGTACGGGTGTCGAGATCGACTGGATGGATGGGCAGCAGAGCAGGTGGACCTTTGCCTGGCTGCGCGAGGCATGCCCATGTGCGACCTGCCATGAAGCGCGGGATGCGGATGGGCGCAAGCCGGGTGTTGCTAAGCCGCGGCCAATGACGCTGCTACCGATGTACAAGGAGCCGGTGCGGCCGGTGGAAGCTCATGCAGTAGGCAAGTATGCGCTGCGATTCAAATGGAACGATGGGCATGAGAGTGGGATCTACTCGTGGGAGTACCTGAGGCGGCTGCCCCAGGATGCAGGAACGATGCGCTGACGAGCGGAACGAGGACGGGATGGGGCACGGTGCGACCCCCTTCGTGGAAAGTTTGATTTAGTAGCTGCGCCCGCTTGCTTCGCGGGCCTGGGGGCGGGGGCCAGCCAGCCTTGACAGGTCGTGCCAGGTCCGCTAAGTTGGGATTCCCTGGGACACCTAGGTGTTCTCCGGAACCAGCACCGATGAGGATAGCTCGCATGATTAAAGGAAAAGCCGTTCGCCTGGTTGCTGTCTCAGTGGCTGCGGCCTGCCTCATGGCGCCTTCCTGCCTGGCGCAGGAGCCGGTCGCTGCGCCGGCGGCACGGCCCGCGCCCGCGCCGTATACCGGCAATCGCCCGCAAAGTGTAAAGGATGGGGTGCAGATCCAGACCGCCTATCGTGAGGACATGGTGGCGATGGAGGATGCGATCCCGACCAAGGCTCCGGCGCGTCCGCGGCAACCCCGCAAGGTGCTGGTGCTGTGCAAGGCGGCAGGCTTTGTGCACTCGTCGATCCCGCTTGCCGCTGAGACGGTGAAGGCGATGGGCGAGAGGACCGGCGCGTACGCGACGACGATCAGCTACGACTCGGCGGACATTACAAGTGCCAATCTGCAGCAATACGACGCGCTTGTTCTGGATAGCACGACGCTTGCGTTCCTGGACGACCCCAAGGATGCGGCCACGACGGAGTCGCGGCGGAAGGCGCTGATGGACTTTGTTCGCGGAGGCAAGGGCCTGGTGGGAATCCATGCGGCGGTGGATACGTATCACACGTCGGAGCGTGCGGCGGATGCGGCACCGACAGGGACCTGGCCGGAGTTCAACACGATGATTGGCGGGTATTTCAAGTTTCACTGGTTGTACCCGCAGGTGCTCACGGTGAAGATCGACGACCCGAAGAGCCCGCTTACCGCGATGTTCCATGGGCAGGAGTTCCAGATACACGACGAGACGTACACGATGACGCAGGACTCGTTTTCGCGCAAGAACGTCCACGTGCTGACCAGCATCGACTACGCGAAGATGAGTGACGAGGATAAGGCGAAGGAGAAGTACAAGCGAACAGACGGAGATTATGCGCTGAGCTGGATCCACCATGAGGGCAAAGGCCGCGTGTTCGTGGAGGTGCTGGGACATAGCGAGCATATCTACGCGAATACTCCGATGATGGAGCACATGCTGGCGGGCATACAGTATGCGCTGGGCGACCTGAAGGTCGATGATGCTCCGGATATGAAGTAAGCCGCAGCGCTTTCGCTGGCGCGCGGGGGCGATTAGGATGGAGGCAGGCCCGGGTCCCTGTTGGGCACCGGGCTGTTTCACTCTGCGAGGTTCCGCTATGTCTACGGCGAGTCGGGTGTTTCCGGAGGGGTTGGGCGCGAGTGCTTCGCGGCCCCGTACGCTGGAGCGGGCGGCAGGGGTGCCGTGGTACCTGTGGTGGGGAGTCGCGGCGGTGACCTCGGCTTCGGTTGGTGGGAACTGGGATGTGGCCTGGCACCGATCGATCGGGCGCGACAGCTTCTGGACGCCGGCGCATATGGCGATCTATGCGTGTGGGCTGATCGCCGCGGTGATCTGCGGATACCTGATCTTTGCGACCACGTTCGGGAGCTCGCAGAGGATGCGGGATGTCTCGGTAAGTGTGTTTGGGTTTCGGGCGCCGCTGGGAGCGTTTCTGGCGGCTTGGGGCGGGATCGCGATGATGGTTTCGGCGCCCTTCGATAATTGGTGGCACGCGGCATACGGGCTGGACGTGAAGATCGTGAGTCCGCCGCATACGTTGCTGGTGCTGGGGATTCGTTGCGTCGGCATGGGCGTCGTGTTCCTGATCCTGGCGGCGATGAACCGGGCGGGAGGGGAGACGCGGGAGCATCGGACGTTGCGGAGGATGTTTTTGTATCTTGGTGGTCTGACCATTGGTGGGCAGATGTTCTTCCTGATGGAGTCGACGTGGGAGGGCGCGCTGCATGGAACGCTGCCGTATGTGCTCATGGCGGCTTCGATTCCCGTGGTGCTGGCGGTGTTGTGGCGGGCGTCCGGGGCGCGCTGGGCGTGTACGACGGCGACGGCGATCTATATGGCGATCGGTGTGGCGGAGATTCTGATCTTTCCCTTGTTTCCGGCGACGCCTAAGCTGGGGCCGGTGTTCTTTCCGGTCACGCATCTGGTTCCGGCGAAGTTTCCGGTGCTGCTGGTGGTTCCGGCGCTGGTGCTGGACCTGCTGTGGCAAAGGACGCGGAGCTGGAAGACGTGGCAGGTGGCGGCGGTGTCAGGCGTCGTGTTTACGGCGGTTCTCGTGGCGGTGGAGTGGCCGTTTGCGAGCTTTCTGCTGACGAAGGCGAGTGAAAACCGGTTCTTTGGAACGATTTACTTCGATTACAACTCGCGGCCGGATGGGCCTGACCGGATGCGGGAGTTCTTCAACCCGGCGGCTGGGCTGGTGCTGGTGAAGGGCTTGGCTTGGGCGGCGGTCGTTGGGTCCGTGGGGACAATGATTGGAATGAGATTTGGAAACTGGATGCGGGGTGTGCAGCGGTGAGGTGGATGCGGCTGTGCCTGATGCTGGTACTTTGTGTGCCTTCGGCCTGGGCTCATCTGGGATCAAAGGATGTGTTTGAGACGGTGGAGGCTGGGCCTTACCGGCTGTTTGTGACGGTGCGGCCGCCGCTGGTGATCCCTGGGGTGGCGACGGTGGAGGTGCGGGTGTCGGGGGCGGCGGCTACGGCGGTGAGGATTACGCCGATCCCGCTGACCGGGGAGGCCTCGAAGCATCCGCCGAGCTCGGATGCGATGACGGCGTCGAAGGATGATCCGACGTTCTTTACCGGCGGCGTGTGGATGATGGCATCGGGATCGTGGCAGGTGCGGTTCGAGGTGGAGGGCGCGGCGGGACGGCAGGCGGCGTCCGTGCCGGTTCCGGCGGTGGCACTGAGCACGATGCACATGCAGCCAGCGATGGGATGGGGGCTGGGGGCGTTGGGTTTGTTTCTTCTGGTGTCGATGGCTGGGCTAGTGGCGGCAGCGGTGAGGGAAGCTCGGCTGACGCCCGGGCTGGCGGCGGATGAGGCGCGGCGGCGGCGCGGCGCGGTCGCGATGGCCGGGGCGGTCGTGGTGATGGGGTTGATGGTGTGGGGCGGGGCCAAGTGGTGGGATGTGGAGGCGGCGAGCTATGCGGAGAACGTGTACCGGCCGCTGGTAACGACGGCTACGCTGACCGGAGATGTACTGGACCTGCGAGTGACGGCGAAGGCGGCAGATGCGCGGGACCCGCGCCGGCATCCGGGGCGGTCGAATACCGACTTCCTGACCGACCATGGGCGACTGATTCACCTGTATGCAATTCGGGAGACGGAGATGGATGCGGCGTTCCATCTGCATCCGGAACTGGTGGCTCCAGGCGATTTTCGGATGGCGCTGCCCGCGATGCCGCCGGGCGAGTATGCGCTGTATGGGGATGTGGTGCATGCAAGTGGATTTCCGGAGACGCTGGTTGCAAAGCTGACGGTTCCGGCGGGGTTGGCTTCGGTGCCGTTAGGTGCGGATGATGCCCAGGCTCTGCCGCAGCCGCTTTCGGCGGGGATGCTGGGCGCGAGCTACCGGCTACCGGATGGGTCCACGATGATCTGGGACAGGCCGAGCGACCTGACGGCGACGACGGCGTACCAGCTGCGGTTTCGGCTGGTGGGGCCGGATGGCAAGCCGGCGTCGGGGATGGAGCCTTATCTGGGGATGGCGGGGCATGCGGCCTTTGTGAAAACGGATGGGACGGTGTTTGCGCATACGCATCCGGAGGGGTCGGCGGCGATGCCGGCGATGGAACTTGCTAACGGGGGGATGGAGGGGATGAGCCCGGTGGGGCCGGAGGTGACGTTTCCGTATGGGTTTCCTTCCGCGGGGCGGTATCGCGTGTTTGTTCAGATGAAGCATGGCGGGGTAGTGGAGACCGGGGTGTTCGACGCCGCCGTGCGGTAGCGAGGGGCTCTGCCGGCGCGATCCGGACGCAAATGCAACCGGGCAGCAACATGACGCAGGTAGGCTGAAGGGATGCGTAAAGCCTTTGCTTCCCTTCTGCTGCTGTCGATGCTCTTGTCGGTTTCCCCACGTTCTGCCAGCGCGCAGGTCTACCAGGGGAAGCCGAAGCTGGTGGTCATCCTGGTCATTGACCAGTTCCGGGGGGACTACCTGGAGAGGTACCGCGATGCGCTGAAGGCTCCAAATGGGTTCAACCTGTTTCTGAAAAAGGGGGCTTACTTCTCCTCCTGCTACTACGACTATGCGAACACGAAGACGGCTCCGGGGCATGCGACGATTGGGACGGGGGCTTATACGGATGGGCATGGGATCGGGTCGAACGAGTGGTGGGACCTGCGGCGGAATACGGACCGGGTGATCTCGTCGGTGGAGGATGAGCGGTACCGGCTGGTGGGGAACTTCGATGATCTGGAAGTGCCGGCAGCTCCGGCGGTCAGCCCGCGGGAGGCGCGGATCGGGGCTTCGCCGTTGAACCTGAAGGCCACGACGATTGGGGATGAGGTGCGGCTAGCGACGGGTGGGGAGTCGAAGCTGTATGGGGTTTCGCTGAAGGACCGGGCTTCAATTCTGCCGGCGGGGCAGACGGCGAATGGGGCGTTCTGGATCGACCAGGCTACGGGGCGGTTTGTGACGTCGAGCTTTTACATGAAGACGCTGCCGGAGTGGGCGACGAAGTTCAACCTCGGGCCTCGGGTGGCGCAGGCGGTGAAGGAGGCGGGGCTGACCGACACGACGCAGTTCTATGCGCTGGTAGGGCGAACTCCGGCGGCGAACCGGTATGAGCTGGACTTTGCGCGGGCCCTGGTGGAGGGCGAAGGGCTGGGGACGCATCGGGTGACCGATGTGCTGACGGTGAGCCTTTCGGCGAATGACATTCTGGGGCACCAGATGGGGCCGGACTCGGACGCGCAGCGGGAGATGGTGGTGGGGCTGGATCGGGATCTGGATGGGTTTTTCGGCTACCTGGACAAGAAGATCGGGCTGGCGAATGTGACGGTCGCGTTTACGGCGGACCACGGGATTGCGCCGATTCCGGCGGTGGCGGCGGGGCTTGGGGTGGGGGCGGCTACGTTGAACCTGGAGGCGCTGAGCGAAAGGCTGGAGGCGGCGCTGAATGGGCGGTTCTCGCCCGGCAAGGCGAAGACGTACCTGATGCCGACGCAGGAGCTGCCCTATCTGGCGCTCGATCCGCGGGCTTTTCCGGCGGGTGTGGGGGAGGCGGAGGCGGAAGCGGCGGTCGTGGCGGCGCTGCCGGAGGCGGTGGCAAGCCTGGGGGCTCCGGCGCTGCCGCCGAATACGAACGCGATCCCGGAGGGGACGCGGACGTATGCGGACGCTCGGCTCGATCCGGAGCCGGCGCTGGCGTTTGTGCGGTCGCGGGTGGACCTGGCAGCGGGGAAGGTTCCGGCGACGGAGTTTGGGCGGCTGGTGGCGCATAGCTATACGGGCCACGGGGACTGGTATGTGATGGTGGTCCCGGCGGCTTACCAGATGGAGTATCTGAACGGGATTCAAACGACGCACTTTTCGCCCTGGAGCTATGACCGGCATGTGCCGCTGGGGTTCTTCGGCGGGGAGTTTGTGCCGGGGGTGTATCGCGGCGCGGTGGCTCCGGTGGATATTGCGGCTACGCTGGCTTCGGTGCTGGGGGTGAATGCGCCTTCGGCGAGTGTGGGGCGGGTGCTGGTGGAGGCTTTGCGGCGGTGAGGAAGAGCCGAACGGGGCCCGTGCGGGTCCGCCGCTGCATTGGCCGCATCGCCGGTACGGCGGAGTCTGAAGGCTCTTGTGGGGCGCATTTTGGAGGAATGGTTGGACCTCTTGCCGTCGAAAGTGGTACGATGTGCCACTTTCTTTGTTACCTACTCGTATCCATGGTTTTCTAGATGGGTTATGTGGTTCCCATGCAAATTTCTGAATGTTTCACCAAAGGCTTTTTGACGGGCCGATGTGGCGAATGGTGGTGAAGTGTGGTGATTTTGTGGTGAAAGCGCAGTTGTTGCAAAGTGGTATGGTGAGTGGTCGATGTTCGGACATGTGGGCGATCATCGATACCTAAGCTTCCATGGTCTAGAGTCCGCCCGAGGCACAGGAGTTCACGAGGGCGTATTCGTTGATGGTGTAGAGACAAGCAAACGCAAAGGCAACAGCAGATTCCCTTCGGGAATGACAAACAAAAAGGCAGCAGCCTCTACACCCATAGCAACGTTGCTCCAGTTGACCTCACGTTCGAGGTGACGGATCATCGGGAGGAGGGGCTGCCATCGTTATTGCAAGCTGGAACGTCAATTCGATCAACGCGCGTCTGGAGCATGTGACAGCATGGCTCAAGGCTCGCAACCCGGATGTTCTTCTGTTGCAGGAGCTCAAAGGGACAGAGTTCCCTTCCGATGTGTTCCTTAGCCTGGGCTATGAGAGTGTGGCGGTGACTCAGAAGGCCTATAACGGAGTGGCGATGCTTGCCCGGTCCCCGATAGAGGTTGTGAGCAAGGCCCTGAACGGCGATGAGATGGATACGCATGCCCGCTATCTGGAGGGGATGATTTCGGGCGTGCGGGTGGTCAATATCTACCTTCCGAACGGCAATCCTGTCGGCACGGAGAAGTTCGACTACAAGCTTGCGTGGATGCAGCGGCTGCTGGGGAAGATGAGCGAGTGGAAGGCGGACGGGGTGCCGACAGTGGTCGGTGGCGACTTCAACGTGATCCCGGAGGACATCGACTGCCACAAGCCGGCTTCGTGGATCAAGGATGCTCTTTTCCAGCCTGAGCCGCGGGCGCTTTACCGCGCCATGCTGGAGATGGGCTATACGGATGCGTTCCGGTCTTTGCATGCGGAGGGCGGACAGTTCACCTTCTGGGACTACTTTCGGCAGGCGTTTGAGAATAACCGGGGGATCCGGATCGATCACTTCCTGGTGTCGCCTTCGCTGCGGTCGCGGATTCGTGGGTGCGAGATCGATAAGGGTCCTCGCGCTGAGCCGAAGCCTTCGGACCATACGCCTATCGTGCTGACGCTGGGTTAGGCGTTCGAGTAGGACCTTGCGGAAGAGCTGCCTTTCCCGAAACTAGCTGGCGAATTTAGCTTTCGAGCGCAGCGAACCACGCGGCATAGGGAGTGTTCTTCACCAGACGGCGGTTCATGTCTGGGGCACCGTCGGTCCACCACACCGGTCCGCGCTCGCCCAGGGCGATCTTGGTGGTGTCGACTTGTTGCCGGGCACGCTCGCGGCCATCTCGATCTCCCGCGCGCATGGCGATGCCTTTGGCGCGGCATGTGGCCATGAGCGCTGCCGTGAGGCGCTGTCCTTCCTCGGCGGGAAGTTTGGGATTGGTGCAGCGCCATAGGCGGCCGCGCACGACGATGTAGCGTCCGTCAGGGGTAATTGGATAGAGGCTCATCCGAAGGCAGTATGCCATCGGCCTGCGGCTTGCGGGTTTGGCTGGGGTTGTGTAGGGTAGAGGGCAAGATGACTTTTTGGTTTAGCCCGTCGTTTACGTTCCGCTACTGGCGTTTGGTAGCGGCTTCGGCGGGGTAGGTCTTCTGAACTGGGATGTAGCGATTTCAGACGGGACAAGCCTTTGATTCGACGCCGCAACCTGATCTCTCGGGTGCGGCTTTTGTGTTTTGTAGGTTAGGCGGGACAGAAGCAACGGCAAGGGCAGGAACAGAAGCAGATTCCCTTCGGGAATGACAAACAATAAGGCAACAGCAACGGCAACAGCAAGGGCAACCGCAACAGCAACAGCAAGGGCAACAGCAACGGCAAGGGCAGAAGCAGATTCCCTTCGGGAATGACAAACAATAAGGCAACAGCAACGGCAACAGCAAGGGCAACCGCAACAGCAACAGCAAGGGCAACAGCAACGGCAAGGGCAGAAGCAGATTCCCTTCGGGAATGACAAACAAGAAAGCAAACGGCGAAGGCAAGGGCAAGGCTACGGCAGGGTGAGGAGAATTCAGATGGCGGCTTTGGCGGAGAGTCCGGTAGCGGCGGGGGTGGCGGGGCGGTTTGGGGCTTATGGGGGGCGGTATGTTCCGGAGACGCTGATGGCGGCGCTTGAGGAGCTTGAGGCGGCGTATGCGGTGGCGGATGCGGATGCGAGCTTCCATGAGGAGCTGGATGGGTTGCTGCATCACTACTGCGGGCGGCCTACTCCGCTTTACTTTGCCAAGCGGCTGACGGAGATCACCGGGGGGGCGCGCATTTATTTGAAGCGGGAGGACCTGCTGCATACGGGGGCGCACAAGATCAACAATGCGCTGGGGCAGGGGCTGCTGGCGCGGCGGATGGGCAAGCAGAGGATTATCGCCGAGACGGGGGCGGGGCAGCATGGGGTGGCGACGGCGACCGTTTGTGCGCTGCTGGGGCTCGACTGCGTGATCTATATGGGTGAGGAGGATATGCGGCGGCAGGAGCTGAATGTCTACCGGATGCGGCTGCTGGGGGCGGAGGTGCGGGGGGTTGGGTCGGGTTCGGCTACGCTGAAAGATGCGATCAACGAGGCGATGCGGGACTGGGTGACGAATGTGCGGACGACGTACTACATCCTGGGGTCGGCGCTGGGGGCGCATCCTTACCCGACGATGGTGCGGAACTTTCATCGGGTGATCTCGGTGGAGGCTCGGCGGCAGTTTGTCTCCGAGGTGGGGAAATTGCCGGAGGCGGTGGTCGCTTGTGTTGGTGGGGGGTCGAATGCGATTGGGGCTTTCTATGAATTCATTCCGGATAGTTCGGTGAGGCTGGTGGGGGTGGAGGCCGGGGGGCGAGGGACGGCGCTGGGGGAACATGCGGCGCGGTTTCAGAAGACCGGCGGGGGGATGCCGGGGGTGCTGCAGGGGACGTATAGCTATGTGCTGCAGAACGACTATGGGCAGGTGGCGTCGACGCACTCGGTGAGCGCGGGGCTGGATTATGCGAGCGTTGGGCCGGAGCATGCGATGCTGCATGACTCGGGGCGGGCAGAGTATGTGTCTTGCTCGGATGAGGAGGCGCTGAAGGCGACGGTGATGCTTTCGCGGACGGAGGGGATTGTGCCGGCGCTGGAGTCGGCCCATGCCGTGGCGGAAGGGGTGCGGATGGCGGGGGCGATGGGGACGGATGAGGTGCTGATGATCAATTTGAGTGGGCGGGGGGATAAGGATATGGGGATTATGGCGAAGGAGTTGAATCTGGCTGGGGCTGCGGGGAAGGTTGGGGCGGTTTAGTGGCGATTCGATTCGAGCGGCGGCCGGGGATTGTGGCTTATTTGACGGCGGGGGATCCGGACCTGGCGACGACGCGGGAGATTGCTCTGGCGGCGATTGACAATGGGGCGGATGTGATTGAGTTGGGGGTGCCGTTTTCCGATCCGCTGGCGGATGGGCCGGTGATTCAGCGGGCGAGTGAGCGGGCGGTGGCGCGAGGGACGCGGCTGGGCGATGTGTTGGAAGTGGCGGCGGCTTTGCGGAAGGTTCGGCCATCGTGTGGGCTGGTGCTGTTCAGCTATCTGAACCCGGTGGTGCGGATGGGGATGAAGGAGTTCTGTGCGCGGGCGGCGGAGGCGGGGGCGGATGGGGTTTTGCTGACGGACATGATTGTGGAAGAGGCGGGGGAGTACTTGGCGGAGATGGGGGGGCATGGGCTGGCGCCGGTGTTTCTGGCGGCTCCGACCAGCCCGGATGCGCGGTTGAAGGCGATCGGCGAGGCTTCGCGGGGGTTTGTGTATGCGATCTCGCGGGTGGGGATTACGGGGACGCAGGATACGATTGCGGGGGATGCGGCGGGGTTGGTGGAGCGGCTGCGGCAGTTCACTTCGCTGCCGATTGCGGTGGGGTTTGGGATTTCGAATGCGGCGCATGTAAGGGCGGTGGGGGAGTTTGCGGATGCGGCGGTGATTGGGAGTGCGCTGGTGGCGCTGATCGAGAAGACGGGGCCGGCGGATACGGCGATGGCGGTGGGGAAGTTTGTTGCGGGGTTGCGGGCGGTAGGATGATGGTGCGGTGCGGTCTTGGTGGAGCGTGGAACAGGCAACCGCAGCGGCGCAATACAGGGTCCTTCGCTTCGCTCAGGATGACGGCGTGAAACAGACAACGGCAACGGAAGAAGCAGATTCCCTTCGGGAATGACAAACAAAAGGGGTGTCGGCGTGGAGATAGCGGATTGGCGGGCGAGGATCGATGGGCTGGATGAGGAGATTGTCGGGCTGATCAACCGGCGAGCCGAAGCGGCGCGGGCAATTGGCGAGCTGAAGCGAAGGGCCGGGATGCCGGTGTATGAGCCGCGGCGAGAGGACGAGGTTCTTGCGCATGTGAAGGCGAAGAATACGGGGCCGCTGGCGGATGCAGAGATTCAGCATGTGTTTGAACGGATTATCGATGTGATGCGGACGTTGCAGCAGAGGCCCTAGGGATGCTTGATACAGGTTTGCGGCAAGGGAAGACGGTACCTCAGCGGCTAAAGCCGCGTTGACGGATGGCATCTACGGCACGGCTGAAGCCGTGCCCTTAACGAAGCGGGAGATTTCAGAGCTTCGGCGAACGAGAAAAGGCGAGAGACGATGATCGTAGCGATGCAGGGCGAGGCGACGGAGCAGCATATTCACGCGGTGATCGAGCGGATGGTGGAGTTGGGGTTCGACGTGCACCGGACGACGGGGGCGACGCAGACGATTCTGGCGGGCGTTGGGACGCCGGGGCACTTCGATGTGGCGGAGTTCAAGGTGCTGGATGGGGTGTTCGAGGCGTATCGGATCTCGTCGCCGTACAAGTTGGCGGGGCGGGGATTTCGGCCGGGGGGGACGACGATTACGTTTCCGAACGGCGTGGTGGTTGGGGGCGAGCAGGTGACGGTGATGGCTGGGCCTTGCTCGGTCGAGTCGCGGGAGCAGATTCTGCTGAGCGCGCAGCAGGTGAAGAAGGCGGGGGCACAGTTTCTGCGGGGCGGGGCGTTCAAGCCGCGGAGTTCGCCTTACTCGTTCCAGGGCATGGGGCTGGATGGGCTGAAGCTGCTGCGGGAGGTGACCAACGAGACCGGGTTGCTGGTGATCACGGAGGTGATGGAGATCTCGCAGATCGAGCTGATGCTGCCTTATATCGACTGCTTCCAGGTGGGGGCGCGGAATATGCAGAACTTCAACCTCTTGCGGGAGTTGGGGTATGTGCGGAAGCCGGTGCTGCTGAAGCGGGGGATTTCGGCGACGATCGAGGAGGTGCTTTTGAGCGCCGAGTACATCTTGAGCGGCGGGAACTATGAGCTGATTCTTTGCGAGCGGGGGATCCGGACGTTCGAGACGTATACGCGGAACACGATGGACATTTCGGCGATTCCGGTGCTGAAGAAGCTGACGCATCTGCCGGTGTTCGGGGACCCATCACATGGAGTGGGGCGGCGCGATGTGGTGGCTCCGATGGCGCTGGCGTGCGTGGCGGCAGGGGCGGATGGGCTGCTGATGGAGATGCATCCAAATCCGGATAAGGCTATGTCGGATGGGGCGCAGAGTTTATTTCCCGAGCAACTGGAAAAGCTGATGGGGCAGTTGCGGGCGATCGCTCCGGTAGTTGGGCGCACGGTGGCCTAGATGTGTGGCCTAAGGCTTAGCAGGCTGGATCCGGAGGAGCGGCTTGTTTGAGAGGGTTTTGATCGTGGGGACGGGGCTGATCGGGACATCGATCGGCCTCGCTCTGCGTGGGGCTGGGTTTGGGGGAACCGTCTGGGGGGTGGACACAAGCGCGGCGGAACTCGAGCAGGCGGTCACGATGGGGGCTGTGGAGGCGGCAGTGCCGGAGGCGGTAGAACAGGCGGATGTAATTGTGCTGGCGGTGCCGGTGATGGGGATTCTCGATTGGATGCAACGGTTTGCGGGGGTTCTGCGACCGGGGCAACTGGTGACGGATGTGGGGAGTACGAAGGGCCGGATTGCGGAGATGGCTGCGCGGCTGTTCAACGGGGAGGGGCAGGGGCGGTTTTTGCCGGGGCATCCGATGGCGGGGAAGGAGTCGGGGGGGGCGGCGCTGGGGGAGGCGGCGTTGTTCGACGGGGCTACGTGGTTGTTTACTCCGGTGGCGGAGGAGACGGCGTCGGAACGGGAGTGGCGGGAGTGGGTGGGGCGGTTCGGGTGCCGGGTGGTGGAGATGGAGGCGGGGCGGCATGATGTGGTGTGTGCGTGGGTGAGCCATATGCCGCAGATGGTGGCGACGGCGATGGCGGCGCTGCTGGAGGATGAGTTTCGGGATTCGCCGGAGGCGGCGGGGGAGTTTATGGCGATTGGAGGGCGGGCTTTGCGGGAGATGACGCGGCTGGGGGCCAGCCCCTACAGCATGTGGCGGGATGTGGCTTTGACCAATAGCGACGCGGTTGCGGGGGTGTTGTTTGCGTTGGAGCAGCGGCTGGCGCATGTGCGGGAGAACCTGCGGACGCCGGAGTTGCGGGAGGAGTTTCGGTTGGCCAATGAGTTTCGGAGGCGGAAGTGATGGATAACGTTCGGGTGGATAAGTGGCTTTGGGCGGCGCGGTTTTTCAAGACGCGGGGGCTGGCTTCGGACGCGTGTGAGATGGGGCGGGTCGAGGTGGGAGGCGTCAAGGCCAAGGCTTCGCGGGTGTTGAAGATCGGGAACAGGCTGCGGGTGACGAGCGAGGGGGGCGTGTTCGACGTGGAGGTGCTGGCGCTGAGCGATGTGCGGGGGCCGGCGGCAGTGGCGGCGACACTGTACGCGGAGACGGAGGAGAGCCGGGAGCTGCGGGCGAAGGTGGCGGCGGAGCGGCGGCAGATGCTTGAGGGGGGTGGCGTGACGGATGGACGACCGACGAAGCAGGATCGGCGGAAGATCAATTCGCTGCGGGGGCGGGTGCATCGGTTCTGAAGTGCTGCACCTTGTGGGCGGATGTTCGGCTGACTGGTGTTTCGGGTCGGGTGCTGAACGTGTTGGGGGTGCGTCTTTGCCGGGGTTTTTGGTTTGTGGTGCAGATTCGCGGAGTGTGGTGTTGTGGGCCTGGTGAGGGGGGCTGTCACCCCTCTCCCCGTGCGGCAGATAGCTGGAGCGACGTCGAGGGCTATGTGCCGGACCTTCAGCCCTCGTCTCTCTCTGGCAGCTCACCTGAGCCTTCGGCCCAGGCTGGTATGTGCCGCGCCTTTGGCGCTTTAAGCTGGTGTCCTCTACGGCCTCCGCAGATCTGCTCTAGTTGGTGGCGGAGGTCATGGACTTGATCGCGGTGAGGAGATCGAGGGTGCCTTTGACGTGTTCGGTGTTGGGGGCGCCGAAATCGATCCAGCGGGAGTTGAAGCTGTCGAGCAACTCGAGGTAGGGGCCGGAGCGTTCTTGGGGCAGGCCGTTCTGCGCCATTGCTTTGACCCAGGTTTCGCGCGGGACGGCGACGGCGGCGATGGGGCGGCCGAGGGCCTGCTGGAGGGCAGCGGCGACGTCGTTGGAGGAGTAGTAGGCGGGGCCGGAGATTTCGATGACACGGTTGCCTTGCCAGCCGGCAAGAAGGGCCTCGGCGGCGATGCGTCCGATGTCCTGCGTGGCGATGAGGGGAAAGGGGTGATCGAGGGGCTGGTAGAAGGCGAAGTACTGGCCGGTGGCGCGGGCGGCGGGGATGCTGTAGAGGATGTTTTCCATGAACGATCCAGGGCGGAGGAAGACGCTTGGCACGCCGGTCTGGCCGAGCTCCTGCTCGAGGATGTGGGTGGGCGTGATGAGGCCGAGCCCGGAGGTCTTCTCGCTGCCAATGGAGGAGAGAAAGACGGCGCGTGGCGGTTTGGCGGCGAGGATGGCTTGTTTGAGGGCGGCGATACGGGCGATGCTGTCGGGGAAGCCGGGATCCGGGGCTATGTTGGGCGGGATCATGGCGAAGACGCCGTCCACGCCGGTGAGGGCCGCGGTAAGGTTCTCGTCGTAGTCGGCGGTGACGAGTTCGACGCCTTTCTGCTGCCAGGCTTGCGCTTTGGCGGGGTTGCGGACGATGCCGCGGACCTGCCGGCCCTGCTGGAGGAGGGTGTCTGCGACGGCGCTGCCGACGTTTCCGGTAATTCCCATGACTGCGAACATGTGCGTGGCTCCTGCGTTCCTGGTGAGAACGGACGGTGGTTGGATGTGGATGGCCGCCGGGAGGTCGCGAGTATTTGTGGCGATTCCTGCGGGAGGTTGTTGGGTGCGGCGTGCCTTGGAGGAAGAGGTGCGGAGGCAGAGAGAGGCGGAGCGGGGTAGTCTGGGGGAATGGGAACGATGATTGGGTTGGGGGATGTGCTGGCGGCAAGGGAGCGGGTGCGGGGGTCGGTGTACCTGACGCCGTGTGAGCGGTCGGTGGTGCTTTCGGGCCTTACGGGGCAGGAGATTTACCTGAAGCTTGAGAACCTGCAGATGACGGGGTCGTTCAAGGAGCGGGGGGCGCTGAACCGGATTGCGATGTTGACGGCGGAAGAGGCGGCGCGGGGGGTGGTGGCGGCGAGCGCGGGGAACCATGCGCAGGGGGTGGCCTACCATGCGACGAAGCGGGGGATCCGGGCGATGATCGTGATGCCTTTGCCGACGCCGCTGGTGAAGGTGACGGCGACCAAGGAGTTTGGGGCGGAGGTGGTGCTGCATGGGGCGAACTACGACGAGGCCTGCGTGGAGGCGACCCGGATCTGCAAGGAAGAGGGGATGACGTTTATCCATCCGTTCGACGATGCGGCGGTGATGGCGGGGCAGGGGACGATCGGGCTGGAGCTGCTGGAGCAGGTGGATGGGCTGGAGGCGGTGGTGGTGCCGATCGGGGGCGGCGGGCTGATTGGGGGGATTGCGTGTGCGGTGAAGGCGATGCGGCCGGGGGTGCGGGTGATCGGGGTGCAGACGGCGCGGCTGCCTTCGATGGTGCAGGCCGTGGAGGAGGGTGGGCCGGTGACGGTGGAGGCGGGGACGACGATCGCGGACGGGATTGCGGTGCGGCGGGCGGGTGCGGTGACCTATCCCGTGGTGGCGCGGTATGTGGATGAGATCGTGACGGTGGAAGAGGATGAGATCGCTTCGGCGATTCTGACGCTGCTGGAGAGGGAAAAGACGCTGGCGGAGGGGGCGGGGGCGACGGCGCTGGCGGCGCTGCTGCAGCGGCGGACTTCGCTGCAGGGGGCGAAGACGGCGGTGCTGGTGTGTGGGGGGAATATCGATGTGACGCTGCTTTCGCGGATCATCGAGCGGGGTTTGGTGCAGGATGGACGGTTGATCCGGCTGAGGATTCATCTGCTGGATAATCCGGGGGCGCTGGCGGAGTTGACGAAGCTGATTGCGAGCTACCGGGCGAACATCGTGGACACGCTGTATAACCGGGCTTATTACGGAGTGAACCTGGGGGACACGGTGATCGATTTGACGATGGAGACGCGCGGGCGGGAGCAGGTGGAGGAGCTGCGGGCGGCGCTGACGGCGGGGGGGTATCGGCATAGCCGGGTGTTGTAGGCTGTGTTTTTTGCGTGCGTGGTCTCGTTATGGGTTGGTGGATTAGGTTGGGGCTTGAGCGCGACTCGGCTTTGTCGGTGTCGGCTATCGGCTATCGGTTTGCGCGGGAGCGAGGTTGGCTTGGGCGATGAGCGCGGGTTCCGGATCGGGAATTGCGTGGTTGCGTGTAACTTGTTGATCCGCCTTGGTTTGCTTCCGCTCGAGAAGATTCCAGACAGCGTTTATGGGTGATGGGCGAAAAGCCTGGTTGGGGGGCCAAACCAGGGACGGTTGGGGAGCGTTCCTTCAGGGTAAGTTGAGATATGGCCTGATCCGAGGATGCTGACGCCCGATGCAGACTACGCTGCTGAACCTGGCCTTTCTGTGCCTGTTGATGATGATCTTCACGTCGCTGTACCGGGCGCGGCAGGAGAGCCGTCTGCGGTACTGGATGGTGGCGTGGATGCTGGTGCTGGTGGATTTTGGGGTGGAGCAGTGGATGCCGCTGAGCGCGCGGGCGAACCTGGTGCAGGACAACCTGCACTTCGACCTGCTGCTGGGGGCTGGGGTGAGTTTGCTGCTGTCTTCGATTGCGGCGCCGATGGGGTTGAAGGATCGGGTGAAGCTTGGGTTGACGCTGAAGCTGCCGGGGATGGTGACGGTGTTTTTGGCGACGGTGTACCCGGGGGCGGTGTGGGGATTATGCGGAGCCGTGCTGGCGGGGCAGGCGCTGGCGATGTGGGAGGCGCGGGGCTTGTCCGGGACGAAGAGCCGGTTGCGGTACGTGGTGCAGGCGATGTGCGTGGCGGTGGGCGTGCTGATGGTTTCGACCGTGATGGTGGACGCGAGCCTGGTGCCGTACGAGGTGCTGATGCAGGTGTTCGTGGTGGACGCGGTGCTGGCGTGGCGGATTGCGGGGCGGCGCGAGCGGACGCGGGGGGCGGTGGCGTTTTCAGGGGGGCTGCTGGCTTGGGGGGTGATGTACCCGGCGGCGATTCTGCTAGCGTGGGAGGCTCCGCGGCTGACGGTATCGCCGATGGTGTGGAATCTGCCGAAGCTGCTGACGGCGTTTGGAATGATCCTGATGGTGCTGGAAGAGGACACGGTGGTGGCGCGGCGGATGACGGAAGAGTACCGGATTCTGTTCAACCAGCATCCGCTGCCGATGTGGGTGTTTCATTGCCGGACGCTGCGGTTTTTGAAGGTGAACGATGCGGCGGAGCTGCAGTACGGGTACACGTGCGAGGAGTTTGAGGCGATGACGGTGGAGGAGCTGCGTCCTCCGGGGCCGCTGCCGCGGCTGGAGGGTGAAGGGCCAAGGGAGCGGGAGGGGCTCGAGCAGACGCGGAGCCGGCGGCATGTACTGAAGAGCGGGGGGGTGATCGATGTGGATTTGTATAGCCACTCGATCTGTTTTGAGGGGCAGCCGGCGCGGATTGTGGTGGCGCTGGATGTGACGGAGCGTCTGGCGGCGGAGGAGCAACTGCGGCAGGCGTACAAGGTGGAGAGCCTGGGACAGATGACGGGCGGGGTGGCGCACGACTTCAACAACTTGTTGGCGGTGATCCAGGGGAACCTGGAGCTGATGGCGGCGCAGACGGCGGACGCGGCGAGCCAGGAGATGGTGCGGCAGGCTCTGGGTTCTGTGCGGAAGGGGACGCAACTGACGCGGCGGCTGCTGCGGTATGCGCGGCAGGAGCCGCGGGAGGCGGAGCTGGTGCGGGTGGGGGCACTGGTGGAGGAGGCGGCGGGCTTTATCGAGCGCAGCCTGGGGCCGAAGATCGGGCTGGAGGTGCGGGTGGAGGCGGGCGGGTGGCCGGCAGCGGTGGATCGGAGCGAGATGGAGAATGCGTTGCTGAACCTGGCGTTGAATGCGCGGGACGCGATGCGGGCGGGGGGACGGATCGAGGTTGGGGTGGCGAATGTGCGGGTGGCGAAGGCGGAGGCGGGGCCGGGGCCGGGGAGTGGGACGACGGGGGAGATTGGCCCGGGAGACTACGTGGTGGTGTCGGTGAAGGATACAGGCGCGGGGATGACCCCGGCGGTGCTGGCGCGGGCCGCGGAGCCGTTCTTTACGACGAAGCCGGGCGGCGAGGGCACGGGGCTGGGGCTGAGCATGGTGCACGGGTTTCTGAAGCACGCAGGGGGGCGGATGCGGATGGAGAGCGCGGTGGGGGCGGGGACGACGGTGCGGCTGTACCTGCCGCGGTCGTGGGCGGCGATGGAGATTCCGGTGGGGGCGGTGGCAGCGGAGGGGGGCGGGCGTCTGCCGGGGGGGACGGAGCGGATCCTGGTGGTGGAGGATGAGGCGGTGATCCGGAGTCTGCTGGTGTCGCTGCTGAGCGGGCTCGGATACAAGGTGCTGGAGGCGGAGGATGGGCACCGGGCGATGGTGCATCTGCATGCGACCCCGGGAATCGACCTGCTGCTGACGGATGCGGTGCTGCCGCGGGGGCTGAGCGGGACGCTGTTGGCGACGGGGGCGAAGATCGTGCAGCCGGGGATCAAGGTGCTGTTTTCTTCAGGATATCCGCGTGAAAGCCTGGCCAAGGAGCACTGCTTCGACCCGGAGATGCCCCTGCTGGTGAAGCCGTATCACCTGGCGGAGCTGGCGAGGTGCGTGCGGGGGGTCCTGGATGGGGTGGAGGGGTCAAGGTTCCGGGTGCGGGGTTCTGGGGACCTGGTGGAATCGGGGTTTCGGGCTTAGGGGGGGAGCGGGCGGGGCGGTTTAGACTGGGAACGCCCACTTATGAAGATTCTCAGCTCCTGGCTCCGTGCGTATCTGCCTGCTCTTCCTGACGAGATCGACGATCGGCGGCTGGCCGAGGACCTGACGCTGCGGGGGATCGCGGTGGAGGGGGTTCACGCGCTGGCTTCCGGCCACTTGTTCGAGATGGACATTACGACGAACCGGGTGGATGCGATGAACCACTACGGGATTGCGCGGGAGGCGGCGACGATCTACCGGCTGCCGCTGGCGGAGTTGGAACGTGGGTTGCCGGAGGCCCGGGCGGGGGTGGGGTTCCCGGTACGGGTGGAGGAGGGAGCGCGGGGGCTTTGCGGGCGGTTTACGGCGCGGGTGCTGCGGGGGGTTTCGATTGGGGCTTCGAGCGGGGTGGTGGCGGAGTACTTCGGGCTGCTGGGACAGAAGCGGATTTCGAATGCGGTGGATGCTTCGAACTTTGTGCTGATGGGGATGGGGCATCCGACGCATGCATTCGACCTGGACAAGATCGAGGGAGGGATTGTGGTGCGGCTGGCAGTTGCGGGGGAGAAGCTGCGGCTGCTGGATGGGACGGAGCGGGTGCTGGCGGGGGACGACCTGGTGGTGGCGGACGAGCGGAAGGCGCTTGGGCTGGCGGGGGTGATGGGCGGGTGGGAGTCGATGATTACGGCCGAGACGCGGAACGTGCTGGTGGAAGCGGCCTGGTTCGACCCGGCGGCGGTGCGGCGGAGCGCGCGGCGGCATGGGCTGCATACGGATGCTTCGCACCGGTTCGAGCGGGGGGCGGACTTTGCGGCGGGGCCGGTGGCGAACGACCTGGTTTCGGGGATGATTCTTGCTTCGGGCGGGTGGATCGACGGGGAGATGGTGGATTGGGTGGATGCTTGGGCAGAGGCCCGGACGGCGGGGCGGGGGCGGGTGGTGCTCTCGGTGGCCGAGGTGCGGCGGCACCTGGGGACGACCGTGGCGGAGGGGGGAATTACGCGAGACATTGTGGCGGGGTACCTGGAGGGGCTGGGATGCCGGCTTGAGGCGGCGGGGGAGGACGAGTTTGCGGTGGGGCTGCCGAGCTGGCGGCTGGACCTGGAACGGGAGATCGACCTGATCGAGGAGGTGGCGCGGGTGTATGGGTATGACCGTTTTGCGAATACGCTGCCGAGCCCACTGCCGGTGAGGGCGCATCCGCTGGCGGCGAAGGAGGCGGCGGTACGGGACTGCCTGCTGGGGCTGGGATTCTCGGAGGCGCTTTCGACGACGTTCGGGAGTGAGGCGGAGGCTTCCGTGTTTTTCTCGGGGACGGCGGTGGCGATGGAGAATCCCCTGTCGGAGGAGGCGCGGATGCTGCGACCGTCGCTGGTGCCGGGAATGCTGGGGATGGTGGGGCATAACCTGAACCGGGATGTGCGGGAGGTGCGGCTGTTCGAGCAGGGGACGGTGTTTTCCGGGTCGCACGAGGCGGTGGTGGAGCGGGC
Source organism: uncultured Granulicella sp. (assembly GCA_965213785.1). Classification (GTDB taxonomy): domain Bacteria; phylum Acidobacteriota; class Terriglobia; order Terriglobales; family Acidobacteriaceae; genus Edaphobacter. The sequence continues at coordinate 2,623,492 of OZ243921.1, read as the reverse complement.
GGGGTTGATGGTGGGGATGACGGGGTGCTCGACGACGATAAGGAGCGGGCTGTATGGGGGGGAGGAGGCTCCATTCTTTGAGCTGAAGGGCGCGGTGGAGGCAATTTGCGGGCTGTTTGCGGGCGCGGGGGTTGGATTTACGGCGGATGGGGTTCCGGGGTGGGTGGAGGCTCGACGAGGGGCCGTGGTGACGCTGGGCGGCGAGAGGCTGGGCGTGGTGGGAGAGTTGAGCCGCGCGGAGGCCGGGCGGAGGAAGCTGCGGGAGGCGGTGTGGCTGGCGGAGATCGACCTGGAGCGGCTGTATGGGATGCCGCTGCGGCGGGCTCTGGCGGGGGAACTTTCGCGGTTTCAGGCGGTGGAGCGGGATTTCTCGTTCACGTTTGCGGATACGGTTTCGTGGGGGGAGATCGAGGCGAGGCTGCGGGAGGTGGGTCCGGCGGAGATGGTGAGCTTGCGGCCGGTGGAGATCTTCCGGGATGCGAAGGGCGTGGCGGTGCCGGTGGGGCACTATGCGCTGTTGCTGCAGGCGGTGTTTCAATCGGCGGAGCGGACCTTGGGCGAGGCGGAGCTGACGGAGTGGTGGGGGCTGTTTCTGCGGTCGCTCGTTGCGCTTGGTGGAGAGCTGCGGGGGGGCAAGGGCCTGGAGGATGTGCTGCTTGCGGGCGTGAAGTAAGGCTGGTTGCCCGAAGGAGCGGTCGGGTGAACCGATCTTGATTCCCCCCTGTATTCCGTACCCCTTCTTCCACTCATGGGGTGGCTATACTCCGTGATATGAGCGATACAGGTGTCAGCGCGGATGAGTTTCAGGCGCTGGAGCAGAAGGTTTTGCGGGCGGTCGAGGTGGTGCGGCGCGAGCGGGAGGCGCGGGCGGCGGCGGAGGCCGAGGTGGCGCACCTGACGGAGTTGCTGGAGCTGCAGACGGCGGAGGCGACCCAGGCGCAGGGAAAGCTGACGGCGCTGAGCCAGGAGCGTGAGGCGGTGAAGCTGCGGGTGGAAAAGATGCTGAGCCAGATGGATGAGCTGCTGTAAGGGCCGGGGAACGTGATGGCGAGGCGGAACGATATGAAAGAGGACGTGGCGGGGTTGAGGAACGAGTCGGTTGGGGTGGAGATCTACGACCAGGTGTACCAGTTGAAGGGGCCGGACCCGGAGTATATCGAGCGTTTGGCGGAAGCGGTGGATGCGAAGATGCGCGCGGTTTCCGCGCAGGGCAGCACGGTGGACAGCCTGCGGGTGGCGGTGTTGGCGGCGTTGAACCTGGCCGATGAGCTGGCGCGGCTGCGGGCGCGGTACGAGACGGTGAGCGGGAGTTTGACGGAGACGCAGACAAGTTTGACGGAGACGCAGACGAGCATGAGGCAGGCGCAGACGACAATGCGGAGCAGAGCGGGTTCGCTTGCGGGAATGCTGGACGACATTCTGGCGGAGCCGGTGCGCCGGGCGGGGTAGGTGGAGTTGCAAAGCGTTGGCCGGGGGGTTAGCATCCAACCTAGAAACCGGCCTGCAAAGCAGGTGCGGGGAATAACGCTGGTTGAACCAATACTCATTGAACAGGGATCTTGCTCGTAGATATGGCTCGGTGTGCAGTGTCCGCCAGTCCGGAATGCCTAAAGAGCCACGGCGAGGTCCCGCCGTCTTAGGACGGGTTCACCAGCGCCTCGCTGCACGGCCAAGTGGGTCGGTTTTCGCTTCTTGCTCTGGTGATAAGCCGCGAGGAGCAAGAGCGTACCTCGGCGGCTGAAGCCGCGTGGCACGGTTCGCGATTAACGGCACGGCTGAAGCCGTGCCCTTGAACAAAGACCAAATGTTTTTGATGCAGTTCCCTTCCCTCCTTGTGCACGCGAATCTCTTCCACCTCGGGCCGTTGCATCTTTCCGTGTTCAGCGCGTTTGCGGCTGCTGGTCTGATTGCGGCTTTGCTGCTTGGGGTGCGGACGGGGCCGATGGTGGGGGTTCCGGGGGAGGCGATGTGGGACCTGGGGATGGTGGGGGCGGTCGCGGCGCTGGCGATCTCGCGGGCGATGCTGGTGGCGACTAATTTTCGGAGCTTTTTGCGATTTCCCTGGCTGGTGCTGTCGCTGCCCTCGCTGACGTTGTCGGGAGTGCTGCTGACGCTGCTGGTGGTGGGGGTGGCGGCGCGGCGGAAGAAGCTGATGGTGGCGAAGGTGCTGGATGCGGCGGCGCCGTGCTGCGCGCTGCTGTGGGGGGTGCTGAGCGTGGGAGCGTTTGCGACCGGGAGCAGCGGGATGCCCACGGGAATGCCGTGGGGGGTGGAGGATCGGGTGCTGGGGAGGATTCACCCGGTGGAGGTGTATACGGCGTTGGCGGCGCTGGGGCTTTGCGGGCTGCTGGTACGGGCTCTGCCGCGGCAGAAGGCCCCGGGGCAGACGGTTTCGACGGGGTTGTTTGTGGCGGGGGCGGTGGTGTTTTTGCTGGACTTTGTGGCGCAGCCGGCGGAGGTCGCGCGGATTGTGCTGCTGGACCCGGCGGAGTGGCTTGGGCTAGGGATGATCCTGGTGGGGTTTTTTGGGCTGCTGCCGCGGCTGCGGTTCGGGCCTGCTGTGGCGACGACGGAGGGGGTTCATGCCGTCTAAAAACATGCTGCCGAAGGGGCAGCGGCGGCGTTCGGTGCGGCCGGAGTATGTGGCGACGCGGGGAGTGGAGCCGGAGGGTGCGCCGGAGATACCGGTGCTGGATTTTGAAGACGATGGGGAGGATGGGGTTCGGCACTTTGTGGCCGATTCCGCGGCGGCGGGGATGCGGCTGGACGCTTATCTGGCGCAGGCGATTCCGGATATCAGCCGAGGGCGCGTCCAGATGCTGATCGAGGCGGGGCAGGTGCGGGTGGACGGGCATACGGCCAAGCCGAAGCATAAGCTGCATGGCGGGGAGCCGATCGAGATCGAGGGGGAGCCGGTGCTGCCTCCGCTTCATGCCATTTCCGAAGACATCCCGCTGGATGTGCTGTTTGAGGACGAGTATCTGGCGATCGTGAATAAGCCCGCGGGAATGATGGTCCACGCGGGGGCGGGGGCGACGGACGATGCGCGGAATCGGGGGACGCTGGTGAATGCGGTGCTGTTTCGGCTGCAGCAGCTCTCGGGCGTCGGTGGGGAGATGCGGCCGGGGATCGTGCATCGGCTGGATAAGCAGACGAGCGGCGCGATCGTGGTGGCGAAGGACGATGTGACGCATCGCAAGCTGGGAGAGATGTTCGCGGCGCGGGCGGTGCACAAGACGTATGTGGCGCTGGTGCATGGGCGGATGGCGAAGGATGCGGTGACCGTCGACCTTCCGATTGCGCGGGACCTGGTGCGGCGGACGCGGATGACGACGCGGCGGGCGGATGGGCGGGCGGCGCGGTCGCATGTGACGGTGAGGGAGCGGATTTCTTCGGCTGCGGGCGTGTTTACGCTGGTGGAGGTGCGGATTGAGACGGGGCGGACGCACCAGATACGGGTGCACCTGGCGGCGCTGGGGTTTCCGGTGGTGGGGGATACGCTGTATGGGGCGCCGCATGCGTTTGGGGGCATGAGTTTGGAGAGGAACTTTCTGCATGCGGGGAGGCTGGGATTTCAGCATCCACGGACGGGGAAAGAGGTGGCGGTGGAGGCTGCGTTGCCGGAGGAGTTGGTGGAGTTTCTGAAAGGGCTTACAGGTGGGGTGGATGGGGCGTCCAAGGGGTAGGACGGCTGTTCGGAAGTGATTCCTGCGCTTCGCCCCGGGTCGGGATGACCTTTGGATTTAAGGGATAGAGCAACAGCGAAGACAAGAGCAAGGGCAACAGCAGATTCCCTTCGGGAATGACGACCAAGAGGGCGACGGTAAAAGTTCGATCGATGAGTAGAATTGAGCGGTGATCTTTTTGAAGACAGTTCGGCTTGCGGCGTGTTGGTTTTTGGGTCCTTTGGTTGTGTTCGCGGCGTTGTTGGTGCCCACGCTTCTCTTGGGGCAGGCGGCTCCGGCGCAGAGTGCTCCCGCGCAGACGCCCGCTGCTCCAGCGAAGCCTGCGGCACAGGAGCAGGAGCCGAATAACGATCTGCCAATTGGGTTGATCAGGGCGCAGGCGCTGGAAGTGAACCTGATCTTTACGGTGACGGATAAGAAGGGCCACTTCATTACGGGGCTGAAGCGGGAGAACTTCGGGCTGCTGGACGATGGGAAGCGGCCGGTTTCGGTGATCCGGTTTACGCAGCAGACGAACCTGCCTTTGCGGGTGGGGATCATGCTCGATACGAGCAGCTCGATCCGGGGACGGTTCAAGTTCGAGCAGGATGCGGCGAACGAGTTTCTGGCCGAGGTGCTGCATACCAACGACCGTGCGTTTGTGGAAGGGTTCGACATCCGGACGGATATCGCGCAGAACTTTACGAACAACATTGCGATGCTGAACAACGGGGTGGACAAGCTGCGGCCGGGGGGCGGGACGGCGCTGTACGACTCGCTGTACCAGACGTGCCGGGACGAGATGCTGACGCTGCGGGAGGCGGGGTCGGTGCGGAAGGCGATCGTGCTGGTGTCGGATGGGGACGACAACTACAGCCGCGCGCTGCAGACGGACGCGATCAAGATGTGCCAGCGGGCGGAGACGATCGTGTATGCGATTTCGACGAACGTGAGCCTGAGCAAAGGCAAGGGCGACGATGTGTTGAAGGCGATCGCCGAGGCTACGGGCGGGTCGGCGTTCTATCCGAACCGGATTGAGGAGGTGGCGGTGGGATTCCGGGCGATCGAGGAGGAGCTGCGGAGTCAGTACTCGCTGGAGTACAAGCCGGCGGACTTTCGGGCGGATGGGTCGTTTCGGACGATCTATTTGAAGGCGATCGATCCGCGGTACAACGTGCGGGCGAGAACGGGTTACTTCGCTCCGCGGCCGACACAGTAAGAGACCAGGAAAAGATGGAGACCCGGGCAAAACTTTGTGGAGGGATGTTGTGTCTTATACGCTGGGGGATTTTTCCGTATGCGACTGCTTGCCTTGTTGAGGGGATCTCTGGCGTTGTCGGTGGTGGTGGGTGGTGCGGTGGCGCTCGGGCAGCAGCCGGTGGGGATAAGTGAGAGCCTGGCGAATCTGGCGGATCAGCCGGCGACGCATACCTCGTTTACGTTCGACCGGTCGATGATGCAAATGGCGGATAGCCTGCTCGATCAGAACGGGGTGGATGCGAAGCGAGTGACGGCGTCCATTACGAGCGTGACGGTGCAGAGCTTTCGGTATCCGCGTCCGGCGTTCTATACGCCGGAGGGGATGCAGTCGATCATTGCGAACTACAACGCGGCGGGGTGGAAGCACCTGGTGAACGCGAATGGGTCTCCAGGGGCGAGCGCGCAGCCGACGCAGCCGATTACGGACCTTTGGCTGCATTTCCGCGGGGCGGAGATCGACGATGTGACGGTTCTGCTGCGGGGGCAGCGGGATATGAACGTGATCGAGGTTTCGGGGCTGCTGCGGCCGCTGGACCTGGTGCATCTGAGCGGGCATTTCGGGATTCCAAAGGTGGACCCGAATGCGGTGATGGTTCCGGCGCCCCCGGGCCGGTAGCGGGCTTTCGGAGGGCTTCGTCGTAAGCCGCAAGGGGATAGCCGGCTTTTGTGCGGACGCGTCTTCGGCACGGGGGCTGGGTTCGGGTCGGGGTGGAAGTCGCTAGAGGAGAGTGAGGCCGGTGAGTTGCTGGCAGGTGGTCCAGAGCTGGGCGGCGGCGGGTTGGTCCAGCGCCTGGGGGGCTACGTGGGCCGGGCCGGCGTCTCCTCCGCGGGTTTCGGCGAGGCCCTGAGGGCCGTAGTAGCCTCCGGCGACGGCCTGGTGAGAGGTGGCGGCGTAGAGGGTGGGGTAAGCTCCCTGGGCCTGGCTGTTGAGGAGGAGGCCGATAAGCTTGCCCATGATCTTGCGGGCGGCGCGTTCGAGGCCGGCGTGATCGGGGGTGAGGAAGAGGCTGGTTTCGGCGACGCCGGGATGGGCGGCGACGCTGAGGATGGGGGAGCCGGTGGCGTGGAGGCGGCGCTGCAGCTCGAAAGCGAACATGAGGTCGGCGAGCTTCGACTGCTGGTAGGCGCGCATGGGGCTGTAGCTGGCCGTGGACTGGAGGTCGGCGAAGTCCAGGCGGCCCCCTTTGTGGGCGATGGAGCTGACGGTGACGACGCGCGCGGGCTGCGTGGCGGCCGTGAGCGCGGGGAGGAGGCGGGCGGTGAGGGCAAAGTGGCCAAGGACGTTGGTGCCGAACTGGAGCTCGAAGCCGTCGGCGGTCTGCTTGCGCCGGGGTGGAGCCATGACGCCGGCGTTGTTGATGAGGAGGTCGAGGGGTTTGGTCGACTGGCTCTCCGCGAAGGCCTGGACGGAGGCAAGGGAGGCCAGGTCGAGTGAGGCTAGTTCGACCTGTGCGTTCGGGACCCCGGTGAGGATTTGGGACTTCGCGGCTGCGCCCCGGGCGGGGTCGCGGGAGGCGAGGACGACCATGATCCCGCGGCGGGCCAGTTCGAGGGCGGTGTGGAAGCCGATGCCGCTGTTGGCTCCCGTGACGATGGCGCGGCGGCCGGTCTGGTCGGGGATGTCGGCGGGGGTCCAGCGGGGAGTGCTCATGGTGAGTGGATGCGGGGGCTTGGTGGAGGGGTGGCCGAGTCCAGGCGGGTAACCCGCTCACAGGGTGCCGGACGAAGGATGTCGGATGTCGCTCAGCCAGTTGCCGCCGCCACCACGGCGTTCGCAGGCGGTCGGAACTTTCTGAGGAACGTCCCTACAGCGGAATTCGCTGTTGGCGTGTCGGACGGACCACTGCAACAGCAGCAGCAGATTCCCTGCGGGAATGACAACCAAGAAATCGGCAGCTCAGCCGCTCTAGCCGGAAGTAAGTTCTACCACGGGGGCGAGATCTAGAGGGACGGGGCCATCCCACCCCTGACCCCTGCTGTGAGCGGGAAGAGAACGGAGCTAGGCGACCGCCGCGATGGGATCGATGGAGACGAAGCGTCCGACCTGACCGCGATCCTGGAAGCGCACTACGCCGTCGATCTTGGCGAACAAGGTGTCGTCCTTGCCGCGTCCCACGTTGGCGCCTGGCTTGAGCGGGGTTCCGCGCTGGCGAACCAGAATGGAGCCGCCGGTGACGGTCTCGCCGCCAAAGCGCTTGACGCCGAGGCGCTGCGCATTCGAGTCGCGGCCGTTCTTTGAAGAGCCAAGTCCTTTTTTATGTGCCATCGCTTACTCCTCTTCCCGCGCTGCGCCTAGGCAGTCGCCGCTTCCTGCTTGAAGCTCTTGCCGTTCACCAGAATCTCGTCGATCTTGATCTCGGTATAGTTCTGCCGATGTCCCTGCATCTTCTTGTACTGCTTCTTGCGCTTGAGCTTGAAGACCAGGATCTTTTCGCCGCGGCCCGTGCCGACGACCGAAGCAAGCACCTTCGCGCCCGTCAGCACCTGCTCGAACTCGCCCGCCGCGCCGCTGACCGCAAGCACATCGGCGAACTCGATGTTGCCGTTGTCATGCGCCGTCGTTTCGATCTTCAGCTTGTCGCCGGGGGTTACCTTGTACTGTTTGCCGCCTGTCCTGATCACTGCATACATTGCTCAAAACCCTCATGGCGCGGCGCTCTCTCGCGCGGTCGCTCGTTTCCTTGCAAGTCTCTCATTGTGTTCTATGGGGCGTAACTATCCGGAGCGAAACGGCGCATCCGCAATCGTTGCAACCGACCCGCCTGCAGCGTGAGCCGCTTCGCAGATCCAAGGCCCAGCCGCCCATGCGTCGGGGGACAGCGCCAAACTTAAGAAGTGTACCCCGCCCCGCCCCCGAGGTCAACGCCCGCCTCCCCGCGCCGCCGCTCGGCGCTTTGGAACAGGTACACGCCCAGGACGCAGATCAGCGGCTCCAGCGGATGGCGAAAGCGCGCATGAACCGTCACCAGGTAATAGGGGAGGGGCAGCAGAATGAAGGCCCCTACGAATAGCCACGCGCCGGGAACGCCCCGCCGCACGGCCAGCGCAAGGCCCAGGAGCCCGCAGAGCGACAGCCCGGCGAAGTTGAGGGTTCGTCCGTATTGAACCATCCAGAGATGATCCGCGGAGTTTGGCACGCTGCCCCAGAAGAAGTACATCCGCTTGAGGCAATCGGCCACAAAGTGACCGGGCCGGGCGTGGATGAAGGCTTTCGCCAGAACGCCCCGCTCGGCGACATAGCGCACCTCGCCCAGGGCGGCATACTGCCGCAGTTGGGTGGGGTCCTGGAAGGGATGAAAGAACTCCATCAGGAGGCCGTTCGACCCTGGCCCGTTGCCCATGTAGAGCTCCGCGCCGAGGTTCCCCCTGAGCGGGATGAAGGTGTGGAACACCGCCCAGTTGCGCGCCGTCCAGGGCGCCACGCAGCCCAGGAAGATGAGCCCCGCGAGGACGGCCTCACGCGCCGCTCCGGGCCGCCGCCACGTCCCCAGCAGAATCCAGACTCCGCAGACCGGCAGAAAGGCCAGCAGCGTGGCGTTTGAGAGAGCGATCATCCCCCACAGCAGCCCGAAGGCTGCCCATCGCCCTGCCTGACCTGGTGCTGGCCGGGCCTCTCCGGCGCCCCCGTCCACGCACTCCGGGTGCTCGATCTGCCGCATCCGGAGGGCCAGCACCAGCACCCAACTGAAGATGGCGGTGGTCAGGGTCATCTCCCAGACCCAGTGCACGGCGTATTGCATGGCCGCCGGGTAGAGCGCCCAGAGCCAGCCCGCCCACAGCGCCACGCGCCGCCCGCAGCAGCGTGCGCCGATCTCCCAGACCGCCATTGCGGTGGCCGCCGAAAGCACGCAGTTGATGGCCAGGATGACCCACGCAGAAGCCGCCGTGTAGACGCCGAAGATACGAAAGACCCCGGCGACGAGCAGCGGATAGAGCGGCGGCAGCCATGCGGTTGGCCCGGTATGGCGCGCAAAGGCGTTGGCGAAGGGGTCCGCGTAGCCGAAGCCGGTGACCAGCGCCCGGGCGATGCGGCCGGCCTCCCAGCCGAACTGGAAGTGATCCTCCTGCGGGCGGATGTGGAACTGGCGGGCCAGCGTCATGTAGAGAAGCCGGACGGTGAGGGCCACCCAGAAGACCCGCCACGGCGCGCGGGGTCCCTGGGCTCGCTCTGTCTCCTTCGCCCGCAGGAACGTCCCAAGCCGCTCAAACATCGTGCCTCGATTTTAGCCGGAGCGGCGCCTCCACAAGAATCTATGAGACCCTGATTTCACCCCGCGCAGAGTACAGGGAGCCCGTCCGTTGCGGCTCAAGCGTGGAGGGGCTCCCTCGGGTCCTCGATCAAATCGCCCACCAGGATTCCCATGGCCTTTATCCGCGTCCTTATCCAGGTTCAGCGTCTGCACCCTGCCGCCCAGCTTCCCCGGTACGCCCATAGCGGGCCGTTTGGCGACCTGGCCGCCGACCTCTATGCCGCCCACGCGGCCACGCTCCCTGCCGGGACCACGCAGGCCATTTCGACGGGCCTCGCGCTTGGGTTCCCCACCACCCACGGAGCGCTCGTCGAGGATCGCTCGGGCCTCGCGCTTCGCGGGCTCACAACGCTTGCCGGCGTGATCGACCCCGGCTACCGGGGAGAGATCAAGGTCGTCCTCACCAATCTCAGCTTCGGCGAGGTCACGCTGCAGGCGGGCGACCGGATCGCGCAGCTTCGCATCGTCGAGCGGATCGAGGCGGCGTTTGACGAGGTCGCTTCGCTGAGCGAAACCGCACGCAGCGCCGCCGGCTTCGGCAGCACGGGGTCGTAGCCGAACACCCGGCGAACAGTGCGACAATAGAGGTGCGAGCCCATGCCCAACCAGCCCGTCACCGCCCAACCCTATCTTCCCCCCGCAGCTCCCGGCCAGGTTCCGGCGCCGTGTACCATCACGCCGGCCCTGCTGAAGACGCACAGCATCACCCCGGCCGAGTACGAGAGCCTGCAGAGCAAGCTGGGGCGCACGCCGTCGTTGACCGAGCTGGGCATCTTTTCCGTGATGTGGTCGGAGCATTGCTCCTACAAGAGCAGCCGCGTCCACCTGAAGCGGCTGCCGACGGTGGGCGAGCGGACCTCCGGGCCGGGAAGCGTGGTGCAGGGGCCGGGCGAGAACGCCGGGATCATCGACGTCGGCGACGGCTGGGCCTGCGCGTTCAAGATCGAATCGCACAACCACCCGAGCTACATTGAGCCGTACCAGGGGGCAGCGACCGGGGTGGGCGGCATCCTGCGCGACATCTTCACGATGAATGCGCGGCCGATGGCGATCATGGACTCGCTGCGGTTTGGGCCGCTCGCGCCCGGAGGCGACGAAGCCGCGGCCGACGGGACCGACTACCACCGCAACCGGCACACGATGCAGGGCGTCGTGCATGGGGTTGGCGGGTACGGCAACTGCTTCGGCGTGCCGAACCTGGGCGGGGAGACGCGCTTTGAGCCGTGCTACTCCGGCAATCCGCTGGTGAATGCCTTTGCCCTGGGGCTGGTGCGGAAGGACGAGATCTTCTACGCCAAGGCTACGGGCGTCGGCAATCCGGTGATCTATGTGGGCGCGAAGACCGGGCGGGACGGCATTCACGGGGCGACGATGGCGTCGGAGGAGTTTACCGAAGGGTCCGAGCAGAAACGGCCGAACGTCCAGATGGGCGATCCGTTTCTGGAGAAGCTGCTGCTGGAGGCGTGCCTGGAAGCGATGGCGACCGGGGCGGTGCTGGGGATTCAGGACATGGGAGCCGCTGGGCTGACCTGCTCCACCTGCGAAATGGGGGCGCGGGGGGAACTCGGCGTGTCGATCGAACTCGACCTGGTGCCGCAGCGTGAGACGGGCATGTCGAGCTACGAGATCATGCTGTCGGAGTCGCAGGAGCGGATGTTGCTCGTCGCCCAGGCGGGCCGCGAGCATGAGGTGCTGGCGATCTTCCTGAAGTGGGGCCTGGACGCCTCAATCGTCGGCGAGGTTACGGCGGACGACGTGATGCGCGTCTTCCACCATGGCGAACTGATTGCCGAGATCCCCAACAAGGCGCTGACCGACGAAGCTCCCGTCTACCACCGGCCTGTCGGCACCTGGAAGGCCCCGGTTCCGCTCGACCCGCCGGCCTGGGTGCTTGAAGAGCTGAAGAAGCCGCGGGATTACACGGCCGACCTGAAGAAGCTGCTAGCCAGCCCCAACATCTGCTCGAAGCAATGGATCTACGAGCAGTACGACTCCATGGTGCAGACCAACACCGTTCAGGGCCCCGGCGGAGAGGCCGGCGTGATCCGCATCAAGGGTACGGGCAAGCCGGCTCTCAGCGCGTCTTCGAACCTCTCTGGAAGCGCGTCATCCCGGCCGGATCGCGCCGGAGCGGAGGTTCTGTCGAAGGCTCCGGAACGTACGCCTTCTGCCCTTGGCAGCAAGGAGCCGGACGCCGCGCCGGACTTCCTCAGCCCGGCAGCCATCGCCGCGCCCGCCGAACACCTCGACCCCCAGGCGGTGCAACACTCGATCCTCGGCAAGCTTGCGAGTCTCATCGCCCAGTCCACGCCGGAGGCGGAGGCCGTCCACCTCACGGGCAACGAGGACGCCGCGAACCCCGTCGTCGCCCCCGACGCGACGCACACCTCCGGCCACCCCGGCTCCGCGGCGCTCGCGCCCGGGGCGGCGTCCGGAGCAAAGCCCGCGATGCCTGCTCCCGAACGCGGCCTCGCCATGGCTCTCGCCGGCAACGGCCGCTGGTGCTATCTCAACCCCAAGCTCGGCGCCATGCACGCCGTCGCCGAAGCCGCCCGCAAGGTCGCCTGCACCGGAGCCACCCCGGTCGCCGCCACCAACTGCCTCAACTTCGGCAACCCGGAAAAACCCGAGATCATGGCCCAGCTTTCCGAAGCCATCGACGGCATCGCCGAAGCCTGCCGCGCCCTCGGAACCCCCATCACTGGAGGCAACGTCAGCCTCTACAACGAGACCCGCGGCGAAGGCATCTATCCTACCCCCGTCATCGGCGTCGTCGGCATCCTCGACGACGTCACCAAAGCCGTGCCCTCCGCCTTCCAGCAACCCGGCGACATCATCCTCTTCCTCTCCGCCATCCGCGGCGAGGGCCGGCAAGCAACCCGCGACCTCGGAGCCTCCGCCTGGGCTCAGAGCACCGGCCTCCCCCTATGGGGCGAGCCCGTCGTCCTCAGCCTCACGGAAGAAGCCACCCTCCACCGTGCGCTCGCCGGGCTAGCGGCGCTTGGTCTACTCCGCTCCGCAGCGGACATCAGCGACGGTGGCTTCCTCACCGCCGTCGCCCGCGCGGCCATCTCCTCCCAATCCGGCGCGGAGCTCGACCTAAGGACCGGCGCGGGTGCGTTTGCCTCCACCGAACTTCTCTTTTCGGAGATCGGCTCCTCCATCGTAGCCACGTGTGCGCCCAACGCACTGGCTGAGGTGCGGGCTGCTCTCAAGAACTTTCCGGGAGCCTACGCCGCACCCGTCGGCAGCGTGGGAGGCAGCTCGCTCAAGGTCATCATCAATGGAGAACTGGGACTCGAAGCGCCACTCAGCGAGATCGAGTTCGCGTACCTCTCTACCGTCGAATCCCAACTAGCCGCGGAGGTTCTGGCATGAGCGAAGAGACGAACTTCCTTGATCTGGAATCCTTTGCCAAAGTATCGACCCGTCTGGCAGAAGCACTTGAGGCGCTGGATAAAGATCCAAATAACCTGTTCATCCTCGATTCCGTTATCAAACGCTTCGAACTAACCTACGAGCTTTCCATCCGTAATCTGAGGCGGTTTCTACTGGACTCAGTGATCAGTGACCCGGATGTCGAGGACCTGTCCTTCCAGGGCCTGATAAGAATAGGCGCTCGCGAACGTCTCCTTCAGGCAGGCTGGCCCGAGTGGAAAGACTTCAAGGACGCAAGAAACCAGACTGTCCACAGCTACCACGAGGCAAAGGCAAGGCTGGTCGTCGAAGGAGCGAGAACCTTTTTGCCTCAAGCGGAGTTCCTGTTGCAGCAACTCCAGAAGAGGAGTGCATCCCGTGGCTGAATGCGGAGTGTTAGACCTGAATCAGAGCGATCTTACCTTGGTGCGGCGCATTTTACAGCGGTATGTGCCGCATGAGTCGGTCTATGTCTTTGGATCGCGTGCCACCGGCAGAACCCGCTATCTCTCCGATCTCGATCTTCTCCTTGATCGGCAGGAGCCGCTTGATCGCAAGATCATGCTGGAGCTTATCGAGGCCTTTGATGAGTCGGATCTACCCATCGAGGTGGATGTCGTTGACCTGTCAACCGTGACAGACACCTTTCGCGCGCGCGTCCTGCGAGAGCGCATTCCCTTTCCTATGGCCGTCGAGAGTCAATTGATTGAAAATGAGGTACACGCCTGATGCACTCCCAGGTGGATGACCTCACTCCAGCCGGCGAACCCTTCGACAAACTCCGCGAGCACTGCGGCGTCATGGCCGTCTACAACCACCCCGACGCGGCCCGCCTCACCTACTGGGGCCTCTACGCCCTCCAGCACCGCGGGCAGGAGTCCGCCGGCATCGCCGTCTCGAACGGGGCCGAAGAAAACGCCATCACCGACCTCAAAGGCATGGGCCTCGTCTCCGAGATCTTCACCGACCCCGTCCTCGCCAAGCTTCCCGGCCACATCGCCATAGGCCACACCCGCTACTCCACCACGGGCGACTCCGCCCTCCTCAACGCCCAGCCCATCTCGGTCGACTCCACCAAGGGCCTCATCGCCATCGCCCACAACGGCAACCTCACCAACCTCGGCAACTCCCGCGCGCGTCTGGAGCAGCACGGCGCCGTCTTCCAGACCACCTCGGACTCCGAGATCATCGTCCAGCTCGTCGCCCACTCCCAGGGCCACACCCTTATCGAGTGCATCGCCGACTCGCTTGCCCAGGTCGACGGCGCCTTCTCGATCGTCATGATGACCCGCAACCGCATCTTCGCCGCCCGCGACCCGCACGGCTTCCGCCCCCTCGCGATGGGCCGCATCGTCGGGCCCCACGGCGGCCCGGACACCATCGTCTTCGCGTCTGAAACCTGCGCCTTCGACCTGCTCCACGCAAAGTACGTTCGCGACGTGGAACCCGGCGAGCTCGTCATGGTCTCGGAAGACGGCGTCACCTCGCACTTCTTCGCACGCGGCGTCGAGCGCCAGTCCTGCATCTTTGAGCACGTCTACTTCGCCCGGCCGGACTCCCGCATCTACGGCCGCTGGGTGCAGCAGAGCCGCGAAGAGATGGGGCGACAACTGGCAAGAGAGTCGGGCGTACCAGCAGACCTCATCGTCCCCGTCCCCGACTCCGGCGTCGCCGCCGCCCTCGGCTACGCGCACGAGTCGGGCATCCCGTTCAACTTCGGCCTCATCCGCAATCACTACGTCGGACGGACGTTCATCGAACCGACCCAACGCGTTCGCGACTTTGGCGTACGCATGAAGCTCAACCCCAACCGCAGCCTGCTCGAGGGCAAGCGCGTCGTCCTCATCGACGACTCCATCATCCGCGGAACGACATCAAGAAAGATCGTCCGCATGGTCCGCGCGGCGGGCGCCACCGAGGTCCACCTGCGCATCTCCTGCCCGCCCACCATCTCGCCCTGCTTCTACGGCGTCGATACGCCAAGCACCGAGCACCTCATCGCCGCGAACAAGAGCCTCGAAGAGATTCGCCAGTTCATCGAGGCGGATTCGGTCGCCTACCTCTCCCTCGTCGGCCTCACCCACAGCTGCACCACCGGCGAACCCGCCACCGGCATGGCGCCCGCCAGCTACTGCACGGCCTGCTACACCGGCGTCTATCCCACGCAGGTCATCGACGTGTCGGAGATCCTGCCCGCGCCGGCCATGGCCTAGCACTTGGGGAACCCGGAGCTTCGCAGCGTCCTCGCCATCCTGAAAGCGATGGGTCTCCGGCTCACCGTGGAGCGCGCCGACGCTGCCTAGCCTTGCGTCTACAGCCGCCCGATCACCTCGCCCCAGAACCCCATCTCCGGCGCGAAGATCGGCCCGTTGTGCGACACGCCCGGCACCACCGCCAGCTCACACGGTGAACCGCACGCCGATGCCAACTCGCGGGCGATGGACGGAGGAAACAGCCGGTCCTCCGCCCCATGCACGATCACCACCGGCGTCACAGTTCGCCGCAGCGCCGCGACGTTATCCCAGATGTCCGGCAGCCATCCAGCCATGAAGGCGGGTAGCCCGCTCAGCCCCGCCGCCTTCCGCAGCGACGCGAACGCGGCGCAGACAATCAGCCGCCGCGCTGGAACCCGCCCCGCGATCGCCGCCGCTACCCCACTCCCCAGCGAGTACCCCAGCACCGACACGCCACCGCCGAGACGCATGCGCCGCAGAAAGCAGAAGGCCTCCATCGCGTCGCGCTCCCACTGCGCCGCATCTACCTGCCCTGAGCTCCGCCCATACCCGGAGTAGTTGAACACCAGCGAAGCCACCCCATGCTCCGCCAGCAGGCGCTGCGCCGCCCTCCAGTGCTCCACCGTCTCGCCGATGCCGTGGCAGATCAGCACATTGGCCCGTGTCGCGACCCCTACCGGCTCCCGCAGCACCGCGTCCAGAAAGTTCCCGCCACTCGGAATCCAGTAGCGCGCCGCGCCTGGCTCAACCGGTGCCTTGCCCGGACGTCCCAGCATGCGGTCCCGCACAATCATTCCCCGCCCGGCGCATGTCACGCCGAGGCGAAATATTTGGTCCTGCATCGTTCTCGGCATGGTCCCCGCATTCTAGCGCGTTGCCGCAACCCGGTGCGGCAGCAGGTAGCTCACGCCCAGCCCACCCTGCCAACTGGTGGAGGTCGAGGTCAGTCCCCGCACCACCGAAGCATCGAAGATCAGGTTCGGCCGCGCGGCCCAAGTCCCTGCAAACAAGAGGTCTACGGCATTTGCCCGCGCCACAAAGCTCCCGCCGCGGTCCAGGTTTCCCGTTGGCTGGGTAACGTGCGAAAGCTCTGCAACTCCGCTGAGCCTTCCCCTGGTCGCCACCGGAAACAGCCCTTTCGTCAACGCCAGCGTTTGCCCGAACTGCCCCCGCTTTGCCCGTGCCGCCTCCTGCTCGTTGAAGAGCAGGTTTGCGTCATAGTGCACTCCTCCGCGCACGTCACCACCAAGCAGCACCAGACCGGACTGAGTGTAGGAGCCCGCGTCCAGGCTCGCCGACGTCCCCGCCCGCACCCTCCGGAGGTACCCCGCCGTCACGGTCGGCCGGGCCCCCTTTGAGGCATGAACTACCGCCAGCGCGCCTACCTGCAGGTCACCCGGATCGTGGCTCCCCGCCACCTTGCCGCTTGCGTCCGCGACGCTGCTGTACGCGTAGGGCTGCGAGAGCACCTGCACCAGGAACCGCGAGGTGAGCGCCAGCTTGGTTACCTGGTTCACCCCGAACTGCCGCGCCAGCCCGCCCGGGGAAGCCTCCGCCTGCACGAGTCCCTGCTCGAATTGCACGTACCCGGCCGGCGGCAGCGCCGCGGGGATCGTGACCGTAGGCCGCGCCGGGTTCGCCGCCGGCACGTCCTGCGCCGTCTGCCCCGAACCGATCACCACCGCAATCACCAGCCAACCGCACACCATGACCGCGTTCTTCATCGCCATCCCAAGCGGAGTCTATGTCCCGTCTCAGTAAAAAAGCTGCAAGCCCGAAGCGGATCCGCCATCCCCGGCTTTCCGTGTGCCCCACCTTCGCGATAGTCTCCTCGTCGCCAAAGGGGATCGGCGCGGCAAAGAGCCGCAATGTGCGCGGGTCCATCCGCTAATCCGCCGCGGCCCCCAGGATCGCCCGCGTCCTCCGCCACGCCCCCATCAGGTCCTCCCGGTCCATCGTCACCGGGCCCTTCGTCTGCACCGTCTCCCACACCGCGTCCGTTTCGGCCAACAGCGCCGCCCGTTCCTCCGCCCCCGGCATCCTCTCGCCCAGGCGGGCCAGCGTCGTCAGCAACCGCATCGAGACCGCGGGATTATCCGCCGCCGCCTGCCGAATCTGGTCGAACGCCTGCCGGATCAGCCGGGCCACCAGCAGCGGACGCATCTGCAATCGCAGCACCCCCGCGTCGTCATAGGCTCGCCCGTAGCGGTGCGGCTTCTCCGCAATCAGCATCAGCGATTCGCCCAGCAGGTCCACGCACGCCACCCCGGTGAAGGTATCGTTGATGGCCGGGCTCAGCGCCCTGATGCCGATCTCCACGATTTGCGCCAGCCCGAACTCCACGTCCTGCGCCAGCACACGATGCCGCCCGAAGCTCACGGCATCGCGAACCATCTTCTCCATCTCCGCTCCGTTCCGGGCCGGAGACACCGTCGCCACCACATCCCCCGCCAGCACAAACTGCCCCGGCCGGAATGGCATCACCACCAGCGCCTCCCGCTCGACCGCTGCACGCACCAGGCGCGCCTCGTGCACTTGCTGCAGGTACCCGCTCGCCGTGCTCCGAACCGTCCAGCAATCCGCGTCATGCTCTGCCAGCCGCCGCGCGTCCCTCACGCCGTAGTCCGCGCCGCCCCGGTAGGCCCCCTCCACGACCGCAGCCAGGTCGTCCACGATCCGCCCGATGGCATCCGGATTCTGGATCAGCACCGCAACCCGGTGGCTGTAAAACACCAGGAAGCCGAACGCCGCCAGCACCACAAACCAGCTCGTGATCAGCGAGACCTGCGGCACAAAGCGTGTGTGCTCATCCTGGTGCGTGACCAGGAATACCAGAAACACATAAATGAAGGCCGCCATGAACAGGCCGATGCAGACCTGCGTCACCCAGTCCTGCACAAACCGGTACAGCAGTCGCGGCCCAAAGAGGTTCGCCACCATCGACAGCACCAGCAGCGTGACCGAGAAGATCAGCGCCAGCACCGTGCTGACGCAGCCCAGCATCGCGCTCAGGATCGCCCGCGCATCGTCGATCCCGCCCATCGTGAACCAATTCGGCAGATGCACCACATGGTAAGCCGCCAGCATGTCCGGCGTAATCGTCAAGGCAAACAGGCCCACCGCGCCGATCGACATCTGCAGCGGAACAATCCACAGGTTCACGTTATGACGCGGTTGCGGCACGGAAGACTTCGGCACGATACTCCTCCTCGGCGGGGCTCCCGCAGCGCCTCGGCTGCAAGCTCATCACACCCCCCACCTAGAAGAACACGGCATCAAATCTGCTCCTGCTCCCCACTTCCCGGCGCCGAACAACCTCAGCCGCGCCGTTCGCCTCTGACCTCCCAGGTCCCGCCCCATGCCCAGCCCCCAAGCCGATCCCTTCCACCTTCAGCGCTTCCTCGACGCCCAGCAATCCACCTACTCCCAGGCCCGCGCCGAGCTCGCCGAGGGCCAGAAGCGCAGCCACTGGATGTGGTTCAGCTTTCCCCAGATCCAGGGGCTTGGCTCCAGCTCCATGGCCCAGCGTTTCGCGATCGCCGACCTTGCCGAAGCCCGCGCCTACCTCGCGCATCCCGTCCTCGGCCCGCGCCTACGCGACTGCACCGCCCTCGTTCTCGCCGCCTATCCCCGCTCGCTCGACGACATCCTCGGCTACCCCGACGACCTCAAGTTCCACTCCTCCGTCACGCTCTTCGCCCAGGCCGATCCGGCCGGCACCGTCTTCTCCGAAGCCCTCGCTCGCTTCTTCCAGGGCAAGCCCGACCAGGCCACCCTGCACCGCCTGCCCCTTTAATCGCCGCGCCTTCCACACTCGGGCGGCATCCTATCCCTGAGACCACCCCACCCTGGAGAATCCATGCTGTCCACCAAGTCCTACGCCGCCCAAGATCAATCGTCTCCCCTCGCCCCCTTCACCTTCGACCGCCGCGACCCCGGCCCCGACGACGTCGCCATCGCCATCGACTTCTGCGGCATCTGCCACTCCGACCTCCACCAGGTGAAGAACGAGTGGGGTAACGCCATCTACCCCATGGTCCCCGGCCATGAGATCGTCGGTCATGTCACCGCGGTCGGCGCCAACGTCTCCCGTTTCAAGCAAGGAGACACCGTCGGCGTCGGCGTTCTGGTCGACTCCTGCCGCGAGTGTTCCTCCTGCCAGGCCGACTTGGAGCAGTTTTGCCTGAAGACCTGCGTCCAGACCTACAACTCCCGCGACTACGACGGCAACGTCACCTTCGGCGGCTACTCCGACAAGATCGTCGTTCACCAGCACTACGTCGTCTCGGTCTCCCCCAAGCTCGACCTCGCCGCGGTCGCCCCGCTTCTCTGCGCCGGCATCACCACCTACTCCCCTCTGCGCCATTGGAACGTCGGTCCCAACAGCAAGGTCGGCGTCGTCGGCCTGGGCGGCCTCGGCCATATGGGCCTCAAGTTCGCCCACTCCTTCGGAGCCCATGTCGTGCAGTTCACCACCTCCGAAAGCAAGATCGCGGATGCCAAGCGCCTCGGGGCCGATGAAGTCGTCGTCACCAAGGACCCCGAGCAGATGGCCAAGCACATGGCCTCCTTCGACTTCATTCTCGATTGCGTCTCGGCCGACCACGACCTCAACACCTACCTCAACATGCTCCGGCTCGACGGAACCCTCTGCCTTGTTGGAGCCCCCGAAAAGCCGCTCCCCATTGCAGCCTTCGCCGTCATCGGCAACCGCCGATCGCTCGCCGGCTCAGGCGTAGGCGGGCTCAAGGAGACCCAGGAGATGCTCGATTACTGTGCCGAGCACAACATCGTCTCCGACATCGAGCTCACCACGGTCGACAAGCTCGACGAAGCCTACGACCGCGTCCTCAAGAGCGACGTGAAGTACCGCTTCGTGATCGACATCAAGAGCCTCGCCTAACCTCCCAATGCGCGGGGACTCCACCCGGAGTCCCCGGCCCGTTTACCGCGTAGCCGCCTGCTCCGCAGCCACCGCCGCGCCCAGCACCCGCGTCTCGGCGTCATCCCCTACCAGCTCCACCGAGTAGCTCTGCAGCGGGCTCATCTTCACCATCTTCATCACATAATCCTTCAGCATTCCCAGGTCGACAAAGCGCACGTTGAAGCCGGCAAGGAAGAACTTTCCCGGTCCATCCAGGTGGATCGAGCTTGCCGTCCCGGCGGCCAGCGCCTTGTGCCACAGCCGCTTGAACTCCAGGCACCGTGCATCCCCCTTCGCCGCCGCTTCGAACACCTCCTCCGGCTCCATGTCGAGGAAGCGCAGCCGCATCGCCCGCTGTCCCATGATGCCTTCGATATGCCCGCGCCCCCCGCACCCGCAGTAGTTCTCCTTGTCGTCCAGCGACACGACCGTATGCCCGCCCTCCCACGCTCCCGGAAGAAACGGGTACCGCCCATACCCGATGCCGACGCCGAGCGTCCACACCCGCACAATGCTGTCGAGCTTTCCATGCAGCGCCGCCACCCCCGCCGCAAAGCCGTCCGCATCGTTCAGGATCGTCACCTGTGCGTCGACGCCGTGCTCCTTCAGCTTCGTCCCCAGCACCTCCTGGATGCGGGCACCCTTCATCTGCGGCAGGTTCGGCGCCTCTTCCACCACGCCCGTCTTGATCAGCCCCGGCAGGCCGAGCCCCACGGAGGTTATATCCTTCGCCCCATCCGCCACCAGCACAATCTGCTCGCACAGCGTCCGGATGATCTCGTCGGTGGGCATTTCGACCAGCGCGTACTGGTCATCGTGGTTCTCCGGGAAGTTCCGCAGTGGCCCGACCAGCTTGTGGTCCTCGACCAGCCCCGCCACCACGCGTTCCGACAACGTTACCCCTATGCTCTTCGCCATCATTGCCCCAATCCGTCTCTTGTTCCTGCTCATAGAGCACTGCAGTCACGTTCAGGAACCATATCCCAAACAAAGCCGAAGCGGAACCCCCGGGCTCAACCAAACGGGTGCAGGCGCGGAAACCATGGGGTGTCGTTCCAATTCGACACTCGCCACCTGGTGCCTGCCCGGCCTCAACTCTGCTAGAACTTGCTCACACGGTTCAACCCGTTGAACGCCGCCACTTTATAACATTCCGCAAGAGTTGGGTAGTTGAAGACGGTATCGACGAAATAATCCAGCGTTCCGCCAAGCGACATCACCGCCTGCCCGATGTGGACGAGCTCGCTCGCGCCCTCGCCGATGATGTGCACCCCAAGGATGGAGTGCGTCATCCGGTGGAAGATCAGCTTCAGCCGTCCCGTCGTATCGCCGCGGATCTGCCCGCGTGCGATCTCCCGGTAGTAGGCCACCCCCACCTCGTACGGAACATCCTCCTCGGTCAACTGCTCCTCGGTTTTGCCCAGGAAGCTGATCTCCGGAATGGTCCAGATGCCGTAAGGATAGAAGCTGGGGTTCGACAACACGGTCTCATCCCCGAAGGCACGCGCGGCCGCCACACGGCCCTGCTCCATCGAAACCGAAGCCAGGGACGGAAACCCGATTACGTCCCCCACGGCAAAGATCGTCGGAACCTTCGTCCGGAAGTCTTTATCGACCGGGATACGGCCGCGCGAGTCGGACTCCACCCCGACCGCCCCCAGGTTCAGCTCATCCACGTTGCCCTGCCGGCCTACCGCGAAGAGCAGCGCGTCGCCTTGCACCTTCTTCTTGCTTTCCAGGTTCGCCACCACGGTCCCGTCCGGCATCTCTTCGACGGATTCCACCTCCTCATTCATCCGCATGGTCACGCGCGAATCCCGCAGGTGGTAGCTCAGCGCCTCGATGATCTCCTGGTCGGCAAACTCCAGCAGCCGGGGCCGCCGCTCGATGAGCGTGACCCGCACGCCAAGCGCCGAAAACATGCAGGTGTATTCGACGCCGATCACGCCGCCGCCTACCACGATCAACGTCTTCGGCAGGCTCACCAGGTCCAGCACCAGGTCGGAGTTGATGATGCTGCGGCCGTTGATCGGGACCTTCGGCGACGACGCCGGCTTGGTCCCCGTCGCGATCAGGATGTTCTTCGCCTCGTGGTAGGTCGAGCCCTTGGAGTTCGTCACCTTGATGTGGGTGGCATCCTCAAAGCTCGCCACGCCGGTGAGCATCTCGATGTTGTTGCGCGAAAGCTGCGCCTCCGTCACATCGATCTCGGTCTTGATCACGTGCTGCACCCGGAACGCCAGGTCCGCCATCGTGATCCGTTCCTTCACCCGGTAGTTCATCCCGTAGATGGACTTGTAGTTGTAGCCAGAAAGGTGCAGCACCGCCTCGCGCATCGTCTTGGACGGGATTGTTCCCGTCGAGATACACGCGCCGCCCACCACCTCACGCATCTCCACCAGCGCGACCTTCTTGCCCAGCTTCGCGGCGTAGATCGCCGCCCGCTGTCCTGCCGGCCCGGAGCCAATCACAATCAAATCGTATACAGTGCTCATGCGCTCGCGTACTCTTCCCTGCCGCGGTATGCGGCCGCCTGTCCGGGGCCGCCTTCGTTGGGTCTTGCCTGCGTGGAGAACGCTCTGGCCGGCTTTCGCTCGCCATGCCAGTCCGCAATGCCTCCACGCCGCCGAAATGTTACTTTGGAATGCCTAGAAACTACCATACGCCCGTCGGGCCTCTTGCCGCCTACACTCAAGCATGATCCGTTACGCGATCACCGGAGGAAACCACGGCTTGTTCCTCAAAAGGGATCGTGCCGCCGTTACGCCCGGCCACGCAGGCCCATTTTGTTTAGACGATCCAGACCCCTTCCCCGACACTCCCTTCTTGCCCTCCGTGCCGTCCACGTCTCTTCTCGACCAGGTCCGTTGCTTTGCTCAACAGGGCGTCGGCTATCTTCAACTTCGTGAAAAGCATCTTGCCGCCGGAGAGTTGGCCGCGATAGCCCGGCAGGTCCTCGACATCCTCAACCTGGCCGCTGCGGAGAACGGCTTTCGGACCCGTCTCCTCATCAACACCCGCGCCGACGTCGCTGCCGCTACCGGAGCCGATGGGGTTCATCTCCCCGCCGCGGCCGGCGGCCTTTTACCCTCCCAGGTTCGTCGCCTGTACCGTTCTATCGGCCTTGCCCCGCCTATCGTCAGCCAGGCCTGCCACACCCTGGCGGAAATTCGCAACTCTCTCCCGCAGCAACCCGACCTCATCCTCTTCAGTCCCGTCTTCGGCAAGACCATGGCCAACGGGCTCACCATGCCCCCCGTCGGCCTCGGCGCCCTCCGCGAGGCCTGCCACCTTGCCGCCTCTGTCCCCGTCCTCGCCCTCGGCGGCGTCACCGAAGCCAACACGGCCGCTTGCCTGGAGGCCGGGGCCGCGGGCATCGCCGCCATCCGCCTCTTCCAACCCGTCTAAGGCTGTGCGTGCGGCCTCGTAAAACCCTGTCAAGGCCCCAATCCCGGCAAACGCAACATTCCAAAAGAGAAACGGCTGGCGTAGCAGATCCCCTCACTCGTCTAAAATGGAAGAAGCGCATCGAAGGCAGGAAAGCGGTTCGCAGGACGCCGCGATCGCTTGAAGTCCGGACTTGATTGATACCTGGTCCAGACTTAACCCCAATGAACAACGTACTTTAGACCCTAAGTGTAGGGGGGGCCTCCCCTCTAGCCGAAAGCAAAAACCACATGCTCATTACGCCTGTCCAACTCGAGCACGAGCCTCTCCTTTTTACCGAGTCGATCCCCGCCGGGGTGCTCGAGTACGCCCCGGATGTCACCCAGGCAGGGCCGCTCCCCGTGTCGGGCCGCGCCGACCTCCTTATCGAAAACCGCGGCCATCATGACCTGGTCAGCGACATTCGCCTTCGCGCCGAGTACACCGGAGCCCTTGAAGTTCTCTGCGCCCGCTGCGTGGAACCCGTGCCCGTTCCGATTGCGGGTGAGTTCGACCTCATCTTCCGGCCGCAGGAAGCCGACGCCGAAACCGGGGAGCGCGCCATCACGATCGACGAGACCGAAATCGGTTACTATGAAACCAGCGGTCTGCTGCTTGAGGACGTCGTGCGCGAACAGGTGCTTCTCTCCCTTCCCGCTCGCACCCTCTGCACCTCGGATTGCAAGGGTCTTTGCCCGCGCTGTGGCCAGAATCTGAACTCCGCATCCTGCACCTGCGAGTCGACCGCTGTCGATCCGCGCTGGAATGCGCTTGCAGGTCTCGCCGGCCGGTTGCAGTCCTAATATCAAGGTGGGTCCGGACCGCGCCAGCCGCCCCGGACCAAACCGAAAGGGAACTACCATGCCGAATCCGAAGCGCCGTCACTCCAAGCGCCGCACCGCTCTCCGCCGCTCGCACGACTTCCTTACTCCGGAAAATCCGGCCAACTGCCCCAACTGCGGCGAGCGCAAGCTCTCCCACCGGGCCTGCTCCAAGTGCGGCCAGTACAAGGGCCGCGCCGTCGTCGCTGCCAAAGAAGCCAGCTAGCCTCCAAGTTCCGAGCGCGACCGCCTGATGCCGACCGACATCGTCGTAGATGCAATGGGCTCCGAGAAAGCTCCCGAATCCGAGATTCGCGGGGCCATTCTGGCGTGCCGGACGCTCGACGTCTCGGTCCATCTCGTCGGCCCCGAGAACAGCCTCGGGCCCGCGCTCAAAGCCGCGCTCCGCGGCCAGCGCCTCCCTATCGACGTCGTTCACGCCTCCGAGTGGATCAGCATGGACGACAAAGCCGCCCAGGCCGTCCGGTCCAAGCGCGACTCCAGCATGCGGGTTGGCCTCCACCGCGTTCGCGAGGGCCGTGCCGCCGGCTTCTTTACCGCCGGCAACACCGGCGCCGCCATGGCCACGGCGAAGATGGTGTTGGGCATGTTGGCCGGGGTCCACCGCCCCGCCCTCGCCACCATCCTCCCCACCATCACCGGCCTCCCGTCGCTTCTGCTCGATGTAGGCGCCAACGTCGACTCGGACCCCGAAAACCTCGTTCAGTTCGCCATCATGGGCCACATGTACGCGAAGAACGTGCTTCGCATCGCCAATCCGCGCGTCGGCCTGCTCTCTATCGGCGAAGAGGACTCCAAAGGCAACGCCCTCACTCGCGACACCCTCCCCCTGCTCCGGCAACTCCCCATCAACTTCATCGGCAACGTCGAAGGCCGGGACCTCTGCAACGGCCGCTGCGATGTCACGGTATGCGACGGGTTCGTCGGCAACGTCGCCCTCAAGACCTGCGAAGGGGTTGCGAAGCTCGTCTCCGTCAGCCTCCGCCAGAGCCTTAAGTCCACGGTCACCTCGCAGGTCGGAGCCCTGCTCTCCCGCCGCGCCTTCAATGAGTTCAAGAAGAGCCTCGATTACTCAGAATATGGCGGAGCCCCGCTGCTGGGAGTCAAAGGCGTCTGCATCGTCGGCCACGGCTCCTCGAACGAGCGCGCCATCATGAACGGCATCCGCGTCGCCGCCGAGTTCGCCCATGCCGAGGTCAACTCCGGCATTGAAGCCATCATCGGTGCCCCGCCCTTGGTCTAGCGCCTCCCCGTTCGCGATCTAGCTCCTCCCGGCTCGCGGCTGCGCTACCACGAGCCCCCGCGGAGTGGGCAGCAGCACTACCGAGATCAGCCCTTCGGCCTCCATCTTCAGCGCGGCCTCCCGCACCACCTTCAGGTGCGAGCTCGCGTCATGCATCAAAATGACGCTATTTGGCCGCATCTGCGGCAGAAACCGCTTCACCTCGGCCTCCCGGATGGGCATATCCGAGTCGGAGAACAGCAGGTCGATGGTTCCCTCCACCTGCAATTCCAGGCTCGATTGATTCCTTAGCTCCATCCATTCCCGCAACTCCGACGCCGCAAACCGCGCCTTTGCCCGCTCATAGACGGCGGCGTCCCACTCGCAGCTGACCACGCGCCCGAAGCCGTTCCGCTTGAGCCCCCGCGCGATCCACTCGGTCGAAACCCCCAGGAACGAGCCCGTCTCCACCACGAGCTCCGGCTTGATCGTCGTCACCAGGGTTGCCAGGAACTCCAGCACCTCCACCTCGGCGGTCATGGAGTCCATCATCGACCACCGCTCCGGATGCGTGCACTCCGGCGTCGCCCGATGATACTCCGGCACTAGCGCCCCCGCCGCCCGGTCGTGCTGCAGCATCACCTTGTGCTCCTGCTTCAGCTTCTTCCCGAATAAGGCCATGCCCTCATTATCCCCGACCAGACCGGAATGCCGGGGACGTGGGAACGGGAGCATCTGCGACAGGGATGGAGACGTTTGCTTGGCCGGAGTTTCGGCAGGTTCAGTGCTTTGTGATCCTGGAGTGCTTGAGGTGGGCGAGGAGGTCGGCGGGGTCGCGATAGACCTCGATGCAGCCGGCTTGGCGTAGGTCGGCTTCTGCCCAGCCGCCGCATTCGACGCCGATGGTGTGGATGCCGGCGCGGCCCGCGGCCTGGGCGTCCCAGGGGGTGTCGCCGAGGGCGAGGGTGTCTTCGGGCGGCAGCTTTAGTTTTTCAAGGGCGGCGAGGAAGATGTCGGGTTCGGGCTTGGAGCTGTCCGCGTCGTCGCTCGAGGTTTGCTTCTCGATGAGGCCGGCGATGCCCACGATGTGCAGGTAGTTTTCGAGCTCTTCCTTGCCGGCGGAAGAGGCCATGGCGATGCGGATGCCGGCGTCGGCGATGGCGTCCATGAGGGCCTGGGCCTGGGGGAAGGGCTTGAGGGTGGCGAGGTACTCGGCTTCGAAGAGCTTCTTCTTGCACTCCTTGAGGTCATCCTCGATCTCTTCGAGGCGGGACTTGTCGACGAAGACGGGCAGCATCTGGTCTCCGCCTTTGCCGATCTGGCGCTGGACCTCGCCGGTGGTGGTGTGGATGCCGAACCTTTCGAGGCAGCGCTGCCAGGATTCGGCGTGGGCGAAGTTGCTGTCGAGGAGGGTTCCGTCCATGTCGCAGAGGATGGCTTTGATCACGATGTTCCTTTTTCGGGCCGGGTGGTGAGTGCTCTAGGGCGGGGAGGATGCGGATGGTGGCGGCTTAGACGGGGAAGGGGTTTCGTTCGGCGTACTGGACCTGGTGCCAATAGGGATAGGTTTTGGGCTGCTCGCTGGCGGCGTCGAGCCTGGCGACCTGCTCCGGGGTGAGTCGCCAGCCCACGGCTCCGAGGTTCTGGCGGAGTTGCTCTTCGTTGCGGGCGCCGACGATGACGGTGGAGACGGTTGGGCGGCGGAGGAGCCAGTTGAGGGCGATTTGCGGGATCGTTTTGCCGGTCTCCTGTGCCATCGCGTCGAGGGCGTCGACGACCTGGTAGAGGTATTCGTCGGACATCTGTGGGCCGTACTGGGCGGTGGTGTGGAGGCGGCTCTGCTCCGGGATGGGCTGGCCGCGGCGGATCTTGCCGGTGAGGCGTCCCCAGCCGAGGGGCGACCAGGCGAGGGCCCCGACGCCCTGGTCGAGGGCGAGGGGCATGAGCTCCCACTCGTATTCGCGGCCGACGAGGGAGTAGTAGACCTGGTGGCCGACGAAGCGGCTCCAGCCGTAGCGCTCGGAGACGGAGAGCGACTTCATAAGGTGCCAGCCGGAGAAGTTGGAGGCGGCGATGTAGCGGATCTTGCCCTGCTGGATGAGGCGGTCGAGGGTGGAAAGGACCTCGTCGGGGGGAGTGATGGCGTCGAAGGCATGGAGATGGTAGATGTCGATGTAATCGGTGCCGAGGCGGTTGAGCGAGCCCTCGACGGACTGGATGAGGTGGTGGCGGGAGGAGCCGACGTCGTTGGGTCCCTTGCCGACGCGGAAGGCGGACTTGGTGGAGAGGAGAATGTCCTGACGAGGGAGATGCTTGACGGCGGCGCCGAGGATCTCCTCGCTGGCACCGTCCGAGTACATGTCGGCGGTGTCGAAGAGGTTGATGCCAGCTTCCATGCAGATATCGACGAGCTTCTTCGCTTCGCCGGCCTCGGAGCTTCCCCAGGCCTTGAAGAACTCGTTGCCGGTGTTGCCGGGGACGAAGGTTCCGGCTCCGAAGCAGAGCTCCGGGACGCGCAAGCCTGACTGACCAAGTTGACGATATTCCATAGCCTTTGTGATGCGAAAAGGGCGCGCGGCGGATGCGCCCTCAGTCGACGCGGAGGATGAGGCACTTGAGGTAGCTGGTCTCCGGCAGGGTGAGGACGGAGGGGTGATCGGGGGCGGCTCCGCGGGTTTCGAGCACCTGGACGCGGCGGCGGGCGTCGACGGCGGCGGTGCGGAGGACCTCGGTGAAGTCGGTGAGGGGGACGTGGTGGGAGCAGGAGCAGGTGACGAGGGTTCCTCCGGGGCGCAACATCCTGAGGGCGCGAAGGTTGAGCTCCTTGTAGCCGCGCAGGGCCCCTTCGGCGGCACGGCGGCTTTTGGCGAAGGCGGGGGGATCGAGGACGACCGTGTCGTAGAGGCGGCCGGTGGATTGGAGCTCTGGGAGGAGGTCGAAGGCGTCGGCTTCGATCCAATCGACGTTGGCTGAGAGGTGAGGGTTGAGTTCAAGGTTTCGGTCGGCGACCTTGAGGGCGGCGCGGCTGGCGTCGATGCCGGTGACGGACTGGCAGGTCTGGGCGAGGTGGAGGGCGAAGCCTCCCTGGTAGGTGCAGACGTCGAGGGCGGCACCCTGGGCGTGGCGGGCGGCGGCGCCGTAGTTGAGGCGCTGGTCGAGAAAGGCCCCGGTCTTCTGGCCGGAGGTGGCGTCGAAGTGGAAGCGCAGACCGTTGAGGGTGAAGATGGTGGCGAGTTCTGCGGTAGGCGGGCCGGCGAGGGGCTCGGAGGGCGAAGGGGGGAGATGTTCGAGCTCGCGGATGCGCGGATCGGGGCGCTCGATGATGGTGAGGTCCGGCTGGTTGAGCTCGGTTTGCAGGATCTCGACGAGGGTGGCGCGGACGTCGTCCTGCGCGGTGCCCTGGGTGAGGAGCTGGAGGATGATGAGATTGTTGTAGCGATCGACGACGATGCCGGGGAGGTTGTCGGCCTCGCTGAACAGGAGGCGGAGGGCGTCGGTCGCGGGGTTGGGGGTGAAGGCTTCGGGGGCGAGGCGGCGGCGGAGGGCGAGGGCGGCGGTGACGCGGGTGCGGAGTTGGGCGAGGTAGGCGGGGCGGGTGAGGGAGGCTTCGGGGGAGATGAGGCGGAGGGTGATCTCGGAGGCGCCGCTGAAGAGGGCGGTGCCGAGGGGGATGGCGCGGCTGTCGACGACGGTGAGGAGGGCACCGGGGAGGATGGGTTCGGCAGCGGGGGCGGGGACGAGTTCGGTGATGTCGGAGCGGTAGACCCAGAGGTGGCCCTGGCGGAGGCGGTCTGCGGCGCGGCGGGAGATGACGGCGGCGGGGCCGTAGGGGCGGGAGGCGGCTACGCGGAGAGGTGGGGCAACGGTGGGGGTAGGGCTTTGCGGCATCCACCATGGTCGCACGGAGAGTGGGCTAGAGGTACTGCTTGATGCGGTGGGCGAAGCGGGAGTAGAGGAAGGAGACGAGAAGGAGGGCGACGCCGACGCCGATGAGGAGGAGGTAGCGCTCGGTGGGGGCGAGGCCCCAGACGTCGACGAGGAGGAGCTTGGCGACGCCGAGGAGGAGGAGGCCGAGGCCGGCGAGGCGGAAGCTGCGCTCCCCGGCGGCGAGCGCGCCGAGGAAGACGGCGACACCGAGGAGGCTGGCGGCCATGGTGAGGGCGCCGTGTTGGAAATCCGCCGGGAGCCAGAGGACGAGCAGGGTGAGGGCGGCGAAGAAGAAGAGCTGCTCCGGGCGGCGGAGGGCGGCGGTGAAGGGGCTCGGCTTGCTGAGGTCGGCCAGGGGGCGGGCGCGGAGGCGGAAGCCGATGGGGATGCCGGCGAGGAGGAGGGCTACGGCGGTGAAGAAGGGGAGGCGGCCCCAGTCCGGGCCCCAGTTGACGGTTAGGGCGCGATCCCAGGCGGGTAGGAGGTTGAGCCAGAGGGCGCGGGCGACGGCGAGGACGACGAGGAGGAGGGCCTTGCTGCGGAGGCGGTGGCTGTCGCGGACGAGGGAGAAGGCGGCGAGGGCGAGGGCGAAGGCGGCCCATCCGGCGGCGAGCCAGCGCTCGGGGAGTTCGACGTAGAGGAGGGTGGAGACGAGGGCGCTGGCGGACCAGAGGGTGGCGGCGAGGACCGCGGTGCGCTCGTGTTCGGGGACGGTGGCAGACGCGCGGCGGAGGCGTTCCTGCAGGAGGATGCAGGCGTTGAGGACGCCGAGGCCGGCCCAGAGGCGGGTGTCAGTGAGGCTGGCGGGACCACGGCCGGTGAAGTTGAAGGCGGCGAGGCGGAGGAGGGCGGCGAGGAGGACGGCGTAGCTCTGGAGGCGCAGGCGGAGGGAGTGGCGGCGGAGGGCGGTTTCGAGGAGGACGAGGGCGAGTAGTGCCCAGAGGAGGGTGAGGGGCCAGCCGGGGACGAGGAGGAGCAGGCCGAGGCAGGCGGAGAGGGCGGCGGCGAAGGAGGAGATGAGGAGGAGGGTCTGGTAGGGGGAGGTGTTGGGTTCTTCCTGGCGGCTGAGGGCCTCGGCGTTCGTCCACATGGCGGCGGCGACGAGGAAGAAGGCGGCGGCGATGGTCGTTGCACCAGGGCGGGAGGTGCTGAAGAGGAGGTCGGCGTGGAGGGTGAGGAGCTGGGCGACGACGAGGAGATGGGTGAGGAGACCAAGCCAGCGGAGGATGCGCTCCCGAAGGACGAGGCCGCAGAGGAAAAAGGCCTCGCCCTGGACGACCCAGAGGATGGGCCAGGTGGCTCCACCGAAGCGGAAGGGGATGGCGGCGACCAGGAGAACGGACGCGATGGTGGCGAGGACGGCGAAGGCGGGGCGGCGGCGGCTACGCATGAAGAAGGCGAGGGCGAGCTCGACCATGCCGAGGGCGAGCAGGGCACGGAAGGCGTACTCGGGATGGAAGCTCTGGTACTTCATGAGGGCGAGGATGCCGGCGGAGTTGAGGAGGGCGGCGAGGCCGGAGAGGCCTTCGGCTTCATCGCCGGGCGGGTGGCGGAGGCAGTAACCGGCGCGGAAGATGGCCCAGAAGAGAAGGAAGACGGCGGTGCTTTCGCCCCAGAGAGGAAAGGGATGGCCGGGTCCGCCGAAGGGAGCGAGGGTGCGCTGGAGCCAGAGGAAGTGGTTGCCGTAGGCGGCGAGGACCCCGGCGATTTCAAGGGCGTACCAGGCTTCGCGGACGCAGACGATCTCGAGGCCAAGGGCGAGGACGGCGCTGGCGAGCAGACTGAAGACGGTGACCTGGCTGATGGTGACCGTGGAGAAGGCGAGCAGGAAGGCGAGGCCGGTGACGACCTGGGATCGGTAGCGGAGCGAGTGGGCCACCATGCCGAGGCCTACGGCGAAGAGGAGGAGGAGGTCCACCGCCTGCGAGTGCAGTACCTGGGTGGCGGGGAAGAAGAACATCGCGTAGGTGGTGAGGAAGGCGAGGGCCCAGCCACCGCCGATGCCGGCGCGGGCGAAGATGCGGAAAGCAGGCTTGCGCTCGAGCCAGAGGCCTCCGGCGAGCAGGGCGGCGGCGAGGGTGAAGGCGGTGAGGACCTTGCCGAGGGGGCCGAGGTGCGTGACCTCGTAGGCGAGGTAGAGGGCGACGCCGAAGACGAGGAGGGCGATGCCGAGGCGATTGAGCCAGTTGGCCCCGAGGGTCTGCTCGAGGGAAGGGGTAGGGGGCTCGGGAGCAGAGGGTGGCGGCGGGGGTGGCTTGGGCGGGACGCTTGCGGGCGGCGGGGGCGGGGGTTCAGCGGGAAGCGCGCGGGTGCGGGCGAGGTACTCGGCCATGAGGACGGCGGGCGGAAGGGACGGCTCGACAGGGGGGACGGGAGTTGCGCGGAGGGTTGTTGGCGGGATAGGGATTGCGGCGGGCCCTATGAACTGTGCGCCGGGGCCGGCGGCTTCCGGCACACCCTGTGAGAGCTTCTGTAGAGCCCGGATCTGGTCGCGGAGGCTTTCAATTTCCTGCTGCTGTTGCGCCAGGAGGCTCCGGGTCTCGTCGCGGTCGCGGCCACGGAGGAAGAGCCATGCGGCAACGGCTACCAAGAGCAGGACGAACTCCACGTGGAACTCCTTCGAGCGGGCGGGTTTAGAAGAGCCGCAGAGGGCCGGGCATGGGGATGCCGAAGTGCTCGTAGGCGAGGCGGGTGGCGACGCGGCCGCGGGGCGTGCGGTCGAGGAAGCCGATCTGGATGAGGAAGGGCTCGTAGACCTCTTCGAGGGCGTCCTGCTCCTCGGCGAGGGCGGCGGCGAGGGTGTTGAGGCCGACGGGGCCGCCGTCGTACTTTTCGATGATGGTGCGTAGGAGTCGGCGGTCGAGCTCGTCAAAGCCGTGGGCGTCGACTTCCAGGAGGGAGAGCGCGGCCATAGCGACGGGGCGGTCGATGATGCCCTGGGCGCGAACCTGGGCGAAGTCGCGGACGCGGCGGAGGAGGCGGTTGGCGATGCGGGGGGTTCCGCGGGAGCGCATGGCGATCTCGGCGGCGCCGTCGCGGTCGATGGGGACGCCGAGGACCTCGGCGGAGCGCTCGACGACGAAGCGGAGCTCGTCTTCGGTGTAGAACTCGAGGCGGAGGAGGATGCCGAAGCGGCTGCGTAGCGGGGAGGAGAGCAGGCCGGGGCGGGTGGTCGCGGCGACGAAGGTGAAGGGCTTGATCTCCATGACGTGCGTGCGGGCGGAGGGGCCGGTGCCGATCATGATGTCGAGGGTGTAGTCCTCGAGGGCGGTGTAGAGTTTTTCTTCTAGGACGGCCTGGAGGCGGTGGATTTCGTCCAGGAAGAGGACCTGGCGCTCGCGGAGGTTGGTGAGGATGGCGGTGAGGTCGCCCTGAATTTGCAGGGCGGGGCCGCTGGTCTGCTGGTAGCCTACGCCGAGCTCGGTGGCGATGATGGTGGCGAGGGTGGTTTTGCCGAGACCGGGGGGGCCGAAGAGGAGGACGTGGTCGAGGGCTTCGCCGCGGTTCTTTGCGGCCTCGAGGGCGATGGCGAGCTGCTCCTTCGCTTTGGTCTGACCGATGAACTCGGCGAGACGGGAGGGGCGGAGCTTGAGCTCGAACTCGCTGTCGTCCTCGCCGCGCCGGCCGGAGACCAGGCGGTCACTTTCCTTGCTCACTCGCCACCTCGGTTAGTTGGTGCAGCCCTAAAGGCGATGGTATGGCGAGAGGAGGCGGGAAGCAACCGCGTGCCCCGGGGTGCTGGACTCAGTTGCCTTCGCCGAGGAGGTCCTGCTCGCCCAGGGGTCCAGTTCGGAGAGTCCAGAGGATGCAGGCGTGGGGCGCGAGGGTGACGGCTTTGACGCCGCTGACGCGGCCGAGCGAGGTTCCGGCCCAGACGTCGCGGGTCTGGAACTTGCGGTCTCCGAGGCCGTAGCGGGAGAAGTCGACATCCATCGCGATGGGCTGCTCGCCGGTGTTGAAGAGGGCGAGGGCGCGCTGGCCGCCGGGGACGTCGGCGGTCCAGGCGATGAGGTCTTCGGTGTGCGCGACCTCGCGGCTGGCGGTGGCGGCCTGGTCGATGCGGAGGAGCTCGCGGTTGAGCAGGAGGGCGGTGGTGGGGCCGTCGAGCAGGGTGAGGTTTGCGCCGAGGATGAGGGGAGAACGGGCCATGGACCAGAGGGTGAGGAGAGTCTTCTGTTCGTCGTAGGTGAGCTCGGAGCGGCGGGCCTTGCCGGAGCCGGGCAGCGGCTTCAGTTCGCCGAGGGGGAGCATGTCGGCGTCGGGCCAGTTGCCGGGCTTCGCATACTTCTGCCAGGCGGCGACGCGGGGAAACTGGTCCCAGATGCCCTGCTGGAAGTTCTTCTCGCTGTGCCGCCAGACGTCCCAGACGTCGTCGGAGATGCGCCACATCTGAGCCTGCTCGGTGACCTCGGAGGCGTGTTCGAGCGCGGTGGGTCCGGGAGAGAGGCTGAGGACCATGGGACGTCCGGATTTGTCGAGGGCGCGGCGGATCATGCGGATCTCGGCACCCTTGTAGGGGTGGTCGGAGATGCAATCGACCTTGACGAGATCGACGCCCCATCCGGCGTACTGACGGAAGAGGGAGTCGTAGTAGGCCTGGCCGGCGGGGGTGTCGCGGACGCCCCAGTTAGTCGGGTCCCAGGGGCAGGCGTCGGCCTGATCGGCGACGTCGACGGCATGGAAGGCGCTTCCCTCGACCGCGGTATTTCTTGAGACGGCGATACGGGGGATGCCGCGGACGATATGGATGCCGAACTGGAGGCCGGCGGCGTGGACGTCTTTGCCGATTGCGGTAAAGCCGTGGTCGGTGGCGGAAGAGGGGAAGCGCGTGGTGTCGGGGATGTAGCGGCCGTGCTGGTCAATGAGGAGGTGGAGCTTCTCCGGGTGGGGGCGGTCCTGGGGGTTCTCCATAAACCAGCCCTCGTCGATGACGGCGTAGCGCCAGCCATAGGGCTTGAGGGCGGTGGCGAGGACGGCGACGTTGGCGCGGAACTGCTCTTCGGTGATGGTGAGGCCGTAGGAGTCCCAGCTGTTCCAGCCCATGGGCGGGGTGGCGGCGAGGGCAGGGCCGCGCTGGCCGTGTGCCATGCCGGAGAGGGTGAGGAGGCCCACGAACAGGGCGGCAAAGCGGTGAAGACGCATGGCGGAACGTTACCACATCGCCGCCGGAGGACGGGCTACTGGAGGAGGGCGATGGCGGCGGAGGTCAGGGTGCGGACGCCGGTGGCGAGGGTGGGTTCCGGGTCGGGCTCAAAGCGGCTGGTGTGCCAGTTGGGCAGCTCTTTGCCGGCGGCAGTGGCGGCGGCTAAGCGGTCTGGGTAGGCGGAGCCGAGACGGTAGTAGACGACGGGGATGGTGCGGCCTTCGAGGCCGAAGACGCCAACGTCCTCGCTGCCCATCTCCTGCTGGTCGTCGAAGACGTTCTGCTTGCCGATGGCGGCGATGAGCGCCTGGCGGACGCGGGCAGTCATGGCGGGGTCGTTGTAGGTGATGGGGGCTGACTCGTCCTCGAGGACGGTGACGGTGGGGGCGAGGGCCGGGGGCAGGGCGGCGGAGACGGCGATGCCGGCGGCCATCTGGCGGAGGCCGTCGACGATGATCTGGCGACTCTTATCCGAGAAGGCTCGGGCGGTGAGCTCGAGCTTGACCTCGTTGGGGATGATGTTGCGCTTGGTTCCGCCGTGGATGTCGCCGACGGTGATGACGGAGGGGTCGCGGGCGTCTTCCTCGCGGCTGACGATGGTTTGAAGGTTCATGATGAACATGGCGGCGAGGACGACGGGGTCGCGGCCCTGGTTGGGGCGCGCGCCGTGGCC
The DNA here is from genome assembly GCA_965213785.1 of uncultured Granulicella sp. Taxonomy (GTDB): domain Bacteria; phylum Acidobacteriota; class Terriglobia; order Terriglobales; family Acidobacteriaceae; genus Edaphobacter. The sequence goes on along the minus strand of OZ243921.1, from coordinate 2,588,509 downwards.
GCCAATGCCCTTGATCGTGACGTCAACAGACGTAGACCCGGCCATGGAGGGGCCGCTGACGATGCCGACGGTTCCGGCGGGGTGGAGGGCGGTGTCATGCAGGCCGAGGACCATGTCGGGTTTGCCGAAGCGCTCGTAGAGGTGGTCGGCGATCATGGCCTTGGCACCGTCGATGGTCTCCTCCGATGGCTGGCCGACGATCATGAGGGTTCCGTGCCAGCTTGCGCGGGCCGCGGCGAGGGCGCGGGCGGTGCCGATGAGGACGGTGGTGTGGATGTCGTGGCCGCAGGCGTGCATGACGCCTACTTCCTGGCCGGTTTTGTTTTTGGTGATGACGTGGCTGGCGTAGGGGAGGCCCGTCTCTTCGACAATAGGGAGGGCGTCCATGTCGCCGCGGACGAGGAGGGTGGGTCCGGGACCGTTCTGGAGGATGCCGACGACGCCGAAGGCCTTTGTGCCGTCGGGGTAGACGCCGATGTGGTCGGTGACCGTGTAGCCGGCGTTGCGGAGTTCGGCGGCGAGGAGGGCGGAGGTGTGGTCTTCGAAGTGGGAGAGTTCGGGGTGGGCGTGAAGGCCTTTGTAGAGTTCGACGAGGGCGGGTAGCTGCTGTTGCTGTCGCGTTGCGGGCTGCTGAGCGCAGAGAGCCGGGGCGAGCAGACAGGGAAGGACAAGGGGGAGAGTTCTCCACATAGGGGCCGCTTTGCAAAAGAGATTTTCTCAAGAGCTTATAGGAGCAGCGAGACCCTGGAATCCTCTGTACGCTCAGACGGTGAGGACTTCCTTTTCTTTTGCCTTGAACATGTCTTCGAGGACCTTGATCTGGCCGTCGGTGAGTTGCTGAATCTCCTCGTTGGCGCGCTTTTCGTCGTCGGCGGAGATGAGCTTGTCCTTCATGGCCTTTTTGACGGCCTCGTTGCCGTCGCGGCGAATATTGCGCATGGAGGTTTTGTGGCCTTCGAGGACGCCGGCGAGGTGCTTGACGGCTTCCTTGCGGCGCTCCTCCGTCATGGGCGGGATGGGGACGCGGATGACGCGACCGTCGTGCATGGGATTTAAGCCCTGGCCGCTGGTGCGGATGGCCTTCTCGATGGGCCCGACGAGCGCCTGCTCCCAGGGCTGGACGACGATCAACTGGGCCTCGGGGGTAGTGACCTGGGCGACCTGCGAGATCTGGGTGTCGGTGCCGTAGTAGTCGACCTTGACCTGGTCGAGCATGTGGACGCTGGCGCGTCCGGTGCGGGTGGAGAGGAGGTTTGCGCGGAAGTCCTCGATCGTCTTCTCCATGCGAGTCTTGAGTTGCTGCTGCAGATCCTTCAACGCCACAATGCTTGCCATCGCCGATGCCATAACGTCTCCCTGAAACAACGTTTCCTATCTTAGTGGAAGACGCGCCGCGGAGGGGTGCAGGAGAGAGTCGGGCCGGGTGCGCGAAGCTGCTCTGGACGGATAGGATCTTTCCCGGGGCCGATGAAGGGGTTACAACCGCACCTGAGACTCTAGAGCAGGGTCGCTTGCGACGGGACGCGTAGTCTACCGCGGCTGGTGGGGGCCCGGCGGGATAGGGCCGGCGCCAAGGCCGCGCGGGCCGCGTTTCTTTCGCGTCGGGTAGGCGGTGGCGGCAGGCTCAGGGGTGAGCGCGGCCTGCACCCGCTCGGCCATGGCGCTCCAGAACTTGACGTCCGCCGGACGTGCGGAGGGAACGCTCTGTCGCATGGCGCAATACCAGCGAGCCCACTCGAGCTCCCGGATGCCGCGGTTCTTCAGGGCGGCCTCTACCCGCGTGACCTCGGAGGGGGCGGCCACTAGCTCCGCTCCCGGAGGCGACGGCAGGCCTCGGCAAGGTCTGCGTCCTTTTTGGCGAAGCAGAAGCGCAGGAGGTCTTCTCCGCCGCCGGAACGGAAGAAGGCGGAGCCGGCGACGGAGCCGACGCCTGTCTGGGCGAGCAGCGTGCGTGCTTTCGCGGCGGCTGTTGGGCCGGCGAGGCGGGAGGCGTCGGCCAGGATGTAGTAAGCGCCATCCGGGACGTGGGGGGGGAGGCCGGCATCGCGCAAGGCTTGGACGAGCATGGTGCGTTTGCCTTCGTGCTCGTGGGCGAGAGCGGTATAGAAGGCTGGGGGGAGCTGCTCGACTCCGTCGGCGACGCCCTGCTGGAGGGGCGCGGGGGCGCAGACATAGGTGAGATCGTGGAAGTAGGAAATGGAGCCGAGCCAGCGGGCGTCGGCGATGAGGTAGCCAACGCGCCAGCCGGTGACCGAGAACGTCTTTGAGAAGCCGGACATGAGGATTGTGCGCTCGCGCATGCCGGGGATGGAGGCCGGGCTGGTGTGGCGGGCTTCGCCGTAGACGAAGTGCTCGTAGATCTCATCGGTAAAAAGGAAGAGCCCGAACTGGTCGGCGAGGGCGGCGACGGCTTCGAGCTCGGCCCGGGTGAAGACCTTGCCGGCGGGGTTCGAGGGGGTGTTGACGACGATGGCGCGGGTTCGGGGGGTGATGGCGGCGCGGAGAGCTTCGGGGTGGAGCTGCCAGTCCGGGCCGCTGAGCCCGACGGCTACAGGCACGACGCCGTGGGCATGCAACATGCTGAGGTGGTAGCCGTAGAAAGGCTCGAAGACGATGACCTCGTCGCCGGGGTTGAGCAGTGCCTGGCAGGCGGCCTGGAAGGCTCCGGTGGCTCCGCTGGTGATGAGGACCTCGCAGTCGGGGTCGACGGTGAGGCCGTGAGTCCGCTCGACCTGGACGGCGATCGCGCGGCGGAGGCGTGGGATGCCGTCGAGCCGGGTGTAGATGTTGAACCCGTCGCGGATGGCGCGCTGGGCTCCCTCGGCGACGACGCCCGGGATCTCCGTGTCGCAGACGCCCTGGGCGAGGTTGATACCACCGGCGGCGTCGCAGGCGACGCTCATGGCGCGGATCTCCGACTGGAGGACGCGCGGGGCGAGCGCGCTCAGTGTCAGTTCCCTGCTTGCTTCGTGTCTCATGGACTCAATCCCTTCCCTGCCGGTCAGGCCTTCGGTTTCTCGCGGCCCTCGTGGTAATCCTGCTCGGTATTGATGCTCCACAGGGCGGCCTTATCCACATGGCCGGCGACCAGGCCATCGACGACCGTCATGGCGGTGAGCATGGAATGGTCCTGGTTGTTGTACTTGTGCATTCCGTTGCGGCCAACCAGGTAGAGGTTGTCGAAGGTGTCGGTCCAGCTTCGCAGCTCGTCGAAGCGGTGGTAGGTTCCGAAGTAGGCCGGGTAGGTTTTGGGGACGCGGACTACGTGGGCATCGCGCACGGCCCCGGGTTCGACGATGCCGATCTTTGCCAGCTCCGCCACGGCGAAGCGCTGGAGGGCGTCGTCGTCCATCTGCCAGAGGGCATCGGTCTCATAGCAGAAGTATTCGAGGCCGATCCAGACGAGCCCCTCGCGGCGGGCCTCTTCGCTGAGCAGGTAGGGGCTCCAGTTGTTGAAGATCTGCAGGCGGCCGAGCAGCACGTCGGGCTCCTGCACGTAGATCCAGGTGTCCTTGAGCATGCCCCCGGCGGGCTCGTGGACTTTGAGCCTGTCGCAGAGGAGGCCGACGGTGATGAAGTCGCGGTACTCAAGCCCGGCGGCGACCTCGCGGACGTTGGCGGGAACTGGCGCGTCGAGCGCGAGGACGAGGTCGCGCATCGGCATGGTGGAGAGGAAGAGGTCGCCCGCGAAGCGCCTGCGCTCGCCGGCCCGGGTGACTGCCGTGACTGCATGCACCACGCCGCCGGTGCAGTGGATGCGCTCGACCGTCCAGCCGAGACAGATCTCGCCCCCCTGGGCGCAGACTTTTTCGGCGACATGCTCCCAGAGCTGCCCCGGCCCGAACTTTGGGTAGAGAAAGCGCTCGATCAGGCTGGTGTCGGTCCTCTTCTGGGCCAGTGCCTCCTCGCTGCGGGTGAAGGTTTTGCGGACGAAGTGCTTGACGGCGGTCGTGAGGCTGAGGCCCTTGATGCGCTGTGCGCCCCACTCGGCGGAGATACGATCGCAGGGGGTGCCCCAAACCTTTTCGGTGTAGCTCTTGAAGAAGGTGAGGTAGAGCTCGCGGCCGAAGCGATTGATGAGGAAATCCTGAAGGCTTTTTTCCGGCCGGATGGGCCGGAGGCGTGAGGCGGCATAGCTGAAGCCGATCCGCGCCATGCGGATAGGGCCCAGGTTGGTCATGGTCGCGCCGGAGAGCTTGATCGGGTAGTCGAAGAGCTTGCGCAGGTAGTAGATGCGGCTCTTGCGTGGACGCACCAGCATGACCAGGTCGGCGGCGGCGGGTGAGGTCACGAGGGTTTCGGTGTGGCCATGCGCGGTGGGTTGCGGCTGGCCGAGGAGATCGGTTTCTTCTGTTTCGGTGATGACCCGCAAGGGCCCCATACCCCGCAGTGGAGGATGCTCCGGAACACCGGCGGGCAACGTGACCACGCGTTGCCTGCCCTGGTAGCTGACCTGGATGGAGTCCGAGACGCCGGTTGGGACGTCGTCCCCGGCGTCGGGCGGCATCAGGTCCATCCACCAGCTCATGACGCGGTCGCTTTTAGAGAAGAAGCGGTGGCCGCCAATGTCCATGCGGTTGCCCTTGTAGCGGATGGTCCGGGAGATGCCGCCGATCTCGTCCGAGGCCTCAAGGACAATGGGATGGATGCCGGTGCGGCGCAGCATCTCAAGCGCGGCGGTGAGCCCAGCGGGCCCGGCCCCGATGATGATGGCGGTCTGGTTCAGGCCCGGATGCACCTTGGGCACGTCTACTTGAGCCCGGTCGACTGCGCCTGCTCGTGGGCGTGGTAGCTGGAGCGGACGAGCGGGCCGGACTCGACGTGGCGGAAGCCCATGGCGAGGGCTTCGTGCTTCAGGAAGGCAAACTCTTCGGGCGTGTAGAAGCGGGTCATCGGCAGATGATCCCTGGAGGGCCGAAGGTACTGCCCGACGGTGAGGATGTCGACGCGGCGGTCGGCGAGATCGCGGAAGACGGAGAGGAGTTCGTGCATCTCCTCGCCCATGCCGACGATGATGCCGGTCTTGGTGACGATGGTTTTGCCGCGCTCGGCGGCGATGGTCTTCGCGTTGGCGAGGAAGGCGAGGGAGCGAGGGTAGCGGCCGCCGCTCTTCGCGACACGGTAGAGGCGGGGGACGGTTTCAATGTTGTGGTTCAAGATTTCGGGCCTGGCCGCGACGACCATGCGCAAGGCCTCGTCGACGCCCTGGAAGTCCGGGGTGAGCACCTCGACCTGGCAGCCGGGAGCCTGCAGGCGAATCTGCTCGATGACGTTGACGAAGGCCTGCGCGGCGCCGAGATTGTCGTCGTCCCGGTTGACGCTGGTGATAACGGCGTGGGCGATGCCGAGCTGCGCGACGGCGAAGGCGACGCGGCGCGGCTCGTCGCGATCGATCGGCTCCGGGCGGCCCTTGGGCACGGCGCAGAAACCGCACCGGCGGGTGCACAGGTTGCCGAGCATCATGAAGGTGGCGGTTTTATGGTTCCAGCATTCGCCGATGTTGGGGCAGCGGGCGCTCTCGCAGACGGTGTGCAGGTTCAGTTCGCGGGCGAGCTTCTTCAGGTTATGGAAGGTCTCGCCGACGGGCGCACGGGCCTTGAGCCACTCCGGCTTGCGCACGGGGCTGCGCGGCGCAAGATCGATTTGGACGAGTTCCGCCGGGGGAGTCACGGGTCTATTCTAGCCCCGCGACGGTCAGATGCGGAGGCGTTCCCGCACTTCGGGTCGACTGAGATAAAGGAAGAAGCAGAGATTGAGCAGCGCCATGACCCAGAAGCCGGGGGCGCGCATGGCGCGGGCCATGTAGCCGTAGCCGAAGGAGAGCAGGAGCGTGCCCGCGAGCACCATGGCCCAGCCCCAGCGGCGGAGGCGCAGCAGCCCGAAGACACCGAAGACGATCATGGTGCAGACCGGCAGAACGACGAAGCGGGCGTGGCCGGCGTAGACCCCGCGCAGCGCCCCCAGGACGCCGACCAGCGCCACGACGAGCATCCACATGCAGATGCCGGCGATGCCGGGCAGCATGCCGGTGTGTTCGCCGGCCGCGGTGGGGCTGGTGCGATCGAGTTCTATCTTCATGCCGGGGAAGCTCCTAGACGGTGTGGAGGTAGGCGAGCAGATCGTCCATGGTGATCTGGTCGATGGTGGTTCCGAGGGCGGGCATGGAGTTGCGGCCGTGGCGGACGACGCTGGTGACGCGTTCGTCGTTGGCGGGGGCTCCGCTGGGCAGGGTTCTTTGTTTGAAGAGGCCGGCAAGGGAGGGGCCGTGGAGGGGGGCATCCTTGCGCTCGTAGTGGCAGCGAGCGCAGCGGGCCTGGTAGATCTCGTGTCCGCGGATCTGCTGAGCGTTGAGTTGGTCGAGGGGACGAGGGGGCGGCAGGGGACGGCACCCCGTAAGCATTGCCGCGCCGAGGAGCAGCGCGGCCGATGCTGCCCCGGCTTGTGTGGTCTGCCTCATGTGCTTATTCTCGCAGGCCGGGGGCGTTGCGGCGATAGGGCTCTGGACGATCTCCGGATTTGTGGAGGCGATGCAGGAAGAGTCTTCCGATTTCCGTTGTTGTGGAGTTTTGCTTTCCCAGCGAACGCAGAGATGGAGGGAGCTGGTGCTTCCAGCTTGTTGGCCCGAGGATTGCTTACACCCCATTGGCGCCTGTGCAGGGAGACCGGGACAGCGCCTCGCTTCGAGTTTAGGACAAGCGCACCCATTGAGGTTCTCGCTGCCGGCTCGGGTTTCGCTTTGCCGGATTAATTCGTCAAAGCGTTTTCAGGAGGCCGTGACAGGCCATAGGCGATCTCCCTCCGCCCCGCGGAGGGAGAAGCTATTTTGGGCGACGAAAAATCATGCTTGCACTGCTTGAAGTTCCGCGCTATGCTTGCTATGCCTTGTGAAGACGGCTGTGGGTGCCGATCACAAAAGCCTCTCACCGCATCCTGCGATTCGATGTTCCGGCAAAGCTGGAAGCCTGAATCCGGAAGTCGATGAAGAGGAGTGTCGCTGTGAATGCTTGCCGCGGTTTGCTGCCGCGAAAGACCGGCCGAGGCGTGAAGTTCTTTGAGCGTGGGTCCGGAACTACGGTTTGCAGCCTGGGACATGCTACGGAGGGCCTTTCGCTCCTACATGCACCGTGCAGTAAGACCATGCTTCTCGCGCGACCTGTGGCCGTTAGAACGGCGGCTGGGATCCGATGAGCGACTAAGGGCTGGCCGTACCGAGTCTGATATTCCGGGTTTGGTGGCGGCGATCAGGAATCGCGCTTCGGGATGTTAGGAATCTGGAACAAACATCAGCCGATATGAAGAGTGTTTGAGTAGAACTTGAGATTGTTTCTTCCGCAGAGTCAGTTCCGGCATGGCACGTACGTTCCCGCTTCTAGCGGCAGCGAGGCGTCGTCTCTGCCCGTCGGCGTGTGGCTCCCCTATCCTTCGTTGACGCAAACGCCTTTCGGGTCTGCGCCCCACCTTATCTCAACCAAGCTTCAGGAAGTGGATGCATGACTTCAGATCAAAATAGCCCGGACGTTCCGCAGAGCGCTCAGGGAACTCCTCCGGCCGTATCCCAGCAAGATTCGCTGTTCGGTTCTTCCAACATTCCGCACGGCATGGGGCAGTCGAAGTCCAGCCGCAGACGCCGGCGCAAGCGGAAGTCGAAGACTGAAGGCGGTGAGCAGGGGGGCGGTGAGCAAGGCAGCGCGGTCGTCTCGCTGCAGGCCTCCTCCGCGCCTCCGGCCGAATCGCGGCCGCCAAGCTTTCAGGCCGGTAGCGCCTCACAGCAGGGAGCTAACGGCGGCGCGGCAGCCACCGGAAAGCGTTGGAAGAAGAAGTTCCGCGACCGGCAGCGCACGGGCGGCTCTGAGAACAACGCCGGGGGGGGCTTCAGCCAGAGTGCCCCCGCGACGAACGGCTTCGCTGCCGGCAACGGGTCTAACGGCGCGAGCCAGACGAACGGCGGAGGGTTCCGCTCGAGTGAGACGCACCAGTTCGGCAACAACGCAGGTGGTGGCTACAAGCGCAAGGGTGGAGGCGGCGGCTCGAACGGCGGGGGAGGCGGCAAGCAGCAGCGGGGGCCGCGCAGCTTCGTAGGCCCCATGGACCACAGCTACCGGGCCGTGAACGGGAACTTCGCCGAGGCCCCGCCTTCGACCATCGAAACGCGTTCGAACGGCAACTTTCAATCGCGGGGGCATTCGCGTCCGAGCTTCGTCTCGGATTCGCAACCGATCGACTACTCCCAGGGCCGACCGGTGCCGATTGCCGAAGATGCTCCAACAAAAATCCTCTTCTTTATCGAAGACCTCTTCTTCCTGGCAAAGATCCAGGAGACCGCGCGCAAGCTGGGCGTGAAGGTCGGCTTTATGAAGAACGAGAAGGAAGCGATCGCCACGCTGACCTCGGCGGAGGAGGCGGATCGTCCGGGGCTGATCGTCTTCGACCTGAACAATGCGAACGCCAAACCGCTTACGCTGATTCCGAAGCTGAAGACGAAGCTGAAGAAGTCGACCAGCATTATCGGCTTTCTTTCACACCTGCAGGGCGACCTGAAGGCCAAAGCCGTCGAGGCGGGATGCGACACGGTGATGCCGCGCTCCGCGTTCTCGCAGAACCTGCCGAACCTGCTGCGGCGCTACGGCATCGTGGAAGAGGAAGAAGCAAACTTCAATATGTGATCCGGTAAGGCACACACCGAAACGGCCCGGCGATGATCTTCGCGGGGCCGTTTTCCTTTGAGCGGCGCGCTGAAGCCCTTCAGCCTGGGGGCCACGCCATCTGTCGTCCGCCGAGAACGTGCACGTGCAGGTGCCCGACGGTCTGGCCGCCGTCATTGCCGGTGTTGATGACGAGCCGGTATCCGCCGCTCAGCCCCTGCGCGGCCGCGACCCTGGCGGCGGTGGAGATGAGCTTGCCTAGCAGATCCGCGTCCGACGCCTCGGCCTGCGCGGTCGATTGCAGGTGCGCCTTCGGGATCACCAGCACGTGCACCGGTGCCTGGGGGTGGATGTCCGCAAAGGCCATGCAATCGGCGTCGTCATACAGCCTTGTCACCGGGATCGCTCCGTTCACCATCCTGCAGAAAAGGCAATCCATCTGACCCTCCGGCAACTATTTCTTGAAGTACTGGGGAGTCCCGCCTACGACCCACGGGTTGTAATCGCGGGCAAAAGCTGCACGAGCCCCGATGGCCGGATGGCTGTACGTCCAGAAGACGACCAAGGAGCTCGGATGCGGGTCCGCCAGGGAGGTCTCGCCGAGCAGTTGAAAGGTGTGCTGGCCGGTCTGCTGGGGATCCGCGACGATGCCGTGTACCGCCTCCTGCCCGTACACGTCGGCCTCATGCTCGTGCCTTCGGCTGAGGGCGTTGCCGGCGGGCTCGGCCAGAAAGCCGAGCGCCGAGAAGACGAGGAAAAGAACGATCAGGGCGGCCCAGTCGTTCTGGCTTGGGACCCGCCATGCGCGGCCGTAACGTCGCAACAGCCAGCCGAGGGCTAAGTAGCCGAGGTAAAAGATCACCAGCAGCAGTGCGGCCGTGAACGCCAGCGTCGTGGGGATGTGGCCCAGGGCATAGTGCCCCATCTCGTGGCCGAAGATAAAGGCGATCTCATCCGGCGTCCCTTTGGCGAGGGACGTATCCCACACGACGACGCGCTTGGAGGCTCCGAAGCCGGTGACGTAGGCGTTCAACCCGGTGACCTTCGCGCTGGCCTTCATAAGGAACATCCGCTCGGGCGGGATCGCGATGCCGCCACGCTTCACCACCTGCTCCAACTGCGCCACCAACGCGGGATGGGTGGCCTGCAGGGGTTCGAACTTGTTGAAAAGCGGATCGACGACGTAGGGCGAGAGGAAAACTCCGATGACGACCCAGAGCATTGCGGGGAGCCAGAAGACGAGCCACCAGCGTCGCGGAAAGCGCTTGAGCACGAGCACCAGGAGCATCATCAAGGGAAGCCCGATAGAAAACGTCAGGAGAAGGGTCTTCGCCTGGTCTGCCAGCCAGCTTCCCCAGCCCTGGACGGACTGGCCGTACGCCACCGCGAGGTGATGCCCGAAGAGGCCGAGCGGCAGGTCAAGCAGGCCCGTAATCGCCAGAAACTGTGCGAGAAAGATGGCTCCCTGTCCCCAGCGCTTCTTGGTCAGGTTGACGGCCACATTGCGCATCCGGTAGGCGATGCCGAGCGTCAGCAGGCCGAGCAACTGCAGCATTCCCCAGGCCGTGCCGATAAAGCTGAGCGTCACTCGGGCGCGTGAGTAGGCCACCGCCTTCCGCATCGTTTCCGGCGGCAGGGAGTATGCCTCGACCGCCGCCGGCGCCTGCTGCACCGCGCTGGCTACGCGCGGCGGGGTCACCGTCTGTGCTTCCATCTTCGCCGGGGTACCGCCCAGCACACACCCCAGCAAACCAGCTACCATCCAATGCAACCGCATCCCGAAGACCCTCACCACGGCAGACCCGTTCCGCTTAGTCTAAGCCCCGCCTAGCGCAGGTTTGTCTTTGCCAAGTCGAGCACCTGGTGTCCGTCGCCGTGCAGCATTGCCTTCATCATATAAAGATTGAAGCCGGCGGCCTGTGCGAGCGTGATGGTGGGCGGCAACGAGAGCTCCTGCCGGGTGACCGCCACATCGACGAGCGCCGGCCCGTCGTGGGCAAAGGCGGAGGTGAGCGCCGGCCCGACCTGCTCGGGCCGATCGCACCGGAATCCGCGAATGCCCATCGCATTCGCGATATCGGCATAGTTCTGCGCCACGAATTGCGTCCCATACATCTCGATCCCCGCCGCTTTCATCTCCTGCTCAACAAACGCCAGCGATCCGTTGTTGAACACCACCACCTTCACGGGCAGCTTCAGCTGGCGCAGAGTCAGCAGGTCTCCCATCAGCATCGAGATGCCTCCGTCTCCCGACAGCGTCACCACCTGCCGTCCGGGCGACGACGCCTGCACCCCGATGGCCTGGGGCAGCGCACTGGCCATGGTTCCGTGGTTGAACGAGCCAAGCAAACGCCGCTTACCGTTCATCGTCAGGTACCGTGCCGCCCAGGTTGTCGGAGTGCCCACGTCGCACAGGAAGACCGCATCCTCGGCGGCCAGCTCACTGACCCACTTCGTCAAATATTGCGGATGCACCGGCGTCGTCCCGGCCGGACCGACAGCTCGCTCGTCGAACTCCTTGCGCGCCTTACGGAAGTTCTTAACCGCGTCTTCCAGGTGGCCGCTTTTATGTTTCTTCACCAGCGGAAGAAGAGCCTGCAGGGTACTCGCCACATCCCCCACCAACCCGACGTCGACCGTCGTCCTGCGACCAATCTGCTCGCCACGCACATCCACCTGCACAACCTTCATGCCCTGCGGGAAGAACTGCGAGTAGGGAAAGTCGGTCCCGAGCATCAGCAACGCGTCGCAGCTCTGCATCGCCTCATAGGCGGAGTTCATGCCGAGGAGGCCATTCAGCCCCACGTAGTAGGGGTTATCCCACTCCAGATACTCCTTGGCACGAAGCGCTGTAATGATGGGGGCCTGGAGGCGCTCGCCCACCGCCAACACCTCATCGCGGGCTTCCGCACAGCCCGCTCCGGCTAAGATCGTTACCTTTCTCGCGGCGTTGAGAAGCTCGGCGGCGGCCCGGACCTGCTCCTTGGGCGGGAGCACCACGGCCGCGGGGCCTTCGAGCCCAAGCGTAATGGCTGGCGAAGGGCAGTGCTCGGTGAGCACATCTCCTGGAATCACGATGACGGCGACGCAACGTTTAGCCAACGCCGTCCGCATGGCGATTGCGAGCACGCGCGGCATCTGGTCCGGTGTGGAGATCACCTCGCAGAAGTCCGAACAAGTTTGGAACAGGATCTGCGGCTTTGTCTCCTGAAAGTAGTTCGTCCCGATCTCTTTGCTGGGGATGTGCGTGGCGATTGCCAGCACCGGGACTCGACTCCTCTGGCAGTCATGGAGGCCGTTGATGAGGTGCAGATTTCCCGGTCCGCAGCTCCCCGCGCAGACGGCCAGCTTACCGGTCATCTGCGCCTCCGCGCCCGCCGCGAAGCCGGCAACCTCCTCGTGCCGAACCATCTGCCATGCGATCCCGTCGTGCGATCGGATCGCATCGGTGAGGCCGTTCAGCGAGTCGCCAGCCACGCCGTATACCCGCTCGACGCCTGCTTTTTGCATCGTCTCTACGAAAACGTCCGCCACGGTTGCCGTAAGCTTTTTGGTAAACATAGCCGTTTAGGATGCGGACGAGGCCTCCCGCGTAGGTTTGCCTAGCGTCTTGCCTCCGGGTTAGACAACGCTCGACCCTCCTCGCCGGGTTAGACCGACATGGACCTGCTCCAACCGTGCGGACTGCGGCAGTTCGAGGGCGCCGGATGCTGCGAGGAGAGTGCGGCAGGTCACTTCCCTGTAAACTCGGCATAACATCCCGGTTCGCGCCTCAGGCCCGCGCCCCTCACGATCAGGACCCCTCCATGCTCAGGCATCACCCCGCACAAACGCTTCTTACCGCCGCTGCTCTCCTCCTGATCGCTCCCGCCGCAACGACTCGCGCCGCCGAGCCTGCGCCGGCCAGACCTGCTCCCGACACCCTCCTCCTTACGGCTTTGCAGACAGAACTTACGCGCGCGATGTCCTCCCTTGGCTCGGACAAGTCGCCCAAGCCTTACTTTCTTTCGTACGCGGTCGCGGATGCGGCGAACGTCTCCTTGGCCGCTCAGTTCGGAGCGATCACTGCGTCGAACCAGTCCCACACACGCACGGCCGACGTGCAGGTCCGGCTCGGCGCCCCGACGCTCGACAACACCCACGGCGACCACCGCAACTCTGCGATTTCGACCATTCCCCTGCCCCTTGCGGACGACCCAGCCGCGCTTTCACGCTCTCTCTGGTACGTTACCAACCGCGGCTATGGTCGGGCCCTTGACTCCTTTCTCAAGGTCAAGACCGAGCAGCAGGTGCGCGCCAAGGAAGAAGATGTTTCTCCAGACTTTTCCGAAGAAAGGCCTGCGAATGCGCTTCTTCCCGCCGCGCCCACGCTTACAGTCGACAAAGTCGCCTGGGAAGGCCGGTTGCGCGACCTGTCGGGCCTCTTCAAGCAGTTTCCCGATGTCTTCTTCAACAACATCAGCCTTCAGGCGACGGCGGAGACCGACTACTTCGTCTCGTCCGAAGGGGCGCACGTCGCTACCCCGTCGCACGTCGCCCGCCTCGTCATCGTCGCCCGGACGCGAGCCGCGGACGGGATGGATCTCTTTCGGGTGGAGACCTTCGAGTCCGATGAGACCGCCCATCTTCCGGACCAGAAGACCCTGACCGAGAAGACGCTCGCCATGGCGCGCAACCTTGAGGCGCTTCGAGCCGCGCCCATCACGGAGCCCTTCAACGGTCCGGCGATCCTCTCGGGCCGCGCAGCCGCCGTCTTCTTCCATGAAGTGCTTGGGCATCGGCTGGAAGGTCAGAGACAGCGGGGCGACGACGAAGGACAGACCTTCACGCGTCTGCTGAACAAGCCCATCCTCCCGACCTTCCTCTCCGTGGCCGACGACCCCACCCTCGCTACCTTCGAGGGCCATCCCCTGTCGGGGCACTACAGCTACGACGATGAGGGCCAGCCAGCCCGCCGGGTAGACCTGATCCGCTCGGGCGTCCTCAACACCTTCCTGATGTCGCGCCTGCCTATCGCGAGCTTTGCCCAGTCAAACGGCCACGGTCGCGCCGAAACCGGACGCATGCCCACAGGACGCCAGGGAAACCTCATCGTTTCCAGTACCAAGACCGTCTCCGACAAAGAGCTTCGGGCAATGCTGCTCGCCGAGGCCAAGCGGCAGAACAAGCCTTACGGGCTGTACTTCGAGGACATCTCGTCGGGTTTCGCGGTGACGACCCGCCGCTCTCCGCAGGCCTTCCAGGTCATTCCTCTGGTGGTTTACCGGGTCTTCACGGATGGCCGTCCGGATGAGTTGGTGCGCGGCGTCTCGATCGTCGGAACGCCGCAGGCAGCGTTGAACCGCATCCTCGCCACCAACGATCACCCGGACATCTTCAACGGCATCTGCGGCGCTGAATCCGGCTCGATCCCCGTCTCCGCGGTTGCGCCGGCGATGCTGGTAAGCGAGATAGAGACCCAGCGGCAGAGTCAGGGCACCGCACGTCCGCCGATCCTGCCTCCGCCTCCGCAGATTGCCGCCGATCCGGCGCGGTAAGTGAGCGGAGTTCTCTCATGACCTGCGCTTCCACCAACACTTTCTCAGGACAGGCTCCAGCATGAAGATGTTCGCTCTTGGTCTCGCTTTCACGATGCCCCTTGCCGCTCACGCGGCCACGACCACAAAGCCTGCGTCCGACCCGACTTTGGCGGCCATGCAGGCCGAGCTTACGCGGGAGAAGGCGGCGCTGCAGCTTCCCGGGCTGGAGCGTCCGTACTTCATCGAGTACCGGCTGGACGACCTGCGCTCGTTCGAGGCGCTGGCTAACTATGGCGCGCTGACGCGGGAGGAGGAGCAGCACCAGCGGGTCGTCCGCGTGACGGTGAGGATTGGCTCTTACAGCGCGGACTCTTCGTCGAGCCGCGGCGATGGATCGGTGCTGCTGGCTCCGCAGGAGGACACGCAGCAGGCCGAGGAGGCGCTTCGGTACGCGCTGTGGACCGCGACGGACGAGGCGTACAAGAATGCGCTGCGTGCCTACTCGACCAAGCAGGCGACGCTGAAGCGCTTCGAGTCTCTGCGGACGGAGCAGGACTTCGCCGAAGCGCACCGAATCACGGCGATCGAGCCCGAAGTGCCGCTGGAGATCGATCGCGCGGAGTGGAAGCGACGGATCGTCGAGGCGAGTGGGCTGTTCCTGACGCAGCCAGGCGCGGCGCATCTGGACTACTCTACGGCGAACGTGCGGGGGATTGCGGTCAATCGCTTCCTGGTCAACACCGAAGGAACGATCGTTCGTCACGGCTATTCCGGCTACCAGGCGTCGATCTCGGTTGGAGCTCAGGCGGACGATGGGATGAGGCTTGCTCGGGATAACGGAACGACCGCGGCGCATGCGGCTGACCTTGAATCCGCCGAGGCTTTCCGCAAGCGGACCCTGGACGACCTGAAGAGCCTCGAGGCGCTGCGGCAGGCTCCGGTTGTGTCGTCCGAGGATTTCCACGGTCCGGTGTTGTTCTCAGGAGACGCGTCCGCGGACGTGATGAATCGGCTGTTTGTGCCGAACATCGAGGCGGATCGGCCTGAACCTGGGACGAGCGCGCGGACGCAGGGAGCTTATACATCGAGCTACAAGTCGCGGGTTCTGCCCGAGATTCTCTCGGTGACCGATGACCCGACTGAGCGTGCCTTTGGCGGAAAGGCGCTGCTGGGCGCTTATGCGGTAGACGATGAAGGGGTTCCTGCTGAAGCTGTCGATGTTGTGGTGCATGGGAAGCTGACGAATTACTTGATTGGGCGGACGCCTGTGCGGGATTTTCCGACTTCGAACGGGCATGGCCGCGCGGCGCCGGGGCAGGCGGCGCATGCCCGGTCGGGCGTTCTGACGGTTCACCCTACGCAGGCTGTTCCGGCTGCCGAGCTTCATGCGAAGCTGCTGGCGATGGCGAAGGAGCAGGGCAAGGACGTATACGAGGTGGAGACGCTTTCGGGCGAGATGGCACCGCGCATGCTGTACCTCGTCCATGCCGCGGACGGCTCGCGCGAGCTGGTTCGCGGAGCTATCTTCGATGAGCTCGACAACCGCAGCCTTCGGTCCGACATCCTTGCGGCGGGAGACGATCCCTTTGTGGCGCAGACGCTCGGGGCGGTTCCGCAGACGACCATCACGCCGTCGCTGCTCTTCGGGGACATCGGGGTGAAGCGCGCGAGCGAAGAGCAGCAGAAGCTTCCCTACTATCCGCCGCCGCCGCGCTAGGCTTCGCGACGGGGCCGAGCAAGAAAAAAACCGTTTAGTTAGGGGGGGGGTGCCCTATACTTCGCGGGCAAAGTCTTTCTATGTCCAACTAAGCCCGTCAACTCGCTGTAACTCTATGCCTGGCATGAGCAAACACAGGGGTTAGCGTCTCGATGCAGGCGCTAACCCCCCTCCATACTTCTCCAGTACTTCCATCTTGGACGCTGGAGTCTATCTCCCACGCCACGCCTAAATACCTGACAATGAGAGACTTTTAAGATCAGGCCAGGACAAGAACCCCGGCACTTTTTCCCGATTTTAGAACTCCAGGCGTAGAGACAGTTGGCCGGTGCGGTTGCCGCCAAAGTCGGAGCCGCGGGCCTGGGTGATCTGGCCGAAGTTGGATTGGCTGATGTCGGTCTGGGGGTCGGCGAGGTTGGTGTGGTTGAGGATGTTGGTGAAGGTGCCTTCGGCGCGCAGGTGGGTGCGTTCGCTGAGGGCGAAGGATTTGCTGAGGCCTGAGGAGAGGCTGAGGGAGCCTGGGCCGAGCAGGTCGCCGACGCTTTCGGTGCCGAAGCGGCCGATAGGAGCGGAGCCGACGCCGACGGTGCATGGGGAGACGCCTCCGGTGGCGGCTGTGGGCGCCAGCGAGGCGTAGCCGGTCTGGCCGGGGCAGCTGAAGGCGTCGTTGTTGAACCAGTGGTTGCGATCGTGAGCGGAGCTGTGAGCGTTGCCGACGCGGTCGACGCGCTGGGCTGCGCCTCCGACGGCGGTGCCGGAGCCGGTGCCGGAGGGATCGATTTGGCCATTGGGAAGGTAGGCGGTGAGGAAGGTTCCGCTCTGCAGGAGGAAGATGTTGCTGATCTGCCAGCCGCCGACGGCGAGGTCCGCGAGGCGGCCCATGCTGGAGCCGAAGTGGCGTCCGCGGCCTACGGGGAGCTGGTAGATGGCGGTGGTGATGGAGCGATGGCGGCGGGTGGCGGCTACGTTGCCATAGTCGAGGTGGCGGTTGTAGGAGTCGGTGGGGTTATAGCCTCCCTGCTCATCGACGAAGCCGCCGGCGCTGAAGTTAGCGTAGCTGCCCTGGTTGTCGGAGAGGTTTTTCGCAAAAGTGTAGTTGGAGTTGAAGGAGAGGCCGTTGGTGAGGCGGTGGGAGAGCTCCGCCTGCACGGAGTTGTAGTTGGCGACGGCCGAGGTGCTGCGGCGGGTGATCTGGTAGAAGTTCGGAAACGGATAGGCGCTCTGTGGCTGGGAGCCGGCCATGACCGTGGAGGAGCGCGGCAACTGGTTGTACTGCGGCTGCCAGACCAGGTGCCAGGTTTGCAGGCCGATGTAGGAGATGCGGCCGCCGATGTTGTGGCCGAAGTCGTGGTCGATGGAGAGGTCAGTCTGGAGCGAGTAAGGGTCGTGCCAGTTGGTATCGACCGCAGCGTAGAAGTAGAGGGTGCCGGGGGCGGGCACGAAGGTGTTGTTGATGGCGCTGCTGGTGCTGGGGAAGACGATGGTGGGTCCGGCGGGGGTGTAGGTGTTGGTGAAGGTCTGGCCGTTGGCCTGGAGGGTTTGGGCGATGGCGTAGAAGAGCGCCCCGGTGGTGGTGATGTTGTAGTAGCCTGCGCCTCCGCGGACGGCGGTCCGCTCGTTGCCGAAGGGCTGCCACGCGAAGCCTAGGCGAGGCTGGAAGCGCAGCATGGGGGTCTGGCGGAGCCCGGCGGGCAGGCCTGCCTGGGTGTTGGTGACGACGGGGGTGCAAGGCGCGCCGTTGATAGCGGCATTGGTGGCGTAAGGATTGTTGACGCCGGCGGTGGAGCAGGCGTTGACGTTGGCGAGTTCCTGGACGTTCAAGGCGGAGGCGTAGCCGGCGGGATAGATAAGGCGGCCGGAGCGGGGGACCGAGCCGTCGAAGTTGCCGGCGAGGCCGTTGGCGGCGACGAGGGCGGGGTGGAGGTCGTAGCGGAGGCCGAAGTTCAGGCTGAAGTTTTGGGTCGCCTTCCAGTTGTCCTGGACGTAGACGGCGTAGGAGTTGGTGACGCCGTCATTATCCTGGTTGATGGTGTTGGTCTGGGTCTGGTAGGGGACGCCGATGAGGAAGTCGGCGAACTCCTGGCCGGGCTGAACGGCGGCGGTCGTCGATCCGGGAAAGCTGGTTGCGGAGGTTCCGGGGTTGGAGTTGAAGAGGAAGTTATCGTAGCCCGCACCGGCCTCGGTGTAGGCGGAGAGGTGGCGGATGTCTGTGCCGAGGCGGATAGAGTGCTTGCCACGCTGGATGGTGATGTTGTCCACGAACTGGAAGATGCGCGAGCGCTCTTCGAAACCGAGGCGGGAGCCGATGGACTGGATCTGGTTGAACTGGAGGTGGGGGGTTCCGTTGAAGAACTTGGGGGAGAGGCCGCTGAGGCCAGTGGAGGCGTTGAAGGCGTTGCCGTTGAAGGGATTGCTGTTGCCGTCGCGCTCCAGGGTGAAGCCGAAGCGGAACTCATTGACGAGACTTGGGCTGAGGACGTAGTTGAAGCTGCTGGCGAAGATGCGGTACTGGCCAAAGGCGGTGCTGTTGGGCAGGGTGAGGTCGGCGGGCTGGACCTGGTCGTTATTTTTGAAGGTATAGCGGGCGAAGACGGTGGCGCGCTTGCCGAAGGTCTGGTCTCCGCGGACGTCGAACTGGTTGGAGCTGATATCGTCGCGGCGGGTGCTGATGTAGTTGTAGCCATCCCGGGCGATGGCGTCCTGGAGGGAGAGGCCGGTGTCGAAGTTGGGGTCCGGGTAGAACTGGAGGAAGGCGGCGGAGGCGGGGTTGATGGGGACCTTGTTGCCGGGATAGGCGGCTCCGGTGAAGGGATTGATGAGCGGGGTGGAGGTCTCCTGGGAGAAGTCGCCCTGCTTCATGCGGACGGTGGGGACCTTGGCCTGGAGGACGTTGGACTGTGGGTAGCGGAGGCCTTCGTACGCACCGAAGACGAAGGTCTTGTCTCGTCCGTTGTAGAGGCGCGGGAGGACGACGGGGCCACCGAAGCTGACGCCGTAGTCGTTGGCGACCTTGTGCGGCTTGATGCCCTGGGCACCGTAGGGGATGGCGTCGAGGAACTGGTTCTGGAGGTACTCGTAGACGGAGCCGTGGGGCGTGTTGGCGCCGCTTTTCGTGATGGTGGTGATCTCGCCGGGCTGGCCGTACTCGGCGTTGTTGTTGACGCCGTCGACGCGGATTTCCGCGATGGATTCGGCGGAGGGGAAGGCGTCGCCCTGGATGTTGTTGCTGGTCTGGTTCTGGGCGGAGATGCCGTCGACGGTGGTCTCGGATTGCGAGGGGAGGCCCCCCTGGATGGAGAAGCGGACGGAGGGCGCCGGGTGGGTGGAGGGGGCGGGAGGATAGCTGCCGGTATCGGCCTGGACGCCGGGGAGGGCCTGAACGAGGTTGATGGGGGAGGTGGAGCCTGCGCCGCGGTAGTTGCCGGGGAGGTCGAGCACGGCCTCCGACGAGAGGGCGGCGGAGATCTGGGCGTTTTCTGTGTTGATGACGCCGGCGGTAATGGCATTGACGGTGACCGTGTCGGTGACGCCCCCGGGCTTTTCGGTGACGTCGAACCGGAGCTGCTGACGGGCTTCGAGGGTGAGACCGGTGGCGGTGACGGGGGCGAAGCCGGGGGTGGAGGCGGCCAGGTCGTAGCGGCCGGGGGGGAGGTTGAGGAGGGTGTAGGCGCCGGTCTCCGTAGAGATGGCGGTAAGGGCTGCGTGGGTTTCGGTGTTGGTAAGGGTAATGGTGGTGCCGGAGAGGACGGCGCCTGAGGGGTCCTGGACGGTGCCGGAGATGCTGCCGAGGGTTGATTGGGCTCTGGCGAGCGGTAGGGCGAGCAGGGCGAGGAGGCCGAGGTGCCAGGGGATGGAGATGAGGAGGCGGGGCGAGATCTTCATGGCTGCGGGTCCTTGGGAACGGGTTGGGCGTGCGGCTTTTGTTTGGTGGCAGTGCTGTTGCGCGCGGTCAGGGACTGAGGGTGCGACGGAGGTTTACGAACGCGCGTGAATGGACGCAAGGAGTTGGAGAGTGTGGGACTGCTCGGAATGACGCTCCCGACGCATGCGGGAGTACCAGGCGAAAGTGAGGGTGAAGCCGGAGGAAAGGGAGGCGATGGTGCGGCCGATCCAGAGGCCGTGGACGCCGTAGCCGAAGGGGAAGGCGAGAAGGTAGGCGAGGGGCATGCCGAGGCACCAGTTGCAGGCGATGCTGATCCACATGGGGGTGCGGGTATCGGCGAGACCGGTGAGAGAGGAGGCGGTGAGGACGAAGCAGGTGTCGCCGAGGATGGTGAGGGAGCAGAGATAGAAGAGGGGGATGGCGGCGCGGACGACCTGGGGATCGTTGGTGTAGACGCCGGCGAGGGGATGGGCGAGGAGGGCGAAGAGGATGGCGGCGACGGCGCTGTAGGCGAGGGAGAGGCCGAGGGCGGAGTTGGCGGCGCGGTTGACTTGGCGGAGGTCGTTGCGGCCGGCGGCCTGGCCGACGCGGATCATGGCGGCGTAGGCCATGCCGGTGGGGACCATGTAGACGAAGGCGTTGAGATCGAGGGTGACCTGGTGGGCGGCGAGGAGGGTGCTGCCGAGGCGGGCGCAGAGGACGGACATGAAGGTGGAGATGCCGAGTTCGAGCGAGAACTCTAGGCCGGAGGGCCAGCCAAGCGAGAGGAGGGCCTTGAGGCGGTCGGGGTCGGGCCGGAGCATCTTGAGTCTGGGATAGAGGCCGAGGTCGCGGAAGCTGAGGAGCGCGGCGGGGAGGAGGATGAGGAGCATCCAGAAGCGGACGACGACGGTGGCCCATCCGGAGCCGGCGATTCCCATGGCGGGGATGCCGGGGTGGCCGTAAAGGAAGAGCCAATCGAAGAGCCAGTTGACTCCGGCGGAGGTGATGAGGGAGATGCTGATGAGGAGTACGCGGTTGATGGACTGGAGATAGCGGCGGATGGCCATGTAGAGCATGAGGGGCGGGGTGGACCAGATGAGGGCGTGGAGGTAGCGGTGGGTCTGGGCGACGATGTCGGCGGGGGTTCCGGCGTGAGGGAGGAGCCAGAGGGCTCCGAGGGTGGCGAACATGACCAGAGGGGTGCCGAGGAGGACGATCCACATGGACTGCATGAGCATGACGAGGCACTCGGAGCGGTCACCGCGGCCGGCGGCCTGGGCGATGTAGGTCTCCAGGCCGTTGAGGAGATAAATCATGAAGAAGACGATGGCGTAGAAGATGGTGTTGCCGAGGGAGGAGGCTCCGATGGCGAGGGCCGAGTGGGGGAGGCGGCCGATCATGATGGCGTCGACGATGTAGGTGGACATCCAGCCGAGTTCGCCCAAAGCGAGGGGGATGCCAAGACGCGAGACAGCGCGGACTTCGGCGGGGTAGGTGGAGAGGTCTGGTGGTGAGTCGGGCATTCCTTTTCTGTAGGTGGCGGAAAAGGGAGGATTTGTTGCCTGGGGGATAGCGGGGGGTGGGTGAGATCAACAGAAGGGCGTTTGTTTTGTATGACGAGGGGCGGAAGGGTGCCTTCGCCCACACCGCGATGGCTCTGCCGGATGCGTGTGTGTGTGTTGGCGTCCCCGACGGGATTCGAACCCGTGTTACCGCCGTGAAAGGGCGGTGTCCTAGGCCACTGGACGACGGGGACGCGACTTCGTCCGCACCAGAGTCTAACGCTACCAGCTTCATCCCGGCGCGTCAAAAGGGTGGGAGGCTGTTTGCCGGTAGGATCAAGTGGGAGGGTTCGATCAATGCGGGAGACCGAAGGACAGCGGGGGCGCTTTCTTTATCTTGATGCCCTGACGACGGCCTTTGTGGTGATCCTGGTTGTTTCGAACCTGGTGGCGCAGAAGCTTTGCCGGGTAGGACCGTTTATCGTTCCGGGTGCGGTGGTGCTTTTTCCGCTGACGTATATCTTTGGGGACATTTTCACGGAGGTTTATGGCTTTGCGGCGGCGCGGCGGGCGATCTGGCTGGGGTTTTTCGGTACGGCGCTGCTGTATGCTACCGGAGCGTTGACGATTGCGCTGCCGCCGGCTCCTGGCTGGCCGAACCAGCAGGCGTTCGCGACGGTCTTCGGGTTCATTCCGCGGCTGCTGGGTGCATCGCTTGCGGCTTTCTGGCTGGGGGAGTTCACCAACACGTACACCATGGCGCGAATGAAACTGCTGACCGGGGGCCGTCGATTGTGGACGCGGACCGTTGGGTCGACCGTGCTGGGGCAGGCGGTGGATACGGTGGTGATGCTGATCCTGGCCTTTGCCGGCGTGGTGAGTGGCCATACTCTTCTCCGGATGATTGTCGAAACCTACCTGCTGAAGGTGGCTTACGAGGTTTTGGCGACGCCGCTCACCTACTGGGTAATCGCTTCCCTGAAGCGTGTGGAACAGGCCGACCCCTTCGACCGGCCGGAGACGCTGACGCCGTTCGCCTTCTGAAGCGAAGCATCCCGGCCGAGTCGGAGTACCATCGGACCAGCCATGAACCTGATCGAGCGCATCGTCGACGGCTTCATTTTGACCGTGGGCATTACGCCCCCGTCGCCGCGAACCCGCAGAATGGCCACGCTCTTTATCGCTTCCGGCATGGCGTTGACCGTGCTTGGGGTGGTCGCCTTCTTTGTGCTGGTTCTGGCGCGCATCGCGGGCCGGTAGCGTCATTTCCGCACCGCCCCTGCCCCGGGGAGCGTCTAACATTTACCTGGGAAGAGGAGGGCTGAGCATGGCTACCGCGCGTCCCCCACAATCTGCCGCCCCAGCCAGTACGTTCGACAAGACGCTAGCCAGTGCCCGCTCAACGATGATGTTTTCCGAGGTCTTCCGGCTTGCGGTCGACTCCTTCAAAGCAAGCAAGATTCGCTTTCTGCTGACCATGCTCGGCATGATTATCGGTTCGGCGTCGATCATTCTGGTGGCGACGCTGGGATTGACGGGCAAGCAGTATGCGCTGGACCAGCTCACCAGCATCGGTCCGAACAAGATCGAGCTACAGTATGGCGGGGGCAGCACGGTTGGCCCGGACAACACCAGCACGCCTGATTCCATGACCCGGGAGGACATGGAGACGGTGCTCGAGCAGGTGCCGGGAATCATCGCCTCCTCCCCGATGCTCGAGTTTCACGACAATATTTCGGTCGGCGGGGGAGTCACCAAGGACACAATGCTGCTTGGTGTCTCGCCGCAGTATCGCATTGTGCGCAACCTGCGGGTGCTGGCAGGCCGGTTTTTCGACGATGAAGACACGCGCGGGCATCAGCATGTGGCTGTCGTCGTGGAACCGCTGGCTCTAAAGCTCTTCGGGACAGCGCCCCGGGCGGTGGGGCAGACGATCAGCATTACCGGGATTCCGTTCACGATCATCGGGGTCTTCAAAGAGAGCTTCGACACGTACGGGCAGTCGGAGATCAGCGAGCAGACGCTTCTGATTCCCTACCCGGTGGCGCGCTACTTCACCGGGACCGACACCGTGAAGGAGATCTTCTTCACGATGAAAACCGCGGCCATGGTGCAGCCGGCGACGCGGAGGATCCTGGAGATTATCCGCTCACGTCACCGGGCGAGTTCGGTCTACAACGCCGTGACCCTGACCGAGTTGCTGGCCAGCATGGAGAAGATCGCGAACATGCTAACGGTGGTGCTGACGCTTGCCGCGGCGATCACGCTGATTGTTTCCGGCGTGGGCATTATGAACTCCATGCTGGCCAATGTGCAGGCGCGGATCCGCGAGATCGGCATCCGGAAGGCGCTGGGCGCGACGAGCAAGGAGATTCGGCTGCAGTTTCTTACCGAGGCGGTGTTTCTTTCGCTGTGCGGTGGCATCATCGGCACGGTAATCGGACTGGCGATTCCGCTCTCGACCGCGTTGCTCACGCCGTTCAAGATCCCGGTCAATCCGTGGTCGGCCATCATCGCGCTTTCGACTTCGGTGCTTGTTGGGGTGATTTTTGGGACGCTGCCTGCAAACCGGGCCGCGCGGCTTGACCCCGTGGAGACGCTGAAATACGAATAGCGCCGCGTTTGTTAGAATGCCCCATCGCCCAAAAGGGCAACCCTATGGCCACTACTGTTCAAACACCGCTCGCCGAGTACCTCCATACCAGCTACCGGCCGGATCGTGAGTACGTCGACGGCGAGATCGTGGAGCGGAAGATGGGCAAGTGGGAACACGCCAGGATTCAGGCACTTCTTACCATCTGGTTTGGCCGGCATGAGCAGGAATGGTGCATTCAGACGGCGACCGAGTGGCGTACGCAGGTCTCAGCGACGCGCATTCGGATCCCGGACGTGGTGGTGGTGCGCGATGAGTCACAGCCGGACGTGCTGGCGGAGCCGCCGCTGCTGGTGGTCGAGGTTCTCTCGCCCGATGACAGCTATTCGGACACGCAGAAGCGTGCTCTCGACTACACTCGCATGGGCGTCCAGACGATCTGGATGATCGACCCGGATACCCGCACGGCCCGCGTCTGCTGCGGCGATAGCTGGACGCAGGCCACCCGCCTGGTTGTTCCCGGAACGCCGATCCATGTCGAGTTGGAGACACTGTTTGTTGCCCTGGACCGTGGGCGCCGCTAACCCCCTGGCCCCATCCTTCGACAGCGGTGAAGGAGAGAGAAAACTGAACGTCTTGAACATGCCGATGCAACGCCTTCGCCTTACTTTCCTTGCGTTTTGCCTCCTTGGTGCAGCGGCGCGAGGCCAGGCGCCTACCGACCAGCAGACGCAGCGCCAGAATGAGGGGGGCCAGCCCGCCGCGATGGGAGGCGTGACGACGGGCGGGGCCCACACGGCGGTCTTCGACGCACAGCACCGGCCGATTACGGCGGGAGGCTTCGTTAAGTCTGGGCCGGTGGTCTTCGAGGACGTTGCCGACAAGGCTGGGCTCGCGCGGTGGACGCATCGGATGGGGAGCCCGGAGAAGAAGTTCATTATCGAGGTGGTCGGCTCGGGAGTGGGCCTGATCGACTACGACAACGATGGGTGGCTGGATATTTACCTTGTGAATGGGTCGACATACGAAGCCATGGAGGGGAAGGGCGCGTCTCCGCAGGCGGCGCTATTCCGCAATAACCATGACGGAACCTTTACGGACGTGACCGCCAAGGCCGGCGTGGGGAATGGCCGGTGGGGCTTCGGCGTGACGGTCGCCGACTACGACAACGATGGCTGGCCGGACCTCTACGTCACGAACTTCGGGAAGAACCGGCTGTACCACAATAACCATGATGGAACGTTTACCGACGTCGCGGAGAAGGCGGGCGTTGCTCTTGGGAATTGGTCGACCGGCTCGACGTGGGGCGACTACGACGGGGACGGCAAGCTGGACCTCTTCGTGCCGGGCTATGTCCACTATGACCTGGCCCACCCACCTTCCTCCGGCGGAGACACAACGACCTTGAGCTTCTGCTCGTTTCGCGGCGTTCGGGTGATGTGCGGGCCGCATGGCTTGACCGGGGAGCCGGACCATCTGTTCCATAACAATGGGGACGGGACGTTTACGGACGTCAGCCTGAAGGCGGGTGTGGCGGACCAGCGCTCGGCCTACTATGGGCTGGCGTCGCTCTTTATCGATGTCAATAACGACGGCAAGGTCGACCTGCTGGTGGCTAACGACTCAACGCCCAACTACCTGTATATGAACAAGGGGGACGGGACCTTTGAGGACGCGAGCTTCGCTTCCGGCTATGCGCTGAACGAGAGCGGCCGGGAGACTGCCTCGATGGGCATTGCGGCGGGTGACCTGACGCACAATGGGCTTGTGGACCTGTTCAACACCACGTTCTCGGATGACTACAAGCCGATGTACCGGAACGATGGAGCGGGCAACTTCACCGACGTCAGCTACGAGTCGCGGATTGCCGAGCCGACGATCCCGTTTCTGGGATGGGGGACGGGGTTCTTCGACTACGACAACGATGGGTGGCTCGACCTGCTGTTCGTGAACGGGCATGTGTACCCGAATGCTGACCGGGAGGATTGGGGGACGACCTGGAAGCAGCGGCCGGTGCTTTTCCATAGCAAGGCCGGGAAGTTGGAGATCGTTCCTCCGGTGGAAGGAACGGGCCTGGCAAAGGTGGCCGTGGCGCGTGGCATGGCGTTTGGCGACCTCTTCAACGACGGCAGGATCGATGTTGTGATCAACAATATGGATAGTGCCCCGACGCTGCTGCGCAATGTGGCGGCGGGGAAGAACCACTGGGTGGGGTTGAAGCTGACCGGCGGCCCGAAGAGCCCGCTTGATGCTGTCGGCGCCACCGTGTACTTGACGGCGAACGGCTTTCGGCAGCGGGCGGATGTTACGAGCGGCGGCAGCTTCGCGTCGTCGTCCGACCAGCGGGTTCACTTTGGGCTTGGGCCGGCCACGGCCGTAGAAAAGGTTGAAATCGACTGGCCGAGCGGACTGCACGAGGTGGTGACTCCTCCCGGCATCGATGCTATCTATTCCATTGTCGAAGGCAAGGGTGTGCCCCTTGCCTCCAAGTAACTGCCCCGAGGTCCTCCTGTGACGACGTTTCGATCTGTCCTTCTTACGCTTCTGTATGGCGGTTCGCTCGCGGCGCTCGCGCAGTCCGATGTGCAGAAAGGGAAGGCTCTGTTTCAAGAGAAGGTGTGCAGTCACTGTCACACCCTGAGCGATGCAGGGTCGGGAGGCACGATTGGTCCAAGGCTGGATGGGGTGGGCAAGCGGCTGAAGAAGGACCAGATCGAGCACCAGATCACCTTCGGCGGGGGCAACATGCCGCCGTTCGGCGAGGCGCTGACCCCGGAGGAGATTCACCAACTGACGGAATACCTGAGCCGGGCCAAAAAAGAGATCAAGGTGAAGCCGCAACCCTGAGGTCGTGGCGGGATGATCCGGAACGGTGAGTGCAAATCTCCAGATAGACTCGTGGGGGCTTCTTCTGGAGTGATCCATGCGCGTTCGTCCCCTAGCTACCTTTTGCGTTCTTTCCACGGCGCTCGCACACGGGCAATCCGGGCCCTTGCCTCTGGTGGCCTGGCAGACGACGGGGCCTCTCGATAGGGTGAGTGGGGGGCTGACGATCCACCGCCGGGTGGCGGCGGGACAGCCTTTTACCGTGGCGGGGCCGCGGGGGGTGCTGCTGGGTCAGCAGGAGGGGACGTTTGAGGCATGGATTCTGCCGGTCAAGCTTTTTAGCCATTTTGCGATTCGGGCGGAGGTGGAAGGGTATTCGGTGCCGATCGACCTGAATGCGGCGGCGGCGGCGATTGAGGTTCTGCCGCACCGGACGACGATTACGTACTCGCATATTGCGTTTACGGTGAAGCAGACGATGTTTGCGCCGGAAGAGGCGCCGGAGGGTACCGGCGCGGTGGTGCTGTTCGAGATCGATGCGGCGCGTCCGATGGATCTGACGTTCAGCTTTACTCCGGACATGCGGCCGATGTGGCCGCAACTGAGCCAGGGGACGGCGTCGCCGGAGTGGGTGGCGAAGCCGGGAATGTATGTGGTGCATACCGATTTCGAGAACCTGGCGGGGGCAGTTGCGATTCCAGGGGCGCAGCCGGGAGTGCTGGCGCCCTACCAGGAAAAGCCACAGGTTCATCCGCTGGAGTTGAAGCTTCATTTCGACCCCAAGCGGGATACGGGGAAGGCATTTCCGTTGCTGATGGCGGTGGGGCAAACGGCGGCAACCGCGACGAGCGCGGCGCTTGCGGAGCGGCTTGGGAGCCTTGGGCGACGGCTGCCGGAGATCTACGAGAAGCATCGGCGGGGCTACGTGCGGGTGCAGGAGGAGCTGACCGCAGTGGTGACGCCGGATGGGGCCTTGAACGATGCGTTCGGCTGGGCGGAGGTGTCGATCGAGCAGCTTCGTGCCCGTTCGCGTCCGGACGGAGAGACGGGGCTGGTGGCGGGGTACTACTCGTCGGGGGACTCGGCACGGCCCGGGTTTGGGTGGTACTTTGGGCGCGACACGCTGTACACGCTCTATGCCGTGAATGGTATGGGAGATTTCCGGCTGTCGCGGGAGGCGATGGAGTTCCTGATTCGGCGGCAGCGTGCGGATGGAAAGATGATGCACGAATACTCGCAGACGGCGGCATTTGTGGATTGGAAGAGCCTGCCGTACCTGTACGCGGCGGCGGATGCTACACCGCTGTTTTTGACGGCGATGCTGGATTATGTGCGGGCAAGTGGGGATGTGGCGTTCCTGCGGGTGCATCGGGAGGCGGTCGAAAAAGCCTGGGCCTTTGAGACGAGCCACGATGCGGATGGCGATGGAATCTACGACAATGCGCAGGGGACGGGATGGGTGGAGAGCTGGCCGGGGGGGCAGCCGCGGCAGGAAATTTACTTGGCGCTGCTGGATCAGCAGGCTTCGGCGGCGATGGGAGAGCTTTTGGGGCTGCTGGGGGATGGTGCGGGGGCGGCGAGTGCGGTGAGACGGGGGGAGGCGCTTCGGGGGACGATTGAGCGGGAATATTATGTGGCGGCGACGAAGAGGTATGGGTTCAGCCGAAATCCGGATGGGTCGCTCGATCAGGCGGAGACGGTGTATCCGGCGCTTGCGTGGTGGAACGGGGGGAAGGGTTTGGAGCACGCGGAGGAGAGCTTCCGGGGGTGGGATTCTCATTTGTTTTCAACGGATTGGGGGGTTCGGGATGTGGCGGTGAACGATCCGGTGTATGACCCGATCAGCTATCACCAGGGGTCGGTGTGGCCTTTGTTTACGGGGTGGGCGGCGGTGGCGGACTATCGTTCGGGGCGGGCGCTTTCGGGGTATGCGCACCTGATGGAGAATGCGAACCAGACGTGGACGCAGGACCTGGGGGCGGTGACGGAACTGCTTTCGGGTGATTATTTTCAACCATTTGGGAGGAGTACGAGTCACCAGTTGTGGTCTTCGGCGATGGTGATTACGCCGGTTTTGCGGGGGATGTTCGGGATTGAGGTGGATGGGGTGGCGGGGACGGTGGCGGTGGATCCGCATCTGCCGGCGGATTGGCCGGGGGCGGAGGTGCGGCGGGTGCATGTGGGGCAAAGCGTTTGTTCTGTTGTGTTTGCGAGGGAGGCGGGAGGGTTGCGGGTTCGGCTGGAAGGGGTCTCGGGGCCTCCGGTGCGGCTGAAAGGGGCTTCGTTGCTGGCTTTGCCGGGGGTGGAGGTGGCTGTGCGGCATGAACTTCCGTCACCCGGGGCACGGACGGGGCAGATGAAGGTGCTGGGGCAGCGGGTGGAGGGGCGGTCCATGACATTGAATCTGGAGGGGTTAGGGGGGAGTACGGAGGAGTTGGGGCTGCGGGTGAACCGGGTGGGGAGTACGGTTCGCGCGAGTGGGGGGACGCTTGGGGGGGTGAGGGCGGATGGTTTGAGGGAGGTTTCGGTGCGGTTCGCTGGGGGGGAGGGTTATCAGCGGCAGACGGTGGTTTTTACCTGGTGAGATGTGGGCGGATGTGTGGCTAACGTGGTATTTGATCGGTTTGCTGCGTGGTGGAGGGCGCGTCGTTGTTGGGTTTTGTGGGTTTAGGGAGCAGATTTTTTGTGGTGCGTGGTGGATGGAGGGCTGGTGGGGGTCTTGTTTGTCAAGCACCTCCCTTTTTAGAGCGAAGCTTACCCCGGGGGCCAGAGCCCCTGGCTTCTCGCAAGGCATGTAAGACCTAAGGCTAAAGACTTGGGGTACCTCAGGAACAACGGCGGGCTTGGGGCCTTGCGGGAGACTCCAGGGGTTATCGTCCGGAGTGGCCCGGGCTGAAGCCTTGGGTACCCCAGGAACAACGGTGGCCTGAGCGTCGCCCGGAGGCAGGGTGCGGCAGCAAAGGCAGAAGGGAGGCCGCTTGGGCCTCCCGTCTGGTGTTGTCGGGTGGTGGGTTGGGGTTAGAACTGGATGCGGGCGGAGAACTGGAGCTGGCGGGGGTTGGTGGAGCCGTTGACTCCGGGGCCCGAGGTGATGGAGCCGGTTTGCTCGACGTTTCCGTTGGGGTTGCCGTAGTTGATGTGGTTGAAGCCGTTGAAGGCATCTACGCGGAACTGGCCGGTGTAGCGCTCGCGGAAGGTGACGTTTTTCTGGAGAGAGAGGTCGCCGTTGAAGAAGCCGGGTCCGAAGAAGCTGTTGCGGCCCGAGTTGCCGATGGTGTCCAGGGCGCTGCCGCTGAAGGGCGATGCCGCGTTCTGAAAGGCGGGGGCTGCGAGAGCAGTGCGGATGCCGACTGCGTCGTAGTACTGGAGATTGCCCTGACCGGGTGTTCCCTTGTAGTCCTTTTGCAAAGCACGCGGGTTGCCGTCGACGTAGCAGGGGGCAGAGCCGGGAACGCTGGCACCGCACTCGCTGTAGCTCAGGTTGAAAGGCAGACCAGAAGCGAGGGTGAGGACGGGGCTGATCTGCCAGCCTCCGACCAAGGCGGTTACGAGTGGGCTGGCGCCGCTCATGAAGGTTTTGTTGTGGCCGAAGGGAAGCTCATAGATGCCGTAGACGGTCATCTGGTGCTCCCGGATGGAGTCGCTGCGGCCTTTGCCGGCCTGTTTGTTCCAGGTGGCAAAGCCTGAGTTGAAGTCGAAGGCGCGCTGCCAGGCGTAGTTCACGTTGAGCGAGAAGCCCTTGGTGTACTGCTTGACGTAGGAGACCTGGACGGAGTTGTAGTGGGTGTCCTGATCGTCGCCGTAGAAGGTGACGTCGTTGGTCCATCCGCAGGCTCCTCCGGGCAGGCCGGCGAGTGCGCCCGAGGCCGTGGCTCCCGCGATGTAGTTGGGGTCGGAGCAGGCGGGCAGCTTGCCGCCATAGAAGCGGCGGAGCAGCGTACTGTTGTTGGTTCCGTTGTTTGCCGAGATGCCGGCCCCCGCGTTGGGATCGTAGTGGAGGGGCTGACCGTTGACGCTGTACTGCGCGGGGAGGTTGATGGCGGCTTCGTTGGGGTTGGTGTTGTTGCCGTCCCCCGCGCTGAGGGTGTGGGTTCCCTTGTTGCCGACATAGGCCATGGTGATGGAGGAGGTGGGCGAGATGGACTGCTGAACGCTGAGGTTCCAGGCGTCGATAGTGGGGAGGCGCAGCGTGGTGGGACGGGCCTTCGCGTTGACGGCGTAGCCGGGATCGGGCAGAAGGCCGGAGTTTGGAACGGCCGGGAAGGCGAAGGCGGTGGGACCGTTGGCGAGCTGGAAGGCTGCCGAGGTGGGCCCGCCGGTGGGCGAGATGGACTGGTTGGCCAGGACAGGAAGGTTCTGGGTGACGACGTGGCCGAAGATGGAGCCGAAGACGCCGAGATCGAAGCTGCGTCCGTAGCCGGCGCGGATGACGATCTTATCGGTGGCCTGATAGGCGAGGCCGATGCGCGGGTTGAAGGCGTACTTGGATTTTTCTTCGTTGAGGTTAGAGGAGACTCCTCCGATACCGGCTACCTTGAGGTATCCGGTGTTGAGATCGAGGAGCGAACCGTTTCCGGCGGCGTTCACTTTCTCCGGAAAGTAGAACTCGTAGCGGACGCCGTAGTTGGCGGTGAGCTTCTGGGTGACGCGCCAGGTGTCCTGGACGTAAAAGAAGTCGCGCTTCTGGAACTCCTTGGCGTTGGTGGAGGTGGAGACGTAGCGGTTGAATTGGGTGACGTCGCCGAGGACGAAGGAGGCAAGGCCGAGGCCGCCCGAGGAAGAGTTGGAGGTTGGGCCGGTTCCGAACTGCATTTCACCGGTGCGGTTGGAGTCGCTGGGAACGCGGAGGTTGCGAGCGTAGCGGAGGTCCGTGCCGACCTTGATATTGTGGTTGCCGAGGGTTTTGGTGATGTTGGTGACGATCTGGAATTGATCTTCGCTTTCGGTGA
The DNA here is from genome assembly GCA_965213785.1 of uncultured Granulicella sp. Taxonomy (GTDB): domain Bacteria; phylum Acidobacteriota; class Terriglobia; order Terriglobales; family Acidobacteriaceae; genus Edaphobacter. Next base: position 2,556,896 of record OZ243921.1, on the reverse strand, counting down.
GGGGGCAGTTGCAGCGATTGACGCCCAACCCGGAGCCGAATTGCGGCCCTTGGCCGGAGCCGTTTCCGCCTGAATCACCGGGGCCACCGAAGTGTCCGGCGTCGCTGATATTGAAGGCGGGGGCGCCGCTAGTGATGGCGTTGACGTTCTCACCGGGGATGCCGAGATCGCTGGCGAAGTTGACGCCGGGGTCGTATTTGCTGGTTCCGATCTTGTAGCGGTAGTAGCCGAGGCGGATGTCCGCGACTAGCTTGTCGTTGATGGCGATGTCGGTTCCGGCGGCGACGCTGGTGTTGTGTCCGACGGAGGTTCCACCGAAGCCTCCGAGTCCGAAGCCTGCTCCGCCGGCGTCGCCGAAGACGGTTCCACCGCTGAGGGTATCGGCAAAGTGGCTGTAGCGGCCGAAGGCGTGGACGCGCGGGGAGACCTGATAGTCCACGCGAACGTCGTACTGGTCTCCGTTGAAGATGCCGGTTCCGCCCTTGGCGTAGTTGTTGGCGAGGCCGATGCCGGGGGTGGCGCTGGTGAACTTTCCGGCGTTGTTCGGCGTGAAGGCGGAGAGCTTGCGGATGAGGTTGATGGCGGGGGTGGAGAGCTGGGCGCGGGGGATGACGTTGCCGGCGTAGGGGACGTAGGTGGTGACGCCGTTGGTAACGACGGTCTGGTAGAGGATGTGCCCCTGGGTGAGGTACTCGGAGAAGTCGCAGCCCGGGATGCCGCTGGGTCCGACGCTGTTGCCGAGGCAGGTGGAGGTTACGAGCGGGGTGGGGAGGGTCTGGAGGTTGGAGATGCCGACCTTCTGGCGGAAGCCCTGATAGTCGCCGAAGAAGAAGAGTTTATCGCGCAGGATGGGTCCGCCGATGGAGCCTCCGAACTGATTCTTGAGGCCCTGGGGGAATGGGTTGACCTTGGTGAGGCTGGCGGGGCTTTGTGTAAAAGGGTCGCGGGCGAGATTGGCGTTGCTTTCGCGGTAATCGAAGAGCGAGCCGTGGAACTTGTTGGAGCCGGACTTGGTCTGGGCGGTGACGACGGAGGAGACGGCTTTGCCGAACTCGGCGTCGAAGTTCTGGGTGGTGATCTTGGATTCGGCGAGCGAATCGGAGTTGGGGTTGACGACGATGATGCCGAGGATGGGGTCCTGGTTGTCGGTCCCGTCGAGCTCGAAGGCGACTCCTCCGAAGGCCTGGCCATCTACCTGGATCTGCTTGGAGGCCTGGGGGTTTTCGCTGGCGGCGTGGGACCAGCCGAGTTGTTGGGCTCCGGGGAGGAGGAGTTGGAGGTTGGTAAAGTTGCGGTCGGGAATCGGGAGATCGACGATCTCCTGCGCGCTGAAGACGGTGGAGACGTCGGCGCGGTCGGTTTTGAGCTGGGGGATGGAGTCCGCGCTGACGTTGACGACCTCGGTGGCGGCCCCGTTCTCGAGGACTGCCTCGACCTTGCGGGAGGTATCGGCGGAGACGGAGAGGCCGGTAGTGGCGAAGCCTTTGAAGCCGGCGCTCTCGATCTTGACGGCGTAGGTATCGGGGATGAGGTGCTCGATGGTGAACTCGCCGCTTCCGTTGCTTTTGACGGCGACGGAGGTTCCCTTGGCGATGTCGGTGACGGTGACGGTGGCGTTGGCGACGACAGCTCCGGTGGAATCGGTGACAGTGCCGAAGATGGAGCCGTAGACTGCCTGGGCGCGGGCGCTGGGGCTGGCGGCGAGCAGAAGAGCGGCCAGAATCGGCGTCGTGAATTTTTGTAGCAGACGCATTGGGTGGGTCCTCCTGAGATTTGGAACGTCCGGCCCGGGCGACTTTCGTCTGTGTGCCCGGAGTCTGGCTTGCAACGGTGCGGATGGCTTGGAAGACCGTGGGCGCTTGGGTCCCTGAACTCGCTGCTCCATTCCGCCGTTCTTTGAATTATGCGCAACCTTACGTGACGGGGGAGATGAGTGTCAACCGAAAGGATGAGGAAATGTATGTGTACCTCATTCGTCAATGACTTGACAATTGGGTCGGCAAGATTTGGGCGGAGGTTAGGATGAGGTATGGGACTGGCTTGGTGGGTTGGGGGGATAGCGCTTGGGGCGGCGGGGATGGCCGCGGGGCAGGGGGGTGGCGTCCGGGAGGCTACGTTGGCGTTTCAGGCTGGGACGGCGGCGTTTGCGCGGGGGGATGTGGCGGGGGCGCGGCGGGAATTTGAGCGGGCGGTGCGGTTGGCGCCGCGGGTGGGGGTGGCGCATGGGGCGCTGGGGGCGGCGCTGCTGGCCGGGGGGGATGCGGCGGGGGCGGTAAAGGAGCTAGAGAGGGCGGAGGCTCTGGGGGCGCGGGATGGGGCGACGGAGGTGAACCTGGCGGTGGCAAAGGCCGGGGTGAGGGACTATGTGGGGGCGGTGGCGGCGTGGCGGCGCGCGGGGGAGGCGGAGGTGGGGGAGGCGGCGGTGATTCCGGTGGCGACGGCGCTGAGCGCGACGGGGGATGTGGCGGGAGCGGAGGCGGTGTTGCGGCGGGCGATGGCGGCGGGGCTGGGGGATGCGGGGGTGGGGGATGCGCTGGGGGTGATCCTGGCGCGGCAGGGGAAGTTTGGGGAGGCGGAGGAGGTGCAGCGGGGGGCTTTGCGGCGGGATGAGGGGATGGCGGCGGGGCATTTCCACCTGGGGCAGGTGCTGAAGGCCGAGGGGCGGGGGGCCGAGGGGGTGGTGGAGATGGAGCGGGCTTGCGGGCTGGCTGCGGGGGTGGCGGCGTATCGGGTAGGGCTGGCGGCGGCTTATGAGGAGGCGGGGCGGGAGGAGGATGCGGTGAGGGTGCTGCGGGCGGGGCTTGCCTTGGGGGCTTCTTCTGAGGACCTGGTGGAGATGCGGTATCGGCTGGGGTTGGCGTTGCAGGGGACGGAGCGGGTGGAGGAGGCGCGGGGGCTGTTGGATGAGGTGGTGCGGGCGAGGCCGGGGGATGCGGAGGTGTTGACGAATGCGGGGCTGGCGCATGTGCAGACAGGAGATGCGGCGGGGGGCTTGGCGCTGTATGTGCGAGCGCTGGCGGTGGGGCCGGAGAGCGCGACGCTGCGGGAGGATCTGGGGGTGGCTTATCTGCAGCAGAACGACCTGGGGGGGGCGATCCGGGAGTTCCGGGCGGGGCTGGCGGTGGAGGCGGGGAATCCGCAGCTGCATTACGACCTGGGGCTGGCGCTGAAGTTGAAGGACGATCTGCCGGGGGCGATTGAGGAGTTTGAACGGGCGGCGGCGCTGGATCCGCGGTTGCCGGATCCGCCGTATACGTTGGGGGTGATTTATATGCAGCAGGGGCGGTTTGGGGAGGCGGCGGCGAGTCTGGAGCGGGCGGTGGGGCTGCGGGCGACGGGAGAGGCGTGGGGGGAGTTGGGGAGCGTTTACAAGCAGATGGGGGAGGCGGGGAAGGCGGAGGCGGCGCTGCGGGAGGCGATTCGGCTGGAGCCGGAGCAGCCGAGCGTGCATATTACGCTGGCGGCGGTTCTGGCGGCGGAGGGGAGGCGGGAGGAGGCGGCGGCGGAGCGGAAGGTGGGGGCGGATTTGACGCGGGCGGCGGTGGGGCGGCAGAAGGCGGCGTTCGGGATGCAGAGCGGGGCGGCCCTGCTGAAGGCGGGGAAGGCGGCGGAGGCGGTGGGGCAATATGAGAGCGCGGTGGAAGCGGAGCCGGGGTCGGCGGCGGCGCGGCTGGGGCTGGCGGAGGCTTTGGAGAAGGCGGGGCGGAAGGTGGAGGCGGCGGGGGAGCGGGCCAAGGCTTCAGGGCTCAAGCGGTAGGGTGCAGTGCTGGGGGCCGTAGTCGCCGGTGGCGAGGAAGCGGCGGGCGGCGGGGGAGTCGGGGTTGAAGAGGAGGGCGCGTTCGAGGGTGCGGCGGGCCTGGGCGGGGTGGCCGGTGCGGCACTGGAGGAAGGCGAGGTTGAGGGCGGCGGGGGTTTGTGCGGGGTCGTCGTGGAAGACGCCGGTGAGGTGGGCGATGGCTTGGGCGGGGTGGCCGGAGGCGGCTTCGAGGACGGCAAGGTTGGCGGCGGCGGTGGGGTCGTGCGGGGCGGCGGCGAGGGTGAGGCGGTACTCGGCGGCGGCTTCGGCGGGCTTGCCGGAGACCTGGAGGAGGAAGGCGAGCTGGGTGTGGAGTTCGGGGTCGTCGGCTCCGGCGGCCTGGGCCCGCTGGAGGAGGGTAAGGGCGCGGGCTCCGGCCTTTGGGTCTCCGCGGACGGCGAACTGGGCGTAGGCGAGGCCGAGTTCGCGGTCTGCGGGGTCGGTGTCTCCTACGGGAACGAGGTCGGGGGTGTGGAGGCGGTCGGGGAAGGTGGCGGGGGTGAGGCTGGGGCGTGCCTCGATGTCGTGGTCGGTGTGCTGCTCGTGGGAGATGTCGAGGGTTTTGCGGGTGGGCATGTGGCAGGTGGCGCAGTCCTGCTGCTCGGGGTGGTGCCGGGTGGCGATGTTCGGGCCGGTGTGGCAGGTGAGGCATTTGCTGCGGAAGAAGGCGACGCGTTCGGCGGGGCCGGGGGAGCCGTGAGGGTCGTGGCAGGTGGTGCAGGTGAGGCGGTCCCCGGCGGCGCGGCGGCAGGCTGAGCGGAGGAGGGCTTCGTACTGGCTGGAGGCGCGGCCGCCGAGCTGGGCGCGGGACCGGTCTACGAAGTAGAGGGCGGTGGCGGCGAGGTCTTCGCCAGGATGGAAGGTGGCGAGGGATTTTGCGGGGCGGTAGACCGTGGCGTCGGCTTCGAGGTGGCATTGGAGGCAGACGCTGTCGCGGCGGGTGGGGGGGAGTTTATCGGGGTTGAGGATGGGGGCGCTGGGTTTGGCGAGGTGGGCGGTGGGGTCTCCGTGGCAGGCGGCGCAGCCTACGCCGGCGGCCCGGAAGGGTGGGCCGGTGTAGAAGTTGCGGGCGGGGCCGGCGGCGGGCTGGGGGTCTCCGGTGTGGCAGTGGAGGCAGTTGGGGTCTACGGGCAGGGGGGCGGGCAGCGTGGTGCTGCTGTCGTAGGCGGGGGCCATGTCCCAGAGCATCTGCTTGCCATACCAATTGATGGGGGCTTCGAACCAGAAGCCTTCCTGCTGGTAGAGGAAGGTCCGACCGCGCTGGCCGGAGCCGATGAAGTAAGCAAGGGGGCGCCGGCCATGGAGGTTGGGATCGCGATCAAAGGCGAGGGTGGCTTCGCCCCGGTCCAGAGCGACCTTGTAGGTGATGCCTGAAGGGCGATGGACAAGGGCTTTGGCGGTCAGGAGATCGGGGGGGAGGCCGTCGGCGGCGAGGCCGCTGCCTTCCGCCATGGGGGTTTGCCGATAGCGATCGTAGATGGCCTGGTGGCAGGTGCGGCAGGGGGTGTCGGGATGGGCGAGTGGCGCCGGCTTTTGGGCGCAACTGTATATAGAGGTTAGACCACATAGGGATGTGAGGACACCGAGAAGGAGCGCGGCGGCGAACGAGCCGAGCCGGCGCTGGCGTTGCACGCTTCGCTTCCGGGTAGAGGCGGCGGCGCGGAGGACGAGTTCGGAAAGAGGTCTTGGGTGAAGCAACATGCAGAGCTTCACTTTACGCTTGCCGGGGATTCCTGCGCAGGGACGCGGCGAGGGAAGGAAAGCGAGCGGAGCACCTTTTCCTGGGGGATGCCGGTGCGGGTCCTGGGGGAGGCCGGTGGGGGCGATGAGGCCAGCCTGTGCCGAGGCTCGGGAGTGCGCTTCCGAGCCTCGTGGGTAGGGTGGGGCCGGGGCAGAGAAACGGCGGCGATGCCGGGGTCTTTCGCGTGCGACGCGGATAGCCCTTTGCTTGACGATCCCTGCTATGTTGAAAGAGGCGGGTGAGCCCCCAGGAACGAAGGCTTCGTCGATGCGGCGGATCCGACTCCAAGTGCAATGTGGTGCATCTTTGCAATAAACGGGGGGGGCGGGAGGAGGGTTTTGAAGAGCATGGCCTATACGGAACACTACGACGTCCTTGTGGTTGGAGCCGGCCATGCGGGCTGCGAAGCCGCCGTGGCCGCTGCGCGCATGGGTCTCCGCACGGCCCTGTTCACCCTGAACCTCGACCTGATCGCGCAGATGTCCTGCAACCCCGCAATCGGCGGGGTGGCCAAGGGCCACCTGGTGCGCGAGATCGACGCGCTGGGCGGCATTATGGGCCAGGTCGCCGACTCAACGGGCATCCAGTTCCGGCTTCTGAACACGAGCCGCGGGCCAGCCGTGTGGAGCCCCCGCGCGCAGTGCGACAAGGCCCTCTACCGTACCCGGATGCGTGAACTCCTGGAGTCCGAGCCGAACCTCTTCATCAAGCAGGCCGAAGTGGTCGACCTGCTCTTCGAAGACACCCGCTGCACCGGCGTCCACCTTCGCGATGACCGGCGCATCGTCGCGGCAAGTACGATCGTGACAACCGGAACCTTCCTGAACGGCCTGATCCACTGCGGCGAGCAGCAATACACGGCGGGCCGCTCCGGGGAACCCGCCTCCGTCCTGCTCGGCGAGGCCCTGAAGCGCCTGGGCCTGCGCAACTGCCGCCTGAAGACGGGAACGCCGCCACGCCTGGACGGCCGCACGATCGACTGGACGAGATTTCCCGAGCAGCCGGGGGACCCCGACCCCACGCCCTTCTCGCTCCGAAGCACCGCTCCCGTGGAAGCGAGTATGGCCTCCGCGCGGGAAGGCTCGTTCCCGGAAGGCTCGTTCCCGGAAGGCTCGTTCCCGGGGGTGAAGGCGTTGCCGGGGGCAGCGACGGCCTGGACCCCGCCCCTGCGCCAGATCTGCTGCCACCTTGCCACGACCACGCCGGAGACCATCCGCCTCATCCGCGAAAACGTACACCGCTCCCCCATGTATACGGGCCAGATCGAAGCGATCGGCCCGCGCTACTGCCCGTCGATCGAAGATAAGATCGTCCGCTTTCCGGACAAGACGCAGCACCAGTTCTTTCTGGAGCCTGAAGGCCTCAACACCCACGAGGTGTACGTCAACGGCATGTCGACGAGCCTTCCGCTGGAGGTGCAGGCCGCCATCGTCCATTCGATTCCCGGCCTGGAGCAGGCGGAGATGCTCCGGCCGGGTTATGCCATCGAGTACGACGCCATCGATCCCACGGAACTCGATCGGACGCTCCGCGTCAAGAAGTTCCAGGGCCTCTACCTTGCGGGCCAGATCAATGGGACGTCGGGCTACGAAGAAGCCGCGTGCCAGGGCCTGATGGCGGGCATCAACGCGGCCCTGTCTGCCCGCCACGGAGGCGGGGAGCAGAGCGGAGCGACCGCGCAGGGCGGTGCGGCGGAGCGCTTTACGTTGGACCGCTCCGAAGCCTACATCGGCATTCTCATCGATGACCTGATCAGCAAGGGCACGAACGAGCCCTACCGTATGTTCACCTCCCGGGCGGAGTTCCGCCTCCATCTGCGGATCGACAACGCGGACACGCGCCTGACCCCCCACGGCCGGCGGCTCGGCCTTATCGACGACGGCACCTGGACGGCCTACGAAGCACGCCGGGCCCGCGCCGGGGCGTTTACCGCCCTTGTGGAAGCGACCCGCGTGACGAAGGAGCAAGCCACGGAGGCGATCCTCCAAGCACTCGGGGGAGAAGACGCCCACAGCCTGAAGGGCCAGACGTATGCGCAGCTCCTGAAGCGGCCGGAACTCTCGATAGAACTCCTTCTTCCGATGCTGGTCCCGAAGCTCACGCCGGAAGCCCTCGCCCCCTGGCGCGCAGCCTTGGAAGCGTCGCCGGCGCACCTTCCGACCTGGGTTCGGAACGAGATGAAGTCTGTTGAAACCGAGATCAAGTACGCCGGCTACCTTACCCAGCAGCGCCGCTCCATCGACAAGCTGAAGCGCGCCGAATCGCGAGGTATTCCCCAGGGGTTCGACTACACCGCGTGCTCCGGGCTGTCGCGCGAGATGGTGGAAACGCTCACGCGCGTCCGCCCGCTGACGCTCGGCCAGGCGCAAGGCCTTCCGGGCGTGACCCCTGCCGCGGTGGCGCTGGTCCACTGCCTGCTCGAGATGCAAAGCCGCGCTTCCTGAAGCCATTCGGAATCCATTCGGGCCCTGCGAAGCGTCTAACTGCCAGAGGGCTTCGATGACGACCACCTTCAACCTTTCCGCGCTGCTGCGCGCCGCCGGCTTTACCGCGCTGCTGCTCGCTGCGATCGTCCTGGGCTGGCGGGGCATCTCGCACGCCCAGGCCGCGCCGCTCCTGCGCACCCCGGCACCCGTACCGCAGGTGGACGAGCAGCCCAAGGCGGGCCGCGAGAAAGCCGTGTTCGCCGGAGGCTGCTTCTGGGGCACCCAGTCCGTCTTCCAGCGTGTGAAGGGGGTGACCGCCACCAAGGCCGGATACGCGGGAGGAGCAGCCTCGACGGCTACGTACGACCAGGTTACGACGGAGACCACCGGGCACGCGGAGTCGGTCGAGATCACCTACGATCCGTCGAAGATTACCTACGGTCAGCTTCTGCGGGTTTTTTTTACCGTCGGCCATGACCCGACCCAGCTCAATCGCCAGGGTCCGGACGTCGGGACCAGCTACCGCTCGGCCATCTTCTACAGCAACGAGGAGCAGAGGAGAGTGGCCCAGGCTTACATCGCCCAGCTTGAAGGCGCGCACATCTTCTCGAGCAAGATCGTGACCGCCGTGACCCCGCTAAAGGGCTTCTACGACGCTGAATCGTACCACCAGGACTACGCCACCAACAACCCCAACAACCCTTACATCCAGGTCTGCGACCGTCCGAAGATCGAAGCTTTGAAGGCCGAGTTCCCGGACCTGTTTCAGACCTACAAGGGAAAGTAGCCCGCACAGGAGAACCTGAGTGCGCGCCGGGCAAGGTTGCTACACTTGGTTCTTCCGATGATGAAGAACGATCTAGCGAACCTCGACGTCTTACGCGCTTTCGCCGTGCTGCTTGTAGCCCTTGGACATTTTCTAATGTATGCCGGGAAGGGCGGATGGTGCGGCTGGATGGGCCTTACCGGTGTATGCCTGTTTTTCGTTCATACCTGCCTGGTGCTGATGTGGTCGCTTGAGCGCGACCCCCATACCGGGCGCTTTTACGTACGGCGCTTCTTTCGTTTGTTCCCGTTATGGCTCGTGGTCCTCGCCTTTGTTGTCGCGACGCATCTTCCTGTCTCGCCGGTCGGCGCTCCCGCCTGGAACTACCTTGCGCCGTCCCCGCTGGAACTGCTTGCGAATGCCACCATGACCTTCAATCTATGGTTCGGCGCGAGAATCGTGGGAGCTTCCTGGTCACTTCCCGTGGAAGCGCAGATGTACCTCCTTCTTCCCCTGCTGTTTTTTTTTATACGCAGCGCCCGCGCCTTATGGGTGCTGCTCCTGCTGGACTCCCTCGCCATTGCGTCAGCGTGGGCAGGCAACGCACCCAACCCCGTCGCCACCCTGGCGAATTGCATTCCTTACTTTCTGCCCGGCGTGATGGCCTACCTGCTGGCGAAGACCGTGAAGCCCGTACTGCCGGCCTGGACGTTTGTCGCTTTCCTTCTCGCCGCCGCGGCGATTCATCATCGCTTCGGAAACCTCTTCCTCTCGGCGTTCTTCTGTCTGGGCGTAGGGCTTGCGCTGCCCTTCTTTCGCCAGATTACGTGGCAACCGATGGTTCGGTCGGCTCACCTGATCGCGCGCTATTCTTACGGCATTTATCTTTGTCACATCCCCGCAATCTGCCTTGGGCTCCATTTTCTTCGGGGCTTTCCCACGATCGTCCGTCTGCTTTCGATCCCGCTGTCGCTCACGGTCGCCTCGGTGACGCTGTACCACGTCGTGGAAGCGCCGATGGTGCGCTTTGGAGCTCGCCTCGCAGAACTTGTGCAGCCCGTGGGTGATCCCCGGGTCCGAAGCGGTGCCATGGGCTTCGAACCGGCCCCATAACTTTCGACCGCCCTCGGAAGCACCCGGATGACGTTTTGCCAGCCGCTACTCGAGGACTTCCCCGTCGGGCTCGTCCGTCGGGTCATCGATTTCGGCCTGAAAACCTTCGAGCAGCCGTTCGAGAAAGCGCTCCGGATCGACCTTCTTATCCTGGATGCGATGCGCCTCGGCGATGTGGCGAGCGAGGTCCGCCAGCACGATTCCCCACGCGAAGGGGTCGTCCCAGGCGCCGCTCTGGATGGAGACATGCTGCCCTTTTTCGGCGATCCAGACGCGCATGACCTCGAAGGAGGCCCGATCTCTTGCCGCGGCCGGCGGCACCGCCAACGCTTTTTCAACCCCCATCCCACACCTCCACCCTTCACGCCCATCATAGCGGTCATTTTCCGGTAAACAGCAGGGGCAGCAGGTTGCTGAGGTTGTCCCGCCAGACCGTCCAGACATGCATCCCGGGCGTCTCGACGACCATGGGCGCGATATTTCGCTCCTTGAGCCAGGCCACGAACTTGCGGTTGGGATCGAGCAGCCCATCCTCGGTCCCGCAGGAGATCCACAGCAGCCGCAACTTGCCGTTCAGCGCGGCCCCGCTTTCCGGCGTGATGGCGGGAAATGCGAGGTCGAAGTGGCTCTCGCCCAGGCCGCCGGCGCTGAACCCGGCGACATAGGCGAAGTCCTCCGGATGGTTCAGGCCCACCAGCAGACTCTCCGCGCCCCCCATGGACAGGCCGGCGACGGCATGGTCGTCTCTTCGGGCGGAGAGCGGGTAGTCCGCCTTGACCCGCGGCATCACCTCTCCGTAGAGGGCCTCGCCGAATCTCCGGAAGTTCAGCCGCACGAGGTCGACATCCCGCCAGGCGACCCATCCCTGCGTGATCATCTCCATGGACCCGTACGCCAGCGGCATCACGACGATCATCGGCTTCGCCTTGCCTGCCGCGATGAGGTTGTCCAGGATCAGGTTGGCCTTCGCCATGGCGGTCCATGCGCTTGCATCGTCGCTATAGCCATGCAGCAGATAGAGCACGGGATAGGTGGTCTTCGCCCCGGCCTGAAAGCCGGGGGGCGTGTACACGTAATACTCGCTTTCCGCCCCGACCACCGCGGACCGGTATAGATGGTGGTGTACCACTCCATGCGGCACATCGGTTCGCTCCCACGGTTTTCCGCCGGGTACGAGAAAGGTATTTTCGACCCGGAAGAAGCTCGTTTTCACGGTCTGGTTCTGCGGGTCGACCACATTGGTTCCATCCACGGTGAACGTGTACGCGTAGAACTCCGGCTTCAGGGGCGGCGCGGTATAGGTCCAAACGCCTGCCGGATCCTGGGCCATGGCAAAGGGCTTCGCAAACCCTTCCAGCGAGAGCGTGACCTCTTTCGCGTGCGGCATCTCCAGCCGGAAGTCGACCGACCCATCCGGATGAACGACCGGACTTTTTGCAGCAGCAGGCACCAGGGGCACCGGGGCCGCAGGCCGGACGGGCGGGGGCGAAGTCTGCGCAGCCAAACCCACGCCGGCTGCCAGTGTCAGCGCAATGGTGCCTGCCTTCAACCTTAAACGTATCGTCACTGATGATCTCCAGGTCCTGCACGCCGCTCAACGCTACTTTACAAGCAGTCTAGTCGTTCTACGTCCGCCCACTGCCTTGTTTAGAGGGGAAGGCCGGCGCGGTGGGCGTGGTCGGCGATGGCCTGGTTGATTTCGAGGGCGAGGGCGAGGGCGTCGCGGCCCTGGCGGGCGGTGACCACGGGCGGAGTGCGGGTGCGGATGGCGTCGAGGAAGGACAGGAGCTCGAGGCGCAGGGGCTCGCCGGGTTGGACGGCTACCTTTTTGAGGGAGAGGCCGGCGCTGGGGTGGGCGGCGGCCATGGCCTCGAACTGGGCGGGATTGAAGGTGGCGGCGGCCTGGGCGGCGGCGGAGACGTCGATGAGGAGGAGGTCTTTGCGGGCGAAGTCGAGCGAGAGGTACTGGTGGGGCTGGAAGAAGCGTAGCTTGCGGACCTGCTCGGTGGAGACGCGGGAGGCGGTGAAGTTGGCGATGCAGCCGTTTTCGAACTCGAGACGGACGTTGGCGATATCGACCTTGCGGGAGAGGACGGGGAGGCCGACGGCGCGGACCTCGCGGACGGGGCTTTCGACGAGCGAGAGGACGATGTCGAGGTCGTGGATCATGAGATCGAGGACGACGTCGACATCGAGGGAGCGGGGGGTGAAGACGCTGAGCCGGTGGCTCTCGAAGAACATGGGCCGGTTGAGGTGGGCGCGGGCGGCAGTGACGGCGGGGTTGAAGCGCTCGAGGTGGCCGGGCTGGACGAGGCGATTGTGCTGGGCGGCGAGGGCGAGGATGTCGTCCGCTTCGGCGAGGGTGGCGGCGAGGGGCTTCTCGATGAGGAGGTCGAGGCCGGCGGGGAGGAGATCGGCAGCGGCCTGGGCGTGGTGAAGGGTGGGGAGGCAGACGCAGGCGGCGTGGAGCTCGAGACCGCCGCCGAGGAGTTCGGCGGTGGAGGCGAAGGCGGGGATGCCGTAACGCTGGGCGGCCGCCGAGGCGGTGGCGGGGTCGCGGTCGACGACGGCGGCAAGCTGGACCGGTTCGCCGGAGGCTTCGAGCTCGCGGAGGACGCGGAGGTGGTTGCGGCCGAAGGCTCCGGCGCCGAGGACGGCGATACGCAGGGGGGCAGGCACGCGGCGAGTTAAGCTTCGGGATCGAGCGGGGCTTCCACGGCCTGGCGGCAACGGGCGTAGAGGTCGAGGAGCTGGATGACCTGGTCTTCCGGCTTGACGCTGGAGGCGACGCCGAAGCCGGCGGTGGTTCCGGAGGACTTGCCGGGGATGTTGGCCTGCGAGGCGACGAACTTGAGGAGGTCGAGGGCGATGTCTTCGGTGCGGCGGACGGCGGGGGTCTGTTCCATGAGGTGTCGGCTTCCTTCTTTGGTGTGGCTATGAGTGATGCTACCGGGGGATGCGGGTGGGGGCAAGGCGTCAGGTGGCGCGGTGGTGGCCGCGGAGGCCGCAGAGGATCTCGTAGGGGATGGTTGCGGCGAGGCGCGCGTGGTCTTCCGCGGAGATGCCGGGGCCGAGCAGGACGGCGCGGTCGCCGGGTTGTGGGGCTGGATGGAAGTGGGTGACGTCGACGGTGGTGAGGTTCATGGAGATGCGGCCCAGAATGGGAGCGCGCTGGTTGTGGATCATGACCCAGCCTCCGGGTTGGGTATCGGTGCTGGAGAGGGCGCGGCGGAGGCCGTCGGCATAGCCAACCGGGAGGAGGGCGAGGCGCATGGCGTGGGGGGCGGTGAAGGCGGCTCCGTAGCCGATGTGGGCCCCGGCGGGGACCTCAAGGAGGGAGGTAATGGGGGTGGACCAGGTGAGGATGGGCTGGAGATGGGGGTGAAGGCGGGCCGGGGAGACGGGCTGGAGCGGCAAGGTGTGGCCGTAAAGGGCGAGGCCGCAGCGGACGAGGAGACGGGCACCGACGGAGGCGGCGAGGGCGTGGAGGGTGGCGAGGGTGGGGGCGGCGGCGGGGGCGGCGTTGTCGATGGTGGAGGCGTTGCCGAGATGGACCCAGGCGGGGCGGAGGCCGGCGGAGGCGATCTGGTGGATGGCGGCGGCGAAGAGGTGCCCCTGCTGGGTGGTCTGTTGGGCGTCGGCGGCCTCGGCGGAGGCGAGATGGGTGAAGACGCCGTCGAGGTAGAGGCGTGGCTGGGCGGCGAGAGCGGTGAGGAAGGCGGCGAGGGCGGGGCCGGGAGGAACTCCCTGGCGGGACATGCCGGTGTCGATCTCGAGATGGACGGGATGGGGGGAGGTTGCGGCTTCGGCGAGGGGCGGAAGCTGGGCGGATGTCCAGACGACGGGAGTGAGGGTGTGGTGGACGGCGAGGGAGGCGGCTTCGCGGGCGGCCGCGGGGTCTGCCGGGGGGCCGGACATGAGGAGGACGGCGGGGCGGGAGGTACCGAGGGCGGCGCGGACGGCGACGCCTTCTTCGGCATCCGTGACGCCGAGCCAGGGGACGCCGGCGCGGGCGAGCATGGGGGCGCAGAGAGGCGCGGAGTGACCGTAGGCGTTGGCCTTGATGACGGCGAGCAGAGCGAGGTTGGGCGCGGCGTCGGCGAGGGCGCGGTGGATGGCACGGAGGTTGGCGCGGAGGAGAGGCTCGGAGACTTCGAGGGTGCTGGTCATTCGTGGCTGGTGCGGCAGGTTCTACTGTACCGTTCCGGGCCGGAAGCGTGGAGACGGCTCGGTGTGTTCCCCATCGTGGGACGCGTGTGATACAAAGCAGCGTTGAAGGTTGCCGGCGATGGTTGCGTTTGGCCGGTGAACCTTAGCGATTTGTGTTTCTGCCTAGAGGCGAAATTCGCGATGAGAATGAGTGCCGGTTCACTCGATATCCTGTTCTACTCCTACGGCCGCGCGCGTGTCGTCGGGATGGCCGTGTTGTCCCTCGCGCTGGCGGTGGCGGGCTGCTCCAGCGGGACCAACAGCACGGGGATGAACATCAAGACGGTGACGGCCGCAAACGCCGGGAACTTTACGACGACGGTGTTTCTGGGCGACTCGCTGACGGCGGGGTACCAGAGCTCTTCGCTGCTGGATACGCAGCAGGTGCACGGGTATGCGCCGCTGGTGGGGACGCAGGCGGGGTTTCCGGTGACGCTTCCGCTGATTGCGTTTCCGGGGGCTCCGAGTGTTCTGCAGTTGCAGCGGGTGGGGCCTCCGCCGGTGATTACGACGGCGGCGGGAACGACGACGGGGCGGGACAACTTTGCGATGCAGCCGACGGACCTGGCGGTTCCGGGGGCGTTCGTGAACGATGTGGCGAATACGGTTCCGCTGCTGACGCCGACGACGGCGCAGCAGCAGATCAACCAGTTGGTGCTGGGGTATCCGGGGTTCGGATTCGGGGTGGCGTACAGCCAGGCGCAGCAGGCGATTGCGATGAATCCGACGACGATCTTTCTGTGGATCGGGAACAACGATGCGCTGATCGCGGACCTGACGGGAACGCCGACAAGCATGACCTCGGTGGCGGACTTTACGCGCCAGTACCAGGCGCTGGTGGCGCAGTTGATGGCGAAGACGAATGCGCACCTGGTGATCGCGAATATTCCGGATGTGACGCTGGTGCCGTACCTGCAGCCGGCGGCTTCAATCCTGGCGCAGTACTCGGCGGCAACCCGGTTGCCGGTGGCGACGCTGAGCGGGCTGCTGGGGATTACGGCGGGGGATTTTGTGACTCCAGCGGGGCTGAACCAGATTCCGCTGATCCTGGGGGGAGCGCAGAAGGGGCCGATTACGGATGCTGGGGTGCTTTCGGCGGCGGAGGTGGTGACGGTGAAAGCGCAGGTGGTGGCGTTCAACCAGGTGATTGCGGCGCAGGCGACGGCGGCGGGGGCGACGCTGGTGGACATCAATGCGCTGTTCAATACGATTGCGGGTTCGGGGCTGCCGGTGGGGGGGGTTACGGGGACTGCGGGATTTCTGGGCGGGTTCTTCTCGCTGGACGGGATTCATCCGACCAATACCGGGTACGCGGTAGTGGCAAACCGGTTTATCGACAGCATGAATGCGGGGATCGGGACGAAGATTCCGGAGGTGAACCTGGTGCCGATTGCAGCGGCGGACCCGCTTTGGCCGCCGAATCTTCCGAAGAATTAGCGGGCGGGGGTACTGAACGGGGGCGAGGCAACGCCGGGTGGGGCGAAGGGCTTCTTATGGGATAACCGGGGTGGTCGGACCGATCTTCTCCTGTTGCACGAACCAATTTCTGTTCAGGAGAGATGCGATGAGTTCAGAGACGAATGCGATGACGCGGCGCGACCTGGTGACCGGCCTGGGCGCGGGGCTTGCGGGGGCGGCGCTGACGGCGGCGGCCCCGGCGGCGGAGGCACAGAGTGGCACAGGGGCGGCGGCGGCACCGTTTGTGGATCCGACGACGAAGTATCCGAAGCCGCCCTACCCGGGGCAGACGCAGCCGTGGCCCGGACTGGCGAGCAAGATGACTCCCCGACCGGACCATGGGGAGACGAGCTACAAGGGGTCTGGGCGGCTGGCGGGGCGGAAGGCGCTGATTACCGGGGGCGACTCCGGGATGGGGCGGGCGGCGGCGATTGCGTATGCGCGGGAAGGGGCGGATGTGGCGATTAGCTACTACCCGACGGAAGAGCCGGATGCGCAGGAGGTGATCGCGCTGATCAAGGCGGAGGGGCGGAAGGCGATCGCGCTGCCGGGCGACCTGCGGCAGGAGAGCTACTGCACGGAGTTGGTCGCGAAGGCTTTGTCTGGGCTGGGCGGGCTGGATGTGGTGGTGTCGAATGCGGGGCGGCAGCAGCAGTGCGAGGACATTCTGCAGCTGACAACGGAGGCGTTCGACGCGACGATGAAGACGAATATTTATGCGCCGTTCTGGATTATCAAGGCGGCGTTGCCGCACCTGAAGCCGGGCTCCTGCATTATCGGGACGACATCGGAGCAGGCTTACGATCCGGCGGCGAACCTCTACGATTACGCGCAGACGAAGGCGGCGACGATGAACTATGTGAAGTCGCTGGCGAAGCAGCTTGGGCCGAAGGGGATTCGGGTGAATGGGGTGGCTCCGGGGCCGATCTGGACGCCGCTGCAGGTTTCGGGCGGGGCCACGCAGGAGCACTTGATCCACTTTGGCGAGAAGTATCCGCTGAAGCGGGCGGGGCAGCCGGCGGAGTTGGCAAGTATCTATGTGCAGCTGGCGGCGAACGATGCGAGCTATACGACGGGGAATATCTATGGGGCGGGTGGGGGGATGGGGCAGCCGTAGAGGTTTGTTCTTCCAAATGCGGCGTGGTATGGTCCTCCAAGGTGACACCTTGGAGGACTTTTTACGTGGCGATAGCAACAACGAGTCTGAAGCTGGATGAGGGAATGAAGGAACGGGTGCGGCAGGTCGCGGCGGCTAAGCGGCGGACGGCGCATTGGGTGATGCGGGAGGCGATCGAGCAGTATGTCGCGCGACAGGAGTGGGAGGAACAGTTCAGGAAGGACACGCTTGCCTCTTTGGAGCATTACCAGACCACAGGTCTCCACCTGACGAGCGAGGAAGTGGACGCATGGCTGGAAAAACTTGAGGCGGGCGAAGATGCGGAGCTTCCTGAGTGCCACGTTTAGTCTGGTCGGATACTGCGCTGCGGGACCTTACCCGTCTGTATGACTTTCTCGCGGAGAAGAACCGCGGCTCTGCCCCGCGCGCCATCAGAGCGATCCGGTTGGGTGGGGACAAGATTTGTGAGTACCCGGAGATTGGCCGACAGGTGATCGGATTTCCAAGCACTGTGAGGGAGCGGGTGATTGCATTTGGTGGTGCGTCGTACGTCGTACGATACCTGGTGGGCCAGGATGAGGTCGTCATCCTGGCGATTCGACATGGGCGCGAAGACGGTTATGGGGTCGGTCCCCCTTTCGCGGGGTAATTTACCTGGAGGGTGAGGATCTGGTAGGGGGTGATGGGGGTCACGAGGGTGTCGTTCTGGATGGGGATGGGGGTGTCGGCGGGTTTCTCCATGAGGTTGGCTTCGGTGGCGGACGTGGCTCCGGGGGGGAGGTGGAGGGTTACCTGGGTGGGGGTTCCGGCCCACTCGTACATGCGGACGATGAGGGCGTTGCTGTCTTCGGCTTTCTTGATGGCGGTGAGGGTGACGTTGGGGTTGTCGACGGAGGCCCAGGAGTGCTCGGCGGGGAGGCTGCCGGTGTGGGAGAAGACCTGTCGGGCGGCGAGGGGGTCGTTGAACTCGTAGCCGCGGCGGACGGTGAGGGCCTGCTTCCAGGCTCCGGCGTGGGGGTAGAGGGCGTAGCGGATGTGCTGGGGGCCGCGGTCGGCGACGGGGTCGGGCCAGGTGGGGGCGCGGAGGAGGGTGAGGCGGAGCAGATTGCCGGCGGCGTCGTAGCCGTATTTCGAATCATTGAGGATGGAGAGGCCGCTGGTCTGGTCGCCGAGGTCCGCCCAGTTCATCGCGGGGACTTCGAACTTGGCTTTCTCCCAGGAGTTGGTGCGGAGGGTGGTGCGCTCGATGGAGCCGAAGGGGATCTCGTAGGTGGCCTTGGCAGAGGTCGCGGCGAGGGGGAAGGCAGCCTTGAGGAGGACGTGGTCTTCGTGCCAGTCAATATCGTTCGAGACGACGACGGAATCGGCTTCGGCGTCGAGGGAGATGGTTTGGACGAATTTCGATTTCTGCCAGGTACGGGCGATGCGGACGGTCTTGCGGAGAGGGCCGTCGTCGGTGACGCCGATGCCATCGAGGGCGGAGATGGGGGTCATGGTGCCGTCGAGAGTGCCGGGGTCGATGTTCCAGGCGTCGTACTGTTTCGGGGTGTCCTTGTAGGTTTGGAGCTGATTGCCGCAGGCTCCGGGAGCGATGGATTCGGGGAGACCGGTGGCGGCGAGGCTGGTGATGCAGCCGGTGGCGCGGTCGATGGTGAGCTTGAGTTTGGAGTTGGAGAGGGTGATCGCGGTGGGGGTAAGGTCGGCGTGGAGGTCGGTTTTGGTGTCGGGCTTGCCTTTTTCGGCGCGGAGGACGGTGTAGCCGAGGGCGGGGACGTCGGCGATCCGGGCGAGGAGTTGGAAGTGGTGGGTGACGGGGTCCTGCGAGACGACCTGGGTGAGGATGGGTTTGTCGTGGGCGTCGAGGAGCTTGATGCTTTCGGCGGACTCGGGAAGTTGGACGGAGAGGGAGACGGTTTCGGTGCGGGGCCAGGCGGAGGGGTTGAAGAGCATGATGGGGACGCTGCCGGATTTGACGCGGGTGTCGACTGTGGCCGAGAGGGTGTTGAGGGAGGACTCGCTGATTTCGCGGTCGGAGTGGGCGACCTCGGTGTAGTCGCGCTGGGCGTCTTTGTAGATGACGCCGATGCCGGAGCCGGCGGCGAGATCGTGGAACTGGTTGAAGGTGATCTTCTTCCAGGATTCGGTGAGCTCAGCCGCGGGATAGGGGCAGCCGTTGAGCCAGGCGAGGGAGGCGAGTTTTTCGGCGTCGAGGGTGGCGGTTTCGCTGGCGCGCATGTTGCGCTTGTGGGCGGCCTGGGTGGTCATGATGCCGCGGTGGTATTCGAAGTAGAACTCGTCCTTCCAGGTGGGGAGGCCGATCTGGCCGGGGGCGGCGGGCTGCGGGGCGGTATAGCCCTTGGCGATGGTGTCGTAGTTCCAGGTGGGCGAGTCCGGGCTCAGGTGGGATTCGACGTCGGAGAAGAACTGCTGGGCGGTGTGGTAGCGGGTCGTGGGGACGGCATACCCCAGGGGCTGAAGCCCCGATTCCTTCCCTGCGCGACTGAGACCCGAGCCTGAAGCCTCGGGAGACCTTGAGGCGGAAGCCTTAGAGGAAATGAAGGTGGACGCGCCCAGCTTAGGCGACGAGGAAGCCATCGCCGAAGATGGGGCACCCAGATTGCTGGCGGCGATCCAGTAGTCGGCCTGGTCGAGCATGGCGCGGGTGGGGCCTCCGCCGTGGTCGCCGATGCCGTAGAGATCCATCATTTCCGTGGTGCCGGGGTTGCGCTGGGCGGATTCGGCGAAGTCGGCGGAGATGCGGGTGGGGTTGACGTTGTCGTGCGTGTAGTCCGTGGGGAAGTAGGTGAGGACCTTGGAGCCGTCGGGAGACTGCCACCAGAAGAGGCGGAAAGGGAGGATGTTGGTGTCGTTCCAGTGCATCTTCTGGGTGACGAAGTAGTCGAGGCCGGCGCGTTTGTAGATCTGGGGGAGCTGCCAGTTGTAGCCGAAGGAGTCGGGGTTCCAGCCGATGCGGGCCTGGACGCCGTACTCGGACTGGAAGAGGCGCTGGCCGACGAGGAGCTGGCGGACGAGGGATTCGCCGCCGGGAAGATTGAGGTCGGGCTCGACCCACATGCCGCCGACGATCTCCCAGCGGCCTTCCTTGACGCGCTGTTTGATCTGCTCGTTGAGGGCGGGATATTTTTCGGCCATCCAGGCGGTGTACTGGGCGGCGGACTGGGTGAAGGTGTAGTCGGGGTACTCGTTCATCAACTGCAGGGCGGTGGTAAAGGTGCGCTTGACGACGTCGATGGTCTCGGACGCGGGCCAGAGCCAGGCGGCGTCAATGTGGGAGTTGCCGGTGAGATCGATCTGGACGGGCTTGAGGGCAGGCTCGAGGGTGGAGAGGATGGCCTGGGCCTTGCGGAGGGAGGCGTCGAAGGCGGGCTGGGTGGCGGCGGTAAGGGCCTTGAGGTCGATGGCGGCGGCGGCCTGCTCGACCTTGGGGAGGAGGTCCATGCGGGGGGTGGGGAGGTTGGGGAGGATGTTGGCGGCGGTGACGATTTGCGTGCGGATGTCCTCCGGGCTGGGGCGTGTGGAGGCTCCGGAGGCGGGCGCGATGGCTTCGATGCGCATGTTGACGCCGGTGAAGGTTTTGTCGTCGACGGTGTGGAGGAGCTTGACGGCGACGAGGACCTTGTCGCCGGGCCGGGCTGGCTCGAAGAGGACGATGGGTTCGAGGTCGTCGCCGAGGGCTACGCGGCGGCCGTTGAAGTAGATGATCTGCGGCATGGGGCCGTTGGCGGAGGCGCGGAACTGAAACCAGACGCGGGAGCCGGAGATATCGTAGCCGTTGAGGGTGCGAGGGATGGTGATCTCGCGGCGGTACCAGGCGGCTTCCTTAGAGGCCTTGGCGCGTGGGGTGACGAGAGGCCAGGCGGAGTCGTCGAGGGTGGTGGCCTCGCCATGGGGGAGGTCTCCGTCGTGGAAGCGCCACTGGCCCGGCGGAAGGGCGTTGAGGGTTTCGAGGGTGTGCAGCTTCGCGATGGCGGCCGGGGAGAGGTTCTTCTGCTCGCGGACGGGAGTGAAGGACTGGGCGAGAGCGACGGACGAGAGAAGGGCCAGGGACAGCGTGGTGGCGGAGAATCGCATGGCAGGAAGGGTAGCAGATGGGAAGGAAACCGGGAAGAAGCGGGGGGCCGGGGCAACGTGTTGGCAAGAAGCGGATACGGGTGTCGCGCACGGCGCCCTTCTCCCTCCCCCGGCGTTGCGGGGAGGTGAAGGAGGCGACTGCTAGTTGGTGTGCTCTCGGGATGGCGACCAGCGGAGGCCTCCGCCGAAGGTTTGTTTGTAGAACTCGCGCTGAACGGGGTAGATGGGGCTGCCCTGGTAGAAGCCGAAGACCTCATTGTTGAGGTTGAGGCCGTAGGCGACGGCGGTGAAGCCCTTGGGTAGCTTGTAGGTTCCCTGCAGGTCGACTTGGAGGTGGGAGTAGAGGTACTGGTCGCCGTTCGGTCCGCGTGGGCCGCCGCCGCTGCCGCCCGAGGTGAGGGGGTCGGTGTTGCCGTCGTAGTTGTAGGCGTAGATCTCCGCCTGGTTGTAGGACATGCCGAGGCGGAGCGAAAGATTGCGCTTGTCGTAGGTGGGGGAGACGTTGAAGGTGTTGGGGGACTGGCGGAGGAGCGGCACGGTGGATCCGTTGGGGCCGCGGTTGGGGCCGCTGATGGTGCCGACCGGGGGAGGCGGCGTGGTGGTGAGATCGACGAACGGGGGCAGTTTGGCTTGCGAGGCGGTGTAGCCGTAGTTGGTGGAGAGGCCGAAGCCGCTGAGCAGGCCGGGAAGGGTGGTGAAGTGCTGCTGGAAGGAGATCTCGAAGCCGTAGACGTAGGCGCTGCCGGCGTTGATGGTTTGGTTGAGGAAGTAGGGTCCGGCGGTGACGACGGAGTCGGCCTGGTGGTAGGTGGAGGTGGCGACGATGGGGTTGGAGAAATTTTTGTAGAAGAAGCCGGCCTGGAGGAGCCCGGCGCGGGGGAGGGCGTTCTCGTAGAGGAGGTCGATGTTGTCGGCGTACTCGGATTTGAGGTTGGGGTTGCCGAGCGAGTAGGTGGAGCGGGCGGAGCCTCCGCTGGGCGCGCTCTGGAAGGGGACGAGGTCGCTGAAGTTGGGCCGGGAGAGGCCGCGCCCATAGACGAGGCGGAGGCCCTGCGTGGGGGTGACGCCGTACCGCAGCGACGCGCTGGGGAGGAGGTCGATGTAAGAGCCCTGGGCGACGACGGGCGTGGTGCCGACGTTGGTGGCGCGGCTGGCGCCGATGGTGCCGCGGTTGTTCTCGTTGGTGGCCTCGATGCGCAGGCCGAGGACGAGGCGGAAGCGGCCGAGGTCGGAGGTGTTCATGAGGTAGCCGGCGGAGACCTTTTCGAGCTGGTTGAAGGCGTTGCCGACGGAGTCGCCGATGCCGCGATCGGATTGGGCGGAGAAGGCACGGATCTTGTCGTACTCGGCGGCTGGGCCGAAGGTGTAGTCGCCGCCGTAGTAGTGGGGATCGGAGAAGTCGTTGAGGAAGTTCGCCAGGGCGAGCGACGAGTCTTCCACGTACTGGGGCTTGTTGGAGGCGTTGAAGCCGACGAGGTTGGGATAGAAGTTGCGGGTGTTCTGGTTGACGAACTTGTGTTCGTTGCGAAAGCGGCCGCCGAACTCGAAGGTGGAGCTGTGGCCGGCGACAGTGTAGGGGATGGCGAGCGAGGCGCCGAAGCCGAGATCGACCTCGGGGTTGTAGAGGAACTGGACCTGCTGGTACTGGTAGAAGTACTTGGTGGGATCGAAGATGTTGACGCCGTTCTGGACGTTGAGGTGGGGTTCGAGTGGGTTGGTGACGTCGAGGTTGTAGACGACGTTGTTGAGCGGATTCGTGCTGCCGATGGGGGCGAAGTGAGCGGTGGAGTAGCCGTCGTCGCGGGTGCGGGCGACGGAGGCGTCGAGGTCCCAGTTGAAGAGAGCGCGGCGGATGATGTGGTGTCCGCCGAGTTGCATACCGCCGATGTCCTGGATAGGGCGGCGGCGAAGGGCCTCGAAGCTGGTGGATCCGTCGGTCCCGCCCTGGGTGAGGCTGGTTCCGACGAAGGACTTGATGGCGGGAGAGTAGATCCAGTCGTCGCCGAAGTTGTTGAAGTGGGAGTAAAGGCTCTTGAGGTAGAGGCTGGAGGTGTCGCTGAGGCGATAGTCGAGGGTTCCGGCGAAGCCGCGGCGGTCGCGGAAGTAGCGGTAGTCGCGGAGGTCGTAGCTTCCGGTGAGGGCGGGGCCGGGCTCGATGTCGTTGATGCCGCGACCGTTCCAGTCGTAGGAGGCGGAGGCGATGACGCCGAGCCTTTTGCCTTCGAGGAAGCGCTTGCCGAGGGTTCCGTCGAACTGGTAGGCGGGGCGTCCGCCGATGATGGGGGTGTAGCCGCCGAGCGCTTCGAGGTTGACGGTGGGGCGGTCGCCGGCGGTCTTGGTGCGGAGGTCGACCGAGCCGCCGATGCCGTCGCCTTCCATGTTGGCCTGCAGGGTCTTGTTGATCTGGACGGATTCGACGAGGTCGGCGGGGATGAGATCGAGCTTGATCTGGCGGACGGTTTCGGGCGAGGCGATGGTGACGCCGTCGAGCGTGGTGTGGGTGAGGCGGGGCTCGGTTCCGCGGACCTGGACGTATTTGCCTTCGCCCTCGTCGCGCTCCAGGGTGACGGAGGGAAGCCGGCCGATGGCGTCGGCGACGTTCGCGTTGGGGAGGCTGGTGATGACATCGGCGGGGAGGACGTTGATGATGTTGTCGGCATTGACGGTGCGGTTGATGGCTTCGAGCTCGCCGCCCTGGCGGGGTGCGTAGACCTGGACGTTTTGCACGTCGGTGGCGATCTGGAGGGTGAGGCCGGCGCGGGCGGATTCTCCGGCGTTGACGACGACGGGCTGAAAGGCGGGGGCGAAGCCGGTGTAGGCGGCGGACTCGGTGTAGGAGCCGGCGGGGAGGCCGAGGATGGTGAACTGGCCAGTGGCGTCGGTAACGGCTGTGGCGGTGCCGGGCGTGAGGACGACGCGGACGCCCTGGAGCGGGGCACCCTGGGCGTCGGTAACGGTGCCGGTGAGGGTGCCTCGGGCGGATTGAGCAGAGGCCGCGGGGAGCAGGACGAGGGCCAAGGCTAGAAACCAGAAGAGAGAAAAGCGGATGCGCAGCATGGGAGCCCTCCGCATGAGAGCGATGCCGATGCATGGGGCGCACCAGCATGGGGAACCAGTTTCTGGAGTGTTTGGTCCCCTCGGCTGGTCGATCTCATGTATGGTTTCGAGGCTAGGCGGGGAAGATGACGAAGGGGTGAACGGAAGATAACGGGACGGTAAAAGGAGGGAGCCAAGCGCTTTGCTTTGTTGAGGATAGATGTGGATTGCTGGGGGATTGTAATGCATGGGGAACCAGTTTCTGGAGTGTTTGGTCCCCTCGGCTGGTCGATCTCATGTATGGTTTCGAGGCTAGGCGGGGAAGATGACGAAGGGGTGAACGGAAGATAACGGGACGGTAAAAGGAGGGAGCCAAGCGCTTTGCTTTGTTGAGGATAGATGTGGATTGCTGGGGGATTGTAATCAGCTTTTCACTCTTTGCTCAGGCTCGCTTAAGGTTGAGGGGTTTCGGGGATAGCTTAAGACGGTTGCGGCGTTTGGATCAATTCGCGCGGTGGACCGCTCGGTGCTATATTCTGGCAGCACCTTCTTAGGTGCCATGGGGGCTTATGTTCGACATCATGAGCGATATCCAATCGCTGACGACGTTCCGCCGGGAGTCCGGAGATCTAATAAAGCAGCTGAAGCGGACCAAGCGGCCAATGGTGTTGACGGTGCATGGCAAGGCGGCTGCCGTGGTGCAGGACGCGGAGGCGTATCAGCGGCTGGTGGATTTGGCAGCGAGTGCGGATGCCTTGGAAGGGGTACGGCAGGGTGAGGACGACGTAGCCTCTCGTCGCGTTCGCCCGGCACGGGAGTTCTTGCAAGAATTTGAAGTACGACATGGAATATCTGGTTAGGCTTACCGCTCGGGCTGAGCGAGATTTTGCAGCACTGTACGACGCGATCAACGCGGGCCAGAGCGCGGCGGCTCGGCAATGGTACCGCGGGCTGAGAGAAGTCATTCTCACCCTGGAGGACGATCCGAACCGATGCCCAATGACGCCGGAGAGTCGATTGCACCGGCATCTTCTGTACGGGAGCAAACCGCACGTGTATCGGGTGATTTACCGCGTCGACGAGGCGAGTCGGTGCGTCTACGTCATTCACCTTCGTCATGGTGCCCGGGGATCAATCCGGATTTAGACGAAGGTCAATTTGCCGTTCAGTAGCCTCCAGAGTCGCCTCCGCTTTGGAGGTTTTCGAAGCGGGTGTAGTCGGCGAGGTAGGCGAGGTGGACGCTGCCGGTGGGGCCGTTGCGTTGTTTGGCGATGATGATTTCGGCCTTGCCTTTGGATTCGGGGTCTTCGTCTCCGTTTTCGTCCTTGTTGTAGTAGCTGTCGCGGTGAATGAAGGCGACGACGTCGGCGTCCTGCTCGATCGAGCCGGACTCGCGGAGGTCGGAGAGGAGGGGTTTTTTGTCGCCGCCGCGCTGCTCGGAGGAGCGGGAGAGCTGGGAGAGGGCTACGACGGGGACGCGCATCTCCTTCGCGAGGGCCTTGAGGCCCCGGGAGACGGCGGAGACCTCCTGGGTGCGGTTCTCGAACTTCTTCTGGTTGCCGCCGACTGAGCCGGTCATGAGCTGGAGGTAGTCGATGACGATGAGGTCGAGGGACCCTTCCTGCTGTTTGAGGCGGCGGGCCTTGGCGCGCATCTCGGCGAGGGTGATGCCGGGGGTGTCGTCGATGAACATCTTGGATTCCATGAGGCGCTCGAGGGCGGCGAGGAGCTTGCCCTTGTCTTCGCGGGGAAGGAATCCGGTCTGGATCTTGCGGGAGTTGACGAGGGCTTCGGAGGCCAGCATGCGGCGGAGGAGAGATTCCTTGGACATTTCAAGAGAGAAGACCGCCACGACTTTGCCATCCCTGACGGCGGCGTTCTGGGCGATGTTGATGGCCCAGGCGGTCTTGCCCATGGAGGGGCGGGCGGCGATGATGATGAGTTCGGAGTCCTGCAGGCCGGAGGTCATGCGGTCGAACTCGGTGTAGTGGGTGGCGAGGCCGGTGATCTCGCGGCCCTGCTCGTAGAGCTTGTCGATGCTGCCGAAGGAGGAGGCGACGATGTCGGCGATGTTGGAGAAGGAGCGGGTGATGGCCTGGTCGGCGACTTCGCCCAGGCGGGCTTCGATGTCGGAGAGGACGGTGATGGCCTCTTCGGACTGGTCTCCGGAGCGGCTGGCACCCTCGTTGAAGATGGCCATGAGCTGGCGGAGGAGGGATTTGTCCTTGACGATGCGGACGTAGGATTCGACGTTGAGGTTGCGGGGGATGCCTTCGGCGAGGTAGGCGAGGTAAGGGGGGCCGCCGATGCTTTCGAGCTCTTTTTTGCGGTCGAGGGCTTCGCGGACGGTGACTAGGTCGACGGCATGGTTGCCCTGCATGAGCTGGAGCATGGCGTCGTATACGCGGCGGTGGGAGTCGAGGGAAAAGTCTTCGGATTTGAGGCGGCCGGTGGCGTCGTTGATGGCGACGGCGTCGAGGAGCATGGCGCCGAGGATGGCGACTTCGGCGTGGATGGAGGAGGGGAGGCCCTGGAGGTCGTTGAGCTGGGCGAAGGTGGCCATGACTTATTGTCGCCTGCGAGATTGGGTTGGGCGCTGTGGGTTTCGCGGAAGACGCGGATATCGGGGTTGGAGATTTCTCTTGTGTGCTGCGGGCGGCGGGGCAGATTCCTGTGATTCTCGTGCGTCGAGGTCGTTGGGGCGGCACGGTCGACGGCTTCGGTGCCGCGGTCCATGTCGGGCTACGCCGACTACGTGGCGGCGACGCGGGCGAAGATGGCGTCTACGTTGGCGAGCTGGCGGTGGTAGTCGAAGGCGTGGGCGAGCTTTTCGGGGGTGAGGCGGAGGGTGATTTCGGGGTCGCGGGCCACTTCGTCCGAGAAGACCAGGTCTTCTTTCCAGGCGCGCATGGCGTGACCCTGGACGAGGCGATAGGCGTCTTCACGGAGCATTCCGGATTCGGCGAGGTCGAGGAGGAGCTGGCCGGAAAAGATGAGGCCGCCGGTGGATTCGAGGTTCTTGAGCATGCGGGCTGGGTAGACGAGGAGCTTGTCGAGGAGGGTGGCGGTCTTGGCGAGGAGGTAGTCGGCGAGGATGGTGGAGTCGGGGAGGATGACGCGCTCGGCGGAGGAGTGGGAGATGTCGCGCTCGTGCCAGAGGGCGATGTTTTCGAAGGCGGTCTGGGCGTTGGCGCGGACGACGCGGGCGAGGCCGGAGATCTGCTCGCTGGCGATGGGGTTGCGCTTGTGCGGCATGGCGGAGGAGCCCTTTTGCTTCTCGGAGAAGAACTCCTCGGCTTCGCGGACCTCGGTGCGCTGGAGGTGGCGGATTTCGGTTGCGATTTTGTCGAGGGTGGAGCAGAGGATGGCGAGGGCGGCGATGTAGGCGGCGTGGCGGTCGCGCTGGACCACCTGGGTGGCTACGTCTACAGGCTTGAGGCCGAGGGCGTCGCAGATGGCTTCCTCGTGGGCGGGTTTGAGGTGGCCAAAGGTGCCGACGGCGCCGGAGAGCTTGCCGACACGGAGGTCTTCGGCGGCGGCGTCGAAGCGCGTGAGGTTGCGCTGCATCTCGGAGAACCAGAGGAGGAGCTTGAGGCCGAAGGTGGTGGGTTCGGCGTGGACGCCGTGGGTGCGGCCGATGATGGGGGTGTGTTTGAACTCGAGGGCGCGGCGGGCGAGGACGTCGGAGAGGCGGAGGATTCCGGCGCGGATTTCGGCGGAGGCCTCCTTGAGCTGGAGGGCCTGGGCGGTGTCGACGACGTCGGTGCTGGTAAGGCCGTAGTGGAGCCAGCGGGATTCTGGGCCGATGTGCTCGGCGACGGCGGTGGTGAAGGCGATGACGTCGTGCTTGACGTCGGCTTCGATCTCGTCGATGCGGTCGACGGAGAAGTCGGCTTTGTCGCGGATGGCGTCGGCGGCGGCCTGGGGGACGATTCCGGCTTCGGCGAGAGCCTGGGAGGCGGCAATCTCGACCTGGAGCCAGCAGCGATATTTATTTTCGTCGGACCAGATGCGGGCCATCTCGGGGCGGGTGTAGCGGGCGATCATCGGGGCTTTCCTTTGTGGGTCGGGCTGGAATTGAGTGTATCGCCTGGGCCAGTGAGGGTATCCTCCCCTTCCCCCGGCAAAGGTCTCAAAATCTTCAAACTATTGGGGTTAGGTCTGGACCTCGGTCTGGACTGGGATTCGGACAAGGACCGCGCCAGGGTTAAATGGAACGGTCCGGCTGGTTGGCCGGACCGTTTTCCTTCTGAACTGATTCTACCGTGCCTGTCAAGGGTTAGAAGCGGTAGACGACGCTGACGCCGGGCTCGTTGGTGGCGCGCCAGCTCTTGGTGCTGATGGCTGCGTTGTAGAAGTTGGGGGCGCGGTAGATGAGCGAACGACCCTGGATGCGGAAGGCGAGGTTGGGGTTGTGGGTGGGGATGTCGAAGCCGGTTTCGACGAGCCCGGTGAAGCGCTGCTGGTAGGCGAGCCCGCTGGGCAGGAAGAAGATGGCTCCGCCGCCGACGTTGAGGAAGGGCTGGAAGGGAATATGGCGCGGGTGGAACTGGTAGGCTCCGGTGGCCTCATGAAAGCCTGTGGGAACGCCGAGGGCCTGGTTGGGGGTGGCGGCGGAGTAGTTGAAGGTGTAGCGCTCGGAGTAGCGGGTGTAGCCGTAGTTGACCTCGAACCCGGCCCAGGGACGCGGATGGAAGGCGAGCGAACCGAGGACTCCGGCGGAGAGGGTGGTGAACTGCTGCTGGTTGGAGACGGTGGTGCCGATGGTGCCGCCGGCCGGAGTGGCGACGGTGTACTGGCCGGAGACGGGGTTCGCGGTGAGTACACGGGTGAACTCGCCGGTCCCGCCTACCGTCGCGGTGGCTCCCTTGAGCTTGTAGAACTGCGCCTGAAGGCTGGCGGCGGTGGAAAGGGCGACGAGCAGGAGGAGCGAACGGCGGAAAGCAGGATGCATGAGATTTCTCCGAAGATGCGTGGTAAGCGAACGAGTGGCCGAGCCCCGCGCTGCTGTGCGCGCGGGGCGAGGGTGGATGCCGGAAGAGCGGTGCCCGGCCTTGAGGGGGCGCTAGCTGGTCGTGATGTTTCCGTTCAGTCCGTTGGGGAAGAAGCCGCCCTTGGAGACGCCGATCGAGCCCACTGCGCCATAGACGATCTGGAGCACCTGCGAGGTGGTCCTGACGGGGTTGAGGCCGGTAGTGTTCGAGGTGTTGAAGATCTGCGTGGGGGTTGGGGGCTGATCCTGCGGGTCGACGGCGGGGGAGCTGACGCCGAGGGTGATGCAGAGCTCGCGCAGGAAGCCGGCGTGCTGGGCTTCGGTGTGGAGGATCTGCGCGGCGTAGGTGAGGGCGACGGGGCTGGAGGTAAGGAACTGGGCTCCGCCGATGTAGGCGCTGACGCCGACGGCCTCAAGCTGGCGTGCGGCGGCAAGGAAGGTGGCGTCGGAGGTGACGGCGCCCCCGGCAGCGAGGTTGAGCGCGGGCATGGAGACGGGTGCGACGCCGAGGGAGGTGAGGGTGGTACGGAGGAACTCGACGTGCTCCTGCTCGTCGGTGGCGAGCTGGTTGGCGACGCTGGCGACGATGGGGTTGCTGAAGGAGACCTTGGCTCCTCCGGTGACGGTGCCGGGCGACGATCCCATGTCGGCGGTGGGCAGGCCGGCGCCGGTGGTCACGTAGAGATAGAAGCTGGCTTCGAGGTACTCGAGATTGAGGGCGAAGTTGAGGACGTCGGCGACGGAGGGCGCGGAGGCGTGCAGGGTGATGGAGCCGACATCGCTGCATCCTGAGAGGGCGGCGGTGCCGGTGAGGGCTCCCGCCGCGGCGGCGGTGGAAAGGAAGCGGCGGCGGTTGAGGCGCAGGGTGGAGCGCTCGGCGATGAGGCGATCCGCCTGCTGGGCGAGGTGCGCTTCTGAGACGATTTCTGATTCGGTGTGGAGCGTGGACATGAGCATTGCCTCCTGGGGCAGGTTTTGGCAGGGTCTTGACGGACGTTTTCGAGAGAGACGAGTCGACGGCGACGAGCCGGGAGCTAGGTCGACTTGATGTTTCCGTTGACGCCGTTGGGGAAGAAGCCGCCAAGCGCGACGCCGGCAGGCGGGGTGGTGGTGGTGGCGGTGGAGGCCTGGTAGACGACGCCGAGAGCCTGCGCGGCGGTGCGGGCGAGGGCGAGGGCGGTTTTGGGGGCCACGATGAAGTAGTTGGAGGCGCTGGGGGGAATGTCCTGCGCGTCGATGGCGGGGCTGACGATGCCCTGGGTGACGCAAAGGTAGTCGACGGCCCCGGCGTGCTGGCCTTCGGCACCGAGGATCTGGCTGGCGGCGGTGAGGACGGCGGGGTTGGAGACGAGCAACTGTGCCGAGCCGACGTAGGCGGAGCCGCCGAGCGCGGTGAACTGGCGAGCGGCGGCGAGGAACTGGGCTTGGGTGGTGATGGCTCCGTTGGCCGCGAGGTTGATGAGGGGCTGGGGAATGGGGGTTCCGCCGAGCGACGAGATGGTGGAGCGGAGGACGGCGATGTGGTTGACCTCATCCTGCGCGAGGGCGGCGGCGACGGCCTGGGTGTTGGCGTCGAGGGCGAGCTTGGGGGGCGCGCCCTGGACGGTGGGGCCGCCGCCATTGAGGCTGGAGCTGAGACCGGAGCCGCTGGAGACGAATAGATAGAAGTTGGCTTCGAGGTATTCCAGGTTGAGGGCGAAGTTGAGGACGTCGGTGATGGGCGGAGTGGCCGTGGTCTGGGCATAGGCGGGACGGCTGCCGGCTACCGTGGCGATGGCCGCGGCGCTGAGCATAGCCGAGAGAAAGCCGCGGCGGTTGAGGTGCTGCAGGGCTTGATCGAATGCCGCGAGCTTGCGGTCTGTTTCGAGCTGCGCGGCGGAGACTGACTCCGTGGGGCAGAGGAGGGATGGAAAGGGATATTTGGACAAGGGGCCGCCTCCAGGCGTAGGGGCTCGGGCTCCGGTTGGACTCGGAGCGGCGTTGCACTTGGGTGTGAGAGGTAAGCTCGTGCGACGTACAACTCACCACGGGTTGAGGTCACGTCTTGCTGCTAACGGTCGTGATGTAGGGATAGAGTAGGAAAACCATGGAGCAGGTTGTTTGGGGGGGCGGCGGGTTGTTGACGACTTCAACGGTGCAGGGCCGGATTGGGAGAGAGAGGGTTCTTAAGATTGAGTTAACGTGGGGGGCGATAGTCTGAACGGGGTTGAATGAGGAAGAGGGTCGCCATTTTCGCGAGGATGAGACGAGATCTGGTGATGGCGCTGCTGTGGGGTGTCTGCGGCGCGGCCGGGGCTTGGGGGCAGGCGGCGGCCATGACGCTGGACGAGGCGTTGGCGCGGGCGCGGGCGAATGAGCCGAACTTCAACGCGGCGGTGGCGGCGAGCCGGACGACGGCGCTGGATCGGCGGATTGCGCGGGCTGGGCTGCTGCCTACGGTTACGTATCACAACCAGTTTTTGTATACGCAGCCGAATGGGGCGACGAACCAGGCGGGGTCTGCCGGGGTGCAGTCGGCGCCGAAGTTTATTGCCAACAATACGGTGCATGAGTACTTCAGCCAGGCGGTGGTGAACGAGACGATCGGGCTGGCGCAGACGACGGCGATGTCGCGGGCTGCGGCGGAGGCGGCGGTGGCGGCGGCGGAGCTGGAGATCAGCCGGAGGGGGCTGACGGCTACGGTGGTGCAGCTTTTCTATGCGACGACGACGGCGGAGGGGAAGGCGGCGATCGAGCGGCGGGCGGTGGGGGAGGCGGCGGATTTTGTGGTGCAGACCGGGCAGCGGGAGCTGGCTCGTGAGGCGGCGCACGCGGATGTGTTGAAGGCGCAATTGACCGAGCAGCAGAGACGGCGGGACCTGGCGGATGCGGAGCTGGCGGCGGCGACGGCGCGGGTGGAGCTGGGGGTGCTGCTGTTTGCCGATCCGCGGACGCCGTATACGGTGACGCTGCCGGAGGATGCGGCGCTGCCGACGCGGGCGGCAGTGGAGACGGCGGCGGGGGCGAACAATCCGGAGATCCGGTCGGCGCTGGCTTCGCTGCGGGGGGCGGGCGTGGGGGTGACGGCGGCGCGGGCGGCGTATCTGCCGGATTTGGCGTTGAACTATACGTATGGGATCGATGCGCAACAGTTTGCGGTGCATGGGCCGGATGGGGTGAGGAATCTGGGGTATTCGGCGACGGTTTCGCTCGATATTCCGGTGTGGGACTGGCTGGCGACGGAGCACAAGGTGAAGCAGGCGCAGATTGCGCGGGATCAGGCGAAGGTGGTGCTTTCGGCGGCGCAGCGGACGTTGATTGCGCAGATGGAGGAGTTTTATTCGGAGGCGGCGCTGGCTTCGGCGCAGATGGATTCGTTGGCGGCGAGCGTGGGGACGGCGCGGGAGAGTCTGCGGCTGACGCGGCTGCGGTATACGGCGGGTGAGGCGACGGTGCTGGAGGTGGTCGATGCGCAGAATACGCTGACGCAGGCGGAGCTGGCGCAGGTGGATGGAGCGGTACGGTATCGGCTGGCGCGGGCCAATCTTCAGCTTCTGACGGGGACGCTTTGATGAGAAACGGGATGATGTGGATGGTGGCGGGGCTGCTGTGCCTGATGGAGCTGCAGGGGTGCAAGAAGCCGGAGACGGAGGCGGAGAAGCCGGTGGCGGCGGTCGAGGCGGTGCATCCGGTGGTGGGGGAGATTGCGGAGGAGATTACGGGGGATGCGGTGCTGGCCCCGGTGGCGCAGGCGGCGATTGCGGCGAGGATTACGGCGCCGGTGAAGCAGTTTTATGTGCAGCGGGGGGCTCGGGTTGCGGCGGGGCAGCTTGTTGCGGTGCTGGAGAACAAGGACCTGGCGGCGGCAGCGATCGACAACCAGGGGGCGTATACGGCGGCGAAGGGGGCGTATACGGCGGCTACGGGGTCGACGGTTCCGGAGGCGGAGACGCAGGCGCGGCTGGAGCTGACGCAGGCGCAGGCCACGTTGAAGCTGGACCAGAGCATCCTGGCGGCGCGGCAGAAGCTGCTGGCGCAGGGGGCGATTCCTGGAAGGGATGTGGATACGGCTCAGGCGACCGTGTTGCAGGCGCAGGCGGCGAACGATCTGGCGCAGCAGAAGTACGATGCGCTGCGGAAGAGCGGGCAGGGGGCGGCGCTCGAGACCGCGAAGGGGACGCTTGAAAGCGCACGGGGCAAGCTGCTCGGGGCGGAGGCGCAGTTGGGGTATACGCAGCTGCGGTCGCCGATCAAGGGGGTGGTGACGGACCGGCCGCTGTTTCCGGGGGAGACGGCGGCGGCGGGGACGGCGGTGGTGACCGTGATGGATACCTCCGTGTTGCTGGCGAAGATGCATTTGGCGCAGCGGCAGGCGCAGGAGCTTGTGGTGGGGAGTGAGGCGGAGTTGGCGGTGCCGGGGGTGGAGGGGACGGTGGCGGCGAAGGTTTCGCTGATCAGCCCGGCGCTTGACCCGGGAAGCACGACGGTAGAGGTCTGGCTGCGGGTGGGGAATGCGAAGGGCGCGCTGAAGGCGGGGTCCGCCGTACACGCGACGATGAAGGGGCGGACGGTGAAGGAGGCGCTGCTGATTCCGGTGGAGGCGCTGCAGAGGTCGAATGAGGGGGCGGGGAAGATTGTGATGGTGGTGGCGGCGGACGGGACCGCGAAGAAGCGGCCGGTGATCGTCGGGATTCAGACTGCGGAGCAGGTGCAGATTTTGGATGGGTTGAAGGTGGACGACCAGGTGATTACGACGGGTGGGTATGGGCTGGATGATGGGACGAAGGTGAAGGTGGAGGCGGCTGGGGAGAAGCCGGCGGCGGGGAAGGAAGCGGACGACGCGGGGGAGAAGAAGTGAGTGCGGCCGAGCAGGGATTCTGGCTGAGCCGGGCGGCTAAGCCGATCTTCTTCTTTCTGGCGGTGCTGACGCTGGCGGGGGTGTATGCGGCGTTCCGGGTGCCGATCTCGGTGTTTCCGGATACGAACTTTCCGCGGGTGGTGATCGGGATCGACAACGGCGTGATGCCGGTCGAGCAGATGCAGGTGCTGATCACCAAGCCGATTGAGGACGCGGTGAACAGCGTTCCTGGGCTGGTGACGGTGCGGAGCACGACGAGCCGGGGGTCGGCCGAGGTGAGCCTGTTCTTCGACTGGAACGTGGATATGTTTCGAACGCTGCAGTTGACGGTTGCGGCGTTGTCGAAGGTGTCGTCCGAGCTGCCTTCGACAGCGAAGATTACGACGAACCGGCTGACGTTTGCGACGTTTCCGATCGTGGCGTATGCGCTGACGGCGGAGGACCGGGGGGCGCAGACGGTGTCGCAGACGGCGCTGTGGCAGATTGCGACCTATGAGTTGAAGCCGCCGCTGAATCGGCTGCCGGGGGTGGCGACGGTGGTGGTGCAGGGGGGGCAGGTTCCGGAGTTTCATATTGTGCCGGATCCGGTAAAGCTGCAGGCGGCCGGGGTGACTCCGCTGGACCTGGTGAATGGGGTGCAGACTTCGAACATTATCGACTCGCCGGGGCTGTATGAGGCGGATCACCAGTTGATTCTGGGGCTTGTTGGGGCGCAGGCGCACGATGTGGACGGTTTGAGCAGGCTGGTGGTGAAGACGACTGCCGGGGGCGCGCCGGTACGGGTGGGCGATGTGGCGGCGGTGGGGCCGGCGACGCTGCCGGTATATACGCGGGTGGATGCGAATGGGCAGCCGGCGGTGCTGCTGAACCTGACGCGGCAGCCTACGAGCAACACGGTGACGGTGGCGAACGAGGCGGCTGACGAGGTGGCGCTGCTGCGGAAGAATCTTCCGGCGGGGGTGCGGCTGACGCCGTTTTACGACCAGTCCGAGCTGGTGCGGGAGAGCATTGCGAGTGTGCGGGACGCGATCCTGATCGGGCTGGCGCTGGCTTGCCTGGTGCTGTTTCTGTTTCTGCGGGACTGGAGCTCTTCGCTGGTGGCGGGGATGGTGATTCCGGTTACTGTCGCCATGACGATTCTGTTTTTGTGGCTGATTGGCCAGAGCTTCAACCTGATGACGCTGGGTGGGCTGGCGGCGGCGATCGGGCTGGTGATCGACGATGCGATTGTGGTGGTTGAGAACATCGTGGTGCATCGGGATGCGGGGCAGAGCCGGGCGGACGCGGTGCGGATGGCGCTGCGCGAGATCGCGGTGCCGCTGGTGGGGTCGACGGTGACGCCGATCGTGGTGTTTCTGCCGTTGATCGCGGTGACCGGGGTGACCGGGAGCTTCTTCCGCGCGCTGGCGGTAACGATGACGGCGGCGCTGCTGACGTCGCTGCTGCTGGCGCTGACCTTTACCCCGGTGCTGTCGCTCTCGCTGCTTTCGACGACCGGCAAGGGGCATGGCGACGAGGAGCATGGGCCGGTGATGCGGCGGGTGCTGGGGGTGCATGGGCGGGCGCTGGGGTTTGCGGTGGCGAAGCCGTGGGCGCTAGCGGGGCTGGCGGCGGTGTTGCTGGTGGGCGGGTACTTTGCGTACCAGGGGCTGGGGACGAACCTGCTGCCGGAGATGGATGAGGGGGCGTTCATCCTGGACTACATCATGCCGGCGGGGAGTTCGCTGGAGGCGACGACGAAGGTGCTGGACCACGTCGAGAAGATCATGCACGAGACGCCGGAGGTAGACATCACGACGCGTCGGACGGGGCTGCAGCTTGGGCTGGCTGCAGTAACGGAGGCCAACACCGGGGATATTTCGGTGCGGCTGAAGACGAAGCGGTCGCGGCCGATCGACGAGATCATTGCGGAGATTCGCGGCAAGATCAAGGAGGAGGAGCCGGCGCTCGATATCGAGTTTGTGCAGGTGCTGGAGGATATGATCAACGATCTGTCGAACTCTCCGGAGCCGGTGCAGATCAAGCTGTTCTCGACCGATGTGGCGCTGCTGCATGATCTAGGGCCGAAGGTGCAGGCGGCTATCCAGGCGATTCCGGGGATCGTGGATACGCAGAATGGCGTCGACAACACACTAAGCGGGCCCTCGACCAGCTTTCAGGT
Organism: uncultured Granulicella sp.; assembly: GCA_965213785.1. Lineage (GTDB taxonomy): Bacteria > Acidobacteriota > Terriglobia > Terriglobales > Acidobacteriaceae > Edaphobacter. The sequence continues at coordinate 2,521,151 of OZ243921.1, read as the reverse complement.
GGATGCGGCGGTGGCGAGCCGGCTGGGCTTCACGCCGCAGGAGATCGCCGAGGACGCCACTTCCCTGCTCGATGGGCTGCCGACGAATGAGCCGATGATCGTGGATGGGCGGCCGTATACGATCCGGGTGAGGATGGGGGCGGAGCACCGGGCTTCGCTCGATGCGATTCAGAATACGGTGTTCAACTCGACCACCGGGCATACGGCAACGCTGGGGGCGCTGGCGAACGTGGTGGAGCTGCCGCCGCAGAACGAGATTCGGCGGGAGAACCTGCAGCAGGTGGTGCTGGTCTCGGGGCGGCTGGAGGGGTCGGACCTGGGTGGGGCGATGGCGAAGGTGAAGGCGGCGGTGGCGCGGCTTAATCTGCCCGCGAGCGTGCGGGTGGAGTATGGGGGGACATACCAGGAACAGCAGAAATCCTTTACGGATCTTTCTCGGGTGCTGGTGCTGGCGCTGGCGCTGGTGTTCGGGGTCTTGCTGGCGGAGTTCCGCAACTTCTCGGCACCGCTGGCGATTTTGACTAGCTCGGTCCTGTCGATGACGGGGGTGCTGTTTGCGCTGCTGGTGACGCGGACGAACTTCAACGTGGCGAGCTTTATGGGCTTGATCATGGTGATCGGGATTGTGGCGAAGAATGGGATTCTGCTGCTGGATGCGGATGAGCATGCGCGGGCGGCGGGGGCGACGGCGCGCGAGGCGATGATGCAGGCGGCGCAGCGGAGGCTGCGGCCGATTGTGATGACGGCGGTGGCGGCGATGTGCGGGATGCTGCCGCTGGCGTTCGCGCTGGGGGCGGGGTCGCAGATGCTGCAGCCGTTGGCGATTGCGGTGATTGGGGGGCTGGTTGTGTCGGTGGTGCTGAGCCTGGTGGTGACGCCGGCGATTTACTTTCTGCTGATCGACTGGAGTGAGCGGCGGGCTGCGGCGTAGCGCTCTTGTAAGATCGGGAGGTTTCCTTACCGAGCTGTGGAGAGTGATCCAGGATCGGAGCGGCCTCCGGGTCGTTCTAGCGACCCGGGGCTGCTACCGAGGTGAGGAGGTGATTGCCTGATGCGCCTGGAGAAGGATGTTTCCTCATCCTGGTTCCGGCTGCTGATCACGGTCGTGCTGGATTGGCGACTTGTGTTGGCAGTGGTGCTGTTGGTTATCGTGCTGCTGATGAAGTAGCACAAACCCCCGGGAGGTCACAGGCCTTCCGGGCTATCTCATCTTTTGTAACGATTACGCATGGGCCACCATCCGTCAAGCTCTTTCGACGGCGGCGGATGCCTCTAGGGCAAATGGCTGTTCCCGTTGGGGGATGGTCTCGCATATGCTGGAGTGACCGTCACCGCATCATGGAGCCCTTATGAACTGGAAGTCCGCCTGGAGCCGTCGAAATTTTCTTTCCGCGCTGGGGGCGCTTACGGGGGGCGCGCTGGTTCCGGCGGAGCTAAGCGCGGCGACCAAGCCGCGTGATCCGTATCCGGCCGGGGTGGATGGGCATCCAATCGTGCCGATTTCCTCGGGGCTTGGGTCGACCGGAGACATCTACGCCGAGCTTGGGGTGACGCCGCTGGTGAACATCGTCGGGACGGTGACGGTGATCGGCGGGTCGGTGATGAAGCCGGAGGTGGTAGAGCTGATTCGGCAGGGGAACCAGCATTTTGTGCTGATCGACGAACTGGAGATTGCGGCGGGGAAGTATATTGCGAAGCTTTGCAAGTCGCCTGCCGGGTATACGGGGCTGGTGACGGGGGGCGCGGCGGCGGCGATGGTGGTCGGGTATTCCGCCATGATGACCGAGGACCTGGAAGACCGGCTGGTGGCGGTTCCGGATGTGAGTGCGTTTCCGCGGAATGAAGTGATCATCCAGAAGAGCCATCGCTATGCGTTCGATCACCAGATTCGGCAGACGGGGGCGAAGCTGGTGGAGGTGGTGACGCGCGAGGAGATGATCGCGGCGATCAATCCGAAGACGGTGGCGATTCACTTTACCAATATTCAGAGTGACCAGGGGAAGGTGAGCGGGCCGGAGACGGTGGCGATCGCGAAGGCGCACGGGATTTATACGTTCAACGATGCCTCGGCCGATGTGCCGCCGAAGGAACGGCTTTGGGAGTATCCGGCGGTCGGGTTCGATATGGTGACGTTCTCGGGCGGAAAGGACATCCAGGGGCCGCAGGCTTCCGGGATTTTAATTGGCAAGGAAGAGATGATCCGGTGGGCGCTGCTGAATATGAGTCCGCAGGAAGACCGGATCGGGCGCTGCTGCAAGGTGGGCAAAGAGACGATCTTTGGGCTGTTGAAGGCGCTCGAGATCTTTGTAAACCAGGACTACGACGCGGTGCTGCGGTCCTACGACGCGCGGGCGAAGGTGATCTCGGACGCGGTGGCCCGCTTCGGGGTTGTGGCGCAGCCGCGGAAGTTCGATCCGGCGGCGCTGGGCAATGTGACGCCTTCGTATAGCTGGAAGATCGATGCGAGCAAGCTGAAGATTACCGGGCATGACGTGATGCAGCAGTTGGCGGACACGCGGCCGATCGGGATTGGCAGCTTTGGCGCCGGGGCGGGCGGGATGCGCGGACGTCCGTCGAATGTGCCGGCGCCGCAGCCCGTGGTGTCTCCCACTTCGCCTGCGGCGCGGACCTCGGCCAACGACGTGGACGCGGCACGGCGGTTGGCGGCGCGGGACCCGGAGGTGTTCGGGTTTGCGATGTGGCAGCTGAAGGAGGGTGAGGACAGGATGATCGCGGACCGGTTGGTGGAGATCTTTTCGGCGGCGAAGAAGGCCTAGGACTTCAGGGTTTGCGGGCGTGCTGGGGGTAGAGCCAGGCGGCAAAGTCGGCGCGGTGGACGGTGCCGGTGCGCGGGCCGATGGGGAGCCCGGTGTGGTCGAGATCGGCCCAGGTGAGGGGGCGGTCGGGGGTGGGGGCCTGGAGGTTTAGGACCGTGGCGGCTTCGCCGAAGGTGACGGGACGGGTGGGGTCGGCGTGGAGGGTGGCGGGGTCGAGCTGCCACCAGAGGCGTTGGCCGGCGAGCTGGCTGGCGGCGAAGCCGGGCGAGGCGACGGGGATGTCGTCGAACCAGACGATGGGGTGGCCGTGCTCGACGAGGGTGCGCTGGAGGGTGACGAGCGCGGCGGGGTCGCGGTCGAGAGCTGCGGGGGGAAGGTGACGATCGAGCGATAGGGCGAGGGTGTAGCCGACGGCTTCGCCGGTGGCCCACTCGGTGGGGTGGAGGCGGTAGGCGCCGTTGGTGATGTGGGTGGCGCCGATGGTCTTGCCGACGGCGAGGAGGTTGTCGGCATCGCGGGCGATGAGGGCTCCAAGGGGGATCTGGTAGGGCCTGGTCTGCGAGACGAAGTCCTGGTGGTCGCAACTATGGATGTCGATGGGGTACCAGCCGATGCCGACGGAGTCCGGATAGGGCGCGGAGCGGGCGTTGTGCTGGAAGTCGATGGCGATGTCTTCCTCGACGATGGTGCGCAGGGGGACGATGCGGCGGGACTCGCGCATGTAGGGGTGCTGGGAGAGGCCGTCGGGGCTGCCCATGGCATCGGGCTGGATGGTGAGCTCCGGGTAGCCGGTGCCGCCGCCATCGCGGGGGGCGGTGTGGCGGAGCCACCAGGCGAAGCCGAGGGAGAGGCGTTTGGCCTTCTGGAGGGCGGCGGCCTGCAGGTGGGGGTCGCGGCTGAGCAGGCTGGCGTCGCAGAAGTCGTTGCTGTTCCAGTTGATCATGCTGCGGTCGGAGGGGAAGGCTCCGGGGCGGAAGCGGGCGGCCTCGACGGAGCGGCGGTAGACCCAGAAGGAGCCTGGAAGGTTGGGCTTGCTCTCGTAGAAGCCGTAGGTGAGGAGCTTGCCTTTGCCGTCGTCGATGACGAAGGTGAACTGCTTGAGGAAGCTGTCGTAGGCGGGCGGCGGGGGCTCGGCGGAGGCGGGGGTGGGGCCGGTTTCGAGGATGAAGGGGTAAGTGAAGCTCTGGCTCGCATGGGGGTCGGCGACCTGCGGGGCGTCGCGCTCGTGGGTGTCCGATTGCGCCTCGGCGCCGATCCGGAAGGGGAGCCCGCTGAGGGCGAGGAGGTCGCCCATCTCGGAGGCTTCGACGAAGTAGGCGGCGTGGAGGCGGGTCCAGGCGTGGTGGTCGAAGTCGTAGAGGAGGACGGAGCGGAGCTGGCGGCCGTTGCGGTCGACCTGGACGGGAACGGTGTGGAGCCAGAGCTGGAGCTTGCCGGAGGCGAGGGCGGGCGCGAGGAGATCGCGGAGGATGCGGTGGGCGGGGGCGGGTTCGAAGCAGAGCCTGGAGACCCAGCAGCCGCCGGGGTTGGTGAGCGGCGGGGCGCCGGCCGGGAGGAGGGCAGCGTAGTGCTCGCGGATGCGGCGACTGAGGTCGAGGTAGCTGGCGGTCGCTCCGGTGGTGTCGATGTATTTGTTGTCGTCGAAGGCGGAGACGCCCTGCGCGGTGGCCTGGCCACCGAGCCAGAGGGTGGGCTCGGACATGCAGACGGAGTGGCCGGCGGAGGTGGCGGCGAGGGCGGCGCTGACCGCGCCGAAGCCTCCGCCGACGAGGGCGATGTCGCATCGGACGTTGCGGATGGGGCCCGGGGTGGGCGTGACGAGGGCGGCGGCGGGGTCGCCCTCGGCGTGGACGCGGAGGATGTCGAGCAGAGGGGCGGTGGGGGTTTGGGCGGCGCCGGGGGCGAGGAGGGCCAGGGACAGGGGGAACAGGAGCAGGGGGACGAGGTGGCGGGACGGCATCAGGCTCCTTGCTTGGGGCTGCGGCGTTTGGGGGCGGGCGGGATGGAGTGCGTGGCGGGGATGTGGAGGACGGCGCGATAACGGTCTCCGCGGTAGAGGGAGAGGCCGTGCTCGACCGGGACGCCGTCGGCGTCGAGCAGGGTGCGGGTGACGGCGAGGAGGCTGGCGGCGGGCGGGATGTGGAGGAGCCGAGCCTCTTCGCGGGTGGCTCCGCGGGCCTCGATGGTTTCGTTGGCGGAGCCGATCTTGACGGCGAATCGCTCGCGGAAGGTTTCGTAGAGGGACGCGGCGGCGAAATCGACGGTCTCGATGCCGGGGAAGCGGCTGAGGGGGATGGAGACGTGCTCGAGGGCGATGGGTTCGCCGTCGGCGAGGCGGAGGCGGTGAAGGACGAGCAGGGGGGCTTTGGGAGGGAGGGCGAGGCAGGCGGCGATGGGCGCGGGGGCGGCGACCCGGCCCTGGGAGAGGAGCCGGGTGGTGGCGGTGAGGCCGAGCAGGGCCATCTCCGCCGTGAAGCCGAGGAGATGGGCGATGTGTTTTTCGACCTTGGGGGCGCGGACGAAGGTTCCGCGGCCGCGCTCGCGGTGGGCGAAGCCGTCGGTTTCGAGGCCCTGCAGGGCCTGCCGGGAGGTCATACGGCTGACGCCGAAGATGCGGGAGAGCTCGGACTCGCCCGGGAGCGAATCGCCGGGTTGGAGGACGCGGGTGCGGATGAGCTGTTCGAGCTGGGACTGGATCTGGAAGTAGAGCGGCTCGAAGCTGTTCTTGTCGATGGGGGTGAGGCGGGCTTCGATGGTTGGAGTTTCGGGGGGCATGGGGATCAGCCTGCCTGGCTGAGGGCGGCGATGGCGGCGAGCAGGACGGCGATGCCTCCGGCCATCCAGGTGAGGGCGACGCGGGAGGCACCCTTCCACTCGCCGAGGGTGAGGCCGACGAGGTTGGCGACGAGCAGGCCGGTGGCGAGGCTGAGGGGCCACCCGATGGAGGGGCCGGACGCGCCCAAGGCTGGGCTGGCGGCGCCGTAGACGAAGATGCTGCCGCCCCAGAGCAGCGCCATGACCAGGCCGAGGCCGTAGAGGCGGGTTCCTCCGGGCTGGGTGAAGCGCGGGGCGGTGCGGTTTTTGGCGAGGAGATAGGCGCAGAAGGCGAGGTTCGAGACGGCGCCGCCGCCGAGCATGAGAATCCAGATGAGGTTGGTCGCGGCGAAGAGGCCGAGGCCGCGGCTCTGGCCGTAGGCGGTGATGGGGGCGGCGGAGGCGAAGCCGATGTTGAAGACGGCGGAGAGGATGCCGGAGCCGAGGACCAGCAGGAGCCCGACGGCGAGGGGGCGGGCCTTGCCGACGAGATCTCCGCGCTGGGCGGCTTCGTCGGCGTGCGAGGCGCGCTCGCGCAGCACGCCGGCGCGGCCGCAGAGCGCGATGCCGACGATTTCGATGGCGATGCCGAGCAGGATCATGCGGCCGGAGCGCTCGTGCAGGCGGCCGGGGTACAGGATGACCATGGGAAGCAAGGAGCCGAGCGCGGAGCTGATGGCGAGGACGAAGGTGTTGGCGAGCGCGATGCCGATGGCGCTGACGCTCTGGCCGAACATGATGGCGCCGAAGCCCCAGGCGAAGCCGGTGGAGAGCGCGATCAGCACGGAGTGCCGGGGCGCGTGGAGCAGCAGGGCCCAGCTTGCCGGGGCGGTGAGGGTGACCAGGACCAGGGGGAGCAGAAGGCAGGCACCGGTGATGAAGACGGCCCAAACGTTCTCCCACGCCCAGCGGCCGAGAAAGCGCATGGGCAGGGTGAAGAGGCCATTCATGACGCCGGAGATGATCGCGAGCAGCGCTCCGAGGGCGACGGCGTCGTGCATGGGTGGGGCTCCTTTGGAGGCGGGTGGGTCAAGGGCGGGAACGGTGGATCAAGTACACTATACAACTGGACAACTTGCAACCTACTTTCCCTTGGAAGGCTTCCATGCACCCTACGGTCGATTCTCTGCGGCATACGCTCGTCGTCTCCTGCCAGGCCGCCCCGAACGATCCGATGGAGGATACGGAGACGCTGCGGCGGGTGGCGCGCTCCGCCGTGATGGGAGGGGCGGAGGGGTTGCGGCTGAATAGTCCGGCAGATATCCGGGCGGTGCGGCTGGATACGGGGCTGCCGATCATCGGGATCCAGAAGAGTTATGTGGGGGGGCAGCTGCGGATTACGCCTGATTTTGCGTCGGCCAGGGCGCTGGCGGCAGCGGGCGCGAGCGTGATCGCGCTGGACTGCACCGATCGGGTGCATGTGGCCGGGGAGCCGTGGCGCGAGGTGCTGCGACGGGTGAAGCAGGAGCTTGGGCTGCCGGTGATGGCCGACATCGCCACGCTGAGCGAGGGGATGCAGGCGGCGGAGGAGGGCGCGGACCTGATCGGAACGACGCTGCATGGGTATACGGAGGAGACGGCCGGGAGCCATGGCTTCAACTGGGAGCTGCTGGGGGCGCTGGTGCGGGAGAGCGGTCGCGGGGTCGTCGCGGAGGGGCATCTTTCGACCCCGGAGGAGGCGGTGCGGGCGCTCGAGGCGGGGGCATGGTGCGTGGTGGCAGGGTCGGCGATCACGCGGCCGGGAACGATTGCGGCGCGGTTTCGGCGGGCGGTGGATCGATCGAGGAGCAAGGCCGCGGGAGGCCGGATGGCGGTGGCGCTGGACCTGGGCGGGAGCTCGATCAAGTCCGCGCTGGTGAGCGAGCGGGGAGTGGTGAGCCACCTGGGGCAGACGCCGACCGACGCGGCGGGCGGGCGGGAGACGATTGCGCGGGCGATGCACGTGGCGGTCGCCGAACGCCTGCGGGATGCGGCGGGAACGGGCATCGTGCCTGTCGGTGTGGGGATTGCGAGCGCGGGGGCGATCGATGCGGCGAGGGGCACGGTGTTTGCGGCGACCGGGAACCTGCCGGGGTGGGCGGGCTTCGATATCCGGGGGAGCCTGCGGGAGGTGACGGGGCTGCCGGTGTTTGTGGAGAACGATGCGCACGCGGCAGCGCTGGCGGAGATGCACTTTGGCGCGGGCAGTGGGTTGCGGAGCTTTGTGGCGGTGACGCTTGGCACCGGCGTGGGGGGAGGCCTGGTGCTCGACGGCAGGCTGGTGCGCGGGCAGCATGGCTTTGCCGGCACGGTGGGGCACCAGACGATCCGGATGGACGGGAGGGCGTGCAACTGCGGCCGGCGTGGATGCCTGGAAGCGTATGTGTCCGCCGGAGGGCTGGTGGCGGAGTACCTGGAGCTTGGAGGACGGGTGGAGGCGGAGGATGTTCCGGCCAAGGCTCTGCTGATTTCGCGTGGGGAGGCGTCGGGAGAGGACACGGCGGTGGCGGCGTACGGGGCGCTAGCAGGGTACCTGGCGGAAGGGCTGGCGAACCTGTACAACGTGCTGGACCCGGAGGCGATTCTGCTTTCGGGAGGGCTGATCGAGGGCAAGCCGGGGTTTGGCTTGAAGGTGCAAGAGAGAGTGGAGGCGAGGCTGCACTTTGGCAGACAGCGGGCTCCGCGGGTGATGATGGCGTCGGCGGGACGGGCGGCGGGGGTGCAGGGGGCGGCAGCGGCGGTGTTTGACGGGCTGACGTAGGGGCCGGTTGCGCGGCGCAGGGATGCTACGTTGCCCCCCACGCTTCCGGGCGGCCTCTACGACGATCCGCCGTGCCGCGGGCGATCATGGGCAACGTTGCGCCGGCAGCTTCGACCTAGTTTCCCTGGCGGTGGCGCTGCAGCCTAGGTACGGCGGGCCGCCGAGGCTCCTTACCGTGCCGGCGCCGCGGTGGATGGCTTAGAATACGGGCATGTCTTACGGCAACATTCTTTCCCTGATCGACTCCGACCTTGCGCTGCTTACGACCGTTCGCAACCTTCTCTCCGAAGCTGCTTTTCCAGCCGGGCCGGCCAAGACTCGGCGCCTTGCGGCCAATGCGCCGCCGCGGGAGTCGGCTGCATTGGAGGGGGCCGAGCCACCGCAGCCGCCCGCCCCCGCTCCGCGCCGGGCCCGTGCGACCCGCAAGGCGGCCACGAGCCGAAAGCAGCGGACAAGACCCACGGAGCCGAGCGCCTTTGCGGCGTCCATTCCCGCAAACCCCGTGGCGGTTTCGGCGGCGGCCGTGGCGGAACGGCGCGAGGCGCAGGCGCGCGAGGCCACCGCCCGCGCGGAGAAGGCCCCTTCGGTCACCGAAGGGACGCTCGACGACCTGTTGCGCCACCTGAAGGTGCGGGAGGCGGCGGCCTGATCGAACAGGGTTCCAGGCCGAGGTCCAAGCGCGAAAAAAGCGGAAGCCGTCAACTTGCCCACGCTTCGCGATCACCAAGGCGAAGAACGGCCGCGCGTTCAGCAACCTGCGCAGGCAACGGCACGATGGGCGGAGAGATCAAGGCGCGGCGGGTGGAAGAAGGGGCGCTTGCTCCTGGAGTGATGGCGGAGTGATGGCGGAGAGTGGGGGATTCGAACCCCCGATAGAACTTTTGGTCCTATAACGGTTTAGCAAACCGCCGCCTTCAGCCTCTCGGCCAACTCTCCGCATGGGTGGACCCCCGCGCGTGGTGCGAGCGCCGGGACAGCCTGATTATAGCGCGGTGCTCTCGATCCGGTGCGGACTTCGCGGCACATTTGCGAGGGATCTCCGTTTTCTTCCCGCGGACGACCGGGCGCGGCGGCTATCCTGCTTGCGAGGGGGAGGCTCATGCGGGTGGGGGTTGGGGGCGGGGCGGGGGAGATCGTGTCACCAGGCGCGGGGCGGGTCTCCGGAGCGGTGCGCAGGATGCGCCTTCTGCCGCTGATCGGCGCCACCTTCTTTATGGTCTCGGGCGGACCCTACGGGCTCGAAGACATTCTCGGCAAGGCCGGGTATGCGCGGGCGCTGCTGCTCCTGCTGCTGGTGCCCCTGGCCTGGAGCCTGCCCACCTCGCTGATGATCGGCGAACTCGCCACCGCGATTCCCGCCGAAGGGGGCTTCTACCAGTGGGTGCGGCGGGCGATGGGCCCGTTCTGGGGCTTCCAGGAGGCGTGGCTTTCGCTCGCCGCGAGCGTCTTCGACATGGCGATCTACCCGACGGCCTTTGTGCTGTACCTGTCGCATGTGGCCCCGGCGCTTACGGCGGGAGGTCGGGGCCTCGCCCTGAAGCTGGCTATCGTCGTCACTTGCGCGGTCTGGAACCTGCGCGGCGCGGCGGCGGTCGGCGTCGGCTCCCTGCGGATGATGTTCGTCTCGCTTGCGCCCTTCGCGGTGCTCATCGGGCTGGCTCTCTGGCATACCGCGCGCACCGGGTTCCACGCGGCCGGAGGCGGCCGGCCACCCACGGCCGATCTATCTGGAGCCCTGCTGGTGACGCTGTGGAACTACATGGGCTGGGACAACGCCAGCACCATTGCCCAGGAGGTGGACGAGCCGCAGCGCGCCTACCCACGCGCCATGCTCGGCGCCGCCCTGCTGGTGATGGGCATCTACACGCTGCCGCTGGCCGCGGTCTGGCTGGCCGGCATCCCGGCGGAGCGCTTCTCGACCGGCGCGTGGGTGGATGCCGCGGGTCTGCTCGGCGGCGGGTCGCTTGCGGTCGCCGTCGTGCTGGCCGGCTCGTTCGATAGCCTGGGCACCTTCAACGCGCTCACCCTCTCCTATACGCGGCTGCCGTATGCGCTCGCGGTCGACGGGCTGGCCCCCGCGGGGCTCGCCAGGCGCCTGGCGAACGGCGTCCCGTGGGTCAGCGTGCTGGTCTGCAGCGCGGGCTGGGCGCTTGCGCTCGGCTTCACCTTCGAGCGTCTCCTCTCGATCGATCTCGTGCTCTACGGCGGGTCGCTGCTGCTGGAGTTCGTCGCGCTGCTTGTCCTGCGAGTGCGTGAGCCGGACCTTCCCCGCCCCTTCCGGGTTCCCGGCGGAATGCCCGGGGCGATCCTCGCGGCTCTCGGCCCCACCGGCCTGATCGCCTTCGCCCTGTGGGCCGCGCGCGAGGAGCGTGTCGGCCCCATGCCCGCGCTCGGGTTCGCCGCGCTGGTCGCCGCCGCCGGCCCGCTGGGGTACGCGCTCGCCCGCCGCAAAATAGGAAGGCCGAAGCGCGCGCAAACGCACTCCGGCCCTTCCCCCCCGCACTAGCTCTTCTTGTTGTCGATAAAGCGCTGCTGCGCCTCGATCACCTTGGCCCGGGCGAACGACGCATCGCGCCAGCCCTTGACCTCCACCCGTTTGCCCTCGAGATCCTTGTAGATGGCAAAGAAGTGGGTGATCTCCCGCAGCATGTGCGGATAGATCTCCGAGAAGTTCCAGACATCCTTATAGCGCGGGTTGCCCTCGCCCACGCACAGCACCTTCTCGTCGCCGAGACCCTGGTCGAGCATCTCGAGAAGCCCGATCGGCCGCACCTCCATCACGCAGCCGGGAAAGCTCGGCGCATCGACCAACACCAGCACATCGAGCGGATCGCCATCATCGCCCAAGGTGCTCGGGATAAAGCCGTAGTCCCCCGGGTAATGGACCGGCGAGTACAGGTTCCGGTCCAGCCGGAAGACGTGGAGTTCCTTGTCGTACTCGTATTTGTTGATGCCCTCGTGGGGAATCTCGATCACCGCGTTGATCACTTCGGGGGAACGCGGTCCAACCGGCAGTTCAAGGTAGTTCGGCATAAAGTCTGGCATCTCGTCTCATCGTTAGGAGTGTCGCTCCAGCGGAGCGTGGGGGTGGACCGCCGGGAGGGCGCGGTCGAGCGGAAGGAAAGAGAAACGCTTCGCCGCGGCAACGCGCTTCCGGGCGTTCTCCCGGCCTGCTCTGCATGCAGGTTGATCCTTCTTCAGGTCCGGGCCGGCTTCTACACGTCTATAATCAGTCACGATGAAGGCTCATGTCTACGTTACTTTAAAGCGCACGGTACTCGACGCCCAGGGCAAAACCGTCGCCGATGCGCTGCGCCGGATGCAGTACCGGGGAGTAGCCGACGTGCGGCAGGGCAAATATTTCGTGCTGACGCTGGACGACACGCTGAGCCCCAGCGAGGCCGAAGCCGAGATCGAACGCCTCGCCCGCGAGGTCCTCACCAACCCGGTCATCGAAGAGTTCACCACCCGCCTTGAAGCCTGATGCGGCGTCCAGAGAGGCTTGCGTCTCGCATCCGGCCTCGTCGTTCGCGCGCGCAGGGCAGCCTGCTGAGGTACGCTGAACCGTGATCTTTCCCCCGCTTCGCAGAATCCTCGCCTGCTGCCTGTTGGGTGCATCCGTCGCGGCCGCCCAGGCCCGGCCCACCGCGGAAAAATCCGCAGAGATTGCCGTCTTCCTGACCGCCAGCGGCGTTCGCACCGCCTACGCCGGAACCACGCAGCCGGGGCTCACGGCCGGCGTCGATCTTACCCGCATCTTCCACCGCTACTCGCTGGGCGCCTCCGTCGAGGGACGCGTCTCGTTCACGCCGGTCCTCAGCGTGGTCGGCGAGCGCGTCTTTTCGGGCGGCCTCCGGCTGGAGTCGACCCACTTCCGCCGCTTCCGGCCCTATGCGGACTTCCTCGCGGGGGCGGGCAAGGTCGGCTTCGACACACCCCCGGCACTCACCGACCATGCCCTGGTCCTCACCTACGGCGGCGGCGTCGATTACGATCTCTTCCCGCGCTTCTCGCTCAAGCTGGATGCCCAGGGATCGCGCTGGCGGCTTGACGCCGGAGGCATCCGCCGACCCTTGCTCGGCAGCGTCGGCGTGGTCTACCACCTGCCCGGCCATCTTCCCTTTCACGGTCGTTCCGCGCGATGAAAGCGTGCCCCCGTGCGGCCAAATGAAGGTGCTACGCTTGACCCTGGAGACCTGAATCGCCTGTGATCGTTTCGACCGACCCGCTCTCCACCCCCCCGGAGGCTGCCATCACCAGCGGCCCGAGCCGCTTCGTCCGCGCCTGCCTGCGCCAGCCGGTCGATCGCACGCCTGTGTGGTTTCTCCGCCAGGCCGGCCGCTACATGCCGGAGTATATGGCAGTCCGCAAGCACCACAGCTTGCTCGAGATCTGCCGCACCCCGGAGGTCGCCTCCGAGGTCACCATCACGGCCGCCGAGCGCCTTGGCGTCGACGCCGCCATCATCTTCGCCGACCTCCTGCTGCCCTTTACGCCCATGGGGCTCGACTTCGAGTTCGTCGCGGGTGAAGGCCCCGTCGTCCACACGCCCGTCCGCAGCCTCGCCCACGTCCAGGCGCTCCAGACCGATCGCATCGACGAGCTCAGCTACGTCGCGCGCTCCATCGAGAAGGTGGCCGCCCACTTCGCCCCGCCCCGCGCCGACGGCGATCAGCTTGGCATCATCGGCTTCTGCGGAGCCCCGTTCACGCTCGCCAGCTACATGATCGAGGGCGGCAGCTCGCGCAACTACGTCGAGACCAAGAAACTGATGTACCAGGCCGACAGCCCCGGCGCGCCCGACAGCACCGCGTGGCCGATGCTGATGGAAAAGCTCGTCACCGTCCTCGCCGGATTCGCGCAGCAGCAGGTCGAGGCCGGAGCGGACGTCATCCAGATCTTCGATAGCTGGGCCGGTGCGCTCTCGGTCGCCGACTACCGCCAATACTGCCTCGGCCCGACCACCGAGCTTGTCCGCCGTGTCCGCGCCCTCGGCGTCCCCGTCATCTACTTCGGCGTCGACACCGCCTCGCTGCTGCCGACCATGCGCGAGACTGGAGCGGACGTCCTCGGGCTCGACTGGCGCATCCCGCTTGCCGAAGGCTGGCGCGCCGCCGGCCCGGGCTGCGCCGTGCAGGGCAATCTCGATCCCATCGCTCTCTTCGCCCCGGAAGACGTCCTCAAAGCCCGCGTCGACGAGATCCTTACCGCCGCCGCCAACCGCCCCGGCCACATCTTCAATCTCGGCCACGGCATCGTCCCCGGAACCCCCGTCGACCAGGTCATCCACGTCGTGCGCTGGGTCCGCGACTTTCACGCGTAACCCCCCGGAGCCCCTTCCATGAAACACGCCATCCTGCTCCTCGCCCACGGCACCCCCGACGTTCTCGGCGAAATGGCCCCCTATCTCGCCAAGGTCACCGGCGGCCGCGCGCTGCCCAACGAAGTCGTCGAAGAGCTGCAGCATCGCTACGGCGAGATCGGCCTCGGCTGGGAGCCCGGCCCCGAGCCGCCGCCGCTCACCAAGTGGACGCTCATCCAGGGCCATATGCTGGAGCAGGCGCTTCGGGCCGCCGGACACGACACCAGGGTCTACGTCGGCATGCGCAACTGGCACCCCTTTATCGCCGACGTCTTGAACGAGATGCGCGCGGACGGGGTCACCCACATCAAGGCCATCTGCCTGGCCCCGCAGAACTCCCGCACCTCGGTCGGCCTCTACCGTAAGGCCGTGCTCGATTCCGCCGAGGGCTTCGAAGTGGAATTCGTCGCCGGCTGGGCCGACCACCCGCTGCTTGGGCTCGCCTTTGCCGAGCGCACCTGGCCGGTCTGGGCGGAGGCCTGCGCGGAGTCCGGCCACCGCATTCCCGTGCTCTTCACCGCGCACTCGGTTCCCTGCCGGACCATCTCTACCGGCTCTGCGTCGGTGATCGGGGCGCGCCCCGGAACCCCCGAGCAGGGCACCCCCGACCCCTACCCGGTCGAGGCCAAGCGCACCGCGCAGATGGTCGCCGACCGTCTTGCCGCCGTCGGCTTCCGCGAGGCTGACTGGGTCTTTGCCTTCCAAAGCCAGGGCCTCAGCGGCGGCCCCTGGATCGGGCCCAAGGTCGAAGACACCCTGAAGGCGCTCAAGGAGTCGGGCGCCACTGGTGTCCTCATGCAGCCCGTCGGCTTCCTCTGCGACCACGTTGAAATCCTCTACGACATCGACATCGACTTCCGCAACACCGCCGCCGAGCTTGGCCTGAAGCTGTGGCGAGCCGAGAGCCTCAACGACTCCGCCACCCTCGTCGCCGCGCTGGTCGAGGTCGCCACCGGAGCGTGGCAGGCCGACGTCGATGAGACCGTCACCCTCACCCCCGCCACGGCCCCATGAAGCGGATCGCCATCGTGGGCGGCGGCATCGCCGGCCTGACGGCTGCCTACCACCTGGCGAAAGCCGCCCGCGCCGGAGCCGCCCTCGACGTTCACCTCTTCGAAGCGAGCGGCCGCCTCGGAGGCACGGTCGAGACGGTCCGCGAGGGCGGCTTCGTCGTCGAGTGCGGCCCCGACGGATGGGTCACCGAGAAGCCCTGGGCGCGCGATCTCGCCCTCGAACTCGGCTTGGAAGACCAACTGATCCCCTCGTTAGACGCAGGCCGCAAGACCTACCTCTACCTCGAGGGAAGCCTCGTCGCCATGCCCGATGGCATGAGGATGATGGTCCCCGCCGACCTCCCCGCCGTCGAGGCCTCTCCCCTCTTCACCGCCGAGGCCAAACGCGCCTTCCGCGAGGAACCCGCCCGCGCCGAAGCACTTCGCGCCCAGGCTCCGAACCACGACGAGAGCATCGCCGCCTTCGTCGAGCGCCACTTCGGTCCGGAGGTGCTCACCCGCGTCGCCGCCCCGCTGCTCAGCGGCGTCTTCGGCGGAGACGTCGCCAAACTGAGCGTTCGCGCCGTCATGCCGGGCTTCGTCCAGATGGAGCGCCGGCACGGCTCCCTCATCCTGGGCCTGCAGGTTGCCCTGCAAGGGAGGCCCGCCGTGGTCTCGACCCCCACCCGCACCTCGCCGGAGGCCGTGCTGCTCGACGCCCTCGCCCCTGCCGCTCCCGCCATCTTTACCAGCCTGCGCGGCGGCGTCGGCCAACTCATCGAACGCATGACCGCCGCGGTCCCCCCAGGCTGGCTCCATCTTCGCGAACCCGTCCGCGCCCTCACGCGAACCGCCGCCGGATGGACCGTCGCGACCCCCGCCCGCACGGGCCTTTTCGACGCCGTCCTGCTCGCCGCCCCGGTGGACACGGCCCAGGCCCTCCTCCGACCCACCGACCCCGAAGCCGCCGATCTGATGCAGATGGACGCCACCTCGTCCGTGATCGCCGCCTTCTGCTTTCCCACCCCGCTCAGCCTTCCTCCCGGCTTCGGCTTCCTGGTGCCCCCCGGCCCGCAGAGCCGCCTGCTCGCCTGCACCTTTACGCCGCAGAAGTTCCCCCACCGCGTCCCACCGGGCACCGGAATGCTCCGCGCCTTCTTCGGCAGCGCCGCCGCCGGCCGCATGATCGAAAGCACCAACGACGAGATCGCCGCGATCGCCCGGCACGAGCTCGCCCGCATCCTCGGCCCCCTGCCCGATCCCATCCTGACCGTGATCCGCCGCTGGCCCCGCTCCCTGCCGCAGTACGCCGTCGGCCACCTGGACCGCATGGCCGCGCTTGATGCCCGCATCCGCGCCCACGGCACCCTTTGGCTGCTTGGCAACGGCTACCGCGGCGTCGGCCTCCCGGACCTGATCCGCGACGCCCGTGCAGCCGCCCAGGCCGTGCTACCCTCGTCAGTCCGGTGAGCGCTGTCCCACGATCGAAAGCGAAAAAACGCCGCCGTGCTTCAGGCCCGCCGCTCGCACGATCACCCGCAACGCCGCCGCCGTGCGCCCGCGCGGACCCACAACCTTCTCCAGATCGGCTCCTCTCAACGTCAGGACGAAGCGCGCGTTCGTCCATTCGTGCATGGCCCCGGGCTCCCTTGCCACGGAATGCGTCGCTTCGACGCGGACCCCGTTCGTCCCTCCCACCAACTCCCCCGCCACGCTGACCAGCATCTCCATCACGCCCGCGACGACCTCGGCCAGCGGCATCGGCCCGGTTGGCTCGACCTGCATCAGCGCCTTTTTGCCCGGACAGTGCGCAACGGCAGGGCTCTGGAGCGCCGCGGAATCGGCCCAACGGCGGTCCCAGGGGGCATCGTGAGCAGCTAGGAACGAAGGGGCAAAGGGCAGGATCGTCGCACGGGCGGGCGTGCGTGGTTCCGCTGCTAGATCCGTCTGCCCAGAAGGCCGAAAAACCCAGAGATGCCCGTGGGGGCGAACCAAAGGCGCAGAAGGAATCGCTACCGAATACCTTTTCATGGCGAACACAAACCTTCCAAACGCAGTCTGGACGGGGGGACGCCGGGCGGCGTCATTCGTTGGAAGGCAAGCGCTTCCGCAAACCCCGGTTCGTTCCGTCGAGACGGGATCGATTCCGCTCTGACGCTTACAACACAAAGAGTACACAGAAAATTCCCGTAATGTTCGCTACGCGACACAATTTGGAAGTTTATTTTTGACAAACAAAGCGAGCTTTGGTACAATTCTGTCTTCTATATGTCGGGTTTCGCACATAGCTAATCCTCGCGCGTTACGCCTTTAGGCCAGCCCGTCCATTTAGAATCGACGGATTCCCCTCTCCACAGGGATTATGAGGCAGCAGATGGTGGCGAAGGCCCAGCCGTTGACGTTCCAGGAGTTGCTCTTCAAGCTGCAGGTCTTCTGGGCCGAGCGCGGCTGCGTCCTCCAGCAGCCCTACGACGTCGAGGTTGGCGCCGGAACCATGTCGCCCGACACCTTTCTCCGCGTCCTCGGCCCGCGCCCGGTCCGCATCGCCTACGCCCAGCCCTCGCGCCGGCCTGCCGACGGACGCTACGGCGAAAATCCCAACCGCCTCTTCCGCCACACCCAGTTCCAGGTCATCCTCAAGCCGCCCCCGGCCCGTCTGCAGGAGATGTACCTCGAATCGCTCGCCGCCATCGGCATCGACCTCCGCGAGCACGACCTCAAGTTCGAGGAAGACAACTGGGAGTGGCCCGTCGGTGGCGCCTGGGGCGTCGGCTGGCAGGTCATGCTCGACGGCCTCGAGATCACCCAGTACACCTATTTCCAGCAGTGCGGCGGCATGGATCTCGACCCCATCTGCGGCGAGATCACCTACGGCCTCGAACGCATCGCCGGCTTCCTCCAGGACGTCGACTCCATCTACGACATCGTGTGGGCCATCGAGCCCGACACCGGCCGCGCCGTCACTTACGGCGAGATGCGCCTGGCCGAGGAAGAGCAGTTCTCCGCCTACGGCTTCGACTACGCGAACGTCGACTCGCTCTGGGAGCATCTGCGCCTGTATGAGGCGGAGTGCCTCGCCCTGCTCGCCGCTGCGCAGGGTTTCGACGGCATGGACGCCCTCGCGCGTAAGCGCTTCCCGACGCTGGGAGCCTACGAGCTCGCCCTCAAGTGCTCGCATCTCTTCAACCTGCTCGACGCCCGCGGAGCCATCTCGGTCACCGAGCGCGTCGGCGTCATGGCCCGCATCCGCACCCTCGTCGTCGGCGTGGCGAAGGCTTACGTCGCGCAAAGTGAACCGGCAGTGGAAGTGGGGGGCTAGGTGGCGGATTTTCTGTTGGAAATTGGCTTGGAAGAGGTTCCCGCCCGCATGATCGCCGCGGCCGAAGCAGAGCTGGCGAGGCGCGTCCTCGCCTTGGTGGAACGCGAACGCCTGGTCGTCCCGGGCACGGTGGTCAAGAGCTTCTCCACTCCACGACGCCTCGCCGTCCTGGTTCCCGGCGTCCAGCAGCAGCAGGAAGACGTGGTCGAAGAGCTCACCGGACCCGCCGTCAAAATAGCCTTCAAGGACGGCCTGCCCAC
Organism: uncultured Granulicella sp.; assembly: GCA_965213785.1. Lineage (GTDB taxonomy): Bacteria > Acidobacteriota > Terriglobia > Terriglobales > Acidobacteriaceae > Edaphobacter. Next base: position 2,502,887 of record OZ243921.1, on the reverse strand, counting down.
CCCCGCCGCCGAGGCCTTCGCCCGCAAGGCCGGGGTCTCCGTCGCCGAGCTCCGCACCGTCTCTACCCCCAAAGGCGACTATCTCGCCGCCACCGCCCGCAAGCCCGGGCGCGGCGCCGCCCAGGTCCTCCGCGAAGGCCTGCCCAAGGAACTCGCCGCCCTCTACTGGGCCAAGACCATGTACTGGCGCGCCGGCAAGCCCGAGCGCTTCGTCCGCCCGGTCCGCTGGCTCGTGGCCCTGCTCGGCGAGGACGCGGTTCCCATGGGCTTCGCCGGCTACGACGCGGGCACCGTCACCTACGGCCATCGTGTGCTGCACGGCGGCCGACACCTCGAAGTCCAGGCCGCCCACCGGTACGAAGAGGTTCTCCAAGCCTCCTTCGTCATGGCGGATGTGGAAGCCCGCCGCCACCGCATCCGCAAGGAGCTCGACCGCGTCTGCCGCACCGCGCCCGGAACCCGCTGGCGCGAGGACCACGCCCTCGTCGACAAGCTCACCCACCTCACCGAGTGGCCCAGCGTCCTCCTCGGCGGCTTCGATCCCGCCTTCCTCGCCCTGCCGGAAGAAGTCCTCGTCACCGTCATGCGCGATCACCAGAACTACTTCGCCGTCGAGGACGCCTCCGGCAAGCTCGCCCCCTGGTTCCTCGCCGTCCTCAACACCGAGGCCGACGAGCAAGGCGAGGCCGTCATCCGGCACGGCAACGAGCGCGTCCTCCGCGCCCGCTTCAACGACGCCCGCTTCTTCTGGGAGTTCGACCAACGCACCCCGCTTGCCGACCGCTTCAAGGCCCTGGAAAACGTTACCTTCCAGAAGGACCTCGGAAGCTACGCCGCGAAGTCCAAACGCGTCCGGCGTCTGGCCTCGGAACTCGCCGGATGGCTCACCGCACGCGGCAAAAAGGTCGACATCGGCGCCCTCGACCAGGCAGCCCTGCTCTGCAAGACCGACCTCACCACCGAGCTCGTCAAGGAGTTCACCGAGCTCCAGGGCATCGTCGGTGGCCTCTACGCCCGGGCCCAGGGCTGCTCCGAAGCCACCGCCGCCGCCATCCAGGACCACTACCGGCCCATCTCCATGGAAGACGCCATCCCCCGCACCGTCGAGGGCATCCTGCTCGCCCTGGCCGATAAAGCTGACACCATCGCCGGCATGTTCGGCCTCGGCCTTGAGCCGACGGGCTCGAAAGACCCGTTCGCGCTCCGGCGCGCAGCCAACGGCGTCGTCAAGATCCTCGCCGAGTCGCGCCTTCCCCTCCAGCTCGGCGAGATCGCGTTCCGCGCCGCGCCCGGCTCCCCCGACGTCACCCGCCGCATGGAGCTCTTCTTCGCCGAGCGCCTGGAGTTCTACCTGCGCGAGGCCCGCGGCCACGCCTACGATGTCGTCAAAGCCGTCCTCGCCGTTGGGGCCGACGACGTACGCGACGCCGTAGCCCGCGCCGACGCCCTCAGCGCCGTCCGCGGCTCGGCGGACTTCACGGCCGTTGCCGGAGCCTTCAAGCGCATGAAGAACATCGTCGCCCAGGCCGGCGAGAAAGGCTTTGCCGCTTCGGCCAACGTCGACCCCGCCCTGCTCCGCGACCCGGCCGAGCGGGAACTCGCCGAAAAGGGCGCGGAGGTCGCCGCCGGGGTCTCCGAGCTGCGCCAACAACGCGCTTACCAGAGTGCGTTGGAAGCCATCGCCGGCCTGCGCCCCGAGGTCGACGCCTTCTTCGTGGCCGTCATGGTCATGGACCCCGACCCCGCGCTGCGCGGCAACCGCCTCGCCCTCCTCGCACGCCTGCTCGAAGACTTCTCCGGCATCGCCGACTTCTCCGAGATCGTCGTGGCAGGATAAGGTGAGTGCAGCCCCAACCGCACCGAAAGGCAGGCACACCATGAAGCCACACCACGCGTTCCTCCTCGCCGCCTCCGCAGTCGCCGCCTGCTCCGGATGCAACACCAAATCCGCCGCCACGCCGGCCAACTACCTCAAAGGCCTCAACGCCTACCTCGCCGAGCGCCCCGAGTGCCTCCTGCCCGACGGCCGCTTCCCCTTCGAGACCGGCGATGCCGCCGACGAAAAGCGCATGGACACCCTCGTCGCCTCGCAGCTCCTCACCGTCTCACGGGAGTCGGCCATCAAGGTCAACCGCTACGTCCCGACCACGCTGGGCGCGAAGGTCGCCCCACACTTCTGCTACGGCCACCGCGAGGCCACCGCCATCGTCTCCTCCACGCCCCCCGCGGTCGCCAACGGCTTCAACGAGACGCAGATCGTCTACCGGTACGCTATGCGCGACACGCCCGTCTGGGCCAAGTCCGACGCCGTCAAGGCAGCCTTCCCCGAGATGGCCGCCAAGACCACCGGCACCGCCACCGACAAGGCCACCCTCGCCCAGACCCGCGTTGGCTGGCAGGTCCCCGATTGACCGACGTCTTTACGGATGTGCTGACGCTGCGCCTCGACGAGCCCACCCAGGCCCGCTTCGACCGCCTCCGCACCGTCCACTTTCCACCTGAGCGAAACCTCATCGCCGCCCACCTGACCCTCTTCCACACTCTTCCCGAAGAGGCCTGGGTACGCACGCATCTCCTCAAAGCCGCCGAAGCCACCCCACGCTTCCCTCTCGCCGTCACTGGCCTGCGTTCGCTTGGCCGCGGCGTCGCCTACACCCTCACCTCGCCGGAGCTGATGGACCTCCACCGCCGGCTCGCCCAGGCCTTCGCCGAGGTTCTGAGCCCGCAGGACCGCCAGCCCTTCCAGCCGCATATCGTCGTCCAGAACAAGGCCACGCCCGATGCCGCCCGGGCCCTGCTCGCGAACCTGCGCGCCACCTTCACCCCATCCCCAGCCGAGGCCATCGGCCTCGACCTCTGGCGCTACCGCGGCGGCCCCTGGGAGTACCGCGAAACCTTCCTGTTCCCCTGATCCACTACCGCGTCGCCCCCGGATTCGCCACAAACCCCGGCGTCTTCGCGTCCGTGCCAAACCGCCAGGCCGACAGGTACGCCAGCTCCAGGATCTTCCGCATCTTCACAAAGTCGATCTTCTCCACCGTGTCCGACGTATGGTGATAGTCCGGGTGGAAGCCGGTGAACCACCACATCGCCGGAACATCCCGCAGCACAAACGGAAACTGGTCGGAGCGGAAGAACACGTTCAGCGCGCTCTCGTGGTCGAACCGGTCATCCAGCACCAGGCCCACGCGGCGGTTCTCCTCCTTCACCACCCGGTCGTACTCCGGCACGTACAGCGCCCCCACCAGGTTCAGCCGGTTTGACGTGTCCGCCGGAATCTCAATCAGCCCGTCGGTCTGCGTGCTCGGCTTCTCGTCCCGGCCGATCATGTCGAAGTTCAGCATGGCGCGCGTCGTCTTCAGCGGCCGCACCGGGTGAGCCGCCATCCAGTAGCTCCCCAGCAGCCCACGCTCCTCCGAAGCAAACACCACAAACAGCAGCGAGCGCTTCGGCCGCGTACCATTCGCGGCAAACGCCTTCGCCAGCTCCACCACCCCCACGGTCCCGGACCCGTTATCGTCCGCTCCATGCCATACCTGCACGCACCACGGCCCGGCGGGCGTCGGCTTGCCGTTCTCATCCACGCTGCCCAAGCCTGCCTCGCATGGGGCATTTCCGTCGTGGTCGTGGTGGCCGCTGATCAGAATCGTCTCCGCCTTCATCGCCGGGTCGCTCCCCTCCAGCAGCCCCACCACATTCACCGTGCCGCCCGCCCGCTCACTCGCATTCCGCAGGTGCAGCGTCACGGTCGTATCCGGCAGCGCCCGCCCCTGTGGCGTCAGGTCCTTATCGATCCCCGCCTGCAGTTCTTTCCCCGTCTTTCCCGACGTCGCGACCAGATCAGCCGCCACCGCATCCAGCACGGAGATCAGAGGAATCGTCACCTCATCGTCGGCAATCGCTTGCAGCGGGATCGACGGCGTTCGCACCGCGCTCCCCCCGATGCGCTCATGCCGCTCCGCGTTCGTCAGGTGCTTGCGATTAGGCTCCGCCACCAGCATCACCGCGACCGCCCCATGCGCCTGCGCGTTCATCAGCTTCACCCGGCTGGTGGCGTACCGCGTGTTCCCCGTGCCGTTGAAGATCGAACGCGGATCGTCCTCCTGCGGCTCGTGATCGAACACCAGCACGATCTTCCCCGTGGCATCGATCCCCTTGTAGTCGTCGTAACCAAGCTCCGGAGCCGTAATCCCGAACCCCGCGAACACCACCGGCGCCGTCACATCGACGCCATGCTTGTAGGCCCCATACGCCTCGGGAGCATGCCAGACCGTAGTCTTTCCCGCGCGGCTCATGCTTACGCTCATCGCCGCCCGGTTCGCCCGATACTCGATCAGCGGAACCGTCTGCAGCCACGTGGCTTTGCCCTCGGCGTCGCGCGCACCCGGCGTCAGCCCCGCCTTGCGGAACTGATCCACCACCCAGCCGATCGCCATCTCGTCCCCCGGAGAGAGGCTCATTCGCCCCGCCATCCGGTCCGAAGCGACATACCCCAGGTCCGCCCGGAGCTCCTCGACCGTGATCGAGTCGAACCCCGGCCGCAGCTCCGCCGGAACGGCCGACTGCCCAAAGCCCGCCAGGCTCCCCGCCCCCACCACCGCCGCCGCCAGCCAACGCACCCCGAAAGCCATCATCCGCCCATGCTAACCCAACAACGCACCCTCCTCCGAACCACAAAAAACATGGTGCACCGGACAAACTTCGCACCCCATCCGCATCACACCACACGGCAACCCCAATCCCTCCCAGGAGAAAGACCCCATGAACCACGGCATCATCATGACCATCGTCATCGGCTTCGTCATTGGCCTTCTCGCCAAGCTCATCATGCCCGGCAAAGACCCGGCCGGCTTTATCATCACGGTCATCATAGGAATAGCGGGCAGCTTCCTCGGAACCTTCCTGGGCCGCGCCATTGGCCACTACCAGGACGGCCAGAGCGCCGGCTTCCTCATGTCGCTCGTCGGCGCCCTCATCCTGCTCGGCATCTACCACCTCATCACCCGCAACTCCGCCCGCGCCTAGACCCCGCGAGCGCCCGGCTACATCCGCCGCAAGGCCCGGGCGCTCGCCAATCGCCGCTCCAGATGCCGCTCCAGCGTCTCCAGGGCGAACCCACGCAACTCGGCCCCACGCCCCCGCGGCCAATCCTCCTCGGCCAACTCTCGCACCGTCCCCCGAAACATCCTCCCGGCGAGCCCGACCGACTCCGCCCCCATGGCGATACTGCCCGGACGCCGGTCATCCTCGCACGTCACCCCATCGCTTGTGCTGGAATACCATACCGTACCTCCCCGCAGATCCTCCCCACAGACGACGCAGTGCGCAAGCTCCGGCATCCAGCCCATCAGACGGTTCATCCACAGGCAAAAGTACGTCACCGGCAGCCACACCCGCCCTATTTGCATCTCCGCCAGCACCGCCAGCGCCAGCCGAAAGACTGCATCCTCGGGCGCCCCGTCCGGCATGGCCTCCTCCAGCACCTCGGCGACCACCTGGAGCCCCGCCGTCCTCTGCCAGTCGATCGGCTGCGCCAGCGGCGAGCTCAAAATCTCGAACGCCTCCAGCCGCACCAGCTCCTGCCGCGGCTTTTCCGCATAGGTAGCGCGCACATGCGTCATCGGCTCCAGCGCCCCGCCGAACCGCCGCCGCGACTTCATGGCATGGCGCGCCACCCCACGCACCCGCCCCTGCTCCCGCGTAAACAGGCTCACCAGCAGGTCCGCCTCGTGGAACGGCCACACCCGCAGCACCAGGGCTTCGCTGACCCTCTGGGTCATCGCCGGCCGCCGCCCGCGCACGCAAAAGCCGCGCACCGGACAGGCCGCGCGGCTGCGAAGACGCTCGAAAGCAAAGGACTACCGGCCGAAATGCGTCGCGTTCTTTTCCTGGAAGCTGGACCACTTCTCCGGCAGATCGTCGCCCGCATAGATCGCCGAAACCGGGCAAACCGGCACGCACGCCCCGCAGTCGATGCACTCCACCGGATCGATAAAGAGCTGGTCGGTATCCGCGTGGCCGGTCTCATCCTTTTTCGGGTGAATGCAATCCACCGGGCAGGCGTCCACACACGCCGAATCCTTCGTGCCGATGCATGGTTCCGCAATTACATACGCCATCTTTTATCTCCTTAACTTTTTGCTCAGATCCCGATTCTACCAGCACATCTTCCACTCTCGCCATCGCTGCGGCGCTCCCCTATCATGGGACACATGGCTATTCCGGTTTGGCTGCCAGTGACCATTCCATCCGTCGGAATCATTGCCTCCCTCGCCGCCTTCCTTTACCAGGTGTGGCGCGCGAGGTTCATCCAATCCATCGACCTCCTCTTCCGGCTCGAGGCGGACTTCTTCGAAACTAACAAGAAACTACAGCGCGTCAAGGCCTCCACCGACCTCCTCAACGGCGTGTTCCTCGAAGCCGAACCGGTACTCGACTTCTTCGAGACCGTCGCGCTCCTGGTGCGCCGGGGAGCACTCGACAAGGAGATCGTCTGGCACACCTTCTTCTACTGGATCGACCGCTACTACGAGGCATGCAAAGATTCCATCGCCGAGCGCCAGCGCGCCGACCCGCTCGTCTGGAAGGACCTCACCGCCTTCGTCCAGGAGCTGCGCCGCTTCCAGGCCAGCCAGTCGAGGCTGCCCTATCACCCGCCATCGCCTGAGCAAATCGCCAGGTTTCTTGCCGAGGAGCAGACCGAGGCTAAGTAGCCGACGCCTCGCGCCGGGCCCGGAACTCCGCCGGAGTCGGAACCCGCTCCAGCCCCCGTCCCGCGAACATCTCGGTAAACACATGCAAGATCTCGCTCTGGATCAGCCCGTTCGTGGCCAGAACTTCGCGCGAATCGAGGGTGAACTTGCTTCCATCGAAGTGCGTCACCGTGCCGCCCGCCTCCTCGACCATCAGGTACCCCGCCGATGTATCCCAGGGGTTCAGCTTGAACTCCCAGAACGCCTCCAGCCGCCCACACGCCACGTACGCCAGGTCCAGCCCGGCCGACCCGGCGCGTCGCACCCCATGCGAACGCAGCGTAATCTGCTGGTAAAAATGCACGTTCGGGTTCTCATGCCGCTTCTGCGAGGGAAACCCAGTAGCCGAAAGCGACTCCTGCAGCGTAGCCGTCTTTGACACCTGCATGCGACGCCCGTTCAGCCACGCGCCCTTACCCCGCTCCACGACAAACATCTCATCCCGCAGCGGATCGTACGTCACCCCCGCCACCATCACCCCGTCCTCCTCCTTACCGAGCCCGGACTGCCGCCGCTCCAGGCCAAGCAGCACGCAAAACGCAGGGAATCCATGCGCGAAGTTCGTCGTACCATCCAGCGGGTCGACATACCAGCGGTACTCCGCGTCCATCCCGTCGCGCGTCCCTTCTTCCCCGTACACCCCATGCCCCGGAAACGCCTCGGCCAGCCGCGCTGTGATCAGCTTTTCGCTCGCCCGGTCGGCCTCGGTCACCAGGTCCACGTCGCCCTTGTATTCCATGGCCACGCCGCGCTCGTAGAAGCTCTTCAGCAGCGCCCCCGCCTCCCGCGCAATCTCCGAAGCCTTCCCGGCAAACTCGAACTCTTCCATCTCCGCCCCCTCTTATCGTGCATCCGCGTAGTACCCGCTGCGGTAGCGCAAACCATACTTCGCCGCCAGCCCCGCGTCCGTCAAGCTTACCCGGATCGACCGGAACGAGCTATCCGCCCCCCGCCGCGGAGCATAGTAGCCCAGCAGGTACTGCGTCCGCAGATCCTCCGACACATGCCGGAACGCCTCCTCCAGGTCACGCGGCGCCTGCACATAAAAGTACTTTCCGCCGGTGTCGGAGGCCATCTGAATCAGGGCATGTTCGCCCCCCGTATTTCGGCCCGCATCCGCGCTCACCGGCACCACGATAATCGAGTACACCAGCGCCCCCGCCCGCTGCGCCTGCTCGATCGCCTGCGCATACACGATCCCCTTCTTGGTATTGGCGCCGTCCGTAATCAGCACGATGACACGACGCCGCCCATTCGCCGCGCTCGTCTCCCGCAGCCGGTCCGAAGCCAGGTAGATCGCCTCGTACAACGCCGTCTCCTGCCCGTTCTGCAGCTCACCCAGCCCGGTATCGATCCGTTTGGGGTCGTTGGTAAAGGGCACCACCTCCCGCACCGTATCGGCGAAGTCCATCAGGTCCAGCTCGTCTTGCGGCCGAATCAGCGCCCGCACAAACTTCTTTCCCGCCTCGCGCTCCAGCTTGTGAAAGCCCGTCAAACTCTCGCTCGAATCGATCGCCAGCACCACCGACAGCGGCGTCGACGACTCCCGCTCGAAGATCGCCAGCTTCTGCAGCTTGCCATCCTCGCGCACCTCAAACTGGTCCCGGTCCATCCCCCCTACCGGCGCGCCCGTCGCATCCACGACGTTCAGCGGCACATTCACCAGCCGCGTCTGCACCACCAGCGTCTCCACCGAGCCCGTCTCCACGGGAACCTGCGCGGGCGGCGCGGCAATCGGCGCCTCGTTGCCCTGCGGCGCCTGCGGAGCCCGCCGCACCACAGGAGCCTGCGCCCACAGCGAGAGGGGCAGCGCCACACATCCGGCAAGCCAAGCCAGCCTCCGCATCGTCAGACCTCGACCCGCCCGGCGCCCACATGCAGCTCCGGCGGAAACGCCTCGCCGTCCGCCCATACCGCGCCGTCCACGAAGTACTCCTTCTTCCAGATCGGCACCGTCTTCTTCAGCGTATCGATCAGCCACCGGCACGCCTCGAACGCCGCCCCGCGATGCGCCGAAGCCACCGCGATCAGTACACTCGTCTCGCCAATCTCCAGCCGCCCCAGTCGATGCACCAGCGCTACCTCCCGCACTCCGAAGCGCGACCCCGCCTCCTCCGCCAAGCCCTTCATCTTCGCCAGCGCCATCTCGCGATACGCCTCATACACCAGGTACAGCGTCTGCCGACCCCGCGTGTTGTTCCGCACAATGCCGTCGAACACGCACACCGCCCCGTCCGCCCCCGCCTTGATCTCGTCCATGACCGCCGCGGTCGCGATCGGCGCGTCCGTTATCTCGATCCTCACGCCTCAGCCTTTCCGCCGCTCACCGGGGGCAGCAAAGCCACCTCATCACCGTCGCGCAGAACAGTGTCGCGGCCGGCGTATTCCCGGTTGACCGCCACGGCAAGCACCGTCCACACCTCACTCCCATTAGACGAACCTTTTTCCAAAACACGCAGCAGCCCCTCCACGGTTTCTCCCGCCGCAAGCTCCATCGACTTCCGTTCGAACGGAAGGAGATCCTTCATCATCCCAAAGCAAAGCAGCGTGATCCGCATCCCCAAAGGATACCGCGAGCCCCAACGGCTACGCCTTCTCTCCCTCGCCTGCGCTCTTCCTGGCCGCCTTCTTCGCCACCGCTTTCGTGCCGGTCGCCTCGTGGAACTCCTCCAGCAGCTTCCGCCCCTTGGCCGCCAGCTTCTTCGCCGCCGCCTGCGTCTTCGGCACCGGCTCTCCCCACGCCTGCGCGCTTAGCGCCAGCCGCGTCGGCTCACCGTCCTTCTCCATCGGTCCGCGTGGATGCGTAAAGTGCCGCGTCAGGAACGATCCCTTCCGCTTCATCTTCTCCGGCGTATCCGCCGCCCCCTTCACCCCGGGCTTCAGGTGCGATCCATCCCGCTCGTTGAAGAACTTCCGCCCCTCCGCCGTGAGCCCGCCCTGCGGATCTTTGCCACCCGGGGGCATCGACTTCGCCGCCGCCTTCTTCCCTGCCGTCTTCTTCGCCGCCACCTTCTTTGCCGCTACCTTCTTCGTTGCCATCCACAACCCTCCTCGCCCCGCCGAATCTGACCTTTTCACTATGCGATGCAGAATCCGCCCTTCAGGCCACCTTCAGCGCGGCGTGGCCATCGCCTGTAACGGCTCCCGGCCCGCTCCCTGCCCCACGCCAAGCGGAAGCCACAGCGTAAACACCGTCCCTGCCCGCGTCGACTCTGCCGCGGTCCGCGAGCGAAACCCGATGCGGCCGCCATGCTTTTCCACCAGCGACCGCACCAGCCACAGCCCAATGCCCGTGCCCGATTCCCCTTTTGTGGTGAAGAACAGGCTGAAGATGCGCGCCCGGTTAGCTGCGTCGATGCCCGGTCCGCTATCCCCCACCGTAATCGTGTAGCCACCTCGCCGCAGCCCCGCCCGCACCACAATCCGTCCATCCTGCCCGATCGCCGCCGCCGCATTCTGCATCAGGTTGATCAGCATCTGCCGTATCTCGCCGGAGAAGCCGTGGAGCGGCACCGGTGCCACAATCCGGCTCTCCACCACGATCCGCCGCCGCATCATCTCCGTGCCCTGAAGATCGATCACGCTGGCAACGAGCAGTCCCAGCATCACCTCCGCCGGCTCCGTCGACTCCCGGTAGAGCGACAGCGTGCTCCGCGAGATCTCCTCCGCCCGTGCAATCTCCGTGGCCGCCATCCCAATCATCGCTTCCATAGCAGGCGTCGTCGCCGGTTCCGCCCGCAGCAGGTACAGCAGGTTGCCGACCGTCTCCAGGGGATTCTTGATCTCGTGCGCGATTGATGCCGAAATGCGCCCCGCCACCGCGAGCTTCTCCGCCGCGATCAACGACGACAACGCACGCTCCTTCTCCTGTTGCGTCGTCGACAGCATCACAACAAAACGTTCCATGTTCGCGGCCAAGGCCGGTGCCGCGCGCAGAAACAGGATCGCCGTAGGCACCGAAGCTGCCGCGCACACAACCTTTACCGCGGCCGATAGCCGGTACACCGGCCACCACACCGTTACGATCTCCATCACGTGGGTCAGCCCGCATGCCACGATAAACGTGCCGAATGCCAGAAAGATCCAGAGATAGCTTCTGATATCCGCCAGGGGCCGCAGCTTCTCCGCAAGCCAGAACAGCCCGCCGAAGATCGCCAGGTACGAGACCGCAATCAGCCCGTCTGTCACGGCGTTGGTCCACACCAACCCCGGCTGGGCCAGGTAGCAAAACTGGTGCGGAAGAAACTTCGACGACATCAGGAAGGAAAACAGCCCAGCATGGGCCGACCACGGGAGGATCAGCACAAGGGCGAAGACAAAGATGAGGAAGCGCTTCACAATCATCTCGACTCAATAATGCGTAGCGGACCGAAGTCCTTCCAGTTCACTCTTGTGGTTCAGACTAATCCAGAGGCGCCTCGCAAGGGAGCCTTGGCGACGAGATGTCGGTAGGCTCTTCCGGCTTGATTCCCTAAACGGTCACCTGGTTGCCCGGAGGTCGAGCCGACTTGCCTCCGTCGCCCTCGAGCGGGCTCGCAAGCAAAGCGGCCTCCCAGGGGAGAGGCCGCTCCGTCGACTATTGTTCCGGAACGCCGCTCAAACCGCCGCGCTCAGCACTTCTTCCCGCACTTCCTCGTCCTGCACCACGTCCCGCGCCGTCTTCGGCAGGGCCACCGCCAGCACATCCTCGATGCGCTTCGCATAATGGATCGTGATGCCCTCCGTCTGGTCCGGAGTCAGGTCTTCGTCCACCTGCTGCTTGCAGTCGGCCGGCATCACCACGTCGCGCACCCCGGCGCGCTTCGCGGCAAGAAACTTCTCCTTGATCCCGCCCACCGGCAGCACGTCGCCCGAGAGCGTAATCTCGCCCGTCATCGCCAGCAGCGGACGCACCGAACGATCCGTAAACAGGCTCACCAGCGCGGTCGCCATGGTCACGCCAGCCGAAGGCCCATCCTTCGGGATCGCTCCCGCCGGAACGTGGATATGCAGGTCGACCTCCTTGGTGAAGTCCTCCTCCAGGCCCAGCATCAGTGCGTTCGACCGAACCCACGTCAGCGCCGCCTGCATCGACTCCTTCATCACGTCGCCGATCTGGCCCGTCATCGTGAAGCCGCCCTTGCCCTTCATCTTGTTCGCCTCGATGAAGAGAATGTCGCCTCCCGCCGGAGTCCACGCCAGCCCGACCACCACGCCCGAGCGCTTCGTCCGCTCGGCGATCTCCGTATCCACGCGCACCTTGATCCCGCCCAGGAACTCGTGGATGATCTCCGGCGTAATCGTCAGGCTTTCCTCGCGACCCTCGGCGATCTTGCGCGCGAGCTTTCGACACACCGTCCCGATCTGCTGCTCCAGCTTGCGAACTCCCGCCTCCCGGGTGTAGTGCCGCGCGATGATGCCCACGCTTTCGGTCGGAAACTCGATCCTTCCCTCCGGAATCCCGTTCTCCTTGATCTGCCGCGGAATCAGGTACTTCTCCGCGATGTTCACCTTCTCCTCTTCCGTGTAGCCGGTCAGTTCGATGATCTCCATCCGGTCCAGCAGCGGGCCCGGGATGGTGTCCAACTGGTTCGCCGTGCAGATAAACAGCACCTTGCTCAGGTCGAACGGCTGATCGAGATAGTTGTCGCGAAACGTGTTGTTCTGTTCGGGATCGAGCGTCTCCAGCAGCGCGCTCGCCGGATCGCCACGGAAGTCCCGCCCCAGCTTGTCGATCTCATCCAGCATGAACACCGGGTCCTTCACCTCCACCCGCTTCAGGTGCTGGATGATCTGCCCCGGCAGCGCGCCGATGTACGTCCGCCGGTGCCCGCGAATCTCCGCCTCGTCGTGCATGCCGCCAAGGGAGATTCGCGAAAACTTCCGATCCAGCGCACGCGCGATCGACCGCCCAAGCGAGGTCTTCCCCACGCCCGGAGGCCCGACAAAGCAAAGAATCGGCCCCTTCATGTCGGGTTTCAAACGACGCACGGACAGGTAATCGAGAATGCGGTCCTTCACCTTCTTCAGCCCGTAGTGGTCTTCGTCCAGGCACTCTTTCGCCTTCAGAATGTCCACCTCCCCCGAGCTCGTCTTGCCCCACGGCAGCACCGCCAGCCACTCGACGTAGTTCCGCGTCAGGCTGTAGTCTGCCGCCGCCGGATTCATCCGGCTCAGCCGCCCAAGCTCCTTCAGCGCGTCCTTCTTCACCTCGTCCGGCATCCCCGCGCCTTCGATCTTCTCCTTCAACTCCGCAATGTCTTTCTGCGTGTCGTCGAGATCGCCGATCTCCTTCTGGATCGCCTTCAACTGCTCGCGCAGGTAGTAATCCCGCTGCGACTGCTGCACCGAATCCTGCACCTCGCTTTGGATCTTATTGCGAAGCTGCTGCACCTCGAGCTCCTTCGCCAGGTGCTTGTTGATCCGCTCCAACCGGGCCGATACGTCCGGCGTCTCCAGCAGTTCCTGCTTGTCCCCGGTCGTCAAAAACGGCAGCGAAGACGCGATAAAGTCGGCCAGCCGCCCAGGCTCGTCGATGTTGATCGCAATCGTCTGGAGATCGTCTGAAAGCGTCGGCGAAGAACTCACAATCTGCTGGAATTCGCTGACGACGTTGCGCTGCAACGCCTCGAGCTCGGGCGTGTTCTCCGGCTCGTCCTCCGTCAATACCTCGTACTCCGCCGTCATAAACGGCGTCGTCTGGACGAACTCACCCACCTTCACCCGCTCATTGCCCTCGGTAAACACAAACAGGCTCTGGTTCGGCATCTTCACGACCTTGTGCACGGTCGCGCGCGTTCCAATGCCGTGCAGGTCCGCGCCTTCGGGAGCATCCTGCCGCGCATCGCGCTGCGCCACTACCAGAATCGTCTTCTCCTCGCCCAGCGACTGAATCAGCTGGATCGAGCTCTCCCGCCCCACCGTCAGCGGCAGCACCGCATGGGGAAACAGCACCGTATCGCGCACCGGCAACACCGGAACCGGGCGGGAAGATCCCGCCTTCTCACCACGTGCCGTTGGCTTGATCACACTTACAAAATCGTTTGGCATTGAGTGTCCTTCTATCAAGTTTCCTGCTTCTTTGGATGCGTCTCCACTCCGAAAGTTTCAATCCCCGCCCAATGGCGTCGACGATCACCAGCTATCACCTCTTCATCGGCGGTCGGTCGCCCGGCGTCAGCGGAATCTCACCCCGCCCGCCCGAACCCGAACACCGCCCTCACGCTCCGCGGTACCGCCCCAAAACCTTCAGCCAACCACATACGCCCCGTAACGACACCACCGCCGCCTCCGCGCGTGCCCCATCCTCAAACCGCACGTCAACGTAAAACACATACTCCCAGGGCCGCGAAACGACAGGCCGCGATTCAATGCGCGTCAGGTTCACCCCAGCTTGCGCCAGACGCCGCAACGCCTCTACCAGCGTCCCCGGACGGTGCTCCAGCGAGAACGCCAGGCTCATTTTGTCCGCGGGCCCCTCCCCCCGCGGGTCCGCCCCGTCCTCCCGGGTCAGCAGGTAAAACCGCGTGAAGTTCTCCGCATGGTCCTCGACCCCCGCGACCAGAACCTCCCCGCCATACTGCGTTGCCGCCAGCTCGGGTGCGATCCCCGCCGCATCCCGCCACCCCGACTCCATCAGCTTCTTTACACTGCCCGCCGTGTCGTAGGCTGGAACCACCTCGATCTCAGGGTGCGCCGCCAGCCACCGCCGGCACTGCGACAATGCCACCGGATGCGACATCACCCGCCGCACCTCCGCGAGCCGCACCCCCGGGGCGGCGATCACCGCATGGCGGATCCGCAGCAGACTCTCCCCCCGCACCGTCACCGCCCGCTCCAGCAGCAGGTCGTAATGCTCCGCCACCGACCCATGCAAGCTGTTCTCGATGGGGAGCACCGCCGCTTCCACCCGCCCGGCCTCGAGTGCCCCAAACACCTCCGCCGAAAGCCCACACGGCACGATCTCCACCTCGCCCAACAGCCCTCGCGCGGCCATGTGGCTGTTTGAGCCAAGCTCCCCCTGGATAGCGATCTTCACGCGTTCTCACCGCTCTTCGTCACGGTCCACCCGCTCTGTGCGATTCTCATGCTTGGATTGGCAACCTCCCGACGACCCATGGCAACATACCATACGACGGCTGAGCGGCTGGCAACGGAACGGCACCGGATAGCGATCAGTTCCGGCAGGTCAACAGGAGAACCATACATGCTTTGGACCATCACCATCATCCTCTTTGTCCTCTGGATTCTTGGACTCGTCAGCGGCGCGGCGCTCGGAAATTGGATTCACATCCTTTTGGTTCTTGCCGTCATCGTCCTCATCTTCAACCTGCTCTCGGGCCGCCGCGCGCTCTAGAAACTGCACCGCACGCCGTCGATCCGCGAGCTTCGCTCGCCCGATGTGCCGCTTCCTTCCTTGGAAAGGACTGAATACTATGAACGAAGATACTGTCGCAGGAAAGCTCAAGTCTGTCGGAGGCAAGATCAAACAGGCCACCGGAGAAACCTTCGGGAACCAGGAACTCGCCAACTCCGGCACCGCCGACCAGGTAAAGGGAGCTACCCAGGAGACCTGGGGCAACGTCAAGGAAGGCGCAAGTGACGCCTTTGCCACCTCAAAGGCACGGACCACAGGCACCCGCCAGGATGCCGAGGTGGAAGCCCACGACACGCGCACCGGCATTGCCGCCACCGCCGAGCACCTCAAAGACAAGGTAGCTCACAGCATCGACAACCTGAAGGAACATTTGCACGAAGAACGCGAAGTCCACCAGGTGCAGTAAGTCCGTTCGCTCTGGAAGGCACGGCGACAACAGGCTCCCTTCTGCCGAAGGGAGCCTCCCCGTTTTTAGGCCGTCCTCCATCTATAATCCCAGTGAGGGCCGATATGAGTGCGATCGAGGACACCCGGAAGCTTCTACAGGATTTCGTCGCGCCCGAGTTCCGCGAACTGAAGGCCCAAATTGTCGCAGGAAAAGAGGCAACCCAGCTAAGGTTCGACGCAGCCGACGCGAAGATCGACGAAGTCGATGCGAGGCTCTCCGCAAAGATCGACCACGTCGATGCAAAGCTCACCGCCCAAATCGAGCAGGTCGATACAAAGCTCACCGCTCAGATCGAGCAAGTCGATGCAAAGCTCACCGCCCAGATCGAGCAGGTCGATACAAAGCTTACCGCCCAGATCGAGCAGGTCGATGCGAAGCTCACCGCCCAAATCGAGCAGGTCGATGCAAAGCTCACGGCCCAAATCGAGCAAGTCGATACAAAGCTCACGGCCAAGCTCGATCAGCTCGATCTGAAGTTCATGGCGCGCACCGAACTCATCTTGGCCCGCATGGAATCGCAGCACATGGCTGTTCTCAACGCGCTTTCGATCGATAAAAGGCTCGACCGCCTAGAACGTCAGGCCAAGCCTCCGGAATCCAACGCAGCCTGAGCGAACGAACGCTTACCGCAGCAATACATCGCCCGCAAACGCCAGAAAAAACACCACCGCGATGACTCCGTTGAGCGTAAAGAAGGCTGCGTTCATCCGCCGCAGGTCGCCGGGCGAGACGATCGAATGCTCATACACCAGCAGCCCCGCCACTACCGCAAGCCCGGCCCACGCAATCGATCCTAACCCAAACAGCCGCGCCAGCCAGACCAGCAGCGCCAGCGCGCCCCCGTGCATTCCGCGGGCCAGCAGAAACGCCCGCTCCATGCCAAACGCCTGCGGCACACTGTGCAGCCCCGCTGTCCGGTCATGCGAGAAGTCCTGACACGCATACAGCACATCGAACCCTGCCACCCACAGCAGCACCGCCCCGGTCAGCACCACAATTCGCCCGTCGAGCGACCCTCGCACCGCGATCCAGGCCGCCGAAGGCGCAATCCCCAGCGCCAGCCCAAGCACCAGGTGCGACCATCGCGTCAGCCGCTTCATATAGCTATAGGCCAGCACCACGGCCAGCGCCACAGGGGCCAACGCCAGCGTCATCCGGTTCAGCATCCCCGCCGCGAGCAGAAAAACCACCGAAGCCCCCACCACAAAGGCCCCCACAAACCGCGCACTCAACGCCCCGGCAGGAATCGCCCGCATCGCCGTCCGCGGATTCTCCGCATCCAGCCGCCAATCCGCCAACCGGTTGAATGCCATCGCCGCCGACCGCGCCGCCACCATGCACACCACAATCCAAAACAACACCCTCGCCGGAGGCCACCCGCCCGCCGCCAGCACTGCCCCCGTCAACGCAAAAGGCAGCGCAAAGATCGAGTGCTCCCACTTGATCATCTCCAGCGTCGTCGCCGTATTGCGCCAGACTCCCGCCATAGCCCCATCTTAAAGAAGCAGGCCGTCCGGCACAAACCGGGCGGCCTGCTTTCCTTCATCCCGCACACTCAGCTCTTCGGATTCTTGCCCGCGACCTCGAGATTGTTTGTCACCTTGAATACGCCCGGAACGCCATTCGCCCGAATATTCGCCACGTCCTTATCCGCTTCGCTATCGACCACACCGGTCAACGTAACGTTCCCGTTCACCACCGTAATCCGGATTGGCTTCGCCGGGTCCATCGCATACCGGTTCAACTGCGCAGCCCCATAAATCGCCCGCGCCTCCTCGATCCGAATGCGATCGTCGTTCGGCGAAAGCGGAGCCACCTCGATGTTGTCGACCACGTCCCTGACGCCCGGATAGTTCTCCACCAAACTCACCGCGGAATCCTTATCGGTCGGCCCATACGCTACGCCGCCGAGCGTCACCACGCCATTCTGCACGCCGATAGTCAGCGAGTTGAACGCTGTCGTCCCGTAGCCGGCCCGGTCGTACGCAAGCTTCTCGGCCAGCTTGTTCCGCAGCGTGACATCCTCCACCTGCGGGCCGCCTACCTCAATCATGTTTTGCACGCCCTGCACATTCTTCCGGTGGTGCGCCTTCTTGTCCGCATCTTCCTTCTCGCTGTAGAGCGAGACTGTCCCGCTCAGCGTCACAACGCCGTTCTGCACGGCCGTCTTCACGTCCTTGAAGCGCTTGTTGTCGAGCGCCTTCGTGACGTCGGCCTGGATCTGCGCATCGTTCGCACCAGCACTCTGCGCCTGTGCGGCCACACCGCCAAACAGCAACGAACCTGCCAGCACCAGCGTCCCTGCGAACTGCCTCTTCCCAACAACTCCCTCGGTAAAAGTCATCGTTTTATCCTCACGTCCCGGGCACTGCGCCTGGATGCCGCGGACCACACCGTCTCGGGCCCGCCTCACTTTGTTAGACGCAAAACCGCCCGCTGGGATTCCTGCCGAGCTTCAACACGCTCCCGAATTTTTTGGGAAAGATCCTACCGGTATCGCTTCCGGATCTTGTACACAATGCTGAACACCCCCGTCTCATCCCGCGTCGCCACCAGCGAAGCCATCGGGTTGATCGCATACTGCACCTGGATCAACTGCTGTGCCGACGAGTTCACGTTGGTCGCATACGTCAGGGTCAACTGCCGCGAAAGCTGCTGCTGGACGGTAATCCGCGCCGAAGACGTCCCCAGCGTCCCCACAAAGGCCGGATCGATCTTCACACTCCCCACCCCGAACAGCTTCTCCACCCGGTTGCTGACGGTAGCATTCAGCGCCCCGCCCAGCAGCGCGCTCGTCGTCGGATCGGTCCCGGCCTGCACCTGCTGCTCCTGGTACAACTGCGCCTCTTCCTGGGTCCGCCCCAGCGCCAGCAGGTTGAACACATCCGCCTCGCTCAGCGGAGGCTCGGACCGGTACGTCGGCTTCAGGCTCGTCGTCGTCCCATGCAGCCCGATCGTCACGTCGTAGCTCTCCACCCGCGCCGTCGCGTCCAGGTCAATCACCGGGTCGATCCGCACCGGGTTGGTGAAATAAATATCCCCCCGCTGCAGCGAGTATTTCGTCCCGGCAAACGTCGCGCTGCCATCGGTAATCTGCACCCGCCCAAGCACCGAAGGCACCGCCACCGTGCCTCTCACCGTCAGGTCGACCGTCCCCGCCAGCTTCGCATACGAGTTCTGGAAGTCCAACTGCGGCGAGCTCGTAATATGCACATCCAAACGAATCTTGTTCGTCGCCGCATCCGGGTCCGGCGGCGCCTGCACCCCACCCGACCCCGCGAACGCCGCAAAGTCCACATCCGCCCCGATGCCGAACCGCGTCAGCAGCACACTGCCACTCAGCAACGCGCTATCCAGCCCGCCCTGCAGCCGAAGATTCGTGTTCGCCGTCGCGCTCAACCCGTTGAACCGCACCCGCACCACATCCGCCGTCGCCGTCAGGTCCGCGTACACCCCATTCCGATAGGTCAGGAACCCGCCGATCTTCAGCACCCCGCCGCCCGTCGTCGCCGAAAGATCCTGCACCACCAGCCGGTCCTCGTTGAAGACCAGCGTTCCGTTCATATTGGTCAGCCCGTTCGGAATCCCGTCGACCGCCAGGTTCACCTTCTCGAACAGCACCTTCCCCGTCAGCGCCGGTGCCTTCACGGTTCCACCGGCCGCCACCGTAAAGCTCACCTTGCCGCTCCCCAGGATGTCCGGGTCGAACGAGTGCGCCAGCGCCGGGCTCACCGACCCGCTCGCCTTCACATCCAACGCCCCGCCCTTCGGGTTCGTCGAGCCGAACACCTGCGCCGTCCCGCTCGCCCGCAGGTCCGTATCCTGCCCGGTGATGTGCACCTGCTCGAGCGTCGCCACGCCGTTCCGCAGGCTCGCCCGCAGAGCCTCCGCCGCCTTGATCTCGTATCCGTTCAGCTTCACATCGAAGTTGTCGAAGCTCGCCGTCCCCGCCAGCAGCGTCGGCGTCTTCGCCGGCCCGCTCACGTCGATCGTCCCGCTGATGTTGGACGTCCCTTTCAGGGTCGAGCTGCCGAAAAGCGCCAGCGGCTTGCCGACATCGAGTCCCCTCAGCGTCACCTGCGCCTTCGTCTGGTAGTCCCCCACCAGCGCCGTCTGCCCGTTCGCCTGCACCCGGGCACCTACCAGCGTCGACTGCGCCGTATAGAACACCGTGCTTCCCGTACTATGGGCATCCACCGCCAGCTCGCCCACCGCCTTGCCCTGCACCGTCAGGTTCGTCAGCCCCACATGCGCCTTCAGGTTCGGCTCCGTCGCCGTCCCATCCGCATCCAGCACCAGGCTCACCGTGCCATCGGCATTCGCATTCTGCTGCTGCACCATCACAAACTTCGACAGCACCAGGTTGTCTCCCGCCAGGTGCGCGTGGAAGCGCTTCGACGTCAGGTCGTACCCGCCGTTCCCGGCAACCTTCATCCCATGCAGCGCAAGCGCCACCTCGCTCGCCTCCACGTCCTGCCCCTTCACGGTCAGCGTCACCTTGGCCGACTCATACGGCTCCCCGTAGGCCACCCCATTCACCAGCGACACCTGCCCGCCCCCGTTCAGGTTGGCAAACGTCCCCACAACACGCCCATCCACTCCGATCGTCCCGGTCACCGGAATCTTCTCCTGCTGTCCGGCGATCTTCAGCAGGTCCGGCAGCTGCGCGCTCGCCAACTGCACCTTGGCATCGACCGACGTCCCGCCATCCCACACATAGCTCACCACGCCGCGCCGTGCTACCACCCGCCGCGGCTTGAACGCTCCCCCAACGTTCAGGACCGCCGTCCCCTGCCGGATCGTCGAGCTCGCCACCGCCAGCCCCGCCGGCGAGTAGTCCGCATCCGCCACCACCGAGTCGATCTGCACGTTCGTCACAGTGGCATCCGTCCCCAGCTTCACCTGCAGTTGGTTCCCCTCCAGGTGCCCCTTCACGTTCAGGTTCGCAATCGGCCCCGAGGCCATCCCGTGGAACGTCACCCCGCCATGCAGGTCCACCGGAATCGCCGCGGTGCCCTTCTTCCCGTTCGCCTGGAATCCAAGCGTCTGCAGCAGCGAGTCATACTCGCCAAGGTCCCGCACCGAAGCATCGAGCTGCAGGTTCGTGAGCCGGTCCCCAGCGTTCACCCCCAGCGCCCCGCTCGCCGTCACCGTCGTGCCGGGGGTCTGCGCGAACAGCCGCTTCAGGTTCACCACCTCCGTCTTCCCGTCGTAGTGCCCCAGCACCTCCCCGCTCACCGGAATATTGCTTCGGGCCCCAGCCCGCCGAACCCCCGTGGGAGCCATCTTCAACGCCGCATCCACCAGCACCGAATCCGCAATCTCCGTCGCCGGCCCGCCCCACTCCACCTCCACCGGCCCACTCACCGACGTATCGAACCCAAGGTCCCCGTACCCCTTCGGCGCTGCGACTTCCATAATCGTCCGCAGCGGAATCTTATCGATCGTCACTTTCAGATACGCATGCGCCCGCTGCACCGGCGTCATCGCCGTCGACCCCGTCACCGGAGCCTGCGCCCCTACCGCAACCGCCGTCTTGTTCGCCGTCGTCACCGCCGCCGTGGTCGTCGGAGAGGTCGCCGGAGCACTCGCCGGAACCTCGCCGAGCCAGTTCACAATCCGCAGTTCCCCCAGAGCGCTCCCGCCCCCAGGCAAATACCCGGTCAGCGCGGTAAACAGCAACTCGGTTGGAGTAATGTGCACCTGCGCCCCGCCATTCACATCGTGCAGCCGCACGTACTCGTCGCGGTAAGCCGCCCCATGCAGCTTCGCCATTCCCACCATCAGGTAGCCGGACTTGCAATCCGGATCGGGCGGCAGCTGCTTCACCGGCTGCTTCGCCTGGTCGTTCCTTCTCCGGCGAAAGATGCTTGGCTTCTTCTGCGCCTCGACAGGGGCCACCTCGCAGTTCCGCCCCTTCACCTCCAGATCCACCGTCCCGGCATCGAGCCCCGGAAAGCCCGCCAGCACCGAAATCTGCTTCAACTCCAGCGTACCCTTCACCGCCGCCTGCCACTCCGGATGCGCCAGGTGGTACGCCGAAGCCGAGGCCACAATGTCCGAGGTCGCCCCGGTATGGAAATCGAGCTTGGTCAGCTCCGCCATATCCCGCCCGAACTGCGCCTCCAGGTGCAGCCTCGACTGCGCCTCCGCGGCCTTCTGCATCTTCGTCCGCAGGTCGTTCAGGTCCACCGTCAACCCATACCGGTCGTTTGGGGAGAGATACTTCACCTGCGCCTGGAAGTCCCGCGCCGCCAGGTCGAACGGAATCGCCCGGTCGTTCACCACTGCCAGCCCATTCACCAGCTCCACGTCCGCGGCCTTCAGGTCGAGCAGCGTGTCCTGCAGGGGCGTCGTACTTGTGCTCGGGTGCTTGGGCACCGGCTGGTTCGTCTTCCCCTCTTTATCGATGATCAGGTGAACATGCGGCTGCTCCACCCGCAGCAGGTTCAGCCCTACATGGCCCGCCAGCCCGGCCCCCGTCGTGTCGTGGATGAAGGTCATGATCTTCACCCGCACCAGGATCCGGTCCGCCGAAAGATACGGCGCCTCGCCCGGCCCCTCCAGCCCATGGATCACCAGCCCATCCGCCTCGACCGCCAGGTGCCACAGGTTGAACACAACCTTCCCCAGCTCCACCCGCCCGCCCGTCGCATCCTCCAGCACCGTCACCAGCTCCTTGCCGATACGCCGCTGGAAATCCGCCGTCGTCGTGTACCAGGCCGCCCCGGCCAGCACCAGCACAATCAGCACCAGCAGCCCGCCGATCGATCCGGCCGCCGCCTTGCCAAGGTGCACGCCACCCACCCGGTACCACGCCGTCTTCTTCCCCTTCGGGGTGTCCTCGCTCAAGGCGCCACCTCGCCCGGCTTCATGATCTGCACCGTCCCCTGCGCCCGCAGGCTGGTCAACCAGTCCGCCAACAGCTTGCTCACCCGTTGCTGCAACAAGATCTCCTGAATCCGGTCCGATATATCCGCCAGCTTCGGCGGAGTCGCCTTTTGCCTCGTGTACTCCGGCAGCAGCGTCTCGTAATAGGCCTTGATCTCCGCCGGCTCAATCCGGATCCCCATCCGAAACCGGTTCTCGATGTACGCCAGAACCTGCATCCGCTCCTTCCAGCGCTGTTGCAGCTCCGCCGCCGTAAAGTGCTGATCCGCCAGAAACCTCGCCCATCCCGCGTCCGTCTGGCACTGGTACCGCGTGCACGCAGGAATATCCTTCCGCAGCATGGCAATCTGCTTGGTCACATCCGCGTCCTTGATCTCCTCCCCAGGCTGCACCTTCGCCTGCTGCAGAATCAGCTCCCGATTGATCAGCCGCTCGATCGCCCGCTCCCGCGAGTAAACCGCGCCCGGTGCCGCCGGTGGCAGAAATGCCGCAAACCGCCGCTCCTGGTCCACATCGCTCTCCAGCACCAGGTCCCCATTTACGACCGCCACCACCCGGTCCACCGTATCTCCACCCGCCGCCTCCTGCCCGCGCCCCGGCACAGCCAGCGCCAGCGCGAGCGCCAGGCACCCGAACCCTCCCCGAATTGGCCCCGATCTCATCATCGCTAGAAGCTCTGCCCAATGCTGAAAAAGAAATTCAAATGCCCGCCCTGCCCCACAAACGGCACACTGCCGTTGAAGTCGTAGATCACCGGATAAATCGGGGGGTTCAGGTTGTAACTCACATCCGCGCGAATGGGCCCGACCGGCGTCTTGTACCGCGCCCCCAGCCCGAGCGCATGCGAGAAATACGCAAAGCTGCAGTTCCCGATCGATCCGCCCACATACCGGCACGTCTCCTTGTTCGGCTGCGAAAATCGCCCAAAGCTCGGAAACACATCCGAAGCATTCTGAAACACGTTCCCCATATCGTGGAAGACCACGAAGTTCACACTATCCCCCACAATCGGCAGGACCGGCGCCGGCAGTCTCAGCTCGAGCGTGTTCAAGAACACCGCCGACCCGCCCACCGGAAACCCTGTCTGCAGATCTCGCGGACCCGCCCCGTTGATTGGAAACCCGCGATGCGACGTCGCCCCACCCGCATAGAGCCGCTCCGGCAGCGGTACCGGATTGCAGCTCGCATTGGTAGTCAGCAGATTGACCGTAACCCCGTTCACCACGGCATTCGTCGCACACACCGCGTTGCCCACGTTCAGGTTCGTCCCAAACGACTTCTCGATCCCAAACCGCGTGTTCCGCGCAAACGTGTACCTCCGCCGCGGGTTCTTGCCGAACTGGTAGTACGTCGAGTTCGTCACATCCGTCCGGTTGAAGTCCGTCTGCGACCCGAACTTCGACGAGGCCAGGAAGTCCTGCACCGACGTGTACGACCCCTTCGTCGCATCCAGCGGAGAAGGCTGCCGCTTGTCGTGGAACCACGTAATCCCCGGCCCACCCACCCGCACCGGCTGCGAAAGCAGAGGAATCAGGTTCGCCGAAACCTGCAGGCTGTTCGGATCGACCGCCACCCGCCGATACTGGAAATCGTAGATAAACGTGTCCGTCTTCCGCGCCCGCTGCGTCACCCGGAAATCCCCCTGCAGCGTCGACGCGGTAAACGTGCTGATATTTGATACATTCGAATACCCGCCCGAAAGCGTAGCCGAAAGGTTGTTGCTCCCGCGCAGGTGCGGATTCAGAAAGCTGATCGTCGCAATCCGCTCCAGCAGCCCGTACGTCGTATGCAGCGTCAGCGACTTCTCGCTGCCAAACAGGTTGATCCGCGACACATCCAGCGAAACCCGCGGGCTCACCCCCGTCTTGCCTTCCTGGTTGAACGTCTGGTTCGGGTTCAGCCCCAGCTGAATCTTCGAGGCCGTCGAAATGCTGCCCTGGGAGGGCTGTCCCGTCTGTGCCTCGAACCCGAACCCGTACGTCACATCCCAGCGCCTCGCTTCTGTAACCTGAACCAGCACATTCTTCGTCGGCGCCTTCCCGGCAGGGTTCTGCACCGCCGCTACCACCTCGTTGAACAGCGCCAGGTTGTACAGGTTGCGCTGCGTCTGCAGCAGCGCGCTCTGGTCCAGCGGGTCCGCCGGATGCACCATCACCTGGTCCGTCACAATGTTCGGCCGCGTCCGCTGGATCCCCGAGGTCAGCACCCGGTCGATAAACACCTGCTGCCCTTCCGTCACCTTGATCGTCACATCCGTATTCGTCGCCACATCCTTCTGCGGCACCTGGCGAATCTCCACCTTCGCCTGGTCGAACCCGTGGCTCACGTAGTACCCCAGCACCGCATCCCGGTCGCCCGAAAGCGTAATCAGCGAGAACGGCTGCCCCGTCTGCGCATTCAGCAGCCCGCGCAGATCATTCTCCCGCGCCGCATCCACGCCATCCAGAGCCACCGCCCCGAACTTCTGCTGCGCCCCTTCCTCCACACGGAACGCCACGTCGATCAACGCCTTGTTGCTCGCCTTCAGCTTCTTCACCGGAGGGTCCACATCCTTCACCGTCGAGGTCACCGCCACATGGCTAAACCCGTTCGCCCGGTAGATCGACGCAATCGAGGCCTCATCCGCCTTCACCAGCGCCGGGCTGTACTTGCCGCTCCGCACATACGCATCCGCCTTCTGCACCCGCAACGACTCCTGCAGCGTCGGCGTATCGAAGTACTTGTTGCCCGAGATCGTCACATCCTGCACCTTGTGCGGCCGGCCCTTGTCGATGCTGTATACGATCGACTCCTGCCCCGTTCCCTCGCCGATCACCCGGTACGTCACCGCCGCGTCGAAGTACCCCGACTGCTGCAGATACTCCTTTATGTTGTGGCTGCCTTCGTTCAGCAGGTCGTTGTCGACCGCGCTCTCCTCAAACACCGGAACCAGCAGCCGCAACCGGCTCTTCGAAAACTTCGCGCCCTCCGTCACCACCTTCACCACCGGACCCTGGTTCGCCTGGAAGCTGTAATCCAGCCGCTTCCGCGCTGGGTCGTACGTCGACTTCTGCAGCGAGACCGTCGCCTCCAGCCGATCCTTCTTCTGGTACTGCGTCCGCAACTGATCCAGCGCCGTACCCGTCGTATCCCGCGTCACCTTCGTCTTCGGCTTCAGCTTCGAGCGCTTGCGAAACTCCTCCGGAGTCATCCCGATGTCGTTGCCCGACACCGAGATCGTCCCCACCCGCGCCTGCGGTCCGATATCCACCAGGTACGTCACATTCACCTGGTGCCCCACCTCGTCGGTGGTCGTATTCACCGCCACCTTGCTCTGGTAGAAGCCGTTCGACGACAGCGTCTGCTTGATCCCCTCCGCTCCCGCCGGAACCGCCGCATCCGTAAACGCCGTCCCAGGATCGAGCTTCGTCCCATACTCCGAAAGGGACGTCAGCCGCTCATCCTTGATCCCGACAATCCGCACCCGCCCCACGTAGTACCGCGGCGGCCCCTCAAAGATCAGCGTCACCGCCTCCCCGCTCTTCACCGCACGCACCGCAATATCCCGATACAGCCCGCTCGCATACAGCCGACGCAGGCTCTCCCGCACCTTCTCCGGGTCGAGGGTCGTCCCTGCCTGCTGCGGCAACTCCTTCGGCAGCCTGTTTGCCGGGTCGAACGTCACCCCCTGGAATTGGATCGCCTCCACCCGCGTCCCCGCCAGCTCCCACACGTTCACCGCCAGCGCCGGCTGCACCGGCCCCAGGTCCGCATACGTCGTCGCGTTCGCCCCCACCGGGCCCCGCGGAACCACCGTCTGCGAGGCCTGCGGAACCGCCCCAGGCCGCTGCGTCGTCTCCCCCTGCGGAACCGTCGCCGGAACCGAACCCGGAGCCGCCACCGGACCGCTCGCCTGCCCCGTCATGGCACCCGTCCCAGCCACCAGCAACAGCCATCCCGCCGCGCACGCCGGCATGCCGCTGCGCGGCCGCTTCACCCCTGCCCGTCCCTTGAGCCGATCCTGACCACGCCACACCACCCGCTAACGACTCCTTTGTCTCCGCTTCCCCATCCACCCGCTCCACGCACGGCCGGCAGACGCTCTTCCATCGCGCAAGAGACCCGCTCTGCAAATCCTCCCGGCACCAGGCCGAAGGACTGTCGGACGAGAGCGGCATCT
The DNA here is from genome assembly GCA_965213785.1 of uncultured Granulicella sp. Taxonomy (GTDB): domain Bacteria; phylum Acidobacteriota; class Terriglobia; order Terriglobales; family Acidobacteriaceae; genus Edaphobacter. The sequence continues at coordinate 2,476,281 of OZ243921.1, read as the reverse complement.
CGCTAAATCCTACACGGACATCCCTGTCACCTTCCACGTCGCCCCTCGTTCGATGCCCTCGGCAGCCCAAAGGTCAACCGCGGACCCATCACTCCTTGTGGCAGTACGCCTCCTATACTCCTGTGTGGCCGGACCGTTCGGGGTATAGAGCGCCAGTAAGGCCGCGGTTCGCTCACTCGCCTGCACATGGCTGCTTGAACTGAAGGATCGCAACATCCGCATCAACGTCCTGAGCCCCGGGCCGATCGACACCAACGCCCTCGCGCCGCTGGGTGAAGACTTCAAGGCCGCCATGGCCGCGATGGTTCCGCGTGGCACGCTTGGCAAGTCCGAGGAAATCGCCACCGTAGCGCTGTTCCTCGGCTCCAGCGACTCCAGTTTCGTCAATGGGGTGGAGTTGTTCGTCGACGGCGGCACGGCGCAGTTTTAGACAGGTCACCGAGAACACCTCGAGCGGGCTAGGTCATAGGGACTAGCTCGCTTTGTGCGCGCCTGCCTTTCTCACTCCCGGTATAAGAGAGGGTGACGTCCAAATGCAGCGCACCACGCCCGCCTGTCCAGCGTGCGGCGTTGATCGCCGATCGAAGTTCCCGGCACCTTCTCATCCTTGCTCACGAAATATTGGACGACACCGCCCACTCTCATGCCCACGCCCCTCGAAGACCCCCTCACTCTCCGCTACTCCCGCCAGGTCCTCTTCCCCGGCATCGGCCCCCACGGCCAGGCCCGCCTGGCCCGCGCCCACGCCGCCATCGTCGGCGTCGGAGCCACCGGCGCCGCCACCGCCTCGCTCCTCGCTCGCGCCGGCGTCGGAACCCTCACCCTCATCGATCGCGACTTCGTCGAGACCTCCAACCTCCAGCGCCAGATCCTCTTCGACGAAGACGACGCCCGCAACGCCCTCCCCAAGGCAGAAGCCGCTCGCCGCCACATCGCCCGCTTCAACTCCACCATAAGCGTCCACCCCCGCATCGCGGACCTCGTTCCATCCAACATCGCGCAGCTTCTTCCCCCGGAGATCGACCTCTTCCTCGACTGCACCGACAACTTCGAAACCCGCTACCTCCTCAACGACTTCGCCGTCCAGCAGCAAAAACCCTGGATCTACGCCGCCGCCGTAGCCGCCTACGCCGCCACTATGACCATCCTGCCCAAACCCGCTGAGACCCAACCCCCGGGCTCTGCCCCGCCGTTCCATACCGCCTGCCTCGCCTGCCTCTTCCCTGCACCCCCCGCCGGCCCCATGGAAACCTGCGACACCGCCGGAATCCTCGCCACCGCCGTCAACCTCGCCGCCTCCCTTCAGTCCACCGAGGCCCTCAAACTCCTCTCCGGCCAGCCCCACCTCCTCCGCCGCACCCTCCTCTCTTTCGATCTCTGGTCCGGAGAGCACTCCCAGGTCAACACTGCCCGCCCCAACCCCGACTGCGAAGTCTGCGCCCACCGCCGCTTCACCCATCTCAGCGGCCACGCCCGCCCCCACATCACGCTCTGCGGCCGAGACTCCGTTCAGATCCACGAGCATCACCGCCCCCTCGACCTCGGTGCCCTCCAGGCGCGCCTCGCCCTCCACCCCGATCTCACCGACGTTCGCGCGAACGGCCTCCTCCTCCGCTTCCGCCGCGGCCCTCACACCCTCACCGTCTTCGCGGACGGGCGCGCCCTCATCCAGGGCACCACCGACCCCACCCTCGCCCGTAGCCTCTATACTCGCTTCCTCGGCTCCTGAGCACAGCCGAACGTCAGCTATCCGACATAGGCTGCTCCTCTCTCGCGAACCACCCGTGCCACCGCTAAACAACCTTTCCATCGGTACCCCGCTCCAATTGAAGGGAGAGGGACGATATGGCGTCATCTGCGGTAATCTTGGATCTGGCACACCCCGGCACGCCGCATTGCACGAGACCGGGACAGCCACGTACGCCCCAAGGCTTCCTCATGACTCTTGCCGCACCTACCAAGCCGAACGCCGGTCTGTTCAAGCGCAATGCCCCCATCGCCGGTGAAGCCGAAGCGATCGAAGCCGCCAAAAACGGCGACGCCCAGGCCTTCGCCAAGCTCTACGCCCTCCACAAGCGCCGCGTTTACACCCTCTGCCTGCGCATGTTGGGCAACGTCTCCGAAGCTGAGGACATGACCCAGGACGCCTTCCTCCACCTCTTCCGCAAGCTCGGCAGCTTTCGCGGAGAGTCCGCCTTCTCCACCTGGCTCCATCGCCTCACCGTCAATCTCGTTCTCATGCATCTCCGCAAAAAAGGCCTCAACCTCGTCTCCCTCGAAGAAACCATCAACCCCTCCGAGGATGATGCCCCCAAGCGCGACTTCGGCAGCCGCGACCCCCAACTCGCCGGCTCTGTCGACCGTGTCGCCCTCGAGCGCGCCGTCGCCTCCCTTCCCCCCGGCTACCGCATGGTCTTTGTCCTGCACGACGTCGAAGGCTTCGAACATAACGAGATCGCCACCATGCTCGAGTGCTCCACCGGCAATAGCAAATCGCAGCTCCACAAGGCGCGCCTCAAGCTGCGCGAGCTTCTCCGCCAAACCGGCCTGCCCATCCCCGTCCCGGCCATCCCCCAGGTACTCCGGGAGACCCTCCAGTGAACGATCCTGCCATCGACTTCGATACCATGACCCAGGCCGACTTCGAGGCCTATCTTCCAGACTTCTTCGCCGCCGGCAACGGCTCGGTCAGCACCGACCCCCGTCTCCAAAGATTCCTTGCCGCCCACCCGGACTGCGCCGCCCTCGTCCGGGACCTCGAAGCCATCGCCCATCACGCCCGCAGCCTCTTCGAACCCGCCACCCACGAGCCCTCCGACGACGTCTGGGCCCGCATCCAGAACAGCCTCCACGACGATCCCATCGCCTCCGAAACCGGCATCCCCCCCGGCGTCACCGGCGGAACCCAGACCGAGTCCGGCAAGCTCTCCCTCAACGGCGAGCCCAACCAGGTCGTCACCGGCGGTTCCCTCCACGACCTCGACTAGCCCTTTCCCTTGCCACACCACGTTTCTCCATGTACGCTCTACCTCAGATGAGCAAGCGCCTCCACTCCGCCTGGTTTACCTACAGCTACTGGCCCCGGCCAGCGGCTGATGCGGGCTTGCCTCGAAGGCTTGGTTGATCCAACACCAGACCCAAGACATCAAACCTCCTCCAGCCGCGACCCCATAAAGGTCGCGGCTCTGTTTTGCCCCTAACCCAACCCGAAAAGGAAAGCGCATGACCGCCCTCGAACCCTCCCGCCCCGCCCCCGCCATCACCCTCCCCGTCACCACCCGCCGCATCGTCCTTACCGGCTTCATGGGTGCCGGCAAATCCACCATCGGCCGCCTCCTCGCCGACCGCCTCGGCTGGACCTTCCTCGACCTCGACCGACACCTCGAGCAGCGCGCCGCCGCCACCATCCCCGAGCTCTTCGCTCGCCACGGCGAGCCCCACTTCCGACGGCTCGAGTCCGCCGCTCTCGCCTCCGCGCTCCTCCAAACCTCCACCGTCCTCGCCCTCGGTGGGGGAACCCCCGAGATCCACACCAACCGCCTCCTCCTCGAGCAGACCCCCGGAACCCTCACCCTCTTCCTCGACGCGCCCTTCCCCGTCCTCTTCGACCGCTGCGTCCTCCAATCGCTCCAGGCCGGAACGCCGGAGCGCCCCGTCCTCGCCGATCCCGCCGCCGCCCACGCCCGCTTCCTCACCCGCCTCCCCCTCTACCGCCGTCTCGCCCGTCACACCCATCCCACCGAAGCCCAAACCCCCGCCGAGACCGTCGACGCCCTCCTACGCGCCCTCCAAACCGACATTTAGCCCTCTCCGCACCCAACCAACCCCCGCTCCCTGCATCTCACAGCCATACCCGCGCCCAGGAGCACTCCCTTTGCCAGCCGCCGCCGCTCCCCCCCAGTTCGAGCCCTCCCCCACCACCCTCGCCGAGACGCGCACCGAGACGCCTACCCAGCGCCGTGCCGCCATCCGCGCCCACATCCTCTTCTTCCTCGGCACCATCCTCCTCCTCCTCCTCGCCGCCAAACTCAACAAAGAGCTCCGCATCATCTACGTCGCCGCCCTCTTCGCCGTCGTCCTCATGCCGCTCACCGATTGGATCGGCACCTTGCGCCTTGGCAAGTGGTCCCCCTCCCGCGCCGTCTCCATCGTCCTGCTTATCGCCGGAATCGCCCTCGCCCTCACCCTCTTCTTCTTCATCGGGCTGCCCCCCGTCCTGCGCGACCTCCGCGCCTTCCTCACCGACCTCCCCCAGCGGATCCCCCAGTTCACCGCCAAGCTCCACAACATCCCCCACGCCGACCAGCTCGGCATCGACAACATCACCGCCAAGGCCGAATCCACCGCCGCCGCCATCGGCACCTACATCTTTTCCTCGCTCCCCAACTGGCTCGCGCACCTCTTCGACATCCTCACCTGCCTCTTCCTCTGCATCTACTTCATGCTCGAAGGCGACGAAGCCTACAAGTTCTTCCTCTCCCTCTTCAAGCCCGTCTCCCGCCGCCGCCTCGACGGTACGCTCAAGAAAGCCGAGATCAAGATGGCGAAGTGGCTCTTCGGCCAGGGCCTCCTCATGCTCATCCTCGGCGTCGCCAGCACCGTCGTCTTCGGCATCCTCCACGTCCGCTACTTCTTTCTGCTCGGCGTCCTCATGGGCCTGCTCAACATCATCCCCATCGCCGGCGGCGTCATCACCATCGTCCTCGTCGCCATCGTCGCCGCCCTCGATTCCTGGGCCAAGATGGGCGGCGTCCTCCTCTTCTACCTTCTCTATGTCAACCTCGAAAACGCCTTCCTCACCCCCCGCATCATGAAGCAGAGCGTCGACCTCATGGGCCTCACCGTCCTCGTCGCCCTCATGGTCGGAACCGCCCTCGCCGGCATCGTCGGAGCCCTCGTCGCCGTCCCCACCGCCGCCCTCATCTCCATCCTCCTCGACGAGTACGCCGTCAACCGCGACCCCGACCCCGCCACTCCCCCCAATCTCGCCTCCGGCTCCGCCTGACCGCTACAATACCCGGGCGCAAAGTTCGACCGCTACAAGACTCGGGCGCAAAGTTCCACCGCTACAACACTCGGGCGCAAAGTTCGTAGATTTTGCTGTTGCCTCTGACCTTGCAGTTGCAGTTGCTTTTACAGTTGCCGTTGCTTTGCTTTCGCTTTCTGTCTGTCATTCCCAGGGGAAATCTGCCTCTGCTCTCGCCGGCGCCGTCGCCGTTGCCCTTTTGTTTGTCATTCCCGAAGGGAATCTGCTGTTGCACTTGCCGTTGCCCTTTTGTTTGTCATTCCCGAAGGGAATCTGCTGTTGCCCTTGCCCTTTCCCTTTTTGTTTGTCATTCCCGAAGGGAATCTGCTGTTGCCCTTGCCCTTGCCCTTTTGTTTGTCATTCCCGAAGGGAATCTGCTGTTGCCCTTGCCCTTGCCCTTTTGTTTGTCATTCCCGAAGGGAATCTGCTGTTGCCCTTGCCCTTGCTTATCGGTCTACCATTCCCGAAGGAAACCTGCTATCACGGTAGTTGCCTAGCCTTCCATCTCACATTCCGAAACCAATCTGCCAACCTCTGTCTCCAACTAACCCCCGAAACCCGTCGTACCAACATGCCCTTCGACCAGCCCGCCCCCCGCAGCCCCCTCCCCGCGATCCTCGCCGCAGTGGCGATCCTCGCCGCGATCGCCGCCGCCCTCTTCTACTTCAACCCCCACGACACAGCCGCCCTCTCCGTTAGCGACACCGTAGCCATCCCCACCCGCACCAACTTCAAAAGCGACTCCACCGTCATCCAAAGCACCCCCGCCGGCCAGGACGACCTCTACGTCCTCACCACCCTCCGCATCGCCGACCACCTCCGCCTCCCCGTCACCCTCGATACCATCACCGCCACCCTCGTCACCGCCGACGACCAGCAAACCACCACCTCCGCCATCCCCTCCCCCGACCTCCCCGCCGTCTTCCTCGCCTTCCCCCAACTCAAGCCCTACGCCTCCCCCGCCCTCCTCCGCGAAACCGAAATCGCCCCCGGCACCGCCGCCATCGGCCAGATCGTCCTCCACTTCCCCATCAAGAAACAAGTCTGGGACACCCGCAAATCCGCCATCCTCACCGTCAGCCTCTACCACCAAACCCCACAAGCCATTGAGATCCGGTAAAGCAGAGCTTAGCGGTTCAACGAGACGCTAAAGAATCATCTCGTCCGCGATGCCCGGCAACTGGCATAGGTCGCGCTAGCGGCGGGAGCCCACCGGCGGGGAGGGCAGCGTGGGCTGGATCATGTGAGCGGGGATGGTCCCAGTCTGCTCTGCGCTGGACTGCGCATGGGGATGGTTGGAGAACAGCAGCTTGTGAGCTCCCCAGCCGCTGAACCAGCCGGCACCGGCCCCGGCGATGACGGCAACGGCAAGCAGGGTGAGGCCGCCCGTCTCAGGGGCAAGCACAAGGAGGAGCGCGACGGTACCTTCTGAGGCTAAGGCGCCGCCGGCCCAGCTTGCGCCTTCGACGCCGGCCGTCTGGAGCTTTTCACCTTTGGGCGCCTTGTAAATGGTGTAAGCGGAAGAGGCAACGCCTAGGGGGACAAGGATTTTACCCCCCGCGCGGAGATACTCGCCCGCGCGTGCGGCGCTGCCGGTAACGACTTTGTTGGGGCGGAAGGAGCCGGAGATCAGCCACTGGTCCATGGTTTTGTTTGATTCGTGAAATAGGGGCTTGTCGAGGGCTCTGCGGACCAGGTTTGCGTCCGTTCGACCGCCAAGGCCGTAGCCCTGAAAGCGCTGGAGCGGGGCTGGACCAGGCACTTTCCGCGGCAGCCAGTCGCGGGCTTCGAGCGCCACGACTGCCCCTGGGCCTTGGCGGATGCGAATGCCATGAGCGATGCGGGTGCGCTCGGCGGTGGCCCACGGCGCGATTTCAGCGTCAGAGACACCCGCGGCGCGTTTAGCGGCAATTTCGACCTTGAGCTGACCGAGTTGCCGGTTGTAGCTGTCGCGGAGCTTGTCAACATCTGTGAGGAAGGTGGTGCCGATGCCGAGGGTGGAGCCGCTGCCGATGGCCTCGAGGGTCCGGACGGCTTCGCCATAGTTGCGGGCGGGAACTCTGATGGTGCGCGCACGGCTGTGGTGCCTTTCGGGGTCAGCGTGGGCTGAGGAACTGGGCTGATGGCTGGGCTGCGGGGTCGGCATAAGGCTCCGGCTTCGGTTGGGCGTGGTTACAAGGGCCTGCGCCGGGCGTCGGCGGGGTCGAGGGGGCCCTCGAGATCCCAGGGAACGTCGGCGGGGGGGAGTGGTTCAGCGAGGACGATGCGAGGGCCGGGGCCTTGGAGGAAGCCGAAGATGCCGCCGGCGCGCCAACGTTTGGGGTGCCAGAAAATTTGCGCTTCGAAGTAGCCGCGGTTCTCTATAAGGTGGGCTGCCCAGGCTTTGTGGGTGGGGATGCCGATGTAGTCGGGGACGATCCAGAAGGTGTCGGTGAAGTCGAGCAGGGTAAAGGTGCCGTCATTGCTGTATAGGCCGGAGCCGAAGTCGATTTCGATGGCGCGGCGCAGGTCGGCGAGGGGGCGCTCGGCGGCGATTCGTCCGTCGATACGGAAGCGGATGAGGGGTGGGTCGTAGAGGATGTCGTCGGGCGGTTGGGTGGCCATCGGGTGCCTAATTGCCCATGGCGACGTTGATGAAGTTTTTGCCGTCGGGGGCGGGCTGGAGGCTGAGCGAGAGGATGTGATTGCCTCCGCCACCGCTGCCGGTGGTGAAGTTCGAAATCCAGCCCTGAAAGGTGTAGGTGCAGAGAGCGCCGGCCTGGTGTTCGTCCTGCCAGAACTCGATATTGATGGTCTTGATCTTTTCGCGGGTGACGCCGTAGGCCAGGTCGTAGAGGGCTTGGAGGGTGGAGCCGCTGACAATGGCCTCCGGGGTGCGGACAGCTTCGCCAGGGTTGTGTGCGGGCACTCTGATGGTGCGCGTGCGGCGGTCATGCATCACGTGCGCGTCGAGGGTGGAAGGGCGGGGCGGGGTAGCGGGCATGGTGCTCCGGAGTGACTGAGGCGGGCTTAGATTCGATTGCGTGGGAAGGGGTCGAGGGGGCCCTTAAGATTCCAGGGGTAGTCAGCCAGAGGTAGTGGTTCGGCGGGGACGATGCAGGGACCAGGGCTTTGGAGGAAGCCGAAGATGCCGCCGGTGCGCCAACGTTTGGGGTGCCAGAAGATGACCGCTTCGAAGTAGCCGCTGTTTTCTTTGAGGTGGGCTGCCCACTCCTGGTGGGTGGGGAGGCCGATGCTGTCGGGTACGATCCAGAAGGTGTCGGTGAAGTCGAGCAGGGTAAAGGTTCCGTCGTTGCTGTATAGGTCGGAGCCAAAGTAGAACTGGATGACGCGGCGCAGGTCGGCGAGGGGGCGCTCGGCAGCGATGCGTCCGTCGATGCGGAAGCGGATGAGGGGTGGGTCGTAGAGGATGTCGTCGGGCAGTCGGGTGGCCATGGGGTGCCTAATTGCCCATGGCGACGTTGATGAAGTTCTTGCCGTCGAGGGCGGGCTGGATGCTGAGCGACAGGATGTGATTGCCGCCACCGCCGCTGCCTGTAGTGAAGTTCGAGATCCAGCCTTGGAACGTGCAGGTGCAGAGAGCGTCGGCCTCTTTCTCATCTTGCCAGAACTCAATCTTAATACTCTTGATTTTGTCGCGGGTGACGCCATTGGCCAGGTCGTAGAGGGCCTGCAGGGTGAAGTAGGGGAGATTCACGTTATCGTGCATGTCAACGGTGCACTCAATAGCGCAGCGGGTGGAGCCCATCATGGGCATGCCATGTCGTCGTGGACGGTGGCAAGGGAGACATGGGCGGCAAGTGCATTGAACTTGTTCCCGTCGACGGTAATCGTGGTGTTGGAGGGCTGAGACATAGCGGAGAAGGCTCCTGTCAGAAAAGATTCTATGCTGCCGCCGGACACTTCGAATGGTTCTCTTTTGTCTGGGAACGGAACAACGGAGCGGCATTGTTCCTCGCCAGCCGCTCGGTGCTAGTTCAACGCAGCAAGACAGACGCTTGTTCGTGAAGCTGACAGATGCCTGTAAACGCGTGCCGCGCAGCTGGCCACGATCCGCTCCAATCGCTCGACTTCCAAGGCATGTACGCGGCGACTAATGCAGATGATTAGAACGGTCGAGGAGCAATGAGCTATACAGTCCGCACAAGAATCTGGATCCTATAAACGCCGTTCTCGGAATCGGATGTGCATCTAAATGTGCGGCACGTCTCCCTGTACCCTCCTCCTATGCGCCGCCGCTTCATCGCCGACACCTGGACCATGAACGGTCCCCGCCCCAACACCGCCACCCTCACCGGCGACCAGGCCGCCCACCTCGCCCGCGTCCTCCGCGCGCAGCCCGGCCAAATCTTCGACGTCGTCGCCGGAGGCTTCCTCCACCGCGCCGAAGTCCTCTCCGTCTCCCCCGACCAGGTCACCTTCCAGATGCACGAAGAGCTCGAAGCCGACGCCGCCCTCCCCCTCCACCTCTACCTCGCCATCTTCAAGTTCGACCACCTCGAATGGGCCATCGAGAAAGCCACCGAGCTGGGAGTTAGCCGCATCACCCCCATCCTCGCCCGCCGCACCGAAAAACACCTCGCCCAGGCCGCCGCCAAGCGCGTCGAACGCTGGCGCCGTATCGCCCACGAAGCCTCCCAGCAGTCCCGCCGCACCACCGTCCCCCCGATAGCCAACCCCACCCCCCTCAAACTCGCACTCCAACAAGCCGAGGCCCCCAACCACATCCTCCTCTCCGAGACCGAGCGAACCCAAACCCTCTCCTCCCTCCTCGAATCCACCCAGAACAGCCCCGCCCACGACGGCATCACCCACGCCCTCGCCATCGGCCCCGAAGGCGGCTGGGCCCCCGAGGAGATGGCCCTCTTCACTCAGCACACCTGGCACCCGGTAACCCTTGGCCCCCGCATCCTTCGCGCCGAAACCGCCGCCATCGCCGCCATCGCCATCGCCTCAACCTATCTGACTTGACAAAAACAACCCCCAACCAGCCCCCACACCACCACGCACCACAAAAAAACACGATGCAAATCGCAAATCACCAGCAACGACGCACCCTCCACCACGTTTGCTTACCGATGAAATACCACGTTAGCCATACATCCGACCACAACTCACCACCACTTTGCCACACCGTCGAGACCCCGTAGACTGCCACCTGGGAGAGTTCAGCCAAAATGCCAATCGTCGCCGGAGTCGATTTCGGAACCCTCAGCGTGCGCGTCACCCTTTTGAGCGAAAAAGGCCGCCTAGGCACCGCCGTCGCCGCCTACCCCCTCCAGCGCCGCCGCGAAGACCCCGACTTCGCCACCCAGTCCCACGAAGCCCACATGGCCGCCCTCGCCCAGGCCACCCGCCAAGTCGTTGAAGAAGCGGGTATTACCCCCGAAGCCGTAGAAGCCATCGCCCTCGACACCACCGGCTCCTCCGTCATCCCCGTCGACGCCCACATGCAGCCCCTCGACGACTACTATCTGTGGTGCGACCACCGCGCCAAGCTCGAAGCCCAGCAGATCACCGCCATGGCCCACGCCACCGGCCTCGAAGCCATCGAGTGGTGCGGCGGCGTCTACTCCCACGAGTGGGGCTTCAGCAAACTCCTCCACTGGCTCCGCCACAATCCCAACAAATGCAACGACTTCGCCTCCGCCTTCGAACATTGCGACATGGTCGCCGCCACCCTCGCCGGCATCACCGACCCAAAGCAAGTCAAGCGCAGCGTCTGCGCCATGGGCCATAAATGGATGTGGAACCCTAAGTGGGGCGGCCTGCCCAGCCAGAACTTCCTTTCCATGCTCGACCCGGTCTTCGACGGCATCCGCGCCAAGCTGGACGGCGACTATCTCACCTCCAATCATCTGGCCGGCCATCTCTCTCAAAAATGGGCACTTACCCTCGGCCTCAAACCCGGCATTCCGATCCCTGTCGGAGCCTTCGACGCCCACTGGGATGCGATCGGGGCTGGCTGCCGGGAGGGAGATGTGGTGAATGTGGTCGGAACCTCGACCTGCATCCTTGCGATGCAGGCCCAAGCGGCGCTGATTCCGGGGGTCTGCGGGGTCGTTCCCGGCTCCGTCCACCCTGGTTTTGCCGGCGTCGAGGCCGGCCTTTCCGCCACGGGAGACATCTTCGAGGCCATCGCGCGCCGCGCGGGAATGACGGTCAACGAGCTAGCCCAAGGCCTCGAAGCGTACCGTGCGGGCCAGACCGGCCTGCTTCGGCTCTCGTGGGACAACGGCGACCGAACGGTCCTGGTGAACGCCGAACTCGGCGGGATCACGCTGGGGTGGAACCTCGTCCACACGGCGCAGGATGAGCTGTTTGCGGCGATCGAAGGGACGGCCTTCCACACGCGGATCATCCTGGAGCGGATGGCGGAACATGGCGTGCCTATTGAGCGCGTGATCAATGCGGGGGGGATTCCGCAGAACAGCGCGGTGCTCAACCAGGTTTACGCGAATGTGCTGAACAAGCCCGTGCTTGTGCCTAACGGGATTCCGACGAGTCTTGGGTCGGGCATCTTCGCGATGCTGGCGATCGGCGCGTATTCGAGCCTGGAAGCGGCGCAATCGGCGCTTTGCCTGGACTACAGGACGATCCAACCGGAGCCTGCCGCCGTGGAGGTCTATGAGCAGCTTTACCAGCTCTACCGGTCGGTCTACTTCGCCCTGGGCACCCCAACCGCGGACCCTGTTTCGCTGGGAGAGGTGCTGCCGAAAATAAAAAAGATCGCTGCCGTCGCCAGGTCGTCCGCGGGACGTGTCTAGCCCCGCAAACCGCGGCTGCGTGTGGTCAAACATTCAGTTCGATGTGGACGGATGTATGGTAGACGTGGTGAAACGACACGTACCAGACGTGGTGGGAGGTGCGTCGTTGTTGGGGTTTGTGGTTTTGCTCCGGTGTTTTTTTCTTTTGTGGTGCGGTGAGGCGATCCGGGGCCTTTCCGAGGCTACTTTTTGTCAAGCGCGGGCCTCCTAAAGCCGGTTCCGCGCCTCACACCGCCTTCCTGCCTTCCAAGAGCGCGAACCGAGACAGCCACGGCGTTTTGTCGTTCCATCCTTCCCGCCGGGGGTTCGCAAACCGGGCTGGATGAGGTAGCGTAGGCTGTAGGCCACATAGAGCAGTGAGGTGGATTACCGTGAAAAGTGCAGGCATCTCCTTTTCCGTCTTGACGGCTTCTCCTGGCGGTGCGGTGGAGACGTCCGCGCCGGCCGCCGCGGGATCCCGCGAGGACCGGAGAGCCAGCCCCCATCGCTTCCGGCACTTTGTCGAGTTGGACGGGTTGCGCGGCATCGCCACGCTCGCGGTCTTCTTCCATCATGTCTGCTTCACCAGTATCCCGGCTAGCGGCTGGACACCCTGGATCGCCCATCTCCGGACCCTGTCGATCGGCGGCAACAGCGGGGTGGACCTGTTCTTCGTTCTTTCGGGCTTCCTGATCACCTCGCTGCTGCTCGAGGCGCGCAATCGTCCGGCCTACTACCACGACTTTTACTGGAAGCGGGCGCTGCGGATCCTGCCCCTGTATGCGCTGTGCCTGCTCGGCGTTCTGCTCTTCCTGCCCGGCTCGGGCGGGTACGTGCTGCTCTCGGCGCTGTTCGTTTCGAACTTCGCGCTGTTCTTTCACGTGGTCTCGGCGGGGCCTTTCTGGACGCTGGCGATCGAGGAGCAGTTCTATCTCGTGTGGCCGGCGGTGCTGCGGGGCCGGTCGATCGCGCGGCTTCGCCGCTGGGCGCTGGTGCTGGCACTGTCGTCCGTGGCGCTGCGGCTGGCGGCTGCGGCGATCGGACACCGCACCTACTACTACACGTTCTTCCGGTGCGATGGACTGGCTGCCGGAGCCTATATCGCCTTCTGGTTCCATGAGCGCGGGGTGGACCCTGCCAGCCGCGTGCGCGAGGCCGGCGTGCAGGCGGCGCTGCTGGTCACCGGCATCGTCTTTTGCGCGCTGTGGCTGCTCCACCCCGCGACCCTCCGGGCCGATGCCTTCGTCGCCGCGTTGAGCCAGACGGGCGTGACGCTGCTTTGCGCCGGCTGCATCACCTTTGCCCTGACGCACGCGGGCGAGGGTAAGCTCGCCATCCTCCGCTCGCCCGTGCTCACTTTCTTCGGGCTGATCAGCTATGCGTTGTACATGGTGCACCTGTACGTGCTGGCGGTGTTCGACCACCTCCGCGGGCCGCTTGCGGCGGGCGATACCGGGGCGTACCTGGTGCGTTTCGCCACTATCCTGGCGACCACGATCGTGCTGTGCCTGGTGTCGCGTTACGTGATCGAGCTGCCGGCCAACTCGCTGCGGCGCTTCGTCCTTTCCGACAGGTCCGGCCGCAAGGGCTGAAGGCCGCTACTCCTCTCGCAGGACCTCGAGCGGCTTCTGGCCCAGGATGCGGTGGCTGGCGATCCACCCGGTGGCTACCGTGAGGGCGCCGATGAGCAGCACGGCCCCCACGGACGTTCCCCAGGGGGCCCGGGTCTCGACGTTGAGCGAGTGGAGCAGGCGGCCGGCGATGAGGTTGGCGAACGCCACGCCGACGATTCCGGCGACGAGCCCGAGGACCGCGAACTCGATGGAGAAGATGGTGGCGATGCGCCCGCGGGTCGCGCCGAGGGTTTTAAGGACGACGACCTCGCGGATGCGGCGGTAGCGGGTTCCGGCGATGGAGCTGGCGAGGATGACGATGCCGGCGAAGATGGAGAAGGCGGCGAGGAACTGGATGACGTAGGTGATCTGCACGACGACGGCGCGCACGGTTTCGAGGGCGGCGGCGACGTTGATGACGGTGACGGTGGGATAGGCGGCGTAGAGGGCCCGCTGCAGGGCGCCGACCTGGCGGGGGTCGACGTGGACGCCGCCGTACCAGACGGCGGGCAGGCCGGCGAGGGCGGGCTCGGGCAGGACAAACTCCGCGCGGCCGTAGGCGTGCTGGCCATCGGCGCGGGTGAGGGCGGCGACGCGGGCGGTGAAGCGGGTATCCTGCGCGGCGAAGGTGATGGTGGAGCCGACCTTGAGGCCCATACGGTCGGCCGGGCGCTTGTCGATGGCTACGAGGGGATGGGCCTTTGCGTCGGCGGCCTGGGCGGCGGACCACCAGGCTCCCTCGACGACCTTGGTTCCTTCGGGCGGCTTGCCGGTGAGGGACCAGCTCAGAGACATGGTCTGGAGCATGCGCTTGGGCATGTTGGTGAGCTTCGCCTCGGCGGCGGGAATGCCGTTGAGCTCCAGGACGCGCGACTGCACGACGGGGAGCATTTCGGGCTCGCGGGTGACGCCGGGAGCGGCCTTGAGGAGAGCCCGGATTCCGCCGATCTCTTCGTTGGTCATGTCGACGAGGAAGACGTTGGGGAGGTTGGGGGCGGAGGCGATGTGGAGCTCGCTGACGACGGCCTGCTGGACGAGGTAGACGGTGGTGATCTGCATGACGCCCATGCCGAGGGCGGCGAGGAGCGCGGCGGAGGGATTGCCGGGGCGGTAGAGATTGGCGAGGCCATGACGCAGGGAGGAGGGGAGGGCAAGGCGGGTGCGGGCGAGGAAGAAGCGGAGCACCCGGAGCACGGCCCAGGACGACGCCAGCAGAATCACGAGGACCACGACGAGCCCGAAGGTGAACCACTTGCCGACGGTGCGGGAATCGGAGAGCGTGGTGGCGATGGCGGCGAGGCCGCCGAGGATGAGCACGGCCGCGAGGATCTGCGCGTAGTTCCTGGTGATCTTGGCGAGGATGGCGGACACGAAGGGGTCGTCGCTGCTCTCGTCCATGGCGCGGCGGAGGATGAGGATGGGGCGGACGTTGCGGATGTCGAGCAGGGGCGGCAGGGTGAAGAGGAGGGTGGTGAGGATGCCCGCGCCGAGGCCGGTGGCGACGGAGCGGGGGTCGATGTGGAGGTCGGGGACGACGTTGATGAGTTTGGCGAGGAAGAGCGGCAGGGCGACCTGCACGCCGACGCCGAGGGCGACTCCCAAGAGGCCACCGAGGAGGCCGAGCAGGAGGGTCTGCATGAGGTAGATCTTGATGACCTGGCTGGAGCGTGCGCCGAGGGACTTCATGATGGCGATGGTATCGAGCCGCTGCTGGAGGTGGGCGCGCATGGCCATGGCGACGCCGATGGCCCCGAGGACGAGGGCTACGAGGCTCATGAGCGAGAGGAGGCTGGTGGCGCGATCCAGACCCTGGGTGAGGGCGGGGTTGGTCTCGCGGTAGTCGACGATCTGGGATTCGGGCAGGAGCTTTTCGAGGCGTAGCTTCATGGCAGCGACGCCGGTGTCGTCGACGGTGCCGTTGGGGCCGCGCTGGGGCATTTTGAAGAGGAATCGCTGGCCGGCGTGGGAGCCGGGGGCGAGGAGGCCTGAGCTTTCAAGGCCCTCGCGGGACATCAAGACGCGGGGGCCGGCGGAGAAGTTGGAGCTTAGCCGGTCCGGCTCGTTGAGGACGGTGGCGGCGATGCGGTAGACCTTGTTGCCGATCTTGAGGCCGTCGCCTCGCTTGAGATGGAGACGCAGGAGGAGGTCGTCGCCGACGGCTACGCTTTCGGGCCCGAGGACCTGGGCGAGCGAGCCGGCGGGGTCGAGCTCGACGGCGCCGTAGAAGGGGAAGCGGGCGGGGTCGACGGCCTTGACGGAGACGAGCAGGGGGTCCATGGCGATGGGGGCGGAGGCCATGGAGAGCAGTTCGGTGACGGGGGTGACCTCGACGCCTTCGCGCTCGATGGCGGCGAGGCCGGCGACTTCGTCCGGCGTGGGCTGGCGGGTGGCGCGGGCGGAGAGGTCCGCGGCGAGGATGGAGCGGGCGCGGGTGAGGAGGGTGGCGCGGAAGGAGCTGGAGAAGCCCCGCACGCCGGTGAGCGCGGCGACGCCGATGGCGACCGAGAGGACGACGAAAAAGAACTTGCCGCGGGAGGCGTGCATCTCGCGGGAGGCGATCTTGGCGGCGGATCGGTAGGAGAGGGTGGGCATCGGTTAGATTGGCTGTGCCAGGACATCCTGCGTTTCGTCCGAGAGGACGAAGCCGTCGCGCAGGGTGATGCGGCGGCCCGCGTAGCCGGCGAGCAAGGGATCGTGCGTGACGAGGACCAGCGTGGTTCCCTCGCGGCGGTTGAGGTCGAGCAGGAGGTTGAGCACGGCGGTGCCGTTGACGGTGTCGAGATTGCCGGTGGGCTCGTCGGCCAGGACGATGGGGGGGCGCAGGACGAAGGCGCGGGCGAGGGCGACGCGCTGCTGCTCTCCGCCGGAAAGCTGTACGGGGTAGTGGTCGAGGCGGTCGGCGAGGCCGACGCTGGCGAGAAGCTCGCGGGCGCGGGCGAGGCCAGCTTTCTGGGTTGCGCCTTCGGCGTTCAACTCGTAGGGCAGCAGGACGTTTTCGAGCGCCGTGAGGGTGGGAATCAACTGGTAGGACTGAAAGACGAAGCCGATGGTTCGCCCGCGGACCTGCGCGAGGGCGTCCTCGGGAAGGTAGGAGATGGCTACGCCGTTCAGGCGGACGTTGCCCTCGGTGGGGGTATCGAGGCCGGCGAGCAGGCCTAGCAGGGTGGATTTTCCGCTTCCGGAGGAGCCCATGATGGCGACAAACTGCCCGCGCGGCACGGTGAAGTCGATGCCCTTCAAGATGTCCACGGTTCGGGCACCGTTGCGGATCGACTTGCGGAGACCAACCACCGAAATCATCGCGTCCTGACTCACCACACCCCCCAGCCGACCGCGCAGGGCTCCCGGACAGGGAGCTTTTGATACTTTGGAAGCATGCGCTTCTTCGGTCTCCTGATTTTAGCCGGTGTGCTTGCTGCCCTGACGGCGTGCCGAACCGAGAAGGCGCCGGAGGCGGCTGTGGCTGCCACCGCCAGCCAACCCGCGACGCCGCGGGCTGCGGATCCGCGCCCGTTGCTTGTGTGCTTTGGGGACAGCCTTACGGCGGGGTTCGGCGCGGACCCCGGCGCGAGCTATCCGGATTATCTGCAGAAAGACCTGGACGATGGTGGCTTCCGGTACCGGGTGGTCAACGAGGGCGTTTCGGGCAACACCAGCAAGGACGGCGTCGAGCGGCTGCCGGGTATCCTCACGATGCACCCGGATATCGTGGTGGTCGAGTTTGGGGGCAACGACGGTCTGCGCGGCGTCAAGGTGCAGACAACGCGGGACAACCTGGCGCGGATCCTTACGGGGTTGAAGCAGGCGAAGATCAAGATCCTCGTCGCGGGGATTACCCTGCCTCCGGACTATGGCGCGGACTACGTCCGGAGCTTCACGGCGATGTACCCGGGGCTGGGTAAGCAGTTCTCCGCGCCGGTTTTGCCCTTTTTACTGCAGGACGTTTACGGGGTGGCCGGACTGATGCAGGCTGACAACACGCACGCCACGGCGCGGGGCAACGAGATCGTCGCCCGCAACGTTCTGCGGGGGCTTCAGCCGCTCCTCGCGCGGTAGACACTCTCGGCGTCTCGTGCTGCGCCCTACCTAGGTCCAGTAAAGAATCCGGGCGGCGGGGAGCAGGGACGCAAGGGAATCCTGGAAAAAGCGTCGCATCTCCTCCATGGAGGATTTGGGATAGACGTACTTGAAGCCGCCGAACTTCGTTCGCTTTTCTGCCCGGCCATCCTCCTGGAGGTCGAGCGTGGTGCGCGGATACCAGCTCAACAGCACCTCCTTGGATCCGGGGGTGAAGCGATGAGTGATGAGCTCCGCGGTTAGGTCCAGATGGTCGATGCCCTCCACCGCTTTGGCGACGGACGCGAGCAGAGCGCCATACTGCTCCCGCCAGCTGGGGACGGGCATGATGGGGGCGACGGTGATGCCCACCGGATACCCGGCGAGGGCCATGGTGCGCAGAGCGGCGAGGCGCTGGGGGACCCTGGCGGTCCCGCCTTCGAAGTCGCGCGCGACGGCGGCCGCGTTGATCGAGAAGCGTACCCGCGTGCGCCCGCAATGCTTGAGGCGGGCGAGCGACTCGACCGCGTCGAACTTCGTGGTCCAGCGCAGCTGCACGGGGGCGTCCCACTCGCCGAAGAAGCGGATGGCCGCCTCCAGGCCGCCGGTGAGATGCTCGATGCCGAGCGGGTCCGTGTAGCAGGAGGCCTCAAACGTCGTTCCCTCGGCAGCCCTGGTGCGGGACTTCGAGGTCACCTGGCCCCTTCCCGCGTAGGCCCGGAGACCGTCGAGGATCTCCGGCAGATTGGCATAGGCGCGGGTAACCGGTGGGCCGCTGAGCGATCCGGCGAGGTAGCAGTACTGGCAATGCGCGGGGCACCCCTGGGCCAGGTGGAACTGCCAGTCCGCCGAGGGTGGAATGGGCTGCAGCCTGCGCTGGCCGGGGGGCGACACCACAATGGCAAAGGTCGTCTTGGCCGCGGCATACTTCTTCTGCTCGGTTTCGCCCGTGACGGGGGGCAGGCGGTTGTTCTTCAGGCGCGTCACCTCCGCGCCAAGGCCTGCCGCGCGCTCGACCATGGCGCGGCCGTGCGGGAGGGCCCAGGCATCCGGCGTGATGAGCACACGCCGAGGACGCCAGAGCTTGCCCTGATGGGCGAACTCGGGCGCAAGCGGCGATGCGGGCTCTTGCGCCGGGGGAGTGGACAGAGACAGATGCGGTGCGGCAACCAACTCGCTTGGCTCAGGCATATCCGGTTGGAGTGTCTACTGGCCGCGAAAGGATGCGTGGCCTAGCCGAGCACGACCACGGGCTGCATCAGCGTGCCCGCGATGCGCTTGGCCACGCACAGCATCTCCGTCGGGCTGGTGAAGACCTTTACGAGGGTTGCGCCGGAGAACTCGGGCAGGTTGACCTGCATCCCGTTGCGCAGCCTCCCGGCAAGCTGCTCCTCGGCCGTGACGGACGGCATTTCGGGGAGCAGAAGCCGGGGGTGGGGCAGCCGGGTCTCGATCTCAGCGGGGGAGAGGTGCTTGATTTCGTCCACGGTCAGTGCGCCCTGGAGAACGAAGGCCCCGGCGCGCACCCGCCGCAGGGAGGCGAGGTGGGCGCCGCATCCTACTGCCTGGCCAAGCTCATGCGCGACCGAGCGCACATAGCCACCCGCCGAGATGCTCATGGTGAAGCGGGCGACGTCGCCTTCGAGCGCGGTGAGCGAAAACTGGTGGATGTGGATGCGCGCGGGCTTTACGGGAGCCTCCAGCCCCGCGCGCGTGAGTTTGTGGGCGGGGACCCCGTCGATCTTCTTCGCCGAATAGACCGGGGGAAGCTGGTCCATAACCCCATGGAACCGCTCGGCGAGTTGCCTCAGTGCGTCAAGGTCGAACCCAAGGGGCGCTGGCTCCCCGACGCGGGCACCATCGGCATCGAAGGTGTCGGTGGCGAAGCCGAAGCGGATTTCGCCGGTGTACTGCTTTTCCGCAGCCCCGAAGAACTGCGCCAGCCGGGTGTACCTGCCCAGCAGCAGCGGCAGCACGCCGGTGGCCATGGGGTCGAGCGTGCCCAGGTGCCCGATGGCTTTTTCCCCGGTGGCCCGCCGCACGATCGCGACGACATCGTGCGAGGTCATTCCGGCGGGCTTGTCCAGCACGAGCAGACCGTTCACGCGAGGGTTCCGTTCCGCCCGGTGCGCACCAGCGACAGAAACTCGTTGCGCGTCTGCAGTTGTGTCTTGAATACCCCGAGCAGCGCACTGGTGACTGTCTCCGAGTGCTGTTTCTGCACGCCGCGCATCATCATGCAGAGGTGCTCGGCCTCGATGACGACGGCCACGCCCTGGGGGGCGATGGCGTCCGAGATGGCCTCGGCGATCTGCCGGGTCAGCCGCTCCTGCACCTGCAGACGCCGCGCGAAGACGTCCACGATGCGCGGAATCTTCGAGAGGCCGATGACCTTGCCGTGCGGCACATAGGCGACATGCGCCTTGCCGAAGAACGGCAGCAGATGGTGCTCGCACTGCGAGTAGAACTCGATGTCGCGCACCATCACCATCTCGTCGTACTCGACGTCGAAGAGCGCGCCGTGCAGCACGTCGTTCACACTCTGGGCATAACCCTGCGTGAGGAAGGCGGTCGACTTCTCCATCCGCTCCGGCGTCCGCAGCAGCCCGTCCCGGGCGGGGTCTTCGCCCATGCGCCGGAGCAGCTCGCGATAGAGATCCTGCGTGGTCGCCTCGCCGAGGGTAAGGCCCGGGGGCGGCGGGTTCCTTTGGTTGCTTCCGCTGTCAGGGTGGTTGGTTTCCGTCTCTCCCTCGCGTCGTATTCCGTTGCCGTTCTGCATCGTCCGTCCTCTTTCAGACCTCGCCCGCGTAATCGAATGAGTTGTTGCCGGTCTCCTCGACGTGTACCTGTTCCAGGCGCGCGTGAGGGAAGGCGGAGAATACGCGATAGACCTCGACGGCGAGGTTTTCGGTGGTCGGCACCAGGGTGTTGAACGCGGCGAGAGAGTTCAGGTTGGTGTGGTCGAAGCGTTCCAGCAGGTGCTCGCGCGCGAAGGCATCCAGGTCGGCTAGGTTGCAGACCATGCCGGTCACCGGGTCCACCTGCCCGCTCATCAAGACCTCGACGACGTAGTTATGCCCGTGTCCGTAGGGATTGTTGCATTTGCCGAAGACGGCGCGGTTCCGCTGGTCGCTGTAGGCGGCGGCGTGAAGGCGATGACTTGCGGCGAAGTGATAGCGCCTTCCCAGGCAGGCCCTCATTGCGGGAGGCCATCGCCGTGGAAGTCGGCGAAAAGATCGGGGGTCTCGTAGACGCGAACGCGATGCAGCCGAGCGTTAGGGATCTTTCCCGTGAGCCTGCGCCAGATGGCGATGGCGATGTTCTCGGTGGTGGGCACAACCGAAGCGAAGTCGGGAACCTCCAGGTTGAGGTGGCGATGGTCGTAGACGCCGACGACCTCGCGCTCGAGAATGTCCTTGAGGAGCTTCAGGTCGACGACGAATCCGCTTACGGGATCGATCTCGCCGGCGACAGTGACCTCGAGCGTGTAGTTATGCCCATGTCCCTGGCGGTTTGCGCATTTGCCAAAGACCCGGACGTTCTCTTCCGGCGTCCATGCCTGCACCCAGTAGAAATGGGCGGCAGAAAACTCGGCCTTGCGCGTCAACAGGATCATCGTGTGTACCAGCCTAGTTCGATGTGCCCATGACCTCGCTGGATGCAGAACTGACGTTCACCGCACACCGGCATAGGTTCTTCCTTTCCAGGCGACCCGTTTGGACCGGTGCACCCGCACGCTGCGCAGCAGGAGATAGACGAAGAGAGGAAGCCCAAGCACCGAGAGGAGCGACTCTGCAAAGGGGAAGTGCGCCCGGGCGACGCGGTGGTAGAACCGGAACGCCGACCTGACCCAAAGCACCAGGACGACCTGCCAGACCCATGCGGGACGCAGCGGATTGCGGGCCATGGCAAAGGCCAGCACGGGGAGGCCGAACAGCAGCACGAAATCCAGAACGCGCCAAAGTGCCAGGGTTCTCGGCGAAGGGAAGAGCAGGGCGAGGTTCTTGCTCCAGCCCTCGACCAGGCTGGGGGTGTCGCGATACATGCGGGTCGACACCATCTCCGGCGCGTACCGGAACCTGAGGGCGCCACCCGACCGCTTGACCGTGCGCGCGAGGGCGACGTCTTCCAGGATGTCGCTGCCGACGGCGCGATGGCCGCCGATGCCGGTATAGGTCTCCCGGTCGACCAGCAGAAACTGCCCGTTTGCGGCGGCGACCCGCTCGCGTGGGTCGGAGACTTTGGCGGGGGGATAGACGCTGGCGAGCTCGGAGAAGATGAGGGGCATGACGGATCGCTGCACCAGCCCGGTCGTGAGCTGCCGGGGCGAGTAGGACAGCAGCGCCGCCCCATGCTTTTCCGCCTCCCGCATGGCTCGCGAGAGGCTGTTTTGCCCGTGGACCGTATCGGCGTCGGTGAAGAGCAGCCACTTTGGCTGGAAGCGCTCGATGGCAACCTGCGCCCCGGTCCAGCAGGCGTGGGTCTTGCCGTTGAAGCCGCTATGCTCCCGCTCGAGATCGATGGCGGGCGCCTCGAGGACAATCACTTGCGGAAGCGCGCCGGCGATGCGCCGCGTGCCGTCGGTCGACCCGTCGTCCACGACGATGAGATGCCACTCCACCCCGAGGACGAAGCCCACCCCCGACTGCTGCACCAGGGAAGCCAGGCATCCCGGCAGGGCCTGCTCCTCATTCCGCGCGGGAACGATCACCACGAGCTCGCATGTCGGTGCCGTCTGACCCATCGCCGTATTATAGGAAACAGGAGCTTCCCGTGCGCCGCGTTGCCAGCCTGATCCTCGCTCTTACGCTTTGCGTCACCGCCTGCGAGCGCGGCGATCACCCGGTCAACATCGGCCGGCCGGCCAAGCAGTTCAGCGTTTCGGATGGCTCGCGCACGGTCGACCTGGCGCAGCTCCGCGGGAAGACCGTCGTGCTGAACCTTTGGGCGACCTGGTGCCCGCCGTGTGTCGAGGAGCTGCCCAGCCTGCTTGCCCTTCACCAGGAGCTTCCCGAGGTCGTGATCGTGGCGGTGAGCATCGACCAGGACGACGAGGTGTACCGGCGCTTTCTCGCGCAGCACCACGTCGACCTTACGACCGTCCGGGACGAGAGCCAGCGGGTCAATGCGCTGTACGGGACGGCCCAGATTCCGGAGACGTATGTGATCGACAAGAATGGCGTTCTGCGGCGCAAGTTCGTTTCCGCCCAGAACTGGACCAGCCCGGAGATCGTCAACTATCTCAAACACCTCTAAGCCCTGCTAAACTAAGCGCCTATGACCCAGCTCGACGTCGTCTACCGCTACGGCATTCCACCGTCCGAAGCCACCATGCTGGCCGTTGCCAAGGTGCGCGACGTTTATGGCATTCGCCGGCTCGATCTGCGCGAGGCGGACCGGACGATACGGGTGGAGTACGACGCGAGCCGGCTTACCGAGCCGATCGTCCACCAGTTCCTGCGGCGCGCCGGCCTCGATATCGTCGAGAAGGTTCCGCTGTTCGCGGCGCCGGAGCCGCCACCCGCCGCTGCCCCCGCCGCATAAAACCTTGATTCCGTACATAGAATCCGCTATCCTTACGATAGTCGATGCTTTGTGCGCCCGTAGCTCAGTTGGATAGAGCGGCTGGCTACGAACCAGTAGGCCGGAGGTTCGAATCCTTCCGGGCGCACCATCCTCCCCCTCCCAATCCCTGAGTGTGGACGTCAGCCTTCCGTGGCCCTGGTGCTGCTGCGGCGACGCGCCCCCCGTACGTTTGCGATGGCTGTCAGGGTTCCGTCGCGGGTTCGCAACCCCTACCGCAGCGAAGCTCCGACCTTCCGCAACTGCGCCGCAAACATCGGCGCGTTGTACCCGGAAGGATTCTTTACCTGCGTAAAGAGCTGATCGATGGCGGTGCGCGTCGCGGCGTTCGTGCCGCCAGCCCTGGCCTGCGCGATATACAGCGAGTCGACCGTCATCGTGGCCTGCTCGGCCGTGCGCTCGCCCTGCTTCGCGATGGCGTCCGCATCGTTGGCGATCTCCCGCAGCAGCCGCTGGGTGCGGGCGCGGTCGTACTGGGCGTCCCGAATCTCCGCCAGCAGCTTATCCGCCGAGGCGGCCGCTCGCCTGGCCGCCGTTTGGACTGCGGCGCGGTCGGGGCTCATCGTCGTGACCAGCCGCGCGACTTCGGCCACCTGCTGGGCCAAGGTTCCTTCCGTGGCCGGGTCGATCTCCTGCGCGAAGTGCCGGAAGACGATAAAGCGGGCGAGGTTGTAGGGAGCATCGCCGGCGCGGTGGCCGGCGTAGCCTTCCTGCTGCCGCCAGCTGAGCGGCCCGGTGAGGGCATGGTGGCAGGTGATGCAGTCCATCTCGCTGAACTCCGGCCATGCCCCGCTCTCGGCTCGCCGCGAGACCCGCAGCATGCTTTCGCGCAACTGCACCGCCTGCCCGACGCCCCAGGCGCGCATCCCGAAGAGCGGATCGGGATCCTTTTCGACCCAGTGTGGCGGCTCGACCGCGGTGAAGGAATCGAGCTCGAAGGTGAGATCGGGGTGGCCCGCGGCGATCATCTCGTGATCGACCTGCATGTCTTTTTTTACGGACCCAAGATGGCACGTGAGGCACTCTTCGCTGCGCGCCGCGAGGTTCTTGTTGTCGACGAGGCCGAGCTTTACCATGTCCGGGTGCTTCGCGCCGGCCTGCACGTGCGGTCCCAGCCAGGCGGACGACGGCCCGTGGCAGCTCTCGCAGCTTACCCCTTCGGACGCATCGAACTCGCGGGCTCGCTCACTCTCGGAAACGCTCAGGGCATGGCACACGAGGCAGCGCTGCGCCTTTTCGGCCGGCCCGATCTTCAGGATTGCGCTCATCTGGCGGCCCAGGGGCTCGGACAGCACGGTGTAGCCGCGAGCGTGTTTATCTTCCGTGACCCATGTGCTGTACTCGTTCTGCAGAACCTTGGTCGTCTTTCTCGGAGCAATCCCGCCATGGCACGCGACGGCGGAGCACGATCCCGGCCCCACGTATTTGTGGTTCACCGTCTGCATATCCTGCCCCGCCGCCACCGCGAGCAGCGCATGAACCTTCTCGTCGGACGCTGGACGGCTCTGCGCGATTCCGCAGAGACTGAGGCAGGCGACCAGGGCACAGCAGATGCGGACGATAGTGCGCTTCGGCGACAAGTCGGATTGCCTCACAGGGGGGTTCGCG
The DNA here is from genome assembly GCA_965213785.1 of uncultured Granulicella sp. Classification (GTDB taxonomy): domain Bacteria; phylum Acidobacteriota; class Terriglobia; order Terriglobales; family Acidobacteriaceae; genus Edaphobacter. The sequence goes on along the minus strand of OZ243921.1, from coordinate 2,451,649 downwards.
TTTGCAGCCGTTATATCTTGCATCCCGTCGCTTTGCAACCGCATTCGTGATCCGCCGCAAAGCTTTATCGTGAAGTAAACGTTCCGTCTTCCCGAAACCATTAAAGTTCAACATGCCTGCCAACTTCGCCCGGGTTGTCTGCTATATTTTCGCCATCCGCTGCAACCTGTTTTCGCTCCATCGAAGCTCGATGGTCGTGCCGCTCTCTCCGCTCCTTCACTTCCAAGGGAACTTATGCACATGGCTCTGCCCGACATGCTCGTCCAGATCGAACCCGGCCGCAACAAGCTGGGCGTCTTCGAAGACCTGCGCCATGTGCAGGACACCGTCGGCTATGTCCCGCAGCGCGAGATCGAGACGATCGCCAAGCGTCGGCAGGTCGCGGTCAAGGACGTTCATACGGTGGCGAGCTTCTACCCGCACTTCCGGCTCAAACAGCCTATTCGCGTCGATGTCCGCGTTTGCGACGACATGACCTGCCACCTCCGCGGCGCGCGCCTGCTGCGCGAGAACCTTACCCGCCAGTACGCGAGCGCCTCCGAGCACGTCCAGGTCCGCGACATCTCCTGTGTGGGCCGCTGCGATCATGCTCCGGTCGTGAGCATCAACGAGCATTATCACGAGGACGTCACGTTCCGGCAGGTCGTCTCCGAGGTCGATCGCGAGCTTGTGTCGCCGCGCCCGCACCACAGCGAAGGGGAGCACTCGCCCGCCCCGCGGTCGCCCGAGCATCGCGGCCTTACCATCCAGTGCGACCCGTACGCCACCGAGGAAGATCATTACGGTGTCTTCAAGAACCTCCTCCGCACCAAGAACTTCGACGAGACCATGGCCCTGCTGAAGGGCGGCGATCTGCGCGGGATGGGCGGGGCGGGCTTTCCGACGTATATCAAGTGGGAGGGCGCAAGAAAATCCCCGGGCCCAGAGAAGTTTGTCGTCTGCAACGCCGATGAGAGCGAGCCCGGCACCATCAAGGATCGCTTTATCCTGCAGTACCTCCCGCACATGGTCATCGAGGGCATGATGGTCGCCGGGGCCATCGTGGGCGCGCAGTATGGCTACCTTTACATCCGCCACGAGTACGAGTTGCAGACCGAGGTGCTCAATGAAGAACTGCGCCATCTGCGCTCGCTTGGGCTGCTCGGCAAGAATATTCTCGGCTCGGGCGTCGACTATGACATGGAGGTCTTCGTCTCGCCCGGAGGCTACATCTGCGGGGAAGAGACGGCCCTGATGGAGGCCATCCAGGGTAACCGCTCCGAGCCGCGCAACAAGCCGCCCCGTACGGTCAACTCCGGCGTCTGGAACAAGCCCACCGCCCTCAACAACGTCGAGACCTTCTGCCACGCCATCACCATCCTCGGCAAGGGTGGCCCGTGGTACCACGACATCGGCCGCAACGGCTCGCCCGGCATCAAGTTCGTCGGCGTCACGGGCAACGTCCGCAACCCCGGCGTCTTTGAGGTCCCCATGGGCACCACCTACCGCGAGCTCGTGTACCACTACGCGGGCGGCCCCCAGGAAGGCCGCGAGATCATCGGCTTCGCTCCCTCCGGCCCGTCGTCGGGCTACCTGCCGGCCTCGTTGCTGGACACGCCGCTCGACTGGGACAAGGTGAAGGCGCTGGGCTCCATGCTCGGCTCGGGCGCGGTCGTGGTCTGCGACGACTCCGCCTGCATGTTGGACATGGCGCTGGTCGCCAGCCGCTTTTATCGTAACGAAAGTTGTGGCAAATGCTCGCCCTGCCGCATCGGCACGCAAAAGCTCGTCGATCTGCTGGAGAACTGGACCAACGCCGTCAACCATCCGGGCGACGCGAAGCTCATCGGGGACCTGTCGAATGTCCTGCGCACCGCGAGCCTCTGCGGCCTCGGCCAGATCGCTCCCGCGCCGATCCAATCCATCATGAAGAACTTCCCCGAGGTGATGAAGCAGCACCTTGAAGACCATACCTGCAGCGCTGGAATCTGCTTCTCGGGGGCCGCACATTGAGCCACGATTCCCATGAGCTGATGACGCTTACCGTCGACGGCACGGAGGTCTCCGTGCCTCATGGGACGACCGTCTTCGACGCCGCGCGGATCGCCGGCATCGGCATTCCCGTGCTGTGCCACCAGCAGAACCAGACTCCCGTCGGGGTATGCCGCATCTGCGTCTGCGACGTGGGCGAGCGCGCCCTGCAGGCCGCCTGCGTCTTCAAGGCCGAGCCGGGGATGGTGGTCAAGACGGCCACCGAGCCCATCCAGGCGGTCCGCAACACGCTCTACGAGCTGATGCTGTCGGATCACCCGTCGCCCTGCCTCCGCCAGCAGCAATCCGGAGACTGCGAACTGGAAACCCAGGCCGCCAGCGCGGGTGTGCTCCCCTCCGCCAACCGCTTCAAGCAGCGCGCCGTCCCCGTCATGCAGGCCGACGACTCCTCGGTCGCCATCCACGTCGACTACTCCGCCTGCATCCTCTGCGATCGCTGCATTCGCGGATGCTCCGAGATCCGCCACAACAACGTCATCGCCCGGCAGGGCAAAGGCTACTTCGCGGCGATCGCCTTCGACGCCAACGAGCCGATGGGGAACTCCTCCTGTGTCTCCTGCGGCGAGTGCATGGTCTCCTGCCCCACGGGCGCGCTCACCAACAAGAGGGTCCTCGGCCAGAACCTCTTTGAAGATTCCGACGGCGACCCCACCACCCACAACAAGGCCTACCCGGTCGAAACTCAGGAGCTTCTCGAACTGCCTGTCTTCAAAGGCGTCTCCGGAACGTTCCTCGAGCTCAACGCCGGAGCGGTCGTCAAGCGGAAGTACAAGGCGGGCGAGATCATCGTCCGCGAGGGGGACAACGGCTCGACCGCCTTCTACATGCTCGAAGGCACCGTGGACATCCTCCTCGGCAGCCCCCGCGCCCACGTCACGACGGAAAACGAGCACGACGGCTTCTTCAAGAAGATGGTCAGCAGAATCCGGCCAAAATCCCAAGACGTAAGAGAGGGCGAGCGCACCACGCCCACCCACATCCGCATCGACGCGACGGTCGACCTGCCCTACGACAACCCCATCGCGCAGCTCCATCCCGGCGACCTCTTCGGCGAGATGACGTGCATGTCGTTCTACCCGCGCTCGGCCACCGTCCGGGCCAAGACGGACTGCGTCATGCTCGAGATGCTCCGCAACGTCCTCGACGTGATGCAGAAGAACAAGACCTTCCGCGCCAAGCTCGAGGCCAACTATCGCGGGCGTGCCCTCGGCACGCATCTCCGCTCCGTCCCCATCTTCTCCACCGTCTCCGAAGACTTCATCGACACCCTCCGCGACCGCGTCGAGCTCCTCCGCTTCGCCCCCGGGCAGGTCATCTGCACGGAGGGCGAACCCGCCGACAGCTTCTACCTCGTCCGCATCGGCTTCGTCCGCATCTCGCAGGTCCGCAACGGCGAGCAGATGGTCCTCGCTTACCTGCCCCGCGGCGGCTATTTCGGCGAGATGGGCCTGCTCCGCGAGGTTCCCCGCACGGCCACCTGCACCGCGCTCGACCATGTCGAACTCGTCAAGATCGCCGCGCCCGAGTTCCACGCCATGATGCAGCGCTTCCCCGAAGTCCGCATGCAGATCGAGCACATCGCCCGCCAGCGCGACAAGGAAAACACCTTCGCGCTCCAGCGCTCCACCGACAAAGCCTCCTCGCAGCCCCTGCACCAGTTCCTTGCCCAGGGGCTTATGGACGCGCAGTCGCTGCTCATCCTCGACCTCGAGAAATGCACTCGCTGCGACCAGTGCGTCAAGGCCTGCGCGGATGCCCACGACGGCGTCACCCGGCTGCTGCGCGACGGTATCCGCTTCGACAAGTACCTCGTCGCTACCTCCTGCCGACAGTGCCGCGACCCGCTCTGCATGGTCGGCTGCCCGGTCGGGTCGATCCGCCGCAAGAACTCGCTCGAAGTCATCATCGAGGACTGGTGCGTCGGCTGCGGGCTCTGCGCCAACAACTGCCCGTACGGCAACATCACCGTCCACCCCGTCGACCAGGTTGTCGACGGTGTGCACAAGAAGGTCCGCAAAGCCACCTCCTGCGATCTCTGCCACGACATGAAGGAACCGAGCTGCGTCTACGCCTGCCCCCACGACGCCGCTCACCGCGTCAAGCCCAACGAGTTCTTCGCCGGCCTGCTCGGTACCAACCTCGACGAGGTCCTCAAATAAAATGAGGATCGCCGCTCGCCTCCTTTTTGTTTGTCATCCCGGAAGGGGATCTGCTTCTGTCGTTGCAGTTGCCCATGCACCTGCCCTTCGGACCGTGAACCCATGCGGATAGACGCTACCCACAAGCCGTGGCTCTACCTGACGATCGCCGCCATCGTCCTCTCGGCCATCGTCTACATCCCCTATGCCCGCGCCGTGACCCCCGGCGGAGGCACCGCGGTCGGCCTGACCTTCGGCGTCGTCGCGCTCGGTCTGATGGTCTTTGCCGCCCTGCTCAGCGTCCGCAAACGCTTCCCGGTGATCCGCATCGGCCGCGCCCGCCTCTGGCTCAAGGCCCATCTCTGGCTTGGCTTCCTCGCCCTACCGATGGTTCTCTTCCACGCGGCGTTCCACGCCCGCGGCCTGCTCGCCATCATCCTCCTCACGCTCACGGTCATCGTGGTTCTCAGCGGGGTTTTTGGCGCCTGGCTCCAGCACACCCTTCCCACGCGCATGTTCCGCGACGTCCCCTACGAGACCATCTACGACCAGATTCCCGTCATCCAGTCCCAGCTCGTCGCCGAGGCTGAGGTCGACGCCGCCGACCTGACCGAGCGGCTGGCCCCGGCGCGCGGTGCCGGAGCCACCGTGGTCCTGACGATGCTTACGGTCCCTGAGCTCGGCGAAGAGGTTGGGGCCTTCAACCTCTACTTCCAGTCGGAAGTCCGCCCTTACCTCGCCGCGCCTCGCGCCCGGGCCCGCAAGCACCCCCTCGCCAACCGCACCCGCTCCGCCCAGGAGTTCGACAACTACCGGAAGCTCTTCCCGCAGTCCGCCTGGGAGCCCATCACGGCGCTCGAAGAGGTCGTCGAGGAGAAACGCCAGCTCGACTACCAACTCCACCTGCACCATCTGCTCCATAGCTGGCTTCTTTGCCATCTTCCCCTCTCGGCCGCGCTCCTTTTGCTCGGCTTCATTCACGCCGTCGTCGCCCTACACTACTGAGGAAAGGAGTCCCGCTTGGCCATCCGCAAACGAACCACCAAATCCGTCGCCAAGCGGCACGACCTCGACTACTTCAAGAAAGGCTCGAAGATCCGCCTGTGGCAGTGGTACCTCGCCGCCGTGGCGCTGATCGCCGCCGTCGTCTGGGTCAGCGCGTCGTCGCTCCACTCCGCCAACGCCTTCTCCGCCGGACCGATCTCGAACGTCCACGCGGTCTTCGGCCAGAAGTGCGAGGTCTGCCACATTCCCGTGGTGAAAGGCGCCGGCTGGGTTCCTGTCGTCGGCAACCGCCGCCACGTTCCCGACTCCGCCTGCCTCTCCTGCCACGTCAACACCGGGCCGCACCATGCCGGACAGGCCACCACGACCACCGCCTGCAGTGGGTGCCACCTGGAGCACATCGGGTCGATGCATCTGGCATCCAGTCCAAACAAGAGCTGCACCGTCTGCCACGCCAACCTCGAAGTGAAGACCGGTCTTCCCAACGTGGCGGCCCACGTGGACTCGTTCGTCAAGGGGCACCCAGACTTCCGCCCGCTCCGCCTCGCCTCCGCCGAGGTCAAGGAGGCCGCCTTCGGCCTCAAGTTCAACCACGCCGAGCACATGGCCAAGGGGCTCGCCGGTCCCGTCGGCCAAGGCAAGGTCAACCTCCAGTGCGCCTCCTGCCACCAGGTGCAGGAAGCCAACGGACGCGACGCGGCCCACTCCGGCCTGATGGCCCAGGTCGACTTCGAAAGAAGCTGCCGTTCCTGCCACACGCTCGACTTCGACAAGCTCGTCAAGGAGCAGGCCCCGCACTCGACCTCGGCCGAAGCCCTGGCCTTCGTGCGCGGCAAGGAAGCGATGGTGCACCCGGGCGACCAGCTTGCGCTCGGCAAGGCCGAAGCCATCCTGTTTCGCGAGAAATGCGCCCTCTGCCACACCGTCGAGGGCTCAGCGACGCTTCCGAAGGTCATGCCTGCCGACTTTGTGGCCCCGAAGATCGGTGCCTCCAAGCAGCCGGAGCGTTTCTATGCCGCGGCCATCTTCTCCCACACCGCCCACTCCGCGGTCCAGTGTGAGGAGTGCCACGGAGCCGCCCTCACCAGCCAATCCGGCAAAGACCTCTTGATGCCGTCGATCGTCACCTGCCAGAAGTGCCACGACGGCCAGTCCCACCCGCAGGGCCCGGTCCTGCAATCCGGCCACGCCGAGAGCGGCTGCTCCCTATGCCATGGCTACCATGAGGAGAAGCCGCGCGCCGTTGCGGTCGCCCAGGGAAGCGAACCCGCCACCACGGCCTTCCGGGTGGACCAGCTCGTGTCGGGCCACTGACAATTACCGAAGCGTTGCATACAGCCGCTGGCCCCCCGATGAGACCAGCCGCTGACGCGCCCTTTCTTGTCCTTCCCGAAAGAGTGCGCTTCTTCCCTTTAGTCCTGCTCTTGCCGCAGGGTCGTTTAGCTCGAAGGGCTAATTTTCCTGGGCCGGTGCGAGGCTCGCTTCGACCGCGCAGCAAAGCTAAGTTCAGAAATGCCGAATCGTAAGCCGTACCTCGCCTTCCTGGCGAATCGTCTTGAGCCACGCGCTGGTTCCGGGCTCGGGCTCGCCCGACCGTTTCGCCGCGCCTGGCGCCTGGTAGCCGCGCAGGCGGTTCAACTCCGCCCGCGTCATCTCTACGATGAAGGTCGTCAGATCCCGCGGACCGACGGTCGCGTCGATCTCTGCAAGAAGCTCCCCCGGCAAGGTAATGCTCGTCCGCTGCATCTCCATACGTCCTCCGCATGCATTCGTCAGGCATGCTTCCGGAAGGAGCAGGGCCGACGCTCTGTCAGCTTTTATCGGCCAAATCCCTGTGCCCATCACAGGTGCGGCCGCGGCGACACGCTCCAAGAGGCACTCTGCCTGCCAAGGACCTTCCCTGCAAGATGAGTGGATCCCAATCTACCGCGCGCTGGCCACCGCATTCCCGGGCATTGCGGCGGTGGCGGGTGCCGGAGGATCGTCCGTCACGGTGTACAGCTCCCCGGCGCGGAGATACATCCTCCGCATCTCGTCGCCGTTCAAAGGCCGCGCCCCGCGCCGCCCGAACACGGCAAGCTGGTTCCCGTTCTCGTCCACCGCGCGGTCGCGATCAATGCCCTTCGATACGGCCAGCGCTTCCTTCATCTTGCGCGTCGCAATCAGCACCGGTTGGGGCTCCGGGCTGAACCCGTAGAAGTTCTTTTGCGTCCCGGGCGAAAAGAGTTGGACGATGCGCATCCCGTTCTTGCCGTCCGCCACAAAGGCGAACTGGCTCGAACTGACCATGCCGATCTTCAGGTCGTGCACATCGTTCAGGGCACCACCCGCGTTGAACATCTTGTCCAGTTTGGCGTGTTCGGGCCGCTCGACATCGACGATGCCGATGCCGTCCTTGCCAGCGGAGACATAGGCGTAGGTCCGCGCCACATACACGTTTTGCGCGTCGCTGAAGGGAACCGTCTCGCCTACTCGGCGCAGCGCGTTCGGTTTCGTCGTGTCGAACACCTTCAGGCCTTCGGAGTCCACCACGAACGCGTAACGGAACTGGATGGACACCCCACGCCCATCCTTCACGTCGGCGATCTGCTGCACAATCTTCGGGTGCAGCGGATCTTCGAGTGAGACGACGAACAGCCCCTTCTCAGCCAGGATGTAGGCGTTGGTTCCTCCGATCACAATCCGGCGCGCGCCGTTCAACAGGCCGTCGGGGTTGAACGTGGTCGCACGCTTCAGGAAGTTGTTCTGCGGATCGCCGTCGAGTAGCGTCCCGACGCCCTTCTTCGGATCGCCGATCACCACCAGGCCCTCGTACTTGTCGGTCACGTACAGGAAGGCGTACATGGGGTGAATGCCCTGCTCTTCATTCTCCTTGATCTGCGTTCGCAACGGATCGAGTGCGAGTGTCGACGGGGAGGCAACGGACGTCGCATACTTCGTCTTCACGTAGAACTTCTGGCCGAGCGGCGAGACGGGCGCACTCTGCATCCGCTCCGAATCATCCTTGATGTCGACGTTGGCGACATCGAACACCCGGAACCCGCCCTCGCCCATCGCTGCGTACAGGTACTCGCCGCGGAGTTGCAGGTCGAGCACCTCCTTGCCCTCATGCTCGAGCGACTTCCTGATGATCCGTCCGCCATCGACGAACTTCTTGTAGTCCGCGGGGTAGGCCAGCCGTTGGAAGTCGCTTCCCGTAATGACCGGCGGCTCGGTGCTGGCGGCGACGGGAACCGCCTCGAAGCCCTCGCGACCGTTGGCCACGTAAATGTACTTGCCCATGAAGTTGAGGAAGTTGGTGCCTTGCACCAGAAGCTGCGCCATCCAGGCGTTGTTGTCGCCATTGGCCGAGACGTGGCAGTCCGTGCACTGCTTGGTCTCCTTCGCCCGCACCGTGTGCGGCACATAGGTGCTGAAGGCCTCGCCACTGAATCCCGGCGCGGAGATCGTCTGCTGGGTCTGGTAGATCCAGTTGCGGGTCGCGTTTTGGGAGCTCACTACCACCGCGCAGGCTGACCGCACGGGGGAGATCTTGTTTCCGGTAGGGGTGCCGTCGATGCCCAGCATGTACACGTCGTCGCGCAGCACCTGGAAGTTGTAGGCCGTCCAGTTGCGCGTCGTCTCGCCCTCGTTATGCAGCGCGGGCATCTTCTGGTTTGCGGACATAGAGAGGTGGCAGCCGAAGCAGGAGGTCGTCCAGGACGAGTGGCAGCTCTGGCAGGTCATGCGGCTGTCGTTGTGCGCCAGCTTCTTCATATCGTCGGTGTGGCCCCAGGTCACGCCGTCGACCTGCAGCGTCTTCGCCAGCCGCGATTTCTCGCTGTAGTGCTCGTTGCCGGGGGTAATTGTGTCGATCGTCTGCACAATCTCCCACTCGACCTTCTCATCCACGTTCGACCGCTGCCAGAGCTTTCCTTCGCGCCAGTAGAACCGTGCCGTCTTGAACGGGGTCCGCATCCGCAGCATGTTGGACGAGACGTCGCTCGCCGAGGCGGGTCCGCTCGTCTTCAGCGTCGCCTTCTGCTGGATCGTCCCATGGCAATCCACGCAGCCAATCTCGATCGCGTTGCGCGTCTCGCCGTACAGCTTGCCGTTGCCGTGGACATCCTGGGTGAAGTGGCAATCGATGCAGTGCATCCCCTTTTCGAGGTGGATATCCGCGAGATGCACCGCGCGGCCCAGCGCCTCCGGATCGCTGTCGGGGATCATGCGGTTGTCTTTATCCAGCAGGTTGCCCTTGCGGTCGCGCTTGTAGACGGCGCGGAAGATCCAGCCATGCGAGTGGAAGTCGGCGAACTGCGTATCCTTGTTGCTCGCGTTGAACTCCTTGGTTCCGACTCCGTTCAGGAAGTTCGGGTCGGCCCAATTGCCGCGCGGCGCCGAGCCCTCGGGATTCCGCACCCGCACATCGTGCAGCTCCTGCTCGGTCGGGTTGTGCTGCTTGGCGGGATACATCTTCTCGCCGTCCGCCTCGTTGTCCCACCAGGTGAAGCCGTAGTAGCTCGTCACCATGTTCGTCCCGGGATGCACATGGCAGGTCATGCACTGCGAGGAAGGGATCATCTTGGTGAACTGGTGCGTCAGCGGATGCCCCTTGGCCGCCTTGTCCGCGGTCACGTCGGCGCTGATGCTGTGGCCCTGGTTGCCGTATTGCGCCAGGTCCGCGGAGTGCTGCGGGTCGCGGTCGTTGGCGTACATCACGTGGCAGGCCGAGCATCCCGAGCCGCGGTAGTCGCCGGGCTGGTCGTTGGTTCCCGGCAGCGAGAGCAGAGGGTCGAGCAGGCGCGTCTTCTGCAGGCCGAGGATCACCGGATCGGTTCGCAGCTCCGTCCCGATGCCACGGTCGCTGAGCTTGGTGTCGGGCTTGCCTGAATCCTCCTCGCGGTTGGGAACGCCAATCTCGGAACGCGGTCCGCCGCCGCGCTCGAACGGCCGGAGCAAATTGCCTGGTTCGGAGAGTTCCCAACGCAGGAGCGGATCGAGGTACGGCAAGACGCCCTTGGTGCGGGTCTCCTCGGCGGTCGGCGGAGGGAAGGTGCGCAGCCGCTCCGGCTTGCCGTCGACGTCGTAGCTTTCGCCGAAGTGAGGGTTCTTGAGCGGGTACGCCCCGTTGTTGTACATGGCCGCGCCCCACAGCATCGCGCCGTGGGTCATCATGCTGGTCTTCACATAGCGGGTCTCGGCGGCGTGGCAGGCCCCGCAGGTCTCCGGGGCCACGCGCAGGTCGCCCGGGTTTACAAAGCGGATGTATTGGTAGCTCTCCTGCAGCCATCGCGTGTACACCCGCTTGGGGCCGGCGCCGGGAGCGTCCGCGGCATAGCGCGGCGGCACATGCGCGTTCTTCTCCGCGGCCCTGTACTCGGGAGAGCCTTTTGCGCCTGCGATCATGACCTCCGCGCGGCCGCCGTGGCAATCCGCGCAGCCAAGCTGGACGGTCTCCTCGGTGTGCATGTTCGGGTGTTCGATGCCGACATGGCAACTGACGCAGCCGGTGCTTGCCCGCTGCGCCTCTTCCATCGATTCGCCCTGGTGGACTCCGGTGCCGGGGTGCGCGGCGATCTCGACCTTCTTCCCGTTGACGCCGGTCACCTTCTGCGGGAGCTCGTTGGGAGTCGACGCGGAGGGATCAAGCGGGCGACGCCCTTGCTGCTGCGCCTCCACGGCCTGGAGGTGGCGCATGTGCAAGCCCCCGAAGACGGCCAGCAGCAGCAGCGCAGGCGCGAGCACCCGACGCATGAGAGCGGGGTCTCTTCGGCGCGCGATCGATCGGAGAAGCTGGAGCATTGCGGATGGTCCCCATGGTACAGAAAGCCGAAACGCCTGTTGCGAGGTGCTAAAACTGAAATTTGACCAGCACAAAACCCGAGACCAGGACCTGGCTGGTGTAGATATCGCGAAGCCCGCTGAACGGTGCCAGCGCGGTGATGCCCGCGTGGATGACGATGTTGTCGGACAGGAACGGCCGGTAAAGGGCGCCGAGGCCGGAGTCGATGCCGATGGTGCGCCGCACCCCATTCTGTTGCAGCAGGAAGATGAGTGGCTGCGTTCGGGCGAACTGGAGGAAGTTAACGTTGCCGACGATGCGAAGTTTCTGCGTCACATCGACGTCGGTGCCCAGGTTGTAAAGGTAGAGCCCGGGATTGACGAAGTTCGACTGACCCTGATCCTTGCTGGACCGGAGGTCGGGGATGAAGCTGTCGGGCGCGGTCAGCGAGACGCCGGCTCGCGTCAGCGGGATTCCCTCACGATTGAAGAAGCTGAACTCGCCCCCGGCAAACGCGACGCCGTTGACGATGGAGCTGAACCCGCGCGCTGTTCCATCGCGCGGATCATCATCCCCCGAGGAGTACAGAAAGGAGGCGCGCAGGCGGTAGTAGTCGTGGTCCTGCGAGAGCTCCAGCGCGGCAAACTGGGCGTTGATGTCGTTGCGCTTGCCGGCGATCTGGCTGAACTGATCGGTTCCCGTCACCTGGTAAAAGGCGTGATCGATGTTGTACTTGCCGATGTGGCCATCGCCCGTCCAGCCGAAGTAGTTGGCGTCGATCCGGTGGGGGATGACGTTCCCGATCGGAGCCGGCCGCTCGATTCTTCCGTTCTTGTCGTAGACGGTCGAAGCCTGGTCCCGGACGAAGTGATAGCTGAACTCGGTGGTGTATCCGGGGGTGAGGAAGTCCTGGATAAAGACGTTGGCGATGGCAACTTCGCGGCCACGGCGATGCAGGGTGTTCAGCCCGCTGTTGATGTCCTTTTCCAGCAGATCGAAGCCGGCCAGGTTGAACTGGATACGGTTCGATTTCAGGTTTCCGAACAGCCGGACTCCGGGCTGCTCCTCGGCGAAGATGAAGCCGCGGAAATCGGAGACGAACGACTGGATGCCGACACGCAGGTTGACGAAGTCGTAGTTGGCGCTGAGGTCGTGGAGCTTTACCTCGCCGAACGCTTCCTGCAGGCCGACGTGTCCGTCGAACCTGGTTGTCCCCTGTCGCACATCGGGGCCGACGACCTGGTACTCGCGGGCGCGGAGATAGTTCAGGTTGGCCGCCGGGGTGATGCGAATCCGCCAGTCGACCGGCTTGAACGACGGCGTGTCTCCGTGGGAGAGGTCGAAGGTCAAGCGGAAGGTCTGTGCCGTGAAAAACTGTCCACCCTTGCCGAAGAACTGCGGGCTTATGGGGTTTACCGTTGCCTGGCCGGCAGGAGTCGGCAGACGACGTCCGTCGATGGCGGTGATCGCGTCGCCGGTGAACTCGAAGAAGGTTTTTCCGAAGAGGGGTTTGTCGGCCTTGAGGACGTTGCGGTTGAAGGGGTCATACCAGTGTCCCAACACGTAGGGCGACTCGGAGTTCGGTCCGTAGCGATGGTAGTTGGGGAAGGGAATCTCCCAGCGATCGCGCTGCGGCTGGAAGTTCGCGGCGGCTGCGGGCAGGGGAACTTCCTGCGGGACGACGACCGCGCCGTCGGCATCCGGCCGGCGGCTCAACTCCTTGTAGTAAGGCTCCGCCAACTCCTGCATGTCCTGCGGAATGGGCTGGGTGAAGGTCCCCGCCACCGCGGGCAGGTGAATCTCGACCGAGAGGACCTCGCCCGGCTTCAGCTCCACCTGCGGGCGCTCGACGGCGCTCCCGTTCTGTCGTGTCAACACCAGGCGGTATGTTCCCGGAGCGATTCGCAGCATGCGGAAGATTCCATCGCCGGAGACGATGGCAGCGGGAAGCGAGCGGCCGTCCGCCGTGGTGAGCTGCGCCTGCACGCCAGGGAGCGGGCGGCCGTCGGTGTCGAGAACCATTCCCTGCAACGCCGCGTAGGCGAAAGCCTTCTGCTGCGGGATACGGGTTTCTGGGGCCTGATCGCGGTTGACCTCCTGGACCCCGACCTGTGTCTGCGAGGCAGCCGGAGCGGCTGGATCGAGTGGCGCAGGAACCTGCGCGGACAGCGGCAGCGCTGGCAGCAGCGCAGCCAGCAGGGCCAGCCGCAGGCACTTCGGTTTGATCGATCCTAGATTCAAGAGAGAGGCTCCGAGCTAGCCTACCGTCGAGCGGCGGATAGAGCAATCACATTCTAGGCACAACAAGTTTTCTGCTAGACTCCCGCACATGCCAGGAGAATCGGTCGATCTGGACCCTGCTTCGCAGGAATTACGTGTGAAGGTCGATCCCGGATCGGCGTTCGACAGCAGGCTGAACTTTTTGTACAAGGTGGTCGAAGACACGCAAAACACGATTCGCTTTCTCGATACCAAAGCGGCTTTCTGCGTGACCCTGCTTTCGGGGATGGTAGCGGGAAGCCTGCAGCGAGGCGGCCCCGAGACCACGCTGCATCATCGGCTCTTCCTCGGCTTCATTGCGGGAACGATCGCCTCGCTGCTCATCTGCCTGCGGGTGATCTTTCCGACCATCAAGCCCTCGAGCAGCATCTTCGGCTCACGCGGACCCAAGTTTTTTATCGGGCATAATCGGGGCCACCACTGGATTCTGCACACCCTCAAGGACCGGGTGGGCGAGGTGCTGACGGAGAACCACAGCAGCTATCTCGGGGTCTTGAGCAAGACGACCGACGAAGACCTGCTCAGCTCCATGTGCGATGAGGTCCTCATGGTCTCCTTGATCCGGCAGGTCAAGAGCGATCGCCTGCATGCGGCCATGTTCGCCATCGCGGGGACCGTTCTTGTCTTTGCCCTGCTGATGATTTCGTGATTACCGTATCTGCACCAGGACGTTATCGATGTTCTTCACGTATTTGCGCGAAAGCTCTGCCTCGTGCGTGTCGGGGTTCGCCGCGATGGCGGCGTCGAAATGGGTCTTGGCGGCGGCCAGCAGGCCTACCTCGCTGCGCTGGTTGAACTTCTCCGAGTAGAGAACCCCAAGCCGAAAGTTTGCGAACAGATCGTTCGGCATGTAGGTGAGCGCCGTGTTGCAGTCGCGGATCGCCGGGTCGAACTGCTTCTGCATGTACTCGCTATCGCACAGGCCGAGGTTTGCCTGGCCCCGCAGCTCTTTCCAGATGTCGGTCTGGGCGGCGCGCTTCTTCTTCCCGATCCCGAGGAGATAGCCGGCGACGTAGTAGTTCAACTGTCCCGCTTTCCCGGTATCGAAGTTCGAGAGCGCCAGATAGGTGTTGTATTCGGCCTCGGCCTCGGTAGGCTGCTTCAACATGCGCAGACACTCCGCAAGCCAGAAGTGGGCTTCCGCGTTCTTCGGGGTCAGGCGCGTGGCGGTTTCAGCGGCGGTCTTGCCATCGGTGAAGTCGGCCTTGCGGGCGTAGGCCTGCGAGAGCAGATACCAGGCCATGCCACGTTCAGGTTCGCGCCTCGTCACGACGTTCAACTGCACGATCGCGCCGTCAAGGTTACCGGCATCCATCAGCGCCGCGGCGTACTGGGCGCGGGCCTCCATGTAGTCGGGGTCGAGGTCGATGGCTTTCTTCAGCGCCGCCTGGGCCTTCTCATCCTCGAAGAGGGCGTTCTCGACGCGCCCCAGGTACAGATACGCCTGGCTGTACTTCGGGTCGATCTGGATAGCCTTGTTAAAGTGGTCGGCGGCCTTCAGGTAGTTCTCTTTGAAGCCCTTGTTATAGAACTCGATCCCCTTGTCGAACTCGTCGACCGCGGCGTGGTTGGCGCGCCGGACGATCAATAGCCGGATGCTGACCGTCGTATCCTGCCCGGGATAGACCTGCTCTTCGCGGGGCCCGTCGGGCTCATACCCCATGTGGATGCCCTTGATGGTGTGCGCCCCGGGCGTGATGCCGGGAAGGCGCAGCGGCTTGTCGCGGCTGACCACGCCGGCGCTGCGGCCATCGACCCAGATCTCGGTGTTGTCCATGTTGGCTTCGATGACGAGGTTGCCGTATTGCGGCGGCGGCAGGTTGGCCCCCTTGACCCGGGAGGCGTTGTAGGCGAGCAGCATGTTGGGGTCGAAGCTGCCGCGTTCGCTCGTTGGATTCTGCCGGGCTCCCGTGGCCAGACGGACGTTGGTATGGACGTACTCCGACAGCTCATCGGCATCGACCACGCCGTCGCCGTTCGCGTCGGCCTCGCCTTCCAGGCCTTTGACCACGTAATACGTAAAGACGCCGTGGCCGCCGCCGAACTTGTCGCTCTCGAAGCTCTGCTCCCGGTCGCGGCTGGCGGTGAGCGAGAAGAGCGACTTCTGCAGGTCGAGCAGGCTCTGGTTCACCTGCTTGCGATCCGCTTCGGGCGTAATGGCACCCGAGTGGCAGGCGTCGGTAATCAGCACCTTCCATTTGCCCTTGATCTTTCCGCCCACGTAGGAGCCGAGCGAATCCATGGGGTAGGCAGTGGTTGGGACGGCGTGGATATCGACGTCGTAGGGCGCCAGGTAGCCCTTGCCGCCCGAGACGAATCCGTGCCCCGCGAAGTAGATCAGGACCCGATCGTTTTCCTTGGTGACCGAAGGCAGCCATTCCTCGATCTCGTGCCGGATGTTCGCGACCGTGGCGCGCTCGTTGATGAGCTTGTGAACGTTTTCCGCCGGGAACTGGCCGCCTTCCGGGCTGATGAGGGCGGCATAAATGTCTTCCGCATCCCGATTAGGAAACTCAAGCTGGGCCGACGCTGGAAGGTTCTTGTAGGCCGCGATGCCGATGACGACGGCGTAGCTGCGGGGGATGGTGACCGAACCGGAACCATCCTTTTTGGGAATGACCTTGAGATCGCGGGTGGCGCTCTGATCCTGTCCGGGGGTGGCCTGGGGCGCGGGGGATGTCTCCTGCCCACGCAGAGGAGAGAGCGCCCCGGATGCGAGCAGAAGCAGGAGGGTAAAGATGGTTCGCATAAGAAAGATCCTGACGGAATGACGTGGAGTGCGGCCCATCAGCCGGTGCTGCGGGGCCTACTGGTGAGCCAGCCGGAACGTGTAGAGCATGGGGGCCGAGGGCGGACCTGCGACGGCGACCGTCGCTTCGCCCTTCTTTTTGGTAAAGACGATATCGCGGGAGGCCTCTCCGGCGATCGGGGCCAGGGGCGCGGGCAGTGCGGCTCCGGCCGGGACCGCGGCAGGTCCGGCGGAGTCATCCGTACATTCCCCGCGGGCGCGGAAGATGCGATCGTTGCAGCGTGGCTTGAGCGAACTGACCGGGCCGGGCGCCACGAAGCTTGCGGCGGTAGGCGCGGCGAGCGGGGTGGGGCTCAGCAGGAAATAGAGGATATCGAAGCCGGCCGGCCCGTCGACCTCGAACCAGCCCTGGTTATCGGCGGGAACCAGGTAGATCTTGTCCGGCATGACCCGGTTGTCGCTGCCGGTGTCCGCCGCGGGAAAGACAGTCGAAAACTTGCCCGAGGTCCCCTGGTCCATGACGTAGAGGAAGCCCTGGTAGTGGCTGTTCAAGCGCAGCCGGATGACGTCGCCCTTGTCGAAGACGTGGCCGGTCGCCATGGATTCGACCTTATCCTTCTTCTGCCGCTCGAGGGTGATCTCCACCAGGTCCGGCGTGGCTTTGCCTGCCGCGGACGCCGCCTGCACCGCGGCGACCGGGGCTCGGGGCGTGATTCCGGGCTCCGCGGAGAGTGCAAGAGAGAGCAGGACAAGAGCGAGCATCGGCGTACCTCGATGAGGCCGGCGAGACCTCCGCGTCCGGCGCTCGAATACATGATCCTTATACATCGGTCGCGGCACCCCGCGCCAAGGGGAAACCGAAATGGGGTGCCTTCGGGCGCAAAAGTGTTTTGATCCCACGGCATGGGTGATAGGAGGCCCAATCCCTTGGTTTGCCGATCCGCATTTTTCTTCTAAAGCTGCGTCCCAAGCCCTACAATTCCCCTGAAACGACAACGCCAGACCACCGAGTTCTGGACCTTTGCAGAGAGATCTACTTCCTTCTGGTTCTCCGTCACGGGTTCGTCGACACTCCGGGAGCCCTATGTTCTTCCGCACGCCACGCTCCGCGCATCCTTCTTGCTTGCGCACCTTGTTGTTTCTTCTGCACGGCGGCCTGCTGGTGTCCCTGGCGGGCTGCGGCGGGGCGATCCAGTCGCTGGTGCCTCCCGCAGCGACGAGCCCGGTAAGCTCGCCCGCCGCGGTGAAGTCCGGACCGCAGCTTGGCTACGTCTGGAGCGAGCGCGCGCGTACGCTGCGTCCCGTGCTGGGGATTGCCGGCTCGGCCCAACTCGGCCAGACGTTGGTGGACGGGGACGTCTACACGGCGGGGGCTGCTTCGAACCTGAGCGGCCTTGCGCTTCTCGAGGAAAGCGATGGCACGCTGGACCTGATGGCGCTCCCGGGCGGTCAGCCGGCGCGGCTGAATGCCACGGCAGCGCCCGGCGCCAGCCTCCGCTTTGCGCCCTCGGGGCTTGCGGCGGTCGCCTTTGTGCCCGGGACCAATACGGTGACCCTGCTGACCGGTCTGCCGACGTCGCCGAAGTCGGCGACCGTCACGCTGGGCCAGCCGATCGGCGATGCGGCCGTCTCCGATGCCGGAAGCATCGCCGCCGCCAGTGTAGAGGCAGGATCGACCACCGTGCGTACCGTAACTGCCGCCGGGGTCACGCATGTGGCGGCGACGATCGGGGCGCTGGGTGGCCTGGCGTTCGCCGGGAGCGGGGAGGACCTGGTCGTGGCCGATGCGACGGCGAATACCGTCACGCTGGTTCATGCGAGCACTTCGGCCCCGTCGCCTCTGCTGCTGCCGGACGCGGGCCTGCTGAAGACGCCGGTGGCGCTGGGCACTTCGCGGGATGGCCGTTGGGCCGTCGTCGCCAACGGAGCGGAGCCGAGCGTGGTTCGCATCGACGTGACGGCCCGGACCGCGCCGCAGCGGTTCCTCTGCGACTGCCAACCGGCGCTGGTGGCGCCGCTCTCGGGAACTGGCGTCTTCCGCCTGACGAGCGCGGACTCGGGCCCGGCGTGGATCTTCGATGCCGCCGCGTCCACGCCGCGTGTGCTCTTCATCCCGGCAAGCGCCTCCGCGCTCCCGACGAAAGCTGGTGGCAACTGATGCGCCCCGTTTACTCCAGGCTTCTGGCTGTCCTGCTCTGCACGGCTGCGTTCGCCCCCCTCGGGGTGTCGCAGAGTACCGCGCTTTTTACCATCAGCGCGCCCAGCCCGGCGGCCGCGGCGGCCGGCAGCGGCGCGCTTACCGCGGGCCTCACGGTGCGCCAGAACTACCAGACGACTTCCCTGCCGCAGTACGGTCTCTGCCTCTACACCGGCGTGGCGTCGACGGCGGTGGCTCGCTCGGCCTCCAGCACCGCGACGAACCCCACCTTTACCGTGCCCGCGGCGGACTTCGACATTCCGCCGGCAAGCTTCTCTTCGGGGCGCTACGCGGCGTCGCTCAACCTGCAGGTTGTCGGCACCGCCTGCTCGGCGAACAGCACTCTTTCGAACACGCTCGCGTTTCCCCTTGTGTTTCCCAGCATCTCTTCCGTTTCTCTGGCGGCGCTGGCGCAGCCCAACGGGGGCGTCGGTTATGCGACGTATCCGGCCAGCCTTGAGATCAAGGGGACGAACCTGAACTCCGGCAGCGGGGCCACCTTTACGTTCACCGGGCAAGGCACGCCGGCTAC
Source organism: uncultured Granulicella sp. (assembly GCA_965213785.1). GTDB lineage: Bacteria > Acidobacteriota > Terriglobia > Terriglobales > Acidobacteriaceae > Edaphobacter. Next base: position 2,432,953 of record OZ243921.1, on the reverse strand, counting down.
GGCCTTTCAGGCCGGGACCTATCTGGCCTCGGCCGGTTCTCTCGTCGTTCCGATTCCACGGCTTGCGGAGGCCGGGGCGACGGGGCTTTCGCTCAGTGCCTGCAACACCAGCGCGCATTATCGGTATTGCTCGGCCGGCGCCTCGCTGGCGAGCTTCGCGCTTGCGGCCAGCAGCACCCAGCTCGCCTCGTCCGTCAGCAGCCCGGCGACCGGGCAGGCCACCACCCTGATCGCAACAGTGACGCCCGGACCAGGTTCCACCACGGCCGGGGGCATCTACGCCCCGGGGCCGCCGAGTGGCCTCATCACGTTTACCGATGGAAGCACGACCCTCGGCACGGCACCCCTCGTTGCCAGCAGCCTTACCTTTGCGGCGGGTTCGCCACAGACCATCTCCGCGCCGTCGAACTCCGGCGCGCGCGTGGGCGGGAACGCGCAGCGCATGCGGGCCAGGGTGCGTTCCAACGACACGCCAAGCCCGGATAACTCCACCAGCTTCTCGTCCCTCATCGCCGACTTCAACCTCGACGGCGTCAAGGACGTGCTGGTCATCGATGCAAACTCCGGCAACTTCCACCTCCTTCTCGGAGGTTCGCCGACCGGAAACTTCCAGGCCGAACACCTCATCGCCAGCGGCTGCTCGTATCTGGCGGGAGCGACCACGGGGGACTTCAACGGAGACGGCTACCCCGACCTTGCCTACCTGTGCTTCAACGACGACAACACCTCGTCGCTCTTTGCCCTCTACAACCTGGGCGATGGCACGTTCGGCCCTGCCACGGCGGTCCTCGATGCGACGGGCGCTCCGCTGGTGCAGTATGGCGGCCAGATCGGTTCCGGAGACCTGAACAAGGACGGCAGGACCGACCTCGTCGTCACCGGAGTCTCCGGCTACCCCGACGGAGTTCCTGCCTTCGGGATTCAGACGTTCCTTGGCGATGGAGCGGGACACTTCACGGCGGGCGCGGTCAGCAGTACCACGGCCGACCCAGGCTCGCAGCTGGTGGTTCAGGACCTCAACAACGACGGAGCCGCCGACCTGGTTCTGCTCAGCAGCAGCACCACCACGTACCAGACCGTCGTCCAAACCTACAGGAACAGCGGATCGGGAGGCTTTACTCCCGTCGCGAGTCTTCCGGTCTGCGATTGCTATACCTACACGGCCAAGCTTTTTGTCACGCCGCTCACGGCCAATCCTTTTTATCCCGACATCGTCGTTGCCGCGCCTGACCAGGGACAGGTGCTCGTCGCCCTGAACCAGCGGACCGCCACCCTCGCCTTCGCACCTGCCGTCGCCGTATCCGTTCCCGATCTTGTGGATGCCGTCCTCGGCGACCTCAACGGGGACGGATTCGCCGACCTGGTCTCCTTCGATGGGAGCAGGATCACCACCCTGAATGGCGACGGCGCCGGCCATTTCGCGGCTCAGCCGTCCTCTCCCAACTTCACCTCCACCGGCTACTCCGCCGCGAACGTCAGCCTGGTCGCGGCAACGGACGTCAACCAGGACGGCTACGCGGACCTCGTCGCCATCTACCCCGGGAATACCTTCAGCAGCACCATCAACACCTTCGTCACGACCGGGAGCGCGATCGCCTCGCTGCCCGCGACCTTCTCCCAGGCCGGCACGCACCGCGTCGCGACCGCCTACCCGGGGAACGTCAACCTGCTTGGCTCCACGGGCGCTCTTTCGCTCGTCGTCACCCAGACCCCGCCCGCCGCTTCCGTCCTGACCTACAGCCCCGTGCCGTCGACCATCAGCTACGGGACGGCCCTGGTTGCGGGCCAGTTCGATGCGGTTGCCAGGACGACCTCGGGCATCGTCATCCCCGGAGCCTTCACCTACAATCACGCCGTCGGCGACCTCCTGATGGCCGGAAGCCAGACCCTGACTGCAACCTTTGCTCCGCAGGACCCGAACAGCTTCCAGGGCGGGACGGTCTCCTCCACCCTGACCGTCCTTCCGTCCGCGCCCACCGTGGCCCTCAGCATTTTGTCGAACGGCACCCAGGTCACCTCTGTCCCGTCCGGATCGGTCGTGTCGCTGACCGCCACGGTCTCGGGGGTCCCTGCTACCGGCGTAACCGGGCAGGTCAACTTCTGCGACGCCTCCGCCACCTTCTGCACGGACATTCACCTGCTTGGCAGCGCCCAGCTTACCTCTGCGGGAACGGCCACGCTCCGCTTCCTTCCCGGCATCGGCGCTCACCGCTATCGTGCGGTCTTCACGGGCACCCGGGACTACGGTCCGATCTCCTCCGCCGCCGCGCCCCTGGCAGTGACCGGAGCCTTCGCGACCAGCACCACCCTCGCCACCTCCGGAGGACCTGCCAACTACGTTCTTACGGCCACGGTGGCCGGCCTGGGAAGCCCTGTTCTGGGCCCGACCGGCTCCGTGTCGTTTCTCGACGCCGCGAACGCGAACAACGTCCTCGCCAACGTCGATCTGGGTCCCTCGACCACCACCCAGACCTTCCCCAGCCAGCCTGCTGCGGGAGTCGCCGGCACCCCGCTGGCCACCGCCGACTTCAACGGAGACGGGATCCCCGATGTGATCAGCGGGACCTCGCCGACCGGAGGAAGCTCCTCCGTAAACCAGACGCTCTCGGTTTACCTCGGCAAGGGAGACGGCACCTTCACCCTGAAGTCCACGGTGAACCTCCCCGCCGGACAAGCCGTGACGGGAGACTTCAACCACGATGGGATCCTGGACATCGCACTCTCCAGCGGGGCCGGAAACACCGTCTCCCTGCTGCTGGGGAACGGCGACGGGACCTTCGCCGTCAAGTCCACCAGTGCCGTTCCCGGCGGAATCGGCACGCTGCTGGTAGGCGACTTCGACCGCGACGGTCTCCTCGATCTCGCGACCGGTTCGACGACCACGCACAGCAACCCGACCGCCTACACGGGAATGCTCACCGTCCTGCTCGGTGCGGGAGATGGAACCTTTACGGCGGTCCAGACCGCCACCCCCGTGGGGGCCGCGTCCCTGGCGACCGCCGACTTCAACGGGGACGCGATTCCCGACCTGGTTGCCGGGGATTTCTTCGCGCAAACCGCTTCCGTCTTTCTGGGCAAGGGCGACGGAACCTTCGCCCTGAAATCCACCAACACGATCCAGAACGCGCAGAACGCGGCCTCCTTCGCGGCCACCGACTATAACAATGACGGCATCGCAGACATCGCCTCGCTGGACTTTTACAACAACAGCGCCACGATCCTGCTCGGCAAGGGAGACGGGACCTTCACGCAGGGAGCCACCCTCTCCGATCCGACGGCGGTCGGCGAGCCCAACGCGTTCAACATCGCCTCCGGCGACTTCAACCAGGATGGCATCGCCGATCTTGCGATCACCGCGGACGATGGGGTCGCCCTCTACCTTGGCGCAGGCGATGGAACCTTCACCATGAGCGCCCGCGCGGTTCCGCAGACCATGGCCACCGAATCGCAGGGCCATGAAGATTTCGGGCTGCTGCTGGCCGACTTCAACGGCGACGGGCTGCTGGACGTTGCCACCGGGGCGCCCGGCTTCACGCTCGCCCTCAACACCCTTACCGCCACGGCCAGCGCGACAGCCGGCAACGTGGCTCTCCCCGGATACGGGCCACACGCCGTGACGGCGCGGTACGCGGGCGATGCAAACTTCGCCGCGAGCGCATCGGCCCCGGCCTCGCTCACCGGCCAACCCGTCACGCCGATCCTCACCTTCAATCCCTTGCCGACCAGCTTTCCGTACGGCACCCTTCTGCCCGCTACCCTCTTCAATGCCACGGTCGCCAGCCCCACGGGCGGCCCGGTCGCTGGCGCCATCACCTACAATCACGCGCCAGGAGACCTGCTCGCCGCCGGCTCTCCGACGTTGACGGCGGTCTTCACGCCGATGGACCTTCTCTCTTACACCACAGCATCCGTCACGCGCACCCTTACGGTCACCAGGGCGACGCCGGTCATCAGCTTCCCCACGCCCCCCACCGCGATCGTCGGAACGCCTCTTTCCGCCGTCCAGCTCAACCCGACGGTCACCGGGGTTGCCGGACCCAACCTGCCCGGCACCCTGAGCTTCACCCCCAGCACAGGCGTCGTCGCCTCCGGGCCGCAGACCCTCACCGTCACGTTCACCCCGCAGGACATCGCCGACTACAACATCGCCACCACGACGGTCGTGCTCAACGGGGCGGCAGTGACCCTTACCGGGCTCTCCTCCTCGACCGCGCAACTCGGCGACCCGACGCGGACCATCACGCTGACCGGCACAGGGTTCGTCGGGAACTCCACGGCGCGGGCCAACGGCAGCCCCCTGACGACCACCTTCGTCAATGCCACCACCCTCACGGCCGTGCTTCCGGCATCCAGCTTCCTCGCCGTCCAGACACTGCAGATCAGCGTCTTCAATACAACCCAGAACCAGACGACCGCCGCCCTGCCCTTCACCGTCGTTCCCGCGCCGGTCGGTGCCGTCACGTTCACCGGCCCGGCCACCGTCAACTCCGGCGACCAGCCCATCCTCCGCTTCTCCCTGGCCAATCCCTACCCGGTCGACCTCACGGCCACCGTCACCCTCACCTTCGCGCCCATCGCCGGAGGCGTCGATGATCCGGCGATCCAGTTCCGCAACGGCGGCCGCACCTTCACCTTCACCCTGGCGGCCGGTCAGACCACCTCGCCCACCATCCAGTTACAGAGCGGGACCGTCGCCGGAACCATCCAGGCGACGCTTGCGCTCTTCCTCGCGAATCCCCGGATCGACGTGACGCCCACATCCGCCGCACCCATCGTCATCACCAACCCACCCGCCGCCCCCGCGATCAGCACGCTCAACGTGACGCGCAGTGGCCGCCAGTTGATCGTCAACACCTTCGGTCTCGCCAATACGCGCGCCGTCACCCAGGCGACCTTCCACTTCACCCCCGCTGCCGGACAGCAGATCCAGACGCAGGACATCACGTTGGACGTCACCGCGCTCTTCAGCGGGTGGTACAGCCAGGCGGTGTCGGCAACCTACGGGTCCACCTTCCTCTACACGCAGACCTTCAACCTGGACGACGACGCGACGGTCGTCGGCCAGGTCACCCTTACCCTCTCGAACGGGGTAGGCACCTCCGCCCCAGGGAGCTCGAATTGATGATGATGCCGAATCACCCCCCGCGCCATGCCGACCGAGCCTTCCGGCGCAGCCTCCCCGTGCGTCTCCTCGTCCTCACGCTGCTTGTTCTGCTCCTTCCGCTCCCGGCCTCGCTCGCGCAGAGTCCCGTGGCGAACGTGGCGGTCAACGCGCCGCTTACCCTGCGGATCACCATCCTCGAAGGCGACAACGCGTTGAACAACATCCGGCAGAGGACCGCCCGCGAGCCCATCGTCCAGGTGGAGGACGCGAACCACAAACCCGTCGCCGGGGTCGCCATCCTCTTCACCTCCGTCCGTGGACCGAACGGCGCGGGTGGAACCTTTGACTCCTTCACCAACTACAAGACCGTGACCAACGCCGAGGGCAAGGCAGTGGGACGCGGCTTCCAGCCCAACACCGTCACGGGCCAGTTCACCGTCAACGTGGAGGCGACCCTCGGGACGATGATGGCGGCGGCGGTCGTCATTCACGAGGAAAATACCCTTCCGGCGGGGGCTGGCGGAAGCTCCACAGAGCTTGCCTCCAGGCCGGCAGGCGCGGTGCCCAGCTCCCACGTCGTTCGCGTCCTCAACCTCATCCCCAGGTGGGTCATCGTCGGCGTGGTCGTCGGCGGCGTCGGCGTCGGCGTTGCCGCGGCCACCCGCAACTCCTCCGGAGCGGTCATCTCGGGCGGCGGAGGCACGGTCACGGCGCCCGCGGCAGGCCAGACCTCCGGCCGCCGTTAGCTCCGGGATTTGCGCTTTCCTCCGTCCTCGACAAGACTGGGAGAAGCGCCAATCTCCTCCCGAAGGGCCCAGCGGCAAAGTCCGCCCGGCAATCCCATGCTCAGTCTTCTTCCTCTTGCCTCCATCGCGGGTGTCCAGGTCGCGGCCACGGCGGCCGCGTGGCTGCTGCGCGCCCGGGAGGCCGCCCTTCGGCGTCATCTCCCCTCCATCGTCAGTCTTGCCGTCGGCGTCCTGCTGGCCACGGCACTGCTCCACCTGATGCCGGAGGCCGTCGCGCAGCTCGGCAACGGTCCACGAGTATGGTCGCTTCTGGGCGGCGCGATGCTGGCTCTCTTCGCCGCGGAGCGCCTCTTCTTCGTCCTCACGGGCACCGGCGCCGAGCCGGAGATCGGCGCTCCCGTGCTGCACCACCATCACCACCACCACAGCACCCGGCCGGCAAACCTGATGCTTGCCAGCATGCTGCACAGCCTGGTGGATGGCGCCGCAGTCGCCGTTGCCTTCCTCACCAGCCCGCGCATCGGCTGGCTGACCGCCTTCGCGGTCGCCCTGCACGAGATTCCGCACCGCATGGGAGACTTCGCGCTGCTCGTGCATCTTCACGTCCCGTTGCCCCGCGCGCTCCGCCTGGCCGCGGTTGCCGGTCTGCCCTCCTTCGTGGGCGTGCTGGTGGTCATGACCGTGGGGCAGCGCTCCGCGCTCTTCCTCGCCTGGCTGCTGCCGCTCAGCGCCGGAAGCTTCCTGTACATCGCCACGGTCAACCTGCTGCCGGAGCTGCAGGCCGAATGCAAGCTGTCCCGCGTTCTGCTGCAGTTCGCCTTTCTCGCGCTTGGCGTGGCGCTCGTTCTCGCGGTGGGCGCGGCCGGTTGAACAGGCCATCGAGCGGCGCGGACCGGAGGTTCGCCGTGAAACCGCCCCCAAATCCTGCATCCCCGCCTCCTATTGCTTTACACTCACTGAGGCGCTCCGTATCCTTGGAAGTGGCGTCCCGCCCACGCGCGGCAACAATCCAGAGTTTCGCTTCACCCGAACAGGAGACAGGTTATGGCAGCAGTAGACGAGAAGGTCAAGCAGATCATCGTAGAGCAGCTTCAGGTGGATGAGGCCGAAGTCACCCCGGGCGCAAGCTTCCAGGAAGACCTTGGCGCCGATTCGCTCGACGTGGTCGAACTCGTCATGCAGTTCGAAGAGGCCTTCGACATCCAGATTCCCGACGAGGATGCCGAGAAGATCAAGACCGTCAAGGACGCTGTCGACTACATCGAGAAGAACCAGAAAGGGAAGTAGCAGTGGTGGAATCGCGTCGCGTCGTCGTTACCGGCCTTGGGCTGCTTTGCGGCGTGGGCAAAACCGCACCCGAGGTCTGGGCCGGTCTCCTCGCCGGCAAAAGCGGCATGGCGCCGATCCAGGCGTTCGACCTGACCGGTCACGCCGTCCGCTTCGCCGCGGAGGTCAAGGACTTCGACCCCCACGTCTTCATCGAAAAGAAGGAAGCCCGCAAGATGGGGCGCTTCATCCACTTCGCCATCGCGGCCGCGGATGAGGCCATGAAGCACTCCGGCCTCACGGTGACCCCGGAGATCGCCGATCGCTTCGGAGTGCACATCGGCTCCGGCATCGGCGGCTTCGACGTCATCGAACGGGAGCATTCCGCCATGATCGCGGGCGGCCCCCGCAAGATCTCGCCCTTCTTCATTCCCGCGACCATCGTCAATCTCGCCGCCGGGCACGTCAGCATCCGCTACAACGCCAAGGGCCCCAACGAGGCGACCGCCACGGCCTGCACCTCGTCGGCCCACTCCATCGGCGACGCCTTCCGCATCATCCAGCGCGGCGATGCCGACGCGATGATCGCCGGAGGCACCGAGGCCGCCATCACGCCGATGGGCGTCGGCGGGTTCGCCGCCATGAAGGCGCTTTCCACCCGCAACGATGACCCGGAGCACGCCTGCAGACCCTGGGATAAGGATCGCGACGGCTTCGTCGTCGGCGAAGGCGCCGGAATTCTCATCATGGAAGAGCTCGAGTTCGCCCGGGCCCGCGGAGCCAACATCCTGGCCGAGGTGCTCGGCTACGGCATGTCCGCCGACGCCTTCCACATGACCGGGATGGCGCCCGAGGGCGAGGGATGCCGCCGCGCCATGACCGCCGCCCTCAAGGTGGCCGGACTCTCGCCGGACAAGATCGACTACGTCAACGCGCACGCCACGTCCACCCCCCTTGGCGACGCCCTCGAGTCAAAAGCCATTGAAAACGTCTTTGGCGAACGGGCGCTCGATCACGAGCTTCTCGTCAGCTCCACCAAGTCCATGACCGGCCATCTCCTCGGCGGCGCCGGCGGGCTTGAGGCCGGCATCACCATCCTCGCCATGCAACACCAGATCGCCCCGCCCACGATGAACATCGTCGACCTCGACCCCCAGTGCCGCTTGAACTACGTGCCCCACACGCCAAAGCCCGCGAAGATCGACTACGCCCTGTCGAACTCCTTCGGCTTCGGAGGCACCAACGGCTCGCTCGTCTTCAAGCGCTGGTCGGAGTAGCCGGACCATCCGGCCGGCACGGCTTCCTACACCGGCGCGTGCCCCGGGACCGGCTTGCCGTAGCGCCTATCCTGCGGCAGGGCCGCCGCCCTCCTCGCCGTTCCCGTAGCGCAGACCGCACCATCCCTCCGCCACCACGATCGAATCCGCCGGATTCTCCTGGTCGTAACGCACCTGGATCGGAAGATCGACGCGCAGGCCCTGCACCAGGTCTTCCACGGTCGAGACGTCCTGCACGGCCTCGTACGCCACACCGGCCACCCGGTACCGGTACAGCAACAGGCGCGGCGGCGCTCCGGGTGGCACCTCCCGGGCCAGGTACCTGCCGTCGAGCGTCGACGTATCCACCAGGTTGCCGTCGGTCAGGCGTCCTGTCTGCGATAGCCGCTCGCGCCGCACCTGCTCCACCGCGTCCGGATCGGGGTCGGCCCGGCGCGCTACCCTCCACACCGCCGCCGCAGCCGCAAACGCGCCGAGCGCCCAGACGACGGCCCACGGGTGGGACACTCGCAAGAGAGGTGAAGTGTTTGGAAGAAGCTGAGGCACGGGTCCTGCTGCCAGCATACTTGAAGCACGCCCACGCGCTCTCGCAGCTTTTTTACCGCGGGGCAAGCAAGCGCGCCCAGCCCCTCGCCCCCGCACCTCGAACGATACCTCCGCCAGAGCCCGTTGCCGCATACGCTTGCATCAGCGAGCGACCGAAACTCCGCCGCACGAGTCTCCTTCCATGTTGTTAAGCACGCCTGCCTTCTTTGTCTTCTTCCTGCTTTTCTGGTTGCTCTTCTGGGCCGTGGTCCGCTACCCGGCCGCCCGCCTCCTGGTCGTGTTCGCGGCTAACCTCTTCTTTCTCCTCAAGTTCGGTTCCCTCTACCTCCTCCTCCCCGTCGCCGCCACCCTCGACTTTTTCGTCGGCCTCGGCCTTGCCGCGCCCAGGGAACGAAAAGGCTTCCGCGGCGCGCTGCTTGCGGCCTCGCTCACCCTCAACCTCGGCCTCCTCCTGGCCACCAAGCTCATCCCTTTCGCCGTCGGCGACCGCTTCTCCTGGCTCCTCACCCTGTCGCTCTCCTTCTATTGCTTCCAGTCGCTCACCTACACGATCGACCTCTTTCGCTGCGAGGACGACGCCGAGCCCACCCGCTCCTGGCTCGCCTACGTCGCCGGCGCACTCTTCTTTCCCACCCTCGTCGCCGGCCCCATCCTGCGCCTGCACGACTTCCTCCGCCAACTCACCCGCCCGCCCGTCCTCACCCCCGACCTCGCCGGCCGCGCCCTGCTCCTCATCGGCATCGGCCTCGTCAAAAAGCTCCTCATCGCCGACTACCTCGCGGAAAACCTCGTCACCCGCGTCTTCGACACGCCCACCCTCTACAGCGGCCTCGAGGTCCTCGCCGCCATCTATGGCTACGCCCTCCAGCTCTTCTTCGACTTCTCCGGCTACACCGACATCGCCCTCGGTGTCGGCCTCCTCCTCGGCCTGCGGCTTCCGGAAAACTTCAACCGCCCCTATCTCGCCCTCAACCTCATGGACTTCTGGCGTCGCTGGCACATCTCCTTCTCCACCTGGCTTCGCGACTACATCCAGGAACGCCTCCCGCAGAATCGCCGCAAGCGCCCCATGGCCTCCTACGTCTACACCGTCATCGTCACCTTCCTGCTCGGCGGCCTCTGGCACGGCATCGCCTGGACCTTCCTCACCTGGGGCGCCCTGCATGGCCTCGCCCTCGCCGCCGTCCGCCTCTACAAGAACCGCCAGCCCCGCGGCCACCAACCTAGCCGCCTGGGCCGCGTCTTCGCCACCTTCCTCACCTTCCACTTCGTCTGTTTTACCTGGATCTTCTTCCACGCCTCCTCGATGGCCAATGCGTGGGAGATCCTCGGCCGCCTCGCCTCGCTCTCCTTCTCCCACGACAACCTCACCCCGCCCATCCTCGGCGTCCTCGTCCTCGCCGCCGCCCTGCATTGCCTCCCCCTCAAGCTCCTCGACCGCTCCGCCACCCTCCTCGGCCGCGCCCCCTTCTGGCTGCAGGGCGCCGCCCTCGCCGCCCTCGTCCTCCTCATCCAAACCCTCTCCGGACGCGGCTCCGCCACCTTCATCTACGGGAACTTCTAGCCATGCCCAACTTTCCCGTCAAGACCGCCCTCGCCTTCGCCACCGCCCTCGCCGCGCTCGCCGCCTACCGCCTCGCCGACCCCACCAAGGGCCTCAGCCCCGCCATCTTCCCCGAAACCGCCCATATCACCCTCTTCCGCCAGGACCCCTCCCGCCGGCCCACCCAGCCTCTCAACGGAATCCAGCAACCCCAACCCACCAGCGCACAGGCTCCCCCGAACCCCTGCACCCTCAACGGGCTCTCCCCCGGTTCCGGCGGACAGATCGCCAAGAAAGGCACACCGCACCCGCCGGTCTCCCCCTATTTCATCGATGTCTGCGGCAACCTCGACCCTTTCTTCGCCGCCCTCCACCACCTCGAAGTCCCCGGCACCGATGGCCCGCAGACCCTCACCATCCTCCATTACGGCGACTCCCCCACCACCGCCGACCTCATCACCGGCGACGTCCGCGAGCTCCTCCAGCAGCGCTTCGGCAACGCCGGAACCGGTTTCATCCTCCCCGCCAAACCATGGGCCTGGTACCAGCACCGTGGTGTCGACCTCTCCGACAGCGGCTGGACCATCTCCACCGCCGTCGGCAAAGGCCGCGAAGAGGTCTACGGCCTGGGAGGAGCCAGCTTCGAAGGCAGCCCCGGTGCCTCGACCCGCCTCACTCTCAAAGAGCCCACCACCTCAGGAGCTTCCATCGAGGTCGCTTTTCTTTACCGCCCTAACGCGGGTTCCGTCAGCGTCTCCACAAACGGAAACATTCTGGAGACCTTCTCGACCGCACTCGACCCCTCATCTTCCGCACTCGCAACGTCAAGACCAAACTGGCATACCGTAAGCCTGCCGCCTGAAACTCGTACGATCGAGCTCAAGGCAGTCGGAGCTCCCATCCGCCTCTTTGGCATAAACCTCCTCTCCGGCCACCCCGGCGTCCTCTACGACTCGCTCGGCCTCAACGGAGCCAGCACCTCAGTCCTCTCGAACGGCTTCAACGCGCAAGCCTGGGCCGCCGCCCTCCAGCACACCCGCCCCGCCCTCGTCATCATCAACTACGGCACCAACGAGTCCGGCTTCGGAGCCTATGTCGACAAGCAATACGAGCCCACCCTCCGCACCGCCATCGCCCGCATTCGCGCCGCCCTGCCCGGCGAGCCCATCCTCGTCATGAGCCCCATGGACCGAGGCCGCCGCTCCGGAGTCGACCAGATCGAGACCTACGACACCATTCCCCGCATCGTCGCCATCCAGCGCCGCGTCGCCGCCGAGCTTAATTGCGCCTTCTTCGATACCTTTAACGCTATGGGAGGAGACGGCACCATGTCCCGCTGGTACACCGGCCACCCGCGCCTCGTCGCCGGAGACCTCATCCACCCCACGCCGCAGGGCGCCTCCATGGTGGCGCAACTCTTCGTCCACGACCTGTCGCTCGCCTACGACCGGTACCTCGGCCACCCCCCCACTCCGCAAACTTCCAGGCCCGAACCGCTCCCGGCCGCGCACCTCAACCCCGCCGAAACACCACCCACCCATCCACTCCCCACAGCGTCTAAACCGAAGCCCTCGGCCGCCGGCGAACCTATCCCGCAAGTGACGCCCCCGGCCACTCCTGAAGCCAACCCCGAACCGCCGCCGATCCCCCCCACGCCCTCCCCGGAAGCTCCCCACGCATGATCCAGCCGCACCCCTCGACGCTCCAACCCGCCCAGCCCCTCCCCGCTCTCCCATTCGCTGCCGTTACTGTCGCGGTTGCTACTGTTCTTTCTTGGTTTGTCATTCCCGAAGGGAATCTGCTGTTGCCTTTCGCCCTTGCCTCCTTGTTTGTCATTCCCGGAGGGAATCTGCTGTTGCCGTTCGCCCTTGCCTTCTTGTTTGTCATTCCCGGAGGGAATCTGCTGTTGCCGTTCGCCCTTGCCTTCTTGTTTGTCATTCCCGGAGGGAATCTGCTGTTGCCGTTCGCCTCTGCCGCTGTTCGTATCCGCAAGCCCACCCATCCTTGCCGAGCCCTGCCCCTACCCTCCCTCCTCAGCCTCCCAGCCTGTCTCCTCCTCCTCGCCCTAACCACCATCCCAGCCTTCGCCGCCACCAAAAAGAAGCCCACCCCCCACGCCCACGCCCCCGCCACCCACCGCGCCCCACCCCGGGCCACCGCCAAACACCCGCCCAAGCCGAAATCAAGCTCCGCCAGGCGTCACCCGCCGTCTCCTAAGCGTCCATCGGCCCGCTTCTACCCCCCCGACAACGCCATCGCCGCCACCCCCACACCCCGGCCCGACCTTGCCGAAGCCCCCGCCACCAACCCCTTCACCAATCTTCACGCCCTCGACCCCTTCTTCCGCGCCCTCGCCGCTCACCAATCCCCGGCGCCAGACACCCCGAACGCCCAATCCTCCATCCCCACCCTCGCCGCCACCGTCCGCATCCTCCAGTTCGGCGACTCGCACACTGCCGCCGACCTCTTCACCGGCTCCCTCCGCGCCCAGCTCCAATCCCGCTTCGGCAACGGCGGCCTCGGCTTCCAGTTCCCCGGCCACCCCTTTGCGGGCTACCATCTCGCCGGGTCCACCCGCTCCCAGACCTCCGGATGGCTCACCGAGGGCAACAAGTTCACCCAGCTTGGCGACGGCGACCTCGGCCTCGGCGGCATCAGCCTCTCCACCACCCGCCCCGGCGAGTCCATCTCCCTCACCACCACCTGCACCACCTTCCAGCTCCACTACCTCCGCCAGCCTGAAGGCGGCCACCTCCACTTCACCGACAACGGCACCTTCATCTCCGACATCGACACGAGCGCCCCCGACCCGCCCGCCCCCGCCATCGCCGGCTACCCCCCCACCGATCCCGCCCCACCCGCCCCCGAACGCGGCCCCGGAACCCTCACCTACGCCTGCACCCCCGGCGACCACACCTTCGAGCTCACCACCCTCGACCGCGCCCCCGTCCGCCTCCTCGGCCTCGTCACCGAGCAGCCCGGCATCACCTACGAGTGTCTCGGCATCAACGGAGCCGTCGCCCCCCTCATGCTCCGCTGGAACCAGACCCTCTTCGCCGAGTACCTCCGCCAGCGCGCCCCCGCCCTCATCGTCCTCGCCTACGGCACCAACGAGGCCGCCCAGTCCCCAGGCTCGAACGAGGAATACGTCGCCCAGTTCCACCGCCTCCTCGGGAACCTCCACCGCATCGTTCCCGCCGCCGCCATCCTCGTCCTCGGCCCCTACGACCGCGCCCTCCGTACCGGCCGCGGCCGCCGCGCCGCCTGGCATACCTTCGCCGGGACCGACCGCATCATCGCCGACCAGAAAGCCGCCTGCCGCCAGGACCTCTGCGCCTTCTACGACGAACGCGCCCGCATGGGCGGCCCCGGCGCCATGGTCCGCTGGGTCTCCGCCGGCCTCGCCCAGGCCGACCGAACCCACCTCACCGGCCCCGGCTACCGCACCCTCGCCGAAGCCCTCTTCCGCGACCTCATGGCCGCCTACACCACCTTCCGGCAGGGCGATGCAGGCCCTCTCGCCCTTTCGCGGCGGCGGGGAGGAAGCCCGCGCCCCGCCTCCCTCCCCGTTCCCTCACCACCGGGGACGATTCCCCGAACCCCCTACTCCACCCGCCGGTCGTCCAGCCGCGCCGCCTGCTCCGGCGTCATCTCCTTGCGAATCTGCAGCAGCATATGCGCATTCGCCTTCTCGAGCTCCCCCCGCGCCTGCGTCACCCGGTCGATCTGCTGAAAGATCGCCGCCTCATCCAGCTCCCTGCCCCGCACCACCTTGCTCAACTGCATCTGCTCCCGCTGCAGGTTCTTGTACAACTGCACCAGCGTCCCCTTGTTTTCGCCGAAGATGTCGTCCATCCGCCGCTGCTGCCGGCTCTCCAGCCCAAGCGTCTGCGCAAACCGGCTGTTATCCCACCAGCGTCCCGGCGGCCCAAGCTGCACCCCGCCCCCGTTGTCCTCTCGCGGCCGAGCCCCCGGCGGCACACTCCCATACGTCTCCCGCGCGCCGCCAAACGGTCCCCGCGCGAGGCCTCCGCCCATCCCGCCGCCCTCCATCCCGCCGCCACCCTGACGCCCACCCCCGCCCGGCCCCCCGCCATGCCCCTGCGCGTGCCCCACCACCGGCCAGGCCAGCACCATCGCCGCCATCAGCCCGCACAACCCTCGCGCAACACCCTTCACTCCCGCACCTCGGAAACAGCCACCCGCCGCGCCGTCCCCCGGTCCAGCCGGTAAACCTGCTCCGGCGAAGGATCAGGCCGGTACAGCGCCGCATCGATATCCCGCAGCATCGCATCATCCCCGGCAATCTCCCGGTCCCGATCGACCGCACTCGTCTGTGCCGCCGCCCCCCCCGGCGCGTCGCTCCCACGCGGCACCTCATGGCTCAGCAACGCCGCCACCACCGCCACGCCGCACACCCCCGCCGCCGCCGCCAGCCCGAACCGCCGCGCCCCCGCACCCCCGGTCCCCGCCGTCAGGTCGCGCGTCAACGTATGCGACTTCGCCTCCGACCACGCCAGCGTCGCCTGGTTGAACCCCGCCACCGCCGCCGCAAACTCCGCCTTCCGCCCCGCGCACGCCGCGCACCCGGCCAGGTGTGCCTCCGCCTCCGCGCTCCCCATCCCGATCAGCACGTCCTCCAGCTCCTCTTCCGAAAGATGTCCCGCGTCCCCGTTCATGGCCGCCCCCCCAACTGCGCCCGCACCGCCTTCACCGCACGGTGCAGATGCGTCTTCACCGTGTTGATCGGCATTCCCAGCGCCTCCGCGATCTCCTGCAGCTCCATCTCGTCCGTAAACTTCATCACAAACACCGTCCGCTGGTTCAGCGAAAGCCCCTCCAGCACCCCCGCCAGCCGCGCCACCTGCTCCTTTGCGATCAGCCGAGCCTCCTGCGTGCTCCCCGCCGACGCCACAAAGCTCGCCACATCGCTCACATCCACGGCCGTCGCCTTCGCCTGCCGCCAGAACTTGAACTTCCGCGTCCTCTGGTGGTCGCGGATCAGGTTCACCGCAATGCTCGTCAGCCACGTCTGCACGCTCGCGTCCCCGC
The DNA here is from genome assembly GCA_965213785.1 of uncultured Granulicella sp. Taxonomy (GTDB): domain Bacteria; phylum Acidobacteriota; class Terriglobia; order Terriglobales; family Acidobacteriaceae; genus Edaphobacter. The sequence continues at coordinate 2,417,419 of OZ243921.1, read as the reverse complement.
GAAAGCTTGCCCGCGCGTTGTACGCCTTCAGCAGGCAATCCTGCGCGATCGTGTCCGCCAGGTCCGGATCCCCGGTAGAAAACGTCACAAACCGCAGGATCCGCGCGCGATACGTCCGCACCAGCAGGTCGATGTCCTCGAGCTCGCTTACCGCCCCCAGCGCCGGAGCCCCCGTCACACGCCCCACCTCAACCCTGCGCGGAGCCGGAAGAATCGACGAAAACGGATGAGAGCGATCAAGGGTTGTTTGCAAAGAGCACCTTGCAGCGATAGACGATCATCGCATGGCGGCGATTACAGCGCCCTGCCTTTTTCCTCGCCCAAAAGGGTCCCGAAACTCGCCCCGTATGCGCCTATACTGGGCCTCCAGGGGGGAACACTCTGCTCATGACCGCCGCCATCGTTCGCGACGAGGCCCTCTTCGCCCAGCAGCAGGTCGTCCGCCTCCAGGCCCTGCTCGAGGCCAGCCGCCGCATCCACTCCACCATCGCCCTCGACGAGGTCCTCCACACCGCCCTCCAGATCGTCTGCCGCGAGCTCGAACTCACCGGGGCCTGGTTCACCGGCTTCCCCCCCACCTACGGCACCCTCCCCGCGGGCTTTCGCGACCGATCCCCCGCCCTCGCCGGCCGCTCCCTCGCCTTCCCCCTCCGCGATAAAGCGGGAGATCCCGTCACCGAGCTCGTCGTCCTCCTCCCCCCCGGCCGCACCCTCAACCTCGACGAAAGCGACTTCCTCGAAAGCCTCGCCGTCCAGGCCGCCGTCGCCATCGAAAACGCCCGCTTCCACGAGCGAACCGTCGAGTGGCAGCGCATCGAAAGCGACCTCGACTCCGCCCGCCTCGTCCAGCGCAGCCTCCTCCCCCAGCAGATGCCCAGCATCCCCGGCTACACCGTCGCCCTCCGCTCCCAGGCCTGCTACGAGGTCGGCGGAGACTACCTCGACATCGTCCCCACGCCCTCCGGCCACACCACCCTCGTCGTCGCCGACGTCGCCGGCAAAGGCCTCGCCTCCGCCCTCGTCGGAACCAGCTTCCGCTCCGCCTTCCGCGCCATGGTCAACTCCGGCGTCCCCCTCGTCGATATCGCCACCCGCATCAACCTCCTCCACTACAACGAGGGCAGCGAGTCCCGCCGGCGCTACGTCACCGCCATCTTCCTCCAGCTCGACCCCGCCAGCGACTCCATCGAGGTCGTCAACTGCGGCCACAACCCCGGCTTCCTCGCCACCACCCCCCAGGCCCCGGTCCTCCGCATCGCCGCCTCCGGTACCCCCGTCGGCATGTTACCTTTCTCTACTTACCAGTCTGAAACCCATCACCTGCCGCCCGGAGCCCGGCTGCTCCTCTATACCGACGGCCTTACGGAGGTCTTCCAGGCACGCGAAGAGTTCGGCGAAGAAAGGCTCCTCGACGCCTTCACCACCACCCCGGCCACGACCGCCACCGGCCTGCTCGAACAGATCTGGCAAACCATCGGAGCCTTCTCCGACGGCCAGGAGCAGACCGACGACATGACCGCACTCGTCCTGCTCCGGCAGGCCTAACGGAGGCATCCTCTTGCTCGACAGCAATCTCAGCACGATTGAGCTTCGCCTCCCCTCCCGCCTCGGCTACGAGAAGGTCGCCATGAACACCGCCGCCAGCGTCGCCCACCTCATGGGCTTCGCCCCCGAGCGCGTCGAAGACCTCAAAACCGCCGTCGCCGAGGCCTGCATCAACGCCATGGAGCACGGCAACAAGCTAGACGACGCCCTCTCCGTCGGCGTCATCCTCTCCATGGACGCCGACACCCTCGAAGTCATGGTCACCGACACCGGCGACGGCCCCCACGGCACCCACGCCGCACCCGACATCGACAAAAAAATGCACGGCGAAGAAGACGCCCGCGGCATGGGCATGTTTCTCATCCAGTCCCTCGTCGACGAGGCGGAATGGGTCAGCGCCTCGCCCGCCGGAAGCTACGCCCGCATGGTCATCCACCTGCGCCGTACCCCCCAATAATCCAACCACCGGGAGAAAACCTTCATGCAGGATCAGGGAACGCGCGTCAAAGTCGAAGAGCTGTCCTGCACCGCCGGCAGCCCCATCACCGTCCTGCGCTTCTCGGGCGATATCACCAGCGCCTCGCAAACCGCCGTCCTTGGAACCTACCAGGGCCTCGGCGAGTCCACCAAACGAATCCTCCTCGACTTCTCCAGGGTCGAATACCTCAACTCCAGCGGCATCGCCCTCATCATCCAGATGATGATCGCCGCCAGCAAGCACGAGCAGACCATCCACACCTTCGGCCTCACCCCCCACTTCCAAAAGGTCTTCACCATGGTCGGCATCACCCGCTACACCAGCCTCCACCCCGACGAGAAGACCGCCTGCGCCGCCTTCGCCTAAGCCGGATCTTCAGACCTCTTGAACCAACGAGAACGCATGCCATTCTGAGCGCAGCGAAGACCTCCCCTATCCCGTCGTTGTCGGCGCGGCTATCGTCGCCGCTCTCTCCGCCAACCTCGTCCTCACTCCGGCAAACCACGCCCTGGCTTCGGCTCCTCCCTGGGCTAGCCGCCCTGCTGCTGGGTTCCGTCCTCCTTCCCGCCCAGCAAACCCTCGCCCGCCCCCAGACCGTCATCTCCCTCACCGCTCCCTGGCACGTCCACCCCGGCTCAGCGTTGCCCAACGTCATCGATCCAGACTTCGACGACACCGCCTGGCCTCAGCTCACCCCCAACCAGCCTCTCCCCACCGCCCCCGGAGACGCCTGGGCCCGCCTCCATCTCCACCTCACCGGCCCGCCCACCCCCCTCGGCCTCGCCCTCGAAACCCGCTCCGGCCAGCAGTTCGTCGTCTTCGCCAACGGCCACTTCCTCGGCGGGAGCCCCGGCGTTGCCCAGGGCTACCAGCAGCGCAGCACCCCCACGGTCTTCGCCCTCCCGCCCGCACCGGACATCGTCCTCGCCGTCCACCTCCTCCCCCGCCTCACCATGGTCGAGTCACGCTTCCCCCTCTCCTCCGTCCGCCTCGGGCCCCACGCCGCCCTTACCGACCGCGTCGCGCTCGAACGCCTCCAGGACCTAGACGCCGAGTGGCTCACCGGCATCTTCGCCGGCCTCGTCTATCTCTCCTTCGTCCCCATCGCCTTCACCCTCTTCATCGCCCGCCGCGACCGCCGCGAGTACCTCTGGCTCGCCCTCTTCTGCCTCGTCGGCGCCGTCTACTCCTTTCTCGCCACCGCCGACGGAACCGGAACCCTCCCGGAAAACATCCCCAACAAGATCCTCTTCGCCTGCACCGGCTGGTTCACCCTCATCGCCGGCCTCGAGTTCGTCCGCACCTTCGTCGCCACCCGCCGCCACATCCCCATCCGCATCGCCCAGAGTCTCTTCGCCGCCGCCCCCCTCGTCTTCTTCCTCCACTGGTACGTCGCCTACGACGTCGTCCTCGCCGCCGGCATGGTCCTCTGGATCGTCATCGTCACCCTGTACCTCGTCGCCGCCTACCGCCGCGGCCAGGCGGAGTCCGGCCTCCTTCTCGCCCCCTTTGCCTTCATCCCCCTTTTCACCCTCGTCGGCATCCTCGCCACCTTCTTTCCACGCGTCTTCCCCCTCACCCGCCGCGTCCGCCTCGGCCACATCGGCGTCGGCCTCGACGACCTCGCCGCCATCCTCTTCATCTTCGGCATCCTCGCCATCGTCCTCTTCCGCTTCGTCCGCGTCTCCCGCGACGAGCAGCGCGCCGCCGCCGAGCTCGAAGCCGCCCGCAACCTCCAGCAGGTCCTCATCCCTACCTCCGCCTCCCATTCCGAAGACCTGCCCTCCATCCACGGCTACCGCATCGAAAGCGCCTACCACCCCGCCCGCGAGGTCGGAGGAGACTTCTTCCAGATCATCCCCCTCTCCAGCCAGCAGTCGGCGTTAGTCATCCTCGGCGACGTCAGCGGCAAAGGCCTCCAGGCCGCCATGACCGTCGCCCTCATTGTCGGGGCCCTCCGCGCCCTCGCCGAGCACACCCAATCCCCCGCCGGCCTCCTCGCCGGCCTCAACCGCCTCCTCTACGGACGCGGCTCAGGCTTCACCACCTGCGTCATCTTCTGCCTCGGAGCCGAAGGCCACCTCCTCGCCGCCAACGCCGGCCACCTGCCCCCCTACCTCCAGGGCCACGAGCTCACCCTCCCCCCCACCCTCCCCCTCGGCATCCTCCCCGAAGCCACCTTCATCGACACCCCCGTCACCCTCCCCCCCGGAGCCACCCTCACCCTCCTCACCGACGGCGTCGTCGAAGCCACCCACCCCACCACCCGCGAGCTCTTCGGCTTCGACCGCACCCGCCACCTCAGCACCCAGCCCGCCGCCTACATCGCCGACGCCGCCCGCACTTTCGGCCCCCCAAACGCCCAGGACGACGACCTCACCGTCCTCACCATCACCCGCACCGCCTCCCCCTAAACCCAACCCTGGCCCCTGAGGTACCCAAGGCTTCAGCCTTGAGCCTTCCAGGGCCCAGAAAAAAGACAGGGACTCCCTGGTGCACGCAAACGCTCTTAGCGCCCTCCCGCGCCCTTCGCCACCACCGCCCTCCGCGGCCGAGCCCCATACCGCAGCGTCAACCCCGCGTCCGTCGTCTCCACCCCGGTCAAATACCCCTTCAAATGCGCAATCTCCTCCGGCGCGAACGAGAGCGTATTCCCCTCCACCGCAATCCCCTTCATCCCCTTCAGCTTCAGCACATTGCCCAGGTGCTCGCCCACCAGCCCAAGCAGCGCCTTGATCGGAATCCCGTCCGCCTTGATGTCCTTCGCGTCCAACAGCAGCACCCTGCCATCTGTCGTCACCGGCCCCGTAATCGCAAAGTGAATCGGAACCACCTTGCTCAGGTTCCCCGTCAGCGTCACCTTGCCCACGCCATTGTGCACATTGAAGTCCTTGATCTTGCTCTCCGTCGTCCCCAGCTTCGCCGCGAACACCTCCGTCAAGCTGTCGTTGCTCACAAAGATCTCCGCCCGCGACACTACCGTCATCTTCTGAAAGCACTCCGGAGCCGTCTTCCCCAGCGGAACCAGCGTCGCCACGAAGTGCCGCAGCGCGAACGTCACCCCCGGCTGCGAGCTGAACGTCCCCGTCATCGCAATATGCGAAGGCGTAGCCGAACACCCATCCCCCTGTGCCCGCCCGCGCCCCAACAGGACAACGCACACCGCCACCACCCAAAATATCTTCACCGGCATCTCCCCGAAGCCCCTGTTATACGTCTTCCAACCGGCCAACGCCGCCCACCCCCCAGCCGTGGCCATTTTGTTCATTGCGTCAACGCCACGCTCGGGCGCAGAGGGTCCAGCAACTCCGTCACCCCCAGCGCCCGAAACCGCGCCGACAAGATCCCGTACCCATGCACCCGCTTGAAGCGCAGCTCATCCGCCGTACACGGAAACACCGGCAACAGCCAGATCACCTCGTCCACCGCCTCCCCCGTCTCCACCGCAAGAAACTCTTCCGGCATCAGCAAGGGCTCGAGCACCGTCACCCCCGCAAACCGTCCCGCCGGGTCCAGCGCATGCGCAATCGGCACCGAGTGCCCATACCCCAGCCAAGTCTCCCCCTCAAACGGAAACCGCGCACACTCCTGCAGCAGAAACAGCGGCCACGCAAACTCCGGAGCCCGCCACCCCTGGTTGATCATCGAAAGCGGCCACTCCGGAGGCAGGCACAAAAAGCACTCCGCCCGCGCCGACCCCTCCATCCCCCCCGGAACCGTCATCCCCCGGTCGCTCATCCCCGACGTAACCACCGTAAAGTAAGGCCGCGCATCCGTCGGCATCACCACATGCAGGTGCACCGCGCTCCCGCCCCGCCGCTCCTCCCGCAGCACAAACATCTCCGCCCCCGCAAAATACGCCTGCAGGTGGTCGTCCACCGCCTCCAACCCAAACGCCATGCCTCCGCCTCGCCCCCCCTAGGCTACTGCACCGTCACCGTCAGCGCCGCCGAGCCTGCCGCCCCCGGGTTCGTCGCCACCAGCAATGCCGTGCCCGTCGCCGCCAGGTCCGACGCCGGAATCGCCACCGTCGCCTGCGTCGAGCTCACCACCGTCGTGCTCCGGTAGCTGCCGTTCCAGGTCACCGCCATCCCCGGCAGAAAGTTCGTGCCGCTCAGGCTCAGCAACACATTCCCGCTCCCATGGCTCGGCGCCCCGCCCAGGCTGGAAGTCAGCGTCGCCGCCACGTTCGTCCCCAGCAGTCTCGGAAGCACCACTGGCCCACGAACCAGGTACACCGTCCCGCCGCTGCTCAGCACGGCCAACCCATCCTGACCCCAACGCACCACGTCCACCCCCGTAAAGCCGCCTGCAGCTTCATGGCTCGCAAACGGCAACGGCAGCACGTCCGTCGGCAGAAACGTCGTGGTGTCGTACGCCGTAATGCTGTCGAACAGCGCCGAATACCCATTCGGGCTACGGCTCGTCAGGTAGAACGATCGCCCCAGCGACGCATCCGGAGCGAAGTCCTTGATGCCTGCCCCGTAGTTCGACACAAACGGCAGACCTTCCAGGGTCCCCGCCTGGGTCGGAACCCCGTTCGTCACGGCAGCCACGCCCCCTGCCTGCCCATACAGCAGGCCCCCATCCACCTTCGTGCAGTTCATCCCCTGCAGCACAGATCCCGGGCCCGAGCGCAGCCCTCCCGCCGTCGCATCGAACGCATACAACGCGCCGCCACCGGAATACAAATCGACCGTGAACACGCGCGACGCATCCGCAAACGTCGGGCACGTTCCCGTATAGATCCCCGTCGCCGTCCCCCGCCGCGTCGCTGTCCGCGTCCCCCCGTCAAAGTCGAACAGCGACAATCCCGGGTACTCGCCTTCATCCACCGCCAGCGTGTTGGCGGACCCCGGCAGCGTCGCCAGGTCCCGCAGACCCACGTTGTACCCCGTAGCCTGGAAGCCCGAAGCCGTAAAGTCCACCTGCTGGCTCTGCATCCTGAACCGGGCAATGCCCCCCGACGTCGCGTTCGGCAGAAGCGCGTACAGGTACTGCCCATCGGAGCTAAGCGCCAGCCCCGCCGGCGTTCCGCCCAGCGCCACCGGCGTCCCCGTGCTCGCCGTCTCCGGAGTGATCGCGACCAGCGAGTTCCCCGCCAGCCCCGTCGTCCCCGTCGTCCCGCTCGAAAGCCCGGCCATCAGCCGACGCGTATATGGGTCGTACACCACGTGGCTCGCGTTCACCGCCAGCACGGAGAACACGTACAGCGGCACCACCGCGGAAACGCCTCCACCCGGAATCGGATTCACGACCGAGACCCCCGCCCACCCCAGCGCAGCCAGGTTCGCCGCCGGAACCGTCGCCGTCAGTTGCGTCGCGGAAACGTAGCTCGTCTGGATCGTCGCCCCGTTCAGTTGCACCGTCGCCCCGCGGCTGAAGTTGCTCCCCGTCAGCATAATCGTCGTGTCCGGAGACCCGCTCACCACTCCCGCCGGAGAGATCGCCGTCAGCCCCGGCTGCACGTTGTAGGTGCTTCCCGTCACCGTCACCGACGCATTGCCCGCGTTGTTCAACGGCGTCGGGTCCGCCTCCGAAGCGCTCACCTGCGCCGTCAGCGTCGCCGTCCCCGCGCTCAGCGGCATCACCGTAAACGCCACGGCCGCGCTCCCGCCGTTCCCCAGCCCCCGCAGATCGCACACCACCTGGCTGCCCACCGTACACGTACCCGTCGTGGGGATCGCGGAAACCAGCACCCCTGTCGAGGGAATCGCCGCCACCAGGCTCACCGCCGAAGCGGCCGACGGACCATTGTTCGTCACCGTCGCGGTAAACGTCGTATTTGCCCCTGTCAACGCCGTTCCCATCCCCGCCACCGACACCGCCACATCCGCATTCAGCGTCGAAAGGTCCTGCACCAGCCCCGCCCGCAGACTTACGAAGCCTCCCGTCCCTCGCATCGCCAGCCCGTCGCGCCCCCACCGCGTCAGCCGCGCGCCCGTGTTCCCGGCATACTGGTAGCTCGCCCGGAACGCGGGAAGACTCAGATTGATCGCCGCATCCCGCGTAGCGGTGTAATCCGCCGTATTGAAGGCGGTCAGCGTCGCCGCCGTGACCCCCGAACTCTGACCGACCGGGGCAAACAGCGAATCTCCCAGGATGAAGGCCTTTCCCAGCCCCGGGTCCACCGTGATCGACCCCTGCGCCGCCGCTGTCGTCCCGCTCGCACGGAACGTCCCCAGCAGCGCCCCCGTCTCCGCGTCCACCGCCTGCCCGTAGTCGGTATACAGCATGTTCCCCACCACCTGCACGTCGTCGTTGTTGCTCGTCGCATACGTCAGCGCACTGTTGGTCGACGCCTTCTGGGTCACCCCCGTCGCATCGTAGTTGTATGTAATGTAGGCCCCGGAACCCAGCACCGACCCCGGACCATAGATCTCCTGCGCCGCCCCGTTCACCACCAGCGCCCACGGAAACGGCGCATAGGTCGCGAAGCTGATTCTCTTCGCACGCGCCACGCCGCTATCGTAGATCGTCAGAAACTCCCCCGTAAATGTCGTGTACCCGCCGTAGTACGTCGACACCACCACCGAATCCGGTGAGCCCGGAAGCGCCGCCAGCGCCGCCACCGTGTCCGTCGAAGACCCCGCAACCCCGATCGCAAACTGCGGCCCCGCCGTCCCCGTCGTCAGATCGACCCTCCGCACCGCCGCCGCCCCATCCAGGGCCACCCACAGGTACTTGCCATCGGAGGTGATCGCCAGCCGGTTCGGCTCGCTTCCCACGGGAATCGGCTGGCCCGTAATCCCCGTCAACGGATCGATCGACACGATCGTGTTCCCATACGGAGCACCCGCCGCGCTCGGAACCGAAAGATAAAACAACCCATTCGCCGGGTTGTAGACCATGCTGTTGTTCGGCAGAGCCACGAACGCCGTAAAGTACAGCACGTTGCTGACGCCGCCGCCCGGTGCCGGCGTCGACACCGCCACCGGCAACAGTCCGGGGGCCGGCAGGCTCGCCGCCGGAACGTTCGCCATCAGCGTCGTCGAGCTCACAAACGTCGTCGCCACCGCTCCACCGTTCACCGTCACCGTGGAGGAGCCCACAAACCCCGTCCCCGTCACCGTCACCGCAACCGCCGTATTCACCGCCCCGGCACTTACCGACAAAGAAGTCAAAGTAGGAACCGGAGGGTTGGTGATACTCACCGTCAACCCGTTCGACACCGCCGGAGTCGACGTCGGCGAGGTCACCGTCACCGTCGCGCTGCCCAGCGCGGTCAGCAGACTCGCCGGAACCGTCGCCCGCAGACACGGGGTGAACACCGAGGTGACGCAAGTCGTATAAAGCGTGGCAAGGCTGGCTCCGTTCCACTGCACCACGGACCGGCCGTTGAAGTTGGTACCCAGCACCGAAAGCGTGGTCGCGCCCGAGTTCACCACAATCTGGCTCGGCGCAACCGAACTGAGCACCGGCGTCGGCGTCGCCGGGCCCACTGCAATCACACCCGTACCCGAGGTTCCTCCACCTGGCGCCGGGTTCACCACCGTCACGTTCAGGTTCCCCGCCGTCGCCTGGTCCGCCGCGCTCAACTGGAACGTCATCTGCGCTCCGCTCGCATAGCTCGTCGGCCGCGCGCTCCCGCCCACCTGCACCGTCGATACCGGCAGGAAACCCGCCCCCGTCACGCTGATCGTCGTGGGCGGCGTGGCCCCCACGATCGCCACGTTCGGACTCAGCACCGTCAGGATCGGCACGGGATTGTTCACGGCCAGCGACGAGGTCGCCGAGGGTCCTCCGCCCGGCAATGGGTTCGCGGCCAGAAAACTCACACTTCCTCCCGCCGCCAGGTCGCTCGCCGTCAGTTGGAAGGTCAACTGCGTTGCACTCGCCACGGTCGTCGTGCGTGAGCTTCCTCCAATCTGGATCGTCGTCGTGCTCACGAAGTTCGTTCCCGTCACCGTAATCGCCGTCGCGCCCGCTCCCGCCGTCAGGGTCGCCGGGCTGAACTGCGAGATGGTCGGCACCGGGTTATTGATCTGCAGGCTCACCGCCCCGGAAGACACACTGCCGACGCCATTTGTCGCCACCACCGGCGCTGTGCCGGCCGTCACCAACTGACTTGCCGGAACCACCGCCGTCACCTGGGTGCTGCTGACGAACGTCGTCGCCTCCGCGATGCCCCCGACCTGCACCGCCGTAGCACTGCTGAAGCCCGTCCCCGTTACCGTTACGGTCGTCGCACCGCTCCCCGCCAGAACCGTCGCCGGCGCAACCAAACTGACCGTCAGCGTCACCGTGGGACTCGGAGACGGAGCCGCCGCGGGGGGCGACCCCGCCGAGCAACCCAGGACAAAGCACAGTGACAGCAAACCACTTTCGGCGAACCGCCCACCCATCCTGATCGGCATAGAGAGAATTGTACGTGCCCCCCAATGCGCCGGGTAAGCCGCCGCCTCAGCCGGGTGCGATCCCCTTCCACCATCGCCGGGTCATTCCGTGAGCGCCGCCCCTTCACCCTTTGCCGGGGGGGGGGGCTTGACAGATCGCGACCTCCCAGCCCCCCATCACCACCACACCACGACTTTTTTACCGCGCTAAAACCCGAAACCCCAGCAACGACGCACCCCTCACCACGTTTGCTTACCGATAAAACACCACGTTAGCCACACATCCGCCCACGGTTACACCGGCAGAAACGCTATCGCTTCGCCGAAACCGCCCGTTTTACCGGTTTCGCCGACGCCGTCTCCGCCAGCGCCGCGTCGATCGTCTGGTAAAGCAAGGTCGGGTCCGTCACCTGCACCCACTCCTTCGCCGTCACCACCCAGATCGTCGGCGTCTGCGACAGCCCCACCCGCTCCCCCAGCGCATAATCCGCCTGTACCTCCTTCGCCAGAACCCCTTGCGGATCAACGACAAACGGCATCGCCGCACCATGCGCCTGGAAGAACCGCTGCGTAAAGCTCCGCAGATCGTCCTTGCTCGCAATCGACGTCTGCGCCGCAAACACCGCCCGCCGATACTCCTCCGCGATCCCCGGGTTCACCCTGTCCTGCAGATACCGCGCAATCACCGCCCCGTCGAAGCTCCAAACATGCATCTTCAGCGGAAAGTCGTGTCTTTCCAACGGGATACGGTAATGATCGACCGCCGCATGCACCATCGGAAACGCCCGCGCACACGCCGGACACTCCAGGTCCTCGAACTCCACAATCGCCACCCGCGCCCCCGCCGGAGGCTTCAACAGCGAAGTGTCTTTAAACGTATTCGCCGTGTTCGGCGGAGCCGAAAGTTGGGCATGACCAAGGCTGGCAAACGCGAAAACAAAGGCAAAAACGCGAGAGTTCATACATTTCAGACGCATACCGCATTCTTTCGTACTTGCCCCCGCGAGGCAAACCGGCCCCATCTCGCCAATGTTTTCGCAACCCCTGCCAACCTAAGCCACTCTAACGGGATGTGATCCTGACCGAGAGCCCCGGCCACGCGCGCCCAAGACGCCCGCGCGCCCTTACCACCGCCCTGGCGGCGCTTCTGTTCGCCCATATCCCCGCCGCCGGCGCACAACGCTTTGCCGGCACAAACCTCTCATTTTCAGCCACTTCCCCCGACAGCCTGCCCCAGGCCCCAAGCGCCGTGGCCACCCTCCGCACCGCCGGCGGAACCTCGATCCCCCGCGCCACCGCCGGCCCGCTGCCCCTCTCGCTCGACGAAGCCATCGCCCTCGGCCTCAAGCAAAACGAGCAGCTCGATCAGCTCCGCATCCAGGATCGCCTCGTCCGTGGCCAGATTCTAACCGCCGAAAACGCCCTCCTGCCTACGGTCACAGCGGTCGCCCAAACCAGCGCCAAAGAGGTCAACCTGGCCGCCATGGGCTTCAAACCCGCGTCCCTTGCTGCCTTTGGCTTTCCTCCCGGCTCGGTCTCCACTATCGTCAAGGTGAACACCACCAGCGCACAGCTCAATCTCGAACAAGCCCTCTTCGATCTCCCCTCCTACTATCTTTACCGAGCCGCCCAGAAAGCGGCGGACGCCAGCAGCCTCACCGTCCTGAACGGCCGCGGCAGCGTAACCCTATCCATCGGTACGACTTACCTGAAGGCTCTCGCCGATGCCGCCCAGATCGCCGATGCCGCTGCCCTGCTGCGCTCCGACGAGGCCGTCCTCCGCCAGGCCACCCTCCGGCACGACGCCGGCGTCAGCCCCAACATCGACGTCCTCCGGGCCAGGGTGCAGCTGCAGGCCCAGCAGCAGGCCGTCATTCAGGCCGAAACGACCCTTGCCAAGGACACCATCTCGCTCAATCGCCTGATCGGTCTTCCGGCCGAGCAGCAGTTGACCCTGACCGACACCATCCCGTTCGCCGACCTTGCCGACCGCCCCTTGCCGGACGCGCTCGCACTCGCCTACACCCGCCGCAAGGACCTCCTGGTCCTCCAGGCCGAGTTGCAGGCCGGCGAACGCGAGCGCAAGGCAGCACACTACGAGTACATGCCGACCCTCGGCGTTGGCGGCTTCTACGGCGTCATCGGCGAAACCACCGGGCTCTACCACGGAAACTTCACCGCCCAGGGAACCCTGAAGATTCCCATCTTCAAGGAGGCGCAGTTTCGCGGCGAGCGCGAGGTCGCCGACGCTCAGCTCACCAGCCTCCACCAGCAGATCGACTCCCTGCGCGTTACGATCGACCAGCAGATCCGCGCCAGCATGCTCGACGTCGCCTCCAACGCGGAGCTGGTCCGGGTAGCCCGCAGTAACGTAGTCCTCGCCACCGAAGCACTCGACGATACCACCCAGCGCTTCCAGGCAGGGATCGACGACAGCCTCCCTGTTGTGCGCGCCCAGGCTACCCTCGCCGACGCCCAGGCCCGGCTCGTCGCCAGCACCTTCCAAAGCAACCAGGCCAAGCTGCAACTGGCCCGAAACATCGGCATCGTCGAGACGCAGTATCGCAGCTTCCTTGGCCGCTAATCCCCCGGGTGTGCAAGCATAGAGCCATGGCGGACGGAGAACAACGGGCGGGGTCGGCGGCGAGCGCCTTCCGGTCCAGTGACTTTATGCTCTACCAGATCGCTCGTCTCCTCGTTATCCTTGGTGCCGAGGCGCAGTCCGTCGCCGTCGCCTGGCACGCCTACCAGATCACCCACTCGGCGCTCTACCTCGGCTACACCGGCCTCGCTCTCTTTCTTCCCGGACTGATCTTCGTCTTCCCCGCTGGTCACATCGCCGACCGCTACGACCGCCGCAAGGTCATCCTCGCCTGCTACACCCTGCAGGCCGTCTGCTCCGCTGTGCTGCTGTGGCTTGGCCTGCACAGGACCACGCACATCTGGCCCATCTACACCGTGCTCTTCGGCATAGGCATCGGACGAGCCTTCAGCGGTCCCGCGGCCAGTGCGCTGCTCCCTTCACTCGTGCCGAAGAAGGACTTCATCAACGCCGTCACCTGGGGCGCGACCGTCTTTCAGATCGCCAACATCGTCGGTCCGGCCGTCGGTGGGCTCCTCTTCGCGCTGCACTTCCCCGGCGCCATGGCCCGCTGGAACGGCCCCGCGGCCGTCTACGCCTTCACCCTCGTCATGCTCTCCGGCTTCCTCGTACTCGTCAGCATGATTCATCCCCGCAACGACGTCCCCGCCCCCACCAAGGCGTTCTCGTTTCGCACCATGCTCGCCGGGCTCGAGTATGTCTGGTCCACCAAGCTCCTCCTCGGCTCCATCTCACTCGACCTCTTCGCCGTCCTGCTCGGCGGCGCCGTGGCCCTGCTCCCCATCTTTTCGGAGGATATCCTCCACGCCGGCCCCCGCGGCCTTGGCCTGCTGCGCGCCATGCCCTCGGTCGGTGCGCTCGCCGTCTCGCTGGTCCTCACCGTTCGGCCCATCCAGCGCCGCGCCGGCGTCAAGATGCTCTGCTGCGTCGCGCTCTTCGGCTCCGCCACCGTCGTCTTCGGCCTCTCGCGCAGCCTCTGGATCAGCCTGCTCGCCCTCGTCGTCATCGGCGCCAGCGACATGGTCTCGGTCGTCATCCGGTCGAGCATCCTGCAGCTTGCCACCCCGCCCGAAATGCGCGGCCGCGTCAGCGCCGTCAACTGGCTCTTCATCGGCGCCTCCAACGAGTTCGGCGAGTTCGAATCCGGCGTCACGGCGCATTGGTTCGGCGTCGTCCGCGCCGTCGTCCTCGGAGGCATCGGCTCGCTCGTCGTCACCGGAGCCTCCGCCGTCCTGTTCCCCAAGCTGCGCCATGCGGATAAGCTGACGGCGGAGTCCTTGATGGAAGCCAACCTCGAGCAGGCCATCGCCGAACCCGCGGACTGAAGGAGAACGCTGCACATGGAGACAGGAAAAAAGGCCGCCCTCGGTGCAACGCTCGTGCTGGTGCTTGCGGTCGGCGTCCGCGTCGGCCTCATCTATCGGGAGCGACACGCCGCCGACACCGCGGTCGAGCGCGCCCCCACCTACAAGGTGCAGGATGACGACCTCGTCTTCCTCAAGAAGACCCGGCCCTCTAGCCTGAAGGATGTCAAGGACCTCGCCGGGAAGCCGCTCTGGGTCTCAGCCGGCGGTCAGATGGACATCTACCCGTACACCGCCGGCCGTGTCGAGTACGGCAAGCCCGCCGGCCTTCTGCTGGGCGCGGACCGTGTCGACGTAAAGGACGCGGTCGAGGCCGTCGCCCCTAAGACAGCAACCTTCCGGATCCCCGGCGGCGATCGCCACGTCCTGCTGGTCTTCACCCGTCCCGGTGCCACCGCGCAGTATGCAATCCCGGTCGGCTTCCGCGAAAAAGGCCAGTACACCTTCTTCGTCGATGAAATCTTCTTCTACGACGACCCGCACCAGCTCTACAAGCACTGGCCCGCCGCGACCTGGAAGGCCATCGACGAGCACCGCCCCGTCCTCGGCATGAACGAGCGCCAGGCCATGCTCGCGCTCGGCCAGGTAAGCACCAGCGGCAGCCAGGACTATGGCAACCGCACCGTCGAATACGACCACCAGGGCCACCCGGTCAGCCTTACCTACGAGAAAGACAAGGCGACGGCGATTCGTTAGAACAGCGCGTCGAGTGGGAGAACGGATGACCTCCAGCGGGGGCGCAACCCTACGAGCAGGCGCCGCCCAACTCACACGCCTAACTGAGTCCGAAGCCACCCGGAAAGCTAGTAGAGCTTCAAAGGTCGGTTTCGCGCCCGGCATCGTTCGCCCGATCACTCTCGAATATCATGTTCAGTCCGCGCAGCGGCGCAAACAACTCCAGCATGTCTCTGGCCGTGGCCGAAGCAAGGTTCTGTCGCCTCTCGTGTGCGAGCAGCGTCTGGAAGGCCTGAAAGATCAGATCCTCCGCATCCTTGAAGGTACCCGTCTGAAGCTGCTGCTGCAGCAGAGCTTCAACTTCTGGTCGAATGATCTGGATTGTCACCGCGGCGCACCTCTATATCCGTTATGAGGCACCGAAGGGACCGCGCCTGACGGAGAACGGACCCGCGTCGATTCGATCGATATCATGAAATACTGTCTGGCGGAAGGCAAGAGCATGCAGGCGTTGATGTTGGCCCAATATTCCCACCTGGCAGTCCAAGAGGTTCCAACACCGGTCGCCGGACCGGGTGAAGTCCTGGTGCGGGTCGCCGCCTGCGGCATCTGCGGCAGCGATGTCCACGGCTTCGACGGCTCCTCCGGCCGCCGCATTCCGCCCATCGTCATGGGCCACGAGGCCGCCGGCATCGTCGCAGGCCTCGGCTCCGGGGTCACCGGGCTCACCGCCGGCGAGCGCGTCACCTTCGACTCCACCGTTTTCTGCGAAGCGTGCGAGTTCTGCCGCCGCGGCGAGATCAACCTCTGCGACATCCGCCAGGTCATCGGCGTCTCCTGCGGAGAGTACCGCCGCGCCGGAGCCTTCGCCGAGTACGTCGCCGTCCCCGCGCGCATCGTCCACAAGCTGCCGGACAGCATGAGCTTCGCCGAAGCCGCCATGCTCGAAGCCGTCTCGGTCGCGCTCCACGCCGTCAACGTGTCCGAGGTAAAAGGCGGGGAGACGGCCCTCGTCCTCGGCGCCGGCATGATCGGTGTCCTCGTCCTCCAGGCCGCCCGCGCCGCCGGATGCTCCCGCGTCTTTGTCGCCGATGTCGATGCCACCCGGCTCGAACGCGCCCGCGACCTCGGCGCCGACGAAGCCCTCCACGCCTCCGGAGACGCGCTCGTCGCCGAGATCGTCCGGCTCACCGGAGGTCGCGGCGTCGACCTGGTCGTCGAATGCGTCGGCCGCAACGAAACCGTCCTGACCTCGGTCGATTGCGTCCGCAAGGGCGGCACCGTCACCCTGGTCGGCAACATCTCCCCCCAGGTCACCATCCCGCTCCAGAAGGTCGTCTCCCGCCAGGTCCGCCTGCAGGGCTCCTGCGCCTCGGCGGGCGAGTTCCCGGACGCCATCGCGATGATCGCCGCCGGCAAGATCCAGGTCGCTTCCCTCATCTCCGCGGTCGCCCCGCTCAGCGACGGACCCTCCTGGTTCGATCGGCTGCACGGCGGCGAGGCCGGCCTGATGAAGGTCGTACTCGACCCCCGCATGGAGGCCGCCCCTGTTTGATCTCACCGGCCAGACCGCACTCATCACCGGCGCCAGCCGCGGCCTTGGCCAGCGCTTCGGCCGCGCCCTCGCCCGCGCCGGGGCAGACCTCATCGTCACCAGCCGCGCCGCCGAAGACCTCGCCCCCTTCATCGCCGAAATCGAGAGCCTCGGCCGTCGCGCCCTCCCCCTCGCGCTCGACGTCCGCGAGCAGGCCAGCATCGAGCAGATCGGCCCTGTACTCGACGCCTACGGACAGGTCCACATCCTCATCAACAACGCCGGCTGCAACGTCCGCAAGCCCGCCCTCGACGTCACCTGGGACGACTGGAACAGGATCCTCGACACCAACCTCCGCGGCAGCTTCTTCGTCGCCCAGCAGGTCGCCCGCCGCATGGTGCCCTTCCGCTACGGCCGCATCGTCAACATCGGCTCGGTCACCAGCGTCTTCGGCAACGCAGGCCTCGGCCCCTACGGGGCAAGCCGCGGAGGAGCCAAACAGATGACCATGAGCCTTGCCGACGATTGGGGTCCTCACGGCATCACCGTCAACTGCCTCGCCCCCGGCTGGTTCAAGACCGAGCAGAACAAGGTCCTCTACCAGGATGCCGGCTGGGTCGACTACCTCGTCGACCGCATCCCGCTCAAGCGCCCCGGCGGCGACACCGATCTCGACGGACCCATCGTCTTCCTCGCCTCGGAAGAAAGCCGCTACGTCACCGGCCAGACTCTGCTCGTCGATGGCGGCATCTCCACAGGAGCCACCCGTTCCCTGGTCCACCCGCCAGTCCAGCGGCCCGTCTAGAATGCCTGTTCCATCGCAATCGGCTCAATCCGCCCCAGCAGCACGAAGTAGCTCAGAATACCCACCAGCAGATACACGCCCGCGATCCCGAACGCAATCGTGTACGAGTGCGTCGTCGCGATCACGTAGCCCGTCACGATCGGCGCCGCGATCCCCGAGAGCTGGTTCGAAAAATTGATGATCCCCCCCACCGACCCCACCGACGATCGCGGCACGATCAGTGACGGAATCGACCAGCCCACCGGCGCCGCCGCCGAAAGCCCGCCGATCGAAAGGCTGATCCACAGCAGTGCTCGCAGCGGCGTATGCGCCTCGGCCGCTCCCAGCAGCCCGAGCCCGCACGCCGTCCCAAGAATCAGGATCGTCTTCCGCACCCGGTTCGCATTGAACCCCCGCTGAATCAGCGAATCCGCCAGCAGCCCCCCAAGAAAGAAGTCGGTGAACGTAGCGAACAGCCACGGCACCCCCGTATACAAGAACGAGTGCAGCAGATCGATATGCAGCGCCGTCGAGAGATAGCTCGGCAGCCACGTCAGCAGCAGGTAAAAGACATAGTTGTACGATCCAAACCCAAGCGCCAGCCCCAGGACCTTCTTCTGCCGCAGCAGAAACGCCAGTCTCGCCGGCGGCGCGCTCTCGTCGCCCGCAACCACCCCCGCAGGCAGCACCGCGTCCTGATTGATGTAATCCCGCTCCGAATCCGACAGGTGCGGGTCGTCCACGGGATCCCGGTACACCCGCGAAAACAGGCCGAAGTACGCCAGCGAGATCAGCCCCGTCGCCGCGAAGCTCCACCGCCAGCCCACCTTCAGCAGCAGAATCCCGATCAGCGGAACCCCGATCGCCGACGAAAGCTTTGCCGACGAGTCGAAGATGGAGGTAGCCAGCGTCCGCTCCTTCGGCGGAAACCACAGACCGACCGCCTTCGCGTTCGCCGGAAATGTCGGAGCCTCCCCCACCCCCAGCAGCAGCCGCGCCCCGAAGAACCCCGCCAGGTTGGGCGTCATCGCCGCGGCAAAGCTCGCGATGCTCCACACAAACGTGCTGATCCGCCCCACCCGCCGCACCCCGAACCGGTCCAGCATCACCCCGATCGGAAGCTGGCACAGCGCATACGTCCAGTTGTACGCGGCCGAAAGATACCCGAACGTGATGTCCGTAATCCCGAACGTCGTATACAGCGCCGCATGCGAAACGGAAAGGTTCACCCGGTCGAAGTAGTTCACCAGCACCCCGAGCGAGAGCAGCCACGCAATCCGCCATCGCCGCCGCCTGGAGCCCGCTCCATCCATCGTCGCCGTCACCCCTCTAGCGTGCCGCGGGCGCCGCGCCGGTCGCGCCCGCTGTCCCACGTCCGGTCAGCTCACGGATCAGGTCCACTTCATGCTGCCGGTACGGCGTATCGTCCTGCCGAAACACCTCGTGAAACCACACCGTCGGCTGCAGCCGCACATACGGATGATCCCACGAGTCCCACGGCAGGTACGTCTGCGTCTTCCCCGCTACCAGCCCCCAGTTGATCGCCGCCACATGGTATTTCTTCGCCACCGGCAGCGACCCATCGAAGGTCGAACCCGCCCCACGCGCCATGTACTCCGAGCACAAGATCGGCCGATGCAGCGGTTCCAGCTCCCGGACGCGCGCCTCGAACGTCTCGGGCCACCCATAGTCGTGGAACGTGAGGATGTCCGACTCCGCCAGCTGAATCTTCGTCGTCGCGCTCTCCTGCGCCGGGTCGGACCAGTTCCCCTTCCACACCCCGCTGGTCAGCGGCTGCGTCGGCTTCGCGGAGCGAGCCCAGGCAAACGCCTTCGGCAGCAGCTCATCCATCCGCACCACCTTCGCCGGAACATCCGCGGCCACATCGCGCCCTTCGTTGTCCGGCTCATTCCACACATCCCATGCCAGCACCCGCGGATCGTTCGCAAACGCCCCCACCACGCCCGTCACATACGCCTGCAGCTCCGGCTCCACGCTGCGGTCCAGCAGCCGCGGCTTTCCCGGGCTCTGCACCCACCCCGAGTTGTGAACCCCCGGAATCGGTGGATGCTGCGGCCCCAGGTGCGGGTTCGCCTCCCAGCACGAGTCGAACAGCACCAGTATCGGCCGGATATGGTGCTTCGCCGCAATCGTCAGAAACGCGTCGAGCCGCTGCTTGAACCCCGCCGGATCCGACAGCCATAGCTGGTCCTGCAGAAAGACCCGCGCCGTGTTCATCCCGATCGATTCCGCCAGCCCCAGCTCCCGGTCGTTCAACGCCGGGTTGAAGCTCCCCGCCTGGAACATCTCGAACTGGTTGATCGCGTCCGAAGGAATATAGTTCGCGCCCACCAGCCACGGCTGCTGCGCATACCAGGCATTCGCCCGCTCCTCCGACCAGCGGGAAGACTGCGCGGCAAGTGGCGCATGTGCGGCAACAAAGACGATCACAGCGGCAAACAGCATCGAGCGGAGCTTCATAGGACCTCGGACACCTTGAAAATAACCGGCCTCGCCGCGCCACCGTCGACCCGTACGGGGCCAACTCTCGCCTCGGTGAGTCCAGGACCTTACGCACCCACAAAAAGCGCGGTTTGCGGAGCGACTCGACTCTATCATCTTTGCCGCCGGGCCTATCGCGTCAGCGCTGGCATACCGGGCAGAAGTGCGTACTCCGCCCCCCCACCGTAATCTTGCGGATCGGCGTCGCGCACACCCGGCACGGCTTGCCCGTGCGCAGGTACACGCGATGTTCCAGCTGAAAGAAGCCCCTTACCCCATCCGCGTCCACGTAGTCCGAAACCGACGAGCCTCCCAGCCGGATCGCATGCTGCAGCACCTCCATCAGCGCCACCCGCAGCCGCGCCAACTCCGCCCGCGTCAGCCGCGCCGCCTGCCGCCGCGGCCGAATCCCCGCACGAAACAGGCTCTCATCCGCATAGATATTCCCCACCCCGTGCAGCAGCGTTTGGTTCAGCAGCGCCGCCTTGATCGCCGTCCGCCGCCCTCGGAATAGCCCGATAAACTCCTCCAGCGGAATCGTCAGCGGCTCCCGCCCCGGCCCCGTATAGGTCTGCGGAGCCTCAACCTTTGCGGCCGCCGCACCACGGTGCAGGGAAAGCCGTCCAAACCGCCGCGCATCCACAAACCGCACCTCCCGGCCCCCGCTGAGCGTCAGGACTGCGTGCGTATGCATCGGCACCGGGACCTCCGGCACCGAGACGAGCAGACGCCCCGTCATCCCCAGGTGAATCAGAAACTGGGCCGCCTCCCCCCCACCCCGCGCCACGTCGCACACGATCGTCTTCCCCACCCGGTGCACCCGCTCGATCCGCGCCCCGATCAGGGCCTCGGCAAGCTCCACCTCCGGCGTCTTGAACGTCTGCGGCTTCCCGCTCGTCCACACCGAGACGATCGTCTGGCCCCGCACCCGCTCGTGCACCCCGTTCGCCACCGTCTCGACTTCAGGAAGTTCAGGCATCGGCGAAGTGGAAGAGGCGCTTGTCGTAGGCGACCGGCCGGGCCCACTCGAGAGTGAGCCCAGCGGCCTCCGGATGACGTGGGTTCATAAGATAGTTCCACGACTCCGGTGCGGGTATCGATGGGACCCGGAGCAGGGCTGACCTTTGGTCGGCAATCCAGGTGTCCCCCAAACGCTGTGTCGGAGCGAGGTCGTCCGGGTTTACGGTCGCAAGCTGACCGGGGGTGAGACTGGAAACCTTGATATCCGTTCCCCCAGCGATCTTAAGCAGCTGAAAGTTGTCGGGGAGGAACTCGGGTACTCCCGTCAGATTCACCAGGTTTTCCAGGAGCGCAACCGCGGGATGCTCCGCGAGGTACACGACCCGCTTTTCAGGAGCCGCGGTGTGCCAGCGACCGCTCGAGAGCTCCGCGCCTAACCCGTCGAGGCTGGCATGACCGCTGATCCTCCAGAAGAGCATCAGGAGAAGATGCCCTCGTGGATGCCATACAGCATGGACTCGATGAGACGTCCGCCCGCCTCGGTCTGGAGCATGCTCAGGGGAGTGCGTTCCGCCAGGCGATGGTTCGGGTAGCGCAGCCATGCCATGGCCTTGGTCGGGTTGCCGAAAAACTTCTCCGCCAAAGCAAGGATGGAGGCCACCCGGATAGCACGGTCCGTCTCTTCAGGAGAAAGGTTCTGGCCTCGCGCCTTGCGATGCTTCAGGGTACGAGGCGAGATAACCGTAGAAGCCATCTCGGTAAACGTAAGCCCTTTAGCCTTCAAAAAGCTGAGATTTTCGGTAGGAAGGCCCTGCTCAACCAGCTTCGCCAAGTCAAGGTCCGAAACCGGCGAGATGCCGATGTATTCCTTTAGCATTGCGGCGGATGCCATAGGGTGATTGCCTCACTAGGGACATTATGCCACACCTGCCGCGGGCAGGCTGTAGAGGCCGTTTACACCCCTTCCACTGACTGGGTCAGCTTAATGCCGACGACCGAGTTGCCATTGGCGTAGAGAGTAGAGCTCCCTTTCTTGGCACCCGGGGAAGCAAACGCGGCTGTCTCCAGCAGTCGGTAGACAAGAGGAAGGCCTCTCCATCCTCGAAGCGCATACGAAGCCGTTTACCCTCAAACTCTCGCAGCGTTTCAAACGGAAGACCCATGGCGGCTCCGAGGGAAAGTATAAGATGGCACTGTGCCTATCAGGGCCCGCAGCAAATCCCATCTGAAGATTTTTCGGAGCCAACTTTTCTCGTGAGTCAGCGTAAATCAGCAGTCATCCTCGGTGCCCAGTGGGGCGACGAGGGCAAGGGCAAGATCGTCGACGTCCTCTCCGAGCGCTTCTCCGTCGTCGCCCGCTACGCCGGCGGCCACAACGCCGGCCACACCGTCATCATCAAGGGCAAGAAGTTCGTCCTCCAGCTCATCCCCTGCGGCGTCCTCCGGCCGGAGTGCAAGGGCGTCATCGGCAACGGCGTCGTGCTCGATCCCATGGCCTTCCTCAACGAGGTCAAGAAGCTCAAGGACGCCGGCCTCCCCGTCGACGGACAGCTCTTCGTCTCCAACCGCGCCCAGGTCATCCTGCCCTATCACCGCATGATCGAGCTCGCCGCCGAAAACGCCCCCGGCCGCACCAAGATCGGAACCACCAGTCGCGGCATCGGCCCCGCCTACGAGGACAAGATGCACCGCAGCGGCCTCCGCGTGGTCGACATGCTCAACTCCCCCCTGCTCCGCACCCACATCAACAACGCCTGCTACGAAAAAAACACCATCGCCCAGGCCCTCTTCGGCACCGAACCCCTCGATCCCAAGGCCATCTACGAGGAGTACAGCCGCGCCGCCGAGCAGATCGCCCCCTTCGTCACCGACACCGCTGTCATGCTCAACGACGCGATCCGCGCCGGAGAAAAGGTCATGTTCGAAGGCGCCCAGGGAGCGCTGCTCGACATCGACCACGGCACCTACCCCTTCGTCACCTCGTCCTCCGCGACAGCCGGCGGCGCCGTCACCGGAACCGGCGTCGGCCCCACCATGATCGGCACCGTCATCGGCGTCACCAAGGCCTACGTCACCCGCGTCGGCGAGGGCCCCTTCCCCACCGAGATCAGCGACAACACCGCCGACCTCCTCCGCGCCCGCGGGCAGGAGTACGGCGCCGTCACGGGCCGTCCACGCCGTTGCGGATGGCTCGACCTGCCCCTGCTCCGCTACTCCAACATGATCAATGGTACCGAGTGGCTGGTCGTCACCAAGATGGACGTCATGGACGAATGCGCGGAGATCCCTGTCTGCACCGGCTACCGCGTCAACGGCAAGGAAACTGACGTCATCCCCGCCGACATGCGCGGCTTCGACGCCATTCAGCCCATCTACACCACGCTCCCCGGCTGGAACGAGCCTACCGTCGGCATCACCGACTTCGACAAGCTGCCCCGCAAGGCTCAGGACTATCTCCACTTTTTGGAGCGCGAGTCCGGCGCCAGGATCGGCATGGTCTCCACTGGCCCGGACCGCGACGAAACCATGGTCCTCCCCGACTTCGACGCCGCGCTGCGGGCTTAGAAGCCGACGAAAAACAGGAAAGGCGGCCCCATGCTGAGTTTTACCGTACGGATGCGCTTCGACGGCGCGGATCACGACAAAGTGGAGGAGGCGCTGCGCCACCTTACCCAAGCCTCCCGGCAGGAGCCCGGATGCGTCAGCTACGTCGCCCATTTCGTCGACGGCGACCCCTCCACCGTGCTGATCTACGAGCAGTACCGGAACCAGGAAGCACTCGATCATCACCGCGCCACGCCGCACTTCCATCAACACGCCATCGGCGGCCTCTACCAGATGATGCGTGGCCGCGAGATGGAGACCCTGCTCGCCGTCTCCTGAACTCGCCTTCCTTCCCGCCGGACCAAAGACGAACGCACCCTTCTACGGACACAGCGCGATTGTCCGGATATTCCTTTGACTTGCAAACGAAAACCGGACTACTATCCGGTACGGTCATGCCACTCCCTCTCGCACGTGCACCCCGTCTGCTCCGCGTTACCGGCTTTCTAATCCTTGCCCTGCTGGTCGGAAGCGGCTGGTCCGCCTCCGCAAGCAAGCGCGCAATCCGAAAGGACGCCAAGCGCCAGATTGAAGACCTGGAGGGAGCCTGGCGCGACGCACAAATCTCCGGCAATGTCGCGGAGATGGATAAGATCCTGTCGGAGGACTACTTCGGCATCACCATGACCGGCCAGGTCACGACCAAGGCGCAGCAGCTCGACCGCATCCGCCGGCGCACCATGGTGCTGTCGAAGATCGACCTCAGCGACGTCAAGGTGAAGCTCATCGGCAGCACCGCCATCGTCACCTCACGGGCGGAGGTGGAAGGCGTCAGCGACGGAGCCCCCATGCGCGGCAGCTTCCGCTACACCCGGGTCTACCAGCGAACGCCGGCCGGTCAATGGAAGATCACCAACTTCGAGGCCACCCGCATGGCCCGCGGCGCCAACCCCGCTGCCGATCGCGGCCCGGATGAGCCGCGCCCCTGACCTCCCCGTCCTGCTCACGCAAAAGCGTCGGAAAGCCTCTTCCACGTCACGTCGAGCGTCTCCGGCAGAATCCGCGTCTCCGCCACCACGGTCATAAAGTTCGTGTCCCCGCTCCAACGCGGCATCGCGTGAAGATGCAAATGGCTCGCCACCCCCGCGCCCGCCGCTTCCCCCAGGTTCAAGCCGAAGTTCAGCCCATCCGGACGGTAAACCTCCCGCAGCACCGCATCCACCCTCTGCGCGCACCCCATCATCTCCTGCGCCGTCTCCGCCGGCAGGCCGGAAAGCGAGTCGCAGTGCTGATAGGGCACCACAAGCACATGCCCCGTCGAGTACGGAAATCGGTTCAGGCACAAAAAGCTTCGCGTCCCACGATGTACGATCAGCGCCTCCCGGTTCGCGTCCACTCGCTCCATGCCCTGCGCGACGGCGTAGTCCACGGCACCGATCAGGTTGCAGAACACGCAATGCCCGTTCTCGCTCGGTCCGCCCGCTGCAAGCCATCCGCCCAGCTTCGCCGGAACCCCCGGAGCCAGGTCTTTCTCTCCGCCGGTGATATAGGCATACCGCCATGGTGTCCAGAGCCGCTCCATCTCCGCAGTATAGGCGGTCTCCGGGCCCCATCCCCGGCCCTGTTAGACGCACCCCGCACCCTTCGGTTGACGTTACTCCCGGATCGGAATATGCTTTTGAGTGAGCAACTGCGTGTGGGATCCAAGTGCAGACGCTCCTCTGCAAGCAGTGTTCGTTCATGCTCTGCTTCCTCCGCGTGGGAGATGACAAGCAGCCTGTCCCCTTCAGGACGGCTTCCGATCCTCCCCTGGTGCGCGAGTGAGCCCTGATGGGAACGAAGCTTGGATCCTGGAGTCCGCACTATCATGGTAGACGACCATAATCCCGATTACACCGAGAGCAAACCCCTGAACACCGAATTTGAGACCATCACGCCCCAGGCGACAGCGGAGCACGCAGAGCTGTCAAACGAGTCCACCCCCACCCCTCAGGCAGCCGTCCCGGCTCCCGGCCAGACTTCCTCGATCGATCCCCAGCCCGGATCGATCGAGATAGAAGCCAGCGAAGAGCCCGACTACGACGCGGCCGACTTCGCCGCGGCCCTCGCCAACTTCGATCGCGAGCAGGCCGCCGAAACCGCCGCCGCCCAGAACATGACGGCCGAAGAGATCGTCGTCACGGGAACCGTCGTCAAGCTGACGGACAAGCATCTCGTCATCGACATCGGCCTCAAGAGCGAAGGCCTCCTTCCCCTGGAGCAGGTTCTGGACGCCGAGGGTAAGCCCAAGTTCGCCATCGGCGACACCGTCGAGGTGGTCGTCGAGCGTGAAGAGACCGAGGGTGGCGGCTATCTCGTCAGCTACGACAAGGCGCTCCGTCACAAGGTGTGGGACAAACTCGAGCAGGCTGCCAACGACAAGGTGCCCGTCAAGGGCATGGTTCTCAGCCGCGTCAAGGGCGGGCTCACCGTCGATATCGGCATTAAGGCCTTCCTCCCCGGCTCCCAGGTCGAGGTCCGCCCCGTCCGCAATCTCGACGGCTACATCGGCACCGAGATCGAAGTTCGCGTCATCAAGCTCAACAAGAAGCGCGGCAACGTCGTCATCTCCCGCAAGGAACTGCTCGAGGAAGACCAGAACGCCAAGAAGGCCGTCACTCTCTCGACCCTCGAAGAGGGCAGCGTCCTCACCGGCACCGTCAAAAACCTCACCGACTACGGCGCCTTCGTCGATATGGGCGGCCTCGACGGCCTCCTCCACATTACCGACATGAGCTGGGGCCGTCTCACCCATCCCCGCGACCTCGTCAACGTCGGCGACGAGATCCAGGTCAAGGTCCTCAAGTTCGATAAGGATAAGCAGCGCGTCTCCCTCGGCTTCAAGCAGCTCACCCCCGACCCATGGCTCGACGCTACCGAGCGCTACCCCATCGGCGCCCAGGTTCGCGGACGCATCCTCTCCGTCACCGACTACGGCGCCTTCGTCGAGCTCGAGCAGGGCATCGAAGGCCTCGTCCACGTCTCCGAGATGACCTGGTCCAAGCGCATGAAGCACCCATCCAAGATGGTCAAGCCCGGCGACGAGGTCGATACCATCATCCTCTCCGTCAACCCCAATGACCGCCGCATCTCGCTCGGCATGAAGCAGCTCCAGGACAACCCGTGGGAGCAGCTCGAAGACAAGTACCCCACCGGTGCCATCATTGAAGGCCGCGTCCGCAATCTCACCGACTTCGGCGCTTTCATCGAGATCGAAGACGGCATCGACGGCCTCGTCCATGTCTCGAACCTGAGCTGGACCAAGCGCATCAAGCACCCCTCCGAGGTCCTCAAGAAGGGCGAGAAGGTCCGCGCCATCGTCCTCGGCGTCGAACCCGAAAACCGCCGTCTCTCCCTCGGCGTCAAGCAGCTTCAGCCCGACGTCTGGGATACCTTCTTCGCGCAGCACCGCATCGGCGACGTCATCAAGGGCAAGATCCTCCGCACCGCCCAGTTCGGAGCCTTTGTCGAGATCGCCGACGGGGTCGAGGGCCTCTGCCACGTCTCCGAAGCCGTCGACGCCACCGGCCAGTCCGTCAAGATGGATGTGGACTCCGAACACGAGTTCAAAATCGTCAAGATGAACCAGGAAGAGAAGAAGGTAGGCCTCAGCATCCGCGCCGTCGGCGAAGAAGCCAGCCGCGCCGAGGTCGAATCCTACAAGGAGCGCGAGCACACCGGCGGCGGAAAAGCCTCCGGCCCCTCGTCCTCCTCCAACAGCGGCAACAGCAGCAGCACCACCCTCGGCGACCTCATCAACTGGAAGCGCTCCGAACGCGAGTAGTCCAAACCCGCAACCAAAACCGAAAGAGCCGGACCCATCACGGGGTCCGGCTCTTTCCTTTGCCCCTAAGCTGAATCCAGGCACTTACCCGCGCAGAGACCACCGCAGCTCCGCCCTCAGCGTTGCGTCCCCAGCGCCGGCTCGGGCTGCTCGATCATCTTCCGCGAAGCCCTTTTCATAATCTCAATCTCTGCATCCGCAAACATCTCCGGAGGAATGCCCCCAACAGCCACATACCCCGGCGCATCCCCCAAAGCCTGCGAAATCTGATTCCAGCGCAGAAATGGCGACGTTGTTGGCAAAACAATCAACACCCGTCGAGGCTCCGGCAACACAAAGTACACCGCCCACACCACGAAGGCCGCACACACCGCGAAACACGTAGCCGCGCTTAGCGGCGAGTACATGTTCTTCGTGCTCACGATCCAGCCCGAGGTTATAAGGTTGGTTACTGCGAGAAGGCCAAGCCCAAGACTAACCCCGAAGATCCGGCTCCGGTACGTGAGCCCCATCGGTCGGATGGCGAAACAGACAAACAAGAGAAGGCACAGCGTCAGGATGCTTGAGGTCTGTTGCATCTGGGTAATCAGCCGAATCACGTAGCGTAGGCTGGTCACATGAGGTCCGAAGGCCAATCCTACGGAGACAGCGAGAGAAATCGCCGCCGCCCAGCGAAACACCAGCATCCCGAGCCGCTGTAAACCGGGCAGCGGCACCATGGCCAGGCGATAGATTCCATAGACCGTCAGAATCAGCAGGATCGCTTCCAGCGTGTACGTCGCCCAATAAACATAGAAGTAGGTCCAATAGGATGACGCGGCTTTGGCCTGCACATGATGCGAACTCACGATGAGAACGCCAAGCACCACATCGGCAAACAGCCTGACCGCAATAAAAAGACACAGATAAGGGTAGCTTCCAAATTGACGGCGGTAGAGAAGTACACCTAGGGACAAGGCGCAGACGATCAACTCCACGGAGGAAAGAGTGTCGATGATGGTCTGCATAGGCATGGTGAGCCCCCGAGGCTATTCGCAGTCTACCGGGGGCTCACCATCAAATCAAATGTCGCGAGGGTACTAGCGAAATGTCTTAGTTACCGCTGATCCCGCAGCCGTTCGGATCGTCCGGCGGGCAGGTGGGAACCGGGAAGGCGCTCGCCTTGGCGGCAACAACGCGGGTGCTGGGCTGCTGAGCTCCAGCCGAAACATGGAACGAGGCAGAGGCTCCGGTAAGGGCGAGGACAACGACGGCGGCGCGGATCATGTTCTTCATGGGTAGTACTCCTTTGTAGGGGCGCCTCTCGATTTCTCTGGACTCGCCCGATAGAGCAACCATAGTATGTAAAATAGGCTAAGTCCAACAAAATCAATAACATAAGGATGTAGTATAGCCGCCCTATTACTATGGTCATTAATAACAAAGGAACAAACACGCCCGCCGCTCTCAGCGCCGCCCAGCTCCTGGCGAGCCGCACCGCCAGCCGCGGGCACAGCCCCCCTGCAAAAGGTAAAGAGACGTCGTTAACTAAGCGTGAGTCAGTGCGTAACGGCCGAGGCCGGCACACTCTCCGGCTCTTCCGGGCTCACCGCCGCCACCACCGCAGCCGGACGCTTCGCCGCGGGAGCCTGCTGCTGCTCCGCCTTCTTCGACGGAGCGATAATCGCGTGCAGCGTCGTCCCTTCCATCCTGGGCATGAACTCCACCAAACCCGCCTCCCCAATATCGAGGATCAGCCGGTTGATGATCTTGTAGCCCAGATCCCGATGCGCCATCTGCCGCCCCTTGAAGCGCAGCGACGCCTTCACCTTGTCGCCCTCGCCTAGGAACCGCACCGCCTGGTTCTTCTTCGTCTGGTAGTCATGCTCGTCCACCGTCACCGAGAACTTCACTTCCTTGATGACGATGACCTTCTGCTTCTTCCGCGCCGCCCGTTCGGACTTGTCCTTCTCATACAGGAACTTCCCGTAATCCTGGATCTTGCAGACCGGGGGAACCGCGTTCGGCGAGATCTCGACGAGGTCCAGCGTACGCTCCCGCGCCATCTTCAGCGCCTCAAACGGGGCCATCACGCCCAGCTGCTCGCCGTTCTCATCGATCACGCGAACTTCGCGCGCGCGGATACGCTCATTGGTGCGGATAAAACTCTTGGCGGAACGCTTATCGATCGGTGGAATAGGTCGCCTCCACAGCCTGAACCTGGACAGGCCGTGCCTTGGGTTGGGGATTGATGCCGGTGGAGTTACCGCCGGTCGCAACGCAAAGTATAGCATTTGTTCCGATTTCCAGCAGAATCCCGCCAATCGGCACCACCCCTTCCGAAATCCAGCGTCCCCCGGGTTGCAGGATTCCATCCAGAGGGGCGAAGATGGTGTCTGCCACAATAAGATCGGATCGGCCCTTCAGGCAGCCGGAGAGTGCGTGTGACCAAACGTAGGATTCTGTTGGTGGATGACGAAATAACTGTGCTGCTCACCTTGAAAGCCGTCCTCGAGATCAGTGGCTTCGACGTCGATACCGCCGCCTCCGCCCGCGAAGGCAAGTCCCGCATCGGCAAGCGCGAGTACGACATGGTCATCACCGACATGCGCATGGAAAGCGACGCAGCCGGCATCGAGGTCATCCAGGCCGCGCGTAACGCACCCTATCACCCCGCCGTCGCCCTCCTCACCGCCTTCCCCATGTCGGACGAGGATCAACTCTCCGCCGGCGCCGATAAAATGCTCATCAAGCCCATGCAGACCCGCATCCTGCTCCAGCAGATCGACCGCCTGCTCGCCTCCCACGGCTCCAAGATGGCCAAGACCTCCGGCCCAGCGCTCGCCATCGACGCCGCGGCGACGGAAAAGACCGGGAAACCCCGAAAGCTCAGCGTGGTTCCCTCCCCGGCAGAAAAGAAGCCAAAACTCGTCAAGGCCAAAGCCAAGTCCTGAGCCCCTCTATCGCGGCGTATGTTCCTTGATGTACGACCGCAGCGCCAGGTTGATGTCCAGCGCCTTCTGCACCCCGCTATCCAGCATCCGCAGCCAGTCGCTCGCCGGCTCCTTCATCTCACTGGTCGAAAGCAGAAAGCTTGTCTGCACAATGATCTCCAGCGCATTCGAAAGATCGTGCGCCAGCTTGCGAATCTCGATCGCAAGGTCCTCGGGAATCTTGTCGGCTTCAGCAGGAGTGCCTGCAAGCCGCGGGTCGGGAATCGGTGTCTGTTCGGCCATCTCGTTTGCCAGTGTAGGCCACCCGCCTCGGAATTGACAGTCCGCACAGGGTTTGTAAGGATGTGGAAGGCGATGTGCCGGGCTCGCTTCAGAGCGCGGCGCAGGGCAGCAGGCCGAAATGGCGGAATTGGCAGACGCGCGTGGTTCAGGTCCACGTACTCGCAAGGGTGTGGAGGTTCGAGTCCTCTTTTCGGCACCAGCACAGCTCAGGTGCCACAAGATAAATCAGAAAACACCTGGAGTCCCCGGATGGTTCGCCTCCGGGGCTTCGTGTTTCTCCGCTCTCCGCAAAAGGCTATGTCACCCATGCCCAGCAAACTCGAAGAAATCCTCGCCCACACCCGCCTCCAGGTAGACGAACGCAAGCACGCCGCCGACCTCCCCGCCATGGAGCGCCGCGCAGCCGCCCACACCCCCCGCGGCTTCGCCGCAGCCCTCCGCTCCGCCGCAGCCCTCCGCCCCGCCATCATCGCCGAGCTCAAGAAAGCCTCCCCCTCCAAAGGCATCCTCCGCCCCCGCTTCGACCCCGTCCCCCTCGCCCTCACCCTTGCCGCCCACGGCGCCGCCGCCCTCTCCATCCTCACCGAAGAGAGATACTTCCAAGGCTCCCTCGCCTATCTCGAAGCCGCCTCGCGCGCCGTCGACATTCCCATCCTCCGCAAGGACTTTATGGTCGACGCCTTCCAGGTCCTTGAAGCCCGCTCCGCCGGGGCCGACGCCATCCTCCTCATTGTCGCCGCCCACTCCGACGCCCAGCTCACGCTGCTCGCCGCGGAGGCACGCCGGCACGGTCTCGACATCCTCTGCGAGGCCCACACCCGCGACGAGATCGCCCGCGCCGTCCAACTCGGCTTCGACGTCATCGGGGTCAACAGCCGCAACCTCAAGACCCTCGAAGTCGACCCCGGCCTCCAGGCCGAACTCGCCACTCTCCTGCCCCCGGCCACCCTCCGCGTCGCGGAAAGCGGCGTCCGCACCCACGACGACATCCTCCGCCTCCAGCGCGCCGGCTACGACGCCTTCCTCATCGGGGAATCCCTCATGCGCCAGCCCGACCCCGGCGCGCACCTCGCCACCCTCCTCGGCATCCCGGTCACCGCCTAGCCCCCCATGTGGATCAAGATCTGCGCCAACACCAACCTCGAAGACACCCAACTCGCCCTCGATCTCGGCGCGGACGCCGTCGGCTTCGTCTTCGCCCCCAGCGCCCGCCGCGTTTCGCCCGCCCAGGTGGCCGCCATCAACGCCGCCCTCCGCCCCGGCCCGCAGGAGCGGATCGGCGTCTTCCAGACCACCAGCTTTCAGGAAATCCGTACCACCGTCACCATCGCCCACCTCACCGGCATCCAGCTTCACCACCAGCCAGACCCCACGCTCCTCGCCGCCCTCCGTTCCGAGTTCGGCCCCACCCTCACCCTCATCCAAACCCTCCACTGGCCCACCGACGTTCCCGCCGAGACCACCGCCCAAACCCTCGCCAGGCAGTACCATCGCCTCGCCGAAACCGGCATCGTCGACCGCATCCTGGTCGACGCCAAGGTCGGCCAGGCCCTCGGAGGCACCGGCCAGACCTTCGCCTGGCAACACGCCCGCGCCCTCTTTCAGGGCGCGGGGTCGATCGACATGATTGTCGCGGGTGGCTTGAATCCGGAAAACGTCAGGGAGGCGATCGAGCGACTCAATCCCTGGGGCGTCGATGTCGCAAGCGGGGTAGAAGAGGTGCCAGGAAGGAAAGGTCCGGAGCAGCTTGAGCGTTTCATACAAAACGCCCGCGCCCAGGCAACCCTTTAGTGGTGTGGCTGCACCACATGCACATGCGGCCGTGGAGACCGATCATGGAATAGCGCTGGGCGCATATGCGCCACGCTGCCACCGGGATGAGCCATCGCGGCCACCGGGGAGAGCAAGACGATCGAGACAACTGCAAGGGCGAAATAACGCTTCATCGGGAAGACTCCAAACAGCAAAACGTTCTGAATATCTGACGACCCGGCAGGCCTGTCGGATTCGAAAACATTTCTCCCAAACGGTATCACGCGTTCGGGGGAGTCTCGTGCACAAAAAGAGGCAGCCGCGGTACCAAACCCGGCGCGCTCCAGAAACGCGAAAGGCCCGGGAATCGATCCCGGTCCCTTTCCAAAACGGCGCCCCAGCTAGAGCGGATTAGCTGCTGGCGGAGTGGCTTTTGTTTTTTGGTTATCATTCCCGCAGGGAATCTGCTGGTTCCGTCGCAGTGTTCGTCCTACACGCCGACAACTAATCCGCTTTAGTACTCCCGACGCTCCCGTGCCTTCACGCCCTTGTTCGTCCGAACCTTGTTCGCGACCGCTCCACCCCCGGCACCCAGCGCACCGCCAATCAGTGCGCCCTTCCCGCCGCCCAGCAGCCCCCCGGCAACCGCTCCGCCCGCCGCCGACCCGCCCACAACCTTCGCACCCGTATGGTGCTGGTGGTCATGCGCCCGTTGCGAAGCCACCGCATCCTCATGCCGACGCTCACTCGTGGTCTGCCCCACACCGCTCATCGGAAGCGCCAGCACCGCCGCCAGCGCAAAAACTGTCACCATCCGTTGGTTCTTCATCATCGTCCTCCGTGCAAAATCCGACGGGCCATCGCCCGACCCTTCCTTGGATGCACGAACTCCCGCCAACGAAGGAATCCGCTCAAGAGTTCACTCCACTGGACGATCCACCTGGCTTAAATACACCTCCTCCACCCGCTGCACCGTGTCGATCTCTTCGAGCGGCTTATCCGTCCGAATCCGCAGAATCCGCGGAAACCGCAGCGCAAACCCGCTCGCATGCCGCCCGCTCCGCATCACGTTGTTGAACGCCACCTCCAGCACTACCAGCGGCTCCACCGTCCGAAAGTGCCCCTGGTCCTCCAGCGTATGCAGCTTCAAAAACTCCGTCAGCTCCGCAATCTCCGCATCCGTCACGCCCGAGTAAGCCTTCCCCACATTCAGCAGTTCGCCCCCCGCCCCCCGCACCGCAAACGTGTAGTCCGAAAGAAACGCAGCCCGCCGCCCACTCCCGTACTCCGCCCCGGTAATCACCACGTCCAGGCTCGCCAGCTCCCGCTTCAGCTTCACCCATGCCAGCCCCCGCCGCCCCGGCTGGTAGGCGGACCCCGCCGCCTTCAGCATCACCCCTTCATTCGCCCGCGCCCGCGCATCCGCATACGCCCGATCGATATCCTCCGCGCTCTCCACCAGCCGCGTCGGCGAAATCAGCAGCCGCCCAACCCCCGGCGCCTCCGCCTCCTCGAACATCGTCTTCTGCCGCCCCTTCGCCCGCTCATCCACCGCAAACGGAGCCGCCACCCGGTGCACCAGCCGCTCCACCACCGCCTCCAGCCGGTTCCGCCGCTCCCGCAAGGGAAGCTCCAGCAGCAGCGCCCCCCCGGCAAACATCAGGTCGAACGCCATAAACACCACCGGCACCTCCGTCCGCACCTCGTTCGACACCTTCTTCCGCCCGATCCGCGTCCCCAGCACCGCAAACGGCAAAGCCCGCGGCCCCGCCTCTCCCTCGAAGTCCCACGCCAGGATCTCCCCATCCAGGATCAACGCCCCATCCACCTCCGGCCGCACGCACCCAAACGCCTCCGCCAGCTCCGGAAAGCTCTCCGTAATATCCTCCCGGTTCCGCGAGTAGATCGCCACCCGCCCCGGCTGCTCCGCATCGCCGCAATGGATCTGCGCCCGCATCCCGTCATATTTATCCTCCAGATACGCCTCGATCACATGCTCCGGAGCCACCGCGCCCACCCGTTCCATCGCATGGATCGCCTCCTCGACCTCCGCCTCCTCCAACTCCGCCTTCCCTCGCCTCCGCTCAGGCTTCGCCGTAAACCGCGCCACCGCCTCCTCCGGAGTCTCCACCGGGCTCGCCAGCATAAATCCCAGCGGATGGAACAGCCGCATCCGCGCCTCCCCCAGCGTCCCCTCGAACGCCCGCACCACCGCCCCCGCCAGGTCCGCCTCCAGCATCACCGCGTGCCGCACCGCCGCCACCTCCACCGCCTCCCCAGCCGCCACCGCGATCGCCTCCTCCACCAGGCTCTGCTTCACCCCAATCCGCATATCCCCCAGCATCAGCTTCACCAGGTACATCGCCTCCACCGGCGTCGCCCGCCCCAGCAGCCCATCCACCAGCCCCGCCCGCGCCGCCGTCGTCTTCGCCCCCGCCATCCCGGCAAACGCCTCCGCCACCTCCCCCAGCGTCACCTCCGGCACCCGCCCCGCCTCCACCTCCGCCAGCAGGTCGAACGCCGCCGCCCCCAGGTCTCCATGCCGCCGATACGCCGCCGTCAGCGCCGCATCCGTCGCGCCGGTCGCCGCCAGCACCGCCCGCGTCAGCAGCGCGCCCCCCGCGTTCAGCTTCCGCGGGTCAGCCTCTGCAAACGGAAGCCCCGCCAGGTACAGCGCAAACCGCCCCGCTTCCGCCGCCCCATCCTCCCGCGCCACCCGCCCAATCGCCTCCGCGATCGCCGCCCGCTTCTTCAACCGGCTCGCCTCCCCCGCAAGCTGCCGCGCCAGCACAGCCACCGCATCAAACAGTGCCATCGTCCCCGTCCTGAAACCGTAATGTAAGCCCGCCCCAACCGGCTCCCCCCCAGAAAGATGCCGCCCGCACCCTTCGCGTTCGCGGTACCATCTAGGTTGTGATGGATACGGCCAACAATTCGTTCGCGCCCCGCCCGCGCCCCCTCGCGCCCCGCCGCGACTTCGCCTAGCAGCCCCCGCGCGCATCCTCCCCACATTCCCTCAATCATCCCTGCCCCCGCAGGAGGAGACCCCATGTTCGACCGCCTGGAACAGCTCGAATCCCGCTACGAAGACCTCGGAAGCCAGCTCTCCGACCCTACCCTCGTCAACGACCAGAAGAAGTTCCAGAGCACCGCCAAGCAGCACCGCGACCTCGAACCCACCGTCGAAAAGTACCGCGAGTACCGCAAGCTCACCGAGTCCATCGCCGAAGCCAAAGCCATGCTCGCCGACCCCGACCCCGAAGTCCGCGCCATGGCCCAGGAGGAGCTCGCAACCCTCGAGCCGCAGCTAGCCCCCGTCGAAGAAGCCCTCAAACTCCTCCTCCTCCCCAAGGACCCCAACGACGACAAGAACGTCATCATCGAGCTCCGCGCCGGAACCGGTGGCGACGAGGCCGCCCTCTTCGTCGCCGAGGTCTTCCGCATGTACCTCCGCTTCGCCGAGCAGCACAAATGGCGCGTCGAGATCCTCTCCCAATCCGAATCCGGCATCGGCCAGGGCCTCAAGGACGTCACCGCCATCTTCGAGGGCGACAAGGTCTACTCCCAGATGAAGTACGAGTCCGGCGTCCACCGCGTCCAGCGCGTCCCCGCCACCGAGACCCAGGGCCGCGTCCACACCTCCGCCATCACCGTCGCCGTCCTCCCCGAGGCCGAAGAAGTCGACATCAAGATAGAGGCCAAAGACCTCCGCATCGACACCTTCTGCTCCTCCGGTCCCGGCGGCCAGTCCGTCAACACCACCTACTCCGCCATCCGCATCACCCACCTGCCCACCCAGACCGTCGTCTCCTGCCAGGACGAAAAGTCCCAGATCAAGAACCGCGAAAAGGCCATGCGCGTCCTCCGCGCCCGCCTCTACGAGGTCGAGGCCGAACGCATCCACCAGATCCAGGCCAAGGACCGCAAGGCCCAGGTCGGCTCCGGCGACCGCTCCGAGAAGGTCCGTACCTACAACTTCCCCCAGAACCGCCTCACCGACCACCGCATCGGCCTCACCAACCACAACCTCGGCATGGTCATGGAAGGCCAGCTCCAGCCAACCATCGACGCCCTCATCGCCCACTACACCGCCGAAAAGCTCAAAGCCGAAGCCGCGTAAACCCCCCAAACTCAAGAAATCTTGAAGCCGCGCCTCCCTGACTTCCCATTGCGCCTTGTCGTCAGTGACCCTCTCGGTGAGTGACTTGGCGATTTGTAGACAATCTAGACAATCCCTGACGAGAGGCGCTTTCCTGGAATGTTGCTTGGAGGAGGTCTTGGTATACAACGCGCCGACGTCGATCTGGCTTGCCAACGCTATACTCAAGAGAAGGCACACTGCCCAAAGCTGTCAGACGAGGCAGAGACCTTCGCGGTTGAGTTTCCGGCTTCTTTTCCTCGGCGCAGTCAACAGAAAGCCGTCGAAGCCGATAGGATGGTGAACGCAACCAACGTGGTGCAAAACTGAATGAGCTTGACGACAGAATCTGAACAAAAGCAATTCAAGAACCCGCCCATCGTTGAGGCGATCATCGCGGTGACCATTCAGCCGCTACCCGAGGGTGCTCTCGCCACGTTGAGGAACCTGTCAGCCCACGTAGCCAGTCTGGGCTATTTCTTAGAAAGTACAATGACGCAGCACGCTCTTGAGTTCGCTGTCGAGGAGGGCGTTTCGAGAGCCTC
Organism: uncultured Granulicella sp.; assembly: GCA_965213785.1. Classification (GTDB taxonomy): domain Bacteria; phylum Acidobacteriota; class Terriglobia; order Terriglobales; family Acidobacteriaceae; genus Edaphobacter. The sequence goes on along the minus strand of OZ243921.1, from coordinate 2,380,622 downwards.
GAATCGCGACGAGGTGAGCGGCTATCGATTCTTCTCAGCGGACCGAAAATTTGCATTTCAGATTCTCAGAACTGGACTGATCTTCAGCCAACTCGGTCGTTATGAGTCGTGGGAGCTATTCACGGCCGAGGCTAGAAAGATATGGGATGTGTATCTTGATGCAGTTGGCGAAGTGAATATAGTACAGTACGCTGTCCGGTATATAAACAAGATCGACATTCCGTTAGGTGAACCTACGGAGAACTACGTGAGTCTCCACATCTCGGTACCCCCTGCTCTCCCTCAGGCCATCTTCAACCCTTATCTTCGCCTCACATTTCAGCTGACGAATCCGGCGGCGGGAACGCTCACTCATCAGCAAGGTCTTTTTCCCCCTGCAGACGGGGGCGTTGCCTCGACACTCCTCGACAATGACTTTTCTTTTCCGGCTATCGATCTCACCCCCGAGGACCTTTGGCCTGCAATCGATTCTGTGCGTGACACCAAAGATCATTACTTCTTCAATATGCTTACCGACAAGATGAAGGAGACCTTCAATGCCTAGCTTGGCCGCACCACCACCGTATTACGACACTTGCGAGAGAACCTCGCATACGAGATTTGGGATGGCCAAGGAGATGGATCCAAGGTGGGCAAGGATCGAGGATTCGCAAGTACTTACTCAAAACGACCTTATCCAGCACCTCCAGAAAGAGATCGGTCGGCTATCTATGTTGCCAGCAAATTGGAATGGCTACAGCTCGCCGAGACCATCTTTGGCGGCGATAAGAGAAGCGACAGCGATTGTTCAAAGGTTTCGAGCTTTCACCTTCCGGCCAGAGAAGGTAACAGCTTCTGCTGACGGTGGCGTAAGCCTCGTCTTTGTTGGTCACGAAAAGCGAAGGGCGGTGATGGAGAGTTTCGGAACGGAGGACGATTACGTTCTTTTTTATGACACCGACGGCAACTCTCGAACTTCCCTTTGGCCGAAGCAAGAGGCCGCGCAAGGCGATCTATTGAATGAACTTCAAACCTATCTCAGGGGTCTTTAAGTTGCCCGTTACGGCGGTCGAAGTTGACGTGCAGAAGCCATTCTCAGATGACGAACTCCTTTTTAGGAGAGCTCTTCCGCCTGAACTTAATACGAGGGGAGAACTTGTACCTACCCAGTTGGAGTCATTCTCTTTCTCAAAGAACGTGGAAGGCGCGCCCTCATTCCTAAGGGGCGCTTACGCAGTCGCGCGCGACGCGATCCAGCCCGCCTGCGCGGCAAATAAAGATGTTTCCGGTTGCTTTGTCTTTCAAATGTTGGTTTCGGAACTGCCCGGAACGATTGTGACAGGAGATGATAGACGTCGATATTTATTTTGGCCGGTGCCAGACCCCATCGAGTTGTGCGGCGCTCATTGTGTGATCGGCAGCCATCTCCACGACGATCCTACGCGAACTTACGCGAAGCCTTCGAGAGCAGTCGTCAACGAACTGCGGGTTCAGATTTGTGCGGCGCTAAATAAGCGAGGGTCCGTGATTTCTCCCACAACTAACGGACTCTAGCAGAGCTTCAAGTTGCCGAGTAGTTCCTCGAAACTCGGCTTAAGTCTTCCGGTAGAGCTCTCAACCTGACGATAACAGGCCGATGCACTCATTGAGTCTGGATCGATCCCGATAAACGCCGTTCTCGGAGTCACCGCCTCACCAGCCCATTACACGCGGACGAACTCACACCGCTGATATCCTGTACGCATGGCGGATCTATTCACAGTCCGTTCCGCCCTCGCCATGCTGGCATGCGCGGCTCTCCTCTGCCCTCGGACCGAAGCCCAACAGGCTGCCACCCCGGACCCACCTCCCCTCGAAGCCGTCCTCGACCGCCTCGAAGCCAACTACGTCGAGTACGCCCACACCGTCCCCAACCTCTTCTGCGACGAGGTGGTCAGATCCGCCTACAACCCCGTCGCCTCCTTCGGCAAACCCGTCCAGGTCGTCACCGACTCCACCTTCCGCCTCCAGCGCGCACTCAGCCCCGACCACAGGCTCACCCTCAAGGAATCCCGCGACGTCAAACGCGTCGACGGCAAGCCCGTCGCCGCCACCGCCCTCGCCGGACCCTCCCTCCTCTATGGGGTCTTCGGCTCCGCCCTCCGCCTCGTCTCCACCCGCGAAGCCCGCTGCATGAAGTTCAAGCTCCACCCCCACCTCTCCCGCACCCAGCCCGCGCGCATCGTCATCGACTTCTCTCCGCTCCCCAGGCGCTCCCGCGACCCCGCCTGCGGCCCCAACCAGCCCGAAGGCCGCGCCTTCGTCGACCCCGATACCCTCCGCCTCCGCCGCATCGAGGTCCGCAACGCCCCCTACGACATCCTCCCCAACGTCCCCGGCGAGTGGGACTGGTCCGCCGACTACGACCCCATCCTCTTCGACGGCAAGCCCTTCTGGCTCCCCCGCACCATCGCCTCCACCGCCACCCCCTTCACCCGCGGAACCGTCGCCTGGACCTTCACCGCCCAGTACTCCGCCTGCCACCAGCTCGCCGTCAAATCCACCATCCTCCCCACCCTCACCCCGGATTCCGCCGCCGGCTCACCTCCCGCCCGCTCCCCCTAGCCCTCCCCATGCATCCTTACGGCAGCCGATCCCTTCCTACCAACGAGCGTCGCTGCGCCCGCTGCCGTAGCCCGGGCGTCGCGTACCATGCCTATAACCACCACCCGCACCACTCAGAGGCACGGAAAACATGGAATTTCACATAGCCCGCGCCGCGCGGGAGCGCTACCAGGTCGACCAAACCCTCTTCAACTACGTCGGCAACGTCATCTTCGGCGACGTCCTCGCCGCCCGCAAGCTCGCCCAGCGCATGTCCGACGTCCGCGCCGCCGACACCCCCTCCGCCTCCGAGCCGGTCAACGCCGGAGCCCTCTTCGCCATGGGCCTCATCGACGAGCTCAGCCACGCCCTCGTCGCCAGCTACCGCGACACCGTCGACCCCCAGCTCCTCCCCGCCGCCCTCCAGTGGTTCTCCTCCACCCTCTCCCCCGCTGACCTCGACACCCTCCTCCGCGCCTTCACCACCCAGTTCCCCACCATCGCCATCTTCCGCGGTGAGCTCACCCCCGACCAGTGGCTCGCCGCCTCCACCGACGGCGTCCCCAACCGCGAAGCCGCCTTCGAAGAGCTCGTCATGCTCTCCCTCAGCAACGCCAACCCCGCCTACCGCCCCTTCCACGAGCTCTTCGACGACCGCGACCTCGCCGCCCAAACCCTCTATCGCCAGGCCACCGCCAGCCTTCCCGACTTCTTCAGCACCCGCCCCCCCCTCGGCCCCGAAGGCGAATCCCTCTTCGACCTCCTCCGCGCCCCCATGCTCGCCGCCCCCGAATCCCTCTCCGCCCAGCTCGACTTCATCCGACAGCGCTGGCTCCCCTACGTCGGCGACGAGCTCCGCCAGATCATGCTCGCCACCGACGTCCTCCGCGAAGAGGAAATTGCCATCTGGACCCGCTTCCACCCCGCCCCCGCCACCACCCACGCCGGCGCCAACCAGAACACCCCCCGAGACTGGGGCATGCTCGGCTTCGAAGGAGACGAGTTCCGCGGCTTCGACGAATACCGCGGAGCAGACGAATCCCGCCGCCGCGCGCTCCGCGAAGCCGCCGCCCGCGGCCTCCAGGAAGCCCCCGTCGACGAGTACGAAGCCTTCAGCCAGGATCAAGCCTGGATGCCCACCGTCGTCCTCCTCGCCAAGAGCACCTACGTCTGGCTCGAACAGCTCTCCAAGCAGTACGGCCGCCACATCCACCGCCTCGACCAGATCCCCCAGGAAGAGCTCCACACCCTCGCCGGCCGCGGCATGAACGGCCTCTGGCTCATCGGCCTTTGGGAGCGCAGCGTCGCCTCCCAGACCATCAAGCGCATGCGCGGACAGGCCGACGCCGTCGCCTCCGCCTACTCCCTCCGCGACTACCGCATCGCCGAGGACCTCGGCGGCGAACCCGCCTACGAAGTCCTCCGCGACCGCGCCCGCGCCGCCGGCATCCGCCTCGCCTCCGACATGGTCCCCAACCACATGGGCATCGACAGCACCTGGGTCATCGAGCACCCCGACTGGTTCGTCTCCCGCCCCGAACCCCCCTTCCCCGTCTACCGCTTCAACGGCCCCGACCTCTCCCCGGATGACCGCGTAGAAATCCGCATCGAAGACCACTACTTCGACCAAACGGATGCGGCTGTTGTTTTTGAGTTAAAAGACCGCCGCAACCACCGCACCGACTACCTCTACCACGGCAACGACGGCACCACCTTCGCCTGGAACGACACCGCCCAGCTCAACTACTCCCGCGCCGACGTCCGCGAGCACGTCATCCAGACCATCCTCCAGGTCGCCCGCCTCTTTCCCATCATCCGCTTCGACGCCGCCATGACGCTCGCCAAGAAGCACGTCCAGCGCCTCTGGTTCCCGCTCCCCGGCGAAGGCCGCTCCATCCCCTCCCGCAACGAAGACGCCATGCTCCAGGCCGAGTTCGACGCCCTCATGCCCAACGAGTTCTGGCGCGAGGTCGTCGACCGCGTCGCCGTCGAAGTCCCCGGAACCCTGCTCCTCGCCGAAGCCTTCTGGCTCCTCGAAGGCTACTTCGTCCGCACCCTCGGTATGCACCGCGTCTACAACTCCGCCTTCATGAACATGCTGCGCGACGAGGAAAACGCCAAGTACCGCTCCTACCTCAAGAAAACCATCGAGTTCGACCCCGACATCCTCAAGCGCTACGTCAACTTCATGTCCAACCCCGACGAGCGCACCGCCATCGACCAGTTCGGCTCCGGAGACAAGTACTTCGGTTGCGCCACCCTCATGGCCACCCTCCCCGGCCTCCCCATGTTCGGCCACGGCCAGGTCGAGGCCTACACGGAGCGCTACGGCATGGAGTACAAGCGCGCCAAGTTCGACGAAACCCCAAACCAGGACCTCGTCGCCCGCCACCAGCGCGAGATCATGCCCCTCCTCAAGAACCGCAGCCTCTTCGCCGAGTCCGCCTTCTTCCGCATGTACGACTTCAACACGGGCGGTGGAGTCGACGAAAACGTCTTCGCCTTCTCCAACCGCGAGGGCGACCGCCGCGCCGTCATCCTCTTCAACAACAGCCTCAACAGCACCCACGGCGCCATCCACTGGTCCGTCGAGCAGGTCGACAAGGGCTCTGGCCTCCTCCACGGCGACACCCTCGGCGACGCCCTCCGCCTCCCCTGGGACGACGCCGCCCTCCTCCGCTTCCGCGACTCCGCCAGCAACCTCGAATACCTCCGCTGGTCCCGCGACCTCCGCGAGTCTGGCCTCACCATGGCCCTCCGCGGCTACCAGTACGTCGTCCTGCTCGATTGGCAGGAGCTCCAGTCCACCGCCGAGCAGCCCTGGGACCGCCTCGCCCATGCCCTCGCCGGAGCCGGCGTCCCCAGCCTAGACGAAGAACTCAGCAACCTCCGCCTCCGCCCTATCCACGACGCCCTCCGCCACGTCCTCGACCGCTCCGTCATCGACGGCGTCCTCGCCATGCTGGCAACCGCCGAGCCAGACCCCGCAACTCCGTCCAAGGCCAGCCCCCTCGGCACACAGTCCGGTGCGATCGTCCCCGAGCCCTCCAGTCACGAGTCCGCAGGCATCGCCATGGTCGAAGCCGGAACCGACCGCGCCGCCGTCCCGCAAACCCCTCAGTCCCAAACCCCCGCTGTCCAGTCTCCGGGTGCCACGTCCTTGGCGCCTTCCGCTAAGGGGGTGGTTACGCCCCCCACAGCCACCCCATCGGTGCTGTCCCGCGCCGTCCCGCCGCCCCCTCCCGGCCCCTTCGATTGGCTCCTCGACCGCGCCGACACCTTCTACAACGCCCTCACCGCCCTCACCCCCGACCCAGCCTCCACGCCGGCCCGGAAGCCCCACCGGGCCGATCTCGACACGCTCCTCCACGGTGCCCGCTCTCTCCCAACCCTCACCCTCGGCGTCGACACTCACGGAGCCCTCCCTCTCGGCGCTACCGCCGAGTCCCAACCCGCCACCTGGGCCCCCATCCTCGCCTGGTGCCTCCTCCATCCAGTCGCCGGCCATTTTGATTCCACCCAGCTTCGCCGCGGCCTCGCCTCCACCTTCACCGCGCTCGGCTTCGAGTCCGAAGCCGCTTGGAAGGCCGCCGCCCGCGTCCGCCTCCTCCTCCATCCCCCCACTTCATCGCCAAAAGGCTTCGCCAACCTCCCCGACACCTTCTGGAATGACCCCGAAGTTCGCTGGCTCACCGGAGTCACCGAAACCTCCGGAATCTCGTTCTTCCACAAGGAATCGCTGGAACACCTCCTCGCCTGGCTCACCCTCCCCACGCTCATCGAACATCCCGACCGCACCCCGGAAGCCGCCGCGCAGCTCGCCGCAGCCTTCACCCGCGCCCGCCTAGCCGGCTACGACCTCGCCCACACCCTCGCCCGAGTCCCCACCCCCAACAGCGTCGCCGCCACCATCACCCCCCTCACCGACTCCACCGTCGAAGAGCAAGCCGACGCCGCCTTCCAACCTCCCAAGTAGCAGCCATATCGCTTTTGGTTTGTCCTCCCTCTTCGCTGGTCCTCGCCTTTTGCTTGTCCTTGCCTTCTACTTGTCCTTGCCTCTTGCTAGTCCTTGCCTTTTGCTTGTCCGTGCCTTTTGCTTGTCCTTGCCTTCTACTCTGTCATTCCTTTTGTTTGCCTTCCCTTTCTCTTTGTCATTCCCGAAGGGAATCTGCTTCTGTCCTTGCATTTGCTCGTCATCCCCACCATCAACAAACCCGCTCAAGCCGCGGCTAGAAAGTCCGCGTTAATATCGCCTTTTCCCTGTCCTTCCTTTTTCTTTGTCATTCCCGAAGGGAATCTGCTTCTGTCCTTGCATTTGCTCGTCCTACCCACCATCAACAAACCCGCAAAAGCCGCGGCCAGAAAGTCCGCATTAATGTCGCCTTGTCCCTGTCCTTCCTTTTTCTTTGTCATTCCCGAAGGGAATCTGCTTCTGTCGTTGCATTTGCTCGTCCTACCCACCATCAACAAACCCGCTCAAGCCGCGGCTAGAAAGTCCGCGTTAATATCGCCTTTTCCCTGTCCTTCCTTTTTCTTTGTCATTCCCGAAGGGAATCTGCTTCTGTCCTTGCATTTGCTCGTCCTACCCACCATCAACAAACCCGCAAAAGCCGCGGCCAGAAAGTCCGCATTAATGTCGCCTTGTCCCTGTCCTTCCTTTTTCTTTGTCATTCCCGAAGGGAATCTGCTTCTGTCCTTGCATTTGCTCGTCATCCCCACCATCAACAAACCCGCTCAAGCCGCGGCTAGAAAGTCCGCGTTAATATCGCCTTTTCCCGGTCCTTCCTTTTTCTTTGTCATTCCCGAAGGGAATCTGCTTCTGTCGTTGCATTCGCCCGTCCCTCACCATCAACAAACCTCTCCATCTGCGGCGAAAAAGTCCCCACCCACCGTCCAGGAGGAAGCACCAGCCGTCAGCCATAAAACCCAAACCGGTCCGGCCAGATTCGAACAGCCCCCCAACCACTCCCCCAGGACAACCCTCGCCCCCCGCCAAGGCGTCCCAAAGTAATACCGGCGCTTGATCCCGGCCATCCTGCACGCACCTCATCGCACCACACCTCGCCCGCATCTGCGAGTAGGAGACCCCCATGGCCACCCTGTCCACCATCCCGGAAGAGCTGACCCTGAAAGACACCAAAGGTCCGACCACGCCGACCCCGCGCCAGATCGAAGTAGCCCCCGACACCATCGCCCGCGCCCACGCCATGCCCTTCGGCGCCACCCTCCAGCCCGATGGCCGCGTCCTGTTCCGCCTTTGGGCGCCCGCCGCTGAATCCATCGCCGTAGCCCTCGAACCCGACGGCCCCACCCTCCCCCTGGAATCCAAACCCGAAGGCTGGCACGAACTCCTCACCGGCGAAGCCCGCGAGGGCACCCTCTACCGCTTCGTCCTCCCCGACGGCCTCAAGGTTCCCGACCCCGCCTCCCGCTTCCAGCCCCAGGACGTCCACGGTCCCAGCGAGGTCATCGACCCCGCCGCCTTCCCCTGGCACGACGCCTCCTGGAGCAACCGCCCGTGGGCAGAGGCCGTCCTCTACGAGCTTCACATAGGTACCTTCACCGAACCCGGAACCTTCCTCGCCGCCATCGAAAAACTCGACCACCTCGTCGATCTCGGCATCACCGGCATCGAAATCATGCCTATCGCCGACTTCGCCGGCCGCTGGAACTGGGGCTACGACGGCGTCCTCCCCTACGCCCCGGACTCCTCCTACGGCCGCCCCGAAGACCTCAAGGCCCTCGTCCAGGCAGCCCACGCCCGCGGCCTCATGGTCCTCCTCGACGTCGTCTACAACCACTTCGGCCCCGACGGAAACTTCCTCTCCACCTACGCCCCGCAAATCTTTACCAAGCACCACAAAACCCCCTGGGGCGACGCCGTCAACTTCGACGACCACGGCAGCGAGACCGTCCGCGAGTTCATCGTCCACAACGCCCTCTACTGGATCGAGGAGTTCCACCTCGACGGCCTCCGCCTCGACGCCGTCCACGCCATCAAGGACGATTCCGACACCCATCTCCTCACCGAACTCGCCGGTCGCGCCCGCGCCGTCCGTCCCGGGTACCCCGTCCACCTCGTCCTCGAAAACGAAGACAACCAGGTTCGCCGCCTCACCCGCGACCCCGACAACCGGCCCCTCCAATACACCGCCCAGTGGAACGACGACATGCACCACGTCCTCCACACCGCCGCCACCCTGGAGTCCAACGGCTACTATAAGGAGTACCTCCACGACCAGCAAAAGCTCGGTCAGGCCCTCGCCGAGGGCTTCGCCTTCCAGGGCCAGGTGATGGAATGCCGCGGCTGCGAGCGCGGCGAACCCTCCGCCGGCCTCCCCCCCACCGCCTTCGTCGCCTTCATGCAGAACCACGACCAGATCGGCAACCGCGCCTTCGGCGAGCGCATCAACGCCATCGCCTCGCCGGAAGCCGTCCACGCCATCGCCGCCGTCTACCTCCTCCTCCCCCAGATCCCCATGCTTTTCATGGGCGAGGAGTGGGGCAGTTCCCAGCCCTTCCCCTACTTCTGCGACTTCGAAGGAGAGCTCGGCGACCTCGTCCGCCAGGGCCGCCGGGACGAGTTCGCCTCCTTCCCCGAGTTCAAAGATCCCGAAAAGCGCGATCGCATCCCCGACCCACAGGCCGAGCAAACCTTCCGCTCCGGCAAGCTCGATTGGGCCCAGGCCACCCAGGACCCCCACGCCGAGTGGTGCGCCTGGTACCGGCGCATCCTCGCCGTACGCCGACAGGACATCGTCCCTATCCTCCCCCTCATCGGAGGCTTCGCCGGACACTTCGAGCTCGTCGCCACCGGCGCCGTCCACATCCTCTGGAACCTCGCCGATGGCCGCACCCTCACCCTCTGCGCCAACCTCTCCAACGATTCCGTCGAAGGCTTCCCCGTCCCCCGCGGACGCGTCCTGTGGCACGAAGGGACGCCCCGCACCGACCAGTGCATGAGGCCCTGGTCCGTCCGCTGGGCCCTCATCGAAGACACCGAATAATCCCCACCGCTTGACAAAATGCGGGGCCCCACGGCCCCGCCAGGCCCCCGCCACCACCACGACCACAAAAAAACATGGTCGTACGCACGAACCCCAGCAAGGACGCGCCTCCCACCACGTTTGGAACGTGACAAAACACCACGGGAGCCATCGATCCACCACATCCTTACCACATGTTCTTAGCACCATACCGCTCGAACGTCGGCTTTCAGAGGAAAATAGGGACAAGTCATGAAAAATCCCAAGACCCTCGAAATCTGGTTTGTCCCCGGCAGTCAGCACCTCTATGGCCCCGAAGCCCTTGCTCAGGTCGCCACGAACGCCCAGGCCGTCGCCGCCTCCCTCGACGCCCAGCCCACCATCCCCTACCGCATCGTCTTCAAGCCCGTCATGACCACCGCGGAAGAGATCGCCGGCCTCTGCCGCGAAGCCAGTAACTCCATGCAATGCATAGGGTTAATCCTCTGGATGCACACCTTCAGCCCCGCCAAAATGTGGATCGCCGGCCTCACCCGCCTCACCAAACCCTTCCTCCACCTCCACACCCAGTTCAACCGCGCCCTGCCCTGGTCCACCATCGACATGGACTTCATGAACCTCAACCAGGCCGCCCACGGCGACCGCGAGTTCGGCCACCTCACCGCCCGCCTCGACCTCCGCCGCAAGGTTGTTGTCGGCTTTTGGCAGGACCCCGCAACTATCGAGGAAATAAGCACTTGGACCCGCGCCGCCGCCGGCTGGCACGAGTCCCAGAACCTCAAAATCGCCCGTTTCGGCGACAACATGCGCGACGTCGCCGTCACCGAGGGCGACAAGGTAGCCGCCCAGGTTCAGTTCGGCTATACCGTTGAGGGGTATGGAGTTGGCGACCTCGTGGCCCGCTCCGCCCAGGCCACCGACGCCGAAGTAGACCGCCTCGTCCTCACCTACCGCGAAGCCTACTCCATCGCCCAGAATCACGACCGCCCCGCCTCCCTCCGCGCCGCCGCCCGCATCGAACTCGGGCTCCGCGCCTTCCTCGAAGAGGGCAATTTCGGCGCTTTTACTGACAATTTCCAGGATCTACACGGCCTCCCCCAACTCCCCGGCATCGCCACCCAACGCCTCATGGCCGAAGGCTACGGCTTCGGCGGAGAAGGCGATTGGAAGACCGCCGCCCTCGTCCGCACCATGAAGGTCATGGCCGAAGGCCTTCCCGGTGGCACGTCCTTCATGGAGGACTACACCTATGATTTCAGCGGAACCCCCAAAGTCCTTGGCTCCCACATGCTCGAGATCTGCCCCTCGATCGCGGCCGAAAGGCCGTCCCTTCAAGTACATCCGCTCGGCATCGGCGGCAAGGAAGACCCCGTCCGCCTCATCTTTACCGCCCCCGACGGCCCCGCAATCGTCGCCTCGCTGGTCGACATGGGCGACCGTTTCCGCATGATCGTCAACGAAGTCGATGTCATCCAGCCCGAGCAGCCCCTCCCCAAACTTCCCGTCGCCCGCGCCGTATGGCTCCCCAGGCCGAGCCTGAAGGTCGCCGCTGCCGCTTGGATTTGTGCCGGAGGCGCCCACCACACCGGCTTCAGCCAGGCATTGACCACCGACCACCTCCAGGATTTCTCTGAAATCGCAGGAATCGAGATGATTCGCATCGACGCCGACACCCGCATCCCCGCTTTCCGCCAGATGCTCCGCTGGGAAGCAAGCGCCCATTCCCGCTAAGCAGCGGGCAGGGCGAGTAGAGCACCCCAGTTCAATCCAACGCCAAAAGCCGAAAAGAGTATGGGTGCCGTAAGAGCCGCTGGGTAAGCCGCGCGCCACTCGGCGGCCGCGATCAGCATCGAAGCGGAACTTGTGTTGCCGTAGCGGTCGATATTAGAAAAGAAGCGGTCTACGGGCGCTTTGAGCGTCTGCGCGATCCGGGTGATTAGATTGGAGTTAGCTTGATGGAGAAGAAAGGCTCCAATGCCCTCCGCTGCAAGCGCATTGCGGTTTAGAAGCTCGGTCATCGCTTCCGGCATCTTGCGGGTAGCATGCCGGATGATGACCGAGCCTTCCATGTAAATCCGCCCATTTTGTACTGCCAGCGCCTCGGCGGAATTGCCGTCGGTGTGAAGGCAGGAGTCGGCGATGCGGGCAAACCCCTGCGTCGGCGACACCAGGGCTGCGCCGGCTCCATCACCGAAGAGGATGGCCGTGTTGCGCCCTTCCGGGGTGAGATCGATGCGACGAGACATGATCTCCGCACCCAGGACGAGGATGTTGCCCAGCGTCGCGGTCAGACGCGAGGCGAGCGAAAGCGCGGCCAGCGAACCGGCACTTGCCAGGGGAAGGTCGAGGGCAGGCGTCGCGGTAAGCCCAAGCATCGCCGCAATCGTGCTCGCCGGTCCAGGGCAGAAGCGGTCCGGCGAGCCGGAGGCCACAAGGATCAAGCCAAGCTCCTCGGCAGCCACCCCGGCCTGGCTGAGACAATCGCGAGCTGCCGTTGCGCCGAGCGTAGCAACGCTCTCGGAAGCGGAGGCGTAGCGCCGCTGGCGAATGCCCGACTGCGTAAAGATCCAATCGGGCTCGACGCCCAGCGAGGGAGCAAGCTCCTCGTTAGTCACGATGCGTTCGGGCAGGCAGCTTCCGAAGGCACGAAGGAAGGCCATCTATAAGCCCCTGCCGCCCAGGTACTGCTCCACCTTGGCGACGGTATCGAACTTCCGGGCTGAGAAATCGGAATCGGGAATGGTGATGCCGAACTCAATTTCAAGACCCGTCACGAAGTCGGTCAGGGCAAACGAATCCAGGAGCCCCGAGGTGAAGAGGCTTTCGTCGGGAGCTGGCGCGATCGGCCGGTCCGCAACCGATTGCAGGACCTTGAGAATGCCGGGCTGCTTATCCATTGTGAATGCTCTTTCTTTTCAAAAGGGACGTCTCTGTTCCACGGGGCCGGCAAGGGCCGGCGGCCCGCATCCGGGTACGATCATCGTAAGAATACACTTGAACGGGCGGCTTGCCCGCGCTCGCACTTACCGGAAAAGCTTATTACAACAGGTCCTTGACAGGCACCTCCCATGGAGTCTCCCTCGCCCCAGACGCTCGCAGTCCTCTAGCCGAAGACATCTTGAAGGCTGCAGAGTACATCACAGCCAAGGTGCAGGTCCGGTGCACATAACCCCACCTTGGGAGTAAGCATGCGCGTCGTTGTGTTTGGACTGACCGTGTCCTCTGCCTGGGGCAACGGACATGCAACTCTATGGCGGTCGCTGATAAAGGCTATGCTTCGCCGGGGCTACCGCGTCAGTTTTTTTGAGAAGGACATGCCCTACTACCGGCAGCATCGTGACCTCACGAAGTTAGAGTCGGGTGGCGATCTTCATTTGTACGAAGATCTTGAGGATGTTCGAGACGCAGCTACCGAGGCGCTCCGTCACGCCGACCTGGCGCTCTGTACCAGTTTCTGTCCGGATGGACGCGCCGCAAGCGAGTGGATCTTGAACAGCAAGGCAAGGGTTAAAGCTTTTTACGATCTGGATACACCGGTCACCCTGGCAAGGGTGAGCGCAGGAGAGCAGGTGGCGTATCTGCCGAAGGATGGGTTGCGTGACTTCGACCTGGTACTGAGCTACACCGGCGGACGTGCCCTGGAAGACCTGCGGAGCAGGCTAGGAGCGCGATGCGTCGCTACGCTGTACGGCTGGGTCGACCCGAAGAGCCACTACCCCTCGGCGCCTGTTGCAGACTTCCGCAGTTCACTTTCCTATCTTGGCACCTATGCGGCGGACCGGCAGGTGGCCTTGCAGGAGCTCTTTCTCGAGCCAGCGGCGCGTATGCCGCATGAATCGTTCCTGATCGGCGGAGCGCAATACCCGGAGGATTTTCCCTGGAGCGCCAATGTCCGGTTTGTCCAGCATGTTTCGCCGCATGTACACCCTGCCTTTTTCGCCTCCAGCCGGGCTACGCTCAACATCACCCGGAGCACGATGGCGCAATATGGCTACTGCCCCTCCGGGCGGCTGTTTGAAGCAGCCGCCTGTGGCGTGCCGCTCATTAGCGATTACTTTGAAGGACTGGAGAGCTTCTTCCGGTTGGGGACCGAGTTGATCCCCGTATCTTCCTCGGAGGATGTAATGAATGCGCTTCAACTGAGCGATGGTGCCTTGAGGACAGTGGCGACGGCGGCACGAGAACGTGTGCTGGCCGAGCATACCGCCGAAAGGCGAGTCGAGGAGTTGGAAGCGATCTGCAGCGATGTCACAGGAGACAGAAGCGCGTGTGCGGCATGATGGAAGGAAACGTCTAATGTGGGGGATTATTCCAGCGGCGGGGGTGGGCAGCCGGATCCAGCCGCTTGCGTTTTCCAAGGAGTTGCTTCCTGTCGGCAGCCGCTTTGAGGACGGGCAGGAGCGGCCGCGGGTGGTCAGCGAATACCTGGTGGAACGCATGATTCTCGCCGGCGCGAAGAAGCTGTGCTTTGTGATCGCGCCGGGAAAGACGGACATCCTGCAGTACTATGGAGCTCGGATTTGGGGTGCCGAGATCGTGTATGTTGTGCAGCCGAGACCGGCGGGACTGTGCGATGCAGTCTTCCGAGCGCTTCCTCTGGTGGGTCCGGAGGAGGAGGTGCTCATCGGACTACCGGACACGGTCTGGAACCCGGAGGACGGTTTTGCCCGTCTGCCACCAGGGCTTCTTTCTTTCCTGCTTTTCTCCGTAGAGCGTCCGGCTTTGTTCGATGCGGTGGTCACGGATGCAGCGGGGAACGTGGAGCGCATCCTGGTAAAAGCCTCCGAGGTTGAAACGGATTGGATCTGGGGGGGTATGCGGATGCCTGGCCGCGTACTCGCGGAGCTTCACAGGATGTGGTGCCTGCCTGGCCGGAACGATGAGTACCTTGGTACGCTCGTGAACGCATGGCTGTCCGCGGGAGGAAGTGCCGTCGGGGTGCGCGCCGGACAGGGGTATGTCGATGTCGGTACGTTCAACGGCTATCGCCAGGCGGTCGCGTTGCTGGCCGCTACACGACCGGAGACACCATGAAGGGAGAGCGCCTTGGGTCCCGGCGCGAAGCCTACTCGACGGAGCCGTCACGTGCCCCTGAGGTTTATCCGTTTTCGAGGGCGACTGTAAGCGTCGAGGACCCCGAGGGAACCCCGCAGTGGGGGCAGCAGGCGGCAAGGGAATGTGACGTTGACGCGCGAGAAGCCGAGGATGCGGACGAAAACAGGGGCAGCGGAGACCGTTGGAGGGCCGCCATGCTGCGGGGAGACTTTGAGGCCGCATGGCGAGAGAGCGACTGCCTCCGTGCAGGCGGTTCGGACGATCCGCACCGGTTCTGGAATGGCGAAAGCCTGGTCGACCGGCGAGTCATTGTGCGGTGTCTTCATGGATTTGGCGATGCCGTGCAGATGCTGCGATATGCGCCGCTGCTGAAAGCGGCGGCGAGCCGTGTCATCTGGGAGGTGGCTCCGCGCTTTGTGGAGGTGGCCTCCTGCTTCAAGGGAGTTGACGAGGTGGTGACGTGGGGCGAAATGGCTCCCGCAGTGACCCCCGCGTGGGACGTGCAGTTGGAGGTGATGGAGCTCCCCTATATCTTTCGGACGCAAGTGTCTTCGCTGCCTATTGCGGAACGATACTGTACCGTTCCGGCGAACGAGCAAGAGAAGGCAACTGTGTGCCTGCGAGACGCCGGGCCGAACGTGGGCATAGTGTGGGCAGCGGGGGAGTGGAACCGGGAACGATCCGTGCCCTTCCATGTGCTGCGCTCCTTGCTGGAGACGCCAGGAGTTACCTTCTGGAATCTGCAGGGCGGAGCTGCCAGATCGGAGGCAAGCGGATTTCCTGACGCCACGGAGGCGTGCGGCGATGGTCTGCTTGCACTGGCTGCGATGGTCGCCAAGTTGGACCTGATGGTAACGGTGGATACCCTTGCCGCTCACCTTGCGGCGGCTATCGGCAGACCGGTCTGGGTGATGTTGCAGAAGGAAGCGGACTGGCGTTGGATGGCCGAAGGTAGGCTCACCCCGTGGTATCCAACCATGCGCCTGTTTCGGCAGGAGCGAAGCGGTGACTGGGCCGGAGTTGTGAGCCAGGTAGCCCTTGCGCTGAGACGGGAGTTCACGTGACAGCCTGGGACGGATTTGACGCGTACCTGTTCGATATCGATGGAACTCTGCTGAACTGCAGGGACGCGGTACACTACTTCGCCTTTTGCGAGGCTCTGACCAACGTTGCCGGCCAACCGATGAACCTGGATGGCGTCGTGACTCACGGCAACACGGATGTGGGTATCCTGAGGGATGCGTTCCGACTGGCCGGCGTGGCGGAGCAAACATGGCGGCCAAGGCTGCCTGAGATGCGGGACGGGATGGCGTCTTATGTCGAAGCGCATGTCGGAAACTTTGAGATAGCGCCTACCCCGGCAATTGTTGAAGTGCTGGATCACCTGAAGAGCAGGGGCGCTGTGCTCGGCGTGGCGACCGGAAACCTGGAGCGCATCGGAAGGGCGAAGCTGACGCGTGCGGGGGTATTCGCTCGATTTGACTTTGGCGGGTACAGCGATCGGTTCGAGTGGCGTAAAGATGTTTTTGAGCGCGCCCTGACCATCGGTCGCGGCATTGTGGGTGAGGGCGCCACTGTGTGCGTCGTAGGCGATACGCCGGAGGATGTACGCGCCGCCAAGGCGTGCCGGCTCCCGGCAATTGCAGTGGCTACGGGCATCTTTCCCCATGAAGTGCTGCTGAGCGAGAAGCCGGACTGGTGCCTGCGGTCGTTTCGCGACGTTCTCGGTTAGAGGCCCGCGACGATGGCTTCGAACTGCAGCGCGCGCTGCGTGGAGGTATGCTCGGCCAGTACGCGCTCGCGGGCGCGCCGGCCGAGCCGCAAACGATCCTCTTCGGCCATGTCGCTCAGCACGAGCGCGACCTGGGCGGCAGAGGTTGCGATGATGATCTCTTCCTCCGGGGTGAGAAAGCTGTCCAGTCCTGGCCAGGCGTCGGACAGGATTGCGGTGCCGCAGGCAGAGGCTTCAAACAGGCGGACCGAGGGCGAGTAACCTGCGGCGATCATATCCGCACGGGTCAGATTGAGGGTGAAGCGCGAAGAGCAGTAAAACGCAGGATGATCGTCAGGAGGAACATGTGGAATCTGCAGCACGTTGCTCTCCCAGATGGTCTCTGCGGGATACATGGGGCCGGCAACTCGGAACGTGCGATCGGGCAAGGAAGCGGCCGGTTCGTTCAGAAGAGCCATCAGCTTCTGCTGACGATCCGGGGCGTAGGTTCCGAGGTAGCTCAGGTCACAGGCAAATCGCATCTGTGCGGACCTAGGGCGGTATAGATCGGGGTCCACAGAGCAGAAGAAGGGGATCGCTGCGCGGGCACGATAGGTCTGCTCAAGGACCGTTAGGGCGGGTCCGCCTGTGAAGCTCAGGTAGGCCGCGAAGTGCGGGATCAGTTCGCTTGTCAGATAATCCGTCTTGCCCGCGCCTTGCAAGGCAGCGAGGGTGATCGGCGTATCGATGTCGTAGAAGAGAATGGGCGCCCGAGAGGCCGCCAGAAGCTCCTCAGTCGCCAGGACGGCATCGGGAAAATAAGAGCCTACGATGATGACATCGGCATCGTGAGTCATGTGGAGGAGACTGGCGGATTCGGCCTCCCATGATTGGTAGAGACGTACCGAGCAGAAGCCGGGTTTGGGCAGATCGCGATTATCCCGGTACCACTCGACATCTTTTTCGACGAAGTGGATCAGGTGTCCGCGGGCGGCGAGCGCCTTCAGCAGGGACCGGTACGTGGTTGCATGGCCGTTTCCCCAGGATGAGGTGACCGTGAGGCCAAAGAAGACGATCTTCATGTCTTCGCCGTCCCAGATGCCGCGGGCGAGACTCTGGCAGCGACTTCGCGCCAGGCAGGTACGGGGCTCCAGTCCGCCATGGTCGCGAGCGATTGACTTTGCGACGGTGCCTCCCCGCGGCGGCGTGCGGCGCACTCCAGGAAGGCGTAGTCGGCTTGCGCGGCGCGTTGCGCATAGGTGTGATCGCGCAGCGCCCGGGCATGGAAGGCCTCGCCAATCCGCTTTCGGGCACTGCTGTCGTAAGTGGTTAAGGCAGAAGCCACATCCTGCGCCGTGCGAGCGACAAGAATCTCCGATTGGGGCACAAAGCAGTCGGCAAGGCCTGGCCAATCGTCGCAGATCATACAGGCCCCGGCGCCGGCGACCTCAAAGACGCGCGTCGGCGGGGAGAAGCCAAAGTCGGCCATGGAGGCGCGATTGATGTTCAGCACCATGCTCGCGGAGGCATTCAGACGATTGTGTTGGTCCGTAGGCACGTGACCGATATATCGAACGTTGGCCGGCATGGCTTTGTCGGACCAACCCTCGCCTCCCAGGAGGAACCGATAGGCGGGGCTCAGGGCGGCGGCCCGGAAGAACAGTTCATCCACGCGGGCTTCGCGATCCGGAAGCCGGTTGCCGAGGAAAGCAACGTCGCAGGTCAGCGCTGGATCGGGATCGACGGGGTGGTGAGTCTCGGGGTCCAGCCCGTTGTACATACTGTAGTAGGCTTGCGCGCCGAACTCAAGATATCCAGCCCTCGCCATGGGACCGCCCCCGTAGGTAAGGATGGCATCGTAGCTCCGGGTTGAAAGCGCCAGGGCGTCGCTTCGTGGAGCGGAACGCATGCGGCCGATCGTGGCAGGAGCATCGACATCCCAGATAAAAGTCATGGCCGTGGAGGAACACTCGCTTGGAACCCGCTCTTCGAGGACAGGATCATCGCACCCGATGCCGGAATGCTTGACCACGATATCGGCCCCTGCGGCCAGCTTTAACATCCGATCCAGGTCGCGTCCGCCATCTGCATCTGCCGGTTGGTAGACGATCGATTGCACATAGGAGAAGTCCCCTGTGTCCCGGTGCTGCTGTCTGCCGTAAGCGTCCGGTTCGGCAAAGGTGATCTCGTAACCCAGGCGAGACAGGTATTTGTAACAGCCACGGTAGTACGTCGCCGCACCGTTCCAGTACGATGAGACGATCGAGGAGCCGAAGGCGAAGATCTTCACGAGAGCAGCTCCTGACAGATGCCGGTAAGTTCGCGCGCCCGGTGGTCGCAGGTATGGCGGGCCAGGACGGTCTCCAAGCCGCGATGTGCCTGGTCGACAGCCTTCGCGGGATGACGCAGAAGGTCTTGCATCGCCTCGAGCATCTCCTTCCCGTCTGTGGCGAAGCGGAAGTCGCCGGGGCGAAACAGCGCTTCAGTATCTCGCCAGGGCGCGGAGATCAGAGGGATGCCGCAAGACAGCGCCTCGAACACGCGAATGGTCGGGATGCCGGCCAGGGCCGCGGCGTATTGCTGCCGGGGTATATGCAACGTCATGCGGGACCGCGCATAGAGGAGCGGAGCGTCCAGGTTTGGCAGGTATCCTCCGTAGGCGATTCCTGCCTGCTGGAGCTCCGCGACTCCGTCTTTCGGATAGCGAACGCCGTAGACCTTACACCTTGCGTCGAGGGCTGCACAGGGCTGCACAAGATACTCACGAATCTCGTCAGCTCGTTCCCCTTCACCCCAGTTCCCAATCCACACAACCTCCTGTTCCACGGCCTGATTGGAGACAGGTTGGAACACGGTAATGTCGGCCGCCTCGTGCAAGGTCCACACCTGCCGCAGGTGGAAGCGATCCACGTAGATGCGGCGAAGCGCTTCTCCAAAGGCGAGAACTCCATCGAAGTGTTCCAGTCCGAGTGTGGCGAAGCTGTCCGGCGAGGACGAAGCGCGATGGTGCGTATCGTGGAACAAGAGTTTGAAGTGAAGGACATCACGGAGACGAAGCAACAGTGTGGCGAAAGTAGGCAAGTTCCACTCGTGCAAGATAACCACCTGGACTTCGCGCAGCCGCTCGACCCATAGATCATGGAAGCTGGCATCGACTTCAGCGGCGGCGTAGGTCTGGATGAAAACATCGGAATAGGTGCGGGCGAACTGGTCGATCGACTGAGAGCCCTGCTGCTCGTCAAGAAGGTTCTCGTACGACCAATCCATCTCTGGCTCGAAGGCGGTGACCTTGTGTCCGAGGCTATTCATCGCGCGAAGCAGACCGCGCACGAAGTGGGCGTTGCCGTTGTTCCAATCCGACCGCACGGTATGAGCGAAATAGGCAATGCGGAGATCAGGCATGGGCGAGCGTGCGCTCCTCATGGGTGGCAGCGTGCGCCAGGTCCTCGTACAGCGTGCGGTAGCGATCTGTCATGGCTTGCGCGCTGTAGCGAGTTGCTCGCTGCCGTGCCCGACACTGTGCACCGCGTAAGCGCGCCGGGTTGCCTGCCAGGCTCTCGAGGAGACGTTGCAGGGAGTCGGTAGAGCTGAAGTAGAGCGCCGCATCCCCCCAGACCTCACGAAACGTGGGAAGGTCCCGGGCGACGATGGCGCAGCCCTGATTCGCGGCCTCCAGCGGAGCCAGGCCAAACGGCTCATAGACAGAGCAGGCGACGTAAATCGAGCACTCGCCGAACAGCGCCAGCAGGTCCTCGTGAGCGAGGTCTCCTAGAAAATGCCCGCTGATTTCTTCAGTCGCCTTCGGCCGCGCCCCAGCGATCAGCAGAGGAATCGGCATCCGGATGTTGCGCAAGATGGAAAGCCCCTTCCCGGGATCCCCAAAGCGCCCCGCCGTTATGGCCTGGAGCTTGCGTGCCGGTTGGGTATTGCGCATCCCTTCAGCACCATTCGGCACCACGTGGGGTAAGCGGGGCAGATCAAAGTGATCTGTCAACGTATGCGCCATCCAACGCGTCGGAGCCACGACTGCTGAAGCCTCCCTCAAACCTCGTGCCACCAGGGTCCGATAGGTTCCCAGCCAGGTCGCGGATGATGTGCGCGCCAATTGATCCACACCACCAGGTGCGAGGGTGCATTCGGCCCAGCTCAGCACGTCGCTGTGTGCCGTGACCACAACGGGAAGCCTTGAACTCAGCCGGCCAAAGCACATCTGACTCGAATGGAGGACCTGTGCTCTAAACTCCTCGATCACTCGGAGCAAAACACAACTACCTTCGTCCCACACCCGGTCGTTCTCGTCCATCCATTCAAGCGGAACGGTGGAGGAGACGAACAAGAAGTTTGAGCCGAAGTCGTCGTGCAACGCCTGCAGGGCGTCCTGTTGTGACATGGTGGGCTCTCGACCAAAGCTGACCAGCGCTACGGCATCTCCGGCTGCGAGGAGGCCCTGCACCAGAGTCTTCGTGAAGGACCACACGCCGCCGATCGTATCCGTCGTCAGCAGCAGGCGCACGCCGGCTCCTGTACGGTTTCATCGAGTTCCGCCAGGGTCAGCGGTCGCTCGGTCTGAATATCGGACCAGCCTCGTTCGCTGAAAGATTTGAGATAGTGGGCGTGAGCGCGCTCCCAGGCCTGCTCGTCCGGTTGTGCGCCAAAGGTGGTCACATACTCTGGAGACCCGGGAAAGGGGAACATCGGGACCGGCTCGGAGACCCACACCCCCTGCGATTTCAGGTTCTGCTGCCACGCCGCTACGAGAGTGGGATCATCCTCCGGCACCTTGATGAGGTTCGCCTGAACCCAGGGAATGCGCTGCCTGGCGTGGAGAAGCAACTCGGTGATCCGGTCCGTAGTGATGCGACATTTCTTGTTCATCGCATCCCGGCCTTCGTCGGTAATCGACTCGATCCCACATTCAAAGGAGACGCAGTGCGCCTTTGCAAGCAGATCAATCGACTCCTCGTCCCAGAGATCGATGCGGGTTTGAAAGCCAATGGAGACCGGACGTTTGGCAAGTTCTTCGAGAAGCTCCCGGACCTGCTTACCGACTCCGAAGATCTCATCGATGAAGTAGATGTAGTCCACGCCACGTGCGAGCAACTGATCGATCTCGGCAAGGACAGCGGGCAGCTCCCGCTCACGATATTTGTTGCGAAAAAGAGTCTTGTTGCAGAAGGTGCAGGAATAGGGGCACCCGCGAGCGAACTCGACCTCCGCGCCAAGACGAAGATGGTCAGCGCCATTGTTCGGGAAGATGTGGTGCAGGTGGTGGTGGCGCTCGACTGGATAATCGGAGTAGTCCAGAGTACCCAGAGCACGCATGTCGGTCGCGCCAAGACCCGGCGTGCTGTGAAGTAGGCCAGCCGCGTCGCGCCAGACACAACCCGGAATCATCTCCCATGGCTGGCTCGCCAAGAGGGAAAGCGTCTGGTCTGGCTCTCCCCGCAGCACAACATCCGCACCGGTCTTCGCCATCGTGGCCGCCGGCGTGACGGAGCCATGGGGTCCGATCACCACGACTTTCGACGAGCGGGAGAGTGCCGCAATCCATTGTCTTGGGACGCGCAACTCCGGCTGGGGACAACGCCAGAAGAGGTAAGAGGGCGCGGTCGGGATGACGAGAAAATCCTCGTTAAAACCTGCCAGACGCAACCGGACCTCGTCAGGCGTCAGTTGTTCCATCCATGCGTCGATGAGCAGGACCTCGTGTCCCGCGGAACGCAGCATCTCCCGCGCCGAGAGCAATTCGATGGGGAAATGTGGCTCTGCACAGCCGAAGTAGGTTGAGCCTTCAAAAGACCAGAAAGGATTGACTAAAGCGTATCTCACGCGAACTCCTGACTGACCAGGTCTGCCGCAACGGGCCGTCCGTCGCGATCTGCCGTGACATTGCGCTCGTTGGTCAGAAGTTGTCCGTTCTGTTGCCAGAATCGATAAATCGCTTCGAAGATGTCGGAGCGCGACCGGCGCGGCTGCCAGCCGGTGTGGGCGGTAAGCTTGCTCGTATCGGAGACATACAGGGGCTGGTCGCCCGGACGCACGTCGTTCGAGTGCTGTATCGGCGCTACGCCCGTCAGCTTCTCAATCAGGCGCAGCGCATCCATTACGCTGATCGCCCGCTCCGGCCCGCCCCCCACGTTGTAGATCTGTCCCGCGGTACGATCCGCCGCCCGATGCGCTGCCTCCACGGCGTCGACCAAATCATAGACGTGCAAAATGTCCCTGACCTGGCACCCGTCCCCGTACACGGTAATCGGTTTGCGCTCCAGCACCGAGTAGAGAAAATGTGCTATCCAGCCCTGGTCTTCCGTGCCGAACTGCCGCGGTCCAGCGATGCAGGACATCCGAAACACCACCGTAGGCAGCCCGTAGATTCTCGCGTAGTCCCTGACATACTGATCCGCGGCACCTTTGGAGCAGCCATAGGGCGAGTGAAAGTCCAGTGCCTCAGATTCTGCCACTCCTCTAAAGCTGAGATCCGCGGCTCGATAGCGGGTTTCCTCCTTCGTGACGGGCACACCAGATAAGGAGCCATAAACCTTATTCGTCGAGGTAAACAGCAGAAAAGGATTGTTGCCAGACCGCCGCGCCGCCTCCAGCACATTGAAGGTCCCCAGCACGTTGGCCTCGAAATCATCGCGTGGTTCGTCGACCGACGTTGTGACCGCGACCTGGGCGGCAAGATGATAAATCTCGCTGACATCTTCTGAGGCCCGGACCAACTCGGCCGCATGGCGAACATCGCCCGGCACCCACTCCAGCCGATGGCTCTCCGGCAGACCTCGCAGCCAGGAAAGGTTGTGTGTCACTCCGCGGCGCGACAGGTCGTCGAAGATCCGCACGCGCGTACCGGGAATGCTGAGGAGCCGTTCGGCGAGGTTCGATCCTACAAAGCCGGCTCCACCGGTAATAAGGATAGTGCGACCGGCGGCGCGTGTACGCTGCTTGGAAAGGTTCATGCCGTCAGCCCGTAGGTGCTGAGTTCCTGCAGCATGGTCTCTGCCTTATCCTCCGCCTCCTGGTCGGCGAGCCATCCGGCCAACTCCCGGAAGCCCTGCTCATGCGTCACACTCGGTTCATACCCAAGCAGAGTTCGGGCTTTCGTAAGATCCGCGAAGCAATGGCGGATGTCGCCGGCCCTGTATCTCTGGGTAATTACGGGAGTCAGTTCTGGTTTCCCGAGTGCCTCCGCAAGAATCTCCGCGACGCGACGAATGCTGATCGGAACTCCTCCGCCGATGTTGATCACCTGGTCGTTGGAGGCGGGCGTGTCCATGGCCAGCAGGTTGGCCCGCACGATGTCGTGAACGCTCACGAAGTCGCGCATCTGCTCACCATCCTCGAATACCAAGGGATTTAGGTTGTTGATCAGTCGTGAGGCGAAGATCGCCGCCACCCCCGTGTACGGATTGGAGAGGGCCTGGCGGGTGCCATAGATGTTGTAGAACCGCAGGGCCGTCACCGGAATCCCGTAGGTGCGCCCGTAGATGAGGCAAAGCTCTTCCTGATCGCGCTTCGACAGCGCATAGATGGAATTGATCTCTGAAGGTTTGCTTTCCGCGGTAGGCACGGGGCGCAGCAGCCCGCGGCAGCTCGTGCAGTGAAGCTCCCAGTCGCCCGCCTTCAACTGTGCGGTCGGGCGGACCGAGGGGAAGGCCCCCTGCCCGCACTCTGAGCAGCGGTACTGTCCTTCACCGTAGATCGACATGGAAGAGGCGACGATAAGTTTCTCAGGGCTGACGTGATTGTCCAGTAACGCCTGCAAGAGCTCCGCCGTCCCTTGCGTGTTCACACTCATGTAGCGGGCGATCTCGTACATGGACTGGCCCACACCCACGGTCGCCGCAAAATGGAAGATCACATCGGTTCCGGCGAGTACCTCGCGCAGCCGGTTGGGGTCACGCACATCTCCAACGATCAGTTCGACCTTTGGAGACAGGTAATCCGGTACACCGTTCTGATGTACCTGAGGAGTTAGATCATCCAGAACGCGAACCCGGTGACCGGCCGCGAGAAGACCGTCCGCCAAGTGCGAACCAACGAATCCGGCTCCCCCGGTGATCAGTATCTGCTTGGACTTGACAGGAATATTCATATGCTTTGCAGCGCCTCATGAAGTTCAAGACTTGCCTGGGAAGATGGCGCATACCGGGATACCGCCCAGGCGGCGAAATCGGCAAACCGCTGGATATCCCTCGGAGGACTTGTGTGATGATCTTCAAGCCCGAGGTGCGCCGGCGTGAAGCAGAGTGTGAGCGCCACCCGGAATGGGGCAAGAACGTCCATCTGCCTGTCGAACCACTCGACCGCGCCAGGGCGAAAGGAGTCAGCCCAACTCAGCCCGGTTCGCAGGTACTCCACACGGTTGGCGTGCATCCACTGAACTGCGCTTTCCAGACGGGGATCTTCGAAGTGAAACCACTGACAAAGGCCAACGCTTCCGTCCTGCGGAAAGTCTGCCGCCGCAAGCTTAGGTTTGCCGTCAGCGTCAATCAACCCGAGGTAGTAGTGACGATAATAAGAAGATCCCTCGGCTTCCTTGTGGCGGGTCTCAGCCGGCCAACTGGGAGGCAGATCGAACAGAGAGTACCAGTGAATGCGGTCGGTACGTCCCCGAAGCAGGTCAACCGTGCGATCGAACCCGAACTTCTGCACCTCTTCAGCCCCGAAGGAAGAGGCTCCTACCTCGGTCACCCAGACGGGCCGCCCGCTCACCGCCGCGGCCTCGGCAAGGCGCTCCGGCCACTCCGTCACCGGCCAGTGATTCCAGTCGAGAGGGAACCCGTGTACCGCCACAACGTCGACATACTCCATTACTCCCTGCTTGACCATGTTGCGCAGAAAATCGCAGTCGCAGGAGGAGACCCCACCCAAAACCACCTTTACCTCAGGATTTACCTCCCTGATGGCAGTGGCGGCCTGTTTCACCATGTCCGCAAAGACGTTCCACTGCGGATCCAGGTGAAAATTCCAATGGGAAAGATTGTTCGGTTCGTTCCAAATTACAACCGCTTCCACCATGAAGGCAGACTCCAGTGACGCAACTCGATGCAAAGTTAACGGACGGATACCGGACTTCCAGGAGGGGTCGTCTCTCCATCCGCATCCACGTGGGTTGGAACTTCAGAAGGCAAGTAGAAGGTAAAGGTTGTATGTGCCTTGACGCAAGTCAGCGCAAGAGCGACGTCCAGACAGGCCATTCTCCGATTTGCGTGGCAGCCGTCCAGGTTATGCTCACCTCCCAGCCTGACGTAACGCAGAAGCTGCTGATGTTTGGAAGCCTCTCCCCATCATTTGCGCCATGCTGATGCAGCTGCGGCTAATACTGAAGCTCGAGAGGGAAATAGCTTAGGGTTCCATCTTTCTTCTGGTACTTGAGGAAGAGGCGCTTGTTGCCGTTGATGGTGGAGGCGACAACGGTGCCCGTCTCGTCGTGCTTGGAGACGTCGACGTGAAAGGTTCTCACCGGGCCGTGCCAGTCGCTGGCCGTGGTCCAATCCTCGGTGAAGCGAGACAGGGGGTAATCCTTGTATTTGTCGGGGTGCTGCTGCCAGGTCGGGTCGTTCTGCCAGAGGCTGTAGGCGTGGTCAAAGTCTCCGCGCTGAACGGCTTCGAGGAAGACCTGAACCTTGTGCTCCGCCGGAAGGTTCATAAAGAACCAGCCGTGGCCGGAGATGAAGCCGGCGACCGAGAGCAGGGCGGCGAGCGCGATGGTCGCGGCAAGGCCGATGAGGATCCTGCGCTTGCGGTTTTCGGTCCCCGCGTTGAACTCCGGGGCATTCAGCAGGGTCATGGGTTTTCCTCAATCCTCCGTATTAGACACCGTACGGGCGCGTTCGGTTGGGCTCGTGCCAAGCGAAGGCGTCTTCAAGACGCTCGCATTCGACGCCGGTAGCGAGCAGATAAACGGAGACAACGTCGAAGCGAGTGCGAACGCTGTCGCGCAGGTGTTCGTCGAAGCCCCTGAGATAGGCGCGGCCGAGCTTGCGAAGCTGTTCGCGCTTGTCGCGGTCAACGGAGACCTCGGCAGCCATGGCATCGCGAGCGGTGCGGGTCTTGACCTCGACGAAGCAGAGGACGTTCGCTTGCCAGGCGATGAGGTCGAGATCGCCTCGAACGCGCACGGAGGACCAACGGCGGGCGACGACCGTGAATCCGCCGCGGCGAAGGAAGAAGAGGGCCTCGCGCTCTCCGCGAAGGCCGGTTTCGAGGTGTGGGGGAAGGCCGGTGGGGCGGCTGAAGTGGTCGGCGAGGCCGTGCAGCCGCCGCAGACCCCACTCCTGGATCGCTACACCAATCATGCCGCCATCGTACCGCAAGGGCCGGGGAAGCTGCCTTACCGGGCGAGCTCGGCTTTGACCATCTCGCTGACCATCTTGCCTTCCGCGCGAAGGCCGCTGGCGAGAATCCTCTGCTGAACGACCCGCATGGCAGGGCCGATGTCCTTCGGGCCAGGTTTCGGGCCTTCGGCGGCAAGGTGGGCGATTGCTCCCTGGACGATGGTGCGGACCTCTTCCTCGGTGGCCGCCTGGGGCATGTAGGCCTCGATCATGCTGATCTCGGCAGACTCTTTTTCGGCGAGCTCGGGGCGGCCGCCCTTGGTGAAGGAGTCGACGGACTCGCGGCGCTGCTTGAGCAGGGTGGTGAGGATCTGGGCCTCCTCCTGCTCGGTGAGGGGCTCGCGCTTGTCGATTTCCTTGTTCTTGAGCGCGGATTTGACCATGCGGAGGGTGGTGAGGCGGTGCTCGTCCTTCGCCTTCATGGCTGTGATGATGTCGGCCTGGATCTTCTTGCCGATGGCTGCTTCGCTCATAGGTGGTTCCTCGCGATCATTATAGAAAGGCTGCGGGCGCTGCGCCGCCCGATACAATAGGAGCATGATCCGGAAGACACGTCTTTATACGCCAGGCCCGACGCCCCTGCTGCCCGCTGCCCAGTTTGCGATGGCGGCGGCCGATATCCACCACCGTACCGCCGAGTTTCGCGCACTCTATACCCGCGTGCTGGCGCAACTGAAGGAGTTTGTGGGCACGAAGAACGATGTCATCCTGCTTTCGAGCTCCGGCACAGGGGCGATGGAGGCAGCGGTGTCGAACCTGACGTCTCCGGGCGACCGGGTACTGGTGCTGACGGCCGGAAAGTTCGGCGAGCGGTGGAGCGCGCTGGCGAAGGCGTTTGGGTGCGCGGTGGATGTGGTGGAGGCGCCGTATGGGCAGACGTTCTCGATCGACGCGGTACGGTCGGCGCTGAAGCTGGAGACGCGGGTACTGTTTATGCAGGCCACCGAAACCTCGACCGGGGTCCGGCACTGTACGCCTGCGGTGGCCAAGCTGCTGAAGGAGGTGGGCTCGGAGGCGCTGCTGGTGGTGGACGCGATCACCGGTCTGGGCACGAGTCACCTGGACATGGACGGGTGGGGCATCGATGTGCTGATTGGGGGATCGCAGAAGTCGGTGATGATCCCGCCGGGGCTGGCGTACCTGGCGGTTTCCGATGCGGCCTGGGACCGGATGGAGGCGAGCTATAACCCGCGGTACTACTTCGACCTGCGAAAGGAACGGAAGAATGCGCGGCTGGGAGAGTCGGCGTATACGCCAGCGGTGGCGTTGATCGCGGCGCTGGGGGCGGCGCTGAACTACATTGCGGGGCAGGCGGCGACGGCGGAGAAGCCTGAGGGCGACCTGGTGGCGGGGCGGAAGATGCTGGTCGAGAACGCTGAGACGATCTCGGCGATGACGCGCGCGGCAGTGCTGGCGATGGGGATGACACTGTTTGCTCCGGACGCTCCAGCTTCGGCGGCGACGGCGGTGGTTGCTCCCGCCGGGGTGGACTCGGGCGTGTTTGTGAAGGAGCTGAAGAGCCGCTTTGGGGCGATCATCACGAACGGCCAGGGCGAGATGAAGGGGAAGATCTTCCGGATCGCGCACCTGGGCTTCTTCGACTACATGGACACGATTGCGCTGATCGGGGCTCTCGAGCAGGTGGTGGTGAAGTCGCTGCCGCAGCTTGGGGTTTCGTTCGGCGCGGGGCTGGTGGCGGCGCAGAGACTGTATGCGGAGCGGAGCCAGGCGGCGGCGGCGGAGGCGAAGTGCATCTGCGGGCGGACCGATGCCTGCTGCTCGCTGATACATGCGGGATTCGGCACGGGGAGCACCGTAGGATAGCTGGGAGAATCTTTGCTTGGGAATACGGGCATGAAACGATCGGGACAAGTCGCGGCACCTTTGCTGGCCATGGCGGCGGCGGCGATGCTTTCGGGCTGCCGCAAGCCTGAGATGCGGCGGTGCGTGGATGAGCACAATGTGGTGGTGGCGGACGCGTTGTGCGACGCGCAGCCGGGAATGCAGCCGCAGAACCATGGCTCCGGGATGCCGATGTTTATTCCCTATCGGTACTACTACGGGGGGTACGGCGGGTATGGGCTCGGATCCATGGTGGGGGGTGGCGGGTATGTGGCGGCGCCGGGGCGGACGTATGCCAACTCGGCGGGGGCTCGCTCGGGGACCTCGCGGGGTGGGTTTGGCAGCTCGTTCTCTTCGGGAGGATCGCATGGCGGCGGGAGCGGCGAGTAACGGGATTACGGATCGGACAGGACTCGTATGAAGCGGATTGCCCTTGCACCACGATCGGACTGGCAGACGAAGGTCGAAGCGGCCGGACTGACGTTTCACTCACCCGCTGGGCTGCCGTACCCGTACTGGGAGGAGTCGGCGGCGTATGAGTTTACGGCGTCCGAGGTCGATACGCTCGAAGCGGCGGGGAACACGATGCAGGCGATGTGCCTGGCGGCTGCGCAGCACGTGATCGATCACCAGCGGTATGCGGAGCTAGAGATTCCGGCCGAGGCGGTTCCGGTGATCGAGCTGGCGTGGAACCAGGAGCCTCCGGCGCTGTATGGGCGATTCGACTTCTCGTGGGCGGGAGAGGATTCGGGTCAGGCGCCAAAGCTGCTGGAGTACAACGCGGATACGCCTACGGCGCTGCTCGAGGCGGCGGTGATCCAGTGGGACTGGCTGAAGGAGGTGACGCCGCGGCTGCGGCATCCCGCGAGCGGGGGCGATCCCGACCAGTTCAACTCGATCCACGACCACCTGATTGCCAAGTGGAAGGATCTGCTGCCTTACCTGCAGCAGCCGGTCTACTTCTGTGGGGTGGATGAGCCGGAGGATCAGCTTACGCTGGTTTACCTGCGGGATACGGCCGAGCAGGCGGGGCATAAGACGATACAGATGTTGATGCAGGAGATCGGGTGGAACGCGGACGCGCACGCGTTCCTCGATCCGGGCGAAGAGCAGATGTTCTCGATCTTCAAGCTATATCCGTGGGAGGCGATGCTTGCGGAGGAGTTCGGGCCGGCGGCGCTGGAGACCTACCAGCAGATGCGTTGGATTGAGCCGGTGTGGAAGATGCTATTGGCGAACAAGGGGATTTTGCCTATTTTGTGGGAGCTGTATCCGGGGCATGAGTTGCTGCTGGAGGCTCACTTCGCCGGCGGGGGACCGGCAGCGGCGGCACCCGTTGAGCCGCCCGCGACCGCCTGGAGCGCGGTTCCGAACACCGGGTTTGGCTCCGGTAACAGCCAGCCCTACAGCACACTGGCACCCGAGACGACTTCGCTTGCGCGGTCGCATGCGATGCGGAGCTTTGTGCGGAAGCCACTGCTTTCGCGAGAGGGCGCGAACGTGACCATCGTGCGGGACGGGGTGACGGTGTTCGAGACGCCGGGGAGCTACCAGGGGAGGCAGATCGTGCAGGCGCTTGCGCCCGGGGCGGTGTTTGCGGCGGAGAGCGGGCCTCCGCGTCATCCTGTCCTGGGGCTCTGGATGGTCGACCAGGAGTGCTGCGGGATGGGCATCCGGGAGTCTCGGACGCCGGTGACCGATAACCTGAGCTCGTTTGTGCCGCACTACTTCGTGTAGGTCCGGGTGTAAGCCGATAAACCTGGGCCTGCGGCCTTGCAGCCCGGAAAGGATGACCCATTCGCTTTTCTGATGCCTTGAAGCTGTTTGTGCCGAACGCGGTGCTGTTTGCCGCGGCTGTGTGCCCTTTCCTAAAGGCGCAGGAGGGTCTGCCACCACTTCAGGCGGTCGATGCGCTGGGGGCGGGGATCTTCGCGCACACCGAGTCGACCGGGATGGTGGTGGTGGTGGTGCGCGACCGCGACGTTTACCTGCAGAGCTTTGGGCAGACGGCTCCGGGAAGCGGGCAGCGGCCCGATCCCAACTCGCTGCTGCGGCTTTGCTCGATCACCAAGATTCTGACGACGGACCTGTTGGTGAAGCTGGCGCAGGCGCCGTATCCGGGGCAGATTCTAGTGGCGCTGGATGCTCCGCTGCAGCGGTTTGCCCCGGCGGGCGTGTTGGTGCCGACGCGGACGGTGCGGGGGCCGGCGGCGCGTGCGGTGACGCTGGGGGACCTGGCGACGCATACGGCGGGGCTGCCGCGGGAGATTGCGTACCCGGCCGCGGAGGCGGCGCACTTTACGTTTCCGGACCATGCGTTTCGGTGGAGCTGGCTGCCGGGCTTTCGGCTGCGGACCACGCCGGGGACGGCGGCGCACTACTCGAATGTGAGCTTCGACCTGCTGGGCGATGCGCTGGAGGCGGCGACCGGGCGTTCGTATGCGCGGATGTTTCAGGAGCGGACGGCTGCGCCGCTTGGGCTGCGCGAGACGACGCTGACTCCGACCGCCGAGCAGTGCGCGCGTCTGCTGCAGGGCGGGAAGAACGAAGGGCCGTGCGCGGAGACGCAGGCCTCGGCGGGGTCGGGCGGGATGTACTCGACGCCGGCGGATATGGCGCGGGTGCTGCAGTATTTCCTGGGAACGCCGGGGTTTCCGGCGCGGCAGGACCCCGCGGCGCAGGCGGTGTACCTGGAGCCGAGCGCCCTGCGGAGCGTGCAGGGGCTGGGCCATGCCGGCACGCCGACCGGGCTTGGGCTGGGGTGGGTACGGCTGAACCTGCCTGGGGATCCGTCGATGATCCTGGAGAAGACAGGGGGCGGGGCGGGGTTTCTGACGTATATCGCCCTGGACCGAGCGCGACATGCGGGGATCTTTGTGGCGGCGACCGAGGGACGGCGGCCAAATCATGCGAACCTGTTCCGCGAGACGAACGATCTGCTGCTTTATCTGTGCGGGCTGCCGCCGATGCCGGAGGGGCAAGAGGCCGCCGAAGCACCCGCGGTGCCGGTGAAGGCGAAGGCTGGCCGCAAGGCAGGGGCGCGGTTACCGGCCCGCCTCGCCA
The DNA here is from genome assembly GCA_965213785.1 of uncultured Granulicella sp. Classification (GTDB taxonomy): domain Bacteria; phylum Acidobacteriota; class Terriglobia; order Terriglobales; family Acidobacteriaceae; genus Edaphobacter. The sequence continues at coordinate 2,349,063 of OZ243921.1, read as the reverse complement.
AGCCGAAGGGCAAGGCTGCCGGCAAGGCGAAGGCGCGGCGGAGGCATGTGGTGGTTCGGGTGCCGCCGGGCGGGCGGGAATTTACGGTATCGGTTGTTGATGCGCGCGACGAATTGGGCGGGGTCTTGGAACACCTCGGCCCGTTTGCCAGCTGATGCCAAAATCGGATCTCACACCAACGTAAAATGAAAGTCATCATGAAGATTGTTCTTGCAGAGAAGGTTTCGCCCGCGACGCTCGCTGTCTTTCAACAGGAGGCGGGATGGCAGATTGTCTCCCCCGACCAGATCAAGAATGGACTTGCGGCGGAACTGGCCGATGCGGATGCGCTTGTGGTGCGGTCTGCGGTGCAGGCCGACGCGGCTTTGCTGGCGCATGCCCCGAAGCTGCGCGTGATTGGGCGGGCGGGGGTGGGGGTCGACAACATCGACACCGATGCGGCGACGCACCAGGGCATTGTGGTGATGAACACGCCGGGGGCGAACGCGGTGGCGGTGGCGGAGCTGACGCTTGGGCTGATGATTGCGATGGCGCGGGCCGTGCCGCGGGCGAATGCCACCATGCACGCGGGCAAGTGGGACAAGAAGACGCTGCAGGGATCGGAGCTGCGGGGCAAGACGCTGGGGATCGTGGGCCTGGGGCGGATCGGAATGGAGGTCGCGCGGCGGGCACGTGCCTTCGGGATGACGCTGATCGGCTACGACCCGTTCATCGCGCCGGTGGTGGCGCGTGAGAACGAAGTGGCGCTGGTCGATCTCGGCGCCATCTTTATGGAGTCCGACTACCTGACGCTGCACGTGGGGTTGACGCCGCAGACGGAAGGGCTGATCAACGCGCAGTCGATTGCGATCATGAAGCCGGGGATCCGGATTGTGAACTGCGCGCGGGGGGAGCTGATTGTGGACGAGGCGCTGGCCGAGGCGCTTAAATCCGGCAAAGTGGCCGGGGCGGCGCTGGATGTGTTTCGGCAGGAGCCGCTGAGGGATTCGGCCTACCTGGCGCTGGAGAATGTGCTGCTGTCGCCGCATATCGCGGGGGCGACAGATGAGGCGCAGGAGGCGATCGGGATCCAGCTGGCGCAGCAGGTTCGGGACTACCTGAAGCTTGGCGTGGTGCAGAACGCGGTGAATGTGCCCTCTCTTTCGCGTGAGGAGTATGTCGAGGCAGCGCCGTATATCGAGATGGCGGAACGGCTTGGACAGTTCCTGGCCCACGCGGCGCCGGGGAACCTGGAGGATGTCCACCTGACCTACTCGGGCCGGCTGGCGACGGGCAAGACGGAACTGATCCGCAATGCGGCGCTGTGCGGCATCCTGGGCGGGGAGGAAGGCGTGAACCGTATCAACGCGGCGGCGCTGGCGGGGGAACGCGGGATTCGCATCCAGGAAGATAAAAAGGAGTTTACGACGGGAGGCGCGGGGTCGGTGCTGAAGCTGGTGCTGCATGCGACGGAGGGGGATACGAGCGCTTCGGCGACGGTGCTGCATGGGACTTCTCCGCGGCTGCTGACCTACGATGGCATCGATATTGAGGCTCCGCTGCAGGGAACGCTCGTGGCGATTCGGAACCATGATGTGCCGGGGGTGGTGGGGCGGATTGGGACGATTCTCGGGGAGCAGGCGGTGAATATTGCGAACTTCGCACTGGGCCGGGCGACGGAGGCACGTGCTTCGGCGGCGCAGCGGGTTCCGCAGGGGCAGGCGCTTGCCGTGGTGCAGATCGATGTGCCCACGGCAGCGGCGGCAAACTCGGCCGTGGAGGCCTTGCGTAAGGTAGAGGCGATCGCGAGTGTGCGGCTGGTGGAGCTGGCGAAGTCGTAGCTGGGCGCAGTGCGAGGTGGGCCCGTTGGGGCGCGAACGGTAGAATGGGACTATGCCGCTCTATGAATACGAATGTACCGCCTGCCACAAGCGTACCGAGAAGATCCAGAAGTTCTCCGATCCGGAGATTACGGTTTGCCCACACTGTGGCGGACCGCTGGAACGGGTGATCTCGGCTCCGGCCATTGCGTTCAAGGGTGGTGGCTGGTATGCGGACGGGTATGGGAATGCGAAGCCGAAGTCGTCGGGCGAGGGTTCCGGCGGCGGGGAGCCGAAGACGGGGGATGCGAAAGGCGGCGAGAGTGCCGGCAAGCCGGCATCGGGGAGCGAGTCGTCCGCGGTTGCTCCTGCGGCAGCTGCGCCTGCTGCCCCTCCGGCGGCTCCGGCGAGCTCCCCAAAGAGCTGACGCCTTCCGGCGTCACCCCTGAAGGGTACGCGTCAGCCCGTTCTTCGGGCTTCTACTCCGACGGCGGGGGAGGAACCTTCTTGCCGGCTTTGCGGGCCTCGGAAAGACCGATGGCGATCGCTTGTTTGGGGTTTGTCACCTTGGTGCCGCTGCCGCTTTTGAGCTTGCCGGACTTCATCGCCTTCATCTCGCGCTCGACGTTCTTGCTGGCCTCGGGGGAATACTTCCTTGCCGTCTTCTTGGCGGGAGTTTTCTTCGCGGGAGACTCTCTTGCAGTCGCCATGGCAGAGTACCTCACGCCCTTGGAGGGCCGTGGCGAGGTTGGGGTTGCACCGGGGATGGTGCAGGGTTACCGCTGCCGGGAACGCCGGGCTGCGCGGCGAACGGTGCGGAACAGCAGCAGGACGCCTGCGCCGAAGAGGGCGATGGCCAGGGCGCGGCGGCGCCAGGTGATTCCGGTGCGCTCCAAGGTTCCGGCGGTCCAGGCCTGGTGGACGGCGACGAGATCCGCGCCGAGGCCGGGGATGGTGACGCCCTCCAGGTCGTCCGTGGGGAGGGAGCCGAAGATGCGCTCGACGGAGGGCATCCTGCCGTCGCGGTCCTTGGGGATGGCGCGGATGAGGCGGTTGATTTCGGCGTCGCGCGGGTCGTCGAAGAGGGCGCCGTCGGCGGTGTTGGGGAAGAGAGTGGCCTTGCCGGTCATCTTGAGCTCGATGGCGGCGACGACATCCTGGCAGACGCCGAGGGCGTAGTAGCCGCCGAAGGGGAGTCTGGGGCGGGCGCGGTGCTGGTGGGCGTAGGTGAGGACCATCCTGCCGGCGAGCCGGGTAACTTCGACGGCACCGGCACCGCGGTACTCGTGGGCATGGCGGTTCATGACCCAGGGCTGGTCGAGCTGGTCCATGGTGCGGAACTCGGCCTTGCCGTCGATGCCGAAGTAGAAGCTGACAATGGCGTTGATCTTCGGGCCGGTGACGCGCCACTCGTACTCGGCGTGGCTGACGGGGACGAGAAGCGGGCGGGCGGTGCCGGGGACGAGAATCTGGGAGTTGACCCAGAAGGGCATCATGACGTCCTGACCCTTGAAGTGGAAGTGGCCGAAGTTGGCGAAGTAGCGGGAGTCGGAGACGGTGACGTCGTGGCCGCTGTCGATGAGGGCGCGGACGAGGTCTTCGGGCGTGTCGATCGACTGCTGGACGGCGGAGCCTGCGCCGGCGAGTTCGACGGTCATGGGCTGGGCCCCCTCGAGATCGTTGAGCGCGAGGCGGTTGAGGAGCTCGGCGAGACGGGCGCTTTCGGAGTGGAGGGGGGCGACGCGAGGGTCGGGGCCGTCGCCCCGGACGACGCCGTCGCCAAGGGGGTTGACCAGGCCGGATGGGGAGAAGCCGGGACGGTCGGAGGGCTTGTCGAGGTTCTCGGCGTGCGGAGCTTCGAGGCTATAGGGGCCGAAGTCGACGAAGGCGCCGATCTCGGCGGTGCCTGCCGGAGCTGGTTTGATGGCTCCGGCGGTGGTGCTGCCGGGGTTCCTGGCGAGGGTGGTGGCGTCGGCGTCCTTGCCGGCTACGTGGCCGACGACGCGGACGGTGGGGTTGATCTCGCGCATGGACCAGCCGGGGAACCGGTCCAGGCCGGCCCAGTCCTTACCCAGGATGAGGGCGCGGAGGTGGTCGACGAGCTTGGGGGTAAGGAAGGCCGCGCCGACGCGGGACTGGGCCTGCATCTGGCGAAGAAGCTCCTCGGTGAAGCCGGGCTGGGCAGAGAGCTCGCGCATCATTTCGGAGAGCAGGACGGTGTTGGGCGGCATCCGGCCGGGTTCTTCGAGGCGCTTTGGACTTGCTACCCCCAGGCAGGCCACCAGCATCGTCACCCCGCAAAGCCGTAGAACCTTCATCCGGTCATTAGATCAGGTCCCGACAGGATACCGCGCGTTGCGGGGAACCGTGCCGGTCCCTGCCCTGCAAAACGGGACGGAGAGACCTGGTGACGGGGGACACCCACCCCGGTTAAGTGGCTAAAATATTCAAACGAAGCAGCTTAGGTCCGGACCTCCGGTGCGCGGGGTCACTCTTAAATGGTGGGACTAGAGGGGGCCGAGGGCGTCGAGCTTGCGGGCGACGAGATCGTTGAGGATGGCCGGGTTTGCCTGGCCCTTGGAGGCTCGCATGACCTGGCCGACGAAGAAGGCGGCGACAGTCTTCTTGCCCCCGCGATACTGCTCCACCTGTTTGGTGTTGGCGGCAATGACCTCGTCGATCATGGCCTCGATGGCGGTGGTGTCGGAGAGCTGTTGGGGCTTTTCGCGGTCGTAGACGGCGGCGAAGTCCTCGCCGTTGGCGAAACAGGTGTCGAGGAGCTGCTTGAGCATCTTGCTCGAGAGATCGCCAGACTCGAGCAGGTCGGCGGCGAGGACGATGCCGTCCATGGAGACGGGGGAGGCTTCCTGGTCGACGCCGGCGAGGCGCAGGCGGCTGGTGAGCTCGCTGAGGATGAGGTTGGCGACTCGTTTGGGGGATTTGGCCTGTTTAGCGGCGGCCTCGAACCGGTCGGCGAACTCGCGGGTGGCCGTAAGGGTCATGGCGTCCTGCGGGGTGAGGTCGTAGTCGGCAATCATGCGGGCGCGGCGCGCCTCGGGAAGCTCGGGCATGGCGGCGAGGATCTGGGCCTGCCACTCGGGGCCGACGATGAGCGGGGGGAGGTCGGGCTCGGGGAAGTAGCGGTAGTCGTGGGCTTTTTCCTTGGAGCGCATGGAGTAGGTGCGGCCCTCGGCGTTGTTCCAGAGGCGGCTCTCCTGCACCACCCGGCCGCCGTCTTCGAGGACGCCGATCTGGCGCTCGATCTCGTACTCGACGGCGGCGCGGATGTAGCGGAAGCTGTTGACGTTTTTGACCTCGGCCTTGGTGCCGTACTCGGTGGCTCCCTTGAGCATGACGCTGACGTTGGCGTCGGCGCGGAGCGAGCCTTCTTCCATGTTGCAGTCGCTGACGCGGGTGTAGAGGAGGATCTCCTTGAGCCTGGTGAGATAGTCGAAGACCTCGTCGGCGGAGCGGAGGTCGGGCTCGGAGACGATCTCGACAAGTGGGGTGCCGCAGCGGTTGAGGTCGATGTAGGTTTTCGAGACGGAGTCCGCGAAGCCGTCGTGGACGCTCTTGCCGGCGTCTTCTTCCAGATGCAGTCGGGTAATGCCGATCCGTTTGGTTCCGCTGAGGCCGTCGGGGATTGAAAGGGCGCCATGCTCCGCGATGGGTTTGTCGAACTGCGAGATCTGGTATCCCTTGGGGGAGTCGGGGTAGAAGTAGTTCTTGCGGGAGAAGATGCTCCTCTCGCGGATCTCGCAGCCGATGGCACGGGCGGCGAGGACGGCGAACTCGACGGCCTGGCGGTTGAGCACGGGAAGGGCTCCCGGGAGGCCGAGGCAAGTGGGGCAGCAGTGGGTGTTGGGATCGCCGCCGTACTGGTTGACGCAGCCGCAGAAGGCCTTGGTGCGCGTCATGAGTTGGACGTGGACCTCCAGCCCGATGACGGGCTGGTACTTGGCGAGAACGTCGGGAGCCAGCTGCATCACTATCCTTCATCCAGAAACGTGAGCGCACTCACCGAGCCGCGCAGCAGAAAGAGAGGCGCGACGAGTGCCTGAAAGCCCCGAGGGACCAAGGTCTACTTCGCCTGCTTAACGAGGGGAGGGACCCGGATGGGCGCGGGCGGCTGGTAGTTGAGCGGAGCGGACGGCTTGTACCCCGATCGCTGTCCGTCGAACGATTTCGATACGACCTTTTCACCAGCATGCGTCGCCATAAACGGAGCCTCAGGCAACAGGATACATCGGTGCAAAGACTTTGCGCCGCGTATGGCCGGCAAGGCGGAAAGCGATCTGGACGCTTGCGGACGCGCATCGCGCACGTGATCCGCCGTGTGCATCCTACCAGCCATGCCAGAGACAAAGCAGGACGAAGCGGAGGGTGCGGGCGTGGACGCGCCGACGACGGATGCGCTGGGGGCGGACACCTCCGACAGCCAGAAGGACCTGGCGCGGCCTTCGGCGGAGGAGATTTATAAGCAGGTCGCGACGAACGCCCGGCAGGAGCTGAAGCGGTCGACGCTGGCGCTGTTTCTTTCCGGCATGGGCGGGGGCGTGTTCATGGGGCTCTCCGCGCTGGGGACGGCGGTGGGGATGTACCTGCTGACGAACGGGTCGACCCCGCCGCGCACGACGGAGTTCCTGGCGAAGATGTTCTACCCGCTGGGGTTCATCGTGGTGATCCTGGGACGGTCCCAGCTGTTTACCGAGAACACGCTGTACCCGGTGGCGCTGGTGCTGGCGGAGCGCAAGCACCTATGGAATACGCTGCGCCTGTGGGCGACGGTGCTGCCGGCCAACGTGCTGGGCGCGTTTGCGTTTGCCTGCCTGGCGACGCTGACCAATGCGCTGACGCCGGGGATCGTGCAGGCGCTGGCGCAGCTTGGGCTGGAGGCGACGCACCATCCGCCGTCGACGATCTTCTGGTCGGGGGTGATGGGCGGGTGGATCATCGCGACGGCGGCGTGGCTGGTGAGCGGGTCTCACTCGATTACCGGGTCGGTAATGGTGATCTGGCTGCTGACGTTTGTGGTTGGGCTGGGGAACTTTGCCCACTGCATTGCGGGTTCCGGGGAGGTGCTGGCGGCGGTGCTGACGCACCAATTGCCGTGGCCGGCGTACCCGCTGTGGTTTTTGCCGGCGGTGGCGGGGAACATAGTGGGCGGCGTGATGATGGTGACGATTCTGGAGTATGGGCAGGTGATCGCGGATCGCGGGCGGGAAGAGGCGGGGTCTTAGGGCGAGGAACCCCGGGGCGGGGTCTGCCGGGAGGCCCCCCATGCTTCCGCGGGATGTGCCAGGATTGCTGTGCGGGCGCGATCGCTACAGGGGATCGGGCAGGACGGCGCGTTCTTCCGCGACAAGGGTCTTTGGGGTGGCGACGACGGCCTTGAGGACCTCAAGGCGGACGCGGGCGACGCCAGCACGCAGGATGCCGAGGCTTTGGGCGGCTCCGGAGGAGAGATCGATGATGCGATCGGCGTCGAGGACGCCGCGGTCGTTGATGCGGACGACGACGGAGCGGCCGTTGGTGACGTCGACGACCTTAACCATGGTGCCGAAGGGGAGGGTGCGATGGCAGGCGGTGAGCTCGTCTTTATGGAAGATTTCGCCGCTGGCGGTGCGATGGCCGTCAAGGACGGAGCCGTACCACGAGGCTTTTCCCAAATTGGCAAGGATACCGAAGGGTTTGGCGAGTTTCTTCACGACCATGACCGGCTTCGCTGGTACAGTCGGGGCAACGAAAGCTTTAGCGACGATGGGAGCGGAAGCGTCGGACGGGTTGACGGGCGTGGCGGAGAGGGTGTGGAAGCGGGCGAGGCCGAAGAGGCTGGTGACGGCGACGCAGGCGGCGATGAGGTCCATCTTGAGGAATCGAAGCAAGCCTTCTCCCTACCGGTGATGTCCCGGCCACCTGTGAGTTTATCGGTATTCGGACGAAAGCGATACCTTGCCCGGCTCTTTTTCGGGGGGAATCGGTGTCTGGATCGCGGCTCCAGAGAGGCTGAGCAAGGCTCGGGCGAGGCGATCAGGCCTTCCCTGCATCGGCCCCTGGCGGTGGAGGCTTACGGATTTTCGCGGCGGCGGCTAGGCGAGGGTCACCCGTTTGGCTCCCATTTGGGCCTTGATGACGAGCTCTGCGGCCAGCAGGGCCTGGGTTTGATCCTGCGCGATGTGGGTGCGGTTTGCCACGTCGGAGACGAACTGCGGGCCGAAGGGGAGCGGCACGTTGTTGCAATCCATATAACGGGCGCTGTTTTTATCGACGAGGAAGAGGTTGTTGCCGGTCTTGGAGACGCCGACGTTGATGTATTTGCGGCACTCGATGTAGCCGTCGGTGCCGAGGATGAAGAGGCGTCCGTCGCCCCAGGTTCCGAGGCCGTCCGGGGTGAACCAGTCGAGGCGAACGTAGCCGAGACCCTTGTTGCCGCGGAGGACCATGTCGCCGAAGTCCTGGAAAGCCGGATGCTGGGGATGGTTGAGGTTGGCGATCTGCGACTCGACGATTTCGGCGGAGGTGGAGCCGGTGTAGAAGAGAAACTGGTCAACCTGGTGGGAGCCGATGTCGGTGAGGATGCCGCCGTAGAGCTCGGGCTCCCAGAACCAGTCGGGGCGTGGCTGCGCGCCGCCGCCGGTGCGGTCGTTGGGGTTCTGGACGACCTGGTGGGGGGCGATGTTGATCGTCTGGATGACCTTGCCGATGGCCCCAGCGCGGACGAGTTCTCCGGCCTTGATGGCGGCTTTGACCTCCAGCAGCTCGGAGTACAGGATGGCGTAGATGCGGCCGGTTTCGGCAATGGTCTTGCGAACCTCGGCGAGTTGGGCGAGCGTGGTGATGCCGGGCTTGTCCGAGAGGAAGTCCTTGCCACGCTTCATGACGCGGACGCCGAGCGGGGCGCGGTGGCTGGCGACGGTGGAGCTGAGAACGAGTTGGATGGTGGGGTCGTCAAGGATTTCGGCTTCGGAGGCGGCCATTTTGACGTCGGGGAAGCGGCTTTTGAAGAGGGCGATCTTGTTGGGCTCTTCGGCGTGCCAGGCGACCAGGGTGCCGCCGCCGCGCTGGATGGCGCCGACCATGCCGTAGATGTGGTCGTGGCTGGCGCCGCAGACGGCGAACCTGATGGTGTCCTTGCCCGGGGTGGCGGCGGCGATCGCCTGCGGGCTGGGCTGAATGACCTCATGCTCGACCCGGGAATCCCCAGCGGCGAAGGCGGCGTGCGGCACGGCCATCTCCGCTGCCATGCCCAAACCAATCGTCTTCAGAAACGCACGCCGGTCGACCGCATCCGATGAACTCATGTCACAACCTCCCGCAACCCATTTGCCGGTTGCTCCCCGGCGCCCCCTCAGTTTAGCAACCAATGCGCTCTCCGTCCCTAGGCTGCCGAGGGATGCGGGACGGCTCTGCTGCTTCGCCTGGTTTCCCGGAGGGAGGCTTGGGCCCGCGCACCGCTTCTTTTTTGAGAGCCGGCGCTGGGGTTAGTTGGAGAATTGCTTGCTGAGGCCGAGCGCCTGGGCGGCCTGGTCGAGACGCTGCTGTGTCTTGAAGAAGGTATGGCCTGGATTGCTGGCCGGGTAGTACCGGATGGTGATCTCGGGGTTGTCGACGGAGTCTTCCTTGCCGTCCTTGATACGGTAGCCGAGCGCCCGGACCAGGGCGAGCGAGCCCTCGCAGCCGGAGGCGTTGCCCTCATCGCCGACGATGGCGAAGACGCTTTTCTTCGTTCGGGCGCTGTAGACGGCGGCGAAGTCCCCCAGCCGGACATGATGTTTCCGGCCGAAGTCGCCGAGCACGACGTAGTTGATGCGCGCGGCATCGACGTAGCGGCGGGGATCGTACTCGTTGTCGATGGCGCGATCGTAGAAGCCGGTGGTGGAGACGTAGTAGCCGGGGTAGGGATCGTGGGGTCCCTGGACGACTGGGGTGCGGTGGTCCCGGCGGGTCAGGTAGCCGACGATCTTGCCGGAGAGCTTTGCGCCGACGTGGGCGTGCTTTTCGTAGTCGAGCGTCGGCTTTCCCGGCGGTCCATAGGCGTTGGGCGCGCCATCGACATCGACGTGGAGGAAGGCTTGCATCTCCACGGGCGAACTCGGGGGAGGCTTCGGCCCGCTGCCCCGCAGAGCCGCGGGAGCCAGGAGAGCGAAAAAGGCGAGAAAGGCGGAGCAGCGTGCCTGAATCGTTTTCATTTGTCTCTTGTCAGACTACCCGGCGGCTCGTCGGTTACTGCGCGCAGGATCGAATGGAAGGTAAATGCCATGCAAAGCGGGTGCGAAATTAACTTGCGCCCGGGGGAAGCGGCTGGCAGAGTGGTGGGGCCGAGGTTTCCTTCCATGCACGACGCCGAACCAGCCCACCCCGCCCCCGAGCCGCCGACGGTGATCGACGCGCCGGGTTCCGGCGAGCCTGTTCCCGTCGGAGCGGCGCCTGCCGAGGCTGCCGAGGAGGTAACTGACCTTCCGGATGTGCAAGAGGCGAAGGGTCCAGGCATCCGGCTGGAGCTGAAGCATCCGCGCGCGATCCGGTGGATGCACTGGATCAACTTCCCGATCCTGTTCACGATGATCTGGAGCGGCCTGCTGATCTACTGGGGCGACTCGGACAATGCCTACCTGCATCCGCACCGCGTGTACCGGATCGGGATCGGTTCGGTGACGCTGTTACGGTTTTTTCCGGAGTGGGTGTACCGGCTGATGAACGCGCCGTACCGCATTACGACGGGGCTTGGCTATCACTTTTTCTTTATGTGGATCTTCGGCATCAATGGCCTGATCTATGCCGCCTATCTGGTGGCGACCGGCGAGTGGCGCTTGCTGGTGCCGACGGTGAAGTCGTGGCGCGAGGCCATCCAGGTGACGCTGTACGACCTGCACCTGAGCAAGGTGCATCCTCCGATGAAGAAGTATAACGGGGCGCAAAAGATCGCCTATACGACCATCATCCTGATGGGCGCGGGCTCGCTGGTGACCGGGCTGGCGATCTACAAGCCGACGCAGGCGCACCTGGTGACCAGTCTTCTGGGTGGCTACGAGATGGCGCGGTGGGAGCACTTCTGGCTGACCATCGGGTTCATGGGGTTCTTCCTGCTGCATGTCTTCCAGGTGGTCAAGACAGGATGGAACAACTTCCGGGGCATGGTGACGGGCTACGAGATCCGGCCGGCGGATCAGCCGCTTTATACCGAGGAGAGGAGGGGCGAATGAGCGGACTCAAGCAAGAGGCTCCGGTTGCGGTGGAGACGGACGAAGAGGTGAGGAAGCGATCCGCGGCGATGACCCGCAGAGGCCTTCTGGTGGGAGCGGTAAGCGCGGCGGCGGGCTACGCAGGATACCGGTGGATCGACCGGAGCGAGAAGGATGGAAGGCAGGAACTGCCGCTGCGGAAGGCGTTTCACGTGGATGCGGATGTGGCGCGGGGCGTGTTCGACGAGCGTGGGATTGCGCCGACCTATCCGGTCGAGAAGGCGGTCGACCTGCGGTTCAACGGGCCCTATGGGGTTCGGGACGATCTGGATGTGGCGAGTTGGCGGCTGCAGCTTGCAGGCCTGGAGGCGCCGCAGAAGTATCCGCAGTTTCAGAAGGATATTACGACGTGGAACTACGTGATGGTTCCGCGCGTCGAGCCGCACCAGGCGCAGGTGGATAACTCCAAGGGGCCTGCGGAAGCTGCTCCGGAAAAGCCGTGGACGCGGGTGAAGGATGGATTCGGTGCGCCGATGCGCGGGCAGGAAGAGGCGGGCGAGAGCGAGAGCACGCTGGACGATGGAACTCCTGGCGTGTCGCTGACGATGGCGGATCTGTTGAAGCTGCCGAAGCATGAGCTGGTGACGGAGTTCAAGTGCATCGAGGGGTGGAGCGAGATTGTGCACTGGTCGGGGGTTCGGCTGGTGGACCTGCTGGACCTGTATCCTCCGGCGAAGGTGGAGGGGCGGGAGCCCCGGTATGTGTACATGGAGACGCCATATGGGGACTACTACTGCGGCTACGATCTAAGCGCATGCCGGCATCCACAGAGCCTGCTGGTGACGGAGATGGGCGGGAAGCCGCTGACGCAACTTCATGGGGCTCCGCTGCGGCTGCACATGCCGATCAAGTACGGATACAAGCAGATCAAGCGGATCGGGCTGATCGCCTATACGGACAAGAAGCCGGACGACTACTGGACCAAGCTGGGCTACGACTGGTACGCGGGACTTTAGAGCGCCGGTGCGGCTTCTGTGGTGACAGACCCCAGGGGGAGCACCGCCCGCACTTCGCGCGCACGCGTGCCCTGTTTGGAACACTTCAACAATCGCAGCAGAGGTTCCTCGGCTCGATGCCGGTTCGGCGACATCCTGCTCACCTTCTTTCCAGCTATCGAGCCGCTCTGGCCGACTCGCATCCTGCCCGGGCCTGGGTGAGGCGATCCTGATCGCTACACCCGCACCCAGACCCCACCCCCGGCCGCGCTCTTCAACATTGCCTCGACCAGCAAGGTCGACCGATATCCATCCTCGAATGTTGGCAGCATGCCCGGTTTGCTCTCCATCTTCGCCCCGCTCGCGATCCAACCATAGGCATCCCGCATCAGGTTACAAAAGGCATCCGCCCAGGCCTCCTGGTGCCCTCCCGGAAGATGCACATACCGCCGGACTTCAGGAGAGACCAGACCGGGGTCCTTCATCATCACGGCGTTCGGGCGATCGTGGTAGCCCATCCAGAGCTCGTTCTGCTGCTCCTGCTTCCACTGCAACGAGCAGGTCCGCCCATTCACTTCCAGCACCACATCGTTCTTGTGCCCCGGCAGCACCTGGCCCACGGAGAACGCTCCCTTTGCCCCCCCCTCGAACCGCACCAGCACGCTCGCCAGGTCTTCGGCCCGCACCTGGACGGGCGTCCGCTCTCCCGTGGCCGTCGAAGAAAACGCCTCTCCGGAAGCCCCCGCCGAGTACCGCACCGGAATCACGGTCGTCAGCTCCGCCAGGACCTCCACAATCTTCAACCCCGAGACATGCTCCGCGAGATCGCACCAGTGCGAGCCGATGTCTCCCAGCGCCGAACTGACCCCACCCTTCGCCGGGTCCGACCGCCACGAATACACGTTCGGGTCGGCCATCCAGTCCTGCAGGTAGTGCCCGTGCACAAAGCTCACCTTGCCCGTCTCGCCCCGCGCCACCATTCCCCGCGCCTGCTGCACCAGCGGGTTCCCGCGGTAGTTGAACGTGACCACGTGCCCCAGGCCCGACTTCACCGCCGCATCCCGCAACTGCTTGCCTTCGGCCGAGTTGATCGCCAGGGGCTTGTCGGAGATCACGTGCTTGCCCGCCGCCAGCGCCGCCAGCGTCACCTCCAGGTGCAGCGAGTTCGGCGTCGTGTTGTGGACGACCGCGATCGCCGGGTCCGCGATCAACTCGCGGTAATCCCCATACGCCCGGTCGACCTTATACTCGCGCGCCTTCCGCATCGCCGACTCCTGCGAAGACCCGGCGATCGCCACGACCTCCACATCCCCCAGCCGCCGCACCGCATCGATATGGTGCGCCGCAACGAACCCCGGCCCAATCAACCCCATTCCCATTGTCTTCATTGGAACCGCTTCGCCTCTGCTCTCTCATCTTAGCCGCCAACAAGATCGGAGCATCCCTGCGCCCGACGCGAGAAGTTTACCGATAATCCTCCTCTCCCGGCAACGCGACGCAGACGCAGGACGATGCCAAGGCAGCAGGCGAGGGGTGAGTGTACCGGGACATGCGTTACGCTGTGGACCTGAGACATCCGTTACAAGCCCCTTGCGGCAGCCATGATTTTTAGTTGGGGGGGTGTCAAAAGACAACTATCTAGTCGTCGAGGCCGTGGGAAATGTGGAAATCTAAAGGGTGTGGGAAGGGTGGAAAGCCGGCTTCATGGCTTCCCACACCCCGTCATGTCCAAGGCCTGCTTTTGCGACCGCTACCGATGAATATTTTTGCCCTGATTGCTCCTTCTCAACTTCCTCCATTGGATCAGTTGGTGAGATCACCCGAAGATGCACGCAAGGCGAGTTAATGGCCTAGTGAGTCGGCTCATCAGACTTCGCCGGCTTGCCCTAAATGCCATCCGCGCGCATCGCTCGAGTCATCGGGCTGCGAGGACGAGTTCCTCCCCAGTCCGGACGCTTAGCCACTGGGTCTGGCATGCCTTGACTCTCGTTTAGCAGGCTTTGCAGATTTTCCTTGATGAAAGAATCCAGCCTTTGCTGCAGGCCTCGTAGCATTCGACGGCGGGTTAATCGAGCGTGGATCATCGTCACGGTCGTTGCACAAAGTTGCGTTCCATCAGGCTGCGGGCTAAAGGCCCGCCGCCAGGAAGCGCTCGCGGGCGATGGCTTGCTGTCCTGCCTCCAGTTCGCAGTCGCCAAATGCAGCGAAATAGAACGGATAGGTAACCAAGCGATCCTTATTGTTGATGTGCCCATTTCGTCCAACCCTCGATCCGGCCCCTCAAGTTGCGCAATGCCACGGCCCGGTTGAGCGCAACGATCGGCGAAGGACGCACGGCCAACAGCTTGTCGTAGAGTGAGACAATCGTCTCCCAGCCCGTATCTTCCCAGCGGGCGGCTCTGGCGTGCACGGTAGCGATCGCGGCTTTGGTGTGGTGTTCGGTTAGGTTGAAGCCTTGTGCAGAAAGTTCCATAAAGGCCATGCCTTCGGCGATGAGCCTGCCATCCCGCTTCAATCGATTTTTGCTGCAACAACGTTTGTAAGTTGCCGGCCGCACCTGCCCTCCTGGGACGGACCCCCAGCAGGCACGCTCACGCTTGAGGCGAAACACAGTAGGAGCTCTAGCCTACCCCGCGGCGACCATCGCGGCCTTGCGTTTCCCGCGAGTAAGCGTCAGCGTCTACTTTATCGTAGCGGTCTACTACCTAGTCCCGGCTGGCCGTCAGACGACGGACTGAACCCAACAGTCTGAGGTGGAACAATGGAAGAGTCAGTATCTGGCCAATCCGACGCCACTGCTATTAACTTTCGCAGAAGAAGCCTTTTGGGGTACGTGAACTCCGGCAATCTGCGTGGCAGTCGGACAAAGCTGGTGCGTCCAACGACGGATGCTTGGCACGGAGCACGAGAATAGCGTTCTCCATCGGCCCAAGGGTTGCGTGCGAACAAGTATGCGGCCGGCGACTGCGATCCACGAGCCCTTCTGGCCCGGTCTCGGGCTAACGGTTGATCCAGCGGTAGGCCGTTGGACGTGACATTTCATATGCGCGACACAGGTCCGCCACTGACATCTCTTCCTTCTGATAACTCGATAAAACTGCAAACGTTGATCCAAGATACAACTCTTTTTCAAGGGCATATGCCATCGTCGTGTGTCACACAAACGGCGCGTGTCCGTTACCGTCGCGCTTAGCTATAAACCATGTCTCCGGTCTGTTTCGTAACGCAAGTGCTAAGTACGCTCGGGGTGCCCTCCACGTGATTCCCGCCCTGGAGGTCCCCTGACGCCCAGCCGATCGCTCAAGGCGCCCTTCGCGGGCTAGACTCTTGACATAGGTTTTCGGGGACTCAGGCTCAAACCACCGCAGACGGGAAACGAAGGGGTTCGACAGACATGGCTGATCAACGCATACGACTCCTTCTCCTTGCCCTGCTCTCTACGCTTCCGGCGTTCTCGCAGCGCCTTGCCCAACGCAACTGGCAGGGCTCCGGCCTTACCGCGCAGACCTGGTGGCCGCGCGCCACGCTCTGCTCGATCGATCTCCGGACCGACCGCACCCGTCGCGTACCGGGCCTCGTTCCGCGCCTGGAGGAGCTCCAGGCCATTGGCTGCGAGGCTCTCGTGCTCGACGTCCTCACCCCCCCCGGAGGCTCCGGCTCCCCCGTCGCCCTCACCTTCGGAACCCTCGAAGACACCGACACCCTGATCGAGCAGATGGGCCGCCGCAGGATGCGCCTGATCCTCAGTCTGCCCGTTCCCCCGCAGGGGGAGCTCTCCCGGCCGACCCTCGGCCAGATGCGCTTCTGGCTTTCCCGCGGCGTCGCCGGCTTTCTTCTGCGCAACGCCGGCGACGCCCCCGACACGGCGGCCTTCGTCCACCAGGCCCACCAGGTCGCCGCCTCCGCGCTCGGAACCCGCCTGCTCCTGGGCGACGGTCTCAGCCTCCAGGCGGCTGCGGACGCCGCGCCACGCCGCACCCCAGCCCCCGCCGCCGGCCCGGACATCCAGCTTGCCCTTCGCCACCTTGCCCCGGCCGGCGATCGAGCCTCCATCGCGGCCCTTCGCGCGGCGCTCTCCTCCGTGTCCGCCACACCTCCTCTTCCGCTGCTCACCCTCGACGGCCCCGCCAGCTCCGACCGCCCCATCGTCCCCATCGACGTGCAGTTCGAGACCGATTCCCATCGTGCCCGGGCGGCTATTCTCCTCGGACAGGGCGCCGCGGCCATGCTCCCGCTGTCCCTCCTCAACAGCCGCCAGGCCCAGAGCTCGCCGGGCAACCCGGCCCTCACCCCGGAAGAGCTCACGCTCTGGATCCCCGCGGAGGGCGATCCCCTCGGCCCCTCCGCCGAGAAGGAACTCTCCGGTTGGCTTCGCGCGCTCGTCGATCTCCGCCACAGCAGCGCGGCGCTCCGCACCGGCGCGCCCACCTACCTCGACCTGGACCTCAACGAGTTCCTCGTCTGGGTCGTCCGCCCCAAGGGCACCGGGGTCCCGCTGCTCTTCGTCTGCAACCTGTCGAGCAGCGCCGCTGCCGTGTCGATCACCGCCGAGCTCCAGGCCGCTGGACTTCACTTCAGCACGCTTAGCCCCATCCTCCGCAGCGGCGCCAACCCCAGCTCCCAGCCGCCAACGCTCGACCACCTCGATCTCCCCTCCCTGGGCGTCCTGATCGCCGAACTCCGCTAGCCCGTCAGAACCCGTCGCCCACTCCAGACTCCCGAGCCGCACCGGCTTCCATCCCGCCACAACGAAGCCCCTGCAACCTCCACCGGTACGCATCCGTCTACCGGGCGAACGAACCTCATTCTGGTATGCTCCGGCGTACGGAGGTCAGACGATGAAGCTCCTGCGTTCGGCATCGCTCCCCCGGCCCTGCTCGTCTTCGCCACCGGCGTGATCGCCTTCCAACGCACCGACGACTGGAGGCCTTTTGCCTCCATGGCCTCCCGCGTCGGCCTCAACTACGTCGTCTACGGCATGACCCACTGACTAGGTCGCCGCGCCGTGCTGTTGCTCTTGTTGTTGTTCTGTCCTCTTTGGTTGTTCTGTCCTCTTTGGTTGTTCTGTCCTCTTTGGTTGTCCTGTCCTCTTTGTTTGTCCTTCCCGAAGGGAATCTGCTTCTTCCTTTGTTCTCGCGGTTGTTCTTGTTTTTCTGTCTGTCATCCCCGTAGGGGATCTGCGTGCTCGACTAACCTCAACTCGTAACCCGGCCACCGCTCCCGAGCATGGTTCAACTCCTCTTCAAGTACCCCATCCCGGTCTTCACCAAGGGCAGATTCGTCCTCCTCGCTCCATGGTCTGGATGGGTCTTGCTCGTCTTCATCCTCGCCCTCGCGACCATCCTCGCCATCCTCATCCGCCGTAACCTGCCGCGGGCTGCTCCGAAGCTCCAGACGTGGCGCGCCGCCGCCCTCTGGGCCCTGCAATCCGCTCTCATCGCCCTCCTCCTCCTCCTCCTCTGGCGTCCCGCCGTCAGCATCGCCGAGCTGAAATCCCAGCAGAACCTCATCGCCGTCCTGATCGACGACTCCCGCTCCATGGCCACCCCGGACGCGGGCCCCCACGCAAGCGCCACCCGCGAGGCCGAAGCTCTGCGCACGCTGCAGTCCGGCATCCTTGCCGGGCTCCAGAAGAAGTTCCAGGTCCGCCTCTACCGGGTCGACGCAAACCTTACCCGGCTCGACCATCCGGCAGACGCGCACCCGGAAGCCCCGGCCACCCACCTTGGCGAGAGCCTCCGCCGCCTCACCGCCGAGACCGCCGACCTGCCCGTGGGCGCCATCGTTCTGCTTTCGGACGGGGCCGAAAACTCCGGCGGCATCGACCTCGACACCCTCGCCGCCCTCCGCAACCGCCGCCTGCCGGTTCACACCATCGGCTTTGGCCGCGAACATCCCACGCACGATCTCGAGCTCGACGACGTCACCATCGCTCCGCGCGCCCTCGCCGGCTCGCGACTGTCGGCGACCGTCACCTTCCACCAGCACGGCTTCGCCGGAGCCCACACCACTCTGAGCCTTCGCGACGGCGCAAAGACGCTGGCCCAGCGCGACCTCACGCTCGCCCCCGACGCCGCCACCCAGACCGAAACGCTCTTCTTCGACGCAGGTCCCGCGGGCGTCAAGTCTCTCGCCACCTCCCTCGCCCCGCTGCCCAACGAGGAAAACGTCGCCAACAACCAGCTCACTCGCCTGGTCGATATCTCCGGCGAAAAGCGCCGCATCCTCTACGTCGAAGGCGAGCCACGCTGGGAGTACAAGTTCCTGCGCCGGGCCGCCGACGACGACACTGCGCTCCAACTCGTCTCCATGCTCCGCACGACCGAAAACAAGATCTACCGCCAGGGCATCGCCGACCCCAGGGAGCTGGCCGAAGGCTTCCCCACCCGCCCGGAAGACCTCTTCGCCTACCAGGGCATCCTTGTCGGCTCGGTCGAGGCCGGCTTCTTCACGCCCACCCAGCAGCAACTCCTGCGCGAGTTTGTAGACCGCCGCGGCGGTGGCCTGCTCTTTCTTGGCGGACGCTTCGCCCTCGCCGAGGGCGGCTGGGGAGCGTCGTCGGACGCCGACCTCCTGCCAACCTTCCTCCCCAACGCCCACGGGACGTTCCATCGCGACCCAGCGACGACGCAGTTGACCGCCGCCGGCCAGTCCAGCACCGTCACCCGCTTGGTCGACGACCCGGCCCGCAACGCCGACCGCTGGCGCACCCTGCCCTACCTCGCCGACTTTCAGGACGCCGGCACGCCCAAGCCCGGCGCCACCGTCCTGGCCGATCTACGCACCGCCGGGCGCACCTTCCCGCTGCTGACGACGCAGACCTTCGGCCACGGCCGCACCGCCCTGCTCGCCACCTCCGGAACCTGGCGCTGGCAGATGGCCTCGCCCCTCGGCGACCCAAGCCACGACCTCTTCTGGAAGCAGCTGCTCCGCTGGCTCTCCGCCACCTCGCCCGGCCCGGTCACCGCGAGCACCCCCACCCCTACCCTGATGGACGAAGGCCACGTCCAACTCACCGCCCTCGTTCGCGACAAGCAGTTCCACGCCGCGCCCGACGCCCACGTCACCGCCCACATCCTCGGGCCGGAAAGCACCTCCGCACAAGTCGACCTTGCGCCCGTGCCTAACACCCCCGGAGCCTTCGCCGCTGACTGGACCGCGGAGAAGCCCGGAGCCTACCTCGCCGAAGTCTCTGCCGACCGCCAGAAGGAAGAGCTGGGCCGCGATATCGTAGCTTTCGAGCGTACCGAGGGAGTTGCCGAAAACTTCCACACCGGCCAGAATAAGGACCTGCTCCAGAAACTCTCCGCCGAAACCGGAGGCCGCTTCTGGACGCCCGCCGACGTTAGCCGTCTTCCCACCGAAATCTCGTATTCTGAAGCCGGCATCTCCGTTCGTGACACGAAAGAGCTTTGGAATATGCCCATCGTCTTCCTCACGCTGCTCGCCCTCCTCGCCGCCCGGTGGCTTCTCCGCCGCAAATGGGGGGTGGTATGAACCTCCCCCGCATCGTCCTGGTTCTTCGTCGTGGCCTCTGCCGTTGCCCCTTTGTTTGTCATCCCCGAAGGGGATCTGCTTCTTCCTTTGCTGTTGCCCTTGCCTTGGCCCTGCTAACCGCCCAAGCCAACGCCGCCACCTACTACGTCACCGTCGCCGGACTCGGCGGCGAACCCGACTACGAGCAGCGCTTCACCGCCGCCGCCCAATCCCTCGACAAGCTCTTCGCAACCGCCCCCGGCGCCCACGTCACCACCCTCACCGGCAAGCAAGCCACCCGCGCCCGCCTCACCGAAGCCTTTGCGGAGATCGCCCACCAGGCCCGCCCGGAAGACGACTTGGTCCTCACCCTGATCGGCCACGGAAGCTTCGACGGCACGGAATACAAGCTCAACCTCGTAGGCCCCGACCTCTCCGCCCCGGAACTCGCCGGGCTGCTGGACCGCATTCCCACCCGCCGCCAGCTCATCGTCGACACCACCTCAGCCAGCGGAGGAGCCGTCGCCGCCCTTGAACGCCCCAACCGCGCCGTCATCGCCGCCACCAAATCCGGCACCGAGAAAAACGCCACCGTCTTCGCCCGCTTCTGGGTCGAGGCGCTGCAAGACCCCACCGCCGACACCGACAAGTCCGGCGCCATCTCCGCCCTCGAAGCCTTCCGCTACGCCGACCGCAAGACCGCCGCCTTCTATGAAAGCCAGAAGCGCCTCGCCACCGAGCACGCCGTCTTTGAGGACACCGGCCACGGCGAACCCGTTCGCGCGCAAGCCGCCGAGGGAAGGGAAGGCGCTCTCATGGCCACCCTCACCGTCGTCCGCCTCGGCACGGCCCAGGCCGCCATGGCCGACCCCGCCAAGCGCGACCTCCTCACCCGCAAGGACGACCTCGAACAGCAGATCGACGCTCTCAAATACCGGAAAGCCGCCATGGAACCGGGCGAGTACAAACAGCAACTCACCAAACTGCTCGTCCAACTGGCAACCCTGCAAGGGGAGCTGGACCAATGACCCACCCGACCCAATTCGCCGCGCTCCTCCTCGCTCTCACCGTCCCGTGCCTCGCCGCGCCCACCCCCCAAGCCTGCCGCCTCCTGCGCAAGCACGGCCAACGCCCCGAAGCCACCACCTGCTTCGACGCCCTCGCTCAATCCCAGGACCCTTACCTCCGCGCCGAAGGCCTCTGGGGCCTCGAACAATATAAGGAAGCCCTGCAATCCTTCGACGCCGCCCTCGCCCAGCCGGGCGAGAAGCCCTTTTACCGCGTCCGCCTCGGCCTCCTCTTCCACGAGCGCTTCAACGACACCGAGGCCGTCGCCAGCTTCCAGCAAGCCCTCAAAGACGACCCCAACAACGCCCAGGCCTATCTTGGCCTCGCGCTCGTCAGCAGCGAAGGCTTCGACGCCCACAGTAAGGACTACGTCGCCAAGGCCATCACCCTCGACCCCAGACTCCCCGAAGCTTACGAGCTAGCCGCCAATCTGGCTCTCGAAGACGCCAAGCCCGACCAGGCCATCGCCGAAGCCGACCAGGCCATCGCCCTCTCCCCCGACGCCCTCGACGCCTTCGCGATCCACGCCGCCGTTGCTCTGTTGAAAGACCAGTCGCCCGACCCCTGGTTCGCGAAGATCGCCGCCATCAACCCGCACTACGGCGAAGGCTACGCCCTCGTCGCCCGCTTCCTCGTCCTCAACTATCGTTACCAGGATGGCGTCGCCTACTACCGCAAAGCCATTGCCGCGGACCCTCGCCTTTGGTCCGCCCACGAGCAGCTCGGCATCAACCTCATGCGTCTCGGAGAGGAGAAAGAACCCTTCGCCGAGCTTGAACTCGCGTTCTCGAACGGCCAGACCGACGCCGCCACCAGCAACAGCCTCAAGCTCCTCGACTCCTACAAACGCTTCGAAACCACCCGCGACGCCACCACCATCCTGCGCCTCGACAAGAAGGAAGCCGACCTCCTTCGCCCCTATTTCGAGACAGAACTCCACAAAGCCCTCGCGACCTATACCCAGAAGTACCAGACGCATCTCCCCGGCCCGGTCCAGCTCGAGGTCTACCCCGACCACGAAGACTTCGCCGTCCGCACCATGGGCATGCCCGGCCTCGGCGCGCTCGGCGTCACCTTCGGCCAGGTCGTCGCCATGGACAGCCCCTCCGGCCGCAAGCCCGGCGACTTCAACTGGGGCGCCACCCTCTGGCACGAGATGTCCCACGTCTTCATCCTCACCGCGACCAACCACCGCGTGCCCCGCTGGTTCACCGAAGGCCTCGCCGTCCACGAGGAAGGCGCCGCCCACCCGGCCTGGGCCAACCGCCTCACCCCGGAGGTGGTCGCCGCCATCCGGGACAAGAAGCTCCTGCCCGTCGCCGACATGGACCGGGGCTTCATCTACCCCGACTACCCCGCCCAGGTCATCGTCTCCTACTTCCAGGCCGGCACCATCTGCGACTACATCCACGAGCACTGGGGCGACGCCGCCCTGCTCGGCATGGTCCATTCCTTCGCCGAAAGAAAAACCACGCCCCAAGCCATCGAGGCCAACCTTCACCGCACCCCCGCCCAGTTCGACACCGAGTACGCCGCTTGGCTCGACAAACGCGCCGGGGCAACCGTCGCCAACTTCGACAAATGGCGCGCCCAGCTTAGAGCCCTCTCCGCCCTCGCCGAGGCGAAGCAGAACGAAGCAGTTCTGAAAGCCGCCCCCGAAGTCATCCGCCTCTACCCGGAATACGTCGGCGACGCCAACGCCTACGAGTTCCTCGCCGCCGCCCAGCTCGCAAGGGACAAAAAACAGGAGGGCTCCGCCACGCTCGCCGCCTACGCCGCCGTTGGCGGAGAAAACCCCACCGCCCTCAAGCAGCTCGCCACCTTGCAGGAATCGCTTGGCCAGCCTACGGAAGCCGCCGCCACCCTCGCCGCCATCAACTTCATCTACCCCGAAGACGAAGCCCTCCACCGTCACCTCGCCGAACTCCTGCTCGCCCAATCGAACGCACCCGGCGCAGTCAAAGAAGACACGGCAGTCCTCGCCCTCAATCCCCTCGACAAAGCTGGAGCCGAGTACGCGCTCGCCCAGGCCTACCTCGCCGCCGGCGATCGCGCCAAAGCCGAGGAAAGCGTCCTCGCCTCCCTCGAAAACGCCCCCGGCTTCCGCCCCGCCCAGAAGCTCCTCCTGCAACTCGAAGCCACCGCCCCCACATCCAGCACGCCACAGTAGCCCAACGAGAGAGGGATTCCTACCGCATGGCCACCGCCACCCACACCCCCGAAGCCGCCGAACTGCAGACCCGCATCACCCGCTTCCACACCGTGCGCGACGGCATCCTCGCGCAGGTTCGCCAGGTCATCGTCGGCCAGGATGAAGTCCTCGACCAGATCCTCATCGCCCTCTTCGTCGGCGGCCATTGCCTCATCACCGGCATGCCCGGCACGGCCAAGACGCTCATGGTCCGGACGATCTCCCAGACCCTCGGCCTGTCCTTCAAACGCATCCAGTTCACCCCCGACCTCATGCCGTCGGACATCACCGGCACCGACATCATCGACGAAGACCCCACGACCGGCCACCGCAAATGGACCTTCGTCCAGGGTCCCATCTTCGGCAACGTCGTCCTCGCCGACGAGATCAACCGCACCCCGCCCAAGACCCAGGCCGCCATGCTTGAGGCCATGCAGGAGCGCTCCTGCACCGTCCGCGGCCACATCTACCCGCTCCCCGCCCCGTTCTTCGTCCTCGCCACCCAGAACCCCATCGAGCTCGAAGGCACCTACCCCCTGCCCGAAGCCCAGCTCGACCGCTTCCTCTTCAACTCCCAGCTCGACTACCTCTCGGCCGCCGACGAGCTTCAGGTCGTCGACCTCACCACCGCTACTCGCGCCCCCGCCATCCAGGTCATCACCAGTGCGCAAGAACTGCTCGACTTCCAACACCTCGTCCGCCAGGTTCCGCTGGCCGAGTCGCTCGCCCGCTACGTTGTCTCGCTCGTCCGCGCCACCCGACCCCGGAGCGACAACGCCCCCGACTTCGTCAAGAAATACGTCAACTACGGCGGCTCCATCCGCGCCGCCCAGTTCATCGTGCTCGCCGCCAAGGCCCGCGCCCTCTCCCGCAAGCGCTACCACGTCACCTACGACGACATCACCGCCCTCGCGGCCCCCGTCCTCCGCCACCGCATCCTGCTCAACTTCCACGCCGAATCCGAACGCATCTCCTCCGACGAAATCCTCCGCCGCCTCATCGCCCACATGCCCCCACCTAAGGATTAGCCAGTACTTTGTTTGTCATTCCCGAAGGGAATCTGCTTCTGCCGTTGCCGTTGTCCGTTCCACCCCGCGAAGGGAGACACCGAATGCTCCAACGCTTCCTCGACCCCGCCGTTCTCTCCGCCCTTTCCAACCTCGACCTCATTGCCAAGACCGTCGTCGACGGCTTCGTCACCGGCCTCCATCGCTCCCCCGACTTCGGCTTCTCTCAGGAGTTCGCCGAGTACCGCCCCTACACCCCCGGCGACGACCTCCGCCACGTCGACTGGAATCTCTTCGCCCGCACCGAGCGCACCTACCTGAAGCGCTACCGCGGCGAAACCAACTCGCAGCTCACCCTCCTGCTCGATGCCTCCAACTCCATGCAGTTCACCTCCCATCGCCTCACCAAGCTCGACTACGCCCGCTACCTCGCCGCCGCGCTCTTCTACCTCGCCATTCACAACCAGCGCGACCCCGCCGGCCTCATCCTCTTCGACGACGAAGTCCGCGACTTCATCCGCCCTTCCACCCGCCAGGGCCAACTCCCCCGCCTCTTCGCCGCTCTGGAGGCCGCCGTCCCCCATGCCCGCACCGACTTTGCTAAACCCCTCGCGCACTTCCAGCAGCTCCTTCACCGTCGCGGCATCGTCCTCATCGTCTCCGACTTCTACGACACCCCCGAAGCCCTCATTCGCACCATTGAGCCCCTCCGTTACCACGGCAGTGAAGTCGTCCTCTTCCACGTCCTCGACCCCAAAGAAATCCATCCCGACCTCCGCGGCCCCACCCTCCTGGTCGACCTCGAAACCAACCAGCGCCTCGAAGTCATCCCCGGCTACCTCAAAGGCCCCTACCGCCAGAAGATGGACGACCACCTCGCCCAGCTCCGCGACCGCACCCGAGCCGCCGGCATGTCCTACCACCTCTTCACCACCGACCAGCCCCTCGACGCCGCCCTCACCGCCTACCTCGCCACCCGCCACGGAGGCCGCTGAGTGTCTATTCCAAACGCATCGCTATGGGTCTGTCATCCCCGCTTTGTTTGTCATTCCCGAAGGGAATCTGCTTCTTCCTTTGCTTTTGCCGTTCTGTCTTTCATTCCCGAAGAGAACCTGCGTTTGCCCTTTGCGAAAGAAGGAGCTCCAACATGGGCCTCCTAGCCCCCTGGTTCCTCGCCGGCCTCACCGCCCTCGGTCTTCCCGTCTTCGTCCACCTCCTGCGCCGCCACACCACCACCCCCCGCCCGGTCAGCTCCCTCATGTTCTTCGAGGCCGGCACCCAAAGCTCCACCAAGCACCGCCGCCTCCGGTACCTCCTCCTCTTCACCCTCAGAACCCTCCTGGTCTTGTTAATGGTCCTCGCCTTCGCCCAACCCTTCCTCCGCACCAACAAGGTCTCCGCCTCCGACAAACTCCTCCTCCTCGTCGTCGACAACTCCTTCTCCATGCAAGCCCTCTCCGGCGCTCCCAACAAACAAACCCGGCTGGACGAAGCCCGCCAACAAGCCCAAACCCTCCTCGCCCAACGCCCATCGAGCCAGCGCGCCCAAATCCTCTCCCTCGGCGGCACCCTCCAAGTCCTCACCCAACCCATCCAGGATCAAGCCGCGCTGCGCACCGCCCTCGAAGCCATCCCCGCCACTGCATCCCACGGCAACTTCGGTGAGCTCGGCCGCGGCCTCCGCGCCATGGCCGAAACCAACCACACCCCCATCGAGCTCCACCTCTTCAGCGATCTGCAGATCTCCAACATGCCCGCGAACTTCGCCGACATGGTCATGCCCGGCAACGTGACCCTCATCCTCCACCCCCTCGCAAGCAAGCCTGTCCCCAACTGGACCGTCGAGTCCATCGACGCGCCCCCGCAGCTCGTCGACCCCCAAAAAGCCCGCGTCACCGCCGTCCTCGCCGGTCACGGAACCCCCGCCGCCATCCGCACCGTCTCCCTCCTCGTTAACGGTGCCATCACCGCCACCCGCCGCATCGACATCCCCACCAATGGCCGAGCCACCGTCACCTTCGACGCCCTCGACGTCCCCTTCGGCGACTCCCGCTGCGCCATCCGCCTCGAACCCACCCCAGACTCCGCCGACGCCTTCCCGCAAGACGACACCGCCCGCTTTGCCGTGCGCCGCGCCGACCCCGAACGCGTCCTCTTTCTCCACCGCCCTGACGACACCCGCTCCCCGCTCTACTTTGGCGCCGCCCTCGCCGCAGCCGCCCAATCCTCCTTCGTCCTCCAGCCCATCACCCCCGCGCAGGCCGCCGACCTCGACCCCACCCACTACGCGTTCACCGTCCTCTCCGACATCCCGAGCATCCCCCCCTTGCTCGAAACCACCCTCACCCGCGCCGTCCAGTCCGGCTCGGGCGTCCTCATCGCCCTCGGCCCATCCTCCGCCCGAGCCGACCGCATCCCCCTCTTCAACACCACCATCCAGACCAACGTCTACACCCGCACCCCTGCGGGCTTCACCGCCACCGCACAGACCGACCCCACTTTTCCGCCCCTGCAATCCGCCGCCAACTGGCCCGACGTCAAGTTCTTCTTCGCCGCAACCGTAGCCCCCGAAAACACCCGCACCGCCGCGCGCCTCACCGACCACACCCCGCTGATCCTCGACAAACAGCAAGGCGAAGGCCGCCTCCTCCTTTTCACCTCCTCCTTCGACAACCTCACCAACGACCTCCCCCTCCACCCCGTCTTCGTCCCCTTCGTCGAGCAGACCGCCCGCTATCTCTCCGGAGCCACCCGCCTCCAGGGCGCCCGCCTCGTCGACTCCTTCCTCCAACTCCGCAACCCGGGCAGCCAGGCCGCCGTCGCCCCAATTGACGTCCTCGCCCCCGACGGCCAACGCCCCCTCACCCTCACCGAGTCCGCCACCGCACAGTCCCTACCTCTGGCGCAGTCCGGCTTCTATCAGCTCCGCTTCACCAACGGCCGCCAGGCACTCATCGCCGTCAACCCCGACCCCCTCGAGTCCGACCTCACCCCCATCCCCGAGGACGTCCTCAAGCTCTGGACCGGCGCAACCGGCCCAACCAACACCCAGATTCCTAACGCCACACAGCCAAACCAGGCGATCTCCCCCCTCTGGTGGTACGTCCTCCTGTGCCTCCTCGCCGTAGCCCTCGCCGAATCCATCCTGGCCACGCGCTACCTGGGCACACAACCCAACGAGCCGTAAACATGGCACACTAGTCCTGTCGAGGTCTTCCCCATGCACCGTGCGCTCCTCACCGCGACCCTCTTCCTTCCCGCCATCCTCCACGCCCAAACCCCCACGCACGCCCCAGACGGCGGAGCCCACGAGCGCCTCCAGAGCGTCGTCATCCTGCCTAAACCCGGCGCGCCTTTCAGCGCCACGGTCGTCACCGACTGGACCCGCACCCTCGCCGATGGATCCACCGTCACCCTGCACAACGTCCGCTTCGTCGCCCGCGACAGCGCAGGCCACGTCTTCCAGGAGCGCCGCTTCCTCACGCCGACCGGCAATACCGTCCAGCCGCCTCTCTCCAGCCTGGAATACGCCGACCCGACCCGCCACGAGTTCTACGAGTGCCTTCCCACCACCAAGGTCTGCCGCGTCTCCACCGACAACCGGCCGACCACCATCGCCAAAGCCCTGCCCGCCTCGCTCTCCAACCAGAATGGCTCGGTCACCGTCGAACCCCTCGGCGAGCAGCGCATCGCCAACCTCGACGCCGTAGGCTCCCGCGAGATCACCACCGTCAACCCCGGAGCCAGCGGCTATGAGCACCCAGAGCCCACTATCAAGGAGTTCTGGTACTCCCCGCGCCTCGAGGTCAACCTCATCGTCAAGCGCTTCGAACCACGCGGCGGCATCGAGAACTTCGCCCTCAAGAACATCGACCTGGCCGAACCCGACCCCAAGCTCTTCGAGCCCCCCACTGGCTACAAGATCATCCACATGGACCAGCCGTAGCCACCAAGGGGACTACGCCATGACCCACCGCGACCACCTCAACCGGTACATCCACCACCTCCACCAGCGCCTCCGCCTCGCCGCCACCCTCCGCGAAGCCGCCCTCCTGGCCCTCGCCGCCCTCCTCTGCACCTTGGCCGCCGCCGCCATCCTCAACCATTACGCCTTCCCCGAGCGCGCCCTTACCCCGGCGCGCATCGTCCTACTAGCCGCCCTTTTGCTCACGCTGGGCGCCGCCTCCATTCCGCTGATCCGCCTGACCCGCCGCCGCGCCATCACCCGCGCCGAAGCCCACTTCCCCGCCTTCGAGCAGCGCCTCACCACCTTCTCGGAGCGCCAGGCTGCGAACGACCCGTTCTTAGACCTCCTCGCCGCCGATACCCTCCAGGTCGCCGCCGAAGCCCCACCCGCAAACCTCATCCCCGCCACCACCCTCGCCCTCTTCCTAGCCGCCACGGTCCTGGCCACCGGCCTCCTCACCTGGCTCGTGAAAGCCCGCCCCGGCGCTCTCGGCTACGGAGCCTCCCTCCTCTGGACCGGCCCCCACCACGAAATCCCGCCCCTCTACGACATCCGCGTAGCCCCCGGCGACATCGCCGTCCGCCGCAACACCGACCAGATCGTCACGGCCCAGATCACCGGGCTAGACCCAGCCAAGGTCACCCTCCTGGCCCGCTTCGCCAGTGCCCCTGCCTGGCAGCGCGTCCCCATGCAGCGGGAGCCGGATACCACGGGCTTCCAGTTCCTCTTCGCCGGCCTGCCGGAAGACGTCGAGTACTACGTCGAAGCCGGCCCCGCCGCCTCCCCCCACTTCCATATCCGCACCGTCGACCTCCCCGCCGTCAAGCAGATCCAGGTCACCTACCGCTATCCCAGGTGGACCGGCATGCAGACCGTCTCTGAAGACCAGGCAGGTGACCTTCGCGCCCTCGAAGGCACCGAAGCCGACCTCACCATCACCATGTCCGCGCCGCTCAAAGACGGCCTTCTCGCCCTCGACGGCACGCAACCCATCAAGCTGTCCGGCGGCCAGGCCAACAAGTACCGTGCCACCATCAAGATGGCAAAGGACGGCGCCTACCACGTAGCCGCCCTCGACAACGGCCAGCAGGTCCGCCTCTCCGAGGACTACTTCCTCTCCACCAGCAAGGCCAACCCGCCCACCATCACCATCGACCGCCCCACCGCCGACTACCGCGCCAGCCCCATCGAGGAGGTCCGCATCGGCCTCAAGACCGCCGCCGACTTTCCACTCCACCACGTCGCCCTCCATTACTCCGTCAACGGAGCCCCCGAGCAGACCGTCAACGTCCTCAAATCCCCCGGCGTCAAGAATACCGACGGAGCCACCACCCTCGCCCTCGAAGACTTCCACCTCGTCCCCGGCGACGTCGTCAGCCTCTACGCTACCGCAGCCGATGCCCACGCCGAAGCCCGCACCGAGATCAGCTTCGTCCAGATCGAACCCTTCGAGCGCGAGTTCTCCCAATCCCAGAGCGGCGGAGGAGGCGGTGGTGGAGGAGGCGGCCAGCAGCCCAACTCCCAGACCGACATCGCCCGGCGCGAAAAGGAGCTAATCGCCGCCACCTGGAAGCAGCGCAACGACAAGGCCGCCACCCCCCAGCAGGCCGCCGCCACCGCCAAGCTCCTCGCCGAAGCCCAATCCAAGCTTCGCGACCAGGCCCTCGCCCTTACCGCCCGCATGGAGAGCCGCGACCTCTCGCAAGCGAACGAGGAGTTCAACTCCTTTGGCAAGGACATGCAGACTGCCGCCGCCGCCATGGTCCCCTCCGCCGACAAGCTCTCTCACCAGCAGTGGCAGGACGCCATGCCCATCGAGCAGAAGGCCCTCCAGGCCCTCCTCCGCGCCGAAGCCACCTTCCGCAAGATCGAGGTCGCCTTCGGCCAGAAGGGCGGCGGCGGTGGTGGCGGAGGAGGAAGCGCCGGACGCGACCTCGCCAGCCTCTTCGACCTTGAGATGGACATCGAGAAGAACCAGTACGAGACCGCCCAGACCGGCTCCGCCGCCGAGCAGCAGGCCAAGAAGGTCGACGACGCCCTCGCCAAACTCGACGCACTCGCCCACCGCCAGGAAGAACTCGCCCAGCAGCAACAAACCGCCCAGCAGACCTTCCAGCAGCGTTGGCAGCAGGAGATGCTCCGCCGCGAAGCCGAACAGCTTCAGCGCGAGATGGAACAGATGCAAGCCCAGCAAAAAGGTCAGCAGGGGCAGTCTGGTCAACAGGGACAGCAGGGGCAATCTGGACAGCAGTCAGCCTCCAACCAGTCCGGTCAGCAGGGTCAGTCCGGCTCCAGCCAGGGCGGCCAATCGTCCTCCGGAAGCCCATCCAGCCAGGGAAGCCAATCCGGCAAACAGTCCGCCGCCAATCGCGCCAACTCTCCCCAAGCCGACCCCCTCCAGCGCACCGTCCAGCAATCCCTCGACCGGCTTCGCGCCGCTAACGAAGAGATGCGCCGCGCCGGCGCCTCCCAGGGCGGCCAGCAGCAGTCCGCCGCCGAGGCTCGCCGCGCCGCCGAGCAGCTCCGCGAGGCCACCAACCTCCTCGGCGGAGCCCAGAAGCAGCAAGCCACCGGCAAACTCGACTCACTCGCCAGCGAAGCCGCCCGCCTCGCCCAGCAGGAGACCGCCCAGGCCGATCGCATCCGCGCCCTGTCCAGCCAGTCCAACGGTCAGGGGAATGGCATGGAGCTCCAAACCGCCCAAAGCTATCAGGGACGCGCCCAGCAGCGCACCGCCCTCGCCGGAGACCGCCAGCGCCTGTCGGACGACCTCAGCCACCTCCAGCGCAACCTTCGCGACACCGCCCGCCAGCTTGCCCCCAACCAGCCCGCCGCGTCCAACTCCCTCCGCGACGCCCTCTCCGCCATGGACCAGGAGGACCTCACCAACCTCACCCAACGCACCGCCGACTGGCTCCGTCGCGGCATCAACCCCAAGTCCAACGGCACTGAAAGCCAGATCGCCGGCG
Organism: uncultured Granulicella sp.; assembly: GCA_965213785.1. GTDB lineage: Bacteria > Acidobacteriota > Terriglobia > Terriglobales > Acidobacteriaceae > Edaphobacter. The sequence continues at coordinate 2,318,409 of OZ243921.1, read as the reverse complement.
GCCTCAAGAAACTCGACGACCAGATCCGCCAGGCCCAGCAAGCCACCGGCTCAGGCCAGATCCCAAGCCAGCGCCCTGGAAAATCCCTTGATTCCGGCACCCAAATGGCCGCCCTCGACCACGTAGACCGCCTCCGCAGCCAGCTCCAGGCCCTCTCCGCGCAGGGCGCCAAGGGCCGGAGCGGGCAGCAGCCCGGCCAGCCCCGCACCCAGCAAGGGAGCGCCGGCCAGGACGGCCAGGGCCAACCCGGCCAGCAGCCCGGTGGCAGCCGCCAGGCCCAGCCACGCCAACCCGGGGGCTCCCAGAACGGTGAACAGGCGGGCGAAATCCGCCAAGGCGGTGGGGGAACTACCGCCGCGAACTGGAACGTCAACACCGGCAACAACACCTACGCGAACGGAGGCCCCCCCACCCCCTCCAACACCCCCAACCCAGCCGACACCCAACGCACCATCCGCCAGGGCCTCAACGAGCTCAACCAGCTCCGGGCATTAGCCAAAAATGACCCGGCCGCGCAAAAGGAGATCGACGCCCTCGCCCGCGAGATGCAGCGACTCGACCCCAGCCGCTTCCCCGGCAACCCCGCCATGGTCGAGAAGCTGCACACAGAAGTCCTCGCCGGAGTCGACAAGCTCGAGCTCCAGCTTCGCCACGACGACGCCGCCGACATCCCCCAGGTCCGCGCCACCGCTCCGCCGCTCGTCCCAGCCGGTTACCAGGACGCCGTCGCCGACTACTTCCGCCGTCTCGGCCAAACCCGCTAGCTATCCTTGCTTCTCAAACGCCAGCGAAGCGCTATTAATGCAGAACCTCTGCCCAGTTGGCTTCGGCCCATCCGGAAACACATGCCCCAGGTGCGCGCCGCAGCTCGCACACGTCACCTCCACGCGCCGCATCCCGTAGGTCCGGTCCTCGTGCGTCGCCACAGCCTCCGGAGTAACCGGCGTCCAGAAGCTCGGCCACCCGCTCCCCGACTCAAACTTCGTATCCGACGGAAACAGCTCCGCGTTGCACGCGCCACAGCGGTAGATCCCATCCTCATGGTTGTTCACCAGCGCGCCCGTAAACGCCCGCTCCGTCCCCTTCTCGCGCATCACGTGGTACTGCTCGGGGGTCAGCAGCGCACGCCACTCCGCCTCGGTCTTCTCCACCTTCAATCCGTTGCTCGACCCATCCGCCATCGCTTGCCACCTCTTCCGTATTCGATGCCCCACCCGCCAATCCGTTTCATCCACGCTAAGCCTCGGTGGACTCCTTCGCGATCACTTCGATCTCCACCAGCGCATCCTTCGGCAGCCCCGCGACGGCCACCGTGGACCGCGCCGGAGCCACCACGCCGGGGGGCGCAAGGTACCGCGCATACACGGCGTTCATCGCCGCGAAATCGCTCATGTTCTTCAAAAAAACCGTCGTCTTCACCACATGCACCAAATCCAGCCCGGCCTTGCCTAGCACGGCTTTCAGGTTTTCCAGCACCCGCGTCGTCTGATCGGTAATTCCGCCGCTCACCATCTCGCCCGTCTTCGGGTCCAGCCCCACCTGCCCGGAGGTAAAGAGCATGTCGCCCACCCGGACTGCCTGTGTATACGGCCCAATCGCCGCCGGTGCATCGTTTGTCGAGATCGCGTGCTTGCCTGTCATCATCTGCGGTGTCATGCCTGCATTCTCATCCCGCACCCCAGGCTTCCGCAAATTGCATCCGAGGAAACCGGGTTTTTTCCTCTTTGCCATGCGGCCTTCCCGCCGAAACGGACATCCATCTCTCTGGAACGTCGCGGGCAAGAATGCATCGAAGCGCCGCGACCCGAAAGGTATACCAATGGGCATCCTCGACACCATCGAATCCATGGCAGGCGGACAAGGCGGCGGCCAGAGCCAGAACGCACAGGTAGCCGGCGGTCTTATGCAGGAGCTGCAGCAAAATCCCGGAGGCCTCTCCGGAATACTCGACAGCTTCCGCCAGAACGGCATGGACCAGCACGTCAACAACTGGGCCACCGGCGAAAGCCAGAGCGCTACCCCCGAGCAGATTCAGACCGGCCTCGGCGGAACCGGCATGATCGACCGCGTCGCCCAGCACGCCGGCGTCTCCCCACAGGTCGCCACCATGGCCCTTTCCACCGTTCTGCCCATGGTCATCCAGCATTTTACCAACCAGCAGGGCCAGCCTCTGCCGCAAAGCAACTACGGCGGCCTCATGTCCACCGTCCTCGGCAAACTGCTCTAACCGCCACTCAGGAGAACCATGGCAGACCTCAATCAGCTCCAGCAGAAGTACCAGCCCGTCATCGACACCATCCAGCAATTCGCGGAGTTCGGCGCCAAGGTTGACGGCGTCGGTCTAGATGGTGACAAGCTCATCCTCAAGGGCGAAGTCCCCTCCAAGGTCATCGCCAACCGCGTCTGGGACGTCATCAAGGAGTGCGACCCTACCTACTCCGACCTTGAGCACCAGATCGCCACCACCGGGGGCGACGATCAGGAGTACCACCTCAAATCTGGAGACACCCTCTCTAAAATCTCCAAACTGTTCTACGGCGATCCCAACAAGTACCAGGCTATCGCCGATGCCAGTGGCATGGATGACCCCAACAAAGGCCTCGTGGGTCAGAAGATCATTATCCCGCCTCTCTCGTAGACTTGGGAGATGTCCTCACCCCAACCCGCCAACTCACTCGTCTACCCGGTCGCCCGCATCGGCGGCCAGGTAGACAGCTACTTCGGCACAGACATCCCCGACCCCTACCGCTGGCTCGAAGACCTCGACTCCGCAGAAACCACCGCCTGGGTCGAAGCCCAGAACACCCTCACTCAATCCTGGCTCGCCGAACTCCCGGCCCGCGACACCCTCCGCCAGCGCCTCCTCGTGCTCACCGACTACGAACGCTTCTCCGCCCCACTCCGTCATGGCGACCGCTACTTCTTCCAGCACAACACCGGTCTGCAGAACCAAGCCGTCCTCTTCTGGCAGCAAGGCCTCGATGGCCCACCCCAGCTCCTCCTTGATCCAAACACCCTCTCCGCGGACGGAACCGTAGCTCTCGTAGGCCGCGGCGTCACCGACGATGGCACCCTCATGGCTTACGCCATCGCCGAGGCCGGCTCCGACTGGGTCACCTGGCGGGTCCGCGACGTCGCCTCTGGCCACGACACCGAAGACCGCATCGAATGGTCCAAGTTCAGCGGAGCCGCCTGGCTCCCCGACAACGCCGGCTTCTTCTACCAGGCCTATCAGCGCCTGGCGGACATCGTCGTCGACCAGGCTCTCAAATCCGTCAACCACTTCCATAAAGTCTTCTTTCACCGGCTCGGAACCTCCCAGTCCGAAGACACCCTCGTCTTCGACCGCCCCGACGATAAAGAACTCAACCTCGGCGCCGGCGTCACCGACGACGGCCGCTACCTTCTCATCTCCCAAAGCCGCGGCACCAGCCCCAACAACCAGATCACCGTTGTCGACCTCACCAGCAAGCAGATCCACAAGCTAATCGACACCGAAGAAGCCACCTTCGACCCCATCAGCAACGACGGCACGCTCTTCTGGTTCCGCACCACCCTCGATGCGCCCAACGGCAAGGTCATCGCCATCGACCTCGCCCATCCCGAGCGCGCCGCCTGGCAGACCGTCATCCCCCAGTCGCACTACCACCTCGACGCCGTCACGATGGTCAATGACACCTTCATCGCCCAGTACCTCGCCGACGCGCAGACCCATATCCAGCTCCACACCCGCACCGGAGCCTTCCTCGCAAACCTCACCCTTCCCGCCATCGGCACCGCCGTAGGCTTCTCCGGCAAGCGCACCGACACCGAAACCTTCTACACCTTCACTAACTTCACCGCCCCCGCCACCATCTACCGCCTCGACCTACCCACCGCTACGTCCACCCTCTATCGCGCTCCAAAGTTAGCCTTCGATCCCACTGCCTTCGAGACCACCCAGCTCTTCGCCACTAGCAAAGACGGTACCCGTGTTCCGCTCTTCGTCAGCCACCGCAAGGGCCTCGCCCTCGACGGCCAGAATCCAACCCTCCTCTACGGCTATGGAGGCTTCGGCATATCCCTCCAGCCCACCTTCTCTCCCTCCTACATCCTCTGGATGGAGCAGGGCGGCCTCTACGCGCAGGCCAACCTCCGCGGCGGCGGCGAGTACGGCGAAGCCTGGCACGCAGCCGGAACCAGACTCCGCAAGCAGAACACCTTTGACGACTTCATCGCCTGCGCCGAGCACCTCATCGCCCTCGGCTACACGAGCCCTCCGAAACTAGCCATCCAGGGCGGCTCCAACGGCGGCCTCCTCACCGCCGCTTGCTCGCTCCAGCGCCCAGACCTCTTTGCCGCCGCCATCGTCCAGGTAGGCGTCCTGGACATGCTCCGCTTCGACCAGTTCACCATCGGCTGGGCCTGGAAGTCCGACTATGGCTCACCCTCCGACAACGAGGAAGAGTTCCGCGCTCTCTACGCCTACTCTCCTCTCCACAACCTCCACCCCGGCACCCCCTATCCCGCCACCCTCATCACCACCGCCGACCACGACGACCGCGTCTTCCCCGCCCACAGCTTCAAGTACGCCGCCGCCCTGCAATCCGCCCAATCCGGCCCCAACCCCATCCTCATCCGCATCGAAACCCGCGCAGGCCACGGAGCAGGCATGCCCCTCTCCAAGCGCATCGACCTCACCACCGACGAGTTCACCTTCCTCCTCCGCATACTGCTGCGTTGAAGAAAGATCGTCAGCGTAGCTCCGGCAGGGCGCCGGGATAACGAAACGGGCTTTCGAAGTCGGAAAACGAAGCAAACCCTGCATCTCGCGCAGAGATAATCGGGTCCCCAGTCGGCCACGCCGCGCCGAACGAGTTCCACCGGATGCCCGCGTCCCGCGATGGGTCATGCTCACTGCTCACGTGGTACACCATCACCGCTGGCGCTTCCCGAACGAAAAAACCGTGTGCAATCCCTCGTGGCAAGTAGACCGCATTACTCGCCCCGCTCGAAAGCTCATAAACCTCATGCTGCCCATAAGTCGGAGACCCAACCCGCAGGTCCAGCGTCATGTCGTAGATCGCTCCGGCGGTACAGTACACCAGCTTCGCATGGTCGCTCGGCGGAAGCTGAAAGTGCAGCCCCCGCAGAACATTCGCGTGCGAGGTGCTATAGAAGCACTCCTTAAAGTCGGCCTCCAGGCCATTGGCTTCGAAGACCGAACGCTGGATCGTCTTCACAAAGTGCCCACGATCATCATGGGCCACCGGAAACTGAACCACAAAGCTTCCAACAAGCTTCGACGCGGTGAACTGGATCGCGCGCCGCGGTCCAGTGCTGACTGGCACTTCCATGGGGGGCATGTACGGGAAGACTCCTGCATGACACGAACCCTCTCGCGGCCCCCTTCGAAACGAGCGTCGCTTGCGGGGGGCTGTGCTATCCTTCACAGAATTCGGATAGCTCCAAAAACCAGGGAACGCCCTTTAATGCGGCATCCATTGACCGGAACAGTTCTGAGTATAAATTCCACGGACTTGTTCGCTCGCAAGGCCGTGATGAGGGAACGAACTTTTGTTGGTGTCCGACTTCCCGAAGCCGTCAAATGATTCGGTGACATCCGGCAGCCGGGACCAGCCGTCCCGCCATCGGTCAGGTTATCTCCCAAGCCTCGACGGCTGGCGAGCCCTTGCTGTGCTCGGCGTCATGATGGTCCATGACTACGCCTATCCCATCCCCTACGCCATTCAGGGTCTCGGCGGCTATGGTCTCAACCTGTTCTTCGCCATCAGCGGGGTGCTCATCTGCTCCCGCATCCTTGAAGAAGAGGCACGCATCGGCCGCTTCGATATCAAAGGTTTCTACATTCGTCGCTTGCTGCGCATCCAACCGGCGGCCTTCGTCTATCTTGCGGTCGCCGCCCTTGCTCCTCTCGTCGGCATCAGCCATGAAGGGTTCAAGTACTGGTTTGGGGCCGTCTTCTTCTACCGCAACTACCTGCCCCACGATGTTCCTCCGCCATCCTTCTTTGCCAATGGGCACTTCTGGACCCTGGCCGTTGAGGAGCATTTCTATGTCATCCTCTCTCTAGTCCTCTTCTTTGCCAGACGTTATCGGCTCCACGTCATGTTGCTCTTGCTCCTCTCATCGTTTGTCTGGCCCGCGATAGAAGGACGTCTCGGTCTCTTCAACCGCGGCCTCGCCGACCATATGACGCAGGATGCGCTCAAGTACCTCATCTGGCCGGCTTTCCTCGCGCTCCTTCTGCAAATTCCCGACTACAGGGCCTTTGCCGCGCGCTATCTCTACCCTGGCGTGGTCACGCTGCTCGCATGCATCTTCTTCGCCCTAGACCACTACCATCATGCGATCTCCCACCCCTCATCGTCTCACTGGTTGTCGAGCAGGCCAGACATTCTCCGGTCGGATATTGACACTGTCCTGACCCTTTTCCCCTTCTGGATCATTGCCACGATGATCCATCCATCCAGCCCCTTGACGCGTCTGCTTGAGTGGGCTCCCCTCCGCTTGATTGGCAGGCTCTCCTACAGCCTCTATCTCTGGCATGTGGTCTTCTTTCTCGTACGCTTCGGTCCTACCCCCCAAAGCAAGAACCACATGCCGCATTTCTGGCTCCACGCTCCCTGGAACTATGCGCTCTCCTTCCTCATCGCATCCCTTAGCTACCGATTCGTAGAAAAACCGCTCATCCGTCTCGGGCACAAACTTGCCCCACCCGCTACCCCAGGCCGTGAGGATCTCCAGAGCACTTCAATCTCTCTGCCAGCAGGAGTACCAGCATGAACCATCAGGCTCCCATCGCAACCAGGCTGCCGCCTACCATTCAGACCTTCCTCAAGGTTCTTGTCGGCCTCACCGCGCTGTCCATCCTCTACAGCGTCGTCACCTTCTTCGCTGGCCTGACTAGGCCCTACGTCACCCAGCTTTCGCCAAGGTCCGACCGCTTCGGCGACTACACCATCTACGTCGATAAGTTCCATCTCTTCCACACTCCGCAATTCTTCACCAGCGGCTTTCCGTTCACCTATCCGGCTCCCGTCTCGCTGGTCTACTACCTCTTCTACAACGGCTTCGGCCACCACGGCGAAGCCGCCTTCATTACGTTCTGCATCCTGGCGTATTGCGCTGCTGCCTTCGGCTTCTATACTGCCCTCGTCCGTCGCGGCATCAGCGCAGCCACCGCAAGCCTGGTGGCCTTCTGTCTTGTGGTCACCTCATGGCCTGCCATCCTGGTGGTCGACCGCGCCAACATGGAAATCACCGTCTTCGTCGTAGTGGCCCTGTCGCTCTGGGCGTATGCCACCGGAAGAGGGTATCTGGCAGCGATTTTATTCGGTCTTGCGGCTTCCCTTAAACTCTTCCCCTTTGTCTTCTGCGCGCTCTTCTTCTCCAAGCGGCAGTACAAGCATCTCGCCCTCACCCTGGCTTCCTTCTTCGCCTTCTCCATCGCCTCGCTCGCCCTCCTCGGACCGTCGATCCGCTCCGCCTATCAGGGCATCGCAGCGGGGCTGGCCTTCTTCAAGAAGGCATACATGCAGCGTTGGAACCCGACGGAAAACGGGGTCGACCACTCCATGTTCGCCTTCATCAAGGCAACCCTTATTGTCGTCTTCCACGTCAGCCCCCGGCACGACTTCGTGCACGCTCTTTCTGCGTATCTCGCCTTCACCGCGCTACTCGGTCTTTCGCTATACTTCATCACCATCCGTTTTCTTCCCCTCGTCAACCAGGTTCTGCTTCTCACCATCGCATCGATCTACTTCACCCCATTCTCCGGAGACGGCACACTGCTCCACCTCTATGCGCCGTTCGCCATGCTCGTGTTCGTCAGTCTCAACGCGCAGCGTACAGGCGTAAGCGTCCGTGCTCTCAAGCCCGCAATGGTCTGCTTCGCCATTCTCTTCGCCGCGGAAGACTTCCTGCTTACGCCCCACCACGCGCAACACTTCGAGGGCGAGTTCAAATGCCTCGTCCTCGGCATCCTCTTCTTTCTCGCCCTGCGCTATCCCTTCGGACCACCCGCCGCCCAGGACCCGATCGACCAGGGATTGAGCTTCGCGCCGCCGCTACCCTCTTAGGCGGCCTAAACCTCGCGATGCAGCTCCCGCTCCACAATACTCAGCGATCTGTTCTTCATCTGCAGGTACATCCGTCCGAGATACTCTCCAATAATCCCCAGCAACAAGGCGTTCACCCCAAGTGAGGCGAGCACAAGGACCGTGATGGTCGTAAACCCCGCCGGAGCACGGAAGCCTACCGTGTAGTAAGCCAGGATGTAGCCGAGGCTCGCCACCACCGTGACCGCCGCGATCAATACTCCCAGGTAAGTCGCCACGCGCAATGGCACGACCGATTGATTCACGAGACCGTCAAGAGCAAGCAGCACGTTATCGTAAAACGAGAACTTCGAAGACCCAATGACCCTCGCCCGCCGCGAGTAATCGATGCCCGTCTGCTCGAATCCCAGTGTCGCGATCGTTCCCCGCAGGTAGGGCCGAGGATCATCGATCCGCCGAAGCTCCTCAATCACCCTGCGGCTGATCAGCCTGAAGTCTCCAGCATCCCGCGGAATCGGGTCTTCGGAGAGCGAGTCCACCAGCCAGTAGAACGCTTTTCGCGCCATCGTCCATCGGGTCGACTCCAGCCGCGACTTCCGAATCCCGTACACCACGTCCGAGCCGGCCCGCCATCGCTCCAGGAACAAGGGGATCATCTCCGGCGGGTCTTGCAGATCGCAATCCAGTTGGATCGCCGCCGCTCCCTCACTGCGCAGGTACGCCGTCAGAATCGAGCGCTGGTAGCCAAAGTTCCTTGAAAGACGATAGGCCCGAACCCGCGAATCCCTGCCGGCAAGCTCGCGTAGCAGCGATGGAGTCCGGTCGGTCGAGTGATTGTCGGTAAACACAAACTCGAAATCGTACTCGGCCGCCAGCGGTTCAATCACCGCAAGTACCGCCGGGTAGAACAAGGGCAGACTTTCTTCCTCGTTGAAGACGGGCACAACCAGCGAGATCAGGGGCTTGCTCTGCGGATCCCTCATGCAACTCCATTCCTTTTGCTTTCTGCTTCAGTGTCGAGAAACGCCCGAAGCTCGCTCGAACAATCCTCGATCGCCTCCGCCACGGACCTCATCCGCAGATGCGGATACAGGTTCTGCAGCTTGGTGGTGGCAAGACCCGCCGCCAGGGGCCGTCGGGCTGGCTGGCGCAGCATCTCCGTCGAGACCCCGTGCAGCAGCCCCGCATCCAGCCCAAGCGCCTCTGCGATCGCCCGTGCGAACGCGAGCCGGCCCAGAACCTCCGGCCCACAGACGTGGAAGACTCCCGATGCCCCCACCTCCGCCAGACCCGAAGCCGCCAGAATCAGATCGCGGTTGTAGGTCGGCGTCGAAACCTGGTCTTCCGGCACGCGCATCGACGCACCTTGCACCAGGTGACGCATCACGCTATACAGATAGTTCTTTTCTCCCGCATCCGGCCCGTAAACCACCGTGGTCCGCAGCACCAGCGCGTCGGCGCAAGCGTCCAGCACCGCTCGCTCCCCGGCAAGCTTGCTCGCTCCGTACACGTTCAGAGGATTGGCAGGTGATTCCTCCGCGTACGGTCCAGGACATTCCGTAGACCCATCGAAGATGTATTCAGTCGAAAAGTAGATAAACCGGATCCCATGACGTTGAGCATAGGTCGCGAGTGCACCCGGCCCGCGCGCGTTGATCCGGTGCGCCAGTTCGCCGGACGCTTCGCAGGCATCTACATTGGTCATCCCGGCGATGCATTGAATTTGCCCGATCTCGTAGTCATCCAGAAGCCGTTCGACCTGCTCCGCGCTCGCCACCTCTGCCAGGTCCAATTCCAGCCATCCGTCCCGCTTGCTCCGGGAAGTCGGAAGAACAGTGTCCCACCCGTCCCGTTCGCCCAGAAAGCGAAACATCTGTGCGCCAACTTGTCCATGTGCGCCCACAAGCAGCGTCCTGGTCCGGTCCACCCTAGGTTCGATCATGCATTCCGTTCAGCAAAAGCTCTGAGATAGCTGACAGCAGGGTTCCAGTCGGCGTTCCTTAACACGGTACCACTCCACCGAAGCGCGGCTTGCCTCACGCAGCTCAGCAGCGACGCAGCGCGCCTCTTAGATCTTCTGCACCCGATGCACATCCCGCACCCCCGGCACCTTCCGCAGGTTCAGCACCAGCCGGTTCAGATGCCTTACATCCACCGTCTCCACCACAAAGTCCACCACCGCATTCCCATCCGCCGTCGGCTTCGTATCCACGCTCCGAATATTCGTCCCATCGTCCGAAATAATCGCCGTAAACTCCTTCAGCATCCCCGTCCGGTCGTCGCACAACACCGTTAGCTTCACCGGATACGTCTGCGCCTTCTCTGCCCCCTTCTCTTTCTCACCCGCCCCCCACTCCACCTGAATCCGCCGATCCGACTCATACAGCAGGTTCTGCACGTTCGGACAACTCCGCGCATGAACCGCCACGCCCTTACCCCGCGTCACATACCCCACAATCTCCTCACCACGAATGGGGTTACAACACCGCGCCCGGTACACCAGCAGATCGTCCTGCCCTTCCACCTGCAGCGTGTCCGAGCCCTTCCCAAAAAAAACCCGCTTCACCGCATCCGACATCTGTCCGACGACATTCCCCACCACCCCCGGGGTCGCAGCCGCCGTCTCTTCCGCCGGCAGCGTCGCCCCCGGCTCCAGCTTGTTCAGCACCTGCCGCGCGGAGTACTTTCCAAACCCCACCCCGGCCAGCAAATCCGCATGGCTCCCCAACCCATACTCTCCCGCCACCCGCTCATAGTCCGCTTCCTTGTAGCTCCCCAGAGCCATCTTGAACTTCCTAGCCTCGCGCTCCAGCAGCTTCCGCCCGATATCGATCGCCCGCGTCCGCTGCTGCTCGTTCAAGAAGTGCTTGATCTTGTTCCGCGCCCGCGAGCTCTTCGTAAAGCTCAGCCAGTCCCGGCTCGGCCCATGACCGGCCTGCGTCATAATCTCGACGATGTCCCCATTCCGCAGCCGCGTCCGCAGCGGAATAATCCGCCCATTCACCTTTGCCCCTGTCGTCATATGCCCTACATCCGTATGGATCGCATACGCAAAGTCGATCGGGCTCGCATCCTTCGGTAGAACCACCACTTTGCCTTTGGGCGTGAAGGTATACACCTCCTCCGGGTACATATCCATCTTCAGCGTGGACATGAACTCATTCGGGTCCGACATCTCCCGCTGCCACTCCAGCAACTGCCGCACCCACGCCAGCCGCTGTTCTTCCTTCGCCGTCACCGTGTCGCTCGCCTTGTACTTCCAGTGCGCGGCAATGCCCTCCTCCGCCACCCGGTGCATGTCTTCCGTCCGGATCTGCACCTCGAACTGATGCCCCCCGGCCGCAATCAGCGTCGTATGCAGAGACTGGTAGAGATTCGGCCGCGGCATTGCAATGAAGTCCTTGATCCGCCCCGGAACCGGCCGCCAGTTCCCATGCAGCAGACCAAGCGCCGCGTAGCAATCCGGCACGGAACGGCAGATCACGCGGATCGCCAGCAGGTCGTACACCTGGTCTACCGGAATCTTCTGCGAAGCCAGCTTCTGCTGGATCGAGTACAGCCGCTTGATCCGCGACTCGACCCGCGCCAAAATCCCGTTCTCCCGCAGTTTTCCCTCAATCTCCTCTACCACCGTGTGTAGAAACGACTCGCCCCTCACCCGCAGCGCGTCCACCTCCGCCGACACCAGCTCATACTGGAACGGATCCGTGTACCGGAACGCCAGGTCCTCCAACTCCCCACGCAGCTTGCCCATGCCCAGCCGATGCGCCAGCGGCGCGAACACCTCCAGCGTCTCCCGTGCAATCTTCTGCTGCTTCTCCGGCTTCAGGTGCTCGAGCGTCCGCATATTGTGCAGCCGGTCCGCCAGCTTGATGATCACCACGCGCACATCCGTCACCATCGCCAGCAGCATCTTCCGGATGTTTTCCGCCTGGTGGTCCTCCCGGTTGGCGAACTTGATCTTGTCCAGCTTCGTCACGCCTTCGACGATGTGCGCCACCTGGTCCCCGAACCGCGCCGCGATTTCCGGCGACGTCACGTCCGTGTCCTCCACCGCATCATGCAGCAGCCCCGCCGCAATCGCGGTCGAATCCATCTTCAGCTCCGCCAGAACCTGCGCCACCTCCAGAGGATGAATCACGTACGGCTCTCCGCTCGCGCGCTTCTGTCCCTCGTGCTGCTGCAGGCAGAACGCCCAGGCCTTCCGCACAATTTCCAGATCATCCGCCGGCCGGTTCTCATGCAGCGTCTCCAGTAGCCGCCGAAACCGCCCATCCACCGACTCGATCTGCGCCGCCGAAGTCTCCCCCAGCCTCCCCGCCGCAGAAAGCGTCAAGGCCTCTCCCGCAGCCATCGGAGCCGTGCCGGGGACCAACGCCTCGCGCGGCTCCTCCAGATCCTGCATCGCAGGCACTGCCGTCACCTTCGGCATCGCCGCCTCCAGCGCAAGGCCCGCCTCGAACTCCGCACCCGCCGCCTTTCCCCGCCCCTCCCCCGAAGGAGCCTGCGGTCCCATCACATCCAACGGCTGAGACCCGGCCGCATCCGGAACACCACCCGGCGCCGCCGACAGATTGTTTGCCATACCGCATTATAATCAGCCTCCAAAAACCAGTCAGGCCAGTAAAGCCGGGTGCCCCATCCTTATAGCGGATGATCCGGGTGTGGTGGTCTCTGCCTCTTCCGTTGTCGTTCCCGGAGGGAATCTGCTTGTGTTCTTGCCGATGTTCGTCCTACAACTCCGCGGCAAATTCGCGCTGGTTAGGGCTGCGAGCAGAGCCCCGGTGCCAACCCTCGGCGCCTCTGCCAAAGGGTGGGGCACCCCTCAGCCAACATCGGGCTCCCCGCCATCTTCGCCGGCCCCACCAGCCTCCCCCAGCGCCGCCGCATACCAGCCCGACCCAACAATCAGCACCGCCCCCGCCACCATCGCCCATGTGGGCCGCTCCCGCCACGCCAGGTACCCCACCACCGCCCCGGTCAACAACTGGCTGTAGTGGTACTGCGCCACCGTCGCCGTCGTGGTCTGCTGCAACGCCTTGAAGAACCACCAGCTCCCCAGCGTCCAGAAAGCCCCCACTCCGGCCAGCAGACACCCGACAGGCAAAGGCACCGGCGCCGCAAACCACACCATCCCCGCCAGCCCAAAGACCATCGACCCTAGCCCCGAGACGAACGTAAGACTCTCGGCCGATTCCGTCCTTGCCATCACCCGTGAGGCAATGATGTTCAACGAAAAGCACGCCACGCACACCAGGCAGGCCCAATATCCGGTCCGATCGCCCCCCCGCGCCACGCCCAGCGGGTTCACCGCCACCACCACGCCCAGAAACCCGGTCGCCAGCGCAAGCCCCCGCCGCCAGTCCAGCCGCTCGCCCAGCAGACCCGCCGCCAGCAATGCTGTCACGATCGGCGCAAGAAAAATCAACACGTAGAACAGCTCCAGCGGCAAATGCCGCAGAGCCACCACCACAAATAAGTTATTGACGATGTCGAACAGCGTTCGCAGTGCCGGCGCAACCCACCGCTCCGGCCACAATCCGCGTACATCGTTCCGCCGCAGGCCATTCACCAGCAAGACCAGGACCTCCGCCGCCCCCGCGAGCCCGATCATCTCGTATCCCGGCAGCGCCGACCCACCGGCAACCTTCAGAAGCGTATCGGCCGCCACCCAGCAGGTAAACGCCCCCAGCGACAACAGAATCGCCCCGCGCTGCGTCCCCGGCAAGGTCATTGTGCCGGCTCCATCCGCCAACTCCATCCCATCCGCTTCACGAGCCCTCCACCGAGGACAGCAATCCCCACTCGGACCCAGCCTAACCCATGGCGCCGCTACATCTCCCTGAGGCATCGGGCCGGGTTTTAGCTGTCAAACCCCTATGGGTGTCTAACTTATACAAAGTAATAGGAATAAACTTGGCGTAGAGGTTCCCAACCCCTTCAGTAAAATGGGGATGAGGAATCGCGAGCCGTTCGGGAGCGATTGGCGAAACGTACTCTTCGTTCGTTGGGCTGCGATGTGTCGTTGGAGCGGAATCGATCTCATCCAGGCGCTCGATCAAGCGGACCCGTTTGTCTTGAAATGTTTAGCCCTAAGTCCCACGTGTCGACTAAGCGCGATTACCCAGACGTAAGCCGTTCTCTCGAGGAGAGATACACGCGAAGAGTAGGGGGGGCACCCCCTCTCTGACGTAGTCCCAATCGCCCACCGCATCTTCTCCGCAACGCCGGGAGAAAAGGCCGCTACCCCGCTCATCGCAGGAACGTCATGTCCAAGCCCGTCCATCCCGCCGCCTTCCCCTCCGTAGAAGACCAGCTCGACCTCCTCACCAAGGGCGCCGCCGAGATCATTCCGCTCGAAGCCCTCCGCGAGCGCCTTACCCAGTCCCTCGCCACCGGCCGTCCTCTCCGCATCAAGGCCGGCTTCGATCCCACCGCCCCGGACCTGCATCTCGGTCACACCGTCCTCATGCGCAAGCTGCGCCACTTCCAGCAGCTCGGCCACACCGTTATCTTCCTCATCGGAGACTCCACCGCCCTTATTGGCGACCCCACCGGACGCAACGTCACCCGCAAACCCCTTACGCCAGAACAGATCGCCGCAAACGCCGAAACCTACAAGGAGCAGGTCTTCCGCATCCTCGACCCGGTGAAGACCGAGGTCCGCTACAACTCCGAGTGGCTCGACAAACTCGGCTACGCCGGGATGATCAACCTGGCCTCCAAGGTGACCCTTTCGCAGATGCTGGACCGTAAGGACTTCCTCACCCGGTTTCGCGCGGAAGAGGAGATTTCCCTACATGAACTCATGTATCCGCTCGCCCAAGGCTATGATTCCGTGGCCCTGCACGCTGATGTCGAGCTTGGCGGTACCGACCAACGCTTCAACCTGCTCGTGGGACGAACCCTGCAGAAACACTTCGGCCAGCCCCAGCAGATCGTCCTCATGGTCCCCATCCTCGAAGGCCTCGACGGCGTCCAGAAGATGTCCAAATCCTACGGCAACGCCATCGGCATCCACGAGCCCGCCAACGAGATGTACGGCAAGCTCATGAGCATCTCCGACGAGCTAATGTGGAAGTTTTGGACCCTCCTCACCGATCTCCGCGCCAGCGAAATCACCACCATACAGGCCGACGTCGCTGCCGGAACCCTCCACCCCATGCAGGCCAAAAAGAACCTCGCCCGCACCATCACCGCCGACTTCCATTCTCCCGAAGCAGCGGAGGCCGCCGCCGATGCCTGGGCAAAGCAATTCCAGCAGCGCACCGTCTCCGAAGACCTCCCAGTCGTCGAAGTCTCACTGGCCTCCGAGGGATTGATGTCAGCCGCCGTAATCGGTGGTCAGGAACTCAAGACCCCAAAGCTCCTCCAACTCGCCGGACTCGCCGCCTCCTCCGGCGAAGCCACCCGCAAACTCGCCGAAAACGCCGTAAGCCTCAACGGAGAGAAATATACCGACAAGCTGATCCGGGAGGTGAACCCCGGAGACACCCTCACCCTCCGCCTCGGCAAGCGCCAGGTTCGCGTTCACCTCACCCCGTAGGCAACATCGAACCCGTCATCGGGAGAGCCCGCCGCGCCCGCCGCCGCATCTCCTCGGCACGGCCGCTGCCCGCATCGAAGCAGACCTCCTCACACCGCCGCCGCGGCCGCAGCAGGTGATAAGCGCGCGCCGGCAAACACCGGTCCGGCCATGCCACCCGCAGCAGCTCGCGATGCAGTCGCGGCTGGTCCAGCGGCACATCGTGGTAGCCGTTCGCAACATACGGCGACTCCGGATTCAGCGAGACCGCCTGCGGAAAAAACGCGATCGTTTCGCTCGCGATCGCCTCTCCCGAAGGCTTTCTTTCTCCCCCAAAGAACGCCTCGCAAAGCGCCCCCGCAAGGTCGCCCCCACCCACGTTCAGGTGCCCCAACTGCGTCGCCCGCGGATTCAGCTCGATCAGCACCGCTTCTCCGGTACCTTGCTCCAGGAGGAAGTCCAGCCCATAAAATCCGCTCAATCCCAGTCGTTTGGCCAGCAAGCGCGCCGCGTCCCGGATCGCCGCATTCTCAATCACCCGCACCACGGTCGCCGCGCCGGTCGCTCCGTGCGCGGTCACCACCTCCACCGCCATCAGCCCCACCACTTCGCCCGCGCGGCAAGCCACCATCGCATTCGCGGGTCGTCCGGCCACGTACTCCTGCAGCGTGACGTTCGGCCTCTGTCCCTCCCGCCAGGCGAACATGCCCAGCGCATTCCGGTCGATCGCCATCTGCTTCCAGGCAGTTACGCCCGAAACCGGAGTCGCCAACTTCCCCAGCGCCGTCTGCCCCTCCTCGGCCGACCGGGCAATCTGCACCCCGTTGCCGCCACACGTTCCATCCACCTTCAGCACCGCCGGTCTCCCCGCGCTCACCCACGATAGGTCCATCCCGGCAAAGGCCGGGATCGTCTCCGGCACGCGAATCCCCATCTCCCGCGCAAGCCGCAGCATTTTCTCCCGGCTCCGCACGATCGCATAGCCTTCCGCCCGCCCGAGCGAGCGCTCGATCAGCGGCCGCAGCTCCGGGCACAGCGCATGCAGCCGATGCATCTGCCACACCACGCCGTCATCGCACGGAACCACCAGCGCCGGCCGCTCCCGCTCCATAGCCTGCCGCAGCGTACGGAGCGAGTCCATCCCCCCATAGGGGTAGTGCCGCGCCACCCCATCCACAAACCGCAGAGGGTGCCGCCGATGACTCGCCACCGCCACCACCACCCCCTGCCGCACGAAAGCCGCCGCCAACCGCGCCGAAAGTGGCCACCACATCGCCGCGACCACCAGCACGGAACCCTCATCGTTTGTCATCGACATCTCTGCTCTCGGAAATCCGGAAGACTCCAACTTCAGAAGTCCATGGTGCAAAGTGTACGGTCCAGAAGCCCCGAAGTCAGCCGTTCCGGAGCACCCTGGTAACCGGCCTTCCCCAGATGACTAAAGTCTTCTCCACCCCCAGAATCCGTTCTTCCCGCGCCCACCCGGACCATACAATCTTGCAAGACACTGTTCCTGCCCCTGGAGAAATCCGTTGCCCGCACCCCAGCAAGTCGTCAGCGTCGCCATCGTCGGAGCCGGCCCCTACGGCCTCTCCCTCGCCGCCTACCTCCGCACCTCCGGCCTCTCCTTCCGCATCTTCGGCTCCCCCATGGCCGTCTGGGCCCGGCACATGCCCGCGGGCATCATGCTCAAATCCGAAGGCTTCGCCTCCACCCTCTTCGACCCCGGCAGCACCTTCACGCTCGGCCAGTTCTGCCGCGAACAGGGCCTCCCCTACAACGATCTTGGCGCCCCCATTCCCTGCGAAACCTTCGTCGCTTATGGCCTCGAGTTCCAGCGCCGCCTGGTCCCCACGCTAGAACCCACTGACGTCGTCTCGATCGACCACCAAAGTCCCCACTTCCTTCTCACCACCGCTCTCGGTGAGTCCTTCCTCGCCGACCGCGTCGTCCTCGCCGTCGGGATCACCCACTTCGCCTTCACCCCGGATAACTTCGCCTCCCTCCCGCCCGCCTACCTCAGCCACAGCCTCGACCATCACGACCTTACCCCCTACGCCGGCCGCACGGTCGCGGTCATCGGCGGCGGGTCCTCCGCCGTCGACCTCGCCGGCCTCCTCGCTGAAGCCGGAGCCGAAGCCCACCTAGTCGCCCGCCGCCCGGCAATCGCCTTTCACGCCCCCACCCCCGAGCCCCGGCCTCTCCGCCAGCGCCTCCTCAAGCCCCGCTCCGGCCTTGGCCTCGGCTGGCGTTCCCGCATGTGTACGGACGCCCCCCACGTCTTCCATCGTCTTCCCCGCCGCCTCCGCGCCCGCATCATCCAGCGCCACCTCGGCCCCTCCTCCGGCTGGTTCGCCCGCCAGAAGGTCGAAGGCCACGTCGCCCTCCACCTCGGCAGCACCGTGCGCCACGCCTCCGTCCTCGGCACCCGCGTCTTCCTCGATCTCGTCCAGCAAGACCGCACCACCACCTTGCTCGAGGTCGACCACGTCATCGCCGCCACGGGCTTCAAGCCCCAGCTCGCCCGCCTCACCTTCCTCTCGCACGCGCTCCGCAGCGCCATCCGCGCCGAGGACACCGGCGCCCCCATCCTCTCCCGCAACTTCGAGTCCTCCGTCCCCGGCCTCTACTTCGTCGGGCTCGCCTCCGCCAACGCCTTCGGCCCCGTCGCCCGCTTCGCCTTCGGGGCGCGCTTTACCGCCCGCCACCTCGCCCGCCATCTCACCCGCGACCGTACCACTGTCTTCGCTGCCGTCCGCGCGGCCATAACCCGTTTCTCCACCCTCATGCGCCGCCCCCGCCCAGCGGCTTTCGTCCCCTCCATCCCACCTGATATTCTTCACTCGTAAGCATCCCGAATCGCGATTTTGTCCCCAACTCTCGTCTACGTTCCAACCCAAAACCCGCGACTCCGCATGCGAAAGGCTGACCCGCAATGACAGGTACCCAGACCCTTCTGGCTCGCTCTGCCCTTGGCTTCCTTCTCGCCCCCCTCGGAATGTGGCTCGCCTCTACCACCCGCTTCCAGCGCCTTTCCCCTCAAACCTTCGACCGCCTCGTCACCGGCGCCCTCATCGCCACGCGCCTCGGCTTCTTCCTCCTCCTCTACAAGATCCTCCACCTGGCTCCCCGCGGCGACATCCCCGCCTATTATCTTCCCCAGGCCCTCGACGTTCTCCGCCACAAGCTCCCCTACCGCGACTTCGAGAGCAGCTACGCGCCCCTCCACCCCTATCTCGACGCCGTCTTCGTCAGCCTTTGGCGCTCCAGCCTCTCGATCGTCCTGTTCGCCGTCCTCGCCGAGTGTTTCGTCCTCCCCGGCTGGATGCGCCTCGGCCGCAGCCTCTTCGCCGAGCGCCAGGTCCGCTCCGCCGCCCTCCTTTACCTCGCCAGCCCGCTCAGCCTCCAGTTCGTCACCGTCGACGGCCAGGACAACGTCTTCATCGGCCTTCTCCTGCTCATCGCACTCGCCTGCGCCCTCCACTTCCGCTACGTCCTTTCCGCCGCTTCCGTCGCCGTCTCTCTCGTCTTCGTCAAGTTCCTCCCGCTCGTCCTCACTCCAACCTTCTTCGTCGCGCTTCCCCGCCGCTGGCGCTGGGCTGCCTCCGCCGCCATCCTCACCATCCCCGCCTACGCCGCCTTCGCCTTCCTGCACGCCCCCATCCTCCAGCCCCTCCAGGCAGAGGCAGAACTCCGCACCGCCAGCAATCTCCCCTTCTTCGTGGAAAGCCTCTTCAACTTCACCCTCCCCGCCGCCGTCTCCAACCTCCTCGTCGTCGCCGCCATCCTCGCCATCACCGCTCTCGTCGCCCGTGCCTGCCGCGGACTCTCCCAGGCCGCCCGCGTCCGCATCATCGTCTTCGGCATCGCCGCCATCATCTTCGCTCTCCTGCTCTTCTCCAAGAAGTCCTGGCCTACCTACCTCATGCTCTGCCTCTTCCCGGTCTGCCTCCTGCCGGTGCTTGAGCCCGCCACCCCCACCCAGCGCCGCAACCGTCTAGCCGCCTTCGCGGTCTTCACCCTCATCGCCCTCACCGAGCACAGCTTCTGGTCCAGCATCTTCGACCAGCCCACCTCGGCCCAACTCCACGTCATGCTCTTCGCCGGCCGGCCTCTCGTTCTCGCCTTCTTCTTCGCAGAGTTTCTCCTCCTCGTCGGCTACGTCTGGCTCCTTGCAGAATGCATCCGCGAAATCCGCCGAACCGCCCTTAACAGCCGCCTTGGCCTTCTCATCCCGGCCGAGGAGCCCCTCCTCGCTGAGCCGCTCCGCCAGGCTTCCTGACCGTGATCCCGCCCCTCGGGGCCGACTCCTCTCCGCACCCACAAACTCTCGGCCAACACTCCCGCTGGGCGTAAACTGGACCGATGGCCCGCCGCATCCCCCAGCCCGAGCTCGAACTCGACCCCGAGACCTGGCTTCGCAACCTCCCCAAGGCTGAACTCCACCTCCACCTCGAAGGGTCCATCCTCCCCGAGACCCTCGTCTGCCTCTCCCAGCGCCACGACTCCGAGCCCCTCACCCTCCCCGCCGCCCGCGCCCTCTACACCTACCCGGACTTCCTCGGCTTCCTCCAGTCCTTCCGCGCCGTCACCGAGCGCCTCCGCACCCCCGAAGACTACGAGCTCATCACCTACGAAATGGCCCGCGCCCTCGCCGCCCAGGGCGTCCTCCACGCCGAGGTCTACATCTCCTTCGGCATCCTCCACCGCCAGGCCCGCCTCGCTATCGCGGACGTCATGCCAGCCCTCGAACGCGGCCGTATCCGCGCCGAGCAGGACTTCGGCATCACTCTCTTCTGGCTCGTCGACGCCGTCCGCCACTTCGGCCCTGAAGAAGCCGCCCACGTTTTCCGCCTCGCCGCTGCCATGCGTGCCGACTACCCCAGCATCGTCGGCATCGGCATCGGCGGAGACGAAGCCCGCGGCTCGGCAGACCTCTTCCGCGACCTCTACGCCGAGGCCCGCGACGCCGGCCTCCGCCTCACCGCCCATGCCGGAGAGTCCACCGGCCCCGCCAGCATCTGGTCCGCGATCAACATCGGCGCCGAACGCATCGGACACGCCCTCACCGCCCGCCAGGATCCCGAACTCATGGACATCCTTGCCGAGCGGCAGATTCCGCTCGAGCTCAACATCACCAGCAATCTCCGTACCGGCTGCTGCCCCACCCACGAAGATCACCCGGCCAAGGAGTACTTCGACCGCGGCCTGATGGTCACCCTCAACTCCGACGATCCTCCCATGTTCGGCAGCGACCTCGCCAACGAGTACCATCTCGCCTACGAGCGCTTCGGCTTCACCCTGGAGCAGCTCCGGGAGCTAGCCGCAAACTCCATCGAAGCCAGCTTCCTCCAACCAGACCGCAAACTCGCCCTCCTGCAAACGATTGAGCAATACGGCTTCTGAACGAGACGTGAAGAAGACCCTCGAGACTCCGTTGCCGGGATAATGTTCGCTTCGTGACAGTAAACGCGAGTCGCACCGCGGAGCCACCCGTCGAGAGAAGACACGCCTGCGAAGCATGGGGCCTGCGCCCCTGCTCGAAAACTCTTCGCAGCACCATCGCTCGGCCGCGACTAAGCCCGCCCGGCCAACTGCCGCAGCACGTACTGCAGAATCCCTCCATGCTGGTAGTACAGGATCTCCTGCGGCGTATCGATCCGCACCGACACGGGAAACTCCGTCTTGGTCCCGTCCGGACCCTCCGCCACCACCAGCAGGCTCTTGCCGTTCTCGAACTTCGAGTCCAGCATCCCACGCAGGTCTCCCGGCTTCTCCCCCAACGAGAAGATCTCCTCGCCGGTCAGCCCATGCGACTCGGCATTCTCCCCATGCTGGAACTGCAGCGGAAGAATTCCCATGCCGACGAGGTTCGACCGGTGTATCCGCTCATAGCTCTCGGCAATCACAAACCGGATGCCCAGCAGACGAGGCCCCTTGGCCGCCCAGTCCCGGCTTGAGCCCGATCCGTACTCCTTCCCGGCCAGGATCGCCAGCGGAACCCCCCGCTCGGCATAGGCAACGGAGGCATCGTAAATGCTCATGCCCGTTCCTTCCGGCAGCAGCCGCGTCACCCCGCCTTCGGTCCCCGGAGCCAACTTGTTCCGCAGCCGCACATTGGCAAAGGTGCCACGAACCATGACTTCATGGTTCCCTCGACGGCTTCCATAGCTGTTGAAGTCGCTCGGCTTGACCCCATGCGCCACCAGGTATTTTCCCGCCGGCCCGGTTAGCTTGATCGACCCCGCAGGCGAAATATGGTCGGTCGTCACCGAATCCCCAAGCACCGCCAGCACCCGAGCCTCATGAATGTCTTCGATCGGAGCCGGTAGCGCCGGCATCCCGTCAAAGTAAGGAGCCTTACGAATATAAGTCGAATCCGCCTCCCACCTATAGGTCTCCCCTTCGGGAAACTTAAGATGCTGCCAATTCTGATCCCCATCCGAAACAGTCGCGTACTGCTTCCGGAACATCGCCGAGTCGATCGAACTCGCAACCGCCTCCGAAACCTCCGCCTGCGAAGGCCAGATGTCCTTCAGGAACACCGCCTGCCCATCGCGGCTCCGGCCCAGCGGCTCCGTTTCGAAGTTATGCCCGATATGTCCCGCAAGCGCATAAGCCACCACCAGCGGTGGACTCATCAGGTAGTTCGCCCGAACCTCTGCCGAAATCCGGCCCTCAAAGTTCCGATTCCCAGACAGCACCGAAACCGCCACAAGGTTATGCTCGTCGATCGCCTTTGACACATCCGTCGGCAAAGGCCCTGAGTTCCCGATACACGTCGTGCAGCCATACCCAACCACCTGGAACCGCAACTCATCCAGATACGGCATCAATCCAGCCTTCTTGTAGTAGTCCGTAACCACCCGCGAGCCCGGCGCAAGCGAAGACTTCACCCACGGAGGAGTTCGCAACCCCTTCTCCACCGCCTTCTTCGCCAGCAGACCCGCGGCCATCATGACATAGGGATTCGACGTATTCGTGCAGCTCGTAATCGCCGCGATCACGATCGACCCATCATGCAAATACGGTTCGGGATCGATCCCGAACCTCCCCTGGATCGACATCACAGGAGCCTCGACCGGAACCGTACTCGGCCCCGGAGTGAGCGTCGCCACTGGAATCACGCCCTCCACCGGAGTCGCCGGCGCAGGCGCGCCCAGCCCACTCGTCACATCGCCATACGCGCTCGCGTGTCCCCCTTCACCCTCCCAGCGAACCATCTGCCGCGCCGCTTGCTTGTTGGCGTTCAGCCCCTGCAAGCTCGGTAGCTGCTGGGCAAAGCTCGCACCCGCCTCGGACAGCAGCACCCGGTCCTGCGGCCGCTTCGGCCCCGCAACCGATGGCTCGACGGTAGCCAGATCGAGCGACAGCGTAGCCGAATAAACCGCCTCCGCAGCATCCGCCGTATGGAACAGTCCCTGCTCCCGGCAGTAAGCCTCGACCAGCGCGATGTGCTCTTCCGTCCGCCCCGTAAGCCGCAGGTACCGCAGCGTCTCCGCATCCACCGGGAAGAACCCGCAGGTCGCGCCATACTCGGGAGCCATGTTGGCGATCGTCGCCCGATCCGCCAGCGGAAGCTCCGCGATTCCCGGACCGTAGAACTCCACGAACTTGCCCACCACGCCGAACTTTCGCAGCATCTCGGTCACGGTCAGCACCAGGTCCGTCGCGGTCGTCCCTTCCTTCAGCCGCCCGGTCAGCCGGAATCCCACCACCTGCGGCACCAGCATCGACACCGGCTGCCCCAGCATTGCCGCCTCTGCCTCGATCCCGCCCACGCCCCAGCCAAGCACACCCAGACCGTTCACCATGGTCGTATGCGAGTCCGTTCCCACCAGCGTATCCGGGTAGGCCAGCACCTCTCCGGACGCGTCTGGGGCCGTCGTAAACACCACACGGGCCAGGTACTCGAGGTTCACCTGGTGGCAAATCCCCATCCCCGGCGGTACCGCCGAGAAGTTATTGAAAGCTGTCTGTCCCCACTTCAGGAATGCATAACGCTCGCGGTTCCGCTGGAACTCGAGCGCCGCATTCAGGTCGTAAGCATTGGTTGTCCCGAACTCATCCACCTGCACCGAGTGGTCGATGACCAGCTCCGCAGGCTGCAACGGATTGATCCTGTTCGGGTCACCTCCAAGCACCCGCATCGCATCCCGCATCGCCGCCAGGTCAACGATCGCCGGAACGCCGGTGAAGTCCTGCATCAGCACCCGCGCAGGCATATAGGCGATCTCGCGGCTCGGCTCCGCCTTCGCGTCCCAGGCAGCCAGAAAGCGGATGTCGTCTGCGGTCACGGTTCGTCCGTCTTCGTGGCGGAGCAGGTTCTCGAGCAGGATGCGGAGGGAGAACGGCAGTTTTGTGAGGTCTGTGCCCTGGTCCGCAAGTGCTTGCAAACGAAAGAGATGGACCGTGGACGAGCCGGAGGTGAGCGTCGAACGGCTTTGAAAGGTGTCTGGATGGGTCTCGGGGGGCATGAAAATCTCCTCAAAAACAGGCGGGAAACATTTGCACAATGATGGGCCATTGTATGGCTGGCGTGGTGAGCCGCACGAATTGGGCGCCGGTGCTGGAAGAGTGGGATGGGGAAGGGGTCAGGCGCGGCCGCGGTCGCGGCGTCCGTGACGAAAGCGCTTCAGGTGAGGAGACGAGTGTCCCATGGGACTATTTTACTGCGTGCCGCCGGGCTCACGTCCAGCCCGGCAGAGGGGCAGGTTCGGCTCAACCGCCCATGCGATACTGACCCCATCTTCAGAAGGAGTCTACGGTACATGACGGCATCCCGGCTCCGCCTGCTCGCGCTCGTCTACGCCGTGCTGATCCTCCTTTGCGGCGCCGGCTACGCCCGGTACGACAGCTACAAGCTGGATGGCGACGCCGTCGCCTTCATGGACATCGCCGACGCCATGCGGGCGCACGACACAGCGCACGTGGTGAACGGGTACTGGAACCCGGGGTATGCGGCGGCGCTCGCGGTTGGGCAGGTGCTCGCGCATCCCACCCGGTGGGGCGAGCTCCAGACCTTCATCTGGGTCAACTTCTGGATCTTCGCCGGGTGCATCCTGGCGTGCCGGTTCCTGGTGAGCGGGCTCGTGCTGGCGCGGGAGCGGAACATCTCCCGGGAGGCTCCGTTTGCCTTGTCTCCCCCGGTGCTCCTGCTGGCTTCCTTAGCCCTGTTGTTCGCGAGCTTCACCCGCGAGCTCAGCCTCGCCGCGGTGCGGGCCGATGCTCTTCTGCTGCTCCTGTTCCTGCTGGCGGCCGGCATCCTGCTGCGTCTGCAGGCAGGCGGCAGGTTCCTGCTTTACCCCGGGCTCGGCCTCGTGCTGGGGCTTGCCTACCTTACCAAGTCGTTCGCCTTTCTGCCCTCGGGCGTCCTGCTGGCCACGCTCTTCTTTTACGGCCTCACACGCCGCGGCAGTGCGCGGGGACGCATCGTGAGCGGCGCGCTGGTCGCCGGACTGGTCTTCGCCGCGGTTGCCGGGCCGTACATCGCCGCAATCTCCCGGCAGCGCGGCCGGCTCACGACGGGCGAGTCCGCCCGCCTCAACTATGCCTTCTTCATCGATCAGACGGAGCGCTGGCACGAGTGGCGCACCGGCCGGATCGGCCATGCGACGGTCGACTTCAAGCACCACGAAGAGCTTCTGCTCGATGTCCCTCCCGTGTACTCGTATGCGGCGCACCCGGGCGGAACCTACCCGCTGTGGTTCGACCCCTCGTACTGGACCGACACGATCACGCCGAAGTTCTACCTGAAGGGGCATCTGCTGCGCCTCGCGCGGTGCACGGCGCTGCTGGTGCGCTTCCTCATCGCGCACCTGGAATCGGTGGTGCTGCTTGGCGTGCTTCTACTGACCGGCTGCTTCTTTGGGCGCGGGGAAGACGACACGGCCGGCTGGCGATCCATGCTGCCGCTCCTCTCGATCTCCGCCTGGGGCGCACTGATGTTCGCCCTCTACTTCCCCATCGACTTCCAGGACCGCTACCTGACCGGGGGCCTTCTCCTGATCGTGCTTCCGCTGCTCGCGATGCTGCGACGCCCGGTCGCCGGGTTCACCGGCGAAGCGGCGACCGCAACGGTGGTGCTGCTGGCCGGTCTGCTGCTGGCGAACGGGCTGGCCGACGTGTTGGAGCGTCGCAGAGGGCTGGGTGTCCTCAACAGTCCGCGCGGAAACTACAGCCCGGAGATCTACCCGGCCGCCCAAGGGCTGAACGACCTCGGCATCGGCCCGGGCAAGGTGGTCGCCTGCTTCGGCGATCTTGCCTGCTACACCGACCACTACTGGGCGCGTCTGGCGGGCACGCCTATCCGCGCCGAGATCGAGGTCGTCGGCTCAATCGATGCCGGGGCCTACTGGCAGACCATTCCCGATAAGGCCCGCGTGTTTGCGGTGCTGCGCCAGCACGGGATCGCCGCGGTCGTGGCGATCTTCGCGCCCTCCGCGCACATTCCCGAGGGATGGCGGCAGCTCGGCAGAAGCGACTTCTACGTCTACCCGCTGGAGCCCGTGAAGCCCTAGCCCTGGTCCCGTTGCCACGCCGGAATGGCCAGGTACATCATCCGCTTGATCTCCTTGCGGCCCCGCGCGACGGAGTCCAGGATGAGCCCGCAGACCAGCGAGAGAAACGAGAGCAGCACCAGGCCGGTCGCCGCTACCGCGGTCGGCAGGCGCGGAACCAGGTGGGTTCGGTGGAACTCCACAAAGATGGGAAAGCCGAGCACGATCGCCGTGATGAAGAAGACTGCCGCCGCCACCGAGAAGAAGTACAGCGGACGCTCGTTTTTGATGAGCGCGAGGATGGTGCGCAGGATGCGGATGCCATCCGAGTAGGTGCGCAGCTTGGAGGCGCTGCCCGTGGGCCGGTCCTTGTAGGGCGTGTCGACCTCGCCGATGGGAAGATCGAGCTCGAGTGCGTGGATTGTGAGCTCGGTCTCGATTTCGAAGCCGGATGAGAGGGCAGGAAACGACTTCACAAACCTCCGGCTGAAGACCCGGTAGCCGGAGAGCAGGTCGCGGATGCGGCTGCCGAAGGTCCTCCGCACCAGCATGCTGAAGATCTGGTTTCCCAGCCGGTGCCCCCGCCGGTACGCGGCGACGATGCTGGTGGTGCGGGCGCCGTTGACCATGTCCAGCCGCTCGGCGAGGAGGCGCTCGACCATGGCCGGCGCGGAGGCGGCCAGGTAGGTGTCGTCGCCATCCACCAGCACAAATACGTCCGCTTCGATATCGGAAAACATGCGCCGCACGACGTGGCCCTTACCCTGCAGCGGCTCCGAGTAGACCCGCGCCCCGGCCGCCAGCGCCTGCGTTACCGTCGCATCCGTGGAGTTGTTGTCGTAGACGTACAGGGCCGCCCCGGGCAGCGCCGCGCGAAAGTCCTCCACCACCTTGCCGATGGCCGATGCTTCGTTGTGGCACGGAATAAGAACGGCGATCACGGGCGGCGGCATGGTCAGGCTTTCTCCACTGCCGAAAGGCTACCAGAGCTCAGACGCTTGCCGGGGTGACCACCCGTCACTGTTCGAGCAGGGCGACGGCCTGCGGCAGCGTCGTATCGAACGGAATGAGCCGGATGCCGGTCCGCTCCACATGCTCATTCTTGCCGAGCGACTTGAAGAGCATCGCCTTGCCGTTGATGCTGGTCTCCACGAGCGCCGTCTTCCACTGGTCCGCCGCCACGTGGTCCCGCCGCATCGCGAAGCTGCTTCCGGCGTGGATCGTAGCCAGGCCGAAGCCGACGCTGATGTCCTGAGGCAGCCGGGCTGCCAACTCATGCAGGCGCAGCGCATGGGGGTCGACGGTGAACGTGCCGGACATCCCGTGCAGCACCTTCTCCTCGGTCGATCGCGTCTGGTAGTCCGGGTTGGGCCGGAAGTCGAGGCGAATCCATTCGCCTTCCGTGCGCGCATTCTCCACCAGGAAGGCCGTGGGTAGCAGGTCGAGCATCGACTTTGCCTTGTCGTCGTCGTTCTTCCTGGCGCGCTCGGCTGCAATGAAGCTGGCAGGATTGGCCAGGATTCCCGCCAGCCGCGACCGCTCACCCGCGTCGCCTTCGGGCGAGAGCGCCTGCCCGTCTACCTCCAGCAGAAGGCGCATCTTGCCCTGCGTGGTTTCGACCACGCGCTCACGCCAGAGATGGCCGTTCGTGCGGTCCGACCGCTCGCTGGCCGTGTAGGTGAAGTGCTGCCGGTGCAAGCCGGCCGTGTCCTCGTTGGCCACCATCTGCTGGACGACCCGGTGCGCGTCCTGCGCCTTCGCCCGGGGGAGCAAGCAGAAGGTCGCGAGCGCGGCGCCTGCCGTGAGAAGAAACCTGGAGGAGCGGTTCAACGGGCCTCCCGCCGATGTGGGCTTCCCGGAGCGGATGCGGGATGGAGACAGCGCCAACAGAGGCTACTCGCCGCTGCCGAAGTACGACCAGCGCCGCACCGGCCCGACATCCACGTGGACGAACTGGCTGACGGGGTAGTAGCCGACGCCGCCCATGCCGAGCGAAAGCGCCGTGTCCCGGAGGCGCCTCGTCTTTACACCGGGAATACGGATGTCGATCGCCCGCGACTGCACATGCTGGCTGTTCTGGGCGACGCCCGTGTTCGCGGCGCGGGTCCGCAGATAGTTGTTGCTGGCGGGCGTCCGGTAGCCGCACACGATGTCGATCTCCCCGCCGGCCTTACTGAGCCTGGCGGCAAGCGCGTGCAACAGGTCGAACTCCTTTGGATCGTAGCGGCCTTCATCGTTGGTGCGGTGGTCGCGCAGGAAGTAGTTCAGCTTGGCGAGACCTTCCGGCAGGTACGTGTTGCCGATGCGATAGACGACGTTGATCGACTCACCCGTGTGCAGGTGATGCAGCTTGAGGCGGAACTGCTGGCCCGCCATGGACAGACCGGCGAGATCGCCCGCGGACGCTTCGCTGGCGAAGGCACGCGGTGCCGTTCCCATGCTGGTGCCAAGAAGGAACGCAATCACTGCGGCTCCAAACCACTTCTTCGGTAAACTCTGCATCCACACTCCAGGCCCGAAAGTTACCAGCACAACACCAAGGATATGATTCCTGGCGAATGAGCGTTGCGAAACGTCATTCGACTTCCTCATTCTACTTTCTCTCGTATCGGCAGGCAACCTCGTCTTCGTGATTCCCATATTGGAACGGTATGAGTCTGTCTCCTGAACATCGCGCCGCCGCACAGCCGCCGCTCGGCAGGGCCTTGGATGCCACAGAGTTGCGCGTGCTCGGCGCGCTCATCGAGAAGGAGATCACGACGCCGGAGCAGTATCCTCTCTCGTTGAACGCCCTGGTGGGTGCGTGCAACCAACGCTCAAGCCGCGATCCGGTGCTGGATCTCGGCGAACGCGAGGTGCGGACGGCGCTGGACAGCCTGGAAGCGCTGTCGCTGGTAAGTTCTCTGCACGATGCGCGGGTGGCCAAATACGAGCATCGCGCCCGGACCGTGCTGAACCTTCGCCGGGACGAGACGGCGCTGTTGTGCCTTCTGCTGCTGCGCGGCCCGCAGACGCCCGGTGAGTTGCGTTCCCGGGCCGACCGGTTGTTCGCCTTCGACGATCTGGCCGCGGTCCAGTCGACGCTGGAGCGTCTTGCCAGCCGCGCCGCCGCTCCAGGGGCGGAAAGCGATACGCGGCGAACCACGCCGCTGACCTTGCAGCTGCCGCGCCAGCCCGGGGCGCGCGAGGCGCGGTTCAGCCACCTGCTGGGGGAACCACCCTCGATGACAGCGGAGGTGGCGGTGCAGCCCGCTGGCACCCCGGGGCGGCTCGATCAGCTCGAAGCCGAGGTCGCCACGCTGCGGGAGCACATTACGGAACTCTCCCGGCGATTGGCGCGGCTGGAAGGTGAAGATACCCTGCCGCTTCGCTAGAATATTCTCCAGAGTTTCCCGCCCCGCGCTCCAGTCCGCCGCCCCCGCCGATGCCGCCACGTACGCCGGCGACGTGGGGCGGATAGGGCCGGGGGTGAGACCCAAGACCTAACGTGCCCGAATCTGTCCAGGATCGTTCCTCCGCCTCCCGGCCCAGCACGGTCGCCGAGGCGCCCCCGACGGCGCCGTACCCGCACACGCGGGCGGACCTGCACG
The DNA here is from genome assembly GCA_965213785.1 of uncultured Granulicella sp. Classification (GTDB taxonomy): domain Bacteria; phylum Acidobacteriota; class Terriglobia; order Terriglobales; family Acidobacteriaceae; genus Edaphobacter. Next base: position 2,288,735 of record OZ243921.1, on the reverse strand, counting down.
AGTTTCTCGACGCGACTCCCTCGTGCATCGTCGGCGTGGATTGGAACTTCTGCTTCGCATTCGCCAATCGGGCCGCCATGGATCTGCTGGCGACCCCCGACCTTCTCGGGCAGAGCATCTGGACGCTCTTCCCTGGCAACCTGGAGGAGCCGTATTGCTCCAGCTACCGGCGCGCCATGGAAGAGCGCGTCACGACCGAGTTCGAGGCGTTTTATCCGGAGCCGCTCCACTGCTGGTTCAAGGTAACGGCACGGCCGGTTCAAACCGGCATTCTCGTCATCTTCGACGATGTGACGATGCGGAAGCAGGCCGAGATACTGCGTCTGCAGGCGACGCAGCAGCTTCAGCAGGTCTTCGACGCTACGTCGGACGGCATCGTGAGCCTGGACCGGGAGTGGCGGATCACGTTCCTGAACCGACGTGCGCAGGACATCCTCAGCGTCAAGGCGGACCTTCTCGGGAAGGTTCTCTGGGAGGAGTTCCCTGCCGCGGCGGATCCCGGCAGTCCGTACCGCGACGCTTACCGTCGGACCATGGAAGAGCGGGTTCCGACGGCGTTCGAGGCGTTCTATCCCGCGCCGCTGGACCTTTTCTTCAGTGTCGAGGTGCGTCCTTCGGACGACGGTATCGTCCTGTTCTTCCGCGACATCACCGAACGCCGCACCGCGGAGCAGGCGCTGCGCTACCAGCAGAATCTGCTCGCCACCGTGCAGCGCGCCGCGCTCATGGCGACCTGGGACCTTGACCTGCTCACCGGCAGCTTCAGCTTCGGCGCGGGGTCCTATCCTGTGTTCGGCCACCCGCTGCGCGAGGTTGCCACCCTCCAGGCGCTCGAGGGCATCGTCGTGCCGGAGCACCGGGCCCGCGTCCGCAACGCCCTGGGCGCCGCCACGAACTCCAGCGCCACCCTTGCCGTCGACTTCCAGATCGTCGATGCCGCCGGGGTTCACCTCTGGATCGAGCTTCGCGGACGCGCGCTCGGGGAGATTGTTCCTCCGGTCCGCCTCGGCGGGGTCGCCATCGACATCACCGCGCGCAAGCGCAGCGAGAACAACCTGGCCGCCAGCGAAGAGCGTTATCGCATCCTCGCCGACCTCAACCCGCAGGCCATCTGGCGGGGCGATCCGGATGGCTCCATCACCTATGCCAACCAGGGTTTTCTGGATTATCTGGGTCTTAGCGTGGGCGACCTGCAGGGCGGCGGCTGGCTGCAGGGCTTCGACGTCCGCGACCGCGAGGCCGTGGTCTCCTCCTGGATCGAATCCGTCCGTACGGGCGCGGAGTACAACATCGAGGCCCGCATCGTTCGCGCCCGCGACGGGGCGTCGCGGCTGTGGTGCCTGCGCGGCCTGCCTGTCCGCGATGAGGACGGCACCATCCTCCACTGGCTCGGCGTCGCCATGGACATCCACGACGAGAGAACGCTCGCCCGGGAGCTCCAGCGCAAGCAGCAGGAGACCGAACGTCAACGGGCCGAGCTCGAGAACATCTACCAGTCCGCCGCCAGCGGCCTCGCGCTCTTCACCCCGGATGATTTCCGTTTCCTGCGCACCAACGACCGCCTGGCCGAGATGGTCGGGCTGCCCCCGGACCAGATCGTCGGCCGCACCCTCGCCGAGATCGCGCCCACCATGCCGCACCTGCTGGAGATCTTCCGCTCCGTCGCCCAGGGCCACGCCGTCCGCGACATCATCATCGAAGGCGAACTCCCCGCGCGTCCTGGCGAGCATCGCATCTGGAGCGCAAGCTACACGCCCGTCTTCGCTCCCGACGGCACCGTCATTTCGATCACCGGAACCTCGATCGAGATGACTCATCAGAAGAAGGCCGAGGCCGCTCTCATCCAGAGCGAGAAGCTCGCTGCCGTCGGCCGCCTGGCGAGCTCCATCTCGCACGAGATCAACAATCCGCTCGAAGCCATCACCAACCTGCTCTACCTCATCGGTTTGGCTGAAGATCTTCCCCAGGAGCTGAAGGTCTACGTGCACATGGCGCAGTCCGAGCTCTCCCGCGTCTCGCAGATCGCCACCCAGAGCCTCCGCTTCCATCGCCAGGCGATCCGTCCTACCCTTGTCTCCCCGGCCGATCTTGTCGACCCGGTCCTCCGCCTCTACCAGGGTCGTCTCGCCAACTCCGGCATCGCGGTCGACGCCCGCTATGCCTCGGCGGATCCCATCCTATGTTTCGAAAACGACATTCGCCAGGTGCTTAATAACCTGATCGCCAACTCGATCGACGCTATGCGCGGCGGCGGGCGCATCATCGCCCGCGCTCACGCCGTGCGCCACCCCAGGACAGGGGTCCCGGGCGTCCGCATCACCATCGCGGACACCGGCCATGGAATGTCGGCCGCCACCCGCAAGCGCATCTTCGAGCCTTTCTACACCACCAAGGATCTCAACGGCACCGGCCTCGGCCTCTGGATCTCCGCCGGAATCCTCGAGCGCCACCAGGGAACCATCTCCGTCCGCAGCACCGAAGACCCCCGCTTCCACGGAACCATCTTCACTCTTTTTCTTCCTTCTGAGGAGTCGTTCGAGCCCCCGGCCGCGGCGAAATCCGCCTGATCGCTCACCCACTCCCCGGCCCAGGGTCGGCGGGTCGGCAATCTTCCTACTCTTTCTTGTTAAGCCCGGCCCTTTCCTGTCGATAAAGCATCTAGACGCTTGGTCCAACCGACGTCGCCACCTCTGCAGAACCACGAAGGGATGCCCGGAGATGAAGGGAACAGTGCTCATCATTGACGACTCGGCTGTCATGAGGAAGGTGATCCTCCGGACGCTCAAGGCAGGGGACGTCAACTTTGACGCGGTGTGTGAGGCCGGAAACGGCGAGGAAGCGCTCACCGTCCTGCGCACCACCGAGGTCAAGCTCATCATGTGCGACATCAACATGCCCGGGATGAGCGGCCTGGAGCTTCTCAAGAGGATCAAGGAGGAGGGCCTCGCCCAGGGCGTTCCAATCGTCATGGTCACCACCGAGGGAGGCGGACAGCAGGTTCGCCTGGCGCTGCAGAGCGGCGCGCGCGGCTATATCCGCAAGCCCTTTACCGCGGAGCACATTGAGAGTAACGTCAAGCCGCTTCTCGCCGCCGCATAGCGCAACGCGTTCAGCTCCCTCTGTTCCGGGCTCGTTCGCACGGCAGGAGACTTTGTCAATGTCCAGGACGGCACCCCTCAGCATGGCCTACAGCACGGAAGAGTTCCTCTCCGGAAGAACGGTCGAACTCGCCGACGCCGCCGTCAAGGAGGTCTTCGATACCATGCTGGGGCTTACTGCCGAGATGGTGGAAGCCACCAGCACCACCAATTCCGGCGAGCGCGCGCGGGGCGAGGACCGCGATCTATGGGCCACGGTCCGCTTCGGCGGCCAGATGCACGGCGCGTGCGAGGTCCGGATGAACCCTCCCGCCGCCGGCTTCCTTGCCTCTCTCCTGCTCGGAATGCCCATTGCCGAGGACGACGAGTCGATCGGCGATGCCGTCGGCGAGCTCTGCAACATCATTGGCGGAGGCTGGAAAAATCGGGCTTTCGTCCTCTCCTCCCGCTGCTCGCTCTCTCCCCCGACCATCCTCAGCGGCCCCGGAGACCTCCTCGGCTCACCCGCCGCCCACCACACCCGCACCTACGCCTTCGACGGGCATACCTTGCGCGTGACCCTCACCCAGGAAGAAGTCGTCTAGCGTCCCTCCCTCCCCTTTCGCTGCTTCCGGATTAGAAGTTTCTCATCGAACCCTTTCCATCTGCCCCGCCCTCCATCCCCGTTCAATGCAGATTGTTGCCGTTCAACTCATCTCGCTTCGTCCTAGATGCGCGGGCGTAGATGATCGAAGAATCGCGGCCGTCTGCTTTTCTGTGCGCGCCTTTTTCTGAAAGCCAGGCGTTGCGCTGCGATGTACCACATTCGGCATCCTCTTCGGCCCGGCATCACGATACGCTCGGACTAGGTTGCCCGCAACGAAAGACCGCCTCGGGCATCGAATCCTCGACGCACCCACTTCAGGAGACCCACACGCATGGCAAAGGCTGCAAAACTCTTCGAAAAATCTCTTACGTACGGCGCAAAGGGCGCATGGGCTGTCTTTAACAAGTTGAACTCCTTCAGCCCGAACGCCAGCTTCACCCCAAAGTGGAGCGACAAGCCGCTGCTCAAGAGCTACCAGAAAGAGAAGCCGCCCCTCGGCTGGCCCCGCACCACCGACTCGCTCTGCCCCCGCTGCATCCCCGAGATTCGCCAGCAGATCGTCGACGGCAAGCTGCCGCACGAGATCCTCCTCAACGAAAAGGTCGGCGAGATCAAGGCGCAGATCATCGAGCGCGACGGGCAGATCCTGATGGTGAAAGACTGCCCCATTCACGGCCACTTTGAAGATGTCATGTCCATCGACACGGCCTTCTTCAAGCACCTCGAAGAGGTCTTCCCCGGCCGCGACATCAAGGCGCACAACGACGAGAAGCTCCACAACCACGGGACGTCGACCGTGACCCACGGGCGTGGGTCCGTGCTGACCATCGACCTCACCAATCGCTGCAACATGATGTGCGACCCCTGCTTCATGGACGCCAACCAAGTCGGCTTCGTCCACGAGCTTACGTGGGACGAGATCAAGACCATGCTCGACAACGCCGTCACCATCAAGCCCAAGCGGCAAATGAGCGTGCAGTTCTCCGGCGGCGAGCCCACCCTCTCCCCCTACTTCCTCGACGCCGTCGCGTACGCCCGTAAGGTCGGCTACACCTCCGTCCAGGCCGCCACCAACGGCATCGAGTTCGCCAAGTCCAAGGAGTTCTCCAAAGCCGCCGCCGACGCCGGCCTCCGCTATGCCTACCTCCAGTTCGACGGCATCGGCAACGCCGCCAACTCCCACCGCAAGGTCGGCAACTCCTTCGACGTCAAGCTCCAGGCCATCCACAACCTCCACGAGGCCGGCGTCGATATCGTTCCCGTCACCTGCATCATCAACGGCATCAACAATGAGCAGGTCGGCCGCATCATCGAGTTCGCCCTCGACAACCCCAAGAAGATCAACTTCCTCTCCTTCCAGCCCGTCTCCTTCACCGGACGCGACGAGGATGTTTCGGACGAACGCCGCGCCGCCCAGCGCTACACGCTCTCGCACCTCGCCCACGACGTGAAAAACCAGACCGGCCTCGGCGAGCCCGTCCGCGACTGGTTCCCCATCTCTTTCATGTCGACCTTCTCCGACTGGGCCGACCTCGTCCACGGACCGAACCACGACTGGGGCCAGCTCTCCTGCGGATGCCACCCCAACTGCGGCATCGGCATGGCGCTCATGATCGACAAGGAAACCAAGGAAGCCGTCCCCGTCACCGCGTTCCTGAACGCAGACCGCCTCGCCAAGGACATCGCCCGCGTCAACGACGCCGCCCGCGGCAAGTACCTGACCATGCTCGGCGCCGGCCTCGCCCTGCTCCGCAACTACGACCCCACCAAGGCCCCCACGCACTTCCGCATCGCCGACCTTCTCACCAAGTTCGACAAGTGCTTCGGCGCCACCGGCAAGAACTACGGCAAGGTCACCGCGGACCGCACCATGGAAGACATCAAGATGCGCCGCGGCGACCGCTGGAACTTCCTCTTTATCGCGGGCATGTGGTTCCAGGACCTCTTCAACTACGACTTCCGCCGCACCGAGCAGTGCATCATCCCGTACGCCACCCAGGAAGGCGAAATCTCCTTCTGCGCCTACAACACCGGCGTCGGCTGGCGCAACATCATCGAGAAGATGCACATGACGTCGTCGCTCACCAAGTGGTACGAGGAGCACGGCCGTCACGAAATCTTCGCCGGCGGCAAGAAGGTCGGTCTGGAGAAGGAGGCAAAGTACGACCTCGTCCTCAACCAGGCTCACGTCGACTCCGCCGCCAACGACACCTTCGAGAAGTCCGGCATCGCCAAGAACTCCCGCGAAGAAAAGATTCGCGCCCGCGACGCGAAGATCAAGCAGGACGCCGAGAATGCCAAGATGGCGGCCCTGTACCGCAAGGAAGTCCTCGGTGAGAAGGCCCCCGAAGGCGGTTTCGTCGCCATCGGAGCCATCGGCGGATTGGGTTCGATGGGCGGCATCAAGCCTGCCGCACCGGTCGCCTCGAACGTAGAGGTCGTCCAGCACATTGAAGAAACCGTCTCCGGCGACTAACCCTCACGGTAAACGAAACGAAAGAGAGGCCGCCATTGATGGCGGCCTCTCCTTTTGCAACGTCCGCGCACACCATCGGGCGTCCGGTTGCGGTCGTCGTCTGGGGAACCAGGTCGAATGACGGAAGGCGATGGTGCTTTTCGCGCCTCGCGTGATACTTGCACACGGAATACTCCTTCCTGTAGAACAGCGCGGCACGCACTCTTTTCGATACGCCTGTTCTGAACCGGGCCAGGCCACACGACCGAGCACGTTGCCGAGGTGTTCTTTCCATGTTCGTTTCGCCCTGCGGCTCATTCTTTTTACGTCACGCGTCACGTCTTCTTGCCGTGGCGGTTGCCCTGGCGCTTCCTTCTGTCCATGTGTTCTCCGGGTCGCCGCTTGCAGCGCAGAGTATCGCGACCGCGCAGCTCGCGGGCTTGGTGAAGGACCCCTCCGGCGCCGTCGTCCCGGGGGTCGCGCTGGCCATTACCGACCCAAGCCGCGGCCTTACTCGAACCACTACCGCGGGGGATGACGGGAGCTTCCAGTTTCTCGAGCTCGCGCCGGGATCGTACACCCTTACGGCGACGGCGGCGAAGCTGGGCTTCCAGAAGCTGCAGGAAAACTACATCGTCCTGACGGTTGGGGAGCAGGCAAGGCTTACCCTGACGCTTTCGCTCGGCAGCGCGGACGTGGTGAACGTGAACGCCAACGCCGACATCATTGAAACGCAGCGAAGCTCGCAGAGCACGACCGTCGACCAGCTTCGCATCACGAACCTTCCGACCAACGGGCGCAACTACATCAACTTCACGCTGACGAACTCACAAATTGCCCGCGATGCCGCACCTTCGGTCGGAGCCATTCCCACCTCTGGGTTGAACTTCGGCGGCGTCCGGGCCCGTTCCAATTCCATCAACGTGGACGGCGCCGACGCGGGCGACTACATCTCCGGCGGCACTCGCGCGACCGTCTCGCAGGATGCCGTGCAGGAGTTCCAGATCATTACAAACGGATTCGCGGCCGAGTACGGTAGGGCGTCCGGAGGCGTGGTCAATATCGTCACCAGGTCCGGAACGAATGCGACCCACGCGAGCATGTTCGGCTTCCTGCGCAACCGCTACCTGCAGGCCACCAACCCCTTCTCGACCGTCAACCAGCCGGCGTACACGCGGGTGCAGGCGGGATTTACGCTGGGCGGCGCACTGATTCCCGATAAAACCTTCTACTTCTTCTCGACCGAGATCACGCGCCGGGAGGAGTCCGGATTCTCCGTGATCGGGGCCAATACCTTCGGCCTGACGCCCATCGATGTCGGCAAGTTCTACGGAGCGCCGGCGGGCGCGCTGATGGTGCAGGGCACGGCAGCCCAGAAGGCCTTCCTTTCGGCGGCGCCGGCCGCGACGCCGGGCATCCAGCAGTATGTGGCGCTGGTGGGCTCTTCGAGCGCACTCGCGCTCACCGGGGCCAACCCGGCGTTCCTGGCAGCCTCCATCGGGGCAAAGAATTTCGTCACCTCCGGCGCGCCCACTCCCGCCTCCTTCACCCCGCTCAACACGCTCGTCGGCAACTTCCCCATCCAGGAGAAGACCGAGGTCTACTCGCTACGCCTCGATCACAAAATCACCAACAACCAGCAGCTTTTGCTGCGGGGCAGCGCCAGTCCGAGCTACCTGACCGGCATCCAGGAGAGCGCGGCCAACCAGAACCTGGGCGAGAACAGCTTCTCTCGAACCGCCACGCAGCGGTTCCACGATGTCTCCATACTGGGCCAGCACACGCTCCTGCTCAGCTCGAATAAGATCAACGAGCTGCGCGTCCAGTTCGCCCGGCACCCCATCCGCTTCGCCAATTCGCCTTCCGCCGGAGGCTCCGGAGTCGCCGTAAACATTCCCGGCTTCGCCTACTTTGGTAAGACGCCCTTCTCCGTGGTGGATCGCATCGAGGACCAGACCCAGCTCCAGGACAACTTCACCTACACCATCGGCTCGCACACCCTCAAGACGGGCATCGACCTGCGCTACATCCCCATCAACCTGACACAAGGACAGCTCTACGGTGGCGGCGACTTCAGCTTCGCCTCGCTCAACGCGACCGATGTTTCCCCGGCGCTGGCGGGTCTGCCCGGCTTCTCCCCCATCCAGGCGTATGGTCTGGGGCTTCCGCAATCGTTCGTGCAGGGCATCGGCAGTACGAACTACAAGTACACCCTGAAGACGCTGGGAGCCTTTCTCCAGGACTCCTGGCGTGTCACGCAGCGCCTCACGCTGAACTACGGCGTGCGCTACGATGTAGAGGCTTTCCCGACACAGCTTGCCCTGAACACGAACACCAACACGGCCCAGCGTCTCTATGGCATTCGTGAAGGCATCCGCCTCCGGGCCACCAACTTCGCACCCCGGGTTGGCGTCTCGTACGACCCGCGCGGCGATGGCAAGACGGTGATCCGGGCGAACTACGGCCTCTTCTACGACCGCGCGCCGGGAAACCTGGAGTCTCAATCCAGCAGCTTCAACTCGACCCGGGCACCGCTCGTCATCGTTGCCGGCGGTTCGCCCTGCACCGCGGCCAGCACCGTAAGCCCCCTCAACCTGAACGCGACGAACGTCTTCCAGGGATCGCTCACCGGTGCCAACTGCCTGCCCGTCGCGAGCCTCAACTACCTGCCCTCCCAGCAGCGCTTCGACGCCAATAACCCCAATTCCATCTTCGTGAACCAGAACTACCTCGCGGCGGGCTTCCCCCTGGCGATCCTGCCCTCCGGCCTCCCGGCGGACCTGAACTACAAGACGCCCTACGTCCAGCAGATCTCCTTCGGCATCGAAAAGGACCTGGGCCATCAGCTTTCCTTGAACATCGCCTATAACTCCACCGGCGGCCGGCATCTCAACCGTCCCATCAACGTCAACCCGGTAAACACGGGCCTGCTGGTAGCGAACTGGCAGAACGCGAACGCCGCCGTGACGGCCGGCACGGCGCAGCCCGGGACCGCCAGCCCTACCTCGAACCCGCTGACCGTCGCGACCGGTTCCGTGACAGGCACCCGTACCCCGGTCAACCCCTGCGGCAGCGGACCCCTGGGCCCTTACGTCGCGCCGCCCTTGCTCAACTTCTTCCGCCGGTCCGGGCTGAACACCTCCCTGGCGAACTTCCTCACCGCGCAAGGCGCCGGACAGTGCGTCGCCCTCGCCAACCAGGTAGCGTTCGCCGACGGCCTCGGAGTTGGCGTCCCCGTACCTTTCGGCGACATGAGCCCGAATCTGACCACCGGAACCTCCAGCTACAACGGCGTCTCCGTCAACCTCAAGAAGCGCTTCTCCAGCAACTACGAGTTCCTCGCCAGCTACACCTTCTCGCACGCCATCGACGACTCGACCGACGTCGTTTCCACCGCCGACGCCCCCCAGAACAACTTCAATCCCAATGGCGAACGCTCCACCTCGGCCTTCGACCAGCGGCACCGCTTCGTTCTCTCCGGCGTCTACAACTCCGGGCACCTCAGCGGGCCGGGCTTCCTGCCGGGAGTCTTCTCCGGCTTTACCATCGCCCCCATCATCGAGATCTCATCCGGACGACCGTTCAACATCCTCACCGGCAGCGACTCCAACTTCGATTTCAACTCGCTCACCGACCGGCCGAACGCCGTCGCTCCCTCCACCACCCCGAACGGCTGCGGAAACGCCCCGGTCAACTCGCGTTTCTCAAAGGCCGGCGCCTTCGTCGCGCCCTGCTACATCGACGCACCCCGCGGCGCCGCCGTGGGCAGTACCTACTTCGCCGGGAACGTCGGCCGCAACTCCGGCATCAAGCCCTACGTCGTCTTCACCGATCTTCGGCTCGCCAAGGCCTTCGCCTTCCGGCGCGATGTCTCGTTGCAGCTGACCGCCGACGCCTTCAACCTCATCAACAAGAACAACACCTTCGACGTCAACCTGCTCTACACGAACGCTGGCCAGGAGACGGCCGCGTCCGATCCTCGCCAGTTTCAGTTCGGAGCGCGGCTCTCGTTCTAGCGGGCCGGGGAGCGTGGCCTCTCCCGGACCCCCGCCAAGCGTCTAAACTGGGAACATGGCAAAGATCCTCCGCCAGATGTTTTTAGCCGCTCTCGCCCTCTCCGCCTCGCTTTCCCTGCGCGCGGACCCGGCCCGCTTCGACCTTGCCGGTCCCAAGGTCGACGTTCGCGTCACCCGCGCGGGCAAGACCCTGCCCATCGCGTCCGTGCCCAACCTCGCCCCCGGCGACAAGCTCTGGCTGCGCCCCGACCTTCCCCCCACCCAGTCCGTGCGCTACCTGATGGTGGTCGCCTTCCTCCGCGGCTCCACCAATCCGCCCCCCGACGACTGGTTCCTTCGCATCGATACCTGGGAGAAGAAGGTCCGCGAAGAGGGCGTCGAAGTCACCATCCCCGCAGAGGCCCAGCAGGCCCTCGTCTTCCTCGCCCCGGTCACCGGCGGAGACTTCACCACGCTCCGCTCCGCCGTCCGCGGACGTCCCGGCGTCTTCGTCCGTGCCTCGCAGGACCTCAACGAGGCCGGCTTCGAGCAGGGCCGCATCGAGCGCTACCTCGCCGCCATCCGCCAGGTCCCTCCGGGCGACCCCAAGGCGCTCCTCGATCACTCCAACGCCCTCGCCCGCACCCTGGCCCTCCGCCCCAACCCCGACTGCTTCAAGCGCGACCTCGACCAGCAGGTCACCTGCCTCACCCAGACCGGAACCCAGACCCTCCTCGACGACGGTCACGGCCAGACCATCGCCCAGGCCCTCACCACCGGCCCCGGCTCGGACTTCATCACCGCCGCCAGCTACACCCAGGCCGCCGGCTCGGGAACCTACTCCGCCTATGTGGGGGCCATCGTCGATCTCGGCCGCATCCTCAGCGGCCTCCACACCGCCCAGTACCAGTACATCCCCGCCATCTCCTTTCCCCAGCAGGAGATGCTCAACCTTCGCCTCAACACGCCGCCCTCGTTCCACAATCCGAAATCCGTCATCGTCATCGGCCTGCCCGCCATCCAGAAAGCCGTCACGCCCCCCCTGCGCGTCACCGACCCCAGACAGACCACCTGCCTGCTGAAGCCCGGCGCCACCCTCCCCATCGATGGCGCACCCCTCGTCTTCTCCACCGGCTTCGCGCACGATCTGGTCCTGCACCTCAGCGCCGGCTCCCCGCAGGACCTTCCCCTCACCGCGGACCCCTACCAGGGCGGCTTCGTCCTTTCGCAGCCACCCCAGCGCCGCCCCTTGCCAGAGCCCGCTCCCGCCGCCTCCGCCAAGAATCTCTCCCCAACAAGCACAGGCCCCCTTACCGGCGCCATCCAGGGCTTCTGGGGGTTCGATCCTTTCACCGGCCCCGCCGTCCCGCTCCAGGCCACCCCCGGCGAAGCCTGGAAAATCCTCTCCGGTGAGCCTCTGATCGCGGGCCACGACGATCATCTCCTGCTCACTGCCACAGGCACCGCGTGCACCGAGAGCATCACCTTCAACCCCGCCTCGGCCGCACCCGTTCCCGCCGTCTACAAGCCCGCTTCGCAGCCTGGCGCGCTGGAGGTCTCGCTCCCGCTCACCACCGTACCGCCCGGTTCGCTCTCCCTCGCCATCCACCAGTACGGCACGTCGGCGCCCGCCACCCTCGCCATCCGCACCTATGCGGAGCCCGCCCGCCTGGAAAGCATCACCTTCCACGCCGGGGACCGCGCCGCCCAGCTCACCGGCCAGCACCTCGACCAGGTGCGCGAGGTCCGCCTCAACGACCTCCCCTTCACCGTCGCCACGCTCTCTCCCGCAAACTCCCTGCAACTCGCCCTGCCCCCTATCGTCGCCACCCCGCAGTTCCATCCGGGCGACAAGCTGACCGCCCACGCCCTCCTCGCCGACGGGCGCATCGTGGACATCAGCTTCGCCGTCGCCCCGCCCCGTCCCACCCTGCTCCTCCGCAGCCGGTCTACCCCACGTGACGCGGCCTCTCCCATCAAGCTCACCGGCCCGGATCAGCTTCGCCTCGACCAGCCCGTCACGGTTATTCTCAAGAGTCCCGCCGCCCCCATCCCGCGCACGGAGGAGCTCGAACTCGCCACGCCCGACAGCTCCGTCAGCGTCCGCCTCACCTTCGCCTCCGGGGCCCTCGTCCTGCAGGACGCCCACACCCTCCGCGCCACCTTCGATCCGCTCAAGCTCTTCGGCGCCTCCGTCTTCGGCCCCATCCGCCTCCGCGCCATCGACCCCCACACCGACCCCGGCGACTGGATCCCGCTCGCCACCTTTGTCCGCCTGCCCACCGTCGAAAGCCTCGTCTGCCCGGCAGACGCGGCGCGCCCTTGCCTGCTCGCCGGCTCCAGCCTCTACCTCATCGAGGCGGTCGCCGCCAGGCAGGACCTGGCCGATCCCACCACCGTACCGGAGGACTTCACCGACAGCACCCTTCCCGTTCCACACCCCGCCTCTGGCCTTCTCTTCCTGCGGCTACGCGATGATCGGACCGCCCCGGCAACGCTCAGCCTGCCCGTCCAGCCGGAGCTTATCCGCCCAGTCGCCACCCCGCACCCCACGTCCATCCCCTAAAGGCACCAGGCGGCCCGATGCGCTCCCATGACGCCGGCTAATCCTTCACCACGGCAAGATAGAAGCTCTCCGTATCGACCTGAAACGCATCCTTCGGCACCGCCGTCTTCATCGTCTGCCATTCCGCCGTAGGCCGAATCGTCTGCCAGTCACGCTCATCTCCCACCCGCACCGGCATCGCAAACTTCGCCTCTTCCGCCTTCCACCGGTACCGCACCGTCCCCTCGCCGAACGCCAATTGCAGCACCGGCAGATCCGCATGCCGTAGATACTCGTTGAACATTGGCCCAAGCTCCATGCCCGTCCGCTTGTTGAAGAAGGCGACGACATCCTCCGTCATGATCGTCTTGTATTTGAATTCCTGGTAAAAGTCGTGAATCATCGCAAACCACTTCGTATCGTCATCCACCACGCTGCGCAGGGTATTGATAAAAAGCGCGCCCTTGAAGTACATATCCTGCGGCGGCTCCTCGTTGGTCCCACGCGGCGTAATCACCGGGCGATCGTTGCGAACCTTCTTCTTGAGCGAGTTCACATACAACACCTCGTCCTCGTGCCCCCACATGTACTCCACGTACAGGCACTCCAGGTACGTCGTCCATCCCTCGTGGATCCACATATCCGAAACATCCTTCGCGGTCACCGCATTGCCGAACCACTCATGCCCGCTCTCATGGATGATGATGAAGTCGAACCGCAGGCTGATCCCCACCCCGGTCCAGTCGCGATCCAGGTATCCATTCGCAAAGTGGTTGCCATAGGTCACCGCGCTCTGGTGCTCCATGCCCGCATAGGGAACCTCGACAAGCTTGTATCCATCCCGCGCAAACGGGTATTCCCCAAAGTAGTGCTCATAGGCCCGCAGCATCCCTGGCACCTGCGCGAACTGCACCTTAGCCTTCTCAAGGTCCTCCGGCAAAACCCAGTAATCAAGCGTCAGACCGTGAAGTGTATCCCCAAAATGCACATACTTGCCGATGTTCAGCGAGACGTCGTAGTTGTTGATCGGGTAGCTCACATGCCAGTCCCAGCGCGTGTAGCCATCGCCCAGGTCTGTCTTTCCCATAAAGCGCCCGTTTGAAACATCCACCAACTCGTTGGGAATGGAGACGCTGATGTCCATCGCCTCCACCTCATCCCGCCACTGGTCTTTGTTCGGCCACCAGACGCTCGCTCCTTCTTCCTCGCAGGCCGTATTGATCCACGTTGGCCCGGCCGGATCTGTCTTGAACGTCATCCCCCCAAAACGCCCACCTTCCACCGGAGCCCCCGAGTAGAAGAAGTCGATGGCATACGTCCGCCCCTTCTTGAGCTTTCTGGGGAAATCGATAAACACGGCCCGTTCCTCACGGGTATACTTCAGCGGCCCATCCACGACTCGCCCCGCCTCATCCACCGCAACGATCTTATCCACCGCGAGCGCCTGCACAAGGTCGAGCTGGATCCGCCACCCATCCGCCAGCATCCGGAACCGCACCGTATTCTTACCCGCAATCGTCTTCTTGTCCGGATTCACCCGCACATCCAGGTGGTAGCTCAGCAGATCGTTGTTCGCTCGATAAGGCCCATATGCCCCCCGCAGCAGATCGTCTTTGCTCGTCGGTTTCACCGCACCCGGAGCCGACACCTTCTGCGCGTCCGCCGCCCGCGACAGCTTTCGAGCATCGGCAGCGGTCGTTCCTTGCACAAAGATCCGCCCCGTATTCGCCGAGGCCGGATCAATCCGGCTCGCCCCCGGATCCACCACGATCGGACTTCCCGAGAATCCAACCTTCAGAACCACATCTCCCAGGTTGCCCCCGGCCACCTTGGCGAGGCACTCCTTCATAAACCCCGGGAAGCTCACGCAAACGGAGTACGGCCCCGCACCGTCCATACCGAAGCTAAACTGACCGTCCCGCCCGGTAGACGCCGTTCGGGCTGCCCGGCTATGGTCCTCCGGCGCAAATACCACGGAAGCACCCGGGATGACCGCCCCGGTCTGATCGACCACCACCCCCCGCACGCCGCCGTCACCGGCCCCCTGTACCATCCCCGCAACCAATGCCAACCCGAGAATCCACATCGAGCCAGTCTATCGCTCACGTCAGCCAACGTACCTGATCGCTCGAAGCCTCTCGACTCTCACCGGGGTTGGCCGGCTCACACGTTGTCCGCTCTCTGTCACCACAGAGAGAACCAAGCCCTGACTTGTTGCGTTACAGCGCCGCCTTGGCCCGCAACACCCGTTCCACCGCCTCTTCCGGCGTACTCCCCACCGCCGAAAGATGCCCCATCTTCCGCCCCTTCCGCGGCTTCAACTTCTCATACAGATGCAGCCGCACCCCCGGAACCGCCAGCGCCCGCTCAAACGCCGGCTCCCGCGCCCCCCCATCCTCGCCCATCCAGTGGTCCCCCAGCAGATTCGCAATCGCCGCCGGCTGCACCACCTCCACGTCTCCCAGCGGCAGATCGCACACCGCCCGCACTGCCTGCTCGAACTGGCTCGTCACGCATGCCCGCTCGCTCTCGTGATAGCTGTTATGCGGCCGTGGAGCCAGCTCGTTCACCAACAACTCGCCCGAGGTTGTCACAAACATCTCCACCGCCAGCAATCCCTCCAGCTGAAACGTATCCGCGATCTCCTCCGCAATCTTCCGCGCCTTGGCCTCCACCGCCGGAGCAATCGCCGCCGGAATCACGCTCCAACTGAGAATCTGCCGCTCATGGTGATTCCACGCCGCCGGATACACCTTCACCTCGCCTCGCGGACTCCGCGCCACCATCACGCTGATCTCTCGCTCCAGCTCCACCGCCCGCTCCACCACACCCGGGCCCTCGCCCAGCGCCTCCCAGGCCCCCCGCGCCTCAGCCTCCGTCCCCGCGTCCGGCCCGAACCCCACCCGCCCCTGCCCCCGCCCATCGTACCCACCCCGTGCGCTCTTGCAGAAAGCCCTGCCCCCCACTCGCTCGATCGCCTCCCGAACCTCCCCGAGCGTCCTGACCGCCCTGTACTCCCCCACCGGAAACCCATGCTTCCGCAGCCAGTCCTTCTGCTCGATCCGGTCCTGGATCACCGCCAGCATCGCCCCTCCCGGCCGAACCGGGCAAAAGCAAGCCGCCGCCTCCATACTCCGCGCCGCAATCTGTTCAATCTCGAGCGTCACCACATCGCACCCACGCGCCAGGTTCGCCGCTCCCCGGCTATCGTCCCACCCCGCCTCGATGCATCCATCCACCACAAACCGCGCCGGACATCCCGGGTCCGGGTCCAGCACCAGGATCCGGTAACCCATCCCTCGCGCCGCCATCGCGATCATCCGCCCCAGCTGCCCCCCACCTAGAATCCCAATCGTAGCCCCCGGCAGAATCGGCCTGCCGCCCGTCACTCGGCAACCTCGTCGCCCACCGTCTGCGCCAGAACCTCGTCCCGCCGCGCCGCCCGCCACGCCACCAGCTTCTCCCGCAGCACCCCATTGGTCGTCGCCAGCATGGCCACCGCCAACAGCCCCGCGTTCGCCGCCCCCGAGGCCCCAATCGCCATCGTCCCCACCGGAACCCCCTTCGGCATCTGCACAATCGAGAGCAGCGCATCGAACCCCTGCAGCGCCGTCGCCGCAATCGGAACCCCAAGCACCGGAACCACCGTCATCGCCGCCATCATCCCCGGCAGATGCGCCGCCCCGCCCGCGCCCGCAATCACCACCCGCAGCCCCCGCCCCGCCGCAGCCCCCGCATACTCGAACAGCAGATCCGGAGTCCGATGCGCGCTCACCACCTTCACCTCATGCGCCACCCCGAACTCCCGCAGCACCTCCACCGCCCGCTGCATCACCGCATAATCGCTGCGGCTCCCCATCACCACCCCAACCAAAGGCTCGGCGCTCATACCCCCGATTATACGAGCCGGGGGCACGAGCGCCCGCCCGCCTAACCCTGCGCCTTATGCCACACGCTGGCGTTCATGCACCGCACCACCCCATCCACAATCTGCCCCAGCCCTGCGGTAAACCCGTCCGCATCCAGAATCTGCTTGTCCGCCACCAGATCCACCACGTTGATCGCGGCGCCCGCAATCTCCAGCACGGCCTGCTTCTTGTCCACGCCCGTCTTTGCCCCAAACAGCGCCTCGGTACCCTGCACCAGGCTCGGCACAATCGCCACCCCCCGCAAAAACACCGGCAGAAAACTGATCAATCCCAACATGAGCCTCCCTCTAGTTATGCTTCTCGCCCAGGTAAGCAATCACCATGTGTACCGCCGTCAGCAATCCCCCAAACGCCCCGGCCATCCCTTTCAGCCGCTGCACGCTCTGCTCATGCCGGTCCACCCGCTGCTCCAGGTGGTGCAACCGCCCTGGCTGCCCGATCCCCATCACCTGCTCCATCTGCGCCTTCAGCACACCCAGGTCCTTCAGCACTTGCCCTTCAAATTCAGTCATCCACTCCCTCCTTCCTCTGCCGCATCAATCCACCGGCAGGTTGCAAAACACCGCACTCGACCACCGCGAGTACAGCGGAGGCGTACTGCCGTCATACATCCTCACGTAGTACCGCTCCCCCGCCGAAACCCGCGGGATCGAAAAGCTCCGCACCGGGCTGCGCAGCACCAGATCCGCCGCCGCTCCCAGCCCGAAGCGGTTATCGCGCCGCCTCACCTCAAACCCACCGTCCGCCGGTGCCGCCGTTCCAGCGTCCACCTGCAGCGCGGCCCCCGTCGCACTCACCACCGCCAGGTCCTGCAGGTTAGCCAGCACCTCCGCGGCGCCGCGCAACGCCGTCTGAGGCAGCAGCGCATCCGTCGCAATCGACTCCGAGAGCGTCATCCCCAAACCCTCGGCCCAGTCGTTCGCAAATCCAATCCTGTAGCGCAGCAGCTCCGGCGCGGCATGTCCATCCTCCACCGTTACGGTCCGCACGATGACGTTCAGCGTCCCGCCCCCCGTCGTCACCGCCAGCGCATCCCCGGGCCAGACATCCCCGCCCGAAAACACTCCGGTCCCGAGCACCGGCGAAACCTCCGCCGCATAGCTGCCTTTGATGGCCGCGGCCCGCGCCGAAGCAAAGCTCAGCACCGCCAGCGCCGCGCTCTCGCAGTCCGCCGTACTCCGCGCCTCGGGCTTCACCACCCGTCCCAGCCATGCCGCCGTCCCGTTCGCCCCGCCCGCCGCCTCCGCCGCCACACTCGCCGCATCCTCAATCCGCGCCACCGACCGCCGGCTCGTCCGGTAGCTCACCGCCACCGTCTCCCCCGCCACTGGAATCCGCCCTGCAAAAAACGTCACCTTGCCCGTCCCATTCGCGTTCTGCACCATGCAGTCCACGCCCTCGCCCGCTACGCCAATCAGCCGCGTCGCCACCGCCCCCGAGGCCGGCGTACTCACCACCCAGGCCGATCCCATCTGCGTCACCCGAAAGAACCCCACCGACCCAAACAGTTGCACCGCATTCACCGCGCAGAACGTACCGCTCGCCGGAGTCCCCGTCACCACTCCCGCAGCCGCCGTGTCGTACAGCACGGTAGCCGGAGTATTCGAGCTCACCCCCAGGTCCACCACGTCGAAGCAAAGCGACACCGGGGCCTCCACCAGCCCCCCGCCAAACGCCTCCACCACCCCATCCACCCGGGCATAGTACGTCTGCTGCACTCGCTGCATCTCCGCGCAATGCAGCCGAACGCGAAACGTATAGCGGTGTCCATCCAACGCTGTCCAGCTCGTCCCCACCTCCGCTCCATTCATGAAGGGCGTCACCAGGGTAGCCCCGCCGCTCTGCCGCACATTCAACCCGGCAAAGCAGTTCGCCCGGCTCACCGAGCCCGAGTAAAGCCCGCAAAGCACCCCATCGCTCCCCGAGGCCAACACCACATCGCCCGCCTCCAGCAGCAGCGTGCCGCCCAACTCGACCGCATCGATCGCCGCCAACGTAGTCTGCCCGTCGAACCCGTTCCCCCCGGTCAACGCCAGCCCACCGCCACCAAATCCAAGGTGCGCCCCCGAATCCGTCACCGTCCAAACCGCCGGGTTGAACACCCCCGCGTCGAAGTTATCCAGCAGCAGCCGCGCCTTCGTCCCCGTCTCATGGAACGGCGCCTCCCCCAGCACAAACACCGCCGTCGTCCCGTCGCCGGCGAACATCTCCGTCACATACGCCCCCGGCTCCCGCTCGCCCGTCACGGTCACATCGTTCGCCAGCTCCTTCACCGCACTCGCCGCCAGCGCTCCCGGCGCAAACACCCCGTCGCCATCGCCCAGCGTATGCGTCACCGCCCCCGCCGGAGAAAGCGTCAGCGTCCCGTTCACCACCCGGTAAGCCCCATACGCCGCCCCCGCCAAAGCCCCCGCATTCGCCGACCAGCTCGCCGTAGGCACCGGCTGAAATACCCCCACCGCCCGTCCATCCGCCACCCCCGCCGCCGACACCACGCCCGCGCCCACCCGCTGGGTCAGCGTCCGCAGCACCTGCCCCCCGCTCACCCCCAGCCCAGCCCCGCTCACCGGAACCGTCAGCCTATCCAGCAGGTACTCATCGCTCACCGCCTCCATGGCATACCGATACATGGCACCCGTCGTCGCAAACCCCGCATACACCGCCGCCGGCTCCGTCGCCAGGTACCCGGTAAACAGCACATTCCCCGCCGCATCCGAAGCCACCACCCGCCCGCGCCGCGCCGGAACCGGGAGCCCCGCCGCCCCGGGCGCCAACACCCCGCGGCAGCGCGTGGGCACATTCAGCCCCCGCTCCACCGTCAGCGCCGTCACCCCCACGGCCCCCGGGCACAGCGCCCGGCTGTAGTCCACGGCCCCGTTCCCATCGAGATTGTCGATCGTGATCTTCAAGCCCCCGCCTCCCCATGCACCGAGATCGGGGCTAGTCCCCGCATCGCCCGCACCTCCGCCACGCTCAGCACCCCCGCCTTCAGCAGCTCCGTCTGCACGCTCAGCTCATCCATCGGGTTGCGCGCCTCCAGGTCGTTCCACACAAACTCGAACTCCCGCCACCCCAGCCGTTTGGCAAACACATCCCGCGTAATGTGCTCCGCCAGCAGCTTCGCCACCGGCACCACCGCCCCCTGGAACGCCTCATCCGCCATCTCACCCGCCGTCGACCGGTTCACATCCGCCTGCAGCCCCAGCATCATCGGCGGCAGCTCGAACGCATTCGCAATCATCCGCAACAGGAACTCCTGCCATTGCAGGTGCAGGTCCGCATCCGTCCCCCCGGCAAAGCGCAGCACCTCCGGCTTCTGCTCGCAGCTCAGAATCGGAACCTTCCCGGTCCCTTCAATCTCGTCCTGCCACCAGTGGATCAGCCGCTCATGCTGCTCCGGCGTCGCCTCGTTCAGCCACAACGCATACTGCACCACGGAGTTCGAAGCCAGCCGCCCCGCATACCGCCCCGCGCTCAGAAATTGGTTGATCGTCTCGAACGCGACTTCAAGCCGACCCAGCCCGAAGGGCGTGTGAGAACGCGGATTCAGCCGCACATACATCAACTCGTCGTCGAGCAGAGCCACCACCGCGTCCTTACCCACCCTCCCCGTCTGCTGCCCATACCGCGGCATATGCGGGGAGCCGTCCCAGCTTCCATCCACATGGATCGTCGCTCCATCCACCGCCCAAAGATGAAATGGCCGCATCGGATCGCCCGTCACCTCGATCTCCGCCGCACCGAACCCACCCACCAGCACATCCTCGAGCACCTGCTCGAACAACGTCCGGAAGCTGTCCGAAGCATTCGGCTCCTCGAGCGACCGCCGCAGCGCCGCCAGCCTCTCCTGCACATGTGCCACTTCGCCATGCACATACCCGCGCCGCACCTTCACCTGCCAGTCCATGCACGCGATCTTGTCCTTCACCACATTGATCGCCCGCCGCGCCGCCGGGGTCTCCGAGAACCTCCGCAGGTTCGCCGCCGTCGGCTTCAGCACCGCCTGCCCCACCTGCCCGCCATACGGCGTCAAAATCGAAGGCAGCATCGACGTCTTCCGCTTAACCTCGTTGGCCGCCCCCGCCTCAATCCCCGCCACCCGCTCCCAAACGTCCTGAACCCGATCCATAAAACCCAAGCCACACCCCCTCGAAACTCTCTCGTCATGACCAACAAAAAGGGGCCAGGCCCATAGGCCCCGCCCCTGCCGAATCATCCTTGTCCGCCAGTCTTGCTCTACCGCGCGTCACCCGCGCCCTCTCATCCTGAGCGAAGGCGCAGCCGAGTCGAACGACCTGCGGTTGCTTTCGCCCCCGCACCACCCCAGCTCAAACCCGCAACTCCACCCGCGCCGTCTGCGCCGCCCGCGCCAGGTCGTTCACCGTCACTACCCGGATCCCCTCCCGCTCCATCGCCTCCACTCCAAAGCGATACCGCTCCCACCGCTCATCCTCTTCCGGAGACACCTCCCGCAGAGCCTCGACCACCGCCGTCAGCTCCAACTCGATCCCCTCCACCCGCCGTACGCCATCCCGCAGCCCCGCCGAAGAATAAGCCAGCCCCTTCGCCGCCTCCACCTCCCCATCCAGCGACACCGCCTGAAACATCCGGATCAGTCCGCCGTCCAGGAGGCCGCGGTATCCGCAGTCAATCCGCATCGGATCTCCGGCGCGGGTATACCGCGCCGCCGCAATCCGCTTCTGCATCAACCCCCACACCGCGGCCCGCTCGAACTCCGTCCGCATCGCCCCCGCAAGCGCCGCCCGCCCCGTCTTCACCCTTACCCGCGCCGGCCCCTTCGCCGTCTCCACATACAGCTTCATCAGCAGATCCATCTCAGCCGCCGCATTCTCCGCCAGGCAAGCATTCACCGGGCTCATCTGCACCGAGTTCGACAACGAATCCTCCAGCACCTCCATCACCGCCTTCGGATCGCGCGCCGAAACCCCATCCCGCAGCCGACCCCCGATCTCCTCCTCCAACGCCTCCAGCAAACCCGTATCCGCATCCGCGTCCAGGCACTTCACCCGCCCCCAGTCCCGCGTAAACCGCACCGCCGCCCCACCGCCCCCGGCAGCCTCCCTGAGCACCACCCCGATGTTCGCAAACTCGCCCTTCACCACATCCGGAACATACCGGATCAGGAAGAACTCAAACGGCTGGCGACTCATCACACAAACCCCTCAAAGATCACTCAGCAATTCAACCACCACATCTACATCACGAATTTGCCCGCATTTCCATACTCCTCAAACTGCCGCGGAACCACCACCATCGTCTTTCCCGCCCAATCCGGAAAAGGCTCCCGATTCGAATCCCGAAACGCCTCAATCAACTCTCGCACTCGCCCCCGCCGCCCCAGCAGTTTCTCCATCAACCCCTCCATCGTCCCCAGGTCCCCACCGTACCACTCCGGGGGCACCACCTCCGCAATCTCCCACAGCACCTCCGGCCCCAGCTCCTCCAGCCGGCTCAACCACGGCTCAAAGCTCCCCCACCCCGTAACCCCTTTGTACACAACGTTCCGCGCATACACCCCACGCAGCGGAGAGTCCGGAAACGTCCACTCCCCCGCATTGAAGCAAAACCCCTGGTCGATAAACGTAGCCCGGTACCGCCGCTCCCGCGGCCTCCGCTCGAACACCGCCTGCCGCCCGTTGCAGTTCCCCGTCCACTTGTCGAGACAAAGCATCCCGGCAAACTCCTTCAAGTTCCGCACCTCCGCCAGCTGAGGCTCCGGCAGATAGTCCACCACCAGCCCCGGCATCGCCCCCCCCACCAGCCGGCTGCCGAACTGCAGCCCCGCATGGCATCGTTCCAGCCGCCCCCGGCCGAAGTCCACATACAACCCCGCCGTATGCCCCACCAGCCAGTCCGTCACCTCCACCACCTCGCTCGCCGGCACCGTCAACCCCAGCGCCGCCGCCAGCCTGGTAGCAATCAGCTCATTCGCCAGCACCCGCGTGTGCTGCGGGTTGTTCTGAAACTTCACCACCCACAGCCCGCCGTCCGCCCCCAGCATCATCTGGCTCTGCGCCCCGCCCCGCATCCTACGGATCGCCTGCACCGCCAACACCGCCACCCAAAGCACCTCGCACAAAGCATACAAGACACCACCTTACCGGCCCGAAAGCATCTCCGCCCGCACCGCCTGCGCCACCGCCATCGCCATCAGGCAGTCGTCGTGCGCCCCCGCCACCGCTCCCGTCCTTCCGCCCTCGAACGCCACATACGTCCGGCACTCCCCCAGCAGCCGCTTCGAGAAAAACAGCCACGGCGCCTCCACCAGCAAAGCCCCCATCCGGCTCACCATCCCCGGCTTCGACCCCGCCGTCGTCAACCAACCCGCCACCCCATCCCGCCCCGCCCAAACTTTCGCATACCGCTCCGCCGAGTCCAGATACGCCAGCACCCCGGCCCCATGATTATTCCGTTCCACCACCACCCAGGCTCCGCCATACTCCCGCGCCAGCCCCGCGGCCACCCGCGCCAGCTCCAGCGCTCCAAGCCGCTCCCGCAACTCCGCGCACTGCAGCCCCGTCGCCACATCCACCACCTGCACCGCGGCAAAGTCCCCCGCAGGCCCGCCGCCAGCCGTATCCACCGCCACCAGGTACTCCTTACCCGCCACCGGGGGCAGCCACACCTCCAGCGCTCCCCCGCGCCGAGCCTCCCGCGCAGCCCCCACCACCGCCATCCGCTCCTCGATCGCTTCCACCTCGAAGCAGCACTCCCCCGTCGCCCGAAAGCAGCTCTCCGCATCCTCGGCAAACTCCTGCGACCGCAGCCCCCGAAAGCTCGTCTCCAGCCCCCGCCGAAACCCGATCTGCCCCGCCGTCAGCCCGAACCGCTCCATCAGCCCACGCTCATCCTCCCGCACGTCGCTCACCGGCGCGCCCACATAAGCCGCCTCCCACCACCACGGCAAAAAGTGCCGCACCACCCCCGTCTCCCCCGCCCGCAGCCACTCGTCGTAGAAACACCCATACGCCCCATTCGGCGTAGACTCCAGCACCATCTCTCCCCCCGGAGCCAGAGCCGCCCGCAGCCCCGCAAGCGTAGCCGCCGCATCCCCAGGCCACCGGCTCACCTCGCTGCAATGCAGGTTCTGGATCGTCAACCCGCGCCCCGCATTCTCGTCCGAAGCGCTCACCACCCGAAACTCGCTATCCAGCTCCGGAAACACCATCTGTCCGGCATTCATCCGGCTCACCCGCAGCGGCCCATTCCGCCACTCCTCCGGCAAACACTCCCAGAAACGCTGCACCATCCGGAAGATTCCCTCCGCCGCCTCCCGCGTCTGCGCCACCTGCACCGTCAGCACCCCGGGCGCCGTCGCCGTCTTCAGAAAGAACCGTCCCGCAACCCAACTCGTCACGCCCATCTGCCGCGCCTTCAGCACAATGTTGCTCTTCCCCCGCGTAGCCTCAAACTCCCGCTGCGCCCGGTTCGCCTTCAGCCTCCGCTCCACGCCCTCCCGGTCCCGAATCCGCAGCACCGCGCGCGCAACCCGCATCCCCACCGTCTCGCCGCCAAATCGATCCGGCCGCGCATCCAGTTGCTCACCCAGCGCCAGCAGCTTGTCCAACTCAACGTCACTCCGTCGCCGCACTGAGCCCCCTCCCGGCAAGCAAGTCGAAGCAGGGGTGCGCCAGTCCAGCCCACCCCCTGCCTCCTACATCTCCCAATGACACCCGCTCACCGTCTTCGGATTCGGAACGTCCCGCAGAGTCACCGACCCATTCGCCGGAACCGTCACCGGCACCGACAATCCATTGATCGGCTGCGAGCCACTCTGCGGACCCACCATGACCGCATACGTGCCCTGCAGGTTGTTCACCCGGTACGTCGCCCCGCTCTGCCCCGTGCAGTCCGGCAACGTCAACAAGCCCGCCCCCGTCAGGTTCGACACGCTCACATACCCATCCCCCGCCGCCATCGTGTACGGCAGGCTATTCACCACCTTCGGGCTCGCCTCATTCGCCCCAAAGTAGTAGTTCAGCGCGTTCGAGGCCGCATTCGCCATCAACTGCTGCCCCGCAGACGTCGGATGCACCCGGTCCGAGTTGAAGTACGAGTTCGCGTTCGCGCCATCCGCCCCCAGCAAAGGATTCGCCGCGAAGTCGATCACCCCGTCTGCCCCCAGCGCCCTGGCCGAAGAAAGAATCAGCGCGTCGTACGCATCCTTGTCCGCGTCCATCGACCCACCCTGCGGATCGTTGCCCACCCGCGACAGCATCGTCCCGAAGAACACCCGGCATCCCGCCTGCTTCAACGTCTGCACCTCGCCCATCGCCGTCCGAAACACCGTCTGCACCGTCGATCCAGGCAGCGAAGCCAGGTCGTTGGTCCCCAGCATCGCCACCGCCACCGCCGGCCCCGCGCTGCTCCGGCACAGCGGTGCCACCCGGTTCGGCTCGGACGCCGCAACCGACAGCGCCGTGATCCCCGTAATACCCCAGTTCGTCACCGTGTACGCCGGCTGGTTCGTCAGCGAAAGCAGCGACGGCCACGGCGCATTCGCCAGGAATCCATACGTGATCGAGTCCCCGATCGCATGAAACTGCGGCCCCGCCTGGTTCACCGCAACCGGCGCCGTCGGAATCCCGCGAACCGCCGCCTCGCTGTACATCGCCTGCGTCACCGTCGCCACGTCCGCCGGCGCCAGAGCCGTCGAGTAAGCCCGCATCCGGTACGCCGTCCCGAAAAGTCCGGAACCGACCCAGGGGCCCGTATTGCTTGACCCAAAGAACAGGTTCCCCGTCGTCTGCAGCCCACCCGAAGCCACCTGCGCCGTATAGCTCGCCGCCTCCACCCCATCGATATAGATGTGGTCCAGGCTGCTGCCTCCCGTGCCCAGCACATACGCCAGCACGTGGAACCCGGACAACAGGTTCGGCACCGCGCTCCGCTGCGCCGAGCCCCCGTAGATCGAGGGCGCATACGCATACCGCGTCGCATACGTCTGTGTCCCGATCGCATAGTCCGTCAGCAGGTTCACTCCGTTCTGCCCCAGCGAGCTCGTCACCAGCGCGGGATAGTTGTTGTTCGGCCCGCCCAGCGCCGCCAGAGGGTTCAGATACGTCTCGATCACAAACGTCTGCGCCGGATTCAACGCCGCCGGCAGACTCACTCCCTGCCCCGGGCTGAAGGAAAGCCCCTGCGACGTCCACGTGGGGGCCAGCGCACCGCTTGCCAGCGTCCCGTCGTTGCCGTTCCCGCTCATATCCTTCAACGTCGTACCGCTCTGCTGGTAGAAGTTGTAGTCCGCCAGCAGCCCCGTGTTCAGCGCACCCGGAATCGCCAGCCCGCCACCCGCCACCGCCGTTCCCGCCGCCGGCGCTCCGCCCTGCATGTTCGCCGCGTTCAGCGTCGTCACGTTCAGCGTCCCGATGTTCGCCGTCCCCGCATTGAAAGCCTGCGGCGTAAAGCTGTAGCCCGTCCCCCGCAGCGTAAACTGCAGCGAACTCACATTCGGCTGGTACCCCACCAGGTCCGAACCCACCGCGCTATCCAGCTCGAACAGGTTGTACCCCGAGTTCCAGCGATTGCAACCCTTCGAGTTACATAAAGCGTGCAGCAGCGACTGCTCACCCGCCTGCACCTCGAACGTGCGATTCCAGATCCCCAGCGAAGAGATCGAAATATCCGGATACAGGTGCGTCCCGCCGTTCCCGAAGTAGTTCGAGGCCGGCACCAGGTTCGTCACCTGGAAACCACGCAGCCCCGGCCCGTTGTTCCCGCTGTACGTAATGCCCGCGCTCTGGAACACCGTCGGGCGTGGCGAAGTCTGGTTCACGAACGTCGTATCCGGCGCAACGTTCATCTGGAAGTAGTGCGGCTGTTCCACCGGATCGTTCGCCGCCCACGCCACCGTGTTTGGCGTCAGCGTAATCTGCCCGTCCACCGCCTTGGTCGTCGCGTTGAAGACGCTCTTCGTCTCCGCCATCGGGTACAGCGCATAGCCCCCCGTCAGGTAAGACACCGTCCCACCCGACGTCGTGCTGTTCGCTCCAGTCTCCGGGTACGTCAGCGTCGTCCCGCTCGCAGACGTCATCCGGAAGCTCCCGTTGAAGCTTGAGTCCGTCACCCCCGCCATCGTCATCGTCAACCCATTCACATCCATCGGCAGGGTGTTCGCCAGCTGCAGCGTCACCGAGTTGTTGCTCCTCACCGCCGAAAGAACCGTCAGGTTCAGGTTCACGAACGCCGATGTCTGCGTCGTCACCCCCAGCACGCTGGTATTCGACCCCGCGTAGTACAGGCTCGTCGACGTGGGAGATCCGATCACAGGAAACACCTGCCGCATCCCGTTCGCCGTGTCCACCGTCTGCTCCGCGCCGTAGCCGCACAGCCCGCCGATCGACACCGTCGCCAGCGCCCCATGCGGCTTCGCCAACGTCATCTGCAGATGCGTCCCGTCCGCCACCGTGTACGACGCCGTTTCGAAGTTAGGCAGCGATCCACGGTCCGCCACGCACGCCACGCCACTTCCGCTCGGGGCCGCCGCCGTGTTCGTCGCGTACCCCGCCGGAACCCCCGACGTGGCGATCGCCACACTCACCGTTCCCGGGGCCAGGTCCGAAGCCTGCGACAGCACCGCCGCATTCGTCGCAAAAAACGTGCTCACCGGAAAGCTGGTCCCCGAAAAGCTCGCCGACGGATGAATCCCCGCCGACGTCCCGCCCGTCAGCAAGCCCTGCGAAATCACCTTCGCCGGATTCTTATCGATCAGAAACCGTCCCTCTCCCTGCGTTCCCCCCGACGTCTGCGACCCGATCGTCACCAGTTGCGAGCCCGTCGAGCAACCCGACGAACAAACCCCCTGGAATACCCGCGGATCTTCACTCACCTGGATGTCGTACGGATGGGTCCCTTCATCCGCCGAGTCCCGGAACCCGCCCATCGTCTTCAAAAACTGCGACCCAATCAGGCAGTCGCCCACCCCGAAGCACTCCGTCGTCATCGGGTTCAGCACATGCTGCCCCAGCGTGTTGTAGCTTCCGTTCACCACCAGCCCGCTGTACGTCGTCTTGAAGTAAGGCGTGTGCTCCAGGTTCTCCGGAAACAGGTTCGATCCCCCCGCCAGCCCCTGCATGTTGATCGTCAGCCCCGTGTTCCCCACGATCTGACCGCCGGTATTCTGGAACACCTGCTGCGTGCTCTCCGTCGACCGCACATCGATCTGCTGACCCGTCTGGTACTCCGGACTATCCGGATTATGCGGGTTCAAGTACGTGTCGTGCTGCGACCCGAACCGCTGATCGATCACATGCGTCTGGTTGCCCCAGGTCAAGGGGTTCACCTTCTCCGTCCCGCCGACCGTCGAGGGCACCAGCACCGTGCAGCCCACGCCCGCCGCTGAAGCGCCCGTGCAATCCGCTGCCGCCGTCGCCTTCGCGATCCCGTTATCCACTCCCGGCGTCGCGTACAGGTTCGAGGCCTCCGCCCCGTTCAGCCGGTTCACCTCCAGGTCCGTCGCCGCCGGCTGCGTCACCACCTGCGTCCCCGAAGGAAGCAGCTTCACCGCCCCCGTACTGCTCCCGCCAGCGCCGCTCCCCACCATCACATCCACATAGTGTTTATCCGCCGCCTGGTTCGCCGAAACCGGATCGGCCGGCAGATTCAGCGCCCCCGTCATCGTGTCCCCGGCCTTCAGCACATAGGGAGAAGTATCCTGCGGACTCCCCGTCAGCGCCGCCGCAATCGCCGCATCCACATAGGTCTTGCTTACCGTCTGCATCGCCACCGACGTCGGCACCACCGTGCTCTTTATTGCCGCCAGCGCCACCGGCCCCGCGCTCGCCGGAACCACCCAGTACTCCCGCTGCACCGTCCCGTCGTTCAGGTGGTACACCACCGTGTAGTAGCTCCCCACCGGGTTCGCCCCGGCGTTCGGAGCCAGCGCCACGCTCAGCGCACCCCCCGCCCCGATCGCCACCGAAAGATTCCCTCCCGGCACCGCCTTCCCGCTCATCGTCGTAAACGCCTGCCAGCTCACGATCACCGTGCCCCCGGCC
Source organism: uncultured Granulicella sp. (assembly GCA_965213785.1). Taxonomy (GTDB): domain Bacteria; phylum Acidobacteriota; class Terriglobia; order Terriglobales; family Acidobacteriaceae; genus Edaphobacter. The sequence goes on along the minus strand of OZ243921.1, from coordinate 2,260,107 downwards.
GGCGTCCCATCCGCCTGGTAAACCGTATCCGCCACCGTCGTCGTCGCCACCTGCGCATACGCCGTCCCCATCAACCCCGGGCCCGTCGCGCCAAGCATCAACGCCAACGCCAGCAGAACCTTCACCAGCGCACTCCGCACCATCGTCCAACTCATTCGCTTCCTCCTGAACTCTCGCATCCTGCCCGTCGACCAAGAACTACCGCGCCGCCGGAAAATAGCTCCGGAAGCACACGCACGTCTCGCCATCGTTCCCATCCACCACCGGCAGACCCCGGAACGCTCCCGCCAGCCTCAACCGCTCCAGCCCACCGCCCAGCCCATCCGCCAGCTCCTCCGCCCCCGCCATCGCCTGCAGCCGCGGATAGTGGAAGATCACCCGATCCCCCTGCTCACCATCCATGCAGAACACCCCGGACCACTCCGCAAAATAGCTCCCTCCCTCGCGGTCGCAGAACCCCACCATCGGGCTCACCTGCATCCCGGTCGCCGGCACGCCCGCCGGCAGAGCCTCCTCAAGCTCTAGCGTCCCAAACTGCACACTGGCAATCCGCCCCACGTTCGACGTCACCCGTCGCACGTAGTTCACATCGCTCTGTACCGCCGCGGCCGACCGCACATAAGCCCCACTCACCCCCGAGCCCACAAACCCAATCTGCCCCGCGTAATCCACATCCACCGCCACCAGGTCCCCAGCCCCAAACCCCGCGGCGGCATCCACTCCCACCACCAGCGCCGTAGCCGTAGACCCAGCCTCCAGCGCCACCGGCCCCACAGCCACGCCGCCACTCGGCCCCGCCGCCACACCCGCAGCCGCCTTCAGCAGGTTCATCGTCTGCGACCCCGCCGCCAGCGCCACCTGCAGCCGCCCCCACGTCTCAAACGCAAAGCTCACCCGCGCGTCCACCTGCGTCCGCACCTGCCCGCTCACGCTCGCCGGAGCCCCCGCCAGCACGTCCACCACCTTCGACCCGCTCACCCGCTTGAACCCCGCACACCATCCCAGGTCCACCCACGGCGCCGGGGCAGACCCCGTCGCGAACCGCCCCAGCACCGCCGGATCGAAGATCGCCGGAGCCCCGGCCGCCCGGTCCACCGGGGCAAAATACCCGCGCACCCGCCGCCCCACCATCCCCACATCCATCGCCGCCATCAGTCCCTCGCCTCCACAAACCCGAACACCACCACCGTCGCCACCCGCTCCAGCCGCTCCCCGGCCATCACCGCCGGCCCAAACGCCACATCCCCCCAGAACACATTCGTCCCCAGCGTCCCCGCCGTGCCGGTGCCGGAGCTCCCCACCAGCCGCCGGTAGTCCATCTTCTTCACGTTCCGCAGCCCAACACCCTGCGCCCCAGCCCCCAGCGCCCCCGCCAGCTCCGCATCCATCGCCGCCAGCAACCGCCCCCGATCCATCCCGCCCACACCCGCATCTCCATCCGTCCCATACCGGATCGAGCACGTCAGCGACACCAGCGGAACCGCTCCCGCCTCGTCCACCGTCACCTCCGTCCACCGCAGCGAGAACACATCCGCCGGCACAAACCCCGAAGGCAGTTCATTCTCCTCCACCAGCACTCCCGGCCGCGTCACCCCCCGCACCACCACCGTCCGCGCCGGATTCGCCGCCGCCACCCGGTCCCGCAGCGTCACATAAAACGTATCCTTCGTAGCCTGCATCGTGTCCGTAACCTTTCCTGTTGCATACTGCGCCCGGAGCCCCGAAACATCGCCTAGACCACAACCGCCACCGGCCCCCGCAGCCCAATCCGGTAGCAGTAAGCCTCCCCCTGCGCCTCACTCGCTTCGCAGCTCTCCACAAACAGCAGCCGCTCCCCCACCAGCACGCCCGCCACCCGCTGAAACAGCACCGCCACTGACTCAAACCCCAGCGCCCCCACCATCGCGCCCACCGCCGTCGCCGAAACGATCAGCTCATACCCCGGAGCCACCCCGGCTTTACCCGTCCCACGCGCCTTCCGAAACACCGCCGGCCCCAGCGCCACCTCGCGAAACTCCGGCGCCGCCAGCCCAAGCTGCTCCGTCACATCCCCAGGAATCGCCTCCACCGGAACCCGCAGCTTCACCGTCTCTCCGCCCATCCGCAGCAGCGCATCCGCTGCCCTCTGCGCCGCCTTTGCCTGGTCGCTCATCAGCCCACCTTCTGCGCCACATACGGCTTCAGCAGCCGCTGCACCGATGCATCCAGCAAATCCCCGCTGAAGTACTGCATCTGCAGCGTATCCACCCGGCTCCGTTGCACGTTCAGCGCCGGCATCGCTTGCGCATTCTTCACCACCTGCGCGCACGCCACCTTCACCCCCGCCGGCACCGTCGCCAGCCCCGCCGTATACGTCACCTCCACCTCGTTGTAGGCCAGCCCCAGCACGTTCGCCGTCATCGTCACCTCACCGGTGGCCGTATCCAGGTCCACCTGCGCGGCATCCAGCGCACTCCAGCTTCCCGGCAGCCCAAACGCCGTCGCCAATTGCAGCAGCCACACCTCCTGGTACTCGCCCCGCCGTGCCTGCCCATACCGCACCCGCACCCCGGTCACCGCCCCATCCGCCACCGGCAGATAGCTCAGCCGAACCGTCCGGTTCCCCGCGCTCAGCCGCGTCCGCTCCACATACTGCGTCGCCAGCAGGCTCGGCCGCCGGCAGAATCCCTCCATCAACGCAGAAGCCGCAGCCACCCACTCATCCGCCGTATCCGCCGCCAGCCCGTAGGCTTCGTACTCTCCCGGCTCCAAATACCCCATTCACCCTCCGCCCGCGATTAGCTCTTGTTTGTCATTCCCGAAGGGAATCTGCTTCTGTCGTTGCCGTTGCGCTCGCACGTCCAAACGCAAAACGGGGGATGGGCCCACCGCCTCCCACCCCCCGTCAACGTCATGGGGGCGCCGCACCCAGCAGCGCCCCCCACGCTCAACTAGCGATCCACCAGCACTTGGTAGTGCGCGTAGTTCGCCCCCTTCACCACCATGCCGCCAAACTTCACCACCACATACTGAGAAGCCAGCGACCCCGGAACCCCAAGCCGGAAGATCCGGGGATTCGGATCGCTCAGCCAGTGGTACTCGATCATGTCTTCCGTCACGATGTAAGCCGGCAACACCGCGCTGCCCGATCCAGGCGTGCCCGTATAGCCCAGCGTCCACTCAGGAATCAAAGGAATATCCCCCGCCTGCGTCGACAGCGTCTTCACCGTCAACCCACCCTCGATCGGCTTCGTATTCAACACCACGTTGAACTCAGCCTTCAGCTCGCGATCCACCAGGTCCAGCAGCACCGGATTCGCGTAGATCGCCGTCGGACGAACCCCGTACGAGGTGTTCGAAAGCATCTGCGCGATCGCCGACTTGAACCCGTCCACAATGCTCTGTCCGGTCCCGATCGTCACCGAGTTGCCACCGGCGGCAATCTGCGCCGCCGCGCCAAAGTACTGCGCGGTCGTCGGCGCACTCAGGCTCGTATCGTTACCGTTCCACAGCGCCACATCATGCGTCCGCAGAACGCCGTCCACCGTGTCGGTCAGGTCCTTCGCCTGCAGATACGCAAACTGGCTCTGCTGCTGCCCCAGCTCGATATCGAACAGGTTGTAGTTGATCTGTGCCACCAGCGCCTTCAGCGGAACGCTCCGCTCCACCCGCGTCGGGCTCACCAGAGGAGCCACAATGTTGCGCGGATCCACAAATCCCGCAGTCGCCGAAGGCGACGGAATCTGCGTCTCTTCAAAGAACCGCGAAGGGTGCCCGGTAGCCGGAACCTGCTTGATCCGCTGTCCGAACACGCCCCGCCGGCGAACCAGGTCCGTGATCTCCGTCTGGTACATCGGAACTTCGATTGCGCCCGGTCCGATAAAGTCCGCAGCCGCACTGATCTCCGTAAACTTAGCGTTCATCCAATCTCCCTTTTCTTAAAACAAAAAAGGCTTCACCCCCGGGAAAACCACCCCGAAGCGAAGCCGTTACCTCGAACAATCACGGAACCTTCCGTAATTGAGAGAAGTGTCATCCTGAGCGAAGGTGCTCACAGTCTCACCGTGAGCACCGCAGTCGAAAGACCTGCGGTTTGTTCCGCCACCGCGCTAGCCCAGCAAACCCGCCCGCATCAACTGCGACTTCACCGCAATCCGCTGCTCCAGGCTCAGGCTGGTCAAGGCAGCATCGATCGCCGAAGCCATTCCCTCGCTCGAAGCCTCCTTCGCCTGCAGCGTCTTCCGTCCAACGGTCTGCGGAGCAGCTCCACGCGCCATCAACTCGGCAATCTTCGCCTCAGCCGCGGCCAGCTTCTCCTCCAACACCTGCGCGGACCCAACCGCCTGGATCTCGATCTCCGACATCCGCGCCACCGCCGCCTCCAGCATCCCCGCCGCCGCCGACAGACGATCCAACGTATCGTTCATCTCCACCGTCATCTCCATCTCCATACACCCTCCTCATTCCTGATCGACCAAAAACCAAAGCCGACAGCCGACAGCCGATAGCTCATAGCTCACAACCGACAATCAACAACCAACCAAAAAGGAGCTAAGCCCCCGCCGCCCGCCGCACCCGAAAGCTGGTCCCCCGATAAGCCGCCTTATCCCGCAGCAGGATCGCCGCCCCGGTAAACGTAGCGCGCGTCAGCGTCCACACGGAGGCCCGCATATCCGCCACATGCGCATCCGCCAGCTCATAGCTCATGCCCATCAGGCCGTCCGTCTGCACCCGCGCCTCCATCTCCGGAAAGTCCCGCGCAAACAGATAACCCGCCACCATCACCTTGCGCCCATCCACCTCGGCGCACGTAATGATCCCGCATTTCTGCCGCGCATCGTGCCCGTCCCATCCCGTCTTGTAGTCCACCGCCATCCCCAGCAGGCTCGGCAGAGCAGCCTCCGCCGCGGCCCGCGTCAGCACCACCCGGTGCCCCCGGGCCCCGCTCGGAGCCTTGTCGCTCGCCACATCCACCAGCGTCAGGCAGCCCTCGAACGGGAGCCGGTTCGGATGCCCATGCACCTCCGGGAACTCCACCGCCATCGCCCGCATCTGCATCCCCGCCGGCCCTCGCACCCCCGCCCGCAAGCATTCAGGACGAACCCCGGCCCGCGTCCCAACAACTCGTCCTCCGACACTCCGCCGGGGATGCTCCACTGCATACTCCATGCCACCTCCTGCCAACTTGCTGATCGTCCGCATCCTCTGCATCGCCTGCCTGAGCTACCTAGTCCTCGCCAAGTTCCTCCAGCAGCCTCGTGGCCATGCTCTTGCCCCGCCGCTGCGGCGTCTTCGGCGCAACCTCCTTCTGCGTCAGCCCGCTCAGCTCCATCAGCGACTTGAAGTGCTGCACACTCCCTCCCTTCGCCTTCGCCATAAACACATCCACCAGCTCCGGAGCAGCCTCGGCTATCCGCTTCCGCGCATAGTTCCTGCAGTGCCGCGGCCGAGGAGCCCCCACCGCCGCCGGCTTCGTCTTTTCCTCCGGCACACTCTCCTCCGCCACCTCCCGGACAAACCGCCCGGCAACCCGCTTCCGATCCATCGCACCTCCACCTGTCCACCCATCGCGCCCCAAAGAAAAAACGGGAGCCGCCGCCTAAGCAGCGCTCCCGTCAGTTCTCTATTGCCTTTCTAGAATAGCAGGGCGTGTATATCTCCTACGCCAACTATTTACACCTCCTATCTAAAACAAATCAAACCACTTATCAAGACTATCCGGCCCCAGACCCCTTGACATCGAATCCAGCTGACCCCGATCCCTCAGCCCTCACCTCCAGCTCCTCCACACGCAATCGTCGGCTCCATCAACCCCCGATCCAGAAACAATCGCGTCAGCTTGTCCAGCGCGTCGCCGTACCGCCGATGAACCGACCGCAGGCTCTGCCCTGACATCTCCGCCGTCTCTCCCTGCGTGTATTCCTGCAAAGCAACGCGGCGAATCACATGCTGCTGTCCGCTGTCCAGCTTATCCAGACATTGACCCACATCATGCACGAAGATCACCACATCCTCAAAGCTCCTCACCCGGTAAGAAGTCACCTTCCCCCGGAACATCTCCTGCCCCAGCAAGGAGGGCGTCCTGCCCGCCTCCAGCGACAGGCGAACATACCGCCGCAGCAGCGCCTCCGTGTATTTCCGGTAAAACGCAAGTTCCACCGGAACAACAGGTTGCACCTTGAACACCGAGGCGGCGGCAGGCTCCGCCACCACGGCGGTTTGCATCGCCGCTTCGCGAAGCCTCCCCACCGTCCTCGCCAGCGCCGAGCTTCCATCGACCCGCTGAGGTCCCTTCCGCTCCTCAACCGCCACGGACGCCGCATAGCCCCAAACCATTGGCAAAACCACCGCGAGTGCGCTCATCGAGAACCTCCCGCCAAAACCTGCATCCCATGCCCCAACTGCAAGCCACCATTGGCCCTACGCCGTCCACTTCCGCACCCTCTTGCCGGCATCCTCGTCCGTGGGCCACCCGCATGCAAGGCCCGCGGAGCCGGAAACTCGGCCATCCGCCCGGAACATCCACGGCAGTACACCGCGACCGTTCCCCCCACACGCAGCCACAAGGCACCACATCCTTCGCATACCTTCAAATCCACTCGTAAGTCATTCATTCCACATCTCCAGGCAAAGTTTCCCCCCGGCGAGCCTCGGTAATTCTCTTCAGTCTAAAGGGGCTCACTCAGGTTGCTATGAAGTTTCGCCACACCCTCCAAGGAGTCTCTTCGCTCCCGTAAAGACATGTCGAACTTGTTTGTAAGTGCTGCTCAGACCCAAACGCATACAGCCGATCCACCCGTCATAGACCCCCGGCAAGAGACTCCTGTCGTCCGCCTCGCAATCGTCGTGCGTCGCCGTCGCCTCTCGTCTCTCCAGGAGAAAGTCTCAAGGTTATAGCCCCGCGCAAAATGCATGTCAACGCAATTATTTCCCGCCTTGGACCAGCCCCGTAAGTATCTTATTTGATTACGCTTAGCTCTGTTAGGAAGGGTTGAATCCATGCTAATTTTATTCGCCTTGTATTCGCTTTTACTCAGGTCTTCAACCCGGCGCCCCTAACTTGCTAAACTCAGGCATGCTCCACCGGCTCTACGCGCAATGGATGACCTCGTGGGAGACCGCTCTCACGACGCGTGACACAAACCGCATCGTCCGGCCCCTGGAATGGGGGTTCGACTGGCTGCCCGAGTTCCTTACGCAGCCGGAACGTGCCGCTCCCGCCTCCGACCTGTCTCGCATGATGACCCTCAACCAAAACATCGTTGAATCGTCCGAGGCATTCTTCTCCTACCAGGTACCGACCGACTTTCGGCTGGAATCGCGATTCCCTGAGCTTTTTCCCACCAACGTGCGGACTCAAACACTCGCGCAAGATGCCGCCATGAAGGAACGCGCCGCCCGCGGCAAGCTCCCTTCGGCTACTTTCCTGCGCTTCACCTCTCCCGTGCGCACCCGCTATCCCGAAAACGATGTGGTCAACGCCCGGTGGTACCCGGCACCCCATGCTCCCCATTCCACTTCACGCCGCCAGGCGATCATCGTCATGCCGCAATGGAACGCCGACGCACTCTCCCACAATGCGCTGTGCAGCCTATTCAACCGCTTTGGAGTCAGTTGTTTACGCCTCTCGAAGCCATATCACGACATACGTCGCCCAGCGGAGCTTGAACGATCCGACTATGCGGTTTCGGCAAACATCGGGCGCACGCTCGCCGCCTGTCGCCAGGCCGTCGCCGACATTCGTAGCTGCCTCGACTGGCTGGAACAGCAAGGCTACGAGCAGTTTGGCATCCTGGGAACAAGCCTTGGTTCCTGTTACGCCTTTATCGCCGCGGCCCATGATCCCCGGCTCCAGGTATGCGCCTTCAACCACGCCTCCTCCTGGTTCGGAGATGTGGTTTGGACCGGCCAGAGCACACGCCATATCCGAGCCGCCTTTGAGCAGGCTGGTCTCGATCAGGATCAAGTGCGGGCGCTCTTTCTCGCGGTGAGCCCAAGTGCCTTTATGGACAAATTCGCGGCAAATCCAAAGCGGGTCCTGGTCGTTCACGCAACCTACGACCTGACCTTCCTGCGGGAGTTCTCCCTTGATGTACTCAGGAGCTTTCGACGTCACGGCGTCGATTGTGTGTCGAAGGTCCTGCCATGCGGCCACTACACGACGGGCGAGACGCCCTACAAGTATCTTGACGGATGGTATCTGGGCTCGTTCGTTTACCAGGCGTTCAAGCGTCTTGCAGTCCGTCCTTCGCCTCGATCGGCATAAGATAGAGCCATGCCGATCGACCTTACCGCTGCGCTTGCCGACTCCGATCCCGAAATCTCCCGCCAGATTACGCTGGAAGTCGTGCGCCAGCATGAAGGCCTGGAGATGATCGCATCCGAGAACTTCGTCTCCCGTGCGGTCCTCGAAGCGGCTGGGAGCGTGTTCACCAACAAGTATGCGGAGGGCTACCCGGGCAAGCGCTACTATGGCGGGTGTGAGTATGCGGATGTTGCTGAAAACATTGCCCGGGATCGCGCCAAGACTCTGTTCTGCGCGGACCACGTGAACGTTCAACCGCACAGCGGGTCGCAAGCAAATGCGGCCGCGTTTATGGCTTTGCTGACGCCTGGAGATACGATTCTCGGGTTGGATTTGGCTCATGGCGGGCATCTTACGCACGGTCACAAGTTGAATTTTTCCGGGAAGCTCTACAAGGTGGCCGGGTACCAGGTACGTCGTGACACGGAAGTCATTGATTATGATGAGCTTGAAGCCACGGCGCAACGTGAGCAACCGAAGATGATCATCGGGGGGGGGAGTGCGTACCCCCGGCAGTTCGACTTTCCGCGAATGCGTGAGATCGCGGACAGGGTGGGGGCCTACCTGCTGGTGGATATGGCTCATTTTGCAGGACTTGTGGCGGGCGGAGCACACCCTTCGCCGGTGCCTCACGCGCACGTTGTCACCACCACCACCCACAAGACGCTTCGTGGTCCGCGATCGGGCATGATCCTCTGCCAGCAACAGTTTGCGGCAGGAATTGACCGAAGCGTGTTTCCCGGGCAGCAAGGTGGGCCACTGATGCATGTGGTGGCGGCGAAGGCGGTTGCGTTTCATGAAGCATTGCAGCCTGAGTTTGCGGTGTATGCGAAGCAGGTGGTAAGCAATGCGAAGGCACTTGCCGAGTCATTGGCAGGGGCCGGGTACCGTGTGATTTCGGGTGGGACGGATACGCATGTCGTTTTGATTGATGTATTTGCGAAGGGTATGCTGGGGTCCGAGGCGGAGCAGGCTTTGGGGTTGGCGGGGGTTACGGTGAACAAGAATGCGATTCCGTATGACACGAACCCTCCGATGAAGCCGAGCGGGGTTCGGCTGGGAACGCCGGCGCTCACGACGCGGGGGATGAAGGAAGCTGAAATGCGCGTCATTGCTGGGTGGATCGCTGAGGCGCTCGAACACCGCAACGATGCGGGGCGGCTTGCGGAGATCCGCGGAAGGGTGCGGGAGATGACGGAAACGTTCCCTTTGTACGCTTTTTTGCGGTGATTTTATCCGGTAAGTTCTGGACCGTTGTGTGGTTGATGTGGTGATTGGAGAAAGCACCGCTTCTTTCCCGTTTTGAGCATGCAAGGTGTACCTTGAGGCGACGGGTACGCGTGAGGCGGGGCGGTCCCTTGTCTCATGTTCGCCGAAGAGGGGGCTTCTACATGGCGATCACGCTGATGACCTGGCTGTTTGCATTTCCTGTGCTTGGTTTCGCGACAGGTCTTCGCACGATGACGCCGATGGCGGTGCTTTGCTGGTTCGCCTACCTGAAGTATGCGCCGTTGGGCGGCACGTGGGGGTTCTGGGCGGGGATGCTGGTGTCGGCCGTGGTGTTCACGGTGCTTGCGGTTGGGGAATGGATTGGGGATTCTCTGCCGGGAACACCCGACCGGACGGACACGCTGCCTTTGCTGGGGCGACTATGCTTCGGGGGCCTCGTGGGGGCGCTGGCGGCAACTTCGGCGAAAGGTCCGGCGCTGGAGGGGCTGATCCTGGGCGTGCTTGGCGCGGCGGCTGGAACCTTTGTAGGGTTCATGTTTCGACGCTTCTTTGCCGAGCGCTGCGGACGCGATCTGCCGGTAGCGATCGGCGAGGATTTCATTGCGCTTCTGCTTGCCGGGTTATCGATGCACATGATTACCAGCTAGGAGCCTGTGCAGGGCGCTAAAAGTGGTAGATGAGGTCGGTGGCGAGGGTGAGCTGGTTGCGGCGGGTGCCGTCGTTGTAGGCGTCGCGGTCCCAGACGTGGTCGTACCGGAGCTCGGGGCGGAACTGGATGGTGGTCCCGATCCAGTGGGTCCAGGAGAGGGTTTCTTCGGAGTAGCGCGTCTGATAGCCGGTGCGCTGGGCCTTCTTGTCGTTCAGGAAGTCGGTACGGAGCGAGAAGAAGCTATGGGGGCCGCGCTCGAACTGGAGGAAGTTGACGACGGCGTACTCCGGGGCGGTGCAGCGGAGGATGCCGGGGTGGCAGGCGGCGGGGTTCGCGTTCGGGATTGGGGCGACGGGGCCCCCGATGGCCGGGACACCGCGCTGGTACATGAAGTAGCCTTCGGTGGCCATGTGGAGGGACTTTGAGAACTTGTGGTACCAGGTGGCGTCGTACTGCTGAATGTTGTTGTAGGCGTACTTGGCGGTGTTGATGCCGTTCGCGCAGACATAGAAGTTGTCGTTGACGGTGGAGGTGGTGTAGTTGAGGCAGGCGGTACCGCTTGGCTTAGCTCCGTCTTCCCAGGGGGCGATGTCGTGTCCCGCGGAGATGCCGGCCTGGACGAGCCATTGGTTGCTGAGCTTGACGGTGGCAAGCGCCCCGATGTCGGTGAAGGGGTCGATGGCGTAGAGGAGAGAGTGGGAGAAGGTGTAGTTATTTGGGGCGAGCTGGGCCTCGATGCCGGGGATGGAGATGTAGCGGCCAATGCGGATGTTCATTCCCTGAGCGACCTTGGGGATGTAGAGATCGACGTACTCGAGCGCTGGGTCAAAGCCGTAGGCGTTGTTGTGATCGATGAGCTGGCTCGAGAAGATGCCCTTGGCGGTGGTGAAGCGGAAGTCGGTTCCGAAGAGCGAGGTGAGATGGAAGCCGAGGTCGAAGTGGTCCTGCTGGACGGTGTCCGGGAGGCGCTCGGCGTAGACGACGAACTGGTTTAGCTCGAGGCGGTTGGCGGTGGCGTCGTTGGCGACGGGGAAGTTGGAGGTGGAGGAGGTGGAGACGTTGAGGGTGGGCTCGAACCAGCCGTAGAGCTTGAAGCGGGACTTTGCGCCGTTGAGGGCGGACATGAGCGGGTAGGACTGAGTGTCAGGCTCGCCGAGGACGGGCGAGCCACCGTAGCCCCAGTCGGAGGCGGGGAAGGGGGGTGAATCGAGCGGGGAAGCCAGACCACGGCGTGGGGGGGCGGGTGCTTGCGGGAGGGTTCCGGCCCAGTCTTCGCGGTAGAACTGGCCGAGGCGGCCGAGGAAGCTGGCGGCCGGCGGGGGAGCCGGTGAGTCCGGAGCCTGGGCATGGAGAGAGAAGGAGAGAGCGAGGGCGAGGAGACTGACGCCGAGGAGCTTGCGGGTGACTTTGTCTTGCGAGGCTAGCATGATGCTCCCGGAGGTGGTGAGTCGACTCTTTGCCGTTGGATGCGGGGTTGACGAACGCAAGTGGCCGCACAAAGAGGGCCCGGAATGACTTAGAGTGTTCGAGAGAGAGAAGACGAGGGTGAGGCGAGGATGATGGATTCGAAGATGCGGATCGGGATCGACCTGGGAGGGACGAAGGTGGAGGCGCTGGCGATCAGCGGGGATGGGGTGGAGCTGGCGCGGCATCGGGTGGGGACGCCGAAGGGGGACTACGACGGCACGGTGGCGGCGATGAAGGGGCTGGTGGACCGGCTGGAGGCGGAGACGGGGCGGAGGGGCACGGTGGGTTTGGGGATTCCCGGGACGATCTCGGAGCGGACGGGGCTGGTGAAGAATGCGAACTCGACGTGGCTGAACGGACGCCCGCTGCACAAGGACCTGGCGGCGGCGCTGGGGCGGGAGATTCGCATGGCGAACGACGCGAACTGCCTGGCGGTGTCGGAGGCGACGGATGGCGCGGCAGCGGGGCGGGGGGTGGTGTTCGGGGTGATTCTGGGGACCGGGTGCGGGGGGGGTGTTGCGCTGGGCGGGCGGGTGCACGGGGGGCCGAACGGCGTGGGCGGCGAGTGGGGGCATAACCCGCTGCCGTGGGCGAGCGGCGAGGAGCTTCCCGGGCCGGAGTGCTACTGCGGGAAGCGGGGCTGCATGGAGCTCTGGCTTTCCGGGACTGGGCTGGCGCGGGACTACCAGGTGGTGACGGGGGAGGCGCTGAGCTCGCGAGAGATTGTCGAAGCGGCCGAGCAGGGGGAGGGCAAGGCGGCGGCGGCGATGGACCGGTACTACGACCGGCTGGCGCGGGGACTGGCGCACGTGGTGGGGGTGCTGGACCCGGACGTTTTTGTGTTTGGCGGGGGGATGTCGCAGGTGGCGCGGCTGTACGAGGAGGTTCCCGGGCGGATGGTGAAGTATGTGTTCGGGGGCGAGGTGGAGACGCCGCTGGTGCAGGCGAAGTTTGGGGACTCGAGCGGGGTGCGGGGGGCGGCGTGGCTTTGGCCGCATGATTGATTGGTGCCGGGTTTTGGTGCGAGGTAAGCCTCGAGCATGGTGCCTGGGGCGGGGACGCGATAGTCTGGGGACGCGATGGTGTGGTGCCGTGTGGTGCCGTGATCGATGGGCCGGGAACGAATGGCCGGTGAACTGTGACGCTCTTCTGGAAGTGCTTTGCCTCCGTGCCGATCGCGATGCTGCTGTATGAGGGCATGGTGACGGCGTTTCACCTTCTGAACCTGCCGAGCAACCGGGCTGTCCTGGGCGGCGTGTGCCTGTTGCTGCTGCTGGCGGCGGGCGGCTATGTGGCGTTTCGTGCGGTTTGGAGGCGGCGATGAGTTTATTTGGAGACGTGCTGGGGCCGGAGAGGCCGGGGAGAAATCGGCCGGAGTTCGACTACGAAGGCCAGCAGGCACGGGTACGGCGGTATGTGAAGCTGGGGGCGTTGGCGCTGGTGTCGCTGTTGGCGCTGCTGATCTTCTTCAATTACATTGCGGCGCTGACGCGGATTGGCGCGGGGTACGTGGGGGTGGAGGTGGTGCTGAGCGGGTCGCAGCGCGGGCCTTCGGAGATTCCGATCCGGACGGGGTGGGTGTTTTACAGCCCGCTGCGGTCGCAGATCATCGAGTTTCCGACGTTTGTGCAGACGGTGAAGTGGACGCGCGACCTGAACGAGGGGCGGGCGACGAACGAGGAGATGAGCTTCAACTCGAAGGAGGGCATGGAGATCTACTCGGATGTTTCGCTGAGCTATGCGATCGAGCCGCGGCGGGTTCCGGATTTCTATGTGAAGTACCGGCTCTCGGACCTCGATCATTTTACGCACGGGATTTTGCGGGACGTGGTGCGGAACTCGTTGAACGAGGTGGCGTCGACGTACTCGGTGGAGCAGATTTACGGGGAGCAGAAGACGGAGTTTCTGCAGAAGGTTCAGGCGTTGATCCAGGCGAAGATGGAGTCGGTGGGGGTGCAGATCCAGCAGTTCGGATTTATTGGGGCACCGCGGGTTCCGGCGGTGATTGCTTCTGCGATTACGAGCAAGGCGCAGGCGATCCAGGATGCGGAGCGGGCGCGGAACGAGCTGGCGAAGACGCAGGCGGAGGCGGCAAAGACCGTGGCGGAGGCTGAAGGGGAGGCCAAGGCGGCGGTGACGCGGGCGCAGGGGGAGGCGGAGGCGAACCGGATACGGCAGACGTCGCTGACGCCGCAGTTGCTGGAGTTGCGAAAGATCGAGAACCAGAAAGAGCTGATCGGGCGATGGAATGGGCAGTTGCCGACGGTGCAGGCGGGTGCGGGAAACGGGCTGCTGCTGGAGTTGCCGAAGATGAGCCAGTAGAGGTGCGGTCTGGATGAAAATCCTCTTTTGGCGCTTTTAACCTTGCGTTCATGGGCGGGCGGCTCTAGTCTCGGGGCATTACCTTATTTAGTCCGGCCGCGGTTTTGAGCGTTGCTCAGACCGCGTGAAACCCCTTGTGGGCCGACGCGAACGTGCGCCTGAAACAGGCGCGGCGCCTGTCCCCCTTGCAAGACTTACCAGGAGATCTCTCTTCAATGATGTCGATTGCGCGGAAATTGGGTTTTGTGCTGCTCTTTGTGAGTGCTGTTTTCTGCCAGACGCTTTGGGCGCAAACCTTTCGTGGAGGCATTGCGGGGGTGGTTCAGGACAGCACGGGGGCCGTGGTGGCGAATGCCCAGGTCTCGCTGACGGGAACGGAGACGGGGTACAAGCGGGAGATGGTTTCCACGGGGTCGGGAGACTACATCTTTCAGGATTTGCCGTTGGGCAACTACAGTGTGAGCGTGAGCGGGGCGGGGTTCCAGGGGACGACGATCGACAAGATCGCGGTGCGTCCGGGTCAGATTTACTCTCTGGACATCAAGCTTGGGGTGGCTTCGTCGACGGAGAGCGTGGAGGTGAATGCGGCGGCGGTGAGCCTGGACACGGTTTCTTCGACGAACAATGCGGTCGTGGGCGATAAGGCGGTGGCGAACATTCCGTTGAACGGGCGGGACTTTACGCAGTTGGTGAAGATCGTACCGGGGTACAACGGGGCGGGGTCGCTGAACGGGACGCGGACGAACCAGAACAACTGGCAGATCGATGGGGCGGACAACAACGACATCTGGCAGAACGCGGCGGCGGCGAACCAGGGCGGGGTGGGATCGATTGCCGGGGTGACGATTCCGATCGACGCGATCGACCAGTTCACGGTGCAATCGCAGTCGAACGCGGAGGTGGGGCGCAATGGCGGCGGGTTGATCTCGCTGGCGATCAAGTCCGGGACGAACCATGTGCATGGGTCGGGGTACTACTTCAACCGGAATGAGTATTTTGCGGCGCGGAGCCCGTTTCTGTTATCGACGACGCGGAAGCCGGAGCTGCGGAACCAGCAGTTTGGCGGGTCGATCGGGGGGCCGATCGTGAAAGACCGGCTGTTCTTTTTTGCGAATTATGAGCGGCAGAAGTACCTGATCCAGAACACGGCGGCGGCGACGGAGCCGACGGCGGCGTATGTGGCGGCGGGCACGGCGCTGCTGCAGAAGCATGGGATCGCGGTGAATCCACTGTCGTTGAGTGTGCTTTCGCTTTGGCCGCAGGGGAACAAGGCTTCGGGGCCGGCGGCTCCGGGGAACTTTTTCGATGGCCGGCCGCAGAGCGGATACAGCGATAATACGATTGCGAAGCTGGACTGGACGCTGACGCAGAAGCAGACGCTTTCGGTGCGGGCGTTTGTGGGGACGGGGCGGCAGTTCGCGGCGGTGGGAACGAACATCTTCGACTACTACCAGGTGGCTCCGGACATCACGCAGAACTTTACGGCGGTGCACAACTGGCAGGCGACGGAGCATGGGTCGAACCAGTTGCTGGCCGCGGTGGGGGTGTTCAACCAGACATTCAACGACGAGAATCATAGCCAGAATATTCCGGCGCTGGGGCTGAATACGGGAGTGACGACGGCCTCTCTGTATGGGGCGCCGACGATCAACATCAGCGGGATCGACACGGTGGGGCAGACGCAGCCGCTCGGGCGGAAGGACTACACGGGGCACATGACGGATACGGCGAACTACCTGGTGGGCAAGCACACCATCCGGTTCGGCGGGGAGTTCCGGCGGAACTACATGGATCTGCAGTACCAGAGGAATGTGCGGGGGACGTTTACGTTCAACGGGTTGGCTACGGCGAATGGGACGTTTGGAAGTGGTTCGGCTCCGGGCACGGGAATCCGGGGCTCGCTGCCGGCCGGTGCTACACCGTATAGCTGTACCTCTGCCGATACGGCGGCGACCTGCATCAGCGATCCTGCGCCTACGGACGTGAAAGCCATGGCGGATTACCTTGCCGGGTACTTCTCTTCCTCCAGCTTTACGCAGGGTCTGCTGCGGCGCAGCATCTACCAGACGACGTTCTCGCTGTTTGCGCAGGATCAGTATCAGGTGATGCCAAACCTGACCTTGAACTATGGCCTGCGTTACGACTACAACGCGCCGCTGACCTCGCCGGGCGTGCTTTCGGACTTCCGTCCCGGGGCGGCCGGGGCGGATGCGTATGGTCTGGTGATCGCGGGGCAGCAGATGGGGCAGATCTATCCGGGAAATAAGACGAACGTCGGGCCTCGGTTTGGGTTCTCGTACCAGGCGGCTTCCAAGCTTGTGGTGCGTGGGACGTACGGGATCTACTTCGATGCGCCGAACTTCAATGGATTCTTCGACAACCGTCCGGGCAACGGCGGGGCCGTTGGGGTGCAGGCGAACCCGACGGGAGCGACTCCGGTGCAGAACGTGAGCCCGACGTTTCAGCAGTGGGTGGCGGGTAGGAATCCTTTCACGACCGGGGCGGGGACGCCGGCTTCGTTCGGATTGGCGACCGTCAGCCCAAACTTCCGCACGGCGTATGTGGAGAACTTCAACCTGAATACGCAGTACCAGGTGAGCCGAAATACGATGCTGCAGGTGAGCTATGTGGGCTCGCTGGGGCGGCGGTTGTTCAACCTGAGCGACATCAACCAGGCACGGCCGGGTACGCCGAACAGCACGGCGGCGGAGCTGACGCGACGGCCGTTCTACAGCAACACGACGATTGCGAACGCGAAGATCATCGGCGCGATCAACGAGATTCAGAGCGAGGGGACGTCGAACTATCACTCGGCCCAGGTGATGCTGCGGACCAGCAACTTCCATGGACTGACGGCGCAGGGGTCTTACACGCTGGGCCATGCGCTGGATGTGATCTCCGGGACGCGCGGGTTCGCTCCGCAGGACTCGGCAAACCTGGCGGCGGAGTACGGGAACGCGGACTTCGATGTGCGGCATACCTTCAACGGCTACGTGGTGTACGAGGCTCCGCAGATCGGTCATCGGCTGCCGGTGCTCACGAAGGGCTGGCAGGGGAACGCGTTTGTGACGGCGTTCACCGGGACGCCGTTCTCGGTGAAGATCGGCAGCGACAACAGCGGGACAGGCGAGAATCAGGATCGTGCCGTGCAGATCGCCGATCCGAAAGCCGGATTGACGCGGCAGTTGTTCACGCCGGCGACGGGCGGGACGCCCTATGTACAGTGGATTGCGCCAACGGCTTTCAGCACGGCGCCGGTAGGAAGTTTTGGGACGATCGCGCGTAACTCCGTGCGCGGGCCGAACTTTTCTACCGTGGATGCTTCGCTGGTGAAGAACACGGTGATCCACGAAGGGGTGAGTCTGCAGCTTCGCGCGGAGATGTTCAACATCTTCAACCGGATAAACCTGGCGAATCCCGGACCGAGCACGAGTGGCTCGACGTTTGGCCGCAGCACGACGACGCGCAACAATGGGGGCGCCCCGGGAATTGGGCCGGGTGAGCCCTTCAACATCCAGTTTGCGGGGAAGATCAACTTTTAGCCCGCCTCGGATGCATGGACGTGCGTGGGCCGGGGACGGTTTGTTCTCGGCCCATGTTTCATTGGGAAGCTGTATCTACCTGCAAAAGGATGGTGTATGAAGAGGTTTGCGGCGATCGGAGTGTTGGTCAGCAGTCTAGTGGCTGGAGCGCAGATGGGGGCTCCGGGGGCGCAGCCGGCGGGCATGGCGGCGGTCGCGGGGCCTTTGGCGGCGCACTACAAAGGGGATGCGGATCGGATCCTGAAGGCTGCCATGGCGGATGATGATGGGTATGCGGCGCTGACGTACCTGTGCGACCACGTGGGGAAGCGGCTGAGCGGGACGCTGCAGTTAGTGACCGCGGTGCAGTGGGGCGCGGAGCTGATGCGGAAGGCCGGCCTGGAGAACGTGCAGGTGCAGCCGGTGATGGTGCCGCGCTGGGTGCGTGGAGCTGAGTCGGCGTCGCTGGTTGGGCCGGTGATGAAGCCCCTGCACATGCTGGGGTTGGGGATGAGCGTTGGAACGCCGAAAGGTGGGATCACCGCGCCGGTGGTGTTTGTGCCGGATTTTGCTGCCCTGGACGCTTTGGCTCCTGAGCAGGTGAAGGGGAAGATCGTGGTGTTCAACCCTGGTTGGCATGGCTATGGGGTTGGGTCGATGTACCGAACTGGAGGTCCATCGCGCGCGGCGGCGCGTGGTGCGGTGGCGGTGCTGGTGCGGTCGGCGACCGGGCTGGCGCTGCAGACGCCGCATACGGGGACGCTGCGGTACGACGAGAAGCAGCCGAAGATCCCTTCTGCCGCGATCTCGGTCGAGGATGCGCTGTTAATCGAGCGGCTGGCGAAGGCAGGTCCGGTGCAGGTGCACCTCGAGATGGAGGCGCATATGGAGGCGGAGACGCAGGCGGGGAACGTGATCGGGGAGATCGTCGGGAGTGTGCATCCGGAGCAGGTGGTGGTGCTTGGGGGACACATCGACTCGTGGGACGTGGGACAGGGCGCGCAGGACGATGGATCGGGGATCATGGCGACGTTTGAGGCGGTGTCTCTGCTGCACAAGCTGGGGCTGAAGCCGAAGCGGACGATCCGCGTGGTGTTCTGGGTGAACGAGGAGAATGGCGGTGCGGGCGGCCGAGCTTACCGGAAGCTGATCGGAGACAGGATCGGGGATCAGGTTGCGGCGATCGAGATGGATGGCGGCGCGGAGAAGCCCCTAGGGATGGGTTATGGCGGATTTGGTGGGCCGCGAAGGCCTGCGCCTCCGGCTCCTGGCGCGGCTGCGGTGGTTGCGTCTGGGCCGCGTGCGCTGGATATGAGTACGTTGAGTGCGGAGGAGCGGCAGTCGTTTACGTACCTGAAGGACATTGCTTCTCTGCTTGGGTCGATTGGCTGCGACTCGGTCTCGCCGGGTGGTGGTGGGTCGGACATTGGGCCGATTACGGCGGATGGCGTTCCGGCGCTAAGCCCGCGGACGGTGGGAGAGCACTACTTCGACTGGCATCACACGGAAGCGGATACGCTCGATAAGGTCGATCCGGACTCGTTCCGGCGGAATACGGCGATGCTTTCGGTGATGGCTTATGTGCTGGCCGATATGGATGGTCGATTGGCTGGGCGGAAGTCGGTGTTTGCGGAGTAAGCTGAGGCGGAGATACGCGGCGAATGCGGAGGCGGAAAGCAACCGCAGGTCCTTCGACTGCGCCGTTCGCATGGGCGCGATCGGCTTCGCTCGGGATGACAAGGTTTTTGGCGGGCGCGTCTTTTGGGCAGATGCGAGAGGCTGAGCGCTCGGCGGAAGCGAGAGGCCCGAACGCTTGCGGCGTTCGGGCTTTTTTCTTTTGCAGACGGCCCGTAAGCCGAATTCTGTTTTAGACGATCATTCCTCTAGGCGTCCCGTTACCGTGACGCTCCAGCAACCTACCCGCAGGTTTTGGCTCTCATTGCTGAGTCTCTCCGCCTGGACGCATCGGGCCGATGCGTGACGCTCGCCTGGAGAGGGGCGGGTGCGTTCCCTGCCTATTTGGTCTTGCTCCGTGTGGGGTTTACCTTGCGGCGCTGCTTACGCAGCGCCCGGTGCGCTCTTACCGCACCGTTTCACCCTTACCTTCTGCCGCTTACGCGACAGAGTCGGCGGTCTGTTTTCTGTTGCACTGGCCGTCCAGATGCCTTGAAGCATCCGTCCCGGACGTTATCCGGCACACTGCCCTGCGGAGTTCGGACTTTCCTCCCCCCTCCGACGCCCTTGCGGGTGCGGAGGGCAGCGATCGTCCGGCCGTCTGCAGGAACAAGTCTAGCAGGGTGGCTCTTCCCGTCTGCCTTCTGCAGGATCGCTGTTGCGGCTGAACCGAAACGCGGGTTGTCGCGTACCGATAAAGAAGGGATGATCCGCCAACCCGGTTGGCTGGTAGGCTGGACCTGTTCGCCGTGAGCCGTACCGGCTGAACTGAGAGTTGCGATGGACTTCAGGGAAGGCTTCAAGCTCGCGTTGCAGTCGCTTTGGGCGAACAAGCTGCGGTCGGTGCTGACGCTGCTTGGGGTGGTGATCGGGGTGGCGAGCGTGATCGCGGTGGTGACGCTGGTGAACGGCGCGAATACGTTCATCCAGACGAAATTTTCGAGTTACGGGGCGGACGTGTTTACCGTGTCGCGGATGCCGCAGTTCATCACCTCGGCCGAGGAGTATGTGCGGTACCAGAAGCGGAAGAACGTGGTGCTGGGGGACTACCGCTACATCGAGGAGAACTGCAAGCGGTGCACGGGGCTGGGGGCGCAGCAGGCGACGGTGGCGAAGGTGGTGCGGGGGACGCAGTCGGTGACGGACTCGACGGTGCGGGGGTACACGTGGCAGATGCCTTCGCTGCAGAACCTGAATATTGTGGAAGGGCGGGACTTTACGCCGACCGATGAGGAGCATGCCTCGCATGTGTGCATCATTGGCTCGGATATTCAGGACAACCTGTTTGCGGGGGTGGACCCGATCGGGCAGGAGCTGCGGGTGGATGGGTCGCCGTATACGGTGATCGGGGTGAGCGAGAAGCAGGGGAGCACGTTCGGGGCGAGCCAGGATAATTGGGTGGGCATTCCGCTGACCGCGTACCAGAAGAGCTATGGGACGACGAAGTCGGTGACGATCTATGTGAAGGCGGGGTCGGCGGGGCCGGTGCTGGAGGATGCGGCGGACGAGGTGCGGGTGCTGATGCGGTCGCAGCGGCATGACAAGCCGGGGGAGCCGAACTCGTTTGAGTTGGACACGAACAATACGCTGGTGGGGTTTGCGAGCGGGATCACGAAGAGCTTTGGGGCGGTGGCGGGGGGGATTGCGGCGATCTCGCTGGTGGTGGGCGGGATCGTGATTATGAACATCATGCTGGTGAGCGTGACGGAGCGGACGCGGGAGATCGGGATCCGGAAGGCGCTGGGGGCGCGCGGGAAAGACATCCTGATGCAGTTTTTGCTGGAAAGCGGGCTGATGGCGGCGGTGGGTGGGCTGCTGGGGGTGCTGGGGGGTGTGATTGTGGCGCAGTTGGTGACGCTGGCGATCGGGTTTCCTTCGACCGTGGCGCTATGGAGCGTGGTGATGGGGCTGCTGGTGGCGACCGGGACCGGGGTGTTTTTCGGGGTGTATCCGGCGCGGAAGGCGGCGATGCTGGACCCGATTGTGGCTTTGCGGGCGGATTAGTAAGGCAGGGCTTAGGGATCAGGACGGCGAGGGTTTTGAGCGATGCGGCTGGCGGACTTCAATGAGACGATGCGGATTTCGATGGATACGCTGCGCGCGAACAAGATGCGGAGCAGCCTGACTATCCTGGGGATTGTGATCGGGGTGCTGACGGTGATCGTGATCTCTTCGGTCATCAATGGATTGAACGCGAATGTTTCGGGGCTGGTGGAGTCGCTGGGGTCGAACGTGCTGTTTGTGTTTCGGTTTCCGGTGTTCGGGTCGCGGCCGACGACGGAGATGCTGACGCGCAAGCAGATGACGTATGAGGACGCCATGGCGATGAAGGCGCTGCCGCATGTGGTGGCGGTATCGCCGACGCTGCAGTATGTGGATCGGTCGGTGGGGGGCGGGGTCGGCAAGACGGCGATCAAGGGCAATGGGCGGAAGATGCAGAATACGACGCTCGAAGGAGATACGTCTTCCCTGAAGGATGTGCGGGACATCAACCTGGCTTCGGGGAGGTTCTTCAACGAGGCGGATGAGCAGCGGGCGGCGAACGTGGTGGTGCTGGGGTACGACACGGCGGACGAGCTGTTTGGGACGGAGTCTCCCCTGGGGCGCGAGGTGGAGGCGGCGGGGATGCTGTTTACCGTGATTGGGGTGGCGGATAAGCAGAA
Organism: uncultured Granulicella sp.; assembly: GCA_965213785.1. Taxonomy (GTDB): domain Bacteria; phylum Acidobacteriota; class Terriglobia; order Terriglobales; family Acidobacteriaceae; genus Edaphobacter. The sequence goes on along the minus strand of OZ243921.1, from coordinate 2,238,297 downwards.
GCAGGCGTTTGGCGGAGGGAAGAATCCGCAGGACAACTATGCTTACTTTCCAATTTCGACGTTTCACAAGATGCATCCGGAGCAGTTGGATTACTGGATTTCGCTGAAGTACGATGATCCGAAGTATCGGCCGCTGGTGGAGGATGAGCTGCAGGAGTTGCTGCGGCGGCGGCGGAAGGTGCATAACGATGCTCCGGATAATTTTGCGATCTTTGGCACGGATACGCTGACGCGGCTTTGGAACAACGTGTCGGGAGGGCTGTTTCTGCTGCTGTTTGCGCTTTCGAGCGTGGCGCTGCTGGTGGGGGGCGTGGGGGTGATGAACATCATGCTGGTGAGCGTGACGGAGCGGACGCGGGAGATCGGGATTCGTAAGGCGATCGGGGCGACGAAGAAGACGATTCTGACGCAGTTCACGCTGGAGGCGATTACGCTGTGCGCGGTGGGGGGCGTGGTGGGGGTGGCGATCGGGAGTCTGATTGCGTTTGGGCTGAAGTACACGCCGTTCGGGGCGCTGATTTCGCCGGTGTGGATTGCGACGGCGTTTGCGAGTTCGTGCGCGATCGGGCTGATCTTCGGGATTTATCCGGCATGGAAGGCTGCCAATTTGAACCCGATCGATGCTCTGCGGTATGAGTAGGCGGCGGGGCGGGAATCCTCGATAGACTGGGGGGATGGCGACCGGGGTTGAGATAGTGACCGCGCTGATGGCTTTGGGCGGGCTGGGGTATCTGCTGCTGGCGCTGTGGGCGGCGCGGGCCTATGTGTATGCGTGGCGGGGGCGCGGGGCGACGGAGTTTGCTCCGGCGGTGACGATCCTGAAGCCGGTGCGGGGGGTCGATCCGCGGATGTATGCGGGGTTGGTGAGCCACTGCCGGCAGGTGTATGCGGGGGAGTTCGAGATTGTGTTTGGGGTAAGCTCGCTGGACGATGCGGCGGTGGCGGAGATTGAACGGCTGCGCGGGGAGTTTCCGGAGGTGCCGGTGCGGCTGGTGGTTTGCCCGGAGCGGCTGGGAGCCTCCGGCAAGGTGAGCAACCTGGTGCAGATGCTGGCAGCGGGGACGCGGGAGCATGTGGTGATCAACGACAGCGATATTGCGGTTTCGCCGCAGTACCTGGGGCGGGTGATGGCGGGGTTTGCCGATGAGCGGGTGGGCATGGTGACGGTGCCGTACAGGGGACGGACGGCGGAGGGCGGGGCAACGGTGTGGGCGCGGCTGGAGGCGCTGGGGATTGCGACGGACTTTATGCCGGGGGTTCTGGCGGCGCGGATGCTGGAGGGGGGGCTGCGGTTCGGGCTGGGGTCGACGCTGGCGGTGACGCGGACGGCGCTGGCGAAGGCGGGGGGGATGGAGGCGCTGGTCGACTATCTGGCGGACGACTACGAGATGGGGGCGCGGATTGCGCGGGCGGGCTACCGGGTGGAGCTTTGCCCGGAGGTGGTGGAGACGACGGTTCCGGGGTATGGGCTGCGGGGTTATTGGGAGCACCAGATGCGGTGGGCGCGGTCTACGCGGGACTCTCGGCGGCTGGGGTATGTGGGGCTTGGGGTGACGTATGCGGTGCCGTGGGCGGCGGCGACGGTGGTGGCGAGCGGGGCGGCGCTGTGGAGCTGGTCGCTGCTGTGCCTGGTGCTGCTGACGCGGGTATCGCTGGCGCTGATGGTGGGGGTGGGGCTGCTGCGGGATGGGCAGGTGCTGCGGGACCTATGGCTGGTCCCGCTGCGCGATGTGACTGGGCTGGTGTTCTGGGCGTGGAGCTTTGCGGGGGATACGGTGGTGTGGCGGGGCGAGGTATTCCGGCTGCGGAGGGGGCGGATCGAGCCGGCTTAGGGATGCGCTCAGGCTGATTTGAGGATGGGGTCCCCGAGGGGGATGACGATGCGGCCGGCGGTGGCGTTGAGGACTTCGATGAAGGCGACGAGGAGGGCGTCGATGCCGGTGAGGAGGCCGAGGTAGCCTCCGAGGTGGGTGGTGCCGAGGCCGGCGTCTCCGGCGGCGAGCAGGAAGAAGGTGAGGGAGAGGAGCAGGAAGATGCTCCACACGGCCTTGCTGGCGCGGAAGGTGACGATCCAGAGGAGGAAGGTGAGGATGCCCCACATGAAGAGCACGAGGGCGATGGCGCTGGCGGGTGGGGGCTTGAGCCAGCCGGCGCCGATGGTCCATTGCAGCAGGGCGAACCACCACCAGAAGAGGCCGTAGCTGGTGAAGGCGACCATGCCGAAGGTGTTGCCGGTCTTGAACTCGAGGACGCCGGCGATGAGTTGGGCGACGCCGCCATAGGCGAAGGCGAGCGGGACCACGACGGGGACGGCCTCGCGGGGGAGCAGGCCGGCGTTGATGGCGGAAAGGACGCAGGTGGTGAGGCCGAAGCCGGCGAGGCCGAGAGGGCCGGGGTTGGCGACGCGGGGAGTGATGGCGGGAACGGATGCGGGGGCTTGGGGCATGGGCGTGAGAGGTCCTCGAAAGGTTCGCGGAGTCGCTCCGGAATTGTAGAGGAAGGAGGCGACGACGGAGGATGAAACGTCAGATTTGGCTGAAAGGGGCCTTGATGGCGGTGGCGGGAGAGAGCCTTCGGTGTGTCCAGGGAACGGTGCCGAGAGAGGCTGCCGCAGACGAGCGGGGAACGGTGGGCCTCACACGGGTTCCGTGAGGGATTACGGCCATCTCGTGTGGGATGACCAGGGCTAACGGCCGCGGAGGACATCTTCCACGTCGACGACTTTATCGGTGAGGAGGTTGACCTTGCGGGAGAGGTTCTGGATTTCGGCTTCGGCGCGGCGGTTGACGTTGTAGTCGAGTTCGCCGCGGAGGCGGTCCTTCATGTCCTGGCGGTTCTGGCTCATCATGATGACGGGAGCCTGGATGCTGGCGAGCATGGAGAGGAACAGGTTGAGGAGGATGAAGGGATAGGGGTCCCAGGCTTTGCCGCGCAGGGCTACGTTGAGGGCGGTGTAGGCGGAGAGGACGAGGCCGAAGGTGACGATGAAGGTCCAGGAGCCGCCGAAGCGGGCGACGGAGTCGGCGAGGCGCTCGCCGAAGGTGGATTCGTCGTCGATGAGGTCGTTGGGGTTGCGGCTGGCGCGGTCGCGGACGAGCTGCTGGGCGGCGTGGAACTGGCGGGCGAGGACGGTCATCATGTCCATGCCGGCGAGGGGTTTTTTGCTGAGGAGGACCTGGATGTCGTTGCGGTCGATCTCGAGCAGGGTGGTTTCGGTGACGGTCATGGCGCTGGTGTGGTGGGGGGTGGCCTCGAGCATGGAGGCGAAGCCGAAGAACTCGTGGAGGGCTGGCTCGGCGACGAGGACCTCCTGCTGGTCTTCGTCGACCATGGTGACGTTGACGGATCCTGAGAGGACGATGTAGGCGTTTTTGCCTTGCTCGCCGACCTTGTAGATGCGTTGGCGCGCGGCGAAGGAGCGGACCTCGACCTGGGAGGCAAGGACGGCGAGTTCTTCTTCGTCGAGGAGGGCAAAGAGGGGGATATCGCGGAGTTCTTCGGATGTGCAGGGCATGGCGGGAGTCTCGTTTGGAGGGTCGCGGCTAGTGTATCGGCTTCGCGTTATGGATGGTTGGGCTGGTTGGAAAGGATTTCTTTTCCTCCGGACCGGGCGATGCGGAAGGTGGGGCCGGGAAGCTGGAGCGGGGGACGGCCGGGATCGGAGGGGTCTTGCCAGAGGAAGATGCGCTGGGGTCCGGGCCACTTCCGGGTAAGGGACTCGCGGGTTTCGAAGATCCTGGGGGCGTCGGGGAAGAAGCTGCCGTACCAGAGATTGCTGGAGCGGCCCTCGCAGAGGTGGAGGTCGGCGCGACGGAGATAGAAGCCGAGGGTGGAGCCAGCCTCGTACTCGCCGTGGAGGACGATGAGGTCTTCGGGGTGGAGCTGGGGAGCGATGGCGTCGGCCAGAACTTTGGAGCTGAGGATGGGGGAGAAGGTCTGGAGGCCGAGGTGGGCGGCGAGGAGGAAGAGGGAGGTGGCGGCGGCGAGAGCCAGGGTTGCGGCGTGGGGGCGGTTGCTGCGGCGTAGATACCAGTGGGCGAAGGGTCCGGCGAAGAAGGCCAGGGCGGTGAGGACGAGGGGGAGGCGGAAGAGGCCGAGTGCCTGGGCATTGAGATCGAGGAAGTGGCCGAAGGAGAGGGCGTAGTCGGCGGGATTTTGGTGGAGGAGGGTGGCAAGGTCGGTGTTGGATGCGGGGGCTTTGGCGCGGAGGAGGAAGACGAGGATGGTGGCGGAGAGGAGGGTTCCTATGAGGAGGAGGGCGCTGGCGATGGAAGTGGCGGCGCGGCGGGCGGCGTGGATCCTTGCGCCCCCTTGCGGGGCGTGGAACGCGGGACCCTGCTGCTTGACTTCGCCCTGCTGGTTGCTGATGGAAAAGAAGACGTTGCTGGAGGGGACGGGGAGTTCGGTTCCGAAGTCGAATGGGTTGGCGGCGGCGTCCGCGAGGAAGGTGGCGAGGAGGAGGATGAGGGCGGGCAGGGCGGGGAGTACGTAGTACTCCTGGCGGGTGGAAAGAGAAAAGAACAGCATAGGGGTGAGGGCCCAGAGGCCGAGAAGGAGCAGGGTCTTCTGTTCGTGGTTGAGTGCCCTGGGATGGCGGGCACTGCCGGACATGGAGCGGCGGGTCTGGTGGGTGCGCCAGGAGATTCCGCGCAGGGCGGCGCGGAGGGGGATGCGTTTCAAGGCGGGGTAGAGGAAGGCGCTCCAGGGCATGAGCCAGACCAGCAGGAGGCCCCAGAAGAGGGCGAGCGGGACGGTGTCGTAGTCGCGGGGGACGCGGAGGTTGAGGTAGCGGAGGAGATGCTCGTTGACGAAGTAGAACCAGGCCCAGCCGTGGACGTTGCCGTCGGTGGGGAGGGGGACCTGCCAGTGGCCGTCGAGCAAGGTGATGGGGGCGGGGTGGCCCTGGGTGGGGTTGGCGAGGCCGATGAGGAGGTGCCAGGGGGCGGCGAGGGCGAGGAAGGTGAGGATGCCGGCTGAAGGGTGGAGTTGGCTGAGGCGTGTCCAGGCGCCGCGCGGGCCCCGGGTGAGGAGAAGGTAGAGAGCGGTGATGGCGACGGGGAAGACGAGGCCGATGAGGCCTTTGGTGAGGACGTTGAGAGCGCAGGCGGCGGCGAAGACGAGGCAGGGGAGGAGGGGGACGGGGGCGGTGGGAGAAGCAACCGCGGGTCCTTCGACTGCGCTCAGGATGACACCGTTTTTAGCAGGGCTGTGAAGTTTTTGGCCTAAGCTCACACTGTTTTTGTGGCGGCGGTGAGGTTCTTCGCTCGGGGTGATAGGGACGTTGGCGGCGCTGCCTGGTTGGGCCTGGGCGGGAGGTTGCTCGGTGATCCAGAACGCGTAGAGGGCGAGGCTGAGCCAGAGGCAGACGTCGGCGTCGGGGATGGTGATGCGGGTGAAGATGAAGATGCCGAAGCTTGTGAGGAGGATGAGGCCGGCGTAGAGACCGGCGCGGGTGCTTTGGAAGGCTTGGCAGGCGAAAGCTTCCAGGAGGAGAGCGAGCGCCAGCACGGTGAGCGCGAGGGGGAGGCGGGCGGCGGCCGTCGAGGAGCCGAAGAGGCGGAAGCTGGCGGCCATGGACCAGTAGAGGACGGGCGCTTTTTCGAGGTAGCGGATGCCGTTGGCGTAGAGGGTGACCCAGTCGTGGCGGAGAAGCATCTCGCGGGCGACTTCGGCGTGAACGGAGTCGGCGTCGTCGAGCAGGGGCGGAAGAAAGAGCGTGAAGGTGGCGTAGAACGCGAGCCAGAGCAGGAGGAGCGTGAGACGGTTGCGGCTGGCAGGCGAGGGGGGCATTCCCAGTCAGGGTACAGCAGCCGGTTTGCTGCTGCATCCCCCTGCCTGCGGCAGGGCGGGCCGCCCTGGTAGTGTTTCGGGCGCGCGATGTGGAGGTTGCTCGGTGGTTCCTAGAGGAGGCGCGGCCCGGGAGAGGGCACCGGGTGAAGCTCAGCAGAGGCCAGTCGTCCGGCGGCTATCATAGAGTGCATGGGACGGGCGGAGACGGACGGAGCGGTCAGCGGGGTGGGGCCGGCGGCGGAGATGATCTTCGGCGACTGGTACCCGGCGCTTCGGGCCAGCGGGTTGCGGCCGGGGAAGATGACGACCGCGCTGCTGCTAGGGATTCCGCTGGTGCTTGGCCGCAAGCGGGACGGCGCGGTATTTGCCATGCGGGATCTGTGTCCGCACCGGGGTATTCCGCTCTCGGCCGGGTGGTTCGATGGCGAGACGGTCACCTGCAAGTACCACGGGTGGCGCTTTGAGCCGTGCGGTGGGCGGTGCCAGGAGATTCCCTCGCTGACGCAGATCGACACGCTGGACCCGACGCGGATCTATGCGACGAGCTATCCGTGCGTGGAGCGGGATGGGTACGCGTGGGTGTATGTGCCTCCGGCGGGCGCGGGCCGGGTGGATGCGAGCCGGCTTCCGGAGGTTCCGGAGGTTCCGAAGTTCGGGGCGCGGTTCCGGTCGGCGCACTTGACGGCGGAGTTGCCCTGCAACGTCGATCACGGGATCATCGGGCTGATGGACCCGGCGCATGGGCCGTTTGTGCATCAGGCGTGGTGGTGGCGGAGCCGCGGGAGCATCCATGCGAAGGAGAAGCGGTTCGAGCCGATTCCGGAGGGTTTCCGGATGTCGGCGCATACGCCCTCCTCAAACAGCGCGCCGTACCGGCTGCTGGGGAAGCCGGTGACGACGATCGACTTTGTGCTACCGAACCGGCGGTTCGAGACGATCCGGGCGACTGCGGCGAGCGGGAAGGAGAGCTGGTTTTCGAGCCTGACCACGGTGACGCCGGTTACCGCGTCCACCTGCCGGATCGATGTCATGGCGTGCTGGGACCTCTTCTACCGGGTGCCCTTTGTGACGTCGATTGCTACGTTCTTTGGAGCGCGCTTTGTCCGGCAGGACCAGGAGACGATGATCGAGCAGGCGCAGGGTTTGCGCTTCAACCCGGGTTTGATGCTGATCGACGATGCCGACAAGCCGGCGAAATGGTATTTTGCGCTGAAACAGGCGCGTCTTACGGGGAGCGGCGAGCACCCGCTGCGCGGGCCGGTGACGTTGCACTGGCGGAGCTAAGCTCTGCGGAATGAAGGGGCCAGGGGCGAACCCTCAAGGGCGCTAAACGCTTGGACCAAAGACGAGTAATAACTGATCTGATAACAGGAACCCGATGGGTTACTTGCCGTGCGGCCGGGGAGTGCCTAGTCTCGGAGATGCTCTGGCGCCTTCTCGGGCCTCCCACAAAACGATGCGCCGAAACGCTATGCTGGCAGTCCTCGCGGCTGCGGGCTTTGTTGCGGGACTGTTGCTGCTTGCGCCGCCGGTGTTCGCTCACCGTTCTCGGGCGGTGGCCCCGGCGCCGCATGTCCGTTACCAGGCGCAGGCGAGGCTTCGGTCTTCGCCGACCTCTCATTGGGTGGGCGGCGCGGGAAGGCGTCATGAACATGCCCTCCGCGCCGAGCGCAAGGTGCCCCGGGGGCGAGAGCGGCGAACGGTGATGCAGGAGCGCCCGATGCACAGCATCGTGCATGCGAAGGGCAGGACGCGGAATCCAGCACCCGCCAGGTTCGGCAGGCGCGAGATAGCGCCTCGCAGGATGGTTCCTCCGGCGCGTGCGCCAGCGACGGCGGCAGTCCCGCCCGCGACGGCTCTCAGCCAGAACGAGGCGGCGGCGCAGGTTCCGGTGGTGTCAGTCATCCGGCAGGATGCGGTGCATCCGCAGCTCGAAGGGGTTGAGGAAGCTGCGACGCGCACGGCGATTCTGCCCGACCTGTACGACGAGCGCGGACGGTTGAACAGGATGCCGGCGCTCAAGGGGAGTCACGAGATCCTGGTGCGGCAGAACCAGATGGCCGATCTCGACGGCCTGACGCGGGTGTCGGACGACGACGATCTGGCGAAGATGCGGGAGACGAAGGTGCTGGTTCCGCTGCCGGTAAACGGCGGGCTGCGCGTGGATGAGCGGTTGGAGTGGAACCGGCGGTACTGCCGGCCCTGGGTGGCGCAATTTCTGGTGGCGATCGGCGCGGCGCATTACGGGGAGTTTCACCGGCCTTTGCAGGTGAACTCGGCGGTTCGCACGGTTTCATTCCAGTTGCGGCTGATTCGTCGCAATGGGAATGCGGCGCAGGCGGAGGGGGACGCGGCTTCGCCGCATCTGACGGGGCAGGCGATCGACCTGGCGAAGAAGGGCCTGTCCGAGGCGGAGATCGCGTGGATGCGGCTTTATCTCTCGCGCCTGGTGGGCGCGGGGCTGATCGATGTGGAAGAGGAGTTCAAGCAGGCCTGCTTCCACGTTAGTGTTTACAAGCGGTATGCTCCGCCGGTGCCGCAGCAGAGGCTTGCGACGACGCACCGGGCGCTTACGCCGTCCCTGGCGGAAGCGATGGAGTAAGGCTTAGAACAAGCGACGGCGCCATGCGGGGTTCGCCTCCACCTGGGTCGGGACGACGCGCTGTTTGATGAGGGGGGGGCGGCAGAGAGCTAGTGGGCGTCGTTCTTGAAGATCTGCTCGGCGAAGAAGTTCTCGATCTTGGCCTGGTCGCGGAGCATTTCGAAGTAGGCGTTCTTGAGGAGCTGGGAGCGGCCATCGCGCAGTTGCTGGCGGATGGCTTGCTGGACGCGGGGGTCGTTCAGTTCGCGCTGTCCGGCGGGTTCGCGGCTGATGAGCTTGTAGACCGAGTAGCCGGTGGGTTTCTTCGTGGTGGGGTCGGCGAGCAGGGGCAGGATGTCGGTAATCTGGCCGGCTTTGAGCTTGGTGATGGCGGCGTAGGCGTTGGGGTCGGCGTGCATGGTGGAGTCGGGCACGAAGCCCATATCGCCGCCGCTTGATGCGGTCTCGGCGCGCTCGGAGAAGTTCATCGCGAGGGCTCCGAAGTCTTCGCCGGAGTCGAGCCGGTTCTTCAAGGCCTGGATCTTTTTGCGGGCCTCGTCGTCGTTGCTGGCCTTGGAGCCCTGAAGGTTGCCGGGCTGCGCGGAAGGCTGGTCGGTGACCTGGATCTGGGCGAGGTGGTACTGCGTTTCCAGAAGGTTGAACTCGGATTTGTGCTGGTTGTAGTAGCTGGTGATGTCGGCGTCGGTGACGGTGACCTTGGAGTTGATCTCCTTGTTGAGGAGCTTCTCGATGGTTAGGGTGCGGCGGAGATTGCGGCGAAGGTCGTCGAGGGTTTGTTTGGAGTCGCGCAGGCGCTGGTTGAATTGCTCCTCGGTGAAAGGCGCCTTCATCTCCGCGAGCTTCGCGTCGACCTCTTCGTTCGAGGCCGTAAGGTTCATCTTGGCGGCGCGCTGCTCAACGATCTCTTCATCAATGAGCTGGCGCAGGGCGTTGAGGCGGAGCGAGTCGGCCTGCTCGCCGGAGGGCTGTTCCTGGTTCTGGCTGGACTCGCCGAGCGCCGCCTGGTAGGCACGGTCGAGCTCCGGCCGCAGAATGGCATGGCCGTTGACGGTGGCGACGACGTCTGCGTTGTGGCCGGGCTTGCAGCCGGCGAGCAGAAGCACGGGCACGAGAACGAGGGCGAGGCGAGTCTTAGCCGGCCGGCCGGCGGGGGCGGCCAGGGATCGTGGAAGGGCGAGAGATGTCACGGTCGGCAGGTCCTTACTCATGCGGGTACTCAGCTTCCAGGCTTGGGGGCGGTGGGCATTGGGGGCACGGGAATTGGTGGGGGCGGCGTTTGGCCGGCGGCGACAAGGGCCTGGTCGACCATGCGGTAGACGTATTCAATGGGGATGGCGCCTTCCAGGCGCTCGCCGTTGATGAACAGCGCGGGGGTGGAGTCGACGCCGAGGGTTTCGGCCTCCTTGCGCGAGGCCTGGACCACGGAGGCATCCTGTTTGGCGATGCAGGCGTTCAGGACGGTCCCGTCGACCTTCTGGCGCTTGCCTTCGTCGCGAGCGAGCGTGTCGAGCTGCTCGTTGGCCTTCGCGATCAGGTGCTCGGGGCCGCCGTAGTCCGCGGCATGGGCGTGGATGGCATCGACCATGTTCCAGTAGCCGCCGGGACTTTGCGCGGCGAGGCAGTTGCTGTCGACCGCTGCGCGCACCGCCCACGGATGCTGATCGAGGGGGAAGTCGCGGTACACAATGCGGACCTGATCCTTGTACCGCTCCGTGAGGGCGGGGAAGAGCTGGGCGTGCATTCTGGCGCAGTAGGGGCATTCGAGATCGTCGAAGCCGACGATGAGCACGGGAGCGCCGGCCGGGCCACCGCGCGCGGGCCGTCCGGCGGCGGAGACCAGCTCCTTTGGGTCTTTGCTGAGGTCGTAGCGGCTAAACTGCGCCAGCGTCTTGTTGTCGTCGGAGAGGAGAAAAGGGGTCGGCTTGCTCGTCTGACCGTCCGCGGTAAAGGTGACGGTGACCTGATCGTATCCGGCGATATCGCTTTTGTGTCGGTCGGTGATGGAGAGCGTGTAGTCCGGCGGGACGTTCGACTTCGAGCGGATGAGCACTTCGATGCGGCGGGCAAGCTCGGGGTAGACGGCATCCGTCTTAGCGGCCTGTGCGTGGCAGCCGAGCGTGCTGAGAGCGAGAGCGAAGAGGGCGGCGCGAAAGGAGATTGCAGCGGTCGGCACAACGTTTATTATCGCATGGGAGTGCGGGTGCAAAGGGCCGGCAACTCCTTTGAGGGATCAAATGGACGGTGTGATTGCGGCTGCCGCTGCTTGCAGCGACAACGCCTGAAACGTCTCTCTCAACTCCGAGGGCGTGTGAACGGTCATACGACGCCTGGTGCTGAGAAGCATGGAGGCAAAGAAGTCCAGGTTGTCGCGTCCGCATCGCAGGCGCGTGCCGCCGTCCTGCTCCCGCAGCTCGACACGCCAAAGAGCAAAGGAGCGGCGAGCCTCTTCCATCGGGAGATCGATCCAGAGGTCTATCTGATAGAGGGACTGCACAAAGGGCAGACGCTCGGCGAGATACGTGCGGGCGTCGAAGTTCTCGGGCCGATCAAAAGTGGTCGTGGATAACTCAAATCGTGTTAACCGATCCAAGCGGAAGGTGCGGGTCGCCCGACGATGGAGACAATGGCCGATGAGGTACCAGCGATCGTCGGTGTGTAGGACCGCGTAGGGCTCGATCTGCCTTTCGGACGTTTCCCCACGATGAGACTGATAGGCGAAGCGTACCCTGCGACTGTTGCGTATCGCCTGAGCCGCTCCTATGAGGTTCTGAGCCGGGGTGGACACCCTCCACGAACTTGGCTCAAGAGCGACCACGTCTTCCACCGTGCGCATGCTTTCTCGAACGGTTTCGGGCAGGACTCTTTGGAGCTTCGAAAGCGCTGCTTCCGTGGCAGGGGCGAAAGCCTCCAGGCCGATCTGGCGGAGAGCATGCAGTCCAAGCGACAGCGCAAAGGCTTCTTCGTTGGTCAGGAGCAAGGGCGGCAGCCGAAATCCGGGGCGCAAACGGTAGGCTCCTCCGACGCCGGCTGAAGCCACGATGGGGATGTTGAGTTCCCGCAATTTTGCGATGTACCGTTGAACCGTTCGCAGATCGACTTCCAGACGATGGGCTAATTCCGTTCCCGTAACGCGATCCCGCGATTGCAGGATTTCCAGCGTTGTCAGTATGCGCGTGATCGGATCCTGCATCGTCTTTCCAATCTACGACACGTTGTGTCGGGAATCCTGACTAGATTCGTTTTGTGCCCCTAATGGGGACTTGGAGACAAACCGATGAATCGAATCAACCCTGTTGGAATCGTTGCTGCGACCGTTCTGGTGAGCGTCCTTGGAGGAGTGTGGTTTGGCGCAATCTTCGCGCAGGCGTATGCCAAGGTACTGGGAAGAATCCATGATCCCAAAGCCAAGATGTCGCCGCTGTACTACGCGGGCCCGATGATCTGCATGTTGGCCACGGCCGTCACCAGCGCATTCTTGATGCGTCGCCTCGGAGTCGCTTCACTCGGTGCCGCGGTGGGATTTGGGTCCATCGTCGGGTCTGGATATTTGGGTGCGAGCGCGGTCAACATGGGAATCAATCCGAACATCCCGCGTCCGATCGCCTATGGATTGCTGAGCGCCGCGTATTTCTTCCTTAGCAGCATTCTTATCAGCACGACCCTGTTCTGGTTCCGCTAATCCGTGGCGTTATGGAGTGGGTTTACCTTTGCCTTCGGTGAGGGGGAGGATGCGGTCGACGGCTCCTGCGAAGAAGAGTTCTTTTTGGCCGTTGGGCCAGCGAACTTCGATTTGTTGGAGGTGGGTCTCCGGGCCCAGGCCGAAGTGGAGGCGTAGGTCGCTCGATGAGTTGTAGCTGGAGCCGGAGCGGACTTCGTCGACCCATTTTCGTTTTGTTCCGCTGAGGGTGACGCGGGCTCCGATAGCGCTGGCGTTGGACGTGGTTCCGATGAGGCGGAGGCCGAGCCAGTGGTTGGGGTTCTTGGCCTGGTTGACGAGGAGCATCGGGAGGTCCGACAGGTTGTTGACGATGGCGGAGAGGCGGCCGTCGTTCCAGAGGTCGGCGATGGCGAGGCCACGGCCGCTGGCTGGGGTTTGGAGGCCGGGGCCGGAGGTGTTCGTGGCGTCGCGGAACTTGCCGTTGCCGAGGTTGTAGTAGAGGAACCGCTTCTGGCGGAAGGTGGCGCCGAGTTTGGCGGAGTCGACCTCGGGGTAGACGTGGCCGTTGGCGAGGAGGAGGTCGGGGAAGCCGTCGTTGTCGACGTCGGCGAAGGTGGCGCCCCAGCCGAGGGCGTCGGCGTTGATGCCGAGGCCGGCCTGGAAGGTGATGTCGCTAAAGGTTCCGTCGCCGTTGGATCGGTAGAGAGTGGAGGTGTCGTCGGAAAAGTTGGTCTTGAAGAGGTCGAGGTGGCCGTCTCCGTCGAAGTCGGCGGCGGTGGCGCCCATACCGGCTTGTTCGCGGCCGTCTTCGTTGTAGGCGGCTCCGGCGTCGGCGGCTACGTCGGTGAACGTGCCATTTTTATTGTTGCGGTAGAGGATGGCGGGGGTGGAGTCGCAGGCGACGTAGATATCCGGCCAGCCGTCTTCGTCGAAGTCGAGGGTGGTGACGGAGAAGCAGTAGTGGCCGGGGGTTTTCTGGATGCCGGCGGCGGCGCTGACGTCGGCGAAGCGGCCGTTGCCGAGGTTGTGGAAGAGGAGGTTGGGGGCGCTCTCAAGGCCGCGCGGGCCGCACATTACCGGGGTGCCCTTCCACATGCAGCCCGGAGCTTCGCCCGGGGCGGGGGTGTGGGCGAGGTCGAAGTGGACGTAGTTGGCGACGAGGAGGTCGAGTTTGCCGTCGCGGTCGTAGTCGATGAAGGCGCAGCCGGTGCCCCACTCCTGGCCGGAGCCGGCGGTTCCGGACTGCTGGGCGACCTCCTTGAAGGTTCCGTTGCGCTCGTTATGGTACAGGCGATTGGCGCCGTATTGGGTGACGTAGAGGTCGTCGAAGCCGTCGTTGTCGTAGTCGCCGACGCAGGCGCCCTGGCCCCAGCCGGTGTTGGCTAAGCCGGATTTTTGGGTGACGTCGGTGAAGGTGCCGTCGTGGTTGTTGTGGAAGAGGTGGCTGGTGGGGGTTTCGGCCTTCGCGGGGCTGGATGCGTTAGGGAGGGCTCGGCCGTTGACGAGGAAGATGTCGGGGAAGCCGTCGCGGTCGTAGTCGAGGATGGCCACACCGGAACCGGTGGCCTCGATGATGTAGCGCTTGGTTTCGGCGCTGCCGTTGACGTTGCGGACGGAGATGCCGGCCTTGGCGGCTACGTCGACGAACCAGGCGGGGGTGGGGTGGTCGGGGGTGGCGGGGTAGGGGGCCTGCTGGGCGGCGGCGAACGGGACGGAGGCGAAGGCCAGCGCCAAGAGGACGAGGGCAACCGTTTGTACATGAAGACGCTGAACTAGAAATGCGAAGACGTCGGTTCTGCGAAGCGACTTCCGGAAGAGCCATGCAGTGTTTTTTTTCACGCGAAGCTTATTGTAGTTTGGATCATTCACCTGGAAACTGGTTCGAGTTTAAAGCGGTTGACATCCAGTGCGTGTCTTCCTACCCTCAAAGTATGAAAATTACTCTCACCGTCGAGCAGGAAGCTCAGCTCTCTCATTTCGCCGCTTTGGAGGGCAAAAGCGCGGATGATCCGGCGCGTGAGGTTTTTGTGCGTGGTCTCCACGTCGAAGCGAATCGCATCGCATCCCGGTTCAGTCTTTCCGGCGGGCAGGAGGCCGCTGCGCGGATGCTGGAATTGCGCCGCGGCAACATGCTTCCGGACGGCGTGAGCATCCAAAACCTCATTCGTGAAGGCCGGGCTTCACGGTTTTCGTCCTCGACAACTCCGTGACAATGCGGTAGTGCTTCCAGATAGCGTGAGAAACTTAGACGATGCTGCACCTCATCTTGGCCATCTCCCTCAATTCCATACCCGAGCCTGATAAAGGGAGGTATCTCTATGCCGAATGTCGTGCCGCACTCGTAGAACACCCGACAATAGAAGAGGTAGAACGCGGCAATATCTGCATTGCCTATCTCGAAGGTTTCATGGACGGCAAGACACCCGAATACAGATACGGGTGTCTTTTTGGAATTCCTTACCTCAAGCTGGTCGCCGATTACGTCGAACGCATGCAAAAGGAACCGCGCTATCTTGACATGAGTAAACGTTGGGGGATGTCGGCAGCGTTAGATTATTCCTGCCTGCAGAAGAAGTAGCCAGTACTGAATAGCGATCCCGACGAGCTTACAAGCAAAGGGAAAAACAACCAGTGAGTTCTGGCGGAGAACGTGGTCACAGCTTCACCTCGCTTGTCTTGATCCCATAGATTGCGTTTTTAGGAGTTTGCCGCCTTCTTCGACGACGTAGAGGTTGTTGGCGGGGAGGTCCTTGAGGTGGTCGGTGTGGCCGGAGGGCCAGGCGATGTCGACGTTGGCCGTGGGGGCGGTGTCGAGGCCGAAGTGGATTCTTAGGTCATTTTGCGAGTAATAGCTGCCGCCGCTGCGGACTTCTTCGATCTGGACTAAGGGCTTGCTGGCAGGACCGGCTGCGGTGGTGACGGTGATTCTTGCGCCGATTCCGGCGCGGTTGCTCTTGGTGCCTACGGTGCGGATCTTGATCCAGTTGCGGGTGAGGGTGGAGTCGCAGCGGAGGAGCTGGGGGAGGCTGTTGACGCAGTTAACGACGACGTCGAGGTCGCCGTCGTTGTCGAAGTCTCCGAAGGCGCAGCCGCGGGCGGGAACTGCCGCGGTGATGCCGGGGCCGGCCTTGTCGGTGACCTCCTCGAACTGGCCGTTGCGGAGGTTGCGGTAGAGGTATTTGTGCTCGGCGTAGGCGGAGTCGATGTGCGAGCCGTCGACCTCGGGGTAGACGTGGCCGTTGGAGATGAAGATGTCGAGCCAGCCGTCGTTGTCCATATCCATGAAGCCGACTCCCCAGCCGAGGTAGCGCGTGTTGAGGCCGAGGCCGGAGAGGTAGGTGTGGTCCTCGAAGGTGCCGTCGCCGAGGTTGAGGTAGAGAGAGTCGGTGTCGCCGGCGAAGTTGGTTTTGACGATGTCCAGGAGGCCGTCTCGGTTGAAGTCTCCGACGGCGACGCCCATGCCGGCCTGCGGCTTGCCGTCGGGCGAGTAGGCGATGCCGGCTTCGATCGCCACATCCTTGAAAGTGCCGTCTTTCTGGTTCTGGTAGTACGTTGCGGCGGTGGAGTCGTTGGCGACGTAGATGTCGGGCCAGCCGTCGTTGTTGAGGTCGGCGACCTGGACGGAGAGGGCGTAGGTGCCGATGGTGTCGGTGATGCCGGATTTCTTGCTGACGTCGGTGAAGGTTCCGTCGCCGTTGTTGCGATAGAGGAGGTTCTTGCCGCCGTTGAGGCCGGGCGGGCCGCAGGCGACCTGAATGCCTTTGTAGGCGCATCCAGCGGCCTCGGGGACGGGGGCGGTCTTGAGGTCGAAGTCGATGTAGTTGGCGACGAAGAGATCGAGGTGGCCATCGCGGTCGTAGTCGAGGAAGGCGCAGCCGGATCCCCAGCGGGCTTTCGTGCCGACCTGCGCGAGGCCGGCTTTGGCGGTTACATCGGTGAATGTCCCGTTGCCGTTATTACAGTAGAGGGCGTTTTCGCCGTAGTAACTGACGAAGAGATCGTTCCAGCCGTCGTTGTTGTAGTCGCCGACGCAGCAGCCCTGGCCCCATCCCGCGCGCGTGAGGCCTGCCTTGGCGGTGACGTCGGTGAACGTCCCGTCGCGGTTGTTCTTGAAGAGGTGGCTGGTGGGTTCCTGGCCTTTGGGGAAGCCTTCGAGGCGGGAGCCGTTGACGAGGAAGATGTCGAGCCAGTCGTCATGGTCGAAGTCGAAGAAGGCTACGCCGCAGCCGGTGGTTTCAAGCAGGAAGCGGTTTTTGTGCTCGCCACCGAAGATGGTTTTGGCGTTGAGCCCGGCTTGTTTGGCTACGTCGGTGAAGGAGACGCCGAGGGGGGTTCCGCGGATGGGGGTTGGGGCGTTGGGGGCGGCCTTGGGGGTGGCCTCGTAGGTTGGGCGGGAGCCGATGGGCTGCTGCTGGGCGAGGCCGAGGACGTCTTTGAGGCCCAGCACGAGGGCAGTGCGGGAGAGCGAGCGGAGAAAGCCGCGGCGGGTCCAGAGGCCATGGCTCATCGGGGGTGGGCTCGGCTTCTGGGTTCGTGCGGCATCGAAAGTGAGTATAGAACGCGGCTACGATGCGTCACAACGGCGGTGTGGTTGAGGGCATGTGTGTCACAACTGTGCGTGATTTACAGGGCGTGCCGTGATGAGGCCTGTGCTCGCGAAGAGACCACGAGTCTGCTGCCTCACCGGGTGAGTGTGCCTCGACAACGGTCAGGGCCAAACCCCGGTAAAGTAACAGGAGGCATACCACGAAGGTGGCAGGGCGCCTTGCTGTCGCTTGCAGGGCAGCCGCCGCACATTCTCTCTCCAGGCCCCGCGAAGAGATGGCCCAGAACCGTTTGGAATGATCGACCTACGGCTCGCTTTGCCGGGTGACGGCGTGTCGGGTTTGCAGAGTGGAGGTCCAGCAACCCCGCGGCCATTCCGTGGACAATCAACTCTCGCTCCAGTGGCAAACAGTCGATACTCGCATAGTGAGAGCCAGCGGAGGTGCGACCCATGACGGACCAAGATCTAGAACGGCGTAGAGTGCGGGAGGTGCGCAGCATCGGACTTCTGGATACGGGTCCCGAACAGGCTTATGACGACCTGGTGCAGTTGGCGGCCTGCATCTGCCAGGTACCCATCAGCTTGGTCACGTTAGTGGATGAGCATCGCTTGTGGTTGAAGGCTAAGGTGGGTGTGCCAGTTTCAGAAGCACCACGTGACTTTTCCTTTTGCTCCTACACGATTCAGCAGGACGATCTCTTGGTGATACGGGACACGCTGACAGACCCCCAGTATGCCTCGAACGCCGCTGTCACGAACCAGCCGCATATCCGCTTTTATGCCGGCTATCCTCTTAGTACCAGCAGCGGCGAGAAGGTTGGGAGCCTTTGCGTTCTGGACTCACAGCCACGCGACTTGAGTGAGAGCCAGCAAGGTGCCATGCGCGTCTTGGGCCGCCAGGTGATGGTGCAAATCGAGCTTAAGCAGCAGCTTGAGGCGCTTCAGAGCGCTATCCAACAAAGGCAAAGAGCAGAAGTTGAACTACAGTCTTCCCAACGACTTCTGGAATCCGCTAACCAGCTTCTGCTTCAACAATCGCTTACTGATCCGCTGACCAGCCTGGACAATCGTCGGGCCTTTGAAAAAGCTCTGGAAGCGGAGTTTTATCGAGCCAGTCGCACCGGGGTGCCGCTCTCATTGCTCATGCTCGATGTTGACTGTTTCAAGTCTTACAACGACACCTATGGCCACCTGGAAGGAGATGAAGTTCTTCGCCGGGTGAGCTCCATCATCCGTACGCAGTCGCGTAAGAAGGACACCACGGCACGCTTCGGGGGAGAAGAGTTTGTGATTATTCTTCCCGATACCGATGGCGAGCAGGCCCTGCAACTGGCGAGACGGCTCTGTGTGACGATAGCGAACGCATCCTGGGATCTTCGGCCGATCACCGTGAGCCTTGGCGTCGCGACGCTCGATCGAACGATACTCACGACCCGCAGTTTCGTCGAGGCCGCGGATCAGGCGCTGTACCAAGCCAAGGGAAGCGGGAAGAATCGGGCATGCATGATCCGTCAGGAGGATTCCTTCTCTCCCTCGGACGGCATCCACCCGATGGAATCTTCGCCGCAGGATGCGAGCATTCCTTCCCCTCGTTCCATGTAACTGCGCTCCCGCGCTGATCCTGGGGTGCGCCGATGGGTATCCTGCTGTCCGGAGGGGACGTTGAAGCGATCGCTCCATAATCGAAGACTTATGCTGCTTTGCGTGAGTCTCGATGGGTTTCTCTGCGAAGGGTAGTTCCGAAGCTCAGGCTGGCTTGTAAAGAGAGGCTGTGTAAAGGCTCGCCGGAGGTGGACCTTCTTCCGGGCGATGGTCGAGTAGGTCGGCTGGGCGAGAAAAGCGTCTTCCTGCGTGCCGAAGCGGCCTGGCTTGCGCACCGTGGGCGGCAGGACGGGGGAGGTGTCCTGATCGCCGCAGGAGACTACGCCAATGTTTTTTCCTGTTGCGCCGTGTGGTTTAGTGGCCGGCTGGATCGGAGCGGGTGAAGTCGACGTAGGTGCGGCCGCTGTAGAGGCGGTAGCCGGGGCCCGAGGGCGCGGCGAGGAGTTGAAGGGGAGTTGGGCGGCGCATGTCGGTTTGCGTGGCGGTGGGAACGGTGAAGATCGTATGGCCGCCGATGTCCATGACGAGGAAGCCCTCGCGGAGGAAGCCGACGCCGTAGCTCCCCGGAGGCAGGAGCCTGGCTTGCGAGCCGGTGCCGAGGCGTAGGGGGACCTCGGTGACGAAGTAGTCCTGGTAGCGCTCCTGGACGCTGGTGGCATAGCCGCCGGTGTCGACCTTGGCGGCGAAGACGATCATGCCGTCGGGAAAGCGGACGGCCCCGGAGTTGCGGATCTGGACGGGGGCGGACTGACCGCGAAAAAAGACACTTGCGGGGATGAGCTTGTCGAGGTCGGCCGGAGGGAGGATGCCAAGCTTCGGCTCGTTGGGCTCGGCCGGGCTGGACATCTGACTGGCGCCCTGGGGGCTTGCCAGCAGCGCGTGCAGCCGCCCGTATACGCCGTTGGTCCAGCCGAAGCCGATGACGTTGGTCTTGTATCCGGCGGCGACAGCAACGTTGGCGGAGCCGCTGACGACGTTGTATTTCTCGCGGATGGTGCCGTCGGAGACGTAGTTGGTTTCGACAGTGTGGGTGAAGTTCCGGGCGATGCGGGCGGCGTCCGGCGCGAAGCCGTAGGCGGCAAGGCCGGAGGCGGCGAAGTACTGGGTAGGAGCCCAGCCGAAGGGCAGGTCCCACTGCGTGCCGGAGGCTGTGTCGCTCATGGCGAGGCCGCCCTCGTGCTCGAAGACGGCGAGGTGCGCGCGCACGGCGGTGGCTTGCTCCGGCGTCGCAAGGCCGGCCCAGAGGGGGTAGAAGGTGGAGAGGTAGCGATACGTCGAGGGCGTTTTGCCGACGAAGTTATAGTCCTGGAAGAGTCCGGTCTCGCCACGCCAGAGATAGCGCGTAATGGCGGCCTTGCGGGCGGTTGCGCGTTTGTTCCACAGCGCCTGCTCGGCGGGGCGGCCGAGCGTGACGGCGAAGGACGCCATGTCGATCTCGTATTTATAGAGCAGGCTGTTGAGGCAGACCGGGGCGAACTCGTCGGTCGAGCCGCTAAACGGGCCGAAGCGGAAGCTGGTATCGAAGCCGGACTCGCGCATGGCGCGGTCTCCCCGGTAGAAGGCGCGGGAGAGGCGGTGGCCATCGACGACGGCGGCCGCGCAGACCTTGGAGGTGCGCGCGTCGCAGCTCGCTTCGGGGCTGTCGACCAGGTATTGTGTCTTGACGTCCGGATGCGCGAGCAGCCAGCGGATCACGTCCGGGTAGTAGCTGCTGTCGTCGGCCATCTCCGGCACCGGGCCTTCGCCGAGGTCGGTGTAGCGGGCGAGGCCGGTGTCTCCGGCGCGATGCGGCGGCGAGAGCCACAGGGCGTAGTCGCGCGTCGCATACCCGTAAGCGCGGGCAAGCCATGCCTTGTCCTGCGTCTTGCCGTAGACCTCGGCGATCATGGAGCTGAGCAGGGGCGGCTGCGACCGCGTGAAGAAGTAGGTACGATTGGCGTTCAGGATCGCGCCATAGTGCTCAATCTCGTAGAAGAAGTTTTCGACGACCCCGCGGGCGAGGGGAATGCGGCCATCCTGCACCAGGCCCAGCAGGATGAAGTAGCTGTCCCATCCGTACATCTCGTTGAAGCGTCCGCCGGGAACGACATACGGGTTGGGCAGATACAGCAGACCCTCGCGCGGGATCTCGGCGACCTTGACGTCGCCCATGTGCAGGATGGTGCGGGGCAGATGCGCCACCTGCACCGCGCACTCTTTCTGCATCGCCGCTATGGACGGCGGGGTCGCCATTCCCGCGGGCAGATAGAGCACCGGCGGCGTCGTCACCTTGGGGTCGACGACCGACTTGCAGGAGGACATCGACCGGCTGAGCGTGTCCCAGCCGTTGTGGATGTAATCGGCGATGGGCGGGCGAGCCGCATCCTGCGCGGGCGCGGCGGCGGACGAGAGCGCCGCGCCCAGCAGCAGCGCAAGTGTCTTCGAAACGTTCATCCCCATCCTTCTTTCCGGTTCGTTGGCGGCGGTCACGGCGCCATCTTCATCCCGGGCATCATCGTACCCGATGCCACCCCGGCCCCGATACGGAAGCTCTTCAACTTCACCTCGCGCGGCACCGCGTCGCCCTCGCGCAGATGCCACATCCGGTCCACCCCAAGCGCGGCGCCGTTGAAGCGCTGCACCGTGCCTGAACCGGGCCAGCGTACCTCGACCGTCTGCACCGCCTGAGCCTGGGCGAGCCCGATGTGCTGCCGCAGGGGGCTATCGCCAAAGCTCGACCCGAACCCTACCGTGCGGACGACGTGGCGCTTTCCGGTTGCCTCCGCCAGGGTCACGTCAATGCGCGCGCCGATGGCGGCTCGATTGGCGCGAACGCCTTCGAGTTCGAGCGTGATCCAGTGGTTCCGGTTGCCGGGGTTGCGGTAGAGGACGCACGTATAGGTATCGCCCGGGAACGCCCCGCCCATCTCTTCGAAGACATCCTCGTGCCCGTTGTTGCCAAGGTCGCCAAAGGCGATGCCATGCCCCTTCTGCAGGTGGCCAAAGCCGCCCGATGTGGTGATGTCCTGAAAGGCGATTCCGTGGTCGTTGCGGAACATGCGGTTTGGCAGCAGAGCCTGGAAGCCGGACTCGCCCGTACCGAGGTACACATCGAGAAAGCCATCGTTGTCGAGGTCGCCAAAGCCGGCGCCCATCACCAGCATAGCGCGGTCCAGATGCGTCTTCGCGGCAACATCGGTAAACGTTCCGTCGTGGTTGTTATGGTAGAGCCGCGGCGTCTCCGCATGGAACGGCTTGCCGAGCTCGAACGCCCCCACATCCATCATGGACTGCATGGAGTATCCGGCGACAAACAGATCCGGCCAGCCATCGTTGTCGAAGTCGAAGAACCAGGTGGCGAAGGTCTCGGTCTGCTGGGCGACGCCAGCCTGCTGGGTGACGTCGGTAAAGCGCCACGGCTGGCCCGCCGCGCCTGGCCCATCGTTGCGGAAGAGGCGGTTACGCCCGCCCTTGACCGAAACGTAGAGGTCGGGGCGGCCATCGTTGTTGAAGTCTCCCCAGGCGACGCCCTTCACGAAGCCGAGGTTCGCCAGCCCCATGGCCGCGCCCACCTCGGTAAAGGTGCCGTCGTGATTGTTGTGGAAGAGCTGCGAGGGATGCACGTCGCTTGCTGCGTTGGCGAGCGACCCGGCGTTGGTCGCGGCGGTCATGCCTGGGCCGGATTCATGCCCCACAAAGAGGTCGAGAAAGCCGTCGCCGTCGAAGTCCGCCCATGCGGCCGTCTGGGTCGGGTGCGCGGAGTAGAGCCCCGCCTTCACCGTCACATCCTCAAACGTCCCATCGCCCCGGTTGTGCAGCAGCGACATCGGGTACTCGCCGAAGCGGCCCCACCAGCCGCCCCGCAGGACGAGCAGGTCGATGTGGCCGTCGTTGTCGTAGTCGGTCGGCACCAGGTTCAGGCCGCCGGTCTCTCCCAGGAGCCCGGCCTGGGCGGTGCGGTCGGCAAAGCTGCCGTCGCCGTTGTTGTGGAAGAAATGCATCTGGTCGAGCGGGCCGGAGGAGGTGAGGACCAGGTCGAGCAGACCGTCGCCATCCATATCCTGCATCACCACGCCGCCCGAGTGGCCTACCACAGCGAGGCCCGCCTGCATGGACATCTCGTCGAACTCGCCCAGGTTGGCCTCCGACCGGAAGAGGCTTTCGGGCACCAGCCAGCGTTTGGGAACCTCCGCCGGATAACGCCCAAGCTGCATAGAGGCCACGTTGAGCAGCCACATGGACTCCCAGTCCTGCGGGTTGCGTTCGAGCAGGGCGGAGAGCTCGCGCACCGCCCCTTCCGCCCCGCGCGGAAGCTGGTGAACACCCGAGCCGCGAAGGGGAAATAGGCATGACCGCTGACCATGCAGGTTGGCGCAGTTCTCCTGCTCGCCCAGGCGCAGCCAGGAGATGGCCGCGAGCGAGCGCACCCGCGTGTCGAACTCGTCTGGCAGAGAGACCTTGTTTGCCGTGGCAAGCGCACGCAGCGCCTCGATGGTCTTGATCGCCTGCTCGCTAGCCCCCGCCTGCAGGTGCTCGGTGGCGAGCTGCAGCATCACCTGCAGCGCCTCCACGGGTGTGTAGCGACCTTCCTTCAGCTTCGCGGCGTAGTAGACGGCGCGCTCGGCAGGCTTGTTCGGGTCCGCCTTCCAATCGTTGGCGCGGAAGATTTCGGCCAGCTTCTGCGCCATGGCCTGCGTCCCGCCGAAGCTGGGGGCATCTGCCGAAGCGGCAGGCTGGGCCGCACATGCAGGCACCAGGCACAGCAGGAGACACACAAGGCGAAGGGGGCTTGGCGGACGAAAGGACATAGCATGAGACGGCAGACTGCAGCGCAAACCGCTTTGAACATATATACATGGTGTACCCCGCCTCTGGCGCCACATTCTGGCGCCACATAAGGAACCCTTCATGAAGCCGACTCCACCAACCCGCCGCGAGTTCGTCACCGGAGCGCTTCTGCTCGCCAGCCCGCTTGCCCGGCCAGCAGTCGCCCCTTCCAGCCTCGCCGCCCGCAACGCCGCCGACCCGCTGCGTCCGCAGTGCCACCTGCTGCCGGCGGCGCACTGGATGAACGATCCGAACGCCCCTATCTTCTGGAACGGTCGCTACCACTTGTTCTTTCAGTACAACCCTGCGGCCTCGGTGTGGGGGCCGATGCACTGGGATCACGCGGTAAGCCAGGACATGGTGCACTGGCGTCATCTGCCCGTGGCTATGGCGCCCACGCCGGGTGGTCCGGACGCCGATGGATGTTTTTCCGGCTCGGCCATCGCTCACGCCGGCCGCGCGGTGGTCTTCTACACGGGGGTCGTTCATGCATCGTTCGCCGAGGCCACCCTGCGCGACGGCAACAACAACTACCGCGAGACACAGTGCATGGCCGTCTCGACCAGCCCGGACCTGACCGCGTGGAAGAAGGAGGCCGCACCGGTCATCCCGCATCCCCCCGAGGGGATGAAGGTGACCGGCTTTCGGGACCCTTCGGTGTGGCGCGAGGGCGATGCCTGGTACATGATCGTCGGCTCCGGGGTGGAAGGCGTGGGCGGCTGCGTCCTGCTCTACCGCTCCCGCGACCTGAAAAGCTGGGAGTACCTGCATCCCCTCCTTTCCGGCAAAAAGAACGACCGCAAGGCGACCAACCCGGTCGACACGGGCGAGATGTGGGAGTGCCCCGACCTCTTCCCCCTCGCCGGCAAGCACGTGCTCATCTACTCGACCAAAGGCAAGGTCTTGTGGCAGAGCGGCCTACTCGACAAAGCCACCATGCTCTTCCACGCCGAGCAGGATGGCATCCTCGACCATGGCGCCTTCTACGCCCCCAAGACGCAGGCCGACGCCCAGGGCAATCGTATCCTGTGGGGCTGGATTCCAGAGCGGCGGCCCGAGGAGGAGTACCGCCAGGCCGGGTGGGCCGGGATGATGAGCCTTCCGCGTACCCTCGGGCTGGACGGCGCCGGGCGGCTGACGATCGCGCCCACGCCCGTGGTCGACACCCTGCGGCGTCCGCTGGCCCCCGCCCAGGCCAGGCAGATGGTGATGCGGCAGGCGAACGGCGAGTTCACCTTCGCGGCCGAGGAGCTTACCAGCCCGCTCGAACTGACGCTCCACCGCCTGGAGGATGGCGAACCCGTGGGAAAACCGATCCTCTCCCTGCGCTACGAGACGGGAACCGGCGGGGGGAAGAGGACGCTCACGCTGGACGGCCACCCCGTCGCGCTGCACACGCTCGACCCCCGCAGCCTCTCACTCCGCATCCTGGTCGATGGATCTGTCCTTGAAACCTTCGTGAACGGCGCGGAGGCGTACACCAGCCGCTTCTACTACCCGGGCACCGCGAGCCCGGACCTTGCCCTGCGGATCACCGGCGGCAATCAGGCGCGACAGAAGACCGAGCTGTGGCGGCTGGAACCGATCTCGCGCGATCGCCTCGCCACCTAGACGGGGCTCACCCGGGCAGAAGCGAGGCCCGCGCGTACGCCATGGAGCGCTTCACATCCACCACACGGCTCCCGCCCGCCGCCGTCGGATAGTCCACGTCGAGGTAGCACAGGATCGGGTAGCGGCGGTCGCGGATGCGCTGGAGCGCCGCGCGGACGGGCGTGTCCCCTTCGCCCCACGGCATACTGGTGCGATCCCGCTTCCGGTCCTTCAGGTTCAGCGCAAAGATGCGGGCATGGTTCGCCTCAAGAAACGGCATCACGTCGAAGCCCGCGCCCGTCGCGTCGCCGATATCCAGTTCAATCCCATACCGGGGCGAGTAGGCGACCGTCTCCACGAGGTCCTCGAGCCGCGCGATATGGTCGGCATCCATAGGGTGCGCGTCGGGGCGTCCCTGCAGGCCGATCCGGATATCGTACCGCTCCGCGAAGGGAATGAGACGCCGCGCGACCGTCTTCGACATGGCCCCGGTGATGATCCGCGCTCCCAGCGCGCGGTTGATCTCGCAGGCGCGGGTATGTTCGGCGTCGCTGCCCTGCGGGCCGAGGCCCCCGGCGGAGTAGCGGTAGAGGTCGAGACCGGCATCGGTAAAGCGCTTGCGAACGCCGCGAAAGTAATCGAGCGGCACGGTCATCCGCCATTGCTGCAGGGCGGCGTTGGCCGCCTGCACCGCAGCGGGGGAGCCCTCCGGCAGACGCGCGCGTCGCATCGCCTCGGCAAGGTCCGCTGGCTGGATCAGCGGCTCAAACAGGCTGCAGGTCCGCAGGCCCAGGTCTTGCATCAGCGCGAACAGGACATTGAGAACCCTATCGTGCGGCAGCGGGGCCAGGCTGTAGCTCTCCATGCCAAGGTGGACCCCGGCAAGCACGGAGTTGTCTTCGGCCCAAACTCTTCCAGCAAGTGGCCCCGCGCAGACCGCTCCCAGCGCCATCCGGCCGAATCCACGTCTCGTGACCATGCACACCCCTGCGCTCCGCGCCGGCAGATTCTATGCTCTCGCTCGCCGTCCTGTAAATTGCATCGGCAAGCACGAGAAACGCCCGCCACGGGGTCCGCGGCGGGCGTTTGTTTGGGTTACAGCGGAGTTAGGCGAGCGCGGGAGCCTCGACCGGACGGTCGCCGCTCACCGTCACCTTGATGTGCGCGGTGACGTCGCGATGCAGCTTGACCGGCACATGGAACTCGCCGATCGTCTTCAGAGGCTCTTCAAGCGCGATCTTGCGCTTGTCGATCGTGAAGCCCTTCTCCTCGAGCTGCTGGGCGATGTCGCCGGTCGTCACCGAGCCGAAGAGGTGGTCGTTGTCGCCCACCTTGCGCTCGAACGCGAGCTCCACCTGCGCCATGGAGACGGCGAGGGTTTCGGCCTGCGCCTTCTCCTTGGCTGACTTGCGAACGGCCGAGTTCTTCATCTGCTCGATGACCGCCTTGTTGGCCGCGGTGGCCTCCATGGCGAGTTTGCCCGGCAGCAGGTAGTTGCGGCCGTAGCCGTCCGCCACCTTTACCACGTCGCCGCGGTGTCCGAGCTTGTTGACGTCTTCCTTGAGAATCACTTCCATGACTGAGATCTCCTGTTTCGTCCGCGTGGGCGGGTTTAGAAGCGCGCCGCGAAGGGCAGCAGGGCGATATTGCGGGCCTGCTTGATGGCCTGCGTGAGCTTCCGCTGGAAGTGGGTGCTGGTGCCCGTTAAGCGGCGCGGAATAATCTTGCCCCGTTCCGACACAAAGCCCTGCAGCAGGCGCACGTCGCGGTAGCTGATCTTGTCGATCTTCTCGACCGTGAACTTGCAGACCTTCTTGCGCCGGAAGAACTTACGTCCGCCGGGGCCGCCGCCGGGCGCTCCCGGGGGACGCGGGCCGCCGGGGCCGCCAGGGCCACCCGCGGGGCGTGGGCCACGCGGGCCGCCGGAGTTGTAGCCGCCGGAGGGGCGGGGAGAGTCGCTCGCCGGCGCGGCCGGGGCGGGAGTGCTGGTTTCGTCTGCCATGTGGAAGTTCCTTTCGGGTGCGTTGGTGCCTTTCCCCGCTCCAGACACGCGATGGTGTCTCTGAACCTCCCCCACCGCTGAGCGGCAGGAGAATGGAAGCGAAGGGCGGCAGTGAGACTACAGGACGGGCATCCCGACTTCGGGAGGGTCCGTCGATTCCATGGGCGGAGCTCTAGACGGCGGCCGGCTCTTCCGCGGCGGCGGCGGTGGTGACTTCCGCTTCGGCGGCGTGTTCGGTCGCCTGCGAAGCGATCTTGGCGGAGTCCTGATCGATCTCCTCCGCCGACCCGGCAATCTCGGCTACCGGAGCAGCGGCAGGTGCGGCTGCCTGCGGAGGCGGCGTGGCGGGAAGCGCGCTCCGCTTCACCTTGCTGTCGCGCAGAGCCTTCACCTTGGCGAGGCGCTTGTCTTCCTCGTCCGTGCGGACCGTGAGGAACTTGATGACCTGCTCCTGCACGCGAAGGCGACGCTCGAGCTCTTGCACCAGCGACCCCTCGGCCGCAATCATAAAGAGAACGTAGAAGCCATCGTTGAACTTGCGAACGGTATAGGCCAGCCGCCGCCGTCCCATCTTTTCGACGCCCTTCACCTCACCGCCGCCTCCGGTCACATAGCCCGAGAAGGTCTCGATGATCTTGTCCAGATCGGCTTCTTCAACGTCCGGGCGGACGATGAACATCATTTCGTAGGTACGCATGTTCGTTCACTGCTTTCTGCGAGGTTCTGCCTCGCACCGTGCTCCGCGTGTGCCCTGCGGAGACGGCGTGGAAGATTGCTGCCTTACAACCATCCGCCAGGCTACCGTGCCTCAGCTTCAGGCCCGGTCTCTCGGCGGTTGAACTCGTTCATCGCGGCACCGACACCCTTCGTCAGCACCACCTCGACCGCCAGCTTCACGCGGTCGAGCACTTCATCCAGCACCGCAAGCTCCTGCTTGCGCATCGGCGAGAGCAGGTAGTCCTTGCCTCCCGCCTTCATGACTCTGCCATCCGCCAGGGCCGGTTTGCCAACCCCGATGCGAATGCGAATCCACTCCTGCGTACCCAGCGTCCCCAGGATCGAAAGGATCCCATTGTGCCGGTTCGCCGAACCCCGCTGCTTCACCTGGAAGGTGCCCAGCGGGAAGTCCAGCTCGTCGTACAGGACGATTAAGTCCCGGGCAACGTCCTCAATCTCGAACTCTCGAACCAGCGCGGCCACCGAAAGCCCACTCAGGTTCATGAAAGTCTCGGGCTTCACCAGCAGGACGTCCTCGCCTGCCAGCCTGGTCCGAGCTGTCAGTGCCCGTCCCCGCCGGTTCGAGAGCACCGCCCCGCAGTCCTGAGCGATGCGATCGACCGCGAGAAATCCCGCATTGTGCGGCGTGAACTGGTACTCCATGCCGGGATTTCCAAGGCCAACGATCAGCTTCATCCTGGGTTATCCCGGTCTTCCAGCGATACGCCGCGGCGCGCGGTTACTTCTTGGCCTTCGCGTCGGCCGCAGGCGCGGCAGCCGGTGCGTCCGTCTTGCCCTTCTTGGCGACCTCGGGCTCTGCCGGAGTGGCGGCGGCAGCGGCGGCGGCAACATCCGCCGCGTCTTCCTTGATCGTCGTCACATGCGCCACGACGGCCTTCTCGTCGCCCAGGAACTTGATGCTGCCCGAGTGCGGCAGGTCCGAGAGGTGGATGGCGCCATTCAGCTCAAGCCCAGAGACGTCCACGTCTAGACTGCTCGGAATATCGCCTGGGAGGCACTCGAGTTCGACCTCGCGCAGCACCTGCTCCAACACGCCGCCCTGCGTTTTGACGCCTACGGGAACGCCGACCAACGTGACCGGCACGGAGACCCGCATGGCCTTATCCATCGCGATGCGCTTCATGTCGATGTGCAGCAGCTTGCCCTTGATTGGCTCGTTCTGCCAGTCGACGATCATTGCTTTGCCGCCCTGCTGGCCCGTGATGTCGAGGTCGAAGATGGTGTTGTGGCCGGTCTCGGAGTGCAGAATCCTGGTCACCGCGCGGGGGTCGACAGTTACGGCGACCGGAGGCTGCCCCGCGCCATAGACCACGGCGGGGATCAGACCGGCCATGCGAACCCGGCGGGCATGGCCCTTGTTGAACTTGCCCTCGCGGGCGGTAGCGACGATTGCCTGAACGGCAGAGGTGGTGGCCATGAGTCAATTTCCTTTCGGGCACGGAGTGAACGCCCCGCTCCCTTCTTTCGGCCTGCATCCCTGGCAGGATCGGCCGGCGGTGGTCAAACGCTTTAGAGAACGGTTGCGCTACGTGAACAGCGTACTGACGCTCGTCTCCATGTGAATGCTCTCGATCGCCCGGCCCAGAAGCCCCGCAATCGAGAGCACCTTGATCTTCGACACCGCCTGCGCGTCTTCCCGCAGGGGAATCGTGTTCGTCACGGCCAGTTGCTCCAACCGCGACGCCGCAATGTTCTTCACTGCCGGGCCACTGAGCACGGCATGCGACGCGCACGCGAAAACCTTGCTCGCGCCCTGATCAAGCAGCGCATCCACCGTCTTCACCAGCGTCCCCGCGGTGTCCACTATGTCGTCCAGGATGAGGCATGTTCGGCCGCGTACATCGCCGATCACGTTCATCACCTCGGAAACATTGATGTCCGTCCGGCGCTTGTCGACGATCGCCAGCGGGACATCCAATTTCTTGGCGAAGAATCTCGCCCGCTCCACGCCGCCCGCATCGGGCGAAACGACGGTCAGATTCGGCAGGTTCATCTCCCGGAAGTGGCTCACCAGCACTGGGCTGGCGAACAGATGATCGACCGGAATGTTAAAGAAACCCTGAATCTGTGCCGCGTGCAGATCGACCAGCAGCGCCCGGTTTGCCCCGGCCGCATCCAGTAGATCGGCCACCAGCTTGGACGTAATCGCCACCCTGGGGCGGTCCTTACGATCCTGCCGGGCATACCCGTAGTACGGGATCACGACCGTCACGCGACCGGCCGATGCCCGCTTCAGCGCATCCATCATGATCAGCAGTTCGACCAGGTTCTGGTCGACCGGAAAACATGTTGGCTGAATGAGAAAGACGTCCGCGCCGCGGACGTTTTCCAGCAGTTGAAAATGGACCTCACCGTCAGAGAACCGCTGCAGGCGCGTTTCGCCCAGCGGCACTCCAACGAACTTGCAGACCTCTTCGGCAAGCGGCCGATTAGCCGAGCCGCAGAAGATCTTGAAGCGTCTGTCCTCGCTCAGCCGTCCGGAGCGTTTTCTCTCCGCGTTCGGCTTCGCGCCTTTTTCTGCCCCGGCTCCCGGCTGTCCGCTCGTTGTCGCGGGGTTCGCCGGGCTTCCGGGTGGTCCTGTCATCGCCTGGTAGCCGGATTGGGCCACCCAGGATTCAGGTTGTGTCTCGGCGTTGGCTTTCGTTGTCGCGTCCATCGCCGCCCCATCAATCCGGGGAAGAACCGCAGTCGTGTCTTGTTCGTTCACGCTTGAACCTCCAGGCTGGTTGACCTCGGTGTTCCTCTGCTTCATTGCTTACAGGAGACCGGTTGCGGCTCCCTCTCTGCTCATCGAATGCTTGAATCCAACATACGCCCCAATTGTGGGGGTTGAAGCCAATCCTACGAAAAGTTCGGTAAGACTCCCTGGTTCTTCGTCTTTTCTGTGTTCTCCGCCATTGTGCGGCAGAGCGCGAAAATCAAACTTACACGGCACATTGTTGCCGGCTAAAGTTCCCTAATCTCCCTATCGGCATCCCGGCCAATCCCGTTACAGCCCGTCCTGCGCGATACAGGTACGAGAGGGTTCTACTTATCTGATGCTCTACCGCGTCAAACGAAGCGACCTTCTGGCTGGGCGACTAGGATTCGAACCTAGATAAAGTGCTCCAAAGGCACTCGACTTACCATTAGTCGATCGCCCAGTAGGCTTCCCGGACAGCTTCTTCCGGAAACATCACTCTGCGATCATTCTCCGCCAGTACTCTCTCCGTGGCAAGGTCTCCGTTACCAGAGCCCTGCATCCAGAAGCCTGAACGCGTTGTTGAGCCGATCGCGCCTCTGCCATGGACCCGTAGAGTCCAAACAGGGCCGAGCCGGAACCCGAGAGCGCCGCGTACCACGCAGGGCTGCTCGTTTCCAATCCCAGCAACTGACGCTTGATCTCACGCAAGGAGGGATGCTGCAAGAAGACCACAGATTCGAAGTCATTCTCTATCCCGGTGCGGACGAGCGCGAGAAGGGGATTCTCGGCCAGACCGTTCGCCAGAACCTGACCGCGAACGATACCGGAGCGCTCACGCTTTGCATCCTCCGGGTTTACCCAAGTGGACGCATAGACGCGGCTCAACTCACTGAGAGTATCGCGATCCCTCTCGGATGTCAACTGGTCCCAGTCCCGAAAAGCCTGCGGAGTCGAAATCCCCACATGCGGCAGCGCCACCACGCACGCCGTCCCCGGCAGATCAGGCGTCATCGCCTCCACCACCTCACCCCTTCCCGTTCCCAGCACCGCCCCGCCCACCAGGAACAGCGGCACATCCGACCCTACCCCCGCCGCCAACGCCAGCCTTTCTCCTTCCGGCAGAACCACCCCCAACTCCCGCTCCAGCGCAATCAGCGCCGCCGCCGCGTTCGCCGAGCCCGCTCCCATCCCCCCCTGCACCGGCAGCCGCTTCTCAATGTGGATCGCCACCTCCGCCGCCAGCCCCATCTGGTCCAGAGCCCCCGCCACCATCCGCCACGCCGTGTTCCGCGCATCGCACGGCACCCGCGGATGCGTCGTCGTCAGCACCAGCGTCGTCTCCGCCGCCTGCCGCGCCGTCACCGTCACGTGGTCGTGCAGCGCCAGCGTCTGGTAAAGCGTCACCAGCCCATGAAAGCCATCCGGCCGCACCGGCCCAATCGCCAACCCAAGGTTGATCTTCGCGTGCGAGCGAACCCGCGTCCCCATCGCCCGCACCCTCAGCGCGCGACCGCGGCCTCGTAGGCCGCCTTTGCGATCTTCGCAATTGTCGCGTCCCGTTTCGCCGCATCGTCGGTCGAGTTCGTCAGAAACACCGCAATCGCCAGGAACCGTCCATCCGGTAGCGTCACCAGCCCAATATCGTTCGTCGCATACGCCAGCCCCAGCACCGCGTCCGAGGTCCCGCTCTTGTGCCGCACCACCGTCACCTCCGGAACGCCGGCCTTGATCCGCGTCCCAATACGGGAGCTATCCATCCAGCCGAAGAGCGCTTGCGTGTCCCCTGCATTCACGGGCGAGTCCTTCACCAGCCGCAGCAACAGCGCCACCGCCGCCCGCGGCGACATCCAGTTGCGAAACTGGAGCTGCTGGTCCTCATGCAGCCCCTTCTCGCTATCCACCAGGTGAAAGTCCGTGACTCCAAGCGACGCCATGTACGCCTGCACCATCGGCGGCCCGCCGATCAGCCGCAGCAGGATATCCGCCGCCACATTATCCGAAGCCGACACCGCCCCCTGCAGCAGATCGCGCAGCGGAACATCCACGTTCGCCTCCGGATGCGCCGTCTGCAACGGGCTATACACCGTCGGCAGAATCCGGTCGGAAGCGAGAAACCGCACCGGCTGGTCCAGCGTGAACTTTCCCATCTCCACCTGGTGCAGCACCGTGATCGCGAGCGGCAGCTTGAACACCGACTGCATCGGCGGATGATGGTCCGGATTCACATCGCAGTCGATCGTCCTGCGCGAAAGCCCGCAGGCCACCGCCACGGTAGAGTTTGCCTCTCCCGCCAGCGCCGTGACGGTCTCCTTCAGAGTCTTCCCTGGCGGCAGCGCCCGGGTAGACGGACCCACCGCATTAGCCTTCGCGGAGCCGGTCTGGGCCAGCAAAGGAGACGACACGAGCAATAACACCATCGGTAGAAAACGCATACCTCAGAGTAGCGGAAGCCGCTCCCTCCGCGCGATCTTCCCCTTCGCCGCCCGCCCGCTAATACTCGCGCTGATACATCCGCGAGATCCGGTCGTGCCAGCCCAGCCGATCCTCATCCAGGCACGCCCACAGCAATCCCAGGCCCAGCGGGCAGGCCGCCAGCAACACCGCCGGAACCCTCCGCCGCAGCGCCGCCCGCGTGGGATTTTCATCGGCAAAGGCACACAGCCCGATCCGCGCATACCGCATCCCGGGCGTCGCCTCCGCCAGCGTAAAGAACAGCATCTGGTACAGCAGGTACAGGCTCACCAGCAGCCCCGCCGAGCCCACCCCAGCCGAAACCAGCCCGGGGAGCGCCGCCGTCTCGTACACAAACACCGTGCCAAACATTACATACGCCGCCGCGATCAAGCATCCATCCACCAGCGCCGCCATCACCCGCAGCGAGAGCGCAGCCGTCTGCGGACGCTCAGCCCTCGCATACCGCGCCTCCTCCGGCGTCTCCACCGGAGCCTGCTGCGCCAGCGCATCCAGCCAGATCGACGACCACTCCGGCGCGCTCGATTCCACCGCTACCTCGGTCTGCACCGCCTCCACCTCAAAGATCCTCAACTGCGAGTCGGGCGCATCTGCGTCCTCGCGCAGCGGACCTTCCGCATAGCGCGGACGTGCCTTGCGGGTCGCCACCAGCTGCCGCGGAAACTCCAGCAGATTGGCCGGAATCGCCACGCTCGTCCGCTCCAGCTCGTCCATGGGAGACTGCCGATAGGCTATCTCCTCGTCCAGCATCCGGCCCTCGTCCTCGGCAAGGCTCTCGGCCGCTCGAGCCGGTTTCAGCTCCGCCGCCTGCCAAGCGGCCTCCGGCGCGCTTCGCCCGGCATCCTCGTACAGCCGCACTGTCAGCCCGCCCGCCGTACTCTTCACCGCCACCGGGGCCTCCGGCAGCACCTCGTCTTCCACCACGCTCGCCGCCTTCGGCAAGGGCATCACCTCCAGCTTCGCCAGCGGCGCCGCCTCGGCCTCGGCCATCTCCTCCAGCTCCACCAGCAGCACCTGCCGCGCCGCCGCCAGGGCCTCTGCATTGCGCGCCGCCACCTGCGCCGTCGCCTGCGCCAGCCGTACCGAGCTCTCCGCCTCCGCCGCCAGGAACGCTCGATAGCTCTGCGTCTGCGCGTACCGCTCCGCCACCGCCGCCGCAATCCGCCCCGAGCGTACGCCGGTTCGTCCCGGCGGGGCAACCGCCGTTACCGCATGAGGTCCCGCCACCACCGCCTCAGCCTGTCGCGCCGCTCCGCGCAGCCGCCGCTCCCGATGCGCCGCCAGCCGCGCCGCCGCCTGCTCCCGCAGCGCCCCGGCAGGCGCCGCGAACGTAGCCTCCTGCTCCGACATCTCCACCTGCACCGCATTCATTTTGCTCAAGCCGCCAACCCGTCCCGATGAAATCGTTTAGCCTCTGAGGGAGTGCAACGTCCAACTAAGGTGCAGCGTGATGTGGTCCCGGAGGCTTCTTTCAGAGCCGCCGCCGTAAAACCGTATCCTTTGCTCCGCGCCGCGTTGCTGCCGGCGCATCCCCCGCGTCTTCTCTCTCCCTTGGTCCGCTTCCTCTCCATAACTATCATGCTGTTCGCGGCCTGCCTCCCCCATCTGCGTGCCCAGCAGTTGACCACCCAGGCACCCCCACCCAATCTGCCGGACGCCCCTTACCCCCTCGCCCGCCCCGTCCTCCCGGAGGACCAGCCCGACGACATCACCCTCACGGCCGACACCCAGAGCACCCGCGCCGGCCTCTTCACCCTCGATGGCGACGTCGTCATCCATTACAACCAGCGCACCCTCCAGGCCGACCACATCGAATACGACCAAGCCTCCGGAGACATCGTCGCCACCGGCCACGTCGTCGCCATCGGTGGCCTCAACCAGGAGCGCATCGAGGCCTCCCACGGCGAGCTCAACCTCAAGTCCCAGACTGGGCGCTTCTTCGACGTCAAAGGCTCTGTCGGCCTTAAGACCACAGGCCGCCGCACTGTCTACACCAACGGTAACCCCTTCCTCTTCTCCGGCCGCATGGTCGTCAAAACCGGCCCGCAGACCTATGACATCTACGACGGCACCGTCACCTCCTGCCAGCTCCCCCACCCCGACTGGCTCCTCTCTGCCGGCCGCTTTTCGGTCGATGGCGAACGCGCCACCGCGCGCAACAGCACCTTCCATCTCCTCAACATTCCGTTGTTTTACCTCCCCTACGTCAGCCACCCCGTCGATAGCGAATCCCGCCAGTCCGGCCTCCTCATCCCCACCTTCGGCCAGTCCTCCACCAAGGGCATCATCCTGGGCGAGCAGATCTACATCGTCCTCAACCGCTCCACCGACCTCACCGTCGGCGCCGAGTACTTCTCCATGCGCGGCTGGTCCCAGATGGCCACCTTTCGCTTCCGTGGCCGCAACGACGACTTCCTCCGCGCCAACTACTCCGGCCTGCTCGACCGCCGCAGCGGAGCCGCCAACCAGGGCGGCGAGGACGCCCTCTTCTCCGGCCGCCGCGACTTCACCCCCCACACCCGCGCCGTCGGCGACGTCGAGTACCTCTCCTCCTTCACCTACCGCGCCGCTTTCACCGAAAACTTCAACCAGGCCATCTCCTCCGACGTCATCAGCCGCGGCTACATCGCTCACGACCGCGCCGGCTTCCTCCTCACCGGCTACAGCGACCGCTACCAGGGACTCAAGCGCATTCCCTTTACCGACCCCAACGGCGTCATCACGCCCGGCCAGCAGGTCCGCATCTTTCACGCTCCCACCCTGAATCTCTCTACCCCTGATCGCCCCCTCGGCCACTCCGGCTTCGTCCTCAACTTCGACACCTCCGCCGGGGGCCTCAAGCGCGTCCAGCCCAACTTCCAGACCGCCGGCATCATTGAGCGCTTCGACCTCCGGCCCGAGCTCGCCTACCCTCTCGCTGGCCATGGCTGGCATCTCCTGCCCTCCATCGCGGTCCGCGACACCCTTTACAGCCGCAGCCGCCAGACGCCCTACGGCCCCGTCCCCGTCGAGAGCACCGACAGCGTCAACCGCGCCAACCTCGATCTCCAGTTCGCCCTCCGTGTGCCCGTCATCGAGCGGACCTTCACCGGCGGCCCCCTCCACCGCCTCCTCCGCACCGACTTCCGCCACACCGTCGAGCCCGCCTTCACCTACCGCTTCGTCACCGGCATCAACAACTTTCTCTCCATCCTCCGCTTCGACGACCGCGACCTCGAGAGCAACACCAACGAGCTCGAATACGGCGTCACGCAGCGCATCTTCCTCCGCCCCCGCCGCACCCGCCCCTGCACCGACGACCTTCCCGAGCAGACCCCCAACCCGCTCCTCGCCCCCCTCGCCTCCGGAGTCTCCGAGGGAGCTGGCGAGAGCGTCGAACCCCAGGCCGGCTGCGGAACCCGCGAGTGGATCACCTGGCGCCTCACCCAGAAATACTTCTTTGACCCCACCTTCGGAGGCGCCATCCAGACCGGCCGCCGCAACCTCTTCGACACCACCCTCAACTCCTCCGGAATCGCCTTCCTTACCGAGGCCCGCAACATCGCCCCGCTCATCTCTCGCCTCCGCGTCCGGGCCTCCGAGAAGGTCGACCTCGAGTGGGACTTCGACTACGACACCGGGGCCAGCCGCTTCACCGCCGACAACATCTTCGTTGACGTTCACGAGGGCGTAAACTTCGCCGGCTTTAGCTATGCCCGCCTCAACGCCCCCGGCCGCGCCTACAATGAGGGCATCTCCTCCGCTGTCTCGGACTTCAGCCAGATGCGCATCCTGCTCGGCCACGGACTCCCCACCAAGGCCGGCCTCTCCATCGCCGCCAACGCCGGCCTGGATCTCAAGTCCACCTCGGTCCAGTACGCCGCCCTGCAAACCTCCTACAACTGGAATTGCTGCGGCCTCTCGGTCGAGTACCGCAAGTACGAGCTAGGCTCCGTCCGCAACGAGAACGCCTATCGCTTCAACTTCACCCTCGCCAACATCGGCACCGCCGGGAACCTCAAGCGCGCCCAGCGCCTCTTCTAGCCGCGCGCTTCCTATGTAACGTCGCAGCGTAAACGCTTGATGATCCACGCACGGTACATCCCCAACCTTTTTTGTCGAGCACTCGGCACTCCCGCGCTCCCCCATAGATGGCTGCGCTCAGCGTCGCCGCCGCCAACTCCGCGTTCCCTGCCCCCGGATGCCGCCGCAGCCCCTCAAGAATCATCCCCCCCCCGCAGCACCGAACCGATCGCCGACTCGAAGTGCCGCCTCACCTGCCGCCGCGTCGGGCAGTCCACCCCTCGTCCCCACCCCCGCGCCCATCGCAAGGTAACCCATCTCCGCGGGTCGGCCCACCACCGGCAGGCCAGCGCCTTCAGCTTCTTAGAACTACTGCGACCCGCTGAACGCCGTAGGCAGACTTCCCACGACCTTCCCGCCCCCCGCATGGTCCAGCTCATGCGCATGCCACACCACGCTCTCGTTCGCCACCTCCGTATGCCCCCGCAGATACTCGAGCGCATAGGTACTCGCCGTCGGGTCATCCTTCTGGTCCGCGAACATCGCCGCCTGCTCCGCCGCTTCCTTTTTCAGTCCCATCCGCCGATAAAGGATCGCCAGATTGTAGTGCGCGGCCAAATCATCCGGATCGATCGTCTGCATCGTCTCGTACTCGGCCCGCGCCTCCGGATACTTGTGCTGCTGATAGAAGCTGAAGCCAAGCTCACGATGCGCATCCCGCGACCGCGGAAACTGCTCCGCCACCTTCTTCAGGTCAGCAATCGCCCCATCCAAATTGCCTTCGTTCCGCTCCACCAGCGCCTGGTAGTAAAGTGCCCGAGCGTTCCCCGGGGCCAGCGCCAGGCTCTTCGCCAGGTTCGGCCGAGCCTCCCCATACTTCTCCCACGCAATCATCGCAATCGCCATATTCGTGTAAGCATCCGCATAGTCCGGCCGCAGCTTCGCCACTCGTTCAAACGCCTCCACTGAAGCCGCATACTGCTGCCCATCCAGCAGCGCTATCCCATAGTTGTTCCACCGCATCCATTCCGGATTCACCGCCGGGTCGGCCACCGCCGCCTTCGCATCCGGCTTGTTCTCGCCAAGGCCCAGCGTCCGCGAAGCCGACACCATCTCCACCACCGGCTGCACATAGAGCTGCTTATTCATCGCAAAGTCGATAAAATGCTGATCGAACCGCCGATACTGCACACTCGCCGTCAGCGTAACCGGCCCCTTCGCCGCAGCCGGAATCGGGAAGCTGTACCGTACCACCTGCGACCGCCCCGACTGGATCGTGTTGTTATACGCCACCACCCGGTTGTTCCAAACCTGGTGATGATCGTTCAGCGTCCCCTTCACATTAATCAGCCGGTTCGTGAAGCTATGCGCCTCCGGGTCGAGGTCGCCGTTCGGCTGCAGCCCGCCACTCTCGTACAGCGTCCCCCCCGTGCCATCCTTCACCGTAAACTTCACCCACGACTCGTACATATCCCGCTGCTCGGGAACATGCGAATGCGCGATTCCCTTGTTCTGAATCACGACGTCCGTCGTAATCCGTTCCCCCGCCGTCAGCGTTACTGGAACCAGCCCCAGCGGAGCCGCCTTCGACCCGTCCGCATGTTCCACCGCAAACAGGTCCACGTTGAACACGCCGTTCTTAAGGAACGCGACCACTCGCGCCGCCTGCTCGTCGAAGCCGTACTGCTTCGGAACCATCGTGTTCGCGCCCAACCACCGGTGCGAGGCCAGC
The DNA here is from genome assembly GCA_965213785.1 of uncultured Granulicella sp. Taxonomy (GTDB): domain Bacteria; phylum Acidobacteriota; class Terriglobia; order Terriglobales; family Acidobacteriaceae; genus Edaphobacter. Next base: position 2,200,074 of record OZ243921.1, on the reverse strand, counting down.
TTGCCGTTCTTCGCACCGTAGTCCCTGGTCGCGCCCTCGCCCATCAGCTTAAGCGGCTCGCGCTGCATGTGGCACGTCTGGCAGGTACTCACCGTATCCTTCTTATAAAAAGGAAGCGGCGACTGCTTCGCAAACGAGCTGTTCTGCCACTCGTCGTACAGCGAGATCGCCCGCTGCCACTTGTAGCCATTCAACGTCTGCGGAAGCGCCGCCTTGTGGCACGCCGAGCAGAACTCCGCCGTCTGGTACAGCGGCCGCATCACCGCCTTCGAGTGCCGATCCAGGTGCATCAGGATCTCCGCATCCGAAACCTGCCGCGTAATCGGTGCCCCCGCCGCGTCCACAAGCACTGCCGGAACCCCCATCACGTAGCTCCCCGTCCCCCGCGTATCCACCTTCTGGATCGAGTGGCACACCATGCACGTCACGCCATCCTGGTCATACGGCCGCTTCTTCGGCGCGCCCTTCGTTAGCGCCCCCGCCACCAGTGCAATCGGGTCATGACACCCTTCGCAGTGCCGGCTGAACTCGATGCCCTTCTCCGTATTCAGCAGGTCTACATTCTTCAAATACCAGGGCGCCCGGTTAGAGTTCGAGTGCGCCGACTCCCGCCACTGCGTATGCGTCTCCTGGTGGCAGTGGCTGCAATACTGCGCCGTCGGGAAGCTCTTAGGGCTGATGAACTCACCCGTATCCGTCGTCGCGTTCGACGGCAGAAACGGGCTCTCCTTGCCGTAGCGAAAGTCATACTTCGCCGCCTGCTCCTCGCTATAAACATGCCGCGCCGCCGCCGCAATCGCCGGGTCCGGCTCCGGCTTGTCCACCGTCGCCCCCGCCCGCACCGCCCGCGGAATCGCTCCCACCGCGCACAGCACGCCCCCCAGCAGAACAGCCTGGGTGAAACGGCGGCGCATCGTCGAGGTAAAACGCAAAGCTCGCATCATGGGGGGTCAACCGAGTCGACAGCAAACCGTACCGCACAGGAAACCCTGCAGGATGACTCACCGCCTATGTATCTTACGCTCGCAAATAATCCAGAGAGTCCGCCAAATGGAGGTAGATTGTCTCCACCTTTGTGTGGACAAAGTACCTTACGAGCTAACCCCAAATGGTATAGTGAGCGGTCAAACCTTCTGGAGAATCCTGCATGTTCTGGCCCGGCCTGACCCGTCTCTCGCTCCCCCTGGCGCTCGCCGCTGCTTCCCTCATCGCACCTGCTCAGACCGCGCCCGCCACCCACTCCCCCGACCCCTGGTGGAAGCACGCCGTCATCTACGAGATCTACCCGCGCAGCTTCCAGGATACCAATGGCGATGGCACCGGCGACCTCAACGGCATCACCCAGCGCCTCGACCATCTTAAGAAGCTCGGCGTCGACGCCATCTGGATTGCGCCGATGTTTCCTTCGCCCCAGGTCGACTTCGGCTACGACATCTCCGACTACGAGGCCGTCGATCCCCAGTACGGAACCCTCGCCGATCTCGACCGCCTTATCGCCGAGTGCAAGAAGCGCAACATACGCGTCATGCTCGACATGGTCCTCAACCACACCAGCGACCAGCACGAGTGGTTCAAGCAATCAAAGTCCTCCAAGGACAACCCAAAGCGCGACTGGTACGTCTGGGTCGACGGCATCGGCCCCGACAAGAAGACGCCCCCCAACAACTGGCAGAGCGTCTTCGGCCACTCCGCCTGGACCTACGACGCCACCACCAAGCAGTTCTACTACCACAAGTTCTACGCCGAGCAGCCCGACCTCAACTGGCGCAACCCCGCCGTCGAGAAGGCCATCTTCGACATGCTCCGCTTCTGGCTCGACCGCGGCGTAGCCGGCTTCCGCCTCGATGCCATCCCCACCCTCTTTGAAAACCCCGACATGAAGGATGAGACCGTCATCCGCGACGCCAACGGCCAGACCTCCACCAACGCCTACGGCGACATCCGCCAGATGGAGACCCAGACCAACAACCTCCCCGAGGTCCAGGACGTCCTCCGCCGCATGCGCAAGCTCGCCGACAGCTACCCCGGCGACCGCCTGCTTGTCGGCGAAACCTACGTCGGCAACATCGGCGATCTCGACAAGCTCTACGGCAGCACCCAGGGAGACATCCTCCACCTCCCGATGGACTTCCTCGTGGGCATGTACAACAAGCTCGACGCCGCCACCTTCCGCAAAAACGTCGGCGAAGCCGAGACCATGATCGGCTCGAACCACCCCCTCTTCGTCTTCGACAACCACGACAACCCCCGCATGGACCGCTACTGCACCGCCGCCGCAACCGGCTCGACCGAGGCCACCACCGCCGACTGCATCGCCATTCAGAAGATGCTCTCGACCATCCTCTTTACCTCCAAGGCCACCGCGCTCATGTACTACGGCGACGAAATCGGCATGAAGACCACGCCCCCCAACCGCAAGGAAGACGTCAAAGATCCCGTCGGCCGCACCGGCTGGCCCCTCGACAAAGGCCGCGACGGCGACCGCACCCCCATGCAGTGGGACGCCACCAAGAACGCCGGCTTCACCATCCCCACCGCCACCCCCTGGCTCCCCATCCCGCTCGAGGCCGCGACCGTGAACGTCAAGGCCGAGACCGGCAGGCCCGACTCCCTGCTCACCTGGTACACCCGCCTTATCGCCATGCGCCGCGCCAACCCTGCGCTGGCACAGGGCGCCATGACCATGCTCGACACCAGCAACCCCAGCGTCCTCTCCTACACCCGCAAGCAGGGCTCCTCCACCGTTGTCGTCTCCCTCAACTTCACCGCCCAGCCCCAGACGATTTCCCTCGACGAAGCCGGCGCCGGCAGGCTCACCACTCTCCTCACCGACGCCCCCAAGCCCTCCACCACCCTCCACGCCATCACCCTGCCCCCCTACGGAACGTGGATTGGAGAACTCCGTCAATAACCCCTTGCATCCGCCGATAAGAAGCGTATCCTGTAGCTAACTTCCGGCGGGCCTCATACCGCCGGAAGGTTAGTAAACCTGCTTTATCTGACGAGATAAAGCAGAACGGCAATCCATCGCAAAGGCAAATGGACTGCAAGGTTGAAGCTTATGTTGAGACGCAGCATAGCTCCTTCCTCCTTTCAACAGGAATGACGGCCCTGGGTTCCCGCCCAGGGCCGTGTTGCGTTTGGCAACCTCGGTTTTGCCTCTGCTCAACCAAACGCACATTCTGAAGCCCCATCGAAAGCGTCTCCAGAGTCTAACCCGCCGCGCGACGCTCACCTGTTTTCCGCGTATGCTGATCCCCACGCACAATCACCACAAGGTCAGGTATTCCAAGTGAAAATGACGTCCTATCTGCTCAAAAGCAGCATAGTCGGGGCCCTCGGCGGCCTCCTCTTCGGCTTCGACACCGCCGTCATCGCCGGAACCACCCGCCAGCTCACCGACGTCTATCACCTCACCGACTTCACCCTCGGCATCACCGTCTTCATCGGCCTCTTCGGCACCGTCCTCGGTGCCCTTACCTCCGGTGCTCTCGGCCAGCGCATCGGTGGCCGCGAAGCCCTCCGTATCATGGCCGTCCTCTACGTCATCTCCGCCATCGGCTGCGCCTTCGCCTGGAACTGGGACGCCCTCCTCGTCTTCCGCTTCATCGGCGGCGTCGGCATCGGCGGTTCATCGGTCCTCGGCCCCGTCTACATCGCCGAGCTCGCCCCCGCCGCCTGGCGCGGACGCCTCGTCGGCCTCTTCCAGATCAACATCGTCATCGGCATCCTCCTCGCCTACGTCACCAACTTTGCCCTCGCCACCATGAACCTCGGCGTCAACACCTGGCGCTGGCAGCTCGGCATCGCCGCCTTCCCGTCCCTTATCTTTCTCGCCCTCCTCTACACCATCCCCCGCAGCTCCCGCTGGCTGCTCACCAGCGGCCGCACCGACGAGGCCCGCAAAGTTCTCGAACTCATGGGCTCCCCCGACTCCGAGGCCGAACTCCGCGAGATCCAGGAGTCCATCCGCTTCGACGCCGGAACCAGCAACGAGCCGCTCTTTCAGCGCAAGCTCCGCCTCCCCATCTTTCTCGCCATCTCCATCGGCATGTTCAATCAGCTCTCCGGCATCAACGCCATCCTCTACTACCAGAACCTCATCTTCGAGAAGGCCGGATACAACGCCATGTCCGGCTACCGCCAGGCCGCCATCGTCGGCGTCTCCAACCTCCTCGCCACCTTCCTCGGCATGTCCCTCATCGACAAGCTCGGCCGCAAAACCCTCCTCCTGATCGGCTCCATCGGCACCGCCATCTGCATGGCTGGCGTGGCCGCCATCTTCTTCACCAACACCCACCAGGACATGCTCCTCTACCTCCTCATTGCCTACATCGCCTTCTTCGCCGTCTCCCAGGGCGCCGTCATCTGGGTCTACATTGCGGAGGTCTTCCCCACCCGCGTCCGCTCCAAGGGCCAGTCCCTCGGCTCCGGCTCCCACTGGGTCATGAACGCCCTCATCGCCCTCATCTTCCCCCTGCTCGCCAAATCCTCCGGAGGCATCCCCTTCGCCTTCTTCGCCGCCATGATGCTCCTGCAGTTCGCCGTGGTCTTCTTCATCTACCCCGAGACCAAAGGCCGCACCCTCGAGCAGCTCCAACACCAGCTCAAGCTCGACTGACATAAACCTTCGTTGTCATTCCCGAAGGGAATCTGCTGTTTCGGTCGCTGTTGCCGTTGTTTGTCTTACGCCGTCATCCTGAGCGAAGCGAAGGACCCCTGTATTTCGCCCCAGCCCTTGTTTGTTTGCGCTGTATTCACCCCACCAACCCCGCCCCACACGAGCTTCTGACCACTGTCCGCGTCTGCAACAGCACATCCCGCACCGGCAGCCCCGGCTGCGCCAGCCGCTGCAGCATCGTCGCCAGCGCTATCTCCCCGATCTCCGCGCAGTTCTGGTGCTGCGTCGTCAACGGAACCGGCAACATGCTCGCGTACTTCACATCGTCGATCCCCACCACCCGCATCTCCTCCGGCACCCCCACCCCAAGCTCCGTCAGCGTATGGATCAGCCGCCCGGCCCCCAGATCGTTCGCGCACACCACCGCATCCGGTCGCAACTCATCGAGCAACGGCCGCACAAACGTCCGGTCCGCCGTATCCCCCTCGCGCACCCCGTCGTCCAGCCCGCTCAGTCCATAGGCCTGTAACGCCTCCCGGTACCCCGCGATGCGGCCCCGAATCGTCGAAGCCGCCCCCGGCCGCGACACAAACGCCGGCCGCCGCGCTCCCAGCTTCAACACATGCTCCGTAATCAGGTACCCCGCCGCCCGATTGTCGATCCCCACCAGATCATGCGGCGACCGGCTCGGATAGGCCGCATAACATCGGTCCAGCAAGACCATCGCAATGCCCGCCGCGCCCAGCGAAGCCGCAATCTGCCGATTGACGGCGTCCCGCTCCGGCGTAAACTCCAGCGGCGCAAAAAACACTCCTGCCACCTTCTGCGCAATATAGTGCCGGCACAGCTGTCGCGCCTCCACGTCCTGCTGGTGCGCCTCGCCCATCGCGTGCCCCCACAGGAGGGAGTGCGGCCGCGCTAACGGAGACCCCATCATCCCCTGGCAGATCGGCTCAAAGATCTCCGTGCGCCCTAAATCGGGAATCAGCAGCCCGAAGACATGCCCCCCCGGCGTTGCCGAAGCGAGCACATGCGTCCCAGACCCCGCCCGCCGCGACACCAGCCCCGCCTGCACCAGCTCGTTTACCGCCTTCGCCACCGTTATCCGCGAAGCTCCGTAGTGCTTCCCCAGCTCCGCTTCGGTTCCCAGCTTGTCGCCGGGCTTCAGCTGTCCATTCGCAATCGCCTGCCGAAGATCGTCCAGAATCTGGCGATACTTCGGCGTTCGCGCCGTCCCCGCCTCGCCCTCACAGAGAGACTCGTCATCCTGCATCTCGCTTCCAGAAGCCCCAGACTCACTGTTCATCGCGCTCCGCACATCCATGGCAGTCATCCGATGGTTGGACATCTGCTCCCACCGAATGATAAGACAAAACGGTGCCAGCGGTATCTTCCTTCGCGCGCCTCCAACCTCCAGACGGCGCATTCAGCTAAACTCGAAGCTCGCCATGGCCCGCCCCTTCCTCGCCGTAACCATCTTCGCTCTCTGCCTGAGGGGGAACGTGAGACTTCTCTCCCAGGCTGGACTCCAGGCCACCCTTCCCCAACTCCGCCAGCAGATCGCTCGCGACCACGCCCCCGAGGCCCTCGCCGAGCTCGACCGCCTCGCTGCCCAGACTCCCGTCCCCCCAGGCGTCCACCGGCTCCGCGGCCTCGCCCTTTATGCCCAGGGCAAGCTCCCCGCCGCCGAGCAGGCCTTCGCCGCCGCCACGGAGCAGGATCCCGCCGACCAGGAAGCCACCCAGCTCCGCGGCATCACCCTCTACCGCCTCGGCCGCCCCGCCCTTGCCATCCCCCTACTCGAGAAGACCCGCGCCACACGCACCCCGGGCGAAGCCGACCTCGACACCCCAGTCGACCCCCAGTACGTCCTCGCCCTCTGCTATCTCGACACCCGCCGCTACGACGACGCTCGCCACGCCTTCGCCGCTCAATACGGCTTCCCGCCCGATTCCAGCCCCGCGTACCTCCTCGCCGCCCGCATGTTGCTCCGCCGCGAGTACATCCCGGTCGCCCAGGAGTCCGCCCGCAAAGCCCTCGCCCTTACCCCCAACCTCCCCCTCGCCCACCTCCTCTTAGGCGAAGCCGCCCTGGCGCAAGAACACCTCGACGAAGCCATTCAGCAGTTTGAGCAGGAGCGCCAGCTCAACCCCCTCTATCCCGCCACCTACGACCGCCTTGGCGACGCGTACATCCGCCGCGGAGACTTCGCCAAGGCCCGCCAGTCCCTGCAGGAGGCGATCCTCCTCGAACCCGACTTCACCGGCCCTTTCATCCTCCTCGGCAAGGTCCTCCTCAAGCAGCAAGACTCCGCCTCCGCCTCTACCTACCTCGAGCACGCTCGCCAGATGGACCCCCAGAACTACATGACTCACAGCCTGCTCGGCCAGGCCTACCGCCAGATGGGCCGAGCCGACGAGGCCCGCCGCGAAGCCGAAACCGCCCAGAAACTTCAATCAGCCACCGCCCCCAAGCTCACCGACGCGCCCTAGCTTGGCGGGGGTGGTGCGTAGCCTGTGCGAAGAAAGCAGGATACAGGGATGCTCTCTTTGGTTCAGGATGATGATGTGCAACCGGCAAGCACAGAACAACGGCGCAACAACACCAGCAGGGCAACGGCGCAACGGCGGATTCCTTCCGGACTGACAAAGGAAGGGGGTTATGGCCTGTGCGGCCGGAAGCAGGGAGGGTAGGCGGATGACAGCAAATGCGGTAGTGGCGGTCGGCGGAGTGCGGTTTGGGACGGGGTTGCCGCTGGTGATGATTGCGGGACCGTGTGTGCTGGAGTCCCGGGGGCAGGCGCTGGAGATTGCGGGGGTGTTGCGCGAGGTGGCGGCGCGGGTGGGGTTCGGGCTGATGTTCAAGGCATCGTTCGACAAGGCGAACCGAACGAGTTCGGGTTCCATGCGGGGAATGGGAATGCGGGAGGCGCTGCCGATTCTGGCGGAGGTGCGGGAGAGCCTGGGCATTCCGGTGACGACGGACGTCCATCTGCCGGAGCAGTGCGGGCCGGTGGGGGAGGCGGTGGATGTGCTGCAGATTCCGGCGTTTCTTTGTCGGCAGACGGATTTGCTGGTGGCGGCGGCGGAGACGGGGCGGGTGGTGAATGTGAAGAAGGGTCAGTTTCTGGCGCCGTGGGATATGAAGAATGTCGTCGCGAAGGTGACGGGGGCGGGAAATGCGAATGTGCTGGTGACGGAGCGGGGGACGAGCTTTGGGTACAACACGCTGGTGTCGGATATGCGTGGATTGCCGGTAATGGCGCGGGAAACGGGGGCGCCGGTGGTGTTCGATGCGACGCACTCGGTGCAGCAGCCGGGGGGGCAGGGGACGACGTCTGGGGGGCAGCGGGAGTTTGTGCCGGCGCTGGCGCGGGCGGCGGTGGCGGTGGGGGTGGCGGCGGTGTTTGTGGAGACGCATCCGGACCCGGACCATGCGCCATCGGATGGTCCGAATATGGTTCCGTTGCGGGAGTTTGAGGCGCTTGTGCGGTCGCTGGTGCTGATCGACCGGGTGGTCAAGGCGGAGGGGTTCGGGCGATGAACCTTTCTGCGGTCCGAACGGTAGAGTTGGAGATCGCGGGGCTGGAAAGACTGCGGGAGGCGCTCGGGGGGGAGCTGGGGGAGAGGCTGGGGCAGGCGGTGCGGCTGGTGGTGGAGGCGACGGGGCGGGTGCATGTGACGGGGATGGGGAAGTCGGGGCATATTGCGCGGAAGGTGGCGGCTACGCTGACGAGTACGGGGACGGCGGCGCATTTTCTGCATCCGGCGGAGGCGGCGCATGGGGATCTGGGGGGGGTTCGGGCGGGCGATGTGGTGGTGGCGCTGTCGTGGTCCGGGGAGAGCGCGGAGGTGGGGGCGGTGGTGGAGTATGCGCGGGAGAATCAGGTGCCGGTGGTGGCGGTGACGGCGCATCGGCGGTCTCTGTTAGGAATGGGGGCGGCGGTGGTGCTGGAGATGCCGATGGCGGCGGAGGCTTGTCCGGGAAACCTGGCTCCGACGACCTCGACGGTGATGCAGTTGGCGCTGGGAGATGCCCTGGCAATGGCGGTGCTGGAGGCGCGAGGGCTCGCCGAGGGGGAGTATTCGGCGGCGTTTGGGGCGCTGCATCCCGGGGGGAGGCTGGGGGCGCGGCTGATGCCGGTGGAACGGCTGATGCATCGCGGGGGCAAGATGCCGGTGGTGGGGGTTGGAACCCGGCTGGCGGCGGCGATCGTGGAGATGACCGGGAAGGGATTTGGAGTGACCGGTGTGACGGGCGAGGATGGGCGGCTGGTTGGGGTGGTGACAGACGGGGATCTGCGGCGGGCGTTTGCCCGGGGGAGCGACGCGATGGGGCTGGCGGTGGAGGAGGCGATGACGGCATCACCCTGGACGGTGCAGCCGCAGGCGCGGGCGGGGGATGTGCTGGCGCATATGAATGCGGCGCGGATCACGAGTGCATTTGTGGTTCCGGCCGAGGGTGGCAGGCCGGTTGGGATCGTGCATCTGCATGATCTGCTGCGGGCGGGGTCGTGAGCTTACAGCCAGGGCGGGCCGGGCTCTCGTACAATCGTGGCCGCGGGGAGGCGAGACGCATGGCGGAGCGGCGGAGCGGGAAGAGGCTTGGGTATGGAGTGGGGTGTGTGGTTCTGCTTGCGCTCGGGTGTGGGGAGGCGTGGGCGACGTATACGCCGCCGCCGGCGTGCAACAACCTGTTCACGCCGCAGCAGGAGGTGACCGAGGGCGCGAAGGTGGCGGCGCAGGTGTACCAGCAGATGCCGGTGCTTGCGGAGAGTGACCCGGTATCGCGGTATGTGGCGCAGTTGGGGGCGCACCTGGCGTCGCACGCGCCGGGGCAGAGGTGGCCGTTCACGTTCCACGTGGTGGCGAGCTCGGACATCAACGCGTTTGCGCTGCCGGGGGGATCGATCTTTGTGAACCTGGGGACGGTGCAGGTGGCGGAGACGGAGGCACAGCTTGCGGGGGTTCTGGCGCATGAGACGTCGCACGTGGTGTTGCGGCACTCGACCTGCAATATGAAGAAGCAGCAGACGACGAATGTGCTGGCTGGGCTGGGGGGGCTGGCGTCGCGGATCCTGCTGGGGGATGGGATGGCGGGGCAGCTTGGGCAGGCGGCGATCGGCGCGAGCAACGGGCTGTATGGGTTGCGGATGTCACGGGACGATGAGAAGCAGGCGGACCTGCTGGGGACGGACCTGCTGGACGAGGCGGGGTACGACCCGCGGGGGATGCCGCAGTTTTTCGAGATCATCCAATCGAAGTACGGGGCGGGGGGCGCGCAACTGCTGACGGATCATCCGAACCCGGGCAATCGGACGGAGTATGTGAATGCGGAGATTGCGACGCTTCCGCGGCGGACGGATGCGCTGGTGACCTCGGCGGCGTTTACGCGAGCCCATGTGGCGGCGCTGCAGGAGCGAACGTTTACCGGGCAGCAGGTGGCGAGCGGAGCGTGGAAGAACGGGAGCTATGCGGCGGGGCCAGGACAGGGTGGGCTTCCGCAGCCGGTGGCGGCGGGGAGTGTGGGCGCGGGGCAGTATGGGGCGGATGGGCCGGTGGCGTTGTCCGCGGCGCAGCTTGGCGTGGGGGCGCGGCTGGTGGCAGTGCGGGGGCAGGACTTCCAGATCAATGCGCCGGCGGGGTGGCAGATCGCGCGTGGGTCGGATGGCGGGGCGACGCTGGCTCCGGCAGGAGGAGCGGGGACGTTTGGGGTGGTGTACGGGGCGGTGATCGGGACGGCCCAGGCCAATGGCGTGCGGGATGAGGACTCGCTCGCGAAGGCGACGCAGCAACTGGCGCAGCAGCTTGGGCAGCAGAACGGGGGGATGCGGCAACTGACGCAGGTGCAGGCGCTTACGGTGAATGGCGGGATTGCGAGCGGGGTGGAGCTGCGCGGAAGGTCGCCGCTGCTGGAGAATGGGCGGAGCGTGCCGGAGCATGACTGGCTGGTGGTGATGCCTAGCCGCGATGGGGATGTACACTACGTGATCTTCGTTGCGCCGGAGCGGGACTTTGCGGGGCTGCGGCCTACGTTTGCGGCGATGGTGAACGGCTTCCGGGCGCTGTGAGGGCGGGTCAGTCGAAACGGGGGAGGTGTTCGATGTCGCTGGCGGGAACCATCTCCACGGGGCCGCCGGCCTTGATCCAGGCTTTGAGGCCGCCTTCAATGACGGAGGTTTTGCAGTTTTCCTGCTCCAGCATGTGGGCGATGCGGACGCTGGTGGTGTCCTTGATGCAGGAGCAGTAGAGATAGATCTCGCACTCGGGGGCCATGAACTCGCGGAGGGCGACGAGCTCTTCCTTGAGGCGGGCGGGTTCGACGCGGATGGAGTTCTTGATGCGGTGGCCGCCGGGGTCGTAGTAGCCGTGGCTGCGGACGTCGGCGATGATGACGAGGGTGTTGTGGTCGGTGGTTTGCAGGCGCTCGTGGAGGGTGGAGGCGCTGACGCGGGCGATGCGGTTGTATTTGCGGTTGCGGATGCGGGCGATGAGGTACATGGTGGCGTAGGTGGCGACCAGCAGCAGGACGCAGATGCCGACGACGTGGCCGAAGGCCTGGACATAGCGGACGATGTCGTTGATGAAGCGGGAGAAGAGGAAGCCCGGGAGCATCCAGACGGAGACGTAGAGGAGGCAGCCGACGGCGTCCATGCGGAGGAAGCGGGAGAGGCGCATGTTGAGCGAGCCGGCGAGCGGGGCGGCCATGGAGGAGAGGCCGGGGACGAACTTGGCGAAGAGGAGGGTTTTGGGGCCGCGGCGGTAGAAATACTCGGCGGAGCGGAAGATGCAGTTTTCGGGGTTGGGGGACATGCGGCAGAGGCCGGAGAGGAGCCACCAGCCGGTGTATTTTCCTCCGCAGTAGAGGACCGTGTCTCCGGCGACGGCGGCGAACCAGGTGAGGGGGAGGAGGATCCAGAGATGGAGGGGGCCATGGGCGGCGGCGGCCCCGGCACCGAGGAGGACGATGGAGGTGGGGAGGGGGATGCCGGAGGCGGCGAGGAAAAGGACGATGGCGGTGACGGCATATCCGTGGTGCGCGACGATGCCGAGGATCTCCATGCCGTGCTTTTCTCCGTGTTGACGATTGGATGCGGGAACTGCGAGCGGCTTGTTGTGGAGGGAGGAAGGCCTCGGTACGAGAATACGTGGGGGTGACGTGGGTGCGCCAGAGGCGGTGACGTGTTGGACTGATTTGGGAGCGAGGAGAGCGGCCGAGGCAAAAGCGAATAGAGGGGTCGTTCGCTTCGCTCAGGGTGACGCTCGGAACAGGCAACAGCGACGGCAAGAGCAACAGCAACAGCAACAGCAACGGCAACGGCAACACCAACGGCAGAAGCAGATTCCCTTCGGGAATGACAAACCAAGGGATGGGAATGACAAACCAAGGGATGGGAATGACAAACCAAGGGGGATGGGATGGGTTAGCAAAGCGGGGAGGTGAGTTTAGAACGTGAGGCGGAGGCCTAGCTGGAGGTCGCGGGAGCGGGTGGCGCTGGTTCCGGAGTCGGTGACGGTGCCGAAGGGGCGGGTGTTGAGGCCCTCGGTCGCGATGGTGGCGGCGTTCTGGAAGACAAGCGGGGTGACGCCGGCTACGGGGGTTCCGGCGAGATACGCGCGCTGGGTGATGGCGCTGGGATTGACGTGGTTGGTGAGGTTGAAGGCCTCCGCGGTGAGGTGGAGGGCGAGGCGCTCGGTGAACTGGAGGGTACGGGCGAGGCGGAGGTCGAGGTTGAGGGCGTTGGGGAGGTGGAGGGTGTTGCGGCCGATGGTGGGGAGGTAGGTGGCTCCTCCGGAGCCGTTGATGCTTTCGTGGCCTCCGGGGAGGCGAGTTCCTCCGGAGAGGAGGAGGCTGTAGGGGGCTCCGCTGCGGAGGTAGAGGAAGGGGGTGAGGGACCAGCCGTTGCCGACGGCGTTGAGGAGGCCGTTAGGGCGTTCGAGCGTTGGGTGCCAGGTGGCCTGGGCGGCGAGGCGGAGGGGGAAGTTGAGGGCGGAGAGGGACTTGTCGTAGCGTAGGTTGTAGGGGTCGAGCTGGTGGTTCCCCTGGGGGATGGCACCCTCGATGGGGCCGAAGTCGATGGCGCGGGAGTAGGCTCCGCTGGCCGAGAGGGTGAGGGTGCGGGTGCGGCGGGTGAGCTGGAGGTCGAGGCCGTGGTAGGTTGCGTTGGCTGAGGAGGTGATGACGGTGACCGGGCCAACGGTGTTGGTGAGGCGGGCGGTGTAGAGGGGGAGGACGAAGGTTTCGCCGTCCTGGACGCCGGTGGTGCCTAGGCCGCCCTGGAGCTGGTAGGTGGCGTTGACTTTGGAGGGGACGATGTTGAGATCGGTGGTGGTGGGGAGCTGGCGGTCGAGGTTGATCCGGTAGGTGGCCGTCAATGCGATGCGGGCGGGAAGTTCTTCTTCCAGGGTGAAGCTGCCCTGCTGGACCATGGGGAGCTGGAAACGTTTGGAGAAGAGGATGGCGGAGGTGGTGGTGGGGAGGGCGGAGGCGGGCGAGGCCAGGTAGGCGCACGGGTAGCCGAAGCCCTGATGGGCGACCTGGGGGCAATCCGTGATGGTGCTGGGGAGGATGCGGATGCGGGTGGTGGAGGTGGAGAGATCGGTGGAGAGGAGGGCGGCGCGCAGGGTGGCTCCAGGAACGGTGCCGTAGAAGATGCCGTAGCCGGCGCGGAGGGTGAGGGTGTGGGTGGCGCGGAAGGAGAGGGCGAGGCGGGGGGAGGCGTTGTTGGAGTCTTGCGGGAAGGTGCTGGTGGCGGCCTGGGTGCCGAAGAGGGCGTCGAGGGCTGCGTTGGGACGCTGGGGCGTGGGGAGGAGCTGCTGGTCGTAGCGGAGGCCGAGGTGGAGGATGAGGCCGGGGGTGAGGTGGTAGTCGTCCTGGAGGTAGGCGGCGTAGCGGCGGGTCTGGAAGGTGATGTCCTGCTGGCCGAAGGACTGGGTGAAGGAGCGGAAGCAGAAGAGATGGATGGGGGCGGTGATGGAGGGGCAGCCTCCGTTGGGGTAGGCGTTGACGTTGAAGGTGGCGTCGGTGATGAAGTCGACGAGGCCTCCGGCGCGGCCGGGGGTGGTGGGGAGGCTGTCGTAGGTGAAGGTTCCCTGCTGGTTGGTGAGGGCGGAGACGAAGATGGTGGCGGTGGAGGCGTCGATGCCGGCCTGGAGATGGTGGGGGCCGATGAGGTAGGAGAGGTGGTCGGCGAGCTGGAGGCGGCGCTCGTCGGGGTAGGCGGCGCGGCCGAGGGCAGCGGGGGTTCCGAAGGTGAGGCCCTGGGGGCCGATGGCGACCTCGGGCGGGAGGTTGCCGGGGCCGATGGCGGGCTCCTGGGGGAGAGGCGGCTGGGGGGATTGGGATTCGAGGTCGTGGCCGTAACTCAGGACAAGCTCGTTGGAGAAGAAGGGGGTGAGGGTGGCGGTGAGGCGGGCGATGCCGGTGTCGATGCTGTCGCTGGTGCTGCCGATGCTGGCGCGGGCGCGGGAGACAACGGGAGCGCTGAGAGCGCCGGCGGGCTGGTTCCAGCGGGCACGGTTGTACTCGAGGGCGGCGGCGAGGCGGTGGGTGGCGTGGAGGTCGAGGCGGGCGAAGGCGACGTTGCCGTCGGCGCGGCGGTCGGTGGGGCCGGTGAGGGAGTCGAGGTAGGTGAGGGCAGAGGCGATGGCGGTGGTGCGGACGCCGCGGTTGAGCAGAAGGGCGCGCTGGGTGGGGGTGAGCGAGTAGAAGTTGGGGTCCTGCGGGGAGGAGATGGCGGGGAAGCCGCGGTGTTGGGCGTCGACGGCGGCGAAGAAGAAGATGCGGCGAGGGAGGAGGGCTCCTGAGAGGGAGCCTCCGAACTGGTTGCGGGCGTCGTGGGGTTTGACGAGGGCGGAGGTGACGGTGCCGGCGTTGTAGGTGGTGGCGAGGGCGTAGGGGTTGGTGGCGGCGAGGGCGGAATTACGGGTGGAGAGGAAGGCTGAGCCGTGGAGGCGGGAGGTTCCGGAGCGGGTGGCTCCGGCGAGGATGCCCCCGGCGGCCCCGCCGTACTGGGCGGAGTAGAGGTCGCCGGTGAGGTGGAACTCGCGGACGGAGGAGCGGGCAAAGGCGAAGGGGGCGGCGGCGGAGCGGATGGAGCGGGAGGCGGTGGAGGCGCGGCTGGTGGCGCTGGTGTCGGCGTCCGACTCGTTGGCCTCGGGGTTGGCTTCGGGGTCGATGACGGAGCCGGAGGCGGCGGGGGTGTTCGAGAAGAACTGGGTTTGCAGGCTGCCGTCGAGGGAGACGAGGTTTTCGGTGGCGGGGAGTCCGCGAAAGGTGGGGAGGGCTTCGTCCTGGGCGTCGGAGTCGGGGGCGGCCTGGGAGAGGGTGGCGGGGATGGGGTCTTCGGGGTCGGGGAGCTGGAAGGCGAGGAGGCTGGTGATGGGGGTGACGGCGCCGGGGACGACGGGGACGTGGTCGCGGTCGAAGTCGGGGGCGCCGTAGGTGTGGATGTGGAGGGAGTAGTCGCCGGGGGTGAGCGGGGTGAGGAGGAAGTCGCCGGTGCGGGTGGTGTGGGTGGTGGTGTTGAGGCCGGTGGCGAGCTCCTGCACGGTGATGTCGGCGCGCAGGCCGGAGTAGTCGTGGGCGGTGAGGCGGCCGCCGATGGCTCCGGAGCTGGTGGTCTGGGACTGGGCGGCGAGGGCGCAGAGAAGGAGCAGGCCGCAGGAGAGAGGGGGCCGAGAGGAGATGCGTGTTGCCGCGAGAGGCTCTGGGCGGCGGAGGGGGTGCATCGGTTGCTCCGGGTGCGGAGGATGTCCCAGAATACCGGATGTTTTCCCGTTTGCGGATAAAAGGTGCCGAAAAGGAACGGGGCGATGGCTAATGCCATTGCCCCGTTCAGGAATGTATGGGGTTAGAAGAAGAGGCGGGCTCCGGCCTGGATGTTGCGGGGGCTGTAGGCGAAGTTGCTGTTGACGGAGTTGACCGCGCCGAAGCCGGAGTTGCCGCTGGCGGTGGTGGTGAGGGGACTGTAGGTGAGGTTACCCGAGGCGCTGGTCGGAGTGGAGGTTGAGGTGAGATTGTAGGCGGTGGTGACGAGGCTGGTGATGTTCTGGTAGTTGGCGACGTTGAAGGCTTCTCCGATGAATTGGAGGTTGAAGCGCTCGGTGAGTTTGAAGTCCTTCTGGATGCGAAGATCGACGACGAGATCGCGTGGGTAGGTGTAGGTGTTGCGTCCGACGGCTGGGATGTAGCTGACGGCGAGGCCGGAGAGGCCGCTGTTGACGGCTTGCAGGCAGCCAACGGCAGTGCATTGCGCAGGAGCCGTGCTGCTGTTGACGGTGGCGCTGTAGGGAAGTCCGGATTGGACCTGCACAGCAGGTTTGATGGACCAGCCGTTGGTCGCACCATCGAGGAAGCGATGCCCCTTGGTTCCGGGGAGGTTGAGGATGGCCCAGCCGACGGCGCGGTGGCGAACGTTGAGGTAAGAGTTGCCGTAGTTGGCGCGGGCGTTGCCGTAGGGATCGAAGAAGTTGTTCGAGCTGAAGCCGGTGACGGAGGTCTGGTTGTAGTCCATGGCGTGCGACCAGGTGTAGTTGAGGTCGAAGCTAACGAACTTGTTGGCGCGCTTGGTGACGCCGACGGTGAGCCCGTGGTAATTGGAGTTGACGTTGCTGACGCCGGCGTAGACGGCTCCATAGGAGGGGTTGAGGTTGACGCTGTTGGTGGAGCCGTTCCTACGCTGGCCGTAGGCCTTGACAGGAATGACGGCACCGCAGGCGAGGGGTCCACAGGTACCGTCCGCACCGGGCTGAACGGTGTAGTTGACGGTGTAGGCGTTAGCGGGGTTGAGGTTGAGGTTGAGGCTATTGGGAAGCTCGCGGCCGAGAGCGCCGAGGTAGCTGAGCGAGAAGACGGTGCCGGCGCCGAGATCCTGCTGGACGGCGAAGTCGAACTGCTCCGTATAGGGGTTCTGGAAATGGGAGTCGATGTACTGGATATCCGGCGCCACGTTGGCGAAGGTCTTCGGATCGGGGAGCTGAGGGAGCAGGGGGCCGCCGACGGGTGACGGAAGGTTATAGCTGAGCTGACCGGCGGAGGCTCCGGAGGCGAAGCGCGCGCCGAGGATGTTTACGTTGGGGATGCGGCCGTAGTAGATGCCGAAGCCGCCGCGGACGACCGTCTTGCCTAGGCCGAAGGGATCGTAGGCGAAGCCAACGCGTGGGGAGATGTTGTTTTTGTCGCTGATGGTGTTGGCGCTGGGGGCGAAGCTGGCGACGACGAGGTTGGCCTGCTGACCGGGAATGGACTCGTAGTCGTAGCGTGCGCCAAGGTTGACGGTCAGGCGGGGCGTGACCTTCCAGTCGTCCTGGACGAAGAAGCCGTAGTCGACAGTAGCGAGATCGAAGGTGGTGCCACCGACGGTCTGGTGGAAGTAGCTGTAGCAGCCTACGGGCGTGTATACGCCCGCCGTAAGGGACGGGTTCTGGCCGCAGCCGCCGCCAACGCCACTGAGCGCATCCTGCGCGAAGGCGAGGACGGAGGTGTAGTTATAGGTGCCGTTGGGCGAGTAGCCGGAGTAACCCAGGGTATTCTGCAGGTCGTAGTTGTGGACGATGTCGAGGCCGAATTTGAGGCCGTGACGGCCGAGTTGCGCCTCGGCGGTGTCACCGACCTGCCATTTGCGCTCGTCGGGCAGGGCGGGGCGGAACGCGTAATAGGGCTGGCCGGCGATGAAGCCCTGCGAGCCGTTGTTGAGGTTGACCTGTGGCGTGTTGCCGTTGGCGGTAAGGTACTTGTTGGCGAAGGCACCGTTGGGCAGGGCGCTCTCGTCGTTGAGCTCGCGACCGTACTGGTAGCGGATCTCGTTGGTGAGGGTGGAGTTGATGACTGTATCGAGCTTGGCAAGCGTGTAGTCGAGCTTCACGAAGTCCTGCGCGAAACCTTCCTTGCCGTAGAAGACGTTCGACTGGGTCTGGACGCCGCCGGGAGAGTCCCAACGGAGGCGGTGATAGAGGATGCTGGCTACGTTCTTCTGGTTGATCTGCCAATCGAGCTTCGGGGTGTTGATGATCTGGAAGCCGATGCGCGGGGTGGTGCCGAGATCGGTGTTGGCGAGGGCGATAAGGTTGTTGTAGGCGGCTGAGGCCTGGGCGGGGGTCGTGGTGACCTTGGTGCCGTACTGGATGCTGTTGGCGAGGGTGGCCTGCTGGGCGGCGGTGAGGGGGGCGTAGAAGGAGGCGGAGGCAGCGGAGCCGGTTCCGGGGAAGACGCGGCGGAACTGGTCGAAGGCGTAGAAGAAGAAGAGCTTGTCCTTGATGATAGGGCCGCCGATGCCGAAGCCGTACTGGTTGCGCTTGTCCTTGGGCTTGAAGAAGACCTTGCTGGCGGTTCCGGCGACGGGATCGTAGGCGATGGTGGTGGTGAACTGGTTGGAGGCGCTCCACTGCTGGTCGCGGTGATAGAAGTAGGCCTCTCCGTGGAGCTGGTTGGTGCCGGTCTTGGTGACGGAGTTGATGACGCCGCCGACGGCGCGTCCGAACTCTGCGGAGTAGACGCCGGTGTTGATCTGGAACTCGCGGATGGCGACCTGCGCGGTGGAGTAGCCGGCGCGGGTGCGGCCACGCTCTTCGCCGTAGAAGACCTGGTTGTCGTCGGCGCCGTCGATCTGGACGTTGTTGAGCTGGGGCTGGATGGCGCGGAAGGAGATAAGCCCAAAGCCCTGGGAGTCGTTCGTCACGCCCGGCGTGAGGAGCGACAGGGATGACCAGCGGCGATTGTTGATGGGGATGTTTTCGATCTCTGTATTGGAAAGCTGGCCGCCGTAGGAGGGTGTATCGAATTTGAGGACAGGGGTGTCCGCGGTGACTTCGACGACCTGGGAGGCGGAACCATTCTTGAGGTGCGGATTGACCTCGGTGACGGTGTTGACCTGGACGATGACGCTGGAGGAGCGCTCGGGCGAGAAGCCGGACGCGCTGATGGTGACGGTGTAGGTGCCGGGAGTGAGCTGGGGGGCCTTGTAGAAGCCGCTGCCGTTTGTGGTCAGGGTGACGTCCGCGTTGGTGCCCTCGCTGTGGATGAGGACCGTGGCGTTGGGGACGGCGGCGTCGGTGGCGTCGAAGACGGTTCCGGAGATGGCGCCCTGGGTGGTGGACTGGGCGAAGGCCGGGAGGGAGAAGACGCAGGCCGCGGCGAGGGCCGGGCCAGGCATCTTGCTGAATCGGAACATGGTGGGTCTCCTGAAAAGGTTACAGCATTTGCGGCAAGCGTATCGTCGCTCGGCTTGCTTCAGTGTGTCATTCTCGCGTTACAGGATGGTGACCTGGATTTGGCAAGACCGTTCCGCCCGCCGCAAGGTACGGGCCGAGGTTGGCCCTGCGGTGTGGGGGTGGTGCAGGAAGCTGTCTGTGGCTGGCTGTATGGGAGTAATGTGTTTTTAGTCCGTTACACTGAGAATTGAAATGTTTATCGATGAGGCAAGGATTCGGGTGAAGGCGGGGGACGGCGGGAACGGGTGCATGGCGTTCCGGCGGGAGAAGTTTGTGCCGCGCGGGGGGCCTTCCGGCGGGGATGGGGGGCATGGCGGCGATGTGACGATGGAGGCCTCGCTGAGCCACAACACGCTGGTGCACTTCCGGTTCAACCCGGAGCATAAGGCGCAGCGGGGCGGGCATGGGCTGGGGTCGAACTGCTCCGGCTACGCGGGCGAGGGGGTGACGCTGCAGGTCCCGGTGGGGACGCTGCTGTATGACGATGAGACGGGGGCCCTGATCCACGACTTTACCCGGGTGAACGATCGGATCGTAGTGGCGCGGGGTGGGCGCGGAGGGCGAGGAAATCAGCATTTTGCGACCAGCACGCACCAGGCTCCGCGCGAGCATGAACTGGGGCGTTCCGGCGAGGAACGAAGCTACCGGCTGGAGCTGCGGCTGCTGGCGGATGCGGGGCTGGTGGGGTATCCGAATGTGGGGAAGTCGACGCTGATTTCCAGGATTTCGGCGGCGAAGCCGAAGGTGGCGGACTATGCGTTTACGACGCTGGAGCCGAACCTCGGGGTGGTTTCGCTAGGGGACTGGCCGCATGTGCAATCGTTTACGGTGGCGGATCTGCCGGGTTTGATTGAAGGGGCGCACTCGGGGGCTGGGCTGGGGATTCAGTTTCTGCGGCATATCGAGCGGACGAGCGTGATTGTGCACCTGGTGGATGTATCGGATGGGTCAGGGCGGGCGGACCCGGTCGAGGACTTCAAGGTGATTACGGAGGAGCTGAAGAGCTTCGATCCGGCGCTGGCGGCGAAGCCTACGGTGATTGTGGCGGCGAAGGTGGATGTGGCGAACCCGGTGAAGATGAAGAAGCTGGCGGCGGCGGCGAAGCGGCGGAAGCTGCCGTTTTATGCAATTTCGGCGGTCACGGGCGAGGGGATCGAGCCGCTAAAGTTTGCGCTGGGGGAGCTGGTGGCGACACATCGGCCGATTCCGCTGGAGGAGGAGCCGATGGAGGGCGGAAAGCTGAAGCCGGCGTATCCTCCGCCGCCGAGTTCGGCGAGGCGGCGGGCGACCTAGGGTGCGGATCGGGTGGTTTGGGGGGAGCTTCGACCCGCCGCACCGGGGGCACCTGGCGGTGGCGCGGGCGGCGGCGGATGCGTTTGGGCTGGAGCGGGTGCTGTTTGCGCCCGTCGGCCGACAGCCGCTGAAGGCTGGGGGAAGTGAGGCCACGTTCGCGGACCGGGTGGCGATGGTGCGGCTGCTTTGCGGGGGGGATCGGCGCTTTGCAGTCTCCGAGCTGGATGGGCCTCGGAGCGATGGAGGAGCGAACTATACGGTGGACGCGCTGCGGCGGCTGCGGGAGGAAGAGCCGGGGGCGGAGGTGTTCGGGCTTGTGGGAGCGGACGCGTTCGAGCAGATGAAGCATTGGCGAGAGCCGAAGGCGCTGCGGGAGCTGGCGGAGTGGATCGTGGTGACGCGGCCGGGATATGGCGCGGTGGGGTTCCTTGGAAAAAGGGCGCATCTGCTGGAGGGCGTTTGGGTCGATGTGGCGGCGTCGGCGTTGCGGGAGAGACTGCGCGCGGGGGAGGATTGCACGGATGCGGTTCCAGCGGAGGTGCTGCGGTATATCCGCGAATTGGGTCTGTATTCGCGGGGCTGAGAGGCCGTTCGGTGCTGGTGCTGCGGAGGACAACCGGCTACCATGGAGGGATGGCGATTGCTGAGAGTTACCCGTTGCTGCTGGCCGCGGCGGCTGCTTGCGAGGATAAGAAGGCGGAGGACATCCGCATCCTGAAACTGGACCCGACGGAGAGCGGGTTGACCGACTACTTTCTGATCTGCAATGGGACGAACGACCGGCAGAATGTGGCGATCACGGACGAGATCGAACTGCGGCTGAAGCGCGAGTTTGGGACGTACCCGAACTCGGTGGAAGGGCGGCGGCAGGGCGACTGGGTGCTGATGGACTATGTCGACTTCATCGTGCATGTGTTTTCGCCGGAGAAGCGGGCGTTCTATGGGCTGGAGCGGCTGCGGAAGTCGGCGACGACGATCAGCGTGGATGACCTGAATGCTGAGCTGAAGGCGTCGATTGTGGCGGCGCGGGGGAAGACGGCGGCTCCGGCGAAGGTGGTGGCGAAGAAAACGGTGGCGAAGAAGGTGGCGGCCAAGAAGACGGCGGCAAAGAAGCGGGTCGCCAAGAAGGTTGCGGGTTAGTCCGCTGCGGGGCTGGCGGGGGCGGGTTTGAGTACGGACTTTGCGGTGAGGGCGACGGCGGAGGGCGGGGGGCGCAGGGGGGCGCTGGAGCTGCCGCATGGGCGGGTGGAGACGCCGGTGTTCATGCCGGTGGGGACAGTCGCTTCGGTGAAGGCGGTGGAGCAGGGGGTGCTCGAAGCGCTGGGGGCGCAGATTATTCTGGCGAATACTTACCACCTGTACCTGCGGCCGGGGCATGAGGTGGTGCGGCGGCTGGGTGGGGTGCATCGGTTTATGAGTTGGACGCGGCCGATGCTGACGGACTCGGGTGGGTTTCAGGTGTTCAGTTTGAAAGGTTTGCGGAAGATTTCGGCCGAAGGGGTGGAGTTTCGGTCGCACCTGGATGGGAGCAAACACTTCTTCTCGCCGGAGCACTCGATGGCGGTGCAGATTGCGCTGGGGGCGGATGTGATGATGGCGTTCGACGAGTGCGTGGAGACTCCGGCGACTTGGGAGCGGACGCGGGAATCGATGGGGTTGACTCATGCTTGGGCGGCGCGGTCGCAGGAGTACTTTATGGCGCATCGGGACGAGGTGCCATGGTTCGAAGAGCTTGAGGGGCGCACGCAGAGTCTGTTCGGGATTGTGCAGGGGGGGATGTATGCGGATCTACGGAGAGAGTCGGCGGAGCGGCTGGTGGAAATGGACTTTCCGGGGTATGCGATCGGCGGGCTGGCGGTGGGGGAGCCTAGAGAGGTCACGCGGGAGATGATTGCGCGGACGCTGGAGCATCTGCCGGCGGACAAGCCGCGCTATGTGATGGGGGTGGGGTATCCGGATGAGATTGAAGAGTATGCGCGGATGGGGGTGGACATGATGGACTGCGTGCTGCCGACGCGGGCGGGGCGGCATGGTCTGCTGTTTCGGCGGGAAGCCGGCACCGGGGAGATCGTGCGGATGAACATCAAGAAGAAGGAGTTTGCCGAGGACCAGGGGCCGGTCGATGCAGCTTGCGGGTGCATGGTCTGCGGGCGGTATACGCGGGCTTATCTGCGGCATCTGTACGCGGCGCAGGAACCGCTGAGCGCGGTGCTGAACTCGGTGCATAACTTGGCGTTTTATCTGGATACGATGGAAAGGGTGCGGGGGAGTCTTGGCGCTCTCGCAGCAGCACCCGCGACACTGGACTAGAAGGCCCGCCGGGCTTGAGAGAGGTTGCGTCAGCCGTGAAGCACGGCGTGAATCAATGGTCACGTCTTGATGATGAGAGCAGCGTCGGGTAGGCTGACGCCATGGTCGCTAGTAGCAGATTGATTGTTTTGGGGATGCTTTTTGGTCTTTGTGGATGGACTCTGGCCCAAACATCCGATCCACCCTCACCCACGATTTCCGGGTACGTTACGGCGGTTGGGAACGCAGCCGAGTTCGAGGTGAACGCACGTCCTGTGCTGATTGGCCCTGCGACAACGTTGACCCGGGTCACTGGCATCGTTCGAAGCTCACTGCCCTCTGTCTCCGGACTGTATCTCGGTGAAAAGCTCGACGTCTACGGCAAGTTGGATAGGAAGACAGGAACCATTCAGGCGAAGAGCGTTGAGGTACATGAGGCAGAGGCCGGCGTGCTGAGCGGGACCGGGTTGATCGATTGCGTCCCGCCCGCTATGACAGGTGTACCGGGCGAGGTCATCGTGCGCGCCGATGGATATCTCCTGCGGGTGACGTCCGCGACCAAGATGCACTGGGTGTCGCCGCTCACCTCGCCAACGGACCTGAAAACCAACGTTTGGGTCGACTATCATGGGGTGCAGCAGGCTGACGGAACCGTGCTGGTCGATACGTTGACAGCCCGGCCGAATACCGTGACGCACAGCGAAGACAAGCTTCGGGAGAAGCGCGAATTCGATCCGGCGCAGGTGGACGAGGGGGACAAACAGGGTTTTTGGAGCAAGGCGTTCAAGGGCATCGATCCTAGCCGGTTTCCAGCGCATAACGACCCGATCATGCAGGCGAGGGTGGAGCGGATCGGGAATTCGCTGGTTCCGTCTTTCCAGAAGGCGCTGCCCCCGACAGATCCCACCAAGATCGAGTTTCGCTTCCAGGTGATTGAGCCTGAGAAGTGGCGGGATGCCTTGAGCCTGCCGAGCGGAATCATCCTGATTCCACTGCCCGTCGTGGAGCGATTGGAGAACGACGCAGAATTGGCTACCGTGCTGGCGGACAACATCGCCGAGATCTTGGAAAAGCAGGAGGTGAGAGCCATTCCGGCAAAGAACGCGATCACGGCGACCGACGTGGTGGGAGACGTCGGCGGGATTCTGGTGCCTGGGCTGGGGATCGCCACGAGTTTGGCCACCGGAGGGGTTGCCAAGCATGTGCTGACCCTCTCTGAGCGACAGATCGGGCGGGTGAGCCTATGGCTCTTGCACGATGCCGGGTACGATCTGTCCCAGGCACCAAGAGCCTGGTGGCTGTTGGGCACCAAGAAGACGAAGCCGCTGGATGAGACGAGCCTGCCTGCGCGGGCGGCGAACCTCTACCAAAACCTGGGTACGACGTGGCGGAGGGGCTTTTAGGCTAGCTTCCTGGGATTTGGCTGTAGGTGGTGTCCCAGTGGGTGAGGAGATCGTGGAGGACGGTGCTGCCGCAGAGGTAGGCGGCTTCGAGGGCTAGTTTGGAGCCGATGTAGGGATCGGTGACGGACTCGACGGCGGTGTGGCCGGGGCGGGGCATGGAGAAGTTGCTTCCGGTGCGGAGGACCATGGTGCGGGCGGGGTCGACGCGGTGCATTTTGCCGAGGCGCTCGATGGCTTCGAGGAAGCCGGAGTCTTCCATCTCGGTCATGACGAAGTTGCCCTTGCCGCCGGTGTAGAGGGAGACCCAGTCGTTGGCGTAGCGGGTCATGATCTTGCCGTGCCAGTAGTAGTCGGAGGCGAAGGTATCGCCAAGGAGAACGAAGGGGGGGCGCTGGGCGTTGGGGAAGCCGGTGAATGCGGCGCGGAAGGTGGCTACCTTCGGGTCGTCGCCGAGGTTCAGGTTTCGGGTGCGGGCGAAGGCCCATTCGGCGAGCTTGGCGTTGAGGGAGTAGAGGTTGGAGCGGGTCCAGGCGGCTTCGGCGAGGTGGGTGGAGTTGGGGGCCTTGGCCGAGACGGGGAAGAGGCCGTAGGGCCAGGCGGCAGGGGCTTCGCGGGGGTCGATCTCGCGGGCGACGTCGCCGACGACGAAGCGGGCCCAGGCGGCGGAGCCGATGGAGGCGTCGGCGGGGTCGACGCCGGCGATGCCGTTGATGAGGACGTAGGCGTGGGTGAGGTCGAAGCGGGGGTCAAGGCCGAGGGCCATCATGGAGGCGGTGGCGTTGACGAGGGTGGTTCCGGAGAGCATGCCGAGGATGGTGTGTTCTTTATTGGTGCGGAGGGGATGGACGCCTCCGGGGAAGTCGATGGTCTCGGTGAGGTGTTCGCGCTCGACCCAGAACTGGAACTCGCCGGGGACGTCGCCGGTGTCCTCGCCGACTTCGAAGGTGGCGATGACGACGGCACGGATGGGCCAGAGCTTTTGCGCGTGGGCCGTTGGAGCGAGGAGAAGGGCGAGCAGGAGGGAGAGGACGGCGAATCGCATGCGGGTAGGCTCCTGAGAGGACTGGGTGTGCTCTCAGGCTAACGCAGAAAGGCAGAAAGGGGAGAGTGTTGGCTCTCCCCTTTGGGGATATGTGCTGCGGTGCCCATGCTAGGCGTTGACGGGCTGGTTCTGGGTGGAGGCGGCGTTGACCTGCTTGGCCTCCGGAGTGCCTTCCACCTGGCGGGGAGCCTTGCTGGAGCCCAGCTCGATCTTGACCTGCTTCGGCTTGGCCTCCGCCTTCTTGGCGATCGAGAGGGTGAGGACGCCGGCGTCGTAGCTGGCCTGGACGGCGTCGGTATCGACCGTTTGGGGCAGGGTGAAGCTGCGGACGAAGGAGCCGAAGCGGCGCTCGATGCGGTGGTAGTTCTCTTCCTTCTCTTCAGCCTCGAACTTGCGCTCGCCCTTGACGGTGAGGGTCTGGTTCTCGATCCGGATGTCGAGGTCCTGCTCCTTGATGCCGGGCACCTCGAGCTTGAGCATGACCCGCTGCGCGTCCTCGAAGATGTCGACGGGCGGGATGAAGTTTCCGGCGGCGAAGAACTCCGACTGCTCGGAGCCTTCGTTACGAGTGAAGTCGTGGAAGATGGAGTTGAGGCGGTTCTGCAGGACGGCAACATCGTTGAGGGGGCTGCGGAAGGGGACAAAGCGAGTAATGGTCATGGCAAGTCTCCACAAGGATCTTGGAGGGTGATCCCTCCATGGCTACTATAGATGCAGGACCGATTTAAATGGAAGCATAAAATGTGATGGATACACGCTCACATCAGGCTTGGTCGATGCCCAGAGCGCTGAGGAGCGAATCGAAGTCGGCGATGCCTGAGTACTCGATGATGACCCGTCCTTTGCCTGATTTGTCTTCAATCCTGACCTTGAGACCGAGGGTACGTTGCAGGGTCTGCTGGGCCTGGCGGACGTTAGGATCCTGCGGGGGCGTGACGGGCTCCTCCTTTGCGCGGGCTTTCTCCGGGTTCAGCAGGCCCTGCACGTAGGTTTCGGTTTGCCGGACGGACATGGAGAGGGCGGTAACCTTCTGGGCGGCGGCGGTGACGGCTTCGGGCGTGTCGAGAGCGAGCAGGGTGCGGGCGTGGCCGAAGCTGAGTTCGCCGGCTTCGACCTTGGCCTGGACGGGGGCGGGGAGGCGGAGCAGGCGGAGGAAGTTAGCGACGCTGGCGCGCTCCTTGCCGGTGCGCGTGGCCATCTGCTCCTGGGTCATCTTGAAGTCGTGAGCCAGCCGCTGGTAGGCGCGGGCCTGCTCCATGGGATTCAGGTCGGCGCGCTGGAGGTTCTCGACGATGGTCATCTCCATGGCCTGCTCGTCGGAGACGACGCGGAGGATCGCCGGGATGTAGGTTTTGCCAGCTTTTTTGGAGGCCATTAGGCGGCGCTCACCGGTGATGAGCTGGTAGCGGCCGGATGGGAGCGCACGCACCGCGATGGGCTGGACGACACCGGTGGCGGCGATGGAGTTGGCGAGTTCCGTGAGTTGGGCCTCGTTGAAGTGGGTTCGCGTTTGGAAGGGGTTCCGGTCGATTGCCTCGACGGGAAGATCGAGCGGTTGGCCGCTGGCGGAAGGCTGGGCTGCCGGGTCAGGAACCGGAGGGCGCGACGGAAGGAGGGATTCGAGGCCCTTGCCGAGAGCGCGACGCTTGGGATCGGGAGATGGAGTCATGGGAGCACCTTGCGTGCGGGTTTACTTGGTGTAGGGCCAGAAGCGTACCGCGGGCTCGGCCTTGGAGGGGGCTGCCGCCGGCGGCGCGGGAGGAGGCACGACGCCGCTGCGGGCGAGTAACTCACGCGCGAGCGCGACGTAAGCCTCCGCGCCGCGGGAACGTGGATCGTAGAGGTGGACGGGCTTGCCGTGACTCGGGGCTTCGGCGAGGCGGATGTTGCGTGGGATGGTGGTGCGGTAGAGCTTCTCGCCGAAGAAGGCGCGAAGGTTTTCGGTGACCTGCTGGCTGAGGTTGGTGCGGTCGTCATACATGGTGAGGACGACGCCTTCGAGCGAGAGGCCGGGGTTGAAGGCCGAGGCTACCCGGTCGAGGGTGCTGATGAGTTCCGAGATACCTTCGAGGGCGAAGTATTCGGCCTGCATGGGAACGAGGAGGCGGTCGGCGGCGACGAGGGAGTTGAGCGTGAGGAGATCGAGGGCTGGGGGGCAGTCGAGGAAGATGAAGGCGAAGCGGGAGAGCAGGGGAGCGAGGGCCTCGCGCAGGCGGAACTCACGGCGGTCGTAGGTGACGAGTTCGAGATTGGCTCCGATGAGGTTCTTGGATCCTGGGATAAGGGAGAGGGTGGGGATGTCGGTGGGGAGGATAGTGTCTGCTGCATCCGCCTGGGCAAGGAGAAGGTCGTAGACGCTGAGGCGCGGGGCAGTTCCGGGGAGATCGCGCGGGAATCCCAGGCCTCCTGTGGTGTTGGCCTGGGGGTCGCAGTCAAGCAGGAGGACGGGGAGGCGTTCCAGGGCAACGGCGGCGGCAAGGTTGATGGCCGTGGTGGTTTTTCCGACACCGCCTTTTTGGTTGACGATGGCGATGACCTGAGCTTGACGTGGGGTCCCGTGGGGGGATGCGGGCGGAGAGGACGGATGCGGGTCGGTCATTTGCGGTAGGTTGAGGGTACCGCGTGCAGGGTGGGCTGGCAAATAGGTGGATGTTCCACGTGGAACCGTGGAGGAAGGAGGCGATCGTTCCACGTGGAACATCAGGTGCGGGAGAAAAGGGCGATCACTCTTGCCTTGGAGCCGGGTAGGGGGATCAGCGAAGGAGCAGAAAAGCCGGGCGGGGTAAGGTGCGCGGCTGAACCATCCGTCGTCATCAGCAAGATCTGATTTGCCGCGCGTGAAGCAGAGCCGAGCAGCGCCGCGGCCGGGTCGTCTACAGCCCGCAGCGTAACGCAGTCAAACCGTCGCACAGGCGGGAGATCTTCCACACGGAATGCCCAAACCTCCACATCGAGACCGAGGGCCCGCGTGACTTCACGGAGAAAGGAGGCCTTCTTGTGCTGCGACTCCGCGAGCGTAATCCGGATTCCGGGATGCAGCAGGGCAACCGGGACACCCGGAAAGCCGGCGCCCGATCCGTAATCCAGAACCGTCTGTGCAGATCCGATGTGCCGTGCCGCGAACAAGCTCTCGCCAAAGTGGCGGACCACCATCTCCTCAGGATCACGCACCGCCGTCAGATTCGTCCGGCTGTTCCACTTCACCAGCAAGTCCAAATAGAGGCCAAGCCGAGCCAGCAGCCCCGGAGACGCGGAAGGGAGATAAGGGACCAAGAGACGGCCGATCTGCTCGTCACTGAGGATCGGCATGCGCCTATTCTACTTGGGCGCACTTCGCAGCGGGCCGGAAGCGGCGACCATGAAGCTGGCGAAGAGAGCCTGCGAGAAAGAGGCTTCGCTGAAACTACGCTCCGGATGCCACTGCACCCCGACGAGGAAGCCATCTCCCTCTCCCTCAAACGCCTCTACCACGGCGTCCTGAGGACAGCGGGCGCTGACTCGCAGGCCTGACCCGGGCACCCCAACAGCCTGGTGGTGGCTGGAGTTAACGAGAAGGCTGACTGCCCCTGGGTCCGACTGGCCCGGGGCCACTTCCTTGACAGTGCCCAAAAGCACCGACTCGAGGCGGGACCCCCGGTCGATCAAGACCGAATGAGCCGTGGCGACGGATCGTCCCGCAGCGTGATTGACCGGCAGAACGGTGAGGTCCTGCAGCAGCGTCCCACCGTGAGCGACGTTAAGGATCTGCGCCCCAAAACAGATCGCGAGCAGCGGTATGCCGCGGGCGGCGGCCTCTTCGATCAGGAACAGATCCATAGCCTCGCGCGCAGGATCCGGGGGGGCGCATTCAGGTTGCGCAGACTGCCCATAACGCACGGGATCAACATCGGCCGGGCTGCCCGGCAGGACTATGCCACTGCAGGATGCGCTCAACTCCCTCCGCTCAGACAACGAGAGGGACAGAGGCAGCTCCACCGCAACTCCACCGGAGAGGTAAATAGCGTGCGCGTAGTCCGGCAAGCATCGCCGGTTGTACTCATGGTCGGCCGAGGTGGGTACGGGCACGGCAATACGTGGTCGTTCGCGGATGTTTTGTCCGTCCATCGTCATCCACTATAAAGGAGCTTTCCCCTGCTCCCAGGAGGGCCACCGACGGACGCCCCAGGAGAGTTTCCGACGTGCTGGGCTATCGAAAAGAAGGATCGACCGCACCTGGGGCATTCTCGCGCGATTTTGCGTCGAGCCGCGGCTTCAAAGGCTTCCTCGAGGCACCCCCACAGTGTTGGCAAAGTACATCGCCGTGATGGCACGATACAGACGGGCGTTCAGCTCATCCGCGTCTCGGGATGTCAGGCCCAGCGTTGAAAGGGGCTCCCCGACCACCACCAGCAGGGGACGGGGAGTCAGATGGTAGGTGTGCATGGGCAGGAGCTCGTAGGTTCCGACGAGCGCGATGGGGACGAGGGGAACCTGGGCCTTGATCGCCATGAAGGCGGAGCCGGAAAGCATGGTTTGCAGGTGGCCGTCGGCGGATCGTCCGCCCTCTGGAAACAGGACAAGCGGCAGACCGGCCTGCAGCGTTTTGACCCCACGCAGCAGACCGGCCACGGAGGACCGTCCCGACTTCTGGTCGATGGGGACCTGCCCTGACCGGTTGAGGTACCACCCGACGAAAGGAACCTTCCAGAGCGCCTGCTTGGCCATGATGCGGAACTGGAAGGGCAATGTGGCGAAGAGGACTGGGGTGTCCATGTAGCTGAGGTGATTCGAAGCGTAGACGGCGACGGGATTTGCGCGGAGATGCTCCGCACCGACCAGGGTGACCGGGGAGAAGCTGATGTGGAGCAGCGACTTTGCCCAGAGTCGCGCGATTGCGTGTTGCTGGCGTCCGGACCGATCCCACACACCGCAGAGAAGTGACACGCACCCAAACCCCGCGGTCGAGAGCGCGATGAGCGGCATAAGGAGACCGTAGGTGAGCAGGCGGAGGGCCGCGTTGCGGGTCGGCGGCTGAGCAGGGGGCGAAGGGACGGGAGGCATCATCCACGCAGCGCCAGGTGGCGGACTTCCCCGACAAGGTAGACCGAACCGGTCACCACGATGAGGCCGCCGGCGGGTGTGATGGCGCGGGCCTGAGCCAGCGCGGCATGAACGTGAGGCGCGACGTGCACGGGAATCTCCAAGCTATGGGCGGCCTGCACCAGCGCATCGAGCGAGGCGGCGCGGGGATTGGCGATCGGCGTAAGCAGGATGTGATCGTTTGCACGGTCCGGATCGGTGGAAGCAGCGTCGAAGAGGGGGAAGAGGATGCGGCTCATCTCCTGCAGATCCTTGGCGGCGAGGCAACTGAAGATAAGCGTGCGGGGCCGCTGGTCGGGAAGCTGGTTGAGGGCGGCGCGCAGGCTCCAGGCGCCGGCGGGGTTGTGGGCCACATCCAGCAGCAGGTCAGGTGCGATGAACTCCAGCCTGCCGGGCCACCCGGTATTGCGAATACCCTCGGCAACGGAGGTCGCCGTGATTGCGCTCCATTTTCCGTTACCTACTTCTTCTGCGCTATTAGCATTGTGACTACTTTTGTTACTTGGACTGGAAAAGCGGCTCATCTCATCCGCGGCGGCGATCGCGAGGGCCAGGTTACGCTGCTGGTGGTGACCGGAGAGGGGCGAGTCCACCAAAAGAGGCTGATCGGCCAGCGCCAACAGGTAGCGGTTGCGTGGCAGAGGATCGGCGGTGCCCGGGGCAGGCAGCAGAAACGCCTCCGGAACCGGGATGAACTGCGCGGCGTTGACGGCGCGCAGTTGCAGGTCGGCCGCGGCCTCTCCAATCGCCTGGTTGGCCTCGGGGTGTTGCGGCAGCGTGACGAGGAGGCCACCGGGGCGCAGGATGCCCGCCTTCTCGCGGGTGATGGCGGCAATCGTGGTGCCGAGGTAGTCCTGGTGGTCGAGGGCGATGTCGGTGAGGACCGAGAGGAGAGGGTCGACGATATTGGTTGCGTCGAGCCTGCCGCCAAGGCCTACCTCAAGCACGGCGAGGTCGACCTGCTGCTCGGCGAAGTAGAGGAAGGCCTGGGCGGTGAGGACCTCGAAGAAGCTCGGCGCGTGAGGAAGCGCACCCTTGGCAACCAGCGCCGCAGCGGCGTCCCCTACACGGGTATAAAGGCGGGCGAAGTCGTCGTCAGCGACCGCTACGCCGTTGATGCAGATGCGTTCGTTGACATGATATAGATGAGGCGACGTGTAGAGCGCCGTCCGGTACCCGGATGCCCTCAGGATGGAGGCCAGGGTCGCGGCGGTCGAGCCTTTGCCGTTGGTTCCAGCAATGAGCACGGAGGGGAAGGACTGTTGCGGGTCGCCCAGCGCATGGGCGAGCACACGCATGTGGTCGAGGTCGAACTTCCGGCGCGGCCCGCCGGGGACGGCAGGCGGCGCGAGTTCCTGGCCGAGGCCGTACAGGTGATCGACCGCTTCGGCGTAGGTCAGCATGGCGTCATTTTACGCCCCCCCCCCGAAAGTGCGGGGACACGCACGCTGGTACCCGTTGGCCAAGGCAGAGCGGGTGAATCCGGCGGCTAGAAGACCGATAGACGCTGCAGAGTGCCGCGGGCGCAGGAGCCTGACCGCCACGGGGAGAGTCCACAATGGAAACTGCAGTCTGGCTGGTGGTGATCATGATCCTGAGCGCGCCGTTGATCGGTTATGCGTGGGCGACGGCGTGGGCGGCCGACAAGGGCCTCGTCCGCAAGGAAAGGTTTGAGGATGGTTCGGTCGCGACGACGACGCACTGAGTCCCCGCGCTGGTCCTCCACCCGGCTGGTAAGCGCTGCCGTCCCGATCCCCCAAAGGTGGCATTCTTCCTCTTTGTTCAACGCGTTAGCATCATCGGGCTAGGAAACCGCCTTGACCTTCGCATCGTGTACCTGCTCCAACCCGCAACTCGTACGCTCCCGCCGGCGCAACTGGTTGGAAGAAGCGTTGTCTTACCTCGGCCTCTTTCCCTGGATGTGCAAGCGGTGCGCCTGGCGCAGCTTTCGGCTGCAGCGCGCTCCTTTGCTGACACCCACCGCCCTGAAGCCGCCCAAGCCGGTCAAACAGGCCAAGCCGGAACGTATCCCAACTCGGCCGATCCTGACCGCCCGGTCGCGCTAACGCGCAGCAGCGGCAATCTGGTCATGCAACGGCGCCGCAAAGTCTTCGACGGTGGTCGTGCCGCGGTTGAGGACGTAGGTGCCTCCCGCTTCGATGAACGTGACGTCGGTGACGCCCAGAAAGCCGAAGATGTGGCGCAGATACGGCCGCTCGAAGTTGTACGTCTCCCCGGGAGTCCCCTGCGCATAGCCGCCGGCACTTGCAATCAGCACGGTCGCCTTTTTGCCGGTCAGAAGGCCGGTGTAGGAACCATCGGGGTTTGCGCTGAAGGTCTTTCCGGCGCGGGCCACGTGATCGATCCACGCCTTCAGGATGGCAGGAACGGCGAAGTTGTACATGGGTGTCGTCAGCAGATAGTGGTCGGCAGCCTGAAGTTCGGCGATCAGATCGTCGCCAACCTTCAAGGCCTGCTTCTGCTCAGGCGTATGGCCGGCCGGGTCCGAGTAGGCGCCCATGATCCACGGCAGCGTGACGAACGGCAGCTCCGTGTGGGCCAGGTCGCGAGTGATCACGCTTCCATCCGCGTGCTCCGCCTTCCAGGCGGTTTCGAACCAGGTTCCAAGCTTGCGGGACACGGAATAATCCCCGCGCGGGCTGACGTCGATCTTGAGAAGGGTAGGCATGGGTCTCCTGTGGAGTCTTTCCGGATGCTCAGCAGCGCAGGCGGCGACACACCCGATGGGATGACCTCCGCCCCGGCAGGGATGTTATTTTTGCGAGACGGGCGCGCCGGTGTCGGCCAGGATCGTCCGCCAGCCGTCCGTCTCGGCGAGCCGCTTCAGCAGGGCGAACCGCTGTCGCAAGAGTTTTTCGATGTGCGGGATCAGGATGAGCCGCGCGACGATACGGCCGAGCGGGCCGAAGGGGAGCTGGAAGCGAACCTCATCCTGCAGCTCGGTGGTGCCGGCCCGTTCCGTAAAGTGATGGTCATGCTGGAAGAAGGCGAAGCGCCCGCGCTCCTGCGTGTCCTGGAAGAAGCAGGGAGCCTGGTAGCCGGTGATCAGCGTGTGGTGAACCTGCGGGAGCAGAAACTTCCACCCGCGCCACACCACGCGATCGCCCAGGACGACGTGGCCGCTGGTGCGCCCCTCGACCGGGGTCAGGCCGAGGGTGGTCCGCACCGTGTCGATATGCGTCGAGAGCAGGAAGACGCGCTGTATGGGGGCAGCGATGCTGGTGGTGGCGCGGAGTATATGCATGGTCACCGGGTGTGCCGCGCGGGCGCGGGCGGCGGTGGCGCGATGGCGGGCTCGATCACGCGCACGACCACTCCGGAGGTCTCGAAGTGGGTCACCCGGTGCTCGTCGCCGTGGCCCATAAAGATGGCCTTCTTCAGCAGCAGGAGCAGCGCGCGGGAGCTCTCGGGAAAGAAGCGACTCACGGCCTGGTCGTAATCGGCGATCAGGTTGTAGGTGGCCGGGCACTTCGGGCAGCAGAGCTGGTCGTCGAGCGTGCAATGGAAGGCGCCGGGAGGCAGCGGCCCCTGCGGCTCGGTTCCGGACCGGATTGCGGCGATGGTCAAGCTCATTCTGGTTGGCGACCTCCCGGAAGGCCCTGGGCCCAGTACGCTAAGTGTAGAGGGCTTGCGGCCGCCGCGCAGAACGCCGCCCGCGCCACCTTGTGCTGAACTAACAAACCACGGACTTCTGCGTGACGAGACGGACGCAGCGCTCGACGAACCCCGCCAGCGGCACGCTGCCTTCGTCCCCTTTGCCGCGGGTGCGTACGCTGACCGACCCCGCCGCCGCCTCCTTATCCCCCATGACCAGGACGAAGGGGACCTTCTGCAGCGCGAGTTCGCGGATCTTGGCGTTCATCTTCTCATTGCGCGCGTCGAGTTCGACGCGAAGCCCGGCCGCTTCCAGCTCAGCCTTTACCTTCAGCGCATAGTCCAGGTGCTTCTCGCTGATAGGAACCATGCCGATCTGCACCGGCGCCAGCCACATGGGGAAGGCCCCGGCATAGTGCTCGATGAGCACCCCGAAAAAACGCTCCACCGAGCCGAACAGGGCACGATGCACCATGACGGGCCGGTGCTTTTCGCCGTCCTCGCCGGTGTACTCCAACTCGAAGCGGGTCGGCAGGTTGAAGTCGAACTGCACGGTGGAGAGCTGCCACATGCGGCCGAGCACGTCGACCAGCTTGATGTCGATCTTGGGACCGTAGAAGGCCGCCTCGCCCGGGATCTCACGGTAGGGGATGGACCGGCGGCCAAGCGCGGCCTTCAAGGAGTCGATGGCGACCGTCCAGTGCTCGACGCTTCCGGTATAGCTCTTCTGGTCCTTCGGGTCCCAGGTGGAGAGCTCAACCTTGAACTCCTCAAAGCCGAAGGTCTTGAGGACAGAGGCGGCGAAGTCGATGCAGGCCACCACCTCATCTTCGATCTGCGCGGGGGTGCAGAAGACGTGGGCGTCATCCTGGGTGAAGCCGCGGACGCGCAGCAGGCCGTGCATGGTCCCGGAGCGTTCGTAACGGTAGACGTTACCTAACTCCGCGTACCGCAGGGGCAAGTCACGATAACTGCGTGGCGAGCTCTTGTAGATAAGGATGTGCCCGGGGCAGTTCATCGGCTTTAGCCGGTACTCGGCGTCGTCAAGCTCCATTGGCGGATACATATTTTCCGCGTAGTACCCCTCATGCCCGCTAATCTTCCAGAGCTCGCGCCGCATGATGTGTGGCGTAAAGACAAGGTTGTAACCGCGCCGGATACACTCTTCCCGCATCCAGTCTTCCATCGCCTTGCGAATCAGGCCTCCTTTTGGATGCCAGAAGATGAGGCCGGCGCCAGCGACCTCCTGGATCGAGAAGAGATCGAGCTGACGGCCGAGAAGGCGGTGGTCGCGCGCCTTGATCTCCTCCAGCCGCTTGAAGTGCGCGTCAAGGTCCTTGGCGTTGAAGAAGGTGGTCCCGTAGATGCGCTGGAGCTGCTGGTTCTTTTCGTCGCCGAGCCAGTAGGCCCCGGCGATGGAGGTGACCTTGAACGCCTTGACCCGACCCGTGGAAGGGACGTGCGGGCCGCGGCAGAAGTCGGTAAAGGGGCCGTTGCGATAGAGCGAGATCGCGTCGCCTGGGCGGGTAAACCGCTCGATGAAGTGGACCTTCATGAACTCGCCGTGCGCCTCGTAATCGGCCAGCCCCTGCTCCCGCGGCTCAGCCTCCCGCACGAACGGCTCATCGCGCGCGACGACCTCGGCCATGCGGGCCTCGATCGCGGCAAGATCGGCCTCGGTGAAGGGGGTCGGCCGGTAGACGTCATAGAAGAAGCCGTTCTCGGTTGCCGGACCGTGGCCGAGCTTTGTCTCGGGGAACAGCTCCAGGATGGCCGTGGCCATCACGTGCGCGGCGGAGTGGCGCAACACCCTGAGCGCGGCCTCGTCACTCTCCTTTAGCAGCCACAACTCCACCGGCTGCATCAGCGGAGCGGAAAGGTCGACCAGTCGCGTGCCGTCCGGCTCGGTGGGGTCGGCGGCATACATGGCTTCTTCAGACGCAGGCGCGTCTGGCGCCTCGGGGTCGGGGCGCGCGCCCGCCCGTTCAAGCGGCCGAATGCGTGCCACCACGACCGCCGCGGCCAAACGGGGCGAGATGCTGGTGGCAATCTCAAGCGCCGTGGTCCCCGCCGGGACCTCGCGAATCGATCCATCGGGAAGTTGCACGGCGATCTGGGCAGAGGTGCTTGGTGCTTCAACTGACGCGGACATCGGGTCCCTCACAGCTACCAGCATAGAGCCTCGGTTCCATCGCGTCGACCGCCTCGTGAGCCCGCACCTTGGCGCCTGCGGCCAAATGGGAAGCACCGAAGTGACGCGCCCATGACCCAGCCGTGGGATGGGCGGAGACGCACAAGACCTCTAAAGTGAACCCATACGGGGCTATGTCCCCGCGCCACCGTGGGTGGATCAGGAGGATGTATGCAGGTCATGTGCGAACGGTCCAATATAGCGAACGATGTGCGCTGCGAGGTCTGCGGCCAGGGTTTTGTGGTTCACTGGGCACAGTTGCTGCCGGGGCTTCGGCGCGAGGCACGTCTGCGCATCGCGCACGCGTTGCGCCGGCAGCATCGAGACGAGACGAGCAGCCACGACGCCCACGCTCAGCTCCGCTTCACCGTCAACGCGGTCAGCCACGAGGCGAGCCTCCACCCCTCGGTGCAGCGGCAGGACGTGGCGGCCTGACTCCCGGCCAAGGCAGCGCTGCCTCCGACCGTAAAGGTCACGCCCGCGAGGGGGCAATGGAACGCGGCGATGCTGCGAACGTCGGCCGAAGACGTTCAACCCGGCGGGCTGGTGATCCCGATCGATCGCATGGTTCCGATGGAGGATGCCGGCGAGGCGCAAGCCACGGCGCAAAGGGACTGCCCGCGAAGATTCTCCTGCTGGCGTAACCTCCCGGGCGCGAGGTGCGGCTCAGGCCTCCGCCTGGGTATCTCGCGGCGGATGCAGCACGACCGAGCGCTGCGCCCCTGTCCCAACCGACTCCGTGTGCAACCCGGAGCCGGCGAGGGCAAGGTGCAGCCGGCGCCGCTCGTGCGACGACATGGGCTGGAAGGTGAACGATGCGCCCGTCTCGCGCACCTGCAAGGCCGCCCGGCTGGCCGACTCCATCAGCGCCGCCTCGCGCCGAGCCTTGAACTGGCCGGCCTCCATCAGCAACAAGTCGTGGTCCTGGGGCTCCAGCCCGCAGACCTTGGCGCCGAGGTGCTCCATGGCCTGCAGAAGCTCCCCGTTGCGTGCAAGGAGCAGGGGAAGATCGCCGCCGGAAAACTCCACCGTGAGCTCTGGAACAGCTCCAGGGTTCGACTGGATGGTATAGCTCAGTTGCAGGCGGGTGGCCTGCAGCAGCAGGTCCAGTAGATGGATCACCTTCGCGTGCGATGACGTCAGGCCCATCCGCTTTCCTCCTTCACCGCTTCCGATGCGCGGACGAATCCGTGAGGAGTACGCTCCACCCCGGCTTCTGGATGGGGGGCGTCGAACTGATTGGCTTTCATGGATTCAACATACTTGGAAGAGGCGGACGAGACAAAGGAAATGCCTCCAACGTTAACATTGCCGTGGGCTTCCTTGTCCGCACCAATCGATGCCTAGCGTCGCACGGTCCGGCCCTGCAGCGTGGGGGGCTGTCCGGTCTTGCGGCGCGCCCGCTTGGCCGCAAGCTCCCGAGCCTCCCGGCCCAGCGACGTCCGGTTCATTACGGCCTGCTGCGCGATGCCAATCAGGTTGCCGACGGCCCAGTAGAGCGCCAGCCCGGACGCATAGTTCCACGTGATGTACCCCGAGAAGGCGGGCATCATGAAGGCCATCATCTTCTGCTGCTGCGGGTCCACACCCGGCGACGGCGTATAGAACTGAACCAGAAACTGGCTCACGATCATCAGGATGGGCAGGATGTGGTAGGGATCGGCCGCGGAAAGGTCCGGTAGCCAGAACCAGTGCGCCTGCCGCAGTTCGACCACCTTCGGCAGCATCCCGAGGAACGCGAATAGCAGCGGAAGCTGGACCAGCGTCGGAATGCACCCGCCGAACATGTTGACGCCGTTATCCTTCTGCAATTGCATGATCTCGGCGTTCATCTCGTTGCGCTTGGGGTCGGTCACCTTCAGGTTCTTGTAGCGCGCCTTGATCGCGTCCATCTGCGGCTGAATCCGTTGCATCTTCAGCCCGGACTGCATCGTCTTGATGCGCAACGGCAGGATGATCAGGTTGATCACAATCGTCAGGATCACGATCGCCCAGCCCCAGTTCGAGGCCACATGCGAGTGGACGAACTGCAGCGCGAGGAACAGCAGCTTGCCGATCACGCCGAAGAAGCCGAAGTCCAGCAGCGGCTCCAGCGTCACGCTCGGGTCCGCGGCATGGACGTTTTTGAGGATGTTGACGGCCTTCGGACCAGCATAGAGGCGTGTTTGGGTATGGTTGCCCAGGTTGCCCACCGCGGCGCCGAGCAGCGGCACTTCGATCGTTCCCTTGTTGTCGCCGGAGGTAGGCGTTCCCTGCCCCACGCCGTTCCTGCGCGCCACCTTGTCGACCGCGATCTGGTCATGCAGCGTCGCCACCGTCGCATCCCGCGGTGTATCGGGCAGGAAGATCGCGGCAAAGTACTGGTCGGAGACGCCCGCCCAGTCAAACGGCCCCTCCAACGTGCCGCCGCCCGAAACCTTCTTGAACTCCACGTGATCTTCCTTGCCCGCGCGGCTGACGTCGATCTTCGTTTGCGCATAGGCCTGCGCGTTCTCCATATCGCCGAAGCCACCCGGCCAGGCGACCAGCGCCCGCACCGGCGCCCCGTTGCGCGAAACCTCCACATCGGCATGGATCACGTAGGTCGCGTCGAACGAGAACGTCTTGCGAACCATGTACTCGCCGTTTGAGAAGTTGAAGGTGACGGAAGCCGGACTGGCCAACACGCCGGTTGCCGATGGCACAAACATGGCCTGGCGCAGGCTCGCGGTCAGGCCGGAGTCGTAGGTGTAGAGCGAGAGCGGATAGCCGAACTGCTTCGCCGCCTGCTCATGCACCAGGTCCAGCGGCTTGCCGTAGTTGTCCTTGTAGGCCTTCAGAATCCAGCTCGTCGCCTCCCCGCCGCGGTTGGAGAACGTGATCCGGTAGAGCTCGTTCTCCACCACCGTCGTGGTCACCGCGGTCGCCTGAACGGTCGGCAGCTTCGGTGCGTTCGCGGCTGCCGCCGCCGGCGTTCCCGGCTGGGGCGCGGCGTTCGGCTGCACGAACCCGGCGGGCGAGGGGACATCCCGCGGCGCGCTCTTGCCTGCGCTCTCCGCGCCGGAGGTCTGCGGGCTCGCCGTCTGCGGATTGTGCCGCGCCTTGTAATACTGCGCCGCGAAAAATACAGTCACCAGCACGATCATCATGACCAGGAGCGACTGATTGCCCTGCGACGCGCCGCCCGGCTGGTTGGGGTTCTTGAACTCTGCCACTGTCGAACTTCCTGTCTCTATACCGCTGTGTTTGGTTTCTGGTTCGGCCCGGGGTGCGCTGCAAGGCCCGGCCTTCATGATAAATGGTGGGCTTTGCTTGCGCCGTGTGGCGAACCTGGCTGCTCGCGCTCCGGTACCGGGTCCAAGCCGCCGCCGGAAAGCGGATGGCACCGGGCAAGCCGCCGCAACGCCAGCACCGCCCCCCGGCAGACCCCGTGCCGCGCCACCGCCACGTAGGCGTATTCCGAGCAGGTCGGCAGAAACTTGCACTGCGTCGGACTGATCGCGTGCAGCATGGGCGAAAGCACCGCCCGGTAAGCCTGGAACCCCCAACGCAGCACCCTGCCCTGCCCGTCCTCACGCATGGGGCGCGACCGCTGCCGCCTGCCGGCTCTCCCGCTCGGCCTGCCGCTGCACCTGCCGAAACACTTGGGAAACCTCGTTTTTGAGCCCCGCGAAGTCCATCTCCATCACCGTGCGCCGGGGGTGCAGGATGAGGTCGACAGGGGCCTTCAGCAGGGAAAGATTCGCCCGCACCGCCTCCCTCATCCGCCGCTTGATGCGGTTCCGGTCGACCGCCTTACCCATCACCTTGCCCACGGTCAGGCCCACGCGCGGAGCCTCCGGGTCAAGCGCCCGCACCGCTGCCTCCGCGGTTCGTGCCGCGCAGAAAAAACTCATCTGCTTGGAAAACTGCTTGCGGCTCGCCTTGTACACGCGCTGATAATCCGCATGTTTCCGCAAGCGAAAGATGATGGCGGGCTTTGACGGCACGGGATCTTTCACAATTTCCCCGGCATCCCGACCGGGCAACTGTCACCGCTGATCAGTGCCTGCATGGTTCGGCTCTCGGGCGTATTGAGCGCCGCAAGGCCGCGCAGCACACCGTCTCGATCGACCGCGTTACGGTTCTGGCTGACCTTCCACTTGCCCTCGAGCCGTCGCACCGCGATTTCAACCCCCACGATGCCCCTGATTTGCGCGGCCACAAAAGCCTCGGGCGCGTCGGCTACGCTCCACGGCGCCTCGGACCCTGCTTCATGGATGTCCGTCAGCACGTCGAGATGGGCACGAAGCCAGGCCGCATCCTCCACCACACGCAGCGGGCCGTATGCGTGCACCACCACGTAGTTCCACGTGGGAACCTCGCGGCCGTGCATCTGCTTATCCGGGTACCACGCAGGCGAGATGTAATGCTGCGGACCGGCAAAGATGGCCAGCGCCTCCCCTTCACCGGGCCCACCGCGAACCTGCGGATTGGCCCGCGCAATATGGCCACGCAGCACCCCGAACTCCGTGCCGTCAGGATCGAGGGTAAGCGGAAGATGGGTCGCGACCAGCCCGTCCGGTCCGCCGGTCACCAGGGAGGCCAGTGGATGATCCGCCATCAGGCGGTGCATCACGGGGACCCGCTTCTCTTCATTGGCCTTGGGGATGTACACGGTTCGACTCCGTCCGGGGAGGCTTAGGGGCCTCGACCCGGACTTCAGGATCGGAAACCTGCAGGTTAGTCGCGGAAGCCGGCGCTGACGGCGATCTTGTGACGGCCCTTGGCGCGGCGGCGGCTCAGCACGGCGGCGCCTGCCTTGGTCTTCATACGGGTCAGAAAGCCGTGCGTCTTGGCGCGGTGGCGGCGATTCGGCTGGAACGTGCGTTTCGGCATCGGAAAGCTCCTGGATCTGGGTCGTGCCATCGCGCTCGGACGGGATCGACCGGGAATCTCACCCGGGACAGCGACGGCTCCGAAAAGACATCCGTTGGCACCTGAGAGGCCTGCGACAGCAATTCCTGAGTATACCGGATCAACCGCGCTAGGGCAACGAAGAATTGCCGCCCGCACGGCACCTGCCTCCCAAACGACCGTCCTGCCCCTCTCCCCTAGGAAGGCCTCTTTGCCGCCCCCAGCGAGAGCTTTTTTCGTCTTCACCGTTTCTTGTGCAACTCCCCCCATGGGTACTTTTTTCCAAACAAAGGGTGAAATAAAGCCCCGTTTTTCCTGCTAAGATCAAACCCGTTCCGCAAGACGGCTTCATGTTCCGTCCTGCTTGATCCACGCTTGTCACGCTGTACCCTCGCCTTCGGTCTTCCTGCCGGAAGACGCGGAGACATTCCGCCAAAATGGGACCAAGCTCACCCGCGCCTGCAGCGGGGAGCTCCCTCTTTGGCCTTCGCCGCCCGGGTCTAACAACCCCGAGGAGGCGTTTGCTGTGGTCTGCCGGACCAACATGAGACTCGGATCACCACGCCGGCGCAATCCGGCTGGCTGCTGAGATCGCAGGTCTCCCAGAACGACATCGTTGAAAGAAGGAACACCAAGCATGTCATTCGTCCCGACCGCAGCCGCTGTGCTGAACTCCTGGGTCCGCATTCTCGGAGCGCTTGAAAAGAAGATCAACCGGCAGTCGTTCGAAACCTGGCTGAAGCCCACACGGTTCTCCCACGTCACCGGTAAGACCCTGTTCGTGCGCATCCCCTCGGTAGAGTTCGAAAAAGTGGGCGAGAAGTATGCCGACCTGATCCAGGAGGCCATCGACAACCTTCAGCTCGATGTCGATTCGGTCGTCTTCCAAACCCCCCAGCAGGACCCCAACGCCCCTCGCATCCGGGAAGATGGCGGCTTCGCCCCCGTCCCCAGCCACAGCCTCAACGCGCCTCGCCCGGGCGCCCGCCCGCCCGCCCCGGCCCAGCCCGCGCCGGAGCAGGCCCGCTTCGACTGGAACGCCGCCTCGCAGCTCAACCCGCGCTACCAGTTCGACGCCTTCGTCATCGGCTCCGGAAACCAGTTCGCCGTCGCCGCCGCCCAGGCGGTAGGCGAGCGGCCGTCCAAAGCTTACAACCCGCTCTTCCTCTACGGCGGCGTCGGCATGGGCAAGACCCACCTGATGCACGCCATCGGCCACGATGTAAAGCGCCGCCAGCCGCACGCTTCCATCTGCTACGTCTCCGGCGAAAAGTTCACCAACGAGATGATCAACTCGGTCCGCTACGACAAGATGACCGGCTTCCGCGACAAATTCCGCACCGTCGACGTGCTGCTCATCGACGACATCCAGTTCCTCGCCGGCAAAGAACGCACTCAGGAGGAGTTCTTCCACACCTTCAACACCCTCCACGAGAGCATGAAGCAGATCGTCATCGCCTCCGACCGGCCCCCGAAAGAGCTCGCCGACTTCGAAGACCGCCTCCGGTCACGCTTCGAGTGGGGCCTGATCGCCGACATCCAGCCGCCCGACCTCGAAACCAAGGTCGCCATCCTGCAGAAAAAGGCCGAGAGCGAGCAGGCCCAGATCCCGACCGACGTCGCCCTCTTCATCGCGTCCAACGTCCGCACCAACGTCCGCGAGCTCGAGGGGGCCCTCATCCGCGTCATCGCCTGGTGCTCCCATCATGGCGTAGAGTGCTCCCTGCCCGTCGCCCAGCAGTGCCTCAAGCAGTTCATCGACACCCAGGTCCGCAAGATCACCATCGAGGCCATCCAGCGCGCCGTCGCCGAAGCCTTCGGCATGCGCGTCGCCGAGCTCAAGCAGAAGAACAACGCCCGCGCCATCGTCGTCCCGCGCCAGATCGCCATGTACCTCGCCAAGCAGATGACCGAGGCGTCATTACCCGAGATAGGCCGCCAGTTCGGAGGCAAGCACCATACGACCGTGATGCACTCCATCTCCAAGATCGACGAGCAGCGCCGAGCCGACAAGGACCTCAACCGCACCCTCAACAAGCTGATGGAGACGCTCAACTAGGGGACGACGGGGGATGAGATTAGGGGACGACGGGGGACGAAATCCCGATATTTCTCTTCGTCTCCCATGTTGCCCTCAGTTTGTAAGGACCACCACGAACGTGTTCCTCCCACTTATAGTCGAAGCGATCCTTCGCGAGCGTCATGGTGCATCGTAGCTCTTGAGTCGAGTCGCTTGGGTCGCGCCCTGAAAAAGTGAACGTCCCATAGCCATCTTTGAGAAACTCGCTGAGGCCCTCCGCTTGGTAGCCTTCTTCGGACTTGTGCTTCCACTTCATCCTTACCGTTGAGGTCTCGGGTTCGATCAAGAGATACCGTACGGCGTGACTGTAACCTTCCACACCCTTCCTGCTGTAGGTGTAATCGATCTGCAGGGAGTCCCGATCCTTCGTCTCAGACACAATCAGACTGATGGGAAGCTTCTTTCCTGTTTGGCCGGGAAGATTACCCGACCAGATTCCCGTCCACGTTCCCACAAAATGTTCGTAGGCGGTACTAAGCTGAGGATTGCTCCGGGCCTTCGCCGTGAGTTGCGCTTGATCAAAGACTTCGAAATGGACCTCGACATTCATTTCGACTGGCACCGCGCGACCGTTTTTTGTGGAAGGCCGGAAACGGTAGTGCTGCACCGCTTCGAGTGCGCTTGCGTCCAGGCTCAGAGCTGCCTTCAAATCCTTCTTGTCGACCTTATCCGCAAGTGAGCGGATCACATGCACCTGCTGAGGGTTGCCGTCGGTATCGACGATGAGCCCCACAAGCACTGCCCCGCTCATCTTCCTCTTACGAGCTTCTTTGGAAAACTGAGGCTCTGGCATCGAAGTAGGTACAGGAGGCTTTACATCGCCCCCGATCGAATAAACGCCGGGCGCAGTCGTCTGGGGCTGCCCTCCGGCGGCGAGCGTAGCTTCTGGTTGCGCGGTCGCCTGCCCCCAGCCGCATGCACTCATACCGAGTAGAACCGCAAGCGCTACTGTCAACTTCATCGTGCCCCCGTCATTCCGCTCAGTTCAGAATACGCTTACCAAAGCTCAGGTAGGATGAACTAGATTCGTCGGACTAAGTCAAGGAGAAACGATGCAGACCGTCAACATCCACGAAGCCAAGACGCACCTCTCCCGTCTCATCGAGAAAGCCGCTAAAGGTGAGCCCTTCATCATCGCCAAGGCCGGAAAGCCCATGGTCACCGTCACCGCCATCGCCTTACCCGAACCCAAGAGCCGCCTTGGCTTCATGGACGGAATGTGCCACACCCCCGACGACTTCAAGACCATGGGGCAGGAGGAGATCATCCGTATGTTTGAGGGCGAAGAAGACGCTAAGGGCGGAGAGTGAAGTATCTTCTCGACACCCATCTCCTTCTGTGGACAACGGGAGAGACCTACCGTCTTCCCAAGGCCGCACTTCCCCTCCTCAACGATCCAGGAAATGAGCTTGTCTTCAGCACCGCAAGCATGTGGGAGATCGCGATCAAGAAGAGTCTCGGGCGCGAGGACTTCCGACGCGACCTCCACGTCATGCGTCGTGGGTTGCGAGAGGCATGCTACCAGGAACTTCCCATCACGACCGACCATGCGCTGGGCGTCATGGCGCTACCGCGCATCCACAAGGATCCCTTCGACCGTTTGCTCGTTGCCCAGGCGATCGCCGAAGGGATTACGCTCCTCACCGTCGACTCCGAACTTGTGCGATACCCCTGCCCGGTAAGGATTGTCTAAAACCATCACCACGACACATATACGCCCCGCCTCACCCACTGCACGCTACCGAGCTGCGCCATCATAAAATCGGCAACGTCGGCCCGGGCGATGCGGCTTCCGTTCACAGGCAGCGCATCGCCATCCACCCGAAAGCTGCCACGTCCTGCCGTGTTGGTCAACATCGGCGGCATCACCATCGTC
Source organism: uncultured Granulicella sp. (assembly GCA_965213785.1). Lineage (GTDB taxonomy): Bacteria > Acidobacteriota > Terriglobia > Terriglobales > Acidobacteriaceae > Edaphobacter. The sequence continues at coordinate 2,155,500 of OZ243921.1, read as the reverse complement.
CAGTCCAGCGTGCTCTGCGAAAGGATCGCCCACTGCGCCCGCTGGCTTGCCACCGGCCACTTCAGCAGCGTGTTGTAGACCACGTTCTGCACCACCCACCGCCGCCACGCCGGCTGCTTGTCGAGCGCCGTATCCAGAGCACCCGCCGAGCCCAGCACAATCAGCCGCCGCGGCCCACCCGCCTCCGCCAGCCCTTCCATCGAGCCGACGATCAGCGGCACCGCCCGTTCCAGCACATCCTCCCGCCGCAGCGAGCTCGCCCCCAGCGACGACAGCACCGCATCCGCCTCCGCCACCGTCTCAATCACCTTCACCCGGTCGAACGCACTGCCCTCCACCACCCGCACCCGGTCGCGAAATGGAAACGCCCCGGGATCGCGAAGCAGCGCCGTCACCTGGTGTCCGGCCGCGAGCGCCCGCTCCGTCAGCAGCCGCCCCGTCGCTCCATTCGCCCCAAACAACGCCAAACGCAATCCCCCCGACGACTCCTCTGCCATCGCATCCTCCACAACACAGTTGTACCGCGTTATCCTCTCTCCGCGCTCACCCCTGTGCACATCGTTCCCTCGCTAAACACCTGATTCCACTTCGCTTCATCCCCATTCCCACGCATCCGGCCAACGCTGCGGTCCCACCCGGGCAGCTCCCTGTGGACATTACGGATCACGCGGACCCATCCACCACCCAATCCCCCACGCTTCCCCAATCTTCGTCTTCCGCAGACGACTTTTCTAAACCGGGGACACCCCTCATCTCCTTCTATTAGAGAATCTTAAGAAACATCTCCACATTTCCAGCGCAAACGTCTTCTGCTTCTATCTCTTTTCTTCCTTTTTCCTGTTTCTTAGCAGAAGCAGTAGCGCGGCACCCCCAGGCACCTCTCTACACCCCCGCGCAAAGACCCACACACCCACCCGGTTTCCCACAAAGAAATCAGTCGCCTCTCCCCCTCGTCCTCACTAGAATCAAGCCATGCCGGGAGCCGCAACCTACCTCGTCGCCTCCTTCCCGTGTAAAGTCTCCCCATAGCCGTTCGCCTTCCCGGCGCCGTTGTCTGCAACCCGTCCGTCGAACTGGAGAGTCACCCCGTGAGCACATCCGCCCCGACCTTTGAGAGCCCCACCTCCGCCGCTCCCACCGGCAACCTCGAGATCACCGTCTCCCGCGCCGAGCTCCTCCGCGAGCTCACCGCCGCCCAGTCCGTCGTCGAACGCAAGACCACCATCCCTATCCTCTCGAACTTCCTCTTTGAGGCCACCGCCGACGAGTCCGAGGACGGCAAGGCCGGCCGCCTGACCATCACCGCCACCGACCTCGACCAGAGCCTGAAGACAAGCTGTGCCGCCCGCGTCAAAAAACCCGGAGCCTGCACCATCCCTGCCCGCAAGCTCTACGACTACATTAAGCTCCTGCCTGAAGGCGACATCTCCATCAAGCTCATGGACAACCACTGGGTCCAGATCCGCGCCGGCCGCTCCAACACCAAGATGGTCGGCATGGCTCGCGCCAATTTTCCTCAGGTGCATGAGTTCCCCACGACCGGCAGCTTCCGCATCTCTGTTCCGTCGCTCAAGGGCATGATCGCAAAGACCATCTTCTCCATCTCGAACGAGGAGAGCCGCTACACCCTCAATGGCGCCCTGCTCGTCCTCAAGGCGGAGTCGATGGCCATGGTTGCCACCGACGGCCATCGCCTCGCGCACGTCGAAAAGCTCGGCGAAACCCTCGAAGGCATCTCCGGCGAGAAGAAGACCCTCATTCCCCGCAAGGCCCTCTCCGAGCTTCAGAGCCTGCTCTCGAACACCGAGGCCGAAACCCTCGACTTCGCCGACGACGACCAGACCCTCTTCTTCCGGGTCGGCGGCCGCGTCCTTACCAGCCGTAAGCTCACCGGCCAGTTCCCCAACTACGAAGCCGTCCTGCCCCGCGACAACAACAAGTTCGTCATCGTCCGCTCCGAAGACCTCATGGGCTGCATCCAGCGCGTCGCCCAGTTCGCCGACGAGCGCTCTGGAGCCATCAAGATCCGCCTCGAGCAGAACGAGCTCAAACTCAGCTCCTCCTCGACTGAAGCCGGAGAGTCGGAAGACACTATCGAAACCCCCTACAACTACGACCCCCTCGTCGTCGGCTTCAACTCGCAATATCTTATCGACTTCCTCAAGGCCATCGGAACCCAGGGCGAGGTCCGCCTCGAGTTCAAGGACGCCCAGTCCGCCGGCCAGATGCGCCCCGAGGACGGCAACGAAGACGTCAAGTATCGCTACATCCTCATGCCCATGCGCATCTGACGCACGGCTCATAAGGTAGAACGCCGTGAAATCATCCCGACCCTTGAAATGGACCGGCAAGCGGTCTGTCCAGCATTCGTAGCGATTCTGCCCGGCCGGACGACACTCCCTTAGGATTGAGCAGTTCGACTAGAAAGATCGGTAGCATGACGGAAAGAGCCCTGCCAACGAACTCGCGTCTCTTCCATAGTGTGCCGCCGATAGCTTGCCTCATCTATCCGGCTTTGGTTTCGTGCATTCCGGGCGTGTCGCCGTTCTTTTTACTCCCGGTTCTTCTTGTTCCAATCTGCTGTGCCTATGTGGCGTTTCACCTTGCCGGCACCGGGTTCTTAAAAGCGAGTGCGATAGCCCACTTCGGCGTCGGGGCGCCCGCGTTGTATTCGCTGATGGGGCAGTGGCTCGACGCTCAAAAGTTCTTTCCCTTCCACGCCAACGAAGCGTGGGTCGGCGTCTGGTTCTTGTTATCCGTTATCTCCTTCGTAGACAGGCCGGCACTTCCTTCCCAACTCTCAACCTCTTCTCGGCTCGCGACAATCCACGGAATCTCGGCCATTCCCATCGTGCTGTTTGCCCTGCTCCACCTAACGAATCATCTGGCAGGGTTGTGGGGAGCACAAGCGCATCTGGCTTTCATGCTTTGGGCTCGGCACCTTTACCGCTATCCCGCCATCGAGATCGCGCTCGTCTGCTGTTTTATGTTCCAGTTTGTCACCGGGATCGTTTTAACCTGGAGGGGCATCGCACGAGGACTCGCCGACGATTGGATGAAGCGGCTCCAACGAATATCGGGAGCCTATCTTGCGCTTTTTCTCATGTCGCACGCCAGCGCTGTCTCTCGTACAAGGTATCTGCAAAGCACCGACACCAATTGGGTCTGGCTTACTTCCTACAATCTCCTCACGGATAGATGGAGTGTCCGTCTGACTCCGTACTACTTCCTCGGCATCGTTGCGTTGAGCCTGCATGGCGCGTGTGCGGTCCGCTTCGTGCTGATGGCTCACGGCACCAGGCCCACGGCAGCAAATCGAATCTTCGGGCTTGTCCTCGGTGGAGGATCGATGGCCGCCATCGCCATCATGGTCGGCCTGGTTCGAGGTTCCCTTCATCGATGACAGGTACGACCTGACGCAACAAAACCCATTGGAAGAACGCAAGACATCAGTGCTGCGCCAGCGCCGCCTCGATCTGATCGGCCGCCCACAAAAGGTCTGCCCGGTCGATGGTCAGCGGAGGCGCCAGACGGATCACGGTATGGTGCGTCTCCTTGCACAGCACGCCCATCCGCATCAGCGCCTCGCACACCGGACGCGCCGCAACCGTCAACTCCAGCGCCAGCCAAAGCCCCCGGCCCCGCACCGACGCCAGCTTCGGACTGCGAATCTCCCGCAGCCGCTCCAGCAACTCCGCCCCCAGCACCGCCGAACGCTCCGCCAGCCCTTCCTCGACAATCACCCGCAGCGCCGCCCGCGCAATTGCACACGCCAGAGGATTGCCCCCAAAGGTGCTCCCATGGTCTCCCGGCGTCAGCACCCCCAGCACCTCCCGCGACGCCAGCACCGCGGACACGGGATAGAACCCACCCGAGAGCGCCTTGCCCACGATCAGCATGTCCGGCCGGACGTCCTCGTGCATATACGCAAACAGCTTCCCCGTCCGGCCCAGCCCGGACTGAATCTCGTCCGCGATAAACAACACGTTGTGCTCGGCGCACAGCGCGACGGCATCGGCCAGAAAGCCGTCCGGAGGAATCAGCACTCCGGCCTCGCCTTGTATCGGCTCCACGAGAAAGGCGCAGGTGTCCGGCGTAATCGCCTCGCGCAGCGCCGCGGCATCCCCAAACGGGATCACCCGAAACCCGGGCAGGTACGGCCCGAAGCCGTCCTTATACTGCTCGTCCGAAGAAAAGCTGACGATCGAGATCGTCCGCCCATGAAAGTTGTTCGTGCAGACGATGATCTCGGCCCGGCCCTCAGGAATCCCCTTCACCTGGTAGCCCCACTTCCGCGCAACCTTCAACGCCGATTCCACCGCTTCCGTGCCGGAGTTCATCGGCAGCGCCATCTCGTACCCGGTCAGCTCATGCAGGTCCTCGTACAGCAGCGGCAACTGGTCGTTGCGGAACGCGCGCGAGGTCAGCGTCACCTTCTGCGCCTGCTCCACCATCGCCTGCAGTATCCGCGGATGGCAATGCCCCTGGTTCACCGCCGAGTAAGCGGCCAGGCAGTCCAGGTAGCGCTTGCCGTCGATGTCGTACACCCAGCTTCCGCTCGCCCGCTCGACGATCACATCCAGCGGATGATAGTTGTGGGCGCCGTACCGCTCTTCGAGTTCCAGGAAGTCTTTCGTTTGCGCTTGCATACCTGATTTTGCCTCAAATCCGCCACTTCAGCCCACCTGTTTGCGGCCAAAGCTTCCTCCAGGCCACGCAGGTTCAACAAATTACGCGGCTTCGGCCAACTGCCGCCCCTCTTTTCTTCTCTCACCAAGAGAACCGCACGCACGTGCGCCAGGAGCTTTCCATGAGTCTGCAGGACGTCTTTATCCAGGAGTTGCGCGATCTCTATAGCGCCGAGAACCAGTTGGTCAAAGCCTTCCCCAAGATGGCGAAGGCCACCAAAACCGTCAGCCTGAGAGCCGCCATCACCACCCACCTCGAGGAGACCAAGGGCCAGGTCGAGCGCCTCAAGCAGGCCTTCCAGATCCTCGGCAAGAAGCCCACCGGCCAGCACTGCGAGGGCATGGAGGGCGTCGTCAAGGAAGGCAAGGAGGCCATTGAGTCCGACGAGGATACCTCGGTCAAGGACGTCGAACTCATCGGCGCCGGTCTCCGTGTCGAGCACTACGAGATCGCCGGCTACACCGCTGCCATCGCGATCGCCAAGTCTCTCGGCCAGAAGGAGATCGCCAACCTGCTCAACGAGACCCTGAAGGAAGAGACCGCCGCCGGCAAGAAGCTGCTCGCCGAGAGTAAAGCCGCCCTCAAAGGCGCAACCGCCAAGGACGACGCCACCGAGGAAGAAGACGACGACGAGCCCGAGGACGCCAAGCAAGCCGAATCCAAGGCCAAGAGCGAGCAGGACGAAGCCGAGGCCGCTCCGGATCTGGCCGCTGAGTCCGCCACCCCGCCGCCCGCGCCGAAGAAGTCCCCCCGCAAGAAATAGCTTCCGCCGGATAGCAGCAAGGAGATGGCCCGCGAAAGCGGGCCATCTCGCTTAAGCCTCTATCGCCGCCAGCCTGGACCACCACGCAATCGCCAGCCCAAACAGTGCCACAATCCCCAGCGCCAGCCGCAGCGTAGACCCCGAAGCCACCAACCCAATCAGCGGCGGACCCGCCAGGAAGCCGAAGTACCCCACCGTCGTCACCGTAGCCAGCGCCGGCCCCGAGCCGATCGTCTGGTTCCGTCCAGCGATTCCCCAGATCACCGGCACGATGTTCGCAATCCCCAACCCCGCGAACAGGAAGCCCACCAGGGCCGCCCACCAGACATTCAGCGTCAGCGCGAACATCACCCCGCCGAACAGCAACAAGCCCGCCACCCGTAGGATCGCCACCGACCGGAACCGCGCGATCAGCGCGTCCCCCGCAAACCGTCCCGCCGCCATTGCTGTCGAGAACACCGCGTAGCCAAGCGCCGCCCGCGAAAGGCTCACCCCCACGCTGGTCTTTAGGTACACCCCATCCCAATCCGCCATCGCGCCTTCCGCAAACAGCCCCAGAAACGCGATCGCCGCCAGTCGCAGCAAACCCCGATCCGGAGCCCGCCAGCCCGACCCTGCCTGCTGCGCCACCCCTTCCTCCCGCAGCAGAAAGGGCGCCGCCCCCACCGCCCCCATCCCCAGCAGCAACGCCGTCCCCGCAAAGTCCTCCCGCGTTCCCAGCCCATGCCGCAGCGCCAAGCTCGACACCGTCGCCCCAACCAGTCCTCCCAGGCTCCAGAAGCCCTGGAACGAACTCACCACCAGCTTCTCCAACCGCCTCTCCACATACACGCCCTGCGCGTTGATCGACACGTCCAGCGCTCCCTTGGCCGCCCCGAACACCGCCGCGATCCCGATCAGCAATCCCAGGCCCCCCACCCGGCTCAGCCCCGCCACCGCCGCCACATACAGCAGTGCAGAGGCCCAGATCACCCGCCTGCTGCCGAACCGCGCAATCACCTGCCCCGCCACCGGCATCGATAGGATCGACCCCACCACCAGCGCCAGCAGCACCTCGCTCAGCGCCTGCGGCGTAAGCCCAAGCCGATCCTTGAACACCGGGATATGCGCCGCCCACACCCCGAACCCAACCCCATCCACCACGAAGAAGACCGCCGTCGCCCACCGCGCCCGCGCCGCCTCCACCTTCGAGCCCGTCACTGCCGCAGCTCCACCTCGGTGGCCCCCTGCCCGCCCATGTTCTGCGCCGGCTCGGTGATCGTCGTCACATGCGGATGCCCCTTCAAATACTCCCGCAGCGTCCGCCGCAGCACTCCCATCCCCGTCCCGTGCACGACCCTTATCCGCGGCAACCCAGCCAGAAACGCCCGATCCACAAATCGCTCTACCTCCTGCTGCGCCTCATCCGCCGTTCGCCCGATCACGTTGATCTCCGAAGGCATGTACTCCGCATCGTTGCTCGTCGTCGACACCGTCACCCCACCCCGCCGCCGCGCCGCCTCAAGCGGAGTCATCACCTTCACCGTCTCCACCTCGGCAACGTCCTCGATCGCCGCCCGCATCTTCATCGGCCCCATCGATACCTCGAAGTTCCGCGCATCGATCACCCGCTCCACCCGTGCCTGCCGTCCCAGGCTCTTCAGCCGCACCAGGTCCCCCACCTTGATGCCCTTCGGCTGGTGCGGCCTGGCCGCCGGATCGTTCCGGTCCGCCCCCGTTGTATGCGCCACCACGGTCGAGTTGAACTGCTCGGAAAACTCGCGCCGCAGCCGAGACATTCGCAGCTCCGAGTCCCGCGCAATCTTCGTCGCCACCTTCCGGTCGTCGATCGCCTTCACGGTCTCCTTCAGCTGGTAGGCGAAGTCCTCCAGCAGCTCGTTCAGCTTCTTTTCGAGCTCCCGCGTCCTCTGCTTCTGCTCCGCCTTGCCCTCCGTCTCCAGCCGCAGCCGCTCCCGAGCCACCTCCTGCTCACGCCGCCGCAGCGCCTCCCGCTCCGACCCCGCGGCCGCAAGCTGGGCGTGAAGCTGGTCGAGAAACGCCCCCAGGTCCGCCGTCTGCGTCGTCATCTGCCGCCGCGCCTCGGCCAGAATCGCCGCATCGAGCCCCAGCCGCTGCGCAATGTTCAACCCCGCCGAAGCCCCCGGCACGCCAAGCCGCAGCTCGTACGTCGGCGTCAGCGTCTCCGCGTCGAACCCAACCGCGGCATTCAGCACACCCGCATGGTTCGCCGCATACACCTTCAGCGACGTCAGGTGCGTCGTAATGCAGCACCACGCCCGCGCCGTCAGAAAGTGCCCGGCAATCGCCACCGCCAGCGCCGCCCCCTCCTCCGGATCGGTCGCCGACCCAAGCTCATCCAGCAGCACCAGCGCGTCTTCCCCCGCCGCCGCCGCAATCCGGTTCACGTTCACCACGTGCGCCGAAAAGCTCGACAAGTTCGATTCAATCGACTGCGCATCCCCGATGTCGGCAAAGATCCCCGTCACCAGCGGCAGCGTCGCCTCCTCCGCCGGAACCGGCAAGCCCGCCTGCGCCATCAGCACCAGCAGCCCCGTCGTCTTCAGCGCCACCGTCTTGCCGCCCGTATTCGGCCCGGAGATGATCAACTGCCGCGCCGCCGGCTCCAGCGCCAGCGTCAGCGGAGTCGGCCGAGGTGCCGCCCCGACCTCCTCGCCCTCCATCCTCCGCTCCCGGTGCTGCCGCCGCATCCGCAGCTCCAGCAGCGGGTGCCGCGCCGCCCTCAGGCTCAGCGAGGCCCCAAACCCTGGCCGCACGCAATCCAGCTCCGCCGCAAACCGCGCCCGCGCCCCATGCGCCTCCACCTCGGCCAGGATGCAGCTCCCCAGGTGGATCGGCACCGCCTCCGCGGCCAGCGCTCGCGTCATCGCCACCAGGATCCGGTGAATCTCCCCCTGCTCTTCATCCAGCAGCCGCACCAGCTCGTTGTTCTGCTCGATCGTCTCCAGCGGCTCCACAAACACCGTCGCCCCCGAAGAAGACGATCCATGGATCACCCCCGGAACCCGCCGCTTGAACTCCGCCTTCACCGGGATCACGAATCGCTCGCCGCGCACCGTAATCAGCTCGTCCTGCGTGCTGCCAACATCGGCAAACGACCGCAGCGCCCGCCGCAGACTCTCCTCGATCGCCCGATGCTGCCGCTCCATCGCCCGCCGAATCCGCCGCAGCTCCGGGCTCGCATCGTCGGAGAGGCTCCCGTCCGGCTCGATCTTGCCGCGCAGCACCCGCAGCAGCCCCGCCAGGTCGTACCCCAGCAGCGGCGCGGAAAGCTCCAGGATCCCCGGCCAGTTTCTCTGCCCCTCCGCCGCCGGGGCCGCCACCAGCAGGTTCCGCCACGCTGCCACCCGCTCCACCACCCCCAGCAGGTCGCGAATCTCCAAAGCCTCGAGCGCCGACCCATCGATCCGCGCCTTTTCGAGCAGTCCCGTCGGATCGAACATCCCATGGAAGTCGAAGCTTCCCCCCCGCGCCAGGAACCGCCGCATCTCCGCCGTGCGCCCCTGCTGCCGCTCGATCCAGCCCAGGTCCGCCGAGGGCTCCAGCGCCATCAGCCACGCCCGCCCCAGCGGAGAGAAGGTATGTCCCGCCAGGTGCTCGCGCAGCACGGGCCACTGCAGCGCGGCCGCGCTCGTCTCGGCCAGCGGAGAAGGAATCAAAGGAAGCAGGTTCATCGACATCACCTTCCTATCGTATCCGCCCGCCCACCCGCGGAACCGCCGCCACCAAAGTGTCGTACCTTGTTGTGACGGGAGCGTTGCCCTCCCGCTCGAAAGACGGAGGTCCTCCGATGGTTTGCCCCAACTGCAATGCATCGTTCCAGGCGGCAGGCAGCTTCTGCCCCCGCTGCGGCTTCCAGCTCACCCTGCAGAGCGCCCCGGGCGCCACCTCCCCGGCCGACTACGGCCCCGTCGCGCAGGGTCCCCCGCCACCCGCCTACGGCCAGCCCGGCTACCCGCCGCCCGGCTATGTGCCTCCGGGCTACGCCGCGCCACCCTTCGCCCCATCCTTCCTGCGCGTCCAGCGCAACCTCCAGCTCATGTCCATCCTCTGGTTTTGCTTTGCCGCCTATCGTCTGCTTTCGGCCCTCGCCGTCACCTTCTTCTTTCACGCAGTCTCGCGCGGAGGCTTTCTCGGACGCGCCTTCCCGTTCGACTCCGGCGCGCGTCCCTTCCTCGCCGCGCTGGTTCCCTTCGCGCTGGTCACGACAGCCGCTCTGGCCGGCCTTTCCGCCCTGGTCGGCTTTGCGATGATGCAGCGCCGCCCCTGGGGACGAACCTACGCCATCGTGCTCAGCATCCTCTCCCTGCTCAAGTTCCCGCTCGGCACCGCACTCGGCATTTACACCCTCTGGGTGCTCGCCCCCGCCGCCTCCGCCATCGAGTACGACACCCTCGCCGACCGCACGCGGCCCGGCTTCTAACCGCCGCCGCAAGGCTAAACTGGTGCACATGAACTTCCCCGCAACCCGGATGCGCCGCCTTCGCCGCACCCCCGCCATCCGCTCGCTCGTCCGCGAAACGCATCTCCGGCCCGACGCCTTCATCTACCCGCTTTTTCTCTGCCCCGGCGAGGGAATCCGCAAGCCCATCGCCTCCATGCCCGGCGTCTTCAACCTGTCCATCGACGAGGCCCTCAAGGAAGCCGCCGTCTGCGCCTCCCTCGGTCTCGGCGGCCTGCTGCTCTTCGGCCTGCCGGCGGAGAAGGACGAGTCTGGCAGCGGCGCCTGGGCCACCGACGGCATCGTGCAGACCGGCCTCCGCGCGCTCAAGCAGGATCGCTCCCTTGACTCGCTCGTCGTCATCGCCGATGTATGCCTCTGCGAGTACACCTCCCACGGCCATTGCGGCCTCGTCGTTCGGAAGGAGGCCCCGGACGCAGAGCGCTTCACCGTCCAGAACGAGTCGTCCGTAGCCCTGCTCGCCAAAACCGCCGCCTCCCTCGCCCAGGCAGGAGCCGACATCGTCGCCCCCTCGGACATGATGGACGGCCGCGTCGCCGCCCTCCGCGCCGCCCTCGACGCCTCGGGACATCACGACACCCCGGTCATGAGCTACGCCGCGAAGTTCGCCTCAGCCTTCTACGGGCCCTTCCGCGAGGCCGCAGACTCCGCCCCCCAGTTCGGCGACCGCCGCACCTACCAGATGGACGGCGCTAACCGCCGCGAAGCCCTCCGCGAGATCGCCCAGGACATCGCCGAAGGCGCCGACATGATCCTCATGAAGCCCGCCATGCCCTACCTCGACATCATCCGCGAAGCCCGCGAGACGATGGCCCTCCCCCTGGGCGCCTACCAGGTCTCCGGCGAGTACGCCATGCTCCACGCCGCGTTCCAGCGTGGCTGGCTCGAACCTGAACGCGCCATGCTGGAGTCGCTCCTCAGCATCCGCCGCGCCGGGGCCGACTTCATCGTCACCTACTTCGCCCTCGAAGCCGCCCGAGTGCTCGGATGAAATCCGAGTGGCGCGTCATGTGGCGTGTTACCCGCAAGTCTCGAAAGATAAGGAGGACCAGTCGCGACAATGGTAGTATGCGGCATCTCCTGCAGTGTCCGAGGAACACATGAGACGTGCAATTATGTGCAGTGTGCTGCTAGCGTTTAGTGCCTTCAGTCAACGAAGCTTTACGGCACAAACCCGCAATAAGATTAAGACAAAGGTGTACTTTGTCTGCACTTGCGAGGATGTAGTTGGAGCACGGTACGCCACGGCTTTCAGGGACCTTCTAGCCACCAGCCCTAGGTACGAGTCGGCAGATAAGCCGTCAGTCGGCAAAGGAGAATCTGCTGTCTGGAACTTCGGAGTGAGGGTTGTTTCCATAGATCCGACGATCCGACGATTGGCAATACCGGAGAACACACCGCGCTGTCAGTTACCCTTACTCTGGGGGATGTATATCTGACAAATCTAGTCCAGCTTTGCTCCGATTCAAAGACGTGTGCGGCTGACACGCTAGCTTCACTAGACAAGAACATCGCCGAACTGGGTAACTAGAGGATTTTGCCTGCGAGAAGCCTCACCGGCGTAAATGGAAGTGTTGTGATTAACGCCGGCGCGGTACACCATCCACCGCGTGCTTGCTTCTAGACATAGGCATCATCAAACTCTGAAAACAAATCGGAGACGGACATGCTGATCGAAGTTCCAGCGATGCTGAAAACTCCTTCAGGAGGCCGAAGGAAGCCCCCATTCGAAGCGACATACCCGTCTCGCTGCCACGGATCAATAAGCCAGATGTTCTCCACTCCCATGCCCAGATAGTCTTCGACGCGAGCCTGCAGGTCTGTGAAGCAGTGCTGCGGCGAGAGTATTTCGACGCAAAGCAACGGAGCCGTCTGCACCACATCGTCTTTCGGGTCCGACTGCCGGAGAATACATATATCAGCGACTCGGTAGCGCGTAGAGGAGATCCGGATACGTTGCGACATCAGCGCTACGATCCCTAAGATGCGCTGCCTTTCGTGAAACGTGGCTCCGACAATCATCTGCAGCAGAGCACGCGGCTGATGCTCACCCCCACTTCTGTCTCGCACTCACCGTCAATGAAGTCGCAGTCGGGGCGATACGCGTTCCTGGGATACTCCTCCACCGGAATAGTCCCTGCGGTTTTCATGCATCGAGTATCGCCCCATTCGGTCCAGATCGTCGGCGTAAAATAAGGAGGTTGGCACCACCGTGCCCGAGAAACGGAGCATCCCCTTGGCAGACACAATCTACGATTTGGCCGTCGTCGGCGGCGGTCCCGCCGGATACACCTGCGCCATCCGCGCCGCTCAGTTCGGTCTGAAGGTAGCGATCATCGAGAAAACCGACCTCCTCGGCGGAACCTGCCTGCACTGGGGCTGCATCCCCACCAAGGCCATGCTCTTCTCCGCCGAAATCTGGGACCACCTCAAGCACGCCGGCAAATACGGCATCGACAACGTTAGCGCTCCCACCTTGAACTGGCAGAACCTGCTCGGCCGCAAGAACGACATCATCACGAAGCACACCAAGGGCCTCGACTTCCTGATGAAGAAGAACAAGATCACGGTCGTCCGCGGCCACGGTCGCCTTACGGGCCCCGCGAAAGACGGCGTCCACACCGTCCACGTCACGGCCGAAGATAAGGACAAGCCGGGCCAGGGCTCCGCCCTCCAGACCACCACCGAGGTCCGCGCCAAAAAGCTCGTCGTCGCCACGGGTTCCGACGCCCGCATGCTGCCCGGCTACACGCCCGACCAGACCATCCTCACCAACATCGAAATCCTCGCCCTCCCCGCCATGCCGAAGTCGCTCGTCGTCATCGGCGCCGGAGCCGTCGGCGTCGAGTTCGCCTCCGTCTTCAACAGCTTCGGCGCCGACGTCACCATCATCGAGGCCCTACCCCGCATCGTCAACGTCGAAGACGAAGACATCTCCAAGGAGCTCACCCGCGCCTACAAGAAGCGCGGCATCGGTATCTTCACCTCCGCCAAGGTCGACAAGATCGACAAGACCGCCACCGGCGCGACCGTCTCCTTCACCGACGGGAACGGCAAACCCCAGACCAGGAACGCCGAAAAGGTTCTGGTCGCCGTCGGCCGCGCCCCCCGAACCTACGACGCCGGCCTCGACAAGGTCGGCATCACCCTCGACCGCGGCTTCATCCCCACCGACGAGTGGATGGAAACCACCGAACCCGGCATCTACGCCATCGGCGATATCGTCGCCGGCCTGCCGCAGCTCGCCCACGTCGGCGCCATGGCCGGCCTCGTCGTCGCCGCCAGGCTCGCCGGCAAATACGCCCGCCCCGTCCATCGCAACCGCATCCCCGGCTGCACCTACTGCGACCCCCAGATCGGGTCGGTCGGCATGACGGAAGCCCAAGCCAAGGAAAAGGGCTTCCAGGTCAAGGTCGGCAAGTTCCCCTTCGTCGGCAACTCCAAGGCCACCATCGTCGACTCCCACGACGGCTTCGTCAAGGTCGTCTCCGACGCCAAATACGGCGAGATCCTCGGCGTCCACATCATCGGCCCCCAGGCCACCGAGATCATCTCCGAGTGCGTCACCGCCATCGAGCTCGAAGCCACCGTCGAGGCCATGATGTTCACCATCCACGCCCACCCCACCCTCGCCGAAAGCCTCCTCGACGGCTTCTCCAGCGTCGAAGGCATGGCCGTCAACGTCTAACCCACGTCAGGAGCCACCATTGACCTACAAGGTAGTTCTCATTCACTCCGAAGAAGGCTACAGCATCTTCTGCCCCGCCCTCCCTGGGTGCGCCACACAGGGAGACACGGAGCAGGAGGCCCTCGCCAACATGCACGATGCGATCCGCGAGTACCTGGAAGTCGCCAACGAAGTCCGCGGAGGTATCCCTCCCGGTCTCGAAGTAGCTTTTCACGAAGTTCAGGTAGCTTGACGGATGGGGTCGCTGCCAGGCGTTCCGCACCTTCAAGCAGTACGGGCCTTCGAGAAAGCCGGGTTCCATATCGCACGCCAGGGAAAGCACATCATCATGTCCGACGGGGCAAGAACACTCATCATTCCACGCAACAACCCCATCAACTCCTTCACCATGGCGACGATCATCAAAGGTTCCGGCCTCACGATCGAACAGTTCCGCAAGCTGCTCTAACTTGATCGGGGAATTTATCGACAAACTGATCCAAGCTCGACGATCCTGCTGCCTGTGCATGAAGAAAGACCCAGATCTTCTCCGGAACGGTGCGGAGTTCCACTTTGATCCACCTGTAGTCAGCTACTGGTCTCAGTGGCTCGGTCACCCTGCACCGTCCGTATCAGTTGTCGGGCAGGACTGTAGCAACGTCGATTATTTTCAGGCGAACAGTGGCAGAGATGATCCGCAAAACAAGACCAATGCGAATCTCCACCTGCTCTTAGCTCATGCAGGAATTCGCACAGCTTCGCCGCCCTCTACAGACCGTGCCGCACCGGTGTTTCTCACAAACTCTATTCTTTGTCTCAAGGTAGGCTCGATGAGCGAGCAGATAAAAGATCATTGGGTTCGAAACTGCTCAATGAACCACCTCGTTCATCTTATCGCTGAACTCGCGCCAAGCATCGTTGTAGGGATGGGCAAGCATGGCTGGAATGGGACAAGACAAGCTCTCCATTTGTCGGGAACGCCGACTGGCATAAAGCAAGCGGCAGGTAGTTGGTGGAAGACTGGCACCATGACGGTTTTCGCGGTTGGGCACTGCAGCGGATTAGGTCTTGTCAATAGGCCGATGCATCAGCAAATCTCTGATTGGCAAGAGATCGGCCGGGTGTATGCCACACTGGCGGCTAAAGGCTCATCCCTAACACACGGAGCTACCTAGAGCACAACAATATGCACCTCAACCTCCTCACCCTCGGCCGCATCCCTTACCCCGAAGCTCTCGCCCTCCAGCAGACGGTCATCGCCGCCCGCAAGGCTAACCGCATCGCCGACACCCTCCTCCTGCTCGAGCACCCCCCCGTCCTCACCCTCGGCCGCAACAGCACAAGAGCCCACATCCTCGCCTCCGACGCTCTCCTCGCCCAGAAAGGCGTAGCCATCCACGAGACCAACCGCGGCGGCGAAGTCACCTACCACGGCCCCGGCCAGCTCATCGGCTACCCGATCGTCGATCTCCGCGGCGACCTCCCCGGCAAGCGCGGCCCGCACCTCGGCCCCGTCGACTTCGTCCGCCTCCTCGAAGAAGCCCTCGTCCGCACCTGCGCCGACTTCGGCGTCCTCACGCAGCGCGTCTGCAAGCGCACCGGCGTCTGGACCCTCCCCGGAGGGTCCATCCCAGAAAAGAAGATCGCCGCCATCGGCATCCACGTCTCCCAGGCCGTCACCTCGCACGGCTTTGCCCTCAACGTCACCACCGACCTCCGCGACTTCGAGTGGATCGTCCCCTGCGGCATCGCCGACCGCACCGTCACCAGCCTCGAGCTTGAGGCCGACCCGGCCCGCCTCGCCCCCACCATGGAGAACGCCCGCCACGCCGCGTCCCGCAACCTCGCCCGCGTCCTCGGACGCCAGGTCCTCTGGTGCGATTCAGTCGAAGTCCTCCTGGCAGCCCCCGCCCCCGCGCCTGTCCGCTAATAGAACGCCCGGACGACACCCGTCCCATGCCCGCTCTATAATCTGTCTGTCGCGCCACCCTACCCAGGCGCCAAGAACGATACCAAAGGACCCTCATGCCGACCGACGTAGTTATGCCCCAGATGGGCGAATCCATCACCGAAGGCACGCTCACCAAGTGGCTCAAGCAGATCGGCGAGCAGGTCCAGCGCGACGAACCCCTCTTTGAAATCTCCACCGACAAGGTCGACGCCGAGATCCCGTCCCCTTCCGCCGGAACCCTCCGCGACATCAAGATTCAGGAAGGCGCCACCGTCCAGATCAACACCGTCGTCTGCATCATTGACGAGGCCGGTGCCGCCGCGCCACCCTCACAGGCCAGCCCCGCCGCCGAAACCGCCGCCACTCCTGCTGCCGACTCCGCCACCCCCGCCGCCATCGACTTCCCCTCCGCCAACGAGCCGGCCCCTGCTGCGCCACCGGCCGAAGCACAGACCCCCGGCACCGACATCCCCATGCCCCAGATGGGCGAGTCCATTACCGAGGGAACCATCACCAAGTGGCTCAAGAAGGTCGGCGACACCGTCCAGCGCGACGAGCCGCTCTTTGAAATCTCGACCGACAAGGTCGACGCCGAGATTCCATCGCCCGTAGCCGGCAAGCTCACTGAGATCAAGGTCCAGGAAGGCGCAACCGTCCAGGTTCACACCATCGTCGCCGTCATCGGCGGCGAAGCCGGTGCGGCCCCTTCCGCCAGAGCCGCCGCAGCGCCAGCCAGCGCCCCCGCGGCGGTCGTCCAGGCTCCGGAAAAGACCTCCGCCGCTGAAGGCGGCCGCATCGTCTCCTCCCCGCTCGTCCGCAAGATCGCCGCGGACAACAACGTCGACCTCGCCCAGCTCTCCGGCTCCGGAGCCTCCGGCCGCATCACCAAGGCGGACATCGTCGGCCACCTTGAGAACCCCGGCGCTTCAAAGCCCGCACCCACTAGCCCTTCGGCCACCGCACCCGCCAATCCCGCCGCCAGCTCCGCCCCGGCCATCCAGCCCACCATCTCCGCCGTCCAGTCCGCCCCGGCCACCACCGCCCCCGCCAAGGCCGCAGCCCCCACCCCACAGCCTGGCGAGCTCGTCCCCATGACCAAGATGCGCGCCATCATCGCCAGGCGCATGGTCGAGTCCAAGCAGACCAGCCCTCACGTCCACACCATCTTCAAGGTGGATATGACCCGCATCGTCAAGCTCCGCGAGCGCGAGAAAAGCAAGTACGAGCAGCGCAATGGCGTCAAGCTCACCTACATGCCCTTCATCACCCGCGCCGCCGTGCAGGCGCTTCGCAAGCACCCGGTCGTCAACGCCGCCATCCAGGGCGAGGCCATCCTCTATAACCTCAACATCAATATCGGCATCGCCGTCGCGCTCGATTGGGGCCTCATCGTCCCCGTCGTCAAGCAATGCGAAGAAAAAAATTTCCTCGGCGTCACCCGCGCCATCGTCGATCTCGCCGAGCGTGCCCGCGCCAAAAAGCTCGCACCCGACGAAGTCTCCGGGGGAACCTTCACCCTCACCAACGCCGGAATCTTCGGCGAGCAGTTCGGAACCCCCATCATCAACCAGCCCCAGGCCGCCATCCTCGGCATCGGCGGACTCAACAAGGAAGCCCTCGTCCTCACCGACAAGGACGGACAGGACACCATCGCCATCCGCTCCATCCAGCGCTTTACCCTCGGCTTCGACCACCGCATCGTCGACGGCGCCGACGCCGGCAAGTTCATGTCCGACTTCAAGGCCTATCTCGAAAATTGGTCGGAGGACCTCGGATAGGCCACTCTGTTGGTCCCGTAACCAAAGTGTCCCAAAACTGAATCGTCCCGTAGCTTAATCCACTCCCACCGCAACCCTCCCTGGTAGATTCATGCTCTCATTCAGCCAAGGATCACGAGCATGGAACCTACCCGAACCTTCTTCGAGCGTCGCCTCCAGACCGTCTTCCAAGTCACCCCGACCCTCGGGGCAGAGCCCATCGGTCTAACCTTGCACTCCATCCAAAGGCTCGCCGCGGAGAAGCCTCCCCCTCTGCGCAAGCGCTTCCGGGTGCCGTCCCGCCAGGGCGCCTTCACCCTCCTCTTCCACGGCCCCATCGATCCCATCCTGGAGCAGTGCATCTACACGCTGCGCCCCAAGGACGCCCCACGCTCCCTGGCTGAAACCCTCTGCTTCCTCGTCCCGCTCGGCCCCGCCCTCTACCCCTCCACCATGCAGTACGGCGCCGTCTTCGATACCGGCCACTCCAACTCCTGACCTACTGCGCAATGTGATCCGCCCGGAAGATTAGCAGGTTCCCATCCGGATCCGTCGCCGTGACCTCGCCCCTGCCACGCCTCCCCCTAACGCCACGCCGCTTCAGTTCGCCCGCCGTCCTCCCCACATCGCTCACGGCAAAATACGTCCGCGAACGCGAGTCCTCATCGGACGAAAACAGGTAAAGCTCCTGCGTACTCCCTGGGATCACCAGCACATCCGGCCGTCCCGCAAGCTCCGCAAATCCCAGCCGCTGTTTGTAAAAGCCCATGGCGCTCGGCAGGTCCCGCATCGGCAGCGCCACGCCAAACATCTCCTCCGACACGCGCCCCGCCCCCAGGTGCTTGCCCCGGTCCAGCGTAGGCTTCGACTCCGGCAGGTACTGCGTGTACTCGATGTTTTGTCCCTCCGGCCCATCCATCGTAAACAGCAGCGTCCCCATGCCTGCCTTCGTCAACTCATGCGGCTGCAGCCCAAGATGCACGTACTGCGCTCTCAGCGCTTCCAGGTCCTTGCCGTCGAAGCACAGGTGCATCAACCCCACCGGCTCCTTTGCCTCCGCACCCGGATCCTGCGCGTACAGCTCCAGGAACTCCCGGTCGTCGATCTTGTAGAACGCCTGCGTCACCACGCCGTCCTTCTCGGCCGAGAACGCCTTCTCAAACCCCAGCTTCTCGTAAAACCGCTGCGAAGCCGCCATATCCTTCACCCGGATCGCCGTATGCGCCAGCCCCACAAACGGCGTCGCATCCGGAGCGCTCTGTGCCCCCATCCCTGCCGTCGCCATTGCCAGCATTGCCGCCGACCTCCGCCACCTTCCCCTCACCCCCGCCTCCCATCCCGTCGTGGTCGATTCTACGACTCCCGCCGGCCCTTCGGTCGAGGCGCAAACGCCTTCAGCTCGACCAGGCGGAACTCCACAGGCATCTCCGACAAACCCGCACTTGCGGGATGATAGCAATCAGCGATATAGTTACCGCAGATTGCAATAGAAACCATGAAGCTCTCTGACAAAGTCCGTTACCTCCGCGAAGTCGAAGGCTCCCTCCGCCACCTCAACCGCGCCATGACCCAGCAGGAGGTCGTCCAGGCCATGGAGGCAGGAGACCCCGAAGGCCGCACCATCTCCCAGTCCTACCTCTCGCAAATCGAGTCCGGAGCCCGCCCCCACCTCACCAACACCACCCGCCTCCTGCTCGCGCGCTTCTTCAACGTCCATCCCGGCTACCTCGTCGACGACCCCGAGGGCTACAACGCCCAGCTCATAAGCGACCTCCCCGGCGTAGAGGACAAGCTCGACCTCTGGCTCATCTCCGGCGCCGAGCGCTTCCGCCGCGATCCCTGCCTCGGCCAGGCCCTGCTCACCCTCGCACGCCACGACGACACTCGCCGCTGCCTCCTCTTGCTCGAAGCCATCCTCGACACCCCAGACCTCGCCCAGCGCCTCCTCGCCGTCCTCCGCCCCGAAGCCCTCACGGCGCAAGAACCCACCTGCAAACCCCTCACGGGAACAAACTGACATGGAAAACCTCTTCCTCATCTGCTTCGGCGTCGGCCTCATCTTCTCGCTGCTAGCCGTCCTCTCCGGCTCCGGCCACATGCACCTCGGCCACATCCGCATCGGCCACGCCCACGCGCCCCACGCGCACGGCGGATGGCTCGCCGCGCTCAACGGCTTCACCCTCCCCGCGTTCCTCTGCTGGTTCGGCGGAGCCGGCTATCTGATGCAGCGCGCCGGGGTCTTTGGAACCGTCCTCATCCTGCTCTTCGCCGCGCTGAGCGGCCTGGCCGGAGCATCCCTCATCTACGCCCTTCTCTTCAAGGTCCTCCTGCCCCGCGAGCGCGTCCTCGCCCCCGAAGACACCGAGATGGCCGGCGTCCTCGCCCGCGTCTCCAACCAAATCCGCCCCGGAGAAACCGGCGAAATCCTCTTCTCCCAAACGGGAGCCCGCCGCTCCGCCGCCGCCCGCTCCGAGGACGGCACCCTCATCCCCCGCAACGCCGAGGTCCTGGTCCTCCGCTACGAGCGCGGCATCGCCTACGTCCGTTCCTGGGACGAGGTTCACGCCCTCGCCGATTCCCGCCAGTCCGCCCTCCGCGACTAGCCAAAGTTTTCGCCCTCTGCCCTCCAGCTACACCGGAGCCCATTCACCCCCAACCCGCTCCCAAGGAGCCCCAGCAAGCCATGTTCAGCCCGGTCGTCCTCATCGTCGGACTCGCCCTCGTCGCCCTCCTCTTCCTCTTCACCGCCATCGGCCGCCTCTACCGCAAGGCCGGCCCCAACGAGGCCGTCATCGTCTACGGCTACCGAGCCGCACGCGTCATCACCAAGGGCGGAGCCGTCATCTTCCCGGTCGTCGAAACCTACCGCGCCCTCACCCTTGAGCTCATGAGCTTCGACGTAGCCCCCCAGCAGGACCTCTACACCAAGCAGGGCGTGGCCGTCACCGTAGAAGCCGTCGCGCAAATCAAGGTCCGCTCCGACCACGAGTCCATCCTCACCGCCGCCGAGCAGTTCCTCTCCAAATCCCCCGACCAGAAGGAAGCCCTCATCCGCCTCGTCATGGAAGGCCATCTCCGCGGCATCATCGGCCAGCTCACCGTCGAGCAGATCGTCAAGGAGCCCGAGATGGTCGCAGAGCGGATGCGCGCCACCTGCCTCGACGACCTCTCCAAGATGGGCCTCGAAGTCGTCTCCTTCACCATCCGCGAGGTCCGCGACAAAAATGAATACATCACCAACATGGGCCGGCCAGACGTAGCCCGCATTAAGCGCGACGCCGAGATCGCCGCCGCCGAGGCCGAGCGCGACACCGCCATCCGCCGCGCCAACGCCCTGCGCGAAGCGGCCATCGCCAAGGCCGCGTCCGACCAGGACCGCGTCATCGCCGAGACCGCGTCGTTAGGCAAACAGGCCCAGGCCCAGCGCGACCTCGACATCCAGAAGGCCCAGTTCACCGAGCAGTCCCGCAAGCAGGAGGCCCAGGCCGACAAGGCCTACGAGCTCCAGACCAACATCATGCAGCAGCAGATCGTCGCCGAGCAGGTCAAAGTCCAGCAGATCGAAAAGCAGGCCCAGGTCAAGGTGCAGGAGGCAGAAATCCTCCGCCACGAGGCCGAACTCGTCTCCACCATCCTCAAGGGGTCTGAGATCGAGTCGAAGCGCATCCAGAACCTCGCCGCCGCCCAGAAGGCCAAGCTCTCCATCGAGGCCGAAGGCCGCGCCTCCGCCGCCCGCGTCGAAGGCGAGACGCAAGCCGCCCTCACCCGTCTCCAGGGCCAGGCCGAGGCCGACATCATCTTCCAAAAAGGCGAAGCCGAAGCCAAGGCCATGAACGTCAAGGCCGAAGCCTACCAGGAATGGACCCAGGCCGCCGTCGTCGACAAGCTCATCACCAACATGGCCGACGTCGTCCGCGCCATGGCCGAGCCGCTCAGCAAAGTCGACAAGATCACCATCATCTCCACCGGCGAGGGAGACGGCGGAGGCACGGGAGCCAGCCGCATCACCGGCGAAGTCACCAAGATCGCCGCCCAGGTCCCCGCCCTCCTCGAATCCCTCACCGGCATGAAGCTCGCCGACCTCATGGCCCAGGTCAAACCCATGCCCAGCCGCGAAGACGACAAGAGATCCTGACCCTGCAGTGAGCGCCGGGGCTGCCGTCGCCCTCGCCGCTGCCGCTGCGGTTGCCGCTGCCGCTGCCGCTGCCGCTGCCGCTGCCGCTGCCGCTGCCGCTGCCGCTGCCGCTGCCGCTGCCGCTGCCGCTGCCGCTGCCGCTGCCGTTGCCGTTGCCGTTGCCGCTGCCGCTGCCCCTTTTGTTTGTCATTCCCGAAGGGAATCTGCTTCTTCTGTTGCTGTTGTTCTTGCCCTCGCTGTTGTTCTTGCCCTCGCTGTTGTTCTTGCCCTCGCTGTTGTTCTTGCCCTTGCTGTTGTTCCTGCCCTTGTTCCTGCCCTTGCTGTTGCTCTTCCCCTTCCTACAGCTAACCACCAACCCCCGGGCAGTCAGCCCCAAAAACCAGCAAAAGAGACCACACCATGCTCACCCTCCTCCCCCTAACCCCATCCTCCTCCTGGTAGCCCTCGAACGCCTCACCACCCGCCGTTTCTAAAGAAAGGAACAAAACCATGGCCCTCCTAGAACGCGTCGCCACCCTCCTCCGCGCCAACATCAACGACCTCATCGAACGCGCCGAGGATCCCGAAAAACTCGCCAAACAGCTCCTCCTCGACATGGAAAACCAGCTCCTCCAGCTCAAAACCCAGGTCGCCATCGCCATCGCCGACCAGCATCTCCTCACCCGCAAGCGCAAGGAGCACGAAGCCGCCGCCGAAGACTGGCACCGCAAGGCAGAGCTCGCCGTCGACCGCCAGCAGGACGACCTCGCCCGCGCCGCCCTCGAGCGCTCCCTGCAAAGCCGCCAACTCGCCGAAGGCTTCCAGCAGCAGCTCGAAGAGCACACCACGGAAACCGAAAACCTCCGCGCCGCCTTCCACCGCCTCCAGCAGAAGCTCGCCGAAACCCGCACCGCCGCCGACCTCCTCATCGCCCGCGCGCGCCGCGCCCGTGCCATCGAGCGAGCCACTCCCCAAGCCACCCAGAACCCCGCCACCACCCTCTCACGCCTCCAGTCGAAGGTCACCCAGACCGAAGCCCTCAACGCCGCCCACACCGGCCTGCTCGCCGAGCCTACCCTCGAGGACCGCTTCCACTCGCTGGAGCAGGGAGACAAAGTCGAAGCTCTTCTGCAGGACCTCAAGGCCCGAAGTCAGACCCGTCTCCTGCAATAGGGCTCACAGCGCATCCGCCCGATGAGAGAATCAGGCAGCGTCACCTCCGCGCAGCCTTTCCGGCGGGAACGCTGCAAACCGCGGCGGCATGGATCGCCTCGGCTCTAAGAGGCTCCGGGCTCACGAAAGGCATCGCCGTGCAACTTCCACTGCTCGGACCCGTCCGTTGGGCCGCAAGGGTCCTCTCGTTCAATCGATGCGTTCGTTGTGTCGCGCTTGCGCTCCCTCGCCGGCAGTGGTACCGCGCTGCCCTCCGCGCCAGCCGCCTCCATGGCCGGCTCTCCACGCTGGAAGGCGGCAACGGCGCGCTCACCGAGGCCATCATGCTCGACCACTGGCTCCGCCAGCTCACCGTCTCGGGCCACTTCCCCATCCCCTGGGTCCTTCGCGACCGAAGCGGACTCGACGCCGGAACGCCTGGGCGTGGTACCCTCTTCTGCTGCACCCACACCCCGCTCGTAGAGATCGCCCTCCGCGCATTCATCCAGCTCGGCTTCCCGCCGCCCGCGGTCGTCGCCGACTCAGGCAACATGGCGCGCGCCATGCATTTCCGTCCACCCGGCGTCACCCAGCACCTCGCCGCCATCCCCGCCGATGCCGCCGGAATGCTCCGCATGCGGACCATCCTGCGGCAGGGCGGCGGAGTCGTCTGTCTGGCCGACGACCAGATCGGAGGCCAGCTCTCCCCGTCCGCCATGAAGCTTGCCGGACGAACCGGCGCCCGCGTGGTCTTCAGTTGGGCGGAACGCCGTCCCGGCGGGTTGATCGAACTCTTCATCGTCCCGGCGCCGTATCCTGACTGCGCCAGCCAGGCAGAGATCGAAGCCAACCTGCGCTGGCTCCAGGCCCACCGCCAGTGGCTCTTCGCGGCCCTGGGCCTCGCCGAACCGCCCATCCACACCTTCGCCGAACTCGCCGGTCTCCCGCACCAGGAGCTCTAAACGCCCTCCCCGGGGAACTAGCGATTCAGATCGTGCAGCGTCTCGCCCACCGCATGGGCCACCTTCCCAGCCGCGTCCTTCACCTCGCCCACCACCTGGTCGGCCACGCCTTCGTCCGCAAGCTTCGCGTCGCCCGTCGCGTTCCCAACCCCTTCCTTCACCTTCCCCACCAGCCCACCGCCCGCACCCTTCAGCCGCTGCTTCGATCCCCAAAGCGTCGTATCCGCCGCCGCATCCTCAACCGTATCGCTCCCCGTCGCATACTGTGGCCCCGGCTGGTTCAAAATCACATACGCCGCAAGCCCAACGCCCACTCCCGCGATAATCCATGGCAAAGCCTTCATCGTGTCTCTCCTGGTTGTTAGTTCTCCCAATTGGATGCACGAAACCCCTTAACCACGCCCGCCACCAACCGCGAACCGGTCACCAACCATCCAGCACCCACCCACCCTGTACCCTAGAAGCCATGATCGCCCACCTCCGCGGCCGCCTCCTCACCAAGCACCCCCACCAGGCCATCGTGGACTGTGCCGGCGTCGGCTACGACGTCGCCATCTCCGTCACCACCTTTACCGCCCTCCCCGCCGAGGGCGCCGAGACCACCCTCCACATCTACACCCGCGTCGCGGAGGACCAACTCGCCCTCTACGGTTTCGCCGACCGCCAGGAAAAACGCCTCTTCGAAAAACTCCTCACCATCACCGGCATCGGCCCCAAACTCGCCATCACGGTCCTCAGCGGCATCGCTCACGAGCGCCTCGTCCATGCCATCCGCGCCTCCGATCACGCCACCCTCACCAAAATCCCCGGCATCGGCATGAAAACCGCCGAGCGCGTCGTCCTCGAGCTCAAGGACAAGCTCGACGACCTCGCCCTCCCCACCACGTCGGCCTCCCCGGCGCACCCCACCACCCCCGCCGCCGAAGACGCCCTCTCCGCCCTCGTCAACCTCGGCTACCCCCGGCCCGCCGCCCAGAAGGCCATCGATACCGCCCTCCTCCGTCACCCAGCCTCCGCCACGGACTTCGAGTCTCTCTTCCGCGCCGCCATGTCCAGCATCCGCTGAGCCAATCAAGTCGACCTCCAGCCGCGAGGTCCAGACCTAACCCCTACCGTTTGAGGATTTTGCAGCGATATCCCCGGAGGGGCCGACCCTACGCCCGCCGCCGATACTTCACCGCAAACTCATACCCCGCGTTCGGCGGAAACAACTTCGCCATCAGCCGCAGCCGCTCCGCCAGAGCCTGCGGAGCCAGCAGCGGATACTCCCGTTCCCGCAGCTCCGAATAGTCGAAGTCCAGCGCCAGCGACAGCATATAGATCGCCAGCGAGTCCGAAAAGGCCGTATCCAGGTACTCCGTCTTCACCCTCTCGTCCACCCGCCCCTTCACCGCCAGCGCCTCCTGCCGCGCCTCCCACGCATCCCGGCTGGTCTCCCCTTTCACCTCCGCCAGCGCCTGCCCCCAGCAAACCTCGCCAAACCCCTCCGGCACCCCCACCCCCTCCACAAACCCATGCGCCACGTTGATAAACAACTCGAACGCCACCGCAAATTTGTCCCCCAGCAGCCGCGTCGAAAGAAACACGCCTTCCTTTCCCCCCAGCGTCACGTTCCGGTGGCAGATCGCCTCATCCGCCAGCTCCGCCGTATACTCCGGCGCAATCAACGCCTCGGCATCGCCTCCCCGCTTGCCCGCCTGCATCGCCAGGGGCACAAAGAAGTATTCCTTCCCCGCCAGCGCCCCCGCCACGCCCGCCGGAATCGCCTGCACCAGCCGCTCCACCTCTGCCTCCGGAAAGGGCGGATCGCCAAACACCCCATACGCCACCCCGTTCGGTGCCCGCAAAACCTTCACCTCACGCGCAACATCCACCGCGCGCATCAATCCGTTGCCGACACCCTCTGCCATGAGCGGTATTCTATCTGCAGGCGACCCATCATGACCCCATCCAATCTCCCCGAATCCACCCCCCGCCTCGCCGGCCAAGGCTTCTTCTTCGGTGTCCCCGTCGGCGATCTCGGCTGGTTTACCAGCCTCCTCATGGGCACCGCCATCGGCTTTGCCGCCTTCTTCGCCGCAACCTTCCTCAGCATCGTCTCACTCCTTATCTACAACACCTCCACTCACCACGCCATCGATTACTCCCTCGCCTACAAACGCGTCGGCCTTCCTTTCGGCCTCCTCGTCCTCGTCGTCGCCTACCTCTACCTGGCCACTCTTTGGATCCGCCGCATCCTCCGCCGCAGCTAACCTGCGTCTTCCGGCCCGCGACTCACGTAGTCCGCACATCCCCACCGCACCACCCCTGGAGGCACCCTAAGCATGTCCATCCCCCGCCCCATCCTGCGCCGGAGCCTCGTCTCCGCCACCCTCGCCACCCTCGTCCTCGCCGCCCCCGCCCAAAAGAAGCCCGACGCAAGCGCCTACGGCCCCCAGCCCGCCGAGGAAAAGCTCGACCTCTCCATGTACGCCCGCATCCGCGAGGAAGGCCTTCGGCACTCCCACGTCATGCAGTTCGCCTACGCCCTCTCGGACGGCATCGGCCCCCGCCTCACCGGCTCCCCTAACATGAGCAAGGCCAACGCCTGGACCCGCGACACCCTCACCAAGATCGGCCTCGAAAACGCCCATCTCGAAGACTGGGGAGAGTTCGGCATCGGCTGGCAGCAGATCAACACCTGGGTCCGCATGGCCTCGCCCGACCCCGAACCCCTCTGGGCCCAGGCCGCCCCCTGGTCCCCCGCCACCAAGGGCCCCGTCACCGGCGAGGTCGTCCTCATCGACCTTCAGGGCCTGACCGACCCGGCCAAAGACCTGGAAAAATACAAGGGCAAGCTCTCCGGCAAGATCGTCCTCCTCGGCGCCATCCGCCCCACCCCCGACATCACCAAGCCCCTCTTCTCCCGCTACACCGAAGCCGAGCTGAAGGAGATGGAGGGCCCGCAAACCGCCGGCGTCGGCCGTCCCGGAGCCCCCACCACCCCCACCGAAATCGCTCGCTTCCTCGCCGATCGCCAGCGTCTCACCCAGCTCCGCGAGCAAGCCCTCAAGCTGTTCGTCGACGAAGGCGTCGCCGCCATCCTCACCCCCTCCCGCGACGGAGGCAACGGCGGCGGTACGGGGATCATCTTCGACGACAATGGCGCCAACCTCGCCCGCAACGCCCAGGTCGCCGCCACGGCCGTTAAAATCCCCAACGCCGTTATGATGATCGAGCACTACAACCGCATCGCCCGCATGGTGCAGAACAAGGTCCCCGTCACCCTCGAGGTCAACATCGAGACCAAAACCACCGGCGACCACGAGCACGGCTTCAACACCGTCGCCGAGATCCCCGGCACCGACCCCAAAGTCAAGGACGAGGTCGTCATGGTCGGAGGCCACCTCGACTCCTGGATCTCCGGAACCGGAGCCACCGACAACGGCGCCGGCTCAGTCGTCGCCATGGAAGCCGTCCGCATCCTCAAGGCCCTCGACATCAAGCCGCGCCGCACCATCCGCATCGCCCTCTGGTCCGGAGAAGAACAAGGCCTCTTCGGCTCCCGCGGCTACGTCAAGCAGCACTTCGGCGAGTTCCCCGACCTCCCCGCCGTCCCCGGCGACCAGACTCCCGCCTTCCTCCGCGCCCCCGGCGGCCCCCTCAAAGCCACCAAGGAGTGGGAAAAACTCGACGCCTACTACAACCTCGATAACGGCACCGGCATGGTCCGCGGCGTCTACACCCAGGGCAACTTCGCCATCGCGCCCATCTTCAAGCAGTGGATCGCCCCCCTCGCCGACCTCGGCGTCACCACCGTCACCACCCGCAACACCGGCGGCACCGACCACCTCTCCTTCGACGCCCTCGGCCTCCCCGGCTTCCAGTTCATCCAGGACGAAATGGACTACGAAACCCGCACCCACCACTCCGACATGGACACCGTCGACCGCCTCCACCCCGCCGACCTCTCCGAAGCCGCCGTGGTCGAAGCCATCTTCCTCTACAACACCTCGGAGCGCGACAGCATGATGCCCCGCAAACCCTACCCCCATCCCGAAAACGACAAGCAGCTCACCGCCCCCATCCCCGGCATCTACCCCAACGCCACCGGTGAACCCGAAGCCCCTGCGGGCGGCCCCGCACCAGATAAGCATGGGTGGCGAACGGACTTCGTTCGCCACTCATCAGCCTGCTCCTACAACTAGACCGACAACGCCAGCACCCGGTTCAGCCGCCCAACAAACGCCGCCGGGTCCTTCAGCGGAACCCCTTCCATCAGCAGCGCCTGGTCGAACAGCAGCCACGCCGCATCGTCCGCCACCGCATCCTCCGTCCGCCCCAGCAGCTTCTTCACAATCTCGTGGTCCGGATTGATCTCGAGCGTAGGCTTCATCGCCGGCATATCCTTCTGCCCCATCGCCCGCATCATCTGCTGCATCTTCAGCGAGGGCTCATCCTCGTCCGACACAATGCACGACGGGCTATCCGCCAGCCGCACCGAGGCCCGCACATCCTTCACCTGGTCGCCCAGCACCGCCTTCAGACGATCCAGCAGAGGCTTCAACGCCTCCCCCTGCTCCTTATCCCCCTCATCCGCCAGGTCCTCGCTGGTCGAAGCCTTATTCACCGCCTTCAGCTCCACCTCCCCATACTTCTCCACCCCCGAGAACACGATCTCATCGATCTCGTCGTCGAGGATCAGCACCTCCAACCCCTTCTTCTTATAAATCTCCAGCAGCGGCGAGGTCCGCAGCAGAGCCTCCGCCCCGCCAGTGATGTAGTAGATCGCCTTCTGCCCCTCCGCCATCCGCCCCTTCACCTCGGCCAGGCTCGTCAGCCCCTCCGCCTTGGTCGACTTGAACCGAACCAGCTCCAGCAGCGTCTCCCGGTTCGCGAAGTCGTTATAAAGCCCTTCCTTCAGCGGACGGTTGTACTCCTCAATGAACGTCAGGTAGAGCTCCGGCTTGTTCTCCGCAATCGCTTTGAACTCCGCCAGAATCTTCTTCACACTCGCCGTCCGGATCGACGTCAGCACCTGGTTCTGCTGCAGAATCTCCCGGCTCACATTCAGCGGCAGGTCCTCCGAGTCGATGATCCCCCGCACAAACCGCAGGTACTGCGGCAGCAGGTCTTTCGAATCGTCCAGGATGAACACCCGCTTCACATACAGCTTCACCCCGACCTTGTACTCCGCCTGGTAAAGGTCCATCGGTGCCTTCGCCGGAACATAGAACAGCGTCGTGTACTCCAGGCTCCCCTCCGCCCGCGTATGCACCCAGAACAGCGGGTCCTCGTAATCCCCGGAGATCGACTTGTACAGCTCCTTGTAATCCTCATCCGTCAGTTCGCTCTTCGAGCGCCGCCACATCGCGCTCGCCGCGTTCACCTGCTCGGTCGTCCGCGTCTTCACGGACTTCTTCTCCGCCTCGTCCCAGTTGCTCTTGTCGTACGTCAGAAAGATCGGAAACGCAATATGGTTCGAGTACTTCTTGACGATCTCCTGCAGCCGCCAGCTATTCGCGTACGTCGCACCTTCGTCGTTGAAGTGCAGCAGCACCGTCGTCCCGGCGACCTCCCGCTCCGCCGGCTCCATCTCGAAACCCGTCTTCCCGTCGCTCACCCACTTCCACGCCTGCTCTTCCCCAGCCTTCCGCGAAACCACCTCGACCGTATCCGCCACCATGAACGCGCTATAGAACCCCACCCCGAACTGCCCAATCAGGTTCGAATCCTTCTTCGCATCGCCCGAGAGCTGCGAAAGAAAGTTCTTCGTCCCCGACCGCGCAATCGTCCCCAGATTCGCAACCAGGTCCTCCTGGCTCATCCCGATCCCCGTATCGGAGATGGTCAACGTCTTTGCCTCTTCATCCAGCGCCAACTCGATCTTCGGCTCGAACGAAAGCGCCTTCATCGCCTCATCCGTCAACGTCAGGTACCGCAGCTTGTCCAGCGCATCGGAAGAGTTCGAAATCAACTCCCGAAGAAAGATCTCCGGATGCGAGTAAAGCGAGTGAATGATGAGCTGCAGCAACTGACTGACTTCGGTTTGAAACTCCTGTTTCGCCATAGCCTCATCTTAACCGAATTGCCGCATGGAAGCACTGCTGCGCTAAGCCGCCCGCCCATGCCGTTCTCGGTC
This sequence comes from uncultured Granulicella sp., assembly GCA_965213785.1. Classification (GTDB taxonomy): domain Bacteria; phylum Acidobacteriota; class Terriglobia; order Terriglobales; family Acidobacteriaceae; genus Edaphobacter. The sequence goes on along the minus strand of OZ243921.1, from coordinate 2,125,844 downwards.
AGAGGAGAGGAAGATCATAGGCGCATCCCCCGGCCAAACCCGTCATCGGATTCCATCCGGGGCAGGTCCGCAAGCGTCCGTCTTCTTTGTAAGCATAAGTTCCTCATCGGTTTTCCCCAACCCGGAACCACCTGCCACTTTGCTCCGGCTCCGGCCCATGCGGAGGAAAGGCTCTTCAAACAAGCTGCGGGAGGCCCAGGCCACCAGCACCGAGACGGTCAACGCGATGGCGCACCGCATCGAAGCGGCCTGCAAGCCATGTTGCAGCCCTGGCCACCGGAAAAGATGGGCGACGACAGCGTCGTATGCTTGGAATATCAGCAGGTGCACCAGGTAAAGACCGTAGCTGATGTAGCCGAGAAAGCGGAGCGGTGAAGTCCAGCGGCTCGAAGCAACGGGACTGCGCAGACCCAGCGCCAACAACAGAACGCCCGTGAAGAGGAGATTCCAGGGAACGGTCTGGAAGGCGGCCCCGGTCAGCGTCGTACGATGAAGAATGCCGAAGGGCACGCCAAGCACAAACACCAGTGCTCCAGACGCGCACAGCGCAAGCCCAAGGCGTACGCCATTTCCCCGCGTTCCAAACCGTGAGCGCGCGAAGAGGGCTGCCAGGGCTCCGAGCGCCAGATTGTCAGCGATCAGGTGGGTTCCGCTGTGAACCTCGCCCATGCGAAAAGTTCCGCTGACGGACAACCAGCGGAGCAGAGGCTCCACCAGGCAGATGAGAAGAGATACAAAAGCAAGAACTCGTTTGCTGACGTTCGCGACCAAGGCAGGCCAAAACAGGTAAAACTGCTCCTCCACCGAGAGCGACCATAGAACACCATAGTTCGTTGCGTGCAGGTAGGTGGAGTAATTCGCGAGGAAAAGTAGATCGACGGCAAACGATCTGTAGGTCATGGCGCCAAGCAGGACCAGTACCAAAAGGACAGCAAGATAGGCGGGAAGGATACGAAGCGCACGACGACGATAGAAGTTACCGTAATAGGACGACTTCCCTTTACTGTCGACCAAAATCCCCGTAATAAGGAATCCGGATAAGACAAAAAAGAGATTGACGCCCAGCCATCCGATCACGGTGCTGTTGTAAAAGGCCGTGACCCAGCGGCTGGACGAAACCGCCTGCTGCCAGTAAAAGCCGTGGTAAAGCAGGACCGCTAGGATGGCGACGCCCCGAAGCACATCCAACTCCGGCATATGCTTCTGGATGAGTGGAAGACGAGCGGACGGGGACATGGAACCTGCCTTCAGGTCCAAGAGCTTGTCACTCAGGCGGGCGTGAGGCATTGCGGGACCAGGGACGCTGCGCCTTGCGCCGAGCGAGTCTGCTTTCATGGAGTCTGTCTTGAGCATGCCCGCGGCCGGTCGGCTTGTCAACCAAAGATCGATGCCACCCTAGCCTGGCGGAAAGGTGTCTCCGTGGGGGTTCGAAACGCACGATCCGAGGATGTCTTGTTCGCCTTCAGCCAGCGCACGTCAAATAGAGCTCATCGAACCCTGCCCATCCACCCCAGCGTCCGCACCAGCCAATCCTTCATCTCTTTCCGCCCCACCACCGCATCCAGAAACCCATGCTGCAGCAGAAACTCCGACCGCTGGAACCCCTCCGGCAGCTTCTGACGAATCGTCTGCTCGATCACCCGAGGCCCCGCAAACCCAATCAACGCCCCAGGCTCCGCGATATTCAAATCTCCCAGCATCGCAAAACTCGCCGTCACCCCACCCGTCGTCGGGTCCGTCATGATCGAGATATAAGGAATCCCCGCATCATCCAGCCGCCCCAGCCCCGCCGCGATCTTCGCCAGCTGCATCAGCGACACAACCCCCTCCATCATCCGCGCCCCACCCGAAGCCGCCACAATAATCAGCGGATGCCGCGTCGCCAGCGACCGGTCGATCGCCCGCGCGATCGTCTCTCCCACCACCGCCCCCATGCTCCCGCCGATAAACCCGAACTCCATCACACTCAGCACCACGGCATGAGGCCCCAGCATCCCGATCGCATTGAGGATCGCATCGTTCAGCCCCGTCTTCTTCTGCGCCTCCGCCAGCCGCCGCTTATAGGGCTTCAGATCGGTAAACTCCAGCGGATCGGTCGACGTGAGCTCCAAATCCACCAGCTCATACCCCGGCTCCAGCAACGTCTCGATCCGCGTCCGCGCATCGATCCGGAAGTGCTTGCCGCAGTTCGGACAGACCTGCAGGTTCCGCTCCAGATCCTCCTTCCACAGGATCTTCCGGCAGTCCTCGCACTTCATCCAAAGACCCTCGGTCCGCACCGTCTTCCGCGCGTCGTTGACAATCTCGTTTTCCGCCCGCTTGAACCAGCTCATCGCTTCAGCACGCCTTCCAGCCACCACCCCATTGTACCGGCCCCCGAGAACCGTCCCCGGCTTACGGAGAGCGGTCCCGGGCACCCCCAATCCGTCCCTCGACGCCGTCCCGGCCTCGCGGTTGCGTCGTGCTTTGCCTTCCTCTCGTTCTTGCTGTTGCCTCTTTCTTTGTCATTCCCGGGGGGGGAATCTGCTGCTTCCTTGGCCTTGAGCCTTTATTGTTGGTTTTGCCGTTCTGTCCGTCGTTCCCAAAGGGAACCTGCGTCTGTTTCTTGGCTCAACCGCCCTACCCCACCACCATCTGCAAACAAGTCACGCTAGCCGCCGGAAACGTATGCACCAGCCTTCCCCCGCGCACCGCCCGTACCTCGGCAACCCGTGGCTTCACCGCATCTGGATGCGCAAAGTCGTTATGTGCATGAACGTCCCCCTCCCCCAGCACGGTCCCCTTCATCCCCGTTACCGTTGCCCCGCCCACATGGATCTCCGCCGTCAGCGCCTCCTTCAAATGCGGGTTCACCACCGTCAAAGTAAGATTCTTCCCCACCATGGAAGCCGACCCACTCAAACCCGCCAGCCGCGCACTTGGCGGAATCGACCCAACGGCACTATTCCCCCCCACCGGGCTCACCTGCGCCAGCACGTTCGGAATCCCCGCCGCCGCAAACTCTACCCGTACCGAGGTCGCCCCGCGATGCGGAAGATACATCTGAAACACATGAAACACCGGCGTCACGCAGAACTGATCCCCCTCCGCCAGCATCAGCGAGTGGATGCAGTTGATGCTCTGCGCCACATTCGCCATCCCCATCTTGTCCGCATGCTTCTGGAAGATGTCGAACGTAATCCCGCTCAGCAGCGCATCCCGCATCGTCGACTGCTGCGACAGGTTGTAGTGCGGCGTCAACTCCGTGCCTTTCCCATACCAAGCCCCCCACTCATCCATCACGATCTTCGTCCTGTGCCCCGTATCGCTCGCCCCCATCGCTGCCCAGCTATGCAGGATCACATCCTCCATGTATGCCCCGCGCGCCAGCAGATCGTAGTAATGCTCGTCGTCGAACACCAGCGCATCTCCCGCCGCGAACTTCTTCGCATCGCCGGAAGTGTAGTAGTGCGTCGAAAGCCCCCACGGCTGATGATGCGATCCAATCGACTTCATCACGCCACCTGCCCACGGAGCATCATCCCCGTTGGCGCCGCATGCAATCAGCTTAAGATCCTGCCTTGGCACATCCGCCGCCCCATAGCGCGGCAGCCACTCCGTATACCGCCGATACTCCCCGCCATACTCCTCCGCCGTCTGCGACCCCCCACACCCCCACGTCTCGTTTCCCACCCCCCAGTACTGCACGTTGAAGGGAGCAACATCCCCGTTCAACCCCCGCTGCGCCGCCAGCGCATTCACCCCATACCCCTCGATCTTCCCCGCCGGAGCATTGCAATACTCCACAAACTGGTAAAAATCCCGCGCCGGCAGCGACCGCACATTCCCCGCCAGGTAAGGCTCACACCCAATCGCCCGGCACGTCCGCATAAACTCATGCAGCCCATACTGGTTCGTATCCTCCTGCGTCCAGAACGCCGTCCGCTGCGGCCGCAACGCCCGCGGCCCAATCCCATCTCGCCAGTCGTAGCTATCCGCAAAGCACCCCCCCGGCCACCGCAGCACCGGACACTCGACCGCCCGCATCGCCTCGATAAACTTCGTCCTCACCCCACCCACATTCGCAATCTTCGATCTCTCCCCCACCCACACGCCGTCATAGATCACCCCACCCAGCTGCTCGATGAAGTGGCTATAAATCTCCGGAGCAATCCGCCCAATCGGCTCCGTCGGCAGAATCTCGATCCGCGCCTCCGCCGCCGCCTGCCCCCGCAGCCCACCCGCCGCCACCAAAGCCCCAATCCCCGAAGCCCCCTTCAAGAACCCACGCCGCGTCGTCCCCCCAGCCGTCATCCCCAGCCCCCTCGATTCACCCCAACCATACAGACCCCACCCGCCCCGAAGCAATCCAACCCCCGCCCAACCCTGTAAGCTCAATCCATCACCCCCGGGGAGGAGCGAAGCCCGCACGATGGCCTACATTTATATAGACAAAGTCTTCCACGAACTCCGCGAAGAGCTCCTCGCCGCCATGCACGCCGCCGTCGACCGCGAGCTCCACAACGGACGCATCGACCCCAACAAGCTCTTCCGTTCCTTCACCCGCGCCGCCGCCGGCAAGTGCCCCAACCCCGTCCGCGTCTCCGACAAATGCGTCGAAGACCACCCCATACGCCCCAACCGAGGCCGCAACTCCCCCACCGAATAGCCCTAATGCCCCAAGTGGTACGGATGCCCCGCCAAAATCGTCAGCGCCCGGTACACCTGCTCCGCCGCCACCACCCGCGCCAACTCATGCGGCAGCGTCACCCTTCCCAAAGACAGCAGCACATCCGCCCTCCCCCGCGCCGCCCCCGACCACCCATCCGCCGGCCCCACCCCCACCATCACCCGCTGCACCCCCGCATCCCGCTGCCGCCCCAGCCCCTCGGCAAACTCCTCCGACGTCAGCATCGCCCCCCTTGCCTCCAGCAGCACCACCCACACCGTCCCCCGCCCCACCCCGTCCAGCAAAGCCTCTTCCGACCCATACCGCGCCACCTCCACCCCCGCATACTGCCCCGCCCGCCGAGCATACTCTTCCACCATCTGCCCCATCGCCTCCACCTTCGCCTTCCCCCGCCCCCCACTCACCCATCCCAGAACGATCTTCATCGCCATCCTCCCCTCTAAGTTCACATAGTCTTTGCCAATATTCTCCCATTATTCATAGAACCAACCTCCCGCCCCTCCCGATCGCCTCATTCCGTCCACACCTTAGCTCCTCCAGCACATTGGCATGCAAATTGCATCTCCCCGGTCGGCCGTCCTCGAACCACCCATCTTCCGAGTCCCCGCAAGCAGCACCCGGTGTCACCCTTCGCAGGCAAAGGTTCCAAGTCCCCCGTTTTCAGGAGAAATAATGAAGAAGCTCTTCACCCTGGCCCTGGCAGCCTCCTTCACCGTCGCCGCCATCACCTCCGGCCCCGCCACGCCGACCCTCCTCGCCCAGGCCGTCTCCACCAACGGCGGCTCCATCCAGGGAACCATCACCGACCCCTCCGGTGCCATCGTCGGAGGAGCCACCGTCAACATCCACGGCACCGACACCGGCTTCGACCGCACCATCACCACCGACTCCGCCGGCCTCTACAGCGTAGGCCCCCTCAACCCCGGCAACTACGCCGTCACCGTCACCTCCGGAAACTTCCAAAAGCTCGTCGTCCGCACCGTCGTCCGCACCGGAACCGTCACCTCCGGAACCTTCAAGCTCACCGTTGGAGCCTCCTCCGAGACGGTCGAAGTCACCGCCGGCGAACTCCAGGTCAACACCGAGCAGGCCGGCGTCTCCGACGTCCTCACCAACGAGCAGATCCAGTCCCTCCCCATCAACGGACGCAACTTCCTCGACGTCGCCCAGATGGAGCCTGGCGTCATCCTCCAGTCCGGCGAGACCTTCGATCCCACCAAAGCGGGCTACTCCGCCATCTCCGTCGGCGGAGTCTCCGGAAGAACCACCCGCATCATCCTCGATGGTCAGGACATCACCGACGAGACCGTTGGAACCACCATCTTCAACGTCTCCCAGGGCTCCATCTCCGAGTTCCAGCTCAACCGTTCCACCCAGGACGTCTCCGGTGACATCACCTCCACCGGGCAGGTGCTCGTCGCTACCCAAAGCGGAACCAACAAATATCACGGCCAGCTCTTCTACGACTTTCAGGATCATCGCGCACTCTTCGCCACCGCCGCCGGACAGGATGCACCCTTCCAACGCAACCAGTTCGGAGGCAGCGTCGGTGGAGCACTCATCAAGGACAAGCTCTTCTTCTTCGGTAACTCCGAGCGCATCAAGCAGGATGCCTCGACCCCTCCGACGATCAGCCCTACCTTTGCCGGTCTGGGCTTTACCCAGGCCGTTCCGGGCTTCTACCGGGAAACCTACTCGGTCGCCAGGCTTGACTACAACGGTCCCTTCGGAGGCCACTATTACGCCCGCGGCAACTACAACGTCAACGCGGTCGCAGGCAACTTCGGTGCAGGCTACAACGTCTATGCGAACCGGGACAACACTCCCGGCATCGCTGGTGGCGCGGACTTCCAGCACGGCCGCTTCACCCACTCTTTTCGTGGCAGCTACGAGAAGTTTCACAACCTCATCTCCGACGTCGCCACCGGGTCCACCCTGCCCAACCTCTTGCCCGGAATCACCTTTCAGAACACCAGCTCTCCCGGCATCGATACAGGTCCGAACTACCTGGCACCCCAGGGAACCTATCAGTCCGATAAGCAGCTTCGTTACGACGGTACCTGGACCAAAGGCCAGCACAGCATCAAGTATGGATACAGCGTCAACCGAATTCTCGGGGGCGGCTTCGCCAGCTTCTTCTCGCTCGCCCCGCGTGTTCGCGAAAGTAACGCGACCGCCTTCAGCGGTCCCACCGCGACCAACCCCAACGCCCTCGGTTGCGGCGGCGTCGCCGGCGCGGCCCCCTGCCTAGGCGATCCTCTCAATGGCTATCACGTTAGCACGCTCAGAATCGGTAACGGGCTTGGCTTCTTTGTCGAAACTCCCGGCTTCGGCCTCCTCGGTGGAGGCGTCAGCGATTGGCGTCAGGCTGCCTACCTCAGCGACTCTTGGAAGGCGACACCCGCTCTCACCCTCACCGCCGGGGTTCGCTACACCGTCGACACCGGACGCGCAAACCAGGATCTCGATCAGCCCCTCTGCTCCGATCTGGACACAACGAATGTCTTCACCGATCCCACTCAGCTGCCTTGCACGGGAAGCGCCTCGCTCTTCGGACAGTATGGCAGCCAGTTTGCCGGAAAGACGCATCAGCCCTATACCAACTTTGCCCCGCAGGTTGGCTTCGCCTATGCCCCAGGCAATCATAAGACCGTGCTGACGGGCGCCTACGGAATCTTCTTCGAAGGCGACGTCTTCAACAACACCACCAACGCACGCACCTCCTTGCTCAAAAGCGGTCCCTTCTTCAACGACAACAACGGCACGTCCCTTTGCAGTGGAAGCCTCTCTCAACCGGACGGTACGATCGTCAAGAGCATCACCGTCAACGGGCAAACCAGAACCCTGACGGATGTCTGCGCCGGTTCCATTAAGAACGCAGCCCCATACGCCATCGCCGCGGAGAACCTGTATCAAGCGAACACGCAGAAGAACCTCAACTCTCAAAATAGCGGCTACATCGGCGAGAATCTTAACGTCAATGGTATCTACGGCGCGAACTACAAGTCTCCCTACTCGCAGCAGGCAAACTTCGGCATCCAGCGCGAGTTGTTCAAAGGTTCCATTCTTCGCGCTGACTACGTCCACAACAACACCTTGCGGATTGGCCAAAGAGTCGATGTCAATCATCTCGGAGCCGCTCGAACCCTGAATACGGCCGCGGCACGGGCTGCCATCACGAGAACCACCGCGTCGAAGAATTGCGTCGGAGGAGCGAGTGCCGCAGCCATCAACTGCGCCATCGCGGCCGGAGCCACCATCGATACCTTCGCCGGTAAAGGCCTCGATTCAGCCGCGAACTATGGCGGCGGTTCGCCAACTGGTCCGAACGGTTACACCGCGGCGACAGGTGCGGCGTTCCCCGGCCTCAATCCTCTTCTCGGAACGGGAGACTTCATTCAGCCCATTGGCAAGTCCGGCTACGACGCGCTTCAGATCGTCTTCCGTCAGGCCAAGTCGCACCCCGTTGCCTTCGTGGATCGCGCCAATATCCAGGTCTCCTATAACCTCTCCCGCATCGTTGCAAACAACACTGGCGGTGCCGGCGGCTCAACCTCCGACGCTTTCTTTAGCAGCTTGTCGTGGGACAACGATAACCCCAGTCAATACGTCGGTCGTGCCGGACTCGACCACAAACACCAGGTCTCCTTCGGAGGCTCCTTCACCATGAAGTATGGTCCGCAGATTGGCGTCGTAGGCCACTTTTATTCGGCGGCGCCAAGCGACCTCACTCTCACCTCTGGCCTCACCAATGGAACCATCTTCCAAACCGATATCACCGGAGATGGAACCTCCGGCGATCTCGCCCCAGGAACCTTGCCGGGCGACTATATGCATCGCATCAAGCCCTCTAACCTCGGCGCGTACATTCAAAACTTCAACCAGACCTACGCCAATGCGCTCACCCCTGCTGGTCAGGCCCTCGTCACGGCGGGTCTCTTTACCAAAGATCAGCTCGTCAACATCGGCGGGGCAATCCAGGCCATTCCCCAACTCAGCACCCCACGCGCCGTAGGTAATCCTTCTGTTCGCGATCTCGACATCAACTTTTCCTACCCAATTCGGCTCAACCGGTTACGTGAGGGCGTCAGCCTGGAGCCGGCCATCGCCTTCTACAACGTCGCAAACTTCTCGAACTTCACGCCCTTCTTCGGGACGCTCGATGGAGGCAGCGGCTCGGTAAATGGACCCAACACACCTTCCACCCTTTACGCCAACCGGATCGTTCGCGGAAACGGAACATTCGACCAGAACGCACCCCGCTCCACCGAGTTCCAGCTCAAGCTGAACTTCTAACTGCATCACCTCACAACCAGAAAGGCGGAGGGCCCACGCTCTCCGCCTTTTCTCTTGCTGCCCTCATCGCCGGTCCCTCTTCTCAGCGCTAACTCCGCCACGCCACCGTCGACGACAGCAACATCTTCCTCAACACATGCCCCTCCGGCAAACGCGGCGGAATCAACCGTCGTAGCAGCCCCAGCGGCATAAACCAGCGCGTCAGCAAAAGATCCGTCACCGCCTCCAGCTCAAACGCCCGATGCATCGAGTGCGGCGTCCCGCCATCGAAGGTCATCCGCCGCGTCCCCTGCGCGATCTCGTGTTCCAGCAGAAAAGCCCGCATCACCGTCCCCAGCGAGTACGCCGGAAGCGTATTGATATTCATCTGCCAGTCGACCACGGTACATCCTCCCTGCCGCCGTCCCCCCAGCAGCGATAACCAGCTTCCGTCTCCGCCCCGCAGACCCACCAGGAAGTTCTGCGGCGTCTTCCACGCCCAGCCATACCGGCAGCGCGCCGCCTTCAGCGGAACCGGGTACAACGTATGTCGGTTCAACTCCAGAAACTCGCTCTCCGAAAGCTCCACCTTCGTCTCGAACGTGGCCCTCAGCTCCGCCTCCGCAAGCCGACGGAAGTGCCGTAAGTTTCGTCGCGTCCGAGCCCCCAGCAGCGCCAGCGTTCCGTCCACCGTATCCGCCAGCGGCAGCGTCTGGATCACCGTGCGAGCATCCGTCGTCCACCGGAAACGGCCCAGCCCACGCCCTTCCAGGTACGCGAACTCACCATCCCGGACCGACAGTTGCACCACTAGCCCGCAGCCCCGCATCAGGAAAACCGCCACCTCCTCCGCCAGCCGCGACCGCAAGCCATCCTGCACCAGCATCGTCTGCTGGCCCGCCAGGCCGATCGGCACATAGATTCCCGTCGGAATCCCCAGCAAAACGTACTCGTCCAGCAAAACCGCCGACTCCAGCTCGCCCCGCCCATCGCGCCGCATCAGCAAACGCGGCTCCTTGGCCCCGCGCCGGCACTTCGCCAGCGCAAACGGGAGGTACACCATCGCATCCTGCTCCCCGCACCGCACCGCAAGCCGCGTCAAAGCCTCGTAATAGAGAAGAATCCGCTTCGATCCCCGAACCACCGAAAACGGCCGCACCCTGGCGCCGTACCGTCGCGTGGCCTGCCCCCCGCGTTCCTCCAAGGAGCCGGAGAAGGTGGCCGCGGGACCAACCCCGTCTGGCAGAGCCACCTCCGCGTCTCTAGGACCAACAACCGGCATACCGCTCATCAGGCTCCCAGGGGCTGAACGCAGCACGCCGCCTAAGTAAGTTATCGTTCACCCCCAACAGCTCATCGGTCGCAAGAAGTCGATCGTACTATGGGGTGAATAGCCCGGCTCACCGAACCCTGTCGGCGTCTGGCGACGTTTCGGCCATCACCGTCATCAGCATCTCGCGCATCGTTCGTCCGTCTCGAGGATCTCTCATCTCCGGAGCGATCTCCGCCAGGGGTTCCAGCACAAACCTCCGCTCCGCCAACCCCGGATGGGGCACCACCAGGCCCCCGGTCTCGATCACCGCCTCCCCAAATAGAAGAAGGTCCAGGTCAATCACCCTCGGCCCCTTCGCCACCTCCCGCACCCTCCCCATCGCCGCCTCCACGCCCAGCAGACCCTCCATCAGCGCCTCCGCCCCAAGCTCCGTCTCCAACAGCAGCGCGCCATTCAGAAATGACGGCTGCGTGACATACCCCACAGGCTCCGTGTCCCTCAAGCGCGACACCGCCACAACCCGGCCAAGAGCCCCCACCCGCCGGATCGCCTCCCGCAGAGCCCCCTCCCGGTCCCCCCAAACGGACGAGAGATTCGACCCCAATCCGACCGCCGCTACCAGATGTTTCACCACATCTCACCGGCAAAATACCAGCAACGAACGAGCAAAAAACTACGCATTCACCACCCGCGCCGCAGAATGTGTAATATCTTCGGTTACCGACTCGTCGTATCCATGCACCATCTCCCAAGCCGACCGATCCCGCATAAGTCGTTGCACAAGAGCAGTATGCATCGCATGACCGGCCCTCTCCGCGACCACCGTCCCCTCGATCCGCTTTCCCAGCAAAGCCAGATCGCCGATTAAATCCAGTATTTTGTGGCGAACGAACTCGTCGGCAAACCTAAGCCGCCCATTTTCAACACCTTCCGGCCCAACAATAATCGCATTCTCATCCGAAACCCCACGAATCAATCCCATATCCCGCAACCGACCCTCATCCCCCTTGAACCCGAAGGTTCGTGCGGGTGCTATGCCTTGAACGTAGTCTCCGGTTGCCAAATCGCATGTAAGGGACTCGAAGCCGATGGGTAGCGGGAAGTCAATGGAATAACGGATGCCGTATCCGCGACCTGGATATACGCCGATAAATTTGCTTCCTTCCCGCACTTCGATTGGCTTCAGTATGCGGAGGTACTCCCGCCGTCTACGTTGCGCTTTAACTCCAACTGATTGGAGGGTTTGCACGTATGGCAGAGCACTCCCATCGAGAATCGGAACCTCCAGGTTGTCAACCTCGACGATGATGTTGTCCACACCCAATCCCATCAACGCTGACAGCAGATGCTCGGTCGTCTGGATAAGGACGCTTTGACGCATCAGGCTTGTGGCATAACTCACTTTAGCCACATTGCGGCCAATTGCCGGAATCTCGAAGTTGTCTAGATCAGTTCGCCTGAAGACGACGCCGGAACCCGCAGCCGCGGGGACAAGCCGCATCATCACGGGCGCTCCACTATGTAGACCAACACCCTTAAACTCGACTGGAGCCCGAATTGTTTGCTCAACGTGAGCCGCGCTTGGCACTGCGGATGCTCCAGAACTAGCTACGCGATTATGTACCAAATGCGCGTCGCCGAAGTGTGGCATTTCTGCCACAGCTTGGTCTTACTGTCGGACGTAAGTCCTTTCATTCTCCGACATCGGGCTGGGTATGATCTAGGCTATGTCATTTTCGATGGAGAAGGCGCTTGCGGTGGCGGAGGAGCAGAGGACGGCTTTGTTGGCGGGGCTGAACAAGCTCGTTGTTTTGGAGTCGCCGACGGGCGATCGTGCCGGTGTGAACGCAGCCTGCTCTCTAGTGGAGGACCTCAGTAAATCCCTCATTCCAGATACCTTACATCATGTTAGTTCCGATTTCGGAGACGTGCTGGAGATGCGCTTTGCGGGTCCGGGTGCTCGGCCGGTGCTGCTGTTGGGGCATTTGGATACGGTGTGGGAGGTGGGAACTTTGCGGGGAATGCCTTGGCGGGTGGCGGATGGGCGGGCCTGGGGGCCCGGCGTCCTGGACATGAAGGCCGGCGTGATGATGGCGCTCACAGCGCTTAAAGTGTTGCAAACAATGGGGATAGAGCGGAGTGTCACCATGCTGCTCAATAGCGATGAGGAGGCCGGAAGCCCATTTTCCCGGGGTCTGACGGAGCGGATTGCGGTGGAATGTTCGGCAGCGCTGGTGTTGGAGCCTGCGCAGGGCCTGGCGTACAAGACCGCACGTAAGGGAGTAGGACACTATGTGCTTGATCTAGAAGGGGTTGGGGCTCATGCGGGAGTGGATTTCGAGAAGGGTCATTCGGCGGTGAGAGAGGTGGCGCGGCTGGTGGAGAAGGTGTCCGACCTGACGAATCTATCTGGTAAACGTACGGTAAACTGTGGTGTTTTGTATGGTGGAACACGGGCCAATGTGGTGGCGGCGACGGCGGGAGTGGAGGTGGACGTCCGGGTGGCGACTGCCGAGGATGGAAAAGTGGTCGACGCTCTCCTTCGCTCCCTAAAGTGTGAGGACCCGATGTGCCGATTGACGGTGCGGGGTGGGATCAACCGTCCGCCGATGGAGCGGACTGGCGGGACGGTGGCGTTGTTTGAACGGGCGCGAGGGTTGGCGGCGCAGATCGGGATTGTGCTCGAGGAGGCTTCGACGGGTGGGGGGTCTGACGGGAACTTCACTTCCGCGCTCGGGGTTCCGACGCTGGACGGGATGGGAGCGGTGGGCGAGGGAGCGCATGCGGCGCATGAGTCGGTGATTCTCGAGTACCTGGCGCCACGTACGGCGCTTCTGGCGGGGATGATCGCGCTGAGCTAGGGAGGAGGTAGACGGCGTCAGGGGAGAACGATGGTGTCGGCGGGGTGCGGCGAGGGGGCAGCGAGTTGCGCGGCGGCGCGGTCGAGCAGGTCCATGGTGCGGGCGATGGGCAATCCAACGATGTTGAAGTAGCATCCTTCGACGCGGGGAATCCAGCGGGCGGCGTAGCCCTGGATGCCATAGGCGCCTGCCTTGTCGAGCGGCTCTCCTGAGTCGAGGTAGTGCTGCAGTTCTTCCGGCTCGATGCGATTGAAGACGACCTGGGAGATTTCGACCGCGACGATGGCCCCGGCACGGGAAACGGTCGCGATGCCGGTGAGGACCTGGTGGGTGCGGCCGGAGAGGCTCTCGAGCATGTGGCGAGCTTCGGCGCGGTTGGCGGGTTTCCCGAGGATCTTGCCTTCGGAGAGGACGCAGGTGTCGGCTCCGAGGACGAGGAGGGGATCGGCGGGAGCGATCGTCTGTTGGCTGAGACGCTCGAAGACGGCCCGGGCTTTTTCTTCTGCCATGCGGGAGACATAGTCGGCGGCAGATTCGCCCGCCAAGGGGTCCTCTCGGATGTGAGGCTCGTGGACCGTAAAGGTGAGACCGGCCTGGGAGAGGAGTTCGTGGCGGCGGGGTGAGGCTGAGGCGAGCACGAGCATAGGTGTTTCGATGCAGGAATGGGGTAGAAGGACCGCGACGGCCCGGTCTGGCCGGATGGCTAAGGAAGGTCCTGACAAGACGGTTACCGGGGGCGGTTCGACCGTGCTAGACGGGCAGGGGGGTGACGGTGATGTGCGCCTTCATGGAGTGGGTCGCTCCGGGAGTGAGGGTGATCGACTGATCGCCTACGTTGACGGTTTCGACGCAGACGAACTCGTGCCAGCCGTTGGGGTGGATGTCGGGCATCTCCCCCCATGGGTTCCAGACGACGGTGCTGTGAGAGTTGGTCTTCTCGATCGCGATCTGTCGCTTTTCGGCGGGGTCGTGGACCGTGCAAGTGGTGGTGGTGTCGAGGTAGACGCGGTCGGTGGGGGCGGTGATGTGCATGGGCCCGGGGAGCTGGGGTTTGCGCTTGAAGGCGTCCTTCTTGTCGATGTAGCTGGTTCCATCGAGGCCGGTGATGGCGATCTCGTGAACGTCCTGGACGGAGAAGTAGGTGTGCATTCCTTCTTCGAAGAGCAAGGGCGCCTGGCCGTCGTTGGCGACGGTGAGCTGGAGGGTGAGGGCACGGCCTAGGGTGACCTGAAAGGCGAGGCGGAAGTGGTCGAAGCCTAGGGAGCGGCTGAGATCGGTGGGGGTCTGGGTGAGGGTGAGGTGGAGATCTTCTCCGGAGAGCGCGGCGAAGTCGAGCCGCCAGGGCTGGATGCGGGCAAAGCCGTGCGAGGGGCCTTCCTTGCCGTCGTGGCGGGGTCCGAACCAGGGGAAGAGGAGGGGAATGCCTCCGCGAATGGCCTTGCCGGGAGCCATGTCGGAGGTCTGGCTGAGGAAGAGAACGGGCTGCTGGCCGGTGGGCTGCCAGTGGAGCAGGTGGGCTCCCTGGAGGCAGAGGCTGGCCTGCGCGGTGGGGGAGGAGATGTCGGCAAAGAGGAGGCCATCCTTCTCGCGGAAGGCGAGGACGCCGGGGATGGCGAAGTGCCGGGTGAGATCAGGAAGGGTCTGGGGGGTCATGGCTGAGTACCGTCTCCGAAGGAAGATGGGGTGCGTGCTGAGTGTAGTGCCTGGAGCATCCGCTGGGGGGAAAGATTGGCGGTGGGCGTTGGATTACGGTGACTTCCCGGCGGACGAGATCTTGATGCGACGCTGCGGCTAATGGAAACAGGTTTTGTAACCGATTTACTGGTTACCAGAGTTTTCGTGAGTTCCTCAAAGGGGACGGCATTTCGAAGCTTTGCTGGACGGTGTCCGGATATCGATTTTTCTTCGGAGTTGATCCGAGTTCACGCTACGTCGCCGCTTCTCCATCATTGGGGCATTCGGCACTTTTCGGAAGGTTCAACCTACCGCCGCTAGGTAACACACAATGGTAATCAAATGTGGTTACCACAATGGTAGTTTAGAAGTTACGCAGACACAAAGACCAGGAAGGGCAGGAAAACAAAGTGAGAACGACCACGGGACTGATGTCGGGCCAAAACCCAGGCCGCACTCTCTTCAGGCGCACGGACGCTCCGTCCTTGCAAGGCAACCCCCCATCGAGATCAGCCAGGGCAAACCTGGGCTTTCTAGGGCCCTTGGCTTTTTTGTTGATTTTACTCGCGGGGCCCCCTGTGGCCCGGGCGCGTGCGGCAAGTTTTGTGGCGACCCCGCAGACGCTGACTCCGGGGGCGATCACGATCACGTTGAGTGGGTGGACGATTCCATCCAAGCCGATCGTTACGGTGGACGGCAAGACGTTTACGACGACGTCGAGCTCGACGTACATGGTGACGGCGAAGGGGTATCTTGCGCCGTGGAAGACGGGCACGGTCGTGGTGAGCGTGGCGTCGGCGACGCGGACCGGACCGGTGTTGTCGGAGAACGTTCCGGTCAAGGCGTCGGCGGTTCCGTTTGATGTGGCGGCGCGGTTTTCGACACAGGCTGCGTTTGGGCCGCGGCCGGATGTGGTGGCGAACATCCAGCAGCTTGGATTGAAGGGGTGGATTACCCAGCAGCTTGCGCTGCCGGCGGTGGTGTACGACCCCTCGCAGACGTCGCGGACGCAGTTTGAGCGGTTTGCGACGAGCGGGAGCTCGCTGCTGCGGCTGCGGGTGGCGTGGGCGCTGCAGAACTTCCTGGTGAGCCAATGCATCTTCCAGAGCTTTTCGTGCATACCGTACGAGCGGACGCTCGAGAAGGATGCGACGGGCAACTTTCGGACGTTGATGACGGACGTGGCTTCGGACGCGAGTATGGGCATGTTTCTGAACCTGGCGGGGAACAACGTTCCGACGGATCCGACGCAGCATCCGAACCAGAACTTTGCGCGGGAGCTGATGCAGCTGTTCACGATTGGGCCGAACCTGCTGAACGAGGATGGGACGCTGCAACTAGACCGGACAGGAAGCCCGATTCCGGCGTATACGCAGGCACAGGTAGAGGACATGAGCCGGGTCTTTACGGGATGGAACTTTCCTCCGGCGGTGGATCCGGCGTATACGGGCTATTACGGGTTCGACTACTCGCAGCCGCTGAAGGGGTATGAGGTGTACCACGACCAGGGGGCGAAGACGATCCTGAGCGGGGTCCGGATCTTGGCGAACCAGGGCGTGGTGCAGGACCGGACGGTGACGCTGGATACGATCTTTGCGCATCCGAACCTGCCTCCGCGGATTGCGCGCCTGCTGATCCAGCACCTGGTGAAGAGCGCGCCGACGCCGGGGTATGTGCAGCGCATGGCGAGGGTGTTCGAGAACGATGGGACGGGCGTGCGGGGGAACCTGACGGCGGTGGTGACGGCGATCCTGCTCGATCCTGAGGCGCGAGCGGGGGACACGACGATGGCGGCGGACGATGGCTTTCTGCAGGATCCAGTGCTATTCGAGTTTTTTATGACGAGCGTGCTGCAGGCGACGGTGACGGACGATCAGAGCGGCTTCTATCCGGGGCGGCTGGGGGAGGACTTCTTTTATGCTCCGTCGGTGTTCGGGTTCTACCGTCCGGACTATGTGATTCCGGGGACGACGATCAATGGGCCGGAGTTCCAAATCTTCAACAACCAAAGCGCGATCCAGCGGAGTGAATACTTGTGGGGTCTGATCACGAACACCGAGCCAGGCTTCACCAATAACAGCTTCTGGCTGGCGACGAACTTCGGTGCGGTTCCGGACCTGGTGGACGCGCTGGATCACCTGCTGTTCCATGGGCAGATGCCGGCGGCGGAGAAGACGGCGATCCTGTCGTACTGCCAGAGTCTGCCGGCGAACGATCCGGCGACGCAGTGGCAGAGCGCGCTGTTTCTGGCGATGAACAGCGATGGCTACACGGTAAGCCACTAACCCAAGCACGATCGAGACAAGGGAGTTACGGACATGGTTTCACGACGGAAATTTCTGGGAACCGGCCTGAAGGCCGGGGTAGGAGCCTCGCTGTGGTTGCGGTTGAACCGGATGCAGGCGTTGGCGCAGACGGGCGGGAGCTACAAGGCCATTGTGTGCATCGGGCTGCAGGGGGGCAACGACGGCAACAACATGCTGGTGCCTTATGTGGGCGCGGAATACGCGCAGTACGCGGCGCTGCGTGGCAACCTGGCGCTGGCGCAGGGTGGGCTGAATCCTCTGAACAACGGGGTGTACCAGTACCCGCTGGCGGTGCATCCGGCGATGCCGAATGTGGCGCGGCTGTTCAACGCGGGGCAGGCTTCGTTTGTGGCGAACGTGGGGCCGATGAAGCAGCCGATGACGAAGGCGCAGATTCAGCAGGATGCGACGCTGCTGCCGTATGGGCTGCTGAACCATGTGGCGAGCCTGGCGGAGTGGGAGAGTGCGTCGACGGGCAACCAGCCGGCGACGGGATGGGGCGGGCGGATCGCGGATGCGCTGCAGGGGCAATCGGGGACGCTGCCGATGGTGCTGGATGCGGGTCCGGCAAGCATCTTTACGGTGGGCAATGCGGTGCAGGGGATCACGGTGCAGGGTGGGACGGTGAACTCGGCGCCGATCCCCTTGTCGCTGCAGAACGCGGCGCAGGGGCTTTCGATGCAGGATGTAAGCTCGAAGAACGCGCTGGTGGCGCAGTCGGCCAAGCTGCATGCGGCGGCGTTGCAGCAGCAGGCGGCGATCGCGCAGGCGCGGGCGGCGGGAAGCAGCCTGCGGACGCAGTTTCCGACGAGCGGGATCGGGGCGGAGCTGGCGGCGGTGGCGCAGTTGATCAACGGTCGCTCGGTGGTGGGGGCTTCGCGGCAGATCTTCTACCTGGCGCAGGGCGGGTACGACACGCACGACGCCCAGCTGGGGCTGCACAACACGAACCTGGGGGCGCTCGATGCGGGGCTGGGGGCGTTTATGGCGGCGATGGCGGAGATCGGGATGACGAACCAGGTGCTGGTGTGCACGCACTCGGACTTCAACCGGTCGATGGCGGCCAACAGCACCGGGGGAAGCGATCATGCGTGGGGGAACCACCAGATGCTGCTGGGGGGAGGGATCAACGGAGGGCGGATCATCGGGACGCTTCCAGAGCTGGCACTTGGGGGGGCGCACGACCTGGGGACGCTGGGGACGTGGATTCCGACGCTTTCGGTGACGCAGATGGCGGCGGCGGTGGGAGGCTGGATCGGGCTCTCGCCGGGGCAGCTTGCGGGGGTGTTTCCAGACCTGGCGAACTTCAGCCAGGGGGCGATTTCGCTGGCGTAGACGGGTGGGGCTCCTTGGCGGAGCCCCCTTCGGTGAGGGAGGGCGGAGGAGCCGAAGATCGTTGGAGGGTTGCCTGGCGGGGTGCGTCGGCGCTGGGGGCGCGGTATGATCCTCGGGAACGTCTGGGGAGGGTGCGATGCGGATTGGCATGCTGACGGGGGGCGGGGATTGCCCGGGGTTGAACGCGGTGATTCGGGCGGTGGTGCGGAAGGGTGTGGGGCACTACGGGGATGAGTTTGTCGGGTTTATGGAGGGCTGGCGGGGGGTGATCGAGGATCGGACGATGGTGCTGAACCTTGAGACGACGAGCGGGATTCTGCATCGCGGGGGGACGATTCTGCGATCTTCGCGGACGAATGTGAAGAAGATCGAGGGTGGGTTCGAGCGGTGCCGGGCGGTGATCGAAGGGCACAAGCTGGATGCGCTGATCGCGATGGGCGGGGACGATACGCAGTCGATCTCGGTGGAGCTGGCGAAGCGGGGGGTGCACTGCGTGGGGGTGCCGAAGACGATCGATAACGATCTCTCGGGGACGGACGCATGTTTTGGGTTCGATACGGCGGTGACGATTGCGACGGAGGCGGTGGATCGGCTGCACTCGACCACCGAGGCGCATA
The DNA here is from genome assembly GCA_965213785.1 of uncultured Granulicella sp. Classification (GTDB taxonomy): domain Bacteria; phylum Acidobacteriota; class Terriglobia; order Terriglobales; family Acidobacteriaceae; genus Edaphobacter. Next base: position 2,106,834 of record OZ243921.1, on the reverse strand, counting down.
GCCGGGTGCAGGTGGTGGAGGTGATGGGGCGGGATGCGGGGTGGATCGCGGTGACGGTGGGGATCGCGGGCGGGGCGGATGTGGTGCTGGCTCCGGAAAAGCCGATCGATATCGAGGATGTGGTGCGACTGCTCAAGGCGCGTTGGGAGAGTGGGAAGCGGTTCGCGGTGGTGGTGGTGGCGGAGGGGGCGAAGCTGCCGGAGCATACGGGGCAGACGTCGGTCGGCGACAAGCTGGACGCGTTCGGGCATGTGCGGCTGAGCGGGATCGGCCAGGTGCTGGCGGAGGAGATCGAGAGGCGGACGGGGTACGAGACGCGCAGCGTGAACCTGGGGCATACGCAGCGGGGCGGGGCTCCTACGGCGTATGACCGGATGCTGGCGACGCGGTATGGGATCGCGGCCATCGACCTGGTGCATGAGGGAAGGTTCGGGCGGTTGGTGGTGCTGAATGGGACGAAGATTTCGGATATTCCGCTGGAAGATGCGATTGCGAAGACGCGGACCGTGGGGGAGGATCTGTTTGCGGTGGTGAAGGGGTTGCAGCCGAAAGTATGAACACTGTCGCGATCCTATGTTGCGGGTTGTTCTTTGCGCTACCGTCGCCACTCCGAGCACAAGCCAGAAGGGGTCAAGAGACGCCCCGATCAGTTCGCCACTTCGTGCAGGAGTTTTATGACTGGTATGTGCCGAAGGTCTCCACCAACAAAGCCGGTGCAGGTTGGGCCGCGGTGCTCAAGCTGACAAAGCCGTACCTTAGTCCTGAGCTCGCGTTGCAACTTCAAGAGGATGCAGATACTCAGGCTAAGTTCCCGGGAGAGGTTGTAGCTCTGGACTTCGACCCCTTTCTGGCTAGTCAAGATCCTGAGCAGCACTACAAGGTAAGCCAAATAACAAAGAGGGGAGAAATCTACAAAGTCGCTCTCCATCGTGTAGTTGGGGACCAGATGGATAGCAGACCCGCTGTTATTGCCGATGTAACTTTACAGGAGGGGCACTGGCGATTCTTAGACTTTCGCTACCCGGAAGGACGCGACCTTCTTGGAGTGTTGAAAGTTCTCAAGCAAAGTCGATAGACAACAACACAGCAACACGATCTTGCCGATGTGCCTTCGATTCCTGTGCCAAGCTATCACATCGTGACTACAAAACTAGGAAAGGCGCGGAGTACACCGCGCCCTTCTGGTGTGTGTATTGTCAGCTACCAGGCCAAGGTCGGCGGCAGGAACTCGGCGAAGAGGTCGTCGTAGTACGGCTTCAGCTCCTTGGTGTTGGGCTTGGTGTGGCCCTTGGAGTAGAGGTCGTACTGGTTGAACTTGAGGACCCACTCCATCATGGCGCGGTCCTGGTCGTTGGCGAGGTGCTCGTACGCCCCGTGACGGTGCCAGGGGTAGAAGGAGTGGAACTGGAGCATGTAGAGGGATTCGGTGGGGAGGTAGGGGGCCATGACCCTGGCGATGTAGCCGTCGTGGCCGAAGGACATGTGGAGGTTCTGGAGGCCGCAGTTGGGCTGGTAGATGCCGTATTTGGTCTGGTACTCGGGGATGTGGCGGTCGGGATTATTAGCGAAGTACTCGGGGAAGACGATGTCTTTTGACCAGGCGCAGCCTACGGGAAAGGTGTCGCCGACGACGCCCCACTGGGGCTCGCCGTACAGGCAAAGGCATTTGCCGAGGTCGTGGATGAAGCCGGTGAGGATCATCCAGCGGGGGTGGCCGTCGCGGCGGATGGCCTCGGAGGTCTGGAGGAGGTGCTCGATCTGGGTGAGATCGGTGTCGGGGTCTGAGTCGTCGACGAGGGTGTTGAGGAACTCGGCGGCTTGCCAGATGGTCTTCCGGCCCTTGCTGAGGCCGAAGTACTCTTTTTCCTTGCCGAGGACGTAGTCGACCGTCATGTTTTCGTGGTTGAGCCGGTAGAACTCGGCGACGCCGGGCTGGGCGGTGGCGTCGTACTGGCGGAACTCGGCCTCGGTTTTCCCCTCCTGGTAGCGGCCTTCGAGGAAGTGATCCCAGTCGTCGAGGTCGTGGAGGGGGTTGTCGGGGTTCCGGGTTTGCGGGGCGAGTTGGGTGGGGGCGGCGTTCATCGGGAGGTCCTTGGAGTCCGGGGCTGGGGACGCAGAGTTACCGGTAACGTACAGGATGTGCGCGACGGCGTCAAGAGCTTTTGGATGGGTGAGTCTATGCTTGACAGGGCTGGGCGTGGTGGATAGGGTTGGCCGGGTGTGGCCGAGGAGCGTGGTGCGATGGGTGAGGTTTCCGCGAAGCAGACGGTGCGGGCGGTGCTGACGGATGTGCAGTTCTGGGTTCCGGCGGCGGTGCTTGCCGGGGGGATTCTGCTGCTGATCTGGATTCACTAGGGGGAACGCGATGGCGACGGGGAGCCTGGTGGAGGTGTCGGAGGCGGGGAAGACGAAGCGGACGGCGGGCTCGCTGCACGGGCTGGGCGTCGTGTGCGGGCTGGTGGCGGGAGTGTGGCTGGGGGCGGCAGAGGCTCCGACGAAGCTGGTGAACGCGGGGTTCTCGCCGTTTGCGATCTCGCTGTGCATGGTGCTGGGCGTGTTTACAGCGCGGTGGACGTTCCCGACGATGCTGAAGGGGACGAGCTATGTGTTTGCGGACCTGATGGCGAAGAAGCACCTGATGGTGTGGGCGGTGCTTGCCGGCGCGTTGTGGGCGGTGGCGAATACGCTGACGGTGTTTGCGGTGCACGATGTGGGGCTGGCGACGGCGTTTCCGCTGTGGAATACGAACTCGTTGATTGGGCTGCTTTGGGGGCGGCTGCTGTTTGGGGAGCTCGAAGGGGCGGGAACGAAGAACGTGCTGAAGGTGGTGGCGGGGACGTTGGCGATTGTGGCGGCGGCGATCATGCTTGGGTTCAGTACGATCCATGGGGGCGGGGAGGCGGCTCCGCATGCGGCTCGTGGCTTGCTGGCGGCGGGCGGGGCGAGCCTGCTGTGGGGGACGATGTATGTGCCTTACCGGAAGGCTTATTTGAGTGGGATGAATCCGCTTTCGTTTGTGACGATTTTTACAGTGGGGGAGCTGGGAACGATGGCGGTGCTGACGTGGACGCTGGACGGGGGCCGGCAGTCGTCGGTGTTTCAGTTGGCGCATAGCCGGGAGGTGGTGTTCTGGCTGTTTCTGGGTGGGTTTATCTGGGTGGTGGGGGATCTGTTTCAGCAGTTTGCGACGAAGTACCTGGGGATTGGGCGGGGGATTCCGCTCTCGAATACCAACCAGATATGGGGGCTGGCGTGGGGGGCGCTGGTGTTTGGGGAGCTGGCGACGGCGGACCGGGGGCATCGGGCGCTGGTGCTGGCGGGGTCGGTGCTGATGATTGTGGGGGCGTTTGCGATTGGGACGGCGGTGGCTTCGGGGAAGGAGCACCTGTCGAAGAACCGGTCGCTGGAGCGGGAGTGTTTGCGGTATGGGCTGGACTACCACGAGGTTTTGCTGGCGCAGAGTGGGGATGAGTTTGGCGGGCGGACGGAGCGGCGGCGGTGGTGGGATGGGGCGATTCTGGCTTGCGCGATGGGGGTGTTCTTGTGGTTGGGGTGGCAGGCGGTGGTTCCGGGGCTGGCGATGGATCTGCGGTGGGTGGCGGGGCTGAGCGCGGTGCTGGTGGTGTCGCTTGGGGTGGGGACGTGGACGCTGTGGCGGCGGACACGGTTCTGTTGAGGCGGCTACACTTAGGGGAGAGAGAGTGACCCGGGGTAGCGCACGGATGGCGGTTCGGCTGAAGGATATTGCCAAGGAGCTTGGCGTTTCGACGGTGACGGTGTCGAAGGTGCTGCGGGGGAACCCGGACATCGGCGAACGGACGCGGGCGCTGGTGCTGAACCGGATGAAGGAGCTGGATTACCAGCCGAATCGACTGGCGCAGGGGCTGGCGAGCGGGCGATCGCATGCGGTGGGGTTGATCGTTCCGGACCTGGTGCATCCGTTCTTCGGGGAATTTGCGCGGGCGCTGAGCGGGGCGTTGCGGGCGAGTGGGCGGGCGCTGGTGATTGCGTCTTCAGAGGAGGATCCGGAGATCGAGCGGCAGGAGATCCGGGCGCTGCTGAGCCGGGGGATCGATGTGCTCCTGGTGGCGTCTTGCCAGGCGGAGCTTTCGGGAGCGACTGGCCGCACGCCGCTGGTTCTGGTGGATCGGAACTTTCCTTCGCTGGGGGCGAGCTTTGTGGGGTCGGACGATGTGGCGGTGGGGAGGCTGGCGACGCAGCATCTGCTTGCGCTGGGGCGGCGGCGGATTGCGCATATTGGGGGAGAGGGGATGAGCCCCTCGGTGGATCGGCTGCGGGGATACCGGGAGGCGCTGGCGGAGGCGGGGTTGGCGGCTCGGCCGGAGTACGTGGTGACGCGGGCGCGGTTCGAGGAGACGGGCGACCTGGCGGGGTACCAGGCGATGCAGGAGCTGCTGGCGCTGGGGGAGCGGCCGGATGGGGTGTTTTGCTACAACGACGTTTCGGCGATCGGCGCGATGAAGGCGGCGACGGAGGCGGGGCTGCGGATTCCGGAAGAGATTGCGTTTGTGGGGTGCGGGAACCTGCGGTATGCGGAGTACCTGAAGATTCCGCTGACTTCGGTGGACCACTCGACGGAGCGGATGGGGGCGATTGCGGCGGAGATGGCGCTGGCGGTGGTGGCGGAGCCGGGGCACGCGGCGCGGACGACGCTGCTGACGCCCCGGCTGGTGGTGCGGGAGTCGAGTGTGCGGCCGTGAGGCGATGCTTTGTGGGGATCGACTCTCCGGTCGAAGATTCCTGTGCTGGGCCGCCCGCCGTTTGTTCGACGGGTTCCGTTTTGTCGCGGTTGCGGGAGCTTGGGCAGACGGCGCGGGGTTTTTGGGATGGGAGTAGCGATAGTCTGTCCTGATGGACGACGCGGCACCGCATCTTGAAGGGGAACTTGCGACGGCGGTCCCCCAGCTTGCTCCGGGGGAGGTCCATGTCTGGTGCTGGAGCCTCCAGGTGGAGGGGGCGGAGGATCTGATCGAGCGGCTCTCCGTGCTGGAGGTGGCGCGGGCGCAGCGGTTTGTGCATCGGCACCATGCGCGGCGGTACGTGGTGGCGCATGCCAGGATGCGGGAGCTGCTGGAGACGTATTGCGGCGGGAAGCATGTGGCGCTGGGCGCGGGCGCACGAGGGAAACCTTATGTGTTGGGGAACTCTGGGCTGGAGTTCAGCCTGTCTCACTCGGAGGAGGTGGCGGTGCTGGCGGTTGCGCGGGAGATCTCGCTTGGGGTGGATGTCGAGCGGGTCCGGTATGGAGGATCGCCGCCGGTGGAGCAACTTTCCGCGAGGGAGCAGGCCTCTCTGCATGGGCTGTTCGGGGTGGAGCGGGTGACGGCGTTTTATCGATGCTGGACCCGGAAAGAGGCCGTGCTGAAGGGGGTTGGGATCGGGCTGCACGGGGATCTCGGGATGTTCGATGCGCTGCCGGGGCGGGACCGCGTCACGGTTTCCTCGAAGGCAGCCCTGGAGATGCGGGCTTTGGAGGGCTGGCGGCTGCTCGAGTTCGATTTCGCGGCGGGGTATGTGGGTTCGTTGGCGATGCTGGGTGAGGGGTTGACGGTGCGGTGTCTGCGTATGGAGGACTGGCCTGCGCGCGTGGGCTGACGTAGGATGGTGCGCGACGGGTGCGATCCGCAGGCCCGGTACAGGAGACTCCCTTGCACGTACGACGCTTGCTTTTGGCTGTGTTGACCGTTGGTCCAATGACGCTTGCTGCCGGTGCGCAGAGCACGATCGAATACCAGCCGGCGGACCGGGTTTGGCGGATGACGGCTGGGGAGATGACGTATGCGGTTGGGGTGAACGAGAGGAAGGAACTGCAGACGATGTACTGGGGCGAGCGGCTGGGCGAGGGGGCGAGGCTGCCGGGGGCGATGAGTCTGCCTGAGTCTGCCTCGTTCGAGCCCTCGATGGCGACGACGCCGCTCGAATACGCGGGATGGGGCGGCGGGTTGACGACGCAGCCGGCGGTGAAGGTGAGCTTTGCGGATGGGAACCGGTCTTTGCTGCTGGAGTATGTGGAGGCGAAGCAGACGGCGGGGCCGGATGGGGAGCAGTTGGAGATTACGATGAAGGACCGGCTTGCGGAGGTGTATGTTCACCTGTTCTATGCGGTGTATCCGGAGGGGGTACTGGCGCGGTGGTCGCGGGTGGAGAACAGGACGAAGGGGACGGTGACGGTGGAGCAGGCGGCTTCGGCGGCGTGGAATCTGCCGCCGAGCACGCGGTATGAGCTGAGCTGGCTGACGGGGCGTTGGGGGGCGGAGTGGCAGCTGCAGACGGCTCCGCTGGCGCAGGGCCACGTGGTGCTGGAGAGCCGGCGGGGGAGCACGTCGCACCAGACGAATCCGTGGTTTGCGATTGGGCAGGCGGGGGAGACGACGGAGACGGCGGGGCCGGTGTGGTTTGGGGAGCTGGGCTGGAGCGGGAGCTGGCAGATGGATGTGGAGGAGACGGATCGGCACCGGGTGAAGGTGACGGGCGGGTACAACGCGTTCGACTTTTCTTATCCGCTGCGGGCGGGGGCGGTGCTGGAGACGCCGCGGTTCTATGGGGGGTATACGGGAAAGGGGCAGGGGGAGGCTTCGCGGATTTTGCATCGGTTCGATCGGGCGCGGATACTGCCCGGGGCTCCGAAGCCGAAGGTGCGGCCGATTCTGTACAACTCGTGGGAGGCGACCGGCTTCGGCGTGAACGAGGCGGGGCAGATGGCGCTGGCGGAGAAGGCGGCGAAGATCGGCGTGGAGCGGATGGTGATCGACGATGGGTGGTTTGGGCAGCGGAAGGACGATCATGCGGGGCTGGGGGACTGGACGGTGAATGCGGAGAAGTTTCCGCATGGGCTGAAGCCGCTGATTGATCGGGTTCATGCGCTGGGGATGGACTTCGGGATCTGGGAAGAGCCGGAGATGGTGAATCCGGACAGCGATCTGTACCGGAAGCATCCGGAGTGGGCGATGAACTTTCCGGGGCGGCCGCGGACGGAGGCTCGGAACCAACTGGTGCTGAACCTGGCGCGGGAGGATGTGAAGCAGTACCTGATCGGGTTTCTGGACAAGCTGGTGACGGAGAACGATATTGCGTTCTTGAAGTGGGATTACAACCGGAACTGGTCGGAACCGGGGTGGGACGCGGTGGCGCTGCCCGAGCAGAAGACGATCTATGTGAAGTATGTGGAGAACCTGTATGCGGTGCTGGCGGAGGTGCGGCGGCGGCATCCGCGGCTGGAGATCGAGTCTTGCTCGGGGGGCGGAGGACGGGTGGACCTCGGGATCATGCGGCTGACGGAGGAGGTTTGGCCTTCGGACAATACTGATGCGCTGGACCGGCTGCTGATCCAGGATGGGTTCTCGCACGCGTATACGCCGGAGATCATGATGGCCTGGGTGACGGATGTGCCGAACTTTCTGGATCGGCGGTCGATTCCGCTGGAGTTCCGGTTCAACGTGGCGATGACGGGAGCGCTGGGGATTGGGAGCGATGTGACGAAGTGGACGGAGGCGGAGACGACCGAGGCTGCGCGGATGGTGGCTTACTACAAGACGATTCGGGAGACGGTGCAGCGGGGAGCGCTGTATCGGCTGATTTCACCGCGGAAGAGCGAGCAGTCCGCGGTGGAGTATGTGGCGGAGGATGGCCGGCAGGCCGTGGTGTTTGCGTTTTTGCAGGCGGAACACTTTGGCGATCAGTTTCCGACGGTTCGGCTGCAGGGGCTGGAGGCGGGGGCGAAGTACCGGGTGACTCCGTTCGACGCGGGGAAGGCGAAGGGCGTTCCAGGGATGATGACGGGGAGTGAGTTGATGGGGTTGGGAGTGAATCTGGGGCTGGGTGGGGATTACGACAGTACTTCGGTGCTGGTGGAGAGGGTGGAGCAGTAGCAGGGCGGCGCGCGTTGAACCGCAGGTCCTTCGACTTCGCCGCGCTTTGCTCAGGATGACACGCCTTTGGGTGGCTGGGTCAGGGCTGGGCGGGAAGGGTCCAGGCGAACATGACGCCTCCGCTGCTGGTGAGGACGACCTGGTGGTTGTCGAGTTGGTAGGTGATGGGGGAGCTGTCGATCTGGGAGCCGGAGGCGGCGTGCCAGAGGGTTTTGCCGGTGGCGGTTTCGAGGGCGAGGAAGTTGCCGGTGGTGTCACCGGTGAAGGCGAGGCCGGAGTCGGTGGTGAGGACGCCGGCTCCGGCGCGGCGTTCGCCTAGGTCGTGGGACCAGCGGATCTTGCCGGTCTGGTAGTCGATGGCTTCGAGGACGCCCTTGCTCCAGAGGCCGTAGTCGGCGCCGGCCCAGCCGTAGGTTCCGTCGGCAGGTTTGGCGAAGTAGAGGCTGTAGCTGGGGGCGGCAGAGACGAGGAAGAGGCCGGTTTTGGGATCGAAGCTGGGGGAGCGATAGTTGGTGAGACCGCTTTCGTCGGGGGCGATGAGGCGGCCGTCGGGGGCGGGTTCCTTGGCGGGGTTAGGGATGGGCTGGCCGTTTTTGCCGACGCCGCTGGCCCAGTTGGTGGGGCCAAAGGTCGTGGTGAGGAGGCTCTTGCCGGTGGTGCGGTCGAGGACGAAGAAGAATCCGTTGCGGGAGGCCTGGAGGAGGAGCTTGCTGGGCTTGCCGTGGAAGTCAGCGTCGACGAGGACGGGGATCTCGACGGCGTCCCAGTCGTGGGTATCGTGGGGCGAGGGCTGGAAGGCCCAGACGAGCTTGCCGGTGTCTGGGTTGAGGGCGACGATGGAGCAGGTGTAGAGGTTGTCGCCGGGGCGGACGGAGCCGTTGAGGACGGGGGTGGGGTTGCCGGTTCCCCAGAAGAGGAGGTTGAGGTCGGGGTCGTAGGTTCCGGTGATCCAGCCATTGCCGCCGGTGGTGGTCTTGGGGGTTCCGACGGGGGGCGTGGCGTACCAGTCCCACTGGGTGGCCCCGGTTTCGGGGTCGACCGCGCGGAGGAAGCCGCGGAGGTTGTCGAAGTCTCCCGAGGCGGAGACGATGACGTGGTTGCCGACGACGAGCGGGGAGAGGGTGGACCACTGACCCTTGGAGGCGTCGGCTACGGTGACATCCCAGAGGACCTTGCCGTTGCGGGCGTCGAGCGACAGAAGATGGGCGTCGGAGGACATGTAGAAGAGGCGGTCGCCGAGGATGGAGACGCCGCGCTGGCCGATGTGAAAGGCCTTGTTGGGGGGCGCGGTGTAGCGCCAGATCTGGTGGCCGGTGCGGGCGTCGATGGCCCAGATGTTGTCCGGCATGGTGAAGTAGAGGATGCCATCGGCGAGGATGGGGGAGGCTTTGAGTTCTCCGGCCATGCCGGTTTGAAAGGCCCAAGCGAGGGTGATGTTCTTGACGTTGGCGGGGGTGATCTCGGTGAGGGCGCTGTGGCGCCGGCCGGAGTAGTCGCCGTGGTAGCCGGGCCAGGCGTCGGCGGGGGGGTGGGTGAGGGCGGCGTGGTCGATGGTCTGGGCCGTGGCGGGGGCGGTAAGCGCGGCGAGGAGCAGGAGATGCTTTGCGGAGATCACGTCGTGAGCCTTTCCGGGGGCGTTAGCGGAGGGTCTGAAGGTAGGCCATGAGGTTGTGAATGTCGTCATCGGTGTATTTGTCGAAGAGGTCGATGTGGGCCTTGGCAGGGCTGTCGACCTTGAATTGGACAGTGGCGGTGGGCCAGGAGCGGTACTTTCCGGCGGGGTCGGTGAGGGCTACGGAGAACTCGTCCTGGTAGGCGAGGGCTCCGGTGACGGGTCCCTGCGGGGTGGTGACGGTGACGGTGGCTTTGGCGCCTTTGGGGGCGAGCATTTGCTGTTCGAGGTTGAGGCCCTCATACCGCGACGCGATGCCGGCGAGGTCTCCCGTCGGGTTGTGGCATTTGGCGCAGCCTCCGGGACCGTGGAAGTAAGCTTTACCGGCTTCGACGTTGCCGGTCTGGAGGTCGGAGACGTCGACGCCCTTGCGGACGCCGGTCTGGGACATAGCCTTGTCCTGCTGGGAGTGGACGAAGGCGACGAGGCTGGTGACCTGGTCGTCGGGGAGGCTGAAGCGGGGCATTCCCTTTTCGACGCGGCCGTTGCGGATGATGGCGCCGATGTTTTCTCCGGCCTTGTCGGCGGCGACGAAGTGGGAGCGGGTGAGGTCGGGCCCGGACTCTCCGCCGCCGGCGTCCTTGCCATGGCAGAAGGCGCAGTTTTGCAGGAAGAGGGAGCCCCCGGCGTCGATGGCGGCGGGCGGGTAGGCCTGGTGGACGGGGAGGGGGCCCTGAGAGCCGACCCCGCGCTGGGGGGAGCGGGCCGATGATGGGATTTGTAGCAGGGCGACGGCAGCGGCGACCAGAAGCGCGGCGATGCCGGTTGCGCGCTGCCAGGGGAGAGACGGGGAAGGGATCATCATCGGGAGACGCTGCTCCATGGGACGCGTTGAGGGTGAGGGTTGGCGGCGCGTGCCGAGGATGTTCAAGGAGCACGCTGAAGCGTGGGTCGGCCTGGAGTGGAGTTTACCGGATGACGCTGTTGCCGGTAACGGGGGGAGACTCCGGCGTGGGAGGACGTCGCTCCCCAGGAAGAAATTAGGAGGGAAATATGCTGATATTGAAGATGCCGGCGTGCGGCGCTGTGAGCGCCAGGGAGGCAATTGTCCGCATCACCGTGATAGATTGACGACAGTCGGGGCTGTCAGTGACATGTCTGCCGCGACTGTCCTGGAGGAGGATGCGGGAGGCATACTTTGGCCCGTGGCCTGTACCTGTCCTGGAACCTGGAGACGTTTGATGAACCGAACGGAATATGCGACGCTCATCCTGGAAAGACTGAGTGCGGAGACGGATCGACTGCGGGAGGAATTTTCCCGGCACACGGTTCAAAGCTGTTTTGTGGACGATCTGCTGCCGAAGGAACTGGCGTTGGAGATCTTTCACTCGTTTCCGGACAAGAGCACGATGGTGCTGAAGAAGAGCCTGCGGGAGAACAAGTATGTGGCGGCGCAGATGGATGAGTACGCGCCGATTCTTGAAGAGATCGTGTATGCGTTTCAGGATGCGCGGGTTCTGAACGCGGTGGCTGAGATTACGGAGATTCGCGGGATGGTTCCGGACGACCGGCTGTATGCGGGCGGGGTGAGCCTGATGGCGTTCGAAAACTTCCTAAATCCACACCTGGATAACTCGCACGACAAGGATCGGGCGATGTACCGGGTGTTGAACCTGCTTTACTATGTCACTCCGGATTGGAGCCACGAGCAGGGAGGAAATCTGGAGCTGTGGGATACGGGCCCGAAGGGCTTGCCACGTCAGATTACGAGCCATTTCAATCGGCTGGCGCTGATGGCGACGCATCAGAAATCCTGGCATTCGGTGAGCCACTCGCTTGTTCATGACGATGTCAGCCCCCTCTCGGCGCCGCGACATGCCGCGATTCGCCCGGGACTTTACTTGTCACGTGTGCCGGGCGCGCGGCGACTTGATCTTCGCGTAGAAGCCGCCGATACAGACCCACCAACCGGCCGGAGTTCGGGAGGAGCATACATCTACACGGAGTTCATTCAGCGGCAGGGGTATACGAACAAGGGCTTCCTTCTGGGAGATGCGATTGGGCGCGAGGACAAGGGCGGTCAAGCATGGCTTACGTACCACCTTTCCCCGCAGGATCAGATTCAACTCTCGTATCGGAACGGCAAAGCCCCCTTGGACTTTATCCCAGGGGGAACCACGCAGAACATCTTTCAAGTCTCGACGGTCAAGCATTTTCATCGCACGCTGGAGGTGCGTGGGATGGTGCAGTATGAAGGATGGAAGGCCCCCTTGTACGAGGCGGGACGGCATACCGACGTCTCGGCATCGCTGCAGGCAACGTGGAGTTATCCAAGTGTGCGGTAGGGATGATGCAGGCCCGCACGCTAATTCGCGGCGGCGAGTTCCTTGAGACTCATCTCGGTCGTCGCTACCTTCAGGTGGATTGCACTTCGGGATGTGGGTTGCTGGGTCGGCGTCGCGTCGTAATAGAGGTACACCATGCCATTTGCTTCGACCATCGTGGGGTCCGCCACCTGTCCGCCGTCGCCGGCGCTCGTGCCCTCGTCCAAAGTGGCCCTGGCCAGTTCGATCAGGTCAGGAGTCCAGGTGAGCAAATCTGTTGAATGCAGCCGATAGATCTCGGTGGACGGACTTGGGAATTGATTGCACTGGCCCCACATGTAGTAGGTGGCTCCCACTTTGTGGATCTCCGGGCCACCACAGTAGGGAAACGCGATTACCGGGTTGCTGGGATTTCGCGACCAGACCATCCCATCCTGTGAGGTGGCCAGACCCATCCTCCAGGACTTATCGGTTCCGAGACCTTCGTACATGGCGTACCAAAGCGTGCCTTCTTTCCAGACGAAGATATTGCCGGAAGCGAGCCTATTCCACGATGCTTCTCCAGTGGTGAGCGTCTGGTAAGCGGTAAGGCTCCAGGAGACCCCATCTTGCGACTCATAGCGATTCCAGCCTTGTCCACCCACTTCCGGCGTCGCGTACAGGTAGTACTTGCCGTCCATATGCATGACAAAGGGGCGGCCTACGCCGGTGAGGATCGGCTGACCCTCGGCGAAACGAGTGAACTGCAGTCCATCTCTCGACTCGGCGTAACAGACGCTGCCTCTAAGCCAGCCGCAGGTGTGCCACATCTTGAAGACCGAGGACGTCCCAGGAAAGAGGATCGACGATCCCTCGTAGAGGACTGTAGGCTCCTGCACGGAGTATTCCTCGGCCGCAGTGCCCGCCAGAACGGTTCCGCGTCTTTGCCAAGTCGATGCAGCCGCCGAGGGAAGGTGCAGCGGATTTACCTCGACTACTTGTCCACAACCCACCAGCGTCAGTGCGGCCAAGAGGATGCCTCCGAGAGACGAGAGCAACGGCGGCCTGCATTCTTTCCGCCTACCGGTATGGTCTGCCAACGTCAACTGCATCTCTAGCCTTTCTGAACTGGGGACTTCCCCATTCTAGCCAAAGCCTCGATCTGTGAAGGCTATGTCCAAGAGAAGCAGATCATGGGCACCCTTCAGGATCAACCTACTTTCCTATGCAGAAGGTGGAAAAGATGAGGTGGAGGACGTCGTCGGGGGTGGTGGTTCCGGTGAGCTCGTCGAGGGGGTGGAGGGCGGCGTAGAGGTCGAGCATGAGCATCTCGTGAGGAATGTGGGTCTGGACGGCTTGTTGGGCGTGGGCGAGGGCGTGGAGGGAAGCTTCGACGGCTGTGTGCTGGCGGAGGTTGGTGAGGAGGCCGGCTTCGGGCGGGGTGCCGGCCTGGAAGGTGGCGGCGATGGCTTTGCGGACGGCGTCGATGCCTGCTCCCGTAAGGGCGGAGGTCGGGAGGACGCCGGGGTCGTCGCTGACTCCGGGATGCAGGTCGATTTTGTTGCGGATGCGGAGGAGGGGGCGGTCCTCAAGGGGAGCGATGAGGGCGTCGTGTTCGGACGAGGAGCCGGCTGTGGTGACGAGGAGGATGAGGTCGGCGGTGGCGGCGGCCTCGTAGCTTTTGGCGATCCCGAGGGATTCGGCCTCGTCGGTTGTGGGGCGGAGGCCGGCGGTGTCGATGAGCTGGACGGGGACACCCCCTATGGCGAGGTGGTCGGTGACGAGGTCGCGGGTGGTGCCGGGGGTGGCGGTGACGATGGCTCGGTCGCGGTCGAGGAGGCGGTTAAAGAGGGAAGACTTGCCGACGTTGGGAGGGCCGAGGATGGCGAGGGTGAGGCCCGTGTGGAGGATACGGCCGTAGCGGAAGGACGCGGCCAGGGATTGGAGGGCGGACTCGATGGGGGTGAGGGCGGCGAGGATGGCGGCGTCGGGGAGGACGTCGATGTCGTCCTCGGCGAAGTCGATGCCGGCTTCGAGGGCGGCGATGAGGTGGAGGAGGGCCTGCTTGGTGGGGGTGAGGCGGCGTGAGAGGGCTCCGCCGAGTTGCTCGGCGGCGAGGCGGGCCTGGTGGAGGGTGCTGGACTCGATGAGGTCGCGGACGGCCTCGGCCTGGGTGAGGTCGAGGCGGCGGTTGAGGAAGGCGCGCTGGGTGAACTCGCCGGGGCGGGCGAGGCGGGCTCCCTGGGCGACGGCTTGTTCGAGGAGGAAGGCGAGGACTACGGGGGCGCCATGGGGGGCAAGCTCGAGGACGTCCTCGCCGGTATAGGAGTGGGGGGCGGGGTAGAAGGTGACGATGGCGTCGTCGAGGGGGCTGCCGTTGTCGTGGATGCGGGTCAAGTGGGCGTGGCGGGGTGTCAGGGGGGAGGCCAGGGTGAGGTGGGGGAGGAGGAGGGTGGCGGCGGCGGGGCCGGAGAGGCGGACGATGCCGATGCCTCCACGGCCGGGTGGAGTGGCGATGGCGGCGATGGTGTCCTGGTCCAGAGTCATCCGAGATCAGGATGACACGAGTTGCCTTTGTGCCGTGACTCCCTCCCCGGTGTTTGGTCCTAAAATCTTCCATCCAGGAGACTTAGGTCCGGACCTCCAGGTCTGGGGGTCACTTTGTTTAGGATGGGGGGATGGCGGTGCATTTCTCTGAGGCGGGGCTGAAGTTTCTGCGGGGGCTGGTGCGGCATAACGACCGGGAGTGGTTCAACGCGCGCAAGCCGGTGTATGAGGCGGAGCTGAAGGAGCCGATGCTGGCGTTGATCGGGGAGGTCAACGAGGGGCTGGCGGGGTTTGCTCCGGAGTTTGTGCGGGCTCCCTCGAAGACCATGATGCGGATCTACCGGGATATCCGGTTCAGCCCGAACAAGGCCCCGTACAAGACGCATGTGGCGGCGTGGTGGGCGCGGGAGGGGATGGCGAAGACGACGGGGGCGGGGTTCTATGTGAGCTTTGGGCCGGAGGGGCTGGTGGTGGCGGCGGGGGCTTACCAGCCGGACAAGGATCAACTGCTGGCGATTCGGCGGCACCTGGTGGAGCACCATGCGGCGTATCGGGCGTTGGTGGGTGCGAGGAAGATGAAGGCGCAGTTCGATGAGTTCGAGGCGGGTGGGCTCTCGCGGCCGCCGAAGGGGTTTGCGGAGGTTCCGGCGGAGGCGATGGAGTTGGTGAAGATGCAGCGGTGGGGGGTGGCGCGGACGCTGCCGGTGGAGGTGGGGCTGGGAGTGGGGCTGGTGAAGGAGATTGTGGGGAGGTTCAGGGTGGCGGCTCCGCTGGTGGCGCTGTTGAATGCTCCGCTGGTGGGGAAGCGAGCGCGACCGATGTTTTGAGCCGTTCGGTGGGGGGATAAGGGTAGACGGAAACAGGCTCTCGGGGGGCGATGCGGGGGGTTCGCTCCGCTGCGCCGTGCGGTGAAGCTGCCTCGCTCCGGCCGGGAAGATAGGGCCTTGTTTGCGGATTTGCGGCAATGGCGACGGCAAGGTACAGCAGCGGCAACAGCGAGGGCACGGCAACGCTCGGCGAAAGACGACAGCAACAGCAGATTGCCTTCGAAAGAGGACAACGAAAACAGACGGCAGCGGCACGCCTGAGAGCTAGAGCCGGCAGAGGCGAGACCGAGGGATGGTTGGTCTTTTGGCCGGAAAGCTGTGGGAAAGTGGGCTGCAATGGGCTGTTTGCCAGGAAAAGCCGGGAAAAGGGTGACAAAGGCTGGAGAAATTAGGCGAATGCGGTTGACAAAGGGCGGCGAAAGGTCGAAGGTGAATGGCGGTACGGTGCTCGGAAACCGCGTAAACATTGAGTTTTCCGAACCTCGACCACGTGCGGTGGCTGGTTGAGGCGCCGTGCGCTGCAACCATTTCGCAGCACACTCCAAAGCAGGTTTGCAGCACAATCCAAAGTACGTCGCAACACAATCCAAGGCACGAAGGAGCAGGACACGATGGCAAAGGGAATGACGAAGACCGCGCTGGTACGCGCCATGGCGGAGAAGATGGAACTGACCAACAAGCAGGCGTCGAGCTTTATCGAGCTGCTGGCCGAGACGGCAGTGAAAGAGACGAAGAAGAATGGGGAGTTCACGATTCCGGGGATCGGCAAGCTGGTGAAGGCCGAGCGGAAGGCACGCCTGGGCCGGAACCCGCAGACGGGCGAGTCGATCAAGATCAAGGCGAAGACAGTGGTCAAGTTCCGGGTCGCGAAGGTGGCGAAGGATACGATCGCTCCGCCGAAGAAGTAGGGCTTCTCCCCTGTGACAAAGCTGGCCCGCGTCGACCTGGATGTTATTTTCCGGGATCGATGGCGGGCCTATCGCTTTTGGCGGGTGCAGGGATAAAGGCGCGGGCCACGAGGGAAAGACCAAACGAGATGACGACGGCCTGCATGAGGAGGTAGGCGTTGTAGCGCCAGCCGAGGGTGGCGAAGGCGAGGGCGACGCCGATCATGTAGAGTTCGCCGGCGGCGGCCTGAGGCCAGCGGGGACGGGCTCCGCCGGCGGGAATGCGAGGGGTGAGCGCGGGGACGATGCGGGGGACGGCGGCGCGGTAGGCGGCGTAGGGTGGGCCGAGGGTGGCGGCGAGGAAGGGCTCTTCCGCGGCGATAAGACGGGCCTGGATGACTGCGATGGCAAGGATGGTGAAGAGGGCTCCCGTGGGAGGCATGAGGAGGGCGAGCGCAAGGGCGTGGAGCCAGGTTCCGAGGTAGAGAGGATTGCGGAGATGGCGGTAGGGTCCGTCGGCGACGACGGTGTTGCCGTGCATGGCGCCATCCTGGACGATGAAAGCTCCGAGGAAGGCGCTGGCCCAGGTTCTGAGCGCGGCTCCAGCGGAGGCGGTGAGGATGCCGGCGAGGAGCAGGACGACGGTGGCGGTGGCGAAGGGGAGCCAGCCCTGGCGGGCAGCGGCGGAGGCGAGCGAGAGCCAAGTGGATTGCGTGGGGGCAAGCGGACCGTCGCGCGGCAGGAGGCGATCCCACGGAGCGACGAAGCCGAGCGAGAAGACGATGGCGTGGAAGAGATAGCGAAGACGAAACTCAAGAGCCGAGGCGCGCATGGTAGGACCTTGCTTCCATTGTGAGGCCTTCGGGGGAAGCGGGGTGCTGTTTGGAGGATGGTGAGTCGACCAGGCGGAGCATCGATGGCCGGGATGCGGCGTTCTTGCGATAAGCTGACTGGATGCTGGCGTTGGTTTTAGCCGTAATCTCCGGAGCGTCGGGATGGTCGAGGACGATGGTCTGCGGCAATGGCGGGGCGGTTTCGGCGACGGATGCTCTGCAAGGCGCGGGGGGCGCACTGGTTGCGGTGCGGATGAGCAGCGCGGACGATCACTCGAAGGCGACGCATCTTTGCCGGGCGGAGTATGAAATCTCGTTGACGCGCTCTCCAGGGGAAGCACCGGTTTGGGTGAGCTTTCTGAGTACGGACGCGACCTGGGGCAGGAGGCTGTCGGTGCGGTTGGACGGGGCCTCAGGCGACGGGATGCGGGTGCTGGGGCTGGTGCGGGAGGGTGGCGGGGACGGGTTTACGGCGGTGTGGCAGGCCGAGCTTACCTCAGGGAAGGTGCGTCTAGTGCTGTTGCCGAAGGGGTTTGGGACGCGGGCGGGGTGTGCGGGCGATCTGAGGGTGGTGGCGATGCTGGGCGATGGCGTGGTGCTGCAGACGGGATGTGCGGCGGCGACGCGGTGGCTGGTGGAGCGTGCGGCGGGCGGGCTGCCGAGGCATCTTTGGGGGCCGGACATGGAGTGGAGCGGCGACGATTTTTCCGTCGGGAGGGTGCGGCGGCTGAGCGTGGGCGAGGCGGGGGTGGCGTTGCTTGCTCCAAGTGGGGTGGGAGCCGCGACGCAGTGACGTTAGGGGAGGCGGAAATCTTCGTAGCTTTTGCCGAGGTGGAGGCAGAGGGCTTCGACGGCGAGTTCGTGGTCGTCGCGGGAGGGGAGGCCGGAGAGGCTGATGGCCCCGAGAACGCCGCCTGCGGCGGGTACGGCGAGGGGGAAGCTGCCGCCGACGGTGGCGTAGCGGCTGGCGGGGAGGGCGGCGCGCTGGGTGATGGTCTGGCCCTGGGATTCTAGGCGAAGGCCGATGGCGTAGGAGCTGCGATGGTAGCGGGCGACGACGTTGGCCTTGCGGCGAGCCCAGCGCGCGTTGTCCGGCGTGGTTCCGGGCAGGGCGGTGTAGAAGAGCGGCTGGTTGGGCGAGCCGAAGCGGCGGATGTCGATGACCAGGACGTGATTGCGGGCGAGGGCGAGGTCGCGGAGAAGGGTGCCGAGGGTCCAGGCGGTGGCGATGTCGAAGTGGGGAAGGGTGAGGGCTTGCTCCTGGTGGAGGATGTGGGCGGCGTCCTGTTCGGGGGTGGGGAGCATGGGGCCAAGGGTACTCCAGCACGAAGTGGTAAGGGTAGACTGGTGGCGACTCTGAACGGAGGATGCAGGCCCATGACGATGCTGACCCGGCTGGAGCAATGGAGAGAGCGGGGTGCGATCATGCCGGAGCAGATGGGGCAGCTGTCCGGGCTGGTGCGGGACGAGCCTTTTTCCCTGTTCTTTGAGATCAATGTGCTTCTGTATCTGGGGGTTGTGGCGTTTGTGGCGGGGCTTGGCTGGACCGTGGCGACGTGGTCGCGGCAGATGGGGGATGTGCTGGTTGTAGGGGTTTTGTTTGCCATCCTTTCGGGTTGTTTCTTCTATTGCGCCTCGCGGGCCGCGGCCTGGTCCTTCGCGGAGGTGGCGGCGCCGAGTGTGGTGTTCGACTATGTGCTTTACCTGGGCAGCCTGGTGTGGGGGGTGGAGCTTACGTACCTGGAGAAGCGGTTTCATCTGCTCTCGGGGCAGTGGGATTTGTATCTGCTGGCGACGGCGGGTTTGTTTTTTGTCCTGGCGTACCGGTTCGACAATCGCTTTGTGCTGTCTCTTGCGTTGTCGTCGCTTGCCGGGTGGTTCGGGCTTGCGGTGTCGCATGGACCGGCGTACCAGGATGAGCGATACCGGATGTATGCGCTGGGCTACTGTGCGGTGGTGGGTGCGGGTGGAATGGCTCTGAAGCGGGCTGGGGTGAAGCCGCACTTCTTCGGGGTCTATCTGAACCTTGTGGCGAATGTTCTGTTCTGGACGGTGCTCTCGGGAGTCTTCGACCGTGAGGGCTCCGGGTTGTGGCTTGCGGCTCTGCTTGCCGTCTGTGGCGGGTCTTTGGCCTGGGGACTGCGGCGGAGGCAGTTTGCCTTTGTTGCGTATGCGGCGGTGTATGGGTATGCGGGGATCAGCTTCCTGATCCTTCGCGGTGCGCGGGATCCTGTGTGGGTGATGCTCTACCTTGTGTTCACGGCAGGTTTGATGATTGCGGCCCTGGTGCATACCGCGCACACTTTCGGGAGGCAGACATGAGGGTCTACAGCGCGGCGAGCATGGAGGATGCGCGGGCCCGGAAGCTGCTTGGGGAATGGCGCAGCGATGGTCTGCTGACGGAGCAGCAATACGAGGAGCTTGCGCAGGGGATAGTCGGCGAGCAGGTTGGCAGTTTGCGCAGCACGAATGTGTTTCTGCGGGTGGTGTTGTTTGTGTTCACCCTGCTGTGCGTGGGGGCCGTGGCGGGGTTGTTCTTCGTGGTGTTTTCAGGGACTACGGAGCGAGCCTCCGGCGTGTTCCTGCTCGTCTTTGCGGTCTTCTGCTATGGGTCGGCGGAGGTGGCTGTCTCGCAGGGGGAGATGTATCGCTATGGCATCGAGGAGGCGATGGCGGTCAGTTCAGCGGGCTACCTTTGCGTGGGCCTGAGTCTCTCCCTGCATGGGTCGGGGCCGTATGGGACGAATTTTCTGATGCCCAGCGTGGGCGCGGTCGCATCGCTTTGGATCTGGCACAGGTTTGGGCTGTGGTACGCATTTCTTGCGGCGATGATCTTTGCCGTGCTGGTGGCTGGAGGCTGGGCTTTGCCGCTCGGCGGGCTGGGCGGATTCCCTATGGTGCAGCGTGTGCTTCTCGCTGCTTTGTACGGGGCTGGGTTGATGGTGATCCGGGTGAGGCGCCCGCGCCATCGCTTCGATTATTTGGACGGGCAGTATTCGGTGGCGGAGGCCCTGCTTTGGCTTGGACTGTACCTGGCGATCAACCTGAAGATAGACCTGTTCTCCAACCCGACGGCGATGTGGCAGGGCGGCACCCGCGGTTCGATGGAGATCCCGACGCTGTTCTATTGGGTTACCTGGGGTTTGACGTGGTGCCTGCCACCTGTCGTGCTGATGCGGGGTGTGGGTGCGAAGGACCGTTTTGTGCTGGGGGTGGGCCTGGTGGTGACGGTCCTGACCTTCGTCTCGAACAAGCCTTACCTTGGCTGGGCGAGGCATACGTGGGATCCGATGCTGCTGGGCGTCTTCCTGACGGGGGCAGCGGTGTCTCTGCAACGGTGGCTGGCTGCGGGGATGGATGGGATTCGCGATGGTTTTACGGCCGTGCGCTTATCCGGGAGAGACAGCCGCCGAGTTCATTTAGGGGCCTCTGTGATCGGCATGGTGACGCCGCATGCCATGACCCCAAGCGCGCAGGTAGATCCCCCGGAGTTCAAGTTTGGTGGGGGTGCTTCAGGCGGCGGGGGTGCCAGTGGAGATTTCTGAGCAGGTCTCGTCTGGTGGAGAGAGGTCAGGGAACGCAGAAGCGGCAACAGGAAATCTTAGGTTATGAGGATGCAGACGATGCGGTTGAGTGGGCTGGGATTTACTTTGACCGGAGCGCTTTGGCTTGCGACTTGGGGCGCGGAGGCTCAGCAAGTGGTGGTGGCTCCGGCGTCGAGCCGGGAGGTGATGCGGTATGTGGGGGCGGTGGGGAAAGGGCCAAGGCTTTCGCATGAGGCGAAGGTGAAGCTGCTGCGGGAGAAGGTGAAGTATGTGTTTGTGCTGTTCCAGGAGAATCGGTCGTTCGACTTTTACTTCGGGAGCTATCCGGGGGCGGATGGCTTGTACTCGCGCGGCGCGGCGGAGACACCGGGGTTTGTGCAGCCGTTGGTGAATGTGGATGGGACGGTGGGGTCGATCTCGCCGTTTCGCATTCCTTCGACCATCGTGGATGAGAATCGAAGGACGGTGGCGCTGTATCCGGCGGATATCGCCAGCGTGAACCATGCGCATGTCGCTTCGGTGAAGAAGCTGCATCTGGATGCGAATGATGTGGCGGCGAACGACCGGTATGCGGTGGCGGAGGAGGGGGTGGAGCTGGGGGAGGATGGCAAGCCGAACAAGTTTCCGACGCTGGCGCGGAAGCAGATGGGCGAGCTGGTGATGGGGCATGTGGACTGCGAGGTAGCTCCGTTTCTGTGGCGGTACGCGGACCGGTTTACGCTGTTCGATCACTTTATGGATACGGTGATCGGGCCTTCGACGCCGAATGCGATTGCGATGATCTCCGGCCAGACGGGGGAGACGCAGTGGATGCTGCATCCGGAGACGGCGGGGGTGCCGGTGCTGGCGGACCCGTATCCGTACTGGGGGTCGAAGCTGGACCCGACCAAGGATGCTCCGGAGAAGAAGGGCGACGCGATCGGGAAGGCGGGGCCGGCGACGCAGAAGCGGGACTTGTTTCGGCAGCCGGAGCCCAAGGCTTCCAGTACGCCGGCGCCGAACCTGACGTTTGCGACGCTGCCGCTCTCGTTAATGGGGACGGAGATCGAGGCGACGACGGCGGCGGATCGGGATGCGGCGTTCGACCTGCTGGATGTTCAGGACGACATCAAGAAGATTGCGGGGCATGGGGTGGCGGCGGTGCCGTGGGGGTGGTACCAGGAGGGATATGACCGCGAGCCTACGGATGCAGCGGCGGCTTCGCATCACGGGTATGTGGTGCACCACAATGCGCCGCAGTACTTCGGGTATGTGTCGAACAATCCGGAGGTGAGCTACCACCTGCATGGGCTGGGGGAGTTTTTTGCGGATGTTCGCGGAGGGCGGCTTGGCGACAGGGGCGTGTTTTATGTGCGCGGCGGGTCAGGGAACCTGCATGGATATAAGCCGCTGGACCCCACGGCCAGCGTGCAGGGGAAGTACTCGGGGGATGACGATCACCCGGGGTACTCGGACTCGCAGATTTCGGAGGCTCTGCTGGCGGAGGAGATCAATGCGATCGCGCGGAGTCCGTACTGGAAGCAGAGCGTGATCTTGATTGCGTATGACGAGACGGACGGGCTGTACGACCATGTGCGGCCGCGGATCCGTTCTCGGGACCGTGCGGGGCTGGCGTTGAACCAGGGACCACGGATTCCATCGCTGATCATTTCGCCTTACTCGGTGGCGCATGGGATCTCGCATGAGGCGGTGGAGCATAGCTCGATCATCAAGCTGGTGGATGAGGTGTTTGGGCTGATTCCTCTGGCGGACTTGCCGGATGAGGTGAAGGGGCGGCAGCTTGGGGTGGCGAAGGGCCAGAAAGACCTGGGGCCGGCGGATGATTTGGTGGAGGGCGTGGGGGATATGCTTTCGGGGTTCGACGATGCTCGGCTTGTGGGGCGAAAGAAGCCTTTGCCGGGGGCGTATGCGGAGATTCCGGAGGCGGAGTTGGGGCGGTTCCCGCACTTTGGGGAGACGGGGTGCAAGGCGCTTGGCATTACGCCGACGGATGCCGGACGAGAGAACCCGATTCCTGCGGACTTCAACCCGCGGCCTACGGATTCGCCGGGGGTTCCCGCGGCGGGACATTGGATTCCGTGAGATTGGTGAGCGGGAGTATCGCGGCGTTGCTGTGTGGGCTTCTGTCGACGGCAGCGGGAGCTCAGGGGGCGAGGGCTCCGCGGTCTACGCTGGCGCGGGTCCGCGCGACGAAGGCGCTGGTCTGTGGGGTGAATGCCGAGGTGGGGGACTACTCGCGTTCGGACGATCACGGGGCGCGGGAGGCGTTCGACCGTGACCTCTGCGAGGCGGTCGCGGTGGCGATCCTAGGTGCAGGCGGCAAGGTCGTCATCAGGCTGTTTCCTGACGATCAAACCGGAATGGACGCGCTTCGAACAGGCGCGGTGGACCTGCTGCCGACGCTGACGGTGGACTTCACCCATGCGACCCATACGGGGATCGGCTTCAGCGGCGTGGCGCTCTGGGATGGTGTGGGGTTCATGGTGCCGGCGGATTCGGGTGTGCAGCGAACGGAAGATCTAAGCGGCCGCACGATCTGCCTGCTGGATGGGACCGAGGTTGAAGAAAGTGTGAGGGCGTGGTTCCGGCGCAAGGCGTTGGAGTTCAATCCCTTTCCGTTCCAAGAAGAGGGTGAGATGGAGGCGGCCTTTGTAACGGGGGGATGCGCGGCGATTGCCGGGGACCAGACACGGCTCGCGGCAACCCGGGTGGGCTTTGGAGCGATCGCTGCGAAGTTTCGCATGTTGCCGGAGGTTGTCTCGAAAGATCCCCTGGCGGCGGCTAGCCTGCGGGAGAGCGAAGGCGACTTTGGAGAGATTGTCGACTGGGTTCTTCAAGTGCTGCTCGCGGCGGAAGAGGCTGGCATCAGCTCGGCCTCCATCAAGGCAGGGACGACCGGCAGGGCGATGGCAGGAGATATGACCGTGGGGCGGCTTGCCGGCAGGACGCACGAACTGGGAGCCCGGCTGGGGCTGGCGGATGACTGGGCGATACACGTGGTGGAAGCGGTAGGGAACTATGGGGAGATCTACCGGCGCGACTTGGGCGATGGCTCTGCGATGAACATGGTGCGGGGCTGGAACCGGCTGGCACGCGATGGCGGGCTGATGGCAGGGCTTCCGATCAAGTAGCGCGGCTGCCGAGAGGCTGGGCCTGGGGTGTGCCGGCCTGCTGCATGGACGTTGCCGTTTCATGACATCGCCGGTCTCCGCGTATATACTCGCGCACAGTCTTACCTGACCAGTATCTGAACGTTGCGCCCCTGCCCCAGCAAGGCTCGTTCCTCGGTCTCGATCGATGAGCGTTCCTCCCTACCGAACCAGGAGAGCTTCCATGTCCTCACGCGATCTACCAGCTTTCACCAGCTTTCCCACACGCCGCCACTTTCTGCAAGGTGCAGCGGCCGCAGCCGTCGCCGCCAAGACGACGTTTGCGAGCGCCTTCGCGTTCAACGGGCCACCACGCTTTGCCTATGTAGGGAGCTACACAGGCAACGGACAGGGGATCTACCTGTACCAGGCGAACCGTTTTACCGGAGAACTGAAGCTGTTGAATCTTGCGGCGGCGGCGGTGAATCCTTCATTTCTTCTGGTGGCGCCTTCGGGTAAGTTTCTCTACTCGACCAATGAAATCTCGAACTTTCAGGGCGGTACGAGCGGTTCGGTGAGCGCGTACCGGGTGGATGCGACGACCGGCGGCTTGACGCTGCTGAATGTGGTGAGCTCGGTGGGCGGCGGGCCGGTCTTCCTGAGCCTGGACCAGACGGGCAGATTTCTGTTTGTGGCGAACTATGGCGGAGGGAACATCGCGGTGTTGCCGGTCCATGCCGATGGGTCGTTGGGCGCTGCCGTCGACACCCATGCGGATACGGGGAACCTCGGGCCCGGGGTGGCGACCGATGCGCCTTTGGGAAGCTTCGCGTTCAGCGGTCACGATGCGCCTCACGCACACTGCATCCTGCCCTCGCCGAACAACAAGTTTGTGGTGCAGACCGACCTAGGGCAGGATCGAATCTACGTTTACAGCTTCGATGCCACGTCCGGCGTGCTGACGCCGGCGGCTACCCCGTTTGCGACCGTGCCCCCCGGCGACGGTCCACGGCACATCTACTTCCATCCCAGTGGACGCTGGCTTTACTCGATCCAGGAAGAGTCTTCGACGCTGGTGGTCTTCAGCTTCAACCAGTCGACGGGTGCCCTGGTGCAGCAGCAGATGATTTCGGCGCTGCCGCCGGGCTTCGAGGGCAGCAGCTTTGGCTCCGAGGTTCGCGTCTCCGACGATGGATGCTTCCTGTATGCGGCGAATCGGCTGCACGATAGCATCGCGACCTTTGCGATCGAGTGGAACGGCGACCTGAAGTTCCTCAGCGAGGCCGCGACCCGCGGAGATTATCCGCGCCAGTTTGCGATCGATCCGACGGGCAACTTTCTCTATTCTTGCAACCAGCGCAGCGACAATCTTACGTCGTACCGGATCGACCGCTTTACGGGTGGCCTGTACTTTACGGGGCAGTATGTCGGCGTGGGCAGCCCCGCCTGCATTGTGCTTCTGCCTTAGCGCCTGTGTCGCGTCTTGCGAGGCGTGCCTGGGTCAGCGGCGGATGAGTCCTTTTGAGCGATGCGGCTTCTCTTCACCTGGGGGAAGCCGCATCTTTTTAGGGAAGCTTTACTGCCAAGAAGGAGTGGAGGGTGGGTGATTGAAGCGGCAGGGCGAGATGGGCTGAGGAAGGAACTGCGGCTGCGTGATCTTGTGCCGATGCAGATTCTGCTGGTGATTGGGGTGACGTGGGCGGGGATTGCGGCGCGGCAGGGGTCGACGCATCCGGTGGTCTGGATGGCGGGGGTGTTGTTCTTCTTTCTGCCGCAGGTGGCGGTGGTTACGTTTTGCGCGCGGTTGTGGCCGCTCGAAGGGGGCGTGTACCAGTGGGCGAAGTTTGCGCTGGGGCCGCTGGCGGGGTTTCTGAGCGCGTGGAACTTTGGGCTGTATGCGGTGCTGACGGTCTCGGGGCTGGGGATTCAGGCGGTGTCGAGCCTGAGCTATGCGCTGGGGCCGCGCGCGGGGTGGATGGCGGACAGCAAACCGCTGACGTATGTGTGCGATGGGTTGCTGCTGGGCGTGATCCTGGTGGTGAATGTGTTCGGGTTTCGGGCGGGACGGTGGGTCTCGCATTTTGGGACGGCGTTGATGGTGGGGTTGACGGCGATGCTGATGGTGTTGCTGGTGTGGCATCCGGCGGCGACGGCGGCGCATCCGCATGTGAGTCCGCAGCGGCCGTTTGCGCTGGGTTGGCCGGTTTGGTCGCTGCTGACGCTGAACCTGTATGTGAAGGTGGCGTTCAATGCGCTGAGCGGGCTGGAGCAGGTGGCGGTGTTTGCCGGGGAGACGAAGAATGCGGCGCGGGCGGTGATGCTTTCGGCGTGGATTGCGGCGCCGGGGATTGTGGCGATTTACGTGTTGATGACGGGGTCGATGCTGACGTACGTTCCGGCGGCGAAGATCGACCTGGCGGGGCCGATTCCGCAGGTGCTGGCGGCGGCGCTGGGGGGTGGGGCGGGGGTCTGGCTGGGGCGCGGGATGATTCTGGCGCTGATGCTTTTTGCGGTGGCTTCGTACACGATTCTGGTGGCGGAGACGAGCCGGCTGCCGATGGTGGCGGGGTGGGACTCGGTGCTGCCGGGGTGGTTTACGCGGCTGAGCCCGCGGTATGGGACGCCGGTGCGGAGCGTGTTGGTGATCGTGGGGCTAGCGGCGGTGATGTGTGTGCTGGCGAGCGTAGGGACGGGGCGGGAGGAGGCGTTCCAGTTGCTGCAGACGAGCAACCAGATCTCTTTCGGGATCTACTACTGCATGATGTTTGCGGTGCCGCTGGCGGTGGGGGCGCGGTTCGGGCCAAGGCCGGGTTTCTGGCTGAAGGTGTCGGCGGTGCTTGGGCTGGCGGTTACGGTGGGGGCGGTGGTGTTGGCGACGGTGCCGATTGTGGAGGTGACGAGTACGTGGGGGTTCGCGGGGAAGGTGGGGCTGACGGCGGTGGTGACCAACCTGGTGGGGGTTGCGGCGTACTGGCGGGGGACGCATGAGGTGGAACGGAGCCGTTAGGGAGCGAAGGCAGCCTGGAGGATGGCATAGCCAAGTCCTTTACGAGTGTAGGTGTTGAACAGGTCGGCGCGTTCGGTATTGGCGATGATGACGAGGGAGGCGTTGCGGGTGGGAATGAGGAGGCTGAGCAGGCGGGTTCCGCCGATCTCGCCCTGGCGCTCGACGAGGGGCAGCGGGGGCGCGGCACCGGGGAGCGAGTAGGACCAGGAGCCGAGGGCCTCGCCGTAGAGCTTGGGGTCGGCGTGGAACATGATGTCGGTGGCGGCGGCCGGGAGGAGCTTGTGCTGGAGCAGGGCATCGTTCCAGCGGGCGAGATCGAGGGCGTTGCCGAAGAGTGCGCCGGCAGGCCCGTAGGTGGCGGGGTTCTGGGGCAGATCGAAGGCTCCGTCCGCGCCGTAGCCCAGGGCGACGTGGGGTGCGGCGGCGGGGTTGGGCGGGAAGATGCCCCAACTGGTGAGGCCGAGGGGCTGGATGATGCGGGTCTGGACGAGTTGGTCGTAGGGCCGGCCCGTGAGGTGTTCGAGGATCGCGCCGAGGACGATGTAGTCGCAGTTGCGGGAACTACATTGTCCGCGCCGTCGCTGGGGTTGGGCAAGCCGGAGACGTGCTGGAGCAGTTGGCGCCCGAGCCCCGGGCTGTTGCAGGGCGAGTAGGGGGCGAAGGCTCCTTTGACTTTCTTGACAGGGGGATGCCGTTACGCGATGCTTAGAGGCTGGGCCTGATGTGCGGTCTGGCGCGGCGTTGTGTCTATTTCTTGCCGGCCAGGAAAGACGTGCGGGGTTGCGGGACGGAGTGTTGATGGCTGGGATCTGGTTGCAGAGTGGATTGAGCGGCGGGTTGGCGAGTTACGGGCAGCTTCTGCTGCTTCCGGTGATGCTGGGTCTGCTGTATTTTTTGACCATCAAGCCGAACCAGGTGAAGCAGAAGAAGTGGCAGGAGATGCTGGGGCAACTGAAGAGCGGCGACAAGGTCATTACGACCGGCGGCCTGCGCGGGACGGTGCTGTCGGTCAAGGACGATGCCGTCATCGTGCGGGTTCAGCCGGATGGGGTAAAGCTCGAGGTGGTAAAGAGCTCGATTGCGACGGTGACGACGGCCGAGGGCTGAGCCTTTCGCGGGAGTTTTCGCCAGGGTAGAAGCAAAGGAACCAGTTTGGACAGAGGCGCAGGGCGAGCAGGCCGGCGCTGATCATCGAGAGAGATAAGGAAGAAGAGGCCGCGAAAACCGGGATCGGTTGGGGGGCTCGCTAGAAAACATATGTTCAAGAATCTGACCGGTAAGATGGTGTTCATTCTCGCGGTGCTGCTGGTGTTCTGCTATGGCATCGTCGGGGTTCCGCATGGCGGGCTGAAGCAGTCGATTGCTGATCGCATCCACCTTGGGCTCGACCTGAAGGGCGGCACGCACCTGGTGCTGGCGGTGCATGTGGCGGAGGCGATCGGGACGGCGACGGACCGGGATGTTGCGCGGATCGAGGCTGCGGTGCAGGCGGCCGGCGTGACGGGCGCGACGGTGGGAAAGATCGACGCGACGCGGCCGGAGACGATCTCCGTGACGGGGGTGCCGACGGGCAAGGCGGGCGCGGTGCGAACGCTGCTTCAGGGCACCGACTACTCGATCTACGACCTGGCGACGCAGGCGGATGGGGCGTTCAAGCTGACGATGAAGGCGGGCGCGATCCGGGACCTGGAGGCGCGGACGCTGGACACCTCGATCGAAACGATTCGCGAGCGGATCGACAAGCTTGGCGTGAGCGAGCCGGTCATCCAGAAGTATGGGCTGGGCGAGAACCAGATTCTGGTGGAGCTGCCCGGGGTGGACGATCCGGCGCGGGTGGAGGACATTATCCAGTCGACGGCGAAGCTGGAGATCCATGCGGTTTCGGGCGGACCCTACTCGGATGACGCGGCGGCGCTGCAGGCGAACGCGGGAGTGATTCCGCCGGATTCGGTGCTGCTGCATGGGACGGGCTCGGCGGGAGCGCCGGACCAGGTGTACCTGCTGAAGCGGGCAGCGGAGGTGGAAGGGACGGACTTCCGCGATGCTCAGCCTTCGACCGATGTGAACGGGCGGCCAAACATCACGTTCAACCTGACGACGGAGGCGGGAGACCGCTTCTACAAATACACGAGCGAGCACAGCCGGGAGAGCGCGGCGCCGGGAGCGATGGCGATTGTGCTCGACAACAAGGTGCGCGAGGTGGCGAGCATCAACTCGGCGATTCGCGATCGGGGAGAGATCTCCGGGGGCTTTACGAAGGAGCAGGCGACGGATCTGTCGCTGATGCTGCGGACCGGGGCGCTGCCGGCATCGATCTCTTACCTGGAGACCCGGACGGTCGGGCCTAGCCTTGGGGCGGCGTCGATTCACCAGGGTGTGGTTGCGGCCATCGCCGGGATGCTGGTCGTAATGGCTTTTATGCTGGTCTACTACCGTGGCGCGGGCGTGAACGCGGACCTGGCGCTGATGCTGAACCTGTTGATCCTGCTTGGGTTCATGGGATTTTCGAGTGCGGTGCTGACGCTGCCGGGGATCGCCGGAGTCATCCTGACGATCGGTATGGGCGTGGACTCGAACGTGCTGATCTTTGAGCGGATCCGTGACGAACTGCGTGCCGGAAAGACGGCGGCCGGCGCGATTAAAGAAGGTTTCGCCCATGCTTGGACGACGATCGTCGATACCCACGTGACGACCATTGTGTCGGCGGCAATCCTGTTTTTGTTCGGCACCGGGCCGGTGAAGGGGTTTGCCGTGACGCTGATGGTGGGCTTGTTTGCCAACCTGTTTACGGCGGTGTTTGTGTCGCGGGTGATCTTCGACGCGCAGCTGGCGAAGAAGGGCCGGCTGGCGGAGCTTTCGATTTAGCGTTTTGAAGTGGTTCTGGCCCACGCTTTCTGTGTGAGACGGCCCTCTAAGGATAAGACGACGTGGAATTCTTTCGTAAGACGACTATCGACTGGCTGGGGAAGAAGTGGTATTTCCTGGGATTTTCCCTGATATTTTCGGTTGCAGGATTGCTGTCGATCCTGTTCTGGCACCATGTTCCGCTGGGGGTCGACTTCCGCGGCGGCACCCAGGTGACGGTGAAGTTCGATAAAACGCCGAACGAGGATCACCTCCGGGCGGCTGTGGCGCAGGGTGGGATTCGGGATTCGCGCATTCAGCGCATCTCCGACCCAAGCGGTCAGGCGGCCAACGAGGTGGTGATTGCGCTGCCGGAGTCGAAGAATGAGTCGACCGAGGACCAGGGCCGGGCATCAATCCAGCGGGCGCTTGAGACGAACTACCATGACTCGGGATTTGCGGTGCAGAAGGTGGACATCGTCGGGCCGACGGCGGGCAAGCAGTTGCAGAAGCAGGCGTGGCTGGCTACGGTTTACTCGCTGGTCGGAATGCTGGTCTACCTGTGGTTCCGGTTCGAGCTGATCTACGGCGTAGCGGCGGTGGTGGCAGTGTTTCACGACACGTTGATTACGGTCGGGGCGTTCTCCCTGACGAATCAGGAGATCGATCTGACCGTGATCGCCGCCATCCTGACGCTGATTGGGTACTCGATGAACGACACGATCGTGGTCTTCGACCGCATCCGGGAGAACCTCGCGGTAAGCCGGCGGGAGACTCTCTCGGACGTGGTCAACCGGTCGGTCAATCAGACGCTGAGCCGGACCGTGCTGTCTTCGGGGCTGACGTTTTTGACGGTGATGTGCCTGTATCTGTTTGGCGGCGCGGTGTTGCACGGGTTCTCGTTCGCGCTGGTGATCGGCATCCTGATTGGGACGTATTCCTCGATTGCGGTGGCGGCGCCGATGCTGGTGGCGTACCAGGATTGGCGTGCCTCGCGTGGGCGGGCGGCGGCGCTCCCCGCGGCGCGGGCAAAACGGTAGTGCCTGTGGAATCTTTGTGGATAAGCGAGTTCGTAAACGGGAACAATCCACGAAGCCGCGGTGTCTAAACATGGTAGCTTCACCTCCACGTATCGAGGCCGCCCATGTTTGAAGACTCTTTGATGGAATCTGGCGGGAAGATCAAGACCAAGTCCAAGTATTGGATGATTGGAACCTTTGTCTTCAACGCCGGCATTCTTGCTGTGATGATTTTGATTCCGCTGCTGTATCCGGAAGCGTTGCCGAAGACGGCGATGACCGCGATGCTGTCGGCTCCTCCCCCGCCTCCGCCCCCCCCGCCCCCGCCTCCTCCGGCGCAGGTGGTGAAGCCCATCAAGATGGTTTCGGAGATCGATCAGGGCCTTCACGCGCCCACCAAGATTCCGAAGGACATCAAGATGTTGAAGGAAGAAGCCGCTCCTCCGCCGCAGGTTGCCGGGGTTGCCGGCATGGGCAGCATGGGCGGTTCGGCGGGCGGTGCGCTGGGCGGCGTGATGGGTGGCATTGGCACGGGACCACCGGTCGTCGTGAAGGCTGCTCCTCCGGCGAAGCCGGCCGGTCCGCAGCGTGTCTCGAGCGGAACGATGGCCGGCCAACTGCTTTCCCGGCCTGACCCGATCTACCCTCCGATCGCCAAGGCGGCCCACGTCTCCGGTGCCGTGGTCTTGCGCGCGGTGATTTCGAAGACGGGAACCATCGAGAACCTGAGCCCGGTCAGCGGCCCGCAGATGCTGCAGGGCGCGGCCATGGACGCGGTGAAGCGTTGGAAGTACAAGCCGTACCTGCTGAACGGGGAGCCGACCGAGGTCGATACCACGATCACCGTCAACTTTACCTTCGGGGGCGGCTAAACCACTTTTGAGCGAACGTCCTTCGTCCGTGCCGCGTCTCGACCGCTGCACGGACGACATCCAGAGGATGCGGATACTCTTCAGCCTCGTGAACGTTAGAAACGACCGACTACCCAGTCCGGAGGAAAGATACCAGTGATACTCGCTCATCTCACCCAGCTTGCCCACCCTGCCACGCTTGCGATGTACTTCCAAGAGGCCCCTGCCGTCGGCTTCAGCCCGCTCCAGCTTTGGGGCAACATGGGCAACCTGGCCCGCGTCGTCGTCATTCTGCTGTTCATCATGTCGATCTGGTCGCTTGCGGTCATCATCGATCGCGCCCTGTACTTCTCGGCTGCCCGCAAGCAGTCCCGTGAGTTCGCTCCAAAGGTTGCCGGCGCCTTGAAGGACGGCCGTCTGGATGAGGCGATCAAGGTTGCCGACCGCAGCAAGAAGTCGCACCTGGCCGAGGTTGTGACGGCCGGTTTGCAGGAGTTCCGCAGCTTTGGCTCGGGCGGTGCCATCACCGAAGCGCAGGTTGAGAGCTCGAAGCGCGCCCTGGAGCGTTCGGAAGCCATCGTTCACGCCAAGCTGAAGCGTGGTTTGGGCGGTCTGGCCACCATTGGTTCCACGGCTCCCTTTATCGGCCTGTTCGGCACGGTAACCGGTATTCTCAACGCCTTCCAGGCCATCGCCACGCAGAAATCTTCCGGTATCGGTGCGGTAGCCGGCGGTATTTCGGAGGCCCTGGTAACGACCGCTTTTGGTCTTCTCGTAGCCATTCCGGCAGTCATGACATTCAACTACTTCACCGGTAAGGTCGAGGCGTTCGATGTCGAGATGGATAACAGCTCGAGCGAACTGATCGACTACTTCATCAAGCAGAGCCACCGCTAAACGGCGTGATCTCCGGGGTGGCCCCAGGCCACCCCGGATGCAGCAACCGATGAGTACGGATGGAATGCGGAGCAACCAATGGGAATCTCGAAGCGGGACGAAGGAAAGAAAGTCAACTCGAACATCAACGTGACGCCGATGGTCGACGTGATGCTGGTTCTGCTGATCATCTTCATGGTCATCACGCCGATGTTGAACAACAAGGTGAACGTCGACCTGCCGAAGGCGGACTCTGCCAAGGTAATGGAAGATGCGAACAAGGAAGATGCGGTCGTCGTCGCCGTGACGCGAGAGGGCAAGACCTTCCTGGGCGGAGACCAGGTTACTTTGGACGATATCGGGTCCAAGGTGGCGGCAAAGCTGGAGAAGAAAACGAGCAAGCAGGTATTTCTGCGCGCGGACATCCGCGCCAACTATGGCAAGGTGATGGACGCCGTCGATGGTGTCCGCTCCGCGGGCGTCAGTGAACTCGGCTTGCTGACCGAGAAGCGCGAAGCGGCGGACCAGCCTGCGCCGAAGAAATAAGGAAGCAGCATGTACCGACGGGTCGCCTGAGGGTGATTCGGTAGCAAGGAGATTATTATGGGAATGGGTGGTGGAGGTACAGGCGGCGCGGTTTCGGAGATCAACGTCACTCCGCTCATCGACGTGTTGCTGGTGTTGCTGATCATTTTCATGGTGATTGTGCCAGTTACGCCGAAGGGTCTGGATGCGCTGGTTCCGCAGCCTCCGAAGAAGCAGCAGCAGGAGCAGGTCAACGACCGCACGATCGTCGTCCAGGTGCAGTCGAATGGGGCGGGAGCTCCGACGTACAAGATCAACGAGACTGCGGTGAACAAGACCGCAATCGAGTCGCAGCTCACCTCGATTTTCGCCGCACGGCAGGAGAAGGTCATGTTCGTCAAGGGCGACAAGGATCTTGATTTCGACAAGATTGCCGAGGTGATCGACTATGGTCACCAGGCGGGTGTCGACAACATCGGACTGATCACCCCGCGGGTTGAAGCGGGACAGTAAAGAGCCTTCCAGAAAGCTTTTGAGGGCGGTGGCCGCGTGTTGCGGCAGCCGCCCTTTCTGTTTGCCACGGGTTCCCTGGCTCGATCACCCCGGTGAGCAGCTTCAATCGTCTTCGGATGCGGCGGCAAGTTGGGGGGCGAGCCCCGAGAAGTCGTCGAACCGCAGGGGCGGGGCCGCTTCCGCCGTGTCGCTGACCTCGCGTAACGATCGGTTGATGGCACGGGTGCGGACCCCGAGCTTCTGAATCGTGTTCTGCACGGTGCCTACCTGCTTTTCCATGTTTCCCATCAGCGCCTCGAAGTTTCTGAACTCCGTCTTGGTGGTTTCGAGGACCTTCCAGACCTCGTCGCCCTTCTCCTGCAGGGCGAGCATGTGGAAGCCCATTTGGAAGCTGGTGAGGATGGCGGAGAGGGTGGTGGGGCCTGCAATGGTGACGTGGCACCGGGACTGGATCTCCGACTGGAGGGCCTCGCGGCGGATGACCTCCGCATAGAGCCCCTCGGTGGGAAGGAACATGATGGCGTACGGGGTGGTAATGGGCGCGTTGATGTATTTGCCACAGATACGGCCGGCCTCGGTGCGGATGGCGGCTTCAAAGCTGTTGCCTTCGCGCAGGATGGCATCCGGCAGGTTGGACTCGTAGGCGGCCTCCAGCCGCTCCCAGGCCTCGCGGGGAAACTTTGCGTCGATAGGCATAAGGCGCTCGCCTGCGTTGGTGGGGAAGCGGATGGCGTACTCGACGCGTTCGGCGGTGCCCGGTTTTACGCTGGCGTTTTCGATGTATTGGCCCGGGGCGAGCATTTGTTTCAGGATCATGCCGAGTTGCACCTCCGCGAAGCCACCGCGGGATTTGACGTTGGTAAAGATGCGGGAAAGCCCGTCGACGCCCTCCGAAAGCTTGGACATCTCGCCCAGGCCGGTGTGGACCTTGTTGAGTTGGTCGGTGACCTGGCCGAAGGATTCGGTGAGGCGGCTGTGGAGGGTGGCGTGGAGCTTTTCGTCGACCGTTTGCCGCATCTCTTCGAGCTTGCCCGCGTTGTCGGTGCTGATGCGGGCGAGTCCCTCACCGACGACGGCGCGCAGGCGTTCCTGGTGGTCGGTGTTGGCTGCCTGTAGGTCCGTCAGGCGAGTGTGAAGCGCGTCGCGCGCGTCGATTTGCGCGCGGCTGACCTCGCTGATAAACGCGGCGAGACGCTGGCCGATCTGCTGGAGATCGTTGCTGACGGTCTGTTGAAGCCGCGCGGCGGTCTCCCGATTGTCGGCCCGAAAGGTCTCGAGGCCGGTGCCAAGCGTGGCGGCGAGACGGCCGATGGATTGGGCCACCTCCTCGCGAAGGTGTTTGGCGGTACTCTCATGTGCCTCGCGGGCTCCCACGGCGTGGGCCGCGGCCTCGCTGCGGTGGAGCGCGAGGTCGGCGCGGAGTGCCTGGTCAATCGAGGTGAGCCCAGCGCGGAGACCTGCTTCCAGGGCGTCCAGCCGGACCTCCTGGCGCAGCAGGGCGTCGGGAAGGAGGCTGAGTCGAGCATCGGCGCCAGGAACCGCAGGCCGGCGAAGAGCGAGGACGAGGACCGCCACCAGGGTGAGCGCCTGCAGGATGAGGAGGGGGATGAGCATTCGGTTTTCCTTCGCCTGTGCAGGATATCACCGCCGCGCCAAGAGGCGAATCGCCTCACTCGCCGGGGAAGCAGGAACGAAGTGAGGAGAGGCACGGGGCGAGGACGAGGAGGAGGAAGCCGCCGACGATAAGAAGATCCTGCATGTGGTGTACCTCGGGCGCGGGGGCTTGTTCGCCACCAACGCCCGACAAGCCTCGCCGAATGCGGGTAGGAAGGGGAATGCCACGGATGGGTGAGATGGTTACTTCGAGCCCTGGGCCAGCGGGGCCTGGGCGACCGCGACCAGTGAATCGGCACACCCGTAGAAGAGCAGCCAGCGACCCCTGAAGAGCACGAGGCCCTCGGCGAAGGTCGTTCCGGCGGCGTACTGGCCTGTCTTCTCGTAGGGGAGTTCGGGCTTGAGAACGGGCCGATCGAGGCGGGCCAGAAGGTGGGTGGGGTCGTTCGGATCGAAGAGGGCCTCTCCGGCGGCGTAGGCGTTGGGGCCGAGGCTGGGATCGCCGCCCATAGTGGCGTTCTTGCCGTTGTAGAGGACGACGATGCCGGCCGCCGTGAGGACAGGCGGAGGGCCGGTCTCGGGGAACGTGCTGTCGAACCGTCCGGGGCGCGGGTTTAGCAGCGCGAGCGGGGCGCCGGTGGCGTCTTCGACCGGCGTCCAGTGGAGGAGGTCGTCCGAGGTGGCCAGGCGGATGGTTCCTTCGCCCCAGTACAACCAGTATTTGCCCGCGACCTTCGCGGCGATCAGGCGGCCGTTCTCGGGACGGGTGAGGATGCCGGCGGATTTGTAGCGCAGGCTGGCGTATTTGCCGGAGGCCGCATCGGCGAAGGCGGGGCCGTGCTTGGTCCAGTGGACGAGGTCGGACGAGGTGGCGATGCCGACCGAGTAGGTGACGCGGTTCCATTGGGTGTAGGTGAGGACGTAGGTGCCGTCGGGAGCTTCGACCAGCCGGGGATCTTCGACGCCTCCGGGCGACTCGCGCGTCTGCTGGGCGTCGAGCGCGGGGAAGAAGACGGGCTCGGCGCGACGGCGGAAGGTGATGCCGTCGTCGCTCTCGGCCAGGCCGAGCCGGGAGGTGTGGCCGCCGATCTCCATGGTGCCGGAGTCGTCCTCGGCGCGGTAGAGGACGAAGACCTTGCCGCCGCGGACGACGGCTGCCGGGTTGAAGGTGTGGAGGGCCTCCCAATGGATGGGTGTGTGCAGGAGAGGATCGCGGAAGGTGGAGGCCGGTCGCGGGGCAAGGACCGGGTTGCCGGCTGCGGGGCGGGTGAAGGGGCCGATCTGCCAGGCGTCAGGAGCCTGGGCGTGGCAGGCGACGGCCAGGGTGGTGGCGGCGAGCAACAGCAGAGTCAGGCGTCGGAACATGCAGAGAAGATTACGGCAAGTGGGCGGGTGCAGCACTTCGCGGGACAAACTGCCGCGTGAGCCACCTACCGGCTACCATCTCCCCATGCCCTTCGCCACCCGCCCGCCTTTCGGCTGGAAGCTCCGTACGCGGACCCTGGAACTCGGCCCCCGCACTCTCCTCATGGCGATCCTCAACGTGACCCCGGACAGCTTCTCCGACGGCGGCCTCGACGCGACGCCGCAGGATGCCATTCACCGGGGTCTTGAGTTCCTCGACGCAGGCGCCGACCTCCTCGACCTGGGCGGCGAATCCACGCGCCCCAACGCCTCCCCTATCTCGTCCGAGGAAGAGCTTACCCGCGTGATGCCCGTCCTGACGGGCATCCTCCAGGTCCGCCCTACCGCTATCCTTTCGATCGACACCTACCACGCCGCTACGGCCAGGGCCGCCGTGGAGGCGGGCGCCGAGATCGTCAACGACGTCAGCGGCCATCTGTGGGACTCCGCCATGTCGCGCACCTGCGCCGCGCTTGGCTGCGGCAACATCCTCATGCACACCCGGGGGCGCCCGACGGAGTGGTCCAGCCTCCCCGCGATGCCGCCTGAGACGATCCTGCCCCACGTCCTGAGCAACCTGCAAGCGCGCCTTGCGGAAGCCGTAAGCGCAGGGATTGAAGGCACATCCATCGCCATCGACCCGGGCTTCGGCTTTGGCATCCTGGGCGAAGCCAACTTCACCCTCCTCGCCCAACTCGACCGACTCGGGACCCTCGGATTCCCTCTCGTCGCCGGCGTCTCGCGCAAGCGCTTCCTGGCCAGCCACCTACCGCCGCCCCGGCCTACCCAGACCATCGCCGCGAACACCGCCGCGCTGCTCGCCGGAGCCCACCTTCTCCGCGTCCACGACCTCCAAGCCGCCCAGGAGGCCGCCGCCATCGCCGACGCCATTCTCGCTGCGCGGTAGCCTAGTTTACCGGCGTTTCCTGTTCCTTGTTGTAGGCGGGGCTCACCGTCTTTTTCGCTTCCGCTACCGGCAGCAGAGTCGGGTAGAACTGCACGAACGTTGTGTCGACGGCTGCGTGTTCGTGGTGGCACGTGGTGCAGCTTGCCGTCGGGTCAAACGCCTTGCCTACCCCGCCCTGCACGTCGAAGAAGCCCCAGGTTCCCTTCGGACCCTCCCGCTTGAATCGCGTGGAATCTTTCAGATGAATCTCCAGGCCCGTGATCTCCGCGCCTTGGAAACGCCCGCCCTTCACGAGCGCCTCGCCTCTGCTCCGCGCCTCCCGGTTCTCGAGCACCATCACGGTCCGGTCCGGCCAGGCGCCCGTCTTCAGAAAGCTTGCATACGCCTCCGGATTGACGAAGACGTTGTCGAAGACTGAATGTTCCGGCACACCAGTGGTCCGCTCGCGGTAGGTCATATCGAAGCCGGAGGTCAGGAACACCCACTCACGATAGTTCGCGGGAGCCACCAGGTCGCCGGCGCTGGTGTATTCCGGCACATACCGTTGCCCCGCCTCTTTAGCGCTTGCCCGCGCGGGCCCAAGCAGTGCCCCGGCGATCGGCAAGACTCCAAGTCCCAAGCCGCACAACAGGATTCGTAGACGCAAGCCGGCCTCCAGAACGGTGCATCGTTCCCCGCTCCCACCTGCTACCCTACGTGTCCGGCGGCATGAGTTCCAGCGAAATGCACCGCCGGTGTCTTTATTGCGCGCCAGCCACGGCCGGGGCGATCTCTGGTGGTAGATAGCCCTCCGGGCCGTGGGTGTCATGTATCCGCTATGCCCGGGGCGCGTGGCGCAGAGGCGGTTGCGAGACGGAGGCAGCCCCGGGGAGCGGGATGCATCCTATGTGCGAGTGAGAGAGGCTTCGCTTGATGGAGGCGCGCTTTCGCAACCCTGACTTCTGAGGTGATGCCATGACGTCTTCTGGAAATGCTCCGATCAGCCACGACCCGCTGGCCCGCCTGGCGGAAGGGCAGCGGTGGATCACGCCGGTGGCGCAGGTGCGGGCGCAGGGGATGATCGCCGGGGCGCTGGAGGCGGTGGGTGGCGAAGGGCTGCGGGCCGCGCTGCATGGGGACTGGCTGAACGAGCCGCTGCACGCCGTGATGACGGATGTGCCGGTAGGGGCGTGGACGGCGGCGGCGGCGTTCGATGCGCTGGGGGCCCTGACGGGGAGCAAGGCGCTGGATACGGCGGCCGATGCCTCGGTGGTGCTGGGGCTGGTGGGTGCGGCGGGCGCGGCGATTACCGGGATGAACGACTGGGCGGAGGTGAAGGAAGCGGGCCCGCGGAGGATCGGGGCGGTGCACGCGCTGCTGAATGTGGCGGCTACGGGGTTCTATGTGGGATCGTGGGTGTTGCGGCGTGGCAGCGGGGCGCGGCGTGGGCCGGCCCGGGCGCTGGGCATGCTCGGGTTTTTACTGGTTTCGGCTTCGGCGCACCTTGGGGGGAACCTGGTGTACGAGCATGGGGTGGGGGTGGCTCCGCGTGGTGGGGCCGCGGCGTTGCGGCGGGCGAAGCGGAAGGGTGTGCCTGCGGATGCATCGGCTACGCTTGAGAGCCTGTAGCGGTCCTCGCGGGGTCGGCGCGGGGCCTGGGGCTGCCGCTAGCGAGCGTTGACCAGCACAATCTCGTAGAAGCGCAGGCCGTCTTGTGAGCCGTCGGTGCCGAGGGGCCGGAAGGCAAAGCGGGTGAACTCCTCGCCGTGGATCTCCCAGAGGTTGGGCCGGGTTCCGGCCGCGCGGGCGGCTAGGTGATTGTCGACGGCGGCAGCGTAGGCTCCATGAGCGACGACGAAGCGGTAGCCGCGGCGATAGAGAAGAGGGAGGAACTGTCCGCGGTAGAGAGCCCTTACGGATTCGGGATCGAGTGCGAGGCCGAGGCCGGCGGCGGCAGGAGACCGGCCACGTAGCTGGTGTAGCCGTCGTCGAATTCAAGAAAGCGGTTGGCTCCGAGCGCCTGCAGCTTGTCGCGCAGGGGACCGCTGTCGATCAGCAAGTGCTGTTCCTCGACGGGGCCCTCTGCGTCGCGTTTGCTGATGAAGAGGTTGAAGGCAAACAGGACCGCCACGGCATGAAGGAGGAGATAGGCCCACGGGCGGTTGGGGGATGGTGGAGGCGGCAAGAGGCGATCGAGCCCACGGTCGAGCCAGAGGACGAGAATGAGGTTGGCGACGGCGAAGGAGACGGTGTAGTACCAGAAGCCCTGGTACCAGACCTGGACAAAGACGAGGTTGTACAAGGTCTTGAGGATGACTCCGGCAGCCATGGCATGGACGAGAGCGAAGCGCGGGCGAGGGTTTGGCCGCCGAAGATGGAGGTGGAGTTCGAAGGCGCAGAGGATGGCGGGCAGGATCATCTGGAGGAGACGTCCGGATCGCTCGGCAAAGCCGTAGTACTGCGCTGTGCCCGGGAGGAGAGCGGCGGGGCCGTCTCCGGTGATGACAGGAAGGAAGAGGGCGAGCGTCCACTTGAGGTTCTGCAGGAGGGCGAAGCCGGCCTTGGTGCCTCCGCTGATGGGCAGCAGGATGCCGAGGGAGAGCCAGTTGTAGGCCAGGTAAGCGGCGATGAGAAGCGGGAACGGGAAAAGAAAGGCGAGGGTGCGCCGCCTGTCGGCCGCAGGAACCTTGAGGACGGCAAAGGCGGCCATGCCGCAGGCGATGAAGATGTCGTCGAGGCGCGCGAGGGTTCCGAGTCCGAGCAGGGCGGCGAAGAGGAGGATGGCTGAAGGCCTGCCGGAGAGGTGTTGCCCGGCGAAGAAGGCGGCGGCGAAGCAGAGGAGGGCGAGGGCGCTTTCCATGCCGTTGAGGAAAGACCAGGTGGCTCCGAGGGTGGAATCGAGGAGACCCATAACGCACCAGAGAGGGCCAGGCGCGACGATGAGCAGCGCGAGCAGCGGACGCCTGAGGAGGGGGCGAGAGGCGGCGCAGAAGGTGGCTGCGCCGACCGCGAGCAGGAGTAGGTTGACGAAGTAGACGCGGAGGAGCGGTGCGGGCCCCTGCTGGAGGGTGAGGATACGCAGACGTTCGAGGCCGACGAGCGTGTACTCCCAGAGAGGATGGAAGCCGTTAGTCATGAACTCACCATCAAAGGTGAAGCCATGAGCGTGCAGACTGTGGCGGGCGATATTGAGGTAGTAAAAGGTGTCGCCCGCGAAGAAATAAACTGGCGCAACGGTGGGGAAGCGAAGGGCATAGAGCAGAGGAAGCCCCCCGACGTAGAGGAAGGTGAGCAGGAAAACCAGGATGGAAGCGTGCCGGAAGGCCGCTGCGGCCGGGAGGGGGGAGGGCTGGCCCGGTATTTGGGGAGACTTCTCGAGGAGCGGTGTCGTCGGCATCTTGACCTCAGAGCAAGGGTATCGATCCAAGGGCAAACCTACAATGCCGTGAGCGACGGTGCGCCTACCCTTTGCCGCTGGGGGAAGGACGGGAGAGGGCAAATCGGGGTGGCGACTCGATGTTGGAAATGGAGCGGGCGGCCTGGTGGCCGCCCTGTGTGGTGTTGTGAACGAGGTGTGCTTAGGCGACGGCTACGGCGGCTTCCGTATTTTCGCGGTGGGAGATGGTGGTGAGGAGCTGGTCGGCGTGCTTTTCTTCGTCCAGCGACTTCTGCAGAAGCTCGACATGATGCGAGAGGCCGAGCGTCTGCGCCCAGTTGCGGGCGGAGCCGTAGGAGGCGATCTCGTAGTGCTCGATCTTCTGGGCGGTGGCGAGCAGACCGGCATCGCGTACCGGGCCTTCGCTGGACTCGCGGACGATGTTGGTTCCGGAGCCGATGAGGGCGGTGATGATGGGGTCCTTCTTGTCGTCGTCGTCGCCGGTGAGTTCAGCGAGCAGCTTTTCGAGCCGCTGCGCCTGGACCTCGGTCTCCTGCTGGTGAGACTGGAAGGCCTGCTTGAGCTGGGTGTCCTGAGCGTGCTCGATCATGGATGCGAGGCCCTTGACGATCTGGGTCTCGGTGGAGTGGAGGTACTGCAGCTGCCCGGTGTAGAGGGCGCGGAGGTCGTCGTATTCGTTCGGTGTGATGAGGCCCATACAAAGTGGCTCCTGAGGGGAATTGCGTACCTGAGGTTAGAGCCGAATGCGGGGCGTTCTGTTGTATTGAGAGGTGAGGAGAGGTGTGGGCAACTCGCGGTTGTTATCGTTCGGAGAAGGAGTCAGGCAGGCAATCCGGCAGGCTCGGGTTCACGTGGTATGCCCAGACCTGACGGTTGGACAGATGCTGCTGGATTTTCTCGAACTTGTATTTGCGGATGATGCGGCCGCCGTCGTCGTTTGCCATACGCGCAAAGATGTGGCGGATGCATGGATTGGCGGCGATGCGCTCCCGGATGTCGAGGAGCATGCTTTCCAGTGCCTTCCCGCGAACGACGATGCCTTCAGCGCAGATGTTGGTGACGTAGAGCCCGGAAGGCTTGCCTCGATCTTTGATGGCGTGCAGGCGATTGAGGGATTGTGCGCTGGAGAAGGTTCCGTCGAGGAACTTGCGCACGGCGTCGATGCGGATGGGAAAGATGATGTAGAGGCCGACGGGCTTGCCGTCTTTGAAAAAGATCTTGGCCGTCCGCCGGTTGGTGTTCATGAAGTCCCGGAGGGAATCGATGTTGATGACGTGATCATCCTGGGTGTAGAAGGTGCGGCAGATGCGCCAGACTTCCTCGACCTCGGTGGGGAGGGCGAAGCGCTCAGAGATGCCGCGGCCACGGGCTCTGAGCCCGTAGAAGAAGGCACGCTCGAGCGCGTACCAGAGGACCCAGAGTGTCACGGCGGCGAAGGGCGTCCAGAGGATGAGGCGCCATTGCAGTCTGCTGAGGTTCGATGGATGGGTGTACAGGTTGGCAAAGAAAGAGAAGCCGAAGAATCCGAGAATCCAAAGAGCTTTCCCTTTGAAGAACAAGTAAAAAGCGTTGGCAGACGATCGCGTCATATCGGGCTCCCGTAACTCGTTATATAGGAAGACGATGCCAGGGTCGTTTGCCGCGCGCCCTAGGGGTGGGAGGGCAGCGTGATTCCGCGTCAGTTCTCGTTCCCTGGAGGGAGTGAACGCCTCGCTTTGCTCTGTGCGGTGGGCGAGGTGCTAGACTGCGCGCATGCTTGGACGGATCGGGGTTGGGGTGGTATTC
Organism: uncultured Granulicella sp.; assembly: GCA_965213785.1. Lineage (GTDB taxonomy): Bacteria > Acidobacteriota > Terriglobia > Terriglobales > Acidobacteriaceae > Edaphobacter. The sequence continues at coordinate 2,064,581 of OZ243921.1, read as the reverse complement.
GCGATGGTGTGGGTGGGCCCAAAGTACGGGGCCGCCCAGGGGGCGGGAAGTCTGGGTGAGCGGATTCGGGCGATGGTGGCGGAGGCGGGTGTGGCGCGGGCGCACTGGGGGGTGGCGGTAGTGGGGTTGGATGGGGTGCCGCTGTTCGGGATGAACGAGGGGCAGATGTTTCAGCCGGCCTCGAATGCGAAGCTGTTTACGACGGCGGCGGCGATGGCGCTGCTGGGAGGCGAGACGACATTTTCGACGAAGGTGATTGGGCGGGGGGTGTTCTCGGGCAATGCGCGGCTGAGTGGGGACCTCGTGATCGTGGGCGGCGGGGAGGCGAACCTTTCGGGGCGAGCGGTGCCGTATGTGGCGCCGAAGGACCGAAAAAAGGGGGAGGCTGCGGCTGACCCGCTGCGGGCGCTGGCGGCGATGGCGGACCAGGTGGCGGCGACGGGGTTGAAGGTGGTGGATGGGGATGTGGTGGGGGAGGATGGATTTGGGTGGGAGCCGTATCCTTCGGACTGGTCGATCGACGATATGGTTTGGGGGTATGGGGCTCCGGTGAGTGGGCTGACGGTGAACGATAACCAGATGGAGGTGACGGTGCGGCCGGGGCGGGCGGCGGGCGAGGCGGCCTCGGTGACGGTGGTTCCGGCCGTGCCTGCTTACTACACGGTGGATGCTTCGGGCCTTTCGACGGTCGGCGCGAAGACGGGGAGCCACGTGGACATGGAGCGGGCTCCGGGGGGGTACACGCTGCGGGTATTCGGGACGATTGCGGTGGATGCGCCGGCGGATGTGGAGGAGGTGGCGATCCAGGACCCGGCGGAGTATGCGGCGATGGCCTTTGCCGGGATGCTGGAGGCGCGCGGGGTGAAGGTGACGGGGAAGGCGAAGGCGGAGCACGCGCCGGTGGGGGAGGGGGTGGGATTTCTGCGGGCTTCGTCGGAGGTGGCGAAGCGGTTCGAGCTGGTGCATCTTGGGGACGCCCAGGCGCGGTGCGTGGCGGATATGTATCCCGTGAAGGGCGAGGCCACGCGGCGGGTGCTGGCGGAGCATCAATCCGTCCCGCTGAAGGAGGATGTGGTGGTGACGAACAAGGTGAGCCAGAATCTCCATGCGGAGCTTCTGCTGCACCAGCTGGGGAAGCGGTTCGAGTGCGGGGGGACGCGGGCGGAGGGGGCTGGGGTGGTGCGGGGGTTCCTGGTTGGGAGGGTGGGGGTCGATCCGGAGGACTTTGTGTTTTACGACGGGTCGGGGCTGAGCGGGCATGACCTGGTGACGCCGCGGGCGACGGCGAAGCTGCTGGTGTGGGCGGCGGGGCAGCCATGGTTTGCGGATTGGAAGGCTTCGCTGCCGGTGGGCGGGGAGGATGGGAGTTTGGCGGCGCGGTTTGGCAAGGGGCCGCTGGCGGAGCTTCAGGGCAAGGTGTTTGCGAAGACGGGGACGCTGGGGGAGGCGCGGGCGCTGAGCGGGTACCTGGTGGGGGCGAGCGGGCGGACGGTGGTGTTTTCGGTCATGGTGGGGAACCATACGCCAAGGACGGCGGAGGATCGGGCGGTGATGGACCGGATCGTGGGGGCGATTGCGGCGGCGGAGTGACGGGGGCTAGAAGATGACCTGGAGGACGTGGGCGCCGAAGGAGCGGGCGCTGGCGACGCCGACTTCGGCGTCTTCGTAGACGAGGCACTCGGCGGGCTGGACGTGGAGCTGTTGGGCGGCGAGGGCGTAGGCCTCGGGGTCGGGTTTGTGGCGGGTGACGTCGTCGCCGGTGACGACTGCGTCGAAGAGTGGGCGGAGGTTGTGGGCCTGGAGCAGGGCTTCGACGCTGGCGCGTGAGGCGGAGGTGACGAGGGCGGAGCGCATCTGCATGGCTTCGCGGCAGGTTTCGAGGAGGCGGACGAGGGGTTGGTTGATGACGACCTGGGGCAGCATGGTGCGGTAGAGCTCGGTCTTGCGTTTGGCGATGTGGGCGGGATCGGCCTGGACGCCGGATTCGGCGAGCATGCCGGGGAGGAACTCGCGCCAGTTGCGGCCCTGGACGCCGGAGTCGAAGCGGGCGCGGGGGATGGCGACGCCGACCTCGGCCAGGGCGGCCTGGTAGGCGAGCCAGTTGGCGTCGGCGGTGCGGGCAAGGGTTCCATCGAGGTCGACCATGATCGCGCGAAGGGGGGTCAATCGTATTTCTCCAGGTATTCGGCGAGCAGGATGCTGGTGCAGGCGAAGAAGGTGAGGCTCTTGGACTGGCTTTGGCGGATCTTGTAGGGGAGGAGGCGGAGGTAGTTGACGAGCTCGTGGAAGGCGACCTCGCGATGCGCGTCGGGGCCCATTTTGCTTTCGAGCAGGTGGTTGTAGACGGTATCGAGCTGATCGTAGGCGTGGGAGCGGGTGAGGGTGAGGGACAACTCGGAACCCTTCCAGACGCAGAGGGGCGCCTTGTTGAGGCCTTCGTAGCCGAGGTGGAGGGACTGGCGGAGCTTGGCCCAGTCGATGAAGGGGGACTCGAAGAGGTTGCCGGGGTTGGGGTCGATGATGTACCAGCCGCGCGGGTGGGCGGAGCTGACGATGATGTTTTCGATGGTGAGATCGCCGTGGATGCCGGAGGTCCGGCGGTCGCGGACCTGGCGGCGGAGCCAGGCGGGGTCCATGAGGCGGTCCCAGTCGCGGAGGCTGTACTTGCGCCAGTTGAGGATGTAGTCCTCCCCGCCAATGAGGTCGCGCATCATGTCGAGCGCGGCGGTGGCGTTCTGGGTGACCTTCTGGCGGAGGTATTGCTCGATGACGGGTTCGGGGGCGTCCTGGGTTCGGGTGGCCTGGTGGAAGTCGTGCATGGTGGTGACGACCTCGGTGAGGATGCGCCGGGTCTGGTCGATGGGAGCGGTGTGGATGACGTCGTAGAAGTCGCTGGCCTGGGCGGAGTAGGGCATGTCGTAGCGGTAGAAGGAGGTTTCCATGCGCTCCTGGAGGACCTCGACGAGGGGGAGCTCGGCCTGGTGGAGGCGGAGCCAGTCGACCTGGAGCTTGAGCTTGTCTTTCATGTCGCCGATGGCGAACTTGCGGATCATGAGCTCGTCGGAGACGGCGACGAGGGCGGTAATGGCTCCGGAGCCACCCTGGAAGAGGCGGTGGACGACGCCGTCCTCGATGGCGCTTACGCCGAAGCCGGATACACGGCGGTCCTCGTCGATGAAGAGGGAGGAGAGGAAGTATTCATACTCGGAATGCTCCTTGAAGTGCTCGCTGACGGGGGAGGGGCTGACGTCCCAGGTGTTGAAGCGGCCACGGAGGAGGGAGGTGAGAATGCGGCCGAAGGAGCTGCTCTCGCGGATGGCGCCGTAGATGAGGATGATGAGGACAGGCGCGAAGCCGTAGGCCAGGACGAGGAACTCGCCGGGGGAGAGCTGGCCGCGCAGGACGCGCTGCGCCATGGAGTGGAGGGGCGTGCCGAGCATCTGGTAGACGACCGCCTGCATGTGCTCGCCGATGGCGCGGCCGAAGGTGAAGTAGGAGAGGCCGTAGAAGAGCCACATGACGGCGGTCCAGCGGAGGAACCGCACGCGGAGCATCAGGCGGCCGGTGATGATCTCGGAAAAGCTCCAGACGAGATCGAGCAGGCTATAGGCGATGGAGACGTTGAAGACGGAGGCGAGCTTCCAGATGCCGTGGCGTACCTTGAGCGACCGTTTGATGAGGTAGCCGAAGAGGACGCCGAGGGCGCTGGCTGCCAGCACGGCGAGGATGAGCGCGAGCATCGACGGGGGAAGGCGGTGCGCCGCAAGCAGGACCAGGCAGAGGAGGCCGAGGAAGACGGCGTCCGACAGGCGCTCGGCCGCGATGGTGGCGCCGACATAGGCGTAGCGGATGCGGCAGCGTTTGCCCACGTAGAGCATGCGGACGAGCTCGCCGACCCGGGCGGGAACGAAGGTGTTGATGGAATAACCGATGGCGAGGCCGAGGAGCAGGTCGAAGCGCTGGACGGCCCGGGTCTCCGGGTAGAGGGCGGTGAGGCGGGCGGCACGGAAGATGTGTCCGGCCAGGAAGAGCAGGATGGACACGGCGAAGAGAACGAGCGTGTGTCCGTCGGAAAAGAGGCTCACAGCCACCCCTTCAGCCGGTGGAGCATGGGCTGCTGGACGATGCTGTACTCCTCGGGGGTCCCGAACGGGAAGTGTGCTTCGAGGATGTGGAGCGCGACGGATTGCCCGGCCTGGAGGAGTTCGTTGTAGATGCCGCTGATGAAGAGCTCGTCGTAGGCGCAGGTCTCGCGGTAGCGCAGGTAGTGCTGCCGGTAGAGCGGGGCGGACTGGAAGAGGTAGCAGCCGGCGATGGCGTAGGGGCTGACGACGCGCTTCTCGACGGTGCCGCGGACCTTGTTGTCCGGGCCGAGTTCGACGTAGGAGAAGCCGGGGTTGGTGGAGGGGAAGGTCATCAGGGCGGCGGCGGAGCCGGTTTGCAGACTGTGCAGGGTGCCTGCGAGATCGCCGGCGAGAAAGGCGTGATCGCAATCGTTGATGGTGACGGGGTCTTCGCCTTCGATCGCGGCGAGACCGATGGCCGCGGTTTCGGCTGATCCCGCGGTGACCTCCGGGATGCGCACGACCTTTGCATGGGGGTAGAAGGCGTGGATGCGTGCCGTGATGTCGAAGCTGGCCTCATGCTCTTCGAGGACGACGAAGACCATCTGCTCCACGTCGGCGGCGCAGCGGAGGCTCTCGACGGCCCACCAGAAGAAGGGCTTGCCCCCGATGTCGACCAGGGGCTTCGGCTCGATGATCCCCTGCTTGGCGAAGCGGGAGCCGCGCCCGGCCATGGGCATGACGAGGTTGAGCTTCATAGGCGAGCTCCGGTGGCGGCGCTCGACGCGATGGTATCGAAGACGTACGCCATGTGGGGCGTGGCGCGGTGCTCTCCGGAACGGAAGAACGTGCGGCGCAGGACGTATTCGCGAAGGATTTCGAGCGTCTTGATGGATTGCGAGACGATCTTGACGTTCGAGATCTGGTCTTCTTCGCGCCAGGTGATGGGGAAGAAGACGAAGCGGCGTTTTTTGTCCGCGAGGCCGAGCAGCATGTAGCAGTTGAAGCGGAGGTCGTCGGAGTAGCGGCGGATGTCCGGGTCGGCGAAGACGGCGCGGCCGAAGAGGTTGAGGCCCGAGCCGAGGTCGGTGACCCAGTGGCCGGAGGAGGCAGAAAAGAGCAGGTTGAAGACCCGGTTGCCGAGCGTACGCGTAAAGGAGTACCCGGGCGTGCTGGAGCCGCGCATGAAGCGGGAGCCGAGGCAGCAGTCCATGGCGCGATGGGTTCCGGCCTGGAGCACAGGCAGCAGGTCGAGGATGTTGCCCTGGTCGTCCCCGTGCAGGACGACGACGTGGGTGAAGCCACGCTCGGCGGCATAGGCGAAGGCGACTTTATGCGATCCGCCGAGACCGTAGTTGTCGCGGTTGCGTCCGACGGTGACGGGCACGGTGGTAATCTCGGGCAGGATGGCCGCGGCGGCCTCGCCGGTGTTGTCTTTGCTCTGGTTGTCGAGCACGAGCGCTTCAGCGAAGATTCCCGCGGGCACGCTGTTGAGCTTGCGAAGGACGCGCCCTATCTGGGGGGCGCAGTTGTAGGCGGGGATGAATACAAGGATCTTGTCTTCGCTCAAGCCGCCTTCACTTTCTGTTTTCCAAAAGTATTGACGCCCCGGGCGACCACGAAGTTGAGCGCCAGGTTCAAGGGCGTGACGAGTACCTTGGCCAGCGCGGCCGCGATGACCGGACGGCGCAGCCAGAGAACGGAGCTGGCATGGAAGACACCGACCAGCAGGCGCATGCATGCCGAGGCCAATAAGATCACAGTAATGGTGTAGGCAAGATAAAACAATGCCCGACCGGCGGCGCTGCCATGGGCGGGGCGGAAGACCATGGTGCGGGAGGCGAAGAAGACGAAGAGACCGGCGGTGCTTGCGCTGATGAGATTGGCCTGGAAGACGGGCAGCTTGACGAAGCGGACGAGCAGCAGGAGGAGCAGGAAGTCGAGCAGCCAGCCCAGGCCGGAAAGGCCGATGAACTGGGCCGCCTCCACGAACAGACGGGAGCGGGGTGCGGCGGCCCGGTCTTCGCGCGGCCGGAGCCCCGATGCGTTACTCATGGCCAGCGGTACGCCCCGTCATTTTGGCTCATCCCACTTCCACAAGGCGTCGATCGCCGGGGTGCCGAAGCGCCAGCGATACATGCGGTGGAGGTCGGCGTAGCCGCTCAGCGGCTTCCACCCGACGGCGGTCCGCTCCGCATTGGCGACCTCGGCCCGGGCGCTTTGTTCGAGAGCCTGCATCTGCGCCGGGGTCTCCGGCTGAAGGTTGAACTCGCCGTAGATGGCCTTCCAGACGGAGGGTACGGGCTTTTGCGGATAGGAGATCTCCCACGGCGGCTGCAACTCCGGGGCGGGATTCAGGGCAGGCGTGAAGAATGCGGGGAGGTCCTGCCAGTTCAACAGCACGGCGCGTCCATAGGGAGTCGTATGGAGGCACTTCATCTCCTCGGCAATCTGGTAGGCCTGTATGTAGCCGGCGGGGATATGCTCCCGTTCCTCGGTCAGGTGGTAGGCGACCTCGGACCGCAGATGGATGATGGTGCGATCTCCCTTGCGAAAGACCTCGTTCATCCCCGGGCACTCCCAGGGCGCGGTGGTGAGGGGCATGATGCTGAAGCCCTGCTGCAACAAGCGCAGGCGGAGGTAGTGGTCGGCGTTGAAGTGACTGCTCACGGCGACCACCGTCTCCCCGGGTTGCACGGAGGCGATGAAGGTATCGAGCTGCTGCATACAGCGCGTGACGCTCTGCTGCCACTGGTGCCAGATGATGGGGGTATACATGCGCCCGAGGAAGCTGCGAGGTCCGTCTTTCATTCGGACCGCGGCAGGGCCGAACATGACGACGAGGGCTACAAGGGCGACGGCGCGGGCAACCCACCGCGGCTGGGCGCGTGCCGCGCTCCACATTTCGCGGAGAACGCGAAGACCGGTTGCCCCGTGGACAAGCAAGGCCGGAGCCCCGAGTAGCAGGAAGACGCGCAGCTCCAGGGCCCGCGGCACCGCGTACAGGTAGAACAGGGCGGGCAGCAGAGTCCAGGCGAGATGCCATTGCCAGTCCCGGGTACGCGCGTTTTTTGCCAGGCCAAACACCAGGAGCATCGGCGTGATGAAACCGAAGAAGCCGGCCGCGACGACTACCTCCCGGCGGTGCGGGGGCAGGGTGAGATGGAACGATTTGAACAACGAAACCACTTGCACGGAGTCCATGAGGCGGAAGGGGGTGAGCCACTGCGCGAGCAGAAGAATGAAGACCGCGCCCGCGCCCAGGCAGACGGCATGCAAGAGCATGGAAGGAACGCGTTTACGCTCGCGCAGCAGGCATGGTCCAAGGGCGGGTGCCACCAGGGTGGCATCGGCGCGGATGAGGATGGCCGCCATGAAGAGCGCACCGACGAGCGTCCAGCGCAGGGCGGTGTTGTTCTCGCGCCGGATCAAGGCGAGCGCGAACAGGGCGCAGGCGGCCGAAGGGAGATTGTCGGCGTAGTAGAAGGAGATCTCCACCAGCCCGGGCGTAAGGAGGAGCGCGGCGATCAGCGCGGCGTAGGGTTCTCCGCTCCACCGCCGGGCAAGCGTGACACACGACCAGCAATACAGGGCCATGCTGAGGAGCATGACGGCCTGGAAGATGCCGTCGCCATGTTGGCGGGTAAGCGCCATCAGCCCCTGCAGGATGTCGACGAGACCGCTGCGGCTCATGTACTGGTACTCCGTCGCGAGGGGAAAGACGTGATCCACAAGCTCCAGGCCAGCAAGTCCATGGGCGTTGAGCAGAATGGCCATGGCTTCAAGATTTGCCGAGAAGGACTCGACGTGGACGGGGGTCCAGGCCGGCCAGGAAAGCCAGGCCGCGAGCAGAACCAGGAGAGGCCAGAGAAGCCTGGACCGCTGCTGGGGGGCGGGCGCGGCCTGGAGGATCGTCGACCCGGCGATGTCGGTCATGAGGGCCTTCCTGTAGGGCGGACGTCAAGGGGCCGGCGATGCTGCGGGCAGCATCCAGTCGCATGGTGGCGGCGTGCTGCAACGGTAAAACCCGGCAGTCGTATGATGAGGCTCCCCAGGCTGAGATTGCGACTACTATATCACCGGGAGGCGCCGCTCCCCGGAAGGCCCGGTGCATGGTGGGCGGCCTGGGTGTCGTGATTCGATTGCTGAAGAGGGCGTGCTGCGCGGTCCGGACGTGCGGGCGCGAAGGATGGAGGGATGGGAGCGAACCTGCATCCTACCGGAGGTTGCCCGCGGACCTGAGGCGGGGCCTGGGGAATGCCATGAGGCGGAGAGAGCAGAGGGAAGTGGCGGTGGCCGGGATGGTGGCGGCGATGGGTCTGAGCGGGTGTCTCGTGGCAGGGTATAGCAGCGGGGGCGGGTGGTTCGTGTGGCCCGGGAGCTTTGGGCTGCTGGTTCTGCTGCTGGTCTTGTATCTTGTGCTGCGGCGTCGATAGGCCATCTCGGGCCCTGGCGGCCCGGAAGCGCGGGGACCTGGACTGCTGGGATGGGCGTTTATGCGGAGGCGTGGTCGCGGCAGACGGATAAGCCTCTGGAGCATCCTTCGCGGCAGTTCAGGGTGTGACGGGCGCGCGTTGGGAATAGAGTAGTGCCATGCGCGTCGACGAGGTGAGGCTGGGGACGGCGGGGCTTCTGCTGATCGCGGTGGCCGCGGTCGGACAGACCGCGTCGGCAAAGGATGCGGCGAACCCGGCGGTTGTCTCGGCAGTGGCTCCCACGTATCCGCGAAGCCGGTTCAGCAATCCGTCGCGAACGGTGCTGGTGGGGCTTACGGTGAATACGGACGGCGTTCCGGAGAAGGTGCATGTGGTGCGGTCGGGCGGGGAGCGGTTCGATAGGAATGCAGTGGCCACGGTGGCGCAGTACAGGTTCACGCCGGCGCGGAAGGATGGGGTGGCGGTCGCGCGGGAGATCCAGGTCGAAGTGAGTTACAAGGCGAAGTGATGGGCGATGCGATGCGAGTGTTCGTGATTGTGCTGGTAATGACGGGGCTGGTGGGGGCGGCGGGGGCGCAGCGGCTGACGGCGGATGGCGCTCCGCAGACGTTCACCTTTGTTTCGGAGCAGTTCTTTTCCGACGTTTACTTCAAGTTCTCCCCCACGGCAGGGACGGCGGCCGGGCTGCACGAGTATGACTCGCTGTTGGAGGACTACTCCGCGGCGGAGGTGCAGCGGGAGGTGGCGGCGCTGCGGGCGGCGGAGCGGAAGGTGGAGGCGGTTCCGGCGGAGGCGCTCGATGCGTCGGTGGCCGGGGACCGGGCGATTCTGCTGAACGCCATCCGGTCGAGCCTGCTGACGCTCGAAGTGATCCGGCCGTGGGAGAAGAATCCGGACATGTATTCGTCTGGGATGGCGCAGTCCGCGTTTGTGCTGATGAGCCGGCCGTATGCTCCGGCGCAGACGCGGCTGAAGGCAGTGATCGCGCGCGAGGCGAAGATGCCGCAGGTGCTGCTGGAGGCGCGAAAGAACCTGAAGAACCCTCCGCGGATTTATACCGAGATCGCGCTCGAACAGATCGAGGGGAACATCAGCTTCTTTGAGAAGGACCTGCCGAGTGCGTTTCCGGTTACAGGCAAGGACCCGATCGATGCGGCGACCGAAGCGGCATTTGCCAAGACGAACGCGGCGGTGATCCAGGCTCTGCGGGAGTATGGTGCGTGGATGAAGACGGACCTGCTGCCGCGGTCGAATGGGGAGTTCCGGTTCGGGGCGGAGACGTTCCAGAAGAAGCTGCTGTACGACGAGATGGTGGATACGCCGCTCGACCGGCTCTTGCAGGTGGCGTACGACGACCTGCATAAGAACCAGGCGGAGTTTGCGCGGGTGGCAAAGGAGATCGATCCAAGCAAGACGCCGCAGGAGGAACTGGCGGAGCTGGCGACCGTGCATCCTCCTCCGGACCAATTGCTGCAGGCGTTCCAGGGCCAGTTTGGCGGCTTGATCGCATTCATTCAGGGGCATCACATCATTTCGATTCCGAGCGAGGTGCAGCCAACGCTCGAGGAGACGCCGCCGTTCATGCGGGCGACGACGCAGGCCTCGATGGACCCTCCGGGGCCGTTTGAGACGCGGTCGACGAAGGCCTACTTCAACGTGACGCTGCCCGAGAAGGACTGGACGGCGGCTCGCGTCGCCGAGCATATGGCGGCCTTCAACGTGGGGACGATTACGTCGACGGCGATCCATGAGGCGTACCCGGGGCACTATGTGCAGTTCCTGTACCTGCCGCAGTTTCCTTCGAAGACGCGGAAGCTGCTGGGAGCGAACACGAACATCGAGGGCTGGGCGCACTACTGCGAGCAGATGATGCTCGATGAGGGCTATCTGCCGGCGCTGACGGGCTCCGCGGAGGAGCAGGCGAAGGAGGCGAAGCTGATCCGGCTAGGGCAGTTGCAGGATGCGCTGCTGCGGGATGCGCGGTTTATCGTCTCGATCCGGATGCATACGGGGGTGGGCGGGGCGCTGACAACGCAGGAGGCGGAGTCGCTGTTCGTGAAGGAGGGGTACCAGTCTGCGGCGATCGGGCGGATGGAGACCAAGCGGGGTACGGCGGATGCGACGTATCTGTACTACACGCTGGGGAAGCTGGAAATTATGAAGCTGCGGGAAGATGTCCGGGCGAAGCAGGGGGCGGGGTTCTCGCTGGAGGCATTCCACGATGCGTTCATGCACCAGGGGTTTGCGCCGGTGAAGGTGATCCGGAAGGCGATGCTGCGGGATGACTCGCCGGTGCTGTAGAGGCGCAGGCTCATAGGGAAGGGGCCAGATAAGCCACACTCAGCGCTTTCGTGGAGGGCTGAACGGTTGTTCCTTTTCGCGTAAGTCCCGCCTTTGCAGATATTTCCCGTAGGCGAAAGCAGCCACAAGACCGGTTATCGGGGTGATGATCGCGACGAGGCCGGTAGTTTCCTTACCCATGTAGATCAGCCAAATGCCACCAAGGATTGCAGTCATAGATACCAGGAATCCCAGATAGTTGCCCCGTGTTTGGCTTGAAGTATTCCCGAAAACCACCTTCTTTTCGATAGCTTGACGATGCTCCTGCTGCTTCTCCGCCATCTTGAAGATACGCTCAGCGGCACCAGGCAAAGCATCGTTATACCTCTCTAGCAATTCTGGAGGCGGCAGGGGACCTGAAAACGAACGGGACATCGCCAGCAAGAATTCCGACTTGCTGCCTGCCGCTTCGGCGAGGTCTTTCGCTGACGGGCTATTTCGCGGTGCCATGAGCCTGATCAACCTGCATCATGGCATCGTAAAGATCGTCACCCACAATGGTCCAATCCGAGGTAGCAGCACGCAGATCCGCCTCGTCCGTACTACCGCTCACATTGTAGGAATCAAAGGTGTTTCCCCAGTCCAAGAGCCGGGAGACGCCCGCTATGCCAGAAGGTGATGCGAAAAGAAAGTCTGATTTAATCTTTAGTTCCACTGAACTCCTCCCGATCGAGTCACGGGAACTCCGATGCTAGCACAATGTTATCATCGGCAGGCTAACCCCTTGCCTTTATAGGACTTCCATAACCAGAGACGTCGACGTAGAGGAATCATCGCTCACACTATGATGCGCGGAGATTGGCAGATGCTCCAGAGCGGCACGTTCGAAACCGCGGTGGCCCGCCTGGTACTGTTGCGCGTAGACGCCTGGTGGACATCGCGGGGCGTGAAACAGCTTTAGACTTGCGGGATGGCTGATGGCGGGACGGAGCAGACGGCGGGGGAGATCCTGTACGGGGACAATCTCACTCTCTTGCGGACGGTCGCGAGCGGCTCGTGCCGGCTGATTTACATCGATCCGCCATTCAATACGCGGGTAACGCAGAAGCGCGACCGGATGCGGGTGACCCGCGATGTTGCGGGCGTAAGGGCCGGGTTTGCGGGGGGGCGATATGCGGTGGAGCGGGTGGCTTCGCCGGAGTTTCTGGATGCGTTCGACGATTTTGTGGCGTTTCTGCGGCCTCGGCTGGTGGAGGCTTACCGGGTGCTGGCTCCCGATGGGTCGCTGTTCCTGCATATCGACTACCGCGAGGTGCACTACGTCAAGGTTCTGCTGGATGAGATCTTCGGGCGGGCTTCGTTCATCAATGAGCTGATCTGGGCGTACGACTATGGGGGTAAGCCGCGGAACCGGTGGCCGGCGAAGCACGACAACATCCTGTGGTACGCGAAAGACCCCGTGAACTATGTCTTTCATTTCGACGCGATCGACCGGGTGCCGTACATGGCTCCCGATCTGGTCGGGGCGGAGAAGGCCGCGCGCGGCAAGATTCCAACCGACGTCTGGTGGATGACGATCGTGCCGACCAACAGCAAGGAGAAGACCGGGTACCCGACGCAGAAGCCGATGAAGCTGCTGAACCGGATCGTGGCGGTGCATTCGAGCCCGGGAGACCTGGTGCTCGACTTCTTCGCTGGAAGCGGAACGACCGGCGTAGCGGCGGCCCGGGCCGGCCGGCGTTTTCTGCTAATGGACAGCAGCGTCGAGGCGGTGCGGTTGATGGCGAAGCGGCTGGCGTTCGCCGCGCCGGCGATCCGCGGGATTGCGCTTGAAGATATCCCATGATGGGCCGCGCGCTGGTATAACGAGAGGGCTGACGTACCGGGAGAGAACGCCATGAAGATCGCCATCCTTGCCTCACGTATCCTGCTCGGCCTTATCTTCTTCGTCTTCGGGCTGAATGGAATCCTGCACTTTATGAACGCGCCGCTGCCCCCGGGCGATGCGGGAATCTTCGCCTCCATCCTGATGACGCACAAGTACATGACCTTCGTCTCGCTGCTGATGGTGATTGGCGGGCTCTTGCTTCTGGTAGGACGCTACGTTCCGCTTGCGCTGACGATCCTAGCGCCCATCCTGGTCAACATCCTGCTGTTCCATGTCCTGCTGCTTGCCGGGGTGGGGATCGCGCCGGGCCTGGTCTGCACCGTGCTGGAGCTCTTCTTAATCTTCGCCTACCGGCTGAGCTTTCGCGGGCTGTTCGACGCCGCGCCCGAGGTCTCCTGAGTCCGTTTTAGAAGTACCGCACCTGGAGCACGAGACGCTCGCCCTTTTCCAGCGCCAGCGCCTTGTGGTAGCAGCTGCTGTCCTGCCAGAAGCCGCTGCCGGCCTTGCCCTCGATGGTGAGGATGTCCTTTGCCGGGTAGTGTGCGTAAATGGCTTCGTCGGTCTGGTTGGCGGAGCCGAAGAGCCATGGGGCGGGCTTGGACTTGTGGCTTCCGCTGACCATGACGTGGGCGCCGTTGCTGCGATCCGTGTCGACGAGGTAGTAGCAGGCGTAGGCGAAGTTGTAGGACTGCACGTCGAAGTGGAACTGGGTGGTCTGGCCGGCCTTGATGCGCTCTTCGAGCGGGGTGTCGGAGACAAAGCTCCAGAACATGCGGATCTCGCGTTTGCGCGGGCTGTAGCCGAGGTATTGGCTCATCACCTGGAGGGCGGTGGGGTCTTCCGCGACGCGGCGAACCGCGGCAAAACGGCCGGCATCCAGCACCTGGCCCATCAGGACGAGTTCTCCGGCGGGCAGCCGGGCGTTCTGGACGTCGTCATAGCGAAACGTGTACTTGGTCCGGGCGGAGCGCGCGGTGAGCGGCGCCGTCTGGGCGATGGCGGTAAGCTCGGCGACAACGGGGGCAGGGAGGCTGACCGGCCGATGCACCGCGTCGCGGCGCAGCGAAGCGACAGCGTGTCCGACGTCGGTGGCGGGAAACAGCGTCGTTCCGGAGCGAGAGCGGGAACTGGCGGGGCGATGCAGAGCCCGGGCCTGCGCGCTGTAAAGAGCGCGGACCGTGTGGAAGGGGCCCAGCACATAGGGCATCAGGGACCAGCCCTCGCGACGGATACGACCGAGTGCCTGGGAGGCAAACGACATGAATGTTCCTTGGTGCACGGGCTCTACGTGGCCCCTTCGCACTGCACTGGCCTCACGGTAGCAGGCTGTGCGGGCTGTTCCGATTCGCGACGGCTCACGTGACAGGCTGAAGGTAATGAGGGACCTGCGACCTTCGGGGCAGGCGAGTTTGCTAGCATGAGCGGAGGCAGCCTGATGCCAACAGCAGGAGTGAAGAGGCCCGCAGAGTGACCATGACGCCCCAGAAGATTCGCAAAGCAGTGTTCCCGGCCGCCGGCATGGGAACTCGTTTTCTGCCCGCCACCAAGGCCACGCCGAAGGAGATGCTGTGCCTGGTGGATAAGCCCCTGATTCAGTACGGCGTCGAGGAAGCTGTCGCAGCCGGGTGCACCGAAATCATCATCGTGACCGGCCGCGGCAAGACGACCATGGAAGACCACTTCGACCGGTCGGCGGAGCTCGAGGCCTCGCTCGAAGCCAAGAACAAGACCGCGCTGCTCGCGATTGCGCGCTCGGTCGCCAAGCTGGCGAAGGTGGTGTACGTGCGGCAGCCGGAGCCCCTTGGCCTCGGCCACGCCGTGCTGATGGCGAAGGAGATCGTCGGCAATGAGCCCTTCTGCGTGCTGCTGCCGGACGATATTGTGGACGCGGCAACGCCGTGCATGAAGCAGATGGTGGAGGCCTTCCACGAGGTCCAGTCGTCGATCCTCGGCTCGGAGGTGGTGGAAGGCGACGCCATCTCCGCCTACGGCTGCCTGGACTGCACCCCGGACGCGGCAAACCCACGGCTGCTGGCCGTGAAGACGATGGTCGAAAAGCCCGCGCCCGGCACGCAGCCGAGCCAGAACGCGATCATCGGCCGCTACATCCTGACGCCGCGCATCTTCGAGATGATCGAGACGATCAAGCCGGGAGCGGGCGGCGAGTTGCAGTTGACCGACGCCATCAAGGCGCTTCTGGAGCACGAGAAGGTGTACGGATTCAGCTACGTGGGCAAGCGCCACGATGCGGGAGACAAGCAGGGCTTTCTGCGGGCGACGGTGGAGCTTGCGCTGAAGCATCCCGCATTGGGCGCGGAGTTCCGCGGATGGCTGAAGGAGCAGAGCTTCTAGCACGCGGCGTCGAAACCCTTGAGGGGGGAGCGGTATGAAGACAATGCGACGGGTTGCTGTGGCGCTTTCTCTGGTCGGGACCGTGGTTGGGGTGCTGCTGGCGCAGCGACCGTTCCGCGAGTACCCCTCGGTCGAAGGATACGAGCGCAGGATGCTGCCGGAGGACTGGAAGCGTCCGGCCGAGTGGACGTTTGCCCGGCTGATGTATCCTCCGGGGCCGCTCGACGGGTATGCCGGGCGCTTCGATGGCGACTGGCGGCAGGGGCTTTCCCTGTGGACGCAGGACTACCCGAAGGCGGACCGCGCCCTGGCCGCCGCAGTCCGCCGGCTCACGCGGGTGGACACCCGGTCCGTCGAGCAGGCCGTCAACCTCGACGATGGGGACGAGATCTACAACTGGCCGTGGCTCTACGCCGTGCAGGTAGGCGAGTGGGGGCCGACCGACGCGCAGTGCCACAAGCTGCGCGACTATCTGCTCCGCGGCGGCTTTTTCATGGCCGACGACTTCCACGGAAGCCAGGAGCAGGCGTTCTTCGAGAAGACGATGCGGACCGTCTTTCCGGACCGGCCCATCGTGGATATCCCGGACGGAGACGCCATCTTCCACACCGTGTTCGACCTGGACGAGCGGTACCAGGTGCCCGGCGCGGAGCACCTCGCCACGGGCTACAAGAAGGATGGCCGGGTGGCGCGCTGGCGCGGCATCTACGACGATAAAGGCCGCATCATGGTGGCCATCTCGCAGAACTCCGACCTGGGCGACTCGTGGGAGTGGTCCGACGAGCCGCGGTACCCGTTGAAGTACTCCGACCTCGGCATGCGGCTGGGGATCAACTACATCGTCTATGCGATGACGCATTGACGGGCCGTTGCCCTACAATCGTGGGGTCCGTCCGGAAAGGGAAGTCGCCTATGCCAAGTACCATCATTCCGTGCCTTCGTTACCGTGACGCCTTCGCGGCCATCGACTTCCTCAAGCGGGCGTTCGGGTTCGTGGAGCAGGCCGTCTTCGAGGGGCCCGGCCATACCGTCGGGCACGCGGAACTGACGCTCGGCGATGGGATGGTGATGATCTCCTCGGTGACCCCCGACGGGGAGATGGCGGCGCTCATCCGGCAGCCGGATCAGGTTTCGCTGGCCGAGACGCAGTGCCCCTGCCTGATCGTGGAGGACGCGACACAGGTCCACGCGGCGTCGGTGGCCGCCGGGGGCGTGATCGTCGGGGCGCTTGCCGCAATGCCGTACGGTGGGATGGCGTTCTCCTGCCGC
The DNA here is from genome assembly GCA_965213785.1 of uncultured Granulicella sp. Lineage (GTDB taxonomy): Bacteria > Acidobacteriota > Terriglobia > Terriglobales > Acidobacteriaceae > Edaphobacter. The sequence goes on along the minus strand of OZ243921.1, from coordinate 2,048,292 downwards.
GACCCGGAGGGGCACCTCTGGTTTGTCGGCGAGTACAACCCCTGGGCGTCGCCGGCCGGCTAGTTCCCGGGGCTGGAGGGCTGAGGGTTCGCTGCTACAGTAGAGGCACCGACCCCCAGCGAAACCCCAGGAGCCCGCATGGATCGCCGCACCTTTCTCGCCCAGGCCGCCGCCACGACCGCCAGCCTCGGGCTCAGCGCCTGCTCGGCTCGCCGGCCCATGGTGGCCGCCGCGGCCGCGCCGTCGCTGCCCTTCTACGACACGGTTCCGCCGCTCGCCCCCATTCGCGCGCACGAAGACAGGCTGTTCCGGATCACGGTATGCCTGCGGCCGTTCCGCGCAGAGGGGCCGCGGCTCGATACCGAGCAGGTGGCCGGCAAGCTTGTCGTGCACAACTATGGCCACGGCGGCTCGGGCTGGTCGCTCTCCTGGGGGTCCTCGGCAATCGCGGTCAAGAAGGCTCTCTCGAACGGCGACCGGGAGATCGCCGTGATCGGGTGCGGCGCGCTCGGGCTCACCAGCGCCCTCCTGGCCCAGCGCGCCGGCGCCCGCGTCACCATCTACGCCCGCGAGCGTCCGCCCGAGGTCCGTTCCGCCCGCGCCACCGGCTCCTGGACCCCCGACTCCCGCGTCGCCCTCGCCAACGCCGCCCCTGCCGCGTTCGCCGCCCAGTGGGAGCAGATGGCCCGCGCCTCCTGGGCGATGTACCAGTCCTACCTGGGGATGCCCGGCAACCCGATCGAGTATTCCGACCGGTACCTGCTGTCGGACGGTCCGCCGGTCGACCGGTCCGCACCCCGCCCTGAGCCTGCGGCTGGCGACCGTGAACGGCATGAGTTCGCCCGGTACGAGCACCTGATCGCCGACCTGACGCCGCACTTCGAAGACCTGCCTCCCGGCACGCATCCCTTTCCGGTGGCGCATTGCCGCCGCACCACCAGCCTCCAGTTCAACGTTGCGGACTACTCCCGGCAGCTCGTCAACGACTTCTATCTCGCCGGCGGCAAGATGGAGACGGTCGAGTTCCATACGCCGTCGGACCTCGTGACGCTGCCCCAGAAGAGCGTCATCCACTGCACCGGCTACGGTGCCCGCGCGCTCTTTGCCGACGACTCGGTAACGCCCGTGCGCGGACAGATCGGCTGGCTGATCCCGCAGCCGGAGGTAAACTACGGCTTCTACTACCGCCAGGTCAACGTGCTCAGCCGTCGCGACGGCATCGTCGTGCAGGCGAGCCCGCAGGGCGAGGAGTCCGGCTGGAACGACACCAACGAGCAGCCCGACCGGCGCGAGGCCGACGCGGCCGTAAGGGTCATCCAGGACCTTTACACACGCATGACGGCCAGGACGCGGGCGGTCTGACGCCCCTGCGGGTCAGGGCGACGAAGCCGCGGAGGTTCTCTCTTCGCCGGGGCGCGTCTGCTCCAGCCGACGCGCCCGCCTGGCCTCCCGCCGGCGCTTCCAGAAGCCCTCGACATCCGGCGCGAACTCCAGCCCGATATTGCCCAGCGAGCCCTCCAGCGTCACGATCGACGAGTTGACCAGCGTCAGCGACGCACCCCGCTCGCCCGCCGGGTAGTAGGCGTTCGAGATCGCCCCGGCCGTAAAGTTGCCCAGCAGGTTCGAGTAGTTCACCTGCCGCGAGCCATCGTCGCCACGGCACACAAACGGCGCCGTCAGCGCGTGGCGCAGGCGCGACCGAGTGCTCCCATGCCCCTGGCGAAAGAAGCGCGGGTCCTGGTGCAGCAGAATCGGATATACCGCTCCCGCCAGCATGGTCCCGTCGACGACATCCGCCACGTTCGCCCCGACGCGTTTCGCATAGCCGCCCGGCCCCCAGCCGTACCCGCGGTGGGTGTCCTGGAGCTCGCTTGCGCCGGCCAGGACAAACGCCCCGACGAGGTTGAAGGGGTCGAAGGTGGCATGGAGCGCCAGTTCAGTCTTCTGCCGCGGCGAAAGGGCCACGCCTTGGCCGGTCAGAACGGTGTTGAAGTTGGGCACCACGGCCAGGATGCGCTGCGCCTCCTGCGCCTTCACCTCGCGCTCCGCCTCCGCACGGCGCTCGTCCTCGCTCAAGGTGCCTACCCCGTTCTGTCCGGAAGAGGGTGCGTCCGGCAGCGCCGACTCCGGCTGCCTCTGCGCAAAGCAAGCCACGCCCGGCGCCCCAGGAAGCGACAGCAGCAGCACGGCAAGCAGGGAAACCCAGGACGACATCTTCCTTCGATGGCGAAGAGGGCGGCCGAAGTTGGTCCGTCTTGCCTCGCCCACACCGCCGGATACGTACCCTCCCGCAGCGCGCATCCCTTCCACCTCTTCTACGCCGGCAACCCCTACCAGTGCCAGCCCGGCGCTACACCACACACCACGCACAGGTGGCCGGCGCGCTCAACGCCAGGCGCCACAGCAGACCTTCCCGGTCCACGACAAACATCTCGGCCCTCAGGTTGTCGGCAGTCACCGCGGCAATCTCCCGGTCCTTCGCCAGCTTCGGACCTGCCGGCAGCAGTGTCCACCCGCTCCACGCAGTCGGCGGCTGGGTGGGAACCGGGGTTCCCCTGGAGGCTGCGGGTCCACGATCAACAGCAGCGCGCTCTCGCCCAGGCGCACGCCCGCAACCGGCCCCGCGGGAACCGTCTTCGTGCCCGCAACCACCCGCCGTGCGAACCAGTTCCCGGACCATCCAAGTTCATTCACCTCCCCGGCTCCATCGGCCCGATACCAGTTCATTCCCACGCCGCTGGTCACCTTCAACGCGGAGTACACGTTGAAGGTCAGGCCGAAGAGCCTCCGCGAGCTCCGGCATACCGGCAAGCGCAACCAGGGGCACACTTTGCGAGAAGGTCTGCTGACTCGCGAGCTGCCACGCGCCAACCCGGCCGTCCTCCGCTCGCCGGTTGTAGCGGACGCGCCCGTCCAGGCCGACCGCCACGATCTCCATCGTCTCCGTGCCACTGGCCAGCGGCGTCACCGGCATGCTCTGGCTAAAGAAGCTGGGCGCTCGCCGGACGGAAAACACCGCGGTAGTCTGCGGGCCCGTACCCTGCGGGCCAGACCCGCAGGTCGCCGGCGCCGTGCCGTTCAGCGTCACCGGCGCGCCGGTCCCTAACACCTCCTGCGTCGGCTCGTCGGAGGCGACGAACGGCTGGATCTCAATCCCGATCAACCCCCGGCAATCGTTCGCTCCCGCAGGGACGGCAGGAGCCGCCAGCAGCTCTCCCATGCCGCCGAACACCCCGCGCATCGCCGCTTCCACCGACGCGTGCATGACCCCGATCGCCGCAGTTACCGCCGAGGCGACGTTCGCCGCAAGCGCCGTGATGACTTTCTCCTGATCTTCCGTGCTGCTCCCCGCCAGGTTGACGAACGTATAGGTCGCCCCGCCGATCTCGCCCGCATCCGCCTGGTACGGCCCCGCCGTCCACGGCCCGGTAAAGCCCTGCCCGGGCTGCACCGATCCCCAGCGGCCACACCGCTACCGTCCCCCGCGCTCCCAGGTTCACCGTCACGATCAGCCAGACATCGTCCTGACCATCCTTGCTCCGGCAGGCCGCCACGTTGAAGCTCTCCAGGCTGAAGCTGTACATCGCCATGCCACGCTCCCGATCCACCGTTGTAGGGCAGAGGCCGCCATTCTACCCGACGCCCGTAAACGGCCCGCCCGGGCCGGCTCGGGTGCGGTGCCGAAGCCGCCTGGTATCCTGGCTCCGATGCCCGCCTTTCACCGCGTCGCTCTACGCGACTTCATTCGCTCCTCAGCGAGCGAACTCACGGGCAAGCTCTCTATCGCCTACGCAAACGGTGGCTTCGAGCAGCAACGGACCGATCAGACCATCGCCTGGGCACAGGACCTCTCCCGTTTGCGCCAGGCCTTGTTTGACCTGGAATCGGTCCGCCCCGAGGCATCCTCCTGGACCGTCCTTCTTGAGTTTGAGATCCCGCGCAAGATGAAACGCATCGACGCCGTTCTGCTTGCGGACGACACCATCCTCCTGCTGGAGATGAAGTCCCACTCGGCAACGGTCTCAGACTGCATGCAGGCCGAGGAGTACGCGCTGCTGCTTCATTACTTCCACGCTCCATCGGACCGGCGCAGGATCGTCCCGCTGGTCGTCTCACCTGTTCCCTTCAAGGCTCCGACAATGCGGCAGCAGGAGCTAGCCTTCGTCGAGACCGCAGCCTACTGGATCGTCCCCCCCGCCCGCCTCGGCTGGACGAATCTTTCCAGCCATTTGGCATCAATCCCCACCTCGACAGAGCGCCCAATTGATCCAGACAGCTGGAACGCGGGAGAATATCGGCCGGTGCCGACCATCATTGAAGCGGCTCTCTCCCTCCAGGCAGGTCTCGGCATCGGCGAGATCGCCCACTCGCGAGCGGCGCAGCACGACGTAGCCGGTCTCACCGGGTTCGTTCAGCAGAAGATTCAGGAGGCTCAAAATCACGGCCTCCACATCGCTCTGTTTATCACCGGAGTGCCCGGCTCCGGCAAGACCTTGGTCGGTCTGAACCTCGCCTTCAGCACGCAGATGAAGTTGGACGCCATCCACTTCATGTCGGGAAACGGGCCACTTGTCAAAGTGCTGCAGACAGTCCTTGCGCGCTTTCAGCAAAGCCGGGGCCTGCGTGCCCTCGACGCGAAACATCATGCGCAGACTCTGGTAGAAAATGTCCACGTCTTCGCCAGAACGTACAGCGACGACCCCCACGAGCGTGCCCCTTCCAACCACGTGGTCCTCTTTGACGAAGCGCAGCGTGCGTGGGATCGAGAGCAAAACTTCGCCAAGTTCAAGCGGAACTACTCGGAACCCGAGATGCTCCTGAAAATCATGGAGCGCCATGCCGACTGGGCCGTCGTCGTGGCCCTGGTCGGCGGTGGGCAGGAGATCAACACCGGAGAGGCCGGCCTGGAGGAATGGGGTAGGTCTCTCGCCACCTCCGCAAAACCATGGACCATCTACGCGTCGCCAGAAGCTCTTGCCGGAGGGACATCCGTCGCCGGAAGCCGGCTCGTTGCGACCGACGCGCAACCCCTCACGGTCAACGCCGAACCCGCGCTCCACCTGCGCGTACCCGTTCGATCGATCAAATCCGATACCTTCGCCGAGTGGGTCAACTATGTCGTTGACGGTAAATCCGCCAATGCCGCCGCGGTCCAACTGGATTTCCCCGTCCTCCTCACCCGCGACTTGCCGCACCTGCGGAATCTGCTGAAGGAAAACACCCTCGGCTCCAGTCGCGCCGGGCTGGTCGCGTCCTCCCAGGCCGCGCGCCTCCGGGCCGAGGGGCTGGAACCGGATTCTGCCTTCCACGCAGGCTATCCTTGGGAGCACTGGTATCTGGCGCCCTCGACCGACGTACGCTCCAGTTTTCAGGCGGAGGTCTTCGCTACCGAATTTGAAATTCAGGGACTGGAACTCGACTGGGTAGGCCTCTGCTGGGGCGGAGACTTCGTCTGGTCCTCCGCCGAAGCGACTTGGCGGATCCGGAGGTTCAACGCAGGTTCTGGCAAGTGGTCAAAGGTCAAGAAGGAGAGCCGGAGGCGGTACCGGCAAAACGCCTACCGCGTCCTCCTCACCCGTGCACGGCAGGGTCTTGGAATATACATTCCGCGAGGAGACCCGGCGGACCCAACCCGATCCCCCGCGGAGTTCGATGAGACCGCCGCATTCCTTCTTGCCTGCGGAGCCCGTGCGGTCAAGAACCTACACGTGTAGTGGGCCCACTACTGCGTCGTCCCGCCAAGAAATACCTGGTCCGCCTTGCTGCCGATCACCCGGTACAGCGCGAACTGCCGCGACGTCTGCCCACGCAGCTCAAACAGCAGGCTCGCCCGGTTCGACGCCTCCACATCCACCACGTCGATAAACCGCATCCACGGCGTGCGGTCCAGGTGCGCCGCGTCCGTCACGGTATGCATCGCCTCGCGCAGACCGTTCACCCCATCCTCCTGCGCCACCACGGTCACGTAGCGCCGCGCCGCGCCCTCGCCCACCGTATGCGCGGTGTAGATGTAGGTCGGCGCCCCGCCATAGCTCAGCGTAAAGCCCCGCACCTCCTCGTCCGCCAGCACCGTCCCCGGCGCAGGCGTCGCCGCGGCCAGCCGTCGGGCGGCCGCCCGCTGAGCCGCCGTGCTGCTCGCCCCCGCCTTCGCATGGCTCGCCGTCTTCGGCGCAGCAGCCGCCGGAGCCGGAGCCGCCGGAGCCGGAGCCGCCGGAGCCGTCACCTGCTCCTGCGCCGGAGCATTCGCCGCCACATGGTTCCTCCGCAGCACCGGCGCGCTGCCGTTCGACGTATCCTGCGAGGCCAGCCCGCCTCCCGCAGGCCCTCCCGCCGCGGCGCCGCCCACCACCCCACCCGCCTCCACCGGGCTTCCCGCCGGAACCGGCCCGTACGCCACCAGTCGCGCCTGCGCCATCGCCCGCAGCTTGCCCAGAACCGCCTGGTGCTCCGCCTCGTCCTCCCACGCCCGCGCAAACGGGTGTGGCTCCCGCCGCTTCGGGTCCGACACCGCCACCATCTGCTTCATGTCGGCCGGAAGCCCGTTCAGCGCCGCAATGTCGTCCTCGGCCGCGGCCCCGCTCCGCTTCATCTTCGGACGGTCCGGATCGTCGTTCAGCGAGCCCTTCTCCGGCGTCACGGAAGAAAGCTCGCGCTCCTTGCGCGCCTTCTTCGCGTCCTTCGGGTCTACCGGCGCGCGCCGCCGCAGCGTCGGCCGATCCACATCGTCCTTGCCCCCGCCCCCGCTGTCCACCTTCACGTCCTCGGGCGAGCCCGCCTCAGGCCCATCATCCGCCGCGCCTTTGGAAGCAAACTTCGGCCCATTCCCATCCCCCCCAGCCTTCCCGTTCACCGCCACCTGCTGCGTCGCCTTCTTGGTCGCCACCCGCGCCGGCTTGGGCGCCTCGAACGCTCCATACCCGAACCAGCCATCGTCGTACGGCGTCGCGTCCGCCGCCGCTGGAAGCTGCACGTGTCGCGCGTCCTTCACGGCCACCAGCCCCTTCTCGACGCCCGCCTCATCCAGCTCATACAACGTCCCGTACCCCAGCGCCATCGGAACCGGCCGCGCCAGGTACAGCGCCGCGTCCTGCACCTCGCCGTCGATAAAAATCGTCACCGGCACCAGCCGCTCCCCCTTCGGCTTTGCCAGGTCTCCCGTCCACTCATACACCCCCACCGCCCGCACCACCGTCTCCGGCCGCGCCACCTTGTGCGTCTGCGCCACCGCGCAGGACGCCGCCAGCACTCCCGCAAGCACGCACCCCGCAACCCGACGTCCCATGCGCATCTCCCTCTCCCAGACCGTTAGACGCAGCCCCGCCCCACAAGCCTACACGCCATGCCGGCCACACCTCCGGCCAGCATCGCACCAGCAAAACGGTGCGCTTTTCGCTACCATCACCGCAATGCCCGAAGCCCCGCTGCTCGAAGTCTCCCATCTTTCCATCGCGTTCGGCGCCCACACCGCCGTCCACGACCTTTCGCTCACCCTCGCCCCCGGCGAAACCCTCGCCCTCGTCGGCGAATCCGGCTCAGGAAAATCAGCCACATCGCTCGCCCTGCTGCGCCTCCTGCCGCCTACCGCCAGGGTCACCGGCACCGTCACCTTGGCCGGGGAGAACCTGCTGGAGCTTCCGGAGTCCGCGATGCGGCGTCACCGCGGAAAGTCTCTCGCCATGATCTTCCAGGAGCCTATGACCGCCCTCAACCCGGTCATGCCCGTCGGCGCGCAGATCGCCGAGGCCTACCTTGCCCATCATCCGGGAGAGTCACGGAAATCATTGACAAGGAAGGTCCTCGCCGCCATGCACGAGGTCGCCCTGCCCGACCCCGAGCGCCGCCTGCACGACTTTCCCCACCAGTTCTCCGGAGGCCAGCGCCAGCGCCTCCTCATCGCCATGGCCCTCATCAACCGTCCCCGCCTGCTCCTCGCGGACGAGCCCACCACCGCCCTCGATGTCACCGTCCAGGCACAAATCTTAAGTCTCCTGGCCCACATACGCCGCGAACAGAATCTCGCCATGCTCTTCATCTCTCACGATCTCGCCGTCGTGGCCCAGGTCTGCAGCCGCCCCACCGACCGCGTCGCTGTCATGCAGCGCGGCCGCATCGTCGAGCTTGCCCCCGCGGCGACTCTCTTCCGCGCACCGCAGCACCCCTACACGCGCCAGTTGCTCGCCTCCGCCCCCACCATGCAGACAGACCGCAGCCGTCCGCTTGCCACGCTCAAGTAACTCATTCGCATCAACTTCTTTCCCGGTTTCCACCTTTTCGCGCTACCCTGTACCTTCGGGCCCAAGCTCGAAGCCCGAGCCATGCGCGCCCTCCTCCTCTCCGACATCCACGGCAATCTCGAAGCCCTCTCCGCCGTGCTCGACGATGCCGCCGGCCACTACGACGTGCTCTGGAACCTCGGCGACGTAGTCGGTTATGGCGCCAGTCCGAACCAGGTACTCGACCTGCTTCGCCCCCTTGCCCAGATCAACGTCCGCGGCAACCACGACCGCGTCTGCACCGGCCAGACCTCGGCTCATGGCTTCAATCCCGTCGCCCGCACGGCCGCGCTCTGGACTCTTAGAGAACTCACTCCAGACAACCTGGCCTGGCTCACGGCCGTGCCGCAGGGGCCGCTGCACCCGCAGACGCCCGGCGTCACCTGCTCCCACGGCTCTCCCCTCCACGAAGATCACTACATCCTGTCCATGCGCGACGCCTGGGCTCCGCTCCAGCAGATGACCACCGCCCTCACCTTCTTCGGCCACACCCACGTCCAGGGCGGCTTCGCCCAGCAGCAGCAGGAGTGGCACGAGGTTCGCCCCCGCTACCACACGCGCAGCGAGAAGGAACACTGGATTCTGCCGCTGCCCGAGGGAACCCGTCACCTCATCAATCCCGGCTCCGTCGGCCAGCCGCGCGACAACGACTGGCGCGCCGCCTACGCCATCTACGACCTCGAAGCCGCCCGCATCGTCTTCCACCGCATCCCCTACGACGTCACCGCTTCCCAGGGCCGCATCCTCATGGCCAACCTCCCGGAACGCCTCGCCGCCCGACTCCGCGAAGGCCGCTGACCCACATCGTTTGCTACCAGCGTTCCAGTGGAGGTCTCAATGCCAGAAGACACCATTACGATCACCCTCTCCGATAAAGCGGATATTGACTGGCTCCGAGCCAAAGTCCACAGAGGGGAGCTCTCCTCTGAAAGCGAAGCGGTCACCCACAGCATCGGGCTGCTGCGAGAAGAAGAGCAGGAGCGCGACCTCTGGTCACGAGAAGATGCCTTGGCTTGCTACGAAAGCTATCGTGTGAACCCCAGCGGCGTTTTTACTCCCGAAGAGGTCCTGGGGTATCTGGATGAGCGCCGCAAAGAGCGAGCCACTGAAAGCCTTTGATCCTGCCCGTGGTGTTGAGCCCAAAGGCAAAGAGCCATCTCGCAGGGATAGAAGCCTACCGGGCCAAGAGGTTCTCTTCACGCAACGCCGCCATCGACGTAGCCCGTATCGTGTTCGCCTGTACAGCCATCGGTAAAGCACCCTATCGCGGTACAAGACGAGAGGACATCGGTCCCGAAGTCCGAACACCGGGGTTCGAGCGCCGAGCTTCCATCCTGTTTGTGGTAGAGACAGCACGAGTGGTCATCCTCGGTGTCTCTACACAGGTCGATCTCCCCGTCCCCGCAAAGAAGCCTCAGGCGAGTAGCTCCTCACTGCCCTTGTAACTGCTCCCCCAGCTCCTCCCAGGTCGCCAGCAGCATCGTATGCCGCGCCCGCATCCCCTCCAGCCGCGCCGCCCCCTTCACCGCCTCGTCCGCCGAAGTAAACACTCCCGCCGCCGACTCCGCCTCCTGGATCCGCTCCTCCAGCAACGGAATCTCCTCCTCGACCGCCCGCACCTGCTCCTCCAGCTGCTTCAGCTTGATCGGGTTCAGCTTCTTCACCGGTGCCACCTTCGGAGCCTCAATCGCCGCCGGCGCAGCCACCGCCGCTGGGGCCGAAGCCCCATTGCTCAGCGATTCCGCCACCTTCTCCGGCCCACCCTGCTTCCGCCACAGGTAGTCCTCGTAGTTGCCCGGGTAGATATGCACCCGCCGGTCCTCCACCTCGAACACCCGCGTCGCCAGCCCATCGATAAAGTAACGGTCGTGCGACACAAACAGTACCGTCCCGGTAAACTTCCGGATCGCATCCAGCAGCACATCCTTCGCCCGCAGATCCAGGTGGTTCGTCGGTTCATCGAGCAGCAGCATGTTCGCCGGGCTCACCAGCATCTTCGCCATCGCATACCGGTTGCGCTCCCCGCCGCTCAGCACCCCAAGCTGCTTGAAGACGTCATCCCCCGAAAACATGAAGCATCCCAGCAAACTCCGCAGCTCCACCACCGCAACCCTTGGAGCCGTCCCCGCAATGTCGTCCAGCATCTTCGCAGCCGGGTCCAGCACCTTGTACTGGTCCTGCGCAAAGTAGTCCGCCAGCACGTTGTGCCCCAGCTTGATCTCTCCCGCGGTCGGCGCATCCAGCCCGGAAAGCATCCGGATCAGCGTCGACTTCCCCGCCCCATTCGCCCCCACCAACGCAATCCGGTCTCCGCGCTCAATCGAGAAGCTCACGTCTTCCAAGACGCGTTTCACCCCGCCATCCTTGGCCGGAAAGTGCTTCGTCAACCCGGTAACCTCGATCACCGTCCGCCCCGAAGCCGGAGGCTGCGGAATCGTAAAGTGGATCGTCGCCTCCTCCTCCGGCACCTCGATCCGCTCGATCTTCTCGAGCTCCTTGATCCGCGACTGCACCTGCTTCGCCTTCGTCGCCTGCGCCCGAAACCGGTTGATGAACGCCTCCAGCGCCTCCACCCGGTCCTTCTGGTTCTTGTACGCGTTCATCAACTGCGTCCGCCGCTCCTCCTTCTGGGTCACATACTTCTCATAGTTCCCGTGGTAGGTGTGCATCCGCTTGTTCCACAGCTCCACCGTCTTATTCACCGTCACATCCAGAAAATACCGGTCGTGCGAGATCAGGATGAACGCATTCTCGTACCCATGCAGATAGTTCTCCAGCCAGTTGCGCGATTCCAGATCGAGATGGTTCGTCGGCTCGTCCAGCAGCAGCAGCGACGGCTTCTGCAGCAGCAGCTTCGCCAGCGCGATCCGCATCTGCCAGCCGCCCGAGAACTCCTCCGTCGGCCGCTCCCAATCCTCGACCGAGAACCCCAGCCCGCCCAGCACCGCCCCCACCTGCGAGTCCAGCGTGTAGATGTCGTGCACATGCAGCTCGTCCGCGATATCCGAGTACCGGTCCGCCGCCGCCTCGTACTCCTTCGACTTCGGGTCCGCCGTCGACATCGTATCCATCAGCCCGATCGACTCGGCCTCGAGCGCATGCAGCCGGTCGAACACCGAAAGACACTCCGCGAACACCGTCTTGCCGCGCAGCGCCAGCCCATCCTGCGGCAAATACCCCAGCGTCATGCCTTTCACCCGCGTCAGCCCGCCCATGTCCAGCGTCTCGACCCCAGCCAGGCACTTCAGCAGCGTCGACTTGCCCGTCCCGTTCCCGCCCACCAGGCCGGTCCGTTCATCCGGCGTAATCAGCCAGTTCGCGTCTTCAAACAGCAGTTTTTGGCCGAAGCGTTTCCCGGCCCCAGAGAGTTGCAGCATCCCTCTATCTTCTCATCGCGTTCCCTCTCCGGTCGTCCCCCTACTTTCCGCGCGGAGCTCACACGTACACTCGCTCTCATGGCACAATCTACCCTGAGCCGTCTCCTTCCCGCAGCCGTCTGCCTTCTCCTCGCCGCCCTGTCCGCCCCCGCGCAGGACCTCGCCCTCAACCCCACCCGCCCCACCGTCTCCAACAGCGCCGGCGTCCAGAACCCCGGCGTCCTCCAGATTGAAACCGGCTACGACGCCTACCCCCAGCGCGTCCCCGGCAACCAGCAGACCGTCGACACGCTCGCCACCTACACCGTCCTCCCCCGCCTGCGCCTGGACTTCTACTGGTCCACCTTCAATCACCTCAGCGACGACACCACCCTCACCAACGCCACCGGAGACATCCAGCTCGGCGGCAAGGTCGAGTTCAAAAAAGAGGACTACCACCGCCTTCCTCCCGGCATCGCCCTCCAGTACGAGGCCGAGCTTCCCACCTCCCCCGACGCCTCGCTCAAAAACCTCGGCCAGCAGGCCATCCTCCTGGTCAACCATCACTACGGCCCTCACGGCAATCTCGACATCCTGCTCAACGCCTCCATCGTCCAGTCCGGCTGCCAGGCCGGCTCCCGCTGCAGCTACGGCGGCCAGCAGTCCCTCGCCGTCAGCTACCACGTCACGCAGAAAACCCGCCTCTACGCCGAGGCCTTCGCCCAGAACGTCACCCAGTCCAACACGCCTCCCGGAACCTACCTCTTCGGAGGCTTCTACCATCCGCTCTCAGACTCCTTCGGCATCGATGGAGGCATGCGCTTCGGCGTCTCCGACCACTCCGCCAGCGTCGGCACCACGGTCGGCCTCGTCTTCGGCCGCCGCCTCCACGGCTCCGCCCCCGCCGAGCCCCCCACCCGGTAACCGCGCCCGCAGTCCCACTCACCCCGCGCACCCACGCCCTCTGCTACCCTCAACAGGAGGGCCCGATGGCCGTACAGAGTGAGCTTTTCCCCGAGCCCGAGCCACCCCCCACGGTCCGTTCCGTCGCCCCCTCCACCGCCCTCCCCGACAGCTCCCCCGGAGCCCCCGTCTGGCTCCAGCGCCTCTCCCTTTTCGTCCTCGTCCTTTTCTGTATCTACCTCGGCGTCCTCGTCACCGTCCTCCCCTGGTGGACCCGCGTCTGGGACCACAACATGTTCCTCCAGGCGCGCCCTCGGCTTGCCGCCTTCCTGCACCACGGCGCGGTGCGAGGCATCGTCTCCGGCCTCGGCCTGCTCGATATCTGGATCGGCATCTCCGAAGCCATCCACTACCGCGACTACCGCGTCTAGCCGCCGCTCCGCACCGCTCCGGCAAGGCTCCGCCATGGGGACCGCATAGCCCGCAAGTCCCCGCACCATGAGAAAATTGAACCTATGACCGACAGCGGATTCATCCCAAAACCCGGCAAGATCAAGATCGGCGGCCTCGGCCGCGCCGCCCAGAAACTCGCCTCCGCCCGCGAAAAGGCCGCCCAGGTCAAAAGCGGGGCCAAGCCCGCCCCCGGAGCCTCCGCCGCGTCCTTCAAGGCCAAGGACTCCTTCGCCAACACCAAGAAGACCACCTTCCAGCGCAAAGCCGTCTAGGCCCATGCCCCCGCCCGAAGCGCCCGACCCCATCCCCCGCGCGCCCCTCGCCTACGAGAACGCCGCCTTCCTCGATTCGCCCGACGGACGCCTCCTCCGCATCGTCGCCGAGTACCAGGAGCCGCTCGCCCGCTTTCGCCGCGAGCGCATCGAGGATACCGTCGTCTTCTTCGGCTCCGCCCGCTTCCACGCTCTCGACGTCGCCTGCCAGCGCCTCGAACTGCTCGAAAACACCGGCTCTGCCACCCCCGCTCCCGCCGAAGAGCAGCCCGCGACCGCCGATGAAATCGAATCCGGCGAGACCACCGGGCAGAAGCTCCGCCTCGCCGCGGCCGCCGTCGAAATGGCCGCCTACTACGAGGACGCCCGCCGCCTCGCCTTCCTCCTCGCAAGCTGGTCCAAGACCCTGCCCGGCCCCCGCCACCGCTTCGTCGTCACCTCAGGCGGTGGCCCCGGCATCATGGAGGCCGCCAACCGCGGAGCCTGGGAGGCCGGAGCCAAGACCATCGGCCTCAACATCCGCCTGCCCTTCGAGCAGCTCCCCAACCCCTACATCACCCCGGAGCTCAACTTCGAGTTCCACTACTTCTTCCTGCGCAAGTACTTCTTCGCCTATCTCGCAAAAGCCCTCATCGTCTTCCCCGGCGGCTTCGGAACCCTCGATGAGATGTTCGAGCTCCTCACCCTCGCCCAGACCCACAAGCTCGCCAAGCCCATGACCATCCTCATCTACGGCTCCAGCTACTGGAAAAATGTCCTCAACCTCGACCTGCTCGCCGAAAAAGGAGCCATCGCCTTCAGAGACCGTGACCTCTTCCAGTTCGCCGACACCCCGGAGCAGGCCTTCGCCCTCCTGCAGGCCGGCCTCCAGGCTCACCTCCAGCCCGGCTCCCCGAGCCACCCCATCCCCTCCGAGCCCGCCCCCTCCATCCAGCAACTCCTCGGCCCCGACATCGCCCCCACCCGCTGAGTCGCAGAGCCATCGGCTTCCCCCCAGGCCGTAGGCTCAACAAAGCAAGCGGGGGACCCCCCTCCCACGGGCCAAGGCCCCCACCTAAACCCGCCGCGCCGCCAGACCCGCCGCAATCTGCCCCGTATTCTGCCGGTCGTCCCACGCCATCCGCAGCGTCTGCGACACCGGCCGCGACCCCAGCAGCCGAACGCCGGTCAGCACCAGGCTCAGGTAGCGCGGAGCATGGCCGTCCGGCCAAAGGCTCGCCAGCGTCCGCAACTCGCCCTCCGGGCCAGGATGAAACACCCGCTCGTCCCACGTTCGCGAACCCTCCGGAAAATCCGGGTGATTGCGCACCGCGTCTAGCGTCGATTGCAGAATCCGGTGCTTCCACGGCTGCGCGTACTGCGGCATAAACAGCACATGGCTCTCCCGCTCGATACGAACCTCGTGGACGAATTCGTTGAAGCTCAGCGCATGCGTCAGGTTCACATTCGCGTTCGGCTCGATGCCGTGCCGGTCGCCGCCGCTCAGCACCAGCTGGTTCCACCGTCCGGCCAGCGCGGAGACCTCGCGGTTTTCGTCCCAGTTCCGCAGCCCGTTCAGCTCCAGCGCATGGCAATGCTGTCCGTGCACGGCAAGAAAGTCGTTCACCAGGAACTGGTGCCGCGCCGCCCCGATCCGGTGCAGGTCCCACAGCGGGTGGTTGAAGACGATCAGCACCGAAGGCATGGCCGCCAGCTCCTCGAGCATCGCGCCCAGCAGACGTGGCGGCCTGGAGGCCAGCGGCATCGCCGTAAAGCTCCGCAGCCGCTCCATCCACGCCGCTCCCGCAGCGCTGGGCAGGTTGTGGAGGCCCAGGTGGAAGCACGTTTCGCCGTTCCGCGCGTCGCCATACGGCACGGTCCACTCGACCGACACCGGAATGTGCCGCGCGCTCGGAACCGTCCGCAGCAGCATCGGCGCGGAGATGTCGTCGTGGTCGGTCAGGCTGACCAGCGCCGAGAGCCGAAGCTTCTCCTCGATCTGGCCTCGCTCCAGGTCGAACGCCAGCCGCGGCGTCAGCGGCGGCGTCCAGAAGCTCCGCCGATAGTCCGGCCGGATGCCGGAGACGCGGTGACAGCGCTGCTCGAGAAAGCGCAGCACAGGCTGCAGCACCTTCCAGTCGGTCGAAAGCTCGGCGATAAAGTCCAGCGTCTCCCGCGATTGGCTGGTGTGGCTGTGCAGCGAGACGCCCGCCGCAAAGCCCTGCGGGGCGCGCGGCTCACGCCAAAGGTACGATACGGTGTTGGTACTCATCGGCAGGTCCTCCGGCGCTTCCCGGTCAGTATCCGAGGCCCGGGTGACAGCCCCATGACTGCACCAACAAAGGTGCTTCAATAAAGTGCAGAAATGGAACCAGCCGCCAACTAACGATAGGCTGGAACTCATGCGTTCGCCCCGCGTTGCCTTCTTTCCGGACTCCTTCCACGAGGTCAACGGCGTCGCGCATACCAGCCGCAATCTGCAGGCCTTCGCCGAGCGCCGCAGCCTTCCCTTCCTCTGCGTGCGCGCCTCCGCCCCAGGCTCGCCGGGGTCACTTCACCGCGTCGCCGGAGCCCTCGAGACCCTCGATCTTCCCCGCGGCTTCGCCTCCGTACGCCTCGAGAAAGACCTTCAGTTCGACCCGCTCTTCTGGCGTTACGCGCGCGTCATCTCCCGCACGCTCCGCGCCTTTCGCCCCGACATCATCCACATCACCGGACCCAGCGAACTCGGCATCTTCGGCGCCTACTTCGCCTGGAAGCTCGGCGTTCCGCTCGCCGCCTCCTGGCACACCAACGTCCACGAGTACGCCGCAAGCCGCACCGCGTCCTTCACCTCACGCTTCGGCGGAGCAAGCCTCAACCCCGCCATCGAGCGTCACACCCTCGCTCTCACCACGCGCTTCTACCGGCTCGCCCGCGTGCTGTTCGCGCCCAACCAGGAGCTCTGCGACCTGCTCGCTGCCGCCACCGGAAAGCCCTGCCACCGCATGCAGCGCGGAGTCGACATCGACCTCTTCTCCCCGCGCCATCGCACGCGCCCCCACGCAGACCCGTTCCTCCTCGGCTTCGTCGGTCGCCTCTCGGTAGAGAAGAACGTCGCACTGCTGCCGCGCATCGCCCGCGAACTCAGCACGCTCACCCGCCGCGAGGTCCGCTTCCTCATCGTCGGCCACGGAGCCGAAGAACAAGCCCTGCGCCGCGATCTGCCCGCAGCCCGCTTCGCCGGAGTCCTCCGCGGCCCCGCCCTCGCCGAGGCGTACGCCAACATGGACCTGCTCCTCTTCCCCTCGCACACCGATACCTTCGGCAACGTCGTGCTCGAGGCGCTCGCCTCCGGAGTTCCCGCCATCGTCACGCCCGATGGAGGACCCAAGTACATCGTCCGCGACCGCGAAACCGGCGTCATCGTCCCCGATCAAGGCTTCTCCCGCGCCATCGCCGACCTCGCGCACGATCCCTCGCGCCTGGCCCGCATGCGCCTCGCCGCCCGCGCCTACGCCGCCACCTGCACCTGGGACGCAGTCTTCGAGGCGGTCTATCGCGCCTACGCCACAGTCCTCGCCTAGGGCTTCATCCGCCCAAGCGCAAGGTTCAGCCGCAGCACGTTCACGCGCGGCTCCCCCAATAGCCCAAGCTGCCGCGGGATGATGCTCTGCTGCACCAGCGCCTGCACGGAAGCCTCGGGCAAGTGCCGCTCCCGCGCCACGCGACGCACCTGGTACAGCGCCGCCGCGGGAGTGATATCCGGGTCGAGCCCCGAACCCGAAGCGGTCACCAGGTCCACCGGAACCGGCGTTCCCGCGCCTTCCACCTTCACGCTCGCATCGACGCGATCGACGAGCGCTTTGCTCGTCGGCCCAAGGTTCGAGCCCGACGAGTTCGCCGCGTCATAGCCGCTTCCAGCAGCGGACGGACGGCTATGGAACACTCCCGGCCCGGTAAACGGCTGGCCGATCAAGGCCGAGCCAACGACCTCGCCGTCCCGCTCGATCATCTGTCCATTCGCCTTGCCGCGCAGGATGACGTGGGCTATGCCGGTAACGGCCAGAGGATAAACCACGCCGAAGAGCACAGCGCTGACGACGGTATACAGGCAGGCGGTAATCAGGTGCTTCTTCATGGGGCAAACTCCTAGGCAAGGTGCAGCGCGACGACGAGCGAATCGATGAGCTTGATGCCGATGAACGGGACGATGATGCCGCCCAGCCCGTAGACCAGCAGGTTCCGCTGCAGCAGCGCCGCGGCCGACATGGGCCTGTAGCCGACCCCGCGCAGCGCGAGGGGGATCAGGCCGACGATGATAAGCGCGTTGAAGATCACCGCTGAAAGCACCGCCGACTCCGCATTGTGCAGATGCATCACGTTGAGCGCGTTGAGCACCGGGAACACGCCCGCGAACATGGCCGGGATGATGGCGAAGTACTTCGCCACGTCGTTCGAGATGGAGAACGTGGTGAGCGCGCCCCGCGTCATCAGCAGTTGCTTGCCGATCGCGACAATCTCGATCAGCTTGGTCGGGTTCGAGTCCAGGTCGACCATGTTGCCTGCCTCCTTGGCCGCCTGCGTGCCGGAGTTCATCGCCACGCCCACGTCCGCCTGGGCCAGCGCCGGCGCGTCGTTGGTACCGTCGCCGGTCATAGCCACCAGCTTGCCGTCCGCCTGCTCGCGCTTGATGAGGTCCATCTTGTCCTTCGGCTTGGCCTCCGCAAGGAAGTCGTCGACCCCCGCCTCGCGCGCGATGGCCGCGGCCGTCAGCGGATTGTCGCCGGTGATCATCACGGTGCGGATCCCCATGGCCCGAAGCTGCTCGAAGCGCTCCTTCATGCCGCCCTTCACCACGTCCTTCAGGTAGATGACGCCCAGCGCGCGCCCGTTCTCGGCGACCACCAGCGGCGTCCCGCCCTTCCGCGCGATCTCCTCGACCGAGGTGCGAACGTCCGCCGGCATCTCCGACCCATGCTCCCGCAGGTAGCCCGCAATCGCGTCCACGGCACCTTTACGAATCGACCGTCCATCGACCTCGATGCCACTCATCCGCGTGGTGGCGGAGAACGGAATGAACTCCGCGTTCAGCTGCCCAAGCTCACGCCCGCGCAGGTTATAGCGTTCCTTCGCCAGCACCACGATCGACCGGCCTTCGGGCGTCTCATCCGAAAGCGAAGAAAGCTGCGAAGCATCCGCAAGCTGCTCCGCCGACACGCCCGGCGCGGGAAAAAACTCTGCGGCCTGACGGTTGCCGATCGTGATGGTTCCCGTCTTATCGAGCAGCAGCGTGTTGACGTCGCCCGCCGCCTCGACCGCCCGCCCGGAGGTGGCAAGAACGTTATGCTGCACCAGGCGATCCATCCCCGCGATCCCGATGGCCGAAAGCAGGCCCCCGATGGTCGTCGGAATCAGGCAGACAAGCAGCGAAACCAGCACAAACACGGTCTGCGGCGCGCCCGAGTAGATCGCGAACGGCTGCAGCGTCACCACCGCCAGCAGGAAGATGATGGTGAGTCCGGCGAGCAGGATATTCAGCGCGATCTCGTTCGGCGTCTTCTGCCGCTCCGCGCCTTCGACCAGGGCGATCATGCGGTCCAGAAAAGTCTCGCCGGGGTTCGAGGTGATGCGCACCACGACGGCATCGCTCAGCACGCGCGTGCCCCCGGTAACAGCCGAGCGATCGCCCCCCGCCTCCCGGATGACCGGCGCGGACTCGCCCGTAATGGCCGATTCATCGACCGAGGCGACGCCCTCGATCACCTCGCCGTCTCCGGGAATCATCTGGCCGGCGATCACGCGCACACGGTCGCCCACCCGGAGCTGCGACGAGGGCGTCTCCTCGGGCTGGTCGGCCGCGTTCAGCCGGTAAGCAGTCGTCTCGGACTTGGCGAGCCGCAGCGCATCGGCCTGCGCCTTGCCGCGGCCTTCCGCCATCGCTTCGGCGAAGTTCGCAAACAGCACCGTAAACCACAGCCAAAGCGTGATCTGCACGTCAAACCGGAACGGCCCATGATGCGTCGCCAGGTTGACGAAGAGAAGAATGGTCGTCAGCACGCTGCCAAGCTCCACCACGAACATCACGGGGTTGCGCATCATCACGCGCGGGTTCAGCTTGGCCAGCGCATCGAACGCGGCGCGTCGTACGATCTTCGCGTCAAAGAGCGAGCGGCGTCTTGTTTGACTGGACATAAAACGATCTCTTTTCTCAGGCAGGGCGGACGGGTTAGAAGCTATGTCCCGCCCGCAGCAATAGGTGTTCCAGGATCGGACCAAGCGAAAGCACCGGGAAGAAGGTCAGCGCGCCGACGATGACGATGACGCCCGTCAGCAGCACCGTAAACAGCGGCGTGGTCACCGGGAAGGTTCCCGCGGAGGCCGGCACGATCTTCTTGCCCGCAAGGTTCCCGGCGATCGCCAGCATCGGCACGATCATCATGAAGCGGCCGAAGAACATGGCGATCCCGAGCGTGTAGTTGTACCAGGGCGTGTTGGCGTTCAGCCCTGCAAAGGCCGACCCGTTGTTGCCCGTGGCCGAGGTGTAGGCGTAAAGAATCTCGCTCAAGCCGTGCGGCCCGTGATTGGTCAGGCTCGATAAACCGAGACGCGGCAGCAGGGTCGTCACCGCGGAGAAGCCCAGAATGAGTAACGGAAAGATGAGCAAATACAGCATCGCCATCTGCACGTCGTAGGCCTCGATCTTCTTGCCCAGGTACTCCGGCGTTCGGCCAACCATCAGCCCGGCGATAAACACCGCCATCACGACGAAGACCAGCATCCCGTACAGCCCCGCGCCGACCCCGCCAAAGACGACCTCGCCCAGCAGGATGTTCACCATCGGCACGAGGCCGCCCAGCGGCGTGAAGCTGTCGTGCATCCCATTCACGGCGCCGCAGCTCGCATCCGTCGTCACGGTCGCGAACAGCGCAGTATTCGCAATGCCGAAGCGAACCTCTTTGCCCTCCATGTTGCCGCCGGCCTGGGTCAGCGTGGCCTGGCTGTCGACACCACCGAGCAGCGCGTTGCCGTGCGACTCCGCCCAGTAGCAGGTAAGCGTGCCGGCAAACCAGAGCAGCACCATCGCGGCCAGCACCGCCCACCCGTGCTTGGGAGAGCCCACCATCTTACCCAGAGTGATGGCGAGACCCGCCGGGATAAGAAAGATTGAGATCATCTGCAGCAGGTTGGTGAGGGGTGTCGGGTTCTCAAACGGGTGGGCGCTGTTCGCGTTGAAAAAGCCTCCACCGTTGGTTCCCAGCATCTTGATGGCCTCCTGCGAGGCCACCGGACCTTGTGCAATCGTCTGCGTGGTCACCGTGCTGCTCTTGCCGTCCACCCCGGTCACCTGCTGCGGTTCCACCAGCTTCACCGTGTCGTACGGCTTGAGGTTCTGCACCACGCCCTGCGAGACCAGCACCAGCGCGAACACCACCGAAAGCGGCAGCAGCACCCAAAGCGAGCCGCGCGTCAGATCGACCCAGAAGTTGCCCAGCGTCGTCCTCTCGCGCCGCGCGATCCCCCGCACGAACGCGATCGCCAGCGCGAGCCCGACCGCCGCCGACCAGAAGTTGTGCGTGGCCAGCCCAAGCATCTGCGTCAGGTAGCTCATCGTGGTCTCGGGCACGTAGGACTGCCAATTCGTGTTCGTCGTAAAGGAGATGGCGGTGTTGAGCGCCAGCGCGGGCTCCACACCAGCAAGGTGCTGCGGATTCAGCGGCAACCAGCCCTGTAGACGCTCCACCAGGTAGGTCAGCGTCATGGTCGCCGCGCTGAACAGCAGCATGGCCACCGCGTACTCGGTCCAGCGCATCTCCTCGTCCGGTTCGACGCCGGTCATGCGATACAGCAGACGCTCACATGGCGCTAGAACAGGATCGAGGAACGTGCGGCGACGCTCGAACACCCGCGCTATGTAAAGCCCCATGGGCTTCGCGAGCAGGAGCACCACCGCAAGAAAAAGGGCAATTTGCAGCCAGCCATTCAAAGACATAAAAGAACGTTTCCTAGAACTTTTCCGGGCGAAGAAGAGCGTAGACCAGGTAGACCATCAGCAGCGCCGACAGCACCAGAAGAACGACGTTGATGATCATGTCCGTGGACCTTTCAGGCGGTCACAGGCCCTCACGTAAGAAAGGCCCGCGCCGAAGAGGAGAAACACAGCCAGCGCGATCGGGACATCCATCTGAAACTCCTTTGCGTGCAATGCTCGGCAGGGGGAGCAGCCGCCACGCTGCACACTGCCTGCGGAGCAAAAGGCTGAACCCCGGACGACGTAGGAAGACAGGCACCGGTGGGTTGGCGAACCCTCGGCAAACTCCATTGCACGCCACAGCAGCGTAGGAAAACAGTAGGGAAGCCGTAAAGAAGTGGTAAGTTTTGCCCCTCTACTCCGCCGGTTCGCCCTCCGCCACCAGCCGGTAGCCCACCCACGGCTCACTCTTCACAAAGCGCATCCCATCCCCCTGCTCCAGCTTCTTCCGGAGCTGCCCGATAAGCACGCGCAGGTACTCCGGCTGCTCCTCGCCGGCGGGGCCCCAGATCGCACGCAGCAGCACCTTGTGCGGCAGCACGCGGTCCGCATGGCGCATCAGAAACTCCAGCAGGTCGAACTCCTTGGGGGTAAGGTGCAGCTCCTGCCCCCGCAGCGTCGCGCTGTGCCGGCCCGCGTCGAGCACAAAGCAGCCGACCTCCAACACCTCCATCGCAGGCTCCGGCTCCACGCTGCGGCGGAGCTGCGCACGCACACGCGCCAGCAGCTCCGGCATGCTGAAAGGCTTCGTCAGGTAATCGTCCGCGCCTTCATCCAGCGCACGCACTTTGGAAACGTCGCTGCCACGCACACTCAGCACAATAATCGGAGTGGTCGCGATGCGCCGCACCGCCTGCGTCAGCTCCACGCCGTTCATCACCGGCATGGCCAGGTCGGTGATCACCAGGTCCGGCCGCTCCGCCTCGAAGCGCGCAAAACCGTCCAGGCCGTTGGCGGCCAGCAAGACCTCGTAGCCGCTGCCCTGCAGCGAGGCCCGCAGCATCCGCGTAATCTGCACATCGTCATCTACCACCAGGATGCGTTTCAATGGGCGTCCTCGGTCACGATATGCAGATCCACGTGGGGCGCCTCCGACATGAACTTCTGCAACGCAAAATAGTACAAATAGCTTCGAAGCCCATGCGTCGCCGAGCGGCCAACGATCGCCTGCGTGATGCGATGCTCCCGGATGTACGCCGCCGTGATGCGCGCCGTGTCCTTGCCGTTCAGCGTAATCACCTGGGCCCCCAGGTTGCCTGCCAGTTGCAGGCTGCCCGTCAGCGTGGACTTGCGCTCCGGCCGCTCGTCGCGGTCGCTGGTCACATGCAGCACGTACAGCTCCGCGCTCAGCGCCTCGGCCAGCCGCGCCCCGCGCGCGATCAGGTCGCGCGCCTGCCGGTTCGAGCTGATGCAGACCGCCACCTTCTCCGCCACCATCCAGTGCGCGCCCAGCCGCTTCCGCTTCACATAGTCGTCCAGCGTCCGGTCGACCGCGCGCGTCACCCGCTGCAGCGCCATCTCCCGCAGCGCAATCAGGTTCCCTCGCCGAAAAAAGTTCGCCAGCGACCGCTCGATCCGGTCCGGCGGGTAGATATCCCCGCGCCGCATCCGCGTCACCAGCGCCTCCGGCGTCAGATCGCTGATGACGATCTCGTCCGCCCGATCCAGCACCCAGTCCGGAACCTGCTCCCGCACGCTGATGCCGGTCAACGCCTGCACTCGCGGCGTCAGGCTCTCCACATGCTGAATATTGATCGTCGTCAACACATCGATCTTGCGCTCCAGCAGCAGCAGCACATCCTCGTACCGCTTGGCGAAGCGGCTCCCCTCGATGTTCGTGTGGGCGAGCTCATCGATCAGCGCCACCTGCGGAGCCCGCTCCAGCAGCACCTCCACATCCATCTCGGAGAAAAGCGTGCCTTTGTACTCGACCTCCCGCCGCGGCATCACCTCTAGCTTCGCCGCAAGCTCCGCCGTCCCGCTGCGCCCGTGCGTCTCCACGATCCCGACGACCACATCCTCCCCGCGGCTCCTCCGCCGAATCCCTTCGCTCAACATCGAAAACGTCTTCCCCACCCCCGGAGCGTACCCCAGAAACACCTTCAGCCGCCCGCGCTGCTTCTCCGGCTCCGCGGCCAGCAGCCAATCCTCCGGTGATTTGCGATTCTCCGCCATCCTGTAAGATGCCCCCATGGATTCACGGCGCGTGGTCGAAATCACCCGGTGGGTGCTGGCGCTCGGTGCTCTGGCCGCAATTGTACTGGTGTTCCGCAGCTGGCTGCAGGTCAATCCCACCACCGTCGCCCTCACGCTCCTGCTCTTCATCCTCACCGCCGCCGCCCGCCTCGGCCTGCGCTTCGCCGTCGTACTCTCCTTCGCCGCCACCGCCTGCTACAACTTCTACTTCCTGCCACCCATCGGCACCTTCACGGTCGCCGACCCGCAAAACTGGCTCGCCCTCTTCGCTTTCCTCGCCACCGGCGTCATCGGCAGCCGGCTCTCCCAGCGCGCCCGCGACGAAACCGAGGAAGCCCTCGCCCGCCAGCGCGAGATCACCGTGCTCTTCACCCTCAGCCGCGAGCTCCTCCAGACCGAAAACGTCGCCGTCCTTATCAACGTGCTGCCCACCCTCATCATGCGCGTCTCCCGGGCGGAGTCGGTCGTGCTCTACCTCCTCGAAGGCGATCGCCTCTACCAGTCCGGCCGGCAAACCGTCACCAACATCGAGATCCCGCACCTGCGCCAGCTCGCCCTCAGCCTCTCGACCCCCGAGGCCCACGCCGGCGAAGAGATGCGCGTCCCCCTGCGCGCCGGCGTCCGTCCGCGCGGCCTGCTCGTCCTCAGCGGCGTCGAGCTCTCCAACGAAAGCTTCCAGGCCATCGGCGGCCTCGTCTCCATCGCGCTCGACCGCGCCCAGGCGCTCGAAGACGTGGCCAGAAGCGAAGCCTCCAAGGAAAGCGAGCGCCTCCGCACCCTCATCCTCGACTCCATCACGCACGAGTTGCGCACCCCGCTCACCTCCATCAAGGGTGCTGCCACCACGCTCCTTACCATCGACACCATCGACGAAGCCGGCCGACACGAGCTCCTCACCATCGTCGACGAGGAGAGCGATCGCATCGACCGGCTCATCGGCCAGGCCGTCGAAATGGCCCAGATCGAGGCGCAGGAGGTCCACATGACCTTCGCCCCCATCACCCTCACCGAGGTGGTCGAACACGCCCGCGAGACCTGCGCCCTCGCCGCCGGGGCCCACCCGGTCACCGTCAAGCTCCCCCCCCTGCCCAAAGTCGCCGCCGACGCCGAAATGATCGAAAAAGTCCTCTGCAATCTGCTCGAAAACGCCGCCAAGTACTCCAAACCCGGCTCCCCCATCGTCATCTCGGCCGAGCAGAAGGGCGGCGAGGTCCTCACCAGCGTCGCCGACCGAGGCATCGGCATCGACCCCGCCGAGCAGGGCCTCATCTTCGACCGGCTCTACCGCTCCCGCGCCACCGGAGGCACCACCTCCGGCTCAGGCATGGGGCTCGCCATCAGCCGCGCCATCACCGAAGCCCACGGCGGCCGCCTCACCGTCACCAGCCAGCTCGATCACGGCTCCGTCTTCACCTTCTCCCTGCCCGTCGCGGAATAACAAACGCCGCCGGCCTCCGCACTCCGCGCGCGATCACCACCCAACTCCGCTCGTCGCCCCGTCCAGACCCGCGGCCCATGCCTCAGTGCCCAGCCCCCGCCGAGTGACGCGCTCCCGCCGGCAGAGCCCACGCGAACAGCACATCCCCCGCTCCCGTCACCACGTACTGCCGCCCATCCAGCTCATAGGTCATGGGCGAGGTGTTGATCGGCGACCCCGTCGCCGCATGCCACAGCGTCTTCCCGTTCCGCGTATCCAGAGCCATAAAGTTGCCGTGCACATCCCCGGTGAACGTGATCCCCGACTCCGTCGTCATCACCCCAGCCCCCGACCCACCCTCGCCGATCTCATGGCTCCACTTGATCTTCCCCGTCTGGTAGTCGATCGCCTCGATCACGCTCTTGCTCCACAGCCCGTAGTCCGCCCCGGCCCACCCATACGTCCCATCCGCCGGCTTGGCAAAGTAAACACTCCAGCTCGGGTGCGCCGACACCACCAGCAGCCCCGTCTTCGGATCGAAGCTCGGCGACCGGTAGTTCGTCATCCCCCCCTCATCCGGCGCAACCAGCACCCCATCCGGAGACGGCTCCTTCTCCCGCGCCGGCTCCGGTTCCCCCGTCGGCCGAATCTCCGAAGCCCAGTTCACCGGCCCAAACGGCGTCGTCAGCAGACTCTTCCCATTCGTCCGGTCCAGCACAAAAAAGTACCCATTCCGCGAAGCCTGCAACAGCATCTTTGCCGGCTTGCCGTGGAAGTCCGCATCCACCAGCACCGGAACCTCCACCGCGTCCCAGTCGTGCGTATCGTGCGGCGAAGGCTGAAACGCCCACGCCAGCTTACCCGTATCCGGGTCGAGCGCCACGATGCTGCACGTATACAGGTTGTCCCCCGGCCGCGAAGACCCCGTCAGCACCGGCGTCGGGTTCCCCGTCCCCCAATACATCAGGTTCAGCGCCGGATCGTACGTCCCCGTCACCCAGGCCGCCCCACCGGTCGTCCCATTCGGCGTCCCCGCCGGAGGCGTCGCCTCCCACTGCCACTGCGTCTTGCCCGTGTCCGCGTCCACCGACCGCAGAAAATTCGTAATGTTGTCGATATCCCCCGCCACCCCCACCACGACATGGTTCCGCACCACCAGCGGAGCCATCGTCATCCAGTACCCCTTCTTCACGTCCGCGATCTCGATATCCCAACGCACCTTCCCATCCTTCGCGTTCAGCGAAACCAGGTGCGCGTTCGGCGTCGTAAAGTACAGCCACCCTCCCGACATCGCCACCCCACGCTGCCCGATATGGTCGCCCGGCGAAGGCGGATACGTAAAGTGCCAGATCTGCCGCCCCGACCGTGCATCCACCGCCCAGATGTTCTCCGGAACCGTGAAGTACAGCACCCCATCCACCAGCAGCGGCGTGGACTTCAGCGCCGCCAACTGATGCGTCTGGAACGCCCACGCCATCCCCAGGTTCTCCACATTCCCCGGCGCAATCTGCGCCAGCCCGCTATGTCGCCGCCCCGAGTAATCGCCGTGATACACCGGCCACGTATCCGCGCCCGGCGTCAGCATCTTCGCCGCATCCAGGTTCTGCCCCATCGCCACGCCAGCCATTCCCAACGCCAAAACCCAAGCCATCCGCATCATTGCTAACCCCTATTTCAACGTCTGGATGTAAGCCATCAAGTTATGAATATCTGCATCCGTATACTTCGGAAACTGCTCCGCATGGAACTTCACCGGTGCATTCACCGCAAACTTGATCTCATCGGTCGGCCACGAGTGATACGTCCCGTCCGCATCCGTCATCCCCAGCAGAAACTCATCCTCATACACCAGCGTCCCGGCATACGTCTTGCCCGCAGCCGTCACCGTCACCTTGCTCTTCACGTTCTGCGGGTACAGCATCCGCATCTCCAACTGCAGCCCCTCGTACCGCGAAGCGATCCCCCCCAGGTCGCCGCTCGCCGTGTGGCACTTCGTACATCCGCCCGCGCCCTCGAAGTAAACCTTCCCCGCCGCCGCATTCCCCGTCTGCAGGTCCGCAACATCCACCCCGCGCCGCTTGCCCCCCTTCGCCGTCGCCGCCATCGTCTGCGCGTGGATGAACGCCGCAATGCTCGATACCTCCGCATCCGAAAACCGGAACGCCGGCATCTTCGGCGGCCGCCCGCTCCGCAGCACCTCGCCGATCCGGTCGCCCCCCATATCCGCCCGCGTCACCGAAGACCGCGTCAGGTCCGGACCCGACTCTCCCCCCTGCACATCCCGCCCATGGCAAAACGCACAGTTCTGCTGGTAGATCGGCCCCCCCTTCTCCGCCAGCGTCGGCGCATGCGTCTTCTCCAACACCTCCGCAGCCGCGGCGCTCGCACCGCTCGCCGGCCCAGCCGCGGCCATCCCGCTCCCACTCGCCCCGCCTGCCTTCAGAAACGTCAGCAGTCCCGCCAACTCGTCCCCCACGATCTTCGGAAACCCCGGCATACTCCCCTTGCCGTTATGGATCTGCGCCGTGATCTCCGCGTCGCTCAGCCGCGTGCTCACTCCGAGCAACGAAGGAAACGTCGGCGGATGTCCCGCCCGATCCGCCCCGTGGCACGCCGCGCAATGCTCCGCATACGATGCCGCGCCCACCTCCGGAGCCTTCGCCTGCGCGCCCGCAGCCGTCGCCAACACCAGAGCCGCCGCCGCCACCCCCAACGTCCTCATCTCCATCGTCCGCCTCGCCTCCATCCGTCTTTAGTCTATGCCTGCTACACCCACCAGGCCGCCACCGGACTCTCCCGGATCACGATCCCATTCAAAAATTGCGCCGCTTTCGTCAATCCCTCTTCCGGAGCCATCAGGCTGTCCTCATGCTCGATCGACAGCACCTCGTCATACCCGAACATCCGCAGCGTCGACACAAACTCCTTCCACCACTCCGCTCCATGCCCATACCCGCACGTCCGGAAGATCCACCCACGCGCCCGCTCATCCGTATAAGCCTTCGTGTCCAGCACCCCCGTCCGCACCAGGTTCGCCGGATACATCTGCGTATCCTTCGCATGCACATGGAAGATCGCCTCCCCGAGCACCCGCACCGCCCCGATCGGGTCGATTCCCTGCCAGAACATATGGCTCGGATCGTAGTTGCACCCGACCGAAGGCCCCGCAATCTCGCGCAGCCGCAGCATCGTCTCCGGGCTGTACACCACAAACCCCGGATGCATCTCGATCGCCACCCGCACCCCATGGTCCGCCGCGAACTTCCCCCGCTCCACCCAGTACGGCGTCACCACCTCATCCCACTGCCACTTCAGCACGTCCAGGTACTCCGGCGGCCACGGACAAGTCACCCAGTTCGGAGCCTTCGCCCCAGCCGAATCCCCCGGACACCCCGAGAAGTCCACCACCGTCTTCACGCCCAGCTTCTCCGCCAGCAGAATCGTCCGCCGATTCGTCTCCGCCATCCCCTTCGCCAACGCCGGGTCAGGATGCAGCGGATTCCCATGACAACTCAGGGCACTGATCGACACCCCAGCCTCCCCCAGCAAATCCTTGAACGCCGCCAGCGCCGAAGCATCCTCCAGCATCCGGAGATCGCAGTGCGCCGCCCCCGGATAGTTCCCCGTCCCCAGTTCCACCGTAGCGATCCCCAACCCCTTCAACTTCCCCAGCACATCCGTCAGCGGCATCCCGGACAGCAATGGCGTAAACACCCCAACCTTCATCCCATCCTCCTCAAGTTCCCTCGACTCCTGCCTTGTCCCGTTTGCTTGTCCTTCCCAGGGGGCACCTGCTGCCTTGCCAGCGCCGTTCCCGGCATCCCAGGCGTCCCAGGCGTGCATGGACCTTCAATCCATACGGGTCACTTCCGTCCTCACGGCGCTCCTGGCTCTCTTCGCCATCGTTCTATCCCAGCCCCGCTATCCTCTTCCGGCAAAGTGTCCGCCGTCAACCCAACCACGTCCCAGCCCCCAGGCCGAAAAGGCCAGGCAGGCAAACAGAGGGCCCCGCCCGGCGACTCTGGCCCTCGTCCGCACCCTGCATTCTTCAGCGAAACCACCCAGGGCGTGACACAGGCGAATCAGCGCTTGCGGGCCGTCGCCACGCGAGGGATTCCCTGGAGATCGGGGAGCAACTCCACGCCGTCCCAGCCGGTCAGCAGCGCCGCGAGAGCCTCCGCCTGGCCGAAGCCGAACTCCAGCGCCAGCAGACCGTGCGCGGCCAGAGCCCGGCCCGCCTCGGGAATCAAACGCCGGTACATCAGCAGACCGTCCGCTCCGGCGAACAGCGCCAGCGATGGCTCGTGGTCTCGGACCTGCCGTGCCAGCGTCGTACGGTCCGCTTCGGGCACGTAGGGAGGATTGCTGACGATCGCATCGGGGTGCACGTCCCGAGGAAGGGCCGCGAGCAGGTCCGACTCGACAAATTCAATGCGCTCCGCAACCCCATGCTCCACCGCGTTCTCGCGCGCGATCGCAAGGGCGGCCGGAGACACGTCCAGCGCCAGCAGATGCGCCGCCGGGCGATGGTGCGCCAACGCCACCGCGATCGCTCCGGACCCGGTTCCCACGTCCACGATGCGCGCCGCGGAGGCGGGCGCCACATGGCGAAGCACCGCTTCCACCAGAAGCTCGGTCTCGGGCCTCGGAATAAGGGTTGCGGCGCTCACCCGGAAGCGAAGCCCGAAGAACTCCTGCTCGCCGAGCAGGTACTGCATGGGCTCATGGTTGACGCGTCGGGCGAGCAGGGCATCGATCCGGCCTTGCTCAGTGGGGGAGAGAGCCCGTTCCGGGTGGGCGTGCAGGGTCGTCCGCGAAAGCCCGAGAGCGTGCAGAAGGAGACCTTCGGCGTCCCGGGAGGCGTACTCCCGCAGTTCCGGCTGGACAGCCAGCGCGCGGGTCGCTCCGAGATAGGCTTCGCGAAGGGTCATGCCGATCCTGTCCTCCAGTCTAGGCGCTCGTGCCCGCCAAGGGGCATGGCTCTCAACTCTCTAACAACCCGCCATCGGGATGCCCGCAACCGGACGCGAGCCGCCGCGCCCCCCTTTCCCGCCGTACAAACAGCCCGTCCCGCCCCGGGGGGAAACCCTTCAGCCATCAGCCCTGCCCGCCAGCAGCCGCTCTCCCGTGGGGCAGCGGGCGAGCAGCGGGCAGCCGGAGCACCCAGGCTCGTCGAAGGTACATACCTGCTGCCCATGCAGCGTCACCAGCCGATGGTGCTCCTCCAGCCGCTCCGCCGTCCAATCCGCCGGCACAAGACGCATCAGGCGCTCTTCCGTCGTCCGGGCGTCCGCCCGCGGCGTCAGCCCCAGCCGCTGCGTCACCCGCAGATGCTGCGCGTCCACGCACAACGCTCGCCGGCGCAGCGTCGAAAAGTTCACCACCGCCGCCGACACCTGGTTCCCCACCCCCTCAAACTCCTCCAGCCAGGCCCGAACCTTGTCCGTCCGGTACTTTGCCAGGAAATCCAGCGTCAGCGTCCCCACCCGCGCCGTGATGCCCTGCAGCAGCGCCTTCAGCCGGACGGCCTGCGCCTCGGCAAACGTCCCCTCACCGATCACCCGCGCAAGCTCTTCCACCCGCGCATCCCGCACATCGTCCCACGTCGCATACCGCGCCCGAAGATCCCGCACCGCCTGGCCCGGCGTCGCATCCTTCGTCCGGCTCGTCAGCAGCGAGTCGATCAGCTGGGTCAGCGGGTCCCACGGCCCCTGCCCCGTCGGCGCCCCGTACCGCTCCAGCAGCAGCCCGTGGATCTCCACCAGCCGCGTACCCGGCGTCCCCAAAAAGCGCGTCTCCCTCATACGGCGTTGCGCGTAATGCCCAGCCGCGGTCCCGAGCTGTCCTCAACCCCCCACGCCATGCGCGGCGTGTTGTGCGCCAGCCCCATCGCCCCATCCGGCCGCAGCAGGATGATGCCCCCATGCCCTCCCAGCCGCCGGTGCAGGTAGCCGATCGCCGCCTCCGCCGCCTCCTGCGGTGTGCTTCCCCCCGCAACCCGATCCACCGCCCATTTCCCCAGAACCAGCTTCATCATCGGCTCCCCCCAACCCGTCAGCGACACCGCCGCCGACTCGTTATCCGCGTAACACCCGCACCCGATCAGCGAAGAATCCCCCACCCGCCCCGGAGCCTTCGACAGCGTCCCCCCCGTCGACGTCCCCGCCGCAATCCTGCCGCTCCCATCGAGCGCCACCGCCCCCACCGTGTCGTGCGAGAGCATCTCCCCGGAGAACGTCGTATCCAAGCCCCCCGCCTGCTCCGCCTCCTGAAACGCCATCAGCCGATCCCGTTCCCGCCCCACGATCAACTCCGTATTCTCGCAAAGCGTCATCCCCTCCTGCCGCGCAAAACGCTCCGCCCCCGATCCCACGAAGTAAACATGCGCGCTCCTCTCCAGAACCAGCCGGGCAGCCTGGATCGGGTTCCGGATCCGCTCCACGCACGCCACCCCGCCCGCCCGAAGCGTCGCTCCATCCATCAGCAGCGCATCCATCTGCACCCGCCCATCCCGCGTCAGAAACGAGCCGCGCCCCGCGTCGAACGTGTCGTCGTCCTCCATCACCGTCACGGCCGCCACCACCGCATCCAGGGCACCGCCGCCCCGCGCCAGTGCGCCGTACCCCGCCGCCAGCGCCTTGGCGATGCCGCGCCGGTGCGCCTCCACGGCGTCGTCCGGCATCGCCCAGGCTCCGCCATGGATCACGAGAACGGGTTCGATCGCCACCGCAAAGCCTCTCTTTCCATGCCGCGGCCTAACCCGCCACCGGCAAAGTCATACAACGTCTCCATCACAAAGCCGCCCCCACCCGCTTCCAGCCGGTCGAGACCGCTTAAACCACAAAGCCCGGCAGCAGCCGGACTCGCGCACCTTCATTCCCTAAAGCTTACCAGCGCTGTCAAGCGGCCTCCACTCGGGTGAGAAAATCACACCGGGCCCAAACCGGCTTCCAGGAGGATCGGATGCAAGCAGCGACCCAAGGGGGACGATGGGCCCTCGGCCTGGTTCTCGTCGCCTGTACCGTGGTCTTCTTCTTTCTCAGCTGGCACTGGCCGCTTGTAGGCGACGCCTCCCTCATCCACTACCTCTGCTTCCTCATGGACCACGGCATGGCCCCCTACCGCGATACCGGCGATATGAATATGCCCATGGCCTTCCTCCTCGAGGAGGCCGCCATGCACGCCTTCGGGCCGGGCGAGGTGGCCTGGCGCTGCTTCGATTTCTTCGTCCTCGCGCTTGCCGGGGGGGCCATCACCGTCATCGCACGACGGCGAAGCTGGTTCGCGGTGGTCTTCGCGGGGTGCCTCTTTGCCCTGGCGCATGGGCGGGACGGCTTTGCCCAGGCCGGCCAGCGAGACCTCGTCCTCGCGGTCAATCTCCTCGCCGCCACGGCGCTGCTCTTCGCCGCCGTGCGGCATCGCCGCCCCTGGGCCGCCGCGGGCTTCGGGTTGCTGGCGGGCGTGGCCGCTGCAGTCAAGCCCACGGCTCTGCCCCTGGCCCTGGTGCTCCTTGCGCTGGCGGCCGTAACCCTGCGGCGGCGCGGCATCGGGGCCCGGATCTATCTCCTCTCCGCCTTGCTCGGGGGTTTGGTCGGGCCGCTCGCTTCGCTGGCCTTCCTGGTAAGGCAGCAGGCGGTCGCGGCCTTCGTGGCAGGGCTGCGCACCGTCGTTCCGTTCTATGTCAGCCTCGGGCATCGACCCTTCGGATACCTTCTGCTGCATAGCGTCTCACCCTTTCTGCCCCTGGTGCTGCTCTGGGCGGCGATGCTCGCTCTCGTCCGGCCGCGCATCGATTGGGAACGGGCCGCGCTGCTGGCCGGCGCGTTCTTCGGGCTCGTGTCGTACATCTTGCAGGCGCGCGGCTTTCCCTACTACCGCTACACCCTGCTCGCCTTCCTGCTGCCCCTCATGGGCATCGACTTCGTGGCGGCCCTGGCGCGGGGGGGCACCGCATGGCGGACCCGGGGGGCACGCGGTCTGGCCGCGGCCGGAATCCTCGTCGGGGCCCTCGTCATCGCGCCGCAATCCATCCTCGCAATCTCCCGCTTCGACCCCGGCAGCATCGACTTCATCACCTCGCTCCAGGACACCCTTCAGCGCCTCGGCGGGGCAAGCCTCGACGGAAATCTCCAGTGCATCGATTCCGTCTCCGGGTGTGGGACCGTCCTGTACCGGATGCGGCTGGTGCAAGCCACCGGCGTCCTTTCGGACTTTCTGCTGTTCGGGTCTTCGGCCACCCCCGCGGACCGGCCCCAGCCGCCAGTCATCGAGCAAACACGCGCCCGCCTCGCCCAGGCGCTGCGCGCAAGGCCTCCCAAGGTGATCGTCGTCACCGCATGGCTGCACATCGACGGGCCGGGAGACTACCGGAAGCTGCAACGCTGGCCCGCCTTCGCGGATTTCCTGGCCCAGAACTACACCGTCGTCGCGGATTGGAAGCCCACCCGGCCCGAAAGGTGGTGGAGCCGCCCCGTCTGGTCGAGCGGCTACCGGGTTTACGTGCGGAAGGGAGAGGCTTCCCCCAATCGCTAGAGACTAAAGCGGACGAGCTACTGGTCCACCGGCCTTTCGCTTTTTGGTTGTCGCTTTTTGGTTGTCATTCCCGTAGGGAATCTGCTGTTGCCATTGCAGTTGTTCGTCCTACACACCAACAGCGAGAGCGGATGAGCTACTGGCTTTTTGTTTGTCATTCCCGTAGGGAATCTGCTGTTGCCGTTGCAGTTGTTCGTCCTACACACCAATAGCGAGAGAGGATGAGCTACTGGTCCACCGGCCTTTCGCTTTTTTGTTGTCATTCCCGTAGGGAATCTGCTGTTGCCGTTGCAGTTGTTCGTTCTACACACCAACAGCAAATCCGCTCTAAGCCCACGATAGGAGTCCCTTCGCACCAGTTCCAGGGCCTGGGAGTTCCGCAGACGGTAACAAAGTCAGGCCGAAGAGGACAGTCAGGCCTCCAGCTAAGCGTTCAGCAGCTTGCGCCGTTCGGTTTCGTTGTAGGTGTAACGAATCCGGTGGATCACCGTAATGGTGGAAAAAAGCGCGAGCGTCCAGAGCGCCGGAGCCATCACCCCCCACTTGTTGCACAGCGCCCCCAGAATCACCAGCACAATGCGCTCCGGTCGCTCCATAAAGCCCACCTTGCATGTACCGATCAGCGCCTCCGCCCGCGCACGCGTGTAGCTCACCATCAGCGACGCCGTCATGCAGAAGGCCACCAGCACGACGTAGAAGAAGCGGTTCCCCCGCGCGTAGTACACCAGCAGGCCGAAAAAGAGAGCCACATCGGAGTACCGATCCAGCACCGAATCGAAGAAAGCCCCAAAAATGGACACCTGGTTCGTAGCCCGCGCCACACGGCCGTCCACCATGTCGAAAAGACCGGCCGCGATGATCACCAGCCCCGCATAGACGAACATCCGCACGTGATTCTCGGCCCGCGCGTACCCGAAAAAAATCGCAGCTACGATGTTGATCAGCAGGCCGATAAACGTAAGCGTGTTCGGCGAAATGCGCGAAAGCGCCAGACCGCGAACGATCTTGTGCAGCAGCCAGCCGGAGCCGCGGCCAAATTGGCTCGTCCAGGTCATGCGGCCGGTTCCGCGGCGTGGTGGGAGAACGACAGGGTGTTGCCGAACGGGTCTTTGAACCAGAAGACCTGGTCCCCGCCGGGAGCCGTCCAGATGCCCAGGGAATCCTGCTGGAACCAGGAGAAGCGCAAAGGCTCCACGCCGGCGGCGATCGCCGACGCGGCGGCCGTGGACAGGTCCGGAACCTCCCAGCCGAGGATCGTGAAGGTCTGCGGCATAAAGTCCGCCGCAACCTTCACGCAGCGAATCGTCACGCCGCCGGCCGCCGCGAGAACGAGCGCGAAAGAATCCCTGCTGAGAACAGGCAGCCCGAGGGTATCGCAGAAGAAGGTCTCGGCAAGGGCGAAATCGGTGACGGGGAGGAAGCCGATCACGGGGGCTGCGGCGAGCATCGGCTACTCCTTGGAACTGGCCGCGTCGGCGGGGAGTGGTTCGATGACCTCGTCCGGATCGACGTCGTGAATCGTGTACACCTTCAGGATTTCAAGCTCGCGCTTGCCGTTCGGGGTCACCACCGTGACGCTGTCGCCAACCTCTTTGTTCAGCAGCGCGCGGCCGATCGGAGAGGTCGTCGAAATCAGCCCCTTGGCGACGTCCGACTCTTCGCTCGTGACGAGCTTGTACCGGATCTCCTCGTTCTTGCCCGTGTCGAACACGGTGATCGTCGAGCCAAACCCGCTCTTATCGTGCGGAATGTTCGCCAGGTTCACCATCGCCAGTTCGCCCATGCGCTTCTTCAACTGGCCCAGACGTGCGTTCACGAACACCTGGCGCTGCTTCGCCATGTGGTATTCGGCATTCTCCGACAGGTCGCCGAGAGCGACGGCTTTCTTGATCTCGGCAGGCAGTTCGGTGGTCAACTCATATTCGAGCGCCTTGATCTGTTCCGCGAGGCGGGCTTTGATTTTTTCGGGCATTCTGCCTTCCGGGTAGGGTGTGGCGGCGCGGCGTGACGGTCGGCGGCGCGCTGGGATCAAAAGGTGATTATACGTCCCGTTCGCGCCCCTGGGCGTTGGCGCGCGCCGCCAGGAAAGCCTCCAGGATCAGCACCGCCGCAACCTGGTCGATGATCTGCTTGCGGCCCGCGCGGGCATGCGGGTGGCCCGCCTCATCCAGGTGGCGGTGCGCCTGGGTCGTCGTCAGCCGCTCGTCCCACAGGTGAACCGTCACCCGCCCCGCCGCCGCCGCCGAAAGCCCGCGAAGCTCCGCGGCAAACGCCTGCGCCTTGGCCGCCTGCGGGCTCTGGTCGCCAGAAAGATGCAGCGGGTTGCCGACCACCGCGTCCGTAATCGCGTACTTCCGCAGCAGGCGGGCGATATTCTTCATGTCCGCCCGGTGGTTGGCCCGGTGGATCGTCAACAAGGGCTGCGCGGTATAGCCGAGCGGATCCGACAGCGCAAGGCCGATGCGGCGGTCGCCCACGTCGAAGGCGAGAACGCGCGCAGGGCGGAAGCCGATCGCTTCAGACGAACCGGTCGTCCCGGGCGAATCAGGCGTCTCGGTCGTCTCGGGCGAATCGGGCATTGCGGTCGTCTCGGGTGAAACGGGCGAATCGGGCGAATCAGTTGTCTCGGGCACTGCCTCCAGTCTAGCCGCTGCCCTCCCATCCTCCTCAAAAGGGGTGCACTTGACACATCCACCCCCCCGCCACAGCCCTGCCACCACCACACCGGAAAAATCACCCGCCAAAGTCGACAAAACCCAGCAACGACGCGCCCTCCACCACGACAAGATACCGATGTTTGACCACGTTAGCCATACCTCCCACCACATCCAACCAGCCGAAACGCGGCTGGTTCAAGTAAAAAAGGAGATGCGGGAACGCGAGGTGCTCCAGTGAGGTTCGTTCGGCTGATTTCCGTAGGGCTGCTGCTTGCCGCCGGTGTCCTGGCCTATTGGCTCCTGGTGCCGCTCGGCCCTTCAACCGAAACGTTTGTCGATCTGCCAAGCGGAACGGGCAGCTTCGCCATGGGCGTCGCGCTCGAGCGGGCCGGGGTCATCCGCAGCCGCTATGCCTTTGCATTCATGAGACTTGTCACCGGCGGAAGACTCCGCGCAGGCGAGTACCGCTTCGATCGCCCCACCGCCACGACAGAGGTCTACGGGAGACTCGCGCGCGGCGACGTCTACACGCGCACCGTGGTGATTCCAGAAGGGTTCAACCTCTTCGACGTCGCCGAAGCCGTGGCCGCCGCCGGCCTTCGAACAAGGGAAGACTTCCTCGCCGCCGCGCGGAACCACACAGAGCTCGTAGCTCCCTGGAATCCCCATGCGGAATCCGTCGAAGGCTATTTGTTTCCAGACACTTACCGCTTCTCCCGCCACGCCACCGACGAGCAGATCGTCGCCGCCATGGTCAAACGATTCAGCCAGGCAGCCCGTCAACTAGGCCTGACCGGCGACGTCGCCAAAACGGTCATTATGGCGTCGCTCATCGAAAAGGAGGTAGGGCTGCCACAGGAGCGGGGCCTCGTCGCGGGAGTGTTCGCAAACCGCCTCCGCTTGGGCATGAAGCTCCAGACCGACCCCAGCGTGGCCTACGGGGCGATGATCGAAGGACATTGGCGAGGCACAATCTACCGGTCCGACCTGCAGTCGGATTCGCCGTACAACACCTACCGGCACACCGGGCTCCCGCCCGGGCCAATCTGCAATCCAGGCATGGCGGCGCTCCGGGCAGCAATGCGCCCCGCGAGGACCGAATACCTTTATTTTGTGTCGGATGCGGCAGGGCACAGCCGGTTTGCCGCGACGCTCGCCGAGCACGAGGCCAACGTGGCAAGCTACCGAAAAGCAGAGGCCGCCCGATAGAAATGTTCCGCGTCGTGGAGGAGCCGGAAACGTCTAAAGGACACCAGAGTGCACGGCGAATCGGTTCCGGATGCGTTCCGGCGTCCCCGGACTGTGCTGCTCTCTATATACTTGGACTTTGTGTCTACAGGCATTCGACAAGTCGTTGCGGTGGGGCTGCTGGGGTTCGCTCCGCTATGGACGGGGTGTCTCAGCACGACGCGGTACGTCAAAGTAAGCCAGCCTCCGGCGGTGGTGATGGACGCGACGCTGGAGGAGCTGATCCAGCGGGTAGATGCACAATTTCAGGCAATTCAGACCATCAACGCGTCGGTTACGCTGGCGGTGAGTACGGGCGGAGCGCGAACGGCGGGCGTCGTCAAGGACTACACGACCCTGCGAGGGTACATCCTGGTCCGGCGGCCCGAGGATCTGCGGGTGATCCTGATGGCTCCAGTGCTGGGCACGCGGACCCTGGACATGGTGAGCGACGGCAAAAAGTTCACGCTGCTGATGATGGTCCCCACGGCGAAGACGCGGGCCATGACCGGGCTCGATACGGTGACAACGCCGTCGAAGAACCCGCTGGAGAACCTGCGACCCGGGATCTTCTTCGACGCGCTACTGGTGCGGAGCATTCCGTCGGAAGAGTATGTGACGTTGACGGAGAGTTCGCGAACCGTGGCTCCGGAGACGCGCAAGCAGGAGGCGGTAATCGAGCCGGACTACGATGTGACCGTTCTGCGGCCAAAGTCCGGAAAGACGCTGGAACGGGTAAGGGTGATCCACATCAATCGCGTCGACCTCCAGCCATATCAGCAGGATATCTATGACACGATGGGCCGGATCGTGACCACCGTTCAATATGCGAAGTACCAGAAGTTTGGCGAATTGAGCTTTCCGACCGACATCGTGATTACCCGTCCGCTGGATGAGTACACGCTCCGAATCTCAGTGCAGAAGCTGACCGCGGGGCAGAAGATGGAAGACGACCAGTTCGATCTGCCCATTCCGAGCGGAGTTGCGGTCGAGACACTGAAGTGAACACCGCTGTCATCTCGTCGTTCGAACAAACCGTGCCGCGCGAACCCGACTCCCTTCGTAACGCATCTGTACAAGTCTATGGCATGAGAACACCCGTTGGCCGCCCAACCGATTTACGCCGTCCGTGCGTGAGACAGACGCCTCTCCCAGACGCACAGCCACTGTTGAATTGTCCGATCCGAACGCGCTCTCCGAGTGACGCTCAACCATCGATCCTCCTGATGGTTGAGCGTCCTGCCGGCGCTGCGGATCGGGCAAAACCCTCGTTAGAAAACCTCTAGAAGGTTAGCCGTCCTCCAAGTTGGACGAGCCGTGGGAAGCCCAGTGTCCCGGTAATCTGGCCCGCACCCGCGTTATAGGCGGTGTTGTTGTATACCGGATTGCTATTGGTGGTTGCATTCGCCTTGTAAGAACCGATCGAGAGATTCGGCGTGGCAAACTGCGGCGTGTTGAAAGCGTTCAGAGCTTCGGCCCGGAACTCCACACGCACCCGCTCGGTAACCCGGAACTCCTTGTTTAAAGAAAGATCAGAGTTGAGGTAGCCCGGTCCGGAGCAGTTGCTGGCGCGCGGCTGGTTGCCGTACGGCAGAGGATTGCCAGGAGAGGGAGGTGCGGTCGCTATGAATGCCAGCGGATTGAAGTACTGCTGAATCCTTCCTTGCGGCGAACCCGAAAAGCATGGGTTGACCCCCGGGACGATGGTCGGTCGTTGCGTGCTGTTGCCGAACGAGGTGAGATTGTTGGTTTGGGTGATAGCGAGCGGGCCTCCGTTCTGGATGATGGTCACATCGTGGAACTTCCATCCCCCGACCGCCAGATCCACGAGCCGGTTGGCGGACCCGAGGAAGTGCTTTCCGCGTCCGAAGGGCAGCTCCCACGATCCTGCAAGCGTAAAGCGATTTGGAATATCGTTGCTGGCGCGCGCATACTCCGGGGCGAGATTGTAGATGTCCTGCGGCCCGTTGTTTCCCATGTTTAGCGAGTTACCCGAACCATACGCGCCCCAAATGTTGTCCCAGTTGGACGACCAGGTATACCCAGCCAGCATGGTGATTCCCCGGCTAAACCGCTTCTGCACCTTGACATCAAGGGCGTTATAGTCCGACCGCCCGTTGCTGATGGCCATGGTGATGCTTTGGTACTGCGGGAACGGAAAAAGGGACTGGTACAGAGGCTGCTGCGCATTCTTCCACTGTCCCACGCCGGAGTAGGCGAACGGAGCCGAGGTGGTCAACGCCGCCGTGCCCTGCGCATACTGGTTGTCGGGCAGCTGGTTGATGTTCAGGCTGTTCGGCAGATTCCGCCCATGACCCCCCACGTACCCCAACTTGAATGCAATGCCCAGCGGGAATTGGTGTTCAACGGAAAGCGAGTACGACTGATACAGCGGGGACCGTCGGCTCTGATCGATCAGCGACAGCGTCGTTCCGATGTTCGTGCTCAAGCCGTTTGCATTGCCCGTTGGCTTTGTCAACAGACTGGTGTAGGGATTGCTAAGCGTGACCGGAGCGGAGCCGATCGATTGCGTGACGATCGAGTTGGTCAGCACGTACCCCGGAGCGTAGGTGCTCGTATTCGTGTAATAAAGCGGCGAGTAGAACACGCCATAACCGCCCTTGACTACCGTGTCTTTTACAACCTCATACGCAAAGCCGCCGCGCGGATTGATCTTGCCGGCCATGTTGCCGGTATTGGTGGGATATCCATTTTGTCCGGCGAACTCAACGCCGCCCTTTGCCACTGCCGGGCCACCGAACGCGTTGTACGTCGCACTGCGATCGAACCCTACCGCAATCTCGTTGTTCCGCTCATGGATGCCCGGCTCGAACTCATATCGCATTCCAAGGTTCAACGTCAGCTTCGCCGTCGCGCGCCAGTCATCTTGCAGATAGCCAGCCTGGTACGCGGTGGTGTAGGCGAGCTGCGTAGGAATGATCAATTGGCCCGAGGTCGGAATCCCCTGGAGAATATCCGCCGCCGCGGCGCCCGAAAGCGCATTAAAGTTGAAGGTGCCGGACGAATCGCTCAAACTGGTGAATGTCTCACTGATCTGCCGGTAGTTATATCCTGCCTTCACGCTGTGTTTGCCGATGCTGCGTCCAATGCCCACGACGAAGTTGCGCGAGAAAAAAACCACCGGGCCGGAGTTGGAGGTTCCTTCATTGACCAGGCTGGTGTCCGCCGTAATCCTCGGAAAGGCCTTCTTCGATTGCGCCGCCACATACGAGGTCGGGAAGCCGAGCGTCGTCTGATCGAAGCCTTTGCTGATGTCCTGCGTGTCGTTCGGAAAGCGGTTGAACCCGAATCCCACGGTCATCACCGTCTTTGGATCGAGCGTGATGGTGTTCTGAATGCCCACGGCGTCGACCTTCCGATACAGAAGGTACGATCCTGACGCTCCGGCCCCATTCGTGAGCGGGTTGCCGCCCGGCTCCTTGCTGCCGTAGTGCAGGTAATAGAAGTCCGCCAGCCAGCGCGATCCGAACTGATGCGTAAGCTTGCCGTTGAACTCGTCGGCGCGATCCCCGAGGGTATCGAACCCGTTGAAGTTGGCTTTGCCGAGCGCCGTGATCGACGTGTTCGCGTGGGGGTAGGAGTTAATGATTGCCTGGCCGATCGGGTTAACGTTGGTGATGATGTTGCCTGGGTAATACACCGTGGACTTGCTGGTGCTGGCCGCAATATTGACGATGCAGGTGCCTGTGCACTTGCCGGTGCCTGAGTCGACGGTGCCGATCTCCGAGAAGTTACCCGTCCTCTCCAGATCCGTCGGTACAACAAATTGTGTGCTGTTCACATAAGGCGACCGCTGCCGATAACCCTCTTCGGTGATAGCGAAAAACGTCTTATCCTTGCCGCCCAGAAACTTCGGCAGCGGAAGCGGTCCCGAAAGGCTGCCTACGTAGGAGTAGAACTCCGCGGCCCCCCGCGGAAGCTGCGGATAGAACACCCCATTCACGGTTCCCGAACTGCGATTGTTGAAGTAGGTGTTCGCTCCCCAATTCGTCTGCCGCGTCTCGCCCTGCAGCACACCATGCAGCGTGCTCGATCCCGAACGCAGCGTGGTGTTGAACAACCCACCGCTGGTGCGCCCAATCTCCGCGTCGTAGGTGTTCGCCTGCACCTTCACTTCTTCGGTAGACTCGATGCTCGGAATAATGACCGCGCGATTCTGCGAGTCGGTGATTGGCACCCCGTCGATCAGGTAGTTGTTCGAGCTCATCGGCGCACCCGCAATCGAGATCGTCGATGACCCGGACTGGTCCT
This sequence comes from uncultured Granulicella sp., assembly GCA_965213785.1. Classification (GTDB taxonomy): domain Bacteria; phylum Acidobacteriota; class Terriglobia; order Terriglobales; family Acidobacteriaceae; genus Edaphobacter. Next base: position 2,006,744 of record OZ243921.1, on the reverse strand, counting down.
GAAAGCGCACAAAACGCGGATCGCCTGTCGCCGTCACATTGTTATCGAGCTTCGAAAACAAAAACGGGTTCCGCCCGGGGTTCGGTAGGTTCTGCAGCTTCTGCGTGTCGATCAACTGCCCGTTGTAGCTGGTCCCGTTATCGACGATGGGCTCTGCCGCCGTCACCTCAATACTTTCGCTGGTCGAGCCCACTTCAAGCTTGATGTCCAACGTCACCGCATTGCCCGTTTCCACCCCAAGGCCTTTCTGCTCGGTCTTCTTGAAGCCTGACCCCGTCACGGTCACATCGTAGCTCCCGGGATCCACCGCATTGAAGACGTATTCGCCCGACCCGTTGCTTACCGTCGTCCGGGCAATCTTCGTGGCCGTGGACGTCAGCACAACGCTTGCCCCGCTCACGCTTGCCCCTACCGGATCGGACACAATCCCGCGAATCACGCCGTAGTTGGATTGCGCCACGCCGCTCGCTAGCGTCGCGGTAAGTAGAACCAGAAGTAGGAGCAGGGGGGTAAACTTATTCTTCAGAACCAAGGGGATAGCCTCCAGGAAATTTGTAAGTCGTTTCTGCAAACGCAGGTGCAGGTCCTCGCCCACGTCGGAGAGTGCCGGGGGCAAGGTGAAAGGTAGTTTGCGGTAGATGGAAAGCTCCCAAGGCACACCGATAGGCTGGCTGCTCTACGGGCGAATAGCCAGCCGGCACGACGTGGTGCCGCGGCGTTGACTCATCTCATCTTGTTCTTACTTCACGAAAGAAACCAGCGGCTAAGACATCTCTGCGATCTGCTACCCGGCAGGTGCCCGGAGGGTACAAGGAGCAAATTGAACTTACGAGACAAGAAAACGGTGCGGGGAGGTTGAGACCTCCACACCCTTGATGGTGACAAAAGCCCCGCGGAGAACGGGGATTCGCATACACTTCCGTCTCAGCCGTTGTCGTTGGTGGCGTTTGCGGAAGTGTCCAGTAGCCTTTGTGGTAATGGACTTGAGACTATCGGCGCATGAACGGCGTGTCAATAACTTTCTCACGGCAAACGCCCGCGGGCATTTTCCTTCAGCGCCCCGCGATTGTGCTCGAAAATCCCCCGCCTCCTGCGAAATATATTCTCCGGACCGTTACAATCGCTCCTAGCTGAGTTACATTGATGTCAAGTTGCGTAGAGTTCTGACTATTCAACCCATCCCCTGATACAACAAAGAGCTCCTCTCTCCGTAGCAGTCGCGGCCCTATCCTCCTCCACACCCTTCTCCAGGAGCTTCCTATGCCCTCCAGCACCGTCTCCCGCCGCTCTTTCATGCGTCTCGCCGGCGTCGCCGCCTCCATGCCCATCCTCACCGAAGCCCACTTCGCCTGGGCCGCCCAGCAGTCCGGCCAGGCCAAAGCCCCTGACACCGCCAGCGCCGGCCGCCGTATGCGCACCGCGATGCCGGCCGATGCCGTGCTCATCAACGCCAATGAGAATCCCCTCGGCCCCTGTAAAGCGGCCTGCGAAGCCATCGCGGCCATCGCCCCCAAGGGCGGACGTTACGATATCGACGGCGAAACTGCCAAGCTCACCACCACCTTCGCCAAGCAGAACGGCTTGAAGGAAAACTACATCGCCATCTACGCCGGCTCCTCGGAGCCCCTCCACTACTCGGTCCTCGCCTTCACCTCCCCCAGCAAGGGCTTCGTCACGGCCGACCCCTCCTACGAGGCCGGCATGCGCGCCGCGCAGGCCGCCAAGGCCAAAATCTCAAAGGTCCCCCTCACCGCGGAGTACGCCCACGACATCAAGGCCATGGTCGCCGCCGACCCCAGCGCCGGCCTCATCTACATCTGCAACCCCAACAATCCCACCGGCACCCTCACCACCAAGGAAGACATCTGCTGGGCGCTCGATCACAAGCCCGCCGGCTCCATCCTGCTCGTCGACGAGGCCTACATCCACCTCTCCGATTCCCCCTCCGTGCTCGACATGGTCGCCGCCGATAAGGACCTCATTGTCCTCCGCACCTTCTCCAAGGTCTATGGCATGGCTGGTATCCGCTGCGGTCTCGCCGCCGGCCGCCCAGACCTGCTCGCCAAGCTCACGCCCTTCGGCCAGAACGCCATGCCCATCACGGGCTCCATCGCGGCCAACGTCTCCCTGCTCGACGCGGACCTCGTCCCCACCCGCAAGAAGATCATCGGCGACACCCGCAACGCTACCTTCGCCTGGCTCAAGGAAAACAACTACAAGTACATCCCATCGCAGTCCAACTGCTTCATGATCGACACGGGCCGTCCGGGCCGCAGCGTCATCACCGCCATGCAGGCCAAAAACGTCTATATCGGCCGCACCTGGGCTATCTGGCCCAACGTCGTCCGCGTCAGCGTCGGCACGCCGGAGGAGATGATGAAGTTCCGCAAGGCCTTCAAGGAAGTCATGGATGCGCCCGTCGCCACGGCGGAGCTCCACGACCCCTTCGCCGGCCTGTCTTTCCCTGAGCTGTCCTGACTCTCCGTTCGAATCGCAACAAAGAAGAGCCCCAGCCGCGCAGGCTGGGGCTCTTCTTCCTTTGCAACCGATAAGATTATTTATCCTTTACCGCGATCACTTCCACCTCGATCAGCGCCCACGGGGCCGCCAGCGCTGCCACCTGCATCGCGGACCGCGCCACCTTGTTCGGCTGCTCCTTGGTCCCGAAGTACTTCACATACTCCGACTGCATCCCGGCAAAGTCGAGCTTCCCGCCGTTTGCCGGATCGCCCGCCAGGAACACAGTCATCTTCACCACGTTCTTCATATCCAGTCCCTGCGCCTGCAGCAGCTTCTGGATCTTCGCAAACACGCTGGCCGCCTGGGCCTTGGTATCCCCATACACCGCAACGGTGCCTTTAGCCGTATCGGCCGGCGTCACCGGAGAAGCGAGCTGGCCGCTCAGGTAGAGCGTATCCCCGGCCCACACTCCATCGGCAATCGCGGCCTTCTCATTCGGCTGAAGATGCTTCACGGCGGTCTGCGCCGGCAATCCACAGGGGACGCCCACGAGAATCGCCGCCATCAATCCTTTATGTAACTGCATGTTGCACACTCCCTTTTTGTCAGTAATGAAAATACTTTCTAACTCCGCACAGATCCATGTTCGAAGCCCGCAAGCCGCGCACTCTTCACCTTATCGCTGATCATCGAGACCGCACGCCGCGCGCTCAGCGCCGCACCCTCCTGCCAGCCCACCACGTGGCTCACCGTATCCCCGGCAAACAGGATCGGCCCATCGGCGTTGATGACCACGTCGTACCCGCTCACCCCGCCGCCGTACGCCCGTATCCACGAGCCTTCGTTCCACTTCACCCGCCGCCATCCGCAGTACACCGGTTTGGTCAGCTCCTTGCCGTGCCCCGGGTGAAGCTTCTCGATCGAGCCACGCGACGCAGCAAACTTCTCCTCCAGTGACATCCCGTAGAACGGCGTCCCCTGCTCCTCCGTGTACCCCGCCACCACGATGCCGGTCGGATGCATCAGCCGCGAACTCGGATACCACACCGGGCTCGGCCCCTGCATCACGAACGAGAGCCCGCCATAAATGTTGTAGTCCTGCTCCCAGAAGCGCCGCGCCTCCCATGCCACCTTATAGCTTCCCGCCGCCGTACTCCCGTCCACTACCTTCTTGAACTCGGGCGAGAGATCGTTGGGAATCTTTTTCAGCATCTCGAACGGCAGCGCAATCACGCAGTAGGCGGCCTCACACTGCTTAGGCATGCCCTTCTGCGTATAGCTCACCTTCACCCCAGCCGCGGTCTTGCGAATCTCCGTCACCGGCGAGCCATATTGCACCACCGGCCCCAGCGCCTTCGCGAACGCATACGGAATCCGGTCCATGCCGCCCACCGGCTGCATCATGGTTGCCTGCCAGTCCCAAGACTCTTCATACAGCACACCCTGCCAGAAACCTTCATCCAGCAGCACATGCATGTCCATCGGGTCTTCCGGAACCGGTACTTGGGTCCCGGCTCCCGGAGCCGTCTTGTACCCCGCCCGGTCGGAGCCCACATACTTGCCCTGTGCGTTCAGCGGCCCGTACACCTGCAGGAAAGTCTTCATCCGCTCCCGGTCTTCCGCCGTCAGGTCCGCGTCCAAAGCGCCTTGCGCAATACACTTCGACAGCAGTTCGCTCACGTGGCCACGCGTGTCGTTTACCGCCTTACGCTGTGGAATCGGCACTCCGCCGTTGGCTTTGTCGTTCTCCAGCAAGGTCGACCGCGAGGTGTTGATCTCGACTTCCAGCGGAACGCCTAACTCGCGGCAGTACCCCAGCATCGTCCAATGCGTACTCGGCAGCCGCGCCGGACCCAGGTTCTGGTAGTTGCCCTCTTCCCAGGCAATCGTCTGCGTCGTCCCGTCCACGAACTCCACCTTCGTCCCGTTTCGCCCGCTCCAGTTTCGCCCGCCAGGCCGCTCGCGCGCTTCCAGCAGCGTGACCTCGTACCCCAGCTTCTTCAGCTCATAGGCCGAAACCAGCCCGCCGATTCCTGCGCCCAGCACCACCACCTTCGTGCCTTTGCCCGTCCCAGCCTCCGCCCGGATCGGCTCCGCAAGCGCACCCTTCATCGGCATCAGGCCAAGCGACTGCATCGTGGCAAACGCAGCGCTGTACCCGCCAGCCTGCCCTACGCGCATCAGAAAATCGCGTCGTGTCAAACCCATGGAACACCTCACCCATTCAAAACTGCGTGGAACACCTCTGTTGCGTCTGCTGCTTGCGCAAACGAAGACGGAAACACGCCGCGTCCGCATGGACCGGCATGAGTGTGGCGGGGAGATCGCTGCGGTGGATCCCAGGCGAGAAAGCCTGGTACGCTGCAAGACGTCGCGGTCAAGCAGGGAAGCCAACCTTGGTCAAATGACCTGGAAGGCATGTGTGCTGAAGGTTGTTTCATGACTGTAACCTACTTCCCCACAAAATTCACCCGGAAAGTCAAGCTCCAGCCGCGTCCCCTTATTGCTGCCCGCTTACATCCCCGCCAAACAGGCTCTCCATCGGCCCGCACGCTCCGCTCTCCGCCTGCGCCGGAGCTCCTGCCCGTGGCCCCCGCGCCGCACGAATTGTCTGCACCTGCCGCGCTCCCGACGCCTCCACCGGCCGCCCCAACATCCCGTGCAGCTCCTGCAGCTCTTTCCTCAGCCGCTCCAGCGCCCGACGCTTCTTCAGCTCGGCCGCCTGCCGCGCTCCCGACTCCGGCTCGATCGCCAGCGCCATCTGCGGCTCCTCCCGCGTCGTCCGCAGCTCCCCTTTAAAGACCTGCCGCGCCCCGGGGATCGTGTACCCCTCGTCATACAGCAGACGCTTGATCCGCAGCGCCAACTCCACATCCCGACGCCGGTAAAGCCTCTGCCCCGTCCCCCCTTTATTCGGCTTCAGCTGCGGAAACTCCGTCTCCCAGAACCGCAGCACATACGCCGGAACCTCGCACAGCTTCGCCACGTCGCCGATCCGGAAGTACAGCTTATCCGGTATCTCGGCACCCGCCGCAACCCGCCGCATTGGTTCGTTCTGGGCCATAGGGGCAGCATCGACCGCGCGCATCCCCGCGCCCGGCTTTGCCGCAAGTATATGCGGACCCCCCGCCCCGCGCCCGGCTAATTTCGCGCCCCGACCCAACGCTGGTTCGCCCGCCGTTCCCGCTACACGAAAGGAACTTTTCCGCCTCACCCGGCGTATCTTGCATCACATCCCTCCGCACCCCGGAGCCCCGGAGCGCCCCCATGCGACACACCCGACCCGCCGCCCTCGCCGTCCTCGCCGCCCTCGCCCTCACCGGCTGTCGCGTCGAGTCCAACAAAAAGGGCAACGGAGACAACGTCAAGGTCGACACCCCCTTCGGCGGCCTCCAGGTCAAAACCGACGACGCCGCCTCCGCCGAAGGCATCGGCCTCCCCGTCTATCCCGGCGCCACCCCCATCAAGAAGCAGCAAGGCGAAAAGGACAGCGGCTCGGCCGACGTCAACATGAGCTTCGGCGCCTTTAAGATGCGCATCAACGCCGCCAGCTTCCACTCCGACGACGCGCCCGAAAAGATCGCCGCCTTCTACCGCACCGCTCTCGCCAAATACGGCGACATCATCCAGTGCAATCACGGCACCCCCATTGGCACCCCCACCCAGACCTCGCAAGGCCTCACCTGCGACAACAAAAAGAGCAACCACATGACCGTCGCCGGCTCAGGCTCAGGCGACATAGAATTCAAGAGCGGCTCCCAACAGCACCAGCACATCGTCGCCCTCGACCGCGACGGCGCCGGAACCAGGATCGGCCTCGTCGCCCTCGACCTTCCCGGCCACATGTCCTTCGGCGACAACGACGACGACAAGCAATAGCCGCGCTCCCAAAGTGTTAGCCTCGTACCAGCCTTATGGTTCGTTCCTGTCATCGCTGCGGCGCAGAGCTCTCCACCCACCCCGGCGAGTCCACCTTCTGCCCCGCCTGCGGAGCCCCCCAGCTCCGCGTCCTCGAAGAAAACGTCTCCCCCACAGCTGAAGTCACTGCCACCACCGGAACCCTTCCGCCCCCCAATCCCCAACGCATCGTCTGGTCCGGAGCCATCGCCGCGTCCGCCATCGTCGCCGCCATCGCCGCCGCTCTTACCCTCGCCATGCTCTGGCTCCCCAACCTCTTCCCCCTCGTCTGGCTCTGGACCGTCGGCGGAGCCGTCATCGTCCTCTCCCTCTACCAGCGACGCCACCCGCAGACCCGCCTCGACGCCCGCGCCGGGGCCCGCGTCGGCTTCGTCTACGCCCTCCTTACCCTCGCCGCCCTCGCCCTCGTCCTCGCCGCCTCCGCCGTCCTCGCCCGCTTCCGCCTCCACGCCATGGGCCCCGTCGACGCATGGCTCGCCAACGTCCTCCACCAGGCCGTCGCCCAGCAGCAGCTCCAGCAGGCCACCAACCCCAACCTCCCCACCATCACGCCGGAAGAGCTCAGCATCTTCTACTCGCCCGAGGTCCGCGCCGGCCTCGCCCTCTTCCTCCTCGCCGTCATCGGAACCTTCCTCACCGCCTTCTCCACCCTGGGCGGAGCCCTGGGCGGCCTTCTCCGCCCCCGCCGCCGCTAGCCTTCGTCCATCACCCCGCAACTGGTATCATCGGGTCCAATCGCCATGTCCGACGCCCCCATCTCCGCCCCCTCCGCCCCTCGCCTCCGCGAAAAGGGCCGCCTCATGTCCGCCTCCGAGATCGAGCGAACCCTCGTCCGCCTCGCCCACGAGATCGTCGAGCGCAACAACGGCGGCACCAACCTCGGCCTCGTCGGCATCAAGCGCCGCGGCGTGCCGTTAGCGCAGCGCTTGGCAGCCCACATCGCCAACATCGAGCGCCACCCCGTCGATACCGGCGTCCTCGACATCAGCTTCTACCGCGACGACCTCACCACCCGCGACATCCGCCCCGTCGTCACCCCCGGAGCCCTCGGCTTCGATGTCAACGGCCGCGACATCATCCTCATGGACGACGTCCTCTACACCGGCCGCACCATCCGCGCCGCCCTCGACGCCCTCTTCGCCCACGGCCGCCCCAAGAGTGTCCAGCTCCTCGTCCTCATCGACCGCGGCCACCGCGAACTCCCCATCCAGGCCACCTACGTCGGCCGGCACATCCCCACCTCCCGCCGCGAAATCATCGAGGTCAAACTCAACGAAATCGACAGCCAGGAAGAAGTCCTCCTCGTCGAACTCGCCGACTAGCTTCGCCCAAGCCGTACCTCCTTCGTCTTAGCCTGCTCTTTCGTCGAGCCTTTGCTCTTTAGTTGTCATTCCCGAAGGGAATCTGCTTCTTCCGTGCCGGTGTTTGTTCCACGCCGTCATCCTGAACGAAGTGAAGGACCCCTGTATTTCGCCTTCGCTGTTCGCCCGGCCCCTTGTTGTAGGCTCCCATCAGTCACCCATCTCCCGAATCGCGAGGCTGCCATGAAGAAGTCCGCAGCGTTCCTTGGGGCCACCGTAGCACTCACCCTCGTCTTTTATCTGCTGGCGTACTTTCTCCTCCCCGGCCCGCCGACTGCCCCGATGATGCTCCTGTTCGCCGGCATCGCGCTCGCCCTCATCGCCGCCGTGCAAGCGCTGCGCAAGAAGAAGCCGACAGGCAAACACAAGACGATTCTTGTGCTGATCGTCTCATCCACGCTCTTCGGGCTCGTCGCCTGCCAGAGCGCCCATCATACGAATTCCGCACCAGCCGTCGGCTCGGCCCCGCCCCCGCCCCCGCCCCCACCTCCGCCCCCACCTCCGCCGCCGCCTCTGCCCCAGTCCGCTCCTCCGCCCCCCAGGCAGACCGCCGGCGACGGGTCCGCTCGCTTGCCCCAACCCCCGGGAAAGAGCCCCGACCCGATCGGCGGTGCTGGCTTGCCCCCGCCCTCGGAGCAGGGCAACGCCGGCCGTGTCACCGGCACCGCCGTCCTCCTCGCGGGCGAACACGAGCAGCCCGACTTCGGCCTCTACAGCTACGCCCTCCTCGCCCATGCACCCACCCCCGCCGACCTGCCCCGCGTCAAAGCCTTCTTCCAGGCCCTCCTGCAACTCCCCACCGCTGAGGCAGTCGGCCAGTACGTCCCCCCCAACCGCATCAACGTTACCTACATCCCCCTCGCTTCCATCCCCGTAGGCTGGCCCGACCTCGCCGTCGACGCCAAGCTCGACTGGCTCCTCCACCACTACGACTACGCCCGCGCCGCCGTCATCCTCGCCGGCCTCGGACCCACCGTCCAGGCCGGCCCCATCCTCGTCTCCGCCCTCACCCCTATGACCTCCGGCCAGAACCTCCATCCCATCCTCATCCAGGACCTCAGCCGCGCCCAACCCGCCCTGCTCACCCAGTACATCGCCCAGTTCGTCGCCCAGGTCGGCGCCGACCGCTTCTGGCAGCCCGACACCCTCGCCGCCTTTACCCTCCAGCTCCGCAACGGCCTCGAAGTTGCCGGCACCGGCCTCGGCATGAGCAAAGACGCCGTCTCCTCCTGGGTCAAGTTCTTCAAATAAGGACCTTAGCAGCCATGTCAATCACACTTACGCAAGCCGAAGCGGATGCATTGATGGTTATGCCTAAGAAGCCCTCAACGGAGGAAACCTATGCCTTTCCGAATCCCGGCGACAGGCTCCAAATTGCACTCGAGTCGCTCGATAAGGCGGAGGACTTCCTCCTGGACGTGACGCGGTCAAGAATCGATTTTGCTAAAGTTACCTATCAAAACCGCGCGCATGTCATCATTGTCCTCATGCGACTCGACCTAAACGGCCCCCCTCATCGCAATCCAGATGATTCGGTCATCGCATGCCCACATCTGCATCTCTACAGAGAGGGCTACGGAGACAAGTGGGCATTTTCAGTGCCTCCTGATCGATACAGCAACCTTTCGAACATGGTCCAGACGCTATCCGACTTCCTCACTCACTGCAACGTAACCGACCAACCCCCAATCCAAACGGCTATCTTCTAATGCTCAGGGAAATCGAAAACCTCATGGACCGCTACAACCGTTGGCTTCGTGAGAGTAACAACCTGCGCGAGGTGGGAGATTGGGTTGAGATTACAACACCGTTCGTAGACCGTCACAACGACCAACTCCAGATCTATGCCAGACGTGAAAATGGTCACTTCATTCTGAGTGACGATGGCTACACGATACGTGACCTTGAGAGTTCAGGGTGCAATTTGTCCTCGACAAAGCGCCAGGAACTCCTAAAGATGACCCTCAACGGAATGGGTGTACGGCAAAGCCACGATGAAATACTCGTAACCGCAACTGCCGATAATTTCCCGTTACGCAAGCACAATCTAATCCAGGCAATGCTTGCGGTCAACGATCTCTTTTACTTAGCTGAGCCGGTAGTCAAAAGCCTCTTCTACGAAGATGTAGTGGCCTGGCTCGACGAAAGTGACGTTAGGTTCACCCCTAAAGTGAAGTTCACTGGTGTCTCTGGTTACGATCATCTGTTCGACTTCGTTATACCGAAATCGCGGCAAGCACCCGAGCGAATTCTTCGAGCCATCAACAGACCACGTCGCGACAGCGCGGAGGCATTCCTGCACGCATGGGCCGATACCCAACAGGTACGGCCGCGTGACTCACTCGCGTTTGCAGTGCTCAACGACTTTGGTCAACCCGTCCCTACCGATGTTTCGGAAGCGTTTGTGGCCTATCAGATCAAGCCGGTACTCTGGAGTCAACGCGAGGAAGTCCGCAGCCAACTCGCCGCCTAGCCTGAGGGTGCAGGAACAATACCTTAGTTTAACTCCATTGGCCGTCCGCCCCTAGCGCGAATTGATGCCGAACCCGCGTCAACTCATAGGAACGGACCGTACTGCGTCGCTCTACAAGTCGCTTTGTTGCATCAAGATCAGGTGGAGAGGCCGAATATGTTGTCCCTGACCAATCAAATCGCCCACAACTCCCTCCTCACCATTGCCAACCTCTCCCTCGAAGAAGTCGCCCACATCCTCACCCTGACCACCCACCTAACCACCCTCCCCCCCGCACAAAAATCCCTACTCCTCCAACACCGCCGCATCGCCCTCCTCTTCTACGAGTCCAGCACCCGCACCCGCACCTCCTTCGAGCTCGCCGCCAAATCCCTCGGAGCCACCACCACCCTCGTCTCCGACAAATCCTCCTCCATCGAAAAAGGCGAGTCCCTCAAAGACACCGGCCTGACGCTGAGAGCCCTCGGCGCCGAGTGCATCATCCTCCGCCACAGTTTGGGCGGAGCCCCCTTCCTGCTCGCCCGCGCCACCGGCCTCCCCGTCCTCAACGCCGGCGACGGCATGCACCAGCACCCCTCGCAAGCCCTCCTCGACCTCCGCACCCTCCTCCACCGCCTGCATCTCGAAGACGCCCCAATCGGCCCCCAAACTCTGGCAGGCCGCACCATCGTCATCACCGGAGACATCCGCCACTCCCGCGTGGCCCGCTCGAACGCCATGCTCCTCCCCCGCCTCGGAGCCCGCGTCCTCCTCTGCGGCCCCCCGGAACTCCTCCCCGAGGAAGCCCTCACCCTCCACCCCGCCCTCGAAATCGTCCGCGACTTCGACCAAGCTCTCGAAGCAGCCGACGCCGTCATGATGCTCCGCATCCAGCGCGAGCGCCTCGCCGGCCTCGAAATCGACTTGGACGACTATATCCGCCGCTACCAGATGACGAACGAACGCCTCGCCACCCACCCCGAAATCACCGTCCTCCATCCCGGCCCCATGATCCGCGGCCTAGAAATCGCCGGCGAAGTCGCCGACAGCCCCCAGTCCGCCATCGAGGAGCAGGTAGCCCACGGCCTGGCCGTCCGCGCCGCCCTCCTCGTCCGAGCCCTCGCCGATCCTGTCAAGGCCCTGGCACCGATAACCTGAGCAAAAGCAGCAAGATACGCCTGGCGTACCAGTTCCCCCCGTCTGCGATAATAGAAGCACGGGTCAGCACATGTATTCTGCCTGTCGACAAAGGTGTCATCCTGAGGGCAGCGTAGTCGAAGGACCTGCGGTTCACCTCCCCCCCGATAAGCTCACAGCCTTGTCCATTTGGTTTTCGCTCCCGCAGAGGATCTGCTGCTGCCGTCCTCCTGCCCTCACCGCGGTAGGGCCTGTAGCCTTTATACTTCCAACAGAAGTCCAGACCTAAGTCCAATGTTCGACGTACTTTGGGACTAGAGTACAGGGGGGGAGGGGGCAAGACCGTCGTGACCGAAACCTTCCTGCCCGGCATCCTCCTTCCCGCCATAACACCGACCGACGAACACTTCATGCGCCGGGCCCTCGCGCTCGCGTCCGCAACCGTCGGACTGGCCAGCCCCAACCCCCAGGTAGGCTGCGTCCTCGTCCGCGACAACCAGATCCTCGGCGAAGGCGCCCACCTCTACGACCGCTTGGACCACGCCGAGATCGCGGCCCTCCACCAAGCCGCGGCCCATGGCCACTCGCCCGCCGGAAGCACCGCCTACGTCACGCTCGAGCCCTGCTCCCACCAGGGCCGCACCGGCCCCTGCGCCCTCGCCCTCATCGCCGCCCGCATCGCCCGCTGCGTCATCGCCACGGAGGACCCCAACCCCCAGGTCGCAGGCCGCGGCATCGCTCTCCTCCGCCAGGCCGGCATCGCCGTCACCCTCGGCGTCCTCCAGCCTGAAGCCCGCCGCCTCAACGACCCCTTCGCCCACTTCATCCAGCACCGCCGCCCCTTCGTCACCCTCAAGGCCGCCCTCTCCGTCGACGGCAAGCTGGCCCCCGCCCCTGTTACCCGCACCCCCAGCCAGCCCCACTGGCTCACCGGCCCCGCCGCCCGCGCCGACGTCCACCGCCTCCGCCACGCCGCCGACGCCATCCTCACCGGCGTCGGCACCCTCCTCGCCGACGACCCAACCCTGACCGACCGGAGCGGCCTCCCCCGCCGCCGCCCCCTCCTCCGCGTCCTCCTCGACCCCCACCTCCGTACCCGCCTCACCGCAAAGCTCGTCCAATCCGCCTCTAAGGACGTCCTCATCCTCTGCACCGACCAGGCCCCCCCGCCCAAAGCCGCCGCCCTACGCGCCGCCGGAGTCGACATCGAGCACCTCCCCGCGCACGAGGGCCGCCTCAGCCTCCCCGCGGTCCTCGCCACCCTCGCCGACCGCGACCTCCTCAGCCTCCTTCTCGAAGCCGGCAGCACCCTCAACGGTGCCTTCCTCCAGCAAGACCTCGTCGATCAGGTCCTCCTCTTCTACACGGAAACCGAGCTTGGCGAATCCGCCCTGCCCTTTGCCAACGGCTTCCCCTCCCCATACCTGCTTGAACAGCGCCTCCACAACATCACCCGAACCCCCTTCTCAAACGGACCCACCGAAGACGTCCGCATCACCGGCTATCTGCACGACCCTTGGCATACGCTACCCTAGATCACATGTTCACCGGCCTCATCCAAGCCACAGGCACCGTCCACGCCGTTACCATCACCCCCGGTGCCACCCGCATCACCATCGCGTCTCCCCACCTGGCCCCGCAGCTGGAGACCGGAGACTCCATCGCCGTCAGCGGAGTCTGCCTCACTGCCCTCGACCTCACCCCCACCCACTTCTCCGCGGATCTCGCCGCCGAAACCATCGCCCGGACCACCCTCGCCCGCCTCAAGCCCGGCTCCATCGTCAACCTCGAACTCCCCACCCCCGCCGGCGCCCCGTTGGGCGGTCACGTCGTCCAGGGCCACGTCGACGGCACCGCCACCCTCCTCAGCCTCGCCGCTATCGGCCACGGCTGGCGGTTGAGCCTCCAACTCCCCTCGCAACTCAGCCCTTACGTCGTCTCCCAGGGCTCGATCGCGGTAGAAGGTATCTCCCTCACCGTAGCCGCCCTCCACGGGGACATCGCCGAGATCGCCATCATCCCCCACACCTACGCCGCCACCACCCTCCACACCCTTACCCCCGGCACCCCCCTCAACATCGAATCCGACGTCCTCGCCCGTTACGCCGCCAAGGCCCCCCAAACCTCGCCTCTCACCGAGGCCTACCTGCTCGCAAACGGCTATTAAGCCAAAAGGGGGGCGCAGCCCGCAGGCCACGCCCCCCTTGTGCAAAGCTGGCCTTACAGCGAGCTCATGTTGTGCAGAAACTCCTGATTGTTCCGCGTCTTCCCTAGCTTGTCGGTCAGCAGTTCCATTGCTTCGACCGGCGAAAGCGGATTGAGCACCTTGCGCAAAATCCACGTCCGCTGCAGATCTTCCTTGGGAATCAGCAGCTCTTCCTTACGCGTCCCGGAACGCTGGATATCGATCGCCGGAAACACCCGCTTATCCACCAGCTTCCGATCCAGGATCACTTCCATATTGCCCGTACCCTTGAACTCCTCGAAGATCACTTCATCCATCCGCGACCCTGTGTCCACAAGCGCCGTAGCGATGATCGTCAGCGACCCGCCCTCTTCGATATTTCGCGCCGCCCCGAAAAACCGCTTCGGACGTTGCAGGGCGTTCGAGTCCACACCACCTGAGAGCACCTTGCCTGAAGGCGGCACGATCGTGTTGTAAGCCCGCGCCAGGCGCGTAATGGAATCCAGCAGAATCACGACATCCCGTTTATGCTCCACCAGCCGCTTGGCCTTTTCGATCACCATCTCGGCCACCTGCACATGTCGTGCCGCCGGCTCGTCGAAGGTCGACGAAATGACCTCGCCGCGCACCGACCGCTGCATGTCCGTCACCTCTTCCGGACGCTCGTCGATGAGGAGCACAATCAGCACCACCTCCGGATGGTTCGTCGTAATCGAGTTCGCAATCGACTGCAGCAGCATCGTCTTGCCTGTCCGCGGCGGAGCCACAATCAACCCGCGCTGGCCCTTTCCTACCGGCGTCAGCAGGTCCATCACCCGCCCGGAGATGTGCTCTCGCACGGTCTCCATCTTCACCCGCTCCTGTGCATAGAGGGGTGTCAGGTTGTCAAACAGGATCTTGTTCCGCGTCTCCTCGGGACTCTCGAAGTTGATCGCCTCGATCTTTACCAGCGCGAAGTATTTCTCTCCCTCATGGGGCGGCCGCACATTCCCGCTGATCGTGTCGCCCGTCTTCAGGTCGAACTTGCGAATCTGCGACGGAGAAACGTAAATATCGTCGGGCCCAGGCAGGTAGTTGTAATCCGGAGAACGCAAAAACCCATAACCATCAGGCAGAATCTCCAGGACACCTTCCGCGAAGATGTGCCCTTCTTTTTCGCTCTGTGCCTGCAAAATCTTGAAGATTAGGTCCTGCTTGCGAAGGCCGCTCGTCCCGGCGATGTCGAGGCCGCGGGCAAGCTTGCCCAATTCGGCGATATTGTGCTCTTTCAACTCAGAAATTGTCATGAAATGTACCTGGAAGGATGGCATGGGGTAGGGGGATGGTTGGAGCGGAGGCGGGGTCTCGCCTGACAGGGGCGTGCGGAGACCTGATCTCTACGGAGGGGAAGTGCGGTGTTGCGGAATATTCGGATTATGCCAGAGGCGGAGACGTTCTGTATTGCGGAAATAGTCAATTCAACAGCCGTTCACGTCCAGAAGGGAAAAGAAGCTGCCGCGGGCCTTAGGCCGCGCGGCGCTCCTGCGTGTCCACTGCGTTGATCTTCTCAACCGGTTCGCCGCTTTCATCCATCGGAACCGTGTCCTTGAAGCGATCCAGAACCTCGTTCGTTGTGTCCTGCAGCCGGGTGTTCGGCTTGTGCAACTTCCGCGTCGCCTTTGACGCGAGCTGGCAAAGCTCATAGCGGTTTGTCACGTGGGTCAAAGCTCCAAAGATTAAATCCGAGCGCATAGTTCTCCTTTTCTGCCTGACAGCGACTTTGCATCGCTCCCGGCATTCCTTCTTCGGCAAAGACTACAGAGGTAGATCGCTTTTTAGACGTGAATCGCATCCTTCACGATTCTTCCCATCCAAAGTGGGAATCCTCTTTGTTCATCGGCCCAACACCCCACACGCCGCTTACCTCGTCAAGAAGAGGGAACGGGCCTTCGGAACATCGTGGCTGGGAGGGGAACCCGGCTTGAAGACAGGGGAAAGAAGAATCGACCAGAAACCGGGCCGCTTAGCTTCATCCCCCTTGCAGTACGACCGAGAGGACACATAGGAAAGCTATCCTGCGAGAGCGTCACAGTCAATACTTATTTCAGAAGCCAAGCCACGTCGGTCCTACCGGAAACAGAATCTTCTCCGCAAGCAACCGCATTTTCGACGCAGACTTCGTAAGTCTTGCACCCGGAACCCTCCTCTTAGGCCCAATAACTCCGATCAAGCGTCCGATACTGAATCGCCTCGGCGATGTGCTTGACGGCGATATCCTGCACGCCCTCGATATCTGCAATCGTGCGGGCCACCTTGAGAATCCGATCGTGCGCCCGCGCACTCAACCCCTGCTGCTGCATCGCCCGCTCCAGCAGACGTTCTGCGTCCGAACTTAGTTCGCAATACATCCGGATCTGCTGCGTCGACATCTGCGCGTTGGCATACACGGCCCGGGCCGCGCCCTTCGCGGTCCCTTTCGTTCGCTCCGCTGCCGCTTGAAACCGGGCATGTTGCCTCTCCCGCGCCGCCAGCACCCGCCCCCGAATCTCGGCCGAACCCTCCGCGGCAGCCCCCCCGCGCAGCTCCTTATACTGCACCGCCGGAACCTCGATATGGATATCGATCCGGTCCAGCAGCGGCCCGCTCACCTTCGCCACATACCGCTGAATCATCGGCGGCGTGCACACACACTCCCGGCTCTTGTCGTTGAAGTACCCGCACGGACACGGGTTCATCGCCGCCGCCAGCATAAACCGCGCCGGAAAGCTTAGACTCATCGCCGCCCGCGCGATCGTCACATGCCCATCCTCCAGGGGCTGCCGCAGCACCTCCAGCACGTTCCGCGGGAACTCCGGAAGCTCATCCAGAAAAAGCAGCCCGTTATGCGCCAGCGAAACCTCCCCCGGCCGCGGAACCGCTCCACCGCCAATCAACCCAGCGTCCGAGATGGTATGGTGCGGCGACCGGAACGGCCGGTGCACCACCAGACCCTCCTCCGCGTTCAGCACGCCCGCCACGGAGTGAATCTTCGTCGTCTCCAGCGCCTCCTCAAACCGCAGCGGAGCCAGAATCGACGGCAGCCGCTTCGCCAGCATCGTCTTGCCCGAGCCTGGCGGCCCGATCATCAGGATGTTGTGTCCGCCCGCCGCGGCGACCTCCAGCGCGCGCTTCGCCACACCCTGTCCTCGCACATCCTTGAAGTCGGCGGGGAAGTGCTGAAGCTCCTCAAGCAGCTCCGCCGTCTCGACCTTCAGGGGAGCTCCCGCGATCGCTCCGAACGAAGCCTGGTTGAGCAGTTCCCGCACCTCCAGCAGCGTCTTTACGGGGTACACGTTCACCCCTTCCACCACGGCTGCTTCCTTTGCGTTGCTGGCAGGGACCACGAGGTTCTTGATTCCCTTGGCTCGCGCCGCCACAGCGATGGGAAGCATCCCCTGCACGGCGCGCAGCCCGCCGTCCAGACCCAATTCGCCAACCAGCAAAAAATCTTCCGTCTCCTTCAGGTGCAGCGCGCCATAGGCTCCCAGAATCCCGATCGCAATCGGCAGATCGAAACCCGAACCTTCCTTCTTCACATCCGCTGGTGCCAGGTTGATGGTGATCCGCGTCGGGGGAAGGTCGAATCCCGAGTTCTTGATCGCCGACCTCACCCGGTCCCGGCTTTCGCGGACCGCCGCATCCGGAAGACCGACCATGTTGAACTTCGCATCGTCGGCCAGCTTCACGTTGGCAAAATCGACCTCGACGTCGATGAGGTGCGCGTCGATCCCATACACGGCCGCGCTACGTACTTTGTAAAGAGGCATGCTGTCCCTGATGTTTCCGTGAGGTCGAAGGTCTACACTTTGCCTGCCGCTTACGTGTACCTCGCTCCGGGAAAACGTCTCAGCCTTCGACATCCCAAAGCTGGCCCAGTCTAGCACCCTCGGTCTTCACCCATTTCGCAAGGGAGCCTTGAGTATCAGGCCTGAGCAGGTTCCGGCCTCACGCGACCTTGCTTGATTACAGAGAGGGGGTGCACCTGGTCTTCCCAAGATATGCCCGGAGGAGAACGATCCCGAGGGAGTGTAACTGGGGTGACGTCACGGTAGTGAGGGATCCACATGCGGGTACGAGCTTGCCGGCACCACATGAAAAAAGAGGAGGTCCCGAGGAATCGGGCCCTCCTCCGCAGCGCGCAAGGGGCATGAAGCCGCTTGCTAGAACTTCATGGTGAAGGAGCCGGAGATAGCGCGGGGAGCCCCGACCTGGAGGGTGTTGTTGTTGACCGAGGTGGGATCGCTGGCGACGAAGCCGTTGGTTCCAATGGTGGAGTAGTACTGGGCTCCGGCGAGGTTGTAGATGTTGAGCTGGAGCTTGAGCTGGTCGAAGGGTCCGATTTCGTCGACGTGGTAGCTGGTTCCGAAGTCGGCGAGGAAGCGGCCCCCGACCGAGTTGTCGTTGGTGTAGGTGAAGTAGCGCTTGCTCATGTAGTCGGACCCGATGTGAGCGTTGAAGCCCTTGCGGTTGTAGCTGAGCTCGTTTTTGTAGAGGAACTCGGGCGAGTCGACGTTGAGCTTGCCGCCGGTGGGGATGGTGGTGGTGACGCCGGCGCCATTGGTGACGTTGTAGTCGGAGTCGTAGGTGGAGCGGGAGAAGGTGACGGCGTTGTAGAGAGTCCAGCCGGAGTTGACGCGGACGGAGAGGGCACCATCGACGCCGTTGGTGGTGACGCCGCCTACGTTCGAGAGGATGGACGCGGCTCCTGCGGCCCCGGGGCCCTGCTGGATGGCGAGGAGGCGGTTGGAGAAGTTGACATGGAAGAAGTTGGCCTGGCCGGAGACCTTGCTGGTGGTGTAGCGGTAGCCGGCCTCTTCGCTCCAGGAGGTTTCAGGCTTGAGGGTGGTCTTGAGGAGGTCGAAGCCGGCCTGGGTGGTTCCCCAAGGAGAGGTGGCGAAGCCGTTGCCGCCGGTCTGGTAGGCGCGGACGTTGTAGGCGGCGTCGGCGAAGAGCTCGCTGGTGGCGTTGAGCTTGTAGTTGGCTCCGAACTGGGGAAGGAAGGGCTTGCCTGACTCGAGGGCTCCCTGAGCATAGGTGGCCGTGGTGCGGCCTGCGCCCAGCAGCGATAGGCCGAGATTGTAGCCCGTCAGGTCGCCGCGGGTGTTGGTCTCGACCGTCTTAAAGCCGGCCGAGAGCGTGAGCCGGGAGTTGAGGCGATACAGATCCTGCAGGTGGATCTGGTAGACGGTGGTGGGAAAGTTGTACTGCCACTGGGTGAAGAAGGGCTTCGACGGAAAGCTGTAGAGGGAGTGGCCAGGACTGTCGAGGGTGGTGCCGTAGAAGCGGCGGGCGAGATCGAAGCTTTCCTTCTCGAACCAGACGCCGCCTTCAACGGTGTTGCGGGCGGTTTCGTAGGCGAGCGACGCGAGAAAGCCTCCGCGGCTGATGCCGTACTCCGACGTGCGGAGCGAGATGGGGGAGACGGGGATGTAGTTGCTATCGAAGGTGGGGAGATAGGGCTGGAACCAAAGGCCGCGGCCGTCGTTGCGGTGGCCGTAGATCGTGGTCTTGAGCGTCAGGTGCGAGGTGAGGGCCGCCTTATAGCCCACGTAGGTGAGGAAGTCCTTGCGGAGGCCGGAGGCTCCGTAGTAGCCCGCGTCTTCGGGGTCGTTCGAGAGATCGCCGGGGGCCGCCTGGAGGGCGTTGACGGGGTTCGGGAAGCTGGTGGCGATGGTGGGAAAGACAGGGAAGCCGGTTTTGCCCTGAAAGTTGTAGGCGTTGGCGGCCTGGAGGGCGGTCGACCAGACGCCGAAATTGTCGAAGCCATAGCCGAGCTTGTTGACCCAGACGGTGTTGAGGTCCTGGTAGTCCACCTCGCGGCGGTTGGAGTAGTCGGCGAAGAAGGTGAAGACCCCCTTGGCTCCGACGAACTGCGTGAGCTTCGCGTTGAACTGGTAGTAGCCCTGGCCGATCTCGCCGAGGCCCTTCCACTTCTCGGCGTGCTGGTAGACGCCGTCTACATAAAACTTGGTGTGGGTCTTGAGGAGTCCGGAGTCGAAGCGTCCGAAGGTGCGGACGCCGGCGAAGCTTCCGAACGTCTGGCGGATGTCGAGGTGCCGGGTGTCGAGGGGGTCGGCGGTGCTGAACTGGACCGCTCCACCAAGGTTGCTGGTGGAGGCCGTCTCGAGCGCGCCCGTGCCTTGCGAGAGGGTGACCCGGCCGAGGTTCTCGCTAATGACGGCGCGGCTGATGTGCAGGCCGTTGAGGTTGCCGTAGGACATGTCGCCGAGCGGGACGTCGTCGAGCGTGAACCCGAGCTGGTTCTGGTTGAAGCCACGCACCGAGATACGGAGAGCCCACTCATAGGTCCCGTAGGGGTCCGCGGTCGTGACGTTGACGCTGGGGAGCTTGGCGAGCGACTCGATGGGGCTGGTCCCGGGGGAGGATTCGGCCAGGATTTCGGACGAGAGCGATTGCTCGCCGCGGACCTCGCCCTGCGCCGTGACGGTCACGCTCTCGGTGGTGGAGAGCTTGGGATCGGCGGGCTTGGCCGGTGCGCCTGGGGTGGCGGGCTGGGTGGCGCTCGGCAGGGAGGTGGAGCTTTGCGGGTCCTGCTGGGCATGGACGGCGCCGAAAGAGAGGAGGATGGCCGCGGTAAAGGCGATGCGTGCGTTCCGATGAATCACTGGTGCCTCCGAAGGGGGTGAAGCGGTTGGTGGCCGGCGGGTTGATCTCCCGGCTCGCCTGGGTTCTTGGGGGAGGACTGCTGCTGCGCGTCTTCCAGGCGGCGTCGGCCAGGAGCAGCCCGAACTGAAGTGTCTGGATTGAGCAAGATGCTACGCGGCCTGGAGGGCAGCGGAGGTGTGCACTGCTTCAATTTTTGGTGAAAACCTGACACGGATGCTTCCTCGGGAGGATCCGATCAAGCCTTTGTCGATGTGTCGGCGGCGGCCTGGTGGGGGCAGGTGCTGCGCCGGGTCCGGTGCGGGTTGACGGGCGGTCTCCGGGCGGCCTGGCGGGGGAGGAAAGTGCCCCTTCGCGTGGTACACTCAGGTTGTCACGGATAGGTCTCACGGTGTCGCAAGTTGCTGTGTCTGCTGGACTTGTGTTTGCTCTGAGGTCCCGTTGCGACGATCTTGTTTGTATTTCCGGAGACCTATGGCCGCCTCGTCCGTTCCGCCCCTCGATCCGAACGCACTCCCTCTTCTCCCGGTGAAGGAGGGTGGTGGATATTCGGCCGAGAACATCACGGTGCTGGAAGGATTGGCTGCGGTGCGGCTGCGGCCGGCGATGTATATCGGGTCTACCGGGGAGCAGGGCTTGCACCACCTGGTGTATGAGGTGGTGGATAATTCCGTCGATGAGGCCTTGGGGGGCCATGCCACGCGGATCGATGTCACAATCCACGTGGACAACTCGATTACGGTGGTCGACGACGGGCGCGGGATTCCGGTGGACGACAAGGTGATCAACGGGGAGCGGATGCCGGCGGTGCAGGTGGTGCTGACGATGCTCCATGCCGGGGGCAAGTTCGATGCGTCGAACTACAAGGTCTCGGGCGGGCTGCATGGGGTGGGAGTTTCATGCGTGAATGCGCTGTCCGAGGAGTTCGATGTGGAGATCTGGCGGGACGAGCATGCGTGGGAGCAGGACTACTCGAAAGGCGCGCCAATCTCGAAGCTGCGGAAGATGGGGCCGTCCAAGCGGAAGGGGACGAAGGTTCACTTTCTGCCGGATAAGTCGATCTTTACGGTGACGGAGTTCTCCTACGACACGCTGGCGCAGCGTCTGCGGGAACTCGCCTTCCTGAACAAGGGCCTGGAGATTACGCTCACCGACGAGCGGACGACCGACGCAAAGACGGGTGAGGCGAAGACGCAACTCTTCAAGTATGCGGGGGGCATCGCGGAGTTCATCAAGCACATCAACAAGGGCAAGCAGGTGCTGCACGAAAAGCCGATCTACATGGAGGCGGAGCGGGACAACGTCGCGATGGAGATTGCGCTGCAGTATAACGACGCATATTCAGAGACGGTCTTCACGTTTGCCAACAACATCAATACGGTGGATGGGGGAACGCATCTTTCGGGGTTCAAGACGGCGCTGACCCGGACGATCAACGCCGCGGGGCAATCGCTGGGGTTGTTCAAGGATGTGAAGGAGAACCTCTCCGGGGATGACGTTCGCGAGGGGCTGGTGGTGGTGATCAGCGTCAAGCTATCGCAGCCGCAGTTCGAGGGGCAGACGAAGGGCAAGCTGAACTCCGATATTGCCGGGACGGTGCAGGCATTTGTGAACGAACGGCTCGGCGGGTTCCTGGAGCAGAACCCGCAGGTGGCGAAGAAGATCATCAACAAGGCGATCGACGCGGCACGCGCTCGGGAGGCGGCGCGGAAGGCGCGGGATCTTACCCGGCGCAAGGGTGCGCTGGACGGCGGCGGGCTGCCGGGCAAGCTGGCCGACTGCTCCGAGCGGCAGCCAGACCGGTGTGAGCTGTACCTGGTCGAAGGGGAATCCGCCGGCGGCACCGCGAAGCAGGGACGCGACCGGCGGTTTCAGGCAATTCTGCCTCTCAAGGGCAAAATCCTGAACGTCGAGAAGGCACGCTACGACAAGATGCTGGGTCACGAAGAGATCCGGGCCATGATCACCGCGCTTGGCTGCGGCATCGGCAAGGACGATTTCGACGCGGCGAAGCTGCGATACGGCAAGCTGATCCTGATGACCGACGCGGACGTCGACGGATCGCACATCCGGACACTCCTGCTGACGTTCTTCTTCCGGCACATGACGGAGTTGATCAAGCGCGGGCATGTCTATATCGCGCAGCCCCCGCTCTTCCGGATCAAGAAGGGCAAGTTCGAGCAGTACATCAAGGACGAGCGCGAGTATGTGAGCGTGATGATCAAGCGGGCGTCCGATGGCATGATCCTGACCTACGGCGCGGAGAAAGCGCAGCTTACCGGGGCGGAGCTTGCCGGGTACATGCAGCAGCTAAGCGACTATCTTGGCCTGCTGGACAAAGGGACCAAGCGGCTGCGAAACGAGGCGGCTACGCTGGACTTCGTGGAAATGTTTGCGCATGAGGGGGCCTCGCCGGCACTGCGGGCGGACTTCCAGGCCCCGGAAAAGCTCGCCGCGATGCGGGAGCGGCTGCTGACGATCGAGCGGGAGTACCAGTTCCGGGCGGTGGGCGAGCCGAAGCTCGATGAAGAGCACCAGACCTGGTCGGTAAGCTTTACCGACGCGCAAGGGGCGGAGCGGAAGATCGATTGGGCGATGGCGAACGCGGCGGAGACGCGGCAGCTGCTCGCGAAGTATTTCCAGATCAAGGAGAAGCTGGTCGGGCCGTTCCACATCTCCTATGCAGCGAAAACCGCCGCGGCGGTGACGCAGGAAGCCCTGGACGAGGCGGAAGAGGTGGCCTCGGAGGAGGGGGTCGTGGATGTGATCGCGGCCGCTCCGGGGACGGCTGCCGAGGCGAAACCCACGGCCAAGCGGACCAACCGGGTCAACCAGGATCCGGTGGAGAAGAAGACGCCCCGGGAGGTCTTCGAGTATGTCATCGAGCAGGGCCGGAAGGAGTATCAGGTCCAGCGGTACAAGGGCCTGGGCGAGATGACGGCACCGCAGCTTTGGGAGACGACCATGGACCCGGATCGGCGGACGTTGATGCAGGTGAAGCTCGAAGACATCGCGGCCTGTGAGGAGATCTTTACGACCCTCATGGGCGAAGACGTGGAAAGCCGGCGGAAGTTCATCGAAGAGAATGCGCTGGATGTCAAAAACCTGGACATCTAGAGGCGGCGACTGCCCTTGCATGGGAGAATTCGCCCCTTCGTGGAACCGAAATCGCTTCTATAGGGCGAATAGCACGAAAGATACTCTTGCACCGGGGCTGGGAGGACAGTAGCATGTCCGTGTGCCCGATCAGGACTGACCAGGCGTCATCGGGGCGCAAATCACCGAAGCAAAACCCCAGGAGGGGAGCCCCCATGATTCGTACACGGATGTTCCAGGTAGCGTCAGTCGCATGTCTAGCCATCGGCTCCACGTTCGCGTCAGCGCAGCAGGCGGCGGCGCCGGCGGACGGCATCACGATGGACATGATGCCCATCACGCAGGATCAGTTGACCGCCTGCCGGTCGCAGGCGTCGAGCCAGTTGACCGACGAGCAGAAGACGCTGCACGACCGGGAGCACGGCCAGGATAAGGACAAGATGGCGCAAGGCGCAGTGACCGGGGTCTCCGGGCTGGCGAGCACGCTTGCCTCGAAGCGGGGTGGGGGATGGTGGGGTTATGGCAACAATAACGGCGCAGGGGTGGCGTCGGCAACCGGGGGCACGCAGCGCACAGAGCGCAACAGCCAGGCGGTGGCCAGCACGACGGCGACAAGCCAGCAGGTGGGTGTGGACGCGTACCAGCAATGTGTCAATGGGATCAAGGGACCCGAGTATATTCGGTTTCGGCAGACGGGGCAGATGAGCAGCTTTGCCGGGGGGGCTCCCGCGGCAGCGCCGGCCGCGTCGATCTCAACCGTGGCGGCCGCTGCCTTGGCACCCCCGGTGCCGAACCCGACGAAATCGCCTGTGCAGGATGAGGGGGATGGAAAGCACTTCATCCTGACCGCGCCGGGCCAAACCGATGCGCGTGAGGTGACGCTGGTACCGGGCAGCAAAAACCGGTATGTGGAAGAGGCTACGGGCGATAAGTACATTGTCATGCCGGATGGCGCGGTGACTCGCCTACCTGGAACGAAGCGCGCAGCGAAGTAGTCGATCCCTCCTACCTCGATGTTTGTGCCGCCGCCTCTATCTCAGGGGCGGCGGTCTTAGTTTACGTCGTGATGGGTCACGCCACACCGCAGCGGGGGAGATCGGCCGATTCGCCCCTCTGCCTATACTTAGTCCAGGCGCGATCAATTTGAGTCTTCACCCGATGCAATAATGCGGGGATGAGCGAATCTGGGTTCCTGGTTTCAGAGGCGGTGCCGACGCGGCGACGGTTTCTTGCGGTGTGTTCTTCGGCAGGGCTGGGTGCGGGGCTGCTGCCGGGCGTGTTGCTTGGGCTGGCCACGTCGGTGGAGGGGCAGGAGACCGCAAAGGCTGCGGAGGGGATGCCCGCGATTACGCCGGCGATGATCGACGCGGCTGCTGGCATTGCGGGCGTGCATGTCACGGAAGAGCAGAAGGCGATAATGCTGGAAGGGCTGGGGCAGCAGCGGGATTCAGTGGCGGTGATCCGGACAATGCATTTGCAAAATGCGACGGCTCCGGCGTTCGTGTTTGATCCGGTGCCGGGTGGGATGGTGCTCGAGACGGCGAAAACGCCGATGCGGATGAGCGTGGCTCCGGAGGTGCGGACGCTGCTGGCGGGGATGGGGGGCGGGGAGACGGCCGCGACAGAGGCGCTCGCATTTTCGACCGTACGGGATCTGGCGGAGTTGGTACGGACGAAGCGGGTGAGCTCGGTGACGCTGACGAAGCTGTACCTCGCACGGCTGAAGACGCACGACGCGCGGCTGCACTGCGTGATCACGCTGACGGAGGAGCGGGCGCTCGCCTCAGCCGCAGCGGCGGACGCCGAGATTGCGGCGGGCAGGTACCGCGGGCCGCTGCACGGCATTCCGTGGGGAGCGAAGGATCTGCTGGCCGTGAAGGGATACCGGACGACGTGGGGCGCGGCGGGATTTGAGGATCAGCGCTTCGACTACGATGCGGAGGTCGTCAAGCGGCTCGATGCGGCTGGGGCGGTGCTGGTAGCGAAGCTGAGCATGGGGGCTCTGGCGCAGGGCGACCTTTGGTTCGGAGGACGGACGCGGAACCCATGGAACAGCAAGCAAGGATCCAGTGGATCTTCGGCGGGGAGTGCAAGCGCGGTCAGCGCCGGGTGCGTAGGATTTGCCATCGGGACGGAGACGCTGGGGTCGATCTCATCGCCGTCGACCCGGTGCGGCGTGACCGGCTTGCGGCCGACCTTCGGCTTTGTGCCGCGGACGGGGGCAATGGCGCTAAGCTGGACCATGGACAAGATCGGGCCGATCTGCCGGTCGGTGGAGGACTGCGCGCTGGTGCTGGATGCGATCCACGGCCCGGACGGGCAGGATCGCGCGATGAAGGCAGCCGCCTTCAACTGGAATGCGGACTTCGATTGGAAGCAGCTGCGGGTGGGGTACCTCAAGACGGCATTCGACGCGGCGGTACCGGCCGAGCAGAAGCCTCCAAGTGAGACGTTGGCGGGGAAGGCGCTGGAGGACTTTCGAGACCGGCAGCGGCGGCAGGCGGAGGATGCGGCGCGGACCGAATACGACCGGCGCTATGCCGTGGCCGCGCTCGCGAAGCTGCGAGGCATGGGGGTCGCGCTGATCCCCGTAGAGCTTCCAATGGGGCTGCACTTTGGCGACCAGACACCGCTGCTTTCCGCCGAGGGAGCGGCGGCGTTCGAGGAGCTGACGCTTTCCGGGCGCGACAAGCTGCTGACCGGGCAGAAGCCGTTCGACTGGCCGAACACCTTTCGGCGGGCACGGTTTTACTCGGCAGTGGATTATGTGCAGGCGATGCGAGCGCGGTCCGTGGTGATCGAGGAGATGGCGAAGCTGTTTGCGACCGTCGACGTCATCGTGACGCCATCGGGCGGAGCGCAGTTGACGGCGACAAACCTGTCAGGGCATCCGGCGGTGATTGTGCCGAATGGTCTGCGCGGCAAGGATGCCCCGAGGCCGCGCAGTGAGGAGGATGGCGCGCTCGAAAATGTTGGTGGGCCGGGGACGCCCGTGAGTCTGACGTTCTTGGGTGGGCTGTACGCGGATGCGCGGCTGGCGGCGTTTGCGCGGGCTTATCAGGAGGCCACCGGATTCCATCGGGTGCATCCCAGGCTTGGCTGAGGGGGCTTCCGGGGGGGCGTTCTCCCCCCCCTCTAGGAAGGCTAATCTAAAAGTGGAAGCCGACCTCGGCGGTGAGGGTGCGGGGCGTCACGTAGTGGGTTCCTGAGAAGGTGGAAAGAAAGTTGTAGAGGGCGTATTTGTTGGTCACGTTGACCGCGGTGAGGCGGGCGCTGACGCGGTGCTTATCGCCGTGGAAGAGGTTGTCCTCGCCGAGGGAGATATCGAAGAGGTTGCGCGGCGCGATGCGGGGTGGGTGGCGGTCGTCGTCCTCGGTGTTGGGAGCGGGGATGGAGACGAGGTTGGAGGTGAGCTGGTTGGCCGGGCAGAGACCGGGCAGCCCGGCGGATGGCGTGGCTTTGACGCCGTTGCAGGTGAGGCCGGCCTGGGACTGCTGGTCCGGGGTGAGGCCGCTGAGGTCGATGTAGTTGATGCCGTTCATGACCACGCCGCCGCAGGGGCTGTTTGCCCCGGTGGGGTTGAAGCATGGGACAGAGCCCGCGGTGAGGCCTGAGTCAAAGCGCCAGTTGAAGCCGAGGAAGGGACCGTTTTCCTTGAATTGATACTGCAAGTGGGTGGTCTGGTTAAAGCGCTCGTCGTGGTCGATGCGGAAGGGAAAGCCGCTCTGGCCGACGGTGGCTCCGGCTCCGGCGCTTTGTGGGGGGAAGAAGCGTGCGGAGACGGAGGACATGACGGCGAAGGCGGTGATGCCGTGGAGGTTGGGAACGTCGACCCGGAGCGCGAACCCGGGAATCTTGGAGTTGTGCCAGTCGATGGGGAAGGTGAGGGGAGTGTTGCCGACGATGCTGAAGTCGAAGGCGTTGTGGGTGTACTTCCAGATGTAGTCGCCGCTCACGACGAGGTTCTTGCCGAAGGTCTGCTGCAGCCCGGCGTGGAACTCGTTGCGGAAGCCGGGCGCCAGGGTCGTGGCGACGCCCGGGGTGCACTGCAGCAGCGGTGCAAGAACGGCGCTGCCGCAGCCCTGGCTGGAGATGACGAGGTTTTCGTTGAAGGGCGTTTCGAGAGTGCGCGCGTAAGAGGCGCGCAGGACCGTGCCCGTGCGCTTGATGCTGTAGGCGGCGCCGAGGCGAGGCTCGGCCTGGCGGGTGGTGGTGAGGCCGTTGTAGAGGTCGCCGCGAATCCCGACGTTGAAGTTCCAGTTGCCGGCCTTGATCTGGTCCTGAATGTAGAGGGACAGTTCCTTCACGTCGGCGTGGCCGAAGTAGCGGAAGAGGCCTCCGCCGCGGGTGAGGTCGAAGGGGAGGAGGTCGGGGTTGAAGTTCGGGTTGGCGGCGAGACCGGCTGTGGCGCACTGGGCGGGGTCGCCGAAGCCCGGTTGGCCCACGCCGGTGCCGTCGACGCAAGGAGCGTTGAAGGTGGAGTCGACGAGCCCGAGGTTATCGTGCTCGCGCAGGAAGGTGTGGGAGTAGACGCCGCCGAGCTTGATGTTGTTGTGCCCGTGCGCGTAGGAGAGGTCAGTGTGGATACCGGCGTTGGTGAGCAGGCGCTGCTGGGCGATGGACTCGGTGCCGAGGGGACTGAGGTCGGCGAGCGGGTTACGGCTGGCGTAGTAGTTGTACTGGTCGTGGCGGACGTAGGGGGCGAAGTTGAAGACGGTGTTGGCCCCGAAGATGCTGGTGAAGGTGGGAGCGATGTTGAAGGTGCCGATTTTGGAGTGCTGGTCGGTATTGCCGACGGCGGCAAAGACGGGATTGGCGGTACTTCCGCCCGCGACGACGTTCTGGATATTGAGGTTGTCGTAGGCGTTGGGGGTCTGGAACCAGGAGCGGCTGTAGGTGAGGTTCAGGTGGGCGGAGTTCTTGTCGGAGAACTGGCGGTCGATGCGGTCGAAGACGTTCTGCTCGTTGCCCTTGGCGTGGAAGACGGAGAACTCGCCGGGGTCGAGAAAGCGCCCGGTGTTCAGGCCGTCGATCTCGAGGAAGTTGCCGCCTCTGGCCCCGCCATAGGCGAGATCGAAAGAACCGGTCGTAGTGCCGAAGGTCCCGTAAGAGGTGGTGAAGCTGCCGGTGGGCGTGGTAACCCCTTCGCCGGAGCGGGTGGTGACGTTGATGATGAGGCTGGTCTTGTCACCGTACTCGGCGGGGGGCGCGCCGGAGATGACCTCGATAGACTGGATAGAGTTCGATGGAATCTGGTTCGAGAAGACCTTGCTCTGCTGGTCGCTTACCGGCTGGCCGTCCAGCGAGAAGGAGTTGGAGGCGTGGTCGCCCAGGCCGTGGAAGAGGCCGTTCGAGTCCGCGGAGACACCGGGCGAAGAGAGGGTGACGAGCGAGCTGAGGCCTGAAGAAGCGCTTTCGAGAGGCAGCTTTTCAAAGGCTCCGCGATCGAGATCAGTGTGGAAGGTGGGGCTGCTTTCGAGCAGGTCGGAGGCCTCGACCGTGACGCTGGTGGAGGATTCGCCGAGCTTGAGGGACTCGTCCAGCGTGACGGGAACCGTGGAGCGGATGGCGACGTCCGCAGCGAGCGGCGCGAAGCCGGGACCGGTGACTGTGACGTGGTAGGGGTTGAGGGGTATGTTGTTGAAGCGATACCGGCCAGCAGAGTCGGTGGTGGCGCTGCGGTTGTAGCCGCTGACGGGGTTTACCAGGGTGACGATGGCGCCGGGAACGATAGCGCCGCTAGGGTCCGTGACGAGCCCGGAGAGGGTTCCGGCGCTTCCCGCGGTCTGTGCTGCCGCGAACGGGGCGGCGGCAAAGGGGAGAAACGGCAGAAGGGCGGCGCAGGCCACGAGGCGCGCGCGACGGGAAAGGAAAAACATGGACTACCCCCAGAAGAGGTTGATCGACCTTGAATGATGGGAACGCTTCAGGCTAGGGTCGGATCGGCGGGGGGTGGCCGGGTGTAGAGATCGAAGTTCTTCGGGGCGGAAAAGGCGGGGCGAGCGGGCGGCGGTTCGGCCTCGCCGACGATGGCCCAGGCCATGTGCGCCAGCGGCGCGGCGGCGGCCTCCACCCCGACATGGGCGGTGACGCAGAGCGAACACGCAGCATGGGTGTCGGGGCTGCCGGGGGCCGAGGCGTGGACGTGCTCGGCCTGAATGGTTCCGGAGAGAAGGACCAGGCCGAGGCAGAGAAAGGTCAGCCATCGGAAGATTCGGGTCTGCCTTTCGGCCAGGTCCGGCAGAGCACGCCCGACCAGGCGGCTTCTTCGTAAGACGCAAAACCGCGCAGGATGCCTGTCCCTGCAATCGGCCGAGGCGCTTACCCGCATGGGACAATCATAGAGCAGATCGGTGCCGCCCTCCAAGGGGTCCCGTGGTGAGCCACGCACCCAGATGTCGGCCGGACCCTTCCTTCTCTCCCGATGGCCCGTCCAATACCTGTCCGGCCCAGACCTCGCTCGATGCGGCTTCGTCCGCGTCGGCCCATCCCGCAAGGAGTCTCCCTTTTGAAGCTGCTTCCCATCCTCCCTCTCTTCTTTGCCGCCGCTGCCTCGCTTTCGCTCGCACAGGTTCCGCAGGGCTCCCCGGTCACCCGCGCCACGCTTGAGAACGGCATGCGCGTGGTGATCGTCCGCAACGCGCTGGCACCGGTAGTTACGGTGGAGATGAACTTCATCGTCGGCGGCAACGAAACCCCGAAGGGCTTCCCCGGCATGGCCCATGCGCTGGAGCATATGGCATTCCGCGGATGCACGGGCATGTCGGCCGACCAGACGGCGGCGATCTACGCGCAGCTTGGCGGGCAGAACAACGCGGACACCCAGCAGAACATCACGCAGTACTACGCGACCGTTCCGGCGGCGGACCTGGACATTGCGCTGGAGGCTCAGGCGGCCTGCCTGCGCGGTGTGGACAACACGCAGAAGGAGTGGGATCAGGAGCGTGGAGCGATCGAGCAGGAGGTCTCCCGCGATCTGTCGAACCCGACCTACAAGTTCATCAGCCGGCTGAACGAGGGTATGTTCGCCGGGACCCCGTATGCGCACGATCCGCTGGGCTCGAAGACCTCCTTCGACGCAACGACGGCCGTCATGCTGCAGGACTTCTACAAGACCTGGTACACGCCCTCGAACGGAATCCTGGTGCTGGTCGGGGATGTGGACCCGGCGGCCACGCTGGCCAAGATCAAGCAGCTCTTCGGGGCTTTGCCGCGCCACACCATCCCGGCGCATCCGGAGGTGACGCTGCAGCCGGTCAAGCAGGAGACCTTCACGCTCGATAGCAACCTGCCCTACGTGCTTTCGTTTCTGGCGTACCGGCTGCCGGGAACGGACTCCCCGGACTACGCCGCCAGCCAGATTCTGGCCGACGTGCTGGGCAGCCAGCGTGCGGACCTCTACGGCATGGTTCCCGCCGGCAAGGCGCTGGCGGCGCAGTTCGGCGTGGCAGAGAGCTATCCCAAGGCCAGCGTCGGCTACGGTCTGCTGGCGCTGCCGGCCGGGGCGGACCCCGCCGCGCCCCTCGCCGAGATGCGGCAGATCCTGACCGGCTACGCGCAAAAGGGCGTGCCCGAGGACCTGGTGCTCGCCTCCAAGCGCGCCGAGGTGGCGCAGGCGGAGTTCCAGCGCAACTCCATTCCCGGGCTCGCGAACGTGTGGTCGAATGCGCTCGCGGCTGAGGGCCGCACCTCGCCCCAGGAGGACGTCGACGCCATCCGCAAGGTGACCGTGGCGGACGTGAACCGCGTCGCCAAGCAGTATCTGCTGAACGTGAACACGATCACGGCGACGCTGAAGCCGGTTCCGAACGGCCAGCCCACGGCCGCGGCAGGATTTGGCGGCGGAGAGAAGCTGACGGCGACGCCGACCAAGCCGGTGGTGCTTCCCGAATGGGCAGCGTCGAAGCTCGATCGGTTGAAGCTGCCGACGCCCTCGCCCGAGCCCTCCGACGAGATGCTGCCGAACGGCATCCGGCTGATCGTCCGCACCGACACGACCAGCCCGACCGTCACGGTGGCCGGCTCGGTCCGGCACAACGACGATCTGCAGACGCCTCCGGGGCAGGAGGGCGTGGCGGATGTGCTGGACGGCCTCTACTCCTACGGGACGACGACGCTCGACCGCCTGGCTTTCCAGAAGGCGCTTGACGACATTGCCGCGAACGCCAATGCGGGGCCGCGCTTCTCGCTTTCGGTGCTGAAGGAGAACTTCTCCCGCGGCATAGAGCTGCTGGCCGACAACGAACTGCATCCGGCCCTGCCGGCGGACGCCTTCAAGGTGACGCAGCAGCAGACGGCGGAGTTCATCGCCGGAAACCTGAAGAGCCCGGGCTACCGGACCGGCCGTGCCCTGGCGACCAGTTTGCTTCCCTCCGATGACCCATCCCTGCGCCAGCCTACGCCGGAGACGATCGGCAAGCTGACGCTCGAGCAGGTAAAGCGGTACCACGCGGCGACGATCCGGCCCGACCTGACCACGATCGCGATCGTCGGCGACGTGACGCCCACCGAGGCGCGCGCCGTCGTGATGAAGACCTTCGGTGAGTGGAAGGCCAACGGTCCGAAGCCCGAGACGACCCTGCCCCCTGTCCCGCTGAACAAGCCGGCGGCCCAGAACGTGGCGGACTCCGAGCAGGTCCAGGACTCCGTCGTGCTCGCCGAGCAGCTAGCGATCAATCGCTTCGACCCCGACTACTACCCGCTGCAGCTCGGAACGCATGTGCTTGGCGGCGGCTTCTACGCGACGCGGCTCTACCACGATCTCCGGCAGGTCGCCGGCTACGTGTACACGGTGGATGTGAATCTAGGAGCCTCCAAGACTCGTTCGCGGTACACGGTTAGCTACGGCTGCGATCCGGCCAATGTGTCCAAGGCGCGGGCGCTGATCGAGCGCGACCTGAACCAGATGCGGACCGAGAGGGTGTCGGACGCCGAGCTGCACCAGGCCAAGGCGCTGCTGCTGCGGCAGCAGCCGCTGGGGGAGTCAAGTGAGGACGCCGTGGCGGGAGGGTTGCTGGCGCGTGCAGAGATCGGCCTGCCGCTCGACGAGCCGGCGCGCGCGGCGAAAAAGTACATCGACCTCACGGCCGAACAGGTGCAAGCCGCCTTTGCCCGGGCAATCCACCCGGATCAGCTCGTGCAGGTGGTTCGCGGACCTGAGCCGAAGTAGCCGGCGCGATCAAGGGGCGACGGGTTGGTCCGGCGTTCCCTTTTTGCGCTTTTCACGCCTCGGCTTGCGATAGTGGTGCTCGAAGTCCAGGTGGTAGACCAGCGCGGCGGTGATCGGGATGGGGTAGATGATGCCGGTCGGGATGACGGGTGTGTTCCAGCGCTCGAACTGAACGTCCGCCTTGGCATCGAGGCGGCGGGTGAGGTGAAAGTCGACCCCCGCGCCGCCGGCGAAGACGTTCGACGTGGTGCGGTCGTAGCGGAAGTTGCCGATGACGATGCCGCGAGGGTAGGTGATCGAACCGCGTCCATAGAAGCCGTCGACGTATGGACTGAAGCGGCGAAAGTCCCGCGAGAACCGCGGGCCGACCAGTGCGCTGTTCTGCCCATCGATGGTGCCCTGCTCAAGCGCGTAGGTTCCACGTACCTCGAGCGCCGGGCGCAGGTGGAAGTAGAGCTCGCGGAAGGTGAAGTCCGCGCCAGCCGTGATGCCGAGATTCCGGCCGCCGTCGAGCTCCGTGTAGGTTCCTGTGCCGCCCCCAAAGAACGAGATGTCGAGCGCCTTGCTGGCGGTGGGCCTGGCCTGTCCCCAGGCGGCGCTGCCCAGGCCCGCTGCTGCGAGGGCGGTCAGCAACCAACCGGCCCGGGATACCACCCACTGCTTCGTCATTCCCATCTGTCCTCTGCGTGTTGAGACGGCTGATTCAAGCCCGCGTTGACGTCGACCGTGAAAAGCGCGGCTACTCGACTGTAACCGACTTGGCGAGATTCCTCGGCTGATCGACATCGCACCCGCGCCGAACGGCGATGTGGTACGCCAGCAGTTGCAATGGAACCACCTCCAGAATGGGCAGCAGAAGCTCCGGAGCCTGCGGGATGAAGATGGTGTGTTCAACCAGCTGGCCGATCTCCTCGTCACCCTGAATGGCAACCGCAATCACGCGGCCGGAGCGCGCCGTCACCTCCTGGATGTTCGAAAGGGTCTTCTCGTACTTCAACACCGAGGAGGGATCGTTGGCGTCTTTTGTGGCAATACAGACGACGGGCAAGGTTTCATCGATCAGCGCGTTCGGCCCATGCTTCATCTCGCCCGCCGGGTAGCCCTCGGCGTGGATGTAGGAGATCTCCTTGAGCTTCAGCGCGCCTTCCAGCGCAATCGGGTAGTGGATGCCGCGGCCCAGGAAGAGGAAGTCGCGGGCGGTCGAGAAGCTCTTGGCAAGTTGGCAGCACTGGTCGTCGATGGAGCGAAGTATCTCCTCGACCTTGCCGGGAACCTTCGAGAGCTCGTCCACGAGCTGCTGGGATTGCTCGGAAGTGACGGTTCCACGCACCTGCGCCAGGTACAGCGCGAACAGGAACAGCGCCGTGAGCTGCGCCGTGAAGGCCTTGGTGGAGGCCACCCCGATCTCCGGGCCGGCGTTGGTCGTAATCGTTCCCTGCGCCTCGCGCGTGACCGCCGCCCCGACGACGTTGCAGATGGCGAGCGTCTTCGAGCCCTTGGCGATCAGCTCCTTCTGCGCCGCGATCGTGTCGGCCGTCTCGCCGGACTGCGTGATCAGCAGGCCGAGCCCGCGCGCGTCGGCGATCGGATCGCGGTAGCGGTACTCGCTCGCGTAATCGACGTCCACCGGCAGCCGCGCCAGCCGCTCGATCATGAACTTGCCCGCAAGCCCCGCATGCCAGCTCGTGCCGCAGGCGGCGATGGTGATCTGCGTAGCCTCGCGGAACTCGGCCTCCGTGATCTGCATCTCCGCCAGGAAGACCTTGCCCGATTCCAGCGAGACCCTGCCGAGAGTGGTATCGCGGATCGCCCGCGGCTGCTCGTTGATCTCCTTCAGCATGAAGTGCTTGTAGCCGGCCTTTTCGGCCTGGATCGGGTCCCACGCGATGCGCTGAATCTTGAGCGGAAGCGGCTTGCCCTCGAAGTCGGTAATCGCCACGCCCGCCGTGGTCAGGACCGCGACCTCGCCATCCTGCAGGAAGTGCATGTTCCGGGTGTGGTGCAGGATGCCGGGGACGTCCGAGGCAAGGAAAAACTCGCCTTCCCCAATGCCGATCACGGCGGGCGGTCCCATCCGCGCCGCCACCAGCTTGTCCGGCTCATGCGCGCTCATCACGCCGATGGCAAAGGCTCCCGTAACCCGCTTCACGGCGCGGCGAACGGCCTCTTCGAGCGGCAGGCTGGGCCTGGTCTCGTCCCCCACCACCGCGACCGACTCGTTGGCCTCCTCGGTCGATTCCTTGCGGTGCGGCGTCATGCTGGCCCGCTCGAGCTCGTCCTGGATCAGGTGCGCGATGATCTCCGTGTCCGTCTCCGAGACAAAGCGGTGTCCCTTCGCGATGAGCGCGGATTTCAACGACAAGTAGTTCTCGACGATGCCGTTGTGCACCACCACCAGCGTGCCGGTGCCATCCCGGTGCGGGTGAGCGTTCTCCTCCGTCGGCCGCCCATGGGTTGCCCAACGCGTGTGACCGATCCCGTAGGTTCCCACAATGGGCCGGTCGGCGATCACCGCCTCAAGATTCTTCAGCTTGCCCGGCGCGCGGCGCAGCAGCAGGGAAGAGCCATTCGCCTGCGCGACCCCCCCGGCGACCGCGATCCCTGCGGAGTCGTAGCCCCGGTACTCCAGCCGCCGAAGACCTTCGATGATGATGGGAACCGGTGCCTGCGGTCCGATGTATCCGACAATTCCACACATGGGGAGATTGTAGCCGTCACGCTTTGAATGCGGCGAACGGCTACCCGGCAAAGCGGCGAAACACCAGCACCGCATTCAACCCGCCAAACGCAAGGGAGTTCGACATCCCAACGGCAGCCCGCACCTGCCGCGCCTGCCCCACCACCAGGTCGAGTCCAAGCTCCACGTCTCCGGCAACCATCCCGGGCAGCAGCCCTTCCCGGAGTGCCAGCAGGGTCGCCATCGCCTCGATCGCCCCCGTCGCCCCGATCGAGTGCCCATGCAGGCCCTTGGTGGAGCTGACGGGCGGTGTTTTTCCACCGAAGACCCTCCGTATCGCCTCCGCCTCGACGCGGTCATTCACCTCGGTACCGGTGCCGTGCGCGTTCAGGTAGCCCACCTCGGCCGGCGCGATCCCTGCGTCCTCTAGCGCGATAGACATCGCCGACGCCGCGCCCGCCGGGTCCGGTTGCGTAATGTGGCCGGCGTCGCAGGACATGCCGAACCCGGCAATCTCTCCGTAAATCTCAGCGCCACGCGCCAGGGCGGCCTCCAGCGTCTCCAGGCACAGCACCGCCGCGCCTTCCCCCAGCGTCATGCCATCCCTGTCTTTCGCGAACGGCCGGCACCGCGTCGGCGAGACGACCCGCATGGAATCCCACGCCCGCAGAAACCCGAACGTCAGCGGAGCCTCATGCCCCCCGGCCACCGCCGCCCCCACCATGCCCGCGCGCACCATCTGGAACGCCAGCCCAAGCGCGTGCGTTCCCGAGGCACAGGCCGTCGAAAGGTTCAGCACCGGCCCGGTGATGCCATGCGCCATCGCCACCTGGCTCGCCCCCGCCGAGGCCATCGAGCGCACCACCGTCAGCGGATGCACCCGTGCGTTCGCCGTGTACAGCTTCGCCGTTTCCGCTTCTTCCGCGCCCCGCCCGCCCGTCGAACACCCCAGCACACACGCCACTTGCCCCGGCCCATAGCGCGACCCCAACCCCGCCTGCTCCACAGCCTGCGCCGCGGCCGCCAGCGCAAGCTGCGCCGTGCGATCCGTCGCCATCACCTGCCCCGGCGTCAGCCATTGCGAGGCCTCGAACCCCTGAACCTGCGCCGTCCGGGTAAACCGCAGCCCGCTCGCCCGCCCCTCGGCAAGATCGCCAAAAACATGCTCCCCGATCCCCGAGCGCCCGCCAAACAGCGCCTCCTGAAACGCCGCCACCGAGTTCCCCAGCGGCGTGCAGCAACCCATCCCGGTCACCACCACCCGAGGCATCATGCGGGCCGCGCAGCAATCAGCGCCCGCACCCCGTCCACCATGTCGCCCACGGTCTGGATCGTCCCGATGGCCGCGTCCGGAAGCTCGATCCCGAACGCCTCCTCCACGTCGAAGGAAAGGTTGATCTTGTCCAGCGAGTCCATCTGGAGCGCCGCAAAAGTCGTCTCCCGCGTCACCGGCTCATGCGCCAGCCCCTTGGCCTGCGCCATCGCCTCCACCTTGCTCATCAGCTGCAATTCAAGATCGTCCGGCACCCGCATGCGTTCAGTTTACCCGCCGCCGGGGACAACCTCGGCCTCCACCCAGCCGGACGTTCCCTGTGGCCCTCCGGCATGAACCCGCAGCAGGGCGCCGAACAGCCCCGGCCACCGTCCCAGGCCCACCATGGCCGCCACCCGCAGCCCGGGACAGCGGTCGAGCGTCAGCAACGCCCGCGACATGACCCGCGGCACCCGCATAGTGGCCCGATGCGCCGCTTCATACGGCTCCAGCCCGCCGGCAGCCATCGCCGCGGCCAGGGCCTCGGCCTGCCGGAAGCAGAGATTGAGCCCCTCACCCGTCACCGCATCGACCGAGCCCGAAGCATCCCCCACCAACGCCACCCGATCCCTGGCCGTGACGCGTCGCAGCCTCCGGGTCACCGTGGCCGCCCCGCGCGGCGTACTGGTCGTGGCGGCGCCTGCCAGCCGCTCGCGCAGCGCGGGAAAGCTGCCCAAAGCCTCCGCCACACTCGCGAACTTCCGCCCCGAGACGAACGCCACCCCCACCTCACCCGTGCCCACCGGCGTGACGTAGGCCTGTGCCCCATCGGTCCAGTACACCAGCACACACGCCGACCAGGGCCGCAGGGCGAAGTGCTGGCGCAGACCGACGCGCCGCGAGGTGACCGATAGGTTCCGCGCACCTCCCAGCCCCGCCACAGCCCGCACCGCGGACTGTCCGCCATCCGCCCCCACGACGAAGCGCGCAGGCTGCCCCTGCAGCTCCCGGATAGCCGTCCGCCACTCCACCTCAAGGCCCAGAGCGTCCGCCCGCTCCAGCATCGCCCGATGCAACTCGGTCCGGCGCACGCCGCGTCCTCCATCCCCTGCGAACCGCGCCTCGGCCGTTCTCCGCCCATCCTCAAACCGGATCCCAAGGATCGGGTGCCCCCCACCAGGCCTCACCCCCAGGCCGGTCAGCGCGGCCACCGCGTCCGGCAGCAGCCCCTCCCCGCAAGCCTTGTCTGCGGGCGGCGCCGAGACATCCACCACGCGCACCCGCAGCCCGCGCATCGCCGCGCCAATCGCCACCGCCAGCCCCGCCGGCCCCGCGCCGACAATCAAGACGTCCTCCGCTTTTCCCGACTCCATCGACTCTCCTGAACGGCGTGCTCCCGCACCGGCTCACTGCCTCACAGCATAGTCCACAAGCTGCCCGTGAGAAGCAATCACACCCCCACTCCCGGCGTCCAGGTCTGGCCCTCGACCGCGTACCCCGGATCACTCGCCTGCCGCAGCCGCAAAAACTCTTCTCGATGCTGAGCCATGATCAGGCAGCTTACCAGCGCGTCGAACGCGTCCTCACTCGCCCGCGCCTTCGTCACCACCGCCCGCGAGAGGCCCGCGAACGCCGGCTCGTCTGCCCGTCGCTTCAGATAAGCCGTCCGAGCCGCTTCCGAACTCTTGTGCACCGGCCCTGTCATCAGGCGCGAATACATCTCGACCACCACGGGCAAGCCAGGCGGATCGAACGGCCACACCGAGAAGCCCGCCTCCCGCAGGCGCAGCAGATACGGCATCCCACGCAGCGAGCCGGTGCCCACACTGCCCGAGCCGCCAATCTGGAAAGGCGATTTCGGCGCGATGCCCACCATGCGCGCCGCTGCGGTGTCGGTCATCCAAGCCGCCATCTTCAACTCGCGGTCCGTGCGGCGCATCATCCGGTGCATCCGGTCGCCGCAGAACTCTGCCGGCTTCTTCTTCGGCTTGCCCCAGAAGCGGTCGTCGGCGCACTCCGGATGCAGCCAGCGCTCGCCTTGCCCCTCCGCGACATGCCGCCAAAGCTCCGCCGCCGACCGCATCCCAAGTTCAGCCAGAAACCAGTCGGGATAGCTGAAGATGAAGTCGAACCCCACCACCATCCGCGGCGTGGCCTTCGCAAGCTCCATCAGCCAGGCGCACAGCTCCTCCCGGTTCCGCCCGCCTTCGAGCGTCACCGTGCCGCCCATCGTCCGGCCCTTCGCGTTGGCCGTCCAAACCCCCGCCCAGATCTTCCTGCGCTGCCCCGGACCCTTGTCGCCCGACCAGTCCACCGCAACCACGCGCTCCATCTCAGCCAGACTCATTCCGCCTCATACGTATCCGAGTCCCCGCCCACCTCCGGCAGAACCTCCGCCGCAACCTCCCAGCTCCGGAGCATCTTGAAGATCGCTCCCGCCGAGTACCCGGCGCGCACCAGCCGGTTCATCACTCGCACCGTCTCCTTCTGGTCCTTCGGCTTCTGGATGCGCTTCCGCTCACAGTAAGCCCGTGCCAGCGCCACCTCATCCGCCTCATCGTAGGCCGCCCCCAGCGCCGTCTCCGCCAGTTCCTTGCCGATGCCCTTGATCTGCAAATCCTGCTGGACGCGGCGCCGCCCAAACCCCTGATTCTCCTTCCGCATCCGCGTATAGTCCGCCGCGAACCGCGTGTCCGAAAGGTACTTCAACTCGACCAGCCGCGCGACCACCGCCGCCATATCGCGCTCGCCCTCTTCGCCCGGGAACGCACGAAGTTTCATCAGCCGCCGCAGGTCCCGCTCGGTCCGCATCTTGCGCGAGAGCGCCCCGACGGCATACTCGAACAACCCCGCCTCCCCCACCGGCTCCCGAGGCTTGGGCCGCGCAAACGCCATCACTGCCCCGCCGCGTACTTCCCGGTGTGTGTCCACCGGTCGCACCAGTCGCTCACCGTGGCGTTCCACAGCTCGGAGTTCCTCGGCTTCAGCACCCAGTGCCCCTCGTCCGGGAAGTACAGCATCTTCGACGGGACGCCCAGCCGCTGCAGCGCCGTAAACAGCTGCATCCCTTCCGACACATCCAGCCGGTAGTCGCGTTGCGAGTGGATCACCAGCGTCGGCGTCTTCGCGTCCTGGATATGCAGCATCGGCGACCACTTGCGGAACGGATCGTCCTCGACTGGCCCCGCCGCATAGCGCCAAGGCTCCGCCGGCCGCCCAGGGTTGCCGGCGGAAGGGAAGTCCCGCGCCCGCCGGAACTCCCACTCGTTGAACCACACTTCTTCCGTATCTCCATACGCCGCCGCCGGGTTGTACATCCCGTCATGCGTCACAATGCAGGCGAACCGCGTCGTATGCGTCAGCATCCAGTTCGCCATGTACCCGCCATAGCTCGCGCCCAGCGCACACTCCCGCGTTTTGTCGATGAAAGGGAACTTGGCCTCCGCCGCATCCAGCCCCTTCATCAGGTCGATGTACGCCCGCCCGCCCCAGTCCCCGCTCACCTCATCGACGAACTTCTGCCCGTAGCCGGTCGACCCGCGCGGGTTGACCATGACGACGACATAGCCACTCGCCGCCATCAACTCCGGGTTCCAGCGATAGCTCCACGCATCCCCCCACGCCCCCTGCGGGCCGCCGTGAATGAGAAATTTCATAGGGTACTTTCTGGAAGGATCGAAGTTCGGCGGGCGCACGATGAATCCTTCAACCCTTGTATTCTGAGCACCTGTGAACCAGAAGGAATCCGCATCCCTCAGGCTGAGCGAGCTGGTTAGAACTCCGTTTGCATGGGTCAGCGGGTCCACCTTCACATAGGCATCGGTATCGACTCCTGCGGGAGAGGGCGGGGTCGCTTCTCCAGCTTTCGTCTTAATCACCACCCCATCCATAATCGTCGGCGGCCCTTGCGCGTCGACGTTCGATAACTCTGCCGGCTGGTCGAGCCGCATCTGCGAAGCAAGCACATGCTTGCCATCCGCGCTGACGGTCAGCGAACCAAAATCACCCTCTCCGTTTTGCGTGAGTTGGGTGACTGAAGGCAAGATATTGTTTCTTGAGCCGGGCATGTGCATCACGTAGACGGGCTCAGCGCCCTCATCGCCTGCGGCAAAGTAAATCGAGCTTGAATCAGGTGCCCAAACAAACTCGTCGACCCAACGATCAAACTTGGGCAACAGCTCCTTTACGGTTTTGCCCGCCCGATCGAACACCATCAGCCGAAACCGATCCGACTCAAACCCCGCCCGCGCCTGCGATCGGAACGCCAGCCACTTCCCATCCGGCGAGTACTGCGGCTCATCGTCCGAACCCGGCGAGGTCGAAACCTTCACCGCCTTTGCCCCCGCCTCATCCAGCCGCAGCGTGAACACATCGTTGTTCGTCGAAGCCGCCGGAACCTTATCGAGATTCGTCACATACGCGATCTCCTTCGAGTCCGGTGCCCACGCATACCCCAGCGGCCCGCCCAAGGAGAACGTAGGCGTCTCCGCATCGCCCACCACGCCTGCCGGCGTCAAATCCCGCACCGCCGTCCCATCGGCAGCCGAAACCACCAGCACGTGCGACCGCTTCTCCCCGGTAAACGCATTCCAATGCCGATACAGCAGATGATCCCAAACCTGCGCCTTCACCGGATTCGCCGCCGCTGCCGCATCCTTGGCCGCGTCGCAAGCCTCTTCCTCCGCCCACGTGGTTGTCAGAGAGCACTCCGGATACACGCTCGAAACAAACAGCACACGCTTGGAATCCGGCGACCAGACCGCCCCATCCGCTCCCGTCGCAATCGCCGTCAACGCCCGCCCAGCCGCCACCGTCCCAGCCGCCTCGTCCCACGCCGCCAGCATGATCTGCGACTGCCCCGCCGCGTCGTCCGCCGTAAAGGAAACGCGAGACCCATCCGGAGCGAACCGCCCGTTCGTCTCTCCGGCCCCGGAGGTCACCTGACGCTCCGCGCCCCCGGCAAGAGGCACCACCCAAAGGTGGTTCACCTTCGTATTCTTCTCGAGCGAAACATCGGTGACCGAGAACATCACCCACTTGCCCCCCGGCGAAACCTGCGGATCGCTCACCCGCTTCATCGCCATCAGGTCGGCAAACGTCATCGGCCGCTTCGCCACCCCCTGCTGCGCCGCGGCACATCCCCCCGCGACGCCCGCCAACACCACCGCCCACACTACCCGCCAGATCGTCACCGCGTCAGTCTAGCAGTCTCGCCCCCTACCGGACGCTCGAGACGATCCGCTTCCTCCGCCGGTCGTGCGTCGGCTCGATGCCAAACTCGCTCGGGAAGCTCCGCACCACCACCGACGTCTCCGTCTCCTCGGCAATCGTCCGTCCCACCGGAAGCTCCACCACCACCGCCGCTCCATGCGGATGCAGGTTGAACGCCGAAACC
Organism: uncultured Granulicella sp.; assembly: GCA_965213785.1. Classification (GTDB taxonomy): domain Bacteria; phylum Acidobacteriota; class Terriglobia; order Terriglobales; family Acidobacteriaceae; genus Edaphobacter. The sequence goes on along the minus strand of OZ243921.1, from coordinate 1,965,000 downwards.
TCCCCGCCATGTTCCCGCACAATCCCGTAGCAGATCGAAAGCCCCAGCCCCGTCCCGCCGCCCGGCGTCTTGGTCGTGTAGAAAGGGTCGAACACCCGCCCCGGCTCCGGAAAGCCCGGCCCCGTGTCGCTCACAATCAACGTCACCGTCTTCGGATCGTGGCTTACCGTCACCCGGATCGTCGGGAACAGGTCGCCCTCGTCCGCCCCGCGCGGCAGCCCGGAGTTCAGCCGGTCGCCCTCCCGCCGATGCTCCTTGCAGTTCGCAATCGCCTGGGCCGCGTTGTTCAGCAGATGCTGCACCACCTGGCGCAGCCGCTCGCTGTCCCCGCGCACCTCCGGCAGGTCCTCCGGGGTCTGCAGCAGAAGGCTCACGCCCCGCTCCCGCAGCTTCGGCTCGCAGTCCGCCGCCAGCTCCGTCAGCATCCCCCGCAGGTCCAGCGACTCCTCCAGCAGAGCCACCGGACGCCAGAAGTGCAGCAGGTTCTCCACCGTCTGCTTCATCTGCAGTGCCTCCCGCATAATCGTCCGCGCATCCTGCTCCACCCGCGCCTCGCCCGTCGTCTCCGCAATCAGCTCCGCAAACCCAAGCACCGCCGTCAGGGGATTGTTCAACTCATGCGCCACCCCCCCGGCCAACTGCCCCAGCCCGGCCAGCCGCTCCACCCGCATTATCCGCTCCGTCATCGACGTATGGTCGAGCGCCTGCGCCAGCTTCAGCCCCAGCGCCTCGATCGGCGGCATCGCATCTTCCAGCCCGCCCGTCCAGCCTTCCGCCAGTTCGTCCACGCCCACCGCCAGGGCTCCCAGCAGCCCGCCGGACTGCGTGCGAAACAGCGTCACCGCCACCCGCCGGCAGCCGGAATGCGCCACCACGGGCCCCTCCACCTCGCCCACCGTCAGCTCCAGCAGAAAGCTGCTCGCGCCCACCCGCTCGTGCCGCGGAGCCTGCGCCGGGCCGCCCGCTCCCAGCCCCCGATCCTCCCGCATCACCCGCTGACCCCAGGCCTGCAGCCCCGCCACCGCCAGGTCGTCCATCCCCGCGCTTCCCGCCACAAACAGCTTGCCCTCCGCGCTCCGCACCAGCATCGCCACCCGGCGGAACGCGCTCTTCTCCACCACCGCCCGGCACACCCGCCGCGCCATCTGCTTGGCATCGCCCCCCGGGTCCAGCGTCGCATCCAGCCGCGCGTACGCCTCCAGTTCCTCGCGCATCGCACGCTCCCGCTCCGTCGCTCGCGCGTGAAACTTCGCCAGCCGCCAAAGCCTCCGCGTCGCCAACCCCAGCCCACCGATCGCCAGCAGGCACAGCGGGTGCTCGTTGAACGCCCAATGCCGCGCCGCCGTCAAACCCGCCTCCGCCATCCGAACGCCCACCAGGTCCATCGCCGACGACAAGCCCCGGTACCCGACCATTCCCTGCGATATCAGCCCAACATTCACGCGTCTTCTCCCCGTTCGCTTCCCGTCGTCTCTCGTTTGGCGTCTAATACCTTCAAGCGGCCGGTCCGGCATCCCTGCGCGCCGCGACCCATCCCGCCCGGAGACCAACGCCGCCGATGCCCGTTTCTTCTGCCCAAACCCGTGTCCAGACCCGTACTCAGGCCCGATCGCCGCAATCCCCTGCGCTGGCCCGCAACCTGCTTATCCTGTGTCTGTATGCGCTATCGGCTTCCGCGGCCCGCGCCCACACCCCGGCCGCCGCCACCGCCGTCCCGGAGGTAACCGCGGCCCCGGAACAGAATCCCGAAGGCTTCGGCCCCCTCGATCCCTCGCCCCCCGCAAACGGCCTCACGCCCGAGCAGATCATCCAGAAGTTCGGCGCCCGCGAAACCGCCTTCGACGAGGCCCGTCGCAACTACCTCTTCCGCCAGACCGTCAAGGTCGACACCATCAACGACGACAACGGCAAGGTCGACGGCGAATACCAGCAGGTCACCGACATCAGCATCTCCCCCACCGGCCGCCGCGAGGAGCACGTCGTCTTCGCCCCGCAGAACACCCTCGAGCGCGTCATGATGTCCCCCGCGGACTTCAACGACATCGAGCACCGTCTGCCCTTCGTCCTTACCACCGCCGAGCTGCCCCTCTACGACATCACCTACCTCGGACGGCAAAAGGTCGACGAACTTGACACCTACGTCTTCGACGCCAAGCCGAAGGTGATGGAAAAAGGCAAACGCTACTACCAGGGCAAGGTCTGGGTCGACCAGCAGGACTTCCAGATCATCCTCGTCAACGGCAAGAACGTCCCCGACGACCGGCGCAAGGGCCACGAAGATCTCTCGCCCCCCTTCACCACCTACTACGAGCAGATCGACGGCCAGTTCTGGTTTCCCACCTACACCAAGGCCGAAGGCACTCTGCACTTCGCCGCGCAAAACGGCGCCATGTCGCAGGAGGTCCACATGAAGACCATCGTCCGCTACACCGACTACAAACGCTTCCGCGGCTCCGCCCGCATCATCTCCACCGGCGACGTCAAGACCGACTCCCCCGACAGCTCGCCGCCCACGCCACCCAAAAAGAAGTAGACGCTCTCCGTGGGGCCGACGCGGACAAGCCGGACTCTCTCGGCCCGGAGAAAGAAGGGCTGCCGACGCTTTCTCCTCAGGCGCTCACCGTTGCCGCAGCCCCTGCACGCAACCGGTTCATACCCGGTAAGGAATCCTCACCGCACCCTCTTGCTCCTGAAAATCGCGGGTATTCCGCGTAACCAGCACCCAGTTCCCCGTAATGGCACTCGCCAAGATCATCGCATCCGGCAACTTCAGCCTGCGTTCCCGCCGTAAAAGGATGGTCAGTTCGACCACTTCGGGCGAAAGCGGCACGACCTGAAGCTCCTTCATTGCAAGTTTGGTTTCGGACGATCGTTGCTCCGACGTTCCGACAAGAACTTCCATCCAGGTCACAATGCTGATGGCCAGGTCCTGGAAGCGACCGACTTCAGCGCGCGCGTCCGGATGCCCCGCCAGGAAGTCGATCAGGATGTTGGTGTCGAAAAGCCCTCGCGGTCGGACCACTCGTTGCGCATCCTCTCCTGATAGGCCAACCCATCCTCCGCCTTGCCGGCCCAGAGACCGAAGCCATCCAGGAGCTTCTTGGCCCGGTGGGGTGCCAGCGAAACCTCAATGGCCCGCCGCACCAACTCCGCCTGCGAAACCCCTTCTTTCGCGCTGAGCTCCTTCAGCAGCTTCAGATCGTCTTCTGGAATGTCCACCAGCGTCCGCATAGGTCCTCCTTGCGATAACGCGGATGATATCACTTGCGACATCCAGTCGCTTCCCACCCTCTTCGAATCGCAGGGGTGGCTACCTCCTACGCAGCCTCTCCACTCTCGAAGTACAGATACCGCCGCCAGCTCGGGTCCGCCGACCCAATCATCCGCATAATATGCCGCGACGTATGCAGCGAGAACGGCTTCGGCTCTCGCAGCAGCTTCATTTCGGTCATCTCGTGCAGCATCTGGTTGCCCTTCCGCCGGTTGCACCCCGGGCAGCACGCCACCAGGTTCTCCCACGTCGAAAGCCCGCCACGCGACCGCGGAACCACATGGTCCAGCGTCAACTCGCTCGCCGTCAGCACCGTCGAGCAGTACTGGCAGCAGTTCCGGTCGCGCAGCAGGATGTTCTTCCGCGACAACGCCCGCGTCTGGTGCGGAATCCTCCGGTACTCCAGCAGCCGGATCACCGACGGCATCGCCACTCGCATCCGCGCCGCATGCAGCATGTGCCCCTGCTCCTCTTCCGTCCGCGCCACCCCCTTCAGCACCAGCACCAGCGCCCGCTTCGCCCCGCATATGTTGATCGGCTCATAGCTCGCATTCAGCACCAGCACCGGCGTCTGCATGGATTGCGGCCGCACCACCGCCATCCGCACATCCAACTCCGTCGTCAACCGTCCCGAAGTATGCGCCGCCCCGTGCCCGTTGCCGTGGTGAACCTTCCCCGATCCCCGTTGCTTCCTCGTCTTCCCAGACTGCATGTGCCCGTCCCTCCGGTTCTCCATCGTTTACCCAGGTCGTCTTCAGCTCCAGCCCATCGTCTCCGGGGGCCGCAGCGTTCCATCCCAAAGCGCTACGGCCTCTGCCTGCGCCCGCGCCAGCGTCGCCACCCACACCGTCCGCGCCCCCGCCGCCCGCAGCACTCGCGCACACTCCCGCGTCGTCGCGCCCGTCGTGTAGATGTCGTCCACCACCAGCACATCCTTTCCCGCAATCCGCAAGGCGTCCGGGACCGCGAACGCTCCCCGCAGGTTCGCCCGGCGCGCACGCGGGCTCATCGAAAACTGCGCCTCCGTATCCCGAACCCGGCGCAACACCCCATGCGCCGCCTCCAACCGCGGCAGCGCCTTCATCGCCTCGCCGGCCAGCACCTCCGCCTGGTTGTAGCCACGCCCCCGCTGCCTCGCGCTGAACAACGGAACCGCCACCACCATCGTCCCCTCCGCCAGCGGCAGCCGCCTCACCGCCTCCGCCAGCATCCCGCCCAGCAGCGGCGCCACCGAGCGAACCCCGTCATACTTCAGCAGGTGCAGCATCTCCCGCACCTCGTCCGCATACACCGCGTACGCCACCGCCCGCGCAAACGCCGGGGGAGCCATCCGGCACGGCGTACATAAAATCGTGTCCGCCCGTCCCCCCGCAAAGCGTTCGCTCTCCATCCCCATCGCCTCGCCGCAGCAGGTGCAAAGCATCCCGCGCTGCGCCTTCACCCGCGCCACGCACCCCGAGCACACCGGCAGATTCCCCCAGCCATCCCCATACGCAAACAACAAGGGACCGCCGCACACGCGGCAGTCCCCAGGAAACATCGTCGTCAGCAGATCGTTCGTCGCACCCACCGGACTTCGCAGCACGCGCACCACCGCGCGCCACGCCATCGTCTCCCCCGGCACCTTCCCAGGCGAAACCTGACCTCGAACCCCGAGCGCAAGAACCTTCAAGCTCTCGCTGAAGTTACACCTCACTCGACGGCGCGCCATTCGCAGTCCGCGAAGCGCCGATGCCCGCAGTATAGCCGCACACGCGCCGCGCCGCCACCCCGTCCCCTGCGCGCCGCCGCTGATACACTCCACACCAAGCCTAACCAGCCCTCGCCGGGAGATCCCACGCACATGGCCGCACCGCACTCCAGCCCCAAAGCCTTTCAGCCGTTCGTCCCCGACACCGCCTCCCGGCCAGAGCTCTCCGTCCGCGCCCTCATCATCGGCGCCGTCTTCGGCATCATCTTCGGTGCGGTCACCGTCTACGTCGGCCTCCGCGCCGGCCTCACCGTCGCCGCCTCCATCCCCATCTCCGTCCTGTCCATCTCCATCCTCCGAGCCTTCGGCCGCGCCAGCATCCTCGAAAACAACATCGTCCAGACCACCGGAAACGCCGGCCAATCCATCGCCTCCGGCGTCATCTTCACCCTGCCCGCCCTCATCTTCCTCGGCTTCGACCTCGAATCCACCCGCATCTTCGCGCTCGCCCTCTTCGGCGGATGGCTCGGCGTCCTCTTTATGATCCCGCTCCGCCGCCAGCTCATCGTCGAGGAGCACGACACCCTCATCTACCCCGAAGGCACCGCCTGCGCCGACGTCCTCATGGCCGGCGAGCGCGGCGGCAGCTTTGCTTCCCGCGTGTTTCTTGGTTTGGGTTTAGGCGCCCTCTACACCCTCTTCCAGAACGACAACATCTTCGCCCTCTGGCCCTCCACCCCCACCCGCAACTTCGACCTCGGCCCGCAGCATCTTCTCAAAGGTGGCAGCCTCCGCGCCGACGTCACCCCCGAATACCTCGGCGTCGGCTACATTATCGGCGTCCGCGTCGCCGCCGTCATGCTCGCCGGAGGAGTCTTCTCCTGGCTCGTCCTGATGCCCGCCATCTACTTCTTCGGCGCGCAACTCACCCACCCGCTCTACCCCGGCACCACCCTCATCCGCGATATGAGCCCGTCCGACCTCTGGCGCACCTACGTCCGCCCCATGGGCGCCGGAGCCGTCGCCACCGCCGGCTGCATCACCCTGCTGCGCACCGCCCCCACCATCGTCGGAGCCCTCACCGAAGGCTTCAAGACCATCGGCAAAAACAAGATCGCCGCCAAAGTCACCCGCACCACCCACGACCTCCCTCCCATCGTCGTCCTCGGCGGCTCCGCCCTGCTGATCCTCCTCATGTTCCTCTTCCTCCAGTTCCACCCGGTCCCCGGAGCCCAGGTCGGCCCCCTCGCCAACCTCGCCGCCAGCTTCCTCGTCGTCCTCTTCGGCTTCCTCTTCGTCACCGTCTCCGCCCGCATCGTCGGCATCGTCGGCTCCTCCGCCTCGCCCGTGTCCGGCATGACCATCGCGACCCTGATGGCCACCTCCGCCATCTTCCTCGTCAAGGGCTGGACCGCTCCCGCCTTTGGAGCCCTCGCCATCACCATCGGCGGCATGGTCTGCATCGCCGCCTCAAACGCCGGAGACACCGCCCAGGACCTCAAAACCGGCTACCTCATCGGCGCCACGCCCTGGAAGCAGCAGCTCGCCATCATGTTCGGCGTCATCATCTCCGTCTTCTCCATCGGCGCCACCCTCAACGCCATGAACACCGGCCTCGAAGACTTCCGGCCCCTGCCCCACACCATCCCCATCAATCTCAGCGCCCTACCCGACGGCGTCCAGAACACCGGCCCCTTCCGCCGCGCCCACATCCAGCTCCACCTTCCCGCCGGTCTTCTCGATACGCCGGCAACGGCCGAGGCCGACCCAGCCCGCCGCATCCTCAGCCACGACGATCTCGACATCAAGGACGCCCAGCGCTTCCTCGTCCTCAACGCCATCGGCTCCACCACGCTTGAAGACGGCAAATACCTCTATGACCCCGCAACGCATCGCCTGACGACCCAGTGGATTCAGGGCATCGGCAGCGAGAAGGCCGCCGCTCCGCAAGGCCGCCTCATGGCCACCGTCATCAACGGCATCCTCTCGCGCAAACTCCCCTGGTCGCTCGTCCTGCTCGGCGTCGCTCTCGTCATCGGGGTCGAACTGCTCGGCATCCGCTCCCTCACCTTCGCCGTCGGGGCCTACCTCTCCATCGCCACCACCCTCGCCATCTTTGTCGGCGGCGTCATGCGCTGGATGGTCGACCGCGCCATGACCCAGCACCGCGCCCGCCAGCACGCCGCGACCGTCTCCGCTTTTCAGGAGCAGTACCGAAAGCGTCTTCACCAGTGGCTAGACGATAAGAATCGCGAACCCGGCGTTCGCTCCGCAGTGCATATCTTCAGCGTGCGAAGTGCCTCCGAGCCCGCCCAGCCGCCCTATGTCCTTTCGCCGGAGCTCTTCGCGCAGCACCCCGAACTCCTCCCCTACGCCGCCTTCGACCCCACCAATCCCGACCACCTCGACCCCGCCACCGGCCTCCCCGTCCCGACCTCCGTCACCCCTGCCCTCGACGCCGAATCCGAGATCTCTCCCGGCAGCCTCTACGCCTCCGGCCTCATCGCCGCCGGAGGCATCGTCGGCCTGCTCGGCGTCGTCATCAAGCTCTACGAAGCCGCCACCGACCACACCATCCCCCGCTTCGCCGAAACCAACCCCCTCCACCACGACTGGGTCAGCGTCCTCATGTTCGCCCTCCTCGCCTTCAGCCTCTACTTCTTCGCCCGTAAGCCCCTCGACGAGTCCCAGGTCTAGTTGTCATCCCCCGCGTCCCCTTCCTCAATCAAACTCGCCGACCCCACGATCGCGTAGCTCGCCGCCTCCCCCCCCGTCGGCTGCAGCGTCACCCGCATCGGCTGCCGCTGCCACACCGCCGGCTGGCACACCGGGATAAAGTGGTTCACCTGCGGCCACGCCCCGATCTGTTTCTGCACGATCGCCCGCCGCGCGCCCAACTGCGCCACCACCGCCAGCAACCCACCCTTCGCGGTACTCCCCGTCCCGCAGTACGCCGCATAGTCCCGGAACCACACCACATCCGACACCACCGGGTCGAAGTCCGGCAGATGCAGCGCCGCCACCCGCCCCGTTACCCGGTCGACCAGCAGCCACGGCCCCGGCTGCCACGTCCACCGGTCCGCCGGGTCCGTCGGCAGGCGATCGTTGATGTGCAGCGCCCGCCGGATCGTAAAGCTCCGGTCGGTCACATCGTGCGGCTGCCCCAGCGTCCACTCCCGCTGGCGCGTATCCACAAACAGCGCCCGCACCTTCAAGGTCGTCGATTCCTCGCCCTTGTTCGCCGCCTCGGTCTCGGCCGGCGTATACGGAACTGCCCGCACCGGCCCAAGCGCCACCACATGCACCTTGGGAGGTTTGGCGGGCTTCTCCGCCTTTTCCTGCGCCGCCCCGGGCAGGCCGAATCCACACACAAGCACAAGCAAGGCAAGCAGAGGCACGGGAGCCACGGAGGAAGTCTGCATGGGGGCAGCCTAGCCTGCCCGCGCCTCCTGCGCAACCCTGCCCGTCTCCATCGGCTGGGAATCTCCCTGGTTAACCAGCCACTTTTGCACCACACCGCCATTCGCCGCGGATGGGTCGAAGTAGTATCGTGTTCCTAGAGCCAACCAGAGCCGTGACGCGCTCACCGCAGTCCGGACAAACCACAAGATCAGCAGCAAGCCCCGGCAGCATACCGACAGCAAGAAAGGGATCAGATAACCCATGTGGAAACCGAACCAGCCCGGCAGCCCGGCGCAGACGCCCGAGCCCACCCGCCCCACTCCCCCCAGCCCCACCTTTGAGGCCACCCCGGTGCGCCCCGTCGCGCCCAGCGCCTCCCCCGCCGCGGCCGCGCCCGCCGGCGACCAGGCCACCATCGGCAAGTCCTTGATCGTCAAGGGCGAGCTCTCCGGCTCCGAGTCCCTCTACATCGACGGCAAGGTCGAGGGCGCCATCAACCTGCCCGGAAACCGCGTCACCGTCGGCCGCAACGGCCAGGTCGCCGCCAACATCATGGCCCGCGAGGTCGTCGTCCTCGGCAAGGTCCGCGGCAACATCCAGGCCAGCGATCGCGTCGACATCCGCAGCGAGGGCTCGCTCACCGGCGACGTCACCGCCGCCCGCATCTCGATCGAGGACGGTGCCTTCTTCAAGGGCGGCATCGACATCCGCAAGCCCGGCTCGCCCGACACCAAGGGCAACGTCGTGGTCCAGCCGGAACCGGTCGCCGTCGAAGTCTAGTCGTCACCGCCACCCAGAGAACCCCGGCCCTGTGCCGGGGTTTTTCTGCCTGCGCTAAAAACCCAGCATCTCCCGCGCCACGGCAAAGGCCAGCACCCCCGCAAGGCACCCGTAGGTGGCCGCCGGCCCCAGCTGCGGCCACCCAAACTCCGCCCGGCCCACGGCGCGCGCATACGCCACCCCCGCGTACCCCAGCAGGAACGGCAACGCCACCACAAAGAGCGCATTCCACCGCAGCGCCTGGTCCAGGTGCCCATGCAGCAGCGCCGCCAGGGCCCGCGTCGCCCCGCACCCCGGGCACCGCACCCCAAGCAGCGCAAATACCGGGCACCGGGGGTAGAAGCGCCCCGCCGGAGAGCGCCAAAGCACTGCCGCGAAGCCAATCCCCGCCACCGCCGCGGCGTGCGCCCAGAGCCGCCTCCCCATCACGCGCTTAGTACCCGGCGCGATAGCCCATCCCGCGCTTGATCTCGTTGATCCGGTTGAAGTGGTACTGGAAGTAAAGCCCGCCGAAGAAGAACGTCATCACGCCCGACAGCCGCAGCCCCACCGGGTCCGGCCCGTTGAAGAACTCCTCCAGCTCCCGCCGCATGCCAAACCGATACAGCACGAACAGAACCAGAACCCCCACGCTCACCAGCAACGACAGCAACGCCATCCCCATCGAGCCCGGCGTGGAAACAGTGGTCGCCCCATGCCGCAGCGCCGCCATCCGTCCGAAGCTTCCTCCCGCGTTCACCACTTCCAGCACAATCAGTCCCAGGTAGAAAAACATCGACTTCGACGCCGGATTCACCTTCTTCAACCAGATCGTCTGGATCAGGTCGTACACCAAGGTAAACACCCCGCACGTCAGCAGCCCGAACAGCAGGCAGAGCCCCCAGTGCAGGTTCGGCGGTGCAGGATAGGCTCCAACAGGCCCCGCATAGCCTGCAGCAGGCGGTGGCGGATAGGTCGTCGCTCCGGCAGGCGGCGTTGCCATGCCCAGAACCTGAGATACCGGAAGCCAGTCCGCCATTGCCTCGCTCTTCGCCATATCCGTCGGCAGCACGTTGCCGGAGGCCACATAGCGCGTCAGGTCTTCGTGCGTATAAGGTCCGTACATCTGGCCGTTGCGTGAGACCTGATAGAGCATGGTTCGACTCCCTCGTAGTGTTCTTAGTATGAGGAGAATCAGAACACGACCACGCCCGGCTGACAAATGCCGTCCAAGTCCAAGCTTCCCTCAGGCTCAAACCGCGCCATCCCGCCTGCGCTTCACCCCGGCCGCGACCCGAACGCTAGCCGCCTCTGGCTCTTGCTATCCTAGAATGCTGATGATGCAAGATCCCCTGGCCGCGTTCAGCCCCACCGACAGCACCATGGGAGACTTCGCCCCCTCCCATCACGCCGCCTGCACCATCGTCTCCCCCAACTATCTGGGCTTCGCCCGCACGCTCGCGGCGTCCTACCTGGCCCATCACCCCGGTCATCGCTTCTTCGTCCTCATCGTCGCCGACGCCGTCGATCCCGCCGCTTTCCATGCCGCCGCCCCCACGCCCGACCCCTTCACCCCCGTCTTCCTCCCGCAACTCGGCCTGCCCGACCTCCGCTCCATCGCCATGCTCTACGACATCCTGGAGCTCAACACCAACGTCAAGCCCACCTTCCTCAAGCACCTCCTCGCCACCTATCCCATCGACAAGCTCACCTACCTCGATCCCGACATCTTCGTTCACGCCCCGCTCGTCCCCGTCTTTACCGCGCTTGATGCCTGCGACGCCGTTCTCACCCCGCACATGACCACGCCCGTCTTCGACGGACACACTCCCTCCGAGCAGGACATCCTCTACAACGGCACCTACAACCTCGGCTTCTTCGCCATACGCCGTTCCCCGGGCGCGGCCCGCATCCTCGACTGGTGGGAGCGCCGCTGCCTCGACCTCGGCTTCAGCGAGGGCCGCAGCGGCCTCTTCGTCGACCAGAAATGGATGAACCTCGCCCCGGGCCTCTTCGAGAACATCGCGATCCTCCGCCACCCCGGCTGCAACATGGCATTCTGGAACCTCCACGAGCGTTACCTCGCGCAGTCTGCCACAGGCTATGTCGTCAACCGGACAGAGTCCTTGTGCTTCTTTCACTTCAGCGGCATCACCCCCTCCGATCCCACCCAGCTCTCCAAAAACACCGACCGCTTCACTCTCGCCACCCGGCCCGACCTGCAGCCCCTCTTCGACGCTTATCGAGCCGCCCTCCAGGCCGCCGCCGACCCAACCCGCGAGCGCCTCCCCTATGGCTTCGCCGCCTTCTCCGACGGAACCGCCGTCACTCGCCTCTCCCGCCGCATCTACGCGCAGCACCGCGCGCACTTCCCCCAGCCGGACCCCTTCGACGCCACCGGCCCCTGGCTCGCCTTCTGCCGCCGCGAAAAGCTCGTCGCCGGCACCGCCCCCCCCATCAAGGCCAGCTGGCAGGAGTTCTCGGGCGTCGACCGCCGCGTCCTCCTGGTCCACCGCCTGCTGCGCCTCACCCTTCGTGCCCTCGGCCCCAACCGCTACGAACTCCTCATGCGCTACGTCGCTCACATCGCGGTGTTGCGCCATCAGAGCGTCTTCCTCAACCGCGGTCTCCCACGTACATGAAGCCAATGCCGCGCCGCCTCACCATCGACCTCCGCATGGTCCGCCACTCCGGCATCGGGCGCTACCTCCGCAACCTTCTGCCGCTTCTCCTGCCCCAGCTTCAGGCAGACGCCATCCGTCTTCTCGTCCCCCCCGGCCTGCTTGACCCCGAGCCCTGGCTCACCGACACCCGCATCGTGCAGACCGCCGTCCACGCCCCCATCTTCAGCGTCGCCGAGCAGATGCTCCCCCTTCGCGGTGCCTTCCGCGACACCACCCTGCTCTGGGTCCCCCACTACAACGTTCCCCTCGCCTATCGCGGCAAACTGATCGTGACCCTCCACGATCTCGCTCCGCTGGCACTCGCCGAAACCTTCACGAACCCCCTCAAACGCCTCTATGCCGGCCGCCTTCTGCGCGGGGCCGCCCGCGCCAACGCCATCCTCACCGTCTCGAAGTTCACCGCCAGCGAGCTCGAGCAGCGTCTCGCCGTCCCCGCCGACTGCATCACCGTCACGTACCCTGGCGTGGACCGCGAATGGCCCACCAATCCGGCTCCCGCCGCACCCGCCGTTCCGTACCTGCTCTACGTCGGCAACGTAAAGCCCAACAAGAACCTCAGCCTCCTCCTTAGAGCCTTCGCCCAGGTCCGCGACCGCCTTCCCCACCGCCTCGTCCTCGCAGGAAAAAAGGACGGCTTCGGAACCGGAGACCCGGCCGTCGTCCGCCAGGCCGCAAGCCTCGGCGACCGCGTTCAGTGGACCGGCGAAATCTCCGACGCCGTCCTCATAGCCCTCTACTCCGGCGCCTCCGCTCTCGTCCTGCCGTCGCTCTACGAGGGCTTCGGCCTGCCCATCCTTGAGGCTATGCAACTCGGCTGCCCCGTCTTCACCTCCAGCGCCGCCTCCCTCCCCGAAGTCGCCGCCGATGCCGCCCTCTACTTCGACCCGCGCGACGAGCACACACTCGCCCGCACCCTCCTCCAGGTCCTCGACCCCACCCTCATGGAGGCCCTCCGCCATAAGGGCTTTGCCCGCGCCACCCACTTCAGTTACACCCAGTGCGCCGAGGACACCGCCCCGGTCCTCAATCGCCTTCTCCGGAGTCCCGCATGACCCAGCCTCTCCAGCCCGCCCTCTTCCTCGACCGCGACGGCGTCGTCAACCACGAGGTCGGCTACCTGCACCGCGCCGCTGACGTCCGCTTCGTCGACGGCATCTTCTCGCTCTGCCGCGCCGCCCAGGCTCTCGCCTTCCGGCTCGTCATCGTCACCAACCAGTCCGGCATCGCTCGCGGCTTCTACTCCACCGCCCAGTTTGAAGAACTCATGCTTTGGATGAGCGCCGAGTTCGCCCGCGAGCACGTTACCCTGGACGCCGTCTACCACTGCCCCTACCACCCCGAGCACGGAGTCGGCCACTTCAAGCGCGAGCACGAAGACCGCAAGCCGTCCCCCGGCATGTTGCGCCGGGCCGCCGCGGACCACGCCCTCGACCTCTCGCAGTCCGTCATGGTTGGCGACCGTTGCTCCGACATCGCCGCCGCCAATGCCGCCGGTCTCCGCCAGGCCTTCCTCCTCGCCGGCACGGAACCCGCTCCATGCTCCGGCACCTATCTTCCCGCCGCCACCCTGGGAGAGATCGAAGCTTGGCTCACCTCTCCTTGCTGAGCAACCTGGCACCGGGCGTCCGCATCTCCCTGCCCATCGGGCGTGGATCCACGCGCTTTCACCCCCTGAATCTCCGGATGGTTACTTGCGTGTCACCCCGCCCTTCGTCCCCATCCCCTATGATGAGGCGCAGGACTCCGTTCCCATGCCCAACGCCGTAGCCCAGGGACTCGACCCCAGCGGCATCGCCCGCGCCATCTTCGAGCACGCAGCCCTCATCAGCCGCGTCGAAAAGCTTGAAGACCTCGTACGCCTCAACGCCGACTTCGCCCGGGACCTTGCCGGGGCCGACCGCTGCAGCCTCTGGCTCGCCGACGACCGCACCAACGAGATCTGGACCATGGTCGCCCACGGCGTCGAAACCATCCGCATCCCCGCCGGCTCAGGCCTCGTCGGGGCCTGCATGCGCGACGACGCCGTGATCCTCGTCAACGACACCGCCGACGAGCCCCGCCTCCTCCGCGAAATCGACGCCGGCAGCGGCTACCACACCGAGCAGGTCCTCTGCGTTCCCCTCCGCGCCGAAGGCCGCGTCATCGGCGCCCTGCAACTCCTCAACAAACCGGACGGCTTCACCGATACCGACGCCGGCCTGCTTGGCCTCATGGGCCACTTCGCCGCCTCTGCCATCGAGAGCGAGCGCCTCCGCCGCGAGGCCGAGGGCAGCCGCCTCCTCCGCCACGAGCTCAACCTCGCCCGCGACGTCCAGTCCCGCCTCCTGCCCCGAAACCCCGACAACCTTCGCCGCCTCGAAGCCGCCGGCTTCTGCCGCGCCGCCCGCTCCGTCGGAGGAGACTACTACGACCTCATCCTCCTGCGCGACGGACGATTCGCTCTTACCCTCGGCGATGTCTCCGGCAAGGGAATGCCCGCCGCCGTCATGATGGCCAGCATCCAGATCCTCCTCCGCAGCCACCTGCAGCAGGGACCGGAGTCCATCGCCGCCATGCTCACGGACATCAACCGCACCGTCTACGCCAGCTCCACCGCAGAGCGCTACTCCACCCTCTTCTGCGGGGTCATCTCCGAAGACCGCAAAACCCTCACCTACGTCAACGCCGGCCACATCCCGCCCATCCTTCTCCGCGCCAATGGCCTGTTGGAGCGCCTCCCCGGCGACGGCCTCCCCCTAGCCCTCATGCCCGAGGCCGACTACGAGCAGGAAATCGTCCAGCTCCGCGAGGGCGATCTCCTCGTCGTCGTCTCCGACGGCATCGTCGAGGCCTCCAGCTCCGATGGCGTCTTTTGGGAAGAGGAAGCCGTCGAAGATGCCGTCCGCGAAGAAGGCTTCGTCCCCATCCGCCAGGTTCCCGAAGCCCTCTTCCGCCGCGCTGACGAGTTCGCCGCCGGGGCCGAGCAGTACGACGACATGACCGTCGTCGCCGCCCGCATCCTGCCCCGCAACCCCCCGGACGGTCCCCCGGCCCTCCGCTACGTCCCCTAGCGTTTATCATCGAAGACGAAGCAACCAGCCGCCGCGAGGCGCCGCCAACCCAGAAGGACGCAAACCCCATGCCCCCCGCAAAATCCCCCAGGCCAGCCCCCGAAACGCCGCCAGGTGACCGCCTCCAGAAAATCCTCGCCCAGGCCGGAATCGCCAGCCGCCGCAAGGCCGAAGAGATCATCCTCGAAGGCCGCGTCCAGGTCAACGGAACCACCATCACCGAGCTCGGCACCCGTCACGACCCAGAAAAAGATCACATCCGTGTCGACGGCAAGCTCCTCCACGGGCCCGAAAAGCAGCGCTACTACATGCTCAACAAGCCCCGCGGCTACGTCACCACCCTCAACGACCCGCAAAAGCGCCCCACCGTCATGCAGCTCATGGCCCAGCAAAAGTCCGGCCCGCACGGCGACCACGTCCGCCTCTACCCGGTAGGCCGCCTCGACTACCTGTCCGAGGGCCTCCTCCTCATGACCAACGACGGCGAACTCGCCAACGCCCTCTCGAAAGCCGCTGCCGGGGTCGAAAAAACCTACCTCGTCAAGGTCTCCGGCGTCCCCCCCGCCAGCGGTCTCGACCAGATCCGCCGCGGCATCATGATCGACCGCGGCCGCCTTGACGAGGTCCGCGCCGGCCGCCGCGACCGCATCATCACCGCCCCCGCAAAACTAGAACTCGTCCGCGCCGGCGACAACCCCTGGTACGAGCTCACTCTCACCGAAGGCCGCAACCGCCAGCTCCGCAAAATGTTCGAAGAGATCGGCCACCACGTCGAAAAGATCCGCCGCATCGGCTACGGCGCCCTCCGCCTCGACGTCCCCCCCGGCGAGTTCCGCGAACTCACCCTAGGCGAAGTCACCGCCCTCGACCGCGCCAGCAAAGGCAAAAAGGTAGTCCCCAAGAAAAACCTCCCCGAACACTCCCAGCTCAAAGCCCCCGCAAAAAAGAAGCCGAAGTTCTCCCCACGCTCTCCCCTCACCTCTCCAGCCCGGCGTCCCAGCTAGGGCTGGCTTGCCTGATCTCCGTCATCTCACCTGGTCTGCGGCCAAGGTGCAAGCCGAACCGCTTGCGACGTATCGCTCAAGCCCAATTGACAGCCGCTCTGCATCTTTCTATTCTTCCGGCCTGCAATCCAAACTCCTGCACTTGGCACAGCAACAGGGCCGCGATAGCGAAACGCTTGTTACGGAAGCGGTCCAGCGTCTGGTCGATCACGATGCAAGCGCATAAAAGTAGAAAATACATCGGCGACACCCGCAAGACCGTCAACCCCATCGAAGGCGACAAGTACTCGCCGTCGCTCGAGGTAGCCTTCCGCATCGCCGCCGTCTTTGCCCTCCCGCTTGAGGTTGTCTTCCAATACAAAAAGCCTGAAACCAAAGACTGAATCCGCCCCGTACAGTTTCGGCCCTCTCCGTCCGATAAAGAAACGATGGAGGAGTCACCATGAGCCGAAACGCGGAACTCGCCTTCACCCAGTCCCAGGTCGTCGATGCCATCACCCACGTGCGCGAAGCCATGATCCTGACCAGGCAGCAGGAGCTGCGTCACGAAGAAAACGGAGATGAACCCTGCGAGGCGGCGCACCTCAGCGACGACGCAGCCGTTCGCTCCGCCCTGCAGTCTTCGGAAGAAGCGATGGTCAATGTCTTGGAGTCCCTACCCCCCGTGCCGAGAGAGTTCCGGCAACGCCCCAACTGATTCGTGCACGAGGCCTCGAGGGCGGGGCCGTCGTGCGCTCGTCTACGCAGAGCTTCGGATACCATGGCTACGCGTCCAGTCGCCGGCCCCCGACCCACGTGGCCACGAAGAGCGACCGGTCCGAATCGAGGTCCCGATGCCTGCGCCTGAAACCCTCCTGAAGCCTCGCGAAGCCGCGCATATGCTCGGCATCAGCTACCCCACCATCAAGCAGTGGATCCTCACCGGCAAGCTCGCCACCGTCCAAACGCCCGGAGGCCACCACCGCATCGCCGAGTCCTCCCTCGCGCCTTTCCTTAAGAAGGACTCCGCCAAACCCGCCCAGGAATCCCGCGCCCGCTTCCGCCGCGTCAGCGGCCGCAACCAGCTCGCCGGCAAAGTCGTCAGCCTCCGCATTGAAGGCCTCCTCGCCGAGGTCGTCGTCGCCATCGCAAACGACCGCATCACCGCCATCATCACCGCCAACGCCGCCCGCGAACTGCAACTCAAAAAAGGCGACGCCGTCGGCGCTCTCATCAAGTCCACCGACGTCATGATCGAGCGACTCGACCTCGTCTGATCTACTGCCGCGTTCCGCCTGGACTCTCCGCAGTCGTTCCCGAAGGAGAGCTCCCCGTCGCCGAAGCCACCACCACCTGCCCCGGAACCGCATCCGCCGTCCCGATTCGTCCGGAAGCCGTCACCCGCACCGTAAACCGCACCCGCACCGCCTTCTGGTCCGGCGGAAGTTTATACGCCACCGCCAAACCCCGCTCGATCCGCCCGGTGGGAGGCACGGTCGCCGGGGCAGACGCCTTCACAATCTTCGCCTCCCGTTTGATCTCCTTGCCCTTCTTGTCATACGTCGACACCATCAGGATCATCTCCGCATGGCGCGGCTCCGTATCCGTCGCCGCAGACCACGCCAGCGCCCGACCCGGAACGCGGACCACATACTCATCCAGCTTCTCCGCCGTGTTTTCGATCGTGATCGGCACCCCGTCGTACACCATCGTGCTCGTATCCGCCGACACGAGATCCGCCACCAGCCGCCGCGATGGATTCACCGGGTTCACCCGCCCCGGTCCCCGCTGCAGGTAGTACCCCTCTCGCGTATACACCTTCACCCCCGGCCGCTCCACCGTCACCACAATCTTCCGAAACTTCTGCGGATTCGCCACCGGCGAGGTCGGCCGGTACGTCAGCGTATACGCGCTCGACCCATCCCGGATCGCCGTCCCGATCTCCACATCCACATCGTTCCGCCCGTACAGCGTCCGCCCGCCCGTCGCCTTCGCCAACTGGCTGAACTGGTAGTTCCCCCCGAAAGGATCGTTGAACTCCGCCGCCGCCCCATACGTGTTGTTCACCTGCAGCCCCGCCGGATCGATCGTATACAGCGTCACCCGCGCATCCCGCAGCACGTTCACGCACTCCTGCACCGCGTTCTCCACGCGGTTGGCAGAGTCGATCTGCAGGTTGGCGAAGTTCAGCGCCGGAAAACCCCGTCCCACCCAGATCATGTTCTTCTGTCCCTGGTGCCCCACCACCGCCTGCGCCACCCGGCGCAGCGACTCGAACGCCGTCCCGTAACGTTCCGCCAGCCACCCCCCGTTATGCGCCTGCCAAGGATATCCGCCGAAGTGATGTTCCAGCGCGGAAAGAATCTGCTCCTTGTCCTGTGTATAGTCGCGCAGCACGGTGAAGTTCTGCAGGCTCACCGCAATCAGCATCGTCGGCGTCTCCAGCTTCCCCGGCTGCCGCTCCAGGTATTTCTTCAGCGAGTACCGCGCAAACGCCATATCCTCAAACCGCGTATTGAACTCATCCAGCAGGATGATGTTGACCGGAGCCCTTGGCGCCAGCCGATCCAACTCCGCCGTCGAGTTGATGGACACCGACGGGTCCACCGTATGCGCCCCGGTCGTCTCGAAGTTCAGAATCGTCTGCGGCTCCCCAGCCTCGGTCACCTTGAAGTCTTCCTTCTTCAGGTCTCGCACCACGCTGCCCTTGGCATCCTCCACCACCAGGTCCAGCACCACCAGCCGCGCATTCGCCCGCAGCGTATAGCTGCCCGCCGGGTTCCCCGCCGGCTGGGCCGCCGTGCTCTGCGTCTGGACTCCCGGCGCGGGGGCCACATGAGCCGTACCCGCGGTCCCCGCCGCGTCCCCGGTACCCGGAGAGGTCCCAGCCTGCTGACCGCAAAGCGAAACACAACCTGCAAACACCGCAAGCGGCGCAAGGCGGAGCAGGAAACCGAAGCAGCGCATAGATCATCCTCCAGAGCGGACCCGGCCGCCGTATCTGCTTCAGACCCGGCTCCAAGCCGATGGTTGCGCCTCGCGCGCCGCTCCGCCTCGTAAAAATCGCTGAACCATACAGATGCACCCGTATGAAGTCGTAGTATAACGTCAGCACGCCCGGCAGCAAGTTCGATCCCGCCGCCCCGTCCCGTCCAGCACGCCGCGGGTCATCCGTGCAGCGCGCCCCGTCCGCCCGCAAGCAGCTCACATCCCCTGCAACGCCTTTCTGGAGTTCTCGTGTCTTTCCCCCGGCTGTCCCTGCTCGCCCTTTGCCTCGCCTTCCCCCCGCTCCATGCCCAGGTCGCCGCCACCCTTCGCGGTCGCATCGCCGATCCCTCAGGCGCAGCCATCCCCGCAGCCACGGTCACCCTCACCAGCGAGTCCGCCCACACCACCCAGACCACCCAAACCACCTCCGCCGGCCTCTACCTCTTCCCCAACCTCAACCCCGGCCGCTACACCGTCGACGTCACCGCCTCCACCTTCACCCATCTCCACCGCACCGCCCTCACCGTAGCCATCGGCGAAACCACCAGCGCCGACCTCACCCTCACCGTAGGCTCCGACCAACAATCCATCACCGTCACCGCCGACGCCCCCCTCCTCCAGGCCGCCGTCGCCGACATCCAGACCAATATCTCCGGCCCCCAGGTCATCGCCCTTCCGCTCAACTCCCGCAACTTCATCCAGCTCGCCACCCTCGCCCCCGGCGTCGAACTCCCCCCCGGAACCCTCCTCCCCCGCATCAACGGCGGCCGACCCCGCACCAACGAGTATCTCTACGACGGCATCTCCGCCCTCCAGCCCGAGCCCGGCCAGGTCGCCTTCTTCCCCATCCTCGACTCCATCGCCGAGTTCACCATCGAGGCCGACAACGTCCCCGCCGAGTTCGGCCGATTCAACGGCGGCGTCGTCAACTTAGCCACCCGCGCCGGCTCCGACCGCTTCCACGGCAGCCTCTTCGAGTTCTTCCGCAACGAAAACCTCAACGCCCTCAACTACTTCACCCCCGTCGGCACCCGCAAGCCCGAGTACCGCCGCAACCTTTACGGAGCAACGTTAGGCGGCCCAGTCATGCACCGCAACCTCTTCTTCTTCGCCGACTACCAGGGCATCAAACAGCTGGTAGGCCGCACCGTCACCTCCACCATCCCCACCCTGGCGGAACGCCAAGGCATCTTCACCGGCGTCAGCAAAATCTACAACCCAGCCGCCACCACCGTCGTCGGCGGCAAATACATCCGCCCCGAGTTCCCCAGCGACACCATCCCGACCGGCTCTTTCGACCCCGTAGCCCTCGCCCTTCTGCAACGCTTCCCCACTCCCACCAGCGCAGGCGCCGCCAACAACTACACCCGCACCGCCAACGACGCCGACCACCAGAACCAGTTCGACGTCCGCCTCGACGGAGCCTTCCGCCAGCGCGACCGCGCCTTCGCCCGCTACACCTACTACAGCGAAGTCGAAAACCCGGTGACGTATCTCCCCGAAGGCTCCGGCCCCGCCCCCACCGCCGTCTTCGGAACCACCGGAGCCGCCGGCCTCGCCCACATCCTCGGCCAGCAAGCCGTCTTCGACGAGACCCACACCCTCTCCGCCCGCCTGCTCAACGACCTCCGCGTAGGCTACACCCGCCGCTCCAACCTCCAGGCCGGCCCCACCGTAGCCCTCACCGCCCTCGGCATCCCCGGCATCCCCACCAACGCCGCCTTCTCAGACGCTCTCCCCCTCTTCACCATCACCGGCTTCCAGCAGCTCGGCCCCGCCGCCAGCACCTTCTCCCAATACCAGACCGCCGTCTGGCAGCTCGTCGACACCGTCTCCTACACCCGCGGCCGCCACCAGCTCAAGTTCGGCGGCGACGTCCGCTGGTACCAGCTCAACGCCATCTCCCCGCCCAACCCCACCGGCTCCTTCGCCTTCACCACCACCGGCACCGACACCCAATCCACCGCCGCCGCCGCCACCACCGGAGGCAACGCCCTCGCCAGCTTCCTCCTCGGCCAGGTCGACACCTTCTCCATCGACCTTCAGACCTCCACCCTCCGCCCCCGCGACCACATCCAGGAGTACTTCGCCCAGGACGACCTCCGCGCCACCGACCGCCTCACCCTCAACCTCGGCGCCCGCTGGAGCCTCCACAGCCCCTCCACCGAAAAGAACAACCAGGGCGCAGTCTTCAACCTAGCCACCCAGCAACTCGACTACGCCGGAGTAAACGGCAACCCCAAATCCGCCCGCACCCTCCACTACGGCAACGTAGCCCCAAGAGTAGGCTTCACCTACCTCGCCACCCCCCGCACCGTGCTGCGCGCTGGTTTCGGCATCGTCTTTATCGACCAGTCCGGCATCACCACGCCTTTCACCCTTCCCCAGTTCCCCTTCATCCAAAACGTCCAGCAGCGCACCCCGGACTCCATCAACGCCGCCTTCCCCCTCCACAACGGCCCCACCGTCGCCCCCATCGCCCTCACCCCAAACGCGGGCCTAGGCCAAAGCGTCTACACCGCCAACCGCACCGCCGGCTCAGGCTACGTCGAGCAGTGGAACGCCGCCTTCCAGCAAAGCCTCACCCGCAACCTCTCCTTCGACATCGCCTACGTCGGCTCCCACATCGTTCACGTCGGCATCCCCGACGCGAACCTCAACCAGCTCACCCAGTCGCAACTCGCCAGCCTGAAGGGCACCTCGACCACCACCCTCGCCGCCGCCGCCCTCGCCCTCAAACCCTACCCCCGCTTCCAGAACGTCGCCGTCTACCGCAACAACACCGGCACCACCAACTACAACGCTCTCGAGGCCAAGGTCGAGCAGCGCCTCAGCCACGGCATCACCCTCCTCGCCGCCTATACCCACTCCAAACTCATCGACGACGCCAGCTCCGTCTTCTCCTCCACCGTCCTTTCCTCCCCCAACACAAGCAGCCTCATCGCCGCCGACGCCTTCAACCCCCGCCTCGAACGCGACTCGTCGAATGGCGACATGCCCAACGTCACCTCCATCGCCCTCACCTACGCCCTGCCCGCCGGCCGCGGCCAGGCCGTTTTCAACCACGGCCCAGCCGCTTATGTCCTAGGCGGATGGACCGCCAACGCCATCGCCAGCGCCCTCTCCGGCATGCCCGTCACCGTCACCCAGGCCACAAACACAAACAGCTTCGCCGGCTTCTCCCTCCAGCGCCCCAACCTCGTCGCCAATCCAACCCTCCCCCCCGAAGCCCGCACGCCCCAACGCTTCTTCTCGACCGCCGCCTTCGCCACCGCCCCCCAGTTCACCCTCGGCAACAGCAGCCGCAATCCCGTTCGCGGCCCCGCCTACCGCGACCTCGACCTGGCCCTCGTCAAGCACACCCCCATCACCGAGCGAGCCGACGCCGAACTCCGCGCCGAACTCTTCAACCTCACCAACACCCCCGCCTTCGCCCAACCCAACGGCAGCTTCGGCTCCGCGGCCTTCGGCTCCATCACCAGCACCACCACCGACCCCCGCGTCCTGCAAGTAGCCCTCCGCCTCAGCTTCTAGATTTACGCGCCGTAAGCCGCGCACCTAAGAGGGAAGTGCCTGCTTCCAGGCGTTCAGGCGTCCGATGGCCACGCGGATGTCCGCGGCGCGCTGGGTGCGGTCGGCATGCTCGCGCTCGATCGCGAGGAGGCCCGTGTACCCGATGCGCCTGAGAAGGCTAAGAAACGCAGGGAAGTCGACCTCGCCCTCGCCCAGGGCGCACTCTTCGCCAAGCATCCCGGGAGCGCCGGGGCTGCGGCCGTCCTTGCAGTGGACTGAGAGAACGTGGCTTTGCAGCAGGTCGAGCGCCTCGATGGGGTTCCCCGAGCCGTACAGGATCATGTTGGCCGGATCGAAGTTGACCCGGAGGTTCGGCTGGCCCGCGTCGCGAAGGAAAGCAAGAAGCGTGGCCGCGCTCTCCTGGCCAGTCTCGAGGACGAAGCTCTGCTCATGCTCGGCACAGAAGGCGCAGACCTCCCGGGCGATCGCGAGGAGCTCCGCATACAGCGGGGACGACGGGTCCCCGGGGATGAAGCCGATGTGGCAGGAGACCGAGCGAAGACCGAGCGTGGCGGCGAACGCGGCAACCTCGCGTGTGCGGGCGATGCGTTCGGCGGCGTACCCGGGCGCGGTAAAGCCGACCGTCTGGTGGACGCGCTCAAGGCTCGCGTAGTCCTCGCCCGCGTAGGCGCAGACGGCCCCGGCAAGTTGAACGGAATGCTCCCGAAGAGCCGCCTGCCATTCCTCGGTCGCGGCCGGGCCGCAGAGCACCGTCGGGGGAACGCCGAGCTGCCCCGCGTTCAAGCCGAAGCTCTGCAGCTCGGCCAGCGTGGTGCGCGCGTCCTGTTCGGCCCAAAAGACGAGGCCGAGATCCATCGGGGCTACTGCCATAAGAGTTCCTTTCCATTCTGCTCGCGCGAGCGGTAGACCAGCGTGGCGAGGCGTACCGCATCCGCCGAGGCGGCGGGGGGGCAGAGGCTGGGGACCGCGCCCGTCTGGCAGCACTCGAGAAAGTAGGCGATCTCCTCGGCATAGGCGTCCTGCGCGGGAAGGTCGATCCGTTCGCTGACCGCGGCGTGGGTGCGGCGGAGCTCGCCTTCGGCAAAGGTGAGGGTGGCGGCATCCGCCTCCAGGTGAAAGCTC
The DNA here is from genome assembly GCA_965213785.1 of uncultured Granulicella sp. GTDB lineage: Bacteria > Acidobacteriota > Terriglobia > Terriglobales > Acidobacteriaceae > Edaphobacter. Next base: position 1,941,517 of record OZ243921.1, on the reverse strand, counting down.
TGGGCGAACGGGGTGTCGGGGCCAAGCCAGCCTCCTTCGACCACCACGCAGGGCCCCCCGGGGTACAGCAGCGTGGCGCGGACGGTGTCGACCTCGCCTAGGGTCACGGCGGAGAGGCCGCCGGGCGGGCCGAACCAGGCCAGGACCTGGTCGAGGTCATGGCTCAGGAGGTCGAGGATCGCTCCGCCACTTTGCGCGCGGTCGGCAAGCCATGGGCTCCACTGCGGGTAGCCGGTGGTGCGGCGCAGGGTGCAGCTCTCTAGGCGCTCGGTGGCCTCGACGAAGCTCCCGGCCTGTCGGTAAGGCGTCGTGAAGCGGAGCACCTGGGCCACCATCAACGTGCGTCCGGCGCGGTCCGCGGCCTCCAGGATCTCGTCGCACTCCTGCGGGGTGAGCGCCATCGGCTTCTCGCACAGGACGTGCTTGCCCTGGGCCAGGGCGCGGAGAATCACCTCGCGATGAAGGTGCGTCGGCAAGCAGATATCGACGGCGTCCAGCGTGGGATCGTCCACCATGGTCTGCCAGTCCGGGGTCCAGGCCACCTCGGGGGGCAGCGGAACGCACTTCAGGTCGAGATTGCCGCGCGTGGGGGCATCCCCGGTCGGGCGTGTGCGCGTGGCGACTGCCCGGAGCGTAGCGCCCGGAGTTGCAGTAAGCGCCGCCAGGTGCGCGCCGCCCATGAAGCCGTATCCGATCAGTCCGATGTTCATTCGCCTTGGGGCCGGCCGCGCCGGGAAAGAAAGACAGACGGAGTATAAGCGAGGTTGTCGACGAACGGGTAGGTAGGAGCTCGCCGCCGGTTGGCCGGGAGGTGCACGATGTCCTGGTTGATGGCGCCCTCCGAGAGCGCCATCAGGCTCGGGTTGGCCAGAGGAGCGAGCTCGGGCGAAAGATAGCCGGACTTCACCACCACTATGTTGAACGACCTCGGGTCGAGGCCGAGGCGGGTGAAGTCGACAAGGTCGTGATAGGGGCGGCGATAAGCGCTGAGCACGAGCGTGACGCCCTCGAGGACCACGACGGCCTCGCGCTTCGTGGGGTCCTTCTCGTCCAGGAGGAACTTGACGGTTGCCCGGGCCCGGACGGGCTTGCTCGCGACGGGATCCAGGGTGGCTCCGATCGAGAGCGCCAGGGTTGCGCCGGCGCCGGCCTGGTAAGCAGCCTCCGTGGCCGGGCGGTCCGTAATCCCGGCGAAGACGACGCCTTGCGCCCGGGCCTCAAGCAGCGCGGCAAGCACGGTGGCCTGGTCGCCGTTCCCGCCCCCCGTAGGATTGTCGCCCGAGTCGGCAAGGATAGCCGGTTGGGTCTTGGCGGCCATGGCCCGCCGGACGCACTCCTCGACCGTACAGACCTCGCTGCCGAACTGGAACCGCTTCCGCGCGTCCCAGTACTGCTGGGCCAGGTTCAGCGCGATCTTCTTTGCCGCCTCCGGGTTCGTCCCGGTGACGACGACGGAGGCCGTCGAGCGCGGCTCATCCGCCCAGACGTAGCCGACCAGCAGGGAGACGTCCAGGATGCCGCGCGTCCGGTTGAGCGCCGGAAGCTGCGCCCACAGGTGCTTGCCGGGCTCCCATTCCGTGCTGCTGCGCTCACCCGGCATCAGGACAGGCACGGCGGACCACGTGAGCGTCGGCCGGATGCCGCGAGCGAGGCAGTCGATGAGCATGCCGGTGGCGCGCAGCATGGTCTCTTCACGGTCGATATGCGGCGCGGTGCGAAAGGCGGAGAGCATGTCCAGCGTGTCGATGACGCGCTGGCTGATGTTGCCATGGAGGTCGTAGCTCGCGGACAGAAGGCAGGTGGGTCCGACGAGCCGTCGCGCGGACTCGTACCAATCGCCCTCGGCGTCCTCCATGCCTTCCACGAACATGGCCCCGTGCATGGGCAGAAAGAGCCCGTCGAGCGGAAGGACGGCTTTGAGCCGGTCCAGGAACTCGCGTTTCAGGGCGTCGTAGGTGTCCCGCGCGACCGGACCGCCGGGCACGGCGGTGGCAACCAGGGTTGGCAGGAAAGAGGCGTTCGGGGAATGCTGCTTGAGAAAGGCGAAACGTGGATTCGCGCTGCTCTGGTCGCCGCGCAGAACGGTGAAGTCCTCCATGCGGGTGCGGATGCGGCTGTAGGTGCTGCACTCGATCCCAATGCCCCCAAAGGCGAGGCGCGGGGGCGCCGCGGCGTGCAGCACGCGGGGAGCCAGGGCCGAAAGGGCGGCGGCGGAACCGGCCTGGAGGCCAGCCTGGAGAAAGGTGCGTCGCTGCATGGTGGGCTCCTGCGGGACAGAGAGGCTGTTGCGATGGCGCGCGGCGTCCCTGCCAGTCTAAAAGGTCGCGCGCGAATCGCCGGGTGGATAATGGTGCGAGAACTGAGAGAGAAGGGTGCCATGCCTGCAACGCAGCGAGACGGGGTTAATCTGGAAAGGCGGAGCCTGGTGAAGCACGGGGCGGGAGCGTTGTTGTTCGCAGGGCTGCCGGCCGGGGCCGGGGTGCTGTCGGCAGCCGCTGCCGCGCCGCGCAAACAGCCAGGGCCGCGCAACAACCCAGGGCCGCGCAACCAACCGGCGCATCCGCCCATGGCCCTTGGCCTCTTGATCAAGCCCTTCCCCGATCCCGCCCCGGCCATCGCGCTGGTGCGGCAGTTGGGCCTGTCCACGTGCTTTCTCTCGCTGGACGGCTACCTCGGAAGGTTCACCCCGGCGCTGGCAAGCCAGATGGGCGACCTGCTGGACAAGCACCAGGTGGTCGCGACGACCGCGGAGGTCGTCAATCCGCCGCCCCTCGAGTGGAACTTCGTGAAAGGTCCGTCCACCATCGGTCTCGTGCCGCGGGCCTACCGGCAGGCGAGGATCGATGCGTTGAAGCAGACGTCCGACTTCGCCCGCCTGCTCGGAATCGGCCGGGTCCAAACGCACTGCGGCTTCATCCCGGAAGACCCGAAGGACCCGCTTTACGAAGAGACGGTGCTGGCCATTCGCTCGGTCACGGAGCACTGCGCCGGCAACGGGCAAAGCTTCCTCATGGAGACCGGGCAGGAGACGCCGACCACGATGCTGCGCATGATCAAGGATGTGGACCGCCCGGCGCTTGGCGTAGGGCTCGACACCGCGAACCTGATCCTCTACGGCAAGGCGAACCCGGTGGACGCGCTGAAGGTGCTTGGGCCCCACATACAGGCGATGCACGCGAAAGACGGAAAGTGGCCGATCGACCCGGACAAACTCGGCGAAGAGGTGCTGATCGGCAAAGGCGAGGTCGATTTCCCGCGTGTGCTGAAGGACCTTCATGCGCTCGGCTACCGGGGCGCGGTCACCATCGAGCGCGAAACCTCCGGCCCCCAGCAAATCGCCGACGTAAAAGCCGAGAAGCTCTATCTGGAAGCCATTCTGTCTCGCCTCTAAGCTCGCATACCGAACCGGATAGGAGAGTGTCGCATGGACCGTCGACTGTTTCTTCAGGGGGCAGGCGCATGTGGCCTGATGTTGGTCAAACCGGGTACCGCCTTCGGCTACGCCGCCAACTCGGCCGTTCGATATGGCCTGCTGGGCTGCGGCAAACGAGGAACCTCCGTGGCCACTTCGTTCGCGCGCAACACCGGCGCACGGGTCGTGGCGCTGGGCGATATCTTCCCCGATCAACTGGCTCACGGCAAGCAGCACTTCGACCAGGTGAACCGCTCCCTCGGCCTGCCCGCTGTCGACCCAAAGCTCACCTTCCAGGGGCATGACGCCTACAAGGCCATGGCCGCAAGCAGCGAGATCGACGCGGTCCAGATCTCCACGCCGCCCTTCTTCCACGTGGACCACCTGGAGGCCCTCACCGCCGGGGGCAAGCATGTCTACTGCGAAAAGCCCGTCGGCGTCGACCTCCCGCAGACGCGCAGGGCGCTCGACATCGCGCGCCGCATCGAGGGCAAGGTGAGTGTCGCCGTAGGGTTCCAGATCCGCAAGGCGCCACCCTTCGTCGAGATCGTCCGGCGCATCCACGCCGGCCAAATCGGCAAGGTCGCCTCGCTCAGCGGCTTCTACAACGCTCCCACGGCGAGCTATCCCGATCGCGGCAACATGCCCGCGGACGAGCGACGCCTGCGCAACTGGCTCTGGGACAAGACCCTCTCGGGCGACATCCTGCTCGAGCAGAACATCCACGTCATCGACATCTGCAACTGGGTCATGGGCGGCCACCCCATCAAGGCCGACGCGCGGTGCAGCCGCAAGGTGATCCAGAATCCAGGCAACATCTCCGACAACTACGAAGTCATCTTTACCTATCCGGGCGAGGTCGAGATGGTGTTCAACTCCACCCAGTTCAACCAGAACGGCTTCTTCGACGTGGCGGAACATGTGTTCGGCAGCGAAGGGCTGGCCGAGGCCCCGTACAACGGGCCGCTGCGCATCATGGGCAAACAGCCCTGGGCATGGTCCACCCACGGAACTCCCGAGGCAAAGTTCGCCGCCGACGGGGCGTTCCACGACAACCTGGCCGACGCGGACAAGACGAAGGATCAGGACTTCATCGAGAGCATCACCGGCAACCGCTATCAGAACCAGATCGCAACCGGCGTCGAAAGCGCCCGCACGTGCATGCTGGCCCGAAAATCGGCAGCGCTTGGCAGGCCCGCGGCCTGGGACGAACTGGAAAACGACCGCGAGGAGTACCGGCTCGAGATCGACCTCACCAAGTTCGTCTGAGGCTGACGGACGCTAGAGGGTAGGGTAGAAGCTGACCAGGATGCTGACAAAGATCAATCCGAACAGGATCACCAGCAGCTGCCAATACCGATCCAGCAAAGACTCCGGCTTGTGGGGCGAACTCATCGCGATCTTTCCTCCTGGTGTTCAGGCGTTCGTTCTGGACGGGTCCAGATTCCGCCTCTCCTTATTGCGTCACAGCCAGGGAGCCGGCCGCACCCACAGTATACGGGAGAATCCCCGGAAACCGACCCCTCGGCAGCCTGGCCGGCGGCCTGCCGTTGATCGCGTCAGGTCGCATCCTGCGCATGACCGCGTCCGCACAGCCGGGGCAGCCCGCGTTGAGACGAGGAGTGAGAGCCCCCCACCTGGCCGAACGTCGATCCACCGCCGGCCTTCTGCAAAAACAACGCCGCAGCGTTCTTACCGGATCGCCGCGTCCACTTCGTTGATCCAGTTGGCCGACTTCAGGATCTCCCGCGGTTTGCTCCCGTCGGCCGGCCCCACCAGCCCGTCCCGGTGCATCAGGTCGATCAGGTGCGCGGCCCGCCCATAGCCGATCCTCAGCCGCCGTTGTAACAGGCTCGTGCTCGCTTTCGAGAACTCGAAGACCAGGCGGACGGCATCGTCGTACATCGGGTCGTTTTCGTCCTGGCTGGCGTCCGCGGGGCCTTCTGCGGATTCATCCTTGGGGCCCTCGAGAAAGCCTTCGACGTACTCGGCTTCGCCCTGGGCGCGCCAGAAGGCGGTCACGGCGGCAATCTCTTTTTCCGTCACAAAAGGCGCGTGGACCCGCTGGAGACGGCTCGTTCCAGGCGGCAGGAACAGCATGTCGCCCCGCCCCAACAAGCTCTCCGCGCCGTTCGAATCGATGATCGTTCGCGAGTCGACCTTGGTGGCGAGCCGGAACGACATGCGGGTCGGAACATTGGCCTTGATAAGCCCCGTGATCACATCCACCGACGGCCTCTGCGTCGCGAGCACCAGGTGGATGCCGACCGCGCGCGCCATCTGGGCCAGCCGCGTGATCGACTCTTCGACGTTCGAGCGGTCCAGCATCATCAAGTCGGCGAGCTCGTCGATGATGATCATGATGTACGGCAGCGGCTCCTGGTTCACGTCCTCGAAGAGGTACTCGGAGCCGTTGTCGAAAAGCTTGTTGAACTGGTCGATGTTGCGGACGTGGTTGGCGGCAAGCAGTTTCAGCCGCCGCTCCATCTCCCGCACAGCGTTCCGCAGCGCATTCGCCGCCAGCTTCGCCTCGGTGATGATCGGCGTAAAAAGGTGCGGGATCCCCTCGTACATGCCAAGCTCCACGCGCTTGGGGTCGACCAGGATCATCCGCACCTGCTCCGGCGTCGACTTGTACAAAACCGACATGATCATCGCGTTGATGGCCACGGATTTGCCCGAGCCCGTAGAGCCGGCAATCAGGACGTGCGGCATGGCCGCTAGGTCCGCGGTGACGATGGCGCCGTTGATGTCCTTGCCCAGAGCGATCGCAAGCTTGCTCTTGCTCTTCACGAACGATTCGCACTCCACCACATCCCGCAGCCAGATCGTCTCGCGCTCATGGTTGGGAACCTGGATGCCCACCGTGGATTTGCCCGCCATGCGCTCGATCAGGATGGATTCGGCGGCCATGGCGAGGCAGAGGTCGTCCTGCAGGCCGGTAATGCGGGCATACTTCACGCCGGCGTCCGGGCGGAACTCGAAGGTGGTGACCACCGGGCCCGGGTTGATCTGCGTCACCTGCCCGTCGACGCCGAACTCGGCGCACTTCTGCACCAGCGTGCGCGCCTCGTCCCGGAGGGCTTCCTCGCGCACGACGGTTTGCTCTTCGGAGTGAAACAGCAGCGACGACGGCGGAAGCTTGTAGCCGCGAATGGACTTCGGGGTGATCGCTACCGTCTTCACGTCCGCATCGGCGCGGCGGCCGAAGGAGATGGCCTGGGGCGCGGAGACCGCCTCCGCGGGCAGGCTCGGGGCGGGGCCGCGTGGCTTCGCCGGCGGAACCGGGGTGGGCAGCGGCAGCGGGCGCGCGTTCGCAAAGAAGTCGTCGTCTTCCTCCGGCTGCGGCGCGGGCCGGGTGGCGAAGACGTCGCGTCCGCCCTCGTGGAACGTGTCCGGGAAGGCAGCGGGCTCTGCCTCCCGGGGCAACGGGGCGGCGGCAGCGAAAAGCGCCTCGGCAAAGGGCGCCGCCGCCGCCGCCGCCGTGCCGAGCGACGTGACGGGAGGCGCGTCGACGTTGGTGCGCGGCATCGCCTGCCAGACGCTGCGGGCCCCCACGCTCTCCGCTTCCGGCTCCGGCGTCATGGAGAGCTGGTTGCGGCGAAGCTTGCGGCGGGTCCACCAGCCGAAGAGGCCGCCAAGCAGCGTCGGCGGTTCGGAAGCCGCCTGGAGCGTATCTCCGGAGGCGGGAGCCGGGTAGTCGCGCTCGTTATCCTGGCGCAGCGTGCGGGCGGCGAGTTCGCGCTTGCTGGCGAAGCCGTCCGGCTCCGGTTCAAGGTCGTCCAGGCCGGCCGCAAGGGCTTCCCGGCTGGCCCGGCGCTGCCGGCGGGCTTCCAGGCGATCCCGCAGCGTCTGCACCAGCGAGAAGCGATGAAAGAACCACTCGTGCGCACTGGCGAAGGTAAAAGTCGTGGCCAGATACAGCGACAGGGCGACCATCAGGGCGACGACGATGGAGGCTCCCGGCAGGTTCAGGACGCCGACGAGCGCGTCGGCGACCAGGCGGCCGACGACGCCTTCGAGCGGCAGCGCGCCGGCCCAGAGCAGAGAATGCGGCACCAGCGCGATGGCGGCGGGCGCAAAGACGAGCCACAGCAGGAGCCCGAAGTTGCGCGCGAACGGCGCCCCAGCCGGACGCGAACGCATCCAGCAGATGCCCAGGCGGAGCAGCGCAAGCGGCACAAGGAAGATGGCGAGGCCGACGCTCTGGAGCGCCAGGTCGGCGAAGTAGGCACCAGAGAGGCCGGTCCAGTTATGGGCGGGCCGGCCGGTCCGCGCGAAGCCCCCGGCGGTGTTGAAGGAAGGATCGGCGGGGGTATAGCTGGCAAGCGCAAGCAGCAGCAACCCGGCGGCAACGAGCAGCACAAGGCCGAGCACCTCGTTGAGGCGGCGGTTGCGCGTGGGCGTGGCGTCGAGGCGAAGGGTCCGAAGTGGAGGCATGGGCGTTGGCCTTTGCGGGAGGATCCGAACTCACGGCCGGCAAACGCCGGCGACGGAGCCCAGGGGATCCCGGGAGCTACCGCGATTATCACGCGGCGGCGGCAAAGGAAAAGCAAAAGACTGAAACGTGGAATCAGGATGCAAACCCGGACGCCGCGACGGCATCTACAGAAAGGTAGACGCCCGGACACACAGGGCTCATCGACATGGTTGGCAGGGGCGCGGGATTTTCGACCTTTCTTCCGCTTGCTTCCGGTGCATGAGAAGGTCGGGTAGCCGGAAGACCCTGCTCCAACCTGTTCCTCGGCTTCAAGCGAAAACTTCGATCGCTTCCGCCATTTGGCACATCAAACCTCACCCAGCAAGCGCAAGGAGCAAGTGCATGTCCAACGAATCCAAGACCCTCAAGGAAGTGGAGTCAGTTCTCAAGGAAGTCATCAACGTGCTGCAGGATGGTCAAAAGGGCTTTGCCGACATCGGGGAGCACCTCAAGGACGAACAGCTGAAGCGGTACTTCCTTGCCGAAAGCCTCAAGCGGGCAAGCTTTCGCGCCGAGCTGGAAAACGAGCTGCACCGCCATGGCGTCGCAGACGTCCACGAGACCGGAACGGTCACGGGCAAACTGCACCGGCTCTGGGGAGACCTGAAGGCCAAGGTCGTCAGCGGCGACCACGAGTTGCTCGCCACCGCCGAACAGGGCGAAGATGTCGCCAAGAAGACCTATGCGGACGCGCTCTCGCAGGAACTCCCCGCACCCGTGCGCGAGCTTCTCACCGAGCAGCAGAGGCACATCAACACCTCGCACGACTACGTGCGCGATCATCGCGACGCGCTGGCGAGCAAGTAGCCCTCGAAGTTCTTCTCTGATCCAACAACACGTCGGCGGCGGCCTCCAAGGGCTGCCGCCGATGCCTTTTTACGGGAGACGTATGGCGGGCCGCATTGCGTTAGGGCTTCTCTTCCTGGTCGCCGGGGTGCTTCACCTGGCCGTTCCAGGGGTGTACTTGAAGATCATGCCGCCGCTTCTGCCCCATCCGCTCGCTTTGGTCTACGTGAGCGGCGTGGCGGAGATGCTGGGCGGCGTCGGCGTGCTGCTGCGAGCCACCCGGCGCGCCGCCGCCTCGGGTCTCGTCCTGCTGCTCCTCGCCGTCTGGCCGGCAAACCTGTATATGGCTTTGGTGCCCGGGCGCTTCCCCGGTATTCCAGGCTGGGCGCTCTGGGCCCGGCTGCCGCTGCAGGTGCCGCTCATCTGGTGGGCCTGGCGGTATACCCACCGGACCAACCGCCCTCAGTAGCCGCGCAGGTGAAGCAGGAACACCACGATCGAAGCCCCGACGCAATAAATGCCGAAGTACGACCACCGTCCCGATTCCAGCCATGAGGACAGCCACTTCAGCGCGACCAGCCCCGCCAGGAAAGCGAACACCGCGCCCAGCAGGCTCGAAGCGAACGTGGCGTGCAGATCGATGGTCTGGCCCGCAAGAGCCGCCTCGTGGGTCGCCTTCAGCAGCCGGCGCACCTCGACGAAGACGACCGGAGGCGTCAGCACCACCGCCAGCGCAAACGAGAATCGCTCGGCGCGTTCCTTGCTGGCGTTCACCAGGATGCCCGTCGAAATGGTCGCGCCCGACCGCGAAAAGCCGCGAAACGGAAGGCAAATGCCTTGGATGGCACCCATCCACAGCGACTGGCGCATGCTCAGCGCCGCGCCTTCCTGGTAGTGGCCTTCCGGCGTCGGCGGAGGCAACTCGGGCGTAAGGCCAAGCTCCCGGCGCTCCTTCAGGCCGGCAAGCAGGATAAGGATGCCGGCCACCAGCAACGCCGGGGCGATGATGTCCAGACGCCCGAAAAGCTCTTCAATCTCCGCCTTCGGAGCCCCGGGAAACGCGATCGTCGCCACGACCTTCTGCAGCGGGTAACCGATGATGGCCGTCAGCGCGGTCGCGGCCATCAGCCGAAGCGCAACCCCCCTGAAGGCCTCCAGCGACCGGAAGTAGGCACGCCGCCACTGCTGCCAGAAATAAACGATCACCGCGAACATCGTGCCCGTATGCAGCATCACCAGCAGCAGCGTCATCTGCGGGGTCGCCGGGTTGATGCCCATCAGGCGTTCTGCGACAACGACATGGGCGGAGCTCGACACCGGCAGAAGCTCGGCGAATCCCTGGACGATCGCCAGGAGGATGATCTGAATGATCGGCATGGTTCCATCGTACCGGGTTGTACACGGTGGCGGGAAGCCCGCAAAGCTTTTCCGCGTCTGGCCCGCACTCTACCTGGCACCTCGACGGAACCGATGCGCGAGCAACCGCGTATCAACCTACATCGAAGGCGCCGAAACGACGTGGCGCCCAGCGAGGTGAGCGATGCTTTACCCGGACTCCGTCTACACAACCCGCATGGCCGATCCCCAAAAAGCGTGGTTCTACGCCGAGTACGAGCAGGCGCGGCGCGATGAAACCGCCGGCGTGCTCCTCGCGATCTTTCTCGGAGGCTTCGGCGTCCATCATTTCTATCTGCACCGCACCGGTCTCGGCCTGGTCTACCTGCTACTCTCCTGGACGGGCATCCCCACCATCCTCGGCTGGGTGGAAGCCTTCTTCATGCCCGCCAGGGTCCGGCAGTACAACGCCATGATGGCGGCGATGATCTCTTCGCACATTCTTTCGCAGACCGGGCCCGCCCCGGTCTGACCTTCGTTCAGTAGGCGCGCGGTCCGGCGCCGTATCCATTTCCCGGGCCATACCCCTCATGCGGACCACCCGGGCCGAAGTTGCCATGCTGCCACGCCGCGGCATACCCCCGTGCAAAGCCCGCCTTGTAGTCGCGCCGGTCCCGCCCGGGAACGTTCGGATGCCGGTACTCATCGCGGTTGTTCACGTTAGGGCGGCGATGGTTGTCCATATCGCGGTGAGCGCCTTCAATCCCGTCGTGAAAGCCCTGCCGCTGAACCTCGCGAAACTCCGGCGGAGCTGCGTCCCATCCGCCCTGGCCGTAGCCGTCACGCGGCGCAGGCGGGGGGCCGTAGCCATCCCGCTGAGCCATCAGCACGCCGGGACCGGCAATCAGGGTAAATGCAAGGAGCGGAGCGGCAAACGCGGTAAGTTTCATGGTAAGCCTGACCTTTCTGGGCCGTTGCTTCGTCTACAGAAATCGTGTGCCGGCAGGAGGCTGCTCTTCGTCCAAGCGCGGCAGGGAAAGCAAAAACGCCGTACGGTCGTGGAAACCCCTACGGCGCGGAAGTGTTGCCCTCGAAAACGAAATCATCGAAGTTACATATTCGTGTGGCCGGCCCGCATCTCCTCGTTGAAGGTAGGCTTGATGAAGGCGAGCGCGTCGGCCATGTCCACCTCGTACTGGGCCCTGCTCTGCATCAGCGCGGCGGTAGGCTGCCCAAACTCCCCCTCCCCGTCGAGCCCCAGCAGACCATCCCCGGCCAGCGTCGCAAGGCTCTCTTTCAGGTCCGCCAGCGTGGTGTTCAGGTACTGCGCGTCGCGCGGGTCCAGCAGCCACACCGGCGCGCCCGCACCCAGCACGCCCGAAAGCCAGTACGCCTTGCCGGCCAGGAACTCGCGCCGCTGCGTCTCGTCCGTATCGTTGAAGACGAAGCGCTTGTGCTTCATGTTGTAGTAGCGCGTCGTCACCGGAACGGGCTGGCGGTTGCCGCTCTTCACCAGCTCCAACTGGCCCTGGTCCATCGTCTTGCGAACCGCGTTATATATGAAGCCTTCCGCAAAGGGCTGCTCCATCGCCGGCACAACCTCCGCGAACGTCACCGTCATGGACGCGGAGATCTTGGCATGCAGCGCGGAGTTCTCGCCGTCCGCCAGGCGAATCTCGCCATGCACCAGAAAGGTGTCGGCCCCCGACGTGGACGGATGGAACGGCCAGGCGAACGGGCCAAAGCTGAGCGGCAGGCCACCAAGCGTCAGATAGCAGTCCGGCCGCGGGTTGCGCAGCCGTTTCGCGGCCTCGGCCAGGTAGCCCGCCACCATCTCCCGCAGGTCGGGCCGGCCGAACTCGAAGCCTTCGCTCAGTTCGAGCGGCAGGGTCCGGGCGGGGTCCGCGGCAAGCGCCAGCGTAAAGCCCGTCGTCGCCTTCCCCGAAAAATCGGCTCCCGCGGCCGCGGCCTGCAGGGTAAGCCCGGCGGTCTCGGCGGCCTGTTCAACCTGCGCGGAAAGGACGGTAGTAGTTCCAAAGCTCATGAATCGCTCTCTGTGGGGGGCTGCCCCAGGATTCCAGTCCCCCTCCTCCATCCTTGAGGATCGGTCTTGAGGATTGAGGATCGGTCTTAAAACATTCAGGATCGGTCCTGAAATCTTCACGTCGTTCGACTTGGTCCAGACCGCGACACGCCGAAAAGGCCAGCCGGGCTCACCGTTTGCCTCTCTACAGTATAGCGAGGAACTCATGCGGTTCGAGCAGCGCGAGGACCGCCGCCAACACCGGATCACGGCGTCCCGCTCCTGCCTCCACATCAAAAGACCTCACTACAAATTTTCATAGTCCATTCATCAACCCGCCGCGCCAACTCATCGACTTCCCGCCATTCCCAACAAACGGACAACAACCCGTTTTGGCATTCCAATTGCACGCAGGCCACCTAGATAATGTCCATTCCAAAAAAACCAGCACGGCCTCTCCAGGCCCCGAGGGAACCCATCTCAATGCGCCGCATCGCTTCCTTTGTTCTCTTCCTCTTCCTTGGATCCCTCGCCGCCACCGCCCAGACGCAGAACGGAACCGTCTCCGGCGTCATTACCGACGCCTCCGGGGCCTCCGTTGCCAACGCCGCCGTCACCATCACCAACATCGCCACCCAGGCCAAACGCACCGCCGTCACCACCGGCAGCGGAGACTACAACATCCAGGGCGTCCAGCCCTCGGACTACACCCTCTCCGTCACCGCCCCGGGCTTCGCCGTCACCAACACCGGAACCTTCAACGTCTCCGTCGGCTCCGCCAACACCGTCAACGCCAAACTCTCCGTGCAGGCCTCGAACGAGGTCGTCGACGTCGCTGCCAACTCCCTCGCCGGCGTCAACCTTGAAAATGCCGAGAATTCGCAGGTCGTCAACACCCAGCAGATCCTCGAACTCCCGACCGAAACCCGCAACCCCTACGCGCTGGTAAGCCTCTCCGGCAGCGTCTCCTCCGATCCCAGCGCCACCAGCCGCGGCGTCGGCGTCAACGTCGGAGGTGCCCGCGCTGCCTCCACCGAAATCCTCCTCGACGGCATCGAAAACACCTACCTCTTCTCCGTCGGCGTAGCCACCACCGTCCCGCTCGATGCCGTGCAGGAGTTCCGCGTCATCACCTCCAACTACGGTCCGGAGTACGGCCGCGCCTCCGGCGGCGTGGTCAACGTCATCACCAAGGGCGGCACCAACGGCTTCCACGGTACCGGTTACGAGTTCTATCGCCCCTCCACCTTCGCGTCCGACAGCTACTACAACAATGCACAAATCCCGCAGATCCCCCAGCATCGCTTCGTCCGCAATAACTTCGGCTACTCCATCGGTGGCCCCATCAAGAAGGACAAGCTCTTCTTCTTCAACAACACCGAGTGGCTCCGCATCCGCTCGAGCAACGTCACCCAGTTCTACATTCCCACCTCCCAATTCATCGCAGCGTCTGCGGCAAGTACCCAGGCGTTCTTCAAGCAGTTCGGAACCGTCTCCGGCGTACCCACCGGCAAAGTCCTCACCCTTGGCCAGATCGGCGGCGGCTCGGTCAGCAGCGCCTTTTCGACGGACCAGAAGGCTCTTGAGGCGCAGCAGCCCAGCGTCTTCAATGACAACTTCCCCATACTCCAGCAGGTCAACGTCACCGTCCCCTCGGACGCCGGCGGCGGCGTTCCCCAGAACACCTACAACATCGACGGTCGCGTCGACTTCAACATGACCGAGCGCACCCAGATGTACGGCCGCTACGTTCTCTATAATCAGGTTGGCCCGGTAGGCGTCGGCAACGTCAGCCCCTACGCCGGGTTCAGCACCTCGCAGACCACAAAGGCGCAGAACCTCGTCTACGGCGTCACCCATACCTTCTCCCCCGCGCTCACTTCGCAGGTGCAGATCGGCCTCCTCCGGGTCAACCAGAATCAGCCCCTCGGCGCCAACCCCGCCGGCCCCACCCTCTTCATCAACTCCGGGGCCGCGCCCTCCATCGCCAGCAACCAGCTTGTTCTCCCCGGCTATAGCGAGCAGAACGCCGGCAATGGCCTTCCCTCCGGCGGCCCGCAGAACAACATCGTCCTCAGTCCCATCCTCACCTACACCAAGGGTCGCCACACCCTCAGCTTCGGCGGACAGTACACCTATATTCGCGACAACCACACCTTCGCCATCTACGAGAACGCCCAGGAATCCCTGGTCAGCTCCACGGGAACCTCAGATACGATCAACAAAGTTGCTGTGGGTGCTCTTACCAACTTCGTGAACGGAGTCTCCGACTTCTTTCAGGCGAATATCGATCCGCAGGGTAAGTTCCCATGCGTCAAGGACCTCGTCACGGGCGTAGCGAATATCACCGCCGGATGCTCGGTCACCACCCCCGTCAGCCAGCCTAACTTCAGCCGTTCTAACCGCTATCAGGAAGTCGCCGGCTTCTTCAACGACTCCTGGAAGATCACGCCACGCTTCACCATCAACGCCGGCCTTCGCTACGAGCTCTACGGCACCCAGCACAACAAGAACTCGGCCCTGGACTCCAATTTCTTTTTTGGAACCTCCGGTTCGCTCGCCGACCGCGTCCGCGCCGGCAAAATCCTCCGCGTCAACGACACCGCTCCGGCGGGTGTCCAGAACCCCGGCGGCAAGCTCTGGAACACCAACTACAAACAGTTCGCGCCCCGCATCGCCTTCGCCTACGACGTCAGCGGCAACGGCAAAACCAGCCTGCGCGGCGGCTACGGCATCAGCTACGAGCGGAACTTCGGCAACGTCACCTACAACGTCGCTCTCAATCCGCCCGCCCAGCTCGCCATCAGCTTTACCAATGCGGACATCGGCGCACAGATCCCCATCAGCACCGGCGTCCTCGGTAGCTTCTCCGGCGGAACCGGCCTCACCAAAGCTATCCCTCCCAGTTCCGTCCGAGCTGTCGACCCGAAGATCAAGCCCGCCTATAGCCAGTTCTACACGCTCGCTCTTGAGCATCAGTTGAGCCAAGGCGTCACCCTCGGAGCCGCTTACACCGGAACCCGCGGCATTCACAACTACTCCATTGCCAACTACAACCGCACCTACTACGGTCAGGTCTACGAGAACGATGCCGCAACCTACCAGCCGTCTGGCGTTCTCAACAGCAATCGTCTCAATCCCCAGTACGGTGCCATCAACGTCCGTGGCGCCGACGGCGACAGCTACTACAACGGCGTCAACGCCTATGTGCGCGGCGGCAACATCTTTCGCACCGGGATCACCCTTACCGCCAACTACACCTTCTCCCACTCCACCGACGACACCAGCTCCACCTTCACTGACGGCCAGTCGAACGGAGACGTCGGCGGCGTCGCCTACTTCGATCCCTTCAATCACGCACTTGACCACGGCAACTCCGACTTCGACGTCAAGCACCGCGTCTCCACCTCCATCATCTACCAGATCCCCTACGGCCACGCTACGGGCTTCACCCGGGCCGCGCTCGGCGGCTGGGAAATCGGAACCATCTTCCAGGCCGCAACCGGAACCCCCTTCTCCATGTACGATTGCGGGTTAGCCCATCAGACTGCCTGCTCTCGCGTCCGCTTCAATCAGCCCCAGCCGTACCAGAAGGTCAACGATTCCATCGTCACTGCGACGCCTGATCTCTTCCAGTACATCACCTTCCCCACTTACAACCTGCCCGGCCCCATCGTCAATGGCAAGCCCACCACCGTCCGCAACAACGCCGCCTATGGCAGCTATGCCGATCCCAAAATCGGCTTGTCCGATCTTCCCACCATCGTCGGCGGCCAGGACACCTTCCCCGGTGGCATGACCGCCCGCAACGCCTTCCGCGGACCCGGTCAGTTCACCTTTGACGCCGACCTCAACAAGAACATCAAGTTCACCGAGCGCTATAGGCTCCAGCTCCGCGCCGAACTCTACAACGTCCTCAACCACGCCAACAGCTACCTGAATCTCAGCGGAGCCAACGACGTCAACAGCACCCCCTACGTTCAAATCTATAAGAACCAGGGCTACGTTACCGGCAACAACCGCCAACTGCAGCTCGCCGGAAAAATCATCTTCTAGAGCGGATTAGCTGCTGCTGGAGTGGCTTTTCGCTCTTTGGTTGTCATTCCCGCAGGGAATCTGCTGGTGCCGTTGCAGTTGTTCGCCCTACACGCCAACACCAAATCCGCTCCAGCGTTCACGCAAGGTCTGCAACAACGACGGGCGCCCTCATCGGGGCGCCCGTCGTCCTTACCGGCAGTTCAAAGAGGGGTCGCCCCTTGACAGAAAGGTGCCCCCACCAGCCGCCATCCACCACGCACCACAAAAAACCTGCTCCTCAAATCACCAAACGCCAGTAACGAAGCACCCTTCACCACGTTTGCTGCAGGATGATTCACCACGTTAGCCATACATCTCACCACATCCAACCACCACAAATCACGCTGGTTCCGGCCCCCGCGTCGGTTTTGCGGGAAGGGCAAGCTTCACCACCCGGCCCGTCCGCGCCGACTCATAAATCGCCTCCACGATCCTCTGGTCCTGCAGCCCCTCCTCCCCCGGAGTATGCGGCTGCAGGTCCTTCTGCACGCACTCGGACATGTGGTCCATCTCGGTCGCGAACTGATCCACCTCTTCAATCGTCGGCTCCACCGTCGTATCCTGCTCCCCGATCAGAACCCGCGTCCGCACCTTGTTCCCGTGGTACGCAAACGCCGGATTCAGCTCCACCCAAGCCTTTTCCCCTTCTAACGAAGCATTTGCGACCGATGCTGCCCATACCCCGACGAGCACGTCGCGATCAGCCCCGATGGAAACCGCATCGTAAACGAAGCCGTTTCTTCCACTTCCACAAACCGCGGATCGTCCTTCGGCTGGAAGATCGTGCCCGAAACCTCGCTCGGCTCCTGCCCCGTCAGAAACCGCGCCGCGTTCATGCAGTAGATGCCCACATCCGGCAAACACCCCCCACCCGCCAGCGCCCGCTTCTGCCGCCACTGGTTCGGATCCCCCTGGTCCTGCGCGTTCGTGGCCACCACACTCTTCACCTGCCCCAAAGCCCCCGACCGCACCATCTTCACCATCTCTCGATTCATCGGCTCATACTGCTGACGGTAGGCAATCATGAGCTTTACCTTCGCCGCGCTGCAGGCCGCGATCATGCGCTCACACTCGCGAACGCTTGTAGCCATAGGCTTTTCGCACAGGATGTGCTTCCCAGCCTTCGCTCCACGCACCACAAACTCCGCATGCAAACTGTTCGGCAAAACGATGTAAATCACCTGAACAGCGGGGTTTTGCGCAAGCTGGTCATAGGTGCCGTAATCGTAAAGAGACGTCTCCGGGATACCATACTGCGCCGCAACCTTACGCATCTTCTCCCGGTCACCACTTACAAGCGCAACGGCTTTCGAGTACTTGGATTTACCGAAGGCCGGCAGAATCTGGTTCAGCGATAGACTTCCAAGTCCCACCACTGCGTAGCCCACCCGCTGCGACGGAGCCTCGAAGGGTCCAGGAATTTTCTCTGGCGCCTCGGTCTGCGCGTGCAGCTGAGGCAGAGTTATGGCGTTGCTCTGCGCATCCGCACTCAGACCGCCAGCCGCGAGTGCCACTGCGGCAGACTTCAGGAAGGTACGCCGGGTGGCGGTGGGCTGAGGCGGTTCGTTCCGCGCCTCATCGATGGGCGAATCGTTGAGGGGGGCCATGCGGGGATGATGCAGGAGGAAGCACATGCGGATGCCCGCGGCCATCAGCCCCCGGTATCGACCTTGAGGTCGATGTTGAAGGCGTTTTTACTGTCGAAAGAGCTGATGGTCTTGACCGGGCTCTTCTTGCCGTTGCTCTCGGCCCAGAGCTCGTAGTCGGTACTCTGCGAGAGCTGGCCAAAGCGGAAGGCGCCTTCGTCGTCGGCAATGAAGCTCTTGATGGCGAGGGTATGGTCGTTCTTCAGATAAACGACGGAACCCTTGAGCGCGGCCCCTGCCTTGCTGGTGACCTTTCCCTGGACGGTGCGCTGGACCGGGCCACGATCCTGCGCCGCAGCCTGCGAGAGGCAGCCGGGAACGATCGTCGCGAGACCGAGAAGAGCGCACGCCAGAATCATCCTGACCGCGGTTTGGGAACGGGCTGACGTGTGCGCGTGGCTGTTGGAGCAGTTCATGGAATCACCTTGAGTATCGCAGCGGGTGGCGAATCTCCCCAGTATACGAAGATTTCGTACCGACGTCCGGCATTACTCATCTTCTTCCACACTGTTAGACGCGAAATGGGGATCTTCGGGGTCGTCGTAGCCGGGGTCATCTACGGCCTTGAGCTTGAGGGGTTCAAGCGAAACAATCTCCAACTCCGCGCCGCAGTCTTCGCACGAGACGGTATCGCCCTCTTCGGTTTCGTCGGCATCGATAAGCACGGGACTTTCACACTCGGGGCAAAGGACAGCCATGAAACACCTCGGTCTCTAGAGATGCGGCGGTCAGGCTATAGGATGGTGCAAGCAGCTGGATGGGGCCTTGAATGCTTGCCGGCCGGCTCGAATTGACGACAGGTATAAACGCATGAGGAAGCTGTTGAGGTCGCGGTGGCTGTCGGGGTTGTCGCAGGTGGGGATCGCCGGGATGCTGGCAGGATGGAGTTTGCTGGCCGGCGGACAGATGACAGTTCCCCCAACGGATTTAGCGATTGCAGGGGCGCTGGGGCAGATTTCGGCAGAGCGAATCCATGCGGATATCGAGAAGCTGGTTAGCTTCAGGAACCGAAGTACGCTGTCGACGCTCGATACCGACCTGCCGTCGGGAACGGGGGCGCAGGCCGCGGCGGACTGGATCTTCGCGGAGTTTCAGAAGACCTCGCAGGCGTGTGGCGGATGTCTGGAGGTGAAGCGGGATGAGTTCACCGAGCCGGGGGCCGCGGGAACCCGGATTGTGAAGCCGACGAAGCTGACGAACGTCTACGCGGTCATGCGGGGGACGGATCCGGCGCAGGCGGGGCGGCGGGTGCTGGTCACGGGGCACTACGATTCGCGGAACTCGGATAACTTCAACACGCACGACCCGGCGCCGGGCGCGAATGACGATGCGAGCGGGGTAGCCGTGTCTTTAGAGAGCGCGCGGGTGCTGAGCAAGCTGAAGTTCCCCGGAACAATCGTGTTTGTGGCGGTAGCGGGCGAGGAGCAGGGACTGAACGGGAGCCGGCACCTGGCGCGGCTGGCCAAGGCAGAAGGCTGGGACTTGGAGGCGGTGCTGAACAACGACATCGTGGGCGGCGATACAACGCCGGGAAACACGACGCAGGAGAAGAACGTGGTGCGGGTTTTCTCGGAGGGCGTTCCGGGGCCGGCCACGATCGAGCAGTTGCATACGATTCAGACGTTGGGCTCGGAGAGCGATTCGAGCTCGCGGGAGCTCGCGCGGGCGATCCTGGAGGTTGGGAGGACGTACTTCAAGCCGGGTCAGCAGCGTGCTCCTGAGGTGGCGGGGCGGCCGCACGCGAACTATGTGGCGGTGACTCCGGCGTTTCATCCGGTAATGATTCTGCGGCGCGATCGTTTTCTGCGCGGCGGGGATCATACAAGCTTCAACCTGGAAGGGTTCGCGGCGGTGCGGTTTACGGAGTGGCAGGAGAACTTCAACCATCAGCACCAGACGCCGCGGACGGAGGGCGGCGTGGAGTATGGGGACTTCCTGCGGTTTGTGGACTTCGACTATGTCGCGCAGGTAGCGCGGCTGAATGCGGCGGCGCTGGCGACGTTTGCTTCGGCTCCGGGCGTACCCAAGGACGTGCATGTGACAACGACGAACCTGGACAACAACACGGAGCTGAGCTGGACGGCTCCGGCGGGAATGCCCGCGGGCGCGGGGTACGAGGTTGTGTCGCGGCCGACGGACCAGAGCGACTGGGTGACGGTGCAGGCCGCGACGGGGACGACGGCGGAGCTGGCGGTTTCAAAGGACAACACGATCTTCGGGGTGCGAACGGTGGATGCTGCGGGACATCGGAGTCCAGCGGTTTATCCCGTGCCGGCACGGGCGATCCGCAACGCTCCGGGAGTTGGCGCGCCGGTGGCTCCCGCGCAATGAGATAGTGGTATATGGCACGATCCGGACCGATTACGTTTACGTTTCCTCCCTTTGCGGGGGCTACCCGCACGTTGATCGTGGCGACGCTGGCGGTATTTTTTGGCACGGCCGTGCTTGGGCTGGTGGCTCCGGCGGCGGTGGGCGCGTTGCTGCCTTGGCTATATCTTTCGCCGGGTGGGCTGCTGCATGGAGCGGTGTGGGAGCTGGCGACGTATGAGTTTCTGCCGCAGGGCATCCTGGGGACGCTGTTTTCGATGCTGACGCTTTGGTTCTTCGGGTCGTCGCTGGAGGAGCGTTTCGGGGGACGGTGGCTGATCGAGTATTACCTGCTGACTGCGGCGCTGGGGGGCCTCGCGGCCACGTTGATTGCAGCGGCGGGAGCCTTTCGGCTCGGGCCGGGGGTGCAGACGGGTGGGGCGTGGGCTCCGATCCTGGCGTTGCTGATTGCCTTTGCGGCGGTGGCTGGGGACCAGCCGATTACATTCAATTTCATCTTTACGATGAAGGTGAAGTACCTGGTGGGGCTGTATGTGCTGTATTACGCCGCAGTTCTGTTGCTGGGGCAGGATCGGTTTGGAGCGTTGACTTGCCTTTGCTGCGCGGGAGCAGGCTACGGGTTTATGCGGCTGGCTCCGCGACGCGGGTTGGTGGCGGGGACCGGGTTCAGCCTTTCGGAGCGGTTCTACGCGCTGCGGAATGAGTTCTACCGGAGGAAGCGGCGGAATGCGGCGAAGAAGTTCCAGGTGTACATGAAGAAGCAGGATCGCGAGGTTCACTTCGACCAGGACGGGCGGTATGTGGACCCGGAGGCGCGGCGGGACCCTTCGGACAAGCGCTGGATGAACTAAAGCGGAATAGGTAACGTTGCGGTTACAAGCAGGGGGTGCCCTTCATACGGCTTCGCCTTCTCGCTCAGGATGACACGATTCCTGGGG
Organism: uncultured Granulicella sp.; assembly: GCA_965213785.1. Taxonomy (GTDB): domain Bacteria; phylum Acidobacteriota; class Terriglobia; order Terriglobales; family Acidobacteriaceae; genus Edaphobacter. The sequence continues at coordinate 1,920,492 of OZ243921.1, read as the reverse complement.
TGACGGAGGGCGAAAGACACGCGACGGCAACGTCGTAACGCGCTGGCCGGGCGCTCGCTCAGCGTTGGTCCTTCGATTCACTTCGCTCCGCGCGGGTTCACAGATTGAGGAAGCCATTTAGGATGTGGATGAATTGCTGAGGGAGGGTGACGTTGCAGACGACGTATGCTGAGATGCTGACGGTGGCGATCGAAGAGGCGCGGCGGGGGTTGGCGGAGGGGGGGATTCCGATCGGGGCGGCGATCTTTGGGGCGGATGGGCAGTTGGTGAGCTCGGGTAGGAATCGGCGGGTGCAGCAGAATGATCCGTCCGTGCATGGGGAGACGGATGCATTTCGGCGGGCGGGGCGGCAGAGGTCTTATCGCGAGCTGGTGATGGTGACGACGCTGGCACCGTGCTGGTACTGCAGCGGGCTGGTGCGGCAGTTCGGGTTTCGGACCGTGGTGGTCGGTGAGTCGCGGACCTTTGGCGGCGGGCTCGATTGGCTGCGGGAGGCGGAGGTGACGGTGGTCGACCTGGCGTCGGAGGAGTGTATGGCGATGATGGCGGAGTACCTGGCGCGCGAGCCGGCGGTTTGGAATGAGGATATCGGCGTAGTTTGATTGCTGGATGGCGGGTAGCAGTGCACGTTAGGATGAGATATGCGGCGAGCGACCAGTTGCGGGTGGGTTGTGGGCTTTATGGCATTGGCCTGCGGGTGGCCGGGTGCCGCACGGGCGGAGGCTGCGCGGATCACGCCGGCGGCGTCGCGGTGGGCGGTGACCGACCTGGAGGTGACGGGATTGTTGCCGGGGCTGGCGGCAGGACGGACGGGTTATGTGAGGAGGTCGCAACTTGAAACGCTGCCGCAGGTGACGATCGAGGTGGCGGAAGATGAGAATCTTCCGCATGGGGCCGGGGCTTCGGTTAGGGTGCGAGGGGTGCGGCTGAGTGTGCTGCGGGAGGCTTTAGGAGCTTTGGAAGCGGCGGATGTGACGGATGCGTGGTGCACGGATCAGTACCGGGCGCACTACCCGGCGAGCTACGTGGCGGCGCATGAGCCGGTTCTGGCGTGGAAGGTGAACGGGCTTGCGCCCTCAACGTGGGCGGCGGGAGCGCATGCGCGTGATCCGGGGAGCTACTTTATAACGCATGAGCGTTTTGTGCCTGCGTTTCGCGTGCTGGCGCATGAGGAGGAGGCGCAGATTCCAACTAACGTGGTTCGGCTGAACTTTACGACGAGTGCGCTGGCGTTTGGGCCGGTGACTCCGCGGGGGCAGGACCTAGCCGTGCAGCAGGGGTTTGCGATCGCGAAACAGAACTGCCTGCGGTGTCACTTTCTAGGCGGTGCGGGGGGGACGAAGTCGGGGCGGGACTGGCAGATTGTGAGCCTTTGGGCGCGGCAGAAGCCGGACTACTTTACCGGGTATGTGCATGATCCGAGGTCGAAGGACCCGAAGTCGGAGATGCCGGGGTTTCCGCAGTACGACGCGGCGACGCTCGGAGCGCTGCTGGCTTACTTTCAAAGTTTTCCGGCCGGCGCGCGGGCCGGTGGACGGTGACGGTGTCCCGGGTAGCGAAGGCGGCGCTGGTGGCGGCGGTGGCGTTCCTCTATGGGCTGGTGGTGTTCAACAACGTGACCGACTATGACTCCAACTACCAGTTTGTGCGGCATGTGCTGATGATGGACTCGACGTTTCCAGGGAACCATGGGATGTGGCGGGAGGTGGATCGTCCCTGGGTGCATACGGCGTTCTATGTGTCGATCATTACCTGGGAGACGGTGACGGGGGTGTTGTGTGCATGGGGGGCGTGGAGGATGGTTTGGGCGGTGCGGCGCCCGGTGGCGGACTTTGAGCGGGCCAAGACGGTGGCCGTGGCGGCGCTGACGATTGGGGCGCTGCAATGGTTTGTGGCGTTCCTGAGCGTGGGGGCGGAGTGGTTTTTAATGTGGCAGTCGAAGACGTGGAATGGGCAGGAGGCGGCGTTCCGGATGTTTGCGGCGATCCTGCTGGTTCTGCTGTTTGTCTCGCGGCCGGAGCCGGTGGGGGTAGCGTAATGGAGGAGGGACGAGTGGGAGCGGAAGCAATGCTGGGGAGGTTGGGGCTGGTCTTGCCGGATGCCCCGGCACCGGGGGGGAACTATGCGTCCGCGAAGACGGTGGGGGGGCTGGTGTTCCTGGCGGGGGCGATCTCGACCGATGCGGCGGGGGTGATTACGGGGACGGCCGGGGCGGACCGGACGGTGGAGGAGGCGTATGCGGCGGCGCGTGCGTGTGTGTTGACCCAGATGGCAGTGCTGCGGCGGCACCTCGGCTCGCTCGATGCGGTGCGGGAGATTGTGAGCGTGAATGGGTATGTAAACGCGGTGGCGGGGTTTCCGGATCCGCCGCGAGTGATCAACGGGGCTTCGGACGTGCTGGTGGAGGTGTTTGGGGAGCCGGGGCGGCATGTGCGGGCGGCGGTTGGGGTTTGCTCGCTGCCGCGGAACGCGCTGGTGGAGGTGCAGATGGTGGTGGCGATTTGAGGGAGCATTGGCTGGGGGCGGAGCCGACACACTCCGTGTGGAGCCATGCGCTGGAGCCTCGGCTGACGGTGGACTCGGGCGATGTGGTTCACCTGGAGTGCCTGGATGCAAGTGGGGGGCAGGTGCGGCCGGGGTCGACGTTGGAGGATTTTCTGGGGATCGACCGGGGGCGGATCCATGCGTTGACGGGCCCGGTGGCGATGCGGGGGGCGATGCCCGGAGATGTGCTGCAGATCGATGTGCTGGAGGTGGTGCATCGGGGGTGGGCCTGGACGAGCATTCTGCCGGGGCTTGGCTTTCTGGAGGAGCGGTTTGGGCAGGCTCATTTGTTTCACTGGAGGCTGGGGGCGGAAACGACGGAGTCTCTGGCACCGGCGGTGGTGCCGTTGCGGCCGTTCTGCGGGGTAATGGGGGTGGCTCCGGCGGAGGTGGGGGCCTTCCGGACGCGGCCTCCGGGGCGGTTTGGGGGAAACCTGGATGTGCGGGAGTTGAGTGCGGGGGCTACGTTGTATCTGCCGGTGCTGGTGGCGGGGGCGCTGTTTTCGGCCGGGGACGCCCATGCGGCGCAGGGGGATGGGGAGGTCTGCATCAACGGGATGGAGTGTCCGGCAGGGGCGACGTTTCGATTGACGCTGCATCCGGGGCGAGCGCTGGCGGGGCCTCTGCTAGAGGCTGCGGCGCGTCGGGGTGAGGATGGGCCGGCGTGGGTCGTGGTGGAGTCTGGGGTGGATGCGCTGGCGGCGGCGCGGGCGGCGACTTCGCGGATGATCGACCTGCTGATGGCGGAGTGGGGGTTTGCGGCGGTGGACGCGTATGTGCTGTGCAGCGTGGCGATGAAGCTGCGGCTGTCGCAGGTGGTGAACCGTCCGATGACGACGGTGAGTGCGGCAATCGATAAAGGGATTCTGCCGAAGCGGAGGATATTTTAAAGATGACGATCAACGATGCGGAGACCCGGGCTGAGCTGGCGGCGCTGTATCCGCGGTATGAGGAGGCGCTGATGGCGAACGATGCGGAGACGCTGACGCGGATGTTCTGGGCTTCGGCGGAGGCGATGCGGTTTGGGGTGACGGAGAATCTTTACGGGATGGAGGAGATCGAGGCGTTCCGGAAGGCGCGGCCCGGGGTGGGGCTGGCGAGGCGGGTGACGCGGCTGGATCTTGTGACGTTTGGGCGAGACTTTGGAAGTATTACGCTGGAGTTTGAACGGGACGGCAAGGAGGGGGTAGTGCGGGGACGGCAGAGCCAGGTCTGGGTGCGGCTGGAAGAGGGGTGGAGGATTGTGGCGGCGCATGTGTCGTTGCTTGGATGAGGCGGCGTGTCCGGTGGCGTGTCGGGGGACGTTATTTCCCACATTCTGATGCGAGCGTTTAGCGGTGCTTTAACTTTCCAGTGGACAAGCGGGAGATTTCCGGTACTCTCTGGGTACAAGACGCGAAATCGTTTTTCTCAACCTGATTCCCCGGCACGGCTACCCTGACCTTTTTGCGAGGTCCTGGTGCTTTCCCTTAGGAGTCGTATCCCTCAACCGACCTGTTGGAGGCAAGCCCCAGTGTATTCCAAGCTAAAGAATCTGATTGCGCTGTCAGCCGTAACGATGGTTTTCCTGATGATGCCGCGGGCGTGGGCTCAGCAGACATTAGGAGGCGTCGTTGGAACGGTGACGGACGTTACGGGGAGCGTAGTGCCCGAGGTGACGGTGACGGTGGTGGGAGAAGGGACCAACCTGACGCGGACGGGGCAGAGCAGCTCCGCCGGCAGCTACGCGGTGGCGAACCTGCCGATCGGGAGCTACACGGTGACGTTCACGCGGCCGGGGTTCTCGACACAGCGTTATCCGGGGATTGTGATCCAGGCGGATCGGACGGTGACCCTGCCGACGGTGCTGACGATCGGGGCGGTGACCGATGCGGTGACGGTAGAGGCGACGCCTCTGCTGAACGCGGTGGATACGACGAACGGGTATGTGCTGGACAAGGCGCAGATCGAGGCGATTCCGCTGCCGACGGGCAGCTTCACCGGGGTGGCGATTCTTTCGCCTGGGGTGAATGCTGAGCTCCCGAGCGGGACCGGAGCACTCTCCGGGCTGGGAAATGCTCCCATATGGGCGAACGGTCAACGTGACACCTCAAACTCCTTTTCTCTGAATGGCGTGGATGTGTCGAATCTGTTTAATGGCAAATCCACGAGCAACGTCGGCTCCGCCAGGGTGATCAACTCAACCGGCGTTTCTACCGCTGGTGGCGCTGCCGGGGTCATCCAGTCCTCGGCGTCCATCTATCTTTCGATCGGCAATGCGATCCCGACTCCGGCTCCGGAGACGATTGAAGAGGTTCGCGTCAACGCCTCCATGTATGACGCTCAGCAGGGCTCGACCTCTGGGGCTCACATCGACCTGAGCACCTCTTCCGGCACCAACGCGTACCATGGGACCGTTTACGGTCGCCGCGGAACCAACGCCTTGAACGCGGCGCCATTTTTCTTCAAGAATGACGATGACGTTCCGGAGAACCTCAAGAACCCTCAACTCCATCGCTACGTTGTCGGCGGCACGCTGGGCGGTCCCATCGTTAAGAACAAGCTCTTCGGCTTCGTTGCCTACCAGCACCTCCAAGTCTCCGACTCCGAGATCGGCTATTCCTTCCTCGACGTCCCGGTCGGCCTCTCGGACACGACCCGCGACGCTGCTTCGTTTGCCAACATCATCAATCAACAGTTTGGATCGGAGCTAACGGCGTCGTCGATCGACAAGACGGCCCTTGCGCTTTTCAACTCCCCCTCGCTTTCTGGTGAACCTGGCAAGTGGCTTATTCCAAATGAGACTCCAGGCGTGACCCTATCCTCCGCTCACCCATTCAACGCTTTCCTGCCGGGGACGGGCCGCTTCAAGGCCGACATGTTCATCGCCAACCTTGACTACAGCGCGACCGAACGGGATACCCTTGCCCTCAAGTACTACTATCAGCATGACCCCACGCTCGCTCCCTACGCCTACTCCAGCGTCCCCGGCTTCACCCAGCACCTCGACTCCGGAGCTCAGGTGTTTTCCGTCATCAACACCTTCCTGCTTCGTCCTAATTTCTCAACTACGCAGACGCTCGGCTTCGGACGCGAAAAAACCTACGCCACCAACGAGCAGCCCTTTGGCCCAAAGGCCATCCCCGGCGGCTCTCAGGGCACTGTCTCCATCAACCAGTTCGGCTCCAACTACTTCCCCGGCGTCTCCATCGTCAACGTCCTGGGAATGGCCGGCGAGAACGCCGGCGTTGGGACGGGCATCCTCAACATCGGCCCGAATGCCTCGGGCCAAGGCCCCAACACCGGCGTGTTCCAGAATCGCCTTCAGCCCTCCGCCAACGCAATTTGGACCCTCGGCAAGCACACCGTCAGCTTCGGTGTGAACTACAGCTACACCCAACTCAACACCATCGACAAGCGCCCCGGCACCGGAACCATCGCCACCGACGACCTCAGCCAGTACGCCCAGGGATTCGTCACCCCCGGCGGCTCGTCTACCGGGTTCTATGTCAGCTCCTTCCTCCAGGGCAACGCGAGCCGCTACTACCGCGCCAACCAGGTTGGGGCCTACGTGCAGGACAAGTTCCAGGTCACCCCAAACCTCTCCCTTACCGCCGGTCTCCGCTACGATTGGGACGGTGGCCTCACCGAGAAAGAGGGCCGTATCTTCAACTTCGACCCTACGCTCTACAGCTACAACGCCGCTTCCGACACCATCGTCAACCCCGGGTTCATCATCGCCGGCAACAACGCCAACGGCACCTCCGGCGTCAGCCCCACGACCCTTACCGGCCGTCAATATGGCTTTGGCCCACGCCTCGGTGCCGCGTGGTCGCCGGCCATGTTCTTGAACAAGGTGGTTGTGCGCTCTGGTGGTGGGATGTACTACGATCGCGGCGAGCTTTTCAGCTACTTCTCTCCCGGTTATGCCATTGGCACGGTTACGGGCGGTCCCTTCGGCGTCAACCAGCAGCTTCCCTTCGTCTCCGCCCAGACCTGTACCCCCACCAATTTCTATGAGGGCTTCCTTCCCACCTGCGACGGCACAAACGCCGGGGGCAACCTTGCGAACCCATACGGCAGCACGCGAAGCACACCACCCAGCAACCCGAAATCGTCCGATCTTGGAAATTACCTCCCCAACCTTGGCTCGATAGAGAACTTTGGCCAGCCCATCTCGCTCGGTGTTTACGACCGTGCCAACAAGCTTCCTTACTCCTTCAACTACACCCTGGACGTTCAATGGCAGCCCCGCAATGACCTCGCCATTTCCCTCGGCTACGTCGGCAACCTAAGCCGCCACCAGGTGATCCCCGTTCCTTTCAATCAGCCCAATATCGCCAGCCCGTCCAACCTAGTTCACGGAGAAAAATACACCTACGGCTACACCGTTCTGGGTCCCACGGGCTGCGAGAAGACGAACTCCTGCGCTCCCTTGAAACTGGCCGATGGCACCTCCTATCGCGAGGATTACGAAGGCGGCAACGTCGACCACCGTGTTCCCTACGTCGGTTACGCAGCCGAGTCCATCAGCTACAAGGCCGCGGGCGTCGCTGCTTACAACGCCCTCCAGGCGCACGTCGAAAAACGCATGAGCCACGGCGTCCAAGTTGGGGTGTCCTATACCTATTCTCACGCTCTTGACGAGCATAGCGGCCTAGGTCTGTTCTACAACGGCAACAATCCCTTGAATCTTCGAGAAGCCTATGGCTCAGCCGACTTCGATCGCACGCACGTCCTCAGCTTCAACTATGTCTTCCGCGTTCCCGACCTTGCCCGGGCGCACACTGTGGCGGGTTATCTGGCGAACGGATGGTCTCTGGTCGGCCTCACCGTCCTGCAAAGCGGCCAGCCCTACTCCGTCATCGACTTCACCGGAGCGGTAGGGAGCATTTTCTACTCCACAAATAACGGCATTACCAATCCCATTGTCCCGTTGGCGCCGGGTTGCACTCCCAAGAGTGCCCTAACAGGTAAGTCGGGAGCCTTCCGCGATCCAGCCCTTAACGCTTCGTGCTTTTCCGTCCCCCTGCTCGCTCCCGGAGCGCTCAACGGAGCCATCCCCGCCAACGATACCTTTGAGACCAGCTTTACCAGCGGGCAGCGGAACATTTTCCGACAAGCATTTCAGAAGCGTGCTGACGCGTCCCTCCTCAAGCTAGTTGCTCTTTCCGATCGATATTCGGTGAAATACACCCTCGATGTTTACAACTTGACGAACACCGGCAGCTTCGACGTTCCTGGCAACGAGGTTTCGCAGAACCAATTTTTCAACAACTTTCCGGTAGCCGGTGAGCCTCTTTACAATCCACCTTTCGGCATCGGGGTCGTGACTCACACGATTGGCAGCCCGAGGCAGATACAGATGTCGCTGCGGCTGCTGTTCTAATAGGGCTCAGGCGTGAACGGTTACGAGGAGAGGCTGCTCGGCAGCCGCGGTGTAGGCCTGGGTGAGGTGCTGGGGTGAGGGGAAGAGCTTGCCCTCTACATGGCGGGCGGGGAAGGTGAAGGTGAGTCGGTCCTGGTCGAAGGGGTAGGGAGTGAGTCGGAAGGCTCGCTCGCCCGTGGGCTCGACGGCGACGGTGCGGGTGGTACGGTCCGTTCCGGCCAGGGGGTGGAGGAGGGTGGCGCGGTTGCTGTAGGCGACGCAGCTTAGCAGGGAGAGGTTGTCGACGGCCTGGAGGAGGCGGAAGTTGGCCTGGACGGCATCTTCGAGGGTGGTGTCTGAGGGGTAGGTAGCGGAGGATTGCAGCTCCGCAAAGAGCCTTTGCTGGCGGGTGCGCTGGCGGTCGAGGAAGGCGTCCAGCAGGGGGAGTTGGGCGGGGGCGATGGTGGATCGGTCGGCTCGCTCGGTGAGCAGGTTGTAGGTATGAAGCGAGACCAGCAGGGCGGCGTAGGGATCTTCCTGCTCGACCTGGAGGACGGCTCGCTCGCGGACGGCGAGGTAGTCGGCGAGGTCGATCTCTTCGAAGGCGGAGTACCTGCCGACGAGCTCGTTCGAGAAGGCGGCGGGTTTGCCGGCGCGGGTGATGGTGGGTTGTGCGTCGCGGGTGGCCCAGCCGTTGTCGTGGACGTGGATGCCATGGAGGACGCTCGCGCGGGGTTCGGGCCGGGCGAAGAGGGCGTTGCCCCAACGCTCGGCAAACTGGCCGGCGAGGCGGGCGTGGTCGGGATGGGTGATGAGCCACCAGCCGTTTTCGGATTCGATGCGGATCATTCTAGTTCTCGTGTCCAATGTTGAACGTTCGTTGAAGTATTCCGATCGGCGGAATGAATGCAGATTCAAGCAAACCGCAGGTCCTTCGACTTCGCGGACCAAGATAATCCGCTCCGCTCAGGATGACACAGTTCTTCAACGAACTTAGAACTCATCACACTGTATGCGGATGGGCTGAAGGTTTGGAACTCCCTGGTGGGTCTCCCTGGAGTTTCAGCCCACCTTCGGGACGAGAAGACCGTCGCGAAGATGGGGCACATGGCTGTCACTCGGTGGCTGATCCGGTCTAATCCTCCTGGCTTGTGCGGGCTGACTCGTGCCAGCGGTGCAGGAAGTACCACTCCAGAAACATGACGGCGAAGAAGAACGCAAAGCCGAGGACGGTGGCGGCGGCGACGAGGGCGAAGAGGTAGTCGGTTTCGAGCTGGGAGTTAGCGTACTGGATGGCGTAGCCGATGCCGCCTTCTCCGACGCGGGCCGAGCCGGCGAAGAGCTCGCCCGTGATGGCGCCGATGACGGCGATGCCGCTGGAGATGCGGATGCCCGTGAAGAGCGACGGCAGGGCGTGGGGGAGGCGGAGCTTGAGCAGGATCTGGGCGCTGGAGGCCTTGTTCATGACGAAGAGGTCGACGAAGTTGCGGTCGACGCTGATGAGGCCCTGGGTGGTGTTGGCGATGATGGGGGCGAGGCAGATGATGAAGGCGACGAGCATGACGGACGAGATGCCGGGGCCGACCCACATGAGGATGAGCGGGGCGATGGCGACGATGGGGACGGTTTGTAACAGGATGGTGTACGGATAGAACATGCGGCGAACCCAGCGGGACCGTGCGAAGAGGAGAGCGACGCAGACGCCGACCAGAATGCTGGCGGCGAGGCCTCCGGCGGCCGCGGCGGCGGTGATGCCGAGCGAGGTGAGCAGGGAAGGGAGGCGGGCGCGGGCGGCGCGGGCGACCGACAGGGGGGACGGCAGAAGGTAGGGCTTGAGATGGAGGATCGCGATGACGGCGGTCCACAGGAGCAGGAGCGCGGCAAAGAGGAGGACGGCCGAGGCGAGGGTGATGGTGAGGCGCTTGAGCTTCATCGGCGCTGCGCCTCGCGGAGGGTGCGGGAGACCAGGGTGACCTGGCGGTCGAAGGCTTCGGATTCGCGGAGGTCCGCGGTGCGGTCGGGGGGGAGGTCGATGCGAAGGTCGTGGGTGAGGCGGCCAGGGTGTGGGGCGAGGACGAGGATGCGGGTGGAAAGGAAGACGGCTTCCGCGACGGAGTGGGTGACAAAAATGACGGTTGAACCCTGCTCGCGGTGGAGGCGGAGCAGATCTTCGTTCATCTGGTCGCGGGTGATCTCGTCGAGGGCGGCGAAGGGTTCGTCGAGGAGGAGGACGCGGGGGTTTCCGGCAAGGGCGCGTGCGATGGAGACGCGCATCTTCATGCCGCCGGAGAGTTCGCGGGGGTAGGCGTGGCGTACGTGGGTGAGGCCGACGAGCGCGAGGAGGGCGTCCACGCGGGCCTCGCGGCGCTCGCGGGCGACGCCTTCGAGCTCAAGTCCGAGGCCGACGTTGGCGGCGACGGTTCGCCAGGGAAGGAGGGTGGGATCCTGGAAGATGAACGAGACGATCTCGCGAGCGTTGGCGGGGGTCATGCCGTCGACCTGGAGGGTGCCGGCGGTGACGGGGCTGAGGCCGGCGATCAGCTTCAGGAGGGAGGACTTGCCGCAGCCGGAGGGGCCGACGATGCTGACGAACTCGCCCGGGAGGAAGTCGGCGGAGACGTCTTCAAGGATGGGCGGCCCCTGGGCATAGCGCTTGGAGACATTGCGGAGGGAGACAGCCGGAACGCGGGGGGCGGTCATGCGGCGACCACGGGAAGGGTGAGGGCGGAAGGGTGGTCGGCGTCGTGGTAGAGGGTCTGGGTGGATCGGCGCCAGTTCCAAGGGGAGGCGAGGCGTGCGGGGACGGGAGTGCCGGGGTTGCGGTCGTAGAGGGGATAAGCGGAGCTTGCGATCTCCAGGCGGATGCGGTCGCCGGCGGCGAAGAGGCAGGAGGTGGGCTCGAGGAGGACGGTCCATTGGTGGACCGTGTCGGGTTGATGGGATTCTCCGCTGCGGACGAGGCCGAGGCAGACGAAGATGGCCTGGCCGGTGGGGCGCAGGCAGATGAGCTTCGCGACGAAGTCGGCGTGGGGGGCGGAGGTGGTGGCATGGAGGATGACGGTGGGGAAGCCGAGGATGTGCAGGGATTGCCGGAGCGGGTGGGAGGTGTAGACGAGGAGATTGTTGCCCATTTCGAGCGTGGCTTGATCGGTGGGTCCGCTGGCGGCGGAGGGTCCGCCAGGGGCGAGGACGGGGACTTCGGGGTCGTAGACGAAGAGGTCGGGCGGCTGGGTTCCCGCAGGTGGCTCGGCGCGTAGGCTGCCGTCTCCTTTGGCGGCGTTGGCGCGGCCCTCGCTGTGCAGGTAGAACGTGTGGGTGGCGGCGCCGCCGAAGTCCTCGGCTTCCTGCCAGCGGCCCTGATTGGTCGCGAAATCGAGGGAAAAATGGCGTATGTGGGGTTCGTGGGCGAAGGTATTGGCACCCTTGAGCCAGTGATCGAACCAGCGGAGCAGGAGGGCGTCAGTGTCGAGGTTGGCTTCGGGGCCGAGGGGCTGGCCGGCGATGCGGTCGCCCCAGGGGATGTGGACCCAGGGGCCGGCGAGGAGGTATTGATGCTTGCGGGCGTGGGCGGTGCCGGCGTGCGCGCGTAGGGACTGGAAGCCGTCGATGGTTCCGCCGAGGTAGGTGTCGTACCAGCCGGAGAGGTGGAGGGCGGGTACCGCGATGGAATCGAGGCACTCGCTGAGATCCATGGCGGACCAGTAAGGGCCGGGATGGTCGTTCGTCATCCAATCGCGGACGTAGGTGGGAAGGGCGGTGTCCTGCAGGGCGGGGTGCTCCGCGTAGGGGGTTACGAGCAACTGGGCGGGGAGGTTGGCCCAGGCTTGCTCGAGGAGACTGCTGGCCAGCTGGAGATTGCGGCGGCGGGCATCTTCCTTGAGCATCTGGAGGCCCCAGCCGAGGGTGGAGGCGAGGCGCAGGGCACCGCCCGGGTAGAACCATCCGCGATAGAGATCGCAGGCGGCCATAGCGGGGGCGATGCACTTGAGGCCTTCGGGCCGCTCGGCAGCGGCGAGGAGCTGGGTGACGCCCTGGTAGGAGAAGCCGTACATGCCGACGTCGCCGTTGGCCTGAGGGTGGCGGCGGATGGCGGCGATGGTGTCGGCTCCGTCGAGGCGCTCGTGGCGGAAGGGGTAGAAGTCTCCTTCGGAGTCGCCGCGTCCTCGCACGTCCTGGATGACGACGATGTACCCGTGGCGGGCCCACCAGGCAGGGTGAGCATAGACGACGGTGGAGGCGATATCGCGTCCGTAGGGCTGGCGCATGAGGAGGGTAGGATGGGGTCCGGGGCCAGCCGGGAAGTAGTGGTCCGCATAGAGGACGACGCCGTCCGTCATACGGCAGGCGACGCGGCGCTCGAGGGTGACGCCTGCTCCGCAGTCGATGCGGGAGGTCATGGCTTGAACCGGTTCTCGTACCGGAGCATGGCGTTGAGGGCTTCGGCGATCTTGAGGGAGGCCTCCTGGACCCAGAGGGTGCCGTTTTCAGCGGATGCAGGGCGGGGGTCACCCATGACGCCGCTGGGGGCGATGTCGCGGGTGAGCCAGGCGAAGGTGGCGGAGGCGTTTTCGGGCTTGAGGAGCTCGGGGTTGGCGAGGTCGGCGATGTAGTTGACGGTGTACTCGTCGGGGTGGACGAGGTCGGGAGTGGCGCTGAGGAGGAAGGCGGTTTCGAGCTCTCCGGCGTGGAAGCCGTAGGCGCGCTCCTGCGGGCCTAGGCCGGTGAAGGCGGCGCCGGCCGAGCCGAAGAGGCAGAAGACGCGGAGGCCGAACTCGGCCCGGAGGTCGCGGGCCATGACATCGACGAGGGAAAGGTTGCCGCCGTGGGTGTTGAAGAGGACGAGGCGCTTGAAGCCTGCCGCTGCGATGCTGGCGCCGAGGTCGCGCAGGACAGCCATAAAGGTGGAGGAGGAGACGGAGAGGGTTCCGGGAAAGCCGATGTGTTCGTTACTTTTGCCGTAACAGATGGGCGGGAGGGCGTAGACGGAGGTTGCGGGGTCCAGGTGGTCGAGGGCCTTGCCGAGAAGGAGATTGTTGATGAGGGTGTCGGTGGCGAGGGGGAGGTGGGGGCCGTGCTGTTCGATGGCGGCGGTAGGGAGGACGAGAAGGGTGCGCTCCTTGTCGAGTGCCTCGACCTGCTTCCAGGTGAGGTTGGCGAACTGCCGTGGTTCGGGGATCCAGGTTCGCATTGGTGGTTCTCCTTAGGCGCCGTCCGCGGGGACGAACGAGGACATTTTGCCGGGGTTCAGCAGCCCGCGGGAGTCGTAGAGCTGCTTGGTGGTGAGCTGGATGTGGTCGGGCCGGTAGCGGCCGCCGCCTTCGACATGGTTGGAGTGTGGGTTGGCGACGCTGACGCCGAGGGAGAGGCAGAAGTCGATCATCTCGTTGAGGCGCTGCTCGGTGGTGTAGCGGACGAGGGGGATGGCTCCAGGGACCACGGTGCCGGAGGCCGTCTTTATGAATTCCAGGTGGAAGAGGATTTCGTGGCCGAACTTCTCTCTGAGGGCGGCGAACTGGCTGCGGGCTTCGGTGGGGCTGAAGCCGCATTGAAGATAGGTGAAGGCGCTGTCCTGCTTGATGGCCCAGAGGGTGGTGTGGTTCCAGGTGTAGTCGGAGAGGAGAGGCGTGGTTTTGAGGCCGGTGTAGGGGGCTGCCAGGGTGACTTCGCCGCCGGCTGCGTGGGCGGCTTGCCCGAGGGCGGAAAGCTGGGAGGCGGCGATCATGAGGAAGACGAGGGCCTTGCCTTCGCGGGTGATGGAGGCGACGGGGGTGAAGCAGGACGGGATGGGCCACTCGAAGGCGGTGACGAGGCGCTTGGTCCATGCGGCGTCTGACGCGATGCGTTCGCTGAAGGTGAAGGCTTCGTCGAAGGTGCGGAAGGCAAGGGAGCATTGGGCCCACTCGACGGCTGGGGTGAGGGTAAGCCAGATGCGGGTGATGATGCCGTTGGTCCCCCAGGCGTGGAGGACCTGGTGGACGGCCTCGCCCTGGTGGAGGACGACGCGCGGCTCGGCTTCCATGGTAACGACCTCGATGGCCTGGACGGTGCCGAAGTCTCGCAGGCTGCCGTGAGCGATGGAGCCGATGCCACCGGAGCCTCCGCCGAGGAAGCCTCCAAGGCTGGCCTTGACGACGGTGCTGGGATAGCAGCGCAGCTCCCAGCCAAGGGGTCGTGCGGCGGTCTCGATGGTGCCGAGCCGGGTGCCGGGGCCGGCGATGGCGACGCCTTCGGGGGTGATGGCTTCGAGCGTGTCCATAAGGGCGAGGTCGAGGACGACTCCACCCTGGAGAGGGATGGCCTGGCCGTAGTTGCCGGTGCCGGCACCGCGGGCGGTGACGGGGATGCGGCGCGCGAAGCAGCAGGCGAGGATGGCGCAGACTTCATCGACCGAGGTGGGCTGGAGGACGATCTCGGCGGTTTTATCCTCAAGCTGCGCCTTGAGGATAGGGGAGTACCAGAAGAAGTCGCGCGAGAGGCGCTGAACGACGGCGGGGTTGGTAAGGACACGGCCGGGCTCTGCGAGGCACCGGGCGGCGGCGGCGAGATCGTCTGGGGTCATCATGGGGTGTCGGTCTCGGGCTTCGGATTCCAGGTGGCGAAGGTCTGAAGCATGTTGGGATGGGTGAAGAGGGCGTAGCAGGCGTCGCGGAGAATGGGGCCGGAGACCTCACAGGGCATGTCGCTGCGCTCGGTGAGCTCGTGGGCGCCGACGTAGATTTGGCGGCAGTGGCGGGCGGCATCCTGGATGGTGGCGCCGTAGACGACACGGTCGAGGCCGGCCCAGAGAGCGTTGGCCATGCACATGGGGCAGGGCTCGCAGGTGGTGTAGAGCGTGAAGCCGGCGAGGGAGGTGGACCGGAGCTTGCGGGTGGCGCGGCGGACGGCGCGGAGTTCGGCGTGGGCGCTGGGGTCGTTGTCCAAGCGGACGGCGTTGACGCCGCGGAGGAGGCGTTTGCCGGAGGCGGTGGCGACGATCATGGCACCGAAAGGGACGGGGCTTGCGGTGTCGAGGGTGCGGGCGGTGAAGCGCACAAGCTGGCGCATCCGCGCTTCGTCGGTGGTTGCCTGGTCAAGTGAACGCCCCATAGGAGCAATCTACCATGCTGGTCGATAGCTCAGGCGAGTTCAGGCGCGACCGGCTTGAAGCGGAGGCCGCTCAGGCTTTGCGGATGGTGCACGCGGCGGCGCGGTAGCTCCCAAAGAGGCGCTGCTCCACGAGGCCGAGCGAGAGGAAGACGGCGGTGCACCGGCGTCAAAGCAGGGTGCCAGAGGCGAGACAAAAGCCGCTCTAACCGACGCCGCTCAACCTTCGTCAACTCGTGGCGACCGGCGCCCATCTTTAAGGGACATTCCATCAGCAGCAGGCAAAGGGATTGCTCGATAGATCCTGAACAGCATTCTTGAGGAGGGAAAGGAAAGCAAGCGCGCGTTTGGCGAGACGCGCTGAGGTTGCTATACTCGTGGAGCGGTCAGGATGTCGTTTTGGAACGGCATACTAGCTCCTCGGCCAGGTTAGCCTCCCACCGTAAGCCGGTGGACCTAACGTGGCATAGAGGCATGAAGCGAGGGTATGTCTCTTGGCGGTCCTCGCATTTAGTTTTTCAACTTGCCAAGGCCAGATAGCTCAGTGGTAGAGCGCGGCCCTGAAAAGGCCGGCGTCGGCGGTTCGATCCCGTCTCTGGCCACCATTTAGAAGGCAGCAACTTACTTGCCGCTCGGCAGGTGAACTTATTCCAGAGTCGCTTTCTCGACAACACAACGTTTTTAGCGGTCAAGGATGGGCGGAGAGTACAAAGACTACTCTGAAGGGGCAACCTCTCCGTCGGCCTCGGGAGCGATACATCCCATCTACCTGTCATTTTGCCGCTAAGGCAATGGGTTCGACGATCTTGAGAGTGCTGCCACGGAAGGTTACCTCGCGGCGTCCGGTTGCGCGTCGGAGGCGACTCCGGTTCCATGCCCTGGCCGAACCCAGACAATCCGAAACGTATGCGCCGCAGGCATGCCCGCGAAACTTCCGCTTCGTGGGCCGATCGTCAGAGTTTTTGTGGACTGGCTCCAGTGAAGGGGAATGGAACTGTACTGGAGATTGCACAGGGCCGGCGCACCATCGCTCGATCACCTGAGGTACAGCCGGTTGCCGTTGCGGCAAGAGCTGGCATCCGCGCTGGGCATCGACTTCACCAGGCCGGCAGCCGTGGTCGCCTACCACCCCGTCACCCTGCTTCAGGACACCACCCCAGAGGCGGAATCGCTCTTTCAGGCTCTAGCCACCTATCCCGGTCAGCTTCTTTTCTGCTTCCCAAACGCGGATGCAGGCAGCCGCGAGCTGACGCGACAAACGCGAAACTTCTTGGCCACTCGCCGAGACGGTCACCTGTTCGTCAACCTGGCTCCGGTGCACTATTGGGCAGTCCTGCGGGAGGCGCAGATCTTCGTCGGCAACTCCAGCAGTGGCATCATGGAAACGGCGTCCTTTGCTCTGCCGACCGTCAACATCGGGGAACGGCAAAAAGGACGGGAACGAGCCCGAAACGTTCTGGATGCGCCGGCCGACACCGCAACCATCGCCCGGGCCATGCAGTTGGCCATGTCGTCTTCGTTTCGTGACGGTCTCGAAGGCATGACAAACCCCTACGGAGACGGCACCGCCGCCGCACGCATCCTCCACATCCTTACCACGCTGCCATCGCGGGACGTGCTGCTCTGGGAGCGTGCGCAAACATGATCGTTCCCCTCTCCGAGCCGGACATTACGCGGCTTGAAATCGACGCGGTCACCGCGGTGCTCAAAAGCACACGCCTGAGTCTCGGCCCTTGCGCGGAAAAGTTCGAAGCCTTGCTCGCCGCCCATGTAGGCGTCCCCCATGGCGTTGCGGTCAGCTCCGGCACCGCCGCCTTGCATCTGTGCCTGCTTGCGCTGCACATCGGCCGGGGCGATGAGGTGATCGTGCCCTCCTTTGCCTTCATCGCGGTTGCCAAGGCCGTCTGCTACGTGGGAGCAATCCCTGTCTTCGTCGATGTTGACCCCGCTTCAATGAATATCGATCCCCTTCAAATAGAGGCCGCACTCACCGTGCGAACGCGAGCCATCATCGTGGTGCATACCTTTGGGCTTCCGGTTGCCATGCAACCGATCACACGGATCGCAAGCAAGCACGGCCTTCGCGTGATCGAAGACGCCTGCGAGGCACTCGGTGCTACCTGCGATGACCGTCAGGCAGGGAGCTTTGGCGATCTCGCCGTCTCGAGTTCCGCGCCGAGTTCTTCAACCTCCTCAACCACTCCCAGTTCGGCCTCCCAGACCAGGGCCTTGGCGACGCCGCCTTCGGAGCCATCTCCACCACCGTCCACGAAAACCGCCAAATCCAGTTCGCCCTTAAATACCTCTTCTAGGAAGAAGCCAACCATGCTCCTATCCCGCAAGCTCCGGTCGGCCGGCATCTCCGCGCTCTTCCTCGCAGCCGCCACACACGCACAAACCCCCAGCAACGGCACGAACGAAGAACGCGCCGCCGCTGTCTTCAACCGCGTCAAAAACGACGAGTCCCGTTTGCGCATCTTTCTGCAGGCCATGCCCAAGGGTGCCAATCTCCATAACCATCTCGACGGCAGCGTCTACACCGAAACCTACGTCCGGATGGCCGCGGAGCGCGGCTTCTGCGCCGACTTCGCCGCCCAGAAGATCACCCCACCCCCCTGCCACACGCCCGCAGACGAACTGAAGGGCATGGGCATGCGCGACCCCGGCCGTTACGAAAATTTCATCAATCTCATCTCGCGGCGCACCTTCCGTAAAGCGCTCGGCTATGACGTTCCCGGCGGAAACACCGGCGGCGGCGGCTTTCCCGCTATCTACGCCATCTCCGTCGTCGTGCCTGCGGGAAGCATGGCGCTCTCCAGATCTCTCGCGGCAAACGACCACGAGACCTACACCGAGTTCATCTACCAGCCCGACCTCCTCGACCGGACTGCCGCCGCCGTCGACGATCCGCTTTGGAACCCTGACGATCTCGAAGCCGCCTACAGCCGAGCGCTCCCGCGTCTCAGACCCATCGTGCAGCAGGCCGTCGCAGACTTCGAACGCGACAAGGCAGACGCCGACAAGGCCCTCGGCTGCGTCGGTCCCAACCCGGCGCCGGTCTGCAATCTGGAGGTCCGCTTCCTCTCCTACGCCCGCCGCGGCGACCGTCAAGACCAGGTCTTCCAAGCCATCTTAATGGCCTTTCTGCTCGCCGACGCTGACCCCAACTACGTCGGTTTCAACCTCGTGGGGCCGGAGAGCAAGGAAAGTGCGGTCGCCGACTACGACCTCAACATGCGGATGATCCATGTCGTCGGCGCTCACTTCCCGCGCGTCCATCGCACCCTGCACGCCGGGGAGCAGACGCTCGGCAAGCAACCACCGGACGCCCTGCTCGACCACGAAAAGAAGGCCATTCAGATCGCCGGCGCCGAGCGCATCGGCCACGGCACCTCCATCGCCTTCGAACAGGATGCCGTCCAAACCCTGGTCCTGATGGCCCGCGAACACATCGCCGTCGAGATCAACCTCACGAGCAACGACCGCTTCGGAGCCTTTGGCTCCTACCACCCGCTCAATCTCTATCGCGCCGCCGGCGTGCCCGTCACGCTCAGCACCGATAACACGGGTATGGCGCGCGTCGACCTGTCCAACGAGTACGTGCGCGCCGCCTATGAGCATAAGCTCGACTACCAAGACCTCAAGTATGTCGCCCGCACCGGGATGCAGGTCGCCTTTCTCCCTGGGCTAAGCCTCTGGAGCGAACTACAGATCGGCGTTCCCGTCTTGGCCTGCCGGCACGACGTGCTCGGCGAGGAACACCCCTCCCCCGCATGCAGTGCGTTTCTGTCGCAGAACCCGAAAGCAAAGCTGCAATGGCGGTACGAAAAAGAACTCACCAACTTCGAACGAGAAGTGCGCGACTGGCGCTTCTAGCCTAATGCCCGTCAACCCTCAGCAACGAGGTTGGGCCGTCTCGAAACAGCCTCCGCACCACGTCCTGAGCCGCACGGTTCTGTTCCGGCAGACCGATGGTGATGCGGATCCACGTGTTGTACGGCGGAAAGGCCCGCGCTACCTGGATGCCTTCACTCCGCATCGCGGCCGCCACCACGTCGTGCGGCCGTTTCGCGTTGAAGAAGATAAAGTTCGCAGCGGATCGGGTGTGCTGCAAGCCAAGACCGTCGAGCACCTCCGTCCATCTGGTGCGTTCGGCCGCAACGAGGTCACGCACGGTGCGTACGTGCTCTGTATCCTTCAGCGCGGCGGAAGCGGCGGCCATGTTCAGGCGGCCAAGCGACTCCGCGTCGCCAAACCCTTCGCGAAGCAGCGCCGCGGCGAGCATCTTCGACGCAAGCGTGTAGCCGATGGGCATCCCGGCCAGGCCATGAATCTTGTCGAACGTGCGGAAGACGAGAACGTTGGCGCCTTCCCGGACCAGCGCCGCCGCCGACCGCTTCCGAAAATCGGGAGTGTACTCGAGGTAAGCCTCGTCCACGATGATCGGCGCGTCGCGCGAAGCGGCGCGAAGAAAGTGCTGGAACGCCTCGCCGTCGCTGACGGTACCGGTCGGATTATGGGGGTTGATCAGGTAGACGGCGCGGGTCTTGTGCCCGATCTTTGCCGCAAGCGCGGGCAGGTCATTCTCAAAACGATCGTTCAGCGGCACCCCCACGCCGACGCCCCCCACATGCGATGCGGCATCGATCAGAGCGAGAAAGCCGGGCGTGGAGTAAACGAACTCACCGCCCGGCCCACCGTTGCTACCGAGGTACAACCCCAGGCCGCCCAGCACCTCGCCCAGAATGACCTGGTCTGCGGCCACACCCTCGTAGACAGCGATCTGCTGCGCCAAAGCTGCGGCCGCTGACGCATCCCCATACCGCGCCAGCAGGGGCATCTCCTGCGCGAGCGCACCAGCCACGGTGGCGGACGGGCCGAAGGCGTTTTCATTCAGGTTGAGCCGCACAGGCGCTCCCGCATGATCCGCCAGCAGAGGTCCCACCGAAGCCATCTCTGCGGCCCACAGCTTGCTCGAAGTCAACGCCGCGGCCATAGCGCCGCTCAACTTCAACAGGGTGCGTCGCGTGGTCAGAGAGCTCATAGAGGCTTGCCTTTCTCAAAAGCTGACATCACGGCGATCAGTAGCGGATGTGCAGACCAAGTTGCAAATAGCGAGGAAAGTTTGCCTGGGCCGTGATCTTACCGAAGTTCGCGTTGCCCAGTGCCGTGTTGGGTCCCGCAAACTGCGGCGTGTTGAAGGTGTTGAAGGTCAGCGCACGGAACTGCACGTTGATCCGTTCCCGCACGACCACCGTCTTGAAAAGCGAAAGGTCCCAGTTCGCCACACCAGGGCCGCGCAGATTCAGGGTACGCGGCGCGTTGCCAAAGGTGAAGGCGGCCGATGGGGTGAACGCAGCGGGATTCAGGTAGCCGTCTAGCCGGTCATACAGACTGCCCTTTGTACCGAGAGCTGCCCCGGGCACAACGTTCGGCCGCTGAACGGAAGTTCCGGCAATGCCGGAGTTCGGATTGCTGGTCTGCCGGATGGAGACCGGAAAGCCCGCCTGGAAGGTAGGAAGGACATTGACCTGCCAGTGGCCCAGCATCGCGTCGGCGAAGCGGCTGCCGGAGTGAAAACGCTCCCCATGGCCGAAGGGAAGATCGTAAAGCACCCCAGCCACAAACCGGTAAGGCACATCATTGACCGCGCGAGAGTACTCCGCCCCAAGGTCGTACACGTTTTGCGGCGCGACCACACCGGGGCTCTGGATGCTGTTCGCCGTGGCGAAAGAGGAATCGCGATTGCGCGACCACGTGAAGGAGGTGATCAGATTCAGCCCGTGACCGGCGCGCCTCTCGGCCTTCAACAGCAGGGCGTTGTAGTCGGCATGGGAGGAACTGACGAAGAGGCCGACCGAAGAAAATTGCGGAAATGGCCGGAGCGCTTGAGAACGTGAAATCGTCCGCTGGCCGATAAGTCCGGGACCGCCGGCAACGTAGTTCGGGTTGGTTACCTGGTCGTTCAGCGAGTTGCCGAGCGCAAAGTTGGACGGATCAAGCTGGTTCACGTTGATCGCGTTGCTGCCCGTCGGCGATGGCGAAAGGTTCGTTCCGCGCGTTCCGATATACTCCGCTTCCACAGCGATCTGGCCTGGAAGCTGCCGCTCCACGCCAAAGGAGAACTGTTGTACGCGCGGCGCACGCAAATCCTGATCGTAAGCCGTCACGGAGTTCCCCAGGCCGGTGAGCAGGCGTGCCGCATTGCCCGTCGGCTGCTGAAAGCCATTCGGAAAGGGATTTGTCAGGGAATTGGCTGGGGTACGATCGTTGTCGTTACTGGCAATGTAGGCGTTCGATTGCGTGTAACCCGGTGCCAGCGTGGAGGTCGGGTCATAGCGCAGGGGCGCGTACAGAATGCCGTATCCGCCTTGAAGAACCGTCCTCTGCGTCAATTGGTACGAGACACCCAGTCGCGGCGCAAACTTGGCCCGCGAAAGGTTTCCCGTGTCTCGCCGATTGCCATCCACACCGGCAAACAGAATGCCGCCGCGCACCTCTGCTCCGTTCGACAAGGTCGATCTGGCCGTTCGGTCGAAACCCACCGCGATCTGGTTGCGGTCTTCCTTCAGACCCGTCTCACGTTCCCAGCGCAGGCCCGCGTTGACCGTCAGCCGCTTCGTCACGCGCCAGTCGTCCTGCGCGAAAAGCGCGTTGTAGTCCAGATAGGTGTTCAGGCGGGTCGTCAAATCCACCTGCCCGGAGCTCGGCAGACCAAGCAGCAGGTCTGCGATGTCGGAGCCGGACTTGCCGTCAGAAAGGTTGGGATCCGCCTGCGTAAAGACCCCGGAAAAATTGTAGGTGCCGGGCGCGTTGCCGAAGTCCTGAAAGTTCAGCCGAATGCGCCGGTACTCCGCTCCAAAGGTTAGATTATGCCGGCCTGCCGTCTTGGCCAGCGTGCCATTCAGAATCTGCGACTTCCAGTTCGCCAACTGGCTGGTGTTCTGACCGAGCTGGTCGTAATTGGCAAAGAAAATTGTGGGAAAAAATCTTGACTGCAGAGGACCCGTGTAAGAAGCCGGGAAGCCAAGCGCTGCCGGATCGAACCCCTGACTGACCTCGGCAATTAGGTTCGGGAACCGGTTGTTGCCGTACCTCGCCGTCACCACGGTCGTCGGATTCAGGATGAAGGTACTGTTCACCTGGACGGCATCGACCTGCCTGTGAAAGGTGTACGAAAAGCTGCCCGGAAGCGTGCGCAGAGCGTTCCCCAACGGCTGCAGAGCCTCATAAAAAATGTAGGATCCGTTGACGCTCCACCAGGGGCGAACCTGCTGGTCCAGCTTGACGGTCACCTCCTGCGCGTGGTCGCGCACGTTGTCCGTGCCTGTAAACGTGCCAGGACCGTTCTGCGAAGGAAAATACGACGCGATATTCTTACCCACAGGATTGAGCTGCGGGATGCGGTTGCCGGCGAATGGCCTCCGGTGCACCCCGCTGCCATCGGTAAAGGTATCGTTCGGGTTGTAGATCACGTGAAGGCTACCGTCAGCGTTGAAGGTCTTGGAAAAGTCTCCCCCACGTTCGGAATCCGTCGGAACGACAAACGGCTGCGTATAGGGCGACGTCTGGATGTAGCCTTCGGCAGCGATCCAGAAGAAGGTCTTGCCTCGTCCGTCATAGAGATGCGGAAGGATCACCGGACCCCCAAGCGAGGCACCCCAGTTGTAGTACGGGCTGTCCGGGCGCGGCGTACCGAAGCGGTTGGAGAAGAAATCGTTGGCCAGCCAGCTGGTCTGCCGGGTCTCGCCGAACAAAGAGCCATGCAGTACGTTGGTGCCGGAGCGCAGCAGCGTGTTGAAGACACCACCTCCGGTGCGGCCAACCTGTGCGTCGTAGGTGAGCGCCTGCACTTTCACATCGTGGATCGCCTCAATAGTGGGAATTACCACGGGCCGGTTGTTCGTGTCAGTCGTCGGCACGCCGTCGATCAGGTAAAGATTGGAGGCGACCGGGCCGCCCGCGACCGAGGTCGTTGAGGTTCCGTTCTGGTCGGCAAAGCGAATGAACTGCGGATTGCCCGTGTTGACGAACGTGCCCGAAAGTCGCGCCGTAATGTAAGGATTGCGCCCCAGCACGGGCGTGTCTTCCAGGCGACGCTGGTCCAGGTCCGTACTGATCGATGCCGTCGATGCGTCCACCAGCGGAGCGTCCGCCGAAACCTGAACAACCTCCTGCGTGGCGGAAGCCGTAAGGGAAATGTCGAAGGTGACGAAATCCTGCGTCGCGACTGTAATGTGCGTGCGCTCGGAGGACCCGAAGCTCGCCGCGGCAATGCGTAACGCGTAGGTTGACGGGCGCACGGCGTTGAAGACGTAAACCCCCGCGCCGTCCGTCCGCGTGTCCCGCGTTTGGCGGGTTCCTTCATCGGTCAGCGTCACCGAAGCGTTCTGTATCGCGGCGCCAGTCGGGTCGGTCACCGTACCGCGAATACCCGCGTTAAACGTCTGCGCCGCAGCAGAGATCGACAGGCAAGCGATTGCGAGCGGCACCCAGCCTAGTGGTGAGGATGTTTTCGAAAACAGGGACATTGGCTCTCCTGAACAGTAAAGAGCGCAAGCCAATCGGCAATCAGGAGTCCATACAACGAAGCCACGGTTCTCGCTGGAGCCGATCGGAAGCGCTTCGAAGGGAGTACGAGGATCTCTAGCAGTCTTGAAGGGTGCAGGGGTCCTGACTCAATCCAAAAGCACGGGCCTTTGAAGAGCTGGGACAACACCGCATCGGTTGCTGCATCATGCTTCTAACACTAGGACGTTTACGCGCTGACGTCAAACGTCCGCAGCAGGATCGATCGACCTGTACGGAAGTGGTCGTGTTCCCGCTTGCGAGAACGATCGCCACCGCCGCATCGCATCGATTCGCGGAGCCAACAGCCAACAGCCAACAGCCAAAGCCGAAAGCCCACAGCCGACAGCCGAAGCAACTCCCCACACCCACGCCCGCCAAGTCGACCCTGACCCTTAAAGCTTCTGCTCCCGCGCACGCTCGCTGTCGAAGTCCGTCATCGCCACCACCGCCGACTCCACAAACGTATTCACCTTGAATACGGTAGCCGCCCCGGTTCCCTCAAACCCGAACACCTTCGGAATGGTGTACGAGAACGCCGCAAATCCGCCATCCATCTGGCCATGCAGCGCAAACGGAAGAATCCGCTTCGCCCCCAGCGGGTAGTCCGTCAGCAGCGATTGCACCAGCACAAGGCTCCCCGTCATCAAAGCCGCTGCCGCGGCGCGCGGGTTCTTCCGCCGCAGAGCCACCGCCATCCCAAGAAAAAACGTAGCATGGGCATAATCGATCATCCCGTGGGCCCGTGCATCCACAACCTTCGGCAAACGCTTCGCCACCGGACTGAGAGCTGCTGATACGAGAGACATACATCCTCCTGAAACGATGCCGTGCGTTCTGAAAAGATAGACGCCGTGATGTCAGCGCGCGTTGGTCCGACGAATCCGCCGGCAACAAGCAAGTCAACTCCATGCCGACCCTCATCCACATCGCGGACGCCGCCCTCGCCTCCTCCGCCGCCCGCTCCGGCCCCCATCTCGTCTGTCGCCCAGGCTGCTCCCAATGCTGCATCGGCGTCTTTCCCATCGCCCAGCAGGATGCCGCCCGCCTCCGCGAGGGCCTCGCCCTCGCCGACCCCGCCCGCGCCACCCGAATCCGCACCCGCGTCGCCCAGTCCCTCGCCCGTCTCGACCCCTGGTTCCCCGGAGACATCACCACCGGCACCCTCGCCGACGACTACGAGCAAACCATCCTCTTCGAAGAGTTTGCTAACGACGAGCCCTGCCCCGTCCTCGACCCCATTACCGGAACCTGCGACCTCTACGAGCACCGCCCCATCCTCTGCCGGACATTCGGCCCACCCATGCGCACGGAAGAAGAAAATCTCGCCACCTGCGAGCTCTGCTACATCCACGCCACCACGGAGGAGATCGCCGCCTGCGAGCTCGACCCCACCTTCCCCCAGGTCGAAGCCGCATCCAACGCCGCCTGGGATGCCGCCACCGGTCACCACGGAGAAACCCTCATCGCCTACGCCCTGCGCGACCCTAACGCCGCCCCGGCTTCACCATCCGCTTCACCCCTGCATACTGCTGCAGAATAAAGCTGTCCGTCATCCCCGCAATGTAGTCCGCCACCACCCGCGCATGGCCTTCCCGCTCCACCTCGTCGATATACCCCTGCGGCAGCTCGTCCTTCTCCTCCATCCAGAAGTCGAACAGCGTCGTCACCACCGCCTCCGCCTTTTCATGCTCCCGCTCCAGCACATCGCACGAGTAAAGCGTGTTCATCAGGTACCGCTTCTCCTCCAGCCGCTCCGCCTCGGCCCCGGCCGAAAACACCGCCAGCCGCCGCGAATGCCGCCGAACATCCTCAAGCGACCGCGCACCGATCGCCTGGGCCCCCGCCCGCGTCGTCCCGATCAGGTCGTCGATCAGCGTATTCTGCATCAACTGCAGCGCCTCGTTGAAGAGGAACTTCTCCTCCACCCCCGTATGCTCCCGCGCCACCACGTCATAACACCGCGCCAGAATCCCCACATGCGCCCGAATATGATCGATCTCCAGCAGCCCCGACTCCACTCCATCGTCCAGGTCCGCCGTCAGGTAGGCAATCTCATCCGCCAGGTCGATAATCTGCGCCTCCAGCGGCGGGCTCTCCTCCAGGAAATAGCACCCCAGCTCCGGATAGCGCTCCCCATCGTAGTCTCGCGAGTGCTTCACAATCCCCTCGCGCACGCCAAGCGTCAGGTTCAAGCCCCGGTGCGCCGCATACCGCTGCTCAAAATGCTCCACAATCCGCAGCGCGTGAAGGTTATGGTCGAACCCCAGCCCATGCCGCCGCAGACACGCATGCAGCGCCCGCTCTCCTGCATGACCGAACGGCGGATGCCCAATGTCATGCACCAGCGCCAGCGTCTCCGCCAGGTCTTCATTCAGCCCCAGCGCCGCCGCCACATTCCGCGCAATTTGCGCTACCTCGATCGTATGCGTCAGCCGCGACCGAAAATGGTCCGACTCCCGGCTGGTAAAAACCTGTGTCTTCCCCGCCAGCCGCCGGAACGCCCGCGCCTGCACGATCCGATCCCGATCCCGCTGAAACGCCGTGCGAAACACACGGTCGGGGGCAGGGAACACGCGCGTAATCAGCGCGTCCCCGCTCCCCTCCGCCACGCTCAGCCCACGCAGATCGTCTTTTGCCTCAAAGGTCATTCCCCTCCCATCCTACGGGAACGCCCTTGCCCTCTCCAATGCCTTACTTCGGTACTGAGCCCGAGTGTGCCAGCTTCACCCGCGCCCCCTCCAACTGGTGCCGCACCTTCTCCACATCCGCCGGGTCGGAGTCCGCCGGCAGCGAGTGGGCATACTCCGCCATCGCGCGCTCCCACTGCGTCACCGCCAGCTTCAGCCGGCCCGTCTTCTCGTACACCTGCCCCAGGTGGTCGTGCACCGTCGCGTCCGACGCGCTCCGCTCGATCGCCTTGTGAAGACTCTGCTCCGCCAGCGCATTCTGTCCCAGCTTGAAGTAAGCCCACCCCAGCGAATCCAGGTACGCATAGTTCTGCGGATCCAGCTCGACCGCCGTCTTGATCATCTGCAGCGCCTCCGGCAGCTTCTCCCCGCGGTCCGCCAGCATATACCCAAGGTAGTTCAGGATTGTTGGATCCTTCGGGTCCGTCGCCAGAGCCTTGCGGAACTCAGCCTCCGCCAGCCCGTACTGCTTGGACCGGTCATACATCTCCCCTCGCAAAAACGTCACATACCGCCTCTCCTCCGGCCGCGTCGCCGAAGCCGCCGCAATATCCAGCTCCGAAGCCGCCTCCGAAAACCGTCGCAGACGAATCAGGATCGAAGCCAGCGCCAGGTGCACGTCTCGGTCCTCCGTCCCGCCGGTAAGCTGCTTCCTCGCCAGCGCCAGCCCCTCGTCCGTCCTGCCCGTGTCGGTCATCTGCTGCGCGTACATCAACTGCACGTTCTTGTCCTTCGGAAAAGCCTTCGCCGCCTCCGCCCCAATCGCCGTCGCCTCCTTGAACTGGTGCGCCTCCCGCAGCGTATCCACCTCGCCCTGGTACCCCCGCACGGTAAAATCTCCGCCCAGCGTCACAATCTGCTTGTACGCCGCGACCGCCTCCGCCGGCTTGCCCGCCTCTTTATAGATCGTCCCCAGCCGATCCAGGAACAGGTACCGGTTCCCCTTCTCCTGCTCGGAGTAGTTCCCATCCGCATGCACCGAAGCCGCCAGCAGCTTTTCGAGCGTCGCCGTAGCCTGCCCATATTGCCCCAGTGAGTCGTACAGCAGCGCCTCGTTATAGCTCAGTTCCGGGTTGTCCGGAGCCAGCTTCTTCGCCTTCTCGAGCGTCGCCAAAGCCTCCGGATAATGCCCCTGCCGCCGCTGCACCTCCGAAACATGCACCTGCGACTGAACATCCTGCGGCTCCACCGCCAGCACCGCCTGCAGCGACTTCATCGCTTCGTCAAGCTGCCCATCCATTAGCAGCGCATTCGCCAGTCCACGCTGCGCGTCCAGGTTCTCCGGCTCCAGCGCAAGCGCCCGCCGGTAGGCCGCCGCCGCGTTCTTCGTATCCCGTAGCTGGTCGTAGCTCGCCCCCAGCGCAAACTCCATCCGCTCCGTCCGGTCCGCCGCCGGAACCGCCGCCAGCACCTCCGCCGCCCGCTTCGGGTTGCCCTGCTCGGAATACAGCCGCGCCATGTTCAGCACCACCTCCTCCGAGTTCGAGTCCAACCCCTGCGCCTCCCGAAACGTCTTCTCCGCCTTCACCGAGTCATGATCCGCCCCATACAGCTGCCCCAGCAGCAGCTTCGTCTCCACATCGTTCGGCTTCAGCTTCGCCAGCTTTTCATACTCGGCGATCGCCAGCTTCAGCATGTCCGCCGCCTGCGTCCCCTGCATATCCCCCAGCGACCGCACATACACCTTACCCAGCAGCTCATGCGCCACCACATCGTCCGGGCTCCGCTGCACCTGCTCCTGCGCCGCCTGCACCGCCTCGCGAATGCGCCCGATCTTGAAGTAAAGGTCCGCCAGCCCATCCTGCAGCATCACGGAGTTCGGGTCCGCATCCAGCGCCAGCTTGTACTGCTCCACCGCCTGCGACGCATAATCCGGCCGCCCCGCATTCACCGCCATCTCTTCATACAGGTGCGCCAACCCATAGTGGTAGTACGACGCCGCCCGATCCGGAGCCTTTTCCCCCGCCGCACCCGCCGGGACCTGCGCCATCACCGCATGGGCCGCCAGCAAGCCGGCAACCGGAAAAACCCCAAAAAGACGGAGAGCTCGTAGAACAGAAAGGTTCGCAAACGACAGAGTCATAAAAGATGATTTCCTCGGCCGGCGAATCGGTTCGCCGGCGGCCAAACAGGGGGACACAGGCGCAGCATTCCTGTCAATCGTTAGACGATACGATACACGCTTTGGATGCGGAACCGAAGCCCACCGCCATCCCGTCATCCGTGCCGGAAGTGCCGTATTCCCGTAAACACCATTGCCACCCCCAACCGGTCCGCAGCGGCAATCACCTCCGCATCCCGCACCGACCCGCCCGGCTGAATCACCGCCGTCGCTCCCGCCTCCGCCACCATCTCCAGCCCATCCGCAAACGGAAAAAACGCATCGCTCGCCGCCACCGTCCCGCCCAGCGGCAGCACCGCCTTCATCGCCCCAAACCGCGCCGCATCCACCCGGCTCATCTGCCCCGCGCCCACCCCCACCGTCTGCCCATACCCCTCGGCAAACCGCCCATACACCACCGCATTCGACTTCACATGCTTGCAAACGCTCCAGCTAAACAGCAGCGCCCGCATCTCCTCCGGCGTCGGCGCCCGCGCCGTCACCACTTTCAACTCAGCTTCGGAAACCCGCAGCCGGTCCGCATCCTGCACCAGGAACCCACCCGAAACCTGCTTGATCACCCGACTTCCCGGCGCCGGATCGATCGCCACTAGCCGCAGATTCTTCTTCGCCCCGAACCGCTCCAGCGCCTCGGCTGTAAACGACGGCGCCACAATCGCCTCCACAAACAGCTTCGCAATCTCCTCCGCCGCCGCCCCATCCACCTCGCGGTTCACCCCAATCACGCCCCCAAACGCCGAAACCGGGTCCGCCTCCAGCGCCCTCCGGTAAGCGTCCAGCACCGTAGCCCCCGCCGCCGCCCCGCAAGGGTTCGTATGCTTGATAATCCCCACCACCGCATCGCCCGGATCGAACTCGCTCACCAGCTCCCAACAAGCATCTAGGTCGACTAGGTTGTTATAGCTCAACTCCTTCCCCTGTATCTGCCGCGCACCGGCGACCCCGCGACCCGACCCATCGCCATACAGCCCCGCCGCCTGGTGCGGATTCTCGCCATACCGCAGCACCTGCTTCAGCGGAGCCACCACCCGCAGCACAACCGGCAGCTTGTCTTCTGCAAACTCCGCCACCCCCTCAGGCCGCGCGACCCGCTCCAGCGCCGAAGCAATCCCCGCATCGTAAGCCGCCGTCACCGCAAACGCCTTCTTCGCCAGCCCCCACCGCGTCTCGTAGCTCAGCGACCCCCCACCCGCCCGCATCTCCCCCAAAATCACGTCGTAATACTCCGGCGAAGTCACCACCGCCACATCCGCAAAGTTCTTCGCCGCCGACCGCACCATCGACGGCCCCCCAATATCGATGTTCTCAATCACCTCTGCAAACGAAACCCCCGCCCGCGAAGCCGTCTTCTCAAACGCATACAGATTCACCACCACCATGTCGATCGGCTCAATCCCATGCGCCGCCACCGCCGCCACATGCTCCGCATTCCCGCGGATATGCAGAATCCCCCCATGCACCTTCGGATGCAGCGTCTTCACCCGTCCATCCAGCATCTCCGGAAACCCCGTCAACTCCGAGATATCCTGAACCTCCAGCCCCCCCGCCCGCAGCGCCGAAGCCGTCCCCCCGGTCGACACCAGCTTCACCCCAACCCCCGCCAACCCCCGCGCAAACTCCACCAGGCCGGTCTTATCAGTCACAGAAAGCAGCGCACGCCGCACCGGGCGCGCACCGTCGGAAGCAGCAGAGGGGAGGGACGAGGAGTTTTCACCTAAATTGTTCACCCGCCTATTTTAGTCCGCTGCTGTTTGCCCTACACCGCCGAACACCGGGTTTGAACGTCGGATTTTCAGACGCTCTACGATGGAACCTGCCATGTACTCACTCTTCCTGCTTCTCTTTCAGCGATCCTATTGGCGTATGTTGTCTCGTCGCGCTACCTGGGAAGAGGCGGCCAGAAGTCTGCGGCGGGCGCATAGGGATAAGAGAGCCCGCAAGCACATCCTCCAGGTAAGCCTGCTCCTGATCGTTCCGATTCTCTGCCTCGTTTACCTTGCATGGCTTGCCGGAACGGGAGCTATCCTGCTGGTCCCATTCCTGGTGCCCGTTCTCTGGTGGCGTCGTCGACGCGAAAAGCAGCAGAGTGCCTCCCTCAGCATCCTTCCTGCAGCGGAACCAAACGACCTCCCCTTACCCTACCGGGATTGTCCCGCCGTACGCCACTACTTGGCCGAACTTGCACTCTTCTACTCCATCCTGCTCGATCGTGCCGGAAGCGAGTCATTTCTAAAGACAAAATCTCTTCCAGAAGGAGCCGAGGTCACCTCCCGCCGTGTTCACCTCGATCTTCTTCGAACAAGAAACCTTTGGGATCGGGTGGCCCAGGAGGACCGTGCCATCATGATGATGGCCGATGGGCACTGGGACGCGATGCTCATCGACCAGGTCTCCCGAGCCTTTGAGCCGCTTCGTCTACTCCGCTGGATACTACGGGTCGACTTCTATCTACCCGTTATTGGCCAGCAACTGCAGACGAGCTTCACGCTTGCCCATGATCTTGTCCTCCACCCCGACAAGGTGCTCGTGGGAACACGCCTTGCGGACATGGCTACCTTGCGGATGGGTAAGGACGCGGCAACAGAGTTCTTCATCCGCTGCTATGCGGAAGGCCTCTCACGCGGCGAGTATGAGGCAGTGAGTCAAGAGGCGGATGCTTGGGCTAAGGAATTCGCGAGTTCGCATCGTGGAAAGCAGGATGTTGATCTAGTCCTCGGCTCAGAGATCGTGAGCGAGGCCCCGACAGATGACCTTCTGCGGGCTACGATGCTCTCGCATTTACGCGCCGATTTTCTTGCCTGGGTAATGTCTCTTACAGAAGCCACCCTTCCGTCCGTCTTCTCGCTCGAGGTCTTCGCCACGCAAAACAGATCGGAATCCGCCCCGTCTCGTCTACCCTGAAATCATGCGCCATCCCCTCCTCCCCCTGGCCGCCCTCCTCCTCGTCACCTCTCCCGCCCCCGCCCAGATCACCGCCAGCCAGCCCGCCGGCAACGGCCTCCCCAATCTCATGTCGGGCCCCTGCGCCGCCCCCACCCAGGACCCCGCCGCCTCCGCCTGCGACATCATCCTCTCCCCCGAGTACTCCCGTAAGGAGTTCTCCCGCTTCTTCGACCCCGCCGTCGGAGGAAACAACGAAACCTACGCCACCATGCCCACCCTCGGCGGCATCGGCCGCCCCCGCTTCGCGGAAGACCGCCGCAGCGCGAACCGCTACCAGACCTCCCTCAACCCCATCCCCGTCAGCCTCAACGATCAGTACAACGACCGCACCCCCTTCATCTTCGAAACCCGCACCACCAACGCCCTCAACTACGCCGACACCGTCGGCGGCCTGCTCGTCCGCACCCGCGTCTCCGGCGGAGGCCACAACTACTTCCTGCCCTTCGCGTCGGAAAAAGCCGACTTCTACAGCCTCTATCTCGACTCCATCATCCGCTCCCCCGCCCAGGGCGGAGGACAGATCGGCACCACTCTCCTCCACACCGCCCCCGGCGACGACATGGTCTTCACCGTCCAGCACGACACCAACGGATGCAGCGAGTCAGAAGACGAGTGCAACAAGCTCTTCCGCTCCTTCCTCCAGACCTCCGTCGACCGGTGGGGAGGCATCCTGAACACCGGTCCCATCCCCGACGCAGCCGGATTCGGAAACTACGCCATCGACGTCCAGATCGGCCCCGGCTACAACGCCAACCAGTCCGGCGAAGACGTCTTCCTCGTCAACCTCGATCGCACCTACACCGCCGGCAACATGACCTCCATCCTCGAGGCTCCCTTTACCGGCCTCGCCCGCATCACCGGAGACTCCGCCGCCGCCTGGAGCAAGCGCTTTGGAGCCTCCACCCTCACCACCCTCACCGCCCCCATCGACAACCGCATCTACAACACCGCCTGCCCTTCCGCCGTCGTCGCCTCCGGCTATCGCACGCCCGACCCCACCATCACCGACGAGGCCGGCATCGGTGGCCTCCCTGCCTTCTGCGCCACCGTCGGAAGCACCGCCGGCCTCGCCGACGGCGAATCCATCACGCTCTCCGGCGAGCACTCCAACCTCGAAATCGCCCGCATCGTCCACATCGTCGACGCCACCCACCTCACCCTCAACGTCCAGCACTTCCACGGCGTCGGAGAAAACCTCACCGGCGGCGGAGCCCAGGGCTACGGCATCAGCTTCCTCGCCGACGACATCGCCCCCGGCAAGCTCGTCAACTACGCCCAGCCCCGGGTCACCCTCCACAAGTTCTTCCCGATCGTCGCCTCCGAGGCCTCCGGAGCCCTCCTCGTCTACGTCAACTCAGCTTCCTCCTACGAGATCTCCTCCATGGGCTACATGGCCAATCAGCCCAACAGCCCCACCACCGTCGCCTCCGTCACCATGCGCGGCACCGGCGTCGCCGCCGTCCTCCTGCGCAATGGAGACGACGCCGACTACAACGCCCGCCCCCCCAAGGCCCTCGGCACCGGCCAGACCACTCTCGCCCCACCCACCGTCACCTTCTCCGGCCCCTGCACCACCCTGCCCACCGCCCTCGCCTCCTACCCCTACCCCGGCAACGGCGGCCACACCGGCCTCGCCGTCGCCGTCACCAACCCCGGCGTCTGCTCCGCTCCCCCCACCGCCACCCTCCAGACCGCCTGGCCCAACCCCTACCGCATCGCTCCCCTCGCCATCACCCGCAAGGTCATCAACCCCAACACCGGAACCCTCACCGGAGGTCACCTCCTCGTCGGCGCCCTCCGCCCCGCGGACTGGCGCGCCGGGGATCACGTCGAAATTCCCGGATGGATCCACGATCGCGCCGGCTCCATGCGCATCTTCGGCAAGTACTACACCGGCAGCAGCCGCGCCTTCGGCCTCGCCAACTACGACCTCTACCAGGGAGACTGGGCCGCCGCCGACATCCTCAACGGCGTCGTCAACCAGACCGACGGCCACAAGTACTACGCCTCCCCCAAGGTCCCCGTCGGCCCCGGCGTCGCCTACGAGCAGCCACCCGACGGCTTCGCCCTCGCCGGAGACTACCGCATCCACTTCCGCCTCTACGCCCCCCCGCTGCAGTCCGTCGTCGACATCGACTGCAACCGCTTCGGCTACGGCGAGGGCTCCTATCACCCCTGCATGGACGGCATCCAGGCCCCCTACAACCTCTTCCAGATCCGCCAGCCCAACAACGTCATCCAGGCCCTCCGCTTCGACCCCACCGCCGCCGGAAACAATCTCCTCTCCTGGTCCGGACCCTTCCGCGCCCACACCGTCCAGCTCGATCCCCAGCCCGCCCCCCCCTGCGCCCAGGCAAACCGCGGGGAATTCGTCTACACCGCCGGCGCAGGAGGCACCAAGGACACCGTCCAGGTCTGCGCCAAGGACGCCGCAGACACCTTCGCCTGGCGCACTCTCTACTGAGTCTCAGGCAACGCCGCCCGCCTCCCTGCATCCCACCCAGTGAGGTATCTCCATGCGCTTCGCAGACAGCAGCCCCGACCCCCAGATCCAGCACAGCGGCGACACCACCCCCGCCACCGAAGAGACCAAGCTCGACCACGTCGCCGCAGAAATGGCCAGCAAGGCCGGCAGCGTCGAAAAGGCAGCCGAGTCCAGCGACACCGTAGGCGGCGTCCGCTCCAACAGCGGCGGCATCTTCAGCAAGTAAACCGTTCCCTCCCTTGCACAGGAAAAAGCCCCGGGATCCCGGGGCTTTTCGTGCTGGCATTCACCTCTTATCGCACGAAGAAGTCCTTCACCTGCTGCAGCACCACGTCCCGGCTCACATCCGAGATCGCCTCCGTCAGCGGCAACTGCTTCGGGCAAGCCTGCACGCAGTTCTGCGCATACCCGCACTCCTGCACGCCCCCATCCCCCGCCAGCGCCCTTAGCCGCTCCTCCTTCAGCACCTTCCCCGTAGGATTGTTATTGAACAGCTTCACCTGCGCAATCGTCGCCGCCCCCACAAACCCCGTAGCATCGTTAAACTGCGGGCAAACCTCCATGCAGATCGTGCACGAGATGCAGTTCGACAGCGGATACAGCTCCTCCTGCAACTGCGGAAACTGCCGCGGCCCGGCCCCCAGGTCATACGTCCCATCCACCGGAACCCAGGCCTTCACCCGCTTCAGATTCTCAAACAACACCGACCGGTCGACCGCCAAATCCCGCACCACCGGAAATTTCGAAAGCGGCGCCAGCCGGATCGGCTGCTCCAGCTTATCGACAAGCGCCGAGCAAGCCATCCGCGCCTTGCCATTGATCAGCATCGCGCACGACCCGCAAATCTCCTCCAGGCAGTTCGCGTCATAAGCGATCGGCGTCGTCTCCGCCCCGCCGTTCGTCACCGGGTTCATCGCAATCTCCCCCAGCAGCGAAGTAATGTTCATATTCGGCCGATACGGAATCTCAAACGTCTCGGTCCGAGCCGCCTCATCCGGCGAAGCCTGCCGCTTGATCTCAACCTTGATCGTGCGCGCCGAAGCGACCTTTTCCGTAGGGACTGCAAGGGGTGCGGTAGCCATAATCCTTTACCTCTAAGAAGTTACTGTTCTGATGTCCACTTGAGCGAAGCGAGCCAGAGTTCGTGAGCTTTGTGCATAAGATGGCTGCCGCCGACAGGGTCTTTGATGTCGTCCGGCCCGATGCCTGTCTCTTCCGTCACCACCAGGCAGGCAGCCGGTTCGGGAACAAAACGCCACGCATGGAAGTGCCCGTGGCGCGCCTCACTCTCATCCGCCCCGAAGGGAATCCAGCTGATCCGCTGGTCTGGAACGAATTCCACAACTCGCGACTGAATCGGGCTACTGAAGATCTTCAGCCGCAGCAAGCTGCCCTGCCGCATGGAACCGGGCGTTTCGCTGGCCGCGTCTTTCACAAGGACCAGCCAGTTGGGCCAGTCCGCCGCGTCGGCAAGACGTGCAAAGGCACGATGGCAATCCGTATGGATCAGCAGCTCATTATGGCTGAAGACCGGGGCAACACCCGGGTCGAACTCCCTCGGCCAATGAATCGCGCCATCGCGGTGAGCGCGATCCTCAGCCAATTCAGGACGTGTCGGCTGCTGTGCGCTGCCAGCCAGCGTCGTACACGCCACGACGAAAGAGAAGAGCTTCAGCATGTCTGCAAATCCCGTCACGCCGTCGCCGTGTAGTTCCGAGCCCGTGGCACAATATGGCTCACATCCACATCCTCAAACTCAAACGCCGGCGCCCCATCCTTCATCGTCGCCTTCGTCGTCTTCAAAAAGCTCGCATCGTTCCGCTCCGGAAAATCCGGCTTGTAGTGCGCCCCCCGCGATTCATCCCGTAGCCGAGCCCCCTGCACAATCACCCGCGCCAACTCCAGCATATTTTCGAGCTGCCGCGTAAACGCAAAGCTGGTGTTCGCCCACTGGCTCTTGTCCGAAAGATTGATGCACTTGTACCGTTCCAGCAGCGAAACGATCTTCGCGTCCGCCTCATCGAGCCCCGCGTTGTATCGAACAATCGTCGCGTGCTTGGTCATCGTCTCACCCAACTCCCGCCAAATCTTGAAAGGATTCTCCGTGCCGGTCGACCGCAGCAGCACCTCATTCTTCTCCCGCTGCCGCTGCATCTCCGCCGCCGCCCCGCCATCCCCCACCTGCGCCGGCAGACTCTTCGCATACACCATCGCCTGCGGCCCCGCCACAAACCCCCCATAAATGCAGCTCAACAGCGAATTCGCCCCCAGCCGGTTCGCCCCATGAATCGAGTAATCCGCCTCCCCCGCCGCGAACACCCCGGGCAGGTTCGTCTTCTGCTCGAAGTCCACCCAAAGCCCGCCCATCGTGTAGTGCACCCCGGGAAAGATCTTCATCGGAACTTCCCGCGGATCGTCCCCCACGAACTTCTCGTAGATCTCCAGAATCCCCTCAAGCTTATTCAGCCGGGCCGCCGGCAGGTGCGTCAGGTCCAGGTACACCATCGGCTGCCCGTCTATCCCCATCTCGTCTTCATAAACGATCTTGAAGATCTCCCGCGTCGCAATATCCCTGGGCACCAGGTTCCCGTACTTCGGATACCGCTCCTCCAGAAAGTAGTACCGATCCCCCTCCGGAATCGACCGCGCCACCCGCTTGTCGTTCCTGTCCTTCGGCACCCAAACCCGCCCACCCTCGCCGCGCGCCGACTCCGACATCAACCGCAGCTTGTCTTCCCCCGGAATCGCCGTCGGATGAACCTGGATAAACTCCCCATTCGCATAGAACGCCCCCTGCTGATACAGCGCCGACTGCGCCGACCCGGTGCAGACGACAGAATTCGTACTTTTCCCGAAGATTGCACCATTTCCCCCCGTGCAGATAATGATCGCGTCCGCCGCAAACGTCCGCGTCTCCATCGTCCGCAGGTTCATCGCGCAGATGCCCCGGCAAGCCCCGTTATCATCGAGCACCGCCGATAGAAACTCCCACCCCTCGTACTTCGTAACCTTGCCTTCCGACTCATGCCGCCGAACTTGCTCATCCAGCGCATACAGCAACTGCTGCCCGGTCGTAGCCCCAGCAAACGCCGTCCGCTGATACAGCGTCCCCCCAAACCGCCGAAAATCCAGCAACCCCTCCGGCGTCCGGTTGAACGGAACCCCCATCCGGTCCAGCAGGTCGATGATCGCCGGCCCCTGCGCCGTCATGTTCTTCACCGGCGTCTGGTTCGCCAGAAAATCCCCGCCATACACCGTATCGTCGAAGTGCTTCAGAACGCTGTCGCCCTCGCCCTTCAAGTCCTTGGCCGCATTGATCCCACCCTGCGCGCACACCGAGTGCGACCGCTTCACCGGCACAATCGAAAACAGATCGACCGTCCCACCCGCTTCGGCAATTTTGATCACGGCAGACAGCCCAGCCAGCCCGCCCCCAACAACGATAATCCGTGGTGTTGCCGCCATTGTTGTTTCCTATTCTTTTTCTAACGAACGATCTTGAAATGCCATAACGCGAGAGTTAGCACACTGCAAAGCCAAGCCATGCAAGATAACCAATCCAACGCCCTCATATGCCTTCCAAGAGAGCTTATTGGCACTTCTTTGCGTAATCTCCGAACCTCCATATTGAACCGCAGACCCCCAGCGATTCCCGTTGCCCGCTTAACCAACAACCACCTGACCACTTCGGAGACGAATCCGACAAAGCCGCAAGCCACTACCAGCGACATAACCATCGCTGATGGTTCGTTCCTCACCGAACTTCACCCGGCTGCTGCGGATTCGTAGTCCCCGGCGTAGCGGTAGCCGGAGCCGCCTCAACCACCCCCGCCGGCTGCGGAGCCATCTGCGGAATCGGAGCATTCCGATACTCCGGCTTGAACGCCACCGCATAAATACTCAGCAACCCCATCGCACAAAGCGCCCCGCCAATCGCCGCGCAAACATACCCCGACCGCTTCCGCGCCCGATCACCTGGCGTAATCCCCCACTTCGCCGCAAACAGCCAGATCCCGTAAGCAAAATGCCAGCAGGTCGCCACCATCGCGATCACATAAATCGCCAGCATCCACGGATTCCACAACTCCACCTGCACCTTATGGAACGCATACGCCGGATTCTCCGGCAGGCTCACGCCGCTGAACCGCTGCCGCCAAACATGCTGGACGATATACGCCAGCGCAATCAGCCCGGTCACCCGCTGCATGATGTAGGCCCAGTTTCCCGCCCAAGGATACACATTCACATTCACGCGCCCGCGAAACGCAATCCAAACCCCATACAGCGCATGGAACGCCAGCGGAATAAAGATCAGCCCCCACTCCAGCACCCGCACCAGCGGCAGCCCATTCAAAAACTTCACCTGCTGCGCATAAGCCAGCGGCCCATTCATCGTCTCGTAGTTCGAAACGATATGCTCGACCAGAAATGCCCCGATCGGCACAATCCCCGTGAGCGAATGCAGCCGCCGCCAAAGAAACGAGTGGCCCTCGCCAGCCCGCAGCGGCTGAACGCCCCGAAGCGGAGCGGCGGAAGGTGGTGCGGGAGGCGCGGCAGTAGCCATAAAGGGGGCGATCTCCAGTCTCGACACCATCGCCATGCACACAGGCGGGCAAACAGATTATTCCGCCCGCAAAGAACGAACGTCAAGGCTCACCCCCGAAATCTGTGCGATTACCAGCGTCCTCGTGCGAAATCCGTCCCAACCCGCCGCCTCCTCCGTCCTTTGTTTGTCATTCCCGAAGGGAATCTGCTGTTGTCGCTGCCGATCAAACAAAAGAGCCAGTCCCGGGTTCCCTTACTCACCCACAAGCAGCTCCGCCATCAGCGCTATCAGCGCCCGCCCCCGATGACTCACCCCCAGCCGCTCCTCCCCGCCCATCTCCGCCATCGTCTTGCCTCTCTCCTCCACATAAAACAGCGGATCATACCCAAATCCCCCACGCCCTCGCGCTTCTTCCAGTACCCACCCCTCCACACTCCCGAAGCCCGAGCCAACTACCACCCCATCCCGCGCCGCCACCAGCGCACACCGGTACCGCCCCCGCCGCCCCTCCCCCGTCACCCCCCGCAGAGCCTCCACCAGACACCGATTGTTCCCCTCATCCACCGTCCCCCCGCCAACAAATCCGCAATCCTCGGCAAACCGAGCCGACCTAACCCCCGGCCGCCCCCCCAGCCCATCCACCTCCAGCCCCGAGTCATCCGCCACCACCACCTCCCCCGCCGCAAACCCCGAGTAGTACACCGCCTTCAACGTCGCATTCCCTTCAAACGTCTCCTCATCCTCCGCCGGAGCCTCTATCCCCGCCAATCCCGGCAGCGCCTCCAACCTCACCCGCCCCCCACTAGCCGCCGCAAAATCCCGCAGCTTCCCCGCATTCGAAGAAGCCACATAAATCCTCGGAGCGGCCCCGCCTTCTAAGCCCTGCCCCCTAAGCCCCAGGCCCTCGCCATCCGAGCCCACGCCTCTTCGCAACTCCATCTTCCACCCCAGCAGCTTCGCCTCCAGCCCCACCTTCTCCGCCTCCGTAATCCGCCCCATCCTCTGGTAGATCATCGAAAGCCCCGTCCGCGCCAGCACATCCTCCGCATCCTCCGCAATCAGCCTCTCCGCGACCGCAACCGCCTCCTCTCCGCGCCCCGCCTGGTCCAACGCCCGCATCAACCCATGCGCCGCCTCCCGATGCCCCGGCTCCAGCGCCAACGCCCCCTGCAGCCGCGCCACCGCACCCTCCCAATCC
This sequence comes from uncultured Granulicella sp., assembly GCA_965213785.1. Taxonomy (GTDB): domain Bacteria; phylum Acidobacteriota; class Terriglobia; order Terriglobales; family Acidobacteriaceae; genus Edaphobacter. Next base: position 1,880,966 of record OZ243921.1, on the reverse strand, counting down.
CCCATCCCAAGGCAATCCAGCCCCGCATCGAACAACCCATCCGCATCGCGCATCCTTAAACTATAAAAGGAGACCGAATCCACCATGTCCCAGATGAAGGCCCACACCGAATACCTCACCCTCACCACCAAAGCCCGCTACGAGATGGTCCACCTCACGCCTGAGGTCGAAGCCATCGTCCGCCGCTCCGGCATTGACGACGGCCTCTGCTTCGTTTCGCCCATGCACATCACCGCCGCCATCTACGTCAACGACCACGAAGACGGCCTCATCGAAGACATCAGCGTCTGGCTCGAAAAGCTAGCCCCCCGCAACCCGGCCTACAAGCACCACCGCACCGGAGAAGACAACGCCGACGCCCACCTGAAAGCCCTGCTCCTCCATCACGAGACCACCCTCCCCATCACCAGGGGAACCCTCGACTTAGGCCGCTGGCAGCGCATCTTCTACGCCGAGTTCGATGGCCAGCGTCCCAAGCGCATCCTCGTTAAGGTGCTTGGCGTCGCAGCACAATGATGTCCACCCGCCGATTCGTCGCGCGCCCCATCTCGGTCGCGTTATCTGCAATCGGATGAAACTCCGCCAGCCCCTGTGCCGCGATGTCCGTAGGTGCCACCCGTCCATCCTCCAGCAGCAGCCGCGTGATCGCCCCCGCCCGTGCGCTCGAAAGCTCCCAGTTGCTCGGAAACTGCGTCGTGTGGATCGGGCGATCGTCCGTATGCCCCTCCACCCGCACCGGCCCGCTCGGCATATCCTTCGCAATCTCATCCAGCAGCGGCAAAGCCTCCGGACGAACCTCCGACGACCCCGAAAGAAAGAATCCAACCTCCCGCAGCGAAATCACCAAACCCTCAGGCGTAGACCGCAGCACCACGCTTCCAGCAGGCATCGTCTTCGCCGCTTTGCCCGTGTCGAGCGCCTCGCGCATCTTGTGCTCTTCGGCCAACGCTTCCTTCGCCGCTTGTTCCACCTTCTTGGTCGGAATCGGAGCCTCCAGCGGCATCGGCGTCTCAACCCCCGAGTTTCCCGCCGTATCCGTCAGCGCCGGAGTCTTCGACCGCGGCTCAAAGATCCCCAGCTGCGCAAAGGCTGAAGTCATAGCCTGCGCCAGCTTGATCTGCTTCCGCTTGTCGTTTTGTCCCGAGGCGAACAACACCACGAAGAACGCGAACAGCAGCGTAATGAAGTCCGCATACGAGACTAACCAGCGCTCATGGTTGACGTGTTCCGGATGCTTCTTCTTGCTCATGCCGCAGCCTCCGCAGTCTTCCCCGCCGCTTCCGCCGGCTTGTGCTCGAACAGGAACGTCCGCAGCTTCGTCTCGATCATCCGCGGATTCATCCCTTCCAGGATCGAGATCACGCCCTCCAGCATCATCTCCTTCACCATCACTTCCTCGCGATGCCGGAACTTCAGCTTGCCCGCCGCCGGAAGACACAGCAGGTTGGCGACGGCAACCCCGTAGATCGTCGCCACAAACGCCGTCGCAATCCCTCGCCCAACCTCGTCGATGTTGTCCAGATGCTGCATCACCTGGATCAGCCCAAGCACAGCCCCGATAATCCCCACCGTAGGCGAATAGCCACCAGCCGCCTCGAACACCGCCGGAATCTTCTCCTCGATCTCGCTCCGGTTGTTCAGCTCGAGCTCCATAATCTTCCGCACCTCGCTCGGCTCCGTCCCATCCACCGCCAGCGTCAGCGCCTGCTTCAGGAACGGATCGGCGACCTTACTCAGCTCCCCATCCAACGACACGATCCCGCTCTTCCGGGCAATGTTCGCCAGCTCCACAATCTGCTTCAGGATCGCCTCGCCATCGGGCCCGCCCGTAAAGAAGACCTTCACCGCATGCTTCATCGCCGCCATAAAGATGTGCATCGGAAACTGCAGCATGCACGCCCCCGCCGTTCCACCCACCACGATCATCGCCGCCGTCGGCTGCGTAATCTGCCCCACGCTTCCGCCCTCGATCATCATGCCGCCCAAAATCCCGGCGAACGCGAGCACAATCCCAGCGAAACTTGCGATATCCATGGCTCAAGCCCTCCCCAGGCCGGTCCGTCTCTACTCTTGTTCGGCTGCACCGGCGGTGCGAAGTATCTTTGTCGCGTCCCAAGCCAGCTTCTGCGTCAGCGAAGGACCAGCCTCCGGCCACGCGCTCCGCAGCACCTCCGCGCGGTACGCCATCACCTTCTCCGCCACCACCGCGCACGGCTCCAGAACCACCAGCTTCTCGCCCGTAATCAGCGTCAGCAGCGTATCCGGAGCAGACTCCGCATAGCGGATCAGATCGCAGTTCACCGTCAGCAAATGCCCATTCAGCCGCGTCAGCTCGATCATGCGTGTCGACCATCCCTTCCCCCGTCTCATCGGCCCCCGTCTCCCGGCTCAATAGCGGTGTCTCGTTTTCGAAACCCATTCCTGAAACGGAAGCACCCCCGCATTTCCTCCTTATAGAGAGCGGAACGGAGAACCATCGAAGCTAAACTTTGTCAAGTTACCGCTGTGCACTTCCTAATGCTTCCCGGACAACCGCCGATGAGGTGTGAGAACGCGGAGCCTTCCGCACGGTGGCAAAGGGCCAGAGACCACGCAGAGCGTTGCAGGGTTCTCCCGCTTCAAGCCATACCCGGGGACCGGCGCCCCGCAGTCACGTCACTTCAACCGAACCACGAGAAACAAACAGGAGCGGATCAAAATGTCCTTGGGCGTCTTGAACAACATCGCAGCCATCTACGCGCAGAACAACCTCAACCTTACCCAGAGCAGCCTGCAGAACACCCTCACGCAGCTGTCCTCCGGTTCGCGCATCAACAGCGGTGCGGATGACGCAGCCGGCCTCGCCGTCGCGGATGGTCTGCATGCGAACGTCGCCGCCCTCACCCAGTCCGCCCAGAACGCCCAGAACGGCATCGGGCTGCTGCAGACCGCTGACGGAGCTCTCTCCCAGGTCACCAACCTCCTCAACCGCGCCGTTACCCTCTCGACCGAAGCCGCCAACGGCACCCTCACCTCCACCCAGGCGAGCTCGGCCAACCAGGAGTACCAGAACATCCTTACCCAGATCGCCGCCATCGGCTCGACGACGAACTTCAACTCGAACAACGTATTCTCCTCGACCGCCCGCACCGTGTTCGTCTCCGACGGAACCGCCAGCGGAGCCAACGTCTACTCGAACGTGGTCGGCTCCCTCAAGACCACCAGCGTCGGTGAGTCGTCGGCGGTCGGCGTAGCCAGCAACATCGCGAACCCTTCCGGCAACGCCGGCACCACCTCCACCGGCGTCACCCAGTCCACCCTCGCGCTCACCACGGCCGGTTCTGGCGACACCATCAGCGGCACCATCCAGCTCGGCGTCACTAACGGTTCCCTGCACACCTTCTCCGTAGGCACCCCCGGCGACGGTACCGCAACCGCGCTCGCCATCAGCAACGACGCGACGTTCCAGGCAGAAGGCATCTCGGCGACCTTCAGCGGTACCACCCTCACCATCAAGGGACCCGCGGACGGAACCAAGAGCGTGGTCCTCGGTACCGATGCGCTCCACAACGTAACCGCCAACAGCGCCGTCACTGGAAACACCATCATCCCAGGCGTCACCGGCACCTCCGTGGCCACCTTCGCACTCGGTGCGGCCAACGACACCTTCGGCGGATCGCTCTCGATCGGCTACGGCGGCGTTGGTCCCTACACGATCAACGTTGCGGCTGGGACCACCGGCACCGATCTCGCCGGTCAGATCAACAACAACTCGTCCTTCTCCGCGGCGCAGATCACCGCGTCCTACAGCTCGACCACAGCCACCCTCACCATCTCCGGGCCTGCGGGCGCTTCAGGTGCCACCACCCTCAGCACCACGGGCACGGCCCTCACCTCCGTTGCCCCGGCTCTCGCCGGTGCCGCGCCGGGAGCCGGCATCGACTTCAGCAATGCCGCCATCTCCACCCTCAACGCCGGCAGCGCCCAGCAGGTGCTGACCAGCGTCACCTCCGCCATCGCGGATGTGGCCTACCAGCGCGGCATCATCGGCGCCGACGTCAACGAGCTCACCGCCGCCTCGGGTGTCGCCTCGTCCGAGTCGGAGAACCTCACCGCCGCGGAAACCTCCATCCGCTCTACCGACTACGGCTCTGCGACCTCCGATCTCGCCAAGTACAAGGTGCTCTCCGAGACCGGTATCAGCGCGCTCGCCCAGGCCAACAGCGTCCAGCAGGAAGTCACCAAGCTGCTGCAGTAACACCGCGCAGCTCCAACCGCGATGGGCAGGTCCGGACACTCGGACCTGCCCTCGCGCCATTTAAGCAGAGGCACCTGGCGAACCTCGCCACGCGCGCTCGGCAGCACTCCACGCTCTATAACATGGCCGGGGGTCTTCACCCCGCCTCTGTGGGTCGCACTACCAGCGAGGCCTAAGCCTCCGAGGAAACGTCTACCGCCCTTAGGGATCTTTCGCCGCGCCCTAATCTGCTGCCGAGCTCCCAGGGAGCCGGCAAGGATCGTCTTCTCGCCATCGCATCCCCTCGCGGATGCGCGACCCACCCTCGGAGCGGATCGACCATGTCCCTCGGCATCCTGAACAACATCGCTGCGATCTACGCCCAGAACAATCTCAACCTCACCCAAAGCAGCCTGCAAAACACCCTCACCCAGCTCTCCTCCGGCTCCCGCATCAACAGCGGTGCCGACGATGCCGCCGGTCTCGCCGTAGCCGATGGCCTCCGTGCCAACGTGTCCGCCCTCACCCAGTCCGCCCTCAATGCCCATAACGGCATCGGCCTCCTTCAGACCGCCGACGGAGCCCTCTCCCAGGTCACCAATCTCCTCGATCGCGCCGTCACCCTCTCCACCGAAGCCGCCAACGGCACCCTCACCTCCGCCCAGTCCAGCTCCGCTAACCAGGAGTATCAAAACATCCTGTCGCAGATCAACGCCATCGGCGCCACCACCAACTTCAACTCCAAGGAGGTCTTTTCGAGCGCAGCCCAGACCGTCTTCGTCTCCGACGGAACCGTCCAGGGAGCCAACGTCTACTCCAACGCCGTCGGCCGCCTCGCCGCCAGCTCCGTCGGCCTCGCCGCCGCCACCGGCGTCGTCTCCGCCCTGCCCCTTCCCACCGGAACCCCCTCTACCTCGCTCAGCCGGTCCACCGGAACCCTCACCTTCTCGGCCAGCTCCGACACCGGCTCCGGTGGCCTCACCCTCTATCTCGCCGGTGGTGTGCCCCACAGCGTCACCTTCAACCCCGGAACCACCATCGCCGCCATCGTCGGCACCGTCAACGCCGACCCTGCCTTCATCCAGGCAGCCATCTCCGCCAGCCTCGATGGCACCGGAACCATCATCACCCTCGCCGGTCCCCCGGACGGCTCCGGAACCCTCACCGTCGGTCCCGGCAATATTACCGACTCCGGCGCGAACGGCCAGCTCACCGTCAGCAATCTCACCCCCGGCGTCCAACAGGCCTCCTCCACCGGAACCTTCTCGCTCGGCGCCGACACCAACACCTTCTCCGGACTCCTCGCCGTAGCCGTTGGCTTCGGATCGTCGCATAGCCTCACCGTTCCCGCCGGAACCACCGGGACCCAGCTCCAGGCCCTCATCGGCGCCGACTCCACCTTCTCCGCCAGCCAGGTCACCGCCCTCTACGACCCAGCCACCGCAACCGTCACCATCAAGGGTCCGGTCGGGGCCGGCCACAACCTCAGCTTCGGCGGCACCGCCCTCAACCAGACGGCTCTCCCCATCCCCGGCGCGCCTCCGGGGCCAGGAGTCGATTTCACCGCCGCCGCCGTCTCAACCCTCTCCGGTCAAACCGCGCAGACCATCCTCACCAGCGCCACCACCGCCATCGCCGACGTCGCCTACCAGCGCGGCATCATCGGCGCCAACATCAACGTCCTCGACGCCGCTTCGGGCGTCGCCTCCGTCGAGTCCGAAAATCTCACCGCCGCCGAAAGCACCATCCGCTCCACCAACTACGGCTCCGCCACCAGCGAGCTCGCCAAATACAAGGTCCTCTCCGAAACCGGCATCAGCGCCCTCGCCCAGGCCAACAGTGTCCAGGAAGAGGTCACCAAGCTACTCCAGTAGCCCCCCCTGCCGATAAACACGAAAGGCGCACCGCACGAGCCCGTCCCCCTTGATTCCTCTTCAAGTGGGCATGGATCGTGCGAGCGAGATGCCATCCGCAGAGATCTCTAATGCGACGGCACCGCCTTCGGAACCGCAATTGCTTCACCCGAGATCATCACGGGCAGTCAGCAAGGAGAACAGATGGGCACTGTCGGACTGAACTTCGGATCTCTCTCGAGCGGCACCGGCTTCGACGTCGCGGGGGCGGTCAGCTCCATCCTCGCCATCAGCGGCGGCATCGAGACCCCCTGGAAGAACCAGCTCACCGACCTGCAGGCCCAGGACACCGCCTTCAGCACCATCGGCACCGATCTCTCCACCCTCTCCACCTCCCTCGCCGCCCTCACCAGCTTCGACGGTGTCCTCTACTCCAAGCTCGGCTCCAGCTCCGACACCAGCACCCTCACGCTCACCGCGGCCAGCTCCTCTGCCGTCGCCGGCAGCCACACCGTTACCGTTCACACCCTCGCCACCACCTCGTCCAACTATTCCAGCCAGATCACCACCGCCTCCGACGTCCTCAGCGGCAGCCTCAGCATTGGCGTAGGCTCCTCCAGCAAGACCGTCACCGTCGACAGCTCCAGCAACACCCTCCAGACGCTTGCCTCCACCATCAACTCCGGCTCCTACGGAGTCACCGCCAGCGTCGTCCAAAGCTCTACCGGCTACCGCCTCTCGCTGGTCAGCAACACCGCCGGAACCGCCGGCCAGATCACTCTCACCTCGAACCTCACCGACACCACGCCGTCCACCCCCACGGCCATCTCCTTCTCCCAGGGCCAGCCCGGAGCCGACGCCACCCTCAACGTCGACGGCCTCGAAACGACCAGCGCCTCCAACACCGTCACCGGCGCCATCCCCGGGGTCACCTTCCAGCTCCTCTCCGCCAGCGGAAGTGCCAACACCCCGATCCAGGTCCAGATCACCAACGACAACGGCAGCATCGAAACCGCCTTCCAAACCCTCGTCACCTCCTACAACGCCGTCGTCGCCGATCTCAGCACCCAGGAGGGCAAAGACTCCACCGGCAAGGCTGAGCCGCTCTACGGCAATCCCACCCTCGCCACCATCCAGACCCAGCTCTCCCAGGCCCTGCTCGGGGGCACCGCCAGCGGAAGCATCAACAACCTCTCCCAGCTCGGACTTACCCTCGGCACTGACGGCAAGCTCACCCTGTCCAGCACCACGCTTGGCACTGCCCTCAACGCCCACTTCTCCGACATCGTCGGCTTCCTGCAAAACAACGGCAGCTTCGGCCAGAGCCTCAACAACACGCTCAACTCCCTCGGAAGCACCTCCAGCACCGGCGCCATCTTCCTTGCCAAAGCCGAAAATGCCGCTCAGGAAGCCACGCTGAACGCCGATATCACCAAAGAAGACGCCCTGCTCGCAGCCCAGAAGATCAGCCTTACCGCCGAGCTCAACAAGGCCAACCAGATTCTCCAGCAGCTCCCCTCACAACTCGACGAGATCAACCAGATCTACTCCGCCACCACCGGCTACAACACCAACACCGGAGGGTAAGGCGGCACGCAGTGCTCGCGCACCATCAACCATCCGGACAGCCAATCCCCCGGATCGACCAATCACGCGATCCGATCAACCCGCACCAAGAGGCCAACCATGTCGCAGAACAACTACCGCAGCCAGTCTCTCGTCGGAGCCACCGGGGTCGAACTCATCGTTGCCCTCTACGACGCCGCCCTCCGCTTCCTCTACCAGGCCATCCGCGCCGTGGAAGAAGGCGACGTCATCGCCCGCCGCGCCGCCGTCAAGCGCTTCATCGACATCATCATGTACCTCCAGGCCCGCCTCCGCACCGACCTCGGCGGAGACACCGCCGCCACCCTCTCCGACTTCTACGCCGCCATGTTCACCGAGTCGCTCGAAGCCTCCCACTCCGCCTCCATCGAAAAATTCGAAAACGTCGTCCACTGCGTCCGCAACGTCCGCGACGCTTGGGTCATCGTCGCCCGCGACCCCGTCGCCGGCCGCGTCCTCCCCCGCGAGCTCCGCACCCGCGAAGAGCGCTTCGCCCCCGTCGCCGCCCGCCAGCAGGAAGAAACCGTTCCAGCAGCCACCCGCTGGTCCGCCTAAGCCTCGTCCCTCGCGCGCCGTCACACCGGCAAAACACGAGTATTCTCAGCCACGCCAACAACCCCCGCAAAGGCCTCTCGCTCTCCTCAAAGACCCGCCACCCGGCGGGTCTTGCCGTCTCACCCCGTCACCGCCAGCTCTTCCTCAAGCCGCTGCTTCTCGAATAACCCCGTGTAGTACCCGCCAAGCTCCATCAACTCGTCGTGCCCGCCCAGCTCCACGATCCGCCCCTCCACCAGCACCGCAATCTGGTCCGCATTCCGTGCCGTCGAAATCCGGTGCGAAATCAACACCGTCGTCCTCCCCCCCATCACCCGCCGCAGCCCCGTTAAGATCTGCTCCTCCGTGAACGTGTCTACGCTCGCCAGCGCATCGTCCAAAATCAAAATGCGCGGGTCCCGCACCACCGCCCGCGCAATCGAGGTCCGCTGCTTCTGTCCGCCGGAAAGCGTCACCCCGCGTTCCCCGACCATCGTCTCGAATCCCAGCGGAAACTCCAGGATCTCCGTCCGGATATGCGCCACCCCTGCAGCCTCCTCCACCTGCTCCTCCGTCGCCCCGTCCGCGCCGAACGCGATATTCTGCCGAATCGTACTGGAAAACAGAAACGTTTCCTGCGGCACAAACCCGATGCTCCCCCGCAGCACCGCCAAAGGATACTCCCGCACCGGCGCCCCATCGATCAGCACCATCCCCTCCGCCGCATCGTGCAGCCGCGCCATCAACCCCACCAGCGTCGACTTCCCCGACCCCGTCGGCCCCACAATCGCCAGGCTCGACCCCGCCGGAATCCTCAAATCGATCCCACGCAGCACCTCCGTCGCCGACCCCTCATACGTAAATCGCAGCCCCCGCAGCTCAACCTCGCCATAGATCGGCCCAGCCGCCAAGGCCACCGCGGGATCGTCCTGGATGGCCGGAACCTGCTTCAGCAGCTCATCGATCCGCACCACTGAAGCCGTCCCCCGCTGGAACAGATTCACCACCCACCCAACCGCGATCATCGGCCACGTCAGCTGCACCATATACACGTTGAACGAAGTAAACTGCCCCACCGAAATCCGGTGCGCCACCACCTCATGCCCGCCCACCAGCAGCGTAATCATCAACGACATGCCCAGAACAAACTCGAGCGTAGGCCACAACATCGCCATCAGCCGCACCAGGTGCAGACTCCGCGCAATGTACTCCAGGTTCGCCGTCTCAAACTTCGCAATCTCCGCCTCCTCCTGCGCAAACGCCCGGATCACCCGCGCGCCCGAAAAGTTCTCCTGAGCCTTCGCTGAAATCTCCGAAAACATCGCCTGGATCCGCTCGAACCGCCGATGAATCCGGTTGCCGAAGTACTGCACAATGACCGAAGCCAGCGGCAGAGGCACAAACGCAAAAAAAGTCAGCCGCGGACTGATCCGGTACATAAACGGAAGCGCCGCCGCCGTAAACACCACCGTATTAGCCGAATACATAATGGCAGGCCCAAGCAACTGCCGCACCGCGTTCAAATCGTTCGTCGTCCGGGCCATGATGTCCCCCGTCCGGTGCGTATGGTAAAAACTCGCCGGCTGCCGCTCCAGGTTCGCAAACAAATCGTTCCGCAGATCGAACTCGATCTCCCGCGAAGCCCCAATCACCACCTGCCGCGTGATGTAAAGAAAAATCCCCGAAAGCACCGCAATCACCAGCAGCCGCAGCGCATGGTGCATCACTTTGGCTTCTGTCAGCCCATGCTGCATATCGTCGATCGCGTGTCCGATCACCAGCGGCAGCAGCACCTTGATCACGTTGTACAGAATCACCGCCACCCCGCCCCACGCCAGGTGCTTCCAATACCTCTTCAAATAAGGAGCCAGCGGCCGCAACCGGTCAAACATCAATACTTCCCTCCAGCATTCTTAGGCGCAATAAGCCGCAACAACGGCACCGAATTCTTCCACCCACAGGTTTGATTCCCGCCCATCGATGCCCGGTGCTGAAATCCAGACAGAAAGTCGCCCGCTTCAACCCCAAACCCGCGCCATCACCAGCTCAAACCCTCGCACCGGCCCGTCCCCCCGCACCGAACTCGGGTCCTCATGCATCTCCACCTCACACCCCGGCCGGTAGATCGCCACCACTCGCCGCTGCGGATCGATCAACCACGCCACCTCCGCCCCATTGGCAATCCACTGCGTCACCTTCCGCTCCAAAGGTGGCAGGGAATCGCTCTTGGAGCGTACTTCGATCACAAACTCCGGGCACACCGGGGCGAAACTTTCCTGTTGATCCACCGACAAGGCATTCCACAGCTCCATACTCATCCAGGCAGCATCCGCCGCACGAACCGAGGTGTCCGGAAGCCTGAAGCCCGCGCTTGGGCTGAACACCGTTCCACGTCCATCCAACTCCGCCCAGACACCAAGTGCGATGAGTACCCTGGCTTCCAGCGATCCCCCTCCGGACCCACTCGGCGACATCACGATAAGCTCTCCATTCGCCTCCCGCTCCACCCTAAGCGGTTCGTTCTCCAAAGAGAAACGCATCAACTCCTCATCGCCCATCGCCCTGCCAAAACGCAGATAGACCGGAAACTCGGTTTCACTCAGCGAGAGAGTCATACCCGAAGTTTACGCTCCCAAACCGCCCCTTCCGAGGTCAGCGAGCCTGCTTTACCGTTCAGCAACGGGCCCATCCCGATGTTAGCCGTTTTCCATTCAACCCCAAACCCGCGCCATCACCAGCTCGAACCCCCGCACCGGCCCATCCCCCCGCACCGAACTCGGGTCCTCATGCACCTCCACCTCACACCCCGGCCGGTAGATCGCCACGACCCGCCGCTGCGGATCGATCAACCACGCCACCTCCGCCCCGTTCCCGATCCACTGCAACATCTTGCGCTCCAGGGAAGCCAGCCTGTCCGACTTCGATCTGACTTCGATCACGAACTCCGGACAGAGCGGAGCATAACTCTCCTGTTGGTCCGCCGTCAGGGCATTCCACTGATCCAGGCCCACCCAGGAAGCATCCGCCGCGCGCACCGACGTATCCTGCAACGTGAAGCCCGCGTTCGGCCCAAAGACCTTACCGCGTCCATCAGAATCAGCCCAGTTTCCTAGCTGGATCCCGACATACAGCTCCGTCGAACCACCGCCGGATCCGCTCGGCGACATCACAACAAGCTCTCCATTAGGCTCCCGCTCCATGCGAAGCGGCTCGTTTTCCGAAGAGAACCGCATCAACTCTTCATCCGTCATCACCCGGTCGAAGCGAAGGTGCACCGGGAACTCGCTCTCGCTCAGCGACAGATTCATACCGAAAGTCTACTCCCGGAGCCCCCGTTATCGCCTACCCTCTTCATCTCTCACCCTCTGGGAGGTGTCCTTTCGCGGCCACGATGGGCCAAAAACAAAACCGCACCTCATCTCATCGGATGGGGTATGGTTCCATGCAGGACAGGCTCCGCAAACTAGTTGCGATTGGGAGTGCTAGGCCGGGTCGGCGTCGCAGGGCTGGTCGGTGTCGTCGGTGTCGTCGGTGTAGTCGGTGTGCTCGGGCTAGTCGGCGTTGTTGGTGTCGTCGGTGTGCTCGGTGTGGTCGGTGTGGTCGGCTGAGAAGGTGGCGGTGGCGGCGTCGCACCCGCCGGTGGCGCAGGCGGGGCCGGTGGCGTATCCGAAATCCTTAGAAGCTCCACATCGAAGATCAGGTTCGACTTCGCCGGAATCACCTGGTTCCCCAGTTCGCCATACGCCAGCTCATACGGAATCAGCAGCCGTCGCTTGCCTCCCACCCGCATCCCCTCAAAGCCCGTATCCCACCCGGCAATCACCCGGCGAGCCCCATACGGAAACGTAATCGGCTCCTTCCGGTCATACGACGAGTCGAACTTCTTTCCCGTCGTCAGCCACCCCGTATAGTTCACCGTATAAAACTTGCGCGGGACCGCCAGCTCGCCCGTCCCCACCACCAGATCCACGTACTTCATCGTAAACAGCGTCTTCGGCGCCCCGGTCACCGGAGGAATCCCTGGCGCATTGGCGCTCATGCCCACCGGCGCCGTGCTCCTGGCCCCCGCGCCGGTGCTTCGGTGAACAGCAGCCTTCGGCGCGGCCGTCTGCGCCGAAAGGGTGGACGTAACAACAAGCAGAAAAGAAACAAGTCTCATGGTCCGTCCATGATAACCGCTCACGCGCCAACCCCATTGCCGGAAAGCGTACCCGCAAAAGAGGGATTTTCCCCTTCATCCCGGGGCAAACGCTTGACACGCCTGTTAGACTCATCCCAGTAGCAGAGGCGTCCGGCCACCCGCCGGACGTTTCCCGTTTAACCATACCCCGCACCCGGGGTCCAGACCTAAGTGCTTTCGTTCGAAAAGTTTGCAGGATAATACCGGGGGAGGGGGGCAATGCACTCGTCATCTCCACCCGCGCGCCCAGACAAGGAAGGGAAGAGACCGTTGCAAGATCATCGGAACGCAGAAGAGATCCATCGCGCCGCCCTCATCCTCGACGCCCACGCCGACACCCCCCAGCGTTTCCTCGACGTGTCCTGGAACTTCACCGACCCGGCAGGCAGCGGCCACCTGTCCGAAGCCTCCGCCCGCGCCGGCAACCTGGCCGGCGAGCTCTTCGCCATCTGGGTCGAGCCCACCCAGTGGCACGGCCGCTTCGCCCACCGCGCCCTCCACCTCATCGACGCCGTCCACGAGCAGGTCCGCCGCCACCCCCACGCCCTCACCCTCTGCCTCACCCCGCAGGACATCCTCCAGGCCCGCGCGGAGGGCAGGTTTGCCGCCCTCCTCAGCATCGAGGGGGGCCACGCCCTCGAGAACTCCCTCCCCCTCCTCCGCCTCTATTTCCGCCTAGGCGTCCGCGCCATGACCCTCACCTGGGCCAACTCCAACGACTGGGCCGAATCCTCCACCGACCTCCGCGATCCCCCCGGCCTCACCTCCTTCGGCCACCAGGTCATCGCCGAAATGAACCGCCTCGGCATGGCCATCGATCTCTCCCACGCCTCCGACCGGACCTTCTGGGACACACTCGCTGCCACTCACGCCCCGGTCATCGCTTCCCACTCCTCCGCCCGAGCCCTTACCGACTCCCCCCGCAATCTCACCGACGACATGCTCCGTGCCCTGGCCAAGCAGGGCGGTGTCGCCATGGTCAACTTCTACCCCGGCTTCCTCGACGACACCTGGCGCAAGGCCTGGCAACTCCTTCGCCCGGAACGCCTCGCCGCCCACGAAGCCCTGCAGCAGCAACACCGGGGCCCCGTCCCGTTCCACCTCTCCAACCGCATCGATCGCGCCTTCGCCAACCGCCTGTCCCGCCCACCCCTGGCCGCCCTCATCGCTCATATCGAGCACATGCTGCAAGTCGTCGGCCCGCACCATGTCGGCATCGGCACCGACTTCGACGGCATCTCCGCCCTCCCCCAGGGCATCGACTCAGCCGCCGACCTGCCAAAGCTCACCGCCGCCCTGGTTGCCCGCGGCTACCCCCCCGCCACCATCCACCAGCTACTTGGCGGCAACCTCCTTCGCGTCCTGGGCGAAATCCAGGCCGCCGCAGACCCAGCTACCCTTTACCCGGCCGGAACCGTACCACGTAGATCGCGCCAAACACCGTCATCAGCGCACCCCACCTCAGCGTAGGGTGCAACTCCTGCAGCACCGTATGCGGCGGATGGCTCAGGTCGTACACCCCCTGCCCTACCAGCACCAGCCCATACACCAGCGTCAGCAAACCGCAGAAAAACCAGATCGACAGCTCCTGCTTCTCTTCCCGGGTCTTCGCCAGGCCTTCCACAATCTCCGGAGTATGCATAACCCAAGCCTTTCCGTACTAGAAGAAGATGAGGTTCAAAATAAAGAACACGGTAATCACCACGATCGCCCAGAAGATAGGCTTCTCGAACAATCCCCTGGAGCCATCGTCCGGAATCGGCGTAGCCCCGTACACGAGCCCCGAAAGCTCCGCAATCGGCGTAGCCTTCGTCATCAAACTCACCAGCACCGTCACCGCCACGCAGATCAGCCAACTCCAAAGTGCCCGGTAAAGGTTCTCCGCCATCGGCTTGGCATCCGGGCTCATCGCGATATACCGCAGCGCCTCCGGAGCCCGCTGCACCCACACCCACATCCCGATGGATGCCACCGTCCCCGCCAGCAGCCCCCAGAACCCCCCCGGCTTGGTCGCCCGCTTCCAAAGCATCCCCAGGATCACCGTCCCGAACAGCGGCGCAATAAAGAAGCTGAACAGCGCCTGCACATAGTCCATGATGCTGGCCGCATTCATCACCAGGTAAGCCGTCGCGATCGACACCAGCATCCCGATCACAGTCGACCACCGCCCCATCGCCACATAATGCTTATCGCTGGCCTTCTTATTCAGGAAAGCCCCATACAAGTCATACGTCCACACAGTAGAGAAAGCCGAAACATTCCCCGCCATCCCCGACATAAAGCCCGCCACCAGCGCCGTAATCCCCAGCCCCAGCAGTCCCGGCCCACAGTACCGGATCAGCATCAACGGAAGCACCTCGTTGTAGCTATGCAGGCCCTGGGTCCCCGCCGCCACGCTCTCCGGCACCAGGTGCATGATGCTGCCATCCGCGTTCTTCAGCACCGAAAGCGCCAGCAGCCCCGGCACAATGACGATAAACGGCACCGCCATCTTGAACGCCGCCCCGATCACCGGGGCCATCTTCGCCGCCCGCAGGTTATTCGCGCTCAGCACCCGCTGCACTACCAGAAAATCCGTCGTCCAGTACCCAAAGCTCACCACAAACCCGAGCCCAAACACGATCCCCGTCCAGTGCACCCCCATCGGATTGTCCTTGAACGACCCCAGCGTGGACCACATATGCCCATAGTCGGTGGTCCCCACATTCACGGCGATCTGCGCCTTCAGCTTCGTCCACCCCCCGGCCTCAATCAAGCCCAAGATCGGGATCATCGCCGCGCCCACCCAGATCAGCACAAATTGCAGCACCTCGTTGATGATCGCCGACCGCAGTCCTCCCAGCATCACGTACAGCGCCACCGTCCCCGCCCCTACCCAGATCGAGAAGGTGATATTCCAACCCAGCACCGTCTTCATCACCAGCGCCATGGCGTACATGTTCACTCCAGACATCAGGATCGTCATCAGGGCAAACGACACCGCCGAAAGCGCCCGCGCTCCCTCGCCAAACCGCAACTGCAGATATCCCGGCACCGAGTGCGTCTTCGAGATGTAGTAGAACGGCATCATTACGATGCCGAGGAACAGCATTGCCGGAATTGCTCCGATCCAGTACCAGTGGGTGGCGAGCATTCCGTACTGGTAGGCGGCCCCTGCCCAGCCCATGAGCTCGAGCGAGCCCAAGTTGGCAGACACGAATGAGAGCCCGGCGATCCAGGCTGTCATCTCCCGCCCGGCTAGGAAGAACTCTTCACTCGTATTCGCCTGGCCTTTGGCATAGAAGCCGATGAACACCACCAGCACGAAGTACAGCACCAGAATCAGGATGTCGACCGGAGCCAGATGCGTCAGTTGGCGATCGATCGAAGCAAGCAGCAGCGCGGGGATCATGGGTTATCTCGGGATGCCTAAGCCGGCGTACCGGGGGCGCCTCTCTTTATCGATATCGGGTTCGCGCCCGTGGTCTCTGGCTACCGAACGGAACGGCCTGCTATCATTCGCGCCAGGCGCACACAACGTTCCGCCCTGTCCGGGAATCTATCCGAAGTGGGTGCGGTATGTCCATGCGGTTCGTGTCTGGCCCGTGTTTCCCAAGGTTTCTACAAGGAGAATTTATGGATCGTCGTCTCGCAGGCGGAATGTTTCTTGCTCTCGCTCTCACCCTCTCCGGCCCCGCCGTGCATGCACAAACCGCCGGGCAGGATATGAAAGGTGCGGGTCGCGACACCAAGGACGCAGCGGTCGATACCGGCCATGCCACCAAGAAGGTCGCCAAAAAGACCGGCCACGGCACCAAGGTCGTCGCCAAGAAGACCGGTCACGTCGCAAAGGTCGCTGGACATGACACCAAGGTAGGCGCGGAGAAGACCGTCCACGGAACCGAAAACCTCGGCGACAAGATCGCAGGCAAACCCGCCACCCACTAGCCCTCGAGCCACCTCGAAAAGGCCCTAATCCGCCGAAACTAAGGTCTGGCCCAGATCATCGGGCCACATCCACCGCACAGCCACCGTCACCAGGGCCACCCAATACAAGTCGGCCCCCAGCAGATGCACAATCTGCATCCACACCGGGGCCAGCAGCAGGATGTCCGCCGCTCCGGCTGCAAACTGAAACACCAGCAGCCCCGCCACCACCCGCATCATGCTGTCCCGCCGCTCCCGCACCAGCAACCACGCCACGAAACAGGCAGCCACCACCGCGCTCGCCGGGTGCACCCACCGCACCCGCAGCAGCCACGGCGAGCTCGCCGCGAAATCCTGCGCCACCGCCGCCGCCAGGTTCGCCGCCGGAAACAGCGTATCGCCCAGCGCTGCCAGCGACCCGCTCACCCCCACCACGATCGTCGCCGCCAGTCCCAGCAGCACTATCCCGGCGTCGCGCGTCCGCATCAGGCTGCCACGCGTACGGCCCGTCGGCAGCAGCACCGCCGTCAACGTCAGCGCCGCCAGCAGCAGCAGCGTGTTGCTCAGGTGGATCGACAGCACCACCACCCGCCCCACCGACTGGTTCCCCGTCACATACCCCAGCTTCACCAGCAGCGCCCCGAGCACCGCCTCGTTCACCAGGAGAATCGTAGAAACCACCGCCGCCACCCGCGCCGCCGCTCCCTTGGCGGTAGCGGCAAAGGTCCACGCCAGCAGTCCCAGCACGGCAAACGTCGCCCCGCCCACCATCATCCGGTGGGTAAACTCGATCATCGTATCGACGCGGGGGGCCAGGGGAATGACCTGTCCGTTGCAGAGGGGCCAGTGGTTGCCGCAGCCTGCGCCGGAGCCGGTGGCGCGGACCAGCGCGCCCCAGAGGATGACCAGTACGTTGTATCCGACGACGGCCCAGGCGAAGCGGGTCGCGGCCCGTGCACTGCGGACGCTTGTCGTCGGCAAAGGTGAGGCCGTCGTCGCCATGCCTCCATTATAGGTCCGGCTCAGGTTGGCCGGGCTCAGTGCGGGACCGGAGCGGGCATCGCGGGAGCGGAGACGGGTCCCGCGGCTCGAACCACGGGCGGGGCGGGGATGGCCGCGCCTACAGGGACTACGGTGACCTTGTTGACGACTACGGGAACACGGGGCTTGTCGCTTCCGTCGCGGTCGACGCGGGCGATGGCGGTGACGAGGGCGACGGAGGCGTCGTCGCACTGGCCGAAGATGGTGTGCTTGCCGTTCAGCTGCGGAACGGGGACCTCGGTGATGAAGAACTGGCTTCCGTTGGTTCCGGTGCCTGAGGGGCCGGCGCCGGCGTTGGCCATGGCGAGGCGGCCGGGCACGTCGAAGACCAGGCCGGGATCAATCTCGTCCTGGAAGAAGTAGCCGGGGTCTCCCATGCCGGTGCCCTGGGGGTCCCCGCCCTGGATCATGAACTCCGGGATGACGCGATGGAAGGTGGTTCCGTCGTAGAAGTGGCTGCGGCGCTTCTTCTGGTTTTCGTCGATCCAATCTTTCGTTCCGGTAGCGAGGCCGATGAAGTTGGCGGTAGTGACGGGTGCCTCCTTGGTGTACAGCTTGCAGGTGAGGCGGCCCATGGTGGTGTCGAGCAGGACCGTGGGCCCGGTGGGAAGGACGGGAGCGACCAGGTGCGCCGTGGTGCTGGGCGCGTCGGGAAGCTCGGCGGGCGTCTGGCCGAGGAGTGACGTTGTGGCGGCGACGGCGATGCCGAGAACATGGGCGAGCAGAGCGGGCGTCTTCAAGATCTGGATTCCTGGGTGATGGATGTTGTTTTCGGGCGCTGCAACCGGCGTGGGGCAGGCACATCCAAAGCTACTCCCTTTGACGCAGCCGCCGCAAAAGCGCCACGAGCCGCGCGGCTGGGGCGGTCCTGGCGAGGCTTCTGGTGGTTGCCGCGGCGTGGGCACGGTGCGCACGGCTTGTGGAGGGGCGGAGTTGTGCCTGCGTGGACCGTGGGGAGGGTGATCTCGGCTGCCGCGGCATCGAGGTCATTCCCGCAAAGATCGCGCAGGAGGCGGCCGGCGATGGAAAGCTCTTCTTCGGGCTCGGTGAGCTCCGCGATGGGGGCGATGGGGCCGTGCGTTGGGTGCTGGATGAGGTCTTCGATGGATTCGGGAACGTCTTTTTCCTCGTCGCGGGCGGGGCGGGGGGCTTTGGGCAGGTTGAGGGAGGCGATCTGGAGGCCGTAGAGGAGGAGACCGGCGCGGCGGGAGTCGAGGGTATTGGCGGCGATGCGGCGGAGGACCTCGCCGATGGCGAACTGAATGGCTCCGCGGTCCTCGGGGAGGGGGAGGTCGAAGGCGGCCTGGCGGCTCTTGCGGTCGGTGAGCTCGGCGGGCGGGATGGGCCGGCGGGTAGTGTGGTGGAAGTAGCAAAAATCTTCTCCGCGGAGGGAGGGACTGCCGCAGCGGTGTCCCTGGGCGTGGATGTGGCGGCATTGGAAGCGCGTGGCGGTTTCGGTGGATGGCGTCATGGCGATTGGGGGCCCCCTGCCCCCCTGTTTGGTGCAAAATCTTCGGAACAAACGAGTTAGGTCCGGACCCCCCCCTTGTTCGAGGGTGGGGTTCGGGGTTAAATGACGACAGGCCCGGCGGGTGCCGGGCCTGCTTTACTTCTGGTTCCATTATATGGGGGGTGTCAAGGGTTTGGGGCGTTTCGGAAGGGCTGGCTGTCCTTTGCCAGGACGTCGGCCTCTATGGCTGCAGGGAAGAAGGCATACCCCAGGGGCTAAAGCCCCGGCTTGTCGGTTGCGGCCTGGAGACCCAAGGCTGAAGCCTTGGGGTACCTCAGAGGCAAGGGTCCCTAAGCAAGACGGGCTTTCGAGGTTCCTTCGGCATCCCCTTCCGCATCTCTGTTTCGACATCCTTGAGCCTTGGAGTACCTCAAAGGCAGGGTAGCGGCAGCCGCCGTCGCGTTTAGGTTGTCGGGCTGGGGGGCTGCGGGGTAGGCTTACGCGCATGGGCGGGCGTGAGTTGGAGATCTGTGTGGAGACGCTGCAGGCTTGTGGGGCGGCGGGGGAGGGTGGGGCGGACCGGGTGGAGCTTTGCGCGGCGCTGGGCGAGGGTGGGGTGACGCCGAGCCGGGGCATGCTGCGGGCGGCGGTGGCTTCCTCCGCGGTGCCGGTGCATGCGCTGCTGCGGCCGCGTGCGGGGGATTTTGTTTACTCGGCGGCGGAGTTTGGGGTGATGTGCGCGGACCTGGAGGATGCGCTGGAGGCCGGGGCGGCGGGGGTGGTGCTTGGTCTGCTGACTGCGGTGGGAGAGATCGACCGGGTGCGGACGGCGGAGCTGGTGAGGCGGGCGCAGGGGCGTCCGGTGACGTTTCACCGGGCGTTCGACCATACGCGGGACCTGGGGGCGTCGCTTGAGGTGCTGGTCGATGTTGGGTGTGCGCGGGTGCTTACTTCGGGTGGGCGGCCTACGGTAATGGAGGGGTTTGGGGTGCTAGAGGGGCTGGCGGCGCGGGCGGCGGGGAGGCTGCGGGTGGCGGCGGGGGGTGGGGTGCGGCTGGAGAATGCGAGGGAGTTGCTGCGGATTGCGGGGCTGGATCTGCATGCTTCGCTGCTGGGGAGGCGGGAGGGGTCGGGCGATCCGCTCTGGGCGGAGGAGGGGGCGGGGCGGGTGCTCTCGGTGGCGTCGGTGCGGACGCTGGGTGGGTGGGTGCGTGCGGGGTGAGGGGTTTGGGGGGCGACCGCGGGTCCCTTCGACTTCGCTCAGGATGACACTTCTTACTGAAGACGAGGGTCTGATGAGGGGACTGCGGGTCGTCGATGGGGTTTAGGACCAGGGACGGCAACGACAGAAGCAGATTCCCTTCGGGAATGACAAAATAGGGGACTGCGGGTCGTCGATGGGGTTGAGGACCGGCAACGGCAACGACAGAAGCAGATTCCCTTCGGGAATGACAAAAAGGGGACTGCGGTTCGTCGATGGGGTTTAGGACTAGCGACGGCAACGACAGAAGCAGATTCCCTTCGGGAATGACAAAATTAGGGGACTGCGGTTCGTCGATGGGGTTTAGGAACGGCAACGGCAACGACAGAAGCAGATTCCCTTTGGGAATGACAAACAAGGGGACTGCGGGTCGTCGATGGGTTGAGGACCGGCAACGGCAACGACAGAAGCAGATTCCCTTCGGGAATGACAAAATGGGGGACTGTGGGTCGTCGATGGGGTTGAGGATCGGCAACGGCAACGATAGAAGCAGATTCCCTTCGGGAATGACAAAAAGGGGACTGCGGTTCGTCGCTGGGGTTTAGGACCAGCGACGGCAACGATAGAAGCAGGTTCCCTTTGGGAATGACAAAATAGGGGAGTGCGGTTCGTCGATGGGTTGAGGACCAGCGACGGCAACGACAGAAGCGGATTCCCTTCGGGAATGACAAACAAGGGGACTGCTGTCGTCGGTGGGGTTTAGGACCGGCAACGGCAACGGCAACGACAGAAGCAGATTCCCTTCGGGAATGACAAAATTATGGGACTGCGGGTCTTCGATGAGGTTGAGGACTAGTAACGGCAACGACAGAAGCAGATTCCCTTCGGGAATGACAAGAGGGGACTGCGGTTCGTCGATGGGGTTTAGGACCGGCAACGGCAACGACAGAAGCAGGTTCCCTTTGGGACTGACAAACAAGAGAGCGGAACCCCTACCTTGGGCGCCACTGCTGATCAATCGTCGGCTGGTTTAGTGGCGGGGGAGGGCGAAGGCGATGTAGGCGCCGTGGATGGGGTCCTGGGCGGCGGGGTGGCCGGGAGTGGCGTGGGTGTGGGTGGTGGCGCGGGCGGCGGCGCAGAAGACGATGTACTCGCGGCCGTGGACCTGGTAGATGGCGGGCATGCCTTCGAGGGCGGCGCCGACCTGGGTCTGCCAGAGGACCTTGCCGGTGTCGGCGTCGAGGGCGCGGACCATGCGGTCGCGGGTTCCGGTGAAGAGGAGGCCGCCAGCGGTGAGGACGGGCGCGACCTTAGGGAAGTGGGAGCCGGTGTTGTGGATGCCCTGGGCGGCGAGTTCGGGGACGTCGCCGAGGGGAATCTTCCAGCGGATGGTGCCGGTGTTGAGGTCGTAGGCGGTGAGCGTGGTCCAAGGTGGGGCGATGACGGGGAGGCCGCTTTCCGCGAAGAGGAAGCCGAAGCCGCTGCGGTAGCGGAGGGTGGCGGGGGCGGCGATGGGCGTGGCGGGGGCGGTGGAGGTGGGGGAGGGGGCGGTAGGCCCGGGTGCGGTGGAGGCGGGGGAGGGGGCGGTAGGCGTGGTGGCGGTAGAGGCTGGGGCGAGTTCGGAGCTTTTGAGGAAGGTGAGGAGGTCGGCCTGCTGGGCGGGGGGCAGGGTGGCGAAGGCGGGCATCATGCCCTTGCCGTACTGGATGGTGGCGCGGATCTGGTCGTCGGAGAGGCGGGGGTGGAGGTTGACGAGGGTGGGGATGACGGGCGGCTTGCCCTCGCGGGCGGCGCCGTGGCAGAGGGCGCAGGTGTTGCCGTAGACGGCGGCTCCGCGGGCGGCGGCGGTGTTGCCGGTGGGGATGGGGGCGGGGAGGGTGAGCTTGAGGATGGCGGGGAGGTCTTTCGAGACGACGTAGAGGAAGCCTCGGGCGGGGTCGATGGCGGTGCCGCCGAAGTTGGCTCCGCCGTTGTTGCCGGGCATCTCGACCGTGTCCTGGGTGGTGGGCGGGGTGAAGAGGCCCTGGTTGCGGGCGGCTTCGATCTGCTTGCGGAGGGCTTCTCGCTCGGCGGGTTCGAGATAGGGGCTTAGGTCGTCGGCGGTGAAGGTCTGGCGGCCGAAGGGCGGGGGCTCCGTGGGGAAGGGCTGGGTGGGGGAGAGGTGCTCGCCGGGCATGGCGGTCTGGGGGACGGGGCGCTCTTCGACGGGCCAGAGGGGTTTGCCGGTGACGCGGTCGAAGACCCAGACGAAGCCGGTCTTGCTGGTCTGGGCGACGATGTCGACGAGCTTGCCGTGGTGGCGGACGGTGCTGAGCATGGGGGTGTTGGCGTTGTCGTAGTCCCAGATGTCGTGGTGGACCATCTGGAAGTGCCAGAGGAGGTGGCCGGTGCGGGCGTCGAGGGCGAGGAGGGAGTCGCCGAAGAGGTTGTCGCCGGGGCGGTTGGCGCCGTAGAAGTTGTACTTGGGGCTGGCGGTGGGGACGAAGAGGATGCCACGGGGTTGGTCGAGGGCGAGGCCGGCCCAGGCGTTAGCTCCGCCGACGGTGCGCCAGGCATCGGGGGGCCAGGTGTCGTAGCCGGGGTCGCCGGGGTGGGGGATCGTGTGGAAGCTCCAGGCGAGGGCCCCGGTGAGGACGTTGTAGGCGCGGATGTCGCCGGGGGCGGAGCTGTACTCCTCGTTGGTGGCGGAGCCAAAGACGATGAGGTCCTGGAAGATGACGCCGGGGTTGTAGGACTGGACGAGGGTGAGGGTGGCGGGGTCGCGGTTGAGGCCTTCGCGGAGGTCGACGGCGCCGTCGACGCCGAAGTCGCGGATCGGCTGGCCGGTGCGGGCGTCGAGCTCCTGGAGGAGGTTGTCGGCGGCGAAGAGGAGGCGGCGGTCGGTGCCGGTCTTGTTCTGCCAGTAGGTGAGGCCGCGGTTGGTGAGGAGGGGGGTCTTGGTGGCGAGGGGGTGGGTCCAGCGGGGGGTTCCGGAGGCGGCGTCGAGGGCGACGATGCTGTTGTTGCGGGCGAGGACGAACATGGTGTCGCCGAGGACGAGGGGGTTGAAGGCGTAGCCGCGGTCGTCGCCGGTGGGGAAGGTCCAGGCGGGGCGGAGATGCTTGACGTTGGTGCGGTTGACCTGGCGGAGGGCGGAGTACTGGGCACCGTCGGGGGCTCCCCCGTAGGCGGACCACTGGGCGTGCTGGGCGGAGGCGGTGAGGGAGAGGGCGAGCCATGCGGTGGCTTTCAGCAGAGGGTGCATGGGGCTCCGGGGGTTAGCGGGTGCGTTGGTCGAAGGCGGCGAGGTTGCGGGCGCGCCAGAGAGCACCGTCGATGGGGTCGACGACGCCGAGGTGGGCTTGGAGGGTGGGGAACTCGGCCCGGACGGCGGCGAGGAGCGCGGCGCGGACGGGGGGGAAGCGCTCCATGATGCTTCCGGCGAAGGCGAGGGTGGGTTCGGGGATGCGGAGGCGGCGGATGAGGAGGCGGACGAGGTAGGCGAGCTGCTCGCCTTCGGTGCGGAGGATGTCCTGGGCGATGGGGTCGCCGTTTGCGGCGCATTCGAGGACGAGGGAGGCGAGTTGGGAGACGTCCGGTGTGGGGGTGCGGTTGGCGTGCTCGATGAGGGATGCGAGGGTGGGGAGATTCCAGAAGGTGAGGACGGCCTGCTGGAGGAGGGTGGTGCGGTCTTCGTCGAGGGCGAGGAAGATGGCGCGGAGGGCGCGGGCGCCGAGGGCGTAGCCGGAGCCCTGGTCGGATAGCATAGGACCCCAGCCGCCGCAGGTGGAGAGCTGGCCGGACGAGGTGCGGCCGGCGACGTTGGAGCCGGTTCCGGCGAGGACGAGGATGCCGGGGCCTCCGCGGAAGGCGGCGTCGAGGGCGATTTCGACGTCGCCGAGGAGGAGGAGGCGGCCGGCTACGCGCTGCGAGAAGGCCGTGCGGAGCCAGTCGGCGACGAGGGGGACGGTTTCTCCGGCGGTGCCGATGCAGGTGCGTTCGATGGCGGCGGGGGCGATGCCGGTGGGGTGGAAGAGAGCGTGGAGGCCGGCTTCGAGGTTGGCCTGGGCGGTTGCGTGGTCGGTGCGGAGGCGCTTGATGGTGCCGGTGCGGGCGCGGGCGAGGGTTTGGGTCTCGTCGGCGAGGAGGTAGTCGGTCTTGGTGCCGCCGGCGTCGACGGCGAGGAAAAAAGGCATGGTGCCACTGTACTGTGTCTTTTGGCCGGAGGGCGGCGGGCGGATGTATGCTGTGATCGATTGTTTTCGTCGAAACTTCGGTCGGTGAACGGGAGAGATGCGGGATGAGCGGGATGAGCCTTGTTTCTCGATGGGTGGGGTACGCGGCGCTGCTGCTGACGATCGGGTCGGCGGGGCGGTCGGTGACGCAGCAGCGGCCGAAGACTCCGGGGAACGACTGGATCGAGCTGTTCAACGGTCGGGACCTGGACGGGTGGACGAAGATCGGGGCGGAGAGCTGGACGGTGGAGGACGGGCTGCTGCATGGGCGCGGGCTGACCAAGGCGTACGGATACCTGGAGACGGCGAAGGACTACAAGGATTTCCAGTTGTCGCTGCGCTTCAAGTGCGTGGGGGATGGGAACAGCGGGGTGTTCTTCCATACGGGGTTCAAGCCGAACTCGGTGGATACGACGCAGGGGATGCAGTTCGAGATCGACTGCACGATGATGCACCATACGGCGGGGGTGTATGCGGAGGATGGGCGGGGCTGGGTGGTGTGGCCGTCGCCGGAGAACGAAGGCGTCGTGCGGAAGGGCGAGTGGAACGACTACCTGGTGGAGGTGGTGGGGAACCGGTACCGGTCGCGGCTGAACGGGGTGCAGATGGTGGATTTTACGGATCCGAAGCCGGGGGCCGCGGACGGGAAGATCGCGCTGCAACTGCATGCCGGGGGTGCGGGAAATATGCAGTTCAAGGACATATGGATTCGCGATCTTTCGGCGCGGTAGCAGGGGCGGGGGAGAGATGAGAGACGGGCTGCGGTTTGCGGGAGTTGGGGTGATGGTGCTGGCGGCGGGGCTTGCGCTCCGGGGGCGGGCGCAGCAGGCGGCGAGCGGCTTCAACCTGGTGGCGGGCCGCGCGGTGGAAGATCCGAGCATGGTGGCGCGGGGCAAGACGCTGTACGGGATCAACTGCCAGGCGTGCCATGGGAGCGATCTGCGCGGGGGCGACCTGGGCGGGCCGAACCTGCTGCGTTCGGCGGCGGCGATGAACGACCGGAAGGGCGAGAACATCGTGCCGATCATCCAGGGCGGACGGCAGGCACAGGGGATGCCGAAGATCGGGATCAGCGTGGAAGAGTCGGAGGCGGTAGCGGCGTATGTGCGGAGCGTGATCGGCACGATCGGCGGCCAAGGAATGCCGCCGGGGGTGGCGAAGGAGCTAAATATCGTGGTGGGCGATGCGGCGAAGGGGCAGGTTTATTTTGCGGCGCACTGCGCGAGCTGCCACGCGGCGGAGGGCGATCTGCGCGGTGTGGGGACACGGTATGGCAGCCCGCGGCAGATGCAGTCGGCCTGGATCAACGGGGCTCCGGTACGGCAGGAGGGTGGCGCGCCGGCGAGACCGATGGAGGCGGCGGCCGCAAGCAAGCCGGTGGAGACGGCGTCGGCGGTGAAGCCGAGCGCGACGGTGACGACGGCGGACGGCCAGCAGGTATCGGGCACGCTGGTGCGTGTGGATGACTTCGTGGTGACGCTGGTGCTGGCGGATGGGACGAGACGGTCGTTCCGGCGGGAGGGCGATGTTCCGAAGGTGGAGACGAAGGATCCCGCGCACGCGCACCGTGCGATGCTTCCGCGGTATACGGACGCCGATATCCACGATGTGACGGCTTACCTGGTGACCCTCAAGTGAACGCACGTGTCTTGTTTTTTGCAGCGACGATGCTTCTGCTGGGGCGGGTTTCGCCCGGGCAGAATGTGACCCCAGAGGATCTGCTGAAGCCTCTAAGCGGCGACTGGCCCACGTACAACGGGGACTACACGGCCAAGCGCTTCAGCAGCCTGAAGCAGGTGGACCGGACGACGGTGAAGAACCTGACGCTGGGGTGGCTGTCGCGGCTGACGCCGGGGGACCAGGGGGGCGGCGGCGGGCGGGGGGCGCAGGTTGCGCTGATTACGGGGGGCGAGGGGCCGGGGAACATCACGATCCGGGGCGGAGTGATCAAGGCGTCGGTGCTGCAGGTGGGCGGAACGCTGTATGTGACGATGCCGGACAATGCGTGGGCGCTCGATGCGACGGACGGGCGGCCGATCTGGCACTACTTCTGGAAGACGCGGGGCGGGACGCACATCGGCAACCGGGGGGTGGGGCTGTGGCATGGCTACCTGTTTATTGAGACCCCGGACGACTACCTGGTGTCTCTGGATGCGAAGACGGGCAAGGAGAGGTGGCACAAGGCGTTCGCCAGCGTGGAGGAAGGGTACTTTGCGACGCCGGCTCCGCTGGTGGTGGGCAACCATGTGCTGGTGGGGATGGGCAACGACATCGACTCACCGGGGTACCTGCAGTCGTTCGATCCGGAGACGGGGGCGCTGCAGTGGAAGTTCTACACGGTTCCGATGAACGCGGGCGACCCGGGAAGGGACACGTGGAAGACGCTGGACGCGGCGCGGCATGGGGGGGCGCAGACCTGGATTACCGGGGCCTACGACCCGGAGACGCACCTTTACCTGTTTGGCACGGGGAACCCGACGCCGGCGTATACGACGGGCAGCCGGGGCGAAGGGGACAACCTGTTTACGTGTTCGCTGGTGGCGCTGAATGTGGATACGGGGAAGATGGCCTGGTACTTCCAGACCTCGCCGCACGACATGCACGACTACGACTCGGCGCAGACGCCGGTGCTGGTGGACGGGGTGTTCGGGGGCAAGCCGCGCAAGATGGTGGTGACGGCGGCGCGGAATGGATTCTTCTTTACGCTGGACCGCGTGACCGGGGAGCGGCTGGTGACGACGCAGTACGGGACCGACACGAACTGGGCCAAGGGGCTGACGGCGAAGGGCGGTCCGCGGTACGACCCGGCGAAGAATGCGACGGTGGCCGGGTCGCTGGTGTCTCCGAACTCCGGGGGGACGGTGAACTGGGAGCCTCCAGCGTTTTCTCCGCAGACGGGGCTGCTGTACACGTACGAGGCGAACTCTTTTTCCCTGGTGTACCTGACGGACGACGATCCGCGTGGGTCCATGGGGCTGGGGGGCAAGGAAGAGGCGCAGGTGGGGACGAGCCGCAGCTTTCTGACGGCGATCGATTACAGGACGGGCAAGGCGAAGTGGCGGAGGCCGCTGTACAGCAGCGGCACCGGGGGCGGGGGGCTGCTGGCGACCGCAGGCGGGCTGGTGTTTACCGGGGACGGGGCGGGAAACCTGGTGGCGTACAACGATACGGACGGTACGCCGGCGTGGCATACGCGGATCGGGCCGGTGAGCAATGCTCCGCAGACGTTTCTGCTGGAGGGCAAGCAGTACGTGATCGCGGCATCGGGGGATACGCTGTTCGCGTTTCTGTTGCCTTAGGTTTTCTGCTGCTTGCGTCGGGACGGTGTGTCCGACTTCATTGCTGGATGGGGTGGGGAGACCGGTGCCATGGTGTCTTGACGCCGGCGTAACGACCGGGCGATACTCTTGCGCGGCGCGGGAGTGAAACGATTCCTCCCGGCGAGCATCCAAGAAGAGCAGGTAGAAGGAGTAGATCCCGTGGCACTGGAAAAAGCGACATTTGGCGCAGGCTGTTTTTGGGGGGTCGAAGCGCGCTTTGCGGAACTCCCGGGCGTACTCGACACGGCGGTAGGCTATGAGGGCGGCAAGAACGACCATCCCACGTACAAGGAAGTCTGTACGGACCGCACGGGCCATGCGGAGGTGGTCGAGCTGACGTTCGATCCGGCCCGCATCTCGTTTGAAAGCCTGCTCGACGCTTTCTTCTCTCTGCACGACCCGACCCAGCTCAACCGGCAGGGTCCGGACTGGGGGACCCAGTACCGCAGCGTCGTGTTCGCCCATACGCCCGAGCAGACCGCTCAAGCCATCGAGAAGATCGCGGAGCTGAACGCCGCGGGAAGCTTTCGTAAACCGATCGCCACGCAGGTCGTCCCGGCCGAGACTTTCTGGAAGGCGGAGGAGTACCACCAGAAGTACCTGGAAAAGCGCGGCATGGTGAGCTGCCACATCTAGGCGGAAAGCACGCAAGCGGCTGGTAGGATAAAGGTTACGATGACCCCGGACGCGACAAGTCCGGGGGCCGCCCAGCGCCCGGGATGCCGACAACGATCAACCCAGACCTTTCCGTCACCTCTGTTCCGACCGCGTTTACCGGCGCCGACCCCGTGACCCCGCCGGCGGTCGCTCCCGCCGAGCCGCACGAGAATCTTTCCGTTCCCACGGCCTTCGACCGCCTGCTTGCGGTCCTTTCCGGAACCCTTGGGCTGGACCGCGCGGTTGTGTTTACGCTGCTTGCGCGCGGCTGGTCGGCCGCCGCGGGCCTTGTGTCGCTCACGCTGATCACCCGATTTCTTACGCGCGCGGAGCAGGGGTACTACTACACGTTCTACTCGCTGGTCGCGCTCCAGATCGTGTTCGAGCTGGGCTTTTCCGTCGTGATCCTGCAGACCGCGTCGCACGAGGCGGCGCACCTCCAAATCACCGCCGACGGCACCGTCTCCGGACCTCCCGAGGCCCATGCGCGGCTCGCCTCGGTGCTGCAGAAGGCCGTTCGCTGGTATACCGTGGCCGGCCTCGCGATGGCGATGATCCTGTACCCGGTGGGGCACGCTTTCTTTCGGCACCAGGACCTGAAACAGCCGCTTGGCAATCCCGTCGCCTGGGGGGTGGCGTGGTTTTTCGTCGTGGTTTCCACCTGTTTCACCTTCCAGATCGACCCGCTCTTCTCCTTTCTGGAAGGGTGCGGGTATGTGTCGAACGTGATGCGGACGCGGCTTGCGCAGGCGGTGCTGGGAAGTCTCCTGGGGTGGTTCGCGCTCTGGCGCCACCACGGCCTGCTGGCGCCGGCCTGCATCATCGCCGGGCAGGCTGTCGCGGGCGGCATCTTCGTCTTCGGCAAACGCCGGCTGCTGCTGGGGCTGTTTCGCCATCGTTCGCAGCATTTCCGCATCGACTGGGCGAGCGAGGTGTGGCCATTCCAGTGGCGGATTGCGGTCTCCTGGCTGTGCGGCTACTTTACCTTTCAGCTCTTCAACCCCATCCTGCTCAACTTTCGCGGACCGGTCGAGGCCGGGCAGATGGGTATGACCATCAACATCTGCGGGACCCTTTCCGGCATGGCGATCGCCTGGATGAACACGAAGGCCGCGCCGCTCGGCCGCTTGATCGCGCTCAAGGACTATCGCACGCTCGATCGGACCTTCTTCCGCGCCGTCCTGCAATCGACGGCCGCGGCCTCGCTGGCGTTTGTGGGCGTTTGGTGCGCGGTCGTGTCCCTGCGCGCCCACCAGAACCCGCTCGCGCTGCGCATCCTGCCGCCGCTTCCGCTGGCGCTGCTGTTTTTCGGCCATGCCGGCAACGTCGTGGTCTTCGCCGAAGCGCTCTACCTGCGCGCCCACAAGCAGGAGAAGTTCATGATCAACTCCATCGTGGGTGCGCTCTGGATGGCCCCGACCGCGCTGCTGTTCGGCAGATCCTACGGAGCCTACGGGATCGCCCTCTGCTACTTCGGGGGAACCATTGTGATCGGCCTGGGCTACGGGACGTATACGTTTCTCCGCTATCGAAGGCTCTGGCATGAAGTCTGAAAGCCGGCCTCTTCTCACCCTCGCCATTCCCACCTTCAAGCGCAGTCCCTACCTGGCGGAGCTACTCGCCTGCCTCCTGCCGCAGTTTCTCGACGGCACCGGGGCCGAGCTGCTCATCTCCGACAATGCCTCCCCGGACGATACGGAGGCCGTCGTCGCTTCCTTCCTCGCGCGGGGCCTGCCGTGCCGCTATCTCCGCAACCCTGAAAACATTGGGGCCGATGCGAACTTCCTGCAATGCCTCGACGAGGCTCGCGGCAAATACGTTTGGGTCATGGGCGACGACGACCTCCTCGCCCCCGACACGATCCGGCTCCTGCTCACCCTCCTCGCCGACGCTCCCGAGGACTTCGACCTCATTTATCTTTCTTCCGTAGCCTTCAGCGGAGAGAGCCGCCCCACCTCTACCCGCGACCCGCTTGGCCGCTTCGCCGAGGTTGTGACTGACGGGTGCTACTTCCTCGACAAGGTGAATGCGCTGATTGGCCTCATCTCCGCGAATATCGTGAACAAGGACCGCCTTCTCGCCACTCCCCACCCACCGATCACCGACCTCGCCGAGACGAACCTCATCCAGGTCGGCTGGCTATTTCCGGTTCTTCACCGGCAGTGCCGCGTCCTCTACGTGTTCGAGCGCCTGCTGTTCTACCGCCAGTTCAACTCCGGCGGCTGGGGCATCTGCGAGGTCTTCGGACGCCGCCTCCACACGATCGCCCAGCGCTACTTTGCCGCGGAGCCTGCGCTGGACCGCAGCCTTATGAATGGGGTTCTCCGCTTCTGGCTTCCCGATGTGATCGTGGACATGCGCCGCGGCAAGCAGCAGACCATGAACGCTGAAGACTTCGCCCGCACCCTGACCCCGGTCTTCCGGCGCAACTGGCGTTTCTGGGTCTTCGTCTACCTGGCCGCCGTCCCGCCCATGGCCATCGCGGTGCCGATCCACCGCTGCAATCGCCTCATCAACAAAGCCTCGCGGGCCACCCAGGGCGTCCTGCGCCACCTCTTTGCGCGGGCTGAAATCTCCCGTCCCTTCTAACGCGCCACCACCTGGCTTGCGATCCTGTCGTACTGCGCCTTGGTCACGACATGCCGCTTCATCAGCTCCGCCCCGCTCCGATAAGGCCGGGCTGCGACAATGCGGCGTGCGGCAGGGGCGTCGATTCCCGGCAGCCGCTGCAACTCCTCGACCGAAGCCTTGTTGAGGTTGAGCGGCCCCTTCGTCTTCAGGCCATCGAAGACGCCCTTGACCACGGCCTTCCCGTCTCGCACCGCCGCCGCCGTGACCGCGGCGCTGTCCTGCCGAATGGCGTCCGGGCTCCGGCTCGCCGGCGAGCACCCTGCCCCCGCCAGCAGCGCCGCCAACAACACGCATTCGCGCAGATGCCTCATCGACACTGAGATGCATCTCGACCCTCCCCAGAGGCCAGGCCGAGGACTGTGCGACGACCGTTTGAGAGCACGGGAGACGCGTGTTCCTCCGCGGATCCCTTCGAGGCGCTGCTCTCCTTCCCCGCAGCCTGCTCGTCCCCGCCCGGGCGCTCCCTGCTCTAGACTGGAAGGTCTGGAGGACCACGTGCATCCATCTGCCGCCGACACTCAGCGAGCCCAGTCCTTCGCCGCCCTTACGGGCCCCTACGATGTTCTCATCCTCGGCGGCGGAGCGACGGGCCTGGGCCTCGCCGTGGACGCCGCGACCCGCGGCTACCGCACCGCGCTGGTGGAGGCGGGCGACTTTGCCCAGGCGACCTCCTCCCGCTCGACCAAGCTCGTCCACGGCGGCGTTCGCTACCTCGCCAGCGGGCAGGTCCACCTTGTCCGCGAGGCGCTGCACGAGCGCGCCGTGATGCTCCGCAACGCTCCGCACCTGGTCCGGCCGCTCCCGACCCTGCTCCCCGCCATGCACCTGTGGGAGCTGCCCTGGTACGGCGCCGGCCTGTCGCTCTACGATCTTCTTTCCGGCAAGAGCACGATGGGGCCGACGCGCCTGCTTTCCCGCAAAGCGGCTGCCGCGCGCATTCCCGGTCTCGCTGCCGCTCGCTTCCAGGGCGGCGTGCTGTACCACGACGCGCAGTTCAACGACGCTCGCTTTGCCCTCGCGCTTGCGCTGACCGCCCTCGATCACGGGGCCACCGTGGTGAACTACGCCAGGGCGACGCAGCTTCTGGAAACCGGCGGCAAGTTGACCGGCGCCATCGTTCGCGACGAAGAGACGGGGGCCGAAACCCAGGTCTCCGCCCGCTGCATCGTCAACGCCACGGGCATCTTTACGGACGAGGTCCGCACCCTGGACGAGCCCACCCGGCCACCTCTGCTTTCGGTAAGCCGCGGCAGCCACATCGTCGTTCCCGCCCGCTTCCTGGGTGGGGATGCGGCCATCATGGTCCCGAAGACCGAAGACGGCCGCGTGATCTTCGCGATCCCGTGGCAGGGCGTGGTCCTGGTTGGCACCACCGACCTCCCGGACGCGCGGTCCGCGATGGAACCTAGCACCACGGCGGACGAGATCGACTACCTCCTCGCCCACATCGCCCCTTATCTTGCCGAGCCCATCCAGCGCACCGATATCCTGTCGATCTTTTCCGGCCTCCGGCCGCTGGTTACCGGCAAGGAGAACAAGACCTCCAAGCTTTCCCGCGAGCACCACATCGATGTGTCCGGGAGCGGCCTGATAACCGTAGCCGGCGGCAAGTGGACGACTTATCGCCGCATGGCGCAGGACACGCTCGACTTCGCGGCCAAGCAGGGTCTGCTTCCCGCGAAACCGTGCAGGACCGACAGCATCCCCCTCCACGCGGCCCCGCCCACGCTTGCCGAGCAAGAGCCGCACCTTGCCGAGTACGGCACCGACGCGGCGGCGATCGCGGCCATCATCCGCGAAGACCCCACCCAGGCCGGCCGCATCGATCTCGCGCTCTCCGACATTCCGGGCCGCCTGGACCTGGCCCTGCCTTACACGCTCGCGATGGTCACCTTCGCGGTTCGCCACGAGCTTGCCCGCACGGTGGAAGACGTCCTCTCCCGGCGGACCCGCGCCCTTCTCCTGGACGCCAGGGCCGCCCTGCGCGCCGCCCCCGCCGTGGCCGCGCTGATGGCCCGGGAGCTTGGCCGCGACGATAGCTGGCAGCAGGCCCAACTGAGCCACTTCCAGGCTCTCGCCCACACACACTACCTTCCCTGACCGAACTCCGCGCCAAAGCGTAAGATTGCCGCGTCCGCCAACACGCACCGCGAAGGGGCCAGACCGATGATCCGCACCACATTCCGCCTCCTGCTGAGCCTTTTCCTGCTTGCCCCGCTCGCCGTCCGCGCCCAGGACGACACCGTCCACACGGACGTGCCCGCTGTCCTCAAGATCGGCGCCAAGGCACCGGGCTTTTCGCTTCCGGGGATCGACGGCAAGACCCACTCGCTGGCCGAGTACGCCTCGGCCAAGGTCCTCGCGGTCATCTTCAGTTGCGACCACTGCCCGGTCGCGCAGATGTACGAGCAGCGCATCAAAGAGCTCACCGCGGCGTACCAGCAACGCAGCGTCGCCGTCGTCGTGATCATGGGCAACGATCCCAAGGCCGTGCACCTTTCTGAAGAGGGCTATACGGACCTCGGCGACAGCTTTGCGGAGATGAAGCTCCGCGCGAAGTACCGCGGCTTCAACTTTCCGTACCTCTACGACGGCGACACCCAGGCCACCGCGCTGAAGTACGGCCCGACGGCCACCCCGCACGCCTTTATCTTCGACCAGAACCGCGTGCTCCAGTACGAAGGCCGCATCGACAACCATCTCCGCGCCTCGCTCGCCACCAAGCACGAGGCCAAGGACGCGATCGACGCCCTGCTGGCCGGAAAGCCCGTGGCCGTGCCCACGACGCCCGCCGTAGGGTGCTCCACCAAGTGGGCGTACAAGGAGAAGGGCGCCTCCGCCGAGGTCGCGGAGAGCGAGCAGAAGCCGGCCACGGTCCAGATGGCGTCCGCTGACGATCTTAAGGTTCTACGTGCCAACGCCACGTCGGGTCGCCTCCTGCTGGTCAACTTTTGGGCTACGTGGTGCGCCCCCTGCATGGCGGAGTTCCCCGAGATCCAGACGATGGTCCGCATGTACGCCAACCGTCCCGTCGATATCGTCACCGTCAGCTTGAACAGCCCGGACGAGCAGAACTTCGTGCTGGCCTTCCTCGAGAAGCAGCACGCGATCAACCGCAATCTCCAGTTCGCCGGCGCGGACACGGCCGACGCCGTGGCCGCGTTTGGCTCCGACTGGAAGGGCGGCGTTCCCTACACGGTCCTCATCGCCCCGAAGGGGGAGGTCCTGTTCAAGAGCCAGGGCGGGATGGATCCCCTCGCAGTGAAACGCGCCCTTCTGAAACACCTTCCCGACGACAACTACAAAGGGCAGCTTGCCTACTGGCAAAGCACTTTTTAGTGGGCGGCGGCGGAAGGAGATGGGGCGGGTTGGCGGTGTAGACTCGTTCGCGAGTGCGGACCGCGGCTCTGGCGCGTTTACCCGGCTGTAACCGGCAGCGTGGAACCTTGAAGCAGATGAGAGCGAACGTATACCCCGCCGCCGGCGCCCTGCTTCTTTCGACGACCGTGTTGTTTGCCCAGGAGGCCCCGCCCCCCGTGAACGCCTACCTTCAGTTGATGCAGCAGGCCGGGGATCATGCCCGGGCGCATGGGGCCCTGCCGCCGGCGCTTTCTCCGGTGGATGACACGGTCCTGAGCGGGCGGGTTCCGCTGGCGGCGCTTCAGCAGGCGGGCTTCAAGGTGGTGCCGTGGACGACGAACGATCCGGAGAAGATGCGGGCCGTGATCCGGCTCTACCCGGACGGCCTGATCTCGGATCGGCCCGACCTGCTGCAGCGCGTCCTGGCGGAGGAGCGTGCGTCGTCGCCTGAGCAGGCACAGCGATTGAGAGAGTTCAAGGTCTCCGGGCACCGGGGAGGGCGGGGCCTGCGGCCGGAGAATACGCTGCCGGCCTTCGAGGCGGGGTTGGACAATCTGATCGACACGATCGAGACGGACACGGGCGTGACCACCGACCACGTTTCGCTGATCTGGCACGATCAGTTTCTGAATCCGCAGTCGTGCCGGCGTGCCGACGGGGGCGCCTACACGCTCGAGCACCGCGTGTACGTCCGGGATCTCTCCATGCCAGAGGCGCAGAAGACCTTTATCTGCGACAAGGTGCACTTCGGGCCCGACCAGAAGAACGACCTTGCGCTTTCGCCGGTGGCGGTGGCGTTTGCGAGCCACGAGCACCTGATGAGCCCGTACGTTCCGACTTACGTGGAGCAACTCTTCCGGTTCACCGCGTTCTATGCGGAGTACTACCGGCATGGGGCGGGCAAGCGGCATGCCCATGCGGCCGACCGGGCGTCGGCGGCCGAGCGGGTCCACTTCAACCTGGAGACCAAGGTTCTGCCGGACCGGCTTCCTTCCGCCGTTGCGGGAAAGCAGGATGTGAAGGTTCCGGCGGAGATGTTCGAGAACCACACCGTGTCGCCGCAGGTGTTTGTGGAGACGCTGTGCGGGGCGATCAAGCGCAACCACATGGAGGCGAGGTCGGATGTGCAGAGCTTCGACTTCCGCACGCTGATCCTGGTGGAGGAGCAGTTTCCCGCGATTCAGACCTTCTACCTGACCGACAACGCGCGGCTGCTTGCGAGCGAGTTCGTTCCGGAGGCGCTGCGGCAGAAGGCTCGGGAGTAGGTGCCTTTGCCGCCCTGGAGGTCGCAGGATCTTCGAAGCGGAGGGCTAGAGCGGATTCGCTGTTGGCGTGTCGGACGAACAACGGCGACGGTACCAGCAGATTCCCTACGGGAATGACAAACATAAAAAGCAGAATGGCACTTCCCCCAGTAGCTCATCCGCGCTAGGTCTGGACCTGCGATTTGCGGCGGAGGATCTGCCGGGGCAGCTGAGAGCCGGTGAGGAGCAGAGTTGCCAGGGAGGCGGCGAGCCAGAGCAGACTGTCGGCGGCGATGAGCAGCAGGTCGCCGGCGTGGCCGTCCGGGTGAGGCAGGGTGCGGGTGCAGAGGGTGGCCACGGCGTAGCCGGCGGCGGCCGCGAGGATGGCGCGGAGAAGCTCGGGGTATTCGAGCGAGGCGAGGGAGACCAGGCGCTTGCGATGAAGCTGCCCCGCGAGGGTGAGGGTGAGGGCGAGGATGCCGAGATTGCTGGCGACGGCGAGGCCCGGGATGCCGAAGCGGTGGTAGAGCAGACTGTAGACGGGGATGGAGAGGACCGTGACGGCGGTTCCCGAGAGAGCCGGGGTGACGGTGTTGCCGGCGGCGTAGAAGGCGCGGGCGTAGATGCCCTGCGCGGACCAAAGGCACAGGGTGGTGGCGAAGAGAGCGAAGTAGAGTGCGGTGGAGTGGGCGTCGGCGGGGGTGAACTTGCCGCGGCGGAAGAGGTCGACGACGGGCTCGGCAAGGGCGACCATGAGGCCTGAGAGCATCAATCCGGCGGCGAGCAGCCGGGAGACGGCGCGGGAGACGGAGGTGTTGAAGTCGTAGAGGCGGCCCTGGGCGAAGAGCGAAGAGAAGAAGGGCAGGCTGGCAGCCCCGGCGGCCATGCCGATGATCGAGAGGGGCGCGTTGAAGAGGTTTTTGGCGACGGTGAGGCGTGTGATGCCGCCATGGTCGGCGGTGGCGTAGTGGTTGAGAATCCAGCGGTCGGCCATGGTGAGGGAGACGCCGATCATGAGCGGCAGCGAGAGACGGAGCCACTCGCGAAAGGCGGGGTCGTGGAGGTTGAGCACGGGATGGTAGCGCAGGCCGCCGCGGAAGGCTCCTAGGCCGCTGAGGACGGCAGAGCCGAGGAGGGCGCCGGCGAGGGCTCCCCAGGCGAGGGCGTCGATGCCGAGATGCGGGGCGAGCAGGACGCCGCCGAGGATGATGGCGAGGTTGTAGACGATGGGGGTGAGCGCCTGGTACGTAAAGATCTTGCGGACGAGCAGGCGGGCGCCGAGGACGAAGCCGGCGAAGAAGCAGAGCTGGCCGGGCAGCAGGATGCGGGTGAGATGGGTGCAGAGCGCGGAGGTGGCGGGGTCGAAGGCAGGGAAGAAGACGTGGGTGTAGGCCGGGGCAAGCAGCTCCGCAAGCAGGACGGCCGCGCCAAGGACCGCGAGCATGGCGTTGAGGACGACCGAGAGGGCGCGGTCGGCGCCTTCGTCATCGCCTGCCTCGCGGTAGCGGCTGAGGATGCTGATGAGGGAGATGCTGCCGACGCCGCCGACGAGGAAGTAGCTGAGCATGTCGGGAAGCTGGAAGGCGGCGTTGAAGGCGTCGGTGCGGCTTCCCGCGCCGAAGAGGGCGGAGATGTACATCTGGCGGACGAGGCCGAGGAGGCCGGAGAGCAGGGAGGACATCATGAGGAGCAGCGTGGCGGCGTAGGCGGTCGAGCCTTTCCGAGCGGCCTGCCCCGGCGGAGCGGAGTTGCCTGCCGGGTTATGGGTCGAGGTCATGGGGCGCTCTTGCCGCAGTAAGGGAAAGAGCCCGGCCTGAGCCGGGCTCCCTTACGCCGATCTGCATGATTCGTGGTCAATTGTAGCCGATTCCGCTGCCCTCTCTGCGGGGGATAGGTCCTCTGCAAATAAGAAGATAGGGGTGGCGCCGGCTTGACCGATCTGTCCCCTTGTTTCCGGTTTGGGAGAACAACCGTTGGTCGCGCCTTCCGCCGGGAGCCTGCTGTCGCCGGGTGGCGGGTATGCTTTATATACTCACCGAATGTGGTTTTTGGAAAGGCTGTGGATGCTTCGTTCTGCTTGGTGGAAACGTGTTGGAGTGGCGGTCTTGCTGTCGCCGGGGGTGGTGGCGGCCTATGGGCAGGGTGGACGGGAGCGGAACTCACCTTCGTCGGGAGAGCAGAAAGCTTCCCGTGCGCTCGAGAAGGCGCGTGGGAATGCGTTGACGCTTCATGCGTTTCTGGAGCGGATGCCGAAGGGCGCGGACCTGCATATGCACCTTTCCGGCGCGGTATATGCCGAGACGTTTCTGCGGGAGGCGGCGGAGGACGGAGTGTGCGTGAACCGGGTGACGCTGTCGGTGGTGCGCGGGTCGGAGGGGGCGGTGTGCGTGCCGCCGACCGTTCCGGCAGCGAAGGTTCTGACGGATCAACATCTGTATGACGCGCTGGTGGATTCCTTTTCCATGCGCGGGTATGTTCCGACTCCCGGGGTGACGGGGCATGACCAGTTCTTCGATACGTTCGATCGATTCGGCGGGTTGAAGAACCACTATGCGGACTGGCTGGACGAGGTGGCGACGCGGGCGGCGGCGCAGAACGAGCAGTACCTGGAGGTGATGGAGACGCCAAGCTTCGGGCGGGCGACCAAACTGGGATACAAGCTTGGCTGGCCAGGCGGCGGGCAGCGGGCGGTGACGAAGGAGGAGCTTGGCGGACTGCGGGACCGGCTGCTGGCGGGCGGGCTGCGGGAGGAGGTGGCGGAGGACATGAAGGAGCTCGATACGGCGATGGCCGAGCGGGAGACGAGGGAGCATTGCGGGAAGCCGGATGCGGCCGCCGCTTGTGGGGTGACGATCCGGGTGATCTACCAGGTGCTGCGGGCGTTCGCTCCGGAGCAGGTGTTCGCGCAGACGCTGCTGGGGTTCGAGGTGGCGATGGCGGATCGCACTGTGGTGGGGATCAACTATGTGCAGCCGGAGGACGCGTACCGGGCGATGACGGAGTATCACCGGCAGATGGGGATGCTGGACTTCCTGCATGGGGTGTATCCGAAGGTGCATATCAGCCTGCATGCGGGAGAGTTGGCGCGGGGCATGGTGCCTCCGGAAGGGCTGCGGTTCCACATACGGGAGGCGGTGGAGCTTGGGCATGCGGAGCGGATCGGGCATGGAGTGGATGTGATGTACGAGGAGCGGCCGGAGGAGCTGCTGCAGGAGATGGCGGCGCGTCACGTGATGGTCGAGATCAACCTGACGTCGAACGACGTGATCCTGGGGGTGAAGGCGAATGAGCACTCGCTGCCGTCGTATCGGGCGGCTGGGGTTCCGGTGGCGCTTTCGACGGACGATGAGGGGGTCTCGCGGATCGACCTGACGCATGAGTATGCGCGGGCAGCGGTGGACTTCCACCTTTCGTACCGGGAGCTGAAGCAGATGGCGCGGACGGGATTGGAGCATAGCTTTCTGCCCGGGGCGAGCTTGTGGGCGCAACCGGATGGGTTTATGTCGGCGCATGCGGCGTGTCGCGGGACGGGGCCGCTCGGCGGGACGGCTTCCGGCGGGTGCGCGGCGTTTCTCGGCGGCAGCGAGAAGGCGGCGCAGCAGTGGGAGCTGGAGCGGCGGTTTGCGGCGTTCGAGGCCAGCTTGCCGTAGCGGGCAGGACGGGTTGTTCGCGGGGCGGAAGACGGTACGGAAAAGCTCCGGATACACGGAGAGACCGCGCGGCAGGGCGTAAACTGTGCCTATGCATATGTCCGCGAGCACGGGACGAAACGATCGCAGGCTGCAGCGGGTGCTCCAGCTTTCGATGCTGCTGACGACGTGCTATATCGGGGCGACGTTTGTGCTGGGGCTGCGGGCGCACTCGCTGGCGCTGCTCTCGGAGGCGGGTCACAATGTGTCCGATCTGCTGGCGATCCTGCTATCGTTTCTGGCGGTGTACCTGCAGACGCGGCCCGCGACCGATCGGAAGACGTTTGGGTATCAACGCGCGGGCGTTCTTGCGGCATTCGTGAACGCGTTGACGCTGATCGCGCTTTCGGCGTGGATTGGGTGGGCGGCGATCCACCGGCTGCATGAGCCGGTCGCGGTGGAACCGCACCTGATGATGTATGTCGCGGCGTTCGGGGTGCTGATGAACGGCGCCGTTGCGGGGCTGCTTTGGCGGTTCTCGGGCGATGTGAATATTCGGTCCGTCTTTCTGCACATGCTTGGCGATACGCTCTCGACCGCGGCGGTGATCGCGGGCGGCGCGGGGATTCTGTGGACTGGACTTACGTGGATCGATCCGGTGCTGTCGATGGTGATTGCGGGAATGATCCTGTGGTCGAGCGCGGGGATTGTCCGGGAGACGCTGAATATTCTGCTGGAAGGGACGCCGAAGGGGCTGCAGTTGGCGGAGATTCGTGAGGCCATCCAGACCGTGCCGGGGGTGCTGAACGTGCATGACCTGCATGTATGGAGCCTGACGTCGCAGTCCCATGCGCTGGCGAGCCACATCACCATCGGGGACCGGCCGCTGACGGAGTCGAACGCGATTCTGAAGGCGGTGAACCATGCGCTGGAACACCGCTTCCAAATTCACCATACGACGATCCAGTTCGAGGCGACGATTTGCTCGCCTCTGACCGGATGCTGCCAGCCTCCGCGGCTGGAGCCGGCGGAGAGTTGCACGCATGGGCATGGGCCCTAAGGCGAGTTAGTAACCGGCCTATCTTCTACGCCACATCCAAATGGCTCATTCTGAACACGTTCTACGATTTGCCAGATCCGCGAAGGATTCGCGCAGCCCCACTGCGAGCCCATGATGTACGGTTGTGCCTGAGGTCGTCGAAGTTGATGGTGCGCTTGACGAAGCGGAGGCCGAGAACCTCCGTGTAGAAGTCGAGGTTGCGGATCGGATGCGATTGCGGTGACGTGATGCAGGCCTGCGATGGGGTGTGCCATGGATCCTCATCGGCGTCGCCGGTGGTCGCTGCCATGGCGGGACGAATGGGGATCAGATGCGGAGCGTCTGCTTTGGATTCGGGCCTGTCCACGTCGGAGCGTGCAAGCGAAAGGCCCCGCCGGGTGGCGAGGCCTTCGCGTTAGGAGTTGGAAAGCTCAGGCGGAGAGCGATTCGACCGGCAGCTCGCTGAGGCGCTTGGCGAGCAGCTTTTCGAGGTCTTCGAGAGCCTTCGAGAAGCCCTCGATGCCTTCCTTGAGCTTGTCGTGCGCCATGCGGTCGTGCTCGTGCATTTCGTCGAACTTCGCTTTGTCGACTTCGATCTTTTCGATGTCGAGCGCGGCGGCGTGGGCGGGGTCGAGCTTGCGGGTGAGGGTGCCTTCCTTGCTGTCGAGCTCGGCGAGGAGCTTGGGCGCGATGGTGAGCAGGTCGCATCCGGCGAGCTCTTCGATCTCGCCGATGTTGCGGAAGCTGGCTCCCATGACCTGGGTCTTGTAGCCGAACTTCTTGTAGTAGTTGTAGATGGTCGCGACGGACTCGACGCCGGGGTCTTCGGGGCCGGTGTAGTCCTTGCCGGTGTCCTTCTTGTACCAGTCGAGAATGCGTCCGACGAACGGGCTGATGAGGGTGACTTTAGCCTCGGCGCAGGCGATGGCCTGGTGGAGGCCGAAGAGGAGGGTCAGGTTGCAGTGGATGCCTTCCTTTTCGAGGATTTCGGCGGCCTTGATGCCCTCCCAGGTGGAGGCGATTTTGACGAGGACGCGCTCGCGGGAGATGCCGGCCTTGTCGTACTGGTCGATGATGTCGTGGGCCTGCTCGAGCGTTTTTTGGGTGTCGTAGGAGAGGCGCGCGTCGACCTCGGTGGAGACCCGGCCGGGGACGATGGAGAGGATTTTTTTGCCGAAGGCGACGGCGAGGGACTTGAAGGCGTAGGCGGCGACGTCCTCATCGCTGGCGCTGTCTCCGCACTGCTTGCGGGCGGTGGTGAGCTCGCCGTCGACGATGGAGGCGTACTCGGGCATGGTGGCGGCGGTGGCGATGAGCGAGGGATTCGTGGTGGAATCCTGCGGCTTGAACTTGAC
The DNA here is from genome assembly GCA_965213785.1 of uncultured Granulicella sp. Taxonomy (GTDB): domain Bacteria; phylum Acidobacteriota; class Terriglobia; order Terriglobales; family Acidobacteriaceae; genus Edaphobacter. The sequence goes on along the minus strand of OZ243921.1, from coordinate 1,839,531 downwards.
GATGGAGTTGATGTCGCCGGAGTCGGCGACGACGGTCGTCATGCCGCGAAGTTGTTCGAGGATTGTTGCCATGGTGGAGGACTCCAGAGACGCGGAAAATTAGACGACTTCAGCTTAGCAAGAATTGGTGGCGGCGAGCGGAAATCGTCCAAAATTTGGTGCGCGGGTGAACGGAAGGCTGGAGGCTGCACTAGAATGCACGGTGGCCGGGGCGTTCCCGGCGACAGCTACGGGGCTGCCTGGAAGGGCTTGACGGCGGTTTCGGTGACGGCGGGGCCGGGGGGGCTTTCGTTGCCGCGCAGGTCGATGGCGGTGACGCGATAGCCGTAGCGCCGGCCGGGAAGGACGTCGGGGTCGCGGAAGGCGGGTCCGGGGAGCGGGGCCGGGTTGAGCCGGCGGGGCACCGGCTGGGCGTCGAGGTCGGTGCGATAGACGAAGTAGCCGGCGAGGTCGGGCTCAAGGTTGGGCTGCCAGGACAGATCGATCGTGGGGGTGGGCGGGCCGCCTCCGGGCGCGTGCGCCGTGCCGGGGATGGCGGCGAGCCCGGAGGGTGGGCGGGGTGGGAAGGTGTCGCGAAGGGCGACGGTGATGGGCGCGGTGGGCTCGCTGCGCGCGATGGCGGTGGCGCCCTCAAGGGATAGGGGCTGGACGCGCTGGGCGCGGTAGACGAAGGTGGCACCGGACGGGGCGCCGGGGTCGATCATTCCGGAGAGGCTGGCGGCGGCGGGGTCCGCGCGGAGGGAGACGGGTGCGTCGGCGCGAGAGGGGCGTCCGGTTGCGTGGGGCGGGGCTTTGGGTGGCGGGGAGACCGGGGTGCGGAGGACCTCGACGAGGCCGCCGGGGGCCGGGTTCCATTCGAGGACAACGCCTTCGCGGGTTTGCGTGGCGCGGAAGCCGGTGACGTCCTCGACCGCGGGACCGGCGGGAATGAGGGCGCGGGGCGAAGGGGCGGCGGAGCGGCCGCTGCTGTTGAGGACGCGAAGCCGGTAGGCGACGGCCAGGCCACGGGCGGCGGGAGCGGTGAGGGTGGGTGGGAGGGTATCGACCGCCGTGGAAGGGCCGGGGTGGCCGGCGAAGTGGAGCACCGGTGTGCAGGGGGGCGCCTGGGCTGGGCGTGGGGCGGGAAGGTCGCGGCAGATTTCGACCACGGTGGGGACAGGGCGGGGATCGACGAGGTCGAGTCCGTCGGTGGTGCGGGTGGGGGCGGTCCAGCGGAGTTCGACACGGTTACCAATCCGGGATGCGGTGAAATCCGTAACGGTTGCAGGCAGATGAAGCGAGGGCGGCCGGGGGATTCCCGGACTGGCGCAGCCCGCGAGAGCGGCTGCCAGGGCCAGGTTGAGAACGGCCGCGACTCCGGACAGAACCCCTGAACGTGGGGCGAGGCGGCGGGGTGGGGGCGGACAGGTCACAGCTACTACGAAGCGTAGCATTGGCGGCGTCGCGGGTCCGGCAGGATGCACGGTGTGCGGTACTCGGAGCAGGTTGAAGAAAAGACGGCGAATAAGACATCTATTGATAGGGTCGAAACATCTTTTGGTATAACAAACTTATGGCAACTGTGATCAGCACCCCTCTCCTGCAGGAATCCGGTTTGATGACGCTTCAGCCGCAGCTTGAACCGGCGGAGCTGCTGGTGTCGCAACGTGTCGATGGCGAAGCCGCGGAAAGCTTCATCGCGGAGAAGCGTATTGGCGAACGCATCAAGTATCTTCGGCTGAAGAAGTCGATGGGGCTGGTGGAGCTTGGGCGGCATACGGGTCTGTCGGCGAGCTTTCTGTCGCAACTGGAGACGGGCCGGGTGGTGCCGACGCTGCGCAACCTGGCGCGGATCGCGATGGTGTTTTCGAAGGATTTGAACTACTTCTTCGAGCCGGAGCCGCAGACGCTGTTTCGGGTGCACCGGGGGAAGGACCGGGTGCGGCTGCCGCAGTCGAACACGGAAGACCCGTCGTACTTCTTTGAGAGCCTGGGGTACATGGTTCCGGACCGCCAACTCGATCCGTACTTCGCGGAGTTTCTGCCGCGGAAGGCGGGGCGTGAAGCACGCGCGCACCAGCATGTTGGCTGCGAGTTCTTGTACCTGCTGGCGGGGACGCTGGACGTGCGGCATGGCGAGACAATCCACCAGGTGGAGTGCGGGGACGCGGTGTACTTCGATGCGACGACGATCCACAGCTACCAGTGCACCAGCGTGGAGCCGGCGACGGCGCTGATTGTGACGCTGCAGCAGGGGGCGGTGGGCAACCAGCCGTATAGCGGCCGGATGCCGGGGCCGCCGCAGGGTCGTCCGCGGACCACGATGCCGGGGAGCGCGCTGCGAGAGACGAGCGGACGCGGCGGGGCGCTGAGCAGCGGCGAGAAGCGCGCCGGGGCTTCGCCGCGGCCGCAGTAAGCCGCCGCGAGATCTGCGGGGCTGCAGGCGACTGGTTGTGCCGTCGTGTCATCCAACACGGGGAGGAAGGACGTTCCGAGCCGCACGGTGTGCCGGATCCCCCCTGATTTCCTGGAGGAGGCACAGCATGCCGGAGTACATTGGATCCGCGAACGGGCAGGCGCCAAACCGTTTCCCGCTCGCCGCAAGGCCGGGTGAGCACTACGTCGCGCCCGCGAACAAGACGGAGGATGGGATGGTCCATGCCCACACCGTGCAGACGATCCTGGTCGAAGCGAAGGCGTTGTATGAGCTTTGGCGCGACGTAGAGTCGATTCCGCTGTGGCAGGAGCATGTGGTCTCCGTGACCGCTACAAGCAAGACGGAGAGCCACTGGGTGTTGGGCGATCCGGAAGATCCCAAAGGCAAGCGGGTTGAGTTCGACTCGACGATCGTCGAGGATGTCCCCGGGGTAAGGATTGCCTGGAAGTCGATTACGAAGGGCGTGGAGGAGAGTGGTGGCGTGACGTTTGCGCCGCACATCTCCGGCCGCGGAACCGTGGTTACGCTGGAAGAGGCGATGAAGGTTCCGGGTGGGCTGCTGGGGAGCTTCGCGGCCGGCGTCGTCGAGCGTAGCCCGGGGCAGACGGTCATCGAAAACCTGCGGCACTTCAAGGAGCTTGCGGAATCCGGCGAGATTCCCTCCGTGAAGGGACAGCCGCACGGCCCGCGTGGCCTGACCGGCAAGGCGAAGGAGTGGATGTTCGGGGAGTCGAACCCGACGCCGCCGGGAACCAGCGTCGACGCCTGAAGTCTTTCCATGAACGATTACTGCACCATGGCCGGGCCGCGTGCCCCTGGAGATAGGTCCAATGAAAGCTGTTTGCTGGATGGGAAAGCACGACATGCAGGTGCATACCGTACCTGATCCGAAGATCATCAACCCGCAGGACGCGATCATCAAGATCACCCGCACGGCCATCTGCGGGAGCGACCTGCACCTGTTCGATGGTTACATTCCGAGCATGGAATCGGGAGACATCATGGGCCATGAGTTCATGGGGATCGTCGAGGAGGTTGGCCCGGAGGTGAAGAAGCTGAAGCGCGGCGACCGCGTGGTGATCCCGTTCACGATTGCCTGCGGCAACTGCCTCTTCTGCCAGAAGGACCTGTGGAGCCTCTGCGACAACAGCAATCCCAATGCGCATATTGCCGAGACGATGTATGGATATACGGGTTCGGCGCTGTTCGGCTACTCGCACATCTACGGCGGCTACGCGGGCGGGCAGGCGCAGTATGCGCGGGTTCCCTTTGCGGACGTCGGGCCGATCAAGATCGAGAACGATCTGCCGGATGAGAAGGTCCTCTTTCTCTCGGACATCTACCCGACGGGCTACCAGGGCGCGGAGAACGCGAACATACAGCCGGGGGACACGGTGGCGGTCTGGGGCTGCGGGCCGGTGGGGCTTTTCGCCATCGCCAGCGCTTACATGCTGGGCGCGGCGAAGGTCATTGCCATCGACCGCTTTCCAGAGCGGCTGGCACTGGCGCGGAACTACTGCGGGGCGACGACGATCGACTACTCCGAGGACGATGTGACGGTGGTCGAGGCACTGCGCGACCTGACGGGCGGCATCGGGCCGGATGGATGCATCGACGCGGTCGGGTTGGAAGCGCACTCCTCGACTACCGTGGGCCTGTACGACAAGGTGAAACAGGCGCTGATGCTCGAGACGGATCGGCCGTTTGTGCTGCGGCAGGCGATCCAGTCGGTTCGCAAGGGCGGCAGCCTGTCGATCCCGGGCGTGTACGGCGGAGTCCTGGATAAGGTGAACTTCGGCGCGGCGTTCGGCAAGGGCATCACCATGAAGATGGGCCAGACGAATATGCACAAGTACCTTGCGCCGCTGCTGGCGCGGGTGGAGAAGGGCGAGATCGATCCGAGCTTCCTGATTACGCACCGCATTGGAATCGAAGAAGCTCCCGCGATGTACAAGACGTTCCGGGACAAGCAGGATGGCTGCATCAAGGTGGTCATCGACCCGTGGCAGGATACGCTGGGAGCGCCGGCGGCGTAGAGGGCTGGTGCAGTGAGGGCCCGGCGAGGATGCCGGGCCTTTGCTGCGTCAGGGGACGAAGCGGACGAACCCCCAGCGGTCGGGCACATGCATGTTGATGACGCCTTGCGGAGTCCAGACCCAATTGGCTTCCTTCGCGACGCCGGGCGTCCATTCCACGCGGCTGAAGTTCATGCGCCAGGCATCGCCGACCTTTGGTGCTGCCACCGGGAGGCGGGACGCGAAGGCGCTCCACGGCAATGCCATCTCCACGGTCCATCCGGCGTCCGTATCACGCTCGTCGTTCAGCGTGCCCCGTACTGCGACAGCCGTTTTCAACCCCGGGATCTCCCAGCTGTTGTCCGCCTTTCCGCCTTCGCGGTAGGGCTTGTTCAGGAATAAATCCCACGATGTGTTCAGGGCGTTGATCTCGAACTCGAAGTAGCCGGGGGCTCCGCCGGGTGGCATCAGAAAGACCTCGAAGTCGTTGTCGTGGAAGATGACGGAGTCATGTGCGGTCAGCCTGGCCTTGACGTTCGGCTCTTCGAGCGCCGCGCCGACATAGAGGTACTGCTCATCCACAGCATCCTGGCCCGCGTGCGAAAGCGCGGCAGGGGTTTTGCGTCGCCTTCGATGTCGACGAAGTCGGTTTCCTACGGCGCGGCCGCCGTCCCGAGCGCCGCCAGGAGCGATAGCTTCTTCCATCCGATGGATTGCTGCATGAGCTTCTCCGCTTCAGCAGGTCTTCCGCGATGGGCGCGCGGGCCCGCAGGCGTTTCGTGGGCGCGGTGTGTGGTCGTAGGCTTCGTCGGTTACGACGGCCGGCGTATGTCGCGTCGGCCGCTTCCAGAGTAACCGGAACAGCGCATCGAGTTCGCGGTCCAGGCCCTCGGTATGGACCACGCGGTGCCCCTGGCCAAGCGATTCAGACACCTGCTGAAGCTGGTCGAGCCTTGCCGGAATCGGCACGGCCTCGCTGCCGAAGTAGCGGAAGTCGTGGCTCAGCAGCGTGCGGCCGTTGCGGTAAAACGGATACTGCCCAAGGTCGCGCGCAAGGTACGCCGGGTTCGCGTGCAGGGGCGTCCGGCCGGAGTGCACGATGGTGCCAAGCTGCTGGTGAAAGCTGTAGATGCAGTCGGGCCGATCTCCGAAAGGGCACTGCTCGCCGTAGTATTCCCGCGCGTCGAGCGCCTCTTCCACCACCGCCGCGTAGATGACCGCGTTCAGCGGATACCCGTCGCTTGCCGCGAGCGCATGGCTGGTCAGGCCGAGCAGGCGGTCGCCGGGCTGCGCGGTTCTGCGGATGGCGGGCTTGCAGATCGAGAGCGTCAGCAGCGGTCGCTCGCCCGGCGAGGGTTCCGGGACGCAGGGCGCGCCACCCCGATCGGAGGTCAGCTTGTAAAGGTAGGTACGCCGTGCCCGGTTCATTGCTCGCGCTACCGCTTGAACCCTGCGCGGAACTGGTTGATCGTGGCCTGCACGGTGGCAGGCCAGGACGTATCGGGCTGGCCGGAGAACGTCTCGGCCCAGAGCAGGGCGCCCGTGCCGCCGGATGCCGAGCCCGTGCGGGCGGCTGGCCCGAAGACCCGCAGCACGGCAAGCTCAACCCCGGCCGGGCCGACCATCACGCCGGTCGATTCCACCGGAAGGAGGGAGAAGGTAAGGTCTGCCGGCTGACCCGGTCCGGGTGCTGCCTTGCCGAGCGTGGTGACCAGGTCGCGCAGCTTGGCCGCAACCATGCGGTCTTTGGCGGCGGGGTCCACCTCCGCCGTGGCAGCCTTGGCAAGCGCCTGGCGGAAGCCGGCACGATCGCAGGTGTAGACCTGCTTCTGCAGCGTGCAGCCCTCTGCATTCTGGGCGTGGACGGCGGCGCAGCCCAACGTGGCAAGGCCGGCAAGCAGGCCCGCTCGAAGACCAGCGGAAAGGGTGTGGTTCATAACGGCTCTCCCTCGTTCCTCGTTCAGGTGGTGTGGTCCACGACGATCTTCCAGCCGGCGTCGGTCTTCTCGAAGACGAGCGAGAAGATGCCGTCCGCGTTGCCGCCGGCCTTCTTGCCGCGGTCGAGGTGGTACTTGCCGACCACGACGGCAAACTTCTCGTCGAGCGGACGCACCTCAAGCTCGGAGAAGCCGAGGGTGCCCATGGCATCGCGGTTGGGGTAGTTTTTGCGATAGTCGTTCAGCAGTTCGTCATGCCCGCGGGAGACGTGGCTGCCGATAAAGAGGATGTCCGCGGCATCCTTGTAGCCGGAGGCGAAGCCGGCCAGATCGCCGCGGTTCCAGGCCGCCTCCTGCGCGAGCAGCACCTTGACTACGCCAAGCTCGGTGGGCGAGGCCACCTTGAGCTGGGCGCGCGCCATGGCAGCGACGAGAACACAAGCGAGCATGGCGCGGAACACGAGACGCATAGGCAACATCCTCTTGGCTTCCAGTCTAGCCCGGGTGCGCAGGGCCTGGACAAAATCCTATACTGAAGGCATGGACACGAGCCCTGCCCAAGCCGCCACCCGGACCGTGCATGCGGTGTGTGCGCTCGATTGCCCGGATTCGTGCGGCGTTCTGGTGACGGTGGACACGCTCTCGGGCCGTGCGACGAGGGTACAGGGCGACCCGGCGCACCCGGTGACGCGCGGCTTCCTGTGCGGCAAGGTGGCGAAGTTTCTGGATCGCGTGTACGCGCCGGACAGGCTGCTTTACCCCATGCGCCGCCGCCGGGGCGTGCCCAAGGGCAGCCTGGCGCAGGGCAGGGAAGCGGAGGCGTTCGAGCGCATCTCGTGGGACGTGGCGCTCGACGAGATTGCCGCGCGGCTGGGGCGCGTGGCCGAGGAGCATGGGCCGGAGTCGATCCTGCCCTATAGCTATGCGGGGACGATCGGGCAGCTCGGGTACGGCTCCATGGATCGCCGATTCTTCTACCGGCTGGGCGCCTCGCAGCTCGATCGCACGATCTGCTCGACGGCGGGGGGCGCGGCGCTGACGAGCGTGTACGGCATCCGCCTGGGCACCACGCCGGAGCACTATGTCCATGCGGGCGTCATCGTGGCCTGGGGCGCGAATATCCATGGCAACAACATCCACCTGTGGCCGTTTATCGAGGAGGCTCGCCGGCACGGGGCGAAGCTGGTCGTGATCGACCCGTACCGGACGCGGACCGCGGCGCTGGCGGACGAGCATCTGGCGGTGCGCCCCGGTACCGATACCCTGCTGGCGTTGGGTCTGATGCATGTGCTGTTTCGCGACGGGCTGGAGGACCGCGCGTACCTGGCAGCCTGTACGCTGCCGGAGCAGGCCGCGGCGCTGCGGGCCCACGCGCTGCTGCCGGGGCATGCGCCGGAGGCGGTCGCGGCGGTAACCGGCATCTCGGCGGAGGCGATCGTGCGGCTGGCCCGGTCTCTGGGAACGACGCTTGCGGCAATCGGACGGCCGCCCGTCATCCGGCTGAACTATGGGGTGCAGCGGAGTGAGAACGGGGGCACCGCGGCACGAGCCGTCGCCATGCTGCCGCTGGTGCTCGGATCGTGGCAGCACCTTGGCGGCGGGCTTACGCTCTCGACCAGCGGCAGCTTTCCCTTCAACAGCGCGGCGCTGCAGCGGCCGGACCTGATGCACGCGAGCCCGCTCGGCCGGGTGGCGCGCACGGTGAACATGAGCCAGCTGGGCGCGGCGCTGACGACGCTGAACGATCCTCCGGTGAAGGCGCTGTTCGTCTACAACTCGAACCCCGCCGCGGTCGCGCCCAACCAGACCGAGGTGCTGCGGGGGATGGGGCGCGAGGACCTCTTTACCGTGGTGCACGAGCAGTTCTTTACCGATACGGCGGACTATGCCGATTATCTTCTGCCCGCGCCCACGTGGCTCGAGACGAAGGATGTCCAGGGCGCGTACGGGCACCTTTATGCGCAGGTTTCGCAGCGTGCCCTTGTGCCGCTGGGCGAGGCGCGGGGCAATGTGGGCTTGTTCGCCGAGCTGGCCCAGCGCATGGGGTTCCCGGAGTCGTGCTTCCACGACAGCGAAGACGACCTGATCGACCAGGCGCTGCCGACCGGGCACCCCTGGTTTGCGGGCATTACGCGCGAGACGCTGGAGCAGGCGGGGCACCTGGCGGTCGCGCTGCCGAAGAACGAGGCCGGCCACGCGCTGCCGTTCAGCACGCCGGAGTGGTTCCGTACGCCGCACGGCCGCGCCGAGTTGCTGCCGCTACCCGTCTTCCGGGCGGCCACGGAGTCGCGTCACGCTCCGGCCGCTGCGGTGTATCCGCTGGAGTTTTTGCCGCGCAAGGCGGACAACTATATGAACTCGACCTTCGCCAACCAGCCCGGGCACCAGGCCATGGAGGCTCGTACGCTGGGGGTGCTGGAGATGCATCCCGCGGACGCCGCGGCGCGCGGCATCCGCTCCGGAGACGGCGTGGAGGTCTTCAACGGACGGGGCAGGATCGAGCTGCGGAGCCTGGTGAACCAGCAGGTGCCTGCGGGGGTGGTGGCGGCGCGGCTTACATGGAACAAGCTGTCGGCGGGGGGCGCCGGCATCAACCGGCTGACCTCGGAGAACCTGACGGACCTGGGCGGCGGCGCTACGTTTTATTCCACGCTGGTCGAGGTACGGAAGCTTGCGGGTTCCGCCTAGGCTGGGCCGTTCGGGTGCCGCGCCTCGTACAGCTTGGCATCGACGAGGAAGCGGAACCAAAGCGTCTGCAGGACGCAGAAGATGAGGCCTTCCATACCGTCGAGGAAGCCGCCCTTGAGGACGTACCGAAAGAAGAAGAGCCCAAGCGCCCGCACCAGCAGCGGGGAGCCGTTGTAGAGCTTGCGGTAGAAGCGCTTGCGCTCGACGATATTGCCGGACAGCTTGCCGTCGATGCGGCCGGATTCGGCATTCGCCAGGAGCTCGCGGACCTCGGCGTCGGCCCAGCGATTGTGCCGGAAGGTCCATTCGGAGAGCGACATGCTGATGTCGTCGATCATCTCCCCGCGCAGCCGCGCCGTGGTGCCCTTGCACCAGAAGTGCTGATCGTACTCGCGCAGTTCGCACCGGCCCATGCCACGGCGGAAGAGGCGCATATGCCAGGTGGGGGCGAGGTTGTGCCGCAGCCGGCGATTCATGAAGCGCATATACCGTGCCAGGAAGTAGCCGTCTACCGGACCGTCTTCCGGAAGGCGCATGATCTCTTCGCGAAGCTCGTCGCTGATTTTTTCGTCTGCATCCAGATGGAGCTGCCAGCCGTACTTCCCAGGGATGGTGTCCATGGCCCAGTTCCGCTGGTCCCCATAGTTGCGAAAGGGATGCATGTGCATGGTTGCGCCGAACGACTCGACCAGCTCGATGGTTCCGTCGGTACTTCCGGAGTCGATCACGTGGATATCGTCGCTGAGCGGCCCCACCGCGGCCAGCGTTTTCCCGACAGAGTCTCGCGAGTTAAAGGTCAGAATAAGGACTGTCGGTTTCATGCGCTCGCCGTGACATTGCGATCCGGATTGCCAGCTTCACCACAGGGCGAGGGGGGGGATGCTCTCCAGCCGCGAGTGGGACCGCCCAGGTCCGGACGTTACCCGCTGGACGTGACGGCAGGCACGCACCGTTTGCAGGAAGCACCGTAACGACATATATCGACGATCGACGACGATTTCACCATACCATAGGCCATCCTGTACGTTGGCGCGCCCCGCGGGGTACCTTTCGGCACCGGCAACTGGTTACTTCCCGAAAAACCGCCATCCATAGAATGCACTTTCCTGGCCTGCGACGTCTAACGAGGATTGTCCAGAAGCGACGGCAAAGGTCGTCGCGGGTTCCAAAGCGAGAGTGCGACTCGCTAACCGGGGGGCACTCCCCTATAATCAGGGCTTGCCGAGGTAACCTGCCGGGCGCGAGATTGAGAGCAGCGAGGGTGTGCGTATTTTTACCGTAAAGCGAGAGAGCGGAAGCTCCCTGATCGACCAGATGATGCCTGTGCGCCTTCGCCTCGCCAGTGCCCTCGTCGCCTTTGCCCTCGCGGCGCTGGCGGCCTTTGCCCCTGAAGGAAAGGCGCAGACCGCGCCGCAGCCCTCCACGGTTGGCTCGCAGGTGCTTTGCCAGCCACAGGTTATCGGCAACCGGCGCATTCCGAAGGAGTCCGTGCTGGCACGCCTGTTCTCCCACCAGGGCGATCTCTACGACCCCGCCCTCATCGAGCGCGACTTCAACTCGCTCTGGAATACCGGCTACTTCGACGATGTCCGTATCGAACGCGCGGAAGCAGGGACCTGCGTCCAGCTCGTGGTCTACGTCAAGGAAAAGTCCACCATCCGCGAGATCCTCTATAAGGGGGTGAATGCGGTCTCCCAGTCCGACATCCAGGACCGCTTTAAGAAGGCCAAGGTCGGCCTGACGGTCGAAAGCCAGTACGACCCCACCAAGATCAAGCGCGCCGAGGTCGTCCTGGCGGAGTTGCTGGGCGAACATGGACACCAGTTCGCGACCATCAAGACTGAAGTCAAGAGCATTCCGCCCGCCGCGGTCAGCCTGACCTTCAACGTGAAGGAAGGTCCCACCGTCAAGGTCGGCAAGATCGAGTTCACCGGCAACGACAGCCTGAGCGACCGGACGCTGCGGGCGGCCATGAAGAACTCAAAGCCCATCGGCGTTCCTCACTCGGTCATTCTCGAGAATCTCTTCGCCCGTACCTTCGATGCCAGCAAGCTCGACGAAGACACCGAGCGGGTCCGCCAGGCGTATCGGGAGCGCGGCTACTTCAAGGTCATTCCGTCGGAGGCCCAGGTCAAGGTGCGCGACGCAGGCGGCCTCGGCATCACGTTGCGGCCCTCCACGGGCAAGCGCGCCGACATCCTCATCCCGATCGAGGAAGGCTCCCGCTACCGGCTCGGCGGCATCAACTTCACCGGAAACAAAGCGGTCACGAACCTGAAGGTGCTGCGCGCCCAGTTCGCCCTGAAAGACGGCGACTACTTCAACGCCACGCTCTTCGGTAAGGGCATCGAGCAGCTTCGCAAGGCTTATGGGGAGCTTGGCTTCATCAACTTCGTCGGAACCCCGGTACCCCGGATCGACGAGGCCAAAAAGCTGATCTTTCTCGACATCGACATCGACGAGGGCAAGCCGTTCTACGTCTCGCGCATCGAGTTCACGGGCAACTCGATCACCCGCGACAAGGTCATCCGCCGCGAGTTGCTGCTCGAAGAAGGGCAGATCTACAACTCGCGCCTGTGGGACCTTTCCATTCTGCGCCTGAACCAGCTCAACTACTTCGAAGCTCTGAAGGCCGACCAGGACTCGGAATCGCGCCAGGACGCCGAGGCCGGCACGGTCGACCTGCTGCTGAAGCTGAAGGAGAAGGGCAAGAACTCGATCGGCCTGAATGGCGGCATCTCCGGCCTTTCGGGAACGTTTATCGGGCTCAACTACGAGACCAACAACTTCCTCGGCCTTGGCGAGACGCTCTCCGTCCAGGCCAACGTCGGCGACCTTTCGCGGAACCTGAGCTTCGGCTTTACCGAGCCGTACCTCCGCAACAAGCCCATCTCGCTGGGCGTCCAGGTCTTCACCAGCAAGTACGACTACAACCCGGCCAAGAGCTACTCCATCTCACAGGGCGCCTCGGCCAATCTGTCGAACGCGCAGACCTCGCAGCTCACCAACTACAACCAGGCCACGACCGGCCTGACGGTCTCGGTCTCCGAGCCGCTGCGCCACCTCTTCGCGCGCACCGGGGTCACCCGCGTCGGGTTGTCGTTCTCGCTCGCCCGCGAGTCCATCACCACCTTCAACGACAACACCCGCAACGTCTTCCAGTCGCTCGCTTTCCGCTCCGGCGTCGCCGGGCAGAACCAGTTGAACGGCATCATCCGCTCGGTCATCTCTCCCAGCTTTACCTTCTCGAGCCTCGACCGCGCCGTCGGCCCGCATACCGGCAAAGACCTCAACGTCTCCGTCGCCATCGCCGGCGCAGGTGGCAACGTCAAGTACTTCCAGCCGGTCGCCGCCTACCGCCAGTTCTTCCCGATGAAGGGGCTACACGTGAATCGCGAGGGTCACAACGTCCTCGGCTACCGCGTGCAGTTCGCCCACATCTCCGGCTTCGGCGGAGAGGTCGCCCCGCCGGCCAACCGCATCTACACCGGCGGCGAGTCCGACGTGCGCGGCTTCGACGTCCGCTCCTCCTCGCCCTACACCTTTATCCCCAACAAGGTGATGTTCAACCTGACGAATCCGGACGGCACGATCGTGCCGCGGGACCCCACCAACCCGTTACTGGGCGCCGTGCAGATTCCCCTGCCCATCTACCGGCTCGTCTCGATCGGCGGCGACACCAGCGTCACGGCTAACGTCGAGTACCGCATCCCGATCGCCAACCAGGTCACGTTCGCCTTCTTCACCGATTTCGGCATGACCTTCGACCTGCAGCCCGGCCAGCTTCGCCAGAACGCCTCCGGCCTTTCGGCGATCTCGAGCCCGCTCTACGGCTGCCCCACGCTGATCAACGGAGCCTGCTTTGGCGGCCAATCCGTCGCCTTTCCTGCCCAGCTGGCCAACGTTCCCGGCACCAACTACGTGCCGCGCATGTCGAACGGCGCAGAGCTCCAGGTCATCCTGCCCATCGTCAATGCGCCTTTCCGGCTCTACTATGCCTACAACCCGCTGCGTCTCTTCAAGAATGTTCCCCAGCAGCTCGCGGTGCCTTTGACGGGTCCGGCTGGAACGGCTTCGTTTCGAAACCTGTTCCCCGATAGCGGTGCAGGTCTCTACAGCTATCAGCAAGCGATTCAGTTCTACGGTGCGGACTACCAGCTTCGCGAGCCCCGCAAGACGTTCCGTCTCTCGGTCAGCACGACCTTCTAGGTCGGCTCAGCGCGCCGGATTGGCCTGGGAGGAGGAAGGGGTTCAGCCTTTTCGAGGCCCCTCCCCGCGGAAGTTTATACTGGAAGGCGATGCGTAGAACCTCCTTGAACCAAGACCCGCGGCTAACCTCCCACCCGCTCGACCTTGCCGATGCACGCCGGGTTCGTTCCACCACCGTCCTCTGCGTCCGGCGCGGCGATTCGGTCGTCATGGCCGCGGACGGCCAGGTAACCCTCGGCTCGACCGTCATGAAGGGCTCGGCGAAAAAGATACGCCGCATGTACCAGGACAAGGTCCTTGCCGGCTTCGCCGGGTCGACGGCCGACGCCTTTTCGCTCTTCTCGCGATTCGAGGGCAAGCTCGAGCAGTACGCCGGCAACCTCGGCCGCTCCGCCGTCGAGCTCGCCAAGGACTGGCGCACCGACAAGATGCTTCGTCATCTGGAAGCTCTGCTCATCGTCACCGACCTCAAGCAGACCTTCGTCCTGTCGGGCGACGGCGACGTCATCGACCCCGATGAGGGGGTCGTCGCCATCGGCAGCGGTGGCAGCTATGCGCTCGCTTCCGCACGCGCGCTGCTGGAGAACACGGAGCTGACCGCACGCGAGATCGCCGAAAAGAGCCTCCACATCGCCGCCCGCATCTGCATTTACACCAACGACAACTTGCTGGTCGAAGAGCTGAGCTAGAGGTGCTGGCAGATGTGATTCGCTGGGCAACCCAAGCGTTCCTGAGAAGCTGGCCACCGATGTATGCCTTCTTCTCGCCCCTGCTAACCAAATAGGTTATAATTTAGATGGAGAAGCGAACGCCGCACTGCCCACTCGCAACGATTCGCGCCCTCATCGATGAAGGCAAGGTTCGACCAACCAGGTCCGCCACGCAAACGGCGACCAATCTGGGATTCGACGTGCCGGCGATGATTTCCGTCGTTCGTTCCTTGGTGCCGGGAGACTTCTATAAGTCGATGACAACCCATGCAGATCACACGGTATGGCAGGATGTCTACCATCCTTCTACGCGAGAAGGAAAGTGCTATCTCAAGCTTACGGTGATCGACCATGTTGTGATTGTGTCGTTCAAGGAGTTGTAACCATGAAATGTCCAATCTGTGGGGAAGCGCAACTTGTCCATGAGACGCGCGACCTTGCCCATACCTACAAAGGTGAAAGCACCGTGATACCCATGGTGAGAGGAGACTTCTGTCCCGCTTGCGACGAGGCCATCCTTACCGTGGAAGATGCCTCTCGATACAGCAATCTCATGGGCGAGTTTAACAAGCAGGTAAACGCCGCCATAGTCGACCCGGAGTTCATCGTAAGCGTCCGCAAAAAGCTCGCCCTCGACCAGAAGGAAGCCGCCGAGATCTTCGGGGGCGGCGTCAACGCCTTTTCCCGCTACGAGAATGGCAAGACCCGTCCTCCGCTGGCGCTGATCAAGCTGCTGCGCGTCCTCGAGCGCCATCCCGATCTGTTATCGGAAGTCCGCTAGCCTCGTCCGTCAACTTGCAAGTTCAGGAATCCATGGCCATCTTTCTTCCCGCCTCCGCAGAAGCCACCGCCCTCGCCCTCGACGAGATGACTCCCCGCGAGATCGTCGCCGAGCTCGACAAGTACGTCGTCGGGCAGCACGCCGCCAAGCGGGCCGTCGCCATCGCTCTCCGCAACCGGATGCGCCGGCAGAAGCTCGCCCCCGATCTCGCCGACGAGATCATGCCGAAGAACATCATCATGATCGGGCCCACCGGTGTGGGCAAAACCGAGATCGCCCGGCGCCTCGCCAAGCTGACCAACTCTCCCTTCCTTAAGGTCGAGGCCAGCAAGTTTACGGAGGTCGGTTACGTCGGCCGCGACGTCGAATCGATGATCCGCGACCTGGTCGAGAACGCCATCGACATGGTCCGCGAAGAGAAGCTGGAAGAGATCGAGGACAAGGCCGAACTCGCCGCCGAAGACCGTGTCCTCGATCTTCTCTTGCCCCCCTCGACCGTCCCTCCCGCCACCATCCCCGCGCCACCCGCGGGAGCGGAGCCCGCCCCGACACCCTCCGCCAAGGTCATCGAGCTTCCCGTCGTCACGGTCGACGAAGACCACACCCACGACAACGCCCAGCAGAACCACGACCGCGCCGCCGCCCGCCACGAGCTCAACGAGCAGGCGAAGGACACCCCCGCAGCCAACGCCGCCGCCCGCGAAAAGCTCCGCCAGCAGTTCCGTGAGGGCAAGCTCGATGACCGCATGGTCGAGATCGACGTCCGCGACCGCAACCAGCCCTCCTTCGAGATCATCTCCACGCAGGGCCCGGAGGACATGGACGTCAACCTCAAGGACATGCTCCCCGGCCTCTTCGGCCAGCGCACCAGAAAGCGCAGCATGAAGGTCTCCGAAGCCTTCGACTACCTCGTCCAGGAGGAAGAAGGCCGCCTCGTCGACATGGACCAGGTCACCCGCATCGCCATCGAGCGGGTCGAAGATGCCGGTATCGTCTTCCTCGACGAGATCGACAAGATCGCCGGACGCGAAGGCGGGCACGGCCCCGACATCTCCCGCGAGGGCGTCCAGCGCGACATCCTTCCCATCGTCGAGGGCACCACCGTCTCCACCAAGTACGGCATGGTCTCGACCGATCACATCCTCTTCATCGCGGCCGGGGCCTTCCACGTCTCAAAACCCTCGGACCTCATCCCCGAGCTGCAGGGCCGCTTCCCCATCCGCGTCGAGCTCCACTCCCTCACCGTTTCGGACTTCGTGCGCATCCTCACCGAGCCGCGCAGTTCGCTCGTCAAGCAGTCCACCGCCCTGCTCGAAACCGAGGGCCTCAAGCTCGAGTTCACCCCGGAAGCCCTCGAAGAGATGGCCCAGTTCGCCTTCCGCGTCAACGAGACCACCGAGAACATCGGGGCCCGCCGCCTCCACACCATCATGGAGCGCGTTCTCGACGAGATCAGCTTCCAGGCCCCCGACCTCCTGAAGGCCGCGCAATCCACCCCGACGCAGGAAGGCGTCGTCGCCGAAGTCCCGGCCTCCGCCCCCATCGTCTCGGAGCTGACCGCCGCCCAGCCCGGCGCCGAGCCGCCATCCCCCCCGCTTCCCGTCATCGAGCGCCGCACGGGCGATCTCGTCGAGAAGGTTATCGTCATCGACCCCGAGTACGTCCGCCAGCAGGTCGCCTCCATCGTCAAGGACCAGGACCTCAGCCGTTACATCCTCTAGCCCATCCACGCCGGCGAATGACGCTGCCCGCGCTGAAACCCGGGTCGGCGCCCTCGCATCTCAAGCTCGTGTGACGCTGCGCGTGTTCTTCTCCGCAACTGCCGCCGTCCTCGTCTGCGCCTGCTTCGCGGCCGGCCAGGCTCCGCGCAGTGCCGAACCGGAAAGTATTGCCCAGAATCTCGTCCAACGTGCCGTCAACGTGGAACTCGACGCCGCCCGCACCGACCACTCCCTCTGGCACTACCGCATGGCCGAGAAGCAGGAAGACGATAGCGTCTACGAGGTCGTCGAGACGGCACAGGGCTCGGTGAAGCAGAAGCTCCAGCAGGCGGGCCAGCCGCTCACGCCGGAGCAGCGGTCGGCCGATACCGCCAAGATCCAGGCTTTCCTGCACGACTCCAAGGCCCAGGCCCGGCAGAAGAAGGACGGCGAGCACGACGACGCCAGCGCCGCCAAGATGCTCAACCTGCTCCCTCGCGCCTTCCACTGGAGCGTCGCCAACGAGACCGCCGAGCAGACCACCCTGCACTTCGTGCCCGACGCCGCGTTCGAGCCACCCGACATCGAATCGCGCGTGCTCTCCGCCATGGTCGGCGACCTGATCGTCGATAAGCGCCAGCACCGCATCACCACCATCCGCGGCCGCCTCTCCCACGACGTCAACATCGGCATGGGCCTGCTGGGCAAGCTGCGCGAAGGCGGAACCTTCAACGTGGAGCGCCGGCAGGTCGCCCCCAGCGTCTGGCAGATCACCGAAACCCACGTCCACATCGACGGCCGCGCGCTGCTGTTCAAAACCATCGGCCAGCAGACCGACGAGGTCAAGACCGGCTTCCAGCCCGTTCCGCCCGGGACCACGCTGGAGCAAGCCGCCGCTATCCTCGCTTTGAAGTAAAGATCAACCCTGAGGCTCGCGTACCGGCACCTGCCGCACGATAGAAAACACCACCTTCAGCGAAGCCCGCGCCGTCCCGAGGCACACCAGCAGCTTCTTCCCCGGCCCCCGGAACCCATAGCGAACGTGCGCCACGCCGTCAGGTTCCACGCGCGTGACGGCCGGGGCATCCGCGTCGAGGTCCCGAACATCCACGGCGTTCACCAGGAAGGCATTGGCCCCGACCACGCGCTCGTGCATCGTCCGGTCCAGCGCGACCGGGACCTGCAGGTCCGCATTCTCGTTGCTCTGGTTGCACCCCGCCTCCAGGCCTGCGACCACGCTCTCCCGCGTCACCGTCTGCTCCTCCACGATGGGGTTATCCCGGTACACACGCCGGAAGAAGTCATACGCCGCCCCGCTCCGATTCACCGGCCGCACCATGTGCAGATGGTCCGCCGGAATTTCCTGCGGCGGCGTCGTCACATCGCACCCATAGGTCGCGCTGAAGTAGCTGACCACCCGCGCATGGGGCCGCAGATACCGCGCCAACCCGTCCTCCGGCGTCGTATCCTCCGCTTCGTACGCGCAGAAGCGATGGATGCCGTTCACCGAATCGTGTCCTCGCCAGCTCTCCTCCAGGTGGGTTAGAAAGGTGTTGTCGCTCGCGTCGCTGAGATCGTTCAGCAGCGGGTCCTTATCGTACAACGAGGCGATTCGCGCCACCGTCGACCCCTCATGCGGGGTTCCATACGACACCACAAACTTGACCCGCGCCGCCTCCGCCGGATGCCGCAGCAGCATCTCCTCCACCAGGATGCCGCCCAGGCTGTGCGCCAGAAAGACGACCTCCCGGTGCTCCCACACATGGTCCTGCTTCAGCCGGTTCCACAGCATATCGGCCAGTTGCACGCTCGACATCTTGCCCCGCGAAGCTGGCGACGGATACTCCGCCACCTCCACATCCGAATAGGCAAAGCGCGAGTCCGTCCGCACCAGGTCTGGCCAGTAAGCCCCATTCGCCGCACGCCACGACTCACGGCTCCCATGCAGCCCATGCACAAACACGATCACGCGCGCCCGCAGGGCCGGAGCCGTCTGGCCCAGGGAAGACGACACGCTCAACAGGACGAAGGAGCAGATCAGCACCAGTCTGATCTGGAGGTTTATGCGGGGGTATCTCTTCATCGGTGATCCTGACATCTAGGATACTGGGAGAGGCGGTCGCGAGACGATCCCCTCCCAGCAGCATCATCCCGCGAGGCCCCATGACCGCCGACGACTTCCGCCGCATCGCCCTGAGCCTTCCCGGCGCGGAGGAGTCCTCCCACATGGGCTCGCCCGACTTCCGCGTCGGCGGCCGCATCTTCGCCACCCTCGCCGCGCAGGCTCTCGGCTTCGGCAACCTCATGCTCGACCCCGCACAGCAGAGCCTGTTGCTCGAAGACAGTCCGGATCTCTTCCTCCCCATCCAAGGCGGTTGGGGCAGAATGGGAATGACCCATGTCCGCCTCGCCGAAGCTGACGAGGATGTTCTCACCGGAGCTCTCCGGGCGGCACACCGGCTCCGCACCGAAAAGAACGTAGCTGGCAAGAAGAAGTCACGGTCCCCAACTCCCAGCCCAGCCAGCCGCGCGTCGCGCTGACGGCCCAAACCCCTCTTCCGGAGCCCATGGATGGCGCACACGCCCTACCCCCAGACCGACCGCGAGCTCATCCGGCGCATCGAGCGCTCCGCCGGCCACCGCGCCGGCTACAAGCAGCTCATCCGCGAGCTCGGCCTCGGTGGCGGCCGCGAGCGCCGCCTGCTGCTCGAGCAACTCGCCCGCATCACCGCCCGCGGAGAGCTCGTCAGAACCAACAACGAGCAATGGTCGCTGCCCGCGGCCGCCCCTGAGAAAACAGCCCGCGCCACGGCCTCGTCCGGCCTCCCCACCGAGCACCGCGCCTCCCGCGATCACCTCGTCGCCGGCCGCCTCGACCTCCACCGCGACGGCTTCGGCTTTGTCCGACCGGAAGGCGCCACCAACCGCGACAGCGACCTTTTCATCCCGCCTAACGAGCTCAACGGCGCCATGCAGGGCGACCAGGTCCTCGTCGACGAAGCTCCTCCAGGACGCGACGGCCGCCGCTCGGGCCGCATTGCCCGCGTCCTCACCCGCCGCAACCCCACCGTCGTCGGCATCTTCCACTACGCCCGCACCCACCGCCGCAGCGCCTGGGAAAACGCCCCGCTGATCAACGGCAACTACGTCACCCCGCTCGACGAGCGCATCACCCAGCCCATCCTTATTCCAGAAGGGGCGGAGTTCCCGGCCACCCCGCAGGACGCCACCCCCCACCGGGTCCTCGGCGAAGAAGCCCACGCCGGAGCCTTCGACTGGCGCGACCCAGCTCTCCGCCAGCCGCTTGAAGGCCTCGCCGTCGATGTAGAAATCAGCGACTTCCCCCAGCCCGGCCGCCCCGCCAGCGGACGCGTCCTCGAGGTCCTCGGGCGCCCCGACGACTTCGGCGTGGATGTCGAAATCGTCATCCGCAAGCACCACATCCCGCACGTCTTCCCGGCCAACGTCCTCGCCGAAGCCACCGCCTCCGCCGCCCAGACGGTCGACAGCCTCCCGCGGGAAGACCTCGCCGCCCGCGAAGACTTCCGCGCCCTCCCCATCGTCACCATCGATGGCGAAAGCGCCCGCGACTTCGACGACGCCGTCCACGTCCAGCTCAATCCTGACGGCACCTGGAACCTCCAGGTCCACATTGCCGACGTGAGCCACTACGTCCGGCCCGGCACCGACCTCGACCTTGAAGCCCGCCTCCGCGGAACCAGCGTCTACTTTCCCGACCGCGCCGTCCCCATGCTCCCGCCGCAGCTCTCCTCGGGCATGTGCAGCCTGCGACCGGACGAAGACCGCCTCGTCCTCTCCTGCCTCATGCACCTCGACCCACGGGGGGAAATCCTCTCCTTCCGCGTCGCCGAAGGCATTATTCGCAGCGCCCGCCGCATGACCTACACGCAGGTCCAGGCCATCCTGGACCGTGCCGCCCCCGACGCCTCGCCCGAGGCCATGGCCACCGCGGAAGAGGTCCTCCTTGCTGCCCCCCAGCTCACCGGGGTCTTCGAGCGCATGCACACCCTCGCGCTCGTGCTCAACAGCAAGCGCAAGCGCCGCGGCTCCATCGACTTCGACCTCCCCGAGCCCGTGATCCGCTTCGACCCCCAGGGCAACATGGCCTCCATCGTCCGCTCCGAGCGCGGCTGGTCGCACCGCCTAATCGAGGAGTTCATGCTCTCCACCAACGAGTGCGTCGCCCACTGGCTCGAAGCGCTCGCCCCCAGCCTCTACCGCATCCACGAGATGCCCGACCCCAAACGCATCATCGACTTTGAAGAAACAGCCAGCACCTTCGGCTACTCGCTCGGCCTCACCAGCCTTCCCGTCCAGCGCGTCACCATGAAGTCCGACCGCCGCGAATTCCGCGCCGGAGGCAAGGGCCGCCCGCCCCGCACCCACGACATCGCGCCCACCGAGATCCCCGTGACCCCGCAGATGTACCAGCGCCTGACCGCCAAGATCGCCGGAACCCCCGAGGAGCGCATCCTTGCCTACCTCATGCTCCGGTCTCTCAAACAGGCCCGCTACAGCGAGCAGAACGAAGGCCATTTCGCCCTCGCCAGCCCGAGCTACACTCACTTCACCTCGCCCATCCGCCGCTACCCCGACCTCATCGTCCACCGGCTCCTCCGTGCGCTCCTCCAGGCCGGCTACCCTGCCGAAGGCGGGCCCATCCGCTCCGACGACCCCCAGCCCTGGACGCTGAAGGTCACGGGCAAGCACACGCATCGACAGCCGGACCACGAAGCCGAACCGATCCCCACCGAAGAGCTCGCCGCCATCGCCACCGAGTCCAGCCAGTCCGAGCGGCGTGCCGACGATGCCGAGCGCGAGCTCATGGAGTGGAAGAAGATTCGCTTCATGCAGGATCGCGTCGGCGACGACTTCTCCGCCATCATCCTTTCCTGCACCAAGTACGGCTTCTTCGTCGAGCTCGACGAGCTCTTTATCGAGGGGCTCGTCCCCCTCGCCAGCCTGGAGGCCTTCGTGCCCCGCCAGGGCTCGCGGCAGCACGACCGCTTCGTCTTCCGCGACACCGACCGGCAGATCGTCGGAACCGTCTCCGGCCGCGTCTTCAAGATGGGCATGCGCGTCCGCGTCCTGCTCGACCGCATCGACCGCCAGCAGCGGCGCCTGCAGTTCGCCCTGCTCGCGGTCGAAAGCGGGGAGCCGGAGCGCGCCGCACCCGGCCCAAAGCGTCCGGATCGTCCGCGCAATACCAAGCCGGCGCAGGCGAAGCAGAAGAAGCAGAAGAAGCCTAAGCGAAAGTAAAGGGCAGAACGCGCCGCGAAGCGTTGTTACCGCTGCTCCGCCGCGCTCGCCCGCCACCCGATATCGCGCCGGTACTGCATCCCCTCGAACGCCACCTCGGCCAGCGAGGCGTACGCTTTGCCCAGGGCTTCCTTCAGGAGCGGCGCAAACGCCGTCATCCCCAGCACCCGGCCCCCTGCCGTCACCAGGGTCCCCTCCCGCAGCGCCGTGCCGGAGTGAAACAGCTCCACCGACCCGCCCCAGTTACAAAACGTATCCGCGCCGGTCACGATCCCGCCCCCCGCGTACGCCCCTGGATACCCCGCGCTCGCCGCGATGACGCACACGCTCGCCCCGGGCATCATCTTCACCTGGAAACCCCATCCCTCGCCGCGCAGCGCCCACTCGAGCGCATCCACCAGGTCGGTCTCCAGGCGCATCATCAGCGCCTGCGTCTCGGGGTCGCCGAAGCGCGTATTGAACTCCAGCACGCGCGGCCCCGCGGCCGTCAGCATGATGCCGCAGAACAGCACCCCCCGAAACGGCGTCCCCTCCGCCCGCATTCCGTCCACCGTCGTCTGCGCCACATGCTCCAGCAGCCATGCGCTCATCTCCCGCGTCACCAGCGTGTCGGTCGAGTAAGCCCCCATCCCCCCCGTATTCGGCCCAGTATCCCCCTCGCCCACCCGCTTGTGGTCCTGCGCCACTCCCAGCGTCACCGCCCGCCGGCCATCGCACAGGGCAAAGTACGACACCTCTGGCCCTTCCAGGAACTCCTCCACTACCACCTGCCCGGCCGGAACGCCCGCGACCTCCCCGCGCAGCATCGCCGTCCCCGCCGCTTCCGCCTCCTTCACCGTCCCGCAGATCACCACGCCTTTCCCCGCCGCCAGCCCATCCGCCTTCACCACCACCGGCGCGCCCATTCCCTGCAACGCCGCCCGTAGCTCGTCTTCCGTAAGACACACCGCGTAGCCCGCCGTCGGAATCCCGTGCCGCCCCATGAAGTCCTTCGCAAAGGCCTTGCTCGTCTCGAGCATCGCCGCCGCCCGCGTCGGCCCGAACGCCCGCAGCCCCCGCGCCTCCAGCGCATCCACAATCCCCGCTGCCAGCGGAACCTCCGGCCCGATCACCGTCATCGCCGGACGTTCACTCTCCGCCAGCCGCACCATCGCGGGAACGTCGTTCACGTCCACCGCAACGCACCGCGCCACCTGCGCGATGCCCCCATTGCCCGGCGCGCACACCACCTCCGTCACCCGCGCGGAGCGGCCCAGCGCCCAGCACAACGCATGTTCCCGCCCACCCCCGCCAATCACCAGAACCTTCATACGCAGAAGCCTAGCACCGCCGCGCCGCCTGCGGCACCTATACTCGAACCAGATGGCCGAGTTCTCCCCACTCCCCACCCCCGCCCCGTCCTCGCCCGCGCCCGCGGGAAGCCCCACCCGCCGCAAACCTCGCCTCGGCTTCCGCCGCACCGAGCTCTGGAGCTACTTCGGCCCCGCCTTCGTCGCCTCGGTCGCCTACATCGACCCCGGCAACTTCGCCACCAACATCGAGGGCGGCAGCCGCTTCGGCTACCGTCTCCTCTGGGTGCTGCTCTGGTCGAACGCCATGGCCATCCTCATCCAGTACCTGTCGGCCAAGCTCGGCATCGTCACCGGCCTCACCCTTCCGCAGAACTGCCGCAAACACTTCTCCCGCCCCACCGTCCTCGCCCTTTGGGCCGCCGCGGAGATCGCCGCCATCGCCACCGACCTCGCGGAGTTCCTCGGCGCCGCCCTCGGCCTCTACCTCCTCTTCGGCCCCGCCCTGCTCGCCCACGGACTCTCCCGCACGAGCACCCTCCTCATTGCCGGCCTCGTCGCCACCGCCGCCGTCTTCGCTATCCTCGTGCTCGATCTCATCGGCTACCGCTGGCTCGAGGCCGGCATCATGACGTTCGTCGGCGCCATCGGCCTCTGCTACGGCTTCGAGGTCTTCCTCGTCCACCCGGACTGGCACGCCGCCGCCGTCCACATCCTCCTCCCCACCCTGGATACCAGCTCCCCCGCCCAGTTCCACCAGAGCATCTACCTCGCCGTCGCCATGCTCGGCGCCACCGTCATGCCGCACGTCATCTACCTCCATTCCGCCCTGGTCCAGCCTCGCCTCCACACCCTCGCCACCCAGAACCCCGCGTCCCTCAGCCCCGAGCCTCGCCCTTTTCAGCTCCCCGGCCGCCGTCTCCGCCGCCGCTATCTCCGCTTCGAGCTCATCGACGTCTTCGTCGCCATGAACGGTGCATGGCTCATCAACTCCGCCATGATCGTGGTCGCCGCCGTCGCCTTCACCCATCTCGGCTCCCCCGTCACGGACGTCGAACGCGCCTACCAGACGCTCGGCCCCCTGCTCGGCCCCGCCGCCGCCACTGTCTTCGCCGTCGCCCTGCTCTGCTCCGGCCTGTCGTCCTCCACCGTCGGCGTCATGGCCGGACAGGTCATCATCGAAGGCTTCCTCGCCATCAAGTTCCCCATCTTTCTCCGCCGCCTCATCACGGTCGTCCCCGCGCTCGTCGTCATCGCCATCGGCCTCGACCCCCTTAAGATCCTCATCCTTTCGCAGGTCGTCCTCAGCTTCGCCCTGCCCTTCGCGCTTATTCCGCTCATCCTCCTCACCAACCGCGCCTCCGTCATGGGCGAGTTCTCGAGCGCCCCCCGCACCCGCATCGCCGCCTGGGCCTCCGCCGGCATCATCGTCCTGCTCAACGCTATCCTCCTCGTCCAGATCGCCTTCGCCCGCTAGGCGACGCCCAAAGGTACTTGAGCCCGCGTCCGCCTACGCCACAGTACCTCCGTCCGATTTCGCATCACTCCAAAGTCCGCCCGAAACCCGCGCCGATGAAGCCGCCAGCAGCAAAATCCCTCTCCCGGCTGGCGTCTCATGCGTGCGTTGCTCCTCGGCATCTTCGTCCTCGTCCCCGCTCAGGTTGAGGCCCAGCGCACCCTCCACATCCCCGCCGACTACCTCACCATCCAGGCCGGCATCGACGCCGCCACCCCCGGCGACACGGTCCTCGTCGCGCCCGGCACCTGGCTTGAAAATCTCGACTTCCACGGCAAGGCCATCACCGTCCAGAGCGCCGAAGGCCCAGCCCTCACCATCCTCGACGGTCGCCGCCTCGCGCCCACCGTCTCCTTTACCACCGGCGAAACCCGCGCCAGCGTTCTTTCCGGCTTCACCCTCCGCCATGGCGCCCCCGCCCCCGCGCTCCCCGGCCAAGCCGCCCCCCACGGCGCCGGAGCGCTCCTCACCGGCAGCTCCCCCACCCTCACCGGCAACCTCTTCACGGAAAACCTCTGCGCCGCCCTCGACGCCACCGCCGCGGCGCCCCTGCTTGCGGACAACCGCTTCACCCGCACCCAGCCGGACTCCACCTGCCTCGCCCAGGCCGTCGCCCCCCTCACCTTCACCGGCTCCCCCGCCACCGGCAGTCTCGTCGCCACCCTCCTCCACAACACCGTCGAGAGCAACGACCTCACCGGCAGCGCCACCCAGCCCAATGCCGGCGCCATCGCCCTCCTCGGCGCCCGCGCCCTCCTCCAGGGCAACACCCTCCGCTTCAACATCGTCTCCGGCGACGCCCCCGCCCTCCAGATCCTCACCAGCCCCGGCTTAGGCACGCCCACCCTCCTCCAGGAAAACCTCCTCTACGGCAATACCAGCCAGTGCGGCCCCGCCCTCCTCGTCCAGGTCCTCAACGACCCCGCCACCACGGTGCAGCCCCATCTGGAGGTTGAGGTGCTCGGCAATACCCTTGCCGACGACACCCTTTCCTCCTCCTGCCCCGCCGCCAACCTCGCGGCCGAGTTCACCGTCGCCGCCGGAACCCTTCCCGCCCAGATCCTGGTAGCGAACAATATCTTCGCCGCTGCCTCCAGCTACCCGGCGTTCGCCTGCACCCAACCCCTCGCCCCGGACGCCTTCCACCACAACCTCATCCACAACCTCAACGGCCCCTTCCTCTCGCCGGTCTGTGCCGATGCGGGTGCGAACCTCTTCAACGACCCCCTCTTCGCCGATCGCCCCGCCGGCGACTACCATCTCAGCCTCCGCTCCACGGCCGTGGACGCAGGCGCCAACGCCGTCGCACCCCGTCCCGCACGCGACCTCGACAACGCACTCCGCCTGCAGAACGCCACCGGCCGCCCCACCGCCGTCGTCGATCTCGGAGCCTTCGAGTACCCCGGCCCCAGGAGCGCCCTCGCCCCCACCACCACCGTCCTCAACCTCGCGCCCTTTCCCGGCCAGGCCTTTCAGGCCACAACCCTTTCCGCCCAGGTCACCACGTCCGCCGGCAGCGTTCCCGCCGGAACCGTCCTCTTCTCCGCCTCCGGCCAGACCCTCGCCACGGTCGCGCTCGACAGCACGGGCCGCGCCGCCTTCACCACCACCAGCCTGACCGCCGCTCGCTGGACCGTCTTCGCCACCTTCAGCGGATCGCCTACGCTCGAGCCCTCCACCTCGGCCCCCATGGCCCAGACCGTCGCCCCCGCCGCCACCCTGCTCGCCTTCTCGCTCACGCCGTCGGTCGCCGCCGTCTCGCAGGCCGTCACCCTTTCCGCCCATGTCTCCGCCCCGCTCTCCACCCGCATCCCCACCGGCGCCGTGCAGTTCTTCGAGCTTCCCGCTTCCGGTGCCCCCATCCCGCTCGGAGGCCCGGCCCTCGACCCCGCCGGCAACGCCGCCTTCTCCCTCGCCACCCTCGTCGAAGGCACCCACCGCATCATGGCCGCCTACCCCGGCGACCCCAACTTCGCCCCCGTCACCCTCCCGGCCGCGGACGCCCTCACCCTCACCATCTCCGCCCGCGGCTACCTCCAGGCGCTCGCCACCCCTACCCTCACGGTGGCCACCACGCATCACGCGCCCATCACGCTCACCCTTACCAGCCTCGGCAACTTCGCCGACAGCCTCGCTCTTTCCTGCGCCAACCTGCCCCCCAGTGCCACATGTTCCTTCGCCCCCGCCTCCGCTACTCTCAGCGCCGGCGCCCGGGCGGCCATCGTCCTCACCGTCGATACGGACGCCATACCCGGCTTCGCCAAATCCAGCCCGCCTACCCTCCTACCCGACCTGGGAAGCGGCTCCAGAATGGCCTTCGCCGGTCTCTTCTCCCTTGGCCTGCTCCTCGCCCGCCGGTCCACGCGCCGTGATCGCGCCCGTCTCGGCCTCTTCTCCATCCTGCTCGTGGCAGCCACCTTCCTCGGCTGCGGAGCCGGCCAGTATCCCGCGCACACCCCCCCTGGAACCTACCAGATCGACGTCATCTCCCAGGCCACCGCCACGGGTCAGTCCCAGACCACGCCCCTCACCCTGGTCGTTACTCCGTAAACCGTCCGCTCATCCCCACGCAGGGGACCAACGTCCAACGGCGTTTTCCCGTGTCGCTTCCTCGGCCCGGGTAACCTTGCCCGCTCACCTGCCGATAAAAAGAGTGAGTCGACCGTTCACACGCCCGCGCCGGAGCGCTCGTATGGCTCCCGCCTCTCGCCCGCATCCGGCAAGGAAAGGAAAACCGTGAGATCACCCCGTTTCGTGGCACTGCTTCCGCTTATTGTGAGTCTCTGCGGCATCCTCACCGCCCGTGCCCAACGCTTTCGCGATCTCAACCTTCAGGCTCATGGCTACGCCACGGAAGCCTTCATCTACAGCACCAACAACAACTGGAATACCACTTACTCCACCGGACACGGCAGCTTCCGCTGGACGGAAGGGGTCGTCAACCTGACCGCCCAGCCGACCTCCCGCCTCCGCCTGGGAGCTCAGGGGCGGCTGTTCCTTCTCGGCACCTACGGCCCCAAGATCACACTGGACTGGGGATCGGCGGAGTTCAAGGAGAACGACCGCATCGGCTTTCGCGGCGGCAAGGTAAAGACACCCGGCGGACTCCTGAACGACATCCAGGATATCGACCCAGCTTTCCTCTGGACCCTGCTCCCTCAAGCCATCTATCCCCTGGCCAGCCGTAACGCCAATCTCGTAGTTCTTGGAGGCGTCGTATTCGGCAGCATCCCGCTGGGCGAAAGCTTCGGCAAGATCGAGTACCGTGCCTTCGGCGGCCGCCGCAGTATTGCCCCGGACGATGGCTACTTCGACAGTGCGCGTTCCTCCAACGCCAAGTTCGTGGAGGCGGATCGCGGCCCTGCCGTGGGCGGCAATCTCACCTGGCACACTCCCGTGCAAGGCCTTCTGGTCGGGGCCGCGGACGATTACAACGAGCTCTCCGCAAAACTCCTGGTAGGCCCCTTCCGGGGCCGCACGACGGACAACGTCAATCGAATCGTCCTCTTCGGACGCTTCGAGCAAAACAAGTTCATGGTGGCCGGAGAGTACAGCCGCATTCTGGGTAAGGGTGCGGTCCAACTCGACGGCGTTCCCTTCAGCTCCCCAGCCCGGCAGGATCAACGCGACTTCTACGTGATGACGAGCTTCCGGCTTGCCCGCAAACTCAATGCCGGAGCCTACTACAGCAGCTACGTCGATCGACAGAACGCTCTCACCGCTTCCCGCTACCAGAAGGACTGGACCGTCTCGGGAAGATATGACCTCAGCTCCTCGGTTTATCTCAAGCTCGAGCAGCACTTTCTCGATGGTGCCGCCGTCGGCTTCAGCCTCTCCAACAATCCGAACGGGCTCCAGGAGACCTCCCGCCTGAGCCTCGCAAAAGTCGGGGTGACCTTCTAATGGAAGACCTTCTCATGAGAAAACGTTTCCTCCTCGTCGCCTTTACGGCCATGGCCATGTTCTTCTGCCAGCGGCTCTTCGCTCAGGTCGTCATTATCGCCAATCCCAGCGTCACCGTCGCCGAGGTCTCCAAGTCCGATCTCCGCGATGTCTTTACCGGGGCTTCCAGCACCATCAAAGGCGGAGCCCACGTCGTCCCGGTCCTCCTCAAGGATGGACCCACCCACGACGAAATGCTCACCCTCTACGTCGGAAAATCCGATTCCGCCTTCCGCGCCACCTGGCGCAGCCTTATCTTTTCCGGCCAGGGCTCCATGCCCCGCTCCGTCGCCTCCGAGGCCGGCGTCGTCGCCCTCGTCGCCCACACCCCCGGAGCCATCGGCTACATCAGCAAAGCGACTCCTCACGAAGGAGTCAGAACCCCGGTCGTGAAGTGATGATCATGCGCCCTCTCCAGCAGCACACCGCGACCATCAAGGCCAAGATCCTCGGCCTCCTCGCGGTCCTCGCGGTCAGCTATCTCCTCCTGCTCGCGGTCGTCCAGTTCACGGCAACGGTCACCCACAGCCACCTCGAACAGGTCTCCCAAAGCCTTTTTCCCGCCGCCCTTCGCCTCCAGGAGGCCGAGGCTTCCTTCGACCGCCTGAACAAGCGCTACAAGGACGCCGTCCTCCTCGAAAACACCGCCACCCTCGCCGCCGCGGAAGCCGACGCCCAGGACGTCTCCGCCGCACTCCTCGCCCTCCGCGGCCATCTCACCGATGCTCCCGCCCTCGCCCCCCGCGTCGACGACCTCCTCGCCCGCTTCACCAGCATCCACAGCCGCGCCCAGACCACCTATGCCGCCATGCTCGCCGGCAAGGGAAACGTCCCCGGCGACGTCCAGCAGCAAGCCCTCACCCTGGCCCAGGACGTCCGCGACCTTTCCGCCGCCATGCCGGACCTCGGCCACGCGATCGCCGCCGACTTCAACGCCCAGATCGGCGTCGTCTCCACCTCCACCCTGCACCTCCGCATCCTGGGCTGGATCATGTTCCTTGCAGCCCTCCTCGGCTGCGCCGGAGCCTGGTGGGTCATCCAGTTCCGGGTCGTGCTCCCCCTCCAGCACCTCGCCCAGCGCATGCAGGACATCGCCGAAGGCAACGGAGACCTCACCAAGCGCGTCGAGGTCCACGGCACCAGCGAACTCGACGAAGTCGCCCACTGGTTCAACGTCTTCATGGAGCGCATCGAGCAGATCGTCCTGCGCGTCACCGACAGCGCCCTGGCCCTCACCGACGCCTCCCAGGGGCTCGCCGACATCTCCCGCAAGGCCGCCGCCTACTCCACCCAGCAGCAGATGCAGGCCTCCAGCATCTCCGAGTCCATGGAGCAGATCTCCATGGCCGTCCACGACATCAGCCAGAACACCCTTTCCGCCGCCGACGACGCCCGGCGCGCCGAGCAGAACGCCCACACCGGCGGCCAAACCATCCAGTCCGCCGTCGCCACCATCCAGGACCTCCTCGTCGCCAATAAAGACACCGCCCTCAAGATCGAAGAGCTCGGCAAGGCCTCCGACGCCATCGGCCGCATCATCCACGTCATCGACGACATCGCCAACCAGACCAACCTCCTCGCCCTCAATGCCAGCATCGAAAGCGCCCGCGCCGGCGAGCACGGCCGAGGATTCGCCGTCGTCGCCGTCGAGGTCCGTACCCTCGCCGAACGAACCTCCCGCGCCACCCGCGAGATCGACGAAACCGTCCGCGCCATCCAGGGTGGAACCGCCGAGGTCGTCCTCGCCATGCGCGCCAGCATGGGCCACGTCGAAAGCGGCGTCAGCTCCGCACGCTCCGCCGGAGAAGCCCTCGCCAGCATCATCCACGGCTCCGAAGCTCTCCAGCGCATGGTCACCCAGATCGCCAGCGCCTCCGCCGAGCAGTCCAGCGCCACCCACTCCGTCAACTCCAGCCTCTCCGAAATCGCCAGCATCAGCGAACGCACCACCATCAGCTCCGCCTCCGCCGTCGACGCCTGCGACCGCCTCACCAGCCTCGCCGCCGACCTCAACGAGCTCGTCGGGGCCTTCAAGGTCCGCTCCGGAGACGAAGACTACGCTCCCCCTCCACCCCCCAGGCGCCAGCCCTTCGCGACCGCCTTCCCCAGCCACGCCTAACCCCTTCGCCCCGGCTCCACAACACGTCTGCTATCCTCTCGGTGTCCCCCGGCCCCTGTCTTTTCAGAGCGCAGCAGGAGACCCCATGGCCGACGTGTCCTCAGCCGTCACATCCCCCGTCGTCGAGCACCCCGAAGCCGTCATCGACGCTCCCGCGCCGCCTGCCCCGCGCCCCCGGCTCGGCTTCTTCCGCCGCAATCTCACCCCAGACCTCGTCCGCTACCTCTACTTCATGCGCTTCAGCCTCTTTCTCTGGCTGTCCATGCCCCTCCTCGCCTTTCTGGACTGGTACTCTCCCGGCATCGCCAGCCTCACCCGCGGCATCCTCACCCCTTTCAACGGCTGGCAGTGGATCGTCACCGGCTTCATCGTCGTCCTCCCCGGCTGGTTCGCCCTCCTCGCCGCTCGCATCGTCTGCGCCTACGGCCACGCCCGCTTCGGCTCGCCCCCGCCCCCCATCTTCGTCGTCTACAACCGCATGGAGGCCCTCGTCTTCTGGGGCGCCCAGCTCCCCGGCCTTCTGCTCCTCCTCCGCATCGCGGCCAACTCCCACACCGAAGAAAGCCTCCCCTACCCCGTCGTCGCCATTCTCCTCCTCACCGGAGCCGCCGCCGCCCTCATCTTCTGGTACCTCGTCGCCATCCTCTACTACTGGACCTACGTCCCCGACCCCAACAACCCCGCCTTCGCCTTCCTCGTCCCCACCTGGAGCAAGCTTCACCTCGACAAGATCGAAAAGCTCGAACCCACCGCCTCCATCGACCTCTTCCGCCGGACCCTCGGCAAGCTCTGCCGCCTCGGAGACGGCTACACCCGCCCGGGGGGGTTCGTCGCCCCCGGTCACGTCGTCGCCACCATCGCCCTCCTCTGCGCCGTCTTCCTTTACGGCGTCTTCATGCCCATCTCCGCGCCAAAAGCGCTGCCCATCCTTTCCCGCGTCGTCCGCGTCCTCGCCGGCCTCTTCGCCGCCTACGCGGTCCTGGACTTCCTTCTGCCCGCCCTCCGCGTCCTGTTGCGGGAGAAAGCCATCCCCACCAGCGCCCGCCTCCTTCCGCTGCTTGCCTCCTGCCTCCTCCTCGCCGTCCTTATCCTGGGCATCGTTCAGCCCGCCGCCCCCCGCGTCATCCCCGTCATCGGCTACGTCGTCATCCTGCTGGTCGTCCTCTTCTGGGGGCTCTCCGGCATCGCCTTCTTCGCGGACCGCTTCCGCCTCCCCATCCTCACCACCGTCTTTGCTCTCATCCTCCTCATCAACCTTTCGCCGGCGGAGCACGTCTTCCCCGTCCAGCGCATCGACGACCACAGCTCCGACATCCAGGCCCCCCTCCCCAGCCCGGAAGAGTTCGTTAAGAAGTTCGCCCTCGAGGATCCCGCCAATCCGCGCCCCGTCATCATCGTCACCGCCACCGGCGGGGGCATCCACGCCGCCGACTGGACCGCCACCGCCCTCAACCAGCTCGACCGGCAGTTCGGCCCCACCAACTTCCACAACCACATCCTCCTGCTCAGCACCGTCTCCGGCGGCAGCGTCGGCACCATGGGCTTCCTCCGCGAGTACCTCGCCCCCCAGCCCTTCGCCCGCCCCCCCTACGACCGCGTCCAGCAGGCCGCCGGCTGCTCCTCCCTCCAGGCCGTCGCCTGGGGCGTCGCCTACCCTGATACCCTGCGCCTCCTGGCCCCCTGGTTCTTCAACCTCTTCTCCTCGCTCAGCCGCTACGACCGGGGCTGGGCTCTCGAAACCGCCCTCGAGCGCAACCTGCGCGATCCCGAGTGCGTCCCCTCCCCGGACGACCGCGCCGCGCCCGTTCCCGACCCCTCCGGCATGACCCTCAACACCATGGCGAAGAAGTTCAAATCCTTCGACCAGCTTCCCCCCGGCGACCCCTATCGCCACCTCCCCGCCTTCACCTTCAACACCACCGTCGTCGAAACCGGGGATCGCTTCCTCCTCGCCAATTACAGCGCCTTTGCCAAGCCCGCCGGAGCCCCCGGCCCGCAGAAGGTCCGCTCCGCCCTCGACGAACTCCTCCCCGCCGGCTCCTTCCTCGGCATCTACGGCCGGCGCCCCATCCTCCCCGTAGACCCCGCCCACCCCGACGATCCGCCCGCCGAGATCGCCGACCGCGGAGGCTACGCCGACCTCTCCCTCCTCACCGCCGCCCGCCTCTCCGCCAGCTTCACCTACGTCTCCCCCGCCACACGCCTCCCCTTCGAGTACGCCCAGGGCAAAGACGGCCTCTTCCAGCGGGGCAAACACAACGCCTTCCACTTCGTCGACGGAGGCTACTACGACAACGACGGCGTCAACTCCGCCATCGAGTTCCTCAAAACAGCCTTCCAGCCAGCCGCGGCCACCGCTACAGCAAAGCTCCGGGCCCCCGCGCAGGGTAAGCCCTCAACCTCCCTGGCCAAACTCCACATCCTCTTTATCGAAATCCGCAACGACGCCGACATCGACCAAACCGACAGCCCCGACTCCTACAAGCATCAGGCCGGCTACACCGACGACATGTCAGCCGCGGAAAAGCCTGGGCAATGGCTCTGGTGGCAGTGCCTCAAGCAGGTCTTCGATCAAGGCACCCTCACCTGCGGGCCCACCAAACAGCGCACCGGGCCCCTCGGCCAGTTCGCCGCGCCACCGCTCGTCGCCCTCCGCTCCGGCTTCAGCTCCGTCACGCGCCGCAACCGCCGCGAGCTCGACACCCTCAAAGACGCGTTAGCCGACCGCGTCGATCTCGATCACATCGTCCTCGACTACCGTGCCGCCGAGGCCGAAAAGGAAGGCAAGCCGGACAACCCCAACAGCGAACTCGACCCGCCGCTCTCCTGGCATCTCACCACCCGCCAGCGCCGCTGGATCGAGGGCTCCTCCCCCACTCCCGCCCCGCCCCAGCCCGCCCGTAACAACGGCTGGCTCGACAGCCTGATCGCCCCCTCGATCCCCGCCCCCGCCTACGCAGAATCCGCCGTCACCCGCACCTCAAAAGGGCGCACCGGGAACGACTATGCCCGGATCGCGGAGGCCCTCGATCGTTTCCAGCAGGCCTGCCGGCTCAGCCACCTCGACCAGACCTGCGAACCCACCCGCAAGCCCTGACCCAAGCCGAGAGACACATCTACACGCCAACACCTCATCCGCGCTAACCACTGGGGTAGTGGCCTCCGCTTTTTTGTTTGTCATTCCCGTAGGGAATCTGCTGTTGCCGTTGCCGTTGTTCGTCCTACACGCCAACACCTAGTCCGCTCTAGCTCCTGGCGTAATGGCTTTTCACTTTTGTTTGTCATTCCCGTAGGGAATCTGCTGTTGCCGTGGCCGTTGTTCGTCCTACACGCCAACACCTAGTCCGCTCTAGCTGCTGGCGTAATGGCTTTTCACTTTTGTTTGTCATTCCCGTAGGGAATCTGCTGTTGCCGTTGCAGTTGTTCGTTCTACACACCAACACCTAATCCGCTCTAGCTGCTGGCGTAATGGCTTTTTACTTTTGTTTGTCATTCCCGTAGGGAATCTGCTGTTGCCGTTGCCGTTGTTTGTCCCACACGCCAACAGCCAATCCGCTCTAGCTGCTGGCGTAATGGCTTTTCACTTTTGTTTGTCATTCCCATAGGGAATCTGCTGTTGCCGTTGCAGTCGTTCGTCCCACACGCCAACAGCCAATCCGCTCTACTGTGAATCCGGCAGAACCGCCTCGTCGTCTTTCATGGCCTCAAACACCCGCGTTCGAGCGACATAGGGCATGACCCAGGCCTCCAGGTTAATCCACCCCAGGAGCTCCTGTCATCCCGACCGGTGCCAAGCGAAGTGAAGGGACCTGCGGTGGCTCTTGCCTTCACGGAGGCCGACCCCGCAGACCCCTGACCAGACTTAAGCCGACGGCTTCGCCATCTTCTCGTGCATCGCCGCCTGCACACTGTCCGGGGTCACATTGGACAGAGACCCCTGCAGCTTAGTCTTCCAAGAGGCCGCGTACACGTGCTCCTTGCCGGCAAGCAGCGCTTCGATCCCCTGTGCCGCCACATCGTCCGGCTCACTCTGCTTCTTCCCCTCCTGCCCGACCTCCGTGTCGTCCATCCCCGCCCGATGAAAGAAGTCCGTATCGGTCGGCCCCGGCTGGAGAGCCGTGACCCCGACCCCAGTGTCCTTCAGCTCGAAGTACAGGGTCTTCGCAAACGACAGCACAAATGCCTTGGTCGCCGCGTAAACGGCCTCCCGCGGAGCCACCATCTCGCTCGCGATCGAAGCGGTAAACAGGATCTTCCCCTCGCCCCGTCCCACCATCTTCTTCACCAGGTGCTTGGCCAGATGCACCGTCCCCGCGCAGTTCAAGAGAACCATGTTCAGCTCTTCCGCAAGGTCCGTCTCCACAAACAGCCCGCCCACGCCCACCCCGGCATTGATGCAGGCCACATCCACCGGCCGCCCCGTCGCCTCGATCGCCTTCCACAGCACGTCCACGCCTTCCTTGTCGGCCAGGTCGGCGTTCACGCCCTGCACCTCCACCCCAAGCGCGGTCAGCTCGCTCACTGCCGGCTGCAGCCGGTCGCTCTCTGCGCACACCAGCAGGTCATACCCCTTACCCGCCAGAACCTTCGCCAACTCCAACCCAATGCCGCTCGATGCTCCCGTAACCACTGCGAATGTCTTCCCCATACACCCTCCATCTTGGAACCCGGAACCGTATACGTGCGATCGTGCCTCCCGTATAGATGCCGAACCATCCCCCAAGGTCTGCCCGACGTCGGGCGGCAGCACAAACTTGACAGAAACAGGCTCAGGAAACCCTCCGCCAACCCACCACACTTTTTCCACCACGCAAAGCCGCCAACCCCCAGCGACGACGCGCCTCCCACCACGCCAAGTCCATGACAAAACACCACATTAGCCATACATTCCCCACATCGGACCACTATAATCGGGCCATACGCCATGGCTGACGATCAGAACCCGAAACTCCCGCTCGGACCCAACCCAGACGACCCCGAAGTTACCGCAAGCGACCCCCTCGCCCAATCCGGAACCACCAGCACCGGTGCCCCCCCGGACCCCCCGTCCTCCGGCACCGTCCAGGGCCGCGGCGCCCTCTCCATGCTCTCGATCAACATCGAGGACGAGATGCGCCGCTCCTACCTCGACTACTCCATGTCCGTCATCATCGGACGCGCCCTCCCCGACGTCCGCGACGGCCTCAAACCCGTCCACCGCCGCATCCTCTACGGCATGCAGGAGATGGGCCTTCAGTTCAACAAGAAGTACACCAAATCCGCCAAAGTCGTCGGCCACGTCATGGGAAACTACCATCCCCACGGCGATTCCGCCATTTACGACACCATGGTCCGCCTCGCCCAGCCCTTCTCGCTCCGCTACCTCATGGTCGACGGCCAGGGAAACTTCGGCTCCGTCGACGGCGACCCACCCGCCGCCATGCGCTACACGGAATCCCGCCTAACCCGTATCGCCGGCGAAATGCTCTCCGACATCGACTCCGACACCGTCGACTTCGTCCCCAACTACGATGAATCCACCCTCGAGCCCTCGGTCCTCCCCGCCCGCGTCCCCAACCTCATCGTCAATGGCTCATCCGGCATAGCCGTCGGCATGGCCACCAACATCCCCCCCCACAACCTCACCGAGGTCATCGGCGCCTGCATTGCCATCCTCTCCCGCGCCCCCGGCGAGCAGAAATCCGACCTAGACCTCGCTCTCGAACACGTCCTCGGCCCCGATTTCCCCACCGGAGGCACCCTCTTCGGCCGCGCCAACATCCCCCAGGCCTACCGCACCGGTCGCGGCCGCTTCCTCATGCGCGCCAAATGTCGCATAGAAAACATAAGCGGTGGCCGCCAGGCCATCATCGTCGAAGAAATCCCCTACCAGGTCAACAAATCCAAGCTCATCGAGCGCATCGCCGAGCTCGTCACCGAGGGCGTCATCACCGACATCGCCCGCGACGAGTTCCGCGACGAGTCCGACCGTGACGGCATGCGCATCGTCATCGGCCTCAAGCGCGGTGCCGAGCACCAGATCGTCCTCAACCAGCTCCACAAGCACACCCAGATGCAGGAGTCGTTCTCGATGATCTTCCTCGCCGTCCACAACGGACAGCCGAAGGAGCTCGCCCTCGACGCCGCCATCCGCGCCTTCCTCGACCACCGCAAGGAAGTCGTCCGCCGCCGCACCGCCTTCCTCCTCGCCAAGGCCCGCGATCGCGAGCACATCTTGCTCGGCTACCAGATCGCCCTCGACCACCTCGACGAAGTCATCCGCATCATCCGCCAGAGCCCCTCCCGCCCCGCCGCCCGCGAAAACCTCTTCCAGTTCTTCCAGGGCCGCACCGTAGCCCTCCGCGGCACCGAACTCGCCGGAGTCACCCTCGACCCCGCCAAGTACAACATCGACACCCGCCTCCTCCCCCTCTCCGCCGCCGGCGCCGCCACACTCATCCTCTCCCTCCGCCAGATCGACGCCATCCTCGAGCTCCAGCTCTACCGCCTCACCCAGCTCTCCATCGACGAGCTCCTCAACGAACTCGCCCAGATCCGCCAGAACATCGCCGAGTTCGAGTCCATCCTGGCCTCCGCCGCCAAGCTCCGCGCCGTCATCGTCAAGGAGCTCGAAGACATCCGCGACAAGTACGGCGACCCCCGCCGCACCCTCATCCTCGACGAGACCGCCGAGCTCGGCCTCGAAGACCTCATCATGGACGAGATCGTCGCCGTCACCATCTCCCACACCGGCTACCTCAAGCGCACCCCCATCTCCACCTACCGCCAGCAGCGCCGCGGCGGCACCGGCCGCATCGGCATGAAGACCCGCGACGAAGACTTCGTCTCCCAGCTCATCATCGACTCCACCCACGCCTACCTCCTCTGCTTCACCAACACCGGCCGCATCTACTGGCTCAAGGTCTACGAGATCCCCGACGCCGGAACCGTCGGCAAAGGCAAGGCCATGGCCTCCCTCGTCGACCTCCAGCCTGGCGAAAAGGTCGTCACCATCCTCGCCCGTAAGAACCTCACCGAAGACGGCAAACACATCCTCTTCGCCACCCGCAACGGCACCGTCAAGAAGACCCCCCTCAAGGACTTCTCGAACGTCATGGCCCGCGGCATCATCGCCATCAACATCGAAAAGGACGACGAGCTCATCGCCGTCCGCCTCACCAACGGCGACGACGTCATCTTCCTCGCCACCCACGACGGCATGGCCATCCGCTTCAACGAGGCCGACCTCCGGCCGATGGGCAGGCCAGCGACTGGCAACAGAGGGATCAACCTCCGCAAAGGCGACTACGTCATCGGCGCGGCCGTCACCCCCAGCCCCGCCGCCCGCGAGACCGCCCGCCGCGAACGCGCCGCCACCCTCGGCCTCACCGCCCAGCTCGAAGACGTCATCGGCCAGGCCCCCACCCCAGCGGCCACCTCATCTTCTGACCCAGCTTTGTCGTCCGACCCCAATTCGCCGTCCAACCCCAACTTGTCGTCGTCCCCCAATTTGTTGTCATCCCCGGAACGGGGATCTGCTTCTCCCTCACTCCCCGGAGCCCCCACCTTCGCCGACGTCACCAAACGCACCACCGCCCCCGACGGCCAGGAGATCCTCGGCTCGAACACCGAAGACATCGACGCCGCCGCCCAGGCCAAACTCGACAAGCTCGACGAAAAACTTGGCCTAACCCCCTGCCTCATCCTCACCGTCAGCGAAAACGGCTTCGGCAAACGCACCGACGTCGACCGCTACCGCCTCCAGTCCCGCGGAGGCACCGGCGTCATCAACATGAAGACCACGCCCAAGATCGGCAAAGTCTCCGCCATCAACCTCGTCGACGACACCACCGAAATGATGCTCATCAGCCAGTTCGGCAAGATTATCCGCATCGACACCAAACAAATCCGCGCCGCCGGCCGAGGCACCCAAGGCGTCAAACTCCTCGACCTCGAACAGGGCGACAAAGTAGCCGCCGCCATGACCATCCCCCCCGAAGACCCCAAAACCCAACCCGAAAACGGCACGCTCCTGTAGAGATTGATATATGATCGCTTTTTCTTCGCTTTAGCAACGACCTGAGGTGCTGATGAAAGCCGACCTGCTGGGCCGCGTAGCCAACACGAGGCTGCCTAACCATCAAGCACTCTTACCTCTATTTGAGGCAGTTGTGAATGCGATTCACTCTTGCCAAGACCTTCCTTCCGGAACTCAATCGGACATTCTAGTCAAGCCGGTTCGTACGACAGAACAGGGCATCATTCCGGGCAGCAGCCATCAGAATGCCATCGACTCGTTCGAAGTTATCGATTCCGGTATTGGTTCACCGATGAGAACTACGAGTCATTCCAAACTGCTGACTCGAGATTTCGGGCCAGCATGGGTGGGAAGGGCATCGGTCGTTTCCTATGGCTTGTCGCTTTCAATCACGCCGAAATAGAGAGCACATTTCAAGATTCACGTGGAACTTGGATGTATAGATCGTTCAAGCTGAAGGCTAGTCCGGATGGCGTGGAAGACCACGTACTAAAGCCTGCTGGGGAGGAGCATAGACGCACTATCGTTCGATTAGTGCAGGTAAAGGATCGATATCAAAAATCTCTTCCAAAGCTACCAAGAGTTCTGGCGAACAGAATAATAGAGCATTGCCTCCAATACTTCCTGCTCGGGTTGCAATCCAGTCTTGCCGTAGAGGATGACGATACCAACGAGAAAATCGACCTGGGCGAGCTGTATACGTCGCAAGTCGAAACCTTTGGCAAAGCAACCGCGCTGCAGGTTGGCAATCAGTCGTTTCAAGTCAATCATCTAAGGGTGAGGCCGAGCTATGGGGAGGGACATAGGCTGTATTTCTGTGCGGATAAGCGTTTGGTACGTTCAGAGCGGCTTGAGGGAAAGATCCCCAACCTCGATTCGTCCATCAAGGATTCCTTGGGTAAGCCTTTCGTGTATTCAGGATACATATCCGGAAAGTTTCTTGACGAAAGCGTAACTCCTGAGCGAACTGATTTCTCAATGCCAGATGAGAACAGTGCTTTCGGCGATCCAACTTGGGCCGGGCTGGTAGGGAAGATTTCTGACGAGGCGAAAGGATATCTTGAACCCTTTACTGCGCCTTTGAAACGTGAGAAGGAGGAACGCATTAGGGAGTATGTACGCTCTAAGGCGCCAAGCTTTCGCCCTCTAGTAAAACATCGCCCGGACATTCTTGATTCCATCCCTACGAATCTCAGCGATGAAAAGCTCGACATCGAGTTGTACAGGTACAACCAAGAGTACGAGCGAACCCTCCGAGAAAAAGGGGAGCAGTTTGTCGCCAATATCATCAATATCGAAGGTAGCTTCGGTGTGTCTAGTTATGACGCGTTCCTTGAAGAATGGAATGAGTCTGGAGTAGCAAAGCTAGCTAATCACATTGCCCACCGGAAGGCAACACTGAAAATGTTGCGTACCAGCCTGGGGCTTACTAAAGAGGCGAAGTACTCGTTGGAGGAAGCTATCCATCGGTTGATCTTTCCTCTTAGGAAAACATCGGATGATGTGCCTCCGGATCAAATGAATCTGTGGATTATTGACGAAAAGCTCGCTTATCATTTCTACCTTGCATCTGATATAGCCTTTAAGAGCCTTCAGAAGGACGTGCTTGAAGTCGAAAGCTCGGATCGCTCCGATATCCTCATATTCAACAGACCCGCTGCTTTTGTCGAGCAAGAATCGCCCTTCTCCTCGATTGTGATTCTAGAATTCAAGCGACCGGTCAGGGATGATTACACAGACGAGGAAAACCCGATAAATCAAGTTTACCGCTACATTAAGCAGATTAGGGATGGGAAAGCTAGGGACCGACATGGACGCCCCATCAACGTACCTACTCAAATCCCTTGCTATGCATACATCGTCGCGGATATCACGCAGACACTACGTGAACAAGCATCCTTTTCCGGCTTCCAAAGGAATCACGACAGCTCCGGGTTTTTCACATTTAATCCAGAACTCAGCACTTACGTTGAATTGCTATCCTTCGATAGTTTGATAGGCAATGCCGAGAGAAGAAATCAGTTCTTCTTCAATCAGCTAAATTTGCCTTCCTGATGAGTGGAAGGCGATGACCACTTGATCACCTTCAGTCGCCACCAACGTCTCCCCTACCTCAACACCCCAGCCTTCAAAACCCTTCTTCTGAACTCCCTCGAAGCCACCCGCACCATTGCCTAGTCATTCCCTGACTGAGAATCCTCATGCACAGCGACCAACTGCGCCGCCAGCATCGAGCCAAGTAGCTCCTTCATCGCCGATAGATCGATCCGCCCATCAGACCACGCCGTGTCCGCCGACTCAAGGGCCATGTAGTAGGGGGTCTTATCCCTCGAAATCTGCTCAGGGATCGTGAGTTTACCGGGCAGCAGATACCCAAGCCTGAGGCACAGGACCAGGTAAGAGGCTGCCCGCGAGGTCCGCCCATTGCCATCCGTAAACGGGTGAACCCAGTTCAATTTCCACATCACATACGAAGCCAGATGCAGTGGACTCTTCTCCATCCACTTGTCGTTGACGTAGTCACACATCTCCTCAACAAGGCCCGGCACCCGAAAGGAATCCGGAGGAGTGTGTTTGCTCCCGCCAATGGCTACACCAGAGGGACGAAAGTTGCCGGCGTAGCCAGACAGACCGATGAGGGCGACTCGCTGAAGATGAAGCAGGTGCGAAGGCCGTAAGCGAAATGGACGATCTTCATCCAGAAAGCTGCCCACAATCTGTCGCACAGCATGTATTTGCTTAAGGCCATTCTGAGCCTCTCGCACAGCCCGAAGTTCCGGATCGCGGATAAGCTCGGCCTCGGCAGCCTCACTATGCCGATCTTCGGTCATCAGCGACTCTCAAACTCCATCTTGAGAAGTTCGTCCTGCGCATCCACCATCTCCCGCGTAATCAGATCGTTTTCGATCTTCGTATTCCCATAAGCGAAACTTCGCCGCTGCGCCTGAAGTTCCTCAGGCGACATCGTATGAGACCGGGCTGCTTCAATCAGCATTTGGAGATGTTCGGACATAGCGTTCCCTCTACCTCCATCGACTCTACCACCGGCGCCCAACAGCGACCACCGCGAACCGATAGAGTACCGAATCCATGCTTCCCACCGTCACCGGCGGAATCTACCCCATTCCCAAATCCTGCAACATTCGCTCCCGCAGCATCTGATTCACCCGCGTCTGATACCCCTGCCCATCCTTCTTCAGCCAAGCGAGCACATCCGCATCCAGCCGCAGACTTACCGCCTCTTTCACCGGCCGGTAGAACCTCCCCCGCACCGCATTCTTCCACATCTCTTCCGTCCACTCTGGGATATCCGAAGTATCGACAGGCCTCCCCTCAAGAGCGTTCAACTGATCCAATTGCTTCTCGGTAAGCGGCGTTCCCGGCTCTCTCCTATAAACCACTTTCATAAGACCTCCTCTCGTGCGCTGTAGCTTGGCGAGCCGAGATGATCCGCACGACCTCCTCGCCCTCCTCAAACAGTGTGTGAACCACAACCAGAATGTACCTGCCGTTCACCTCTCCGGTGGTTGTCCAGCGAGCCTCCCCGTTCACAATCCCATCGATCACCGTCACCTGAAATGGATCATCGAAGACTACTAACGCAACCTCGAACTCGAATCCATGCTTCCGAAAATTGCTCGCGTTCTTCTCGTCGTCCCACTCAAACCGCAAACACACCGCCTATACACATCTGTATATACGAAGCAAAGCGCGGAAGCAATGCCACCCACAAGACATCCCCACCCCCGCATCCTCATCCAACCACTAGCACCCAGAAAGCGAGAACCCATGTCCGACCAGA
The DNA here is from genome assembly GCA_965213785.1 of uncultured Granulicella sp. Classification (GTDB taxonomy): domain Bacteria; phylum Acidobacteriota; class Terriglobia; order Terriglobales; family Acidobacteriaceae; genus Edaphobacter. Next base: position 1,797,110 of record OZ243921.1, on the reverse strand, counting down.
ACATCATCGCCACCGCCGCCCCCCTCGAGCACGACGACCACAAAGGCCCCCACGACCCCAGGGAGATCAACCCCAAGATGGCCTCCGACATCGCCTATTGGTCTAAGGAGTTCGGCGTCACCGGCCAGATCCTCCACGAGGCCATCCGCGTCCACGGAACCCACGTCGAAAAGGTCCGCGCCGCCCTCGCCAACCATCAGGTCAGCCTGACCTAGCCCCCAGTCCTGTCAAGCGGCACCGGGCTCGCTGTTCCATGCGCAGAGGCCCGCACTTGACAGGAAACCGCCCTCCAGGAGCCTACCCCCGCCACGCACCACAAAAATCTGCTTCCGAACCGCATAAACCCCAGCAACGACGCCCCTCGCACCACGTTTAGAATGTGACAAAATACCACGTTCAGCCACACCCGGACCACATCGCAACCACATCGTTTCGCATGGTTTCAGAACGTTGGGACCCCCTCCTCGACCACCAACTGGTCGACGGCGATATTCAGCGACTCGCCCAGCTTCCGAAACCCTTCCTTCCACTCCTTCGACCAGTGCACCGCGTCCGGACGCCGCAGCATATCGTTCCAGATATTCTGCGACTGCCAGAGATTCACCTCGAGCGGCATCGACCGAATCGCGTTGACCAGTGACAAAGTCCTTTGTAATGCCCCCTTTGCGCCCGCATGCGAGCTCAACGCCGCCTCAAGCTGCACCATCGCCCGCTTCACCCGCTGACTCGCCGCAAAGTTCAGCGTAGTGCGATCCAGCTTCACCATATCCGTCTGCGCCCTCGCAAACAGCCCCGCAACCCCGGTCGAATCGAACTCGGAAGCCTCAAACGCCCGCCGCAAACTCGCGTTAATGGCAAAACTAGCCGCCAAAGCCAAAGCCGGAGGCACCGGCATCCCCGATTCACTCAAGAAGTGCAGCAAAGACGCATGATCCTCATAAATCGACCGCAGCGAATCCTCCATCTCCGATAGCGTCTGATCGAGGATCGTCTGCAGAATGCTGTGCTGCTCATCCGCAAACAGCGAGGTGAGCGAATAGGCCAGGTCGCCGAAGTGGCGGTCGATAAGTCGAATGATTTCAGGTAGATTTGCCCGGCGGATGGCCGCGCGAACCTCCCTCGCGAACTCTTCATACGCCGCCACATCCACTGCATTCGCCGCGTCCGTCCGCTTGACCGCGGCAGACAGGTTTTGGTCGCCAAGATGCAGCACGGCAAAGCAAATCTGCTCTGCCTCCTCGGTCACGCGCGACCGGATGCGCGCCCGCCCGAGAGACACCTTGCCGCGTCCGGACGTGAAGACCTCCTGAACATCCCGATGGACATCAAAGCAGAACAGTTCTCCGTCCTCCGGATAGGTTCGGAAGACCGAACTGATGGCGTAGTGGGCTCCGACCTGCTCCAGCTCGACTCGCATGGGCGTGACCAGCTTGCGGTAGATATCCGCGCCCGTTCCCATCTCAGGAACGTTGCTCCTCGCTTCGGCAAGATGGAGGAGAAAGTCGGCCTCGAGGTCTTTGCCAGGCTTACCGAAGAGCTTTTCCGCCAGCTGCAGGACCCGACCCGCGTAGGCGATGATCTGCACGGTTTCTATTCCGGAGATCTCATCAAAGAACCAACCGCAACTCGTATACATCAGCTGGGTGTGGCGTTCGAGCTCCAGCAGTTCAAACACCAGAATGCGCTCCGCCGCGGTGAGGTGGCGTGCCGCCTGCTTGGCGAAGAAGCGGTCTGTGCATGTGGTCGAGCGATCGAGGACGACTTCAATGTAGGCGTCCCTGGCTGCCCAGAGGTCACGTAGATAGGGGCGCGCGCGCGCCTCCGCAAGAGGTGCCGTCGCATCTCGAAGGAAGTCCAACGCATGGCGCAGGGGCCCCCTCCAGAGCTGGTTGAATCCTGCTTTACCGCCGTTGCAGCCGCAGTTGGAGCGCCAACGCTCCACCCCATGGGAGCAGGACCAACTTGTATTCTCCACGATCTGGGCCTCCCATCGCGGCGGATGAAGCTCAAGAAACTCACCGTAGTTGGTCAACCTGGCCTGACCCTGCTCCTCGATCCAGTGCATCGCATAGGAGAGCGCCATCTCCCCGTGTTTGTGGTGGTGACCGTAGCTCTCACCATCCGTCGCCACGTGCGAGAGTTGAGCCTCGTTCAGGTTCGGGTCTGACGGATGGAGTCCCCCAAGAAGGCGACGTGCAAAGACGTCGCCGCTGTTGAGCAGCCCCTCAAAGGCGATCGCTCGCGAGCCTGGACCGTCGTAGAAGAAGACGGCGATGCTGCGGCCTTCGTCCAGCCGCACCCGGTAGGGTCGCGTCGGATCCACGGTGGCGTTCGCCGTTTCCGTCCAGCCGACTTCGCCCGGTGACGGTTTCTCGGCCCGATCATTCCACCTGCGGACGCGAGCACACTGATTGGGGGCAAGGACGGTGAACTTGATTCCTTCACGGGCGAGGAGGTCCAGGGTCTTACGGTTTGCCGCGGTCTCGGCGAGCCACATTCCCTCGGGCCTGCGATGGAATCGATGGACGAAGTCTTCGATGCCCCAGCGGATCTGGGTGAGCGCATCTCGCTCGCTAGCCAGCGGCATGATGATGTGGTTATAGACCTGCGCCATGGCGGAACCGTGGCCGCTATAACGCTTCATGCTTGCCTTGTCCGCATCAAGGATGGTGCGATAGGCACGAGGGGCCTTGTCATGCAGCCAACTCAGCAGGGTCGGTCCGAAATTGAAGCTCATTCGCGAGTAGTTGTTGACGATCCGGATAATCTGATCCTGCAGGTTTTGAATCCGCGAGGCTCCGTTCGGGGCGTAACACTCGGCCGTGATCCGGTCGTTCCAGTCATGATAGGGAGCGGCAGACTCCTGAACCTCCACGGTCTCCAACCATGGGTTCTCCCGTGGTGGCTGGTAGAAGTGTCCATGAACGCACACGTAGCGGGTCTGCTTGGCCGGGCTGTCCGAGGCAAGAAGGCTATCCGCCTCGCCCATGGGGTCGTCATGATGCTTGGCAGAGCTTTCACTTCTCATCGAACCAGCTCCAATCTCTTGCCTGCTTTCGCTGATGCTGTTCACCCTGCGCCCTTCAGTCTGCCACACTTGGGGAAGACTCGGCGGGCGCTCGCCGCACTGTGGCCAGATCGCAGGCACGCCAGAGATACCAGCTGGCCACAGAACGCCAGGGTTGCCAGCGTTCGGCACGTTGAACCATCAGGGCTGGACTTGGAAGGTCGGCCGGCACGACCTTGGCCGTTGGCTCGAGATCAAGAAAGGTAAGCGCAAACCCCTTGCGTACCCCGTAGTCGTTCGTGGGAAGAACGTCCGGACGGCCGAGGCGGAAGATCAGCATCATATGGACGGTCCAGGCTCCGACGCCGCGAACCTGGGTGAGATGCTTGACGATCGCTTCATCGGACATGCGACGGATACGGGCCAACGTCGGGACCGTGCCGTCGATGGTTTTGGCGGCAAGATCGCGCAGAGCGAGCGCCTTGTTGTGCGAGAGGCCGGCTGCTCGAAGCTGTTCGTTGGGGCATTCCAGCAGGTGCTCGGGCGAAGGATGAGCCCCTGCGGGGGCGGGAAAGGATGTCAGCAGACGGTGGTGAATGGCTGCGGCAGCTTTGCCATGAAGCTGCTGATAGATGATGGATTGCACCAGGGCTTCAAAGGGGCTCTGGGTACTTGCCAGTTTGAGCGTGAAGGCTCCGGCGCGACCGATGAGACGCCCCAAGTGCGGATCGGCGGCGCTGAGCGCGGCGACCGCCGCCGCGGAGTCGTAGCGGGGAGCCCTCGGGCTGTTGGAGGAGCGCGTCATCCTTTGACGAGGGTACTGCAGAGTCGGGGGAATCCGACCGGCATCTGGATGACTGTTCGATCATCGAAGCGGCAGTTTCGCCTGGCTCCACGGTTTTCCTCTCCGGGCGTTCACGCAATCAACTCTACCCCTAGTATCGTTCAGCCGCTATAGCGAGGGAAACTACTAGATGGCGGGGTTGCTGGCCCGCCGGCTCTCCGATTACCGGAGAGCCGTTATCCCGCAGCCGCGGGGAAGCATGGGGTTGGCTTGGCAAAGCAATCTGGACTGCTATACTCGGATTCCGTCGGGCATGTTTTAGGGGAACGCAAGTAACGTGGCGCCCGGGGCCGCCTGATTTGGGTCCTGTGCCATGGCTGCCTCACAGTAGACATGAAGCAGAAGCGGTATCGAGTGGTAGGGTACGGTGAGGAAGCGCGGCGAATGGGCGGCGCTCGGAACTAGGCGGAAGCAACCTAATCTTCTCAGCAGACGCAGAGGAAGCAGGAAAGCACTCATGGCGCAAGTTTTTGACCGTAGTTCGAACGCGTTGGCCCGGGCGAGCCTCGTCTTGACGGGTCTCATCGTTATCGCGCTCGGCGTAGCCCTGGACCAGTTGCAGAGGTCGCCATGGGTGACCCGGCAGGGCCAAAGGCCGGAGCAGCCCATTCCTTTCAGCCACAAGCACCACGTAGAGGGATTGGGACTGCAGTGTCAGTACTGCCACACGTCGGTGGAGAAATCCAGCTACGCCGGGATTCCCCCCACCAAGACCTGCATCAACTGTCACTCGCAGATCTGGACCAATGCACAACTTCTCGCGCCGGCCCGGCAAAGCTGGGCCACCGGAGCCTCCATTCAGTGGATCAAGGTGCACGATCTTCCCGATTACGTGTACTTCAACCATGAGATTCACGTGAACAAAGGGATTGGCTGCGCGAGTTGTCATGGACGTGTGGATGAGATGCCCCTGATGTATCAACAGAACACGCTGCAGATGGAGTGGTGTCTCAACTGCCACCGCAACCCGGCGGTAAACCTCCGGCCCACCAGTGAGATCTACAATATGGCCTGGGCGGGGCCCTCCACCGATAAGCCTGTGTGGTGCACCGATACGGGCAAGGGCGGCCCGACGGCGCTTGGGGTTGCGTGCACGACGGTCGATCCGAGCGGCAAGGGCGGCGGGCCGCAGGTCGCGATGCTGCAGGTGCTAGATGGCAACGGCGGGAAGCGAAGGGCGCAGTCCGGGACGGATCTGGAGCCGCACCCGACGATGGGCGACGGCAAGACGGTCTCTGACGGACCACCGCCGGGCTCGATCGCCATGCCGCCGAGCTACCAAAAGTTTTCGAACCAGCTTGATCTCGGCCACTACCTGACGGCGCAGTATCATATCCGCACCGCCAACGAACTATCGAGCTGCGAGGTATGCCACCGATGAAAGAAAACCACGAGAAGATGCAGGCGATGGATCTAGGAGTGCGGGAGAACTCAGGCGCGGAGATAGTGAGCAGCCTTCCGCCGGTGGCCGTGGCGGAGGTAACGCAGATCCGGGCCGCCCGCCTGACCCTGGCGGAGGTGCAGGCTCGGCTGGAAGGAAAGACCGGCCGCCGTTTTTGGAAGAATCTCGACGAGTTGGCGGAGACCCCGGCCTTTCACGAGTTGATGGCTGAGGAGTTTCCTCGGCAGTCCATGGGCTCGACCAGTGAGTGGGTCGATTCCGTCAGCCGGCGCGGCTTTTTGAAGGTAATGGGCGCGTCCATGGCTCTGGCCGGACTTGCAGGTTGCACCAAGCAGCCCAATGAGGCGATCTTCCCCTACGTGAAGCAGCCTGAGGATCTGATCCTGGGCAAGCCGATGTATTTTGCCACGGCGCACCCGTTTCCGACCGGCGCGATCCCGGTGCTGGTGAAGACGGATGCGTTCCGGCCGATCAAGATCGAGGGAAATCCCGATCACCCGATGTCGAAGGGGCGTTCGGACGCGATTACGCAGGCTACGCTGCTCGACCTGTACGATCCGGACCGGTCACAGCATGCGCTGTACCGCGGCATGACGGCGGACTGGGCACGTTTCCAGCAGGAGTTTGCCACCGCGGCGAAGAATACCGATGGGGGGCAGGGCATCTACTTCCTGAGCGAGACGATCACCTCGCCGACCCTGGCCGCGCAGTGGAAGCAGGTGCAGGCAGCCTATCCGCAGGCGAAGATGGTGCAGTGGGAGCCGCTGAACCGCGACGGCAGCCGGGCGGCGACGAAGGCTGCGTTCGGCAGCTACGTGGACGCGCAGTACAGGCTGGAAGAGGCAGACGTCATCCTCTCGCTTGATGCCGACTTCCTGGGTGGTATCCATCATCCGGGCTTTCTGCCGATGGCTGGGGCGTATGCGGAGCGGCATCGTTTTGAAGAAGACAAGCCGATGAACCGGATGTACGTGGTCGAGAGCACGCCGACCGTGACCGGGTTCAAGGCGGACCATCGGCTTGCGCTGAAGCCGAGCGAGATTGCCGGGTTCTCTTCCGCGCTGGCGGGCGGAGCGGCTCCCGCGGGGCTGACGGGCGATGCGCAGAAGTTCTTCGCCGCGGTCCAAAAAGACCTAAGGGCGAGCGGAACCCGCGCAGTAGTGATTCCGGGCGAGCAGGCCTCGACGGAGGTCCATGCCGCGGCGATCGCTCTGAACGCATCGCTTGGCGCGGCAGGCAGGACGGTGATCTACACGGAGCCGATCCAGCCCATGGCGAGCGAGCAGGTGACCGAACTGAAGGCGCTGGTTGCGGACATGAACGCCGGCAAGGTGAGCTGGCTGGTGATGCTCGGCGTCAACCCGCTGTATGCGGCGCCGGCCGATCTGAAGTTCCAGGAAGCGTTCGATAAGGTGCCGAACACGGTGCATCTGGGCTCGCATGTGGATGAGACCGGTTCGGTTTCGGTGTGGCACCTGAACAAGGCGCACTACCTGGAAAGCTGGACGGATGCGCGGGCGTATGACGGCACGATCTCTATCGTGCAGCCGATGATCGAGCCGCTGTACGGCGGCAGGAGTGCGCATGACGTGCTGCAGGCTCTGCTCGATCCGAGCCTTTCGCCCTATGATGTGGTGCAGGCAAACGCGAAGACGTACCTGAAAGGGGATGTGGGGGCGGCATGGCGCAAGGCTCTGCACGATGGCTGGGTGGAGGGCACGGCGTTCGCGGCTGCAACACACACGGCTGCGGTCGGGGGACAGGCGGTTGCCCAGGCGAGCGCACCGTCGGGGTCTGGAGGCATCGAGATTCAGTTCCGGCTTGATCCGTCGCTCTACGACGGCCGTTACGCAAACGTGGGCTGGCTGCAGGAACTGCCCAAGCAGCTGACCAACCTGAGCTGGGACAACGCCGCTTTGATGAGCTTGCGGACGGCAGAGACGCTGAAGCTGGAAGAGGGCGATCTGGTCGAGATCGCACGGGGCGGTCGCAATGTGGTGGCGCCGATCTTGGTGGCTCCCGGGCAGGCCGACGGAGTGGTGACGATCTCGCTCGGCATGGGGCGGTCGGTAGCCGCAGGCCGGGTGGGCCAGGGGGTTGGCTTCAGCGCATATCCCGTGCGAACGACCGACGCGCTCACGCATGCGACCGATGCCACGATCAAGAAGGCGCCGGGGAGCTACGACCTGTGCGTCACCAAGGTGCATAACGTCGAGCACCGGGGCAGCTTCGCGCAACACGATTTGAATCAGAAGCTGTCTGACAAGCAGGGAACGTATTCGCTCGCGGGGCACGAGGCGCAGGAGCGCGGGATCATCCGTTATGCGACGGTCGCGGAGGCCAAGGCCAACCCGGATTTCGCGCACGAGGGTTCGGGCGGCACGAAGGTCGATAAGGTCGGGTACATGCCGATCGGGGAGAACCCGGGAAAGGATGACACCTTCTTCCCGAATGCATGGAAGTACGAGCACAAGGATGTTTCCTCGCTGGCGATTCAGAACAAGTGGGGCATGTCGATCGATCTGAACAGCTGCGTCGGCTGCAATGCCTGCGTGGTGGCCTGCTATGCCGAAAACAATATTGCGGTGGTCGGACGTGAGCAGGTAAAGGTCGGGCGGAACATGCAGTGGTTGAGGATCGACACGTACTTCGAAGGCGATCTCAATGCGCCCCGAGCCCACTTCCAGCCGATGGCCTGTCAGCATTGCGAGAACGCGGGATGCGAACTCGTCTGCCCAGTGGCGGCGACGGTGCATACGCCGGAGGGGTTGAACACGATGGTGTACAACCGCTGTGTCGGCACCCGCTACTGCTCCAACAACTGCGTATACAAGGTGCGGCGGTTCAACTTTCTCCTGTACTCGGATTACGACACCGAGAGCCTGAAGTTCATGCGCAATCCGGACGTCACGGTTCGTTCGCGCGGCGTGATGGAGAAGTGCACCTACTGCGTGCAGCGGATCGAGGCGGCGAAGATCGCGGCGGACAAGGAGAATCGTCCCATCCGCGATGGAGAAATCGTCACGGCATGTCAGCAGGCCTGCCCGACGGATGCGATCGTCTTCGGCAACTTGAACGACGCTTCGAGTAAGGTGGCTAAGCGCAAGCAGCAGGAACGCGATTATCCCGTGCTGGCCGACTTGAACTACCGGCCTCGCACAACGTACACGGCTGGAGTTATCAACCCGAACCTGGAGCTGGCATAAATGGCGACCAAAGGACCCATCAACCCGGTTGTGGACCCCATGATCGACCCGCGTACGGGGGAGTACGCGGTGATCGCTCCCGGCCATAACTTCAAGTCCGTCACCCAGAAGATCGGCGGGATCGTACTGACCGCAAACACTCCGCTTGCGTGGTTCTTCGGCCTGATTGTGGCGGCCGGGATCGCACAGGGTGTCATCGTGGGCATCACCTGGCTGGTTCTCAAGGGCGTAGGCATCTGGGGTGTGACTATCCCGGGGGCTTGGGGCTTCGCGATTATCAACTTCGTTTGGTGGATCGGCATCGGGCATGCGGGAACCCTGATCTCGGCGATCCTTCTTCTCTTCAAGCAGACATGGCGCAACTCCATCAACCGGTTCGCCGAGGCGATGACGATCTTCGCAGTCGTATGCGCCGGGATGTTTCCGCTGATCCACATCGGACGGCCGTGGTTGGGGTACTGGCTCTTTCCGTATCCGAACACCATGAACATATGGCCTCAGTTCCGATCGCCACTCTGCTGGGACGTCTTCGCAGTTTCGACGTACGCGACGATATCCATCGTGTTCTGGTACATCGGGATGATTCCGGACTTCGGTACCCTGCGGGATCGCGCGACGCTGCCCCTGGCGAAGTACTGCTACGGCCTGCTTTCTCTTGGCTGGCGCGGTTCGACCCGTCACTGGATCCGGTATGAATCCGCCTCTCTCCTGCTTGCGGGCCTTTCGACGCCGTTGGTGCTTTCCGTGCACACGGTCATCAGCTTCGACTTCGCCGTCGCTGCGCTGGCCGGATGGCACACGACGATCTTCCCTCCGTACTTTGTGGCCGGTGCCATCTATTCAGGCTTCGCCATGGTGCTGACGCTCGCGATCCCGATCCGTAAGTTCTACCACCTCGAAGACCTTGTGACCCTCCGGCACCTGGACAATATGGCGAAGGTGATGCTCGGCACGGGGCTCATCGTGGCGTACGGTTACGGGATGGAGGTCTTCATGGCCTGGTACTCTGCCAGCCATTGGGAGTTCTTCATGATGTGGAACCGGATGTTCGGGCCGCTCGGGTGGGGCTACTGGATTCTTATCCTCACCAACATTGCGATCCCGCTGACAAGCCTCTGGTCGCGCAAGCTGCGGGTCAACGTCGGCTATCTCTTCGCTCTTTCCTTCGTCGTCAATATCGGCATGTGGTTTGAGCGCTTCGTCATCGTGGTTACGAGCCTTTACCGCGACTACTTGCCATCCAGTTGGGGGACCTACAAAGCGACTCGGTGGGACTACATGATCTTCATCGGGACCTGGGGTTTATTCACCTTTCTCTTTTTGCTTTTCGCTCGCTTCCTCCCCATGATTCCTATGTCGGAGATTCGCATGATGCTCCCGCAGACAAAGGTCAGCCGCCATGGGGGCACCGCCGAGACCATCATCGAGGAGACCGCCTGATGCCGCCGCGCGAAGGAATCTACGGACTATTGGCGGAGTTCAGCACTCCAAGCGATCTGGTTTACGCCACCGAGCAGGCGCGCCACGCAGGCTATCGTCGGATGGAGTGCTATACCCCGTATCCGGTGGAGGAAGCAGCCGAGGCGCTTGATTTCCACACCACCCGCGTTCCGCTCGTGTGTCTGCTTGGCGGATTGATGGGAGTGACTACGGCGTTCCTGATGGAGACTTGGATGTCCGTTTGGAGCTACCCGCTGAATATCGCAGGCAGGCCGCTGTTCTCGTGGCCCGCCTTCATCATTCCAGCCTATGAGTGGACCATCCTGTTCGCCGGCCTCTCAGCCGCTTTCGGCATGCTCGCCCTGAACGGTCTGCCGCAGATGTATCACCCCGTCTTCAACGCTCCGAACTTCCGTGACGGGGCGACGACCGACAAGTTCTTCCTTTGCCTGGAAGCGGTCGACCCGAAGTTTTCTCTTACTGAAACGCGCAGCTTTCTCGAGCAGTTTCCGGCGGTTTCGGTCGTCGAGGTGGATCACTGATGAAGCTTCCTTTTTCAAAGAACGCGGCAAACTCGGTGTGCGGCGTCCTGTCCGCCGGCCTTGCGCTCTCGCTCCTAGCGGGTTGCCGACAGGACATGCACAACCAGCCCAAGTTTGTCCCTCAGCGTGGAACGGACTTCTATGCCGACGGACGTTCTTCCCGGCCGCAGGTAGATAACACCGTGGGACGCGGGCAACTCCGCTCGGATACCTACTTCTACACGGGAATGGTTGGCGGCAAGCCGGGAGATACGATGCCCTTTCCGGTAACCGTGGCTGTGATGCAGCGCGGTCAGGAGCGCTATAACATCTTCTGTACCCCATGCCATTCGCGCGTGGGAAACGGCGCCGGCATGATCGTGCAACGCGGGTACCGGCCGGCGGGCAACTTTCATACGCCGCGAATGCAGGCCGACCCTCTCGGCCACTTTTTCGACGTGATTTCAAACGGTTACGGCGCCATGCCCGACTATGCCGCACAGATCGGGGTCGCCGATCGCTGGGCCGTGGTAGCGTACATCCGCGCGCTCCAGCTAAGCCAAAATGCTAAGCCGACGGATGTTGCGGCGGGCGCGCAGGTGGAGGCGCTCACGACGATTGCGCAACACGAGGGTTTCCCGGCGGAGTTCGCCGGCGAGTGGGCCTTGCCCGCCACAGCGGTCTACGGCACGCCCAACAATCAGGATAACGGCATTCCGGGGGAGATGACCAATGCCGCACCCGGCATGTCCGGTGGAAAGCGGACGACGACCGCGGCGACCCGGTTGAACGGGGCGGCTGCAAACCAGACCCCCTCCCACGCAAGCGAAGCGCCGACTCAACCGTAGGCAACCGCGAAGACCTCTCCAGGGAAGGCTCGAATAAAATGGCATTTGCACACGAACATCACGGGGACGCAGGAGGCCAAACACTGGCGGCCCATCACGGCCCACGCAGTCTGCCTCCGACGCTCGTCGCCCCGGCCCTTCTTGGCGCCTGGCGCAGTCGCGCCTTGCTGATCGCAGGCGTTTCAGGCGTGGTTTCGCTGGTGTTTCTTCTGGCTCCGCTCGGTCCGGCACACATCCTTCGGGCCTATCTGCTGGGGTTCATGACCTGCTTCGGCTTCTCGGGCGGCGGTCTGGTCCTGCTGATGCTCCAGTATGTTTCCGGTGGAAAGTGGGGGTTGCTGCTGCGCCGGCCCTTTGAGGCGATGAGCCGGTCCTTGCTTTTCGTCTTTCTCTTGTGGATCCCGATTGCGATCGGTATGAAGACCCTGTACCAGTGGGCACGATTTCCCAATGACGTTGCCACGGCTCGGGGCCTGGCCGACCATTTAGTGACCAAGGAGCAGGCGCTGACCATGGTGGCCAAGCGCGTCATGCTGAACCCGTTTGCCTTTGTGGTTCAGTCGCTGCTGGTGTTCGCGCTTCTCGGCTTGTTCGCTTATCTCTTGAACACCTGGTCGGTCCAGCGCGATGCCGACCCGGCACGCGGAACCGAGGCGAGCTATGAACGGTGGCGGATCCGCTTCGAGAACCTGAGTGGCCCGGGTATTTTCATTTACGTGGTGCTGTTGACCGACGCCGCGATCATTTGGATCATGTCGCTCGATGTCACCTGGTACTCCTCCATCTGGGGTCTCAAGTTTCTTGTCGGGCAGGGGTTCGCGGTGCTTGCGCTCGCCATCCTTACGGTGGTCAAGCTCTCGCGGGTTGAGCCGATGCAAACTCTCCTGCGGACGACTGAACAGCACGATCTCGGCAAACTGGCCTTCGCCTTTGTCATGCTGAACATCTATCTAACCTTTGCCGAGTTCTTGATCATCTGGTCAGGCAATGTTCCCGACGAGATACCGTGGTACCTGAACCGCATCCATGGCGGCTGGTGGACCGTGTGCACGCTGGACTTCTGCTGTCATTGGCTCATCCCTTTCTGTCTCCTGCTCTCACGGAATCTAAAGCGCGACAAGCGCAGGCTATCCGCTCTCGCCGGGTTCATGATCTTCGCGCGCTGCGTGGACATGTTCTGGATCATCGAGCCGAACTTTCCGGATGCAGCGGGGCATCTGCATCTTGCGGGCAATTGGGGCATCCTCGCCTACCTGACCGTTCCTGTCTGCGTGATCTCGCTGTGGGGCGCCTATTATCTTACCGAGTTGAACAAGCGACCCTTGATCAACCTTAACGATCCTCATCTAGAGGAGATGCTGGAGGCGGAACATGCCCACTGATAACCACGATCTCGGCAAGGATAGCGTTGGGCGTCAGGCGCCTGGGTCCGACCTGCAATCGGGAGGCCCGGGCTATGAGGTGACGGATGTCAATGTGAATGGGGTCGTCGTCTTCCTCTCCGGACTGCTTGGGTTCGTGTTCATCTTCTTTATCTTCTGCTTCTTTATGGGGCGGGTGATCAACGTGTCGTTCCTCAAGCAGGATGGCCGGGCCACCAAGTGGCAGCGAGAGTCGGGTGCGCTGCCTCCTTCCGGCAAGCGGGAGAATCTTGCGAGCAATCCTGAGATGGACCAGAGGGATCTGCAGAGAATGACAACCATCTTCCCGACCCCCCGCCTGGATGTGGACGACGGCAACCAAGCTACCGCCGATATGCATGCGCGTGAGGACCTCCTCCTCAATCACTACAGCGCCGTGGAGAGTCAACCGGGAACCGTGCGTATCCCGATTGAGCGGGCGATGGAGTTGATCGTCCAGCGTCAGCTTCCTGTCTCGGCCTCAGGAGCTTCCGCGGTTCAGCTTGCGGGAGATGAGCAGGTGCTCGTCCAGACTCCTCTCACTACCGGGTTTGCCCGAACCGGATATGAACTCGACACGATGGAAGCAAGAGCGCAGAAGATGAGTTACACCAAGGCCGCAGCGGAAGATCGTACCAATCCTTCGCTGCGCAAGTAGTCGAAACGATAAAATCGGTTTAGACCACTATGACGGATTACTCAACAATTCGGCAAAAGAGCAGATGGGAGGCTATGTGCGCCTTGGGCGCTTCGAGGCTGCCTCGCCGTGTGTCCGCCTATTTCTCTGCGGCAGTCCTGCTTCTCGCCCTAACACCTCCGGCCCTCCATGGCCAGGTATCCTCCTACGCGGAGAAGCAGGCCGGTGACAACACAGGCGATCAGCTACCGCAGGTACTCCAGGGCGTCAAGGTTCAGCAGCGGCTGAACCAGACCCTTCCGCTTGACGCTTCCTTTGTCGATGACGGTGGGATCAGCGTGCATCTTAGAGACTACCTGGGCCGTCGTCCAGTGTTGATGTCCCTGGTTTATTACAACTGTCCGATGCTTTGTTCCGAAGAGCTTGACGGCATGACCAGCGCACTCGAGATGGTGCACCTCACCCCGGGCAAGGATTTCGATGTCGTCATTGTGAGCATCGATCCGACTGAGACACCCCAGCTTGCCGCGCAAAAAAAGGCTCTTTACTTGAAGCGTTACGGGAGGCCGGAGACCTCTGGCGGGTGGCATTTCCTTACGGGCCGGGAGCCTGCGATCCGCTCTTTGGCCGAGGCTATCGGCTTCGGCTACGTTCGGGTTCCTGGACCGGACGGGCGACTGACCCAATACGCGCACGCAAGTTCGATCGAGGTGGTGACGCCTGCCGGCAAGATTGCCCAGTACTATCTTGGGGTGGAATACTCTCCGAAGGACGTGCTTCTTGGCTTGATCGAGGCATCAGGCAACAAGATCGGGTCGCCTGTAGCAAACATCCTTACCTACTGCTACCACTATGATCCCCAGACCAATCGCCACTCCCTCATGGTTGCCCGGGTCGTGCAGCTGGGGGGCATGGTGACCATGACTGGTTTGGGAGGCTTTATCTTCCTGATGTTCCGTCGTGACCTGAAGCTTGGGCGGGAGCACAACTTGACCGAAGATTCCACGGATAAAGGGTAACGATGCATATCAGTCCAGTTTTGTGGCAATTCCTGGTGAAGTGGCTCAATGCTTCGGCTCTCTTCCCGCGCGAGGCGTCGACGATTGCGCCTTACATGGATGCCCTCTATTTCTTTCTTCTAGCGATGACAGTTCTCGGTGTCGTCCTGGTGGGTGCGCTTCTGGCCACCTTTTCGATCCGGTACCGCCGGGAAAAGAACCCGGTAGCGACCCATATTGAAGGTTCCACCTTACTTGAAGCCACCTGGACCATCATTCCGCTCGCCATCTTTCTCGTGTGCTTCGTTTGGGGAGCGCTGCTTTACTTCCGCATCTACAGCCCGCCAGTCAACGCCATGAACATCTATGTGGTCGGAAAGCAATGGATGTGGAAGGCGGAGCATCCGGGAGGCCAGCACGAGATTAACGCGCTGCATATCCCGATCGGCCGTCCGGTGCAGCTGACGATGATCTCGCAGGATGTGTTCCACAGCTTTTCGATACCAGATTTTCGCGTCAAGCGCGAGGTGATCCCCGGAAGGTATTCAACCGTATGGTTCAATGCAACCGACCCTGGCGTGTACCACATCTTCTGCACGCAGTACTGCGGCACCCTGCATTCGGGGATGATTGGCGAGGTCACCGCCCTTACCCCGGAGGACTATGAAAAGTGGACGCGCGAGTCGACGAGCGGCATGTCCCTGGCGCAGAATGGCGAAAGGCTCTTCGCCAGCATGGGTTGCAACAGCTGCCACTCAGGTAATGCGGCGGCGCGCGGACCGAGTCTCGCTGGGGTTTATGGGTCCAGGCTTCTGCTTGCGAACGGATCCCAGGTTCTGGTCAACGATGCCTACCTCCGCGACGCCATCCTCAACCCTTCGCAGCACGTCACCGCAGGGTTCGCCCCGATCATGCCAACCTACCAGGGACAAATCAGCGAGGACGGCCTGATCGATCTGGTCGAGTTTCTCAAAACGATGCCCAACAACTACCGTGTCCAGCAGACGCTGGTCACCTCAGAGTCTGATCAGACGGCGCCGACTGCGGCGGGAATGGTGAAGCCATGAGTGCGTCAACCACCAGTATTGTGAATCTTCCGGACCAGGGCACGGCGACTCTGCCTAGACGGAACTACATCAACGCGGAGCATGGGCTGCTGAGCTGGTTGCTCACGGGCGATCACAAGCGCATTGCCATGCTCTACCTCTTTTCCATCACGTTCTTCTTTTTCATCGGTGGGGCGTTTGCCGGGCTTATACGGCTTGAACTCCTGACCCCTCAGCCGGATCTGGTCGCCTCGGACACCTATAACAAGTTCTTTACCATGCACGGCATCATCATGATCTTTCTTTTTCTGGTGCCGTCAGTTCCTGCGACCCTCGGCAACTTCCTGATTCCCATCATGCTGGGGGCGAAGGATCTTGCCTTCCCTAAAATCAACCTGCTGAGCTGGTACCTCTACCTTATTGGGGGAACCCTGACGCTCGCGGCGCTGGTTCTCGGCGGTGTCGATACCGGTTGGACCTTTACGACACCCTTGTCGACTCACTACCTCAATACGCACGTGGTGACGGCGGCAACCGCAATCTTCATTGCCGGCTTCAGTTCGATCTTCACTGGGCTGAACTTCATCGTGACCATTCATCGCATGCGCGCACCCGGGATGACCTGGTTCCGTATGCCGCTCTTCGTCTGGTCCAATTACGCAGCCTCCATCCTGATGGTGCTTGGAACTCCGGTCCTCGCGATCGCGATCGTCCTGGTTGCCCTGGAGCGGACGATCGGCATCGGAGTCTTCGATCCGACCAAGGGTGGAGATCCGCTTCTGTTCCAACATCTCTTCTGGTTTTACTCACATCCCGCGGTCTACATCATGATCCTTCCAGGAATGGGTGTGATCTCTGAGGTCATCAGCACGTTCAGTCGCAAACGGGTCTTTGGCTACACGGCGGTTGCTTTTTCCTCGGTCGCCATTGCCCTGTTTGGGTTTTTTGTCTGGGCGCACCATATGTTCATCATGGGCATCTCGAACTACTCTGCACTGGTCTTCTCCCTATTGACCATGCTGGTCGCCGTACCGTCGGCTATCAAGATCTTCAACTGGTCCTTTACCTTGCAGAAGGGGTCCCTCACCTTTGAGACTCCCATGCTCTACGCGTTTGGCTTCATCGGTCTGTTTACCATCGGCGGACTGACGGGCGTCTTCTTAGGTTCGCTTGGGATGGACATTCACCTGACCGAGACGTACTTCATTGTGGCTCACTTCCACTTTGTCATGGTGGGCGGAATGCTGATGGCGTTCCTGGCCGGGGTCCATTTCTGGTGGCCCAAGATGACGGGAAGGATGTATCCCGAGTCGCTCTCGAAGCTCGCCGCTGTGACGACGTTCATCGGCTTCAACCTGACGTTTCTTCCTCAGTTCATCCTGGGTTATCTCGGGATGCCGCGGCGCTATCACGCGTATCCGCCTGAGTTTCAGGTGCTGAATGTGCTGTCGACCGCGGGTGCGACCGTACTGGGTGTTGGCTATATGCTGCCGATGATCTATCTTGCCTGGTCCCTGAAGTACGGCGCAATCGCCGGGAACAACCCGTGGCAGGCGACTGGCCTTGAGTGGCAGATTCAATCGCCACCCTTAACCGAGAACTTCCTTGTGACGCCGATCGTGACTTGGGAGGCGTATGACTATGAATGGCTTGCAAACAAGACTGCCCAAGAGGTGACGACCGTTGGCTGACACGATTGCAACCATGCATCCTGAGACGACCCATCCGGTTCTCGCTCATCCCCATGTTCACGACGAGCATGTGGTTCTTCCGCAGCATCGTCATCACTTCGAGACCGAGAACCAGCAGCGTGAAGCGGGAAGCTTCGGAATGTGGCTCTTTCTGCTGACGGAGATCATGTTCTTCGGTGGGTTGTTCTTCGCATACCTGCTGTATCGCAACTGGTACTATCCTGCGTTTGCGGTGGCGTCAAATCAGTTGAACGTTCCGGAAGGCGCGCTGAACACGGCGATCCTGATCTCTTCCGGATTCTGCATGGCTCTGGGTGTCTATTACGCGGAGATTCGGGACCGCAAGAAGCTGGTGTGGATGCTGGTTCTCACAACCATCTTCGGACTTGCCTTTCTGGGCGTGAAGACGGATGAATATCACGAGAAGTACGAGAAGCATCACATTCCGGGGTCGAGTTTCAGCACGGCGATGTTTACCAATCCCGCGGACTACAACATCAAGGAAGAGCCGATTGCGCCGGACATGGCGCAGCACACGCAGATCTTCTTTTTTCTTTATTTTGCGATGACCGGAATGCATGCGCTGCATATGATCATCGGGATCGGGATTCTCTTCTGGTTGACCGCCCGCGCTCACTGGGGCGAGTTCAGCGCCGGGTACGTGGCGCCGATCGAGAACTTTGGGTTGTATTGGCACTTTGTCGATATTGTCTGGCTATTCCTGTTTCCGCTGCTTTACCTTATCAATCGCCACCCGCTGCACTAAACGAGTTACGCGAGCCCGCGCCTGCGTGTTCCGGAGAGGATGGAAGACATGTCGACACAACCCGGTCAGGCTGAACGGCGGGACGCACACGATGACTCCAATGTGACGAATCCGGAGCATGGCGAACACCACATCGTCTCGCCTCTTCAGTACACCTACGTGTTCGCGACACTCCTGCTGTTTACCGGGATCACGGTTGGGGCTGCGTACATTCCTTTCGGTTGGGCGAATCCTGTCATCGCACTCGGAATCGCCACCTTCAAGGCAATGGTGGTCATTCTGTTCTTCATGCACGTGAAGTATCAGACCCGGCTTATCAAGATGACGGTCGGCGCCGGGTTCTTCACCTTCTTCGTGTTAATCATGATGACGATGAGCGACTACATTAGTCGGGCATGGGGAAGCTGGTAGGGTCGCTTTATCGCGTTTGGTGCGCCTTTGGGCAGCAGAGGCAACCTGCAGAGACTATCTTTCCGTTGTCGACCTCCTTTGCGAGCCTGAATTCGCGTAGCCCGAATCCACAAGACGTTTGCCGCAAGCTTGAGGCGCCGTCTCTGGACCGCCACCAGCATATGGACAGATCCGGTTATGTAAGGGAGGCGCCCCGCAGATACTTCACGGATGTCGCGGTCCAAAGTATGCCCGGTTGCGCATATCTCCTACGCCAAGTGCGACCGTTCCTTATGGAAGACTTGGAACTTTATGCCCTCGACAACGTTCGGGAGCCTCGCTGAGAGACTCCCGATGAGGAATGTAATCCACGTCCCGCCACTTCGCTGCCACGAGGGTCCCCGCATGTCCATTCGTCTTGTGCCTGTCGCGCTTTGCCTGATGATGACCGTTTCTTCTGCGAACGCCGCGGCTCCGGAGGCGAAGTCGCTCAGGCTGCCTGAGATCAAGTTCGAGAAGTACACGCTGCCGAACGGCCTTACGGTGATCACGTACGAGGATCATCGGCTTCCCCTGGTGGCGGTCGACCTCTGGTATCACGTTGGGCCCTTGAACGAGCGCGCGGGACGAACCGGCTTCGCCCATCTCTTCGAGCACATGATGTTCGAGGGGTCGGAGCATGTTGGAGAGAAGGCGCATATCAAGTATGTGCAGGGCGCCGGGGCGACGGATGTAAACGGGACGACGAGCTTCGATCGGACGAACTACTTCGAGACGCTTCCGGCGAACCAGTTGGAGCTGGGGCTTTGGCTTGAGTCGGACCGGATGGGGTTCCTGATGGAGGGGCTGGACCGGACGAAGCTGGCGAACCAGCGGGATGTGGTGCGGAACGAGCGGCGGCAGGGGGAGGGGCGGCCGTATGACCTGGCGGGGGAGAAGGTCTACCAGCTCCTGTTCCCGAAGGAGCATCCGTACTATGCGGATGTGATTGGATCGCATGCCGACATTGAGGCGGCGCGAATTGCTGATATCCGTGACTTTCATCAGCAGTTCTACACGCCGAACAACGCGAGCGTTGCAATTGCGGGGGACTTCGATCCGAAGAAGCTGAAGGAGTTGCTGACGAAGTACTTTGGGCCGATTCCGCAGGGTCCGGCGGTGGCGCCGGTGAATGCGCCGACCCCGGCGATTACGGCGCAGCGGCGGGCGACCGTGACCGATACGGTCAAGCTGCCGCAGCTGCGGGTGGCGTGGCTGACGCCGGCGATCTTTACGCCGGGGCAGGCGGATATGGATGCGGCGATCTTTGCGCTGGGGGGCGCGAAGGCGAGCCGACTGGATCAGGTGCTGGTGTATACGACGCAGGTGGCGCAGAGCGTGACGTGCGGCAACGACAACCTGAAGCTGACGGGGATCGTGGAGTGCACCGTGACGGCGAAGCCTGGAGTGAAGCTCGAAGACCTGGAGGCGACGCTGTGGGCGGAGGTTGGGAAGCTGCAGACCGATGGCCCGACCGCGGATGAGGTGGAGGCCGGGAAGGCGGTAGGGCTGACCCGGAAGATCAACGGGCTGCAGCGGCTGGGCGGCTTCGGCGGAGTGGCCGATTCGCTGAATGAGTACAACCAGTACACGGGCGATCCGGGCTACTTGACGAAGGATCTGGCGGCGGCGGAGGCGGTGACGCCGGCGAGCGCGCGGGCGGCGGCGGCGAAGTATCTGACGAAGGACGCGGCGGTGGTGGTGTATTCGGTTCCGGGGAAGAAGGAGTTGAACGATGTGCCGCGGAGCCCGGCGGATACGGACGCTGACGTGAAGGTGGTGAATCCGTATACTCCGGAGTTCGAGGCGGCGCAGGCCTGGCGGAAGACCGCCCCGGCGGCGGGTCCCGCGCTGACGTTTCACCTGCCGGTTCCGAAGACCTTTACGTTGAAGAACGGGTTGAAGGTCTACTTTGTGGAGGATAAGAACCTGCCGGTGGTGTCGGCGCAGGTGGCTGCGCGAGCGGGGAGCGAGAATACGACAGCGGCGAAAGCCGGGTTGGCGAGCCTGACGGCGCAGACGATGGCGGAGGCGACAAAGACCCGGGACCTGACGGCGCTGGCCGAAGCGCAGGAGCGGATTGGCACGCGCGTGTCCGTGGGGGCGCAGATGGAGGGCGTGAACGCGGGGATGACGGTGACGACCAACCATGCGGATGCTGGGTTCGAGCTGCTGGCCGATGTGCTGGAGCATCCGGCGTTCAGCGACAAGGATTTTGAGCGGCTGAGGCGGCAGCGGCTGGTGTCGATCGCGCAGGAGAGCGACTCGCCGATTGCGATCGCGATTCGGGTGGGGCCGATGCTGCTGTATGGCGATCATCCTTATGGGGCTTCGGGCGCGGGCACGGTCGACAGCGTCAAAGCGCTGACGCGAGACGATGTGACGGCGTTCTACGCGCAGCACTATGGCCCGGCGGATTCGGCGCTGGCGGTGGTGGGGGATGTGAGCGAGGGTGAGGCGCGGCGGCTTGCGGAGAAGTACTTTGGGAGTTGGACGGGCAGCGCGGCTTCCGGGGTAAAGACGCCGCCGGCCCCGGCGGCTCCGGCGCGGCATCTTGTGATCGTGGACAAGCCGGGGGCTCCGCAGACGGCGCTGTTTGCGTTCGGGTTTGGGCTGCCGATGTCGACACCCGATCTGCAGGCGCTGCAGATTATGAACTACACGCTGGGCGGGAGCTTCGCGAGCCGGATCAACATGAACCTGCGCGAAGAGCATGGGTATACCTACGGGGCGCAGTCGCAGTATGTCTTCTACCCACAGGGTGGGAGCTTTCTGGCGGGTGGGCTGGTGCGGACGGATATTACGGGACTTGCGGCGAAGGAGCTGCTGTACGAGATCTCGCGGTTTCCGACTGCGCCGCCGAACGAGCCGGAGTTGAAGATGGCGAAGGACGCGCGGATTCAGTCGATTCCGGCACTGTTTGAGACGACTTCGGCGACCGCGGGCGCGGTGGCTTCGCTGTACCTTTACGATCGTCCCGCGGACTACTACACCACGCTGCCGGACAAGTACCGGGCAGTGACGGCGGGGGATGTGACGCGCGTGGCGAAGGACGATGTGCATCCGGATCAGCTGATCCTGGTGGCGGTTGGGGATCGGGCGAAGATCGAGGCCGGGTTGAAGGAGACCAACCTGGGGCCGATCGAGGTGCGGACACCGACCGGAGAGCTGGTGAAATAGTGTCTGCAGGCTGTGGGCGGATGTGTGGCTGAGACGGTCGATGTGCTGGTGCTGGGGGCGGGCGCGGCTGGGTTGATGGCGGCGATCGAAGCAGGGAGGCGTGGTCGGCGGGTCCTGGTGGTGGACCATGCCGACCGCCCGGGGAAGAAGATCCTGATCTCGGGTGGGGGGCGGTGCAACTTCACCAACCTGGGGTGCCGGGCGGAGAACTTTCTTTCGGCGAACCCGCATTTTGCGAAGTCGGCGCTGGCGCGGTTTACTCCTACGGATTTCGTCGCGATGGTGGAGCGGCACGGGATTCCGTATCACGAGAAGACGCTGGGGCAGCTTTTCTGCGATCGGTCTTCAACCGACATCGTGCGGATGCTGGAGGGGGAGTGCGCGGAGGCGGGGGTGGTGCTGCGGATGGGGGTTCGGGTGGTGTCGGTTGAAGCCGGGAATGGGTTCACGGTGCGGTGGGATGGGGGAGAGATTCGGGCGGAGTCGGTGGTGGTGGCTACGGGGGGGCTTTCGATTCCGAAGATGGGGGCTTCGGGGTTTGGGTATGAGGTGGCGGAGCAGTTTGGGCATGGGATCGTGGGGTGCCGTCCGGGGCTGGTGCCGCTGACGTTCGGGGCGGAGGACCGGGAGCGGTGGTGCGATCTGGCGGGGGTTTCGGCGGAGGTGGTGGTGCGGGTTGCGGGGGTGGGGCGTAAAAGTTCGGGGGCTTCGTTTCGGGAGAAGATGCTGGTGACGCACAAGGGGGTGAGCGGGCCGGCGGTGCTGCAGGCTTCGTCGTACTGGCAGGCGGGGGGCGAGGTGGTGGTCGACCTGGCTCCGGGGGTGGAGGTGTTTGGGGGGCTGAGGGCGACGAATGCTCGACGGGATGTGGGGGCGGCCACGCAGGCGATGCGGGCCGTGCTGCCGGGGAGGATGGCAGAGCGGTGGGCGGCGGTGCATACAGGGGGCGACTGGACGAACGCGGGGGTGGCTCGGCTGGAGGAGGCGGTGCATGCGTGGCGGGTGAGGCCGGCGGGGACGGAAGGGTATGCAAAGGCGGAGGTGACGGTGGGGGGCGTGGATACGGCGGGGCTCGACGCGCGGACGATGGAGAGCAGGCTGGTGCGGGGGTTGTTTTTTGTGGGGGAGGTGGTGGATGTGACGGGGTGGCTGGGTGGGTATAACTTTCAGTGGGCCTGGGCTTCGGGGGTTTGTGCGGGGTTGGCGGCTTAGGTTGCGCAGCTAGCTCCAAGCGGAAGCTGCCCGACAAACTTGACGAGTGCAGTGCGGAATGTGACCGCACTTCGAACTAATGGGCTTAGACCCGTGAACAGGAATAAGTTGGCTTGATATAGACGTGAACGAATTTGCCGATCGAGTCCGAAGCCGTTAGTTGATCGTAAATTGGTGCCGGGACGTTGTAATACTGATAAATTCCCGAATCCTTATACTCGATCTCAAGCGTTTGGCTGGCTTTGTCATAACCTACCGATAAAGCTGCTGACGATTCTACCGCTTGTCTTTCCATCTCGCTTCCTTCCTGCATGTCTTGTTGCACTGCGGTCCTTGGTGGCCTGATTGCCGCCCATCGAGGGTTTTGAGACCGCCAGGATGCGACAAGGCGCGGATACGATTCCGTTACGCGGGTTTTATGCCAGTTCTGGGATACTCTCGGGTCTTCGCTGTTCGGTCGATTCTCTTCCGGTGGAAGTGTGATTCTGCAGCGAATTGGCAATCGTGCCGCTTCACCAGTCACGATCGCTTCTCCAACCCGAAGAATTGGAAGAGCATCAACTATGCCGGCAAGACTGTCGGGCAAGGATGCTTGAACCTTTGCCCTGTCCGCGGAATTGCTGAGCCGTAAGGCGATGAACGTACCGCATTGAGACAAAATTGTGTCGTTTACGTCTGACGGTCTCTGGCTTATCACCATCGCACCGACGCCAAACTTCCTTCCTTCGCGCATAATTCGCTGCACGATGGCTAGTCCTGCCCCGTTGTGATCTTTTGTTAGATAGCGATGGGCCTCATCCATAACAAGAAGCAATGGACGGTTAATTCCTCCTTCACTTTTATCGCGTCCCCAAAATAACCCTTCGTAGATAATTCTCAATATCGCGCTGATGAGTTGATCGAGGACGCTGCTTGGGACTCCTGATAAATCCAAGATGGTGATTGGTCTGCTGTGTCCAATCCAGTTTTGCATCAATTCCGGCAAATCCCGAACGACGGTGCCGTTCAGCTGTGGCTCCCAGTCTCCTGGGTGTAATAAGAAATCGTATTGTCGATCCAAGAGTCGAGAGCGCATCTGATTCAGCCCTCGTCTTATCCCCAATACGTTTTTTTGGTTAAGGAATGGTGACGAGCTTCCCGCCCCGGCAGGAGTGTACTGTGGCGCTGTGAGCGTACTGGCGTTACCCGGCGCCACCTGCGCCTTCTGTGTTCTCGGAACGTCCGACCAAGTTGTGATCTCAGGATCGATCAGGTCGAACCAAAGTTGCTTTAGCGAGTATGGCAGAGGCGTTTCGACGGTCAGGGAATTGATATCTAGGCCCAGTGGAGGATTCGCCGCCGCTTGCGTTGCCTTCGCCGCGATGACTTGGTCGAATATCTGTGTTGTTTGCCGGTCGTCCAGTTTACCCAGCAGAAATGTAAAAAGTTCGTTAGGATCGAGAGCCCAATACGGCACCAACAGTCGTTCTTCTCCTTCATTCGGAAACACTCGAAATACTTTCGCCTCAAACCCGAGCGCCCGCCCATATTCGCCGTGAATATCCAAAATGATCATTCGTGCGTTTGGATATGAGCTGCCTTCAGTCTCTGCTTCGCCGCAGACTATCGACCTGAGAAGGCTCGCAATGGTCGTGGACTTTCCTGAGCCAGTCGATCCTAAAACGGCGCAGTGGCGCGTGACCAGCTTGTCAAGATCAACGCGAATAGAAATGCTCTCCGCATTAGCCAGCCTGCCAATTACAACTTGTCCTGTCCCGTGCGTTCCGTAGATAATCGCGAGATCGTCTTCTGTGACCAAATGCACTTCGTCGTTAACACTTGGGTATTGACTGATTCCACGCTCGAAAGAAGCTCCTACTATCTCTCCAAGTAACTGTATGGTCATCCATCGATTCTGGTGGTCGGCATCCGTTCTGTCAGCGTTCGGTGTTGCTACCGCACCGACTTCAGAAACAATTCCATAAAGGTCGTTATAGCCCTGCGGGATTCTGACGAAACTCCCGACTTGCCCAATCCTGTAGCTCTTGCCACCTATGATGGCAACGCCTGAACTCACTGAGGGAGACTGGAGCACGCTGACAGAAGCTCCCGTCACAGCTCCAACATGACCGAGTAGTGTTGGCCGATGGCTCATTCCTCGGTTTCCACAGCGGCCAGCGCGGGTATTTTGCCAGGTAGACCTAACGTTTGAGTCGTCGGAAAGACTACGACGTTGTTGAGCTCCTGAGCTCCTTGGGTCGAGCGTGACGATGCAAAGAAACGAGCTAATTGCCCAAAACTACCGAGGGTAAATCGGTGTTGACTTTTGCCACTATCGCCCCAATATGTGCGTCGAATTGACTCCCAGTCTCGCGTCGGAGGGTCGCCAATCTTCCAAGGGGCGAGGATCCCGTTGATCATAGCCTTGTCCGGATAATAGACGCTCATGTTTGGTCGTCGACTCGCTATGCTCGCAGCTTGGCTGGTTGGACTGTACGGGCTGAACTGGAACGCAATTACGTTGCTTGAAGGATTCGCTGAAAGGCATTCCTCAAGAACTGCGGAGATATGCGCATCTGCGAACGAGAAGCCGCTTGTGATTAGAAGCGTGTCCGGGGTGCGCAGAAAGGTTCGTAGCCTGTCGAATAAAGCGGAGTAAGGAGCTTTCTGTGTGCGGTCATATTTAAGGTGTTCCGGGAACACTAGGTGCGTGGATTCCGAGCCGCCCGTGCGAATCACTTCTCCGTCTGAATTAGATGTCCATCCCAGTGACCCGTGAAGTTTCCACACTCTTGTCCAACGGGACGGTAAGTCGTCGCTCGCAACGGTGGAAGGATCAAAGAAAGGCTGACGCGCTCCCGAAAATCCGTCGAAAAAGGGGATGCGAGCCCGTTCAAACGCCTCTTCAAAAAGAAGATCGTAGTTCGTTGTGAAAATCTCAATAGGGCGGTCACGGCTGGTTCCGCTGATCCAAGACACTAGGTCAGAATATGGTGTCTCTCCCTCCGGGAGCCGCCGGTTGACTATAGTTCCGATCTCCTTGCAGATGGCTTCGCTGATTGTCTTATAGCCTTCTGCGTCTTGGTCAAAAACTTTGTTCTGCCTAATTACCGCGCCGAGGCTCCTGATTCGCGATAGAAGTGTCTCGATGTTGACTCCCGGCATCTCGGTGGCTAAGGCTTTCAGTACGGTGCCGTACTCGGTGTCGAGTGCGTTCATCACCTTTTTGGTGAGGCCTGCCACAGCCGGGATGAGCGGTTGTGAGTCTCCCGGCAAGTGGACGTCTGCGGGGGCGCCCGCTCCTATGAGGAAGGCAATTCGCTTTCTGCCTTGGGCTATCAAAGGCCGAAGGCTTGCCATGTAATGGTCCGGGTTGTGGACGTTATTGCTCAATGTGTCTCCGTAACCGAGGCTGTCCTCTGATTCTACTAGTCGAGTAAGATTTCTTCGTTCGGAGATGCGACGACTACTTGACGATGAGGGTTAGGTTGAGGGTGCGGATGAGGCCGGCGCTGGTGGCGGAGACGGCGACGGAGTAGGCGCCGCTGGGGGTGACGGGGCCGGTGAGAGTGCTGCCGGTCCTCCGGTGCCGGGGATCTGGGGGCCTCGCCGCATGCGGTCAGGGCGATGCAGGTTAGGAGAAGTAGCAGCGGGCGAGGCGAGAGCTTGCGGCGGCGGAGGTGAGGCGGCCAGGGGGAGAGGGCTGCCAGCCAAAACGCGCGTAGGGGGCGGGAGGCGGCTTGGTGGAGAGGAGATGGCGGCGGAGGCGGTGACGGTGAGGAGGCCGGTGCGGGGACGAATGGGGGGTGGCTCGGCTGGAGGAGGCGGTGCATGGGTGGCGGGTGAGACCGGCGGAACGGAAGGGTATGCGAAGGCGGGGGTGACAGTGGGGGGCGTGGATACGGCGGGGCTCGTTGCGCGGAGGATGGAGGGTCGGCTGGTGCGGGTTTTTTTTTGTGGGGGGGGTGGTGGATGTGACGGGTGGCTGCGTGGTACAACTTTCAGTGGGCGCGGGCTTCGGGGGGTTGGCGGCTTAGAGCGGATTAGGTGTTGGTGTGTAGGACGAACAACTGCAACGGCATCAGCAGATTCCCTGCGGGAATGACAACCAAAAAGCAAAAAGCCAGTACACCAGTAGATAGAGCGGATTAGGTGTTGGCGTGTAAGACGAACAACTGCAACGGCACCAGCAGATCCCTGCGGGAATGACAATCAAAGGCATAAAGGCATTACACCAGTAGATAGAGCGGATTAGGTCTTGGCTTGTAGGACGAAGAATTGCAACGGCAACCGCGGATTGCCTGCGGGAATGACGACCGAAAGTTGGAGTACCTGAAGGGGGTCTGCAACCGCAAGGTAATGTTGCTTGGGTGTCTTCAATCTGACGCTGGTTGCAACACCTTGCCGGAGCCAGACTGCCTGTTGGTTTCAGGGGGCAACTGGAAGCCGGTTCCGGCTAGGGGAGTGTCGAGAGGACGTCTTGCGATTACGAGCAGCCCACGATCCTCGGTGCTTTCGCGCAGGTATGCGTGGGCGTGTCCGAGCCATACGCTGAGGGTGGCCTGGTCGACGTTGCGCAGCGCGGCGGCGGAGAGCAGGGGAACATAGAGGGGGAAGGCGCGGAGGGCCTCCTCCTGGATGGGGGGCAGCAGGGCGGCTTTCCATTCTTCGAGCATCGTCTCTACGGGTACAGGATGCACTACCTGGAGCAGAGCTCCCGTGCCGGCCATGGTCTGCACGGCATGCTGCATGGCACGCTCGTCTCCTTCCAGGTGCATGACGTTGCGGATGAGCGGCGGGAACGGGTCGTCCACGGATCGTTCGCTCAGTTCCGCGAAGCTCCAGAGTTTGGGCGGGGCGGCGCCGGGTTCGACGCCCAATCCCATTTCGGGAATCCAGCGGGCGCCGTTGCGGCTGACGTCGCGGATTGCGCCTTCCTTGTGCAGATGCTCGAGCTCAAGGATGACCGAGCGCTGGTCGCTCCCCCTCAATCGGGAGACAAGGATCTCAAGGGCGCGCCGATAGGCCGGCCGGTAGCGGATGGGCAGGGGGAGCGGCGCGAGCGGGACGAGAACGGCGAACCAACCTTCGGGCGCGTGGAGGCGCAGTACGTCGAAGCGGTAGTCTTCGGGTTCGTTGTCCCCGGCGTGCCCGAGCGGCTCATCCGGCATCGGTAAACCCCTCGCGCCGCATGTCCGCTAGCAGATCGATGAGCTTTGCGTCGAAGTCCGGCTCCTTGAGCGCGAGCACGATGCCCGAGTCGGGACGGCTCTCGATCAGATACGCAGAAAAGACTTCGAACCATCGGCTACGTTCTTCGGGTGTGGCCTGCAGGAGCGACTCACTGTTGAGCAGAGGCAGGATGAACGCCATGCCTTTGAAGGCTGGGTCTTGCTTGAAGGCCGCTCCGAAGACTTCCTTGGACCGGGGCAGGAACGTGTCGCGCAAGGAATAGCCTGCCTGGATGGCTTCCTGCATGTTGGGGTCGTAGATGCTCATTTTTTTCACGAAGCCGGGCATTTCGACGACCGGGGCCGCCGTGCCCCCATCGGGCGCAAGATACAGGGTGATGAGGCCGCCGTGCCCGAGGAAGGCTTCCCGCTGTTTTTCGGGTTGTTTGCGCACGAACCAGTGGAGGTAGTCGGGCATCCAGCGCGTGGTATCCACGCCGGTGGAACCTTTTTGCGCCCCTTCGACCTGCTCGCGGATACTGTCGAGGTCCGGGGGGCTGACGGGGCTGGTTCCAGGTCTCAACGACATTCCGGTGACGGGCATAAAGTCGGAACTGGTGGCGGTGAAACGGTCGATCAGGTCTGGGTAGAGGACCTTGAACTGGAGGAACAACTCCTCGCGGAGACCGTGTTCTTTTTGCAGGAGGATGGCGAGTCTTCGGTGGAACTCTGCCAGCCACTCACGATCCCGGGGGAGCATGGGAAATTGTCGTACCGGCATCCAGTATACGGAGGCATCGGTGATGGCGGGCGCCCGTACGAAGGGGTCGAGGCCTTGCACCTCGACCTTCTCCAGGCGGCGTCGCGGGAGCGCAGGGCTTTGCATCACGATCCGGAGCTCCGGCCCAGGTAGCGGTTGATGGCGAGCACGGCAGCGGGTTTTCCGCCCATCTGGTTGGAGATGGAGAAGGTTTGCGTGTTTCCATTTTCAAATTGCAGCACGATGCGATCGCTCGCGCGACCGGTCGCCAGATACGCGTACGCCAAATGCGAGGAAGGAAGTTCGCGTGTCTTCCAGTGGAACCACTTGAATTGCTGGATTGTGGCAGTCTGGGCCTGATTATCCAAGGTCAGGCGGGTGCAATCGATGAAGTTGCCGTAGAAAAAAAGCGTGATCATGGAAAAGACCACCACCTTTGTCGTCGGCAGCGGGCGGGCAACGACGTAATTCGCTAGAGGCCAGATGGTAAAAACGAGGAACAAAAGCAGCATCATGATATCGGCTGGGTTGGTTACTACAAGCCGGCTTCCATCCTGCACCACTTTGACGTGAAAGCCGAACATGCTGCCCTCCCAATAAACATCTTCCAGCAATCACAGACAAAACATTTTCTCACCCAAACGGTTCAGGCGATGCCCATCAACCGAAGGGACTGTCAGCATTCAGCGCGATGCCGGCGTTGATGTTCCCTGCGATGGCCTTGATGTGGGTCGCGGCTGCTTTGATCTTGCCCGCCTTGATCTCTGTCCCTAACACGCCGAGCGAGGTCTTGATTTCCTCCATTTCGACGCTGAAGGCGCGATCTTCGATGACAAAGATGTTGGCCCCCACGTTCAGCATCTTCTTTTCGAAGTTCATGGTGGTGTTGAACTCGAAGCGCATGCCGAAGGTGTCGATCATGAGCAGGTGCCATGCGAGGAATCTCGAATCGTAGTGGAAGATGTCGTTGCCCTTTTCGTTATCCTCTGTTTTCTGCTCACGGCACTCGGGTTGTTGGTGGGTCTCGGTCCGGGTGTGCAGAAACGTGTCGTTTCGGGGAGCGATGTTGGTTTGGTTGTGCACGTCCACACGGGTATCGTTGGTGGTGCCCACGACACGATGCGTTAGATTGCTGAGGATCTTGTGAACCTCGTCGCCGGATACGGTCAGATGGAGCCAGCCGGAGATGTTTTCGGTCTTATTGCCTGTGCGCTGAAACCAGGTGTCGCCCGTGACCAGGGCGGCGTCGACGCCGTTGGTTCCTGCCAAGGCGGTGGCGGAGGTCATGCTCTGTGCGTTCAGGGAACCGAAGGGCGGGTGGGTGGCATCCCCGGCAGCTCCGTTTGCGCGCGTTTGTGTTGCGATCGCTCCATCGAATGCCATTGGTCTGGGCCCTTTCCAGCTTGCCTCGGGTGCAAGGATGCACCTGATCGTTGCAACCACTTTAGCGGGAGCACCCGACTTTTGTCTGCCAACGAAACGTTTTGGCTAACTTCGGCTGAATGTTTCTTCCTGTCCGGTTGGATGCCGTGGACGGGTTGGATGCCACGTTCTGGGCCTGCGTTTCGGTAACGGCGGGAACTTTGGCGCGTGGATCGATGGCTTTTTTACAGACGCCGCCCGACGTTCGATCTCTTCGACGGCCCGGTGCGGCCGTGCTACTGGACGATGAGGGTGAGATTGAGGGAGCGGGTGAGGCCGGCGCTGGTGGCGGAGACGGCGATGGAGTAGGCGCCGCTGGGGGTGATGGGGCCGGAGGGGGTGGTGTTGGTTCCGGGGGGGATCTGGCGGCCTACGCCGCAGCCGGCGAGTTGAGACAGAGCGAGGGCGAGGGAGGCGAGGAGGATCGGCCGGGGGTGGAGGCGTCTGCGGCGGAGGGTGAGGGCGGCGAGGGGGAGGAGGGCGGCTAGCCAGAGGGTGCGGTGGGTGGGGGCGTGGGGGGTGTTGGTGGAGGTGGCGGGGGATTGGGTGGTTTGGCCGGTGACTCCGGTGGCGATGGTGACGGCGATGATGGTGGTGGTGCCGAAGGCGGGGTTGGCGGGGAGGATGAGGCAGGTGGCGTTGGTGGGGGCTCCGAGGCAGGTGAAGGTGACGGTGCCGGGGGTTCCGGGGGCGGAGAGGAGGAGGAGGGGGAAGACGGCGCTGGTTCCGGAGGGGACGGTGAGGGTGGTGGGGCCGTTGTTTGTGAGCGTGAAATCGACGCCGGGGCCTGAGAGGGGGAGGGTTTGGGGGGAGTTGGGGGCTGAGTCAGTGACGGTGAGGAGGCCGGTGCGGGGGCCGCTGGCGAGGGGGGTGGAGGTGACCTGGAGGGTGCAGGCGGTGGCGGGGGGGAGGGTGGTGGGGCAGGTGTTGGTGGTGGTGGCGAAGTCGCCGGTGAGGGCGATGCCGGAGAGGGTAAGGGGGATGCCGCCGTTGTTGGTGAGGGTGACGGTCTGGGGGGCGGAGGCGGTGTTGACGGGGGTGGCGGGGAAGGTGAGGCCTGCGAAGGGGGCGAGGGAGACGCCGGCGGGGGCGAGGCCGGTGCCGTTGAGGGCGACGGTCTGGGAGCGGAACTGGTCGGAGACGGTGAGGGTGCCGGTCTCGGGGCCGAGGGCCTTGGGAACGTAGGCGACCTGCAGGGTGCAGGCGCTGTGGGGGTTGAGGGAGTTGCCGCAGTTGTTGACGACGGTAAAGTCTCCGGAGGTGATGGTGGCGGCGATGAGGGTGAGGGGGACGTCGCCGTCGTTGGTGAGGGTGACGGATTGGGTGGGGCTGGCGGTGTTGAGGACCTGAGGGCCGAAGGTGAGGGCGAGGGGCGTGAGGGTGTCGGTGGCGGGGTTGGTGGCGGTGCCGGAGAGCGAGGCGGTTTGGGTTCCGGCGTCGTCGGTGATGGAGAAGGTTCCGGTGCGGGGGCCGGCGGCGGTGGGAGTGAAGGTGAGGGAGACGGTGCAGCCGGTTTGGGGGGGGAGGGTGGCGGTGCAGGTATTGGCGGAGATGCGGAAGTCGGGGGCGGAGACGGTGGGGGTTTGGAGGGCGGCGGGGGAGCCTCCGGTGTTCGAGATGGTGAGATTGAGGGGGGCGCTGGTGGCTCCGACGTTGGTGGTGGGGAAGGTGAGGGCGAGGGGGTTGAGGACGATGGCGGCGGGGGGCGTGGCGGTTCCGTTGAGGGAGACGGTGCTTTGGCCGCCGGGGGCGTTGCCGAAGACGGTGAGGATGCCGGAGCGGGGGCCGGCGGCGGTGGGAAGGAAGCGGACCTGGATGGTGCAGGTGGCTCCGGGGGCGAAGGTGTTCGCGGCGGGCGTGGTGCAGGTGTCGGTTTCGGTAAAGTCTCCGGTGGTGGTGATGCTGGGGACGATGAGGGGGGCGGTGCCGGTGTTGGTGACGGTGACGGCCTGGGGGGGGCTTTGGGTGGAGACGGCCTGGGCGGGGAAGGTGAGGGCGGTGGGGGAGAGGGTGATGACGGGGGCGGCGGGAGGGTGGGCGGTGAGGAGAGGAAGCTGCCAGACGCCGCGTCCGTAGGTGGCGGCGCGGAGTTGCCCGAGGCGGCCGTCTCCGGTGGGGAGGCCGGGGGTGGCGACGAGCTGGATGACGGGGGCGTTGGGGAGACCGGTGCCGAAGACGCTCCAGCAGTTGGTGGAGGCGCAGGTGGCGACCTGGGTGGTGACGTAGACGCCAGTGTCGAGGGCGACGTAGAGGGTGTTGGCGTCGTTGGGGTCGATGGCGAGGGAGTTGGCGGGAGCGTTGGGGAGGTTCGAGGAGATGTTGATCCAGGTGGTGCCGGCGTCGAGGGAGCGGTAGAGGTGGGGGGCGTTGATGCCGTTGCCAGCGAAGCCCATGACGGTGGCATAGACGGTTTTGCCGCTCGCGTCGTGGGGGTCGGGGGTGACGGAGGAGAGGTCGAAGGCTCCGGGGTTGAAGCGGCCGGCGTCGGCGGCGTCGTTGGTGACGTTGGTGCGGGCGGTGTCGGTCCAGGCGGTGGTGGGGCCGGCGGTGGCTCCGGCGGTGGTGGCGAAGAGGTGGCCGCCGAGGTTGAGGCCCCCATCGAGGGCGCCGGCTAGGCCTGCGTAGAGGATGGTGGAGCCGGCGTTCTGGGCGGCGGTGGCTCCGCTGGCGGGGCCGGAGGCGGCGAGGGAGCGGACGAGGGGGTTGGTGGTGGCGTCGCAGGTGGTGTTGGCGGGGCCGCCGAAGGGCTTGCTGAGGGCGTTGGCGGAGGACCACTGGGCGCCGTCGGCGGCGGGGCCGCGGCGGACGCGGCAGGTTCCGATAAGGATGTCGGATTGGAGGGCGGGGTCGAGGAGGAAGGGAGCGTCTACGAGGGAGGCGTCGTTGGCGACCTGGGTGGGGCCGAGGGTGGGTGGGCCGGTGAAGTCTGCGGCGGTGCAGGCGGAGCCCTTGGCGCAGTGGGTGATGCTGACGCCGGGGCCGGTGGAGAGATAGAGGTTGAGGGGGTTGGCTTGGTCGATGGCGACGGTGCCGCCTTCTCCGGCGGCGAGCTGGGGCCAGGGGGAGAGGGAGGAGGCGGCGGAGGTGAGGGCGGTGCCGTTGGCTCCTACGCCTAGCAGGAGGGTGTTGGGATCGGTGGGGTGGGCGGCGAGCGAGACGGATTCGGCGAGGGAGCCGAGGCTGCTGTTGAGATTCTCGAAGTGTGTGGCGGCGGAGGGGGAGCAGGCGGTTCCGGTCTGGGCGACGCCGTCGGGGGAGCGCCAGAGGCCACCGTCGTTGCCGAGGAAGACGAGGGGCTGGGTGAGGGCGAGGGTGGCGAGGGTGTGCTGGGCGGGAGCGACCTGGGCGGGGGCGGCGCATCCGTTGAGGGCGTTGGTGGTGTTGCGGAGGAGGCAGGCGGTGGGGTTGCCGTTGGGGAAGGCACAGCGGTAGAGGTCGATGGTTCCGGCGTAGAGGACGGTGTTGGCGGTGTCTCCGGAGGCGGCTGGGGTGGCGGCGAGGGCGAGATCGTAGTCGGCCTGGGGGATGGCGGTGCTTCCGGAGCCTTGCTCGAGGATCGTGTCAGTGAGGCGTGTCGTGAAGGCGACATTGGCGGCGGTACAGGCTTGGCCGGCGGGGGTGCAGGGGGCCTGCCAGAGGCCCTGGTCGAGGTTGTTGCGATCGACGGCGAGGGCGTAGGTGTCTCCGGAGAGGGGCTGGACGGCGAGGGCGGCGCGGAAGAGGGGGCAGGTGGGGGAGCCGGTGCCGTTTGGGTTGGTGGGGCAGGCGGCGGCGGTGAGGCCGGTGCCGGGTTGGGTGGCGAGGCGGCTCCAGGTGACGCCGTCCGCGGACTGGTAGATGCCATGGAAGCGGACGGCGGCGAGGAAGACCTGGCGAAGGGGGTTCCAGACGACGGCGGTGGCGGCGTTTCCGCCGTTGTTGGCGCCGCTGGGGAGCGGGCGCTGGACGATCTGGGCGCCGTCGGCGATGGTGGCCATCTGCCAGGTGGTGCCGGCGTCGGTGGAGTAATAGAGGCCGAGGACGGAGTTGGTGGCATCGGGGGCGTTGACGAGGGTGCCTTCGGCGGACTGGCTCATGGCGGCGACGACGAGGTTGGGGGTGGTGGTGCTCCAGGCGAAGGCGGCGGTGCCGAGGCCGAGGAAGGAGTGGTTTCCGGCTACGCCGTCGCGGGAGCCCTGGGCGAGCGTCCAGGTGCTGCCGCCATCGACGGAGCGGAGGATGCCCGAGCCGTAGTAGGAGTCGGTGGCGTCGTTGGGGTCTCCGGTTCCGGCGAGGATGACGGCGTTCTGGCCTCCGGTGGGCTGGATGGCAAGGGCTCCGATCGAGAGGGAGGGGAGAGCGCTGGTTCCGGAGTTGGCGGAGAAGACGGGGAGGGTGTCGGTGAGGGGGAGGAACTGGACGTTGGCGGCGGGTGCGGCGGCGTTGGTGGACTTCCAGACGCCTCCGCCGGTGGTGCCGAGGTAGACGGTGTTGCCGGTGGCGTCGGCGGGGTCGATGGCGACGGAGGTGATGCGTCCGGTGACGTTTCCGTAGGCGAGGGAGGCGATCTGGTTGGGGCCGGCGGGCTGCCAGGGGGTGGAGAGATTGGCGTTGGGATGAGGAGTTTGGGCGAGGGCGGCGTGCTGGCGGCGTGCTTCGGTGAGGGCTTCGGGGGTGGAACGGGAATCGCGGCCACGGAGGAAGCGCTGGGCGCGTTGTTTGTAGGCGGGCTCGGTTTGTGGGTAGAGGCGTGCGGAAGACGCGAGCAGGAAGGTAGCGGCGACGAGCAGGACGAGGGGCCGGGGATGTGCGCCTGGGCGCGTGAGCTTTGGGCGCATGGGCGGGTGCCGCTCGGCGATGCCGCGCAACGTTGATGGTGCCGGGCGGTGCGGGGGAAGTCAACGGGCTGAACTGGGAGGGTGCTGAAGTCGGTCCCGAAATGGGACACAGCTCTGGTTCGAGGTGCAGCCAACCGCAGGTCCTTCGACCTCGGCTACGCCTTCGCTCAGGATGACAGCGTCGTGCGGATCAGCAGGTCAGCAGCGGACGATCCTGGGGGAGACGATGCCGTGGGTGGCGTTGCGGGTGTCGATGACGAGGCGGGATTGGGCGACGATGGCGGGGTAGTCGTAGGTGGTGTGGTCGGTGACGATGAGGACGCAGTCATACTGGGCGAGGTCGTCGAGGGGGGTGGAGGTGAGGTGGAGATGGTAGTGGCGGCCCTGGGTGACGGTGGGGAAGAAGGGGTCGTTGTAGCAGACGTGGGCGCCGGCTTGGCGGAGCAGGTCGAGGATGGTGAGAGCGGGGGACTCGCGGAGGTCGTCGACGTCTCGCTTGTAGGCTATGCCGAGGACGAGTACTTTGGCTCCGGTGAGGGACTTGCCTCGGGTTTGGAGGGCGGCTTGTGTCTGCTGGACGACATAGGCAGGCATCGATTCGTTGACTTCGCCGGCTAGCTCGATGAAGCGGGTGGGAAAGCCGAATTGTTTGGCCTTCCAGGTGAGATAGAAGGGGTCGACGGGGATGCAGTGGCCGCCTACGCCGGGGCCGGGGTAGAAGGGCTGGAAGCCGAAGGGCTTGGTGGCGGCGGCGGCGATGACCTCCCAAAGGTCGATGCCCATGGCGGCGGACATCTGCTTGAGCTCGTTGACGAGGGCGATGTTGACGGAGCGGTAGATGTTTTCGAGCAGCTT
The DNA here is from genome assembly GCA_965213785.1 of uncultured Granulicella sp. Lineage (GTDB taxonomy): Bacteria > Acidobacteriota > Terriglobia > Terriglobales > Acidobacteriaceae > Edaphobacter. The sequence goes on along the minus strand of OZ243921.1, from coordinate 1,761,479 downwards.
GGTCATCTCCGCGGCGGCCGGGCTAGACATGGGCACGGTCTGGCGGAAGATGGCGCCGTAGAGGGCGCAGGCGGCGGCGGTGGCGGAGGGGCCGACGCCGCCGATGACCTTGGGGATGTCGCGGCGGGGGGTGGTGAGGTTGCCGGGGTCTTCGCGCTCGGGGGAGAAGGCGACCATGACGCCGTCGAGGGTGTCGGCTTTCTCCGGGGTGGCGCGGCGGACGGTGTTACCGTGGCGCTCGATGGTCTGGACGACGATTTCTTCTGTGGTTCCTGGATAGGTCGTGCTTTCGAGGATGACGAGTTGGCCGGGGCGGACGTGGGGGGCCAGCGCCTCCATGGTGGCGCCGACGAAGCTCATGTCCGGAGTGTGGTCTTCGTGGAGGGGGGTGGGGACGCAGATCAGGATGGCGTCGAGGGTGGCGAGGTGGGCGAAGTCGGCGGTTGCGGTGAAGCCGGCGGCCTGCGCGGCGGCGATGTGGGCGGGCTCGATGCGGTGGATGTAGGACTGGCCGCGGTTGAGGGTGGCGACCTTGTCGGGGTCGATGTCGAAGCCGGTGACGGCGAAGCGTTCTTCGCTGAAGAGGAGGGTCAAGGGGAGGCCGACGTAGCCGAGCCCGATGATGCCGATGCGGGCGGTGCGGGCTTCGATGCGCTCAATGAAGTGAGCGAGGGTGGCCGGCGGGTGAGCGGGTGGTACGGGACTGTTCAAAGGGATCGGTGTGCTCTCCGGTTTTTGTTCTGTCGGCTGTCGGCTATCGGTTTGGTGTTTGCTCGCGGTACCAGGTTACGGTGCGGCTCAGGCCTTCTTCAAAGCTTACCTGAGGGGTGTAGCCGAAGGCTTCGCGGGCGGCGGCGATGTCGGCGAGGGAGTCGCGGATGTCGCCTGGGCGGTCAGGGCCGTGCTGCGGGGGGAGGTCGAAGTTGAGGAGGCGGGCGAGGGCGGCGTAGGTCTCGTTGAGGGTGTGGCGTTCGCCGCAGGCGATGTTGAAGACGCGGCCCGCGATGTTGGCGGCGGGGGCGGAGGCGGCTAGGAGGTTGGCGTGGACGGCGTTGGCGACGTAGGTGAAGTCGCGGCCCTGCTGGCCGTCGCCGAAGATGATGGGCTGCTCGCCGCGCATCATTTGGAGGATGAAGCGGGCCATGACGCCGGAATAGGGGGAGTCCGGGACCTGGCGGGGGCCGAAGATGTTGAAGTAGCGGAGGCAGACGGTTTCCAAGCCGTAGACGCGGTGGTAGGACTGCATGTAGAGCTCGCCGGCGAGTTTCTGGACCGGGTAGGGGGCGACGGGCTGGGGGGTCATGGTCTCGACGCGGGGGAAGCCGGGCTGGTTGCCGTAGGCGGAGGAGGAGGCGGCGTAGACGATGCGGCGGACCCCGGCGGCGCGGGCGGCTTCGAGGAGGTTGAAGGTTCCGTCGAGGTTGGACTCGTGGCTGGGGCGGGGCTCCTTGACGGAGCGGGGGACGGAGGGGAGGGCGGCGAGGTGAAAGATGGTGTCGACGCCTTCGCAGGCTTCCGGGAGGGATTCAGGGTCGCGGAGGTCGGCGGTGTGGACTTGGATTTTGCCGGCGATGGCCGCGAGGTTTGCGCGGGAGCCGGTGTGGAAGTTGTCGAGGCCGCGGACTTCGTCCTGGCCGCGGTGGACGAGGGCCTCGGCGAGGTGGGAGCCGATGAAGCCGGCGATGCCGGTGATGAGTAGGGTGGGCAGGTGCGGTTCCTTTGTCGATAGATCGGCTCGCTCACATGAGGTAGGCTCCCAGCATGGGACTCGACGCCATCGAGATCATTCTTACGGTGGAAGATGTGTTCAGCCTGGGTCTGGCTGACTCCGAAGTTGCGGTGGTATCGACCGTCGGTCAATTGTACGAATTGATTTGCACCAAACTCGATTTAGCGCCCAGCTTGGTTCGGCCACGCGGCACTGGGCGCGCACGACCGATCCGAAGATTGCGCGTGGCGCCTGAGCGCGAGCCTTGGAATCACGAAGATGTTTGGGCAACCCTTGCGGCGATCTTTGTGGAACAAATGTTGTTGGAGCCCGAAGAGATCAAATATGAAGCTAGGATAGGGCCGGATCTTGGGATCGATTAGGGTCAATAACTGGTCAGATTCTAGTAGCTGTGGCCGAGGATGGGGTGGGGTTCGTAGGGTTGTTCGAGGCGGGTGATCTCTTCGGGGGTTAGTTTAAGGTCGAGGGCTCCGAGGGCGTCGTCGAGGTGGGTCTGTTTGCTGGCTCCGAGGATGGGGGCGGAGACTGCGGGGTTGGCGAGGACCCAGGCGAGGGCGACCTGGGCGGGTTTGACGTCGCGTTCGCGGGCGATTTCGGCGACGCGCTCGACGACGGTGTAGTCGGTGTCGCGGTAGAGGCTGCGGCCGTAGTCGTCGGTTTGGGCGCGGAGGGTGGTGCCGGCGGCGTCGCCGGGTTTGCGGTTTCCGGCGAGGAAGCCGCGGGCGAGGGGGCTCCAGGGGATGAGGCCGACTTTTTCCGAGAGGCAGAGGGGGATCATCTCGCGTTCTTCTTCGCGGTAGACGAGATTGTAGTGGTTCTGCATGGTGACGAAGCGGGCGAGGTGGTGGTGATGCTGGAAGTCGAGCATCTTCAGGAACTGCCAGGCGTACATGGAGGACGCGCCGAGGTAGAGGACCTTGCCGGCACGGACGACGTCGTCGAGGGCGGTGAGGGTCTCTTCGATGGGAGTCTGGGAGTCGAAGCGGTGAATCTGGTAGAGGTCGATGTAGTCGGTGCCGAGGCGCTTGAGGGAACGGTCGACGGAGCGCAGGATGTGCTTGCGGGAGAGGCCGCGATCGTTGGGATCGTCGGACATTGGGTTGAAGAGCTTGGTGGCGATGACGAGCTGGTCGCGGGAGGGGCCGTACTCCTTGAGGAGCTTGCCGGTGATCTCTTCGGACGCGCCGAGCGAATAGACGTCGGCGGTGTCGAAGAAGTTGATGCCGGCCTCGAGGGCGCGGCGGATGAAGGGGCGGGATTCTTCTTCTTCGAGGATCCAGGGGCGCCACGTCTTCGAGCCGTAGGTCATCATGCCGAGGCAGAGGCGGGAGACGGTGGTTCCGGTTTGGCCGAGTTTGTTGAACTGCATGGCGGTTGGATGCGGGTTGCGTTACTTTGGGAGCGAGTACATCTGGTGGATATAGAGCTTGGAGTTGAACTTTTTGCCGGTGGAGGCTCCGGACATGTAGCGGCGCTTGCCGAAGATGGGGCGGTTGAACCAGGCGCGGTCAAACTTGCCGAGGATGGCCCAGGCGCAGCCGGAGTAGCCGTTGGGATCGCGGCCGTCGAGGAAGTACTTGTCGTTGAGGTAGATGGTGTACTCGAGGGCGGTGGCGACGTCGGGGGTCCACTCGAGGATTTTTTTGGCCCAATACATGCGGAGGTAGTTGTGGGTCCAGCCGTTGCGGAGCATCTGGATCTGGGCGGCGTTCCAGAGCTCGTCGTAGGTCTCGGCGCGCTCCAATTGTTCGAGGGTGTAGAGGGTTTCGCGGACGTCGTGATCGTGCTCGGCGATGGTCTTTTTGGCCCAGTCCTCGGCGCAGGCGGGGGTGTCGTAGGTGTCGGGGTGGTGGAGGACGAAGTTGACGGAGAGCTCGCGCCAGGCGATGAGCTCGTTGAAGTAGCTGTCGCGAGCGGATTGGAGGGTGGGGTTCGATTTGACGGCGGCTTCGACGGCGAGGGCGATGGTTTGGGGGCCGAGGTGGCCGTAGTGGAGGTAGGGCGAGAGGGCGGAGGTGCCGTCGGTTTCGGGGTGATTGCGCTGCTGCTCGTAGTCGGCGAGGAGCCTGGTGGTGAAGAGCTTGAGGCGGGCCTGGGCGGCGTGGGTTCCGCCGTGGAAGGAGGCGACCGGGCCGACGGTGCGGTCGAGGTCGGGCCAGCCCTGGGTGATGTCCTCGTGGACGGAGTCGGCGTGGAAGCCCTTGGGGCGGTGCCAGGGGATGTCGGCGTTCGGGTTCTCGTAAGGAACGAGGAACTCCGAGAGCGCGCGGTAGAGGCGGGGGCGGATGGTGTAGGCGCCGAACTGCTTGCCGGGGATGAGTTTGGACGGGACGATGACGTCGGTGTCGACGGTGTAGAAGGGAATGCGGACGTTTTCGGCGATGCGTTTGCGCCAGCGCTCGGGCTCGCGCATGGGGTTTTCGTCGCCGATGAGGAGGGCGGCCTGGGCGTCCGAGAAGAATTGCTCGTGGCTCTCGTTGGGGGCGCGGCGCATGAGGAAGGTGATGTTGCGCGCGGCGAGATCGGCCTCGATGTCCACCAGGCCCTGGTTGAGGAAGACGTAGTGGCGGAGGTTGGCGTGGGGGAAGTTGGCGATGCCGGCGAAGTAGACGACGAGGGGGAGCTTGAGCTCGTTGGCGATGGCGACGGCGAGGTTGACGGCGTGGTTGTCGATGCCGCGCTGGGCGCGCTGCATCCAGTAGACGACGCATTTGCCGGAGGGATCGGGTGGGCCCGGGCGTCGCTCGGTGACGCGGGGGCCGGTGAGCTGGCGCTGGAGTTCGGGGGAGGCCCAGGTGGGGGGCGCGGCGGCTGCGGGAGGCTTGGTTGCGAGGCTCATGGCTGTGTTTACGGTATCGTGTTCGGGAGAGGGATGCGCGCTTGAGTGTTGATGAGATTGGATTGCGGCGGTGTGGGGCGGAGGATGCTGAAATGCTGGCGCTGGTGGGCGCGGCTACGTTTCTGGATGCGTTTGCCGGGATGCTTCCGGGGCGGTCGATCGTGGAGCATTGCCGGGTGAATCATGCTCCGGAGAAGTATGCCTACTATCTGGGGCAGCCGGGGTGCGGGGTGTGGGTGGCGGAGACGGTAGTGGAGGCGGGAGCGGTGGGGTACTCGATGGTGACGAAGCCGGACCTGCCGATCGACGATCCGCGTGAGGACGATCTGGAGCTGAAGCGGATCTATCTGCTGTCGCGGTTCCATGGGAGTGGCGCGGGGCGAAGGTTGATGGAGGCGGCGGTGGAAGGGGCGCGGGAGATGGGTGGGAGGCGGTTGTTTCTTGGGGTATTTGCGGGGAACGCGCGGGCGCTCGCGTTCTACAAGAAGGAGGGCTTCCGGGTGGTGGGGGAGAGAACGTTTCAGATGGGATTCAGTGTGTTCGACGACCTGGTGCTGGGGCGAGAGCTTTAGCGGGGCGGTGCGGCTCCGCGCAGACGGCGGTTGAGGGGTTCAGAGAGGAAGCGTGCGGTGAGGGCTCCGACGGGTGCGGTGAGGAGGAGGATGGCGAGGAACCAGAGGGCGAGGGGGCCGCGATGGAGCTTGGCGTAGACCTCGGTGCCCGCGATGACGAGGAACTCGTGGGTGAGGTAGACCTCATAGGAGTGGCGGCCGAACCAGCGTAACGGGAGTGTCCAGACCCGGCCTGGGCGGGCGCGGAGGACGCTGGCGAGCATGACGAGGCAGGCTCCGGTGGCGAGGATGGTTTCTCCCAGGCCGGCATGGTAGAGGGGGCGGAGCCAATGCCAAGGGAGAAAGAGCATGAAGAGCGCCATCATGGCAATGCCGAGGAGTTGGAGAGCGAGGAGGGTGGCTTTGCGAGGGCTTGGGCGTTGGCTGAGGTGGTGGGTTAGCAAAGCGGCGAGGCAGCCGAGGGCGATGGCGTCCATCCCGGCGAGATAGGAGGTGTCTACCCACTGGTCGTTGGCGGTGAAGACGGTGCGGGCGAAGGGTCCGAGTACGACGAAGAGGGACAGGATGGCGATGAAGGCGGCTGGGCCGCGGCGCAGGCGAAAGGCGGCGAGCGAGACCAAGGGGAAGAAGAGGTAGAACATTTCTTCGACGGAGAGGGACCAGAGGACGTCCCAGTTGGCGGGCAGGTAGGCGTGCATGTGGATGGCTTCGAGCCAGTTGAGGTGGAAGGTGAGGGCGGAGAAGAGGGCGCGGGGGAGGGTGACACCCTTGATGCGGAAGCCTTCGACGTGGGTGAGGTGGAGGATGCTGAGGATCGCGAGTAGGGTGAGCAGCAGAGGCGCGATGCGGGCGAAGCGGATGCGATAAAAGACGCCGGGGCGCATGTTCGCGAGCGAACCGAAGCGGCGGATAGAGGTGAGCGTGATGAGGAAGCCGGAGATGGCGAAGAAGAGCGTGACGCCGTGGCCGCCGTTGCGGAGGAGAACGTACAGAAGCCAGGGGGAGGGCGGAAAGTGGAGGTGGAAGCCGGCGAAGTGCATCCGCAGCCAGGTGTGGAGGAGGACGACGGAGACGATGGAAAGACCGCGGAGGAGGTCGACGGTGTCGAAGCGTGGCGTGGCGGCGGGAGTGATAGGGACGGTGCGCTCGGCCTGGACTCGGTCGTTCGGCATGATGCGATGTTACCTGCGAGGTGCTTGGCGCGCGCCGTCTGCTGGGCGTCTTGAAAACGCTTATTCTTGGTTATAGTCTGCGTGGGTCGCCTTCAGCCGCTGCTTTCCGCGATAGCGCAGACTCAAGCGATTGCGAGCTTCCAGGAGCTCCCGATCCCCCACCGCCAACTCTTCGGCGCAGCGCACCGCTCGCTCCAGGGCGTCACCTTCCAGATGCCGCTCGGCCGGCTTGGCGAGATGCCGGTACCAGACATCCTCGAACGCGTAATCCAGACATACCCGCTTGAAGCAGTGATCCAGCCGCAGCGGCCACCCGTAGTGCCGAGCTCGCTCCGGTAGCACTCGCTCCGTCAGCTCCTTGAATCGCACCACCCTCACTTCACGCCCGGTCACCGTTACTCCTATTCAGGGCTCTTCATTCTCTCTGCTCCCTTGTTAGCGCCGAGCGCATGGCCTTGCACGAGACGTAATTGCAAGAGACGGAGGGATGCGTGCTTGGGTGGGCCTCCGGTCCGATGGTTTCAGTATCCTTGACGCTTCGGTGTTGTCGCAAGAGTTCGAACGAGAAGGAACTTAACGCAAAAACCGCTGGAGACAGAGGGTTGCTCTGGCTCCAGCGGTTGGGTGGTGAGGCGTGGGTTAGAACTGCGCTTTGAGGGCGAACTGGTAGAGGCGTGGGGTGTAGTTGGGGTCGGTCTGCGAGACGACACCAAAGCCGGAGTTGCCGAAGCTGGCGGTGCTGCTGCCGTTTCCGATGTAAAAGTTAGGCGTGTTGGAGATGTTGTAGCTTTCGGCACGGAACTGGACGTTGAGCCGTTCCGTGACGGGGAAGTCCTTGAAGACGGACAGGTCGACGTGGCGGAAGTCGGGTCCGAACAGCGAGTTGCGCTGGGTGGTTCCGACGGTTCCAAGGGGCTGCGGAGCAAAAGCGGCTGTGTTGAAGAACTGAGCGTTCGAACGCGTCCCGCGTGCGTCGCCGAGTTGGTTGGGCCGATCCTGTCCGCCGCTGTTTTGGGGTGTAGCGCGGTTGTTGAAGCCGTGCTGCTCGAACTTGCCGGTGGCGGGGTTGAAGTCGAAGGGGTTGTCAGCGCCGCTGCCGGTGCTGGTAATGGTGAACGGCTTGCCGCTCTGCCAGACAGTAATGGTGTTTGCCTGCCAGCCGGAGAAAACGGCCTTCTTGATGCCAGTGAAGTTGCGGCCATACTGCAATTGATAGTTGAGCGAAAGAGCGAAGCGGTTTTGGATGTCGTTCTCCGCGACGCCGTATTCGATCTGCCGAATGCGGGTTGGATCTGCATCGCTCCAGCCCTGGTTGCCACCCTGCTGGGAGAAGCCGGTGATGTCGCTGAGGCCCTTGCTCCAGGTGTAGTTGGCGTCGAACGCCACGCCCTTGGTAAAGCGGCGCTGAAACGAGGCTTGCAGGGAGTTGTAGTTCGAGACGCCACCGGAGTTGATGTAGCTGATGCCACCCAGGTTGGGAAGCAGCGTTCCGAGAGGCCGCGTTGCGGCCGCCGGATTGGTTAGGACATTGAAGGGCTTGGGCTGGTTGATGTTGTTGATGGACTCCGGCAGGTGCTGGCCGATATTGCCGACATAGCCGATGCTGAAGACGTTTGCGCCGAACTGCTGCTCGATCTGCAGGTTGAACTGCTGAATAAGGGCATTCTTGAAGTTTGGAGCCTCGGCTACGAAGCCAAGCCCAGGGAGCGCGGCCAGGTTGCTGATGTTTGGAGCGGAGGGAGCGGGAAGACCCTGATCGATGGTTCCCGGGAAGCCCTGCGCCGCACAATCGGGGTTGGTTCCGGCCGTTTTGTTCAATGCCGTTTCAATCTGCACGGCAACCGTGGACTGGCAGGACGGGCTGAAGTTGGAGGTAAAGGGTGCGTTCTTCAGGTCGGCATTTCCCGTGTAGTTGCCCGGAAAGTAGCTAAGTCCGTAGCCGCCGCGAAGCACGAGTGTCGGAGTTAGCGAGGCGGAGAAGCCTACGCGAGGAGCGATGCTGTGGTAGTCGGTCGGTATGTTGACCTGGCTATCCACTCCGTTCACCCCCGGGACCTTCAAAGCCGAGTTGATGTTGGCTGGTGTGGAAGCAAGCGCCTGCAGAAAGTCGAAGTTGGAGATGTGGTTGTGGGCTTCGGTAAATGGAGTAAAGATATCGTAGCGAAGACCGTAGACCAGTGTGAGGCGTGGGTTGATCTTCCAGCTATCCTGCGCAAAGCCGCTTGGCTCGTAGGTGCGATAGTCCGGCGAGAAGAGGGTATAGCTTCTGGTTTGGCTGTTGAAGGCGCCGACCAGGGTTGAAGCCAGCTGGTTGCTCTGCTGCGTCAACTGGTTCGGATCGCTGTCGGTGGGAAGGTTGAAGTTGTAACCACCAACCGCGGAGGGACTCTGAACGTTGCGGGCCTGGCGACGAATATAGCTAAGGCCGGCCTTGATGTTGTGATTGCCTTTGCTGTAGCTGATCGTTCCGGCGTATTGAAAGGTATTATCGATATCCTGCAAAGGCACATAAGCGCCATCGCCGATATCAGAGAAGGGACCTACGGAGATTGGAGTGAGTGAATCGGCGAAGGGGCTGAAGGAGTTCACGTTAGCCGGGAAGCCAACCTTCTGGTCCGCGCCGAGACCGAAGTTCAGAGGCAGTGAGAGATTGTTGATGCGGGTAAAGCCCGCGCGGAGATCGAGAATCAGGTTCGGGTTGATGATGTGAGTAAATCCGAAGCCGTACTGCTGCGACACGTCTACAGCAGGACCGTCGAAGTCGTAGCGGCCGCCCGAGATCTGGAGACCATTCTGCGTTCCCAGGCCAGCGGGGGTGAATGTCTTGACGTTGTTGTAAGCAAACCGACCGAAGAAGAGGTTTCGATCGCTGAACTTATGATCGACCCGGGCGTCATAGGTATTGCTCGTCTGCGTTTTGTTGGGGCTGGTGATGTAGTTGTTGGTCAGCTGACCCGGGGTTCCGGCGTTCGGGGCTGGAAAGAGACGGAGGTAGGCGAGCGCAATGGGATCGATGGCATGGCCAGCGGTTCCATTCGCGGCGGAAAGGAGGGATTGCGGATTGGTCTGGATGGCGTTGTACTCGGCCAAGGTCGGAACCGTCTTGGTGTAGGTGACGCCGGAGACCTGACGGAGGCCTTCGTAGTCGAAGAAGAAGAAGGTCTTATCCTTGAAGATGGGTCCGCCAAAGCTGCCGCCAAACTGGTTTTGACGAAGCTCGGGCTTACGTCCCGTGGTCTGGAGAACGCTGCGTCCGTCGAAGATGTCATTGCGGAAGAACTCGTAGACGGAGCCGTGGAACGTGTTGGTTCCGGAACGAGTGACGATGTTGATGACGCCGCCCGCGGTACGGCCCGCTTCGGGTGCGTAGCTGTTGGTCTGGACCGTAATCTCCTGGATACCTTCCACGTTGGGCTTGGCACCGATGGAGCCGATGATGCGTTCATTGTCGTCCAAGCCGTCAACAACCCAGTTGTTGAGAGTGTCGTCTTGGCCGTTTACCGAGATTCCGGCTGCATTCGAACGGCGGTCGTCCGGACGACCTCCTGAGCTGAGACCGTTGCCGGGGCCTTCGTTGGCTCCGGGCACGAGCTGTACGAGCTGGACGAAGTTGCGCCCATTGAGTGGAAGGTCCTGAACTGCACGAGCCGTGACGGTCGAGCTGACGGTGGCGTTATCGGCCTGAAGCAGTGGCGTCTGAGCCTGAACTTCAACGGTCTCGCTTGCCGCGCCGGTTTCAAGGTGAGCATCGGCGCGAGCTCGATCGCCGGCCTCGATGCTTAGATCTGCCGTAGTCGAGGCTTTGAAACCAGGAGACTCGACGCGGACGCTGTAGTGGCCCGGCTGGAGCAGCGAAAAGGTGTAGCTGCCGCTGCTGTTCGTCTGACCAGTCCGGGTCTCGTTGGTGCCGAGATTGCGCAGAGACACAGTTGCGTTCGGAACGACGGCTCCGGTGGCATCGGTGACGGTGCCCAGAATGTCGGACGTGGTGAGCTGCGCGTGGGCTGCCGCGGCGGTGAAGAGGCAGGAAAGCAGGAGCGGACGAACAAGCTTGTTCAGCTTGGTACCGCGACGTGCTTTCTTGATCTCGGTAGGCTTAGGTGCGCCTTTAAAAGGATGCGTCGAATTCATAGTGACCTCTCTCTGAAGACACCGGCAGTGCTCTTCGTTCACGACACGAATAGCGGTGCCTGTACTCAGGTGCGAAACGGTATGCGTACGAAGGCACAATTGGCAAGGTCTATACCGTAAAACGCAATTAACCTCTACATCTCGTGCCTTCGTAGACGTTACAAGGCAGTACGCGAGGCGTATCATACGTGCTGGCTGCCCATCTTTCTTCGATGTGCATGGAAATCACGGGATGGAGTCACGGCAAATTATAAAATCCGGAGAGGAGCTTGTTCCGATCGATGGGATCCTTGTCGAACGTGGAGTTCTGCTGGAGCAGCTCGAGCGTCTGTTGGAGAGCAGACATTTCAGGAACAGTAAGCGTTATCCGGCGTTCCTTCGGTTCGTAGTGGAGCATACGCTCTCGGGAAACATGGATGTTCTGAAAGAGCGGACGCTTGGCGTGGACGTCTTTGCTCGGCCAAGCGACTATGACACGAACGTGGATCCGATCGTACGGGTAACCGCGGGTGAGGTGCGCAAACGCATCGCGCAGTACTACCAGGAGCCTGGACGCGAGCACGAGCTGCGCATCGACCTTCCGCTCGGCGCTTACGTGCCTCATTTCTTCTTTGGGGCGGTGGAAACGGGAACCTCACTGGGCACAATTCCCGAGGCATCCACGCCTTTGCTGGTGGTCGGAACGCCGCTTGACGCGTCCGAAGCGCCGATGGGAGCCGCAGTCGATGCGGTAGTGGTTGCCGTCAAGCCGCGACGGAAATCCTGGCGCAAAGTGATTGTTTACGGAGTCTTGGGTCTGGTGCTGATAGCGCTTGTCGTGGCAGGCTGGCGCGGTTGGCGTACCCGCAGGCTCGATGCCGGGTGGAATGCGTTTTGGCAGCCTATCATGGCGTCCCGTAAGCCGGTTCTGGATGTTGTGGGTGTTCACACACTGGACCGCCTGGGGAACGACCTGCAGCCGGCGAGCCATGCCGGAGGCGCGGGTGAGCCGGGCGATATGTTGAGCGCGATGGTGCGCTCGGACATGGTGCCGATGAGCGACCTGGTGAGCAACAGCCGGCTTACCGACCTGCTGACGCGGCACACTCATGCCTATACGATGGTCGGCTCCGCGGACGCGACGCTGGAGCAGATGCGCGCCGGCCCAGTGGTCTTAATTGGCGGACTCGATAACATCTGGACGCTGCGGCTTACCTCGAAGCTGCGCTATCACTTCTTCGCCTCGCCAGGAAGCGAGAGCAGCATTGTCGATCGGGAAGACACGGGAAAGCGCTGGACGTACAACAATCTGCAGAAATCGGTTGGAAGCACGCAGGATTATGCCATTGTGGCGAGCTACTTCGACGATACGATCGACCAGCCGGTGATTGTGGTGGCAGGAATCGGCAAGACCGGAACGCTAGTGGCATCGGAGTTCGCGACCAGCGAGGAGGCCATCCGAGGCTGGCTGAGCCAGACGCGGGTGCCCCCCGGTAAAAATTTCGAGGTGGTGCTGGGAACCGAGATTCTGGACGGTCAGGCTGGCCCCCCTCGCGTGGTCGCCACGGCGGTATGGTGAGTTGGCGGAGAAGCTGGACACGGCCGAGCGCCAGCTATACTTGGAAGTGTCATGAGTGAAGAAACTGCCGAAACGCTGGACGTGGCCGCCACCGCGCAAACGATGGATATCAGGCAGATTATGCAGCTGCTGCCACATCGTTACCCCCTCTTGTTGATCGATCGCGTGATCGAGATGGAGCGTCGCACGCGCATCGTTGCCCTTAAGAACGTTTCGATCAACGAGCCGCATTTTCAGGGGCACTTTCCGGATTACCCGATCATGCCTGGGGTGCTGATGGTGGAGGCGATCGCGCAGACCGGCGGAGCGTTGCTGCTGACGGAGATTCCAGATCGCGATGAGAAGCTGATGGTGTTCACGGGGATCGAGGAGGCGCGCTTTCGGCGGCCGGTGACGCCGGGAGATCAGTTGCGGATCGAGGTGACGGTGCTGCAGTGGCGGTCGCGTGCGGTGAAGATGCGTGGGGTGATTACGGTCGAAGGCAAGGTGGTGTGCGACGCGACCGTGATGTGCCAGGTGATTCCGCGGGTGCGGAAGGTGGTGGTGAAGCAGGATGAGGCGGAGGAGGGTTGAGCTTCGCGGCGGGGGTGCATCGGACGGCGATCGTGGCGGAGGGGGCGCGGGTGCCTGCGTCGTGCTGCGTGGGGCCGTACTGCACGGTGGGGCCGGATGTGGTGCTGGGCGAGGATTGCCGGCTGGTGTCGCATGTGGTGGTGGATGGGCATACGACTTTGGGTGCGCGGAACATCGTGTATCCGTTTGCGAGTTTGGGGTGCTCGCCGCAGGATTTGAAGTATGCGGGAGAGCCGACGCGGCTTGAAATGGGCGACGACAATACGGTGCGGGAGTCGGTGACGATCTCGCGGGGGACGGTGGGGGGTGGTGGGGTGACGCGGGTTGGCTCGGGCTGCCTGATGATGACGCTGACCCACATAGGGCATGATTCACAGATCGGCGATAGGTGCATCCTGGCGAACGGGGCAACGCTGGCCGGGCATGTGACGGTGGAGGATTACGCGGTGGTCGGGGCAATGTGTCCGGTGCACCAGTACTGCCGGATTGGGCGGTATAGCTACATTGGCGGGGGTACGACCATTACGCAGGATGTGCTGCCCTACTCGCTGACGTCGATCGAGCGGAACAACCATGCGTATGGGCTGAACAAGGTGGGGCTGGAGCGGCGTGGGTTTACCCCGGCGGAGATCAAGGCGCTGCGGCAGGCGTACCGGCTGCTGCAGGGGTCGAAGATGAATACGGGCGATGCCGTGAAGGCGATGCGGGAGACGCTTGCGGGCGAGGCGGAGCATGTGCGTTACCTGGCGGACTTTATCGCGGGGAGTGCGCGGGGCGTGATCAAGTAAGTGCCGACTGTGCTGCAAGTGGATGGCTTTCGCTTCTTCTTCTACTCGGATGAGAGGAATGAGCCGCCACATGTACACATTGAATCCGCGGAACGGCGCGCGAAGTTCTGGCTGGCTCCCATAGAATTGACTTGGAGCGATTCGGGTGAGTTGAAGGACATCCAGCAGATACTGCATTTGCACCATGAGTCGCTGATAGGTGAGTGGAATGATCACTTCAGGGTTTGATCCCGAGTTGGTACCGCTCGAGGTGAGCGTGGACGACACGATGATCCGTGTGAAGTTCAAGAGTGGGCTTGAGTTGGCGACGCCAGTTGCTCGTTTTCCTCGTCTCGCCAAAGCCACGGCGGAGCAGCGGAAGAGTTGGCGAATGATCGGCAGGGGCGACGGCATTCATTGGCCTGAAGTGGATGAGGACATTTCCATGCGGGGGCTCTTCTTTACTGTTGGCGCACCGCCGGCAAATGCCATGGAGGACGTGCCATCGCTCATCGGCGATCTTTACAAAACAACTCGACGTCTAAACTCGCTTTTTGAAGGTCGACCGTTCACCCCAGATGGTCATTTGGTAGGCAGCATCGGAGAGGTAGTTGCGGAGTACGTCTACGGTCTCAGGCTGGAGCCATGCAGCACACCACGCATCGATGCGCGAACGGACGACAAGCGTTCCGTTCAGATTAAACTCACGGGTGGAGACTCGTATGGTATTCGGTGGTCAAGTCAAGCTGAGGTGTCGCATCCCGATCTCCTGATCTGTTTGCGCTTGACCTCCGAGGGATTTGAAGAGGTCTACAACGGCCCATTCCCCGTAGACCTTTTACGTGCGAAAAGGGACCAAAGCAATGGCCAGGTGAGTCTTTCGGTAAGTCTATTGCGGAAACTCAAAATGTCCGTGCTGCCACAACTGCGTAGCTTAGAGAGCGTCAATCGCTGGTTCAAACCGCAGATGACGAACGTTGCCTAAATTAGGTCTAATCGCGGGCAATGGGCGGTTTCCGTTTCTTCTGCTGGAGGCGGCGCGGGCGCATGGGCTGAGCGTCGTCGTTGCGGCGATCAAGGAAGAGACAGACCCTGAAATGGATGCGCGGGCGGCGGCGGATCCGATGGTGCGGGTGCATTGGCTCTCGCTAGGGGAGCTGTCGAAGTTGATCGAGACTTTCCGTGCGGAGGGGGTGACGCGGGCGGTGATGGCAGGGCAGGTGCGGCATAAGCAGATTTTTTCGTCGATCCGGCCGGACTGGCGGCTGGCCAAGCTGCTGCTGAGCCTGCGGACGCGCAATACGGACATGCTGCTGGGGGCGGTGGCGAAGGTGCTGGGGGATGAGGGAATCGAGCTGATCAGCTCGACGGCCTACCTGGAGCCTCTGCTGGCGCAGGAGGGAGTGCTGACGGCGCGGGGACCGGTCGTCGAGGAAGAGAAGGACATCGCCTACGGGCTGGGGGTTGCGCGGGGGATCGCGGGCTGGGACCTGGGGCAGACGGTGGTGATCGCGGCGCAGGCCTGCGTTGCCGTGGAGGCGATGGAGGGGACCGATGCGACGATTCTGCGGGCCGGTGAGCTGCTGCGGGGGGATGGCCGGGAGACGCTGCTGGGGAGCGCGCTGACGGTGGTGAAGGTGGCAAAGCCACTGCAGGATATGCGGTTCGACGTGCCGGTGGTGGGGGTGGCAACGGTGGCCGCGATGCGGACGGCGGGGGCGACGTGCCTGTGCGTGGAGGCCGGGAGGACCCTGCTGTTCGACCCGGAGGCGGTGGTTGCGGCAGCGGATGCGGCGGGCATTGCGCTGGTCGGGATGATGGCGACCGAACGGACGGAGCCGCGCGGGGCGTAGTATTTGGAGGTGTGCTCGAGCGCTGCGCATTCCCTGGCTCGACTTCGGCACCGCAAAAAGGGGACGAAACGATGATGCAGAAAGATCGAGTGCTGAAGGTTCTTGGATGCGCGGCGATTGCGGCCGCCGTGACGGTGGGCGGACTGAACCTGAAGGCGCGGGCGGCGGGCGTGGATACGCTCCAGGCGGGGAGCGCCGCGCCGAACTTCACCCTGCCCTCGCAGGAAGATAAGCCCGTTTCGCTGACCGACTACAAGGGCAAGTGGGTAGTGCTGTACTTCTATCCGAAGGACCAGACGGCCGGCTGCACCATCGAGGCGCACAACTTTCAGCGCGACATGCCGAAGTACACGGCAGCCAACGCGGTGGTGCTGGGCGTCTCGCTCGACACGGTCGAAGGCCATAAGGCGTGGTGCGCAAAGGATACGTTCAGCTTCAAGCTGCTGGCGGATCCCGACCACAAGGTGGTCGATGCGTACGGCGTGCCGTTGCGGTCCATGGGCACGATGAAGTTCGCGAACCGCGACACCTTCCTGATCGATCCCACGGGCAAGGTGGCGAAGGTCTGGACCGACGTGAAGGTGGCGAGCCACAGCGAGGAAGTGCTGGCGGAGATTGCGGCCGCCAAGTAAGCGGACGCTGGCTGCACGAGAGAAAGGCCCGGCCCCTCGCGTGGAGGGTGCCGGGCCTTTCCGGTTGGGGTCGAGAGCGAATGCTTCGCGGGTGTGCGGAGCTACTTCTTGGCGGCGGTCTTCTTTGCAGCAGTCTTCTTTGCGGCGGTCTTTTTTGCGGCGACTTTTTTCGCCGGCGCCGCCGTCTTGGCGGATGCTTTGACGGCTACGGGTGTTGCCGTCTTTTTGGCCGGAGCCGCTGTCTTTTTGGCTGGCGTAGTCTTTGCGGAAGCCTTTTTGGCTACCGCCTTCTTCGCCGGAGCCGCCGTCTTTGTCGCTGCTTTCTTCGTTGCCAAGGGAGTACCTCTCGTGATGAGTTTTTTGCTGCCGGTGTTCCTGGTTCCGGCGGCCTTCTTAGGGGCTGCCATGCCGCCGCGCGGGATGCTCGACTTCTTCGCGGCAGATGCTGAGAGGGTGGAGGCGACGCTCTTTTTCGAGCCGGCGCCCTTCTTCGCTGCTTTCGCCGCGGACTTCACGGGAGCCGTCTTCTTCGCGGGGGTTTTCTTCGCGGCTGTCTTCTTCTGAGGTGGTGCGGATTTTTTCAACGGGGCAGACTTCTTCAACGCAGCAGATTTTTCGAGGGGGGGCGCGGCCTTCGCGGGCACGGCTTTCTTTGCCGGCGCGGTTTTCTTCGTCGGCGTGGTTTTCTTTGTCGGGATAGTTTTCTTTGCGGGCACGGTTTCCTTTGCGGCTGCCTTGACGGCCCTGGCGGGTGCCGTCTTTTTCGCGCTGGCGCGATCCGATGCGATACTCTTCAACGCTTCTCCCACACTTATGGTCCCGGCACTCTTTACCGGCTCCTGGGACATGCTGTCCGGCGGCTCGTACCCGTCGACGGCGTTTGAGGGCGCGGCTTCCAGGTCGGCCTCTTCGCGATGGGTATGACCATGCAGCAGCGGCTCGGCGGGGGCAGCGTCCTCCTCGTCGTCGTCTTCTTCGTCCTTGTCGTCTTCGTCCGGCCCATCATGAGCTTCGTCGTCGTCGGAGGAGAGCGTCACCTCTTCTTCTTCGTCCTCTTCGTCGAACGGGCGGCTCGCATGGCCGTCGTTCTCTACGTCGTCGTTATCCGCGGAGGCGGCGTGCAGCTTGGTGGTCTGATCGAAGTCGGTCATTGTTCCCCTTGTGGCCTTGGTTCTTAATGCATGACTGCGGTGCTTGCCTGGGCTACGTTGCATCGCGCAGAGCCTTCGCTGTCGGCGAGGATTCTAGCAACAGGATGCATCGATGCGCTAGCGATGGCAAGCGTTCTTTTAGAAAGGATGTGCTATTTGCGAGACACATGTTTCGACTTGGTCGAAGAGCTCTTCGCATGACCCTTGGCGGCGCTGCTCAACCGCCCGTGCGAAGCGCTCGAAGCGCCGTGTGCGGCTCGCCCGGAAGACCGCGACAGGCTCCCCCGCGAGGCGGTCTTCGCGCCCCGCGCCGCCCGCCCCGCGATGCGTCGCGCAGCCCGTCCGCGACGTGCTGAGGGGCCGAGCCGGAGTGGCTCCGCCACGTACAGCACTCGCCCGGGACGCGCCGCATTCGACGACAACGAGTTCCACCGGCGAAGGTCTTCGACGGAGACGTTGAAGCGATCCGCGATTGTGACCAGGCTATCCCCGCGGCGCACGTTGTAGCGCTGCGGATGCACCGTCGAGGCCGCGCCCGCCATAGGGATGATGAGTTCATCGCCGGCGGCAAGAGGCGCGCCGATGCCGACCTCGTTGCTCTCCGCGATCTCGCCAGCATGGCTGTGCATGGCGGCGGCGATGGTTTCGAGTGTCTCGCCCGCCTGGACCACGTGGAAGCGCCATGAGCTGCGCTTGTCCTCGGGAATGTCCTTCATGCGTTCGGTGTAAAGGTCCTTGCTGCCGGGCGGGATGTGCAGGTCAAAGGCGATGTCGCGCGGAGTCGAGAGCCGCAGCAGGGCGGGGTTCAGCGCAACAAGCTCCGTCACGGTGCTGCCGGTCACGTCGGCCACGAGGTTCAGGTCGACCGCGTAGTCGATGGAGACGGTGTCGTAGATGACTGCCGGGCTCGGCACCAGCTTGTTGAGGCCGTAGCGCTCGGGGTTCTTCGCCATGATGACGGCGGCGAGAATCTTCGGCACATAGGCGCGGGTCTCGCCGGGCATGGCGTTGCGCCGGTAGAGCTCCCAGTAGTCGGCATAGCCAGTGCGGGAGACGGCCTTCTGGATGTTGCCCGGGCCCCAGTCGTAGGCGGCCATGGCGAGATACCAGTCGCCGAACTGGTTGTAGAGCGCCTTGATGTAGCGGGCATAGGCGCGCGAGGATTTTTCGGGATCGAAGCGATAGTCGAAGTAGCCGTTGCGGATGAGACCGAACTGCGGGCCGGTATAGGTCATGAACTGCCACATGCCGCCCGCGCCGGACTTGGTGTTGACGACCTGGGGCTGGAAGCCGGATTCGGCGACGGCGAGGTAGATGAGGTCCTGCGGCACGCCCTCTTCCTTGAGGACGCGCTGGATGAGTCCGCGGTATTTGCCGACGCGCTGCAAGGACGCCGCCATGTGCTTGCGGAAGCTTTCCGAGGTGGAGAAGACGCCGATGTAGCCGGCGACTTCGTCGTTGATGACGAGCGGAAGATCGGAGGTGACGTTGAGTTCGGTTTTGAGCTTCGCGGCGAGCTCCGGGTTTGGCGCAAAGGTGAGGTCGTTGGCGACGTCGAGGGGGGATTCTTCGGTCCTGGGCGAGAAGCCGTTGCCCTGCTTCAGCGCGGCGAGCTCCAGCGCGTTGACGGCGTTCAGCAGGCGCTCCAGCTCTTCCGCCAGGGGCGATTCAGCCTTCATGTCCATGCCGCTGGTCAAGAGGATGTCGACCGCGAAGTCGAAGTCGATGCGCGCGGCCTCGAGCCGGCCCGCCTGGTAGTTGGCGACGCCGGAGCGGTAGGAGCGCTCCGCGTTGCCGATGAGCTGCTGCGCCTTTGCGGCATTGGCCGGCGCGGCGCTGCTGGTGGCAGGCAGGGCGGGGGCGCTCTGGGCGGCCCGGGCGGGGTTGGTGGCGGGGATCGGTGGGGCGGTTAGCTGGGCGGGGGTTCTGCCCGGTGCGGCGGCGGCTGGGGGGTCGCCGGGGCAGCCGGTCAGCAGCACGATGGGCGAGCACGCCACGGCAAGCAAGCAACGAGCCACCCAAAGCAGAGCCGGGCCGCGGAACCACCCTCGGGTACCACCAACGTGATCGAGCAACGAACCTCCCACGGTGCCGAGATGAGCACTCCGCACCGCACCTGATTGTAAGACGGATGGAAGCTCCGCATGGTTCCAGGGATCGCCCTGCGGCGTCCCCTACGGCGCCCCGATGGTATTCTTGAAGATCGAGGCTGGCCCGACCCGCATGGATCCAAGTCACATCCGCAACTTCGCCATCATCGCGCATATCGACCATGGCAAGTCGACCCTTTCGGACCGGCTGCTGGAGCTTACCGGCTCGCTGAGCTCGCGCGAGATGCAGGCCCAGGTGCTGGACGCGATGGATTTGGAACGGGAGCGCGGCATCACCATCAAGGCGCATACGGTGCGGATGATGTACAAGGCGTCGGACGGCGAGATGTACCAGTTGAACCTGATCGACACGCCTGGGCATGTGGATTTCTCCTACGAGGTGTCGCGGTCGCTGGCCTCGTGCGAGGGCGCGCTGCTGGTGGTCGATGCGTCGCAAGGGGTCGAGGCGCAGACGCTTGCCAATGCCTACCTTGCCATCTCGAACGGGCTGGAGATTTTGCCGATCATCAACAAAATCGATCTGCCTTCGGCCGATATCGAGCGGACCAAGGCGATGATCGAGAAGTCGGTGGGGCTCCCGGCGGACGACGCCATCGCGGTTTCGGCCAAGACGGGGCTGAACGTGGCCTCGATCTTGGAGGCCGTCGTGACCCTGTTGCCGCCTCCGAAGGGCGATGCGGACGCGCCGCTGCAGGCGCTGATCTTCGACTCGTGGTTCGACGCGTATCGCGGTGTGATCGTGCTGGCGCGGATCATCAACGGCAGGCTGCGGAAGGGGATGCGGATCAGGCTGCTCTCGAACGGCAAGGTGTTCGACGTGGAGAGCATGGGCGTGATGACGCCGAAGCCGGTGGTCCTGGAAGAGCTGTCGGCTGGGGAGGTCGGGTTCTTTGTGGCGACCATCAAGAATGTCGCGGATACGAAGGTGGGCGACACGATTACCGAGGATGCGCGGCCCTGCGAGGAGATGCTGCCGGGGTTCGAAGATATCAAGTCGATGGTTTTTGCGGGGCTTTATACGGTGGACTCGCACGAGCACGCGATGCTGCGCGATGCGCTCGAAAAGCTGCGTCTGAACGATGCGAGCTTCTCGTTCGAGCCGGAGTCCTCCGCCGCGCTCGGCTTTGGATTTCGTTGCGGCTTCCTGGGCTTGCTGCACCTTGAGATCATCCAGGAACGGCTGGAGCGGGAGTATTCGCTGGACCTGATTACGACGGCGCCGGGGGTGCGCTACCGGATCACGATGACGGACGGCAGCGTGCAGGAGGTCGACAACCCCTCGCGGTGGCCGAACCCGACCGAGATCGAGACCGTGGAAGAGCCGGCCATCATTGCCAAGATCCTGACCAACGAGGAGTATGTCGGGAACATCTTGAAACTGGTGGAGGACAAGCGCGGGCGCCAGCAGAACATCGAGTATGTGTCCGAGACGCGGGTGATGCTGACCTACGAGCTGCCGCTGAACGAGATCGTCCTCGACTTTTACGATCGGCTGAAGAGCGTCTCGCGCGGCTATGCGTCGCTCGACTACAACCTGGCCGGCATGTGGGTTTCGCCGATGGTCAAGATGGATATCCTGATCGGCGGCGACCCGGTCGACGCGCTTTCCATCATCGTGCACCGGGACTTCGCCTACGACCGCGGCAAGGCGCTGGTGTCGAAGATGCGCGAGCTGATTCCGCGGCAGATGTTCGAGGTGGCGATCCAGGCTGCAATCGGGGCGAAGGTGATCGCGCGCGAGACCGTCACCGCCATCCGCAAGAACGTGATCGCCAAGTGCTACGGGGGCGATATCAGCCGTAAGCGCAAGCTGCTCGACAAGCAGAAGGAAGGCAAGAAGCGGATGAAGCGGATCGGCAAGGTGGATATTCCGCAGGAGGCCTTCCTCGCCGTGCTCAAGGTGGGTGAGGATTGAGAAAGCTGGAGCTTCCGGAAGGGCCGTTCAAGGCTTATCTGTTCGATTGCGACGGCACCATCGTCGACTCGATGCCGCTGCACTACGTGGCCTGGAACAAGGTGCTGGGCGAGTTTGGCGCGGAGTTCGATGAAGCGCTCTTCTACTCCTGGGGCGGCATGCCGGTCACGGGGATCATTGCCGCGCTCAACGAAAAGCACGGCCTCGCCATGCCGGTCGAAGAGACCCGCAGCCGCAAGGAGCAGATGTACTTCGCGAACCTTTCGAAGCTCGAGGGCGTGCCCGAGGTGCTGGAGCACATCCATCTCAGCCACGGGCACATTCCCTTCGCGGTGGTCTCGGGCAGCACACGCGACTCGGTCGTGGCGTCGCTCGAGGCCCTCGGCCTTCTCGACCGCTTTGAGACCCTGGTGTGCGCCGGAGACTACGTGAAGGCAAAGCCCGATCCGGAGCCTTTTTTGCTGGCCGCCGAGAGGCTTGGCGTGGCGCCCGCCGACTGCCTGGTCTTCGAAGACACCGCCATGGGCATCGACGCAGCCACGGCGGCGGGCATGAAGTCCGTCAAGGTCCTGCAGCCGTGGGAGCGGTGAGTTCCCCTGGGCTGCTCGCAGTTGCAGCCGAAGACGCAGCGGCAGGCTAGGGGATTGTTCCGAACGCCCTCAGTCGAGCTCGACGATGACGCCTTCATTGGGCCAGATCTGGAAATCGTCGCGGACCTGGCTGAGAAGTTCGGTGGGACGCCAGGGGTTGGTGGAGGCCATGATGCGGCCGCCGGGGGTCCAGGCGGATTGGTCGGTGGCGGAGAGGTTGAGGATGATCTGGAGCCGTTCGGGGCCATGGGTGCGGCAGTAGCTGAGGACGTAGCCGTTCGACCAGATGTCGGAGACGCTGCCCTCGCGGAGAGCGGGGGTCACCCGGCGGAGGCGCAGGAGGTGCCGGGTCAGGTTCAAGATGGAACGGGGGTCGCGGGTCTGGGCCTCGACCGAGCGCGTGGCGAAGTCTTCCGCGATCGGCAGCCAGGGTTCTCCGGTGGTGAAACCGGCATTGGGCGTGTGGTCCCAGAGCATCGGGGTTCGCTCTGGGTCGCGGCCCTGGCCGATGCCGGGCTGGTTCCTTTCGGCCGGGTCCCGGACCTGGTGGGGGGCGATGTGGCCGTCGGGCATGCCGATCTCGTCGCCATAGTAGAGGGTGGGGGTTCCGCGCAGGGTGAGCAGGAGCATCATGGCGACGCGGGCCTGGTCCTCGCCGATGCGGGTGGCGACGCGGGTCTGGTCGTGGTTGCCGAGGACCCAGTTGGGCCAGGCACCGTCGGGCAGGAGGCCTTCGTACTGGGTGATGAGGTCGGCGATGTGGGCGGCGCTCCAGGCGGTCTGGATGAGCTGGAAGTTGAAGGGAAGCTGCGCTCCCATGAGGCGCTCCACGCCGGGGCCGACCTCGTTCGCGCCGTAGTAGCGTACGAGATCGGCGAGAGGGAGATAGATTTCGCCGATGAGGAGGCGCGGGGTGGGGGCGTCGGGCGTGCCGCCGCAGCTTTCGAGGAGGGCGCGCATCTCGGCGACGATCGCGTGGGTTTCGGGCTGGTCCGCCGTGTAGGTGGGGAGGACCTTTCCCAGGGTGGGGTCGCCTTCGCGCCAGGTGGGGTTGGGGAGGTTGTTGCGGAACTGGTCGTCCTTGATGAGGAGCCAGAGGACGTCCATGCGGAAGCCGTCGACGCCGCGCCCGCCGGAACCGCGCTCCAGCCAGAAGCGCATGGCCTCGTAGATTGCTTTGCGGACCTCGGGACTGCGCCAGTTGAGATCGGGCTGCTCCTTGAGGAAGGAGTGGCAGTAGAACTGCTGGGTGGGCTCATCCCAGGTCCAGGCGGGGCCGCCGAAGTGGCTCATCCAGTTGTTGGGGAAGCGGGTCTCCGGAGGGCCGTCGCCTTCGGCAGGGTCGCGCCAGAGATACCAGTCGCGCCTGGTGCTTTCGCGTGACGAGCGGCTTTCGAGGAACCAGGGGTGCTGGTCGGAGGTATGGTTCGGGACGAAGTCGAGGATGAGCTTGAGGCCGCGTTCGTGGACGCCTTCAATGAGGCGGTCGTAGTCTTCGAGGGTGCCGAAGAGGGGGTCGACGCCGGTGTAGTCGGCGACGTCGTAGCCGTAGTCGGCCATGGGCGAGGGGTAGAAGGGAGAGATCCAGACGGCGTCGACGCCGAGGGAGACGAGGTGGTCGAGGCGCTGCAAGATACCCGCGAGGTCGCCGACCCCGTCGCCGGTGGTGTCCTGGAAGGACCGGGGATAGACCTGATAGATGACGCCGTCCTGCCACCACAGCCGTGTGGTCTCGCTCATGCCTCTAGGATGCATCCGGGAGGTCTTTCGATAGGTTTCTCGCGCAGGATTTGGCCGGTTGCTCGACCGAAGGCGCGGGGTGGGCTAGGATCGCCGCAGAGGGAGAAGAACGGATGGCGCGACGGGACTCGCTGGCGGGGTTTTACGAGGAAAACGGCCTTTGGCTGACCCTGCAGAAGGCGGCCGGGGCGGCAGCGCGACGGAGCCGCGACCGGATGCTGGCAGCGCGGCTGGAGACGCGCGGGATGCGCCTGGGCAAGCACCCGAAGCTGGCCGGGCTGGCGCATATGCGGATTGGGGAAAACTTCTCCGCCGGGAACGGGCTGTGGCTCGATGCGATTACGTTGTTTGCCGGGCAGACCTACGAGCCGCTGCTGACGATCGGGAGCGACTGCAACGTGTCGGATTCTGTGCACATTGCGTGTGTGCATCGGGTGATGATTGGGGAGGGTCTGCTTTGCGGGAGCAGGGTGATTATTTCGGACCATGCTCATGGGGTGTATTCCGGCGAGGGGCAGAGCGATCCACGGCAGAGGCCGGTGGAGCGGCGTCTTTCGACCGGTGGCGTGGTGACGATCGGGCGGAATGTGTGGGTTGGGGATGGGGTGGCGGTGCTGGCGGGCGCGGAGATCGGCGATGGGGCGATCATCGGGGCCAACGCGGTGGTGACGGGCAAGGTTGCGGCGAACACGATTGCCGTGGGGGCTCCGGCGCGCGAGGTGAGGCGATGGGAGGAGAGCGCCGGGCGATGGGTCGCGCTGCGGGAGGCTGGCCGGGATTGACAAGGGGAACACTCCCCGCTTACGGTAGAAGAACGATGCGTCTTCCGCAGCACCACTACGGCCACTCCCATCATCACGCGGCAGGCGTGTTGGCGGCTGTGTCCGGCATGGCGAAGTAAGACGACGCTAGACAGGATTCGAAAGGCCCGCTGACGCGATTCCCGCGAGCGGGCCTTTTTTGTGCGTGCCGATCGAAAGTAAAGCCCACGGGCGAAGGAGCAAAGCAAATGACTACCCCCGCGATCGATTTCGCAAAGATGGACGGCCTGGTGCCGGGCATGGTGCAGGACTGGAAGACGGGCGAGGTGCTGATGCTCGGGTTTCTGAACGAGGTGAGCTACCGGAGGACGCTCGAGACGGGCTTTGTGACGTTCTGGAGCAGGACGCGCGGGAAGCTGTGGATGAAGGGCGAGACGAGCGGCAACCGGCTGCGCGTGATCGAGGCGGCGACGGATTGCGATAACGACGCGCTGCTGTTTCGGGTGCAGGTGGAGGGCGACGGGTTGGTGTGTCACGAGGGCACGGTGAGCTGCTTTACGAAGCCCGTAGCGATAGGGGAGAGCAAGTGAGCGAGACGAAGCTGAGGTTGGGGATTCCGAAGGGCAGTCTGCAGGATGCGACGATTGCGCTGTTCGAGCGGGCGGGATGGCGCATCTATGCGAGCGGGCGGAGCTACTTTCCGACGATCAACGACGACGAGATCGAATGCATGCTGGTGCGCGCGCAGGAGATGGCGCGGTATGTGGAGCAGGGGCACCTGGACGCGGGGCTGACGGGGAAGGACTGGGTGCTGGAGAACGAGTCGGACGTGCAGTATGTAACGAGCCTGACGTACTCCAAGCAGAGCCGGCAGACGGTGAAATGGGTGCTGGCGGTTCCGGAGGACTCGCCTTTCCAGAAGCCGGAGGACCTGGCGGGAAAGACGATTGCGACCGAACTGGTGGAGTTTACGAAGCGGTATTTTTCGGCGAAGAATATTCCGGTGAAGGTGGAGTTTAGCTGGGGGGCGACGGAGGTGAAGCCGCCGATGCTGGCGGACGCGATCGTCGAGGTGACGGAGACGGGGTCTTCGCTGCGGGCAAACCGGCTGCGGATCATCGAGACGCTGATGGAGTCGGAGACGCAGTTGATTGCTAATAAGGCTTCGTTTGCGGATGCGTGGAAGCGGGGCAAGATCGAGACGCTGGCGCTGATGCTGAAGGGGGCGATGGCGGCGCAGGGGCAGGTGGGGCTGATGCTGAATGTGCGGAAGGAAGACCTGGAGGCGGTGCTGGGGGTGCTGCCGGCGCTGAACTCGCCGACGGTGTCGCAGTTGAGCGATGCGGGGTGGGTTGCCTTGAATACGATCCTGGAGGAGAGCCTGGTGCGGGACGTGATTCCGCGGCTGAAGGCGGCGCGGGCTACGGGGATTGTGGAGTATCCGCTGAGCAAGGTTGTGCTATGAAGCTGGTGAAGACGTTCGGACCGGGTGCAAAGAAGGCGGAAGCCCTGATCGAGGGGCTGGAGCGGCGCGGCGCGGTGAATACGGCGAAGGTGGAGGCTGTGGTGCGGACGATCCTGGCGGACGTGCGGCTCGGCGGCGATGCGGCGCTGTCGGAGTATGCCGGACGGTTCGATGGGCTGGAGGAAGGGGCTGCGCTGCGGGTCTCGCGCGAGGAGATGAAGGCGGCGTGGGAGGCGACGGCGGCAGACCTGCGGGAGGCGATGGAGGTGGCGCAGGCGAACATCCGGGGGTTTGCGGAGGCGCAGAAGCCGAAGGAGTGGAGGAAGGCTCCGGCTTCGCATGGGACCGGTGTACGGACGGGGCAGATCGTGCGGGCGCTGGGCAGTGTTGGGTGCTATGTGCCGGGGGGAAGGTATCCTCTGCCGTCGACGCTGCTGATGACGGTGACTCCGGCGCAGGTTGCGGGGGTAGAGCGGATTGTGGTGTGCTCGCCGAAGCCGGCGCGGGAGACGTTGGCTGCGGCTTGGCTTGCGGGAGTGATCGAGTTCTACCGAATCGGCGGGGCGCAGGCCATCGCGATGATGGCGTTTGGGACGGAGACGGTTGGACGCGTGGACAAGATCGTCGGGCCGGGAAACCTGTACGTTACGGCGGCAAAGGAGATGGTTGCTGGCGAGTGTGGGATCGATATGCCTGCTGGTCCGACGGAGATTGTGGTGACTTCCGAGATCGGCGATGCCGCTGGGATCGCGGCGGACCTGGTGGCGCAGGCGGAGCATGATCCGGAGGCTTTGGCGGTACTGATCACGAGCCGTGAGGAGCTGGGTGAGGCGGTGATGGCCGAGGTGAAGCGGCAGGCGAAGGGGAATGCGATTGCCGAGGAGTCGCTGGCGGCGCAGGGATGTGTGCTGGTAACCGAGACGGTCGAGGAGGCGCGGGAACTGACCAATCGGCTGGCTCCGGAGCATCTATCGGTCGATGCGGCGGAGGATCTCGACTGGGTGAGGAATGCGGGATCGGTGTTCGTTGGGGCGCATTCGCCGCAGTCGATGGGAGACTACATCTCCGGACCGAACCATGTGCTGCCTACGGGACGGAATGGGCGGGTTCGCGGCGGGTTGAGCGTGATGGACTACGTGAAGGTGATTACCGTGCAGGAGTACACGGCGGAAGGGCTCGGGGAGCTTGGGCCGCGGGCGGTGCTGCTGGCGGAGGCTGAGGGGCTGGTGGCGCATGCGGAGAGTGTGCGGGTGAAGATGGGACTTCGAGAGGTAACGCGATGAGCAGTGTGGCGACGAGGACGGTGAAGCCACGCGCGGCGGTCGAGGCGATGCCGGAGTACCATCCTCCGCTGGCGGATCGCAGCGCGCTGCGGCTGGACTTCAATGAGAATACGTTGGCGCCTTCGCCGCGGGTGTTGGGAGTGCTGCGAGCGGTGACTGCCGAGGAGCTGACCAAGTATCCGGAGCGTGAGGGCGTCGAGCGTGTGGTGGCGGAGCACTTCGGGCTGCGGGCGAACGAGGTGGTGCTGACGAATGGGGTGGATGAAGGGATTCACCTGCTGTGCGCGGCGTTCCTGGAGGAGGGCGATGAGGCGCTGATCTGCACGCCGACCTTCGTCATGTACGAGGTGAGCGCGGCGATGATGACCACGCGGATCGTCAAGGTTCAGGCGGATGAGACGCTGGCGTTCCCGTTCGAGCGGTTCCTTGCGGCGATCACGGAGCGGACGAAGGTGATCATGGTCGCCTCGCCGAACAATCCGACTGGTTCTGTGGTGAGCCGGAAGCATCTGCTGGCGATCTGCGAGGCTGCTCCGCAAGCTATGGTGATGGTTGATGAGGCCTACTTCCACTTCCATGGCGAGACGACGATGGGCGATGTTCCGCGGGTTCCGAACCTGGTGGTGGCCCGGACGTTCTCGAAGGCTTATGGGTTGGCGAATCTGCGGGTGGGAATGCTTGCCGGTTCAGCGGAGCTGATGAAGCATGTGCGGAAGGTGACTTCTCCGTATAACGTGAATGGCGTTGCGCTGGCTTGTCTTCCGGTTGCGCTCGGCGATGAGGCTTATCTGCGGTGGTATGTCGATCAGGTGAGTGCTGGTCGAGAGCGCGTGATGGAGGGTTTGCGGGAGCTTGGCGTTCAGTACTGGGAGTCCGCGGCGAACTTCGTGCTGATGAACATTGGCGTAAAACACAAGGAGCTGTGCGCGGCGATGCGGGCTAAGGGTGTGTTGCTGCGAGATCGCTCGGCTGATCCTGGCTGCGATGGGTTTGTGCGGATCACGATTGGCGTGGAAGACCATGTGACGCGGGGACTTGCGGCGTTGAAGGATGCGCTTGGCGAGATTGGCTGGATTGCTCCGCGGACGATGGCTGCTGCTGGGCCGGAAGAAGGAGAACGTGAGTATGAGTGAGGTTCGGGTTGGGACGGTGAATCGGGCTACGACGGAGACGCAGATTGCGTTGAGGCTGGTGATCGATGGGGAAGGGAAATACACGGTTTCTACGGGGATTCGGTTCTTCGACCATATGCTGGAGCTGTTTACGCGGCATGGCGGGTTCGACCTGGAGCTGACGTGCTCGGGCGATCTGGATGTGGATCAGCATCACACGGTGGAAGATGTCGGGATTGCGCTGGGTGAGGCTTTCCTGGAGGCTTTGGGGGATAAGAAGGGGATTCTGCGCGCGGGTTACTTTGTGATGGCGATGGATGAGACGCTTGCGGTTGCGGCGGTCGATCTGAGCGGGCGCGTTGCTTATGTCGTGGACGATCAGGTTACTGTTCCTCTTGTTGGGGACTTTCAGACGGAGCTTGTGTCGGACTTCTTCGATGGCTTCGCGCGGGGCGCGAAGGCGAATGTGCATGTGAAGACGATGTATGGCAGATCGAATCACCACAAGATCGAGGCGATCTTCAAGGCGTTTGCGCGAGCGATGCGTGGAGCTTGCTCGCGGGATGAACGGATGCGGGAGATGCTGCCTAGTACGAAAGGCTTGTTGTGAGCTTATCCATGGAGCGATAGGGTGCATTTCGCGCGGCGGCAATCTTTTTGTTGCTTCCTCCGCTCATCTTTGTCGCATCAGACCGTTGGATTTGGGGTATTCCACATACGCACAGGCTTTAGGTATTTTGGCTAGCGTTTTATTCGGCGCGAGTATTCGCAATACTTGGGATGTTGCTTTCACTCTCAGGAAGAGGCCTCAGTCGAATCGTTTACCTAGTGTTTGGTTCATATGAGATATGGACTTTTTGGCACTTCTTCGTAATAGCGTGAGAAATAAATGATTGCGGTGATTAATTACAAGGCGGGGAATCTGACGAGTGTCTTGAAGACGCTCGGCTACCTTGGGGCGGCGAATTTTGTGACGCAGGACCCGGAGGCGGTGCGGCGTGCTTCGAAGATCGTGTTGCCTGGGGTCGGGCATTTTCGGGCTACGGCTTTGCTGGAGGAGTTGGGGATTACCACGGCGGTGCGGGAGGCGGTGGCTTCGGGGGCGTGGTTTCTGGGGGTTTGTGTTGGCTTGCAGTGGCTGTATGAGGGGTCGACGGAGGCTCCGGAGACTCCTGGGCTGGGGCACTTTGCCGGGCGGTGCGAGCGGTTTCCCGCGGTATTCGAGGGGGCGGAGTTGAAGGCTCCGCATGTGGGGTGGAACTCTCTGGAGGCGCTGCGGGCGGACTCGCGGCTGATGCGTGGCGTGAGCGACGGCGAGTTTGTGTATTACACGCATTCGTGGCGGGCTCCGGTGAGTGCGG
Source organism: uncultured Granulicella sp. (assembly GCA_965213785.1). GTDB lineage: Bacteria > Acidobacteriota > Terriglobia > Terriglobales > Acidobacteriaceae > Edaphobacter. Next base: position 1,732,164 of record OZ243921.1, on the reverse strand, counting down.
ATACGGCGGCTTCGACGCCCTACGGCGGGGCGTTTACCGGGGCGGTCGAGCGGGACAATGTGATGGGCGTGCAGTTTCATCCGGAGAAGTCGGCTGCGGTGGGGTTGCGGGTTTTGCGGAACTTCGTGGAGATGTGACATCAAACAGGGCGAAGAACAAGCAACGGAAGAAGCAGATTCCCTTCGGGAATGACAACCAAAGGGCGACAGCAACGGCAAGAGTAGGCGGCGGCAAGGAGGAAACAATGCGCGATACGACTTACGAGGTGAGTGGGCTGGTGGAGATGGTGGTTCCCGATGCGGCGGGGAATTGGACGGGGATGGATTTGCTGCCGTTCGAGGTGATTGCAGAGCGATTTCTGGATTTGGAGCATGAAGGGCATACGGCTACCTTGACCGTCGCGTTGGGGAAGCCGTTTGTGGTCGAGGGCAAGGGTTGGGCTTGTCCGTATCGGATTGCGGCGCCGGGGCGGGTGCATTGCACGCCGGCGGGTGGGGCGGATTCGGTTCATGCGATCCAGATGGCGATGCATATGGTGCACGGAGAGCTGAGCGGCATGGCGCGGCACCATCGGATGACCTTTCTAGGGACGGAGGACTTCGGGTTTGGGCGGGTGGGGGGGAGCGAGGCGTCGATGGCGAAGTGCCCGGTGATGGGGATGAGTGTGAGTTCGTAGCCCGCGGATCTCTTCGTCCGGGGTGGGCTTTCAAAGACTGACGCAGGTCATCCGCTCCTTCGCCCGCGGGTCCTTCGACCTTGGGAGGAGATCGGCGACGTTTGGAGGGGAGAGGCAATGCTGACGAAGCGGATTATCGCGTGCCTGGATGTGCGGGGCGGGCGAGTGGTAAAGGGGGTGCAGTTCGTCGACATCGTCGACGCCGGAGACCCGGCCGAGCTGGCGCATCGCCACGCGGCGGGAGGTGCCGACGAGATAGTCCTGCTCGACATTACGGCGACGCACGAGGGGCGGGGGACCTTGCTTGAAACGGTGAGGCGAACGGCGGCGGCCTTGTTTGTGCCGTTTACGGTGGGAGGCGGGATACGGAGCGCCGAGGACGCGTCGGCGGTGTTTGCGGCGGGGGCGGATAAGGTAAGCATCAACTCGTCGGCGATTGCACGGCCGGAGCTGATTGGCGAGATTGGCGGGAGCTTTGGCGCGCAGGCGGTGATTGTCGCCATCGATGCACGGAGAAGCGTGGGCCGGGCGGGTCCGCTGGGGGTCGAGGACGCGGAGGTATTTGTATCGGGCGGCCGCAAGGGGACGGGGCTGCGGGTGATCGACTGGGCCCGTGAGGCGGAGGCGCGGGGCGCGGGCGAGATCTTGTTGACCTCGATGGACACGGATGGGATGCGCGCCGGCTTCGATTGCGAGTTGACGGCGCGGGTGAGCGAGGCGGTCGGGATTCCCGTCATTGCGAGCGGGGGGGCGGGGACGCCGGGGCATTTTGTGGAGGTCTTTGGGCCGGGGAAGGCGGATGCCGCGCTGGCGGCGAGCATCTTTCACTTCGGGGTGACGGACTCCCGGGGGTTGAAGGGGACGCTACGGCAGGCGGGGGTGAGTGTGCGGCTGCCGTGTTGACTGGCGCATGGTACGATCGCCGCCGAGGTGAAGGCGATGATCTCTCCGGTGGCGAAGGCGTTTGCGGAGTTGACGAGGCAGCGGGAGGAGATTCTGGCGGGGGCGGCGGGGCTGACCGCGCAGGGGCTGCGGTATCGGCCACGGGCTGGCGAGTGGTCTACGCTCGAGGTGCTGGACCACCTGGTGCGGATAGAGGAGGCGACCGGGCCGACTTTGCGGAAGCACCTGGCGGGTGCGCAGAAGGTGAGCTTTCGGGAAAGGCTTGGAGCGAAAGGCGTGTTGGCGGTGATGCGCACGTCGATCCGGATCAAGGTTCCGGCCGGGGCGAAGGCGATGCTGCCGGTCGAGCCGGAGGGCCTGGAGGGGGTGGCGCTCCGGTGGGAGGCGGCGCGCGAGGAGCTCCGGGGCGTGCTGGAGGAAGTTCAGCCGCAGCAGAGGGAGTTAGGCGTGTTTCGGCACCCGGTGTGCGGGTGGATGGGAGTAGGGAATGCGCTGGGATTTCTGTCGGCGCATCTGCATCATCATGGATACCAGTTGCGCCGGCTCGCGTGCGCCGGGGTATAGCCGGGGTATAGAGGATCGCGAGGGTTGCGCGGATGCGAGGCGAACCGGGTCACGCCACAGGTACGAGACACGCGCCTTCATGAACCCGGCCCTGCCCACAACGCGTTGCTTCAGCTAGAATCCCTCCAGTTACCGGGAGAACCCATGCATCGTCGCCAGTTCCTTTCCACTTCGCTTGCCGCCTCCGCCCTTACCCTCGCCAAGCCCGCAAGCGCCCTCACCCCCGCCGGCGCGGCGCCGGAGTTCTACGAGCTCCGCCGCTACCAGCTCACCAGCGGCCCCGACCCAAAGCTGACCGAAAACTTCTTCGCCGCGGCCCTCATCCCCGCCCTCAACCGCATGGGCATGTCTCCCGTCGGCGCCTTCTCGGTCGACTTCGGCCCCACCACCCCGTCCTTCTACCTCCTCATTCCCGCGCCCACGGCCGAGGCCCTGGTCACGGCGGACCTCAACCTGGCCAAGGACGAGGCCTTCCTAAAGGCCTCTGCCCCCTTCTGGGCCGCACCCGCCGCTGCCCCGGCCTTCGTGCGGGTCGAGAGCCAGCTGATGCGCGCCTTTCCGGGCTACCCCAGGATGACCCCGCCGCCCGGTGCCGCCACCCAGGCCAAGCGCCTTTTCCAACTCCGCACCTACGAGTCGCCGAGCAACGCCGCTCACGTGCGCAAGGTGGAGATGTTCCACGCGGGCGAGTTCGACATCTTCGCGAAGGCGGGCTGCGGCGCCGTCCTCTACTCGGACGTACTCGTCGGCTCCCGCCTTCCCAAGCTCACCTACATGCTCAGCTTCGAGAACATGGCCTCGCTCGAGGCCGGATGGGACAAGTTCCGCAACGACCCCGACTGGAAGAAGCTTTCCAGTTCGCCGAAGTACACCTACGAGGCCATCGTCTCCGACATCGACAACCTTATCCTCAGGCCGCTGGCCTGCTCCCAAGTCTGAGGCAGGGCAGCCGGACCCCAGGCTAGGAGGCCGCCACCGCCGTCTTTGCCATCCTTTTTGCGGCCGCCTTGCTCGCCGGAGCGGCGGCCGAGCCTCTCGGATTGTTGGGGTCGGCCGCAGGGGCAGCCTCGGTCGGCGCGGGAGCCTCCGCGGCTGCCGGGTCGCTCGCCTTCTTTCCCACCGTTACCTTTGCCGGGGCCAGGGCCTTCACGATCAGGCTCCCGTTCGGGGTGCCCAGCCCAGTGCATGCATCCCAGCCCGGCCCCGCGGAAAACGCTCCGTTGTCGCCTGAAACGATGTCGCGAAAGGCCGTCCTGGACTTCGCCGCATACAGCGCCGGATTGATGAATCCCGCGGGCGTCTTGTTCTGCGCGTTCGCCAGCGCAATCAGACCCGCCCACAGCGGAGCCACCGCGCTCGTTCCCCCAATCACCTGCGTCTGCCCATCCACACGGATGATGTAGCCGGTCTGCGGGTCCGCATCGCCCGCGACATCCGGCACGCCGCGTCCGCCCGTCATTCCCGCCGGTGCCGGAACCCCTGCGGAGTTCTGCCAGGCAGGCTTGGCAAAGACCGCGCTTACGCCTCCGCCCGTGGCCCCCTCGCCCGCCGCCAGCTCGTTCCACACCACCTCGGAAGCGATCGTCGTTCCCGTCCCGGTAAGCTTCGTCCCCCCGCAGGCGAGCACATGCGGGCTGGAAGCGGGGAAGTCCACATGCTGCCCCTTGTCCGTGGCCCCGTCGGTCGAGCCATCGTCTCCCGCGGCCACAGTAATCGTCACGCCCAGCGCCGCGGCCGCCTGGCAGGCCTGGTCCAGCGAGGTGATCGCCTGCGCGGTCCAACTGGACTCCGGGCCGCCCCAGCTGATCGAGATCACACTCGGCTTGTTGACCTTGTCGTGCACCGCCGTGGCGATCGCGTCGATGAACCCTTGATCCGTGTTGGGCGCGAAGTACACCACGATCTTCGCCCCCGGCGCGACCGCCGCGCACACCTCGATATCCAGCATCACCTCGCCGTCCGCGCCATCCGCGGCCCCCGGCGTGTTCTTGCCCTTGTCTACAGATACCGCCGTCACGGTCGGCGCAGCCAGGCCAAGCGTCTTGAAGTAGGCGGTCAGGTCGGACGTCCGGTACCCTCCGCCAAGCTCGATGATCCCGATCGTCTGCCCTTTTGCGCTCACCTTAGGAAAGCCGTAAAGCTGTGCCACCTGCACGGGCGTGTACGAGACGTTCGTCGCGTGGGGCACCGCCACCCCCCGGAAGTGAGGCTTCGCCTGCGGCCGGTTATCCAGCCCGAACACCGCGGTCACCTGCCCGATCAGCTCCTCCGGAAGGCAGATCTCGCCTTCGCGTACCCGGAACGTCTTGCCCTCGAACTGGTGGTGTTTGAGCAACACGCCGAAGGCCTTCTCCATCGCGGCCGGGGTTCCCGTCACATGCATCGTCCGGCGTCCCGGTGTCGGCGGCGTCACCTCCAGCCCGAACTCCGCCGCAAACGCCTTGGCGACCTTCAGCGCCGCGGGGTCCGGCCCATGCAGCCTGGCATACTCCGCCCGCGTCATCCGGCCGCCCGGCTTGCCCAGCTTCTTCGCATCGATCGCCGTCTTCGGCTTCAACACCACCGAAACCGTCATCTTCGCCGTGGGCTTCGGCATCTCCGGCAGAGGGGTCTCGGCGGTGAAGGCAAGCGGGGGAAACGCCGGTTTTTCGCTGCCGGCAAGGGCAACACGTTGCTGCGTTTGAAAGCGGGGAGATGTCGGCATGGTGTTCCTCGGGCTTGGGAATCACCGCTCGGAATACGTCGTCCGTGCATAATCCTGGAAGGCGCTCGAAGAGGTGGTTGACACATAATACGCGTGGGTCGCCAGCCTGACATGAAGAAATATGCGGTGCCCACAAAACCTTCCACGAAGCATCGTCCGGTGCGCCCTTCACCCCTTGCCTTAACGCGCCGCGTACCTCTGCGTTGCCCCCGTCCGCTCGTTCTTCACCGTAAAGCTCCCATCCTGCGTGCCGGTCAGCTCAATCCAGTGCGCGTCGTCGGTGCCCATCGGGTTGGCAAGGTACGCGTCCGCCCGGTTATGCTCTGCACCCCCTTCTTGCGACGCATGAAGCTGGTACATGGCCTCCAGCCCCGGAGCTTTTTCAAGCGTGATCAGCGTCGGCAGGGAGCCGCCTTTTTGTTCCCCGTTATCCATCACCGCCACCCGGGCATGAACCGCATCCACCAGCGCCGGACTCGAGCTCTGATTCCACCCATGATGCGATACCACCAGGACATCCACCGTACCCACCCGATTCAACGGGCACATCATCGCCATCTCCTTGTCCCACGTCAGGTCCCCGAGGTCGAGGATCTTCAGCTTCCCGAACACCAGTTCGATCCCCAACGACCGGGCATTCTCCGTCTGGTCTGCCGGTCGCGTCTCGGACGCCTTGCAGAATTCGTTTGGCTGACCGCCCCCCGGCAGAGGTTTCTCCAGCACCTTCCCGTCCGCGCTCAGCACCGTCGCCTCAAAGCCCGGAAGGGGCAGGCGCTCCCCGACCTTCATCTCCACACGCTTCGACGGGCCCCTCGCCAGCACCTCCCGGTATGCCTCGAACAGCTTCACCACCTGTGGGTTGTCCGTCTCGCGGTTCACCCCATGATCGAAGAACTTTCCGACCGGAATCCTGTCCACAAGCTGCGGAACCCCACCCACATGGTCTTCATGGAAGTGCGTGATCAGCACCCCGTCAAGGTGATCCAGCCCGGCAGCGTGCGCCACCTTCACGATCCGGTCCGCATCCCGTCCGCCCCGCCCGCTCCACCCCGTATCGATCAGAAGGCTCTGCCCGGTGGGCGCCACACACAGCGTCGCCTGCCCTCCCTCCACATCGATAAAGAACACCCTCAGCCCCGCGGCCACGGGAGCAGCCGCAGACGCTCCCAGCGTCATCAGCCCCAACAGAAAGGTCGCAACGAACGGCATCTTCCATGTCGAGCGGGAAAGGGACAGCTTCATGGCGAAGGACTCCTCGTCTTCTAAGGCTTGGCCGGCGTTCCCGGCGACTTCCAGTTGATCACGTGGTACGTCGCTGGCTCCTCGCCCACGTTTCGCAGACTATGCCAGTCGTTCGACGCATTGAAGATCACCGACCCCGGTCCGAGCTTCGTCCATACGCCTTTCGAGAGGGTCTCCACCGTCCCCGTTCGCAGGATGATCAGCTCTTCATTCGGGTGCCGATGCGGCGGGTGCGAGGCCATTCCCGGGTTCAGCGTCGTGATGTGCATCTCCAGCTCATCCAGCGTGGCGGTTGGTCCCTTCATCACCTGCCGCACCTCGCCCACGCTGCTCCTGGTGGGCTTCATCCCATTCCAGTCGTAGGTCGAGGACCCGATCAGCGCCGCCCCACGCTCCACCGCCGCGAGCATGGAACAGGTCACCCCGCAGGTCATCGCGGCAACGGCAAAATCCCGGCGTGTCAGCATGAAAGAACTCCCTGGGCCCGGCAGCCCCTGTCGCGAGCACTTTACTCCACCCACGATTTCCCTGTCGACGCTACCCCGCACCGCATCGACTAAGATAGAGTCTCACCCGCCAAACACGGGCCCATAGCTCAATCGGTTAGAGCAGAGCACTCATAATGCTTTGGTTCCAGGTTCGAGTCCTGGTGGGCCCACCACTTTACTTGACCGTCGAAGACCCCGGCGTCACGTTCGCATCCTCCGGAGCCGAAGGGTTCAGGTGCCCCAGCGCATTTTCGGGCGTACTCGATGCGACCCCGGTCGCGCCCGGCCCGGCAGTCGCCGGATTCTTCCCCTGGTATCCTGACGGCTCTACCTCGCCCTGATCCTTCCGGGCCGGCGGCTCTACCTTGGCGGCATTCAAGACCTCATCCGGACGCTGGTTCGATGGCTGCGGCATACACCCTCCCGAGCCCACCCCGCGGGCGACTCACCCTCTCTCTGACCCCCACCGGCCCCCGCGAGTTGCCCCACGCCCGCCATCGCGTTTCCCTGTAAACTGAGAAGCGGCCTTGGACCGCCGCCCACGGCGAGCCGGTACCCAGCTCCGACGCAGTACACTCCAGTCGGGAAACGTAGAGGATGGTGGCGCTGTAGTGAACCGACAGGAAATGGCCCCGGGCAATCCCCAGCCCCCCACACCCCGCACGAACCCCGTACCGCGCCGCGCCGTCCCCGCTCGCCGGGTGCACGCCGCCATCCTCCTCCTGCTCCTCGCCCTGGCCCTCCCGTGCGCAGCCGCGGCCCAGACGGCCCCCGCGCCCTCGCCCCAGCAGGGAACCTTCCAGTCCCCCGGCCTGGCCCAGCCCGGCACCACCCAGACCACGCCCCGCCAAACCACCACCACCCAGCAGCAGCAGCAGAACAACTTCGACCCGATCACCGGTCGTCGGCTCAACAGCACCGACACCACCGACCGCCCCACCAACGAGCCGCTCAACCGCACCGACCTTACCGAGCCCCTTTCCGAGTTTCAGCAACTCGTCGCCAACTCCACCGGCCGCACCCTGCCCCTTTTCGGAGCCAACCTCTTCGGTACCGTCCCCAGCACCTTCGCCCCCGTCGACGACATCCCGGTCACCCCCGACTACGTCATCGGGCCCGGCGACCAGCTCCACGTCCAGGTCTTCGGCCAGATCAACGTCGAGGCCACCTACCCCGTCGATCGCGCCGGCTCCATCTTCATCCCGCAGGTCGGCAGCTTCCACGTCGCCGGCCTCCGCTTTTCGCAGGTCACCGACTATCTCCGCGCGCAGCTCGGCCGTGTCTACCGCAACTTCGATCTCAACGTGAACATGGGGCAGCTTCGCTCCATTCCCGTCTTCATCCTGGGCCAGGCGCGCCGCCCCGGCAGCTACACCATCAGCTCGCTCAGCACTCTGCTCAACGCCCTCTTCGCCTCCGGCGGCCCGACTCCCCAGGGCAGCCTTCGCGACATCCAGGTCAAGCGCGCCGGCCAGACCATCGTCCACTTCGACCTCTACGACCTTCTCCTGCGCGGAGACAAGTCGCACGACCTCTCCCTCCAGCCGGGCGACGTCCTCTTCATCCCGCAAGTCGGCCCGCAGGTCGCCATCTCCGGCAGCGTCGGCCAGCCCGCCATCTACGAGCTTCGCAACGAGACCACCCTCCAGCAGCTCCTCGACCTCGCCGGTGGTCTCACCAACGTCGCCTCCAACACCCAGGCCCGGCTCGAGCGCATCTTCGCCCACAGCGAGCGCAGTATCCTCGACGTCAACCTCCAGACCGCCAACACCCTCGGCCTCGAGAACGGCGACATCGTCACCATCTCGCCCATCCTCGAGCGCTTCAAGGATGCCGTGACCCTGCGCGGCAACGTCGCCAACCCGGGCCGCTACGTCTGGCACCCCGGCATGCGCCTGCTGGACCTGATCCCCAACCGCGACGTCCTCGTCACCCGGAACTACTACAACAAGCTCAACGCTCTCGGCCAGACGGCCGGCAACCCGGAAGACACCGCCAGCCTCAGCGTTCGCCCTGGAACCCTGCCCAACGCCGCCCCGCTCAGCGGCAACGGCGCATCCGCCGGAGGCACCTCGGTCGCCTCCACCCTGGCCGACACCCGCACCCCCTTTCCCGCTGCCAACGACGTCGTCCTCGTCGCCCCCGATATCGATTGGAACTACGCGGTCATCGAGCGCCAGAGCAAGCTCGACCTCACCACCGCGCTGCTCCCCTTCGCCCCCGGCAAGCTGCTCAACGAAGGCGACCAGACCCAGAACCTCGAGCTCCTTCCCGGCGACGTCGTCACCCTCTTCTCCAAATCCGACATCCGCGTCCCCACCGCCCAGCAGACCCGGTTCGTCCGCCTCGAAGGCGAGTTCATCGCCTCCGGCGTCTACAGCGTCCACCCGGGCGAGACGCTCCGCCAACTGCTCGCCCGCGCCGGAGGCTTCACCGAGGACGCCTACCTCTACGCGTCCGAGTTCACCCGCGAGTCCACCCGCCGGGTCCAGGTGCAGCGCCTGCAGGAGTACGCCGACTCCCTCGAAACCCAGATCACCAGCGAGGCCGCCCGCAACGCCCGTTCGCTCACCGCCAGCGCCGACCTCGCCAGCGCCTCCGCCACCGACGCCCGCCTCGCCATCGCGCGCCTCCGTCGTGCCCAGCCCATCGGCCGCATCGTGCTCAACTTCCTCCCGGATAGCCGCGGGATCGAGAGCGTTCCCGACGTCGCCCTTGAAGACGGCGACCGCTTCGTCGTGCCCCGCACCCCCACCACCGTCACCGTCCAGGGCCAGGTCTACAGCGCCAACGCCTTCCTCTTCGAGCGAGAGAAACACGTCAGGGACTACCTCCACATGGCGGGGGGCCCGGACCGGATCGCCGATAAACATCGCCTGTTCGTCCTCCGCGCCGACGGCTCGGTCTTCAGCAACCAGTACGGCAATGTCCCGCGAGCCAAGATCTTCCCCGGCGACACTGTCGTTCTTCCCCCACAGCTCACCCACAACTCCCTCCTGCGCGATATCGTCGCCCTCACCAGCGTCGCGTCCACTGTCGGATACAGCTACGCCGTTCTTTCCTATCTCACCAAATAGCAAACCCCACGATGACCCCTGGAAGCTCCGGCCGGCTCGAACTCGACAACCCGACTCCGCACCCCGGAGGGCTCGCCCCCCTGCCCGACGATTCCATCGACCTTCTGGAGCTGCTCGTCGTCTTTCTCGCCGAGTGGAAGATCGGCCTCGGCGTCGCGATCCTCACCCTCCTCCTCGGCAGCATCTACATCTTTCGCACCAGGCCTGAGTTCGTCGCGACCGCCGTCATCCTCCCCAAGGAAAGCCAGTCCGAATCCACCAGCCTCACGTCCATTTTTTCCGGCAGAAAGCCCGAGGGCCTCTACCCCGGCCTTCTCCGCTCCCGGTCCGTCACGGACAACGTCATTCGCGAGCTCAACCTGATGCCCGCCGGCAGCCAGGGCTGGGAGGAGGAACGCGCCGCCCTCCAGGGGGCCATGACGGTCGTCGCCGGCCCCGACGGCCTGCTCCGCATCTCCGTCCGCAGCGGCGATGCCAAGACCGCTATGAAGCTCGCCAACGCCTACCTCGACGGCCTCAACCAGCAGCAGAAGACCATGGCGCTCTCCCAGTCCGTCCTCAACCGCGAGTTCTTCGAGGCTCAGCTCGAACGCGAAAAACAGGCGCTCGTCGCCGCTGAAACCGACCTTGAACAGACTCAGAAGAGCTCAGGCATCATCGAGGCCGGAACTCAGACCCAGATCGGTCTCTCCCAGATCGCCGCCACCCGCAGCCAGATTACCGGCCTCCAGGTCCAACTCGCCGCACTCCTGCAAAGCGAGACCGACGAGAACCCCCAGGTCAAAACGCTCCGCTCCCAGATCGCCCAGCTCCAGGCCCAGGAGCGCACCATGGAAGCTACCGGGGCCAATCAGCCTGGAAGCCCCACCGCCGCTGGCCGCATGCCGGAGGCCAACCTCGAGTTCCAACGCAAGCAGCGCGCCGTCCGCTTCCACGAGGCACAGCTCAACTCCCTCTCCTCGCAATACCAAAGCGCGCGCCTCGTCGAGGCCTCCTCCGCCGACGCCTTTCAGGTCGTGGACTACGCGATCGAACCCGAGCGCAAGGCCTACCCTCCCCGCAAGACCTGGATGATCTACGTGATCCTCTTCGCCGCCGTCCTCGGCGCGCTCGCCATGCTCTTCGTCCTGGTCAAGCGCCGCGTCCAGGCCGATCCCGATTACCAGCGCCATATGCGCACGCTCAAGCAGAACTTCGGCCTCGGAAGGCGCTAGCGCCGATGCGACTTGCCGTACGCATTCCGCGCCCCGCCAGCGTGATCGTCTGGCTGCTCGTCACCTTCCTGGTGCTCTTCCCCAAGGGGGGCATCCGGATTGCGAACATCCCGATCACCTGGGGCTATCTCCTGCTCGGCATGCTCCTGCCGCCGCTCCTCATCGTCCGTCTCCTGGTCCATCCCCTGCGGCAGTCCCGCCTCGCGGTCGCCGCTGCTGCCTCGCTTCTGCCCTTCCAACTCCTCTTCGTCTACAGCTTCGCCGCGAACGGAATCGAGAACCTCGGCTATGCCTTCGCCGACATCACCTGCTTTTTTTTTCTGCCCACCCTCTTCCTGCTTCTCTTTCCTTCATTCCTCTCGCTCGTCGATCTCAAGGCCTTCCAGCGGCAACTGCGTTTCTGCATCCTCGCCGCCGCCTTGTGGGGCATCTTTCTCTTCTTCTATCACCCCATCATGGGCAAGTTCATCGAGATCCCCTACCTCACCGTCAATGCCGGGGACTATGGGCTCCTCGAAACCTACAAGCACATCAACCGGGGAGGCTACCTCAAGCTCATCTCCACCTATAACAACGGCAACCTGTACGGCGTGGCCACGCTCATCCTCCTGCCCCTCTACCTCCTTCTGGAGCCCTCCGCCTGGAAGCGCAATGTGGTTCGCCTCGCCCTCGCCCTCACCCTCTCCCGCACCGTCTGGGCCGGGCTCCTGCTGGAGCAGGGCTTCTCCATTCTCGCCCAGGCCCCCAGGCTCTTCGCCCGCTTTCCCCGCGTCCACCCCGGCCCTGCCCTCCGGCAAACCATCGCGCTTGCCGCCACCGCCGGCCTCGTCCTTCTCGGCCTCTCCTTCACCTCCAGCAATCTCACCTTCCTCTACGCCGAAGGCCTGGGAGGACGGGAGAGCGAGCTTGCCAGCTTTGCCAGCCCCACCCTCATGCCCTCGGTTCCCATTGCCGCCTTCGCCGAAATCCTCTACGCCTCCGCTCTCACCAACTACGGTATCCTCGGTTTTCTCTCCATCGTTCTCATCTTCCTCACCCCGCTCCTTCTGATCGCCTGCAAGCCCGCCCTGCTCCACAGCCCCACCCGCCGCGCCGCCGCCAAGGGACTTTTGCTGTATGCCATCCTGGCCGCCATCGACGGCGCCACGATCCTCATCCCCGTCATGGCCTTTTACTGGTTCGCTTACATGACCCTGCTCTTCGGCCTCCCCGGCGAAGCCGTGCTTGCGGCCCGCGGGCGGGTCACTCACGAACCTCTCAGCGGTCTCCAACGGGTTAGGCCTGGCGTAGCAGATAGGGCTAGCCGTATATCAGGGTTGTAGGGGCTGGGCTCGGCATCTGTTCCAGATCCCATCCCGCTTTCGTTCTTTCTGGCCGCTGAGTTCAGTCTGATGAAGCGGGGAGCAGACGTCAGCCGTCCTCCCGCTTCGACAAACCGCATCGCCGATCCGGGAGCAGGACACGCGGTTCAGGCACTCCCCCGGTGGACGCCTCGCCTCTTATCTGAAAGAATCGCTGGTGTCTGGCCGGATCGTCATCGGTATCCTCCCCTTCCGTACCGGAACTGCGAGCCTCTTTTATGAGTACTGTGAAAATCGGAAATAAACTCGTCGGCACGGGTCATCCCTGCTTTGTGATCGCGGAGATCGGCATCAACCACAACGGCGATGTCGATCTCGCCAAGCGGCTTATCTCAGTCGCCGTCGCCGCCGGATGCGATGCCGTCAAGTTCCAGAAGCGCACCATCGATGTCGTCTACAGCGCCAAGGAGCTCGCCACGCCCCGCGAGAACCCCTTTGGGACCACCAACGGCGACCTCAAGTATGGCCTCGAGTTCCTCGAAGAGGACTACGCCGAGATCGACCAGTTCTGCAAATCCGTCAAGATCCCCTGGTTCGTCTCCCCCTGGGACGAAGGCGCCGTCGACTTCATGGAGCGTTTCGACACGCCCGTCTACAAGATCGCCTCCGCCTCGCTCACCGACGACAACCTCCTGAAGCACATCCGCAAGACTGGAAAGCCCGCCATCGCGTCCACCGGCATGAGCACCTACGACGAGATCGACCACGCCGTCGCGGTTCTCGGCACGGACGACCTCATCCTGATGCACACCACCAGCACTTATCCCGCCAAGTACGATCAGCTCAACCTCCGCGCCATTCCCGCCATGGCCGAGCGTTACCATCTTCCCATCGGCTACTCCGGCCACGAGACCGGGATCCCCACCTCGGTCGCCGCCGCCGTCCTCGGCGCCTGCTGTGTGGAGCGCCACATTACCATGGACCGCGCCATGTGGGGCTCCGATCAGGCCGCTTCTCTCGAGCCCAACGGCATATCACGGCTCGTTCGCGACATCCGGCTCTGCGAGCAGTCCATGGGGGACGGCATCAAGCGCGTCTACGACGAAGAGATTCCCGTCATGAAGAAGCTCCGGCGCGTAGGCGCCGCCGTCTAGCCGGCCAACTCCTGGGGCTGCTCACTTTACTGCTCACCACCAGGGGTGGGCGGATTCACTTAGCATTTTTCCACGCAAGACTGAGTAACCACGCAGTGAACTCCGAGCTACTTCGCACCCTCAGGGGCATCGCCTTCGACGTCGACGGAACCCTCACCGACGGAACCCTCACCTGGTCCGAATCCGGCGAGGAGTCCAAGACGTTCCACTTCGCCGATATCATGGGCATCTCGCTCCTGCGCCGCCTGGGCCTGCGGATGGCCCTCATCTCCGGCGAGAACTCCCCGCTGGTCGACCGCTACGCGCAGAAACTCCACATCCCCTTCGTCGTCAAGGGCACCCGCGATAAGGCAACCGCGCTCCGCGAGTTCGCCGCCGGGTTCAACCTGGACCTCGCGCAAACCTGCTTCTTCGGCGACGACGTCAACGACCTCTTCCCGATGGAGATGGTCGGCCTCCCCGCCTGCCCCGCGGACGCGGCGCCGGAGGTCCTCGATTACGTCGCGTCCCACGGCTTCGTCTCACCTGTCGGGGGCGGTCGCGGAGCCGTCCGCAGCTTGGCGGACGCTATCCTCAATGCTCGCAACCTCCGGGGCCGCGACGTCTTCCAACTCCAGCCACCCAAGGGTTGACCGACCTTCCGCACGATCGTCCGAGAGCAGTGTGCCTTATCCTTGAAAGGGGACGTTGTGGTGCGGATCTGGCTGAGTGTGGCAGCGATGGTGGCGGTAGCCGGCGCGGGCGGCTGTCGCCGCGTGCCCCGTGAGCGGCCTGTGGGGATGGTCGTGGCGATTGCGGCTCCATTGGGACTGCCTCCGGTGCCGGTTCCAAAGGACAATCCGCCCACGGCGGAGACGATCGCGCTGGGAAGGAAGCTGTTCTACGATAAGCGGCTGTCGGCGGGGGAGACAATTGCGTGCGCGACCTGCCACGATCCGCGGCTGGGGTTTACGGATGCCCTGGCGTTGTCGAGGGGGTTCGGCGGCGCGGTGGGGGTAAGGAACGCGCCTACGATTGCGAATGTGGCGTATCAGCCGTTCCAGTTCTGGGACGGGCGGGCGGCGAGCCTGGAGGAGCAGGCGGCCTCGCCGATTGCCGACCCGGTGGAGATGAATCAGCCGCATCTGGTTTCGGTGGGCAAGCTGGCGAAAGACCCGGAGTATCGGGCGATGTTCCGCGCGGCGTTTGGGTCGGAGGAGTCGACTTTGGGGCGGGTGGAGAAGGCGCTGGCGAGCTTCGAGCGGACGGTGCTGAGTGGGGACTCGGCGTTCGACCGATACCAGTATGGGGGAGACAAGGGCGCGCTGACGGCGGCACAGGTGCGTGGACTGGAGGTGTTTCTGGATGCGCGGCGGGGTAACTGCGCGGCTTGCCATTTGGTGGGGGTCAGAGACGCGCTGTTTACGGACGGCAAGTTCCACAACACCGGCGAAGGAGTGGGGGATGTGGGGGAGTTTGGCGATGTGGGGCGGTTCGGGCAGACGAAGGTGGCGGCGGATACCGGGGCGTTCAAGACGCCGACGCTGCGGAATGTAGCGTCGACCGCGCCGTATATGCACGATGGCCGGCTGAAGACGTTGAAGGAAGTGGTGGATTTCTATGCGGGCGGGGGGAACTCGAACGCGTACCTGGACCCGGAGATGAAGAGGATTGTGCTGACGGGGCAGGATCGAGCGGACCTCGTGGAGTTTCTGCAGGCGCTGAACGGGGCGATGCCGAGGGGTGTGGGGCCGCCGGGAAAGGACTAAGCTGGGAGGGCGATGAGACGACTGGTTGTGTTGGGGATGATGGTGTGGGTGTGCGGGTGTTCGCGGAAGCCTGCTCCGGTGGCGACTCCGGCCGAGGTGGCCTACTTCAAGGTCGATCCGGGGACGGCGGGGACGATCTCGGGGGTGGTGCGCTATGCGGGGGCCAAACCGGTGGCGAAGGAGATCGATCTGAGTGGAGACCCGGCTTGTGTGGAGGCGCACAAGGGCAAGGCGTATGACGAGTCGTTGGTGGTGGGGGCGAAGGGTGGGCTGGGGAACAGCTTTGTGTACGTGAAACGGGGGCTGGAAGGAAAACAGTTTGCGGTTCCCACCGAGGCGGTGACGATCGACCAGCGGGGGTGCTGGTTTCGTCCGCGGGTGCTGGGGGTGCAGGTGGGGCAAACGCTTTCCGTGGTGAACTCGGACCCGGTGACGCATAACATCCATCCCATGGCGGAGGTGAACCGGGAGTGGAACCATAGCCAGGGGCCGGGTGATGCTCCGCTGGCGCGGCGGTTTATGAAGCCGGAGGTGATGATTCCGGTGAAGTGCAACATTCATCGCTGGATGCGGGCCTGGATCGGGGTGGTGGACCATCCATACTTCGCGGTGACGAAGGAGGATGGGAGCTTCACGATTGGTGACCTTCCGCCTGGTAGCTATACCGTGGACGTGTGGCATGAAGGCGTGGATGCCGTGGAGCAGACGGTGACGGTGTCGGCGCATGGTAAGGCGAATGTAGACGTAACGATGAAGGGGAAGCGATGAAGAAGGTGGCATTGGGATTGGTGGTTCTGGCGGCGGTGGCCGGGTGCAGGAAGCCGGGAGTGCCAGACGGTTCCGGGCCGCGGATTTATGTGACGAACGAGGTTTCAGGAAATCTTTCGGTTCTCGACGCGGGGACGATGAAAGTGATTGCGACGGTTCCCTTGGGAAAGCGGCCGCGAGGAATCCATGCTTCGCCGGATGGGAAGACGCTGTATGTGGCGCTGAGCGGTACGCCCATTGCGGGGCCGGATGTGGATGAGAGCACGCTCCCTCCGGCGGATAAGAGCGCGGACGGAATTGGGGTGTTCGATGTGGCGCAGGGCAAGGTGGTGCGGACGATCCATGGGGGGTCGGACCCGGAGAACTTCGATGTCTCCAAAGACGGGCGGCAGCTTTATATCTCGAACGAGGATGTTTCCGCGGTGAGCGTGGTAGATATTGCCTCCGGCAATGTGGTGAAGAGCCTTCCGACGGGGCCGCAGCCGGAGGGCGTGAAGGCGACTCCGGATGGGCGCGAGGTGTATGTGACGTCGGAGGAGGACGGTACGATCTCGGTGTTGGACCCGGCGGCGGGGAAGATTGTTGCGACGTTCAAGGTGGGGCATCGTCCGCGGTCGGTTGCGTTTACTCCGGATGGATCGAAGGCTTACATCAACGCCGAGAACGACGGGACCGTGTTGGTCGTGGATACGGCGAAGCACGTGGTGGTGCAAACGATTGCGCTGGGAAAGCCGGGAGTCATCAAGCCGATGGCCGTATTGATGTCGGCGGATGGAGCGAAGGTGTATGTGAGTACGGGGCGGGGGCACCAGGTGTTCACGCTGGACACGGCGACGAACCGGGTTCTTGGTTCGGTTGAGGTGGGGGCGAGGCCTTGGGGGATTGCACTTTCTCCGGACGGGCGGACGCTTTACTCGGCGAATGGGCCGAGTAACGATGTGACGGCGGTGAACCTGACGACGAATACGGTGATGAGCAAGGCGAAGGCAGGAAGCGGGCCTTGGGGGTTAGTGGTGCTGGGCCGGTAGGCGGTATACTTCTGGAGTCGCGGGAACGCGCAAGACCGGGACGACAAGCTTACGTTTCTTCAGGAGATTCCATGTTTCGGCCCGCTTTCGCTTCCCTGCTGACGCTGTCCGCTCTTTGTCTGTCCACGCATGGGTTTGCCCAGGGCGCCAAGCCTGCGGGTGCGGCGGGAAACGCTCATGCGGGGCAGACGCTGTTTATGTCGAAGTGCTTCCAGTGCCACTCGGTGACGGAGGGTGAGGTCCGTTTTGGACCGAGCCTGTACCACGAGGTGAAGAAGCCCAAGCCTAAGAAGACTGAGGCGGAGGTTCGGGCCATCATCAAGAATGGCAAGAACAAGATGCCTGCGTGGGGAGCGATTTTGAGCGCCGACGATACGGATAATCTGCTGGCTTACATCAAGACGCTGTAGGCGATTTTGCCTGGCAGGCCAGCGACCTCATTAGACAAGGATAAGCAAGGGATGCGACGGCGGAGGCCGTCACGGAAGTGGCGGTGCCTGCGACTGCGGCAGTAAGTAAGTGTGCGGCTACGATTGAGGCCTCGACATGATTCTGGGCAGGTCCATGAGGAGGCTCCATCCGTTGGTCGAGCGGGTCGTGGTGGGGGGCGGCGATGGGAAGCGGCTCTCGATCCCATCGTGCGGGAGGCTGAAGATTTTTTTGGTTGAGGCGCTTTCGTAGAGATGGATGGGAGGCCCGGCTGCTGCCTCCGGACTTATCATTGGGGATATGCCTTTTCCCCTTAGAGTGTGCGCGGTGTGTGGTGAGGAGTTCGAGTTGAAGCCGGATAAACCGGGGTTTGCGAACCGGTGCTGGGAGTGCAGTGCGCCGGAGGCGGCGAGTACGGAGCCCGAGGTGAAGGTCGACCGGGAGGCCAATGAGGCCCGGCGGGCGGCTATGCGGGATCTGCTTTACCGGAAGGATCGGTGACGGGCTCGCTCTTGTCTTCGGGGAGCGTCGGTTGGTCGTTGGCTGGCGGCGGGCACGACGAAGTACAGGGGTGCCTGGCTTCACTCAGGATGATGGCGCGAAACGAGCAACCGCATGGGCGGTTGAGGCTCTGACGCTTTTGGGGGTGAGACACGAGGGCAAGGACGAAAGCAACTGCAACGGAAGAAGCAGATTCCCTTCGGGAATGACAAACAAGGAGGTGTATGCGGTGGTCGGCCGAGGCGACGGGGCTGGTGTGGTGGCTGACCGGGTGGGCGCGGCTGACCGGGTGGGCGCGGCTGACCGGGTGGGCGCGGCTGACCGGGTGGGCGCGGCTGACCGGGTGGGGCTAGCCGAAGCGGCCGGTGAGGTAGTCTTCGGTCTGCTTGCTGGTGGGGTTCATGAACATCTTACGGGCGGGCTCGAACTCGATGAGCTTGCCGGTGAGGAAGAAGCCTACATAGTCGGCTACGCGGGCGGCCTGGAGCATGTTGTGGGTGACGATGACGATGGTGCAGATGTCTTTGAGCTCGAAGACGAGGTCTTCGATTTTGGCGGTTGCCAGGGGGTCGAGGGCGGAACAGGGCTCGTCGAGGAGGAGGACTTCGGGCTCGACGGCTAAGGAACGAGCGATGCAGAGACGCTGCTGCTGGCCACCGGAGAGGGAGAGAGCGGAGACGTGGAGCTTGTCCTTGACCTCTTCCCAAAGGGCTGCCCGGCGGAGGCTCTGCTCGACGCGGTCCTTGAGCTGGTTGGTGGGGAGTAGGCCATTGACGCGGCAGCCGTAGGCTACGTTTTCGAAGATGCTTTTAGGAAAGGGGTTGGGGCGCTGGAAGACCATGCCGACGCGGCGGCGGAGGAGCGTGGGGTGGAAGGAGAAGAGGTCCTGGCCGTCAAGGAGGACGGAGCCTTCGACGCGGGTTCCGGGGAGGGTCTCGGACATGCGGTTGAGGATGCGGAGGAAGGTAGATTTTCCGCAGCCGGAGGGGCCGATGAGGGCAGTGACCTTATCGGCGGGGATCTTCATGTTGAGTTGATGGAGGGCCTGGAAGTCGCCGTAGAAGAAGTTAAGGTTTTCGACGGTGAACTGGGGAACGGGCGTGGGCTTGGCTAGTTGTTCGTCACCGAAACGTTCGTCGCGGACTTTGGAGAAGTCGCCGAGTTGGAAGGCTGCTGGCATTTTGGGCTCCGAGAAGCTGGAACAGACAACGGCAGAGACGAATACAGGGGTCCTTCGCTTCGCTCAGGATGACGGCGTGAAACAGACAACCGCAACGGCAGGAACATGCAACGGCAGATACAGGCAGCGACAAAGAACAGGCAACGGCGACTACAGAAGCAGATTCCCTTCGGGAATGACAAACAAGGGGAATGATTAACAGTAGAAAGAGATTACCTAACGCGGGAGCTGGGTGCGTCGCGAGAGGATGAAGCGGGCGGCGATGTTGATGAGGAGGACGGCGGCGAGGAGGACAAAGCCTCCGGCCCAGGCTTGGCGGTGCCAGTCTTCGTAGGGGCTGATGGCGTAGTTGAAGATGACGACCGGGAGCGAGGCGGAGGGCTGGTTGAAGCCGGGGCTCCAGAACTGGTTGTTGAACGAGGTGAAGAGGAGGGGGGCGGTTTCTCCGGCGACTCGGGCGAGGTTGAGCATGATGCCGGTGACGATGCCGGGGAGGGCTGCGGGGACGATGACGGTAAGGATGGTCTGGGTCTTGGAGGCTCCGAGGCTCATGGCCCCCTCGCGGAGGGAGCGGGGGACGCCGCGGAGGAACTCCTCGGTGGAGCGGAGGGCGATAGGGATCATCATGACGCCGAGTGCGATGCCTCCGGCGAGGGTGGAGAAGTGGTGCATGGGCAGGACCACGAGGGTGTAGATGAAGATGCCCATGACGATGGAGGGTACGCCGTTGAGCAGATCGGTGGTGTAGCGAACGATGGCGGCGAAGGGGCCTGAGGAGAACTCGGCGAGGTGGATGCCGCCGAGGAGGCCGAGGGGGACGCCGAGGGCGGCGGCGATGAGGAGGAGCTTGCCGGAGCCGACGATGGCGTTAGCCATGCCACCGCCGACCTCGCCGACGGGGGCGGGGAGGCGGGTAAAGAAGGACCAGCTGAGGGAGCGGGCGCCGTTGACGACGAGGTAGCCGAGGATGAAGAGGAGCACGGCGACGACGGCGAAGGCGCAAACGCCAGTGAGGGTGAGCATGACGGCGTTGGTGATGCGCTTGGAGCGCGGCGGGTAGATGGCGGTGGTGGCCATTATTCGCGGATCTCCCGGATTCCGGCGGTGAGCATGAGGAGACGGGCGGCGGCGTTGACGATCATGGTGACGACGAAGAGGACGAGGGCCATCTCAATGAGGGCGTGGAGGTAGAGGTCTTCGGTGGCCTCGGTGAACTCGTTGGCGATGACGGCGGCGATGGTATAGCCGGGGGAGAGCAGCGAGGCGTGGATGGCGGGCACGTTGCCGATGACCATGGTGACGGCCATGGTTTCTCCGAGGGCGCGGGCGAGGGCGAGGAAGATGGAGCCGATGATGCCGCGGCGAGCGTAGGGGACGACGGCTCCCCAGGTGACGTCCCACTTGGTGGCGCCGAGGGCCATCATGGCTTCGCGCTGGGCGACGGGCACGGAGATGAGGACCTCGCGCGAGATGGAGACGATGAACGGGACGATCATGATGGAGAGGACGATGCCGGCGGTGAGGTAGCTGACGCCGAAGAAGGTTCCCGCGAAAATGGGGAGGAAGGCGAGATGGTTGGTGATGGGCGGGACGACGACGTTGAGCAGGGGGACTAGGACGAAGATGCCGATGAGGCCGAAGATGACGGAGGGGACGGCGGCGAGGAGTTCGACGAGGAAGGTGAGGGTGTTGGAGATGCCGCGGGGGGCGAGCTCCGAGAGGAAGATGGCGGCGCCGATGCCGATGGGGACGGCGAGGACGAGGCCGACGAGCGACGTCACGATGGTTCCGTAGACGAAGGGGAGGGCGCCGAAGACGCCGCTGACGGGGTCCCAGGTGGAGGTGGCGAGGAAGTGAAAGCCGAACTTTTGACGGCTGAGGAGGGAATTGGTCCAGAGATGCTCGGCGAGGAGGCCGGTGATGAGGATGATGGTGAGAGCCGCGATGAGGGTGACGAGGTAGGCGATCTCGTCACCCTTGCGGAGGCGCTGGGCGAAGCTCATGGGCTGGGCCGTGCCGGGGGGCGCCGTCTGTTGGGGGGGAAGTGCGGTCATGGATCCCATGGTTTGAGGAGGCTTCCTGAAGTGCTAGAGGCTAGTACTGGAGGGTTCCGAGGGCTTGAGCTTCTCTGTCGACGACTTCTTTGGGCAGTTTCGCATAGGTGAGGCCTTCGCAGAAAGCCTGTCCCTTGGTAAGCGACCACTCGAGGAACTGCTTGAGGACGGCGGCCTTGGCTTTGTCGGGGATGCTGCGGGGGATGAGCATCCAGGTAAAGCTGGCGATGGGGTAGGTTTGGGCTCCGGGGGCGTCGGTGATGGAGACGCGGAAGTCGGCGGGCATGTTCTTGGTGGCTCCGGCGGCGGCGGCGGTGACGCTGGCGAGAGAGGCCTTGATGAAGTTTCCGGCGGAGTTGCGGACCTGGCCGTACTCAATCTTGTTCTGGACGGCGAAGACGAGTTCGACATAGCCGATGGAGTTGGGGGTCTGCTTGACGAGGCCGGAGACGCCCTCGTTTCCTTTGCCGCCGAGGCCTACGGGCCAGTTGACGGAGGCCCCGGTGCCGACCTTGGTCTTCCACTCGGGGCTGACCTTGGAGAGGTAGTCGGTCCAGATGAAGGAGGTTCCGGAGCCGTCTGAGCGGTGGACGACGAGGATGTTCGATGCGGGGAGCTTGACCTTGGGGTTGGCCTGCTGGATATAGGGGTCGTTCCACTTGGTGATTTTACCGAGGAAGATTCCGGCGAGGGCATCCTGGGTGAAGTTGAGTTCGGTGTTGACGCCGGGGATGTTGTAGATAGGGATGACGGCGCCGAGGGCGGTGGGGAAATGGAGGATGTCGGCGTGTAGCTTGCCCTTGGCATCTGCGAGCTGGGCGTCGTTCATGGGGCCGTCGGTCCCTCCGAAGTCGACGGTGCCGGTGGAGACCTGGCGGATTCCGCCTCCGGAGCCGATGGCCTGGTAATTGATCTGGACGTTGGCGTGCTCCTGCTTGAACTCGGCGGCCCATTTGGAGTAGAGCGGGTAAGCAAACGTGGAGCCTGCGCCGGTGAGGGTGACTTGCTGGCCGAGCGCGGCGAGCGTGGTCGCAGAGAAGGCGACGGTGAGCAGAAGATTGCGGATCATGCGATTTCCCCAATTGGCACGGCGCGAAGCATCTGCGCGCGCGAACCTTCTTTAAATTCTCTGTTGCTTCGCTAGACTAGCCAGTCGACGTGAACGCGGAGTGAATTGTGTGAGTTACCTCGTGAGATGGTGTTCGCCATGTAGCTATGTGAACAGGGCATGAATATATCCGGAAGTTCGTTGTTTGTTCATCTTTGGCGGGCAAGCTTGGGATTGGGCGTGCTGCCAAGTTGACGGTGGAGTGCCCAGCCTTGGGTTGGTTGAGACCTATTCTGTGGGTTGAATCGGTTTATCAAACTGGAGAGAAGCGTAATGACGAAGCAGACGATGATGGTCCTGGCGGTGGCGGCCGCGATGAGCTTGCCCGCGGGCACGACGCAGGCGTACCCGCAAGGCGCGGTGCGACACAAGAAGGGGGCGAAGGTCAAGCCCTCCGCGACGCAGGAAGAGATGCGCGAGATGCGGGCCATGCAGGGGAAGCTGCAGGCGGAGATCGATGAGCTGAAGCAGATGCTGATGGATCGGGACGCGAAGCTGACAGGCGCGACGCAGGCGGTGCAGGAGGCGCAGACCGAGGCCGCGGCTGCCAATGCGAAGGTTGCCGAGACGAGCTCGAGCGTGATGCAGGAAGATGAGCGCGTGAAGGATATCCAGGCGCAGGTGAACGACCAGCAGGTGGCGACCGCGGCGGCGGTGAAGACGGTTTCGGAAAGCCAGGCGAAACTTGCGGCGGCGGTGGAGTCTCCGGCGACGCTGCACTACAAAGGGGTGACGATTACGCCGATCGGATTTTTCGCGGCGGAGTCGGTGTATCGCAGCCGGTCGCTGAACTCGGACATCAATACTCCGTTCAATACGACCCCCTACCCAGGGGCGGCGGAGGCGCATACGAGCGAGTTCAACCTGACCGGGAGACAGTCGCGGCTCGGCGTGCTGGTTGCGGGGACGGTTCCGTTCGGCAAGCTTGGGGGGTACTTTGAGGGGGATTTTCTTTCTGCGGGCGTGACCTCCAACAACAATCAAAGCAACAGCTACACGATGCGGCAGCGGCAGTTCTTCGGCCAGGTGGCGCTCAACAAGGGCTTTACCTTCACCGGCGGACAGATGTGGTCGCTGGTAACGGAGACGGCGAAGGGCACGGACAACCGGACGGAGGTCCTGCCGCAGACTCCGGATGCCGCTTACCATGTGGGCTTCAGCTGGGCTCGGCAGCCCGGGGTGAGGTTTTCACAGAAGGTGGGGATCGCGACGTACGCGATGTCGCTTGAAGAGGCGCAGTACATCTTCAGCGCGAGCAATGCGAATAACAATTTCTTCTTCGGGTCGGCAGGGGTCGGCGGCGGCTTGTACAACCTGAATGCGAACTACTCGAACAACGTGGCGCCGGACGTTATTGTGAAAGCCGCGTTCGATCCGAAGTATGGGCATTTCGAGGTAGGTGGGATTGCCCGGTTCTTCCGGGATCGCTACTACCCCGGTAATACAAGCGCGGCGTCGATTCCGGCGAGCGCGGCCTCGAACGATACGGAGGTTGGCGGGGGCTTCTTTGCCAACGCGCATGTGCCGATGACGAAATACTTTACGCTTGGCCTGCACGCGATGCAGGGGACGGGCGTGGGGCGGTACGGCACGTCGACGTTGCCGGATGTGACGGTTCATCCTGATGGGCGTTTGGCGCCGATTCGGAGCAGCCAGGGCTTGTTGTCGCTCGAGTTCCATGCAAATCCGAAGCTGGACCTGTATGGCTACGCGGGCGGCGAGTATGCCCAGCGCACGACGTACCGCGATCCCGTGTCGGGCAAGCTGGTAGGGTACGCGCCGATCACCAATATCAATTCGGGCTGCAACACGGAGACGACTCCAGGTGGAACCTCGGGCTATCTTCCGGGTGTTCCGGCAAACTGCGCGGGGAATACGCGAGCCCTGATCGAGGGCTCGGCCGGGTTCCTGTATCGCTTCTACAACGGGCCGAAGGGGCGGGTGCAGTACAGCATGATCTACAGCTACCTGAACCGGGAGGCGTGGACGGGCACTGCCGGGGCGGGAGTTGCGGCACCGAAGGGGACCAACAACATGGTGTTCACCAGCTTCCGGTACTACATTCCGTAGACCAGAAGTAAGAACAGGTAAGAGGAGGCGCCCCGTGTGGGCGCCTCCTTGTTTTTGCCTCAGGCGACGGTATTGGTGAGCGTGCCGATGGGGTCGAGGGTGATGTGAATGACATCACCTGCGGCGAGGGTGAAGGTGTCGGCGGGAACGATGCCGGTGCCGGTCATGAGGAAGCACCCGTGGGGAAAGGTGTTCTCGCGGAAGAGGTAGGCGGCGAGGGTCTCGGGGGTGCGCTTCAGTTCGGTGAGGGGAACCGAGGCGGCGAACTCGATGTGGCCGGCGCGGACGATCTGGAGGTCGATGTGCAGGGTGTCAAGGAGCAAGGGCGTGGGGCAGAGCCAGAGACCTGGGCCGAGGGCGCAGCTTCCGTCGTAGACCTTGGCCTGAGGGAGGTAGAGGGGATTCTCGCCCTCGATGTCACGGGAGCTCATATCGTTGCCGAGAGTGCAGGCGGTAATGGTTCCGGAGGCGCTGAGGAGGAGGGTGAGTTCGGGTTCGGGAACGGACCAGCGGGCGTCGCGACGGATGCGGACGTGGCCGCCGGGGCCGATGACGCGGGGACCGGAGGCCTTGAAGAAGAGCTCGGGGCGCTCGGCGACGTAGACGCGGTCGTAGAAGTCGCCGCCCCCGGCTTCTTTGGACTCCTCGATGCGGGCGGAGCGGCTGCGGAAGTAGGTGACGCCGGCGGCCCAGACCTCCTGGGAGTGGATGGGGGGGAGGAGGGTCTGGGTGGCGAGGTCGACCGGGGTTGCTGCCTGGTGGACGGCGTCTGCGCAGAGAGCCTGGAGGTCGGCGGAGGCGAGAAGGTCATCCCAAGTGGCGGATTGGATGAGGAATGCTCGGTTTCCGGCTTCGACGATGGGGCCGAGATGGGTGCGGTAGAGGTTCATGGTGATCCCTTTTTTCTGGTTATCGGTTATCAGCGATCGGTGGGAGCTATTGGCTATCGGCTGTGAGCTGTCGGCTGTCGCTGTGAGCTGGGTTTGAGGCTTGCGAGGATGCTGCCGGGGTCGTAGACGCAGCCTCCCCAGACGCCGCCGCTGGCCTGGATGAGGGCGGCCCAGAGGCGAGTGTCCTCCGGGAGGGCGGGGTGGGGGGCGAGGTCGGTGCGGGGTGGGCGGCCGGCGAGGATGCGACCACCTTCTTCCGGGCTGAAGGTAGCGCTGCCCTGCCCTACAAGGTCGACGGTACCGTGGAGGGCACGGCGGTCGACGACGATCTCGATGACGTCGCCATCGAGGATGCGGCCGATAGGGCCTCCGGCGAGGGCTTCAGGCGAGATGTGGCCGAGGCAGGCTCCGGTGGAGACGCCGGAGAAGCGGGCGTCGGTGAGGACGGCGACGTGTTTGCAGTGGGGGAGCTGCTTGAGTGCGGAGGTGATCTGATAGATCTCCTGCATGCCGGCGCCAAGGGGGCCGCCGCAGATGAGGACCATGACGTCGCCCGCGCCGATGCATCCCTGCTTGATGGCAGCGATGGCGGAGGTCTCTGTTATGAACACTTTAGCGGGGCCGCGGTGGCGGTAGACGTCGTCTGCGTCGATGAGGGTGGGGTCGAGGGAGGTGCTTTTGATGACACAGCCCTCGGGGGCGAGATTGCCGATGGGAAAGCAGACGGTGGGGGTTAGGCCGCGGGCGCGGGCTAGGTCGGCGGGCATGATGACGTCGGCGGCGTCGATGCCGTCGCGTTCGAGGAGCTGCTGCTTGAGGGTGCGGCGGCGGTCGGAGTGCTCCCACCACTCTAGGTTGGAGGCGAGGGTTTCGCCGGTTACGGTCTGGACGGAGGTGTCGAGGAGGCCCGCATCTCGTAGATGCAGCATGACTTCGGGCACGGCTCCTGCGAGGAAGACCTGGACGGTGGCGTAGTTGTGAGGGCCGTTGGGGAGGGCGTCGACGAGGCGGGGGGTGGCGCGGTTGGTCTCTTCCCAGTCCTTGATGGTGGGCCGGGGGAGGCCGGCGGCGTGGGCGATGGCGGGAATGTGGAGGAGGAGGTTGGTGGAGCCCCCGAAGGCGGCGTGGACGACCATGGCGTTTCGGATCGCGGCGCTGGTGAGGATGTGGGCGGTGGTGTGGCTAAGCTGGTGGAGACGGAGGAGGGCGCGTGCGGAGCGGGCGGCGGCGTCGAGCCAGATGGGTTCGCCGGAGGGGGCGAGGGCGGTGTGGGGGAGGGAGAGGCCGAGGGCTTCGGCGACGACCTGGGAGGTGGCGGCGGTGCCGAGGAACTGGCAGCCACCGCCGGGGGAGGCGCAGGCGCGGCAGCCAATCTCGGCGGCGTAGTCGAGGGAGATCTGCTGCTGGGCAAAGCGGGCCCCGATGGTCTGGACTTTGCCGGCGTCTTCGCCTTCATCCGGGAGGAGGGTGACGCCTCCGGGGACGAGGATGCTGGGCAAGGGACCTGAGGAGGCGAGGGCCATCATCATGGCGGGGAGACCTTTGTCGCAGGTGGCGATGCCGAGGACGCCTTTGCGGGTGGGGAGCGAGCGCATGAGGCGGCGGAGGACCATGGCGGCGTCATTGCGGTAGGGGAGCGAGTCCAACATGCCGTCGGTGCCCTGGGTGCGGCCGTCGCAGGGGTCGGTGACGGCTCCGGCGAAGGGGGTCGCGCGATGGTTGCGGAGCTCGCGGGCGGCCTCGGCGACGAGGAGGCCGACCTCCCAGTGGCCGGTGTGGAAGCCGAGGGCGATGGGGGTTCCATCGGCGGCGCGGAGGCCGCCGTGGGTGCTGAGGATGAGGAACTCGGGGTCGAGAAGGCGGGTGGGATCCCAGCCCATGCCGGCGTTCTGGGTGAGGCCGAAGAGATTGCCGGAGGGTGCGGTGAGGAGCATCTCGGGGGTGATGGGGAGGCGGCCTTCGGGGCCGGGGGCGTGGGTGCGGACCGGGCCGGGGTCGAAGTGGGGGGTTTCGAGGATGGAGGTGAAGGGGATGGGGGTCATCGCGACAGCCTCGCCACGTTCCGGCAAGACCTCCCTAGGATGACATGGATTCGTGTGCATCCGGAATGGATGAGGTGGGCCCTACCGGAAACCTTGGACTTTAGCACTGCGATGGGGGTGATGTCGTGGACGCTTAGTGTTGGCCTGGAGACGGAGCGGGAGCGCCGATACGTTGGAGAGCCAGCCGGATGGCTCCAGATGATGAGAGGCCTACGACCAGGCTGTCATCGGGCAGGATGCTGACGAGTTTCGGTGCGGCGCTCTTTGCTCGCGGTCCCAGGTTGCCGATAGCCCCGGCGACTCCGGCGCGGACGGATTCCTCCGGGCTGTCGAGCAGTGCGATCAGCGCGTTCAAGGTCGCGTCGTCGACAGCCTGGGGATCGATCTTGTGGGTCAATTGTGCGAGGTGATTTGCGGCGTTAGTTCTCTCCATAGCCGTATGACCGGTCTTGACGGCGGCGATGGCTTCTGTTAGGTGATGTTGCTTCATGGCGGTGGACCTTGGGGAGGCAGCGGAGCGAGGCGGAAGAGGCGAGGCATTGACGCTCGGAGCAAGCAGCAGAGCTGCGACGGCGATCAGGATGGTGCGGGCGCGGGTTGCCGAAGGGAAGATCATGGCGCGTTCCAGGTGCGGTTGTCGGAGTTTGTCGCTCGCCTGGTGCCGAGCTTCGGATCGGAGGTCGTCGCGGGAAGGATGCCGGCGGCGGTGGCGGCGTTGTTGGGCACGAAGGATGGAGGCAGGGTAAGCCCTTCGTAGAAACGAGCGCTGCCGGTGATGCGCGATCCGGTTGGCGCGCGGAACATGTCATCGTAGGGGTAGGTGTTTAGGTAAATCGTAGATTGAGAGCCCCGCGGAATCTGCCACGCTTCCCAGTAGTTCAAACTGCGGCCGGGTTGGTTGCCGGAGGCGGCAAGGTTCATGACGATGTGCTGCACGATCCATCCGCCCTTGGCCGACGGTTGAGACAGATGCCAGCGGATGGTCCAATCCTTCTGGCCTGGGGGTGACGGCACCGTGGTGTAGGTGAGGTGCTGACCGGGA
Organism: uncultured Granulicella sp.; assembly: GCA_965213785.1. Taxonomy (GTDB): domain Bacteria; phylum Acidobacteriota; class Terriglobia; order Terriglobales; family Acidobacteriaceae; genus Edaphobacter. Next base: position 1,703,981 of record OZ243921.1, on the reverse strand, counting down.
TTTGTGTTGAGAGGCTCGGTGTGCACTGTGGTGTGCGGCGGTAGGATGAGCCGGTTGACCACCACTGAAGGAGTCGTCTACCGAGACGAGATGGGTCACGCGGATTACGGACGCGGTTAGTTCCAGCGCTTTCAGTTCGTGATCTGTAAAGGATATCCCTCCGACGACGCGACCGAAGACCTGCTGGAGCATGGCTACATGTGATGCGGGTGCGGGGAACACGCGGCCTGAACGGGCATCGTTGACCTGGCCCATAGAGTCCCCGTTCGAGCCAGGTTGGGGACTTACAGGGGCGACCGCACGGAAGCTGATCCAGCGATGAAGTTGGGGGTAGTAGCGGACGAAGACGAGAGGCAGGCTTGGCGAAGACCGGACCTGTGCCTGAGTGAGCAGATGTTCCGGGATGTTGGTTGAAAAGGATTGCATGCGCTGACCTGTACCGCCCATTGACTACGATGCTGGGAGCAAGCTGCTCACGGGGTGAGGATACCGCTTGCCGGTCATGCTGGCTACTTCCTCAGATTGTAGGCTCGTCAAGGTGGCTTTGGCGGTACTGTTGCGGCTGGGTGCGCCGGCTCTTTCTTCGGTTTAGACTGACAGCGTTGTCGATGGTCGATCACTCCGGTTGGGGGCTGCGATGCGAGTATGGTGCGCGATGTTGGCGGGAGTTCTGCTGGGTGGAGCTTGTGACGGACTGGCGCAAGAGCGGCCGAAGATTACGGGGATCTCACACCTGAGCGTGTACACCAGCGATGCGGCGAAGGCGGAGCAGTTCTATGGGCGGGATCTTGGGGGGTTCAAGGCGGCGGACCCCGAGGATGCTGCCGGGATGCGGTTTTACTTCAGCCCGGTGCAGTTTATCGAGGTGCTTCCGCTGGCGTCCGGTGCCGCGCTGAACCGGCTGGACCATACGGCGTACAACACGGTGGATGCCGACGGGCTGCGGCGGTATATGGGGGTGCATGGGGTAACGGTGCCGAAGGCGGTGACGAAGGGGAGCGATGGGAGCCGGTACTTCTTTGTGAAGGATCCGGATGGGTTGAAGGTGGAGTTTGTGGAGGCTCCCGCGCAGCCTCCTGCGGTTCCGGTGAATGCGCTAAGCCACCACATCATCCATGTGGGGGCGGTGGTGCACGATGTAGAGGCAGACAACAATTTTTACCGGGAGGTGCTGGGCTTCCGGCCGTACTGGCATGGGGGGCGGACGGACACGACGACCGATTGGGTGTCGCAGCAGGTTCCCGATGGTACGGACTGGTTCGAGTACATGCTGACGCATGGGACGGCGCCGCTGACGCAGCAGCAGATGGGGTCGAGCGACCACTTTTCGCTGGGCGTGCGGAACATGGAAGAGACGATGACGGCGCTGGCGGCGGGTGACCGGCTGGGGATGAGGCACTCGCCGATGCAGCTGGGGCGCGATGGGAAGTGGCAGCTGAACCTGTTCGACCCGGATGAGACGCGGGCGGAGATCATGGAGTTCAAGCCGGTGATGAAGTCGTGCTGCTCGGAGGCGACGGCGGCGCACCCGAGCGAATAGCTACTCCGGCAGGGGTTTGACGATCATGTTGGCGAGGAACTCTTCGCGGGGGAGGAAGGGGAAGAGGTCTTCGAGGGGTTTGGAGATGAAGGAGCCGTCTTCTTTCTGGTAGGACTGGAGGCGGGGGGCGCGGACTTCGTCGGGGAGGACGTTGACGTCGCAGATGACGGGGCCGGGCATGTCGAGGACCTTGCGGACCTGGGCGCGGAGGTCGGTCTGGTCGGGGATGATGTGGGTGAGGAGGCCATAGCTTGCGCCTACCTTGGAGAGGTTGGGGATGGTGAGGCCGGTGTTGCGGTCGGCACCGATGCTGGCTGAGCCGAAGTAGGCTTTCTGGCTGGCGCGGATGGAGGAGTAGCCGTCGTTGTTGAGGACGAAGAACTTGATGGGGAGCTGGAGGCGGTGGATGGTTTCGAGTTCCTGGATGTTGAACTGGAAGCCGCCGTCTCCGTCGACGGCGATGACCTCGCGGCCGGGGTTGGCGATGGCGACGGCGATGGCCATGGGGATGGCGTAGCCCATGCTGCCGAGGCCGGCGGTGTGGTAGAGACGCTGGGAGTGGAGGGTGGGGCAGGCGAGGAGATAGATCTCGATGCCGGAGCCGGAGTTTCCGACGACGAGGCGGTCTTGCGGGCTGACCTCGGTGCCGAGGACTTCGGCGAGGTTGAAGATGCTGACCAGGCCCTCGGGCTTGCGGTGCTCGTCGGTGACGACGGGATAGCGAGTCTTCCAGTCGGCGCAGCGGGTGAGCCAGTGAGTGTGGTCTTGGGGCTTGAGGCCGGCTCTGTGGGCGAGGAGCTCGGTGAGGAAGGCTTTGCAGTCGGCCTGGATGGGCTGCTGGAGGTAGGGGTGGAGCTTGGCGAGCTCGGCGGCATCGATGTCGACGGCGGCCTTCCAGGCCTCGCGGGCGAGGTTGTGGGGGGCGTAGCCGGTGATGGCGAAGTCCAGGCGTACGCCCAGGGCCAGGACGAAGTCGGAGTTCTGGAGGGCGAAGTTGGCCCCGCGGGCGGCGACGGAACCGGGACGGCCGACGTAGGTGGGGTCGTCCGAGGGGACGAGGTCGGCGGCGCACCAGGTGGCTACTGTCGGAACGCCAAGCAGGGTGCGGAGCTGTTCGAACTCGGCCTCGGCTCGGGCGAGGCGGATGCCGTTGCCGGCGAAGAGGAGGGGGCGCTCGGCGGCGTTGAAGCGCTCGATGAGGCGGGCGACTTCGGTGGGGATGTCGGAGCCGTGGACCTGGTGGCCCTGCTCGGCGGGGCTCTCGGGGGTGAACGGCCGGAGGGTGGCGGGGTCGGGGATGGGGGTGGCCTGGACGTCGAGGGGGATATCGACCCAGACGGGGCCGGGGCGTCCGTTCAAGGCGAGCCAGACGGCTTTCTCCAGGTGGTAGCGGATGTCGAGGGGTTCGAGGATCGTCACGGCGTACTTGGTGATGGGCCGGACGATGGAGCAGATGTCGACCTCCTGGACGCCTAACTGGCGCATGCCGAGGGGGGAGCCGTCCGGGGCGAACATGCGGTCGGGGCGCTTGACCTGGCCGGAGAGGTAGAGGACGGGGGTGGAGTCGCACCAGGCCCCGGCGACTCCGGTGACGGCGTTGGTGCCGCCGGGGCCGGTGGTGACCATGCAGACGCCGAGACCGTTGGTGGCCTTGGCGTAGCCCTCGGCGCAGATGCTGGAGGCCTGCTCGTGCGAGTTGCAGATGCTGTGGATGCGTTTTTCGGCGCCGAGGGACTGGTTGAGGTGCATGGCGCCGCCGCCGGTGACGAGGAAGACGTTGGTGATGCCGAGATCGGCGACGAACTGGACGACGTAATCGGAGAGCTTCATGAAGCTCTATCGTAAACGGTATGAGGTCGATCCACGGGCGCTGCTCAGCAGAGGCAGCAAGGGGGCGGAGGAAACTGGGATATCCTTGGCCGACGATGCAACTGCTTCCCGCAGACCGGCAGCGCGCGCCGAGCAGCGGCTATCTGCCGTCGCTGGATCGACCGCAAGCGTCCAGAAGTGACCTGTAAGGGTAGAAACTTCACCCGGATGATAGAGGTAGTTTGTAAATAAGAGCAGGGCGGACACCCAACTCAGGGCCGTCTCCCGAACGCCGAACTGCCGGGCAAAGCCAATCGCCATCAGCAAGGCCACCGCCGCAAGATAGGCAAAGGCCGCCGGCTGTATCCGGAACAAGCGGCGTATGTAGAAGCGTCGTATGTCAAAGCGCCCGGTGAGTTGCTCTTCCTCAAGGCTTCCCCACCTTGCCGCGGATCGCGCTGCGCTTACCCCGCGCGCGACTCAATGGCAACTGGCCGCTTTGGTGCTGGGTTCGCTCGCGGCCGTGCTGCTGCAGTTCGTCACGGTTAAACGGCTGGCTGTGAGGGTGCTGCGGCCATGGGTCGTGTTCGCGGCGACGCCCATGCTGATGCTTGCGAAAGCGAACCTAGGGCCGCTCTTTTCGCATACCGCGCTGATCGGCTTCGCTGGCTTGCGGGATCAGATTCCGTTTGCGGTGTTTCATCTCGCCATCTTCTGGCTGGTGGCTACGGTGTATCACCCCCAGAGTTTGACTACAAGATTGCTGGAGTCGCGGGGCCTTCGCTTCGTAGGGAGGATTTCGTACAGCCTGTACCTATGGCATGTCCTGGTGAACTACCTCTGGAACTTTCTTGGGTCGACTGGCGTGGGTCCCATCGCGCATATACAGAATCATTTACTGAAGACGCTGGCGGAGAGACCCTCACGCTACGCGATGGCTTTTGCGGTAGCGTGGCTCTGCTATCGATACCTTGAGAAGCCAATGATTCGATGGGGGCATAGCCTGGCACCGCCCGCGACGCCGGGAAGGCCTGAGCTTGCGGATCTGCCGGTGGAAGTGGCGAGTGTGCGTTCGGTTGCTCAAGGCGAGCCTGCGGCACGGTAGAAACGGGAGGCGGCGGGAAGCGAGGGCACCTGGACCGTGCCTGGAGCGCGGTTTGGGCCGCCGGTGGAGGGTTAATGGTGGGTGGGTTAGGGAAATGGCAGATGGTCGGGGCGGAGGGATTCGAACCCCCGGCCCTCTGCTCCCAAAGCAGATGCGCTACCAGGCTGCGCTACGCCCCGACGTGGTTCGATTTTAGCGCAGACGGGTCAGCGGCCGAGCATCCGGTGGACCTGCGGCCCGAACGCAGCGACCGTGTGGATCAGCAACCAGCCGAGGAGCAGCGTGGGGACGAGCAGCAGGGCGGCGAGCGCCAGGCAGATTCCGGCGAGGAAGAGCCAGCTCTTCTGCTTCTGCCGGCGCGGTTCCTGGAGGCTGCCGGTGAGGAGCGCGTAGTTGCGGCGGTTGGCCTTCCAGCCGATGTCGAAGAGGTTGCCGAGTACGGGGACGGCGCCGACGACGGTCTCGATGCCGACGTTGACGACCATGCGGGTGAGGGTGACGTAGGAGACGCCGCGCATCCAGGCGGCGACGATGATGATGCAGGAGGCGAGGCCGCCGAGGAGGTCGCCGATGCCGGGGATGAAGCCGACAATGCCATCAAGGCCGAAGCGGATGGAGGTGCCGGGGACGCGGAAGTAGTCGTCCAGGAGATGCGAGAGGAGGTCGAGGTTGGCGTCGCTGGCGAGGGTTCCGCCGCGGTGCTTGCTGGGGGAGAGGATTTCGGGCTTAAGCGTTGCGTTCATGGGCGGCCCCCTGGTTTCTACATGATTCGATGCAAACGCGGTGCTATACTGACGACAATACGGCGGCTATAGTTCAGTGGCAGAACGCCGCTCTGTGGCAGCGGATGTCGTGGGTTCGAAACCCACTAGCCGCCCCAATCTCTCCTCTCCCAGCGACTGCGGCTCGTGTCTCCCCTCTCCTGATTGCAAGGATTCGATGGCCTCGAAGACACCCCGCGCCGAGCTGATTCTGGAACAGCCTCCTGCGCCTGCCAATCTCTTTGCCGGAACCTCGGGCTGGGCCTACCCGACGTGGAAGCCGGGCTTCTATCCGGCGGGGCTTCCTGCGGCGAAGTTTCTGCCCTTCTATGCTTCGCGGCTGAACTCGGTGGAGGTGAACTACACGTTTCGGACGCTGCCGACGGCGCGGCAGCTTGAGGGCTGGCTGAACGCGGTGCCGGCGGGGTTTCGCTTCAGCTTCAAGGCTCCGCAGCGGATTACGCACTTCAGCCGGCTGCGCGATTGCGATGCCCATGTGGCGCAGTTTCTCCATGCGCTGGAACCGGCGCGGCAGTCCGGCAAGCTGGGGTTGCTGCTGTTCCAGCTTCCACCCAACTTCAAGGCGGATCTCGATCGGCTGCATGGGTTTCTCTCGCTTCCCTCACTGAGCAGGGCGGGGCGACCGGCGATCGCGTTTGAGTTTCGCCATGACTCGTGGTTTAGCCAGCATGTGTACGATCGGCTGACGGTGAGCGAGGCGGCGCTGTGCGTGGCGGAGAGCGACGATCTTGCGACGCCGGAGGTGCATCCGGCGGCGGCCCATGCCTGCTTTCGGCTGCGGCGCAATGGGGGCTACACGCAGCCGGAGCTTGCGGGGTTTGCCTCCCGCTTCACGGCGCTGGCGGCGAGCCAGACCGTTTATGCGTACTTCAAGCATGAGGATGAGCCGACCGGAGCGCTGAACGCGCGGGCGTTTCTTGAGGCGGCGACGGCTTGACGCCGCCCTTCACCGTCACGCCCTTCGTTCCGCGGGGGCTGCTGGCAAACGGCCATCTGCAGACCATCTTCGGCAACTTTCTGCCCCGGCCCAATCACCTGCCCGCGCCAGTGCCGCAGTTGGTTGAGGTCTCGCCCGGGACAGGGTCGCAAAGGGCGAGCCAGGTGCTTTGCCAAGGGCACTGGCAGCCGGCGGAGGTTCGCGCCAGCCGGATGACGGTGGTCTTGCTGCATGGTCTGGAGGGGTCTTCGGACTCGCAGTACGTGATTGGCAATGCGAACAAGCTGTGGCGGGCCGGGATGAACGTGATCCGGATGAACATGCGCAACTGCGGCGGAACGGAGGCGCTGTCGCCGACGCTCTACCACTCCGGGCTGTCGTCGGATGTGAACGCGGTAGTTCGCTTTTTCCTGCAGGCGGAGGGGCTGCAGCAGGTGGCAGTGGTGGGCTACTCGATGGGGGGCAACCTGGTGCTGAAGTTCGCGGGGGAGCTTGCGGAAGGCGGGGTTCCGGAACTCCGGTGCGCGGTGGGGGTTTCGCCGGCGGTCGATCTGGGGGTGTCGGCGGACGCGCTGCACAGGCCGGTGAACCGGCTGTACGAACGGCGCTTTCTGCGGGCGCTGCTGCGGCGGTTTCGCCGGAAGATTACGCTGTTTCCGAACGTGTTCGACCCGGCGCGGGCGGATGGGCTGCACTCGCTGCGGGACTTCGATGACCGCATTACGGCGTTCTACTCGGGCTTTTCGTCGGCGGACGACTACTACCATCGGGCGGCGGCGGCGCGGGTTCTCGACCGCATCCGGGTTCCGACGCTGATTCTTCATGCACTGGACGATCCGTTCGTTCACCTAACCGGGCCGACCCGCACGCTGATCCAGGCGAACGCCGCGATCACGCTGGTTGAGACGCGCCATGGGGGGCACTGCGCGTTTCTGGCGAAACCCAACCCCGGGGCGAACGACGATGGCTACTGGGCGGAAACGACGCTGCTGCGGTTCCTTGAGGCGCATGCCCTGAGATAATCGAGGGATGCTTGCAGAATGGTCCGCCGAGTGTGGCGCCGATGACCCTGTGCTGGTGGTTCCGTGGCACGATCCCGCGACGGGCGCGGCGTTCGTCGATCTTCGGCTGAACCCGTACGACTTCGACCATCTGCCGGAGGCGGAGCGGTACCCTCCGCTGATGCAGGCGCTGCGGGCCTTGAACGCTCCGCGATCTCCGGTGTTTACGGCCAAGTGCGACGCGTGGGAGGCGACGCCGGAGGAACTGGAACAGCTGCGCGTTGACCTGTACCTGCCGGAGGCGGCGGTCGGGTTTGCGAGCTATATCGACCTGCTGTGGCGAGAGCGGTCGATCTTTGCCTCGTTCCACCAGCAGGAGCAGCAGCTGCATCGGCTGACCCGGCTGGCAGCGGCGCTGGATCACCCGGAGGCGGCGCTGGACTGCGTACTGCGTCCGGCGTTTGTGGACCTGAACGGCCCGCAGGAAGGCTTCGCGGTGAGCTTGTACCTGCGTGGGCTGGGGGGAGACCGCGATGCGGCGATGCATGCCTGGTCGGCAGCGCTCGAGGCCGTGGTGTCGCTGCTGCGAAGCCGGGATCTCGCGGCGGCGTAGTGCCTCCGCTACAATCGAGGGCAGGCGTCCGCCGTGCGGGCGAGTAGCTCAATCGGATAGAGCACCAGCCTTCTAAGCTGGGGGTTGCAGGTTCGATCCCTGCCTCGCCTACCATCTGTCTGCGGGATTGGCTCGCGATTGAGGACACGGCTCCGGCAAGGTGATCGCAGATGTCGGACCTCATGCGGCCAGGGTCTTCCCCAACACGTATTCCTCGAAGTTCGGCAGTGGTTGGATGAGGGGGGCGAGCAGCTTCGCGGCCTGCGCGGTGGTCAGGACGTCGGCCGGGTCGAGCTTGGTGATGTGCACGCTCGAGGGATCGGGTTCGATCACGTCCTCTCGCATGAGACGGCACCGATCGTCGTAGGGCCAGATGGTCTCTTCGTAGGCGGAGTAGAGATACATGCAGTTGGGGTCGGCCTTCAAGCCCTTGATCGCAATCAGTTTCAGGAGCGCCTCCTGCGAGAGCGCCTTCGGCAGCAGCCCCAACGCCTTCGACGACAGAATGGAACCGCCCCAGACCTGCTGGTGCGCGAGCACGGTGGACGCGACAAAGTTGTCGGCCACCGCAACTTGCTCGTTTTCGCCGTAGAAGATGCACTGGTTGGTGTCGGCCCAATATTTGTAGAGGCTGCGTACGTGGTCCTTGCCGCTGATGGTCGTGTTGAAGCCCAGGGCATGGAGGTTGTACACCGGGTTGTCCACCATCATGTCGTCGGCCAGCACCTCGTCATAGCGGCCGGAAAACTCCAGATAGCGATGTCGGCTGTAGTTCATCAGGATGTAACGGTGGCGAGGGTTCGTGGTGATCGCGAGCAGCTTATCGATGCCGACGTTTGCCTTGGTGATATCGAGGTTGAGCATGTTCAGTCTCCTGCGGCAACAGCTTGCGGCATGGGCGGAAGAAGGTCCGCGGCCGGGCCTGGTCCGGTGTACTTGCGCATCATGCCCCAGACGATCAAGGCGACCGCGAGGTTGATGCCGATGACGAGGAGTTGCTCCCAGAGTTGGGCGACGTGCTCCGGTCTATCGGCTGGCGGAGGCGCCGCATAGATCACCAGGCGGTGGTAGATGGCGAGCGCAGTGAGGACGTAGATCGACGTGATGACTCCCCAGTTGAACAGCGGCGCCCAGGGACGGGCGGCCTTCTTCTGCGGGGTGTTGTAGAAGGTCTGGAACAGCCGGCGGGGGCCGACATCGAGGTAGCGGTACGCGACCAGCCAGTAGAGCAAGCCGTAGTAGAAGAACCACCGAACTGCAAGCGCGGCCACAAGCACATGGAGGGAGATCTCGAAGAAGTTGCGGAAGCGCACCCAGTAGCCGATCAGCTTGCCGAACGACTGCGGATTTCGATTGAAATACGACGCCAGGGGAAAGGAGGAAGACAGCAGCGCGATCCTCCCGCCCCAGTACCAAAGGCGGCTCTTATAGTGCAGCGAGAGGGGTCCGCAGACGAAGAGGTCCGCGGACACGATCACCAGGTGGAACGTGAAGATCTTGATGGCCTGGCGGTTGCCAAAGAGCGGATTTAGAAGGTCGTGCGGCTTGAAGAATCCCTGGTATACCTGGCGAACCCCAACAGACATCCCCCACAGCAGGAGAGTCGAGTAGACGATGGTGACCGCGATCGAAAGAGGTGTGATCGGCGAGAGATCGATGCAATGAAGCATGAAGAGGTTTCTCCCTTCCTAGGCCTGGGGCGCGCCGGCGGCATTCCAGGGGGCGAAGGCGTTCTTGACGCCGCGCAGACTGGGCTCGAGCTGCGGGTAGTGCCTCAGCAGAACTGTGCTCATGGTGTTGTCCCGCAACCAGTCCATCCCTGCCTTGCTGTAGACCTCTTCGGTGAAGTCGGTCGTAAAGAAGCGATCGCTATTGAGCCGGCGAGAGGCCATCAGCACGAAGATGCGAAAGGCCGTGTCGCTGAAGCCGAAGCCCTTGGGGGGCGTCTCCGCGAAGAGGCCGACGATGAGGTCGACGCGGTCGATGTCGCCGTCGTAGACCTTGCGGATCTCCTCGCGCCAGACTGGATTGTCGGTCAGCTCTTCAAAGGTGCGGACGGGCCGCAGATGGAGCATCTCCCGGAAACGGGTGTAGCGCGGAACACCCAGCTCGCGGCAGCGCATGATGTCGTGCGCGGCGAGATCGATAAGCACGCCATCCGGCCGCGTGAACTGCTGTAAGGCGCGCGGATAGTTGTGCAGCGTGACCGCCCCGGGATGCATCTGGCCGAAGGAGTAGAACAGGTCGGTCATGGGAATGGCATCGCAGATGGCCTGCGCGGCATTTCCGGCGATGTCGTCGAAGCGAAGGCGCTTCAGCTCGCGGCCATCGCTTGCGGCCCAGAAGGTAATGTCGTCGGGGATCAGCGGATGCATCCGGTACACGGCGACGAACTCCTCGGTGAGGCTGTAGGGCACGCCGTAATGATCCGTTGCCGAGCCGGGTATGCCGCTGACGAGCTCGCTGCCGCTGAGCCGCCCGAAGAGGTTGTGCAGCGTCTCGCCGGCAAGGCCCCACCAATTCGATCTCATGCCGATCTGCAGGGCGGGGTGCCCGAGGATGGCGGTGGTCCACTCCACGGTGTGGATCTTTGCGAGGAGCGCGGCGTTCACCAGACGGGCGTGCTCAAAGAGATCGTCGTCGCTCCACTCCGGATAGGTCGCCTTCAGCGCGTCGCAGATGGCGTTATGCTCGAGCGTGAAAAGCGTGAAGAGCATCTCAAGCCCCACCCACCAACCCGCCAGGGGCGCGCTTTGCAGCTGCAGCAGCGCCTCTGCATCGGGATGCACGAGGTGATCCTTGCCGATCTTGATTTTGCCGTCGACGCGCGTCCGTGCGTTGTCGCGGTACTGCACGCTGCTGCCGTAAAGCTGGGAGCCGTCCCACCACGGGGTTTCGGTGTTCCGATACGTGGGCGGCTTGCCTGCCTCGGCCGCGGTTCTGGTCGGGTCCGCGGCCACACGCAGGATCTTCATCTCCGGTTGCGGCCAGGGATCGTGGGGCGTCAGCGGAATCTCCCACGGGTTCGCGGTATCGCTCTTGCCGTGGCTGAACCAATCTCGAATCTCGAACTGCAGCCAGCTCGCCGCGAGCAGGTTGATGGTCGTCGCGGGAGTGAAGGTTTCTCGCGTCATCAACTCCCGGCTGACCGTGCGGGGGCTGGGGATCATGAGCGCCGGCATGGGCTCCTGCCACGTCCACTCTGGTTTAGCGTTGCGGCCGAACCGCGTGCCTGCACTCCCCATGAATGGGCACTTCAGATCGTTGGAGGTGCCGTCCGGCGTGCGCCATACTGCCACGTTCGGGTGGGCCGGCAGCGGGTTTTCCCGCGTCACGGCGGGAACCCCGGCGTCGAACAGGTTGCCGGCGCGCAAGGTGTTCCGGACGCCGATGAGCGTGATGAGAGCGCCCAGCGTCGGAAGCCTGCTCCAGCCGACACGCTGATCCACGCGTGTGGACGCGTCGTCAAACACCTCGGCGAGCCTCTTCTTTACCGCCGGATGCTTGAGGACTTTTACAAGGAGAAGGGATGCAGCCGCGCCTGCGGCGATCCATGCGGCAACTCTAACGGGACGATGACTCATCAGCTTGCTCTCGGGAGAAGGATTTGAGGGGCCCAACAGCTCTTAGGGATAGGGCCCGACAACCTTCTCGCGGGGAAGCTCTTAGGCCGCCTTGCGAGAAGCACAGAAGGATGCGCGAGAAGTATGCCACACGCCGCGTCGCTTGTCGCGGAGTATAAGGGGCGGGTTCGAAGTTCCGATCGGCGATCGCTCACCGATTCCTGGCTAGGCGCAGTGGGTTCTACGCGGCGACAGCCTCGGAGGGTTTGGGGACCGGGTTGCGGAGGCCGGTGAGGTGGCGGAGCACGGCGAGGGCCACGAGCGCGAGCGCGACGCCGCAGACGCCGTTCCAGCGCCAATGCTGCCAGGCGAGGCGGGAGAGGGCCGCTCCGGCGGCGGCGCCGAGGAAATAGATCGTCATGTAGACGGTGTTGAGGCGGCTGCGGGCCGTGGGGTCCAGGCCGAGGATGCGGGTCTGGTTGGCCACCTGCATCAACTGGGCACCGGCGTCCAGGACGACAACGCCGAGGGCGAGGGCGGCGACATGCAGGGCGAGCGGCATGGTGGCCTTTTCCTCGCCCAAGAGCAGGAGGTAGGAGAGGGCGAGGATGGCGAGGCCGCAGGCGACGACCCAGCGGGAGCCGCGCCGGTCCGCAAGCCTGCCGGCGATGGGAGCGACCAGCGCGCCGGCGGCGCCTACCAGGCCGAAGGTTCCCGCGACGCCGGCGCCGAGGTTGTAGTGGGTGCTGAGCAGAAAGGCGAGCGTGGTCCAGAAGCAACTGAAGGAGGCGAACCCGAGGGCGCCGATCGCGCAGGACTCACGCAGCAGGGGCTGGGTGCGCATGAGGGTCCAAAGGGAGCGCATGGCCTCTGTATACCGGAGCGGCCGTTTCGGTGGGAGATGCGGCATCTTGCGCCACAAGAGGGGGACAAATGCGGCGTTGACCCCGGCGGCGATGACGAAGACCCAGCGCCAGCCGGTGACGTGGGTGACCCAGCCGGAGAAGGTTCTGGCGAGCAGGATTCCGAGCAGAAGGCCGGTCATGACGCTGCCGATGGCGCGGCCACGCTGCGCGTCGTCGACCAGGTCTGGCGCTATGGGCAGCACGATGTGGGTGACGGAGGCGAGCATCCCCGCGGCCACGCTGGCTACGAGGAGCCAGGTGAGGGTTGGGGCGGCCGCCACCAGAAGCAGGGCGACGGCGACGGCGGCGTACATCTTCATCATGAGGCCGCGCCGTTCCAGCACATCGCCGAGCGGAACGAAGAGCAGCAGCCCGCAGGCGTAGCCGACCTGGGTGGCTACGGAGACGAACATGGTCTGACCATCGCCGGCGTGGTAGCTGCGGCCCATTTCGAGCAGCAGCGGCTGGTTGTAGTAGATGGTCGAGACGCCCACGGCGCACGCGAGCCCGAGAAAGGCAAGGGGGGCGTGTTTCTGCTTCGGCTCTGTGGCGGTGCCTGGGGTCATGCGGGGCGGGGTTTCCTCGCTCCAGTGTAAAGGGTCCGGGCCCGGGCCTGCAGGACACGTCCTAACCTACCCCTCCGTCTTTCCCAGGATCAGCCGGGCGATGGTGGCCGGCTGCACGAACGAGGTGCCCCTTGTGGATGGAGCCGATCTTCGGGGCGCTTTAGAGCTTCTCGACCGGGCCTTCCATGGCTCGGACGAGCGGCGCAATCTTCGCGGCTACGAAGCGCGAACGGAGTCCCTTCCATGCGCTCCGGCGGTTAGACCCTGCACCATGCTCTGCTCCGTCTCGCTATGCCGGGATTCCTGCCAAGGCCCGCGGAACACCTGTCAACCCCCCAAGTGGCGTAACTCGATGATATGGAAGGGAATAGAGTTGGCGTAGAAGATAAGCCGCAGTGGTTAGAATGGAACTACCAATGCAGAAAAGGCTCGGCTCTTTGCCGGGCCTTCTGTCGTTAAACGGGATGGTCAGCAGCTAAGTCGTTTGTTTGCCTTACGCCAGCTTTTTGCAGAGCGTTCGAGCGGCGTCGGCACAGAGGACACAGCGACATCGTGGGGGGGAATGCCCTCCCTCTAACCAAACACCAGCATACCGTCGCGAACGGAACCCCAAGGACCCCGCCATGCCCAGTATCACCGCCGACAAGCTCCACGTCATCACGGCTATTTCGAATGCGCGCCGCTTCGAGTCCCGCTATAAGCTCTACCGCTCCTTTGAGCGCTATGTGGAAGAGTCGGGAGCGACGCTCTACACGATCGAGGCGGCGTTTGGCGAGCGGGAGTTTGCCGTGACCGATTGCGACCATCCACGGCACATCCAGGTGCGGAACTCGACGGAGATCTGGCAAAAGGAACGCATGTTGAACATCCTTGCCTCGCGCCTGCCGAAGGACGCCCGCTACATTGCGTGGGTGGACGCGGACATCCGCTTCGAGCGGGAGGACTGGGCCGCGGAGACGATCCACCAGCTTCAGCACCACACGATTGTGCAGATGTTCTCGCACGCGGTCGATCTTGGGCCCAGCTTCGAGGCGATCCAGTACCACACAGGATTCGGTTACTGCTACCGCAATGGCCTGCGGCGCGGCCCGGACTACGGCCCGCACTGGCACCCGGGCTTTGCGTGGGCGCTGCGGCGGGAGTGCCTGGACCGCGTCGGGGGCTTTATCGATACCGCCGTGCTGGGCGCGGGAGATCATCACATGGCGCTTGCGGTCATCGGGGCGGTGGAGGAATCCTTCGCGGGCGGAGTGACGGAGGCGTACAAGCGGCCGATCCGGCTGTGGGCGCAGCGTGCGCTTGGTGCCTTCGATACCAACCTGGGGTTCGTGCCCGGGCTGATCCGCCACCAGTGGCATGGCGGCAAGGCGGAGCGCCAGTATGAGTCGCGCTGGAGGATCCTGATCGACGAGAAGTTCGATCCTGAACTCGACATCATCCGGGATACGGAGGGTTTGTGGCAGCTTGCCGGCAACAAGCCGCGTCTGCGCGACCGCCTGATGGCCTACTTTGCGAGCCGCAACGAGGATGGGAACACGGCTGCGCCGTTCTTTGGGAGGTAGTTGGGCTGGAGAGCCCCTCCCCGCTCACGGGAGCGAGAGGGGCTCAGACGGCGGTCGGCAGGCGGGAGCCGTTGCGGCTGACGATGGAAAGCTGCTCGGCGCTGAGGATCTTCTTTGCCTGGCTTCTGGCGTGGCTTGCCCATGGACCGACCGGGTCCAGGCGAACATACGTGTTCCAGTGGCGCAGGGCCCGGCGGCGCTCGCCCTTGCGCTCGTAGGCGAGCGCGAGGTTGTAGTGGGCGTCGGCATAGGCGGGAACCAGGGCGACTGCCCGCTGGTAGGCCTCGATGGCGTGGTCGAGCTGCTGCAGCTCATCGAGCACGTTGCCGAGGTCGAAGAAGGCGAGGGCATACCCGGGGTCCGCCAGGGTGGCGCGCCGGTACATGGTCTCAGCCATGGCAAAGTCGCGCAATCCGTAGTGGATCGTTCCCAGGTTGATGCAGGCGGGCGCGTGATTGGGCTCCAGGCGCAGGACCTCCTGGTAGAGGTCGACGGCCTGGGCACGGGCGCTAGGGTCTTCTTCCAGGCGGACGGCTCGCAGGAAGATCTCCTGCACCTCGTCGGGGGAGGAGGCTGCATCGCGCCGGCGTACGACGCGCATCTGCCTTTCCGGATGCAGCTCGAAGTCGAAGGCAAGCTGGGAGGTGAGGGGGTCCATGAGCGCGCCACCGTAGCGAAACGCCAGCCGCGTGCCCCGGCGGACGGTGCCGGCCTCGAGCAGGGGATTGCTCATCCCGGCCACGCGGCGCATGGCGCTGACGGAGCGTGAGATCCTCTCGACGGACACCCGGTTGCCCTGAAGCTCGCGCAGGGTGCGCATCTGGCGCAGATCGCTGAAGCTGTACCGTGCCTCGGGGCCGGCGACCGGAAGCAAGCCCGCGCGCTCCCAGACAGCGATCTGCCGCGGCCCAAGGTGCAGGATACGCTCCACGTCCTGACGGCTGTAGAGACTCATACTCGGTTGGACGGGCATCTCGACCATGTCTCGTCCGAGTATGCGGGGGAGTACCTTTGTAATCAACTGCAAAAAGCGGCTAAGTGCAGGAAATCAGTGGATATCGTGTACCAATCCTGATTCCGCCCAACCCTGAAGTGCCATCCGGAACATGGGCTTATGCGGCGAGGGGAATGGACGTCTCCTCTTGATCCTTTCCGGCCTGATCCGCCGGCCGGCTTACAGCGAGCCGGGCGATGACTACCAGTACAGAGGCGAAAAGGAAGAGGAGGAGGAAGGACTTGGGGTCCTTGGCGAGCACCGCCGTGGAGACGGTGAGGGGGAGCACGATGGCGAGGGACGACACCCGGCGGGCGACGAGGGCGGCGATCGTATCGACGACGATCAAGGTGGCGGGGAGTACCGCGACGGCGGCGTCATAGGCGAGCAGGCGCGGGTTCGCGAGGATGGCGGTCACCAGGATGACGGCGCCCCAGAGATGTTCCGGCAGAGCGTTCCGGCGGGTCCTGCGAAGGAGCCAAAGGGCGAAGACGAGGGCTGCGAGGATGAGGAACGAGGCGACATAGGCGAAGGTCTGGTGCATCCCGGGGATGTGGGCGCCAAGGGGCCTGAGATGCGAGAGCAGACCGAAGCCGGCGTCGCCCAGGGTGACGATCTGGAAGTACACCGAGTCGACGAACGCCTGATGTAACGTGGGCGCGAAGTGCCGCTCGAGAAGAACCTGAAGCGAGACGGCGAGGACGACCGCGATGCCCGGGAGAAGCTGCCCCGCTGCCATTAGGAAGGGGAGCAGCAGGAAGGCGAGCAAGGTGGGCTTGATGACGGAACCGCAGGCGACCGCAAGGTAGAAGAGGAGCCACCGGTTACGCCGCAGGCCCCGGATGCCGGCGGCGAGCAGCAGGGCGTAGAGCGGCGTCGCGATGTTGGCGCTGGTAAAGGCGGTTTGCGCGGTGAGCAGGGGGTGGAAGAAGAAGATCGCGGTGGCGACGGCGGGAGTCATCCAGCGCGCGCGAAGATAGCCGCGGCTCAGGAGCAGGGGAATGGCGAAGACGGAGGCGGCGCTGAGGAGCAGGTAGAGGTACCAGGCCGAGTGCCCGGGAAAGACGTGGCTGAGCAGGGATCCGGCGCGGAGAAAGGTGGGCGAGTAGACGAAGTTCAGGTCCGGGGAGCGGGTGTAGGGGTTGCCACCGGTCGCGAAGGCGCGAATGGCGCGGGCGTAGACCTTGGCGTCCCAGAAGATGAGGTCGAAGTGAGCGAGCCGGCGGGTCAGGTCGAGCGTGTAGGCAAGGGCAAGGCCGAAGACGCACAGAAAGGGCCAGCCGTAGAGGCGGGCTTGCGGCGTACGGGCACTTTGGTCTGCGCGCATGGGCTTCGCCGAAGTTTAGCATCGGGAGCGAGATGCGCGACGGGAAAAGTCGCGCGTGGGCCTGAAGTCCCTCAGTGCATCGGGGCGTCGCCGGTGGGGGGCTTGATCTTGCCGATCGCCAGCACGATGGGGATCATGCAGGCGCAGAAGACCGCGAAGATGGCGATGATGTCGAGGTAGGCGAGCATGGCGGACTGGCGATGCATTTGCTGGTAGATGTAGGCCTGCGCCGCGCCGGCGCCTTTGCCGATGAGGGCGTTGCCATCGTGGCCGGAGCCCCCGAACAGGCCCTTAAGGTGGTTGACCTGGCTGACGAAGGCTGGGTTGGCCGCCGTCAGGTCGCGGATCATGTGGCTCTCGTGCTGCTGGGTTCCACGGGCGAGCATGGTGGAGACAAAGGCGGTTCCGACCGAGCCGCCGATGTTGCGGGCGAGGTTGGTAAGTCCGGCGACGTCGTTGTTCTGCGATTGCGGAACGCCGGAGTAGCTGATGGTGTTGATGGGGATGAAGAGGAAGGCGAGACCGGAGGCCTGGTAGACGCGCACCCACATGATGTATTTGAAGCTCGATTGCAGCGAGAAGGTGTGCATGAGCACAAGCGAGGTGGCGAGGATGAAGAAGCCGCCGCAGATGAGGTAGCGCGGGTCGGTTCGGCCGATGAGGAAGCCGACGACGGGCATCATCATCATGATGCAGATGCCTCCGGGCGAGATGACGAAGCCGGCGAGCTCGGCGGTGTAGCCGAGGAGGGTCTGGACCATCTGCGGGATGAGTACCGTGGTGCCGTAGAGCGAGAAGCCGAGGACGAACATGAGGACGAAGGGGATGGCGAAGGTCTTGCGCTTGAAGAGGGTGAGGTTAAGGATGGGGCGGTTTTTGATGCGGAGCTGGTAGAGCTCCCAGACGATGAGGACGACGAGCGAGATGACGCAGAGGGCGGTGAAGAAGACGATGACGGGGGAGCCGAACCAGTCGTCTTCCTGGCCTTTATCGAGGATGAACTCGAGAGAGCCGAAGCCTGAGGCGAGAAGGCCGAAGCCGAGGTAGTCGAGGTTGAGGCCGCGCTTGGCGGCTTCCTTGACCTCTTTGACGATGTGCGGTGGGTCTTCGACGAGCTTGTTTGTGAGGTAGAGGGAGAGCAGGGCGATGGGGACGTTGATGAAGAAGATCCATCGCCAGTTGTAATTGTCGGTGATCCAGCCGCCGAGGGAGGGGCCGATGGCGGGGGCGCAGACGACGGCGAGACCGTAGAGAGCGAAGGCCTGGCCGCGCTGCTTGGGGGTGAAGGTATCGGCGAGGATAGCCTGCTCGGAGGGGGCGAGGCCACCGCCCCCGGCGCCCTGGAGGACACGGCAGAAGATAAGGATGGGGAGCGAGGGAGCGAGGCCGCAGAGCATGGACGAGATGCCGAAGAGGACGACGCAAATCATGTAGAACTTTTTGCGGCCAATAAAGGTGGTGAGGTAGGCCGAGGCGGGGAGGATGACCGCGTTCGAGACGAGATAGCTGGTGAGGACCCAGGTGGCTTCGTCCTGGCTGGCGCCGAGCGACCCGGCGATGTGCGGGAGGGCGACGTTGGCAATGGAGGAATCGAGCACCTCCATGAAGGTCGCGAGGGTGACGGTGAGCGCGATGGCCCAGGGGTTTGCCCGGGGTCGCCAGGGCGCGGTGTCGCTGAGGGTCGAAAGGTCGGCGGTGGCGGTGGCCATGAGGTCTTTGGATTCTTCCGGGCTCCCCGCGGACTCAGGATTCTTAGAATGCCGGCGCGATACAATCCCGGCATGGCACTTGAGGCGAACATCGAGACGGTGGTGGGGGCCGCCGGCGAAGCCACCGCGGTCGTGACCCTGACCGGTATGTTGACGCTGGGGACGAACCTGAAGACGGCGGACCAGAAGGTGCAGACGGCGCTCGCGCACGGTGCGAAGAACCTGATCCTGGACCTGACGGGGGTGGAATTTTCGGATTCGGCGGGCCTTGGGATGCTGGTGCACACGTTTGGATTGGTGCGGGACAAAGGGGGGCAGATGCGGCTCTGCGGCGTCGGTGCGCGAGTCAGCTACATGCTGAAGCTGACCACGACGGACAAGCTGCTGACGGTCGACCCGGATCGTGCGGCGAGTCTCGCGGCCCTGGCGTAAAGGGTTCCGGGGCCTGGATGTTCTCAGCCGGATCGGAGGGCCCCCTGCCGGTTGCATTGGCTGCGGCGAAGGCGTGTAATCGGAAACTCTCGCGTGGAGGCGGAATGCACCCTGATCTGAAGAAGCTGATTGTGTTGCAGCAGCACGATCTGAAGGCGAAGGGTCTTCGCGAGGAGATAGCCCTGCTGCCGAAGCAGGTGGCCGCCTTATCCACGAAGCTGGCGGCGGTGGAGGGCCAGCGCGCCGTGGTCGTCGACCTGCTGGCCAAGGAAGAGGCGCTGCGGCGTGGGCAGGAGTCCGATGTGAAGGACTTCCGCGCAAAGATTGAGAAGACGCGCAAGAAGATCGACGCTGCCACCACGGCCGCGATGGTCACGGCCTTCGAGCATGAGATTCAGTTTGCCCAGAGCCGCATTGCAGAGCTTGAAGACGCGGAGCTCGAATCCATGCTGCGCACCGAGGAGATGGAGGCGCAGCGCAGGCTGGCCGACGATGCGGTCGTGGCGGCCAAGGCGACGCTCTCCCGCGAGCGCGGCCGGGCAGTCGAGACGATCGATCGGGATAAGCTGCTGCTGGCCGAGGTGGACGCCGAGCGAACCGCGCTGCGGCCTGGGATCAGCGAAGCCATGCTGGCCAACTACGACCGCATCGCCAGAGGGAAGGGAACCGGCCTGGCCGAGGCGCTGAACCAGAAGTGCACGGCCTGCCAGATGATGCTGCGGCCGCAGCGCTGGAACGATATCCGCGACCGCGGCAACCAGGAGGAGCTGATGACCTGCGAGAGCTGCGGCCGGATGCTCTACTACGACCCGGCCCGGGACGCGCCCCAGCGGAAGCCGGTGCCTGTTGAGAGCATCGCGGCCCAGATTGTACGTTCGTTATAGCGCGTGAGGGGCGAAATGCCCCACACCCGCTCGCCGTTCCGGTATGGTGAAGCTGTGAGTAGGATGAAGCGAATCTGCATCGACATGGACGAGGTGATGGCGGACGCGGTCACCGAGCATCTCGCGCGCTACAACCAGGAACACGGCGAGAGCCTGACCAAGCACGACCTTCAGGGTAAAGTGCTTTGGGATGTCGTCTCGGTCGACCGCCATGCGGCGCTGGAGTCCTATCTCCGGTCGGACGACTTTTTCGACGTGCTCGAGGTGATGCCGGAGGCGCAGCGCGTGATCCAGGCGCTGCAGGACCGGTACGAGGTCTTTATCGCTACGGCCGCGATGGAGGTCCCTACCTCATTCATGTCCAAGTTTCGCTGGCTGGAAAAGCACTTCGACTTCATCCCGGCCTCGCACATCGTCTTCTGCGGCAACAAGGGCATACTTCGGGCGGAGTACCTGATCGACGACAATCCGCGGCAGCTCAAGCGGTTCGAGGGCGAGGGCATTCTCTACACCTCGCACCACAACCTGCACGTCAAGGGCTATCGCCGGGTGAACGACTGGCTCGACGTGGAGGCCTTATTTCTCGGCTAGTTCACGCGTAGAGACGGGCCTCGAAGTCCTGCAGGGCGGCGTCGGACCAGGCGTGGCTGCTGCGATTCCATCCGCCTCCGCCCTCATCCAGGTAGTTGGGGAAGTCCGTCCGGCTGTATCCGCGCTGGGCCTGAAAGTCGAAGAGCACCTGCGCTGTGCCGTCGAGATAGAGCACCGCCCGCTGGCCATCGGGCGACCACTCCACGGACGCAAGCCTCTGTTGCTGTCGGTCCCGCAGGGCGCTCACGTTGTAGATCAGCACCGCATCCAGGATGGATTCTTCCTGGGTCTCGCGCGAGCGGTCGCATGCATAGCAGTAGCCGGCCGCGCCTTCATCCTCGAACACGACCGTCCAGGGAACGACGGGCGAGTTGACGGAGAGAAAGGCCTGGCCGGGGGTGAATGAAAGCGACTGCATCTCCCTCCACGATACACTTGAAGCTATGCGGGCAGGGAGTGGAAGGGTCACGGGGAGAGCGGTGGAGCATGGCCCGGGCGGTCGCCCGCGATGAAGCTTCCCCGGTTCCGCATGGGCCGTCCCCAGCAACTGGCGGCGCTTCTTCTGCTCGCCTTCCTGCTGCAGTGTTTCTGGGTGATCGGGCACCAGCGCCTGACCACGGAGGACTACCGCTATGCCGAGTGCGGCCGCGAGATGTGGGAGCGGCCTTCGCCGCTCGCCGGCTACTTCACCACGTGCGGCAACCTGCATGGTGACGGAACCCTCGCCTACCGGCTCGCCGGCTTCCCGCTTACGGCGGAGCGCTTTCTCCTGCTCGCCGTGGATCATCTGCGGCGGCCACAGAACCGCCTGTACGCCGGAAGCTCCCTGCATGGCTCCATGTGGGAGGCACGACACCAGATGTCGAGCGTCATCTACCTGCTGCATGTGCCGTTCGTCTTGTTTGCGATCTGGCTGGGTGCGGGGCTATGGTGGGTGGCGCGGCGGCTCTTCGGCAACGAAGGGGCCTTTTTGGCGCTTGGCTTGTACTGTTTCTGCCCGGCGGTGGTGCGGTTCGCGGTCGTCCCGAATAACGAGGTGCTGGCGATGTGGGGCCTGTACGGACTGACCTATACGGCCATAGGGGTGGCGCACGCGCTGCAAGGGCCGCGACGCAAGTGGCGTCCGCGCATCGTTCTGCTGACGGTCGCGCTTGGACTGGCCGCGGCGGCGCACCTGCTCGCGGCGATGGTGGGGTTTGCCGCTGCCACCATCCTTATGCTGTACCTCGCGGAGCGGCGCCGCAGTCCCATTCTGCAGATCCTCATCTTTTCCGCGGTGGGCGCGCTGGCGATCCTGTTCGCCTCTTTTGCCTTCCGGCCCGCGGCGTTCTCCTATATTTTTACCGGCGGCGGGGCACGCTTCTGGTTCACCCTGGAAGGCTTCGAGGGCTTCTTCGGCTCCATCGCGGAGGCTCCCGTGACGGTCGCGGCGGCCGTCTCCCTGCTCCTCTGGGTCACCGTCCGGCGTAGCCGTTACTTCGGCAATACCGCTCCGCTGGTTATGTTCGCCGCGGTGGCGATCCTAATGACGTCGCAGGTGGTCTCCGCTCCGTGGCTCTGGGCGCTGCCGTTTCTGCTCACCTTCATTGGGGGCGTCTTCGCCGACGCCCTTGAAACCAGGCAACGAAAGCTCTACCTCGGCCTCACCGGCGGGCTGCTCGTAGTCCAGGCGATTGCGTGCCTGGGTACCCTTGGGGAGATTGCACGTTAGGCGGCGGGCGACCGAAACCTGCCCTGCATCCTACGAGGTACGCTGCATGACACCGCAACTTAGCTTCTATCGATAGGGACGGCACGTATGACACGCACTTCGAACTTGGCGGATATGAAACCCACATGGGCCTCGGCCACGCGAACGGGCGCGCTACTCGCCTGTGGCTTGCTGCTGGCGCTGGCCCCGGTGGGCTGCCGCCGCCATCGCAAGACCCGCTCCGCCCCGAACTCGGACGCCTACTCGCAGAAGATTCAGCCGCTGGTGCAGTCCACCCGCCTGCCGTTCATGAAGATACCGGACGTCGGACCGTACCAGCAGCCCGTCCAGACCTTCTATGACGATCGCAACAACGAGATCGCCTGGACCCGTAACGGCAAGCCGACCGCGCAGGCCGCGGCTTTCACGAAGGCCTTTCAGGATGCCGCGCGCAAGGGCCTGAACCCGGAGGACTACGACGGCTCCCGATGGGGCGATCGCGCCAAGGCACTCAGTGCAAGCTCGGACGACGCCGTCGCGCAGTACGACGTCGCCATGACGGTCGCCGTGATGCGGTACATCTCCGACCTCCGCACAGGCCGCGTGAATCCGCAGCACTTCAACTTCGACATCAACGCCCAGGAAAAGAAATACGATCTGCCGGAGTTCGTCTCCGACAACGCCGTGGATGCGGACGACGTTCCGAAGCTGATCGCCTCCGTTGAACCGGACAACCCGCAGTACCGCGCGACCGAGGAGTCGCTGGGCAAGTATCTAGACCTGGCCAAGCAGCAGGAGGCGAGTCCGACGGCGCCGCTTCCCACGGTCGCCAAGCCTGTGAGCGCAGGAGGCAGTTACCCTGCGCTGGACGCGCTCGTGGCCCGCCTCGGCCTGGAAGGAGACCTGCCCTCGGGGCCGGCCAGATCGGCAGGCAGCGCGTACACCCCAGAGGTCGCAGAGGGCGTGAAGAACTATCAGCAGCGCCACAGTCTCACCCCGGATGGCAAGCTGACTGCCCAGACGATCGCCTCCCTCAACGTGCCGCTTTCGCAGCGCATTCTGCAATTGCAAAGCTCGCTCGAGCGGTGGCGCTGGCTTCCCAACGAGTACGTCAATCCGAAGCTCATGGTGAACCTGCCGGAGTTCGTTCTCCGCGGCTTCAGCGACAGCACGCCCAACCGCAAGGTCGAGTTCACCATGAAGGTCGTGGTGGGCAAGATGGTCGGCGAGCACCAGACGCCCGTCTTCACCCATATGATGAAGTACCTCATCTTCCGCCCGTACTGGAACGTGCCGACCGACATTGCCCGTAAGGAGCTGGTCCCGCACATGCAGAGCAGCAAGGGTTACCTGGCTGCCAAGAACTTCGAAGTGACCAACAACAAGGGCGAGGTTCTCACCAGCTACACCCCCGAGCAGGTCGCCCACGGCGGCGTGATGGTGCGCGAGAAGCCCGGCCCCAAAAACTCGCTTGGCCTCGTCAAGTTCATGTTCCCCAACGAGTACGACATCTACCTGCACTCCACCCCCGCCACCGAGCTCTTCAACCGGACCCGCCGCGACTTCAGTCACGGCTGCGTCCGCGTGCAGAAGCCCGAGGACCTCGCCGCCTGGGTTCTCCAGGGCCAGCAGGACAAGGATCATTCGGACTGGGATCTTGAGAAGGTCCGGGAGGCGATGAACAGCGGCGACGATAACCACCAGGTGAATCTGAAGACGCCGATTCCTATCGTCATCTTTTACCTGACCGCGTTGGTCGGCGACGACGGAAGGGTGGACTTCTTCGACGACTTCTACAAGTATGACGAGCAGATGCAGGAGATTCTGCAGAAAGGCCCGCCCTACCCGACCTACAAGGAGCCCGTGAAGCCGAAGAATGCCGGCGACACGGTATAAAAAGCGCCGCTCCTGCGAATCGTCCTCAGCCGCCCCCGCATCCGATGGGATGCGGCAACGGCAGAGACAAACGCCGCGGGAGAGAACATGGAAGTGACAGGCAACACCATCTTGATTACAGGCGGCGGCTCGGGCATCGGACGGGGTCTTGCCGAAGCGCTTCACGCCAAGGGCAACCAGGTCATCCTCGCCGGCCGCCGGACCGACGTCCTCGACGAGACCACTGCCGCCAATCCGGGGATGCGCTCCGTCGTCCTCAATGTGGAAGATCCGGCAAGCATCGCCGCCGTCGCCGCCTCCGTCCTTGCCGACTTCCCGACTCTCAACATCCTTATCAACAACGCCGGCATCATGAAGATGGATCATGTCGAAGGCTCCGTCGATGACGCGATCATTTCGTCCACCGTCAGCACCAATCTGCTGGGCCCCATCCGCATGATCTCCTCTCTGATCGAGCACCTGAAGGCTCAGCCCTCAGCCACCATCATCAATGTCACCTCCGGCCTGGCCTTTACGCCTCTTGCCTCCACGGCGACCTACTGCGCCACCAAGGCAGCGATCCATTCCTACACGCAGTCCCTTCGCTTCCTGCTCAAGAAGACCTCCGTCCGGGTGCTTGAACTCGCGCCACCTTACGTGCAGACTGACCTGATGAATGGCAGGAACGACCCGCGGGCCATGCCCCTGGACGCATTTATCGCAGAGGCCGTGGACCTGCTCGCCTCTGACGCGGATGAAATCCTCGTTGAACGGGTGAAGGTGCTCCGCAACAATCCCGGACCCAACGAGGCGGCCTTCGTCGACCAGTTCAACGAGATGATGGCGCAGCAGTCGCACTAAAATATTTCCCTCGTCTTTCCCGGTCCCCTGCGTTATCGTGTCTTCGGGAGGGCGAAGGCACGATGAAGCGTCGACACCTTAGTCACCGCGTCGCCACCTGCGTGGAAGCCGTCGCGCTTTGCGCGGTCGCTGCTGCGTCGTTCTCGCGACTTCGTTCATCGGGCGCGGCCGGCGGTGGTGCTTCCGGCGCAGAATATGACGCCTCCCATCCCAACGCAAAGGGTGGGTAGGCCCCCCCATCCTCTCCCAAAGCTATCCCGGAGACGAGCCCAGCATGAGCGAGACGAATCGCCGAGACTTCCTCAAAAACGCCGCCGCTGCCACCGCCGTCACGTGGACTGCGTCCAGCTACGCCGCCATCGTTGGATCCAATGACCGCGTCCGCACCGCTATCGTGGGCTGCGGCGACCGCATGAAGCAGGCGCTCGTCCCCGCCTTCCTGCAGCACTGCTCCGCCCAGAACTTCCAGTTCGTCGCAGTCTCCGACATCTGGAACATGCGCCGCGACCAGGGCGCTGCCATGCTCACCGAGAAAAGCGGCAACAAAGTCGATTCTGTCCGCAACAACGACGAGCTCTACGCCCGCAAGGACGTTGACGCGGTCCTCATCGCCACGGCCGACTTCCAGCACGCCCAGCACGGCGCCGAGGCCGTCAACGCCGGCCGCGACGCCTACGTCGAAAAGCCCACTGCCCACACCATGGCCGATGCCCGCCTCTTCCGCGATGCGGTCCGCAAGACCGGCAAGATCGTCCAGGTCGGAACCCAGCGCCGCAGCACTCCCAGCTACCAGAAGGCCTACGAGTACATCCAGAGCGGCCAGTTTGGCGATCTCGTGTCGGTCGAGCTCGTCTGGAACGTCAACCAGCCAGGGCGCTGGCGCCGCCCCGACCAGGTCCCGCTGCTCAAAGAGCAAGACACCGACTGGAAGCGCTACCTGCTCAATGAGCCCTACGAGGCGTTCGACGCCCGCAAGTATCTCGAGTTCCGCCTCTTCTGGCCTTACTCCTCCGGCCTCCCCGACCAGTGGCTCGTTCACCAGATCGACACCGTCCACTGGTTCACCGGCCTCCCGCACCCGCGCTCCGTCGTCGCCAACGGCGGCATTTACGCCTGGAAGGACGGCCGCCGCAACTGGGACACCATGACAGCCGTCTTCGACTACGGCCCGCTGGACGATCTCACCAAGGGCTTCCAGGTCGTCTTCTCCTCCCGCCAGAACAATGCCGCGGACGGGGTCAAGGAGCTCTATTACTCCACCGGCGGCATGCTCGACATGGACAAGCAGATGGTCACCCCCGAGGGTGGCCTCAACGCCAAGTACGCGGCTGAAATGAAGATGCAGCCGAAACTCCTCAAGAGCTTCTCGCTGGTCGCAAAGGCGGAGCACGTCTCCACCGACGCAAACACCGGCACCAGCGATCCCCAGACCTCCGCCAACATGCTCAACTGGATGGAGTGCGTCCGCTCCCGCAAGACGCCCAACGCCAGCATCGAGGCCGGCTACAGCCACTCCGTCGCTCTCTGCATGTGCATCGCCGCCATGCAGACCGGAACCCGCGTCACCTTCGACGATAAGACCCAGCAGGTCATCGCCGGGGGCAAGCATGTCTAGGTCGGGCCTGGCCATGGCCATGCTCGCCTTCACCACTCTCTCCAGCCTTGCCGTCGCCCAGGCCAACATTCAGGTCACGCCCAAGGAAGCCGACCACCGCGTCGACATCACCATCGACGGCCAGCCGTTCACCTCTTACGTCTGGCCCACCACGCTCAAGAAGCCCGTGCTCTACCCGCTCATTGCCTCGGATGGCGTCACGATCACCCGCGGCTACCCGCTCGCGCCCCGCCCCGGTGAGCGCGTCGACCACCCTCACCACGCCGGCATGTGGTTCAACTACGGCAACGTAAACGGCTTCGACTTCTGGAACAACTCCGACGCCATCAAGCCTGAAGACCGGGAAAAGATGGGGTCCATTCGGCTGCAGAAGATCGTTTCGACCCATAGCGGCAAGGGCCAGGGCGAGCTCGTCGTCGAAACCATCTGGACCAACGGGAAGGGACGCGATGCCCTCCGCGAGACCACCCGGCTCGTCTTCTCGGCCCATGCCGACGCCCGCATCATCGACCGCGTCACCACCCTTAAGGCCCTCGACCACACCGTCTTCCACGACGACAAAGAAGGCCTCCTCGGCATCCGCGTCGCTCACTTCCTTGAGTCACCGACCGAGAAGGGCGGTATCTTCGCCGATGCCTCCGGCCGCCCCACCAAGGTCGACCCCGTCGACACCTCCGGAGGCACCGGCGTCTACCGCACCAGCGAGGGCGTGGTCGGCGACAAGGTCTGGTCAACCCGGGGACGCTGGTGCTCGCTTACCGGAACCACCGAGGGCAAGACCCTCACCGTCGCCATCCTCGATCATCCCGGCAACCCCGGCTACCCCACCTACTGGCACGCCCGCGGCTACGGCCTTTTCGCCGCCAACCCTCTGGGCGACAGCATCTTCGACCCCAAAGCCACCCCCCACACTTACACCCTGGAGAAGGGCGACTCCGCCACCTTTAAATACCGCGTCCTCATCGTCGTCCACAACGCAACCCCCGCCGAAATGAACCGCGAAAGCGACCTCTACCAGGCTGAATACAAGTAGCTCCGGTGAGCAGTGCCGGCGCTGCCAACCCGGCGACGCCGCGCAGAAACTCGCTGCGATGATCGTTTCTCTTCACCCGCACCCAGCCAAAGAGTGTAGGGTAGACCGGTGCTGGGCAACTTTCTCGGCGCTCGATAAAATGCCCTATGAACGCTCGAACCATCCAGGAGACGGAGTCGACCAGCCTGGACTCTAAACGTTTCCGAAGGCTCCTGAGCGCCTGGTATCGCGCCCACGCCCGTGTGCTGCCCTGGCGCGGCAACGTCGATCCCTACCGCACCTGGGTTTCCGAGATCATGCTCCAGCAGACCCGGGTCGCCGCTGTCATCGAGCATTACACCGCCTTTCTTGAGCGCTTTCCTACCGTGGTCGCCCTCGCCCTTGCGCCGGAGGCCGACGTCCTCGCCGCCTGGTCCGGCCTCGGCTACTATCGCCGGGCCCGGATGCTCCACAAAGCGGCCCAGTTTGTTATGGTCGAACTCGGTGGAGTCCTGCCGCGGACCTCCGTCGCCCTGCGAACCCTGCCGGGCATCGGGGAGTACACCTGCGCCGCCATCGCCAGCATCGCGTTCGGCGAAAGCATCGCCGTGGTCGACGGCAATGTAGAGCGCGTGATCCTTCGCCTCTGCGGCCGGCCGGAGGATGCCTCCGCCGCCTCCCGCGCCTTCGTCCGAGAGGTCGCCGCCTCGCTTGTTCCTCCGCGCAAGGTCACGCATGCAGAGCCCGATGGCGCGGACCGCGCGATACGGGCGAATGCCGCGGGCGATCACAACCAGGCGATGATGGAACTCGGGGCAACCATCTGCCTCCCGCGTGCGCCCCTCTGCCTCAACTGCCCGGTCTTCGATCTCTGCCTCACGCGCGGAGAGCACGTCACCCCCCCCCGTGGTCGACAGACCAGCCGCCCCGCCGCTTATCTCCTCGCCCTGCGAAAGGCCGGAACGCAAACCGAGGTGCTCCTGGAGCGGCGTCCCGTGGAAGCCAGCCTCATGCCCGGCATGTTCGAACTTCCGCCGCTGCCCCTCGATGCGGTGGCCGGCCACGAGCCTATCCTGCGTGTCCGGCACTCCATTACGAACACGAACTTTTACGTGCAGGTCTTTCGGGAAGCGCCTCGATTCCGCGAGGCCGTCGTCACAGCCGAGGACGACCTGGTCTGGGTCCGCTCCGCCATGCTTGGAGAGACGCCGCTTACGGGCCTTGCTCGCAAGGTCCTTCGCCGCCTCGGCATCGCGGAGGTCAAGCTCCAGCGGCCGTCCGCACCCTCGCACGGGGTAGACTGAAACCGAGCGCATCGGTGCCCAAGGACATCTGGATGGGTCATGGAACAAAGGCATTTGCGGCACTGCTGGCTCTTGCCGCCGCGGCATCGGTGGTACACGCTCAGGCAATTCCTTCCGCGGTCGGCGCGGCAGAGTCCAGCATCGATGCCGAGAAGATTCGTGCGCACGTCCGCTTCCTCGCCGACGACCTGCTCGAAGGCCGAGGCCCCGGCCTCCGCGGTGCCGACCTCGCCGCCCAGTACATCGCCACGGAGTTCGCCCTCGCCGGCCTTCAACCTGCGGGCGATAACGGAACCTTCCTCCAGCAGGTAAACTTCGTTGGGGTAAAAGCCATCCGCGACAGCATGAAGGTGGCGCTTGTACCCGCCTCCGGCCACGCGATCCCTCTTCAGTTCGGCCCGGACATGGTCGTCACCAACCAGCAGCACACGCCGCTGGCCGAGATCGATGCTCCCATCGTCTTCGTCGGCTACGGTGTCACCGCCCCCGAGTTCGGCTGGGACGACTACAAGGGCGTCGATGTCAAAGGCAAGGTCGTCCTCGTGATCGTCGGCGACCCACCTTCCGACGACCCCAAGTTTTTCGGCGGCAAGGCCCTCACCTACTACGGCCGCTGGACCTACAAGTACGAGCAGGCCGCCCGCATGGGAGCCGTCGGCGCCCTCCTCATCCACCGTGCCGACCTCGCCAGCTACGGCTGGGGAGTCGTTGAAAACTCCGGCTCCGGAGAGAAAACCTACCTCCGCGACGACCGCAAGCCCCTCCTCCAGGCCGCCAGTTGGATCCAGCTTGGCGTTGCCGGGCAGCTGCTGGCCGCCTCAGGCAGGAACCCTGACCCCAACGTCGCCATCGCCGAGGCCGGCAAGCGCGGCTTCAAGGCCGTGGAACTGCCGGTCCACTACCGCGCGCACCTGGAAAGCGTCATCCGCCCCTTCCAGAGCCCTAACGTCCTCGCCCGCCTTCCCGGAGCAATCTCCGGAAAGCAGGCCGTCCTTTACTCGGCCCACTACGACCATCTCGGCTTCGTCCCCGGCATGGCCGGCGACAACGTCTACAACGGCGCCGTTGATAACGCGACCGGCTGCGGCGTCCTGCTGGAGCTCGCCCGCGCCTGGTCCGCCCTTACCGTTCAGCCCCCGCACGACATCGTCTTCGCCGCCGTCACGGCCGAAGAGCAAGGCCTGTTGGGCAGCGAATACCTCGGCCAGCACCCCCCAATCCCTGCCGGGGACATCTCCCTCAACCTCAACTACGACGCCCTGCAGCCCGTCGGTGACCCGCAAGAGGTCGAGGCCGCCGGCGTCGAGCGCACCAGCTTCTACCCAGCGTTCGCCGCCACCGCCCGGCGCTTCCACCTCGCCATCGTGCCCGACGCCCACCCCGAGGCCGGCCACTTCTACCGCAGCGACCACTTCAGCATGGCTCGCGTCGGCGTTCCCGCGTTCTCCATCGGCGAGGGAACCCTCTTCGCCGGCCACGACAAGGCCTTCGGCCTCGCCCAGCAGGAGGACTACACCGCCAACCGTTACCACAACTTCTCCGACAACTACACGCCCCAGATGGACTTCCGCGGCCTGGCCACCATGGCTCGCCTCGGCATGGACCTCGGCTGGCAAGCCTCCGCCGCGCCCCAGCCCGTAGCCTGGCAGCCCGGGGACGAGTTTGAAGCCGCGCGCAAGCGCAGCCTTACCCCATGACCCTTGTCTCCAAGGTCCTCGTCCGCAACACCGAAGCCGTCGACCTCACCCCAGAACCCGGCTTGGTCCGCCAAGTCCTCGCTTACGACGATCAACTCATGCTGGTCCGCCACTTCTTCGCCGCGGACTGGGTCGGAGCCCGCCACGCCCACCCCCACGAGCAACTTGTCTACGTCGTGAAGGGTGCAATCCGCGTCGACATCGCCGGAGAATCCTTCGAAGCCCATGCCGGAGACAGCTTCGTCGTGCCGGGAGGCGTCGAGCATCAGGCCTTCGCCCTCCAACCTTCTGAGGTGCTCGACGTCTTCACCCCCATCCGCGAAGACTATCGTCCCACCTAGCCCCGATGAATCCCTAGCCGAACTAGCCGAACAAGCCGTGCCCGAGATATGTGCCCCACCTTCGCGACAGTCTCACCGTCGCTAGGTGGGCCGGGACGACGGTAAGCCAGAACCTTGATCGGCTAGGCTCTAGCTCGGCGGCGGGGTGGCTTTCTCCTGCTGCTGCACTGCCTTGTCCGCGTCCTTCTTGGCTTTCGCAGAGCTCTTCGCCGCCTTCGCATTCGCATCGGCGGACTTCTCCTGCGCCTTCTGCTGCTTGTGCTGGGCCTTCAACTCCGTCTTGGTCATCGGCGCTCCAGTCGATTGCCCCGGCGCAACCGGCGTCGTCTCCGGCGGAAGCGTAGGGGTCACGGGAGCGGTCGTTGTGCTAGGCGCGTTCGGCGTCGCCCCCGGCGTCGTCTGCTGAGCCAACAGCACACTGCCGCTTGTCAGGACGGCGGCCAAAGCAAGCAGCGCAGTCAATCCGTTCTTCAAAAACATAATTCGTCTCCTTGGGATGCCCGGCACTGCAGGGCAGCCGGGGCCTCTCCCATAAGACGGTGACGTGTGCCAATTGGAGGCTTCCCCAATCGCACTCAAACCCAAGACTCACCCAACGCTAAACTTGTATCCGGAGCGGCAAGCCTGTCCCGCAGGTCCGCCCCCGTCGGAAAGGACCCAGCCATGCGCGTCATCGTCGCGGAAAAGCCGTCAGTAGCCCGCGACCTCGCGCGCGTCCTCGGCTGCAACCGCCGCGAAGATGGCTTCTTCGAAGGTCCCCAGGCCATCGTTACCTACGCCATCGGCCACCTCGTCAACCTGCCCATGCCCGAGACCCTCAACCCCGCCTGGGCCGGTGCCTGGACCCGCCACAAGCTCCCCATGATCCCCGACGCGTGGCAATACGTCGTCAACCCCAAAACCGCCGACCAGTTCGCCATTGTCAAGCGCCTCCTCAACGCCCGCGCCACCACCGAGGTCGTCAACGCCGCCGACGCCGGCCGCGAGGGCGAAGCCATCTTCCGCCGCATCTACAGCATGGCCGGCTGCCGCAAACCCGTCCTCCGTTTCTGGGCCAACTCCCTCACCGAAGAAGCCATCCGCGAAAGTCTCGCCCGCCTCCGCCCCGCCGCCGACTTCGACGCCCTCGCCGACTCCGCCCAGACCCGCGCCGAAATCGATTGGCTCTGGGGCATGAACTACACCCGCGCCTACACCATCACCAACGGCGTCCTCTGCACCGTAGGCCGCGTCCAGACCCCCACCCTCGCCCTCATCGTCGCCCGCGAGGCCCAGATCACCGGCTTCGTCAAAACCTTCTTCTACCAGCTCCACGCCCAGCTCCCCGGCTTCGTCGCCAAGGCCCTTAACAAGGAAGGCAAGTTCGACTTTGAGGACAAGCCCGATGTCGAAGCCATCCAGCGCGCCATCCCCCCCGGTGCCGACGCCCTCAT
The DNA here is from genome assembly GCA_965213785.1 of uncultured Granulicella sp. Classification (GTDB taxonomy): domain Bacteria; phylum Acidobacteriota; class Terriglobia; order Terriglobales; family Acidobacteriaceae; genus Edaphobacter. The sequence goes on along the minus strand of OZ243921.1, from coordinate 1,671,833 downwards.
CGAGTCCGTCGACATCAAGCAATCCCGCCGCCAGCCCCCCCAGCTCTACAACCTCGGAGCCCTGCAAAAGGACGCCAACCGCCGCTTCGGCTACACCGCCGCCCGCACCCTTGAGCTCGCACAGAGCCTTTACGAGACCCACAAGGCCCTAACCTACCCCCGCACCAGCTCCCGCCACATCGGCACCGACATGGTCCCCGGCCTCGCCGCCACCCTTCGCGCCGTCCGCTTCCAGGCCGACCCCAAACACGTCGAAGCCGCCATCCACCGCGCAGAACATGGCCCACCCCTCGGCAAAATCTACGTCGACAACACCAGGCTCAGCGACCACCACGCAATCCTCCCCACCCGCTCCTCCATCGCCGCCCTCAACCAGGACGAGCGCAACGTGTACCATCTCGTCGCCACCCGCTTCCTCGCCATCTTCCTGCCCGAGAAGCGCACCGAGGAGACCCGCGCCGGCATCGACATCGCCTGCCAGAAGTTCGCCGCCAACGGCTCCCGCGTCCTCGACCCCGGTTGGTCCGCCCTTTACGGCGGAGAGCCCGGCGACACAGAAAAAGAAGACGGCGAACCCATCGGCACCCTCCCCCCGCTCAAGCGCGGCCAACGCTTGCCCGTCGAATCCCTCGATCTCAAAACTAAGGAACGCAAACCACCCAGCCGCTACACCGACGCCACCCTCATTGCCGCCATGGAGACCGCCGGCAAAGCCATCGACGACGATGAACTGCGTGCCATCATGCGCGGCAAGGGCCTCGGCACCGAGTCCACCCGCGCCGCCATCATCCAGCGCCTCGAGCAATCCGAATACATCACCCGCGAGGGCAAATCCTTCGCCCCCACCGGCAAGGGCACCTCGCTCATCGCCCAGGTCGGCGAGCGCATCAGCAGCCCCTCCCTCACCGCCGCTATGGAAGAAAAGCTCGCCGGCATCGAACGCGGCGAGTACAACTCCGCCGAGCTTCGCGACGAGATCGAGGGCTATCTCCGGGAGGACATCCCCCAGGTCCTGGCCCAGGCCACCACGGTTAAGAAGCCCAGGCCCCGCGATCCAGCCGCCCGCGCTTTCACTGCCCCTAAAGGCGCAATCGTCTGCCCTAAGTGCCGCAACGGCGAGGTCCGAAAGAACCCCGACAAAGGCTTCTACGGCTGCTCCGCCTTCCGCCAGGGCTGCGACTTCGTCCTCTGGGAAGAGGTCTGTAAAAAGCCTCTCACCCTCGCCCACATCAAAGCCCTATGCTCCAAGAAGGCCCGCACCCCCCTCATCAAAGGCTTCGTCTCCAAAGCCGGCAAGAAGTTCGACGCCTCCCTCGTCCTCGATCAGGACTTCAAAACCCGCTTCGAGTTCGAGCGCTGATGCCGCCTGACATTTACCTCCCATTCAGGCTCCCCCGAGCCTGAGGGTGCATCCTATGGAAGTCGACGCCCACCACTGGCGTCATCACGGAGGAACCATCATGGACCGCAGCGCAAGCGCAATCTGGCACGGCTCTCTCAAAGAGGGCAAAGGCACCATCTCCACCCAGTCCGGCGTCCTCGAGGACTCGCAATACAGCTTCGGAACCCGCTTCGAAAACGGCATCGGCACCAACCCCGAAGAGCTCATTGCCGCCGCCCACGCCGGCTGCTTCACCATGGCCCTCAGCGGCCAGCTCACCTCCGCCGACCTCGTCCCGGAGTCGCTCGAAACCACCGCCGTCGTCACCATGGAGAAGACCGACGACGGCCCCACCGTCACCAAGATCCACCTCACCACCAAGGCCAGGGTTCCCGGCGCCGAGAAAGAGAAGTTCGACGAGCTCGCCAAGAAGGCCAAGGAAGGCTGCCCCATCTCCCGCCTCCTCAAGGCCGCCGAGATCACCCTCGACGCTCAGCTCGTCTAATCACCCAGGTTCTGGTTGTTTACCGAAAGCTCTCGCGCCGGCGAGGGCTTTTCGCTGCACTACATCTTCATGCCGGACCCTTGATCCGCTCGACGCCCGACCAGCCAGACCTGCATCCCACGGACCATGCCGCCGTTTCCCGAGCAAATCCCCGCCCCCACCGCCGAAGACCTCCAGCATCGCCGCTGGATCTACATCCCCTACGACCGTTACACCGACCGCACGGGCCCCCTCACCGAGCAGTCCGCCTCCGCCACCGGCGTCGTTATCGTTGAATCCACCGCCAAGGCCCTCCGCCGCCCCTACCACAAGAAAAAGCTCATCGTCCTGATCTCCAACATGCGCCACTTCGCCCTGGAGCAGGCCGCCCGCGGCGTAGCCGTCCTCTACCACTTCTCCCCGCTCAGCCATGGCCAGGCCCTCCTCGCCCTTCAGCGCGAGGGCTCCCTCCCTACCCTCACCTGCATGACCCCCGCCGAGCGCGAACTCCGCCTCGACCTCGCCGGTGCGATCACCCAGGGCCTCGACCTCACCTTCGTCGAAGACACCACCTGGGCCTCCCAGCCCGCGGATTTCCTCAAGGTGTACGGCCCGTACAAGAACGGCAAGAGCTACGTCATGGACCGCTTCTACCGCCACATGCGCCAGCAGACCGGCGTGCTGATGCAGAACGCCAAACCCGTCGGCGGCCAGTTCTCTTTTGACGCCGACAACCGCAACCCCTACAAGAACGAGATCCCGATCCCCACCCCGCCAACCTTCCCGCCGGATGCAATCACCGAGGAGGTCATCGCCCTCGTGGAGGCCACCTACCCCCACCACTTCGGCGTCATCGACGGCTTCGACCTTCCCTGCACCCAGGCAGACTGCGACCGCTTCTGGCAGTTCGCCCTCGCCGAACTCCTCCCCACCTTCGGCCCCTACGAAGACGCGATGCGCGACGACCAGCCGCAGCTCTTCCACACCAAAACCTCCGTCCTGCTCAACCTCGGCCGCCTTCACGCCCTCGACCTCATCCGCGACGTAGCCGCCCACGCCGAACAGGGCGCGATCCCCCTCGCCTCCGCCGAAGGCTTTATCCGCCAGCTCCTCGGCTGGCGCGAGTTCATGCGCCACCTCCACGAGCAGACCGACGGCTACCGCCTCCTCGCCGGCCACATCCCCCAGGAACCCCGCCGCGTTCCTCAGGAAGCCTCCCCCGACCAAACCCCGGAAGCCGCCCACGCCTACACACCCTCCGACCCCTACGCCGGAGCCACCCCCTCAGCCCTGGGCGCTGCCTTACCCCTGCCTGCCGTCTACTGGGGCGCAAAATCCGGCCTCTACTGCATGGACACCGTCGTCGCCCAGGTCCTCCAGGAGGGCTGGTCCCACCACATCACCCGCCTCATGGTCCTCTCCAACCTCGCCAACCTCTGCGGCTTCTCCCCCCGCGAGCTCACCGACTGGTTCTGGTTCGCCTACATCGACGCCTACGACTGGGTCGTCGAGCCCAACGTCCTCGGCATGGCTACCTACGCCGACGGCGGCCTCACCGCCACCAAGCCCTACGTCTCCGGAGCCGCCTACATCAACCGCATGTCCAACTTCTGCGGCAAGTGCCAGTACGACCCAAAGAAATCAGTCGGCGAAGGCTCCTGCCCCTTCACCGCCCTCTACTGGACCTTCCTCGAACGCAACGAATCCACCCTGGGCAACAACTTCCGCATGCAGATGCCCTACAACACCCTTCACAAAAAGACTTCGCACGATCTTGTTCAACTCCGCGCGCGAGCCGCCGAGGCTATCGAACACCTACAATCCTTGCCCCGCCCGAGGTATTGATCCATGTCGATTACAGGCTACCCCGCCCACCCGCATAGAACTCACTTCTCTTCCGGCTATAGCAGAAGTAGATGACCAGCCCCAATCCCAGCCAGATGAAGAAGCGCATCCAGGTGATAATTGGCAGTCCCATCATCAGCAGAATGCAGAAGAGGACCGACAGACAGGGGATTACGGGTCCGAACGGCACCCGGAAGCCGCGCCGCCGCTGAGGGTCGCGGACCCGCAGGATGATGACGCCGATGGACACCAGCGAGAACGCAAACAGCGTCCCAATGTTCGAGAGATCGGTGAGCGTGCCGATATCGAACAGCCCCGCCGGGATCCCGACGACAACCCCAGCGACCCAGGTCGCGACGGCCGGGGTCCGAAACTTTGGATGCACCCTCCCGAAGAACGCAGGTAACAGCCGGTCTCGCGACATGGCGAACCACACTCTCGATTGCCCCAGCTGAAAGACCAGAATCGACGAAATCATCCCCATCATCGCGCCGAACAGCAAGGCCAGCCGCACCCAGCGCAGCGACCCGCCGCCGGGCAGCAACGACAGCTTCTTCAGCGCATTGACGACCGGCGCCGCATCGTCCACCATGCTCTGCCATGGCACCAGCCCGGTCAACGTCAGGGACACGCCGATATACAAGACCGTGCACACTACCAGCGTCGCGATAATGCCGATCGGGACGTCCCGCTGGGGATTCTTGCACTCCTCGGCTGCTGTCGAAACTGAGTCAAATCCGATGTAGGTGAAGAAGATGATCGAACCACCGGTCAGGACACCCGACCAGCCATTCGGCGAGAACGGATGGTAGTACATGGGCCTGATGAAGTGCGCCCCGGCGAAGATGAACAGCAGAATCGCGGCCAGCTTCAGCAATACCATGACGTTATTGGTCTCGGCCGACTCGCGAATCCCCCGCACCAGCACAATCGTCAGCAGCATCACCACCAGGAACGCGGGCCAGTCAAACCCAAAATGCCATCCTGGCAGATACAGACTCCGGCCTTGCAGATCCTGCAGGCCCGCCGGCAGGTAAGCCGGAGAGATCCACCGAAGGGCCGGATGCAGTCCGAACCAATCCAATAGGTCGACCATGTGCGCGGCGAAGCCAACGGAAACGGCCATGTTGCTGCCCGCATACTCCAGGATCAAGTCCCACCCAATAATCCAGGCCACCAGTTCACCCAGCGTCGCATAGGTGTAGGTATAGGCGGATCCGGCGATTGGAATCATCGAGGCCAGCTCCGCATAGCAGAGCCCCGTAAGCCCGCATACGATGGCAACCAACACCAGCGAGATTGCCAGCGCTGGACCTGCGCCCGGTCTGCCCGCCAGCGCCGAATGATGAATTAGATAGTCCAGCACCGGCGCCCGCAGTATGGACGTCGTGTCGAACTTCTCCCCAGCAATTGCCGTACCGATGACCGTAAAGATGCCCGAGCCGATCACCGCCCCGATGCCGAGCGCAGTCAGCGACACCGGCCCAAGCGTCTTCTTCAACGCGTGTTCCGGACGTGCCGATTCGCTGATCAGCTTGTCGATCGATTTCGTCGCGAAGATTTGCCGGCCCAGTGCGTGTCTCCTGCCATTCTTCTAGTGGTTGTAAGAAGAAACTAACAGCACACCGGCCATGGGCCCCAGGAAAACCGCCGCAACGCCTGGCAGGCGGCTCTCCCGGTCCTGCTTACCGCTTCGACTGCCCGCGCGCGGCCTTCTTCAGCTTGGCCTTGTTTTCGCCGCGAGCGCCGGTGCGCGGAGCTTTAGGAGCCGCCTTCTTGCGCGCGGCCCGCTTGATCTTCTTACGTTCTTCGGTATCGGTAATGCTCTTGGTATTCGCCATGTCTCAGTGCCAAACTTTCTCAATCGAAATGTGGAAGGATGCCGGCGGTCCCTATGAGAGGATCTAGAGGACTTGAAGCTGGGCAAACCGCTCCACCAGCTTCTTCACGCCGTGCTGTTGAAATTGTACTGTAATCTTGGCGTCGTCCCCGTCGCCCTCCCGCTGAAACACCATTCCCTCGCCATATTTCGGGTGCCGCACGCGTGCTCCCTTCTGCAAACCCGTCTTTCCCGTAGGCTCCGGAACCGGAACCTTTGGCCGTGCAATCTTCTGTCCTCGCGCCGCAAAGAAGTTCGCCACATTGTCGATGGAGCCCGCAGGCCGCGTATACGCATTTCGGTTGTTCACCGAAGCCGCCCCCGCAGGCCGCGCCCTGCCGCCACTCTGGTCTTCATCCTCATAGCTGTAGTGCCGGTCGCCATCATGCGCCGCACCAGCCCGCCCCCCACCGAACCGGCTCCCATTCCGTTCTCCCCACGCATTCGCATACGGCGAGGCGGTATCCCCAAACGAAGGCCGCGCCGCCGGGCTGCCCAGGTCTTCAATCAGCCGCGAAGGCACCTCCTCCAAGAACCGCGACGCCACGCTCGACTCCGGCATATCGCTCCCATACCGCCGCCGATACCGCGCCCGCGTCATCACGAGCGTATCCATCGCCCGCGTCATCCCCACATAGCAAAGCCGCCGTTCTTCCTCCAGGCCGGTCGGGTCGGTCAGCGTCCGCGAATGCGGAAACAGCCCCTCCTCCATCCCCGCCAGAAACACCAGCGGAAACTCCAGCCCCTTCGCCGCATGCAGCGTCATCAGCGTCACCCGCGCCTCGGACGAGTACCCATCCGCATCCGACACCAGCGCCGCGTGGTCCAGAAATTCATGCAGCGTCTCCCCCCGCAACTGTGCGTCCTGCGCCGCATTCGCCAGTTCTTTCAGGTTTTCAATCCGCGAGAACGACTCCGGCGTCGCCTCCTCCTCAAGCGCCCTCAGATAGCCGCTCCGATCATTCAGAAATTTGATCAACTCCGGCAGCGTCGCCGCATCTCCCGGCTTGCGAAACGCTGCCGGTTCCTCCGGAGCAGCCGTTTCGGCGGTAAGCTCCTTCCGGCTCGCCACACTCTTCTTCAGCACCACCGGGGCGAACGGATTGAAGCTCGCCGCATCGATCCCATGCGCCGCATCCGAGTCCGTCGCGTTCTCCGCCGCAATCGTCGAAATCTCCTCACTCGGCCCAAAGTCAAACCCAAAGTTGAAGCTCGTATCGAACGACGGATCCACCGACTCCTCCGCCCCCCCAAACCCAAACGAAACATCCTTCTCCGAAGCACCCTCAACAGCTGAAACCCCTACATCCTCAGCCAGCTTTTCTGCAAACCCTGTACCCAGCATTGCTCGCGCATCCTCGATCAGCTGCTTAAACCCAGCCAGTGCCATCAAGGCCCGCTGCGGCAGCAGCTTCTCCTCGATCGCCCGCCCAATCGCCTCCCACGTACTCGTCCCCATCGTCAGAGCCACCCGCTCGACCACCTCCATCGTCGTCTTCCCAATCCCCCTAGGCGGCGAGTTCACCACGCGCGATAAAGCAACCGAATCATGCACATTCTGCACCAGCTTCAGATAACTCAGAATGTCTTTCACCTCCGCCCGGTCGTAAAACGAGAACCCGCCCACCATGTGGTACTGAATCTGATACCTTCTCAGCGCCTCTTCCACTAGGCGCGACTGCGAGTTCGTCCGGTATAGCACCGCACACCGCGGAGCCTCCACCTCACCTCCCGCGTCCCGCAGATACCGGTTGATCTTCTCGGCGATAAACAGCGCCTCGTTTTCCCCATCCGGCGCCTCGTAGTAGCCGATCATTGACCCGCCCTCCCGCGAGGTCCACAGGTTCTTGCCCTTTCGCTGCGTATTCTGCGCGACCACCGCCGACGCGCCCTCCAGAATCACCTGTGTCGACCGGTAGTTCTGCTCCAGCCGAATCGTCCGCGCCTCCGGAAAGTCCTTCTCGAACTCCAGGATGTTCCGAATATCCGCGCCCCGCCAGCTATAAATGGACTGGTCCTCATCCCCCACCACGCACACATTCCCATGCGTCCCCAGGAGCTTCATCAACTCATATTGCGGCCGGTTCGTATCCTGGTACTCATCGATCAACAAATATCGGTAACGTCGGTTGTAGCGTTCCCGCACCTCGCTCGAAGACTTCAACAAACGTACCGCTTCCAGTAACAAATCATCGAAGTCCAGCGCATTCGCCTTGAACAGCTCCTTCCGGTAGATCTCGAAGATGTGCGCGATCTTCTCTTCCATCGGGTTAGTCGAAGCCAGAAAATACCCCTGCGGATCGATCATGTGGTTTTTTGCCCATGAGATCCGCCCTAGCGCCACCCGGGGCTTCATCTGCTTGTCGTCGATCCCCAGCCGCTTCAGCGCCTGCTTCACCACCGCCTGCTGATCCGTCTCGTCGTAGATCGCAAACGTCCGCGTCAGCCCGACGCCATTCGCCCGCATGGCCTCGATATCCCGCCGCAACATCCGCACACAGAAGCTGTGGAAGGTCGCCAGCGTCGGCTTCGCAAGGCTCGTATGCCCCAGAATCTTTTCGACCCGCTCGGCCATCTCCTTCGCGGCCTTGTTCGTAAAGGTGACCGCCAGAATCGCATCCGCCGGAACCCCACGCTCTTCAATCAGGTAAGCAATTCGATGCGTAATCACCCGCGTCTTGCCGCTCCCTGCGCCGGCCAGCAGAAGCACCGGCCCATCCACTGCCAGAATGCCCTCCTGCTGCTGCGGGTTCATCTTTTCCAACAATCGAGACGCCATCCTTCCATCTTAAATCCGGGGACGGGGTATACCTAATGCTCTTCGCGGCGGATCTCACAACCCTCGCCATCTTGTTCATAAACGGCCAGTTAAATCCACAGGCTGTCCAAATATAGCCACGGAACCTTTCCCTCTGGGATGCGTATAACCAAGTGCGTCTGGAAGGGTGGCCGGCACCTTCTTCCAGAGGCAACACAATTCCATTCCAAACCGGAGAACACCCATGATGCAGACCACGTCACTCTTGAAGTCCGCCCTGCGCGCCGCAGCTCTCGCCGCCATCGTCTTGGCCCCCGTCGCCACCTTCGCCGCCACCCTGCACCCCACCTCCAACATGCACGCTTTTATAGGCGGCAAGGAAAAATCCGTCCGGTTCAGCCTCCGCAACCAGTCCGGAGCCTCCATCGATCTCCGCGCCGGAGAGAAGACCATGACCATCGCCGCCGGCCAGACCGTGGACCTCAAGCTCCCGATCGGCACCCGCATCACTACCGCCAGCAAATCCGACAAGCGCGAGGCCGGAGCCGTCGTCTGCGAGGTGTCCTCCTCCACCGCCGACACCACCATCGTCCTCAACTAGCCCTCGCTTTCTGTCGGAGGAGCGCGCGCGGAAAGCGCCGCCGCTCCTCCCGTTACCGCCGCCCTGCGACAATAACCTCACTATGCCTCCCATCCGCGCCGTAGCCGTCTTCTGCGCCTCCGCCGCAGGCTCCCGCCCCATATACCGCCAGCACGCCGAGCATCTCGGCCGTGCCCTCGCCGCCCACCACATCGATCTTATCTACGGAGGCGCCCGTGTCGGCCTCATGGGCGCCGTAGCCGACGCCACCCTCGCCGCAGGAGGCCGCGTCATCGGCGTCATCCCGGAAGTTCTCGTCGATCTCGAAGTGGCGCACGACGGCCTCTCCGAGCTCCACATCACCGACACCATGCACACCCGTAAGGCCCTTATGGGCTCACGCGCCGATGCCTTCCTCATCCTTCCCGGCGGCTTCGGCACCTTTGAGGAACTCTTCGAGGTCCTCGCCTGGCAGACCCTCAAGCTCCACGCCAAGCCCATCCTGCTGCTCAACACCGGCGGCTTCTACACTCCCCTGCTCGCCTTCCTCGACCACTGCGTCACCGAAGGCGTTCTCAAGCAGAAGAACCGCGACCTCCTCCTAGTGGCCGACACCGTCAAAGCCGCTTTTGCCCAACTCGGCATCCCGGACAACGCCTCCAGACCAGCCCGCGTCTGAGTAGATAGCGAAGATAGGGCGAAGTCAGACCGCCCGCAACAGGAGAGTCCCATGGCAGAGCGCACCGTAGTCCTAGACCAACCCGAACTCTTGGATGAGCAGGCCGTAGCCCTGCGCCACGCCACCGAACGCGCCGAGCAGGCCGAAGCCGAACTCGTTAGATTGAAGCAGGGCGGAGTTCCCAATTCTCACGAGCAACCCACAGCCACCGCAAAGCACATAGGCGCAGAGGCAGACACAAAGTCCGGCACGGACCTCAAATCCCCCATGTCCCCCAACACCGCCGCCGCTGCGGGAGATGCTGCCGAGCCGATTGACGTCGCTGGCGTCGAAGAACTCCGCAAAGACACCATGATGGCCCATCTGCTCGACTCGCTCGAAGCCGGCAAGGACATCGGCCACTACGGCCGGCTCGTCTTCGCCATGGTCGCCCGCCATTTTCTCCCCCACGCAGAGGTCCTCGCCTACCTCTGCAAGGACCGCGACTTCTCCGACGAGCAAGCCAACCTGATGCTCAAACAAGTCGAAGGCCGCGACTACAATCCACCCAAACGCGACCGCATTCTCGAGTGGCAGCGTGAACAGGAGTTCTCCATCCTGCCCAACCCGGATGACCCCGACTGTGGCAACCTCTACCGAAATCTCAAGTTCCCCGACGCCATCTACGACCACATCGGGCACTACCGCGAGCAGAAGGAGGAGTCCGGCTCCTGACGTCTGCTCCGCGCGAGAGCTTTATGGCTAAGTGTCCAAGGGTAGCATTGGAGACTAAGGCACCTCGGCTGCGGAGCACATCAGCCCTCATCCTTCTTTTCTGAGACCGTCACGCCAGCATTCCCAGCACCTGCTTCATCGTGATCCGCGAGTTCGACGTCGTCCCCCCCTCCCCGGCAACCCTGGCCCAATCACCATGGCCTTCCGGTGGTCCTTGTACCAGGCCAGGAACCGTAGATCCTCCGCTCCTCTCAGCGTTCGCAGGTTGATCCACGCATAGAACGCCCCCATATCCGCGTCTACGAGCGACCCCTCCGCATCCATCCCGCTCGCCGCAGCTCCCCGCAGCATCGCCTCCACGGTCTGCGCCTTCTGCCGCGGCGCATACCGCACCCAGCAGCGTCTCCGGCTGAGCCCTCCGCACGCACTCCCGGGCGGGGCACCGCACAAACGTGGTCGCAAAGATCTGCGCCCCCGCTCCTTCCGTCAGCTTCAGCAGCTCCGCCGTCCGGTGCAGGCTCGCCTCACCGGTCGCTACGGGCGGAGCGAACAGCGGCGTCTCGGAGTTATCCCGCAGCAGGTGCAGATAGTCCCGGTTCGCTCCCCGTGCCATCGAAGCCGCCAGAAGCTGCTTCGGCAGCACCACCTCCGCCCCGAACTCGGGCCCATACTCCCGCTGCCCGCTCCCCCCGATCCGGTTGAAGCCGTTGCTTGGAGCAATGACCCACGCCTCCTCCGCGGGCCGCTTCAAACCCGCCGATAGTACTCGAAGGTCGTCGGATTCGCCGGGGCCGCCGAAGCGAAGTTGTTCAGCGTCTCGTACACCCCGGTCGCCAGCGACGCATTCGCCACGTAATGCCCCAGGATCCCCCGGTTCACCACCTGGGTCTAAACGTCCTCTGCGGAATCAGCTTACCGATGATCCGCGGGATATTCTCCTGCCCCTCCGGCGCAAACGTCTCCTCATCCCGGGCCCCGCCGCCAAACGTCACCACCACCACCTTCGGCCGCCGTGGCACCGCCTCCATCGCCCGCAAGGGCCTAAACCCGCTCACCGCCCCCGCCGCGGAAACCGCGGCCACCCCCCGCAGAAACTTCCGCCGATCGAGCGACCGCCTGACCGCAATCTCCCGCAGGCTCGCGTTCAGTGGAGATCGAGAGAACATCGCGTCCTCCTCCAGGTTCGCGTTCGTGGCAGAAATCCCTCCGCCACATCCTGGTCCCAAATCCACACCGCAGTCCCGCACTACAACACCAGTTTACCTTCAGGCGAATATGAGCAAATCTCACTCACATTTCCTGCATCCCAACGCCGCCTGGCTTCGTCTAAACTCCTGACTACACACCTTCAGGAGCACCCATCATGCCTATCCGCTGGGAAAAACTCACCGTGAAAGCCACCGAAGCCGTCCAGCACGCCGCTGCGAATGCCGCCGCTAACGGCAACCCGGAGATTCTCCCTCTCCATCTCCTCGCTGTCCTCCTTGAAGACCGCGAAGGCGTGGTCGTACCCGTCCTTGAAAAAGTCGGCGTTCCCCTCGAGCGCCTCACCAGCGGTCTCAACACCGCCATCGACAAGCTGCCCAAGGTCCAGGGCGGAGCCCAGCCCAGTCTCGCTCAGTCCACCCAGCGCGTTCTCGACCAGGCCTTCCACGAAACCGAATCCTTCAAAGACGAGTTCTGCTCCACGGAGCACTTCCTCCTCGCCCTTACCGACGCCAAGGTCGCTAAAGCCGGCGGCGGAGCCGAAGTCGTCCAGGCCGCCCTCGCCGGCTTCGGAGCCACCCACGGCGCCATCCTCAAAGCCCTCACCGCCATCCGCGGCTCCCAGCGCGTCACCGACCAAAACCCCGAAGGCAAGTTCCAAGCCCTTGAAAAGTACTCGAAAGACCTCACTGAACTCGCCCGCCGCGGCAAGCTCGACCCCGTCATTGGCCGCGACGAGGAGATCCGCCGCGTCGTCCAGGTCCTCTCCCGCCGGACAAAAAACAACCCCGTCCTCATTGGCGAGCCCGGAGTCGGCAAAACCGCCATCGTCGAAGGCCTCGCCCGCCGCATCTTCCTCGGCGACGTCCCCGAAATCCTCCGTGACAAGCGCGTCGTCTCCCTCGACCTCGCCTCCATGATCGCCGGAGCCAAGTTCCGCGGCGAGTTCGAAGACCGCCTCAAGGCCGTCCTCAAAGAAATCGAGGAGTCGAACGGAGAAATCATCCTCTTCATCGACGAGCTCCACACCCTCGTCGGTGCCGGAGCGTCCGAAGGCTCGCTCGACGCCAGCAACATGCTCAAGCCCGCGCTAGCCCGCGGCGGTCTGCGCGCCATCGGAGCCACCACCCTCAACGAGTACCGCAAGTACATCGAAAAGGACGCTGCGCTTGAACGCCGCTTCCAGATCGTCTTCGTCGGCGAGCCCAACGTCGAGGACACCGTCGCCATCCTCCGCGGCCTCAAGGAAAAATACGAGGCCCACCACAAGGTCCGCATCAAGGACGCGGCCATCGTCGCAGCCGCCACACTATCCCACCGCTACATCTCCGACCGCTTCCTCCCCGACAAGGCGATCGACCTCGTCGACGAAGCCGCCGCCGCTCTCGCCATCCAGATCGGCTCCGTCCCGGTCGAGATCGACGACCTCGAACGCCGGGCGACCTCGCTCGAAATCGAGAAAGCCGCCCTCAGCCGCGAGACCGACCCCAACAGCCGGGAACGCCTCGAGGCCGTCGAGCGCGAGCTAGCCGACGTCCAGGAACAAGCCGCCGGCCTCCGCGCCCGCTGGCAGAAGGAGCGCGGAGCCATCGGCCGCATCGCCGAGCTGAAGGCGCAGCTCGAAGATCTCCGCTTCCAGGCCACCGAGGAAACCCGCAAAGGCAACCTCCAGCGGGCCGCCGAGCTCCAGTACGGCGAAATCCCCCGCCTTGAAGCCGAACTCGCCGGCCTCACCGACATCCAGGACGGCCTCAACGCCGGAAGCTCGTTCCGCATGTTGAAGGAAGAGGTGGACGAGGAAGACATTGCCGCAGTCGTCTCCAAGTGGACCGGCATTCCCATCTCCAAAATGCTCGAAGGCGAGATGCAAAAGCTCGTCCAGATGGAAACCCGCCTGCGCGAGCGCGTCGTCGGTCAGGACAAAGCCCTTGAAGCCGTCGCCAACGCTATTCGCCGGTCACGCGCCGGTCTAGCGGACCCCAAGCGCCCCATCGGCAGCTTCATCTTCCTCGGCCCCACCGGCGTCGGAAAGACCGAAACCGCCCGCGCCCTCGCCGAGTTCCTCTTCGACGACGAAGCCGCCATGGTCCGCATCGACATGTCCGAATACATGGAGAAGCACGCCGTCGCCCGCCTCATCGGCGCGCCTCCCGGCTACGTCGGCTACGACGAGGGAGGCCAGCTCACCGAGGCCGTCCGCCGCCGCCCCTACGCCGTCGTTCTCTTTGACGAGATCGAAAAGGCGCACCCCGACGTCTTCAACGTCCTCTTACAAGTCCTCGACGACGGCCGCCTCACCGACTCCAAAGGCCGCACCGTCGACTTCAAAAACACCGTCCTCATCATGACCTCGAACCTGGGCGCGTCGCAGCTCTCCACCGCCTGGGCCGACTCCGAAGCCGGCTTTGAGGAGGCCACTACCCGCGTCATGGACGTCCTCCGCCAGCACTTCCGCCCCGAGTTCCTCAACCGCGTCGACGATATCGTCGTCTTCCACGCCCTCGGCGAAGAGCAGCTCACCCACATCATCGACCTGAGGCTTGCGGAACTGCAAGCAATGTTGTCGGATCGCAAGATCACTCTCAACCTCACTCCCGAGGCCCGCGCCGCCATCTTCCACGCCGGCTACGACAAGGCCTACGGAGCCCGTCCCCTCAAGCGCGCCATCCAGCGCATGGTCCAGGACAAACTCGCCGTCAAAATCCTCGAAGGTGCCATCCTCCACGGCGACACCGTCCAAATCGCCACCAACCCCGAGGGCGCCCTCACCTTCACCGTCGAATCCAAACCCGACCCCAGCCTCGAGCCCAAAGCCCAATCCAACAATCCAGAACCCGCCCTAACCTACTAACCCCGGTAGCGACCGGAACCCATCCGGGTGCCCCATCCTTGGCGTTCTTCGCTAAGGGTGGGCTTACTCCTTACCGAGAGCTACCATTCACCGTGGATACGCTGCTGGATATGCTTCGGGCTTTCACCTGCGTGTTAGCCTTTTCCTGATAAGTAGTTGCGAAAGGATCGCGAAATATGTTCGCACCCAAACTCATCAAGCCCGACTACCGACTGGCGGAACGGGAAGCCATTCGCCTGCTGAATGAAGCCGGCATCTATCAGCCACCGGTCAATCCGTTGAAGATAGCGACAAACCTGGGCGTCCGCGTCAATTTCGTCACCTTCTCCGGCCCGAGCCAAGGGGTTGCCGGACTATACGATCCCGCCAAGGACGAAATCCTCGTCAACGCCGAGGAGCCCGGCGTGCGTCAAACCTTCACCGTCGCTCACGAACTTGGGCATCGAGTGCTACACGCTGAGTGGGCGAAAAGCGAGGCCTACAAGGTTCTCTGGCGCGATCCCAAACGTCAGGGCACCGACCGGTGGGAGCAGGAGGCAAACGCCTTTGCCGCCAATCTCCTCATGCCGCGCGAGATGGTGAACGACTACAAAAGCCTTCCCGTACCCACCCTCGCCGAAATCTTTGCCGTCTCGGAACAGGTCGCAACCTACCGCCTGCAAAAGTTGTATGGCCTCTGAGCGCGAGGAGGTCCTTCACTCTCTCGCCTCCCCCGCGCCCGACGTTCCCAAGCTCCTGCCCGCTCCCAATATCGAGACGGCCCTCTCTGCGGCCGAGTCCACTCGGCAGTTGCAACTATCGCAACAGCACGAAATGGACCGGCTGAACGCCGAACTCGGCTGGTTCGGCAAGGTCTTCGGCAGTGAGTCCCATGCGGCCATCGTTATCGCCTTCATCGTCATCGTCTTGGGTTTCGGCACAGCCATCGGGTTGTGGATCGCCGCTTATCGTTCCGGAAAGACGGACTTCTGGTCCTCCGAGGCTCACATCGCCTTGGCTGCCGCCACCTCCGCCTTGGGATACGTCTTCGGCCGAGGCTCAAGAGACAGCTCAAAATAGCTCTTCTGACTCACCGGCCCACGATCTCGCGTACCATGATCCCCGCGAGACAAACATGACCGACCGACCCTACCTCGGAGCCCTCGACCAGGGCACCACCAGCACCCGCTTCATGGCCTTCGACCGCGCCGGCAACGTCGTCGCCTCCGCCCAGCGCGAACACGCCCAGATCTACCCGCACCCCGGCTGGGTCGAGCACGACCCCCGCGAAATCCTCGTCAACGCCGACTGGGTCATCGCCGAAGCCCTCCGCACTTCCGGCATCCAGCCCACCCAAATCGCCGCCCTCGGCATCACCAACCAGCGCGAGACCACCGTCCTCTGGGACCGCCACACCGGCGAACCCGTCTACAACGCCATCGTCTGGCAGGACACGCGCGTCGCCGAGGCCGTCACCCGCCTCACCGCTCAGGGCGGCCAGAACCGCTTCCGCCCCCAGACCGGCCTGCCTCTCTCCACCTATTTCAGCGGACTGAAGCTCGCCTGGATTCTCGACCACGTCGAAGGCGCCCGCAGCCGCGCCGAGCAGGGCGACCTCCTCTTCGGCAACATCGACGCCTTCCTCCTCTGGAATCTCACCGGAGGCCCAAACAGCGGAACCCACGCCACCGACGTCACCAACGCTGGCCGCACCCAGCTCATGAATCTCGACACCCTCGCCTGGGACGACGATCTCCTCGCCGCCTTCAACATCCCGGCCTCCGTCCTCCCCAAAATCCGCTCCAGCTCCGAGCACCTCGCCAACCTCACCATCACCGCCCTCGCCGGCATCCCCATCTGCGGCCTCCTCGGAGACCAGCACGCCGCCCTCGTCGGCCAGACCTGCTTCCACCCCGGCGAGCTCAAGAACACCTACGGCACCGGCTGCTTCCTCCTCATGAACACGGGGACCCGCAAGGTCGAGTCCACCTCCGGCCTCCTCACCACCCTCGCCTACAAGCTCGGTAACCAGCCTGCCGTCTACGCCCTCGAAGGCTCCATCGCTGTCACCGGCTCCCTCGTCCAGTGGCTCCGCGACAACCTCGGCCTCATCAGTCGCAGCGAAGACATCGAGCCCCTCGCCCGCACGGTAGAAGACAACGGCGGCGTCTACTTCGTCCCCGCCTTCTCCGGCCTCTACGCCCCCTGGTGGAAAGACTCCGCCCGAGGAACCATCTGCGGCCTCACCCGCTACGCCAACAAGGGCCACCTCGCCCGCGCCGTCCTCGAAGCCACCGCCCTCCAGACCCGCGACGTCGTCGCCGCCATGGAATCCGACTCCGGCATCCGCCTCAAGGAACTCCGCACCGACGGAGGCATGGTCGTCAACGACCTCCTCATGCAGCTCCAGGCCGACGCCCTGGACGTTCCCGTCGTCCGCCCCAGGATGCGCGAAACCACCGCCCTCGGCGCCGCCTACGCCGCCGGCCTCGCCTGCGGCTTCTACAAGGACACCGACGACCTCGCCGCCAACTGGTCCGTCGATCGCACCTGGACCCCCCAGACCGACCCCGCTACCCGCGCCCGCCACTACCGCCGCTGGAAGAAAGCGATCACCCGCTCCCTCGCCTGGGAAGACGATGCCGCCGACTAGCGCCAGGGGCTGTCCTCCGGAGCCCAAGCACGGTTTGACTCGGCGGCGAGCTATCTTCGTACCATCGGCATCCAGGCGAACCCTCTCGCGGCGGGTGTCTCAGTTGCGGCATAGTTGATGCATGGATTACTTCGAGTTCTTCTCCCTCCCCCGCCATCTCGTCCTCGACCTTTCCGCGCTGGAGAGGTACTTCTACGCCCAGTCCCGCCGCCTCCACCCGGACCGTTTCGCCTCCAAGCCCGTCGGGGAGCAGGAAGCCGCCCTCGCGCAATCCTCCCTCCTCAACGATGCTTACCGCACCCTCAGAGACCCGATCGCCCGCACCGAATATCTGCTCAAGCTCGAAGGCGTCGAGCTCGAAGAGCAATCGCAGCGCGCCACCGACGCTGCCCGCGTCTCTGGAACCCAGAAAAAGCAACTCATCCCTCCCGAGCTCCTCGAAGAAGTCTTCGAGCTGAATATTCACCTGCAGGAGATGCGCATGGCGCGCGAGATGGGCGGCGAAGAAGATTCCCAGCTCCGCCAGGACCTCCTCAACGCCCAGCAGAACTTCCAGTCCATGCTCGCCGCCATCCAAACCGAGCTTGAAGCCCTGTGGCATCGCTGGGACACCGCCCTCGACGCGCAGGACCGCCCCACTCTCGACACCGTTCGCGACCAGCTTGTCGTCCTTCTCAACCGCCGCAGCTACGTCCGCAATCTTGTCCGCGACGTAGGGGAAGCTCTCAATCCCGATCTTTTGCAGGAACCCTCACGAAGTAAGCTATGATGCAGCAGACCGGCCACCCACGCCGGTCCCGCTCATGCTCAAGGCCAACCTCCCAGACCCGCAAAGCCCCTCGCGTCCGGCGCATCTCCGGCGCAACAACACACGCGCCCTCCTGGATCTGCTCCAGACGAAAGGCCCATGCTCCCGGGCCGACCTCGCCCGCCTCTCCGGCCTCAGCGCCCCCACCGTAGCCGCCAGCATCGGCGGTCTGGAAGACCTCGGCCTCGTGCAATCCCTTGGGGAAGGTGCCTCCAGCGGCGGACGCAAGCCTGCTCTGCTTCGCTTCCATGCCGCCCACGCTCACGTCGCCGCCGCCGACCTTGGGGGAACCCGTCTCCGCATGATGCTCGCCGACCTTAGCGGAGAACCCGTCGCGCAGTGGTCTACGGTCTTGACCCCCACGCAGCGCACCCCGCAGGCCGTTTGTCACGTCATGCGCCACGGCCTCAAACATATGTGTCGCGAGGCCGGCATCCCCCTCGCCAGGGTCCTCCACCTGACCGCCGGAGCCCCGGGCATCACCAACGCTGCGACTGGAGTCGTCCTCGCCGCGCCCAACCTCGATGCCTGGAACGAGGTCCCTCTCCGCGCCCTTCTCATCGCGGAACTAGGCATCCCCTGTCTGGTCGAAAATGACACCAACCTCGCGGCCCTCGGCGAGCACGAGCGCGGTGCCGCCCGCGGCATCGACACTTTCGCCTTTATCGCCCTCGGCACCGGCGTTGGAGCCGGCCTCTTCCTGGGCGGCCGCCTCCATCGCGGAGCCCAGTGGTCCGCCGGAGAGATCGGCTACTTCGGCGTGCCCACCCGCCGCCGACAACCAGTCGACCCCCAGTCCCTTGGCCAACTCGAAAGCGCCATCGGCGGCGCAGGCATCGAGCACGAGTACCATCGCCTCACCGCCCAGTCCGCCCGCCCCACTCGGATCTTCGATCTCGCCCGCGACGGTGACCGCGCCGCCACGCAGGTGCTGCGGTATACTGCGGCCATGCTCGCCCATGCAGTTGCAGATATTGGCCTCCTGCTCAATCCGGAGATGATCGTCCTTGGCGGCGGCATTGGCGCGCACTCGGAGCTCTGTCGCGCGACGGAAAGACTGCTCCCCCGCTACAGCCTCCATCCGCCGCAACTCCGCACCAGCCTCCTCGGCACCCACGCCCAGCTTCACGGGGCGCTCTCCCTCAGCCTTGCCGCCGCGCTCGAACACCTGACCGCCTGTTGACGGCAACGCAAGCCCCGTAGCCGCCCCGTTCGCACGCCTACTTCCGCAAGGTCTCTTACTAAGTGCTTCTTCCGAGGTCAAGCCATGCACCCTCTGATCCGCCGCTCCGCCCTACCCGCCGCCCTGGTCCTCGCTGCCTTCTCGCCACGCCTCGCCGCCCAGTCGCAGTCCATCAACGGCACCATCCGCGGCGTCGTCACCGACTCCGCCGGCGCCACCTTGCCCGACGCAACCATCACCGTCACCAACCTCGACACCGGCTTCAAGCGTCAGGTCCAGAGCGCCGCCGACGGCGTCTACACCGCCGCCTCGCTGCCCATCGGAACCTACTCGGTGCAGGCCGAAGCCAGGGGCTTCGCCACCGTCACCCAGAGTGGCGTGCATCTCGACGCCGGCACCACCGCCACGGTCGACGAACACCTCAACCCAGGCTCCGTCGCCACCGTCGTCGAGATCACCAGCGACGCCCCCATCATTGAGCCCGCTCGCTTCGACCTCGGCCGCACCATCTCCGCCGAAGAAACCCAGAACCTCCCCCTCACCTCGCGCAACCCGTACAACTTCATCCTCTTCCAGCCCGGCGTCAGCGGCCATCCCAATCCGGAGAACGGCATCCCCCGCACCGTCAACACCAACGGCCTCGTCGACCGCGTCAACTACCAGTTCGACGGCATGGTCGACACCGAATCGGACCGCTACGGTCTTCGCCTCTTCGCCATCTCCGATTCCTACGTACGCGAAGTCCAGACCATCTCCAACTCCTTTGCGCCCGAGTTTGGCAACACCGCCGGCATTATCTACAACGTCATCTCCGGCTCCGGAACCAACAAGGTCCATGGCCTCGCCCAGTACATCTGGCGCCCCAAGGTCGCAAGCTCCTGCCCTCTCCTCCAGAACTGCGACCTCACGGCCCCCGGCGGAAAGCCCAAGCCCGACCTCCACGTAGACGACTACGTCGGCAACCTGGGCGGCCCCATCGTCAAGGATCGCTTCTTCCTCTTCGGTGCCTATGAGCACCTCAAGCGCGCCAATCCCGCCGCCAACACCGTCAACACCAACACCCAGAACGCCCTTATCGCCTCCGGCGTCAGCCCCTCCGACTTCAACCCTGCCCCGTCGCTTCAGCGCACTCAGTGGGTCGACGTCCGCGGCGACTTTATCCTCAATCGCAAAAACTCCGCCTTCATCCGCTACAACTACTTCCGCAACACCTACCCCTTTAATACCAACGCCGGCGGAACCAACGCCATCAGCGCCTCGTCCGATTTCCGCGACCGCGCCCACATCATCGGCGTCCAGCTCGTCACCACTCTCACCCCCAACCTCCTCAACGAGTTCCGCGGCTCCATCCCTTACCGTAACGAGCAGCACGTCGCTGGCCCCCTCACCGGCCCCGGCCCGGTCATCGCCATCTCCGCTGGCTCCTACAACGGGGCCAGTGCCAGCGCCGTCACCTTCAACGGAACCAACGGCGCAGGCGACAAGTTCCAGGAAGAGATCCCTTCCTTCTCCGACAACGTCAACCTCGTCCGCGGCCCCCACTCCTTCAAAGCCGGCTTCGCCTTCCAGCAAAATAACGATACCCAGCTCCAGGACATCTACACCCAGTACAACTTCGTCGACATCCAGCATTACCTCGACACCAAAAGCGGTAAGACGCCCACGGGCTACTCCAGCCTCTCTGCCTCCATCGGTCATCCCGGCGCCGCCTACCACTCCTCCGACTACGCTGTCTTCGGCCAGGATACCTGGCAGATCCGCCGCAATGTCCTCGTCAACTACGGCGTCCGTTACGACCAGTACGTCGCCCCCACCCCGCCCGCCGGCGAGCCCTTCAGCTATACCCAATCCTTCCGCACCCCGAAAGCAAACTTCGCGCCGCGCCTCGGCATCGCCTACTCGCCCGTGCCCACCACCGTCATCCGCGTCAACGCAGGAATGTTCTACGAGGCGACCCCCACCAACACCTGGTTCAACCCCCTCTACAACAACGGCGCGGCCGGAACCGGCTCCTTTATCGCCACCGGCATCACCCCGGTCGGCAATCCTTGCGCGCCCGCCTTCCCCAACTCGCCCGCCACCGTCACCGCCTCCTGCCTGCCCACGCAAAGCATTACGGCGCTCAACCCGAACTTCAAAAACGAGTACGTCTGGAACGCCAACCTGCAGGTCCAGCAGCAGCTCGCCCCCAACGACTCCCTCACCCTCGGCTACACCCTCACTAACGGCCGCAACTTCCAATTCCTCCGAAACCTCAACCTCATCAATCCCACCAGCTTCCTCGCCGATGGCCGGCCCGTCTTCTCTTCCGCCGTCTCCGCCGCCACTCGCCTCGACCCTCGCTTCAACAACATCACCTACATCGACACCGGCTCCAACACCAGCTACAACGCCCTCATCGCCACCTATGACCATCGCCTCTCCGCCGGGCTCACCACCAGCGTCTCCTACACCTGGTCGCACTCCATCTCGGACACACCCGAGGCCAACTCCTACGAGTTCTCCACGCCCATCGAAGATCCCACCAACCGCAAGCGCGACCGCGGCAACTCCAGCGTTAACCGTCCCAACGCCCTCACCCTCAGCGCCGTCTACACCCCCAAAACGAAGTTTGAAAACCGCTTTGTCAACGGCATCTTCACCAACAACAACTTTGCCTTCCTGGGCAACTTCACCTCTGGCGACCAGCAGAACATCACCGTCGGCACCAAGCTGAACAACGACGGTCTCGCCACCAGCCGCCCCCTCTTCGTCGGCCGCAACACGGCCCGCACCCCACCCATCGCCCAGGCGGATCTCCGCTACACCCGTACCTTCGCCACCATCCACGAGCGCTTCTCCCCCAAGCTCCTCGTCGAAGGCAACAACATCCTCAACCACACCAACGTCACCAGCATCAACACCACGGCCGGCGTCGTCACCGCCGCCAACAACCCCGCCGGTCCCATCGGCACCATCACGGCCCAGCCCTCCTTCGCTCCCACCGGAACGGTGCTGGAAGCGCGCATCCTCCAGTTCGGCCTCAAAGTCGATTTCTAGGATGGCTCTTCTGAACCGCGTCGTGAGGCGAGGTGCCCCGCACACGGTACAGCGCCGTACACACGTTGGGTGCATACAGGAGACGTGTCACCCTGCGGGAAAGAGGCCTTACCTCCCTGGTAGCCAACGGCTTCGGCTCGGTCCACACCAGCGGCTGGTTGCGGACCGGCTGAGGGCGCTTCAGGAAGCAAAGCACGGAGTGGCGCATGTCTGGCGGTAAACTATGGACATGGAAGTTCTGTTCGGCGTGCATCCGGTGGAAGAAGCGATCCGTTCGGGGGGGCGGGTGCTGGAGTCGGTGATGGTCGCGCGGGAACGGCGGGATGAGCGGCTGGAGCGACTGGTGACACTATGCCGTTCAGCCGGGGTGGCTGTGACGCTGGAGGCGCGGGAGCAGATGACGCGGCTCGCGAAGACGGATCAGCATCAGGGCGTGCTGGCGGTGGTGCGGGAGAGGGCGTTTCTTTCAGTGGAGGACCTGCTGCGACCGGGCAAGGCAGAAGGGCTGCACCGGTTCTTTCTGGCTTGCGATGGGATTGAAGATCCGCACAATCTGGGGGCGCTGCTGCGGACGGCGGACGCGATTGGGGTGGACGGGGTCGTCCTGCCGGAGCGACGGTCGGCGCCGGTAACGGGCACCGTGGCCAAGACTTCGGCGGGGGCGAGCGAGCATCTGCGGATTGCACGGGTGACGAACCTGGTACGGGCGCTGGAGGTGATGAAGAAGGACCATCTCTGGGTGATCGGCTTGGATGAGCGTGGTTCCGCGGACTATATGGACTTCGACTTCCGGACGGATTGCGTGCTCGTCCTTGGGCGCGAGGGAGCGGGGTTGCACGAGCTGGTGAAGAAGACGTGCGATCACCTGCTGCGGATACCGATGGCGGGAGCAGTTTCGTCTTTGAATGTGTCGGTTGCGGGGGCGGTGGTGATGTATGAGGCGGTCCGGCAGCGGCGGATGCGAGTGGCTGCGGCCAAGGCGGCGAGCCCGGCAAGGAAGTTGAAAGGGTTGGGTTCTTGAGCAAGTTTCCGCCCACTTGGATCGTGGCGGCGGTGCTGGTTTGCTGCTGTTTGCACAACTCTTCCGCGCAGCGACGGCGCGCCCGGAGGCCGGCCAAGGTGGAGCCGTCGAGCAAGGCGCAGACTCCGGCAGCGGCGGTGGATGGAGCTGAGGAAAAGGTCGGGGTTGCGGGACGGGCAGACGAGCTGCGGACGGTCGCAGTCGACACGAGGCCGATAACGCCTGAGGTGACAAACGTGGAGCGCGCGGCGACTCTGGTGACCGCGTCCGACCTTGATGTGCATTTGAAGCCGGCGACCGGAGAGATAACGACAAGAGTTCGGATGACGGTGAAGAATGTGGGGGTAGGGCCGCTGGGGAGAGTTGTGCTGCAGGTGTCTTCGACCCTGCGGTGGGAGAGTGTGGCGGGGGTAGCGGGACGGCCGCTGGAACTGGCGCGGCAGACAGTGGAGACGGATGCGGATCATACGGGGTTTGTGTCGGAGGCGATGGTGACGTTGCCTGAGGCGCTGGCTCCGGGAGCGACGACGCAGGTGGTGGCAGTGTATTCCGGGACGATCGGGCACAGCTCGGCGCGGCTGGACCGCATCGGGGCTCCGGCGGACCAGGCCCGGCTGGCGGACTGGGATGAGATTGCCGCCGAGGAGACGGCGCTGCGGGGCTTTGGCGAGGTGCTTTGGTATCCCGTGGCGGCGGCTCCTGTGTTTCTTGGAGATGGAGCGCGGTTGTTTCAGGCGGTCGGGGCGGAGCGGCTACGGGCGCGGGAGATGTTGGTAAGTTTGCGGCTGGCGGTGGAGTACGTAGGGGAGGCACCGCACTCGGCCTACTTTTGCGGGCGGCTGGAGAGGATGACGGCGCATAGCGAGAACCAGGACGTGCCGGTCTCGGAGGCTCCGGGGATTGCGACGGCGGAGTTCGGGGCGCAGGCGCTTGGGTTTCGGACGTTGAGCCTGTTTGTGACGATGAGGCCAGAGGCGGCGGATGAGAGCGGGCTGCTGACGGTGGTGACGGAGGAGGATGCGGGCCTCAAGGACTATGCGGCGGCGGCAAGGATGGTGCGGCCTCTGCTGGCGGGCTGGTACGGAGCGGAAGGGCCTGCCGCGCCGCTGCACCTGATCGACCATCGGGGGCAGACGTTTGAGGATGGGGCGTTGCTCGTTACCCCCATGTACCCAGGCGAGCCGGAGAGGCTGGCTCCGCGGATGGCGGAGGGATTGAGCCGGGCGTTTTTGCCGGCGCGGACGGCTTGGATCGAAGAGGGGTTGGCGCGGTTCTGCTACCTGGCGTGGACGGAGCAGACGGCAGGGCGGGGGGCAGCGCTGGGGCAGATGCAGGCAGACGCGGTTCCCCTGGCGCTGGCGGAACCACAGCCGGGTGCGGGCGGGGGGCAGACGCTCATGGAAGCTAGGGATGAGGTCTACTTTCGGACGAAGGCGGCGGCGGTGTTCTGGATGCTGCGGGGAATTGTAGGGGACGCGGGGCTGAAGGTGGCGCTGGCTCGGCTGCGGGTCGGGGAGCCTGAGGAGGATGAGACAGCGCTGCTGCAGCGGACGCTCGAGCAACATGCGGGAGTGAAGCTGGGGTGGTTCTTCGACGACTGGGTGTATGCGGATAAGGGGCTGCCGGATCTGACGATCATGCAGGTGACTCCGCGGCAGCTTCCGGCGGTGGGGGGTAAGGCGACGGGGTGGCTGGTGGCGGTGGCGGTGCGGAACGATGGGGACGCGGTGGCGGAGGTTCCGGTGACGGTGCGGTCGGGGACGCTAACGGCTACCGAGACGCTGCGGATCGCGGGGCGGGGGAGCGCATCCACGCGGATTTTGTTTGAGAAGGCGCCAGAGGAGGTGCAGGTGAACGATGGGGGGGTGCCGGAGGCGCGGACCAGTGTGCATACGCAGCGGGTGACGGTGGTGGGCAGGTAAGGAGGGGACTCTGGCGACGGTAAGCTGCGCTCGAGAGCTGCGTGTCGGAGTACGACCTCAGCGCCGGGAGCGCCATGTCGCATGCCTCTTTAATCGGCCCCAACATGGCTCGTTTGGTCACCGATCTGGTGGGAATTTATGGCTCCGTCTACAACGCGACCTCCATAGGCGGCTTTGCACATCGTCAACTAAGAGCATCTTGCCTGGCATCGGAGGCAATGCCGGAGGATCATCCGATCAACTTCGTCCTGCTTCATCTGCCTATGCCGCGCACCTGGGCCGCATCTGCGGCCGTGCGTCAGGACGGATGACGACGAGCCCTTAACGTATCTCGACAACCTTGCCCCTACGGATCGGTGTGTTGAAGAACTTCGCTCCCTGCTTGAGCAAAGAGGTGAACGAAGGTGGGAAGCGTTGCCGCAGACGTCCATACGAAGTTCGGTGGTCTGAATTAGGTGTCTTCGTGGTTGCCTCTACACTAGACCAGAGCTACAAGCTAGGTTATATAGCTCGATTTTTTCCAGAGCTCTGGTTCTGGCTGATGCTCGTGTTATAGCTCGACCCTATGGCGATGATCTTCATCGAAACATAAGAGGTAACCGCGATCAGGGCAGGGGACGTCGGCGGATCGGTTCGGCGTGAGCCTTGCGTGGCATGGATTTACCGAACTCGCGGAAACAAACGGGAACCGCTGAGCGCAAACCATCTAAGCTAGATCGAAGGTGCGGGTGGATCGTCAGGCGATCCGACGTTTGCCGGAGGCCAGAACCCTGACCTGTACTTGCGCAAGTTACAAGCAAGCCTTGAAGCACTCGTTTCTATGTCTCGCCGCTCACTTAGGCCTTCGGCACAGGCTGTTATGTGCCGCGCCTTTGCGCTTGAACTGATGTCCTCTGTAGCATCGGCAACACTGCCCTAGCGTACTGGATTTGCCGCTCTTGATGTCACGCCTGATACACGAAAGCGAGGCTTTTCCGGAGACACAGCCGGAATCAAACCACTTTCCCCTTCGCCATCGAAGCACCGGCTTCCACATTGATCTCAGCAAGCAATGCGGAAGTTCACCGTTGTTTAGCGGCGTCTCGCGGTAAGGCTCGACCTCGCCGGAACGCGCGTGCGCGAGATCGTGCAAACACGCAACAAACCGTGCGATCGCGCAAGATCGCTTTCTTCACCGTGGATAGGATCACTTCAGTTTCACCAAGCGACCTAATGCCGCTTGACAGACGTTTAAATCGACACGCTTGTATTTGATAGCAGCCCCACTCGAAAGGAGCTTCAATCCATGTCCCCTCTTGTATCCAGTCCTTCCTCACACCGCAGGTTTCTTCCGCGTCGCTTTGTCGCGCGTTGCGCTTTTATCCTTATGTTCTGCGTCGCGTCGCTTCACAGCAGGACCGCAAATGCTCAGTACTTCTTCGGGGACACGCCCGTTGGCTCCTGGCAAACGTCTTTGGAGATTCCTGCCTTCGGAAACGCTGTCACCACTGTCCTGTTGAGCTTCACAGCGGATGGTGTCGTCATTGAAACCGATACGCCGACCGCGGGTTCCTTCTTCTTCGGTTCCAGTGCACTCGCCAACGGCCATGGCGCTTGGAAGCGGACGGGACGGGACTCTTTTGAGTACGTCTACGTAAAAGAGATTTATGCAGGGACAGGCGCGCAGGGAGTAGCCCTGGGTTTTGCAAGGTCCACTGCTACTGCGGTCATCAGCAGCGATAGAAAGAAGCTGCAGATCTCAAACGTGAGCATCGTCTTCACCGCCGCAGATGGTAGCGTACTTGCCAGGGCAACAGGATCTGGAACCGCTTCGAAGATCACCTTCGGTGAGCAGTAGTACTCCCTTCCTCGGCTTGCCTAGGACGAGAGCTGCACACCGGCGGCTCTCGTCCCACCTTGCCAAGCTGCAGTGTTCATCGCTTACGCTGCTTCCGCCACTCGGCCGGCGAGACACCGGTACGACGCCTGAAGGTGTTGGTGAAGTGGGAGTGCGTGGTAAACCCGACGGCGAGAGCGATCTCCAGCAAAGATGATTCCGTGTGGCCCAACAAATCCTTCGAACGCTCCACTCGCTGCTGCACAAGGTATTCATGCGGTCCTACTCCGCATGCCCGCCGGAACTGCGAAGCAAAATGCATTTGCGAGAGCCCTGCGGTGTCAGCTAGATCTTTCAAGCAGATGGCGTGCTCCAAATGAGCGTCGACAAACTCCTGGACTCTTTTCAAGCGCCATCCAATCAGGCCGTCGGAGGCGGCGGAGACTCGCTTCACCCTGTTTGAAAAGTGGCTTACTAAAGTCGCCACCGCCGCGGTGCAGAGACCGTCTACAAACAGTCGACTAGGCGTGTCTGTTACCCGTAAGTTCTCGGCGAGCGATTTTGCAAGAAAGCCCATCGTGGGATCGCAGCGAAAGATCGTTTTCTTCAGTTCAAGCCCGGGTCGATGCATCTCATGCCCCAGCCTCACCAAGATTTGGGTGGGCAGGAACAGGTGCAACGCTTCACCGGGTGATTGGATTGCAGCGGATAATTTCGTGCTCGGTTCCGCGATGTGGACCATTCCCGGCATGGTCTTGCCATCGTAGGCTTGGTGTCCATTGTACTGGGCCGACACTTTGGAGCCACGCAGTGTGATGGAGACCCTGTAGTGATCCGGACTGGTTTCGAGCTGCAGTTCACGGGTTGTACGATCGGCATTGACGAAGTGACTGACCGACACGCTCTCCTCGGCAAGAGACACGAGAGCACTTGAGGTTCCGCCCCAGCCATTGTGTTGGCCCGCGATCGACACACGGATAGGTTGGGGTTCAGAACTCATCGACACCTTCGGCGGTTTGCAAACAGTCTCTCGACTAGTATCCCATCCGTTCGATCTTGAGGGTTAGCTAGGTGTGAGTTTCAATAGGTTGTTCATCTGAATCGAGAACTGAGAGGCTGGGTTTGCGAAGACTCTGCGGCTCAGGAGACCAGATTGACTGCCGCAAGAATGCCGTAGCTACGCCGAAGATCGGGAGATGATGGTGAAAGGTGATTGAGCGGGGATCCACGTTGAAGCTGGCCGCGGGCAGCAATGTGAGTGCGAAGACGCTGCCAAGTGGGACGCTCAATATCGCGGGGACGGCGTAGCGGCGCTTCGGGACCGCAACTCGCTTTTTTTGCGTCACCGCCAGCCTTCGCCAGCGCTCAGGGTCGAACAGGTCGAGGTGCTGCGCAGCGAACGCTGGACCGGTGTCCGGATTGCGCGCGCCACAGGCCTGAGCCGGCCCACCGTCAGCCGCAGCGTGAGGCGGTTGAAGCTGAACCGTCTGCGTCTTCCAACTTTCGCCCGTGGTGGTGCGCTACGAGCACCTTGCCTCGGCGGACTGCTGCACATCCACATCAAGCGCCTGGCGCGGTTTCCGCGGCCTTCGTAGCGTATTAAACCGCAACCGTCGCGACAAGGTCGCAGGCACGGCGCCGCGTTGGTCCACGTTGCCATCGATGACCATAGCCGCCCGATCCCAATCGGCGGTCGGCCTTTGCCGTGTTTGGATGATGCGGCTGGATCAACGCCACCAATTCCGCGCCCTGAGCCGCAAACTCCATCTGCGCCAGGAACTCGGCACGGCGCGGCCGCCGCCTACATCGCTCAAAACCAGCCGCCATCGCTAACGTCTGCTGCTTGGTTCCACCCATCCAACACCTCTCCCTCACGAGCTAAATGAAACCACCGGGAAGAGGAAAAGCTTAAGCAGAGAACCTTTAAACCCAGAACAACTATTCAGCCTTCACCTGGTTAGAGCGACGAAGTCGCTGACAGCTCTAGGTATACCGAGTGCGGTCAATTTGCTCTTCGGCAGACAGGATGGCGAAGCCGGCGGGTGGCATAGTGATTCGACCGTTTGCTGGGGTGAGACCCTGGACGGTGGTGAGAACGAGTTTGTAATCATCCTTTACCGGAAAGTCGGCGGCGGCGTTGCCGAGATTGCAGAGGACGGAAATTTGGTTGCGGTGCATGGCGAGGTGTCGTTTTTCTTCGTTGAAGTCAATTTTGGTATGACCAATGTCGCCGTCGTTGAGGGAAGGGGAGCGTCGGCGGAGGTCGATAAGTTGGCGGTACCAGTCCAGGGTGGTGGCGTGGTGGCCCACGTGGACCTCGGGCCAGTTGAGTTTGCAGCGGGTGAAGGTTTCCTCGACCTCGGGGTCGGAGAGGGGGGAGTCGGCGAAGCCGAAGGCGGCGAACTCCTTTTTGCGTCCCTCGGAGACCATGTGGGCCATTTCGGGGTCTTCGTGGTCGGCGAAGTAGAGGAAGGGGGTGGAGGCGGCGAACTCCTCGCCCATGAAGAGCATGGGGATGAAGGGGGCGGTCATGAGGAGGCCGGCGGCGATCTTGTTGCGGGTTTCGCCGATGAGTTCGTAGATGCGGTCTCCCTCGGCGCGATTGCCGCACTGGTCGTGATTCTGGATGAAGGAGATGAAGTGGTGGGCGGAGAGGCCGTCGACGGGGCGGCCGTGGGAGCGGTTGCGGTAGCGGGAGTATTGGCCGTCGAAGACGAAGACGCGGGTGAGGGCTTTCACGAGTTTTTCGAAGGATCCGAAGTCGGAGTCGTATCCGTCGTTGGAGTTGGAGGAGTACATGAGGGTGAAGAGGGCGTGGTGGAAGTCATCGGACCATTGGGCGTCCATGCCGTATCCGTTGGCCTCTCGTGAGCGGACGATTTTGGGGTCGTTGAGGTCGGACTCGGCGATGAGGATGAACTTGCGGCGCATGGTGGCGCCGAGGGTTTCGACCTCCGCGGAGAGCTGCTCGAGGAAGTGGACGGCGGAGCGGTCGGTGATTTCGTGGATGGCGTCGAGGCGGAGGCCGTCGATGTGGAAGTCGCGCATCCACATGAGGGCGTTGTCCAAGAAGAAGCGCCGGACCTCGTCGGCCCCGGCTTCTTCGAAGTTCATGCCGTCGCCCCAGGGGGTGCGATGACGGCTGGAGAGATAGGGGCCGAACTTGTGGGTGTAGTTGCCGGTGGGGCCGAAGTGGTTGTAGACGACGTCGAGGATGACGGCGAGCGAGCGGGCGTGGCAGGCGTCGACAAAGCGTTTGAGGCCGTCGGGCCCGCCGTAGGGGTGGTGGACGGCGTAGAGCTGGACGCCGTCGTAGCCCCAGCCCTGCTTGCCGGGGAAGGCGTTGACGGGCATGATCTCAATGTGGGTAATGCCGAGGGTGTGGAGGTAGTCGAGGCGGGAGATGGCTGCGTCGAAGGTGCCTTCGGGGGTGAAGGTTCCGATGTGGAGCTCGTAGAGGATGGAGCCGGAGAAGGGTGGGCCCTGCCAGCGGTCGTCGGTCCAGCCGAAGGTCTGGTGGTTGTAGACGCGGGATGAGCCGTGGACGCCATCCGGTTGCCAGGGGGAGCGTGGGTCGGGGTAGGGGGTTGGGTCGTCGTCGATGAGGAAGGCGTAGGGGGTGCCTTCGGTGGCTTCCTCGACGGCGGCCCTCCACCAGCCTTTTTCGTTGGGGCCTGCGAGAGGGGTTGTTTGGGTTTGGGTTTTGACCGCGATTTTAGAGGCCTGAGGTGCCCAGACCATGAACTCGTGCATGAACGGCTCCTGGGAGAAATCCTAAATCTGGATGGCTGCGGCGGGATTGGTCCGACCACAGCCCCGGCAAAAGTGGTTTGAATGCTACTGCTTTGGTTCCATATTTGTATCTGTGGTTTTCGAAAGGAGTTAGGGGATGAGGATGCGGATTTCCCCATGTTTTACCAGCGACTTTTGGTGTGCCTTGTGTGGACAAGGATGTGGTGAACATCGTGCCTTTGCGGTGCCGGTGAGCGTGCGGGCAAAGTGGTATGGCGAGTGGTCGATTTCCGCACGGGTAGAAGGGTAAAAACACGTCAAGAGAAGATCAGGTCTGAACGGAGAGTTGTTGGTGGCGTCTTGCAACGGTGGGCACGCGACCGGTGACTTTATGCCTCGCGGACAAGGAGGGCTACGGGGAAGTCTTGAAGCAGCGCGGCGATGGGTATGGGGCCGGCCTGGTGGGTTTGGTGGGTGAGGCGATCGGTCCAGGTTCCAGGGGGGAGATCGAGGGTGGTGTTCTGCCAGTTTCCGGCGAGGGCGAGGGTGAGCCGCGGGGCCACGGTGATGACGCCGGCTCCGCGCTGGTAGGCGATGACGTTGTTTGCCATGTGACCGGATGGAGGGAGCGGGGTGTAGGCGGCTTCCGCCGAGAAGAACTCCGGATGCTCGCGGCGGAGGCGGAGGGCGGCGTGGATGAGGGCGAGCTTGGGCAGACCCTCTTCCATGCGGGCGACGACCTGGTCGGTGGAAAGGTTGGGGAGTTCGGCGAGGAGCTTGCGGCGGAGAGCGTAGTCGACGGGGCGGCGGTTGTCGGGATCGACGAGGGAGTGGTCCCAAAGTTCTGAGCCCTGGTAGAGGTCCGGGACGCCGGGGACGGTGTGCTTGAGGAGGGTCTGGGTGAGGGAATTTACGCGGCCGGCGGGGTTGATGCGGTGGACGAAGGATTCCAGGTCGGCGAGGAAGGCCTTGTCGTCGAAGAGGTCGTCGATGAACTTGTTGAGGGCGTCTTCAAAGTCCTGGTTGTTGCTGACCCAGGAGGTGCGCTGCTTGGCCTCGCGCGTCGCCTTCTGCATGTAGGCGTGGGTGCGTTCCGGGGTGATGGGCCACGCGCCGATGAGGGTCTGGTAGAGGAAGTATTCGGTGTTCGGGTCGGGGAACTGGGCAGTCTTGTACGGCGCGTTGGCTTTGGACCAGCGGTCGATGGCGGAGGCGAACTCGTCCGGGATCTCCGAGAGGACGGCGAGGCGGGCGCGGACATCGTCGGCGCGCTTGGTGTCGTGGGTGGAGAGGGTGACCATGGTGAGCGGGTGCGTCGCCTGCATGGTGGTGTTGTAGCTGTGGAACTCGTCGAGGGAGTAGCCGTCGCGGCCGGGGTCTCCGCCGACCTCGGTGAGGGCGGAGAGGCGGTTGAAGCAGTAGAAGGCGGTGTCTTCAACACCTTTGGCCATGACGGGCGAGGTGAACTGCTGGAAGCGGCAGACGAACTCGCTTTCGCGCTTGCCGGTGACCTTGAGGGTGAGAACCTCCTCGATGAAGTCGAAGAGGCCTCCGACGATTTCGGGGCGCTTGGAGCGGGCGCACTCGATGGCCTTGTGGATGATGGTGCAGTCTTCGTCGGTGATTTCGGCGCGGGTTTTGCGATTGGCCTCGCCGCGCTCCTGGCCGGAGGCGTCGGTTCGCTCGGGAACGATGTAGGTGCGGTAGACGGAGAAGCAGGCGGCGATCTCGCGGAGGGCGCGGCGGACGTCGGACCGGGTAGAGTCGCGGTGATCTCGATTCTGCTCGCAGATATCGACGAAGAGGGTGGTGAGGCGGTTGACGTCGGAGCCGAGAGCTTCCTGGGTGATGGCGATTTTCTTGTCGTGGGCGAGGGGCGGGAAGGTGGTGGGTTCGCCGGTGAAGGCGCCATAGATGTCGGTGAGGCGGGCCATGCCGCGGGGTTCGAGCAGGACGCCGAGGGCGATGTTGAGGAAGTCGTAGCCGCTGGTGCCCTGGATGGGCCATGACTCGCGGAGGAACTCTCCGGGTTCGAGGATTTTCTCTCCGATGATCCAGGCGTTGGGCGCGGCGGCGCGGAGTCGCTGGAAGTATTCGCGGGGGTCGCGGAGGCCGTCGGGATGATCGACGCGGAGGCCGTCGAGGACACCCTTGTGGAGCCACTCGATGAGGAGGGCGTGGGTTTCCTCGAAGACGTAGTCGCGCTCTACCCGTAGGCCGATGAGGGTGTTGACGTCGAAGAAACGCCGGTAGCCGAGCTGCTGGTCGGCGGTTTTCCAGTAGGCGAGGCGGAAGTTCTGCTGGTTGAGAAAGTCGTCGAGTCCGTCGAGATTCTGGTTGAGCTCGTTGACGGAGCGATCGATGGCCTCGCAGACGCCTTCTTCTTCGGAGCAGAGGCGCGTGAGCAGGGCGTTGAGGACGTTTTTGTCGCGGTTGCGATCGAGGATGCGGCGACGGTCTCCGAAGGAGGGGACGGGCAGCCGGCCGAAGGAGGCGGAGATGAAGTTGAGGATGTCGGAGTGGGCGTACTCGGCGGCGCGGGAGAGGATGACGGGGAGGGTGTTGGGGGCGACGGGGAGCTGCTGTCCGGCGGCGTCGACGACGAAGCTGTTGCCTGCGCGGCGGACCTTGATGTCTCCGCTGGAGAGCACGACGCCGTACTGATCGGCGAGGATGGGGACGAGGACCTTGTCGCGGAGGCGCTCTTCCTGGGGCTGCCAATCGATGTCGAAGAAGGAGGCGTAGCGGCTGTTGGAGCCGTTTTCGATGACGTCCCCCCAGAGGCGGTTCTCCTGGGCGAGAGACATGTGGTTGGGGACGATGTCGAGGACCTGGCCGAGGCCGTTTTCTCCTAGTTTGAGGCAGAATCGCTTGTGGGCGGGCTCTCCGCCGAGCTCCTGGTTGACCTGCTGATGGTCGACGACGTCGTAGCCGTGCATGCTGCCGGGGGCTGCCTGGAGATAGGGGGAGCTGTAGACGTGGGTGATGCCGAGCGCGGAAAGGTACTCGGCGATGGCGGCGGCGTCGTCGAAGGTGAAGCCGGGGTCGTCGGCGACGGGGCCGTGCAGTTGGAGGCGGTAGGTCGAGTTTGGGGTTCGGGACATGGTATTTGGGGGTCTTTTCTCGACGGAGGGCTGGTTGGCTGCGGGCTTTTGGGTTAGAGGCGCGGGAGGGCGGGGCGGTTGTACCTGGTGGGGCTTGGTGGGGTTGGGCTGGGGTGGGGTGGGGGTGGGGGCAAGGGCTAGGGAAGAAGCAGATTCCCTACGGGAATGACAAACAAAAGGGGCAACGGCAACGGCAACGGCAAGGGAAGAAGCAGATTCCCTTCGGGAATGACAAACAAAAGGAATGACAAACAAAAGGAATGACAAACAAAGGGGCAATGGCAGGGGCAACGAGAGCAACGGCAACGGCAAAGGAAGAAGCAGATTCCCTTCGGGAATGACAAACAAAAGGGGGGGAACGGCAACGGCGAAGGGGCAACGGCAACGGGAGCAACGGCAAGGGCATCGAGAGCAACGGCAACGGCAAGGGCAACGGCAAAGGAAGAAGCAGATTCCCTTCGGGAATGACAAACAAAGGGAATGACAAACAAAGGGAATGACAAACAAAGGGTGACAAACAAAGGGGGTAACGGCAAACAAAGGGGGTAACGGCAAACAAAGGGGGTAACGGCAAAGAAGGGGGTAACGGCAAAGAAGGGGGTAACGGCAAAGGAAGGGGGTAACGGCAAAGGAAGAAGCCGGCGAAGGCAAGAGGCGGGGATCGGCTTCAGGGGGCCGGTTTCCAGTTGCCGGAGAGGGTGAAGGCGGCGTGGCAGAGGGCGATGTGGGAGAGGGCCTGGGGGAAGTTGCCGACCATGCGCTTGCGTTGGGGGTCCCATTCTTCGCTGAGGAGTCCGACGTCGTTGGTGAGGGCGAGGAGTCGCTCGAAGAGGGCCTTGGCGTCGTCCGTGCGGCCGAGGAGGTGGAGGCAGATGACGAGCCAGAAGCTGCAGGCGAGGAAGACGCCTTCTCCGGGGGGCAGGCCGTCGGCGGCGGTTTCTGTGTTGTAACGGAGGACGAGGCCGTCGCGGGTGAGGTGTTTTTCGATGGCTTCGACGGTGCCGACGATGCGGGGGTCGTCGAAGGGGAGGAAGCCGACGAGGGGGATGCGGAGGCAGGCGGCGTCGAGTTCGTCCGAGCCGAAGGATTGGGTGAAGCTGTTGAGGCGGGGGTTGAAGCCCTTTTCGCAGACTTCGGCGTGGATCTGGTCGCGGACGGCGCGCCATCGGGGGAGGTCGGCGCCGTGGATGGTGGCGGGTACGGCTTCGGCTTGCTTGATGGCGCGGTCGAGGGCGACCCAGGCGCCGACCTTGGAGTGGGTGAAG
This sequence comes from uncultured Granulicella sp., assembly GCA_965213785.1. GTDB lineage: Bacteria > Acidobacteriota > Terriglobia > Terriglobales > Acidobacteriaceae > Edaphobacter. The sequence goes on along the minus strand of OZ243921.1, from coordinate 1,636,934 downwards.
TGTTTGCGGCCTCCGCGTGTCTCCCAGATGCCGTCGTCGGGCTGCTGCCAGACCTCGCAGAGGTGGTTGGTGAGGCTGACCTGGAGGGCTCCGGCGGGGATGCGTGCATCGTCCTGGGCGTCGGGCATGCGGGCGAGGGCGGCGGCGACCTCGCCGAAGACGTCGAGTTGGAACTGGTCGACGGCGCCGTTGCCGAAGTTGACGGGCTGGGAGTGCTCGTAGCCGGGGAGCCAGGGGGCTTGCCACTCGACGAGTTGGCGCTCTCCGCAGATGCCGTAGATGGTTTGGAGCTGGGCGGGGGAACCGGCGATGGCGCGGAGGAGCCAGAAGCGCCAGGCGAGCGCCTCCTGGTGGAAGCCGGCGTGGAGGAGGACGAGGAGAGTGAAGGAGGTGTCGCGGAGCCAGCAGAAGCGGTAGTCCCAGTTGCGTGGGCCGCCGAGGGACTCGGGGAGGGAGGCGGTGGGGGCGGCGACGATTCCGCCGGAGGGGGCGTAGGTGAGGGCCTTGAGGGTGAGGAGAGAGCGTTCGACGTGATCTTTGTAGGGGCCGGTGTAGTTGCTGGAGGCGATCCAGGACTCCCAGAAGGTTTGGGTGCGGGTGAGTTCGGGGGGCGCGGCGGTGAGGGTGGGGGGCGGGTCGAAGATGGAGGCGAAGGCGAGGGTGAAGGTGGCTTGCTGGCCTTCGTGGAGGGGGAAGGGGGTGTGGGTGGTGCTGTCCTTGCCGTGCATGGGGAGTGGCTCGCCGGAGGGGCCTTCGGCCTGGAAGAGGATGATTTCCGAGCCGGCGACGGCGCGGAGAACGTTTTCGGGGCGGGTGACCCAGGGGGTGGTGCGGCCGTAGTCGAAGCGGAGAGCGAGGGTGCTTTCGAGCGAGACGGAGCCGCGGAGGCAGCGGACGATGCGGTGGAGCGTCGATGGGCCGTGACCCCTGGGGCGGCCGTGGAGGGGGGGCATGAAGTCGATGAGGGTGGCGGTGCCGGTGGGGGTTTCGAAGGTGGTTTCGAGGATGAGGGTGCCTGGGCGGTAGCGGCGTGTGGTGCGGAGGGGCGGGACGGTGGGGGCGATGCGCCAGAAGCCGTGGTCGGCGGTGCCGAGCAGGGCGGCGAAGCAGGCCTGGGAGGCGAAGGTTGGGAGGCAGAGCCAGTCGATGGAGCCGGCGAGGGAGACGAGGGCGGCGGTTTCTCCGTTGGCGAGGAGGGCGTAGTGCTCGATGGGCGCGGCGTGGAGGAGGTGGGCGGGGTCGGGCGAGGAGGCGAGACTCATTGCGGGGTTTGATGCAGGGTGCGACAACTTGGCTCTGGCGGGGCGCATCTGTTCTAGCATCGGTGTGTTACCTGGGGAGCGAACCCTCTGGAGCGACGTGGTGGCGATTTCAGCAAAGGCGGTTCCAGGGTTTGACTAAGCCGATCGAAGGCCGGAAGCGGGTTGTAGTGGAGCAGGTGGGGCCGCAAGTGGACTGCGGGCGGTACCCGGCGCGGCGCATCGTGGGCGACGTGGTGACGGTGACGGCGGCGGTGTTCGGCGATGGGCACGACCATGTAGCGGCGCGCGTGCTGTACCGGAGCGAGAAGGAACGGCGCTGGCGGTCGGTTCCGATGAAAGACCTGGGCAACGATGTGTGGGCGGCGGAGTTTGTCGTGGACCAGATGGGCACGTGGACGTTTACGGTGCAGGGCTGGGTGGACCACTTCGGCACGTGGTGCGCGGACCTGAAGAAGCGGCTGGAGGCCCAGCCGGACCCGCACAAGCCGGTAGCGGGAACGGCCAAGCAGGATATTCCGCTGGCGCTGCGGATGGGTGCGCTGCTGCTGGAGGGGGTTACGGCGCGGAGTAAAGGGGCGGATACGAAGCAGTTGGCGGAGGTGGTGCGATCGCTGCGCTGGATGGCGGACCAGGAGGCGGCGTTCTACGAGAATCCGATTGCGGATGAGATCGTGGAGGCGGCGGCGCGGTATCCGGACCTTACTCTGGCGACGCGGTTCGAGCGGGAGCTTTCGTTGTGGGTGGACCGGGAGAAGGCGCGGTATTCGACGTGGTACGAGCTGTTTCCGCGGTCGGCTTCGCCGGACCCGGCGCGGACGGGGACGCTGGCGGACGTGGAGCTTCGGCTGCCGGAGATTGCGGCGATGGGGTTCGATGTGCTGTACCTTCCTCCGATCCATCCGATCGGTACGGCTTACCGGAAGGGGCGGAACAACAGTGTGACGGCGGAGCCCGGGGAGGTGGGAAGCCCGTGGGCGATCGGCGCGGCGAAGAGCCCGGGGGTCGAGGGTGGTCACAAGTCGGTGCATCCGGAGCTGGGGACGCTGGAAACCTTCGATCACCTGGTGAGGGCCATCGGGGAACACGGGATGGAGCTGGCGATGGATATCGCGTTCCAGGTCTCGCCCGATCACCCGTGGGTGACGGACCACCCGACGTGGTTCAAGCATCGGCCGGACGGGTCGATTCAATATGCCGAGAATCCTCCGAAGAAGTACCAGGACATCTATCCTCTGGATTTCGAGTCGGTGGACTGGCGTGGGCTTTGGGAGGAGCTTTATTCGGTCTTCAAGTTCTGGATCGACCGCGGGGTGAAGATCTTCCGGGTGGACAATCCGCATACCAAGGCGCTGCCCTTCTGGGAATGGTGCATTGGAAGGGTGCATGAGGACCATCCGGACGTGCTGTTTTTGGCAGAGGCGTTTACGCGGCCTCACGTGATGTATTCGCTGGCGAAGGGTGGGTTTACGCAGTCGTACACGTACTTTACGTGGCGGACGGAGAAGGCGGAGATTGAGGCTTATTTCGAGGAGATTACGAAGTCCCCGGTGACGGACTTCTTTCAGCCGAACCTGTGGCCGAACACACCGGACATTCTTCACGGGTTTCTGCAGAAGGGGGGCAGGCCGGCGTTTATGCAGCGGCTGATTCTTGCGGCGACGCTGGGGGCCAACTATGGGATTTACGGACCAGCCTACGAGCTTTGCGAGAATGTTCCTGCGAAAGCGACAAGCGAGGAGTACCTGAACAGCGAGAAGTATGAGGTTCGGCAGTGGGATCTGGGGGCGAGCCACTCGATCGCGCCGCTGGTAGCCAAGCTGAACCAGATTCGGAAGACGAACCGGGCGCTACAGAGCAACGGATCACTGCGCTTCCATGCGGTGGACAATGCGAACATGCTTTGCTACAGCAAGACGCACAGGACGAAGGGCGGGGAGAATGTGATTCTTGTGGCGGTGAATCTTGATCCGTCAAGCGAGCAGGCGGGGTGGATCGATCTCGATCTGAAGGAGCTGGGCATTCCGCACAACGAGAGCTTTGACGTGGAAGACCTGCTGACTGGGACGCACTATACGTGGAGCGATCGGAGCAACTATGTTGCGCTGCGGCCGGAGGTGATGCCGGCGCACGTGTTTCGCGTGACGCGGCGGCGGGAAGCGAATGGGGTCTAGCTCGACTTGAAGGGGACGGGTAGTTCCAGGTAGCTTCCGGGTGTCGCTGCGTCCACCGCGGCGGCAATCTCCGGCGCCATCAACCTGACCATGGGCCATTGCGACTTTTCGAGGACGAGAATCGCGATCGTACGGTGACTGAAGGTTCTGCTGATAGCGGATGTTCTTGTCCGTCGTGACGATCAAATCAAAGCCAGCTTGTTCGGCTGCTGCGATCAGGATCCCGTTTTCAAGTTCGTCCCATCCCTGAAAGCGCGCTTCCTGAACGGTGTGGCCCTTTAGAAAACGCGCGAGCCCCCGCGGGGTGCCGTTATCGAAGAGGATGTGCATGAGTCTGCCCGTAGACCGGGGTCATGGTGTTACTGGGTGGGTCCTTTTCCAGAGAGCGTGCGATGAAGGCCATGAGGCGGTCGATCTGCCTTCGCGTTACGGGAAACTGCTCGACGACTTCGTCTATGCTCATGCCGGATTGAAGATTCTCGAACAACACTTTGACGGGGTGCGGGTTCCACGCAGCAACCAGGCACCGCTGACCTTGCCGGGAATGCTTTCCACCTCCGGACACTCGGACCAATCGACGGGTAGAGGTCAAGTTGAAAACAGGTCATGTTGACAATTTTCTCACTGGTGGCGGACAATCTGCCGCCACCAGGTACAAGGGTTGGGATGGGACAGGGCTGTTTACTAGTTAGTTATGTGAATCGTTTGTGGAAAAGTTTGCCACCGTCCAGTTCGTCAAGGAGACCATACTAGTTGTCCGAGGGTCTAACGCTTTGAGGCACGATCCTGGGCGTAAAGGCATTCTGGAGATGGTCGCTGAGTTTCTCAGGGAACTGGCGGTCCTGATTATAGTTTTCTACCCGATTGACGATCATCTACACATAGTTGGCAGTCTTCGGCACGTAGTTTTCATTAGTGTTGTTTGCTTAGCCCTAGGGTTGGCCCTAGAGAGGATGAGGTAGCAAAATGAACGACTACCTAAATGTCGTTGGCCTGTACGCAGGCGGAATCTTTGTGGTGGCCGTGGCCGGTCGATACATTCGACGTTGGTACTCTCATCGAGACCAAAGACAGATTCCGTTTAAGGGTTCGAGCCATATCTAGACGTAAGCCCCCCAAGTGGGGGCTTACGTGTTTAGCAACCCCGCAAGCTCTTCAATGCTCCAAAACGTGCCCTGCAAGTCCAGCTTCCATCGCGGGCGTAACGCGGAGCGTCTTATGCACACGGCAGAAGTTGTAGTGCATGTAGTGGAGCGCGATAGCGGCCTCATGGTTCTCCAGCTTCTTAGAGAACGCATTCGTTAGTCGAGTGAAGCGGCGCATGGACATCCGCATGGTGAGGTTCTGACGCTCTACATACGACGTGCTGATGTGCGCCGGATCGGGTGAACCGGAGAGGACTGCTGTCCGTGTTCCGATGCGATCCGCGAGACAAGGGCCTGTGGAGTTCAAACTTGACCACTACCAATCAATGGGCATGGTGTCCCTCCAGACCTGGCTTGAGGATAGACTGCGTGGTTAGAAGATTACGGTCGTGCAACGGTTGACGGCTCATGGGAAAGTCGCATCCTACAGGGTTCGAGGGTAAAGCGTGAAGCAGGCTGGGAGTACGACCGATCCATTGTGGTTCAAGGACGCGATCATCTATGAGCTGCATGTCCGGGCTTTCATGGATTCGAACGGTGATGGGATCGGGGACTTCGGCGGGCTGCTGTCGCGGCTGGACTACCTGCAGGAGCTTGGGGTTACGTGCATCTGGCTGCTGCCGTTCTTCCCTTCGCCGCTGCGGGACGATGGCTACGACATCTCGAACTACGTGGATGTGAACCCGTCGTACGGGACGCTGAACGACTTCAAGATGTTTCTGGATGCGGCGCATCAGCGTGGCTTGCAGGTGATGATCGAACTGGTGATCAACCATACCTCGGACACGCATCCGTGGTTCCAGGAGGCGCGGCGTGCTCCGAAGGGGAGTCCGGAGCGGGAGATGTATGTCTGGTCGGATACGGTGGACAAGTACACCGGGGTTCGGATCATTTTTACGGATACGGAGAAGTCGAACTGGACGTGGGACGATGTGGCGCAGCAGTTTTACTGGCACCGGTTCTTTTCGCACCAGCCGGATTTGAACTTCGATCATCCGCGGGTGATGGAAGAGGTGCTGAAGGCGATGCGGTTCTGGCTGGATATGGGCGTGGATGCGTTGCGGCTGGATGCGATTCCCTATCTCGTTGAGCGGGATGGGACGAACTGCGAGAATGTGCCGGAGACGCATGTCAGGATCAAGGAGATTCGGGCGGCGCTGGATGCGGAGTACACCGGGCGGGTGATCCTGGCCGAGGCGAACATGTGGCCGGCCGATGTGCGGCCTTATTTTGGCGATGGCGACGAGTGCCACATGGCGTTCCATTTTCCGCTGATGCCGCGGATTTACATGGCGCTGCGGCAGGAGGATCGGCTGCCGATTACGGACATCATGGCGCAGACTCCGGATATTCCGGCGAACTGCCAGTGGGGCTTGTTTCTGCGGAACCATGACGAGCTGACGCTGGAGATGGTGACGGACGATGAGCGGGACTATATGTACCTGGCTTACTCGGCGGACCCGCGGATGCGGATCAACGTGGGGATTCGGCGCAGGCTGGCTCCGCTGGTGGATAACAACCGCCGGCGGATCGAGCTGCTGCACTCGCTGCTGCTGAGCTTTCCGGGGACGCCGATCATGTATTACGGCGACGAGATCGGGATGGGGGACAACATCTACCTGGGCGACCGCAACGGGGTGCGTACGCCGATGCAGTGGAACTCGGACCGGAACGCGGGGTTTTCGACGGCGGTTCCGGCGCGGCTGTACTTCCCGGTGATCATGGATCCGATCTGGGGGTACCAGGCGATCAATGTGGAGGCGCAGCAGAGCGATCAGTCTTCGCTGCTGCACTGGACGCGAAACATGATTGCGCTGCGGAAGCTGTTCCAGGTGTTTGGCCGGGGGACGCTCGAGTTTCTGCATCCGGAGAACCGAAAGATCCTGGCGTATGTGCGGGATTACGACGGCGGAGCGATCTCGGAGGAGCATGGCAATCCGGCGGGTAGCGGGCACCGGGAGACGGTGCTTTGCGTGGCGAACCTGTCGCGGTTCGCGCAGCCGGTTTCTCTGGATCTGAGCCGGTTTGCGGGGTTGGAGCCGGTGGAGATGCTGGGGTATGTTCCGTTTCCGCGGATTGGGACGGAGCCGTATCCGCTGACGATTGCGCCGTACTCGTTTCTTTGGCTGGAGCTGCAGGCGGGAGTGGTGGAGATGCCGAGCGATCCGATGGAGACGCCCTTGGAAGGGTGTGGCGAGAACGAAGAGGCGGCGCTGGATTTGCTGACGAAGGGATGGAGTGGGTTCCTGGCGGGGCATGGGATGGCGCTGCTGGAGCGGGCGTTGCCGGGGTACCTGCCGCGGCAGCGGTGGTTTGGGGCAAAGTCGCGGACTATTGAATCGGTGAAGGTGCTGGAGTGGGCGGAGATGCCGGTGGGCTCCGGGCAGGTGGTGGAGCTTGGGGCGGCGCGTGGCGCGGGGACGCTGGGGACGGCGGTTTTCTTTGTGCGCGTGGCTTACTCGGGCGGGAAGGGAGCGGATGCGGCGCGGGCGGAGGAGGTCGACCTGTACCAGGTTCCTCTGGCGTTTACGACGGGAGACGAGGTGGAGGCGATCCGGGCAAAGGGTCCCGGGGCGATTCTGGCGACGATGGGGACGCCCGCCGGGCCGGGGGTGCTGCACGATGCTACGGCGCGTGAGGACTTTCGGCAGGGATGGTTGCGGCTGATTGCGGAGAATGGGGGTGTTCCGCTGAGCGATGCGGGGCGGGCGGCGCTGGAGGTGGCGGCGACGCTGAGCGCTGCGAGCACCGGTCATACGGCGAGCGAAGCGCTGGCGACGGGCGAGGCGGGCGATCTGCTGGCGCATCCGGAGCCTGCGACGACGGGGCCGGCGGGCGCGGGGGAGGTGCATTTGCGGCCGCATGAACGGTATCCGGAGGCTATGCCGAGCAGGGCGAAGGGGGGTCTGCGGGGGCGGCATGGAGAGGCTTTCTCGCGGATGGACCATGCGGATACGGCGACGTCGCGGGCGGGGTCGGCGGAGCAGTCGAACACATCGCTGCTGTATGGGAAGACGCTGATCCTGAAGATGTTTCGAAGGCTGCAGCCGGGGGAGAATCCGGATGTGGAGATTGGGCGTTTTCTGACCGAGGTGGCGGGGTTTACGCGGATTGCGCCGTTCCTGGGTGAGGTGGTGCTGGAGCGCGACGGGGCGGAGACGACCACGGTTGGGATGCTGCAGGGGCTGGTGGCGAACGAAGGCGATGGGTGGGAGTGGACGCTGGGGCAACTGGGACGCTTTTACGAGACGGTGGCGATGCTGCCGGCGCCGGGAGATGGGAAGGCGGCGACGCTGGCTGAGCCCGCGGCGCTGAGCCCGGAGGCTCGGGAGTGGGTGGGCGGGAACCTGGAGGCGGCGGCCCTGCTGGGGCGGCGTACCGGGGAGATGCACCTGGCGCTGGCGACGGAGACGGACGATCCGGCGTTCAAGGCGGAGGTGTTTGGGGCGGACGATCTGAAGGCCGATGCGTGGCGGGTGGATGACCAGATCAATCGGACGCTGGATGCGCTGCGGCGTGGGATGTCGGAGCTGAAGGACTTGACGGCGGATGCGGCGGCGCTGGTGTTGAGCCAGAGGATCGAGTTGTTTGCCCGGGCGCATGCGATTACCGGGACGACGCCGGAGCTTTCGGGGCTGCGGACGCGGATCCATGGGGATTACCACCTGGGGCAGGTGCTGCGGGCGGACGACGACGTGGTGATTCTGGACTTTGAAGGGGAGCCGGCGCGGACGCTGGCGGAACGGCGGGCGAAGCAGTCTCCGCTGCGGGATGTGGCGGGGATGCTGCGGTCGTTCAGCTATGCGGCGGCGGCGGGGATGGAGGCGTATAACGAGGGGCATCCGGATTCGGAGCGGGGCGGGCGGTCGCTGGAGCCGTGGGCGCGGCTGTGGCAGAATGCTGTTTCGGCCGAGTTTCTGCGGGCTTGGCGGGAGACGGTGGCTGCGAATCCGAAGCTGATGCCGGATGCCGGGCAGGCGCAGAAGCTGCTGGATGCTTACCTGCTGGAGAAGGCGCTGTACGAACTGCTGTACGAGTTGAACAACCGGCCGGCATGGGTACGGATTCCGCTGGCGGGGATCCTGGCGCTGGCGCGGTAGACGAGACTGCTGGACGACCGACGATCGAACAGAAAGCTGAGAGTGATGGCTACGACAAATCCCGTTTCCGATGCACGCCGAGTCTCTTCGCCCGCGGGGCGCGAGGGAACGCTGCTGGTGAGCCTTTCTCCGCTGGACCACGAAGGCCTGGAGGCGACGCTGAGAAACTTGACGGCGGCGTTTCCAGGGGATGCGCTGCTGATTGCGACTCCGGATGCGACGCCGGAAAGCACTTCTCCGGAGCGGGCGATGGGGAACCTGCGGATGATCTCGTATACGCCGGCGGTGGCGTCGCGGGAGGCGTGGGTTTTGACGGCGCCGGACTACTTGAACGCGTACAAGATGGCGAAGGATCATGGGGCTTCGTCGGTGCTGCTGCTTGGGGCGGAATCCGGCAGCCTGCGGCCGGAGGCGCTGCGAGGCATGGCGGCGGAGGTGATGGCGGGGACGGACCTGGTGCTGCCGGGGTATGTGCTGGGGGCGCGGGAAGGGCTGGTGAACTCGGCGATTCTGTACCCGGTGACGCGGGCGCTGCTGGGGACGCGTCCGCGCTTTCCTCTGGCGATCGACCTGGGGATGTCGCTGCGGATGGCGGAGAAGATGGCGGCGGTGGCGCAGCGGTTTACGGCGATCAACCAGACGGAGGCGCTGCTGTGGCCGGTGAGCGAGGCGGTGGCCGCGGGGTACTCGGTGGGCGAGTTGGCGGGAGTGGTGCGGGCGATTCCTTCGCCGGGGACGGCGGACCTGAATACGGTGCTGGCGCGGGTGGCGGGGTCGCTGTTTGGGGAGATGGATGCAAAGGCTTCGCTGTGGCAGAGGATTCGGACGACGCCGGGGGCGCGCGCTTCCGGCTACACGGCGGGCAGCGGGCTGGAGCACCCGGCGGATATCGGGGCGATGCTGGAGTCGTACCGGATTGCGTATACGAACCTGATCGACATTTGGTCGCTGGTGCTTCCTCCGAACTCTCTGCTGGGGCTGAAGCGGCTGGCGGCGATGCCGGCGGCGAGCTTCCGGATGCCGGATGCGCTTTGGGCGCGGATTGTGTTCGATTTCATCCTGGCATTTCGTTTGCGGACGCTGAACCGCGGGCATCTGCTGGGGGCGCTGACCCCGCTGTACCTGGCGTGGGTGGCTTCGCACCTGGCGCAGGCGACGGATGCGGGGACGGCGGAGCGGCACATTGAGGCGGTCGCGGCGGCGTTCGAGGCGGACAAGCCATACCTGGTTTCGCGGTGGAGATGGCCGGACCGGTTCAACCCCTAGGACGCTTGCGATGGCCTGGGAACAGAGGAACGGGAACAAGAGGGAGCGAATGATGACGGTTCAGCATGGCATCGCGATGTGGATACTGCAGCCGACGTATGAGGGTGGACCCTCGATCTGGCAGAACATGGGGGACGCGCTGCACCAGTCGGTGGTGCGAGTGCTGAATCTGCTGGTGGGGATTCTGCCGGGGGTGCTGGCTTTGCTGCTGGCGGTGGGGGTGCTGACGGGCATCGGGCTGCTGCTGAGCCTGATTGTGAAGAAGGTGCTGACGTCGATCCGGTTCGACGATCGGCTGGCAAGTAACCAGACGTCGGGCGTGGCGGACTGGTCTCCCTCGCACTCGCCTACGCTGCTGGCGGCGCGGACGGCACTTTGGCTGTGCGTGCTGCTTGGGCTGGGGATCGGGGTTTCGGCGTTCAGTGCCTCGTACTCGGCAGATTCGCAGGTGACGTACTACTTTCTGCCGTATCTGACGCATTCGGTGGGGGCGATCCTCTTGCTGTTTTTTGGGAACCTGGTGGCGCGGTTCCTGGCGCGGTCGGTGCTGATCGGGGCGGTGAACCAGAAGCTGCAGTATGCGCGGTTTCTGTCGCTTGGGGTGAAGTGGCTGGTGCTGGTGCTGACGGCGGCGATGGTGCTCGACCATCTGCATATCGGCGGGACGATTGTGGAGCTCGCGTTCGGCATTCTGTTTGGCGGGATCGTGCTGACGCTGGCGCTGGCGATTGGGCTAGGGTCGCGGGACCTGGTTTCGCGGTCGATCGAGCGAAACATCGAGCGGCCGTCGGAGATGGTGGTGGGGCGGGACGATTCGATTCATGCCGGGGAGGCAGAGGAGACGTTTCGGCACTTCTGACCCCTGGAAAGGTTTCGCTGTTGGCTTGTAGGACGAACAACTGCAACGGCAACAGCAGATTCCCTGCGGGAATGACAACCAAAAAAGCACCCGCAGCTAGAGCGGATTCGCTGTTGGCGTGCAGGACGAACAACTGCAACGGCGCCAGCAGATTCCCTGCGGGAATGACAACCAAAAAAGCACCCGCAGCTGGAGCGGATTCGCTGTTGGCGTGCAGGACGAACAACTGCAACGGCAACAGCAGATTCCCTGCGGGAATGACAACCAAAAAGCACCCGCGGCTAGAGCGGATTCGCTGTTGGCGTGTAGGACGAACAACTGCAACGGCAACAGCAGATTCCCTACGGGAATGACAACTAAAAAAGCACCCGCAGCTAGAGCGGATTCGTTGTTGGCGTGTAGGACGACAACTGCAACGGCAACAGCAGATTCCCTGCGGGAATGACAAACAAAAGAGCACCCGCAGCTAGAGCGGATTCGCTGTTGGCTTGTAGGACGACAACTGCAACGGCAACAGCAGATTCCCTGCGGGAATGACAACCAAAAAAGCACCCGCAGCTGGAGCGGATTCGCTGTTGGCGTGATAGGACGAACAACTGCAACGGCACCAGCAGATTCCCTGCGGGAATGACAACTAAAAAGCGAAAGGCCGGTGGACTAGTAGCTCATCCGCTCTCGCTGTTGGCGTGTAGGACGAACAACTGCAACGGCACCAGCAGATTGCCTGCGGGAAGGACAACCAAGAAAGCAAGAAGTCACCTCTGCGTGGGGCAGGACCTGGGCTACGACTTGGGCTATGCTGAGTCGATACCCTATGGCGGACGGTGGAATGCAACTCGGTGGGATTGGGACGTCGCCGCCGCGGAAGGAAGGCGCGGCGAAGGTGCTGGGGACGGCGCGGTATGTCGACGACCTGGTGCTGGATGGCATGATCTTCGGGGCGACGGTGCGGGCGGGCATCGCGCGTGGACGGATCCTGGAGATTGCCTTCGACGACTCGGTGGACTGGTCGGAGTTCACGATCGTGACGGCGGCGGATATTCCTGGCGAAAACACGATCATCCACCTGACGAAGGATCATCCATGCCTGGCGGATGGGTTTGTGAATCATCCGGAAGAACCGATTGTGCTGCTGGCGCATAGGGAGAAGGCGGTGCTGCCGGCGGCGGTGGCGGCGGTGCGGATTACGTATGAGGAACTGCCGGGCGTGTTCACGATCGAGGAGTCGGAAGAGGGGCTGGAGCGGGCGGAGCATGGAGATGAGAGCGGGATCGTTTGGCGGGGGCATGGGCATGGCGGTGGGCCGAACGTCTTCAAGACCTACCTGATGCGGAAGGACCAGAGAGACGCGCCGCCGGAGGTTTGGGAGGGGGCGGACTTCATCGTGGAAGGGGAGTACCGGACGGGGGCGCAGGAACAGCTTTATATCGAGAACAATGGGGTGATTGGGGAGTGCGTCGTCGAGGACGGGCGGGTGGTTGGGGTGACGGTGCAGGGGTCGATGCAGTGCCCGTACTACGTGGTGCATGCGCTGGAGCAGGTGTTCGATCTGCCGGCGGACAAGTGCCGGGTGATCCAGACGGAGACGGGTGGGGCGTTTGGGGGGAAGGAGGATTTTCCTTCGGTGATTGGATCGCACGCGGCGCTGCTGGCGATGAAGGCGGGGCGTCCGGTGAAGATGACTTACGACCGCGCGGAGGATATGGTGGCGACGACGAAGCGGCATCCCTCGCGGACGCGGCACCGGACGGCGGTGAGCAAGGATGGGCGGCTGCTGGCGGGGGAGATCGACTTTGCCATCGACGGAGGGGCGTATGCGACGCTTTCGCCGGTGGTGCTTTCACGGGGAGTGATCCACGCTTCGGGGCCGTATGACTGGCCGTACCTGACGGTGCGGGGGAAGGCGATGGCGACCAACATTGCGCCGCACGGGGCGTTTCGCGGGTTTGGCGCACCGCAGAGCGTGTTCGCGATGGAACGGCATATGGACCGGATCGCGGCGGTGTGCGGGCTCACTCCGGAGGAGGTGCGGCGGCGGAACTTTCTGGAGCATGGCGGACGGACGGCCACGGGGCAGCACCTGAGCGATGCGCTGGACCTGCAGGCGCTGCTGACGCGGGGGCTGGCGGAGGCCGATTATCACCGGAAGCGGGAGGAGTATGCGCGGACGAACGTGGGCGCGGCGGTGAAGCGTGGGATCGGGTTTGCGAGCTTCTTCCATGGGTCGGGGTTTACGGGGTCGGGGGAGCGTCGGCTGAACTCGCTGGTGGAGATGGAACTGACTCCGGACGGGCGGCCGAACATCCTGGTTTCCTCGACGGAGTTTGGGCAGGGAACGAATACGATTTTGTGCCAGGTGGCAGCGCAGACGCTGGGCATTGCGTATGAGGATGTGGCGATCGAGCGACCGGATACGTTTCGTGTGCCGAACTCGGGGCCGACGGTGGCGAGCCGGACGGCGATGATCGTGGGCAAGCTGGTGGAGCGGGCGGCGGTGCAGATGCGTGGGATGCTGATCGAAGCGGGGTGCCTGGCGGAAGGGTATGGGGCCGGGGAGTTTGTGGTCGGGGCGCGGAAGTATTTAGAGGCGCGTGGGCCGCTGAAGGCGAGTGTGCGGTACGAAGCGCCGGGAGACATCTTCTGGGACGACGATCAGTACAAGGGCGATGCTTACCCGGCGTATGCGTGGGCGGTGTATGTGGCGGAGGTTGCGGTGGATATGCGGACTTACATGGCCACGGTGACGGACTTCCATGCGCTGCAGGAGGTTGGGAAGGTGCTGCATCCGGTGCTGGCGGCGGGGCAGATCGAGGGTGGCGTGGCGCAGGGGATTGGGTATGCGCTGTATGAGAAGTGCGTGTGGCAGAACGGGCGGATGGCGAACAACCAGATGACGAACTACATTATGCCGACGAGCGCGGATTTGCCACCGATCCATGCACATTTTGCGGAGGTGCCGTCGATGCATGGGCCGGGTGGGGCGAAGGGAATCGGGGAGCTGCCGATGGATGGGCCGGCTCCGGCGATCTTGAACGCGATCGAGCAGGCTACGGGGATTTCGTTTTCTGAGATTCCGCTGCTGCCGGAGGATATCTTCCACCGGATGACGGGGGGAACGGGGACGGAGGGGCTGGATGCGGAGCGGGTGACGCCGAGCTTCGCGGCGGCGGTTTCGGAGGTCTCCGGATGACTGTCACCGTACGGTTTGCGTTGAATGGGGAGCGTAGGACGGTGGACGTTCCGCCAATGAAGCGGCTGCTGGATGTGCTGCGCGAGGATCTTCGGCTGACGGGGACGAAGGAAGGATGCGGCGAGGGGGAGTGCGGATCGTGCGCGGTGCTGATGAACGGCGCGCTGGTGAATAGCTGCCTGGTTCCTGCGCTGCAGGCGGAAGGGGCGACGCTCTGCACGATCGAGGGAGTGGCGATGGACGGGCGGCTGGCTCCGGTGCAGGAGTGTTTTCTGACCGAGGGCGGGGCGCAGTGCGGGATTTGTACGCCGGGGATGATCCTGGCGACGCAGCACCTGCTGGAGAAGTACCCGCAGCCGACGATGGAGCAGATCCAGGAGGGATTGGCAGGGAACCTGTGCCGGTGCACCGGGTATATGCGGATCTTCGAGGCGGTGAAGAAGGCGGCGGCGCGGTGAGGTCGAATGCGGCGCACTATGCGATGACGGCTCCGGCGACTCTGGACGCGGTGTTGCGGCTGATGGCGGAGGAGCCGGGGGGGCATCTGCCGATGGCGGGGGGGACGGAGTTGATGGTGGCGCTGGGGGCGGGGCGGCTGGCGGCGCGGCGGCTGGTGTCGATCAACCATCTGCGGGAGCTGCGGTTTATCGCCGAAGATGCGGATGCGGTGACGGTTGGGTCGGGGACGACATTTAGCGATCTGCGGCGGAGTGCGGCGATTGCGGGAGAGTTCGGGCTGCTGGCGCGGGCGGCTTCGTGGACGGGGTCGGTGGCGAACCAGAACCGGGGGACGCTTGGGGGGAACATCGTGAACGGGAGCCCGGCGGCGGATTCTCCTCCGGCGCTGCTGGTGTACGAGGCGGTGGTGCGGGCGGTGAGTGTGCGGGGGATGCGGTCGATTCCGTACGGGGAGTTCCATACGGGGTACAAGAGGACGGCTCTGGCGGCGGATGAGCTGGTGCACTCGTTGGTGCTGCCGCGTGGGTGCGCGGGGTGGCATGGGTACCTTCGCAAGGTGGGGACGCGGAACGCGCAGGCGATCTCGAAGGTGGCGGTGGCGGGGCTGGCGCGGGTGGAAGGCGGGGTGATCCGAGAGGTTCGGATTGGGGCGGCGAGTCTGCGGGAGGTGCCGATGCGGTGTGTGGCGGCGGAGGCGGCGGTCGTGGGTCGGGCTGCTTCGGCAGAGACGGTGGCGGCGGCGCGGGTGGCGCTTGCGGGAGAGGCTCGGCCGATCGACGATATTCGGAGTACGGCGCGGTACCGGGGGGCGGTGGCGGGGAATTTGGTGACGGAGTTTTTGGAGAGTTTGCGCTAGAGCGGATTCGCTGTGGCGTGTAGGACGAACAACTGCAACGGCAGCAGCAGATTCCCTGCGGGAATGACAACCAAAGGGCAAAAGCCACTGCAGCTGGAGCGGATTCGCTGTTGGCGTGCAGGACGAATAACTGCAACGGCAGCAGCAGATTCCCTGCGGGAATGACAACCGAAGGGCAAAAAGGCACTACACCGGCAGCTAATCCGCGCTAGAGACTGGCGGTGAGGCGGGCGAGGTCTTCGGGGGTGTCGAGGTCGAGTTCGCCGCCGGGAAGATCGAGGGACGGGGCGGAGGCGAGGAGAGCGCTGGCCCCTCGATCGCCGGTGAGGGCGAGGAGTTGTGGGAAGGTGGCGCGAGGGAAGAAGGCGGGAACTCCGTTGCGCGCGGCGTAGCGGGAGGCAGTGAGGGTGCCCGTGGAGGCGAGGGCGTGCAGGTGGCTCGGTGTGACGGCGGGCATGTCGCAGGTGAGGAGGATGGCTCCGGCGGCGGTGACTGCGAGGGCGTGGACGCCGAGACGGATGGAGGAGGCCATGCCTTCCTGCCACTGGTCGTTGAGGAGGATGGTGGCTCCGGAGAGCGCGCAGTGTTGCTGGATGTCGGCGGCGGAGGCGCCGAGGACGACGTAGATGGGGGTGCAGCCGGCCTCGCCGGCGATGCGGACGGTGCGGTCGAGGAGGGTTTCGTTGGCGAGGCGGACGAGTTGTTTGGGGTGGCCGAGGCGGGTGGAGGCTCCGGCGGCGAGGATGATGGCGGCTGGCGTCACGAGCACTGGCCGAGGGCGCATTCGGCCTGGAGATAGCGGCTGGTGCCAGCCTGGCGGAGGTTGAGGGTGACGCCGGCGGCGGTGAGGCGGCGGGAGGCGGGGAGTTTGCCCTGGGTGAAGGCCTGGATTTCGGCGACGATGGCGAGGGCGATGGCTTCGGGGCCGTCTCCGCCGAGGTCGAGGCCGACGGGGGCGTGGATGCGTTGGCAGCAGGTGTCGATGGACTGGCCGGTGAGGGCGGCGGCCTCTGCGACGAGGAGCGAGGTGCGATGGCGAGCGCCGAGGATGCCGATGTAGGCGGGGGGCGCGGGGGCGGCGAGGAGGTCGGCGAGGAGGTCGCGATCCTGCTCGTAGCTGTGGGTCATGAGGACTACGGCGTCGGTGGAGAGGAGGGTTTGGAGGAGGTTGGCGGGGGCGGGGTGGACGGATTGGGCTTCGGGGAAGCGTTCGGGGCGGGCGAGTTGGGCGCGGCCGTCGGCGACCTGGACGGTCCAGCCAAGGTGGGCGGCGATGCTGGCGACAGGGCGGGCATCGTCTCCGGCGCCGAGGAGGATGAGGCGCTGGGGGGTGGCGAGGTGCTCGTGGTGGAGGGCGGGGTCTTGCGGGTTGGCCAGGGCGTGGTTGAGGTCCGGGTCAGAGAGGGTGGGGGTGCGGAAGAGGAGAGTTCCGGAGGGGCTGAGGATGGCGCGCTGGAAGGGCTGGGTGGGGGTGGGGAGCCAGGTGAGGACGGTGGCGGGGGTCCCTGTGAGGGAGGCGGCGAGAGCGTGGAGGAGGGCGGCGGCTTCCGGGGTGTCGACGCGCTCGTAAAGGAGGTCGACGGTGCCTCCGCAGCCGAGGCCGAAGGGGATGTCGGCGGTGTCGTCGAAGAGGGTGGAGTAGCGTTCGACGATGGGGCCGGAGCGGGTGAGCCAGAGGGCTTTGCGGGTGACTTCGGACTCGAGGCAGCCGCCGCTGATGGTTCCGGCGTAGGTGCCGTTAGCGGCGAGGAGGATGCGGGCTCCGGGGCGGCGGTAGCTGGAGCCTTCGGCGCGGACGAGGGTGATGAGGACCTCGGCGGAGGCGGTGCGGGCGAGTTCGACGATGCGGCGACGTTCCAGCAGGGAAGACTCCGGAGTGGCTTGTACTGAATGGGATGCAATCCATTGCGAGGAAGCTTCGTTCGGGTCGCGCAACGATTCTATAGAGCCCAGGTTGGGGTAACTCGAGGTTCTGCTATGATCCCGCTGAATGAGCGAGAACCCAGGAGATTTGACCGCGCGGTATGCGGAAGAAGGCGAGACCGAATTGCTTGCGCTTGCGCGGCGGTATGACTCACTTACCGACGAAGCGCAGGGGGCCCTACGTTTGGAGTTCGCGCGGAGAGGACTGGAAGTGCCTTTCGCCGAAGACGTGGAGGCACCAGGCTCCGAGAGCAGGCGTCTGGTTACAGTGGCGCGGTACCGCGATCTCTCGGAAGCGATTGTGGCGCGTTCCCTGCTCGAATCCGCCGGGGTGTGGGTTTCGCTCAGGGACGAGAATCTGGTGCGGCTGGACTGGCAGATCTCGAACTTTATCGGTGGGCTGCGGCTTGAGGTGGAGGCTGAGGATGCAGCCGCTGCGATCGAGTTGCTGGGGCAACCGGTTCCGGAAGGAATCGGGTACGACGAGGAACATGTCTACGAACAGCCTCATTGTCCGGTGTGCCACTCGTTAGAGATTACGTTCGAGGGAGCGTCGCGTGGGGCGGCGCTTACGTCGCTCTATGTGATGGCGGTGCCTCTACCGACCGGTCGTGAGACGTGGCGGTGCGAGGCGTGTGGGGCGCGGTGGGAGGACACGGTGGATGAGCTGAGTTAGCATTTCTCGGAGAAGGTGTGGATGCCGCACTCGAGCTTGTTGCCACCCCAGCGGCCGCTGCGGGGGTCGGCTCCGGCGGCGGGGATGGCGGTGCAGGGCTGGCAGCCGATGCTGGTGTAGCCGCGGTCGTAGAGTTCGAGGCGGGGGATGTTGTGTTTCGCCGCGTAGGCTTCGACCTCCGGCATGGTCCAGTCGGCGAGGATAGAGACCTTTTTCATGCGCTTGCCGGTGGGGGTGGTGTGGTCTTCGATCTTCTTGAGGTTGGCGCGGGTGGGGGACTGGTCGCGGCGGAGGCCGGTGAACCACCAGGCGTAGGGTTCGAGGGAGCGCATGAGGGGCTCGACCTTGCGGAGGTTGCAGCAGGCGGTGGGCTGGACGATGTGGAGTTTTCCGTGCTGGCCCTCGTGGTCCGCGAGGGTGAGGAGAGGCATGGCGTTGTGAAGGTTGAGGTTCCAGTCCTGCGCGAGGCGGTCGCGATAGGCGAGGAGCTCGGGGAAGTGATAGCCGGTTTCGAGGAAGATGACGGGGATGTCGGGGATTTGCTGGAGGAGGTGGTGGAGGACGACCATGTCTTCGGTCTGGAAGCTGGAGGTGAGGCAGACGGGGGCGCCGTCGGCTTCGTGGAGGACGTGGGTGATGAGGTCCGCGGGCGCGAGGGACTCGGGGTCGGTGGGGGTGAGGAGGTCGGAGATGGCGGCGGCTAGGTTCATCGGTCTTGTTTGACCTTCTTGGGGAGCCAAAGATTCAGGCGGCGGTGTGTTCCTGCTGAGAATCTTTCTCGCTGCTCTGGAGGGATTTGAGCATCTCGCGGCGGAGGATGGCGTTGAGGCGGGAGTGGTAGCCTCTGCCTTGGGATTTAAGCCATGCGAGGACATCGGCGTCGAGGGTGGCTCTGACTTGGCGCTTGCGCTTGCCTAGGACGTCGGACAGGCGAAGCGGGTTCTTCCACTCTTCGGCGGTCATCTCCCGGGCGTCGGAGGTGTCGGTTTCGCTGTCGGGGCGAGCAGCGCGAGCCCTCAATCGGGCCTCGTCCGCCTCGCTTACAGGGGGAAGAGTGTCAAAGGTATAGCTTACGATTTTCGGCTTCATAGAACTGCCTTTCGCCAGGTGTAGTCAAGCGAGCTGAGATGATGCGAATGACTTCGTCCGTTTCGTCTTCTTTAATGGTGTGTACAACCAGAAGCAACGTATTTCCACGAACCCCGATGGTGTGCCAACGTTTTTCGCCATCGATCACGCGATCAGGGTTCAACACTGCAAATGGATCACGAAAGACGTCCGTGGCTTGCGGAAAGGTGATGCCGTGCTTATTTCGATTGGAGAGGTTCTTGCGTTCGTCCCACTCGAATCGAGTCACGGTTCCAGTGTAGAGACAGATAGGTGGTCAGGCAATCGGGTCCGCGGCACTCAGGGCGCGGAGGTGGTGTTCGAGGTGGGCGAGGTAGTCTTCGAGGATGAAGGCTAGGGTGAGGCGGTGATTCTGGAAGGTCCAAGTGCGGGTGAGGGTGGCGGGATCGGCGTGTTGGATGGTGTGGGCCAGGTGGTCGTTGAGGGTTTGCCAGAGGTTGAGGACGATGGGCCAGGGGAGGAGGTCGTAGCGCTGGGCGCGGACCCAGCCTTCCTGCTCGTAGCCGGGGAGGTCGATGGTGGGCTCGAGTTGCAGGCGGACGACGCGTTGCTGGTTGTTCATGGCGGAGTCGCAGAGATGGCCGAGGACCTGCTGGGGGCTCCATTTGCCGGGGGCGGGCGGGGTGCAGGCGGCTTCGGGGGAGAGAGCGTGTAGCCCGGGCAGGGTGGCGGCGATGCGGTCGCGGAGTTGGGTGGCGAGGGCGGGGAGGCTGAGGGTGGTGGGGTCTGAGGGCTGGGTGTAGGTGGTGAAGGGGAGTTGGGTGGATTGCTGGTCTGGTTGCTGGTTGGCGGGTGACTGCTTTACGGGGGGCTGCTCGTGCGGGGCGAGGAGCATGGCGGCGCCGACGGTGGCGTTGGTGAGGGGGTCGATGAGGATGAGGGCGCCGGTGGGGCGGGATTGGGCGTAGGGGTCGAAGAAGAGGGGGAGGCTGGTGTCGCACTCGATCTCGGCGACTTCGTTGAGGGCTAGGCGGTCGGTGGGAACGCGATCGAGGGTGCCGATGTCGATGCGGGCGACGATGCGGCGGATGGTGGCGCGGACGGTGCGTGTGGTGTGCTTGGCGAGGTAGGTGCGGCCGGGGGTGAGGGGGTCTTCGTGCATCCAGACGACCATGGCGCGGAGGTGGGTGGCGATGTGTGGCTCGGCTTCGGGAGCGTTGGCGGGGACGAGCATTTCTCCGCGGGAGAGGTCGATCTCGTCTTCGAGTTCGAGGGTGACGGACTGGGGGTAGGCGGCGGAGAGGAGGTCGCCGTCCCAGGTGACGATGCGCTTGATGGTGGACTGACGGCGTGAGGGGAGGGCCATGACGGGGTCGCCGGGGCGGAGGAGGCCGCGGGCTACCTGGCCGGAGAAGCCGCGAAAGTTGAGGTCGGGGCGCTGGACGAGTTGGACGGGGAAGCGGAAGGGGGCGGCTGCGGCCTCTGCAAGGCTGGCGGCGGTGCTCAGGGGGACCGTCTCCAAGTAATGGAGGAGGGTGGGGCCGGTGTACCAGGGCATGTTGGTGCTGGGGGTGGCGACGTTGTCGCCTTCGAGAGCGCTGACGGGGATGAGGGCGATGGAGGGGAGGTTGAGGCGGGCGGCCAGCGCTTCAAATTCCTGCTGAATGGCGTTGAAGGTTTCTTCGGAGAAGCCGACGAGGTCCATCTTGTTGACGGCGGCGACGACGTGGGGGATGCCGAGGAGGCTGGCGATGGTGGTGTGGCGGCGGGATTGGGGGAGTAATGTCCCGAGGCGGAGGAAGGCTCTAGCGTCGATGAGGACGATGGCAACGTCGGCGGTGGAGGCCCCGGTGGCCATGTTTCGGGTGTACTGCTCGTGGCCGGGGGTGTCGGCGATGATGAACTTGCGTTTGGCGGTGGAGAAGTAGCGGTAGGCGACGTCGATGGTGATGCCCTGCTCGCGCTCGGCCTTGAGGCCGTCGGTGAGGAGGGAGAAGTCGACGTGGCCTCCGGAGGCTCGGTTAACGCGGGAGTTGGTCACGGCGAGGAGCTGATCTTCGTAGATGGATTTGGTGTCGTGGAGGAGGCGGCCGATGAGGGTGGATTTGCCGTCGTCGACGGAGCCGGCGGTGGTGAAGCGGAGGAGTTGCTGGGAGAGGTGGGACTCCAGGAACTGCTCGAAGGTGGGCGTGGGGATGATGTCGGGTTCGGGGGTGATGAGGTGGGTGGACATGTTTTCGTAAGCGTCAGTGGGGGGCGGACCAGGTGGATGGGGGGGTTTTGATCAGGGCGTATTCGGAGAGGGGCGCGGCTCGGAAGGCGTCTTCGGTGCGGTAGCCGAGGGTGGTGTCCTGGCGGGCGAGGTAGGTCTCGTAGAGGCGGCCGAGGGCCTCTTCCTTGGCGGCGAAGACGACGCGGGCGGGCTGACGGATGGTGAGGAACTTCTCGACGGACTGGAAGACGCCGGAGAAGATGCGGAGGGAGGAACGGGCTTTCTCCGACGTGAACTGGGCGGACGAGACAACGTCAAAGGAGACGCGCCACTCGCCGGGGATGGTTTCGGCCAAGGTGACGGTGATCTTGTCGGCGTTGAGCGTGAAGGAGGCGGTGGCCTCGGTGGGCGAGGTCAGGTTCCAGAGGAGGTTGGTTTGGGAGTCGAAGGACGCGAGAATGGACTCCAGAAAAGGATCGGACATGGGTGCCTCCGTCGGACTGAGTATACGACTGTGGCTCGTTGCGAGAGCGCTAGAGCGGATTAGCTGTTGGCGTGTAGGACGAACAACTACAACGGCACCAGCAGATTCCCTGCGGGAATTACAAACAAAAAAGCAGAAAGCCATTACACCAGTAGCTAATCCGCTCTAGAAGTAGCCTTCGCGCTTTTTGGATTCCATGCTGCCTTCTTCGTCGTGGTCGATGGCGCGGTTTTCGCGTTCGCTGCGGCGGAAGGTCATGAGTTCCTCGATAATTTTGGGGAGGGTGTCGGCTTGGGAGGGCATGGCTCCGGTGCAGGGAAGGCAGCCTAGGGAGCGCATGCGGACTTTTTCTACGCGGAGCTTTTCGTTTGGCAGGAGCTTGAGGCCGTCGTGAAAGAGGGTGGTCTGGCCTCCGCGGGTGAAGACCTGGCGGTCTTGCGCGAAGTAGAGGGGGACGATGGGGATGTTTTCGGCGTAGAGGTAGAGCCAGATGTCGAGCTCGGTCCAGTTGGAGAGGGGGAAGACGCGGATGGACTCGCCTTTGCGGAGGCGGGAGTTGTAAAGGCTCCAGAGTTCGGGGCGCTGGTTTTTGGGGTCCCACTGGCCGGCGGCGTCGCGGAAGCTGTAGACGCGTTCTTTGGCGCGGGATTTTTCTTCGTCGCGGCGGGCACCGCCGAAGGCTGCGTCGTAGCCTCCGGCTTCGAGGGCGTCGAGGAGGGCGCGGGTCTTGAGGAGGCCGCAGCAGTTCTGGGTTCCGAGGTCGTAGGGGTTGGCCCCGGCGGCGATGGCGGTTTCGTTGCGGTGGACGATGAGGTTGGCACCGATCTCACGGGCGTAGGCGTCGCGGAAGGCGATCATTTCGGGGAACTTGTAGCTAGTGTCGATGTGGAGGAGGGGGAAGGGGATTTTGCCGGGGAAGAAGGCTTTTTGGGCGAGGCGGAGCATGACGCTGGAGTCTTTGCCGATGCTGTAGAGCATGACGGGGTTGGCGAACTCGGCGACGGCTTCGCGGAAGATGGCGATGGACTCGGCTTCGAGGGCCTGGAGGTGGTTGAGGGGTGCGAGCGGTGGGGCGGTTTCTGTCTGCTCTAAAAGCTGTTCGGGCATGGAACCCTTCGTCTCATCGTCCGGGCGTGGAGGATGGATGCTGGCTGAGATCTAAGGTTGGGGAGTGACGAAAGCGGGGCGTGGAGGCTCGGCTAGGAGCGTCGACACGGCTGGAGCGGGGCTCGGTGGCAACAGCGTTTCGGCTCCGCGCGCTTAGTCATGCAGCCAAGTATAGCGGATTGGCGGGTCACGTATGCTTTTGAGAGTGGTTTGGAGCCTAAGTAACGATGAGCGATTTGTTGGGGATGGCGGAAGAGTTGGTGGGGCGGGCGAAGCGGGCGGGAGCTTCGGACGCGGAGGCGGTGGTGTCGGAAGGGGAGGAGTTTTCGGCGCTGGTGCGGCTGGGGCAGGTGGAGCAATTGAAGGAGTCGGGGTCGCGGGCGGTGGGGCTGCGGGTGTTTCTTGGTAAGCGGGTGGCGAATACTTCGTCTTCGGATTTTTCGGCGGAGGCTCTGGATCGGCTGTTGCATGGGGCGATGGAGTTGGCGGGGATTACGAGTGAGGACCCGTTTGTGGGGCTGCCGGAGGTGGAGGAGTTTGGGAAGGTTGAGGGGGAGTTGGGGCTTTATTTCGAGGATGTGAACGAGCAGCCCCCAGCGGAGCGGATTGAGATTGCGCGTGCTGTGGAAGCGGCGGCGATGGCGTACGACGCGCGGATTACGAACTCGGGTGGAGGGGATTTCGATACGGCTACTTCGCGGAAGGCGATGGTGAACTCGCGGGGGTTTGCGGGGGAGTACCGGCGGTCGTACTGCGGGTTTTCGGCGGCTCCGATTGCGCAGGATGCGAGCGGGGGGATGCAGCGGAACTACTGGTATTCGAGCTCGCGGACGGTGCGGAAGCTGGAGGATCCGGTGGCGATCGGGCGGGAGGCGGCGCGGCGGACGCTGAGCCGTCTGGGGGCGAGGCAGGTGAAGACGCAGGCGGCGCCGGTGGTGTTTTCTCCGGAGATTTCGCGGGGGATCGTGAAGAACATCTTCGACGCGGCGAATGGGGATGCGATTTACCGGCATGCCTCGTTCTTTGCGGGGATGCTGGGAGAGCGGGTGGCGGGGGAGAATGTGACGGTGGTGAACGATGGGACGATGGTGTCGGCGGAAGGGATTGGCGGGTTTGGGACGTCTCCCTTCGATGGCGAAGGGCTGCCGACGCGGCGGACGGTGCTGGTGGAGAAGGGAGTGCTGACGAGCTACGTGATGAACTGCTACACGGCGCGGAAGCTGGGGATGCGGTCGACGGGGAATGCGGTGCGGGGGCTGGCGGGGACTCCGGGGATTGGGGCGGGGAACTTTTACCTGGAGCCGGGAACGATGACTCCGGAGGAGATTGTGGGGGACGTCCGGAGCGGGCTGTATGTGACGGAGACGATGGGGTTCGGGGTGAACCTGGTGACGGGGGACTACTCTCAGGGGGCGAGTGGGGTGTGGATCGAGAACGGCGAGATGGCGTATCCGGTGGAGGAGATCACGATTGCCGGGAACCTGAAGGAGATGTACCGGAACATTGTGGCGATCGGAAACGATTTGGTGTTTCGCGGGGCGAGTGTGGCGCCGACGATCCGGGTGGAGGGGATGATGATTGCGGGAGGATGATGTGGGGTCCTTGGTTGGTAACCGCTGACTGTGACGACAGTAACCATTTTTTGAGGAGTGGACGGCTACAATCTGGGTGTGGCGGAACAGTTCCAGTTTGGGCGGACGGTGGAGTTTGCGGCGGAGAGGGCGGCGGAGACGCTGCGGCTGCTGCCAGCGGGGGCGGGGGTGCTCTGCCTGCGTGGGGCGCGGGCGGGGGATGAGCCGTATCTGACACGGACGGCGGACCTGCGGCGGCGAGCGATGCGGCTGCTGGCCCCACCGGAGATGACCGAGGGCGGGGTTGCGGTGCTGTCGAAGCGGTTGAACCTGCGGGACCGGGTGGCGCGGGTGGAGTGGACGGCGGTGGGGTCGGAGTTTGAAGGGCTGCTGGTGCTGTACCGGGCGACGGCGGCGGCCTTCGGGTATGCGGAGGCGCGGCGCAGACTGCGGCTGCATACGCCCTATTTTCTGCGGTTGACGGCGGAGCAGGCGCATCCGCGGGTGTATGCGACGAATCGGCTGTCGCGGCGAGGGTTGGGGGAGATGTATGGGCCGTTTCCCTCGCGCGCGGCGGCGGAGCGGTATGGGGATGCGGTGCTGGATCTGTTCAAGCTGCGGCGTTGCCATGAGGACCTGACGCCTTATCCGGAGCATCCCGGATGCGTGTACCAGGAGATGAAGAAGTGCCTGGCGCCATGCAACCTGGCTTGTACGGCGGCGGAGTATGAGGGTGAGGCGGCGGCGGTGCGAGCATTTCTGGCGACGCGGGGGGAGAGCCTGCTGGCCGAGGTGAGGCGGGAGCGGGACCGGGCGTCGGAGGAGATGGACTTTGAGCGGGCGGCGGCGTTGCATGAAAAGTGGACGAAGGTGAAGGCCGCGGCGGGACTGGCCGGGGAGCTGGCGCGGGCGATCCCGCGGTTGCGCGGGGTGCTGGTGCAGAAGGCGGTAGAAGTGGGTGACGACCGGCAGGAGGCTGCGGTGTTTCTGCTGGAAGCTGGGTGCCTGGCGGGGCCCGAGCGGCTTTCGACGCTCGGGGTGCGGGCGGTGAAGGAGCAGACGAGTGTGGGGTCGAGCCTGTTTGCACAGCCGCTGATGCTGGCTCCGGTGCCTTTGGACGGGGAGCCTGCGACGGTGGACTCGCCGGAGGCGCGGGCGGGGCGGGTGCTGGAGCGGCTAGAGGCGGAGGCAGCGGGAGAACAGGATGCGGCGATGATGAGCGACCATCTTTCGCTGCTGCGGCGGTGGTTCTACCGGCCGGAGAAGCAGCGGACGGGGGAGATCTTCTTTCCGAACGAGGATGGGAGCTGGCCGGTGCGGCGGGTGCTGCGGGGCGCGGCGCGGATGGCGCTGGGCGAGCCGGCAGCGATGGCGGAGACGAACCGGGACGGGGTTGCGGCCGCGAAGGTAAAGATTCTGCACGAGGGGCGGGAAGGGGTGGAGCGAGCGGTGCCGGACCTCGGCCGGAGGCGGGGGCGAGTCTCGGAGATGAAGTCGCCTCGACTTAGCTAGCATCTGCTGTTCCAAAGTGAGTCGCTCGGCTGACTCGCGAAGGTATGCGAGAGGGCCGACTCGCATACCTTACGATCTCCAACCGTTCCCCCACGAGACGGCTGCCTGGGGTCATGTGTATGCTGGGGGGCCACGGACGATTGATTTGGCTCAACCGTCCAATGCGACCATCACCATCGATGGAGAGAAGTATCAGGCACTGACCGCTCACGTGGAGTTTGCAACCCAGCATGACGACAAGGGTCTGCCGATGATGGGAAGTCTGCGTTGTGGGATCTTTGCCATCATCAACCTGCACGATACAGAGAATGTGCCGTTTGCCAATCTCAGCAAGCTGTATGCGCTTGCGATCCTCACAACACGAGACAAAATCAAGGACGTCAAGATTGAATACTGGGTGGACGATGGGCAAACAGACGCAATCTGCACCTACACCTTTCGTGGATGGATCAGCCTCTTCAGTACGAGCAGTGGGCAGGGCACCAACCACACCCTCCGTCTCAATCTGCAGCCTGAGCTGGATACGAAGCAGTTTATCGACATCAAGCTTGGCAACTAGGTCGACGGGATCGTGAGACTTCCTGGTGCAAGCTTTGGTGTGCTCGCATTGGTTCTGAGCACGGGTCTGACGGCCGGGTGCCGACGGTCTCCTTCGCTTTCGAAGGAAGGCCAGGATGTCGCACGCACTGAACAGATCAACGTGTCCCGCGCGCCCGCGGAAGATGGTTATCGGGGCGGCACGACTTATCGCTTGCAGCAGGGGGAGGATCGTTTTGAGCTGATTTCACTGGTTCCCGAGCGGCCAGACTTCGCTCCTGTCCTCAAATTCCTGGTTCATGGACCTAACAGCTCCTGTGCTCAGCGCTCGGCGGCCCTGGACTTTCGTGTTCTCCAATCCCTTTTTTTAGTCGCACAAGGGAAAGCGCAGCCGGTTTATACGCTTTATACCTGCTACCACGAAATCGACGACCGGCTCCCAGCTCTGGCGGCGGGGTCGCCGGAGTGGATCGGCCTGAACCAGGACAAGAAGA
The DNA here is from genome assembly GCA_965213785.1 of uncultured Granulicella sp. Lineage (GTDB taxonomy): Bacteria > Acidobacteriota > Terriglobia > Terriglobales > Acidobacteriaceae > Edaphobacter. The sequence goes on along the minus strand of OZ243921.1, from coordinate 1,610,042 downwards.
TTTCGGCTCATAGGCCACATGTCGTGTTGGCGGACATCGTGAATCAAAGTGGAGCGCTGAATGAGTTGTCGCGGTCTTTGGCACCCGATCGATATAGAGTCAGCCTTGCATCGGAAGATCTTGAGATCATCTGGGCCCGAGCGGCGGACCTTCGCAGTGAGCAGCGTCGTCTGCTGCCACCCACAACACCATTGAACCAGGTTCTGCCGTCCAGTATCGGCAAGACGTTCCTCCTGACTCGGGAGGGGAACTGATGGCAGCGTCTTTCTCGGCAACCGATCTCCGATCATGCGCGGGTTCCCAGCTTCAAGTTGATAAAGAGCCAGTATCCCGATGCACAGAGACCTGAAGGGTGAAGAAGGCCATCGGCGGTAAGCTGGACTCGCCAGAGTTCGTGGATATGTGCGCGATGCGCATGAGCTGGATGCTCAACCATATCAACATGAGGATTCCCCCGCCTCATCCTTCGCACATGCTGGTTCTCTCAGGCGACAGCGTCGACGGGCACAAGGTCTGGTACGCGATCCGCCACGCTGAGATCCGTGAGTGGTTGCGATCGATCCTCGGTCCTCCGCAGATATTGAAGAAGACGAAGCCGATTCTTACGTCGGATTTTGCCGGTCACAAGGGAATCATTTCGTTGGATGTCGCGTATATCCAGCATCCAGGCCAGGCAAATGCGACCGGACACATCGACTTGTGGGACGGCGAGCATTTCTCCGAAAGCTCCGAATACGGGAAAGAAGAGGACACGTCTCGAGCGTCAACGCGCGTGGATCTGTGGGTCGCTCCTGAGTAGAGGAGGGGTGCGACGATAAGGCACCGTCGAATTTCCAGATGCAGATCCTGTGGGTGGTGGGTTGGGCGCTGGGGCGTAGCGGGCTGCAGGCGTGGGTTGGCTCGACGGTGGTGTGGGTGGTCGCGGCGGGGTATGCGGGGGGCGTGTGGTGGCTGTTTGCGCAGGGGATGGCGGGAAGGCCTTTGCTGGCGCTGCCGTGAATGGGACAGCGCGTAGGCGCGGGCGGCGACAGCGGGGCCTGCGTGGGGTAGCCTAGAGGCAGGGTGACCATCGTCCACATTATCGTCGCGGTGCTGCAGGCGATTCTGCGAGTGCTGGCGTCTGCGCTGCAGGCGGGAGCGGTCGCGGTGGGCGGGGCTTTGGTGGCGATTGCGCTGCTGCTGGCGCTGGGGTTTGCGGGGGTTTCGGGGCTAGGGGCGATGCGGCTGGCGGCGCGGCGGCGGAAGAAGACGGATGTGGACCGCAGTTAGGGCTTTGGGGGCTTGTGCTCGCGCTCGGCGATGAGGCGCTTGCGGTCGGCCGCGGGCAGAGCGAGAACGGCGCGGACGCGTTTCGGGAGCTTTTCGAGGGTGAGGGCGTGCGCGGCGCGGAAATCCTGTTCCCAGGCTCCGTCGCGATGGGCGGACCAGGATTCGGCGGCGATCCAGAAGATGCGAGCGAAGTAGGGTGCGGGACGGAAGCTTTCCTGCTCGATCAGCGTGGCGAAGCGCTCGGGTCCGGCAGCGTAGGAGGCGATCGGGCCGTTTGGGGCGTCGAGGGGGAGGAGGGTGAACATCTTGCCGCCTATGGCCTTATCGCCGACCCAGAAGACGAGGTTGTCTCCCCATTGCATGGTTTCGATGACGTGAGGAAGGGTGAGGAGGAAGGCGCGGGCTCGCTCGGTGTTCATGGTTCGCGGTGTCCCTTCAGGCCGAATTTCTGCGGAGTCGAAGGCGGATGGGGCCTTTCGCGGTAGAGGCGTCGACGATTTGGCCTTGCTGGGTGATGTCGAGGAGGCCGCGGGCTGCGAGGCGGCGGGCGGCCTTACGGGCTGGTTCCATTTGTGGCTCCCAGGCTTCGGGGGCTACGGCTTTGGCGGCTTCGGAGGGGCAGATAGTCTTGTTGGCTCCGCGCTGGGCGAGGAGGTTGAGGATGGCGGTCTCGAGTGACTCGTCAAGAGCGTTCGGGCGGTGGGTGCGGCAGCCTTCGCTGCAGAACTTGACGGTGTCCCAGGTGCGCTCGAACTTTTTGCGCCAGGTTATGGTGCGGCCGCAGGTGGCGCAGAGCTTTGCGGGCGGCTGGTTGGCCTTTGCTTCGGATTTATGTGCGCGGTCGCCCATGCCGGATTGGATGCGTCAAGGGGTGGCGGATGCGACGAGTTTGGTTTCGATGGCTGGGGTGCCTTTGAGGGCGATGGCGCGTTGCTCGACGGCGCGCATGACGCGGAGGAGGTTGCCGCCGTAGATCTTCTTGATGTCGGTGGCGGTGTAGCCCTTTTCGAGGAGGGCGCGGGTGAGCAGGGGGAACTTGTCGTAGGAGGTGAGTTCCTTGGGGACGCAGCCTACGCCGTCGAAGTCGGTGCCGATACCGACGTGGTCGATGCCGCCGATTTTGACGGCGTGGTCGATCTGGTCGAGGACGTCCTGGAGGGTGGCGGGGGGGAGGGCGGAGGTCGATTCTTCTTCAAGCTTGTCGATGGCGGCGGCGCGGGCGACGGGGTCCGTGATCTTCATGGCCTCCATGAAGCGGGGGCGGAGGGTGGCCATGAGGGGTTTGGAGGCGTCGTTGTAGCGCTGGGAGAGGTAGGCGCAGTCGAAGTTGATCTGCATGGTTCCGCCGTTCTTGCTGAGGGCGCGGATCATGTCGTCGGTCATGTTGCGGGTGTGGTTGGAGACGGCGCGGCAGGAGGAGTGCGAGGCGATGATGGGGGCGGAGGAGGTTTCGATGGCGTCGTAGAAGGTCTTGTCGGCGGTGTGGGAGATGTCGACCATCATGCCGAGGCGGTTCATCTCGCGGACGACGTCCTTGCCGAAGTTTGTGAGTCCGTTGTGCTTGGGGATTTTGGGATCGTCGAAGTCGCCCTGGGCGTCGGCCCAGTTGTTGGTGTTGAAGTGGGTAAGGGTCATGTAGCGGATGCCGAGGGCGTAGTAGTCGCGGAGGGGCCGGAGGGAGTCCTCGATGGCGTGGCCTCCCTCGATGCCCATGAGGGCGGCGATCTTGTGCTCTTTGTGGGCGCGCACGATGTCGGCGGCGGTGGTGGCGAAGACGAAGTCGTTGGGGTGGGCGGCGATGACATCGGTGCGGACGGTGTCGATCATCTGGAGGGTGCGGTTGGCGGCGTGGTTGCCGTTGACGTACTCGGCGCCGACGTAGACGGCGAAGAACTCGGCGGAAAGGAAGCCCTTCATGCGGGCGAGGTCGGTCTGGCCGCGCTTGTTGGGGGTGGCGATGTCGTAGCCGTCTACGGTTTTTGAGGGGATGTCGTCGTGGGTGTCGATGAGGATGGCTTCGCGGGTGATCTTGTCGACCTCGGCCTGGGTGACGGGCCTGGTGCGTGGCTGCTGGGCGGCGAGGGGGAGGGCGAGGGCGGCGAAGGTAATGGCGGCGCGGAGAGCGTGGGGCATGGACACCTTTCCTGGTGAACGTTCTAGCTGCGAGGGGCGGTGCCCCCCCCTATTCTTTATGCGCAAGTTGTTCGGATGCAACGAGATGGGGCTTGTGAGCCGCTGTAGGATCTTCAAAATAAGAGCTTACGGCCAGATTGGATGGCAAAGGACTTGGGGCAATTCTCCGGAAACGCTGGAAAGTGCCTTGGCCGTAGAGGCTTGATTTCGGTTGACTGGGTTGATTGTAGCGGATCACTGCTAGGGCTTTGGTATGAGGGGGATGCTTCGTTGAGGGGCTGACAGGTTTTTTGGGGTGTTTGGGAGATGCTGTGGCTGAAGGGTGAGGCAAGGGCAAGAGACGAGCAGATTGGCTCGAGCATGACAGCCGAGAGGGCAACGGCGGCTTCGAGGAGAGGTGCAACGGCAACGGAAAAAGCAGATTCCCTTCGGGAATGACAAACCAAAAAGGGGCAACGACTACTTCAAGGACAAGGACAAGGACAAGAACAGGCAAGGGCAAGGGCAACGGAAGAAGCAGATTGCCTTCGGGAATGACAAACCAAGAGGGGCAACGACTACTTCAAGGACAAGGACAGGGACAAGGACAAGGACAGGCAAGGGCAAGGGCAACGGAAGAAGCAGATTCCCTTCGGGAATGACAAACCAAAAGAGGGGCAACGACTACTTCAAGGACAAGGACAAAGGACAGGCAAGGGTAAGGGCAAGGGCAACGGAAGAAGCAGATTCCCTTCGGGGAATGACAAACCAAAGAGGGGCAACGACTACTTCAAGGACAAGGACAGGCAAGGGCAAGGGCAAGGGCAAAGGCAAAGGCAAGGGCAACGGAAGAAGCAGATTCCCTTCGGGAATGACAAACCAAAAAGGGGCAACGACTACTTCAAGGACAAGGACAGGCAAGGGCAAGGGCAAGGGCAAGGGCAAGGGCAGAACCAGATTCCCTTCGGGAATGACAAACCAAGAGGGGCAACGACGACTTCAAGGAGGCGATGAGAGAGGGGCAATGAGAGAGGGGCAATGAGATAGGGGCAATAGAAAACCCACCCCTGACGTGAGGCTGTCAAGGATGGGCGTTCGGTTGGATGGGGGTGGCTTCCGGCCAGGGCCGTGGGGTTGGGGGTTAGCGGCCGCGGGTTCCGCGGTTGACGCGGCTGGCGGCGCTGCGGTTGCCGCGGGGTGAGCCGGCTGGGCCGCCGGGGCCGGAGCGGCCGTTGGAGGCTCCGTTGAAGCTGCGTCCGCCGGGGCGAGGGGAGCCGGAGCCCTGGGCGCGGGTGCTGAACGGGTTGGGGGTCATGGGGGTGACTGGATCGTTGCCACGCCAGGAGCGGGTTTCCATCTGCATGAGGTCGCCGTTCTGGGTGGGGGCGCTCATGTCGACGGGCTTGTTGCGCTCTTCCTTCTGGAGGTTCTTGTCGGCCTCGCGCCACTCGAACTTGATCTTGAGATCGCGTTCGATCTTGCGGGCGTCGGATTTCTCCTGGGGCATGACGAAGGTGGTGGCGACGCCCTTTTTACCGGCGCGGCCGGTGCGGCCGATGCGGTGGACGAAGTCTTCGGAGGCATTGGGGAGGTCGTAGTTGACGACGTGGGCGATGTCGTTGACGTCGATGCCGCGGGCGGCTACGTCGGTCGCGACCAGGATGCGGTGACGGCCTGACGAAAAGCCCTTGAGGGCGGCGGTGCGCTGCGACTGCGAACGGTCGCCGTGGATGACGTCGGCGTCGTGGCCGAGTTTCTCAAGCTTCTTCGAGATGCGGTCGGCGCCGTGCTTGGTGCGAGAGAAGACGAGGAAGGTTCCCTCCTCTTCGCGGAGCATCTGGTCGAGCAGGCCGAGTTTTTGATCCTGCATGACGGTGTAGACGCGGAGTTCGACCTGCTCGGAGGGCTTGCTGGTGCTGCCGATCTCGATGCGGACGGGCTTGGTGACGTAATCCTTGACGATCTCGCGGATGTTGGCGTCGAGGGTGGCGGAGTAGCACATGGTCTGGCGGGTTTTGGGGAGGGCTCCGACGATGCGCTTGATGGCGGGAAGGAAGCCCATGTCCAACATGCGATCGACCTCGTCGAGGACAAGCATCTCGACGGAGGAGATGTTGACGGAGCGGCGGCGGAGGAAGTCTTCGAGGCGTCCGGGGGTGGCGACGACGAGACGTGGACCGCGGTCGAGCTGATCGAGCTGGGTGTTTTCGCTCAAGCCGCCGCAGACGAGGACGGCATCGTTGCGAACGCCGGGGACGAGCTTGGCGTAGGCTTCGAGGACCTGCATGGCGAGCTCGCGGGTGGGCAGAAGGATGAGGGCGCGGATGGGACCGCGCTTACCCTTGGTGGAGGGGACGGAGCTGGCGTCCATGCGCTCGATCATCGGGATGAGGAAGGAGAGGGTTTTGCCGGTTCCGGTGGAGGCGGTAGCGAGGATGTCGGAGCCTTCGAGGGCGGGGGGGATGGCCTTGGCCTGGACGGGAGTGGGGGTCTTGAAGCCGGCGGTGTGGAGGCGGCTTTTGAGCGACTCGGAGATGGCGAAGTCGTTGAAGTGGACGTCTTTGAGCATCGGGAGGCCGGTGACGGGGTCGATTTCGACTTTGCTGTTTTCGATGGAGGCGATAGGGGCTTCGAGTGTTGCGGAGGTCAAGGTATGGTCCTTTGGATCGGGGGAAGAGGTGCGGCGGAGGGAGAGTGCAGGTGTTCGCGGGAGCGCCGTGACGGGCGTTCGCAGGAACGGAGTGTCTGAGTTCAGCATTGCTGTCGTTGGAACCGAAGCGCTGCTGCTGCACGGCGAGGCGCGGTCCTATGACCGGCCTTCCAGCCAGAGCAACCAGCGCGGCTTCGTAAGGTGCGGGAAGGGGTGCGGTGGTGAGGCGATGCCGCGGTCTCTGGCCAGACTCGAGATGGATCCGAGGTCTTTGCCCGCGACGCCTGCGGCCGTATGGGCCCGCATCCGAAGGATAGCACGATAAGGTGAGGTGGGGAAGATCTTTCTGTGACCAGCGGTAGCTGTGCTCTTTGGTTGCGACCTTTCCCCCATGAAAGCTTCTGGCTGGAGGGGGAACGGCTGCGCTTCTTGTTGACGACGACGCGCGGACACCCGGTGAGCGGGAGCCGGAGAGGCCGCACCGCGGGGCAGTGGGGAGATCCTGTCTCGTTCGCATGGCTGGCGGCGGCTGCTGGACGGAAGACGAGGCGATCACGGCTGGGGCAGTCGGGTGGCGCGGCCTACTTCTTGATCAGGCGGGTGGCCTCGTGGACGACCTTGTAGCAGGGGACGACTGAGTCCTCGGGCTGGGCGGCGAGGGTGCTGCGGGTGGTGGCGTCGAAGATGTTTTCGTCGCGGGTGGCGACGAGGATGTTGCGGGTGACTTCGTCGCACTCTGGGGCGCGGATGAGGCGCATGTGGAAGGTGCGGCGGTCGGTGAGGAGGGTGTGGCGGATGGGGTTGGAGATGGCGGGGTAGAAGTCGACAAGGCGGACGTTCTGGTGTTCGCCCTGCTTGAAGAGGATGTCGGCGAGGTAGATGTCCTCGTTGCCGGAGAAGCCGGTGTGGGCAACGCTGGAGAGAGCGAGGATGGTGACGGTGGCGGTACGGGGCCGGGCGCGGTCCTGGAAGGCGGAGCTGCTCTGGGGGTGAGCGGGGGCGGCGAGGAGCAGGGTGAGGGCGGCGGGGAGGAGAGCGGGGGTGCGGAACGCCATGAGCGTTGGCCTCGGGGATGGGTGGCGGCGGTTTGCCGGGTGCGTGAAGGCGACGGGGGGTCGGTGACAGCTTGGACCACTGCGATCTTACAACGTAAGCCCCGGCGGAAAGCTGGAGCTTTGCCGGTGCCCGTATGTGGGAGGACCGAGCTGGGAGGGTGGCGGCGGCGGTGGAATGAAAACGGATGAGCCCGGGCGTTGCTATGGCGCGGCTGGGGCGCGGATAATGAAGAGATGGTCTGCCGCTGCGGCGGGAGGCTGGTGAACCGGGCTGCTCACGGTTTGCAGGGAGCGTCCATGGGTACGGCATCGGTCGACGTGACGATTCGGGAGATTGTGAAGGCGGGGGCGGGGCCGGGCAAGGCTACGTGCAATGCGGCGCTGGCAGAGGTGCCGTGGGCGTTCGATGGGGGGGCTCTGAGCTATGGGCCGGGGGCCTCGCTGGGGGATCGGATTCCGCTGGGCGCGCCGCGGCAGGGGGAGTTGCCGGAGGAGTTTCGGCGGGCGACGAAGGCGGAGCTTGACCTGCGGATACGGGCGGCGAAGGCGGCGCTGGGCGAACGGTTGGTGGTGTTGGGGCACTTCTATCAGCGGGATGAGGTGATCCAGTACGCGGATTTTGTGGGGGACTCGTTTCAACTGGCGCAGGCGGCGCGGGGGCGGCCTGAGGCGGAGGCGATCGTGTTTTGCGGGGTGCATTTTATGGCGGAGACGGCGGATATGCTGTCGAAGCCTGAGCAGGCGGTGGTGCTGCCGAACCTGGCGGCCGGCTGCTCGATGGCGGATATGGCGGACCTGGACTCGGTGATGGAGTGCTGGGAGGCGATGGAGGCGGTGTTCGGGACGGGGGCGGACGCGCAGGGGCGGGTTCCGGTGATCCCGGTGACGTATATGAACTCTTCGGCGGCGCTGAAGGCATTTTGTGGGGAGCGGGGTGGGGTGGTTTGTACGTCTTCGAACGCGGCTACGGTGCTGCGGTGGGCGTTCGAGCGGGGGCAGCGGGTGCTGTTCTTTCCGGACCAGCACCTGGGGCGGAATACGGCGAAGGCGATGGGGATTCCGCTGGAGGAGATGCCGGTGTGGAATCCTCGCAAGCCGCTGGGGGGGAATACGGCGGAGGGGCTGCGGGCGAGCAAGGTGGTGCTTTGGCATGGGTTCTGCTCGGTGCATAAGCGGTTCTCGGTGGAGCAGATTGTGGCGGCGCGGCGGGAGTTTCCGGGGGTGCGGGTGATTGTGCATCCGGAGAGCCCGATGGAGGTGGTGGACGCGGCGGATGAGAGCGGGTCGACGGACTACATCGTGAAGGCGATCGAAGGAGCTGCGGCGGGGACGACGTTTGCGATCGGGACGGAGATCAACCTGGTGCAGCGGCTGGCGAATGAGCATCCGGAGCATACGATTTTTTGCCTGGACCCGGTGATCTGTCCGTGCTCGACGATGTACCGGATTCATCCGGGGTATCTGGCCTGGGTGCTGGAGGCGTTGGAGAAAGGGCTGGTGCTGAACCGGATTGTGGTTCCGGAGAGCGTGGCGGCGCGGGCGCGGGTGGCGCTGGAGCGGATGCTGGCGTTGAAGCCGGGGACGCGACCGATCAAGGGTGCGGTATGAGCCGGGTGATCGTTGTCGGGAGCGGGATTGCGGGGCTGGTGGCGGCGCTGGAGATGAGCGGGAAGCATACCGTGACGCTGGTGACGAAGGCGGCGCTGGCGGAGAGCAATACGCGGTACGCGCAGGGCGGGATTGCGGCGGCGATGGCGGCGGACGACACCGTAGCCGAGCATGTGGCGGATACGCTGAAGGCGGGGGCGGGGTTGAACTGCGTTTCGGCGGTGGAGATTTTGTGTGCGGAAGGGCCGGGGCGGATTCGTGATTTGATCCGGCTGGGGGTCGGGTTCGACCGGCATGGCGGGGAGCTGGCGCGGGGGCTGGAGGCGGCGCACTCGCATGCGCGGGTACTCCATGCGGGTGGGGATGCGACGGGGTTTGCCATTGAGGCGGCGATGATTCGGGCGGTGCGGGGGGCGGCGGTGGCGGTGCTGGAGCATACGTTTGCCTGCGATTTGAGGCTGGAGCGCGGGCGGGTGGTGGGGCTGGAGGTGCTTGGCGCGGGTGGCGAGATGCGGGTGCTGGCGGCGGATGCGGTGGTGCTGGCGAGTGGGGGGGCGGGGCAGATGTATCGGCATACGACGAACCCGGGGGTGGCGACCGGGGATGGCGTGGCCATGGCGCTGCGGGCGGGAGCGCAGGTGGCGGATGTGGAGTTTTACCAGTTTCATCCGACGGCTCTGGCGGTGGAGGGGAACTTTTTGGTATCGGAGGCGGTGCGGGGGGATGGTGCGGTGCTGCGGGATTTGGACGGGCGGCGGTTCATGGTGGACGTGCATCCGGATGCTGAGCTTGCCCCGCGGGATGTGGTTTCGCGGGGGATTGCGGCGCAGATGGCGCGGCAGGGGGGGAGGCCGGTGTGGCTGGATGCGACGGGGCTGGGGAAGGAGTTTCTGGCGGAGCGGTTTCCGACCATCGATGCGGCTTGCCGGGCGAGGGGGCTGGATTGGGCCCGGGAGATGCTGCCGGTGACGCCGGCGGCGCATTACTGGATGGGCGGGGTGCGGACGGATGCTTGGGGGAGGACTTCGGTGCCGGGACTGTTTGCGGTGGGGGAGGCGGCGTGTACGGGGGTGCATGGGGCGAACCGGCTGGCTTCGAACTCGCTGCTGGAGAGCCTGGTGTTTGCGTGGCGGTGTGCGGAGTTGCTGAACGGAGGCGCCGGTGGGGGGGAGTTTCGGGCGTGTGAGGGGGGGGCGGAAGGGACGTTGCAGGGGGTGCGGCTGGAGGAGCGTGGGGATGCGGGGCTGGTGGACCGTGAGGCGCTGCAGGGAATGATGTGGGAGCGTGTGGGGATCTTTCGGGAGGCGGCGGGGTTGGCGGAGGCGGCGCGGGTGTTGGCGGGATGGCGTGGGGCGCAGGGGAGTGTGAGCGAGCGGGAGGATGCGAATCTGCTGGGGCTCGCGCGGGTGATGGTGGCGGCGGCGACGGCGCGGCGGGAGTCGCGGGGCGCGCACTTCCGGTCGGACTTTCCGGGGACTTCGGCTTCCTTGGCGCACTCGATGAGCTTTGCGCGGGAGGTTGCGGTCCTGTGCTGATGCCCCTGAGTGCGAGCGCGTTGGAGGCGGTGGTGCGGATGGCGCTCGAGGAGGATGCGCCCTGGGGGGATGTGACTTCGGCGTCGCTGGTTCCCGAGGGGGCGCAGGCGGCGGGGAGGCTGGTGGCTCGGGAGGCGGGGGTTATGTGCGGGGGGGCGGTGTTCGCGGCGGCGATGCGGCTGACGGATGCGGGGATTAGGGTGGAGTTGGCGGTGGAGGAGGGGGTGGGGTTTGCGGTGGGGGCGGTGCTGGGGACGGTGTCCGGTCCGGCGCGGGGGGTGCTGCAGGCGGAACGGGTGGGGCTGAACTTTGTACAGCGGATGGCGGGGATTGCGACGTTGACGGCGCGGTTTGTGGCGGAGGTGGCGGGGACGAAGGCGCGGATTGTGGATACGCGGAAGACGACGCCGGGGCTGCGGGCGCTGGAGCGGTATGCGGTGCGGTGCGGGGGTGGGCGGAACCACCGGTTTTCGTTGTCGGACGCGGTGATGGCGAAGGATAACCACCTGGCGGTGCTGGGGGTCGGGCTGGGCGAGGCGCTGCGGGCGGCGCGGGCGGGGCTGCCGCATACGACGCATATTGAGGTCGAGGTGGATCGGTTGGATCAGATTGAAGGGGTGCTGGCGTCGGGGGTGGTGGATACGGTTATGCTGGACAACTTTTCCCTGGAGGACTTGCGTACGGGGGTGGAGATGGTGGGGGGTCGGGCGTTGGTGGAGGCGAGTGGTTCCGTGCGGCTGGAGACGGTGGGGGCGATTGCGCGGACGGGGGTGGATGTGATCTCGGTAGGGGCGCTGACGCACAGTGTGAGGGCGCTGGACCTTGGCTTGGATATCGATGTGGGGATGGTTTGATCTACCTCGATGGAGCGGCGACGACGCGGGTGCGGCGGGAGGTGCTGGAGGCCATGTGGCCTTATTTGACGGGCGAGTTTGGGAATGCTTCGAGCGTGCATGGGGTGGGGCGGGGGGCCGCATTGGCGCTCGATGGGGCGCGGGCGAGCGTGGCGGAGTGCCTGGGGTGCCGGAAGAGTGAGGTGATCTTTACCGGCGGGGGGACGGAGGCGGACAATCTGGCGGTAAAGGGGATTGCGCTGGCGCGCCCGGGGGGCCGGCATATCGTGACGACGGCGGTGGAGCATGAGGCGGTGCTGGGGTCTTGTGAGTACCTGGAGCGGGTGCATGGGTTTGCGGTGACGTATGTGGGGGTGGATGGATTTGGACGGGTGGCGGTGGAGGACGTGGCGAGGGCTTTGCGGCCGGATACGACGCTGGTGAGCGTGATGCTCGCGAACAACGAGGTGGGGACGATGCAGGATTTGGCGGGGATTGTGGGGGTGGCGGGAGGGGTGCCGGTGCATACGGATGGGGTGCAGGGGGTGGGGGGGAGTGACCTGGACGTGGGACGGCTGGGGGTGGATGCGCTTAGCCTGTCGGGGCATAAGGTGGGGGCACCGAAGGGGGTAGGGGTGCTGTACCTGCGGGGGCGGATTCCGGTGGAGGCGGTGCTGCATGGGGGCGGGCAGGAGCGGGGGCGGCGGTCGGGGACGGAGAACGTGGCGGGTGCGGTGGGGTTTGCGGTGGGGCTGCGGATGGCGCTGGAGGGTTGGGAGGCGCGGGCGGAGCGGGTGAGGGCGGTACGGGATGGGATTATCCGGGGGGTGCTGGAGGTGGTTCCGGGGGCGGTGCTGACGGGGCATCCGGTGGAGCGGCTGCCGGGGAGTGCGTCGTTCTGCTTCCCGGGGGTGAGCGGGGAGGGGGTTTTGCTGGGGCTGGAGGAGCGGGGGATTGTGTGTTCGAGCGGGTCGGCGTGTGCGGCGGGGCGGGATGAGCCCTCGCATACGCTGCTGGCGATGGGGATTGCCCCTGAGGTGGCGCGAACGGCGGTGCGGTTTACGTTTGGGGATGAGGTAGGGGAGGCGGAGGTTCCAGCAATTTTGGGGGCGTTGCGGGAGGCGGTGGAGGCTCTGCGCGGTGGGGGGGGACACGGGTAGCCCCCCCCGGTAAAAGGCCTAAAATCTTCGATCGATGGGGGTTAGGGGTGGACCTCGGGCACTGGCCGCGAGCCTGATCCGAGGAGCACGGCTGTGCCGAGGGTAGGGGGTTTGTCAAGTGCTATCGATCGGCGCGGATGCTTGGATCGGGCGACGGCTTGCTTGAAGAAGGCGGTATCAGGTATACCGTTTCCTACTATGCGCGTCTCGATTCCGCTTGCCGTTCTCGCTGCCGTCTCGTTGTCCCTTTGTTCCTTTTCCGCCAGAGCGCAGGCTCCTGCCGGGAATGCCACGATGAAGCACCAGGACACGGAGGTGTATGAGCCGGTGCCCCCGGTGGTGACGCCGGGTGCGAGCTACGGGATGCCGCCCTCGGATGCGATTGTGCTGTTCGACGGGAAGAACCTGGCGGAGTGGGTGTCGGCGAAGGACAAGACGCCGGCGATGTGGGATGTGCATGACGGGATTGTGACGGTGAGCAAGGCACCGGGCGTGGGAAACATCGAGACGAAGCGGAGGTTCAGGAACTATCAGCTGCATGTGGAGTGGCGGATTCCGGAGAACATTACGGGCAGCGACCAGGCGCGGGGGAACAGTGGGGTGTTTCTGGCTTCGACCGGACCGGGCGATGCGGGGTATGAGCTGCAGGTGCTGGATAACTACAACAACAAGACGTATGTGAATGGGCAGGCGGGGAGCATCTACAAGCAGGGAATTCCGCTGGCGAACCCGAACCGGAAGCCGGGGGAGTGGCAGACCTACGATGTGGTATGGACTGCGCCTACGTTCAACACGGATGGTACGGTCAAGACGAAGGCGTACGTGACGGTGTTCTTCAACGGGATTGTGGTGCAGAACCACTTCGAGTTGCAGGGGGAGACGCTCTATGTCGGTCATCCCTATTACAAGGAGTACGACACGGCTCCGATCAAGCTGCAGGCGCATGGGGATAAGAGCGAGCCGATCAGCTTCCGGAATATCTGGGTTCGGGAGCTGAAGTAAGGCGGTGGTTGGGCTTACGGAGGCTTGTGGGTCGGTTGACAGCTTTGGGCTTGCCGGGTGGGCGGGTTCTGTAAAGAAGCCGATGGTGGGGGCATGGTACGTGGCGGTCCAGAGGCCCAGGCGGTAGGGCGGGTTGGATGGCTTGACGTTCGGCAGTGTGTGCCTTGGAGGGTCGTGGTGCATTCGGTCGACTCGCCGTGTGCGCCGCAGGGCGGCGGGGCGGGTTAGACTGTGGCGATGATCGAGGGGCCGGAATGATCGACGGGCAGGCACGATTCGAGACGGTACGGCTTGCGGGGCAGGGAGTTGTGCTGGCGCCTTTGGAGGCCGCGCACCACGATGAGCTGGTGGAGGCGGCGCGGGAGGGGGAGCTTTGGCGGCTCTGGTATACGTTTGTGCCGACGCCGGAGGGGATGCGGAAGGAGATCGAGCGGCGGCTGGGGCTGCAGGCGGCGGGGTCGATGATCCCGTTTACGGTGATGGATGGGGATGGGCGGGTGGTGGGGATGACCACGTATATGAATGTAGATGCGGGGAACCGGCGGGTGGAGATCGGCTCGACCTGGTATGCGCGGAGGGTGCAGCGGACGGGGCTGAACACGGAGGCGAAGCGGCTGCTGCTGGGACACGCGTTCGAGCGGCTGGGGTGCATTGCGGTGGAGTTTCGGACGCACTGGATGAACCAGCAGAGCCGGCGGGCGATCGAGCGGCTGGGCGCGAAGCTGGATGGAGTTCTGCGGAACCATACGGTTTCGCCGAATGGGTCGCTGCGGGACACGTGTGTTTACAGCGTGATTGCGAGCGAGTGGCCGGCGGTGAAGGCACACCTGGAGTGGCAGAGCGAGCGGCCGCGATGATCTTTTCCCGCCTAGAGCGGCTGAGCTGTTGGCGTGTAGGACGAACAACTACAACGGCACCAGCAGATTCCCTGCGGGTATGAGACCAAAAAACAAAAAGCCACTACACCAGTCGCCAATCTGCCCTAGAAGGCGATGGCGTCTTTGGCGGCGTCGAACTTTTTGGGGTCGATGGCGGGGACCTTTTTGAGGTCGTCGAGAGTTTTGAAGTCGCCGTTTTTTTCGCGGTAGGCGACGAGTTGGTTGGCCTCTTCGGTGGTGAGGGTGAGGGCGGTGGCGAGCTGGCTGGCGGAGGCCTTGTTGACGTTGACCTTGGCGGCGGCGGGGGGGAAGCTGGCGGTGAGGTAATCGGCGATGGCGGTGAAGTCTTCGTCGGAGCCCTGGGCGCCGAGGTCGACCATTTTGGAGATGAGCTCGGTCCAGCCCTTGCGGTCGCGGCCCATGGCGAGGATGTTGTTGGGAGAGTGGCATTTGCTGCAGACGCGGAGGGTGGTGTTGCGGCCGGGGCCTTGGGGGAACTCGGAATGGTCTTTCGGCGGCGCGGCTTGAGCGGGCGCGGGCTCCTGGTGGGCGGAGGCGGCTACGCCGGTGAGCATGGTTCCGCCGAGAAGGATGGCGGCGAGGGCGGCGAGGCGGATCGGGTGCGGGTTCGATGCGGGGTGGGTCACTGGGCCTCCGGGGCGCACTCTGTTGAGATTAGACCCTTTGTCGGCGGTCTTTGTTGCCCTCTTGCAGGAAGAGGGGCTAGTGTTCGAGGGCGATGCCGAAGGCGTAGAGGACGCCGTCGCGATCGGTGAAGAAGACGTGGCTGTCGCCTACGGCCATGCCGGCGAGGTGGGTGGCGTTGGGGATGGTGTCTTGGCTGGAGAAGAGGGGCTCTCCGGTGGTGGCGTCGAGGACGTGGAGGGTGGCGTGGGTGTTGGCGTCGCCTCCGGCGAGGGCGAGGAGGACACCGTTGGCGATGCGGGGCTGGGCTGGGTTGCGCCTATCGGGGGAGAGCCAGGCGGGAGTGAGGACGGGTTTGCCTGCGACGTACGTTTACTCACCCGAGAGGCCCTCCGGTCGTTCGAGGTCTTCCTTCAGGGCAGACACACCAGGCAGAAGGCAGAGGATAAATTGGAATCGATTTGCGGTGCGGCAGTAATACCAAGGGAGACTTTTGGCATATTCGAGTACATTCAGGAAGCATGAAGCAATGCGCAGCGAGAGACGTCTCTTCCGAGGCGAAGATGGGTAGATCTCTGGGGAAGGCGGCACAAGTAGTTGTGTTGGCGGGCTTGTTCTGTGTTCTGAGCATGAACGTTTCGCCTGGACAAAGCGTTCCGGCGATTACGGGCGATCTCAGGGTCGATGAGTTGCTCAGCAAGATGACCTTGGCGGAAGAACTGACGCTGATCCACGACTCGCGAGAGAGTCCCACGACCTACCAGGGACAAGCTGGATACATTGCAGGAGTCGCGAGGTTGGGAATTGCCGGGATGCGTCTGGCTGATGGACCTCCTGGTGTGCTGACGCGTCGGAGGTCGCAGGCGGAGACAGCAACGATGGGTATGGCGGCGACCTTCGACGTGAGGCTGGCTGAGCAGAATGGGTTGGTCATCGGGCGGGAAGCGCGTGCTCTGGGAATCGATGTCGCGTTGCAGCCCTTTGTGAACCTCGATCGGGATCCTACCTTCAAGCGCGCCTACAACACCTTTGGCGAAGATCCGCTACTGACCAGCGAGATGGGTGCGGCGGAGGTTCGCGGTATCCAATCGCAACAGGTGATGGCGATGGCAAAGCACTTTATCGGGTATGACACAGCCGCGACCGATGTGTGGATCGATGAGCAGACGCTGCATGAGGTTTATGCAGCGCCCTTTGCGGCGGCGATCAAAGCGGGAGCTTTGGCGGTGATGTGCTCCTACAACCACGTGAACGGTGAGTATGCATGCGGCAATCGCGCAATTTTGCGGAGACTGTTGCGGGATGAGCTTGGGTACCGAGGGTTTGTGACGTCAGATTGGGGCGCAACCCATTCAGCTCTGTTCCTGAACGCAGGTTTGGACATGGAGATGATTGATGGACCGGACAGTTCGGGTTATCAGGAACCGGCTTTCCTGGGCGCGAAGGCTGCTTCGTCGATGGCTCCAGTCGGATCGGTGGGTGAAGGTCAGGGCGATCTTTATGGAGGCCAGATTCCGGAGGAGCGAAGCGCGGCTCCAGCCGACAGCAGCGATGTTGGGGCGAAGGTTCAGCCGAAGACGATTGCCGAGGCTTTGGAAGATGGATCGGTAACCGAAGCGACGGTCAAGCGCGCGGCAGGCAATGTATTGCTGGCGATGGAGCGGTTCGGTTTGCTGGACCGATCGATGCGACACGATGTTCCGGCGCAGTCGATCGATGCCAACGCAGCGGTGATCGAGAAGACCGGGGAAGAAGCGGCCGTGCTGTTGCGGAACGAAGGCGAAGCGTTGCCGTTGAAGGCGGACAAACTCGATTCCGTGGTGTTGATCGGTCCAACGGCTGCGCAGGTCGATGCGATCGGCATCTCCGGCGAGCGCTCGATGGGTTTTCCGGAGCGACAAGTCGGGCCTCTTGCGGCGTTGAGACAGCTTTCGGGGAACCAAACGGTGCGGTTTGCGGTCGATGACGATATGACGGGAACGCCTATTCCAGTCGATCTCTTGAGCCATGATGGCAAAGCTGGACTGTTGCGGAGAGAGGAAAGCGGATCGCGGATTGACGCGCAGGTGAACTTTACCGTGCAAGGCGGAAGTGCTTTGCCGCCGAACACGAAAGCCAGCTGGAATGGCATGTTGACGATTGCGAAAACCGGCGTTTACTGGATATATCTTCAGGCGCTTGGAACGGACGCGAGATTAACGATCGATGGCCGACGGGTGGCGGTGACGGGGACGTTCGTGGGCGATGTGCATGGGGATATTCTGCAGGCGAATCAGGACAATGCGTTGCCAACCGTGGATGGGCTGGACAATGTACGGCGAGCGGTGGAGTTGACGGGTGGGATTCATACCATCATGCTGGAGATCAGCCCGGACACGTCCAACGCGCCGGTTCAGGTTCGATTGAATTGGTACACGCCGGAGTCGCGGGCGGCGGATCATGCGGCGGCGATCGAGGCGGCGCGGCATGCGAAGACCGCGGTGGTGTTTGTGTGGGCTCGGCGTGCTCCGGCGTTTGTGCTGCCGGGCGCGCAGGATGCGCTGGTGGAGGAGATTGCGGCGGTGAACCCGAACACAATCGTGGTCCTAAACACCAGTCAGCCGGTCGCGATGCCCTGGGTCGATCGGGTGAAGTCGATTTTGCAGATGTGGTGGCCCGGCGATGAGGGAGGATGGGCCACGGCAAAGGTTCTGCTGGGGCAGACGAGCCCGGCAGGCCGTCTGCCCATGACGTGGGCGAAAAGGATCGAGGACTATCCGGCGACAGACCCGCGATTTCCGGAGCGGTCGAGCGCCGGGGTGAATGGGCGGACGACGTTCAGCGAAGGGGTGAACGTCGGCTACCGGTGGTTCGACCGGGAGGGGACGGAGCCGCTCTTCGCGTTCGGCAGCGGGTTGAGCTACACCCGGTTCGGGTATTCAAGGCTCAAGGTGGTTCCGAGCGGTGACGGAGGGCTGAACGTGAGACTGCACCTCCGGAACCTGGGCAAGGTGGGCAGCGACGAGGTGCCGCAGGTGTACCTGGAACGGCCGCAGCGGGTTCCCGCTGGGGTGCAGTTTCCGGTGCGGAGCCTGGCCGCGTTCGTTCGTATCCATTTAGCCGCCGGCGAGGAGAAGGCGGTGGCGCTGCATATTCCTTTGCGGCAATTGCAGTTCTGGTCGACGACTCGAAGAGGCTGGGTGAGGACGACGGGCCGGCGTGGGATCAGCGTGGGGGCCTCGTCGCGGGATCTTCGTTTACGGATGCTGATGGAGGTTCCTGCCGTCCGCGTGGGCAGGGTGCGGGTGGCATCCGGGAGACGGTAGAGGGGGTGCCCCCCCCTCCTGCCTGGGTGCAAGTCCTGCCGAATGAACGGTTACAGGCCATAAGGAGCTGTATGCCGTTCTTATGATTTGACTTAGGTGCAAAATCTTCAAAAGAAAAGGGCTTAGCGGGTGATTTGGCGATGGGCCTTGCCGCTCGTTCGGATTTTCTTTGTTCTAGCTGCGATTTGAAGAGCTTAGGGGTAAGTTTGGGTTGACAGGGGTTTGGGGGCTGAAGTTAGAGGCAAAACCAAAGTAAGGGTGCTTTTGTTGGGGTGAGAGCAAGGTGTATGGGGTTAGGTGGCGGGGGATTCGAGGGGGAGACGGTCGGTGAGTTCGGTGGTGGTGGCGGGGGCGGTGTCTCGGTCGGAGAAGGTGAAGAGGAAGAGGATGAGGATGACGGCGGAGCTGATGGCGGGGACGAGCCAGATGGCGCGCCAGTTGTGCGTCTGGGTGGCGGCGAAGCTGTATCGATCTACGACGGCACCGGAGATCCAGGAGCCGGCGAACATGCCGAGGCCGTAGGTGATGAGGGTGATGAGGCCCTGGGCGGCGGCGCGGAGGTGCAGGGGGGAACGGCGGTCGATGTAGATCTGGCCGGTGACGAAGAAGAAGTCGTAGCAGATGCCGTGGACGAGGATGCCGGCCCAGAGGAAGCCCATGTGGGTATCGGCGGTGCCGTAGGCGAAGAGGACGTAGCGGATGGCCCACATGGCCATGCCGACGGCGAGCATGTATTTGACGCCGAGGCGGCGGAAGAACCAGGGGATGAGGAGCATGCAGAAGAGCTCGGACATCTGGCCGCCGGACATTTTGCCGGCGGCGTTTTTGACGCCGATCTCGTTGAGGAAGAGGTTGGTGAAGGCGTAGTAGAACTGGAGCGGGATGCAGATGAGCAGGGAGGCGATGGCGAAGACGGCCATGGTGCGGTTGGCGAGGAGGCTGAAGGCCTCGCGGGGGAAGATGCCGGCGACGCCGGTGGTGATGGCCTTGCCGAGGGGCGGGGTATTGGGCAGGGTGAGGCAGAAGCCGGCCATGACGAGTGAGGCGGCGGCGGCGAGTTGGAGGGGGACGGCGGTGGCCTCGAGCTTGAGGGAGCCGATGAGGAGGCCCGCGACGATCCAGCCGATGGTGCCGAGGACGCGGATGGGGCTGAACTCGAGCTCGGGCTTGCTCATCTGGCGGAAGGCGAGGGAGTTGGTGAGGGCGAGGGTGGGCATGTAGCAGAGGCAGTAGAGCAGCAGGAGCGCGTAGACGGGGCCGAAGGCGGCCTGGCGGGCGACGAGGAAGAGGAGGACGGCTCCGGCGGCGTGGAGGGCGGCGAGGACCTTCTGGGTGGCGAAGAGGCGGTCGGCGACGAGGCCGACAAAGAAGGGAGCGAGGATGGCGCCGACGGCGGTGGCTCCGGCGGCCCAGCCGATCTGCTGGCCGGAGAAGTGGAGGGAGGCACCGAGCCAGGTGCCGACGGTGACGTACCAGGCTCCCCAGATGAAGTACTGGAGGAACATCATGGTGCCGAGGCGGGCCTGCATGGGGAAGGTCATTTGGGGGTCGTCCGATCCGTGATGTTCGCGTGCATGAGAAAGCTACCAGATGTGGGGTACGGGGCGAAACGGGGGCGGTCGGCGGGTGGGCTGGATGCGTCTGCGCCGCCGCTAGAGCGGATTAGCTGTTGGCGTGTCAGGACGAACAAATGCAACGGCACCAGCAGATTCCCTGCGGGGATGACAAACAAAAAAGCGAAAAGCCACTACACCTTGCGCAGGTGGGGGAGTTCTTCGTTGCAGGGACCGCACCCGGGCTCAGAAGTCGATGAGGACGACGCGGGGCCTGAACTCAAGGGAAATCTGGGTCGGCGAGGACGGACTTCATGGAATCGTGCCAGTCCGGCATGGTCCAGGCGAAGGTGTCTTGGAGCTTCCGGCAGTTGAGGCGGGAGTTTTGCGGGCGGCGGGCGGGGGTGGGGTACTCGGCGGAGGGGATGGGGAGAATGGCGGCAAGGGGGGTGTCGGGTTCGCGCGCCTTGAGCCGGGTGACGGCTTCGGAGGCGAAGCCGTGCCATGTAGTCTCACCAGAGCCGGAGGCGTGGTAGATGCCGGAGGTCTGGGCGGCGGCTTTGGTGATGGTGAGAGCTTGGGCGGCGGCAGTGAGTTCGGTGCGGGCGATTAGGTGGGCGGCGAGGTGGGCGAGGTCGCGGCTCCAGGTGGGGGCGCCGTGCTGGTCGGCGACGATGCGGAGCTCCTGGCGTTGGCGGGCCAGTTTGAGGATGGTGCGGAGGAAGTTGTTGCCCTTGGCTCCGAAGACCCAGCTGGTGCGGAGGATGATGGCGGCGTTTGTGGCGGCGAGGATGGCTTGTTCGCCGGCGAGTTTGGTGGCTCCGTAGACGCCGAGGGGAGCGGTGGGGTCGGTTTCGAGGTAGGGGCGGGGGGATTGGCCGTCGAAGACGTAATCCGTGGAGAAGTGGATGAGGGTGGCGCCGAGGAGGTGGGCTTGCTCGGCGAGGATGCGAGGGGCGGTGCTGTTGATGGTCTCGGCGAGGGCGGGTTCGGACTCGGCGCGGTCGACGGCGGTGTAGGCGGCGGCGTTGACGATCCAGCGGGGTTGGAGGGACTGGAGGTAGGCGGGGAGGGTGGTGGGGTTGGCGAGATCGAGCTCGGCGCGGGTGGGGGCGATGATCTCGCCGAGGGGGGCGAGGGTGCGGAGGAGTTCGCCGCCGACCTGGCCGGAGGCTCCGGTGACGAGGATGCGGGGCATGGCTAAAAGACCTTTTCTTCGAGGAGGCGCAGGAGGTACTGGCCGTAGGTGCTTTTGCGGATGGTGGCGGCGAGGGCGCGGAGCTGGGGCTCGTCGATGAAGCCCTGGCGGAAGGCGATCTCCTCGGGGCAGGCGACCTTGAGGCCCTGGCGATGCTCGATGGTATGGATGAAGTTGGAGGCTTCGAGGAGGGAGTCGTGGGTTCCGGTGTCGAGCCAGGCGATGCCTCGGCCGAGGACGTCGACGCGGAGTTCGTTGCGTTCGAGGTACCAGCGGTTGACGTCGGTGATTTCGAGTTCTCCGCGGGGGGAGGGTTTGAGGGCGCGGGCGATGTCGACGACCTGAGCATCGTAGAAGTAGATGCCGGTGACGGCGTAGCGGGATTTTGGCTTGAGGGGCTTTTCCTCGAGTGAGATGGCGCGGCGTTGGTCGTCGAACTCGACGACGCCGTAGCGCTCGGGGTCGGTGACGGGGTAGGCGAAGACGGTGGCCCCGGAGGTGTGGGCGGCGGCTTCGCGGAGGGTGCGGGCGAAGTCGTGGCCGTAGAAGATGTTGTCGCCGAGGACGAGGCAGCAGCCCTGGCCCGCGAGGAAGGCTTCGCCGATGAGGAAGGCCTGGGCGAGGCCGTCGGGGGAGGGTTGGACGGCGTACTGGAGGTCGATGCCCCACTTTTCGCCGTTGCCGAGGAGCTGCTCGAAGCGTGGGGTGTCGGCGTCGGTGGAGATGATGAGAATGTCGCGGATGCCGGCTAGCATGAGGACGGAGAGGGGATAGTAGATCATGGGCTTGTCGTAGACGGGGAGGAGCTGCTTCGACACGGCCTGGGTGACGGGGTGGAGGCGGGTTCCGGAGCCACCGGCGAGGATGATGCCCTTCATTTGGCTTCTCCGCGTGTGCTGTAGTTTTGCGAGATCCACTGCTGGTAGGCGCCGGAGGTGACGCTTTCGACCCAGCCGGGGTTGTCGAGGTACCAGAGGACGGTCTTGCGGAGGCCGGTCTCGAAGCTTTCGGCGGGGTGCCAGTTGAGTTCGGACTGTATTTTGGTGGCGTCGATGGCGTAGCGGCGGTCGTGGCCGGGGCGGTCCTGGACGAAGCGGATGAGGGTGCGGCGGGGGGTGGAGGTGGGGCGGAGTTCGTCGAGGAGATCGCAGAGGGTTTCGACGACGGTGAGGTTGGTGCGCTGGTTGTCGCCGCCGATGTTGTAGGTCTCGCCGGGAAGGCCGTGGGCGAGGACGGTGCGGAGGGCAGAGCAGTGGTCGGCGACGAAGAGCCAGTCACGGACCTGCTGGCCGTCGCCGTAGACGGGGAGGGGCTTGCCGGCGAGGGCGTTCGACAGGACCAGGGGGATGAGTTTTTCGGGGAACTGGAAGGGGCCGTAGTTGTTGGAGCAGTTGGTGACGAGGGCGGGGAGGCCGTAGGTGTGGACCCAGGCGCGAACGAGGTGGTCGGAGGAGGCCTTGGAGGCGGCGTAGGGTGAGTTTGGGGCGTAGGGGGTGCGTTCGTGAAAGGGGGGATCGGTGGGGGAGAGGGTGCCGTAGACCTCGTCGGTGGAGACGTGGAGGAAGCGGAAGCGGTCGCGGGCTGGGCCGGTGAGGGTGTCGTAGAAGGCGCGGGCGGCGCGGAGGAGGGTGAAGGTACCGTCGATGTTGGTGCGGAGGAAGGCTTCGGGGCCGGCGATGGAGCGGTCGACGTGGCTTTCGGCGGCGAAGTGGAGGATGGCTGACGGCTGGTGTTCGGCGAGGATGCGGGCGACGAGGGGGGCGTCGTTGATGTCGCCGTGGATGAGGGTGTAGTGGGGGTTGGCCTGCAGGGCGGCGAGGTTGGCGGGGTTCCCGGCATAGGTGAGGAGGTCGAGGTTGATGACGCTGGCTGGGTTCGCCTGGGTCCGGAACCAGTCGAGGATGAAGTTGGAGCCGATGAAGCCGGCGCCTCCGGTGACGAGGATGCAGGATGGTTGGATCAACTGGGCTCCGTTTGCGACTCGAATGTGAGGGTGTACTGGACGCGGCCAGCGACGGGGCAGCCCCTGCCCCTTCTGCCGTATCTCCCTGCAAGTTTGGCAGCTTCTATTTTATCGGACGAAAGGGACTGGATCCGTCAGACTTTGTTGCCTCCGAATGAGGGAGATAGCCTGAATCGGGTCTGGACGACAAGAACGAGGTATCCAGGCATACCCATTGCGTTCTCCGCTGCTGCTGTGGGGGTCCGCCGGAGGGGGGTGAACCGGCGGTGCGGTAAGGTCGTCAGCCCTGAACCCATGCTCCGTCGAGGGTGCGCCAGATGTTTGCGTGCGGGGCCTGATCCTGAAGGGCGGCGGGAAGGCGGGCGTGGCGGACGTTGTCGTAGCAATGGAGGGCGGCGAAGCGGGTGAGCGAGCGGGGCATGCCGACGGCGGTGAACAGGGGATGACCGGTGGAGGGGTATGGGCCGCCGTGGTTCATGGCTGGGCTGAGCGCTACGCCGGTGGGCATCTTGTCATTGAGGAGGCGGCCGACGGCGCGGCGTAGGAGAGGTTCGACCTGCTCGTAGAGGGCGTCGTCTTCGCCGGTGGTGCTGGAGTAGATGGCGCCGGTGAGATTGCCTTCGAGGCGGGCGAGGATCTCCAGAAGTTGGGCGTGGTCGCGGGCGGTGACGAGCAGGGTGGCGTTGCCGAAGGCTTCGCGCTGGAGGGCTTCGGGATTGGCGAGAAAGGTGTCGCCGCCGGCGCGGAGGAGGGTGTTCTGGAAGCGGGCGCAGCCTTCGGCGGGGCGGCCGCCGGTGAGGACTTCGGCTCCGGCGGACTGGAGGGCCGCTACGCTGCCGGTGAGCGATTTGAGGCCGGTGGCGGAGAGGAGCGGAGCGATGGGGCGCTCGGCGAGAGTGGCGGCGAGGGCGGTGGAGAAGGTTTCGGCGGCGGGGCCGGCGAGGGTGAAGACGAGGTTGGGGCTGGTGCAGAACTGGCCGGAGGCGGCGAGGGCTGAGTCGGCGAGCTCTTTGACGAGGGCTTCGGGCCGCTCGGCGAGGGCTCCTGGGAGGAGCAGGATGGGATTGAGGCTGGACAGTTCGAGGTAGATGGGGATACCGGCGGCGTCGGCGGCGGCCTTGAGACGGAGGCCCGTGTTGCGGCCGCCGGTGAAGGCGACTGCTCCGAGGCGGCGGTCGGCGACGAGGCGGAGACCGTCTTCGGGGCCGAGGTGATAGATCATCTGGAGGGTGGCGGACGGGAGGCCGGTGGACTTGAGGGCGGCTTCGGCGAGCTCGGCGAGGGCTTTGGTGGTGGCGGGATGGAGGGGGTGGGCCTTGGCGAGGACGGGGTTGCCGGCGGCGAGGGCTGCGGCCATGTCCCCGCCGGAGATGCCGTTGAAGGCGAAGGGGAAGTTGTTGGGGCCGAGAACGAGCACGGGGCCGAGGGGGGCGAGGTGCGAGCGGATGTTGGCTCTGGTGTCGAGGACGCACTGCTGCCAGGAGCCCTCGCGGGCGGCGGCGGCGGCCTGGCGGAGCTGGGTGGTTGTCCGGGGGATTTCGACGTCCTTGAGGCGGGGAGAGACGGCAAGGGCCGTTTCGGAGGCGGCGAGCTCGGCGAGAGACTGGGTGTTGGCCTCGATGGCGTCGGCGTAGGCCTCGAGGAAGGCAGCGATGTCTTCCGCGGAGTTCCGGCGGAGCGCGATGGCGGCTTCGGCGGCGGCGGTGAGGGCGGCGTCGAGGTCGGGCCATGCGCTGACGGGGAACTCGGCTTCGTGGGGAGTGCCGGTGGCGGGGTTCTCGGCGTGGAAGGTGGAGGTGGAGACGGAAGGGCGCCAGGTTCCGGCGATCCAGACGGGTTGTGGCGACATCGGGCTGCCTGCTCTCTGGATAAACGGACCGGGAGGGGGTGGGCCTCCCCATCCTTCGGGAGTAAACCTTGCAAATGGGATACTTAGCTCACGCAGGCCGCGCTTAATGCGCGGTGAAGAAGGACTTACGGCTATGTGTAACGAGTGGACTTAGCGCTGCTCTCTCGGGCGTGAGGCCATTTTGGCGATCGTTCCGGTTCCATTCTACCGAAGGTGACCCATCGTTTCCGGCGAAGGACACGTTGCCCTACGAGCCATGCTGCAGGCTAGATGCCGCTGATGCGGAGGAAGAGACCCATCAGGATGGCTCCGAGGATGGGGCCGAGGACGGGGATGGGGGCGTAGCCCCAGTCGGAGGAGCCCTTCCCGGGGATGGGGAGGAGAGCGTGGGCGAGGCGGGGGGCGAGGTCGCGGGCGGGATTGAGCGCGTAGCCGGTGGTTCCGCCGAGGCCGATGCCGAGTCCCCAGATGAGGATGCCGACGAGGTAGGGGGCTAGGCCGGGGGCGGGGCCCGCGGGGGCGAAGGATTTGGCGCCGATGGCGCCGATCACCAGGAGGAGGGTGGCGGTGGCGAGAGCCTCGCAGAAGAGATTTGCCGGGAGGTTGCGAATGGCCGGGGCGGTGCAGAAGATGCCGCGCTTGCCGGCGGGGTCGGGGGTGATGGCGAAGTGGTCGCGGTAGAAGAGGAAGACGAGGACGGCTCCGGCGAACGCACCGAGCATCTGGGCGGTGATGAAGGGAAGGAGCTGGGTGTAGTCTCCGGTCTTGATGGCGACGGCGACGGTGACGGCAGGGTTGAGGTGGGCTCCGGGGCTGCCACAGGCGGTGGCGGTGACAACCCCGGCGAAGACGGCGAAGGCCCAGCCGGCGGTCGTAACGATCCAGCCGGAGGCCTGAGCGTAGGAGCGGTTGAGGGTGACCCCCGCGTTGGTGCCCTGGCCGAGAAAGATGACGACGAGGGTTCCGAGGAACTCTCCGAAGAAGGGGGTGAGCCAGTGGGCGGGGGTGGGGATGGGCATGGGCAGCTCCGCAGGGTGGTTCTTGTGTGGCCGACCGCACCACCCGTCCTTCTCACCCCATTCGATGAGATCACGATACTTTATCCGACGTCTTTGAGCGAAGGATGACCGATCCGATTGCTGACACGCGGTGATGGAGGAGCGGGCATGATGCTGCGGCGCAGAGTGGCGCCTAGGAGGAGAAGCTGGAGCCGCAGCCGCAGCTCTTGGTGGAGTTTGGATTGATGAAGTTGAAGCCCTGGCGCATGATGGTTTCTTCGTAATCGAGGACCATGCCGTGGAGGTAGATGAAGCTTTTGGGGTCGACGAAGATGCGTATGGGAGGGGCGAGGTCGGGGACGGCGAGGGGGGTCTGGTCGAAGCTGTAGACGCGGTCGCGCTCACGAGGCTGGGAGTCGAAGCGGATGTTGTAGCTAAGGCCGGAGCAGCCGCCGCCGGTGATGCCGACGCGTAAGCCGCCCTGCTCGGGGGAGACATTCTCCTTGGCCATGGCGTTGCGGATGCGTTTGAGGGCCTTGAGGGTGACCTGGATCCCCTTCTGGCCGGGGGCTTGTCCGTCGGCGGTAAGGACGGTCATGCCGGCGAGGGGGTCTTTCTTTTCGCTGGAGGAGGCGTGTTCGGCGTCGCGCTCGGCGGCGGTTTGCAGGCTGACCATGGCCATGGGTGGGGCTCCTTTCCATCAGGCAAGGTAAAGGGCGTCCGGGGAGCGGTGGAAGCCGCGCCGGACGCCCCACGGGTGAGACTTAGTGAGCGGCGCCTACGGCTACCGGGGTGGACTCTTCGACATGGTTCTTCTTCTTCCAATCGCCGATGGCGGCGCGGATGGCGTCCTCGGCCAGCACCGAGCAGTGGATCTTGACCGGGGGGAGGGCGAGTTCCTTGACGATGTCGGTGTTCGAGATGGTGAGGGCTTCGGCGATCGTTTTGCCTTTGACCCACTCGGTAGCGAGTGAAGAGGAGGCGATGGCGGAGCCGCAGCCGAAGGTCTTGAACTTGGCGTCTTCGATGACCTGGGTCTCGGGGTTGACGCGGATCTGGAGGCGCATGACGTCGCCGCACTCCGGGGCTCCGACGAGGCCGGTGCCTACGGACTCGGAGCTCTTGTCCATCGAGCCGACGTTGCGGGGGTTCTCGTAGTGGTCTACAACCTTGTCGCTATATGCCATCGTGTTGTCCTCAGAACTTCTTCAATCAGTTTGATGATACTCCGGCGTTGCTGGGTTCGCCGGCGAAGGGTGCTTAGCGTTTGTCCAGAGAGTCCATGCGGGCTTCGAGCTTGCCGGTCAGGTGGTAGAACTGGCGGAGATCGGCGTCGATCCGGGAGAGGTGGTCGTCCATCTTGTTCAGGCCAGCACGGGTTTCGCTGCGAAGGGCAGCGATCTCGGCGCGTAGGTCCTTGGCATCGCTGCGGCTAAACAGGATGCCCGCGAGGATGACGAAGAGTGGAACACCTACGATGATGACGTCATGCATGGGCAATCTCCTTCCGAAACGTACGGCAGCCTAGTGGGCGGCCCACTCGATCTTGGTGAGGTCGATTCCTTCTTTCACCATCTCGTAAAGGGGGCTTAGCTCGCGGAGCTTGAGGACGACGTCGATGAGCTTGTCGGAGACGTAGTCGACTTCGGCCTTGGTGTTGAAGCGGCCGAGGCCGAAGCGGATGGAGGAGTGGGCGACGTCGTCGCCGAGGCCGAGAGCCTTGAGGACATAGCTTGGTTCGAGCGTGGCCGAGGTGCAGGCGGAGCCGGAGGAGACGGCGATGTCGTTAATGCCCATGAGGAGCGATTCGCCTTCGACGTAGACGAAGCTCATGTTGAGGTTGCCGGGGAGATGGTGGTCCATGTTGCCGTTGACGTGGACGTAGTCGAGGGCTTTCTCGAACTTGGCGCGCATGTAGTCGCGGAGCTCGGTGAGGCGGGCGGATTCGGCGGCCATCTCTTCGCCGGCGATCTCACAGGCTTTGCCGAGGCCTACGATGCCGGGGACGTTGAGGGTTCCGGAGCGCATACCCCGCTCGTGGCCTCCGCCGTCGATTTGGGCGGAGATCTGGACGCGGGGATTGCGGCGGCGGACGTAGAGCGCGCCGACACCCTTGGGGCCGTAGACCTTGTGGGCGGTGAGGGAGAGGACGTCGATGTTCATGGCCTGGACGTCGACGGGGATCTTGCCGACGGCCTGGACGGCGTCGGTGTGGAAGATAACGCCCTTCTCATGGCAGAGCTTGCCGATCTCGGCCATGGGCTGAACGACGCCGATCTCGTTGTTGGCGAACATGATGGAGACGAGGATGGTCTGGTCGTCCATGGCGCGGCGGAGGTCTTCGAGGTCGATGAGGCCGTCGGCCTGGACGGGGAGGTAGGTGACGCGGAAGCCATGTTTTTCAAGGCGCTTGCAGGTGTCGAGGACGGCCTTGTGCTCGGTGGCCTGGGTGATGATGTGATTGCCGCGTTCGCGGTACATCTCGGCGATGCCCTTGAGGGCGAGATTGTTCGACTCGGTGGCGCCGGAGGTGAAGATGATCTCCTTGGCGGTGGCGTTGATGAGCTTGGCGATCTGCTGGCGGGAGTTCTCGACGGCTTCCTCGGCTTCCCAGCCGAAGGCGTGGTTGCGGCTGGCGGCGTTGCCGAACTTGCCGGAGAAGAAGGGCAGCATGGCGTCGAGGACGCGCGGGTCCATCTGGGTGGTGGCGTGATTGTCCATGTAGAGCGGAAGGGTGACGCCGTCGGGCAGGGGCTGGGCGGACTGGGTGATGATGACGCCCGAGTTGCTCATGTCGTTGAAGGCGCCGTTGTTGCTGATGGCGGTGTCGAGGATTTCGCTCATGTTTGCTCCGTGTGGGTCTAAGGTCGATTGTATCGTTGGGCTGCCCGCGTGGCCCGGTGGGGGGGGGGTGGAAGAGCACTCTTTAGATTGCGATGCTGACGAGGCCGCCAGCGACGGGTGCTCCGGAGGCGTGATGGGGTGCGGGTTCGGTCTCGATCAGGTCGCCTATTTTGATGCCGCTGAGGAGGTCTTTGATGCTGTCGTTTACCTTGCGGAGGGGTTCCTTGATGGTGCAATGTCCGGCGAGATCGCAGGTGCCGTGGATGGTGATGCAACTGGTGATGAAGAGGGGGCCGTCGATGGCGCGGATGACCTCGAAGGCGGTGATTTCGGTTGCGGGGCGGGCGAGGGCGTAGCCTCCGTTGGTTCCGGCGTGCGAGACGAGCAGGCCGGCGCGGGTGAGGGTCTGGAGGATCTTGGCGAGGAGCTGGGCGGGGATGTGATAGGCCTCGGCGATGTCCTTGGCGCTTTGGGCGCCGTTGGCGGCCTGCTCCGCAAGGTATTTGAGGGCCATGAGACCGTAATCGGCTTTTTTGGTCAGGCGGAGCATGGCGTCCCTCGGCTTGGTTGCGGGGCAGATGGGTAGAGGATAACGATTATCAACTCCGCCAGGGCCAGTGTAAGGCGTAACGGGTGCGTGGCGCAATGAGATTCACTGGGCGACGGGAAGCACGGGTGCGGCGTTGAGGCGGCGAATGACGATCCAGGCGTACTGCGCGGCGGAGACGGGGGCGAGGAGGGCCACGGCCTTGAGGAGCGCGAGGCGGAGGTCGGCGAGAGCAGGGCCCGGGGGCGGGACGAGGAGCTTTTGCGCAAGGACGACGGTGAGGGCGAGGATCTGGACGACGGTATTGGCTTTGCCGAGGAAGCTGGGGCGGAAGTTGCGGAGGGTTCCCGTGGCGAAAAGCAGGGTGGCGATGAGGAGGATGCCGAAGTCGCGGCTGAAGACGAGAACGGTGACGTACTGGGGGATGAGGCCGACGTGGGTGAGGACGAGGAAGAGGGTGGAGAGGAGGAGCTTGTCGGCGATGGGGTCGAGATAGAGGCCGAGGGTGGTGCGCTGCTCGAGCCAGCGGGCGAGGAGGCCGTCGAGGCCGTCGCTGACGCCCGCGAGGAGGAAGAGGGCGAAGGCGGTGCGATAACG
Organism: uncultured Granulicella sp.; assembly: GCA_965213785.1. Classification (GTDB taxonomy): domain Bacteria; phylum Acidobacteriota; class Terriglobia; order Terriglobales; family Acidobacteriaceae; genus Edaphobacter. The sequence continues at coordinate 1,580,441 of OZ243921.1, read as the reverse complement.
GCCGGCGAGTATCTCGATGACGAGGTAGGGGATGATGAAGAGGCGGAGGAGCGTGAGCAGGTTGGGCGCTGCACGGAATTGTTTAAGGAAGGCCACGGCGGGGATAGGGTCATGGTAGCGCATGTTGCCGCGGCTGCCGCCATGCTTTAGACTGGGGAGACGCTTAGGCGCGTAGCTCAGTTGGTTAGAGCGCTACCTTGACACGGTAGAGGTCTCCGGTTCGAATCCGGACGTGCCTACCATTCTCCCCCCCCCCCCCCCGCTACAAATTGAACAGATCGCGAAGACGGCGGGTTTGCGACCGGCTGACGGGGATTTCTGTCTTTTTTGGGTCGTCCATGCGGAGCTGGTAGGTGGACTTGAACCAGGGCACGACCTCGCGAATGTGCTGGATGTTGACGACGAAGGAGCGATGGGCGCGCCAGAAGGCCTCGGGGTCGAGCTGGTCCATGAGTTCTTCGAGGGTGCGGCAGTTGGATTGGCCCTCGATGGCGGGGGTGACGACGCTGATGGTTCCATCCTGGATGGAGGCGAAGCAGATTTCGCGCTGATCGACGAGGAGGAGGCGGCTTTGGGCCCGCACGATGACCTTGCTGGTGTTGGGCCTGTTGGGTGGGGTGGGCGGAGTTTGAGTCTGGCCCTCGACGAGGCGGAGGAGGGCGTCGAGCTTGGCACCGGCCTCGGCGTCGAGGCTGACCGGCGTGGATGGGGCAACCAGGATGCGGGCGCGGGCCTTGGCGAGGGTTTGGAGGACGCGGGCGCGGTCGAAGGGTTTGAGGAGGTAGTCGACGGCGTTGACCTCGAAGGCGCGCACGGCGTACTGGTCGTAAGCGGTGGCGAAGACGACCTGGGGGAGCGGGATCTTCTTTTCGAGAAGCTTCTTGAGGACGGCGAAGCCGTCGAGCCCGGGCATCTGGACGTCGAGGAAGACGACGTCAGGCTTGTGGGTGCGGATGAGGTCGACAGCCTCGATGCCGTTGCTGCCCTGGGCGACGAGATCGATGCCCCCGGAGGCTTCGAGGAGGTAGGCGAGTTCCTGGCGGGCGAGGGGTTCGTCGTCGACGAGGATGACCCGGAGCGAGGTGGGGAGGGTGCTAGTCACGGTAGGCGCGGAGGCGGGCGGGAACCTGATCCTGGGCGAGGTCGTGTCCGCACTGAACGCAGAAGACGTCGGTGATCTGGACGGAGCGGAAGCACTTGCCGCAGGCGGGAGCCATCTGGAACTGGCATTGCGGGCAGAAGTGGTAGTCGGCGGCGAGCTCGGTGGTGCAGTTGGGACAGCGCGAGAGGATGGGCTGGCGGAGGAGGAAGTAGACGACCGCGCCGATGCCACCGGGCATGAGGATGACGAGCAGCATCCAGAGTCCGGCGGACATGCGGCGGCGCTTGACGTCGCGGCTGACGTAGCCGATGAGCAGGACGTAGCTGGCGAAGGCGGTTCCCCAGGAGTAGCCCATGAGGATGCGCATGGGGAGCATTTCGTGGCGCTGGTGGGGAAGGACCTCGTGGAAGAGGTACTGGGCGGCAAGGAAGACGACGATGGCGAGGAAGACGGACCAGCGTGGGATGAGGCTGAGCTCGCTGTCTCCGGTCCTGGCGTCGAGAGGGTGGTCGGCCGGGCGGTTCATCTGACGGGTCGTCTGGCGGGTCCAGGGGAACTTCATCGGCCGCCTTCGTTCGAGTTGCAGGCTCCCTGGCTGGTGGAGGGGGCGCGAAAGCGCTGGAGGAGAGCGACGATGAGGAGGGCGCCGGTGACGGGCAGAAACCACATGAGGAGGATGGGAAGCTGGAAGCGGGAGTCGGGGACTCCGGTGGGGACGGCGTCGTACTCCTCCATCGTGAGCCAGAAGGCGGAGGCGAGGATGATGACGAGGGAGGAGGCCACGAGGAGCGGAGCCATGAGGGCGCGGACGCGGCTGCGACGCTCCTGGATGCGGCGAGCTTGCTCACGGACGACGCGGTGGGTGCGATTGATGACGGAGGCGCGAGGGCCAGGGGCGGAGAGGCTCATCGTGCGCCCTCACGGAGGGGCCTCATGGCGCGGAGGCGCTCCATCTGGGGACGGAGGGCGGCGAGACCGCGGTAGAGGCGGGACTTGACGGTGGAGAGCGGGGCCCGGGTGACACCGGCGATCTCTTCGAGCGAGAGTTCCTCGTGAAAGCGGAGGACGAGGACCTCGCGGTAGCTGGGCTCGAGGAAGAGCAGGACCTCGGCGAGTTCGGCGGAGTTCTCGCGCATCTGGAACTGGTCGAGGGGCGAGGGGCCGTCCCCGACGACCTCGAAGGGACGAGCGGACTGGTCGTCCTCTCCGGCCTCGCTCATCTCGTCGAGCGAGGCCATGGTGCGCTTGCGGGAGAGGTCGATGACGAGGTTGCGCGCGATGGTGAAGAGCCAGGTGTCGAACCGGGCGCGACCGTCATACTGGCCACCGCGGACGAGGACGCGCATCCAGGTCTCCTGGAAGAGGTCTTCGGCGGTCTCGCGCTTGCCGGTGAGGAACATGAGATAGCGCAGGAGGCGATGCTGATAGAGCTCGATGAGGCGATCGAGCATCTCGGGGTCCTGCTTTTTGAGGCCACGGGCGATGTCGGCGTTTTCACGCTGGTTCTCGGCAACGCGGGTTGCGAGTTGCGCCGCTGGGAGGGTCATGGAAGCTGGCTGCACATCGATGTGACGGCCTCTGCGCGAAAAAAGACTCCGGTGAAACGATCGTTCCGCAACGAAGCCCCGCTTGGGGGATTCTACCGGAGGGAACTTTGAGCGCAAAGGCCCATGTTTGGGGGCGTGGGCGCAAGCCGAAGTACGAGCGTGCGGCGAACGCGGGAACGGAACCTTTTATGGACGAAGGGTGGCTGGCTCGCCAACCCGGTGAGTTGGCGGATCCTGGGCGGGATTGGGCACCGGGTGTCCGGGACACGCTAGACTTGAGATCGCAGCGCAGGGGCATCCGGGCAGAGCCTTGCGGCTGTAGACCCAGGCGCGGACGGAGGTCCAGCAGATTGAACCAGCGAGGCCGCGATGATCCTGGGGTACCCGCGAGGAGGAGTCCTTGAACCGCCGCGAAGCATCCGGAGCGTCAGAAGGGTCGGCCTTTCCCGCGCCCGTGTACGCCTCCACCGTCCTTGCCCGCATCTTTGCCGACGCCCAACGCTTCTTTCTCGATCCTCTCCTGGCCATCCACTCCGCCCACACGCTTATGCTGGGGCGGCAGGGCATCCTGACCTTGGAAGACGCGGGCGCCTGCCTCCGGGCGCTCGATGCGCTCGACCTCCAGGCCATTCGCACCGCCGCCTACGCTCCGCCGACGGAAGACCTCTTCTTTTTCGTCGAGCGAGAACTTGCCGCGCTGTGCGGGGCCGACATCGCCGGCCGGATGCACACGGCCCGCAGCCGCAACGACATCGACCTGACCATGTACCGGATGGTGCTCCGCGGCCTGCTGCTCGATAGCGCCGCCGCCTTGCTCCACCTCCGCGACGTCCTCCTCACCCTTGCCGAGCGCCACCGCGCCAGCCGGATGCCGGCCTATACGCACAACCAGCCTGCCCAGCCCACCACTCTCGGCCACTACCTTATGGCGGTGATCGAGTGTCTGGAGCGGGACACGGCGCGCCTGACCGCGGCGTACGCCCGCGTCAACCAGTCCCCCCTGGGCGCGTGCGCCATCACCACGACCGGCTTTCCCATCGATCGCTCCTACACGGCCACGCTCCTCGGCTTCGACACCCTCCAGGTCAACTCTTACGGGGCCATCGCCGCCGTCGACTATCTGACCGAAAGCTGCTCCGTCCTTGCGGTTGCGATGCTCAACCTGGGCCGGTTCGCGCAGGACCTCCTTCTTTGGAGCACCGCCGAGTTCCACTACCTGCGCCTCAGCGACGCGTTCGTCCAGATCAGCAGCATCATGCCGCAGAAGCGGAACCCCGTGCCGCTGGAGCATGTCCGCATCCTCGCGAGCCGCGCCCTGACCCAGTCGCAGGCCGTCCTGGGCAGCCTCCACAACACACCGTTCGCCGACATGAACGACGCCGAGGACGGCCTTCAGCCGCTTGTTTACACGGCGTTCGACGACGCCCTCCGGTGCATGGGGCTGCTTGCCGCAACGCTCGCCGAGGCGGAGTTCGACACCGCGCACATGGCGGAGGCCTCCCAGTCCAGCTTTCTTACCGTTACCGAACTCGCCGATACCCTGGTGCGCGAGACGGGCATGAGCTTCCGCGCCGCGCACGAGATCGTCTCGGCAGCGGTCCAGGAGCTAGCCGGCGCCTACGATCCCGAGCGCATGGCCGAGCACGTCGCGCGCCTTCTAGCCGCCCAGCCCCAGTACCCTGTCCCCAACCCGGCAGTGCTCCGCAAAGCACTCGACGCGGGCCACTTCATCGCGATTCGCACAATCCCCGGCGGCCCTGCCCCGGAAGCCCTAGACCCCGAACTGCTCCGCGCCCGGACCCATCTCGATCGAGACGCGATCTGGCTGACCACCGCTCGCGCCCGCATCACCGCTGCAATCGACGCCAGGAACGTCGCGAAGGACCAGCTTCTGGCCGCAGCTTGCCGTTAGGCGAACTGCTCCAGAAACCGCACGTCGCCCGAGTAGAACTGGCCGATATCCGCCACCCCGTACTGCATCATGGCTATCCGCTCCACGCCCATGCCGAAGGCGAACCCCGAGATTTTGGCTGGATCGTAGGCAGGCGTGTCTTCCCCCGCCAGCCGCCGCTGCTCCGTGACCGCCGCAAACACGGCGGGGTCTACCATCCCGCACCCCAGCAGCTCGATCCAGCCGGAGTGCTTGCACTTCCGGCACCCCTTGCCGCTGCAGAACAGACAGGAAATCTGCACATCCGCCGAAGGCTCCGTGAAGGGAAAAAAGCTGGGGAAGAACCGCGTCTTGACGTCCGACCCGAACAGGGCCTTCATCGCATGGTCGAGCGTTCCCTTGAGGTCCGAGAAGGTAATGCTGGTATCGACGCACAGTCCTTCCACCTGGTGGAAGACGGGAGAGTGCGTCGCATCCGCTGCGTCGTTCCGGTGCACCTTGCCCGGGATTACGATCCGCAGCGGGGGAGCTTGGGCGATCATGGTTCGTATCTGCACCGGCGACGTATGGGTTCGCATCAGCAGCCGATCCCGGGCCGGCCTTCCGTGCTGCCCCGCAACCACCAGCGTGTCCTGCGTATCGCGTGCCGGGTGGTTCTCCGGAAAGTTCAGCGCCTCGAAGTTGTAGAAGTCGGTTTCCACCTGCGGGCCGGTGGAGGTCGAATAGCCCAACTGCTGGAAGACCGCGACGATCTCCTGCATGGTCTTGAGCAGAGGATGTGCGATGCCGCGCGCCTGCACCGCCCCGGGCAGGGTGATGTCGATCCCCCGCACCACCGCTCTGGCCTCAGGTGCAGGAGCCTCCAGGATTGCCTCGATCTGCTGCTTCAACTGGTTGAAGCGCATCCCGAGCGGCTTTCGCGCCTCGGCCGGGGCGCCCTTCAACCAGCTTTCGCTGATCAGCTTCAGCCGGCCCTGCTTGCGTCCGAGCCAGCGCAGCCGAAAGGTCTCGAGGTCGGACAGCCCGGCCGACTCGGCGCGAACCTGATCCGCAAGCACCGCGAAGGCTTCTTCGAGGGCGCCATCGCCGTAGCTGGAAAGTTGAGGGATCTCGTCCATACGTTAGAGGGCCAGCAGCACCACAATCAGCACCAGCACCCCCATGCCGAGCGACCGGCGATCGGTGATGGCATAGACGACGGGGTCTTCGTGCAGGGCACCCCGCGACGCCAGCAGCCAGAGCCGGCTGAGCCAGAGGAGCAGAATAGGCACGAGCAGCCACAGCCGGATGCTGTGCCGGTACAGGTGGGCCGAGTCGGCGAGGTTGGAGATATACAAGGTGAGTACCACGACGGAGGCGTACGCGCTGGCCGTGCCGAAGCTCCGAAGCTGCTCCAGATCGCTTGTCTGGTAGCCCCGCCCGTTGCTGGGGGCGGCGCCCCGTTCGAGCAGGTTTTCGAGTTCCGCAAAACGCTTCACAAAGGCCAGGGAGAGGAAGAAGAAGATGCTGAAGGCTGCGAGCCAGGTGGACACCGCCACGCCGGTCGCCGCCGAACCCGCCAGGATGCGTACCGTGTAAAGGCCTGAGAGCACAATCACGTCCACCAGAACCTTTCGCTTGAGGTACAGCGAGTAAGCAAGGGTGGAAACCACGTAAATTCCGAGCCACTGCAGAAAGTGCAGCGGCCGCATGAGCGCAAGCTGCGGGTCCATGATGGCGATCACCCGGGGCAAGGCGAGTGCCAGGGCAAGGGAACACACCAGGAAGACGACGATGACCACGGCGCCGGCAAGGGGAGAAAGATCGCCTCCCGCAAACGGCCGCCGCCGCTTCGACCGATGCTTCCGGTCGGCCTCCAGGTCCAGAAGGTCGTTGACGATATAGGTGGCCGAGGCACACAAGCCAAACGAGAGGAATGCCAGCAACGCCCCAGCCAGGAGCGCGCGCGACCACGCATGGGCCAGAACAAGGGGCATGAAGATCAACGTGTTTTTCGCCCACTGATGGAGCCGGATGGCCTTCAACCACGCCTTCAACGTGCCCTTGCGATCGTCGAACCGCATGGCCGGTTTGATTCCTGCTCCGCGGAGCCCGCTTTCGAGAGCTCCGTCGGGATTGGCCACCATAGGGAAGCGGCATTTCGTGAGCAGAGGCATGTCCGGACGCGCGTTGCCGATGTAGCTGAACTCGTCGCCGAATCGCGCCTCAAAGGCGGCTAACTTATTCTTGCCGATGAGGTTGACGTCTCCATTGGACCCCATCACCCCGGCGAAGAGGCCAAGATGATCCGCCACCCGCTGGGCCAGCCGCGCATCCGCGCCGGTGGCCAGGAAGATTTCCCGGCCACCCGCCCGCTCCGCCTCAAGGTAGTCGAGCAGCGGCTTGTTGTACGGCAGATGCGCCACGTCGAGATCCACCGTGGAGGTGATATTTCGTTTGAAGGCTGCCTTGCCTTCCAGCAGCCAGGCTGGGAGACGCAGCAGCGCCGCCGGCTTCTGCCGCACCAGGACAACGAGCGAATCGAGCAGTGTGTCGGATTTGACGAGGGTGCCGTCGAGATCGACGCAAAGCGGAAGCCCTCTCGGCAACAAAGTCTCGGCGTCCACGCCTGTCGCCGTGCTGCTTATCGTTCCGCCCATGGCACTTGCCTCTCTCCGCACATTGTAGGTCAACGACGATGCCGACTGCCGTGAGCGCAGGGCGCGGGCGCTTTCCGTCCGTCGCTGCCGTGGATGGGATGCGCCGCGTCCCTGCGAAACCTTCCGAATCCCTGGTTCGTCCTTAGTATTATCTATTCTAAGACCTTTAGAGCGAACTCGATTCCCCGGGAACAAGGCTGAGGAAGAAAGATACGGTGACCGCCAGCAAATGCCACAAACCACGGTGCCAGGACAAACGCCGGAAGCGGCTGTAACCACGCAGGCGCAGCCTGCCGATCACGACCGGACCGCGGAGCTGCCCGCATTGAACGGCAGCGCGCCGCGTTCCTCCGGCGTCGCGGCACCCGCGTCGTCCGGCCGGGCGGGCAGCGTGGTCCGCACCCTGCTGATCGTGCTCGTGATCCTGGGAGCGGTCGGCGGAGCCATCTGGAAGATCCGCAAGAACCGCGCCGAGGTGGCCGCGGCCCCCTCCGGTCCAGGCCGGACCGCCGGCGGCCCGGGCGGCGGTGGCCCCACCCCGGTCCTCGTCACTTCCGTCCAGCAGCGTACGGTTCCCGTCTATCTCACCGCGCTCGGCACCGTGACCGCCTACAACTCCGTCACGATCAAGAGCCGCGTCGACGGCCAGCTCCTCAGCGTCAACGTCCGCGAGGGGCAGACCGTCCGCAAGGGCCAGCTGCTCGCGGAGATCGACCCCCGCCCCTACCAGGCCGCCGTCGCCCAGGCGGAAGGCCAGCTCGCCAAGGACCAGGCCACCTCCGCCAATGCCCAGGCCGAAGCCGGCCGCTACACCGCGCTGTACAGCGCCGGCGTCATCTCCAAGGAGAGCCAGCAGACGCAGGTGGCCAACGCCGGCCAGGCGAGCGGCTCGCTCCAGGCGGATCAGGCCGCCATCCAGGCGGCCAAGGTCAACGTCGCCTACACCCGCATCACCTCGCCCATTGAAGGGATCGTGGGCCTCAGGACGGTAGACCCCGGCAACATCGTCCACGCCGGGGACACCAACGGCCTCATCCTGGTCACCCAGGTCCATCCGATCTCGGTCATCTTTACCCTTCCTGAAGACCAGCTTCCCCAGGTGCTGAAGCTCACCCGCAGCGGGGCAAAACTCTCGGTCGAGGCCTACGACCGCTCCGAGAGTCAGCACCTCGCGAGCGGAACGCTGCTGACCGTCGACAACACGATCGACACCACGACCGGGACCGCCAAGATCAAGGCTGTCTTCCCCAATAGCGACAACGCCCTTTTTCCGAATCAGTTTGTCAACGTGCGGCTTATCGTCCAGCAGCGTCAAGATGCGCTTGTGGTTCCTTCGGCCGCCATCCAGCAAGGCTCCAACGGCAACTTCCTTTATGTCGTTCGGAAGGGCAATCCGCCGGCGGGCCAGTCCGGAGCTCCCGCCAGCGGTCCGCGGCGCAAGCCCTCCTCCACCGTTGCGGTCGACGCTTCCGCCCCTGTTCCTGACGCAGTTCCATCGCCCGCGGCGGGGCGGTCGGGGGGGGCGGGGAATCGCGAACCCTTCTACGTCGATTCCGTGCCGGTCAAGATCGCTCTCACGCAGGGCTCCAGCACCGTCGTGGAGGGGGGGATCAAGGGCGGCGATCAGGTCGTCATCGATGGTCAGGAGCGGCTGAAGCCTTTCACCCGGGTCGTTCCCCGGCAGGCCGACGCTCCCGCGAACCGTTCTGGAGGCGCCTCGGGAGCCGGCAATGGGGGAACGCTCCCCGGTAATGCCATCACCTCCCCCGCCGGCGCGCCTCCCGCGGGGCAAAACGGCACCGGGACCGCGCAGCCGAGCGCAGGACGGCAGCCATGAGCCCTTCAAGGCCGTTTATCCTCCGGCCGGTGGCCACCTCGCTCCTGATGGTGGCCATTTTGCTTGCCGGCTTCGTCGCCTATCAGCAGCTTCCCGTCTCTGCCCTGCCGGAGGTCGATTACCCCACCATCCAGGTGCTGACCTTCTATCCCGGCGCCAGCCCGGACGTGATGGCGTCCTCCGTCACCGCGCCGCTCGAGCGCCAGTTCGGGCAGATTCCCGGGCTCTCCCAGATGACCTCGACGTCCTCCGGCGGCGGTTCGGTGATCACGCTCCAGTTCTCCCTTTCGGAGTCGATCGACGTCGCCCAGCAGGACGTCCAGGCCGCCATCAACGCAGGCTTCAGCTACCTGCCCAAGGACCTGCCCAACCCGCCTGTCTACAGCAAGGTCAATCCCGCCGACGCGCCCATCATGACGCTCGCTCTCACCAGCGACTCCGTTCCGCTGTCCAAGGTGGAAGACCTTGCCGACACCATCCTCGCGCAGAAGATCTCTCAGCTCTCCGGCGTCGGCCTCGTCTCCATCAACGGCGGCCAGAAACCCGCCGTCCGCATCCAGGCCAACCCCACCGCGCTCGCAGGCTACGGGCTCTCTCTCGAAGACCTCCGTACCGTTCTGGCGACGGCCAACGTCGATCAGGCCAAGGGCTCCATCTCCGGACCCCGCCAGGCCTATACCATCGGCGCCAACGATCAGCTCCTCTCGAGCGCCGACTACTCGAAGGTCATCGTCGCCTACCGTAACGGCTCCCCCGTTCGCCTGTCGGACGTGGCCCAATCCGTCGACAGCGCCGAGAATCTCTACCAGGCCGCCTGGATGGGCACCGCCGCCGTTCCCGCCACCAAGACCGCCCCGGCACGCGACGCCAATCTCAAGCACGCCGTGATCGTCAACATCCAGCGGCAGCCCGGTGCGAACATCATCGGCGTGGTCGACCGCGTGCAGAAGCTCCTGCCGCAGCTTCGCCAGACCCTGCCCGCCTCCGTCGCGCTCGACGTTCTGACCGACCGCACCAATACGATCCGCGCCTCCGTCAAGGACGTACAGTTCGAGCTCGTGCTCACCATCGCCCTGGTGGTCATGGTCATCTTCCTCTTCCTGCGGTCGCTCGCCGCCACCGTCATCCCCGCCGTCGCCGTGCCCCTCTCCATCGTTGGCACCTTCGGCATCATGTACCTGCTCGGCTACTCGCTCAACAACCTGTCCCTGATGGCGCTCACCATCTCCACCGGCTTCGTCGTGGACGACGCGATCGTCATGGTCGAGAACATCTCCCGTTACTTAGAGGAAGGCGACGACCCCCTTACGGCCGCCCTCAAGGGCTCCGAGCAGATCGGCTTTACCATTCTGTCGCTCACGGTCTCGCTGATCGCCGTGCTCATCCCCTTGCTCTTCATGGGCGATATCGTCGGCCGCCTCTTCCGCGAGTTCGCCGTGACCCTTGCCGTCACCATTCTCGTCTCGGCGGTGGTCTCGCTTTCGCTCACGCCGATGATGGCGGCGAAGCTCCTCAAGCACACGCCGGACGCGAACCAGACCCGCTTCTACCAGGTCAGCGAGCGCTTCTTCGAGCGCGTCATCGCCTCCTATGGCCGCGGCGTTCGTTTCGTCCTGCGCCACCAGGTCATGACGCTCCTGGTCACCGCCGCCACCTTCATCCTCACGCTCGTCCTCTACATTGTCGTTCCCAAGGGCTTCTTCCCGGTGCAGGATACCGGCGTTCTGCTCGGCATCACCGAAGCCCCGCAAGGCATCAGCTTCGACGCCATGGCCGCCCGCCAGCAGGAGCTCGCCAACCTCATCCTCCAGGATCCCGACGTCGAGAGCCTCTCCTCGTTCATCGGGATCGATGGCACCAACATGACGCTCAACAGCGGCCGCATCCAGATCAACCTCCGCGACCGTGAGCAGCGCTCCACCTCCGCCACCGAGGTGATCCGGCGGCTTCAGCCACGGGTCGCCCAGTTCGACGGAATGCAGTGCTTTCTCCAGGCCTCGCAGGACCTCACCGTCGAAGACCGCGTGTCCCGTACGCAGTATCAGTACTCGCTCGAAGATGCCAACTCCGACGAGCTCGCCACCTGGACCGACACCCTCGTCAATAAGTTCAAGACCCTTCCCGAGCTCACCGACGTCGCCAGCGACGAGCAGCTCAACGGCCTGCAGGCGCACCTGCTCATCGACCGCGACACCGCCTCGCGCCTCGGCATCACCCCGCAGAACATCGACGACGCCCTCGACGACGCCTTCGGCCAGCGCCAGGTGTCCACCATCTTCACCCAGCTCAACCAATACCACGTCGTGCTCGAGGTCGCCCCGCGCTTCCAGCGCAATCCCTCCTCGCTCGAGAACATCTACGTCCACAGCTCCAACGGCACCCAGGTCCCACTCTCGACCATCACCACCTTCGAGCCGAAGGAAGCCTCGCTCGCCATCAACCACCAGGGACAGTTTCCCTCCGTCACCATTTCCTTCAACACCGCTCCCGGCAAAAGCATTGGCGATGCCGTGGACGCAGTCAACAAGGCCGTCAAGCAGCTCAACGTCCCCGCCAGCGTGGCCGGCCAGTTCCAGGGCGCCGCCTCCGCCTTCGAGGCCTCCCTCTCGAACGAGCCGCTCCTCATCCTCGCCGCCCTCATCGTCGTCTACATCGTCCTGGGCGTTTTGTACGAGAGCTACATTCATCCCATCACCATCCTCTCTACCCTACCCTCGGCCGGAGTCGGCGCCATCCTCGCCCTCCTCCTCTTCCACGTCGATCTCTCGGTCATCGCCCTTATCGGCATCATCCTGCTCATTGGCATCGTCAAAAAGAACGCCATCATGATGATCGACTTCGCCCTCGAAGCCGAGCGCGACCACGGCATGGAACCCGAAGAAGCCATCTACCAGGCCTGTCTTCTCCGCTTCCGCCCCATCATGATGACCACCATGGCCGCCCTCCTCGGCGGCGTCCCACTCGCCCTCGGCTCCGGCACCGGCTCCGAGCTCCGCCGCCCTCTGGGCATCACCATCGTAGGCGGCCTCATCGTCTCCCAGATCCTCACCCTCTTCACTACCCCCGTCGTCTACCTCTTCTTCGACCGCATCGGCCGCAAGTACCTCCACACCGCCGAGGCAGACCGCGAGCTTTACGAGCACACCCACCCCGCCACCACCAACCCGAACCCCAACACGCCTCCGCCGACTGACGAGGACACTCCATGGCCACCCGCAACCTGACCGTCACCCTCTCCGAAGAAACCATCCGCCTCATGGACGCCGCCATCGCCACCAGTGAGTATTTCGACTACGCCGACGTCGTCCAGGCCGCCGTCGAACGGCTCTGCACCACCGAAGAGGATTTTGACGACTGGATACGCCGCGAAGCCATTCCCGTCCTCGAAGCCTTGGAGGCAGACCCCTCCACGGGCCTAACGGCGGAAGAGGTTCTGACCAGCCTCAAGGAAGACCGTGAAGATCAACTTCGCAAGGCTAGCTGACGCATGTTTGAAGTGCGGTTTTCTCCCAGGAGCAAGCATGATCTCAGTTCCATCGAGCGGTACATCCAGAGGTCGTCTTTTGCGATCGCCGAAAGGTATGTCACGGCGATCGTGCACTTCTGCTTAGCTCTCGGGTCCGCTCCGCACCGGGGAGAAGAGCGCCCGCACCTCCGTCCCGGCCTCCGGACCACCGGCTACAAAGATCGAATCTCGATCCTCTTCAGCATCTCCGACCGTCAACAAGTGGTACGCATCGTTCGCATCCTCTACGCAGGCAGACAACCGACCCGTAAGCCGCACCACCAGAGCTAAGCAACCATGTCCTTCCAAGACCCCAAACCCGGCGACACCGCCCCACACGAGGCCCCCCGCCCCGGTGACCAGGCCCGCCTGTCCGGCCACGCGCAGGACCGCGCCGGCGACACCACCCCTACCGACCGCCCCAACCCCGGCGACCACGCTAGGCTATCCACCCCCCAGCCCCCCGAAGACGCCGGCGGCGTTCACTTCTCCGCCCCCTTCATCCGCCGTCCCGTCGCCACCGCTCTCCTCTCTATCGCCATTATCCTCGCCGGAGCCGTCGCCTACACCCTGCTCCCCGTCGCCTCGCTCCCCCAGGTCGAGTTCCCCACCATCTCCGTCGGCGCCGGCCTCCCTGGAGCCGACCCCGAGACCATGGCCTCCTCCGTCGCCACCCCGCTCGAGCGCCAGTTCTCCAAGATCGCCGGCATCACCCAGATGACCTCCAGCTCCTCTGCCGGAGCCGCCAGCGTCACCATGCAGTTCGATCTCTCGCGCGACGTCAACGGTGCCGCCCGCGACGTTCAGGCCGCCATCAACGCCGCCCGCTCGCAGCTCCCCGCCAACCTTCCCTCCAACCCCAGCTACCGCAAGATCAACCCCTCCGACGCCCCTATCCTCATCCTCGCCCTTACCTCCGACACGCTCAAGATCCCGCAGCTCTACGACGCCTCGGACTCCATCCTTGCCCAGAAGATTGCCCAGGTCCCCGGCGTCGGCCAGGTCTTCACCGGCGGCTCCGCCAAGCCCGCCGTCCGTGTCGAGGCCGACCCCAATCTGCTCGCCAGTTACGGCATCGGCTTCGAGGCCCTCCGCAGCGCCCTCGGCCAGGTCAACGTCCTCCAGCCCATCGGCTACCTCTCCGGTGCCGACCAGCGCATGGCCATCGACACCACCGACCAGCTCTTCGGGGCCGCCGCCTACGCGCCTCTCATCGTCGCCACCAACCGCGGAGCCGTCAGCTCCGCCACCGCCGCCACCGGCCTCCCCACCTCGCTCCAGAGCGCCGTCTCCACCTCCGGCTCCAGTGCTTCCGCCACTACGACAGCCGCCACCTCCAGTGCCCCGCAGACTGCCGCCAATCGCGCCACCGACGCCACCGCCGCCATCGGCTCGGCAGCTTCCGGAGCGGTCCAGGGTGTCGTCCGTGTCCGCGACGTCGCCCAGGTCGTCGATTCCGTGGAGGACATCCACACCGGCGGCTTTATCAACGGCCATGCCGGCATCCTCATCATCGTCTTCAAGTCTCCGGGCGCCAACGTCATCTCAACGGTGGACAACGTCCTCAAGATCTTGCCCACCCTCCGCGCCTCCATCTCCCCCGCCATCAACCTCCAGGTCGCTCTCGACCGCACCACCACCATCCGTGCCTCCGTCAAGGACGTCACCCGCACCCTCGTTATCTCTATCCTGCTCGTCATCCTGGTAGTCTTCGTCTTCCTGAGAGAAGTCCGCTCCACCCTCATCCCCAGCGTTTCAGTGCCGCTCTCTATTCTGGGCACCTTCGGCGTCATGTACCTGCTCGGCTATTCGCTGGACAACCTGTCCCTGATGGCCCTCACCATCTCGACAGGCTTCGTCGTGGACGACGCCATCGTAGTCATCGAAAACATCAGCCGCCACCTGGAACTCGGCCTCTCCCCGTACGAAGCCGCCATGGTCGGCTCGAAAGAAATCGGCTTCACCGTCCTCTCCATGAGCACCTCGCTCATCGCGGTCTTCATCCCCATCCTCCTCATGGGTGGCATCGTCGGACGCCTCTTCCGCGAGTTCGCCGTTACCCTCTCGGTCTCCATCCTCGTCTCGCTCGTCGTCTCTCTTACGACAACCCCCATGCTCAGCGCGAAGTTCCTGACCTCGCACTCCAGCCGTAAACACGGCCGCTTCTACCTGGCCGGGGAGCGCGCCCTCGCCTTCCTCACCAACGAGTACGATCGCGGGCTTCGTTGGGTCCTGCGCCACCAGCGCATCGTCATGGGCATCACGGTAGGCACCTTCGTTCTCAACATCTATCTCTTCACCATCGTTCCCAAGGGCTTCTTCCCCCAGCAGGACACCGGGCGCATCGGCGGCCAGGTCCGCGCCCAGCAGGACACGTCCTTCGACGACATGCGGCAGAAAATCGTCGCCCTCTCCGCCATCGTCCGGCAGGACCCCGGGGTGCAGAACGTCATGAGCTTCGTTGGTGGCGGCGGACCCGGCGGTGGTGGCTTCAACACCGCCAACATGTTCATGAGCCTCAAACCGGACACTGAACGCCAGAAGAGCGGAGACACTGCGGAAGCCATCCTTAACCGCCTGCGCCCCAAAATCAGCGGAATCCCCGGAGCCCAGCTCTTCCTCCAGTCCCAGCAGGAACTCAACATTGGTGGCCGTCAATCCGCCACGCAATACCAGTACTCTCTCACGGCCGACAATGTAGACGACCTCAACGAGTGGTCCCCAAAACTCATGGCCCGCATGATGACCATGCCCGAGCTTAAGGACGTCGCCACCGACCAGCAGCAGCAAGGCCTCCGCGCCCAGCTCGTCATCGACCGCGACACCGCCAGCCGCCTCGGCGTCTCTCCCCTCACCATCGACGCCACCCTGTCGGACGCTTTCGGCCAGCGCCAGGTCTCCACGACCTACATGCCGCTCAATCAGTACCACGTCATCATGGAAGCCGCCCAGCCCTTCCAGCAAAGTCCCGACGCCCTCCAGAAGATCTTCGTCAAGAGCTCCACCGGCGCCATGATCCCCTTGAGCGCCGTCACCCACTTCGAGACCCAGCGCATCCCCCTCCAGATCAACCACCAGGGCCAGAGCCCGGCCGCTACCCTCAGTTTCAACCTCACACCCGGCTACTCCCTCTCTCAGGCAACCGAGGCCATCGAAGCCGCGCGCACTGATATAGGAGTGCCGTCCACCATCCACGGCGGCTTCCAGGGCACCGCTCAGGCCTTCCAGGCCTCCCTCTCCAGCGAGCCAATCCTGATCGGCTTAGCCCTCGTCGCCGTCTACATCGTCCTCGGCGTCCTTTACGAGAGCTACATCCACCCCCTTACCATCCTCTCCACCCTGCCCTCGGCCGGCGTCGGCGCCCTCGTCGCCCTCCTTCTCATGAAGGTCGATCTCTCCGTCATCGCCATGATCGGCATCATCCTGCTCATCGGCATCGTCAAGAAGAACGCGATCATGATGATTGACTTCGCCCTCGTCGCCGAGCGCGAGCAAGGCAAAACCCCCGAGGAGGCCATCTACCAGGCCTGTCTGCTCCGCTTCCGCCCCATCATGATGACCACCATGGCCGCCCTCCTCGGCGGCCTCCCGCTAGCCCTCGGCACCGGCACCGGCTCCGAACTGCGCCGGCCTCTCGGCATCACCATAGTTGGGGGCCTCATCGTCTCTCAGTGCCTCACCCTCTTCACCACCCCGGTCGTCTACCTCTTCTTCGACCGCCTCCGCGCCCGCGTAGCGAACCTCCGCGGTAGCAAGCAGTCCCCTCAGCCACAGATCGGCCACGCCGTCCCTGTCGCCGGAGATTGAGGGTCCTCTAAAACAGAAAGGGGACACCGGTCACCCGGTATCCCCTCCTACCTTTAGATGCGTCCGCTTACACCGCCGCCAGCACCCTCTCCTCACTCACGGCCCCAGCCGTCTCAAGCTCCACCTCTGCCGCTGGAAGCTGCGGGAAGTACGCATTCCCAAAATACTGCTGCAGCATCCGGTGCGTGTTGAAAAACGTCCCATTCATCGCAATGCACGACTGCTGCATCCGCGCCCACGCATTTGGCCGCTGGTACAGCGGGGCGATCGCATTCTCGAGCTTGTCGTACAGGCTCGCCGCCTCCGCCGCTTCCGTGTCGGCATCCTCGATTGCCCACCCGGTGACATCCTCGGCGCACCCCTCGATCCACCATCCATCCAGAATCGATAGGGAAGGCACCCCATTCAAGGCCGCCTTCATCCCCGAAGTGCCCGAAGCCTCATACGGCCGACGCGGCGTGTTGACCCACACGTCCACGCCCTGCGTCAGTTGCGCCCCAAGCTCCCAATCGTAGTTTTCTAGGTAGAGAATCCGCAGTGCGCTGGAGTTCATCTTCTGGGCCGTCTCGAACACGTCCTTGATCAGCCCTTTACCTGCCGTATCCGCCGGGTGCGCCTTCCCTGCATACAGAATCTGCAGTCCACCGATCTTTTTTGCGATCTTCAGCAGCCGCTTCGGATCGTTGAGCAGTAGGGAAGCGCGCTTGTACGTCGCCACGCGCCGCGCAAAACCAAGCGTCAGCACCTTCGGGTCGAACTGCTGACCCGTCCGCTCGGCTACCAGCTTGAAGAGCCTCTGCTTGCCCGCATGATGACAGTTTGAAATCCGCGCCGGCTCAATCCCGTACACCGACCGGAAATATTGATTGTCGTGCCGCCACTCCGGAATCTCCTTGTCCAGCAGCTCCTGCAGCCCCCGCGAAGTCCACGTCGCCGCATGAACGCCGTTCGTGATCGAGTGCACCGTGTACTCCGGGAACATCTCCTGCGAGACCTTCCCGTGCTGCATCGCCACGCCGTTTACATAGCGCGAGAACTTCAGGGCCAGGTAGGTCATATTCAGCAGCCCGTTGTGCAGACATCCGAACCGCTCGATCGTCGCCGTCCGCTCCTCCCCCAAGATCTCCCGCGCCTGGTCCATCCCGAACATGTCGTGTCCGGCCGGAACGGGAGTATGGGTCGTAAACACGCACTGCTTCCGCACCGCTGCCGCATCCTCTTCGGTTGCCGAGGCCAGCGGAGCGTTTCCGATTCGCTCCTGCAGCAAAGCCAGCGTCAGCAGCGCCGCGTGGCCTTCGTTCATGTGGTAGACCTGCGGCTTGCATCCCAGTTCATGCAGCAACTGTGCCCCTCCGAGCCCCAGCAGCGCCTCCTGACAAAGCCGGTAGTACGTGTCCCCGCCATACAGATGGTCCGTCAGGTGCCGGTCCCAGGCATCGTTTCCTTCAAGATCGGTGTCCAGCAGAAAGACCGGAATGGCATGTCCCGCCACGCCCACCACGTCGAACCGCCAGGCCGTCACCCGGATCGGCCGTCCCTGCACGGTCACCGTAATCGTCACGTTCGAGCTTGGCAGCGTTGTCTCGGGGCTCCAGGGCACGTCCGTCTCCGTCTGCTGCCCAGCCCAATCCAACGCCTGCCGAAAGTACCCCCGCCGATGCGCCAGCGAAACCGCCACCATCGGAGCCGCCATATCCGCCGCCGAGCGCAGCGTGTCCCCAGCCAGCATGCCCAGCCCGCCCGAGTAGGTCGGCAATGCCGGAGAAAGCGCCACTTCCATCGAGAAGTAAGCAATGGTCCGCAGACTCAGGTCCGGGGCGGCGGCATGTTTATCAATCACGGGAGTGAATGCCGCCGGAGCATCTTCAAGCCTGCGCGCCGTCTGGGTAGGGGTCGTCTTCATCTCGCTCATGCCGGTGGGTTCCCTCGTTCAACACTTTTTTGGGATGCGCCGCACACAACGCGACGGTTAAGAGGCCCGCAACAGAACCTCAGCATCCTTCCTTTGATCTGTTTATCGGTTGCGGGCCACTTCCAGTTTACCTAACCGCACCTTCCGAGGCGTCAAAAAGCACGCGCTTCCCCCATTTTGTCGACCGTTGTCGCCACCCCTCAGCGTTCGCTCGTCAGAAAACCGAACTTCATCGCCAGCCCCGCTACCCCCGCCAGTACCAACGCCAGTGTCGTTCCTACGGCCATCCTCCGCAGACGCTTCGTCACCGCCCCCAGCACCACCATGAGCCCATAGAGCGCCAGCATCAGCAGCAACCCATCCCACACAAAGACCCTTGTATGCGCTGCATCGCGGCTCAGCACTGTCAGCACACGGAACGGATGCAGCACCAGGCTCCCCACGAGAAACGTCAGCAGGAACAGCACAAACTGCACCAGTCCCGCCAGGAACTTTCCCATCACCAGCCCCTTTCGATCTCCCTCTATCCTACGCCGGCCCTCCGTCTTGCAGGCTCTCCCCCACCCATCCCAGCCAGCTCAGCACGCCTGCATCGGTCATCCCCGCCATCTGCACCCCGGTCCCCACGCCCGCTCCCATCGCCTCGCCGGGCAGCGCCATCGCGGGCATCCCCGCCAGACTCACCGGCGCCGTATATCGCAGAATCCTCTGCCGCACCGCTCCCGCATCCACCCCGGCCGTCAACCGGGTCACGGGCGCACAGGGCAGCATCACCAAATCCAGCCCCTCCATGGCCTCGCTCATCCTTCCGCAAAACACCCTGTGCCGCGCCCGCAGCGCCTGCACCTCGCCGTCGGTCAGCGAAGCCCCCCACCGCAGCCTCTCGGCGATTGCCCGCTCGAATTCGCCGAAATGCCCCTGATGCAACGCGGCGGCTTCCGAGGCCTGGATCCCGGTGAAGATCTCCATCGCGCCCTCCCACCATCCCGCGTCGAAGTCCTCCAGCACGGCCCCCGCTCGCGCGAGATGCACCTTCCACGCACGGTAAGCGGCCCTTCCATCTTCCTCGCAATCTTCCAGAAAGCTCTCCGCCACGCATCCAATGCGGCAAGCGCCCCGCCGGGTGGCGGCTTCGATCCCGAGCAGCTTCCCGACCAGCGCCTCCCCATCCCGCGCATCCTGAAAGAGCAGCCCCAACGTATCGAAGGACTTGGCCAGGTGGGCTGCCCCGCGCCACATTTCTGGCCAGTCGCCTTGTGCCGTCCCTCGCGCCTGCGAGCACCGAAACCCCACCAGCCCGCACAGCGCCGCCGGAACCCGCACCGACCCGCCCGTATCCGTCCCGATGGCCGCAATGGCCGAGCCTTCCTGCACGCTCGCCGCAGCGCCGCTCGACGATCCGCCGGTCAGCGCCGCCGCATCGCGCGGCTGCAGGCAATCCCCATACTCCGCATTCTGCCCCGTAATCCCGTAGGCCAGAGGATGCAGATGCGTCTTGCCCATCACCAGCGTCCCCACCGCCTTCAGCCGCTCTGCCACCGCTGAATCCCGTCCCGCCACTCCATGCACCCGCTCATAGAACCGTGAGCCGCACGTCGTCACCGTCCCTGCCAGGTCGAAGCAGTCCTTCAACGAAACGGGGACCCCGAACATCTCGCCCCGTCCCTCGGCAAGCCGCTCCTCCAACTCCCCCGCCTCCGCCATCACCGCGTCTGCATCCAGGTGCAGATACGTGTTGCGCGAAGCATTGCCATTCGCCCGTGCCAAGCATCGCCGCGCCACGTTTGCGACGCTAAACTCTCCCGTCGCCAGCCCTGCGCGCAGCGCCGCAAGCGGCGAAATCCCAAGCATCGTCACGTCCGCCAATTTACCACCCTGCGCATCCGGTAGACTCTCCGGATGCCCTCCCGCTCCTCCCCGCCCAACCTTTTCGCCGAATCCGCTCCGGCCTCCCGTGCGACGGGTGGCCCATGGATCAACGCCCACTGCGACGGCGGAGCCCGCGGCAATCCGGGCCCATCCGGCTTCGGCGCGGTTCTCGTCGACGACGCCGGCAACCCCGTTGCGGAGCTCTCCGAGTACCTCGGCCACCGCACCAACAACTTCGCCGAGTATTCCGGCCTCCTCGGCTGCCTTGCCTATGCCCTCCAGCACGGCCATTCGCGCCTCCGCGTCGTCTCTGACTCCGAGCTCATGGTGAAGCAGATTCAGGGCAAATACCAGGTCAAGAGCCCCGACCTGAAGCCCTTGTACGACGAGGCAAAACGCCGCATCGCCCAGCTTGAGGCCTTCGAGATCACCCACGCTCTCCGCCACAAAAACAAGGACGCCGACCGCCTGGCCAACGAGGCCATGGACCGGGGCGCAAACCCCACCCTCCGGCCGTCCTCAGTTGTCGTCGGTCCGGCTGCCACTCCCCCAGTGACGGCCCGCCCGGCTGCTGCTGCCCCGTCCCCCGCCCAAACCGGAAAGGCCGACACCATGCTGCGCGGCTTCACCCGGGGCGGTGTCGTCCACATCCTGGGAGGCGCCACCCTCCCCGACGGCCTCTTCGTCAAGGTGATCTGCGAATAAGCCGCCCATCCTCAGTCCAAAGCTCGAGACTCATCTCAACGGTCACTGACTTGTCTCGCCGATTCGCCACTTCGTTGGCCGCGTCGATCCCATGGCGTGTCTTTTGCGCCAGTCTGAGACAATCGCAGGATGTTGATTCCTTCGATTGACTTGATGGGTGGACGGATTGTGCAGCTGGTGCGTGGGGAGACGCTGAAGCTGGCGTTCGATGATTTCGATTATTGGATCGAGCGGTTCGCGAAGTACCCGCTGGTGCAGTTGATCGATTTGGATGCCGCGAAGCGGGTAGGGGAAAACCGGGGGCTGATCGAGATGATCTGTGGGCGGCTGCCTTGCCAGGTTGGCGGGGGGCTGCGGACGGCGGAGGATGGGCGCCGGCTTCTGGATGCGGGGGCTCGGCGGGTGATCTATGGGTCTTCCCTGTTTGGGGCTTCGGCGGAGGGCGAGGCGCGGAGGCATAAGGTCATTCGGCTGGAGTTTGCGGAGGGGCTGCGGAAGGAGCTTGGGGAGCAGGCGCTTTGCTTCAGCGTGGATACCAAGGGGGGGCGAGTGGCGGTGCGGGGGTGGAAGGACTCGGTGGACCTGACGCCGGAGGAGGCGGTGACCTGGCTGGAGGATAGCTGCGGGGCATTTTTGTACACGCATGTGGATACGGAAGGGACGATGGCGGGGTTTCCAGTGGACGTGGCGGCGGGGCTACGGGCTACCACGGCGAAGCAGTTGATTGTGGCGGGGGGGATCAAGGAGATGGGAGAGGTGGAGGCTCTGGACGCGATGGGGGTGGATGCGGTGGCGGGGATGGCGGTTTATTCGGGCGCGATGGAGGCTTGAAGAGGACGCATCAGGGATCAGGAACGGCGGTGAGTCGATGGTGAGTGGACGGAGCTTGCGGGCGCACCAGGGGATAACGTTGTCGCTGCTGTTTGTGGCGGGGATGGTGAACTTTCTGGATCGGGCGTCGCTTTCGGTGGCGAATACGACGGTGCGGGGGGAGATGCACCTGAATGCGACGAAGATGGGGTGGCTGCTTTCGGCGTTTTCGCTGGCGTATGGGGTGGCGCAGCTTCCGCTGATTGGGCTGCTGGACCGGGTGGGGACACGGCGGGTGCTGGGGTTTGGGCTGGTGGTTTGGTCGGCGGCGCAGATGCTGACTGGGTTGGTGCGGGGGTTTGGGGTGTTTGTGGGGTTGCGGGTGCTGCTGGGGTTGGGGGAGGCTCCGTTTTACCCGGCGGGGGTGCGGAGTGTGCGGGAGTGGTTCTCGGAGGAGACGCGGGGGCGGGCGACAGCGGTGATGAGCATGTCGCAGACGATCGGGCTGGCGGTTGCGCCGCCTTTTTTGACTTGGGTGATGCTGCGGGTGGGGTGGCGGGCGATGTTCGGGCTGCTGGGGGCGGTGGGGTTGGTGGTGGCGGGGGCGTGGGTGGGGCTGCATCGTGGGCGTGGGGAGACGGAGTTTGTGTGGGCTTCGGAGGAGACGGCTAAGGCGGCTGGGGCGTGGAAGGTGCTGCTGCGGCAAAGGACGGTTTGGGGGATGATGTTGGGGTTTGGGGGGATCAACTACACGAACTGGCTGTATACGAGCTGGCTGCCGGGGTATCTGCAGGTGGAGCGGCACCTGACGCTGGCGCGGACGGGGTGGGTGGCGGCAGTTCCGTTCCTGGTGGGGGCGCTGGGGATGATTGCGAGTGGGGCGTTCGCGGATTGGCGGGCTCGGGCGGGGGAGGCGTTGACGACGGTGCATCGGCGTAGCCTGGTGGTAGGGATGGTGCTTTCGGCGGGGAGTACGGTGGTGGTGGCGCGGAGTGGGTCGACGGGGATAGCGGTGGCGGGGATCAGCATGGCGCTGTTTTTTGTGCACTTCGCGGGGACTTCGGGGTGGGGGTATGTGCAGGCGGTGAGCCCGGAGCGGTATGTGGCTTCGGTGGGGGCGCTGCAGAACTTTGGGAGTTTTATGATTGCTTCCGTGGCACCGGTGCTGACTGGGTGGCTTGTGGATAGGACGCGGTCCTTTACGGTGGCGCTGGTGGTATGCAGCGTAGTGACCCTGTTGGGGGCGTTGAGCTATGCGACGCTGGCGCGGCCGGACGGAATGCGGGTGGGGGTTTAAGCTGCGCAGCAACTTGCGCGGGTGGGAACGGCGTCTATAAGGGTGGGTGCAATGCCGGCTGGCGCTTGGCCGGATTCCTTGACGAGTTGAAGTGGATGCGTTCTGCCGGGTGGCTGGTTTCCGCCGGCGGTGGCGCGCGTCCTTGCGGATGAAGGGCTTGTCCATAACTTTCGACAACCAAGCGATTGACGGAGCGATGCGATGGCAGAATCGGTGCTTTCCCCTGAGGTGCAGGATCCACGTGAGCGGTTTGCGAAGCCGCCCTTTTCCGAGCAGAAGAAGGTTCCGCCTCCGGGGCGGGAGGAAGATCTGACGCCACCGGCGGACTATGGCGCGACGAGTTACACCGGGCGCGGCCGGCTGCAGGACCGGGTGGCGTTGATCACCGGGGCGGACAGCGGCATCGGCCGGGCAGTGGCGCTGTGCTTCGCCAAGGAAGGCGCGGATGTGCTGTTTACGTGCCTTCCGGAGGAGCAGGAGGATGCCGATAAGACGGTGTCGCTGGTGGAGTCGACGGGCCGCAGGGCCGTGGCGATGCCGGGCGACATCCGGCAGAAGAGCTTCTGTGAGGCCCTGGTGGCGAAGACGGTGGAGGAGTTCGGGAAGCTGGACATCCTGGTGAACAATGCGGCGTACCAGAGGACGTACGAGAAGCTGGCGGATATCCCGGAGGATGAGTTCGACGCGACGTTTCGGACGAATGTGTATGGTGCGTTTTATATGACGCAGGCGGCCGTGGCGGCGATGAAGCCGGGCGGCGTGGTGCTGAATACGGTGTCGATCGAGACGTTTATGCCGGATGCGGAGTTGCCGGCGTATGCGGCGACGAAGGCGGCGCTGGGCAGTTTGACGAAGAGCTTTGCCAAGATGGCGATCAAGCAGGGGATTCGTGTGAACGGGGTGGCGCCGGGGCCGGTGTGGACGCCGTTTATCCCGACGACGATGCCGCTCGAGAAGGTGCAGCACTTTGGCGAAAGCTCGTTGTTCGGGCGGCCGGCGCAGCCGGTGGAGCAGGCGGCGGTGTATGTGTTCCTGGCGTCCGACGATGCGAGCTATGTGACGGGCGAGATCTATGGGGCGACGGGAGGGAAGACTCCGCTGTAGAGCGCGGGTTGCGGAGAGGGCGCGTTACCCGGATGGGGCGCGCCCTGGTTCGCGGCTACTCGTTGGTGTTGCCGTCGGCGAGGGCGTAATAGCCTTTGCGGGCCTGGATGGTGAGTCCTTTGCCGCAGGTGAGTTCGAGCTTGCGGTAGGTCCCGTCGGATTTGGGGTTGAGGGGGGTGTAGCTGAGGAGGTATTGGGTGCGGAGTTCGTCTTTGATTTGGTCGAACGCGTCTTCAAGTCTTCTGCCGTTGTTGCCGACATCGATGACACGGCCTCCTGTCTCGGCAGCCAAACGCCTCATATCACCTGCTCCATAACTGCCGAAGTTTTCGCGGTCGGCGATGAGAATGACGTAGATGATGGCATTCGACTTCTGTGCCTCCTCGATGGAGGACCTGAGGGTCTCCTGGGAACCTTGGTCTCCGCCGTCGGTAAGGAGAATGAGTATTTTGCGCCCAGCCTCCTGGCGGAGTTTCTCATGAGCCGCGAGGTAGACCGCGTCGAAGAGGAGGGTTCCTCTTGGCGCAGTGTTGCCGGTGACCGAGCCGGACCCGGTTCCGCTATTAATTTTCGCTTTTTCGAGGGCTCGCCCAAGTTCACGCGGGCTGTTGGTGTAATCGGCAAGCAGGGTGGTGTTTACATCGAAGGAAATAAGAAATGCTTCATCCTTGGAGGTCAGTACCTCCTTGAGAAAGCGAGATCCAGAATCCTGCTCAAACGGCAGCACGTTTGTTTGCGAATAGCTGGTGTCAAGCAGCATACCAATGGTTAGGGGCAGCTTCTTTTCCTGAGAAAAGTTCTTGATGGGCTGGGGAATCTTGTTTTCGGCGATGGAGCAGTCGTCTTTGTGTAGGTTGGTGATGTAGCCGTTTTTGTCGCGGGCGCTGAAGTAGACGTTGACGAGATTTGCGGTGACCTTGAGGGTCTGGATGTCGTCGCCTTCGGTGGGCTGGGCTCCGGCGGCGGAGCTTGCGGGGGGCGGGCCGGAGGGGGAGGGCGCCTCCTGGGCGGAGAGGCGGTGCCCGAGGGCGAAAAGGGCGGCCAGGATGCAGGCGCGGAGAGGCGTGGACGCGGGGAGGCGCATACCTCTTAGACGTGGCGGAGAGTGGATGGGTTTCGGCTGGGACGAAGGACGGGCAAACGGTGGGGGCGGGGCGGCGTCCAAGAAAGAGGCCTCGGGGTTGGCGAATTTTCAGAAGCAATCCAACCCTTGGCGGAATGGGCCAACGATGGGGCCCCGCGGGGTTCGCGAAGCCCTGGGGTACGTGACGTGGCTGGGCGGCGCTGGTAGTCTCGTGTTTGGCTGAGGATGTTTGGACGATGGGGGTTTGCGGGTGAACGAACGTTGGATGGCAGGAACGCTGGCTTGGATGATGCTCGCGCAGGGTGTGTCTGCGGGAGCGCAGCAGGGGGCGTTGCCTGAGGCTCCGGGCGCGCGGCAGCAAGGGATTCCGGATGCTCCGCGACCGCAACTGGTTCCGGGTCTGACGGTGACTCCGGGGATCGGGACGACGCGTGATTCGAATGGCGATGGCTCGAACACCACGGCGGCCGATGGGCAGACCGCACCCGGGACCCAATTGCCTGCCTCTCCGGCGGCGGTGGCCCCGGAGGCTCGTGCGGACGAGGGCGCGCCCCCGGAGATTGGGGGGCCTGACACGTTTAAGCTGGTGCAGCGGGTGAACTTTGTCGAGATCCCTTTTACTGTGAAGGACTCGAAGAATCGGTTGGTGCCGGGGCTGACGTGGCGCGATGTGCGGGTGTATGAGAACAATGTGCGGCAGCAGATGCGGCTGTTTACCGTCGATCCATTTCCGCTGTCGGTGGCGCTGGTGATCGATCAGAGCCTGCCGTTCGACACGATGGAGAAGGTGAACCACTCGCTGGGGGCGCTGCAGGGGGCGTTTACCTCGTACGACGAGGTCGCGGTGTTTACCTACAACAATGGGCCGAAGATGCAGACGGACTTTACGGCGGCGCAGAGTGCGCGGCTTGGGGCGATCCTGGAGCGGTCGAAGAGTACGGGGCGGGAGTCGTACCCGATACTTGGCGGGCCGCTCGGGGCGACGACGAACATCAATGGGCAGAACGTGGACCCGAACACGGCACCGGTGCGGAACAGCCTGAGCATGCAGCAGCAGACGCCGCGCGAGGTGCATACGCTGAACGACGCGATTCTGGCAGCGGCGGTGGCGACGACCAAGGCGGGGAAAGGGCGGCGGCGGATTGTGTATGTGATCTCCGACGGCAAGGAGTATGGGAGCACGGCGAAGTTCAAGGAAGTGGTGAAGTACCTGCAGTCGAACAACATTGCAGTGTTCGGGACGCTGGTGGGGGATCCGAGTATTCCGGGGCTGGGCTTTCTGGACCGAATTCACCTGCCGCTGCAGATGCGGGATAACGTGCTGCCGCTGTACGCCGCGGCGACGGGCGGGCAAACGGATGCGGAGTTCCGGATCAATGGGATCGAGACGAGCTTCTCAAAGATTACCGAGGAGGTTCGGACGCAATATACCGTGGGCTACTACACGCACGAGCCGTTTATCGATGGGAAGTACCGGCAGGTGGAGGTGAAGGTGCTGCGCCCGAATCTTACGGTGATCGCGAAGTCGGGGTACTTTCCTTCGGCGCAGGATACGAAGCCTTCGGCGGTGGTGGCGCAGTAGTTGGTTCGTATCTTCTGTCGGTTGAGACAGAACCGTTTGGGACAGGGTTGCTCCGGCTGCTGGGATAAGGCGCGGGTGGTGATGTGGGTTGGATTCCAGTGAATGCGGTGCTGGCGCTGGGGTCGGCTGTGCTGTGGGGTGGCGGTGATTTCGCGGGCGGGATGGGGGTTCGTGACGGCGGGGGCCGGATGCGGGCGGCTCTGCGGTTTACGATGCTGAGCCATGCGATGGGGCTGTGTCTGCTGCTCGGGCTGGCCTGGTTGGGCGGCGGCGGCTTGCCGCGTGGAGCGGCGCTGGGATGGGGGACAGCGGCGGGACTGTCGGGCGGGCTGGCGGTGGCGGTGTTCTATGTGGCGCTCTCGCGTGGGGCGATGGGGGCGGCGGCAGCGGTGAGTGGGTTGCTGGCGGCGGCGATTCCGGCAGCGGTGTCGGCGGGGCTAGAGGGGGCTCCGGGAGGGCGGCGGCTTGCGGGGTTTCTGGCGGCGGGGCTGGCGATCTGGCTGATCGGGGCGGGGGAACGAGGGAGCAGCGCGAGCCGTGGGATGGGGCTGGCGATCGTCTCGGGGGCTGGGTTTGGGGTGTTCTTTGTAGCGTTGCGGTTTGCCGGGTCGGCGGGCGTGCTGTGGCCGATGGTGACGGCGAGGACAACGAGCGTGGCGCTGTGTGGGCTGCTGCTGATGGCGCTGGGTGGGCCGGGCAGGCAGAGTGCGATCAGTCGAGGGGCGGTGGGGTGGGTGCTGGCGGCGGCGGTGCTCGATACGGGAGGGAATCTGCTGTTTCTGGCTGCGACGCGGGCGGGCCGGTTAGATGTGGCGGCGGTGCTGGCTTCGCTGTATCCGGCGACGACGATTTTGCTGGCCGCCTGGAGGCTCCACGAGGCTCCAACACGGCGACAAGGCTGGGGGATGGGGATTGCGGTGGTGGCGGTTCTGCTAATTACGCTGTAGCGGACGTACGGCTTGATTTACTTGGCGTCTTCGGCTTTGGGGGTAACGGTGTGGGCGGAGTCGCCAGGCTTGGCGGCAGGGGTGTCGTCGGTGACGCCCTTCATGCCGTCCTTAAAGCCTTTGAGCCCTTCGCCGAGGCCCTTGCCGAGCTCGGGGAGTTTCTTTCCGCCGAAGAGGACGATGGCGACGATGGCGACGATGATGAGGTGGGTCGGGGTAAAGAGTTCGCCCATGGTTGATCTCCTGCAGCGTGACGGGCCTGGAGGCACCGGCTGTCACCCGTAATTGTCGCACATGCGAGGGTACGGATGACGGGAGGCGGCGTCTGAGAGAGATAGAGAGCGGGCGCGGGCGCGGACGATATATTCTGGTGGAGGTGCAGGATGCGGCGGCCCACGTTGCCGCCGGTCGATGACGATATTGGAGAGTGATGGCAATCAGGACGATGCGGAAGCAATGGTTGGGCGCGGTATGCGGGTTGGGTCTGGCGGCGGGCGTGGCGCATGGGCAGGGAAAGCTTGGACTTCCGGCCCCGGTGACGTATACGAACCGCTATGAGGGCTACCTGGGCCTGAACTTGAGCACGTTTCAGGCGGGGCAGACGCTGGCGCAGCGGATGAACCTGGGCGGGGTCGAGGCGCAGGGGACGATGTGGCTGACGCCGCGGTATGGCGTGGCGGCGGACGTTCGCGGGGAGGCGGGGACGACGCCGGTGTTTCCGAACCAGTACAACCTGAACCGAGTCCTGGTATACCGGGAGATCTTTATGGGTGGGGTGCAGGTGCGGGGCCCACGGAACCAATATGCGGCGGTGAATCTCCATGCGTTTGGCGGAGGGGCGCATGGGGTGTTCGACCAGGGGGTGAGCGTGGCTCCGCAGGTGGTGGGGCTGTATACGAACCGGACGAGCGGGTTCGGGGCGGTGGGGGGGAGCCTGGATATCAACCGGTCGGCGCGGCTTGCGCTGCGGGTCTCTCCGGAGATTACGTTTGAGCGGTTTGGGACGGAGACGCGGGAGTTCTTTACGGTTTCCGGGGGTGTGGTGTATCGGTTTGGGCAGAAGCGGTACCGGTAGGCGAAGAGAACGGCAAGGAAGAAGCAGATCCCCTTCGGGGAATGACAAACAGGGTGGCTGTACGGAAGGGGCGGAGAGTGATCTCTCCGCCCCTTCGTTTTAGTCGACCGACTACCAGGTGTCGTTTTGCTGGAGGAACTCGGGGGAGACGGGATTTTCGTAGACGGAGTAATCGCGGGTAACGACGGTGAGGCCGGATTTTGAGACGAAGTAGTTCTTGCGGTCTTCGTCCTGGTCGTAGCCGATGACGGTTCCGTCGGGGATGTGGACGTCGCGGTCGATGATGGCGTGGCGGATGCGGCAGTGGCGGCCGATGTTGACGTGCGAAAAGATGATGCTGGAGTCGACGTCGGCGTAGCTGTTGACGCGGACGTCGTGCGAGAGGACGGAGTTGCGGATGACGGCTCCGGAGACGATCGATCCGGAGGCGACGATGGAGTTGATGGCCATGCCGGTGCGGCCGATCTCGCCGAAGACGAACTTGGCGGGCGGGTACTGGTAGCTGCGAGTGCGCATGGGCCAGGATTTGTCGTAGAGGTTGAAGATGGGCGTGACGCCGGCGACGTCCATGTTGGCCTCGTAGTAGGCTTCGAGGGTTCCGACGTCGCGCCAGTAGAGAGCGCGCTGCTTGTTTTCGTCGACGAAGTTGTAGGCGTGCATTTTGACGCGGCCGAGGAGCTTGGGCAGGATGTCGTGGCCGAAGTCGTGCTTGGAGTCGGGGTCTTCGGCATCCTTGATGAGTTCGGGGAGAAGGACGTCGGTGTTGAAGAGGTAGATGCCCATGGAAACGTCGACCATGTCGGGGTTGAAGGGGGAGCGCAGATTGGTCGTCTTCGGCTTTTCTTCAAAGCCGACGACTTCGCCGTTCTTCGCCACCTCGACGACCCCGAAGGCCGAGACCTCGTCGGGGGAGATGGGGAGGGTGGCAAGGGTGACGTCGGCTCCCGATTCGCAGTGGCTGCGCATCATCAGGCCGTAGTTCATCTTGTAGATGTGGTCGCCGGAGAGGATGAGGACGTACTTGGGCTCTTCGGAGCCGATGGAGTAGATGTTCTGGTAGACGGCGTCGGCGGTGCCCTGGTACCAGGATTTCGAGACGCGCTGCATGGGCGGGAGGATCTCGATGAACTCGCCGAGCTCGTTGGCGACGACAGGACCCCAGCCCTCGCGGATGTGGCGGTTGAGCGAGAGAGCCTTGTACTGAGTGAGGATGTAGACGTGGCGGAGGTCGGAGTTGATGCAGTTGGAGAGGGTGATGTCGATGATGCGGTACTGGCCGGCAAAGGGGACGGCGGGCTTGGCGCGGTCGCGGGTGAGGGGGAAGAGTCGCTCGCCGGCACCACCAGCGAGAAGGACGCCAAGGGTATCTCTCATGTTGCGATTACCTCGTCAGTCGCGTGGGTGTATCTCTTGTTCCTGGATGTCGGCAAAGTGCCTGCCATGCGCGGTAAAGACAGATGCTCTACCGAGACGCGAGTCTATCACTCGTCCCGTGAATGTGGGAGGAAGAGGGAGAGGGGGCGAGAAGATTACATCGGGCGGGACGAGGATGGCTCTCTTCTAGACGGAGGAGGACGACGCATCGGAGTCGTCTTCCAGGCTGATGCGGAGGGATTTCAGGAAGCCAAGGTCCTGCGGAGTAAAGGTGTTCCCGGAGGCGTCCTGGTTATCGACGGATTCCGCCTGGTCGAGTTCGACCTCGTTGAGGCCGATAGTGGCCTCAAGCATAAGGAGGACATCGAAGCCCTGGTCACGGATGTTTTTGACGACTCCGGCGATGTTCTCCGATTCCGCGACGGACTCGTGGATGGCCTCGCCAAGCTGCTGGATCAGGTTCTTCACCTTTTGATTCATCTGATTCAATGATGCCTCCGGTAGAGCCCATCGTTCGGACGGCTTGGCGACATATCTCCGAGGTGGGGATGCGGAGAACGGGAAGGCTCGCCTTGAGGGGGACGCCTTCAAACTGAGGATACGCCGACGCGAAGGCCATCGCAATCGAGAAAGACCGACTGAAATGCGTCGAGCAACCGCTTTACAGGACGGTGTGGTGATCGGCCCATGCGGCTTCGAGCTTATGAGCAAGCTCTTCGACCGGCTCTGCCTGAGTTGCGAGGCGCTGGGTGCGGCGTGCACCGAGAACGAGGAAACCGGCGGCTGCGGCGCAGAAGCCAGCGACCATCCAAACTATGCTTTTCATAACGTTGACCTTCTTCCTTGAGGGCAGACCTGGTTGCGACTGCCTTGGGATGTTGGATGCGGGATGGGGGTTGTAAGTTCACCGTGGGGTGCGTTGCGGCTGCTTTGCGGGTGGGAGCGCGGGGGCTAAACTTGAGTGCATGGATTCGGTGCGATTGGGACGGGTGCTGGGAATCGGGGCGCGACTGGCGGGAAAGACGCTTGCGGAGGCGGTGGACGCAGCGACGGCTCCGAATCCGCGGGGGGCAGCAGAGACCGGGCAGAGGTCGGAGGGCCTGGTGACTCCTCCCGGGCGTGAGGCAGGGACGCGGGCGGGGCGGCGGGTGCGGGAGACGCAGGCTGGGGTGCAGCGGGGCGGGCGGCAGTTCGGCGGATCGGTGTGGCGCCCTTTCGCGAAGGCTTCTGGGGTGCTCTGGCTGGAGGTGACGGGGGTCTTCTTTGGTTTGATCGCGTTGTTTGGGGCGCAGGGCGTTTGGATGTATCGGGGGGCGGCGTGGGGGTCGGCGGAGAACCATGGGGCGCATCAGCACTTTTTGCTGGCGGTGGCGCTGGCGGCGGTGTTTGGGTACTTTTGCGTGAGCAGCTTTGTGCGGGCGGCGCGGAAGGGGAGGCGGTAAGGCAGGGGGCAGGCCTGGACGGATCGTTCCCGGGCCTCGTAGAGCGGTACGGCAGATGGAGCGACCTGGGTTGAGTGGGGCGATGGGAGGCGGCGGGGAAGAGGCGTCTTCGACCGGTCGCGGAAGATGGGGAAGACGGTGTACGGGCCGGAGCACGTGGGTTCTGGGCGGGGGAGCGGCCAAGGGAGTCTTCCCTTACGTGGGGGATCCAGCCGATGGACCGTGGGCGGCTTTGTACCACGCGGCGGTACGCGGGGACTGGGAATGCGGAGAAGTCGCAGGCAAGGAGGTCGCGGGCGAGGTGGCTCAGAGGACTGTACGGGAGAGGATGGTGATTTAGCGGCGGGCTGGAGCGGTACCGGGGCTGGGTTCCGCATCCAATGCGGTATGGAGGCTTGGACGAGGGTTTTGGCCGGAGGCTTGACGGGGCTGTTGCTCGCGGCGGGGGTGCGGGCGGAGAGGATCCCGGCAGTGCGGTGCGATTCTCTGGCGGGGCTGCGGGTCAGCCTTCCGGAGGATCTGCATGGGCGTCCGGCGGTGCTGGTGGTGGGGTTCAGCCGGGACGCCCAGGGGGCGGTGCGGGACTGGGGGCGGCGGCTGGCGGCGGAGTATGGAGCCTCGGGGACGGTGGGGTACTACGAGGTGGCGATGCTTGCGGGGGCTCCGCGGCTAGTGCGGGGGTTGATCGTGCGGGCGATGAAGAAGGATGTGAGTGAGCGAGGGCAGGCGCACTTTCTGCCGGTGGCGGATCATGAGGCGGAGTGGCGGGCGCTGGCGCATTATGACCGGCCGGAGTCGGCGTATGTGGTGGTGGTGGACGGAGCGGGAAATGTCCGTTGGACGGCCTCCGGCGCGCTGACCGAGAGCGCTTACGCGGAGATGAAGCGGCGGCTGGGGCCCTGACGGGCGGTGCTATCGTGGAAGGGGATGTTGGTTTGCCAGGTAGAGGGTGCATGAATGGCTGAGATTGCGCAGACGATTGCAGAGGCGGTGACGGAGACCGTAGAGGCGTTGCGGAAGACGGCGCTGAACCTGATTCATCGCGGGCACAAGGCGACGATGGTGGACTTCGGCGGCTGGGATATGCCGGTGTCGTATGCGGGGCTGATTGCCGAGCATATGGCGGTGCGGACAGGCGTAGGGCTGTTCGATGTGTCGCATATGGGAGACATCCAACTGCGTGGGCCGGGATCGCTGGCGGCGGTGAACCAGCTTTGCATGAACGATGCGTCGAAGCTGCAGGTGGGGCAGGCGCACTACTCGGCCATGCTGTATCCGGATGGGACGTTTGTGGACGATGTAGTGGTGCATAAGCTTTCGGACAACGACTACCTGATCGTGATCAACGCGGGCACGCGGGAGAAGGATGTGCAGTGGGTGCGGAAGCAGATTGGGCACATGAGCGGGGTGCATGTGAACGATTTCTCCGATTACTACACGCAATTGGCGATCCAGGGACCGAAGGGGGAGGCTACGCTGCAGAAGCTGACCGATGTCGACCTGGCGGGGATCAAGAACTACTGGTTTACCTGGGGCAAGGTGTGCGGGCTGTA
This sequence comes from uncultured Granulicella sp., assembly GCA_965213785.1. Lineage (GTDB taxonomy): Bacteria > Acidobacteriota > Terriglobia > Terriglobales > Acidobacteriaceae > Edaphobacter. Next base: position 1,547,359 of record OZ243921.1, on the reverse strand, counting down.
CAACGTGATGATCGCGCGGACCGGGTATACCGGGGAAGACGGATTCGAGATTTATATTCCTTCGGACGAGGCGACGAGCCACCGGGTGTGGGGCGAGGTGCTGGCGGCTGGGGCGGAGTTCGGGATTGTGCCGTGCGGGCTGGGGTCGCGCAATACGCTGCGGCTGGAGGCGGCGATGGCGCTGTATGGGCATGAGATTTCGGACTCGATCAATGTGTTTGAGGCGGGCCTAGGCCGGTATGCGAAGCTCGATAAGCCTTCGTTCGTGGGGCGGGAGGCTTTGGCGGCGATCCAGGCGGCGGGCGGGCCGAAGCGCAAGCTGGTGGGGCTGGAGATGGTTGGGCGCGGGATTGGGCGGGACGGGTATCCGGTGTTGTCGCCGACGGGGGAGAAGATTGGCGAGATTACGAGCGGGTCGCCGGCTCCGTTTCTAAAGAAGAACATTGCGATGGCGTATGTGCCGGCGGAGTACACGGCGGTGGATGGAGAACTGGCGGTGGAGATTCGCGGTCAGGCGGTGAAGGCGCGGGTGGTGGCTTTACCGTTCTATAAAAGGGCCAAGAAAGCGGCTGCCGCGGCGGTCTAGAATTGTAAGGAGAGACGGAGCGAAATGGCTTACCCAGCGGAATATAGATACACGAAGCAACATGAATGGATCTTGGTCGACGGGTCGGTCGGCACGGTCGGGATCACGGACTACGCGCAGAACTCGCTGGGAGATATCGTGTTTGTCGACCTGCCGAAGGTGGGAGATGCGCTGGCAGCTCATGCGATCTTCGGGTCGGTGGAGTCGGTGAAGGCGGTGTCGGACTTGTACTCGCCGGTTTCTGGGACGGTGACGGAGGTCAATGAGGCGCTGACCTCCGCGCCCGAGACGATCAACACCGAGGCGAATACGACCTGGCTGATGAGGCTCGAACTGACGGATGCGGCGGAGCTGGGCGGCCTTCTTTCTTCGACGGACTATGACACCTTCCTGGCGGAAGAGACGGGACACTAAACGATGCGTTATCTGCCGAAATCGCCGGGGGACCGTGCGGAGATGCTTGCAGAGATCGGTGTTTCCGGGATCGACGAGTTGTTTGCGACGATCCCCGCGGAATATCAACTGAAGCGGGATCTGGCGATTCCCCGGCAGCATGGCGAGTCCGAGATTATCGAGCGGTTCCGGGGCTACGCGGAGAACAACGCGGCGGGGTATGCGAGTTTTTTGGGTGCGGGAGTTTATCGGCACTACAAGCCGGTCGTTATCGACTCCCTGGTTCAAAGAGGCGAGTTTCTGACCAGCTACACGCCGTATCAGCCGGAGATCGCGCAGGGGACGCTGCAGGCGATGTTCGAGTTCCAGACGATGATCTGCGAGCTGACGGGCATGGAGATCGCGAACGCTTCGATGTATGACGGGTCGACCGGCGCGGCTGAGGCGATCATGATGGCGGTGCGGGTAACCGGGCGGGATGGCGCGGTGATCGCGCGAACGGTGCATCCGGAGTATCGCGAAGTGGTGCGGACGTACGCGCAGCACCAGCAGATTCCGCTTGCCGAGGTGAGCTATGGGGCGGATGGACGGGTGGATGTTGCGGCGCTGGACGCGGCGATCACGGGCGATACGGCATGTGTGCTGATTCAGTCGCCGAACTTTTTCGGAACGATTGAGGATGTGGCGGCGGTGGCGGAGATCGCCCATGCGAAGGGGGCGCTGCTGATTGTTTCGATCGCGGAGGCGATCTCGCTCGGGATCGTGAAGCCGCCGGCGGAGGCGGATATCGTTTCGCTGGAGGCGCAGTCGTTTGGGGTGTCGATCGGGTATGGTGGGCCCTACTGCGGCGTGATCGCGTGTAAGGAGAGATTTTTGCGGCAGATGCCGGGGAGGCTGATTGGGGAGGCGAAGGATGTGAACGGCAAGCGTGGGTTTGTGCTGACGCTGTCGACGCGGGAGCAGCATATCCGGCGGGAAAAGGCGACGTCGAACATCTGCACCAACCAGGCGCTGGTGGCGCTGATGACGACGATCTTCCTTACGGTATACGGCAAGGAAGGGATGCGGGAGCTGGGGGAACATAACCTGGCAAAGGCGGCGTATCTGCGATCGGTGTTGGCGGGGTCGGGCGAGGTGCTGTTTGAGGGGGCTCCTCGGTTCCATGAGTGTGTGCTGACGACCGAGATGGATGCGGAGGAGATGAACGCGGGGCTGCTTGAGGAGAGGATTATCGGCGGGCTTTCGTTGGCGCAGTGGTATCCGGAGCTTGGGCCGAAGGCTTCGCTGTGGTGCGCGACCGAGATGACGACCCGAAAGCAGATGGATGCTGCGGCGGCGGTGCTGGCTGGAATGGCTGTGCCGGAGCTTGCCGGGGCGCAGGCTTAGGGGTATGGAGATCGAGGAGATTGTCGGGCAGGAGTTGGTCGCGGTCGAGTTCGTGCAGGATCACGTGCGGCTTCGGTTTGAAGGGCCTCTGTTTACGCTGTACGAGTGGCCGTATGTGCTGCTGACGGAGTTTTCCGTGGGCTACGGCGAGCCGGAGTATCGGAATGCACTCTGCGCGCAGATCGGGGAGCAGGTGGCGAAGGCTTCGCTTGAAGAAGGCGTGGCTTTGACGATCGAGCTCGAGAATGGCGTGGCGCTGGGGATTTCGCTGCGCGAGGAAGATCTGGATGCTCCGGTGGCAGGGTCGTATTCGGAGTTGGGCGATGGGTCGGACGAAGAAGAGTTTTGAGAGAGATGAGGCGGCGCGATGGCGACGATGACGCAGGTTCCGGATGTGGCTGAGGCAATAGAGACGGCGAAGTTCCAGGGCATGCCGAAGAAGGTGACGACGCACGTCAACCAGAATGAGGACTTGATCTTTGAGAAGTCGTCGCCCGGGAAGAAGGCGTATCGGCTGGCGGAGTTGGATGTTCCGGCTGTGGATGCTAAGGCTTTGCTGGGGGATGCGGCGCGGATGGACCTGGGCGTGATGCCCGAATTGAGTGAAATCGAGATTATTCGGCACTTCACGCGGCTTTCGACGTGGAACTATGCGATCGACCTGGGGATGTATCCGCTGGGGAGTTGCACGATGAAGTACAACCCACGGGTGAATGAGTTCGTGTCGCGGCTGGAGGGGATTGCGGAGGCGCATCCGTACCAGCCGGAGGCGTTGAGCCAGGGCTGTCTGCAGATCATGAAGACGCTGTCCGATGCTCTGGTCGAGATTACCGGGATGGATACGATTACGCTGCAGCCGGCTGCTGGAGCGCATGGGGAGTTCACCGGGATTTTGCTGGTGCGGGCTTACCACGAGAGCAAAGGCAATGCGCGGAAGAAGATTCTGATTCCGGATTCGGCGCATGGGACGAACCCGGCGACGGCTGCGGTATGCGGGTACCAGGTGCAGAACCTGAAGTCGAACGCACAGGGGATGGTGGACATCGCGGAGCTGGAGCGGCTGGTCGATGAGGATACGGCGGCGCTGATGCTTACCAATCCCTCGACGATTGGGGTGTTCGAGAGCGAGATTCATAAGATCGCCGACATTCTTCATGCGAAGGGCGCGCTGCTTTATATGGACGGCGCGAATATGAATGCGCTGGTGGGGAAGACGCGGCCGGGGGATTTCGGTGTGGACGTGATGCACCTGAATCTGCACAAGACGTTTTCTACTCCGCATGGGGGCGGTGGCCCGGGGTCGGGGCCGGTGGCTTGCAAGAAGATCCTGGAGCCGTTCCTCCCCTCTCCGGTGCTGGTGACGCGGGCGGATGGGACACTGGGTTTCGAGTACAACCGGCCGCGGAGTGTGGGGCGAGTGCGGATGTTCTATGGGAACTTCGGGATGTTTGTGCGGGCTTTGGCGTACATCCTGGCGAATGGTCCAGATGGTCTGCGGCAGACGACCGAGGACGCGGTGCTGAATGCCAACTACATCCGGGCGAAGCTCGAGGGAACGTTCGAGCTGCCGTATACGACGCGGACGCTGCATGAGGTGGTCTTCTCAGACCGGCTGCAGGCGAAGAACGGCGTAAAGACGGGCGACATGGGCAAGCGTCTGATCGATTATGGCTTTCATGCGTATACGGTGAGCTTCCCGATGATCGTTGCGGGCGCAATGATGATCGAGCCGACCGAGAGCGAGAGCAGGGAAGAGCTTGATTTGTTGATCGATGCGCTGCGGCAGATTGCGCGGGAGGCGGCGGAGAATCCTGAGCTGGTGCGGACGGCTCCGCATACGACGCGGCTGCAGCGGTTGGATGAGACGGCGGCGGCGCGCAAGCCGGTGCTGCGGTGGAAGGCGCCGGCGGCGGCGACTGCTGTTGCGGTGGATTCGGCCGCGAAGGAGTGGTAGTAGCTTGACCAAATAAAAGAGACCGCCTTTGGGCGGCCTCTTTTGCGGTGTAAGCCAAGTTACTTGGCGAGGGAGACGGTTACGAACTCGTCGGTTTTTTCCCACTTGACGTGCAGCTCGGTGCGATTCCCCGCAGTGTTCTCGAAGGTAATCGACATGACCTCTTGCGGGGTTCCCATGTCTTTCTTCTTCATGGGGACGCGGCCGAGGTCGGAGCCTTCGGGGTAGGGGATTCCCCATTCGCCGGTTTTCTTGCTGACGATGAACTGCCATTGACCGGAGCTGGGCAGGGTAAAAAGGGTGTAGGTTCCGGCGGGAACCTTGAGGGTTCCGATGTTGAGGTCGACGGGGGTGACGAGGGTGGTGGCGGGATTAGCCCCGGTGCGCCAGACCTGATCGTAGGGGACCAAGCCACCCATGATGGTGCGGCCGCGCATCGAGGGGCTGTTGTAGGTGACCAGGATGGAGCTTCCGCCCAGCATGACGTTGGCTGTGGCGGGCGGCGAGGGCATTGCCGGGTTGGGGTCGGCGGGCATCTTCATGCCGTTAACGGGCTGAACTGGCGGGTTGTTCGGCACCATGAGGTTGGACTGCTGGGCGCCGGCCGCGGTAAACAAGACGGCCGTACAGGCAAGGGCGGAGAGAGAGCGGAGAAGCATCGGTGTTGGTCTCACTTTCGGGAAGCCGGGGTTTCCCGGACCTGTGCGGTTGGATGCCGATGGGAGGCGAACGGGTGCGTCTGCACTGCTCATGGTGAGACACTCCTCTTGTTGCTGGTACGGTGGGCCCTCCCCATACTTGGCGCGCAAGTCTCTCGTTATGTGTAACTTGCGTCCGCTTATCCGCCGTAACTATATGCAAACAGTAAACCTACGGCTAAATATCAGTAAACAAGCAAGTTACCCCTCTCTCGGATCGGGGAGGGTGAACGGGGGTGCCGGGCACGATCTCCAAGACCAGGATACGCTCTGGACCATCTCCTACGCGAAGCCAAATTATTGAAGACAAACGACTTGTACGATTTACCTCTTGACGGGAATCATTGCGGCCCAAAAGACCTCAGTAGGTATGGGGCCGTGCTAGGATTTATCTGGGTCGATGTTTCGATTCCCAAGGGCGCCCGTAGCTCAGCTGGATAGAGCGGCAGCCTCCGAAGCTGTAGGTCAGAAGTTCGAATCTTCTCGGGCGCACCATCCTTTCTTTCATTCCATGCCCGTCGTGGTGGCGACGCGTTGTGCTGTCGCTCTCTATGCGATAGGCTCCGAGGACGTGCGCCCGGGATACTAGCGGGGAGCGCGGGAGGGTGCCTCGTGTTTCCTGCTCGGATGGTTGTGGTGGCGGCGCTTTCGTTAGGTGTGGCTGGCGGTTGGGCGCAGGCGCCGGTGACGGGGGAGCAGCCGGATAAGTACGTGTGGCTGGAGGATGTGTCGGGTGCGCGCTCCATGGCGTGGGTGAAGGCGGAGAACGAGCGGACGGCGAAGGTGCTGGAGGCGGATCCGCGGTTCGCCGGGCTGGCGGCGACGGCGCTGAAGGTGCTGGAGTCTCCGGATCGGCTGGCGTTTCCGGACTTCCGCGAAGGAACGATCTACAACACCTGGCAGGATGCGCAGCATGTGCGGGGGATTCTGCGGCGGACGACGCTCGAGGATTACAAGGCGGCGCAGCCGCATTGGCAGACGGTGATCGACTACGATGCGCTGGCGAAGACGGACAATGAAAAGTGGGTGCAGAAGGGATTGAACTGCTTGTATCCGGGCGATGGGCTCTGCCTCGCGGGGCTTTCGGCGGGCGGGGAGGATGCCGAGACGCTGCGGGAGTTCGACCTGAAAGCGGGGCCTGCGGGGCAGTTTGTCGCGGGCGGGTTTGTGCTGCCGAAGTCCAAGCAGGATGTGACGTGGGTGGATAAGAACACGCTGCTGGTGGCGCGGGACTGGGGCGCGGGGTCGATGACGAAGTCCGGGTACCCGTTCATCGTGAAGCGCTGGAAGCGGGGGCAGCCGCTGGACCAGGCGAAGGAGGTCTTTCGCGGGACGGAGACGGATGTGAGCGCGGGGGCTTTCCAATTGCATGACGCGAAGGGACATCGCGTGACGATGCTGCAGCGTGGGATCAACTTTTTTGAGAATGAGGTCTCGCTGCTGACGCCGGAGGGTGTAAAGCGGGTGGGGCTGCCGGGAAAGAGCCAGATCGACGGGTTGCTGGATGGGCAGGTTGTCGTCACGCTCAACGAGGATTGGAAACCGGAGGGTTCGGACCGAAGCTTTGTGCAGGGTTCGGTGGTGTCGCTCGGTCTGGATGCGGTGGTGATCGACCCGGCGCATTTGAAGCCGACCGTGGTGTTTGCCCCGACGGCGGAGGAGTTCGCGCAAGAGGTGGCGACGACGCGGAACTACCTGTTGGTGACGACGCTGGAGCATGTGCAGGGGCGGGCGTACCGATTTGCGGTTGGCAAGGATGGCGCGTGGACCCAGACGAAGCTTGCGGTGCCGGACAACGTGGCGGTGGGGGTGGAGACGACGAACACGTCGGACGACCGCTTCTTTCTGACGCTGACCGGATTTTTGACGCCTTCGTCGCTGGAGCTTGGGGATGCGGCTACGGGGGCGCTCACGGTCATGAAGACCTTACCGGCGCAGTTCGATACGACGAACCTGGTGGTGGAGCAGCTTCAGGCGACGTCGAAGGACGGGACGAAGGTGCCTTACTTTGTGGTGCGGGGCAAGGGGATCAAGTACGACGGGTCGGCGCCCACGCTGCTGTCGGCGTATGGCGGGTTCCAGGTTTCGGAGACGCCGCGATACTCGGGGGCGCTGGGGAAGCTTTGGCTGGAGCGTGGGGGTGTGTTTGCGCTGGCGAACATCCGGGGCGGCGGGGAGTTTGGGCCGGCGTGGCATGAGGCGGGGCTGAAGACGCATCGGCAGAGGATCTATGACGACTTTGCTGCCGTCGGGGCGGACCTGGTGGCGCGGAAGATTACTTCGGCGCGGCGGCTGGGGATTGAGGGTGGGTCGAACGGGGGGCTGCTGATGGGGGTGGAGATGACGCAGCACCCGGAGATGTGGCGGGCGGTGGTGATCCAGGTGCCGCTGCTGGATATGCTGCGTTTTGAGCAGATTGCCGCGGGGGCCTCGTGGGTGGGGGAGTATGGGACGGTGACGAAGCCGGAGGAGCGGAGCTTTCTGGCATCGATTTCTCCGTACAACCAGTTGCGGGCGGATGTGACGTACCCCGAGCCGCTGATCTTTACGACGACCAAGGATGACCGAGTGGGGCCGGTGCATGCGCGGAAGTTTGCGGCGCGGATGGAGGAGATGGGGAAGCCGTTCTTCTACGAGGAGATTGTAGAGGGCGGACATGGGGCGGGGGCGGACCTGAAGGAGCAGGCGAAGACGCGGGCGGTGGAGTATATCTACCTGACCCGGAAGCTGATGGACTGAAGGGCTTAGAGCGGATTGTTGATGGTGTGTAGGAACAAACAATTGCAACAACAGAAGCAGATTCCCTTCGGGAATGACAATAAATCGGATTAGCGGATCTGGACGAGCTCCGGGTTGGGCTGGTGTACGGGTTCGCCTGGGCCGGAGGTGGTATCGGGGTGCTGCGGGGCACGCCAGTGGTCGATGTAGCTGACCTGGTGGACGCAGCTGATAGTGCAGTGGGGGGCGCAGGATTTCTCCGTGAGGAACTCGCGCTGGATGTCGGCCTTCCCGTAGGTGGCGAGGGGGACGCCGGGGTAGCCGCGCTGTTGCGAGCAGTAATGGACGAGGCCGAACTCGCAGATATAGAGGTAGCGTGAGCCCGCCCGGCAGCGCCAGTCGTTGGTCTGGCCGTTGGCGATGGCTTCCTGGAAGTGGTTGAACCGGGAGTAGCTGCGTCGGGTGAGCTTGCGGACGCGGTCCCAGACGGCGCGCTCGGCGTCCCCGAGGGGCTTGAGCTGGCCGCTGCCGTCGTGGATGATACCAATGGTGGAGCTGAAGCCGAGCGAGAGGGCTCGCTGGGAGACGGTGTAGGCGTCTTCGGGGTTGGAGATGCCGCCGCCGACCACGGAGTTGATGTTGACGTGGAAGGCGGCGTGCTCGGCGAGCATTTTGAGCTTGGCGTCGAGGACCTTGAGGCTTTTCTTCGAGACAGCATCGGGCATGACGTTGTCGATCGAAATTTGCATGTGGTCGAGGCCGGCGCGGTTGAGCCGCTCGATGCGGTCTGGCATGAGGAGGTAGCCGTTGGTGATCATGCCGGCGATGGCGCCGGTGGAGCGAATGCGGGCGATGACCTGGTCGAGATCGGGGTGGAGGAGCGGCTCGCCGCCCGAGATGGTGATGACGGAGGTGCCGAGGCGGCCGAGATGGTCGATGCGGCGGAGCATCTCGTCGATGGGGACGGCGTCGGAGTGGTCGTCGAACTCGTTGCAATAGGTGCAGGCGAGGTTGCAGCGGCGCATGGGCACGATGTGCGCCATGTAGGGGTGCGCGGTGGAGGCGAGGGCGGAGCCGATGGAGCCGAGCTCGCGGAGCTTGCGGGTGACGGCCTTCCAGCGGCGTTTGCCGGTGGAGGAGCGGGGGACGGGGAGCTTGGGGGCGGGCGCTGCGGTTTGGGTGGGAGACGTCATTCCTTCTCTTATTGAACCATATCGCGCGCTAGATCATGGTGAAGGGGTCGGGCGGGAGGGTGCCGGGCGCGGAGACGGGGACTGTGCGGAGAGTGGCGGAGTTCCAGCCGAAGCGTCGCCAGCGTTCCGGCAGGAGGCTGGAGTGGTGGCGGGCGTTGGGAACCATGGTGAGGGTCTGCTCGCGGCGGTCGCGCAGGACGATGACGCTGATCGTCTTGCCCTTGTTCTCGCGGACGGCGCGTAGCCAGTCTCCGCTGGTGGTGATGCTGGTGGTGTTGACGCGGACGACGACGTCTCCGGCGTGCAAGCCGGCGAGCTCGGCGGGGCTGTTGGGGTCTACGCTGCGGACGAGCAGGCCATTTTTTGCCTGGGCTCCAAAGAACTCGGCGAGTTGCGGAGCCATGGTCTCCAGGGTCGCACCCGTGTAGCCGGGGCTGAGGGTGATCCCGCCGAGGAAGTTGCGGCTGGCGCGGCTGGAGGAGGAGAAGAAGCCGCTGGCGTGGCGGTCAGGGGAGGCGGGGGGAGCTGGTTCGGCGGGCTGGGGGTCGGGGACGGTGAGGTGCTGCTCCCAGGCATGGCGTTCAACCTCTTCGCGGTTGGCCATCTGGGCGGAGAGGGTTTGCTGCTGGCCGGCGCGGCTGATGACGAAGGTGACGGTGCGTCCGGGTGGGGTTTCGCGGAGCATCTTGCGGAGGGGCTCACCCCCCTCGATGGGCTGGCCGTTCATCTGGAGGATGACGTCATGCTCGCGGAGGCCAGCCTTGCCGGCTGGGCCGTCGTGGTCGACGGAGAGGATTTCGGCTCCGCGGGGCTGGCTGGGGGCAAGGCTGAGTTTGAGGAGAGGGATCTGCTCGTCGGGAACGTCGCGGAGGTTGACGCCGAGGTAGCCCTGGGAGGTGTGGGCTCCCGGGGAGCTGGCGGCGTGCAGGAGGGGGTTGAGGCCGGGATGCTGGGCGTTGCCGGCCACCGAAGCGGCGATCAGAACCGCCGTGAGGGCGACGAATCGTCTGCCGGGCTGCCTCTGCGATCTCTTTACGGCTACCCGGCTGCTCATGCTCCCCCTCTTGATCTTCTTATCTTTTTTATCTTCTTTGGCGTGGTTGACCCAGTTTGGCAGTGCCTGGCTAGGCCTGTTGCTTCGACTCCGCCGACCGCTGGCGGTAAGCAGGAGGGCGGCGAACCTGAATGTATTGCATTGCTCCGGCTTGGCGCAACGGTTATTAGCGGGTCTAGTCGGGTCTACTGGATGGAGTCCGCGCCCTGCAGGGCCTGGAAGGAGGCGGTGCGGATGTAGGGGTTCTCGTCGGAGGTGGAGACGGTGCGGAGGACCTGGCGGACGCTGGAGTCGGCCTCTACGGGGTGCAGGACGCCGATGGCGGCGGTGCGGACCTGGGCGCTGCTGTCGTGGAGCAGGGCTTCGAGGACGGCGTCGCGGACGCGGCGGTCCTGGCCGACGTAGGGCTGGAGGCCGTCGAGGGCCTTCATGCGGACGCCGGGGTTCTTGTCGTAGCGGAGGCTGACGAGGAGGGCTCCGCGGACGCCCTTGCCGTCGGGCTCGGCGAGGCAGGCGTGGCCGTCGCGGCACTCGTTGGCGAGGAGCGAGACGGAGTCTGTGCGGACGCCGTTGGCGGAGGCGGCGCGAAGGCCCATAAGGAGGAGCTGGCGGATCTGCGGGTCGTTGGTCGAGCCTTCGACGGACTCGGGCACGATGCGGTTGTAGAGGACCTGCACGACCTCGGGGTTGGCTGTCGGGACGATGCCGCTGACGTTGGCGATGGTGGAGTTGGCGGCATTCGTAACGACGACGGTAGGGACGGGGCGCGGGGCGTGAGCGAGCTGGTAGCGCAGGGTGTAGTTGCCACCCAGGAAGCCCACGCCGAGCAGGAGGGTGGCGAGCGCGGGCGCGGCCTGGACGGTGCCGACCCAGCGCAAGAAGTTGGCGCGGAGGCGGCCGACGAAGCCCTGCGCGGGGATGTGGTCGAGGGCGTCGTCGAGCTTCATGCGGGATTGCGCGAGGAGATTCGGCGAGGGCTCGAGGATTGGGGCGAGCTCGAGGGCGGCGAACATGCTGCGCATTGCCAGCAGCTCTTCCTGGCAGGCGGCGCACCCGGCGAGATGTCGCTCGAGGGCCGTCGTTTGTTCATCCTGCAACTCGCCGTAGGAGGCGAGGACCATACTCTGCTGGGCGGATTCACACTTCATGTTTTTACCTCGACTAGCCTCGAATGGTGGTGCGTGGTGCGTTCGGTGTCGCGGGTCTCATCGGAAGCGGCTGGAGTGCCCGCCCGCTGCCCAGACTTGCCGAAAACTTGCTTGCTGCCGAACCGGCGTGACGCCGGTTCAGGCTCGCAGGGTTGCCAAGTTGGCGCGCAGCTTACGCGTAGCGCGGAAGAGCGTGTTTTTTGCTGTTTCTTCGGTGGTGTTCAACATTTCGCCGATGGTGCGGAGCTTGAGGCCCTGGTAGTGCTTGAGCTCGAAGACGGTGCGCTCGCGCGGGGTGAGCTTGTCGAGGGCGTCGTTGATGCTGGCCCCCATGGCCTTGCGTTCGAGCTCCCGGGCAGGGTTGGCCATGGCGCGATCATCGGAGACGTTCGAGAGCAGGTCCATCTCGTCGCCGCTTGCGTCGAGGACTGTGGCGGGGTCTTCGCGGCGGCTCTTGCGGCGGCGAAGCTGGTCGAGACAAAGGTTGGTGACGATGCGGTAGAGCCAGGTGTAGAAGGAGCACTCAAAGCGGAAGTTGCCGAGGTGCCGGTAGGCCTTGATGAAGGCTTCCTGGTGGACGTCCTGGGCGTCTTGCTCGTTACCGAGCATGTGCAGGGCGAGCCGGAGGACGGACTGGTCGTAGCGGCGCACGAGCGAATCGAAGGAGGTGCGCTGGCCGGCCTGGGCCTCGCGGATGAGGTCGTCGTCTTCTGAACGCTGGAGGGCGCGGGCTTCCATCTGCGCCGGGGTAAGCCGGGCGCCTCTGCCGCCGGTCTGGGCCACGGGTTTCGCCATCGCTGCGGACGATTCTACCTGTCCGGGGCTCTCCTCCGGGGTGCGCAGGAGGGACGAAAAAAGAGATGCGCGACCGAATGAGGAGACCTGGGGCAGCACGGCGGCGATCTCGCCCTCGAGATTCATGCCAAGCGCGTCAGCATTCATCGTATGCAAACTCCGTGGTGAAGCGAAATGAGGATAGCCCGGGTGAGTCGACGTGCTCCGTCTAAATAGACCGTTCGGGTGAGAAAAGGTGAGCGGGTGGGTTGACGTTGCGGGGGGGAGCGGTCAGACTCAAGCTTCCAGCCGAAAGAACTCTTCGCTGAGGAAAAGCCCACCTTCCATGGACCTTTCGACCGCGCTTGAAGTGAACGAAAAGGCGGCGCCGCCCCTGCCGCACGCGTACGGGCTGCGGAAGAACATCCTTTCGCCTCTGGAGACGCTGGCGCAGTCGATTTCGACGATTGCGCCGAGTACGACGCCGACCATGACGATTCCGCTGGTGTTTGCGCTGGCGGGGACGGCGACGTGGCTGGCGTATGGGCTGGCGCTGGGGGCGCTGGTGCTGGTGGCGCTGACGATTGCAGCGTTTGCGCGGGATTCGGCTTCGCCAGGGTCGCTGTACCTCTATACGCGGTCCACGCTGCCGCCGGTGTTTGCGGCGGTTACGGCGTGGGCACTGTTTTTTGCGTATGTCACGACGGCCTCGTCCGTGATTGGCGGGTTTGTGGCGTATACGTACGTGGTGCTGGGGGATGTTGCCGGGTGGGGGCGGTCGGTGCCGGCTCCCGCGCTCGCCGTGCTGGCGGCGGGGACGGCGGTCTGGGTTGCGTGGCGGGATATCAAGATTTCGGCGCAGATGATGCTGTGGATCGAGGGGGTGTCGGTGCTGCTGATCGCGCTGGTGGTGGCGATTGTGCTGGTGCAGCATGGTCCGCACCTGGATGGGGCGCAGCGGCACCTGGCAGGGGCGACGCCGCTGGGGCTGCGGCTGGGGGTGATGCTGGCGCTGTTCAGCTTTGTGGGGTTTGAGAGCGCGACGACGCTGGGCGAGGAGGCGCGGAACCCGCTGCAGACGATTCCGCGGGCGGTGATCCGGTCGGCGGGGCTTTCGGGGCTGTTCTTCATCGTCTGTGCCTACACGGAGGTTCTGGCGTTCCATGGGTCGGCGATCACGCTGAACGACAGCCCGGCTCCGCTGCATCTGCTGGCGGAGCAGGCTCACCTTGGTTTTATTGGGCCGATCATCGATGTCGGGGTGCTGATCAGCATGTTTGCGGCGACGCTGGCGTGTGTGATCGCGGGGGCGCGGGTGCTGCTGCTGATGGCGCGACACGGGATGGTTCCGGCAGGGCTGGGGCGGTGCGATGCGACGCATGAGACGCCGGGGGCGGCGGGTCTGCTGACCGGGGGGCTGGCGGTGTGCCCCTCGGCGATGCTGGCGGCGCGGGGGGCGTCGGGCAACGATATTTATGGGTGGATGGGGACGCTTGCGGTATTCGGATTCCTGACGGCTTATGGGCTGGTGGCGGTGGCGCTTCCGGTTCATCTGAAGCGTGGTGGGCGGCTGACGGTGGGGGGGATTCTGCTGTCTGTTTGTGCCACGCTGGCCATGGTGCTGGCTACGCTGGGGACGCTGTTTCCGGTTCCTCCGGCGCCGTACCGGTATCTGCCTTATGTGTACCTGGTCTTTATCGCCGGGGGGCTGGTGGCGTATTGGCTTGCTCCGCGGGGCGGGGTTAGGACTTCATCATCGGGGTGAAGTCGGACCATTGCTCGACGCGGAAGGCGCGGAGGTCGCGGAGGCTGGCGGGGAACCAGGGGAGGGCTTTCAGGGCGGAGGGGTCCAGCGAAGAGGTTGGCGAGGTCTTCGTTGTCGCAGGTGTAGACGCTGCCTTGTTTCCACTCGAAGCCGAACTTGGTGAGCGTGTTGCGGATGTCCGCGTAGGCTTGTTGGACACCCTTGGGGTGCCTGGTCTTGGTCTGCTTGATGTCGAGATCGAATGCGATGGCGAACACTAAGTGGCCTCAGGATCTTCCATCATGGCGTCGAAGCCGTAGGTCGTTTCCTCGCCTGTTCGAACGAGGACGATGTGGACCTGACGGATGCCGTTCTCCGGCTCGGCTTCGCCGAGGACTTCGTACTCGGGGCCCCAAGGGCCGAACTGCTTGATGACGCCGATGGGCACTGCGGGGGTTGCCAGGGTTTGCGCGAGTGTCGCCATGTGGGACCTCCTGCCAAGTGGAATCAGTATATGGCTTGTTTTTAGAACCTGTAGGTAGCGTCGAGCGTGAGTTCGCGGTCGTTCCGTTGAAACACCTTCAGCTTAGGGAAGGATGTCGCGACGATATCCAGGTTATGGTTCTGGCAGGCGATCTTGAAGTGATGGTACGGCTCGAAGTGTGCGCCCGTGTCTTTCGCGATGAAGTCGAGATAGTTCGATCGGGTATAAAGTCGTAGAAGCCTGCCTGTGAACTCTTCGTTGGTGTAGTTACCGCAGAAGCCGTGCATCTCCTCCGTGATGTTGTAGGCTACGTAGTTCTTCCAAAGGAGCGCAAAGACGCGGGTCTCTTCTGTGGGCTCGATGGGGCATGAGTCGCCCGGGAGCTCGATACCACCTGGAAGAATAGTCGGCCCTTTCTTTGCCTTATTGGCAATAGCTTCTTCCAGGACGACGGTGAGAGTGTTGTCGTCCGGCTCAAAGAGGCGTGCAAGGAAGAGGTATGCCGCAGAATCAATTGCCTTCCAGACGGGCGTTTGAGTAAGCGAGTCCATCTCTTCTCCTTGTCAGCTGCGGGTGGCGATCTTCAGGCTGAGTTCTTTAAGTTGTTGTTCGGTGGCGGTGCTGGGGGCGTCGACCATGAGGTCGATGGCGCGGGCGGTTTTGGGGAAGGCGATGACTTCGCGGAGGCTGGTGGCTCCGGCGAGGATCATGACGATGCGGTCGAGGCCGAGGGCGATGCCGCCGTGGGGTGGGGTGCCGTATTCGAGGGCGTCGAGGAAGAAGCCGAAGCGTGCCTTCGCTTCTTCGTCCGACATTCCCAGGCTGCGGAAGATTTCGGCCTGAACGTCCTTGCGGTGAATGCGGATGGAGCCGGAGCCTAGTTCGGTGCCGTTGAGGACGATGTCGTAGGCGAGGGCGCGGACGGCACCCTTGTCGGAGGTGAGACGGCCGGCCTTGATGTCTTCCTCGTGGGGCGAGGTAAAGGGGTGGTGGGCGGCGTTCCAGGTTTTTGTCTCTTCATCCCACTCGTACATGGGAAAGTCGGTGACCCAGAGGAACCTGAAGTCGCGGGCTGAGCGGGGGGGCTCGAAGAGCTTGTGCTTGTCGGCGAACTTTTGGGCGAGATGGAGGCGGAGGGCTCCTACGCGCTTGTAGATCCATTGCGGGTCGTAGTTCCACATGGCGGGGGTGCCGAGCTTGGGGGTGATGACTACTACAAGATGTTCGCCAGCAGTCGCGGGATTTCGTGGACCGACTCCGAGGAAGTTGGCATATTCCTCATTCAGCTTTTCGGTAATCGAGCCCGCCACTACACGGTAGGCATCGGCTGTACTCAGACGCTTGAAGTCTAGAGTGTCGAGTCCGGTGTCGCCAAGAATTGCACGCATCTCGCCCTGCAATGCTTTTAGCTGCGTGCCACTCATGCTTGCGGAGTCGGGTATGACGAATCCAAGAACTGGTAGCTTAGGTTCTATCCTGAGAGACTCTCGCAAGTTAGGTGTCAATTCCCTCGACAGGTCGACCATGGCGGGCAGGCGCATGTCTGGCTTGTCGATGCCGTAGCGCTGGATGGCCTGGTCGTAGGTCATGTGAGGGAAGGAAGACGCGAGGGCGATGCCGGCGGTGGCGAAGGCGGCGGTGAGGAAGCCTTCGACCGTGCGGAAGATGGCCGCCTGGCTGGGGAAGGTCATCTCGAGGTCGATCTGGGTGAACTCGGGCTGGCGATCGGCGCGGAGGTCCTCATCGCGGAAGCAGCGGGCGATCTGGAAGTAGCGGTCGAAGCCGGAGATCATGAGGATCTGCTTGAAGATCTGCGGGGACTGGGGGAGGGCGTAGAACTCGCCGGCGTGGACGCGGCTGGGGACGAGGTAGTCGCGGGCGCCTTCCGGCGTGGACCGGGTCATGAAGGGCGTTTCGATTTCGAGGAAGCCGTTCTCCGAGAGGTAGCCGCGGATGGCCTGCGCGACCTTGTGGCGAAGCAGGAAGTTGTGCTGCATTCGCGGGCGGCGCAGGTCGAGAAAGCGGTACTTGAGGCGCACCTCCTCATTGGCTATAGCCTCTTCGGCAGGCGAGAACGGAGGCGTCCGCGCGTCGTTCAGCAGCAGCAACTCCGTTGCGGCGATCTCGATTTCGCCGGTATCCATCTTCGGGTTGACGAGTTCATGGTCACGTCGCCGGACTTCTCCCGTCACGGCGACCACATACTCCGGCCGGGCGGCCTCCGCCTTCGCGTGGGCGACCGGAGCCTTCTCTTTATCCAGCACAATTTGGGTGATCCCTGTCCGGTCCCGAAGATCGAGGAATATCAGGTTGCCATGATCGCGCCGCCGGTTTACCCAACCCATCAAGGTCACGGTGCTGCCGGCGTCGGAGTCGCGGAGGTCTCCGCAAAGGTGCGTGCGTTCGAGGGTGCCGAGAAAATCAAGAGTCACGATGCTTCCATTGTACGAACTTTCAGCTAGGGTTGTTCGCAGCAACGGCTGGGTCTCCATGCAAAACTGTTGCTTCAGCGACATTGGCCGATCTACACCGGTAAGGACTCTTGTGGGAGCTATGACGACACAGCGTACCGCGGCTCGACGGACCTTTCCTTATAGCGTGCTGGAGCGGTCGTGGCGCGGCAGCATGCGGGAGGCCCCGCCGGATGACATTCCGCGAGGCAGGGAGCCGGAAGAACGTCTCCGTCCGTCTCGTCTCGCCATGGTTGCGGCGGGGTTCCTCGTTCTTTCGATCGCATCCATCCTGCTCAACGACGTGAACCATCAAATTAACGGCCTATCTCTTATCTGGCTGCCCAACGCACTCCTGATCGGAATCATGCTTTGCGTCCCCAGAAAGCAGTGGCCCGCCTATCTTGCACTCGGGTTCGTGATCGACATCTCCATCAACGTCGTCACCGGCACGGCACCCAGCGAAGCGCTCTTCCTTACCTTGTGCAACTCGCTCGAGGTCTTGGTGGCCTGCGCCACCATCGCGCCTGCCATGCCCGGCTGCCCTGACCTGCACGAACCCAGGCAGATGGGTCGTTTGATGGTTTGCGGCATGGTGTTGGCGCCGGCCGTGTCGTCCTGGTTGGCGGCCTGGTACCGCGATGGCGCATCGAGTCTGCCGTCTCTGGTCTCGTTTCGCTTTTGGTTTGCGTCCGACGCGCTTGGCATCGCCATGATCGCACCGCTTTATCTGTCCTTCCGGCAGCAAACGCGGTTCTCCGCGCGATCCTGGTTGGAGGTCACGGGATTGTTTGTGCTGGTCGGCGGTCTCTCGCTGGCAGTGTTCCGGCTCTCGTCTTATCCGACGCTTTGGCTGCTGATGCTGGCGCTGTTGCTGGTCGGCGTACGTCTTGGGTTTAGAGGGTCCTCCCTGGCCCTGCTTATGGTGACCTTCATCGGCGGCTACATGACGCTGAAAGGCTTCGGCCCCTTGCGTGCCGATGCCGGTAATGCCTTGACGTCGCGTGTCGAGTTCTTCCAGTTCTTTCTCGCAGCCTCCATGCTTGCCCTGTATGCCACCGAGATGGCCATGGCCGGCAGCCGCCGTGTGCTTACCAAGCTTGCCTCCAGCGAAATCCGTTTCCGCTCTCTCGCCGAGGCCTCGCGAGACATCATCGTTCTGGTCGATCTGCGGGGGCACCGGCGGTACGTCTCCCCGGCGATGACGGAGCTTTTGGGTTGGAGCGCCGAACAACTGGTGGATCAGACCTTTGGCGAACTGGCGCACCCGGAGGACGAAGAGAAGGTCGGACTGCTGCTGGATGAGTTGTGGGCGGGCCAGCATCCTCCTCCGCTGACCTACCGGTGCCGTCGAAAGGACCGCACGTACCTTTGGATGGAGGCTACGGCGCGTCTGCTGCACGACGGGCAAAGCGGCGAGCCTTCGGGATTCGTTTTTGTGTTGCGGGACATCGCGGACCGCAAGATTGCGGAGGACGCTCTAAAGGAGGCATTCGCGAAGGTGGAAGCGCTGGCCATGCAGGACGGTCTAACCGGAGTCGCCAACCGCAGGCTGCTGGACCATACGCTGGAGCAGGAATGGCTGCGCGGGCTGCGCGACGGAACGCCGTTGTCCGTGGTGCTGATCGACGTGGACCACTTCAAGAAGTACAACGACCACTACGGACACCTCGCGGGGGATGCGTGCCTGCGTCGCGTGGCGACCGAGGTGGCGGCCGTGCTGCGGCGACCTCCGGATCTGCTGGCGCGCTTTGGCGGGGAGGAGTTTGTGGCGGTGCTTCCGAATACGCCTGCGGCCGGCGCGGAGACCGTATCCGAGATGCTGCGGCGGACGGTGGAAGACTGCCAGGTGCCGCACTGCGGAAACTCCTTTGGCGTGCTGACGGTGAGCCTGGGATGCGCGACTGCGGTTCCGTCGATGCACAGCAGCGTGGCCGAGCTGCTAAAGGCAGCGGATGAGGCGCTCTACCGGGCCAAGGAAGGTGGGCGGAACCAGGCGAGGTCGGCTCGGGCGGAGCTTGTGTCGCGGTAAGCGCTCGTGGATGAGGTGGATGGGCAGGAAGGGTGAGGTAGGCCTCCTCTTCGCCTCCTATGGACTCAGATTCTAATGATTGTTTCCAGCCTATCGCGGGCAATCTTTTGTTGCACACCGGTAGAAAAGGTTTTGACCGTGGAGGTGCCGGAGTTGACCTCGTCCTCCCCGAGGAGGACGATGTGGCGAGCCAGCTTATCGGCCACTTCAAAGGACTTTTTGAGGCGAAAAGTGCCGTCCCCAACCTCAACGGAGAGGCCTTGGCGGCGGAGATGGCGGGCCAAGGCGAGGGCGGCGGGGTTCTGGGCCGGGCTGAGGGGGGCGATGTAGGCGTCCAGCTTGGGAGATGACGCCGCGGCCTCCGCCTGGGCCTGCAGGGTGAGGATGAGACGGTCTTCGCCGATGGCGAAGCCGATGCCGGGAGCGCGGGGGCCGCCGAGCATCTCGGAAAGGCCGTCATAGCGGCCCCCGCCGAGCAGGGCGTTCTGGCTGCCGAGGCCAGCGGAATGGGTGAACTCGAAGGTGGTGCGGGTGTAGTAATCCAGACCGCGGACGAGGCGGGGATTGACGGTATAAGGAACCGCGCAGGCGTCGAGGGCGGCGAGCACCTGCTGGAAGTGGAGGGTCGAGGCCTCGTCGAGGAAGTCGGCAATCTTTGGCAGGGAGTCGATATGGGCCTGGTCGGCCTCGTCCTTGGAGTCGAGGACGCGGAGCGGGTTGGTCTCCGCGCGACGCTGGTTGTCGGGGGTGAGGAGGTGCTTGATGGGAGCGAGGGCTTCGCGGAGCGCGGCGACGTAGCGGGGGCGGTCGGCGGCGGAGCCGACGGAGTTGAGCTGGAGGTTCCAGCCGATAATGCCGAGCTCGTCGAGCAGACTGGCGAGCATCTCGATGATCTCGGCGTCGCGTAGGGGGGACTCCGAGCCGGAGGACTGAGGGCCGAGGACTTCGGCGCCGATCTGCCAGAACTGGCGGTAGCGGCCGCGCTGGGGGCGCTCGCGGCGGAACTGCGGGCCGATGTAGAAGAGCTTCTGGAGGGCGCCGGTGTCGCCGAGCTTGTGCTCGATGTAGGCGCGGACTACGCCGGCGGTGTTCTCCGGGCGAAGGGTGAGGGACTGCGCCTTCTCGCTGGCGGCGCGGGCGCGGTCCTCCCACGTGTACATCTCCTTGGAGACGATGTCCGTTTCTTCGCCGACGCCTCGGGCGAAGAGGGCCGTGTCTTCAAAGAGCGGGGTGCGAACTTCTCTGAAGCCATAGCGGGCGAAGAGCGCGCGTGCGGCGGATTCGACGTGGTTCCAGAGGGCGGTTTCGGGAGGAAGAAGGTCGCGGGTGCCGCGTACGGCCTTCAGGGGTGATGCTGGATTCATAGATGGCAGTTTATCCAAGTAGCGGGTTCGGGGCGTACCCAGCGTCGATAAGGTTGAAGACCAGGGCTGAAGAGTGACGCGATTGGTCCGATAGAGAGACTGTGCCTGTGCCGCTCAGGATGCTTTGATCGGGAGAGGGCCTCAGCCGCCTTGGGCCCAGATTACAAGAACCAATGCAGAGCGAGGAGAAGCGCGCATGGCGATGCTGGAAGAGCGGACCTATCCCCGGTATCCGTGTCTTGGTGAGGCGAAGCTGAATTATGTAGGGAGGACGACCGAGATTTGGGCAAAGATATTGAATGTCAGCCTTGGTGGGTGCCTGCTGAGCCTTCCGACCACCTCTACGCTAGTGACAGGGGACGATCTGGAGCTGATGATTCGGATCAAGGGGATCTCGTTCCAAGTGCGGGGCTGTGTAGTCCCCGGAGCCAGCCATCAGCAGCGCGTAGGAGTTCTTTTTGCATCGATGACTTCGCAAAACCGAATGTTGCTGACGAAGGTGCTCCTTCTGCTCGCCGACGATCTGACGGAGGAAGAGATTCGGTCTGGCGATGGTGTGGGAGTTTGAGATCGGAAGCGTTTAGGGAGTTGTCATGGCCAGGCGTTCTGCGGGGAGGCGGGCGACTTCGGAGCCGGCCATGAGGAAGGCTCCTGTGCCGAAGGCGTAGCTGGAGGCTGCGGTGAAGGCTCCGGGGGCGGCGCCTACGGGCTGAATGGAGCCGAGGCGACCGTCGGCGTAAATGTTTGCAATCAGGCCTTTCCAGGCTTTGTCGACGATGGGGCGGTAGGTTTTTGCGTCGAGCTGATGGTGGTTGATGCCCCAGGCGAGGGCGTAAACGAAGAAGCTGGAGCCGGAGACCTCGGGAAGCGGGTAGGCTGGGGTGTCGAGGAGGCCGGGGCTCCAGAGGCCGTCGGGGCGCTGGAGGGTGATGAGTTTGGCGGACATCTCCTTGAGTCGTTGCAAATAAAAGGGATAGCTGGTGTCGGTCCTGGGGAGGACGTCGAGGATGCGGACGAGGCCGCCCATCACCCAGCCGTTGCCGCGGGACCAGAAGATTTTCTGGCCATCCTTTTCACGTTTGTCGAAGTAGGTGGCGTCGCGGAAGAAGAGGTGCTCCTGTTTATCCCAGAGGAGTTGGTCGGTGATCTGCCACTCGTGGTCCATATATTTGTTGTATTTAGGGTCTCCGGTGACGGCGGAGAGCCTGGCCCAGACGGGGGGCGCCATGAAAAGGGCGTCGCACCACCACCAGATTTCCTTTGCTGGTGGGGTGGGGTCTGGTTGGAGCATGATTTCGTCGAACTGAGCTTTCAGGGGGGCGATTAGGGCGGGGTCGGGGTGTTGTTTGTAGAGCTCGAGGTAGGACTGGCCGATGGCCTGGTCGTCGGCGTGGGTGCGGCGGGGGCCCAGGGTCCAGTGATAATGCTCGCCTACCTGGCGGACGTGAGCGGCGTAGCGGGGGTCTTTGAGGGAGTCGCTGGCGGCCATGAAGCCGGCGTACATGGTGGCTATCGTCCAGTCCTGGCTGTACTTAGCGTCGGCGCGGGCGAGTTGCCAGTCGGCTACGAGCTTGATGGCGGCGCGGACGGCTTTGGGGGTGATGGCGGGGGAGAGGGTGGCGCGGGGGCCTGGGTCGGCGGGCGAGTCGCCCAGGAGGACTGGGGTTTCGGAGGAGGTTTGGGCGCGGGCGGCGGGGAGGAGGGCGAGGAGGAGAGTGGCGACCAGGATTCGGTTGGGCATGTTGGCGGGATCAGTATAGGGGGTTTTGCGTGGTGAGATGTGGGCGGATGTATGGCTAACGTGGTGATTTATCGGTAGGCAAACGTGGTGGGGGGTGCGTCGTTGCTGGGGTTTGCCTGTGTTTGGTTCGGCTTTTTTGTGGTGCGTGGTGGAGTGGTGGTTTTGCGGGGGGTGGATCTGTCAAGTGCGGCACTTGGGACGCATCTCCTTGGGGGAGTGGTCCAGCAAAAAGGCATACCCCAGGGGCTAAAGCCCGAAACCGTGGCTCGCCTGATGCCCAGGCTAAAGCCTGGGCGTACCTCAGAGACAAAGGCATTTTGGCTGGCCATCCGTTCCAATGTGCTTGCCCGATTACTGGAGGGCTTCGGCGAGATAGATCCTGGTGTAGTCGAGGTAGTTGCGGGCGTAGTTGAGGATGAGTTCGCGGTCGGCATCGGTGAGGGTGCGGCGGATCTTGCCGGGGACTCCGGCGACGAGGGAGCGGGGTGGGACGACCATCTGCTCGGGGACGACGGCCCCGGCGGCGATGATGGAGCCCTCGCCGATGCGGGCGTTGTTGAGGACGGTGGCGCCGATGCCGATGAGGACGGCGTCCTCGAGGACGCAGCCGTGGACGGTGGCGTTGTGGCCGATGGTGCAGAGGTCGCCGACGATGACCGGGTAGAGGTGGCGCATGCCGTGGAGGACGGCGCAGTCCTGGATGTTCGACTGGGCGCCGATGCGGATGCTGTTGACGTCTCCGCGGAGAACGGCGTTCATCCAGACGGAGGATTGGTCGCCCAGGGTGACGTCGCCGATGATCTGCGAGGAGGGGTCGATGTAGCAGGTGGGGGGGAAGCGGGGATGAACGCCTTGGAAGGGTCGGATCATGGGGGGATGATACTTGGCGATTGGGCGTAGAGCTATCTTGCCGAAGTGAAGACCGACGCGAAAAGTTCTGAAGAAGATGTTTGCATAAGACTGTCTTAAGGTAAAATAAGCGCTGCTCAGTCCAGGGCAGGGATGAGGTGTATTTACTTGGCAGAGATTCGTGTGCAGGAAGGCGAACCTCTTGAGAATGCGTTGCGCCGGTTCAAGCGGAAGGTGCAGACGGAAGACATTATCAAAGAGGTGAAGCGCCACTCTTTTTACCTGAAGCCGGGCGAGAAGAAGCGTGTGAAGGAAGCGTTGGCGCGCAAGCGCAACCGTAAGAAGATTCGCAAGGAAGCGGACTAGGTCCGGCGGCGGTAACGGTTGTAAGCAAGAGGAAGACCCTCCGGGGAACGGAAGTGTGGGCTGCGCGGCTTGCAGCGAGCCTTCCGGGTTCCCCGGGGGAAGTCCTCGGCGGAGAGTTGGCGCCGTGTGGACGCGGCCAAGATTTTATTGACTGAAAGAAGAGGAACGAGGTAACGGGCCCCGCACCAGACGCTTCTTTGTTCGCACATGGCCCCGTGAGCAATCCAGCGTTTTCCGAGTAACCGGGAGATGTGTGCTATGGATTTCGTGGACCGCGTGTTGACCTGTGCCGACTGCCGCCAGGAGTTTATTTTTACTGCCGGCGAACAGTTATTTTTTCTCGATAAACAATTCAAGAACGATCCGAAGCGGTGCAAGCCTTGCAAGTCCCGGCGTGCGGGGATGGTGGCGGCGGCGAGCGGGGCTCCGGCGGCTGCGGGGCTTTCGCGGACCGAGACGCGCACCTTGTGCTCGGAGTGCAAGGTGGAGACGACGGTTCCGTTCAAGCCGACGCAGGGGAGACCCGTGCTTTGCCGGCAATGTTTCCAGGCGAAGCGGGCTACACCGCTGGCGGCGACGGATGTCTCGCGTGCGGTGCAGGACGCTACGGCAGAGTTAGTGGCTGCGGCTTCGAATGACGCGGCGGCGCGGGAGATCAGCCCGGCCATGGTGGAGATGATGGTTTCAGCTCCGGTGGCTTGAGCGGTTTGGGGTCGGGAGGGGACAGGAAGCGCAGCTTGTCGCCTCGGGTGCGCTGAAGATGTCGGAGGACGAGGGAGAGATGGAGAGCGGGTTCTTTCTCGCTCCGGCGGGTGACGTTCCGGGTGAGGTTGTGGTGTGGGCTGCGGTCGATGGCCGGCGAGAGCGGTGAAGGCTGCGTTCAATATCCACCCGACCGGCCCGATGCCATCGCGTTCTTTAGTCTGCTTTCAACACTACGACCGGACAAGGCTTGCCCGCTACTTGTTTTCCTTCGACCCATTTGTACCTGGATTTTGGAAACAAGAACCAACTGATCATGTCGCCGTTCAGTCCGCTGCTCTGCGGAAGAATGACAATGTCGAGCGTTGCTCTGTGGGGAATCACAACGCGGTACTTGCCTACGGGCAAGAGGCCCAAAAGCCACCTGCCATGCTGGTTGACGCTCGGAGCATGCACCAGCTTGTCTCCCGCATACAGTTGCAACGTCGTTGCGTCGGCAGGTTTGTTGTCAAAGAAGACGGAGATATCGAGAGGTTCGTCGCGGTGCAAGGTTATTGGGGGTGTTTGTCGACAATCTTCCGCGTAAGCCGCGAAACATAGGGAAGTTACGATCAGAAGTGTGGCTAACCGTAGCATCAATGATCTCCTTGTCGAACGTGGCTCCACGAAAATCATCAACTTTCAGCGAGTCTCGCGGATTTTGAGGTTGCGGAACCAGACGGGAAAGCCGTGGTCCTGCAGCAGGAGGTAGCCGCCCGCCGACTGTCCGTAGCCGGGGAAGACGTGGTATTTGCTTTCCGCGAGGATGGCCTTGAACTCCGGGGAGTCGCGGTCGTATTCGAGGACCTTGACGCCGTTGAGCCAGTGTTCGCCGTGCTTGCCGCGGACTACGATGCGGGCGGTGTTCCACTCGCCGACGGGCTTGATCGGCTTGTCGGCGGCTGCGGGGATCATGTCGTAGAGGGAGGCCACGGTGCGATCGCCGTTTTTGCCACGCTTTGCGTCGGGGTGCAGGGCGTCATCGAGCACCTGGTACTCGAAGCCGATGGGGGAGCCGTGACCATTCTTCCAGGGCATCAGGTCGAGGTCGACGAAGTACATGATGCCGGAGTTCGCTCCGGGTGATGTTTTGAAGTCCACCGACAGCTGGAAGTTGGAGTAGGTGCGCGTGGTGACGATGTCGCCTCCGTTGCCGGACTCTTCGCCGCCTGTCTCGGTTACGGTGATGGTGCCGTCCTTGACCGCCCAGCCGGTGGTGGGGAAGCCGCCGCCGCGGGCACTGCGCCAGCCGTTGCTGGTTTTGCCGTCGAAGAGGAGGCGCCAGCCGTCGGCCTTTTCCCGGGGGGTGAGGGTGTTCGGCTGCTGGGCGGACGCTGACGACAGGAGGAGGGAGAGAGCCAGGGCGGCGACGGGGAAGGCTTTTTTCATAGGCGACAGCATAGCTGTTCTTGGTTGGACGTGGGAACCGTGTTCAGCGAACGAGGGTTTCGAGTACGAATCGTCCAGCTCGATTCATAGCTGGTTGCCGAAAACACCGACCTCGCGGGAATGAAGCATTTGCGTGTTTGCCTAACCCAACTGCCTCGCTCTACGGAAAGCCAATCTGGAGAGGCGAAAGAGTAGATATGTGACGACGGCGCACAGTACCGCACTTCCTATCTTCCATCCGAGATTCTGTCGATCCGTGAGGTCCGGGTTCACTGGGACGAGGAGCAACGTGTTGAAGAACGCGAAGGCCGCCCAGATGGTCAGCAACACAGCAATCCATGCTCCGGTCCGCCAGACGACCCTCGATATTTTCATACCAGCGATGCTACCGTATCGCCCGAGCCTGAGTGGCTGTGAGCGAATGCACGCAAAACGGCAATTTCACCAAGTTCCCCCTGATGGACGGTCCGGACCCCGCTCACGGGGCAAGCCTTTAGAGATTGACGAAAACACCCACTTTGCGGGAGAGACGTCGGGGTACGCTATTACCGAAGGTGGCCACAATGGTTTGCATAGAACAAAGCATGAAGATCAGTGCTCCCATTCAGCGATGCTTCGATCTTTCTCGCAGCATTGAGGTTCATCTGCTCGGAACTGAGCAGAGTGGTGAGCAGGCGGTGAGCGGGGTGACGACCGGCCTGATCGGACCGGAGCAGTTCGTCAGGTGGCGTGCGAAGCACCTCGGAGTTCGTCAGTGCCTTACCAGCAAAATCACGGAGTTCGACTCTCCTCGATATTTCCAAGACACAATGCTCGAAGGAGCTTTCAAGTTCATGCAACATGACCACTTCTTCATAGCTCTGTCCGACAGCGAAACAGAGATGAAGGATCGGTTCACGTTTGCGGCTCCCCTTTCGATACTTGGGACGATTGCTGAACACCTGTTTCTGAAGCGATACATGGACCGTTTCCTGAGGCACAGGAACGAGATCGTGAAGCAGGTCGCAGAGTCTGACAGGTGGCGAGACTTTCTGCCGTCCGCCAACTGATGCCACGTTCTCGGAAAACGGGGTTTTCGGCAAGGTCGGGATGCGAGGGCGTGTGCCGCGTCCAGGGTCTTGCGATGGAGCTGCGAGAGCCCCGCTCAGGGTGGCTCGGGTTGGGTGCAGTGAGACCCAAGGCTGACGGCTTTGGGGTACCTAGGGGTCTAGGCCCAGCTGAGATGTACCTCAGCGGCTAAAGCCGCATTGCTAAGAATGCGTTTGTGGCACGGCTGAAGCCGTGCCCTTAAGCGAGACGGGGCTTTTGGGATCGCCGAACCTCTTGGCGCTGAGGGCTTTGAGGCGGGCTGCTTCTTCTTGTCGGTTCTTCGGTGGGGAGTTCGTTTCGAGGGAGTTGAGGAGGGTGGCGGAGACCGCGGTGATGGCCTCGATCGCGGAGAGGAAGGCGTCTCCGTTTGCCTTTGAGGGCTTGTTGAAGCCGCTGATCTTTCGGACGAACTGGAGGGAGGCGGCCTGGATCTCGTCCGGGGTGACGGGTGGGGCGAAGTTGAAGAGTAGCTTGATGTTTCGACACATCTTGTGGGGCCCTCCGGGGGATTGCAGCTTCGCTTTCGGGGTTACGGGAGGAATGGCGAGGGCAGAAGCAGATTCCCTTCGGGAATGACAAACAAGAAGGGCAACGGCAAAAGCAACAGAAGAAGCAGATTCCCTTCGGGAATGACAAACAAAAGGCGAGGGCAGATGCAACAGAAGAAGCAGATTCCCTTCGGGAATGACAAACGACAAGGGCAAGGGCAAAAGCGATAGAAGAAGCAGATTCCCTTCGGGAATGACAAACGACAAGGGCAAGGGCGAAAGCGATAGAAGAAGCAGTTCCCTTCGGGAATGACAAACAAAAGGCGAGGGCAGAAGCAACAGAAGAAGCAGATTCCCTTCGGGAATGACAAAAGACAAGGGCAAGGGCAAAAGCGACAGAAGAAGCAGTTCCCTTCGGGAATGACAAACGACAAGGGCAAGGGCAAAAGCGACAGAAGAAGCAGATTCCCTTCGGGAATGACAAACAAAAGGGCGAGGGCAGAAGCAACAGCAGAAGCAGATTCCCTTCGGGAATGACAAACAAAAGGGCGAGGTCAAAAGCAACAGAAGAAGCAGATTCCCTGCGGGAATGACAAACAAAAACAGCAAAGGCGAATGCAATAGCAGACGGCCCCTGAGGTGGGGCTGTCTTTCGGTGAGAGGAGCGTGTGTGGGGTTAGGCGGTGACGGGGACTTTGACTTCTACCGGAGTGAGCCAGTTGTGGCGGTCGGGTTTGGTGCCGTTGACGAGCGAGAAGAACTCTTCGTGGAGGGCGCGGGTGATGGGGCCCATGGTGCCATCGCCGATGAGGATGCGGTCGACGGAGCGGAGATGGGAGACCTCGGCGGCGGTTCCGGTGAAGAAGGCTTCGTCGGCGATGTAGAGGAGCTCGCGGGGGAGGGACTGCTCGACGACGGGGATGCCGAGCTCTTTGGCCAGGGTGAGGATGGAGGAGCGGGTGATGCCGTTGAGGACGGAGTTGGCGAGGGGCGTGGTGTAGAGGACGCCGCCGCGGACGAGGAAGAGGTTTTCTCCGGAGCCCTCGGAGAGGTAGCCGTTGGTGTCGAGGGCGATGCCTTCGGCGTAGCCGTTGATCTCGGCTTCCATGCGGATGAGCTGGGAGTTCATGTAGTTGGCGCCGGCCTTGGCGAGGGAGGGCATGGTGTTGGGGGCGAGGCGGGACCAGGAGGAGACGCAGACGTCGGCTCCGGCGTCGCCGGGGACGTATTTGCCCCAGGGGAAGTTGGCGATGTAGACCTCGACGGGGGATTTGAGGGGGTTGACGCCGATTTCGCCGTAGCCGCGGAAGGCGATGGGGCGGATGTAGCAGGGGGTGACGCCGTTGCTCTCGATAACGTCGACGACGGCCGTGGAGAGCTCTTCGGCGGTGAAGGGGAGGGGCATGCGGTAGATTTTGGCGGAGTCGATGAGGCGGGCCATGTGCTCGGGGAGGCGGAAGACGCCGGCGCCGTGGGGCTGCTGGTAGCAGCGGATGCCCTCGAAGACGGAGGAGCCGTAGTGGATGACGTGGCTCATGACGTGAATGTTGGCTTCGTGCCAGGGGATGAGCTGGCCGTTGTGCCAGATGTGCTCGGTGGACTGAATGGGCATGTTGGGGGCTCCTGAGGGTTCGATTATAGCGGGGGGAGGCTGGTTTTTGCCTGGATGAGTGCGGTTATGGGTTGGGGGTCCACCAGGCGAGGCCGTCGGGTTCGCGGCCGGCGTCGATGGTGGCGGTGCGCTGCATGGTGCGGAGATCGACGACGGCGACGATGTGGTCGCGGGGGCAGGCGATGAAGGCGCGGTGGCCGTTGGGTTCGATCTGGATGCCGGAGGCTCCGTGCTGCTCGATGGGGATGCGGCGGAGGATGTGGCGGGTGTGGGCGTCGAATACGAGGAGGTCTTTGCCGGTGTGGGTGGGGGCGACGATGACTTCGTGGGGATCTTCGCCGATGGGGATGCGGGCGGTGACCTGAAGGGTGGCGGCGTCGACGATGGCGAGGGCGTGGGTTTGCTTGGTGACGACGAGCAGGGCTTCTTTGGGCTGGGTCTGCGCGGGGGCGAGGGTCGAGAGGAGGGCCAGGGCCGGGCGGTTCGGAGGCAGGTCATGGGTTCTCCGGGGGTCTGGTGGAGGACAAGACGGACAACGGCAAGAGCAGAAGCAGATTCCCTTCGGGAATGACAACCAAGAGGTGCGGCAACTTCGGGAATGACAACCAAGAGGTGCGGCAACTTCGGGAATGATAACCAAGAGGTGCGGCAACTTCGGGAACGACAACCAAGAGGTGCGGCAACTCAAAGGACAGCGGGGTGATGCGAACTCGCAATCCGCTGCGCTTCACTCGCGTTGCCGGCGGCCTGGGTGGGCGGGCCACCGGAGACGGCGATTCAGGCGGAGTGGGTGCGCTCGATGTGGGTGATTGCGCCGTCGCGCATGTGGAGGATGCGGTCGGCGATCTGGGCGGCTTCGGGGTTGTGGGTGATCATGAGGACGGTTTGGGAGAGCTCGCGGCTGGAGGTGCGGAGCATCTGGAGGACGGCGTTGGAGTTTTGGGTGTCGAGGTTGCCGGTGGGCTCGTCGGCGAGGACGATGGAGGGGCGGGTGATGAGGGCGCGGGCGATGGCGATGCGCTGCTGCTCGCCTCCGGAGAGCTCGTTGGGGCGGTGGTCGAGGCGGCCGGCGATGCCGAGGAGGTTGGCGAGATGGTCGAGGAGGGGGCGGTCGAGGGGCTTTTTGCGGGCGACGCCGAGATTGGCGATGTCGTGGGCGATCTCGATGTTGCCCAGGGCGGAGAGGGTGGGGAGGAGGTTGAAGCGCTGGAAGACGAAGCCGATCTTGGCGCGGCGCATGCGGGTGCGCTCGGCGTCGTTGAGGGTGGCGAAGTCGGTGCCGTCGATGGTGACGGAGCCGGTGGTGGCGGCGGTGAGGCCGCCGAGGATGTAGAAGAGGGTGGATTTTCCGGAGCCGGAGGGGCCGACGATGGCGACGAACTCTCCGGGCTCGACGGAGAAGGAGACGTTGCGGAGGGCGGGAACCTGGAGCTTGCCGGAGCGGTAGGTCTTGCCGAGGTTCTGGGCGAGGATGATGGGCATAAGGTGAGGGCGGGCTCGTTCTGTCCGGGGCGTGAAGTATGGAGCCGCGGGCTTTCGGTGGGCTGAGGTAAAGTCTATCCCGAGTGGGGGTTTTCGAGACGATGCAGGTGGCGGGGTTGGCGGCGGGGGCTCTTGCGGGGTGGACGGTGCTTGGGGTGCTGGGGACGTGGCTGTCGGTGGCGACCGGAGACCGGCGGAGAGCGTGGCGTGGCGTGGGGTGGATGGTGGGGGTTTGGGGGGTGTACCTGGGGGTGCTGGTGGGAGTGGCGCGGGTGCAGGGACAGAGGGTGCTGGGGACGGGGCAGGAGGAGTGCTTTGGGGCGGTTTGCTATGCGGTGACGGGGGCGCGGGCGGTGGGGGAGTTCAAGGGGGAGGGTGGGGGGAAGGTGGTAACGGTGTCGGTGCGGATGCGGAACGCGGGGGAGGAGGGAGCTTCGGTGAGCGGGATGCGGTGCTATTTGGTGGACTCGCGGGGGCGGCGGTGGGGACAGACGGTGGGGCTGGGCGGGGTGGCGCTGAGTGCGCGGATTCCGGCGGGGAGGACGACGGTGAGTGAGCCGGTGTTCCAGGTGGCGGGGGATGCGGTGGGGTTTGGGCTGGTGCTGACGCGGGGGTGGGAGGGTTGGGGGTGGCTGCGGGTGGGGGATACGGACAGCCTGGGGCACGAGCCTACGGTGCTGAGGGTGCCTTGAGGGTACGCCGCGTTCCTTAAACTAATCCTCTGATGCTAAGCTGGCCGCGTGAACTCGCCTTCAACGTTCCTGCACCTGGACGCACTTGGTTGGACCGCTGCCCAAGCGATCATCGCGGCACTCGCGCTTCTCGGATTGATCTACTACTGCTTGGAGACCTATCGCCTAAGGGGCTTAGCGCAAGAGCAGATGGAGGCAGGGTTCCGTCCTGTTATAGCAATCACGGAAGAGTTTCCCAAACTAGAGTTCAGGAATGTAGGGACAGGGCCGGCCCTAAATGTCCGCTATTTGTTTGCGACGGATATCGGAAGAGCGACAAAGAGGGAGACGACTGCGGTGGCGATCGGTGAGGGCGCCGGGCTGGGTGATCTTGCCTACTTTGTCATACGAGACGTGGAGATAAGTTACGAATCGGTGTCTGGACGCCACTATGTTACGAAGGGGAGCTTTCTCAAAGACGATCAAGGCACAGCTTCTTCGCTGGTCCTGCAGATTAGCGTTACCAAGAATGGGTCAAGAAGTAATACGAGGGCATAGAGGGGTCAGGCGGCGGCGGAGGAGGCCATGAGGATGGAGTGTAGGGTGAGGTCTTCGAGGAAGGCGAGTTCCATGCGGATGGTGAGGATCTGGGCGAGGTCGGCGGTGAGGTGTTTGCGGCAGGTGCAGAGGTCGGAGAGCTGCTGGTGGC
This sequence comes from uncultured Granulicella sp., assembly GCA_965213785.1. Lineage (GTDB taxonomy): Bacteria > Acidobacteriota > Terriglobia > Terriglobales > Acidobacteriaceae > Edaphobacter. Next base: position 1,516,244 of record OZ243921.1, on the reverse strand, counting down.
TGTCGCGGGTGAGTTCGACGCCGGCGGCGACGAGGGCGGCGTAGAACTCGAGGACGAAGCGGAGCTGGATTTCGAGGCGGATTTCGAGGGCGGTGGCGGAGAGGGGCTTGCGATCGAGGATCCAGGCCCCGCAGAGGGAGACGGTGGAGGTCAGGGCGGGAACGAGGCCGTGGCGCTCTTCGTAGGTAAAGGCCTGGAGTTCAATGGGCTGCATGGGGTTCCCCGGGGCGTGATAGATCTGCCGTCAAGGACTTCATCGGAGGGGTAGGGGGGCGGCGTGACGGCGGGACAGCACTGATGTCACGTGACCTGCCCGGGAGGGTGGGACGTGTGGTAGGGTGGGCCGATGGTGATCGGGATCGGCACGGATGTGATTGAGATTGCACGGATTGCGCGAAGTATCGAGCGGTTTGGGGAGGCTTTTTTGCGGCGGGTGTATACGGCGGAGGAGGTGGCTTACTGCCGGGGGAAGCGTAAAGGCGCGATGGAGAGCTTTGCGGCGCGGTTTGCGGCGAAGGAGGCGGGGGCGAAGGCTTTGGGGACGGGGATCAGCCGGGGGGTGAGCTGGACGGAGTTTGCGGTGGGGCGGGAGGCTGGAGGGCGGCCGGTGCTGCGCTTCTCCGGACGGGCGGGGGAGCTGGCGGGGGGGTTGGGGGTTGGAAGGGTGTCGCTGAGTTTGACGCATGGGCGGGAGGTGGCTCTGGCGGTGGTGGTGCTGGAGGGGGTGGGTCTTTAGAGGCGTGCGGGCTAGGGGAGACTATGGCTGGGGCGGGGGGGAGACGAGATGCGGGGGTCTTTCCCCTGTGTTTTGGTTTGGTTGGGGTGATGACGTTTCGATGTGGGTGGGTACTGGGGCGCGACGGTGAGGGCGGAAGCAGGTTCCCTTCGGGAATGAGAAGCGAAGGGGCACGAGTAGGGGCAAGGGCAAAGGCAGAAGCAGATTCCCTTCGGGAATGACAAACAAAGGGGCAGGGGCAAAGGCAAGGGCAAGGGCAGGGGCAGGGGAAGGCAAGGGTAAAGGCAGAAGCAGATTCCCTTCGGGAATGACAAACAGAGGGGCAAGGGCAAAGGCAAGGGCAGGGGCAAAGGCAGGCAAAGGCAAAGGCAGAAGCAGATTCCCTTCGGGAATGACAAACAGAGGGGCAAGGGCAAAGGCAAGGGCAGGGGCAAAGGCAGGCAAAGGCAGGCAAAGGCAAGGCAAAGGCAGAAGCAGATTCCCTTCGGGAATGACAAACAAAGGGGCGCAAGGGCAACGGCAAGGGCAGGGACAAAGGCAGGCAAAGGCAAGGCAAGGCAGAAGCAGATTCCCTTCGGGAATGACAAACAAAGGGGCGGGGGCGGGGGCAGATTTCCTTTGGGGAGGACAGACGAAGGGCGGGGCGGACAGGGGGTTTTGCTTGCGGATCGGGCGATCTTTGCTAGAACTTGAGGTCGAGGCCGAAGGAGAGGGCTCGGGGGCCTTGGGCGGAGGTGGAGCGGCCGAAGAGGGGGGAGTTGAGGGTTCCGTTGGGGGGGGCGAGGTTGGCCTTGTTGAGGAGGTTTTCGGCGTAGACGGTGAGCTCCAGGGTGTAGCGGCGGCGGGCTGGTTGGGAGGAGCAGGGCGTGGCGGGGGCAGCGGGGATGCGGGGGCCGAAGGGGAAGGCGCGGGAGAGGCGCTGGTCGAGCTGGACGATGGCGGGGCCGGAGCCGAAGTTGATGGGGATGGTGCGCTGGCCGGGCAGGGGGTTGGTATCGAAGGCTCCCCAGCGGGTGAGGACGACGGAGGGGCGGGTGAGGTCGGTGGCGAAGGTGGGGCGGTCGCTGTATTGGGTGTCGCCGTTGAGGTCCTGGCCGAGGACGATGTTGAAGGGGGCTCCGGAGTGGGCGAGAACGCTGGTGTTGGCCTGGAGCTTGAAGGGTAGGGTGGCGTTGAAGTAGCCGTAGAACTGGTGGCGGAGATCGTTGTTGGCGCGGCCGTAGTCGGCGTGAAGGTTGTAGGAGTTTGAGGGCAGGCCTCCGCTGGTATCGGCGAGGGTGTGGGTGTAGGTGTAGTAGGCGTTGAGGCTGACGGGGCCCCTGCGATAGCCGCCGTTGAGGCGCAGGGCGTGCTGGTTGGCGAGGCCCTGGGAGCCGAACTCATAGACGTCCTGCCGGCCGGGGAGGGGGCGGGTTCCGCTGGAGGGGAGGGTGGGATTGTAGGTTCCGGGGAGCGGGGCGTTGATGTTGCGGAGCTCGAAGGCGTGGGTGAGGTGGATGAGGCTGTAGCTGAGGGAGAGAGTGGCGGCCTTGCCGAAGGGGTGCTCGATGCCGGCGCCGGTGTAGAGGCTGGTGGGGGCGCGGAGGGTGGGGCTGAGCTGGTATGTGCTGGAAGCGACGCGGGTGCCGAGGGTGGCGGTGGGAGGAGCGATAGGGTAGAAGGCGGGGTTCAGGACTTGAAATTGCTGCTGCAGGATGCCGTTCTGGCGGGTGGCGCGGAGCTGGCTGAGGGTGGAGAAGCGCTGGTAGAAGAGGCCGGCGCCGGCGCGGAGGATGAAGCGGGAGGGCCGGCCCTCGCGACCGACGGCGTAGGTGAGGGAGGCGCGGGGGGCGGCGTCGAGGTGATCGGCCATGACGTTCTGGGTTTCGAGGCGGAGGCCGAGCGAGGCGGTGAAGCGGGGGGTGATCTTCCAGTCGTCTTCGGCGTAGAAGGCGGCGTCGGTGCGGGAGACGACGGCGGCGGGGGAGCCGGTGGTGACGGAGAAGAGGGTTGGGCCGCCGCCCGCGGCGCGGATCTGCGCGGGGGTGAGGCCCTGGGCGAGGCCGAGGACGGTGGCGCGGTAGGCGGCGAGGGTGGGAAAGGTGTAGAGGCCGTTGAAGTTGGCCAGGGAAAGGTTGGCGTCGCGGAGGATGCGGAGGCGGGCCCCGGCGCGGAGGAAGGACCGCTGGAAGACGTGGGAGAAGTAGTCCTGGAGGTCGTAGGCGTCGACGTTATCGCGGTTGGTTCCCGCGGGGGCTCCCCCGGTGAGGAAGGCTCCCTGGACGACGAGGGTGGGATCGCTGGAGGCGGCGAACTGGTTGTTGCGGGTGCGGGTGTACTGGGAACGGAGTTCGTCGACGGTTCTGGGGCCGAAGCTGTGGGTGGCGAGGATCTGGAGGATCTGGTTGGTGTTCTGGAGGCGGTAGGCCTGGCTGGGGAGGGCCAGGTTTCCGACGCCGCCGACCGCCTGGGTGTCGTAGGAGAAGGTATAGCGGAGGCTGACGGCGGTGTTGCGGGGGGCCTGGAAGTCGAGGCGGGGTGAGAACAGGTTCTGGGTGCGGGAGTTGGGGATGGCCTGGACGAGGGGGACGGGGTTGGCGCCGGGGTCGAGGACAGTGGCGTTGACGATGGCGCTGTCGTTGTGGGCCTGGCGGAAGAAGTCGATGTTAGTGGAGACGTGGCGGCCGAGGGGGCCGTTGAGGTAGGCGTTGTATTGGGTGCTGGCGTAGGCGGGCTGGCGGGCGAAGGGGTCCTGCGCGTTGAAGAGGGAGTTGGCGCCGGAGGCGAAGAGGCCGCCGTGGAGAGTTCCTGCGCCGGCGCGGGTGAAGACCTCGACGCGACCCTGGCCGGAGGTGTCGTACTGGGCGGAGTAGAGGTTGGCGTTGACGCGGATTTCGCGGATATCGGATTTGGGGGGGAGGCGGACGGCGTCGAAGCCGTCGACGAAGAACTTGACGCCGTCGGGGGAGGGTCCGGCGATGGCTTCCAGTTGTTGGCGCATGGTGTTGGGGTCGTCGGAGAGGGTGGCGAGGTCGGCGGCGTGGAGGATGAGAGCGGAGCCGTTGCGTTCCGGGCTAGTGTCCGGGTCGTTGTCGGCGGGGACGTCGAGATGGGTCTCGGCGGGGGCGAGCTGGAGCGTGAGGTCGAGGCGCTGGGGACGGCGGTCGCGGGCTTCGGCGATGAGGACGTCCTGGTGGAGGGGGGCGAAGCCGGGAGCCTGGGCGGTAAGGGTGTAGGGGCCGGGTTCGAGGTGGGGGAAGCGGTAGAGGCCGGCGTCGCTGGTGGAGACGGTGAGGGGGGTGGGTGTGGAGGTGGAGGTGCGGAGGAGGGTGAGGGTGGCGTGGGGGATGAGGTAGCCGGCCGGGTCCATGAGGATTCCGGTGAGCTGGGCGGCGGCGATGGTGGTGGTGGGGAGACTTTCGCCGGTGCCGGGGGCCTGGGCGGCCAGGTGAGCTGTTGGACGAAAGGCGGCGAGGACAAGAAAGGCGAGTGCGCGGCCTGCCCTACGGCGCGTGGGCGGCAAAGCACGGGGAGGTGTGGGGTGGTGCGAATACACGGGGGCTCGGTCTCCAGAGAGTCTCGACTTGGGAGGAAGACGGAGGTCCACGCCGGGGCCGGGTTGGTGTCGTGGCCGCCGCTGCGCTGGGTGCGAGGTGAAGCTCTGGGTCGCGGTGAACGCAAGTTTATCCTATGGGCGCGGAGGGGGCCATGGGACGGCATGGGACAGGACGTGGAGGCTGCGGGGGCAGAGGCGGCTCTTGCAGGGGAGCTGGGTTATGCGGCGGTGGGCGGTGGAGGTGTTCCGGAAGGGGCGGCCGGGGGATTGTGAAGCGTCAGCGTGGGGCGGCGCATCCATTCAGGCACGGCGCGGGTTTTCCCGGTGTTTGTCGAGGCCGGGCGCGAGCAGGGGAATGGTATGCTGGGACCTGCGAAGGTGCTTTGCTTTCATCGCTGCCGAGGCCTTGGCTTGGTTGTTGCGCGAAGCTCGGATGCGCTCTCCACCCCCTGGACGAACTAGCCGCAAGGAGAAGGAATGCCGAGTCAGCAGGAGGTACGCTGGTCGCAGTTGAAGGTGGGCGTGATTGTGCTGGTGGCCGCGATCGTTCTGACGACGCTGCTGTTTTTGATGACGAGCTCGTCGGGGATGGGGCTGACGTCGCGGAAGCTGCAGGTGACGACGTATTTTGAGAACTCCGCGGGGCTGAAGGACGGCGCGGCGGTGAACCTGCAGGGCGTGACGATCGGCACGGTGAAGAGTGTGCGGATTGTGAGCGATCCGAACCGGAAGCTGACGCCGGTGCAGGTGATCATGAAGCTGGATAGCAAGTACGCGACGAGCCTGAAGAAGGACTCGAAGGCGGCGCTGACGACGGTGGGGGTGCTGGGCGATACGGTGGTCGATGTGAACAGCCAGTATGCGACGGGCGCCGCGCTGCAGGATGGCGATGAGATGAAGACGCTGGAGACGCCGAACCTGACCGACGTGATGAAGGCGAGCCAGGGGACGATCGAGACGTTGAACGTGATCCTGGCGAAGATGAACGCGGTGGTGGACAATCTGCAGGCGGGGAAGGGGTCGATCGGGCAGCTGATCAACAACCCGGACCTGTACAACAAGGCGAATGCGACGGTGGATGAGCTGCATACGCTGACGGCGAACCTGAACTCGGGCAAGGGCTCGGTGGGTAAGCTGATGAACGACGACACGATGTACAACCGGCTGAACGATGCGATGGCGAAGCTGGATACGCTGACGGTGGGGCTGCAGCAGGGTAAGGGGACGGCGGGCAAGCTGCTGACCGATGAGACGCTGTACAACAACCTGAACCAGACGCTGGTGCGGGCGAACAGCTTGATGGCGGATGCTCAGAACGGCAAGGGTGCGGCGGCGCTGCTGCTGAACGATCCGAAGTTTCGGGATCAGTTGAACGACACGCTGGGGCAGGTGAACACGCTGGTGGCGGGCGTGGGCGCGGGCAAAGGAACGCTGGGTAAGCTGGCGACCGACGATACGGCCTATACGAACCTGAACAAGCTGCTGACCGAGAGCACGAACCTGGTGACGACGATTCGTGCCGATCCAAAGAAGTACCTGACGATTCATCTGAAGATTTTCTAGGCTTCGCCGAAGAAGCGCACGTGGGCTTGGGGCCGGGAACCCTGCTGCCTGGGCGTTCGTTCGCCCTGGCGGGGGCGCCGGTGGTGGCGATGGGACGAACCGCCGCACATCCGCTTTGCCGAAGGGTGCGGGAGGGGATGGGCGAGGACTTGCGCGAACATGGCTTGTCAGCGGTGCCGGCCTTGATGAGGGGACTTTGCGAGCGGCTGCAGCGGTAGGACGACGCGGGTGGGTATTACCTTTGACGGGCGACCTTTTAGCGCATGGGAGCCGGTGCAGCCACGGGGGAGGGGCCGCGTGAGATACTTGGACCTGACATGTACAAACGAGTTCTTCTCAAGCTCTCCGGAGAAGCCCTGGCCGCGGGTAAAGGCTTTGGCATTGACGCTGTTTTCATTCACAAGGTCGCCGCGGAGATTGCGGCGGTTCATGCGCTGGGATGTCAGATCGGGATCGTGGTGGGGGGAGGGAACTTCTTTCGCGGGGTGGCGCAGCAGGCGATCGACATGGACCGGGTGGCGGCGGACCATATGGGGATGCTCTCGACGGTGATCAACGCGATTGCGATGCAGGATGCGATCGAGAAGCTGGGGCTTTTTTGCCGGGTGATGTCGGCGATCGAGATGCACGAGGTGGCGGAGCCGTATATCCGGCGTCGTGCGATGCGGCACCTGGAGAAGAACCGGATCGTGATCTTCGCGGCGGGGACGGGGAATCCGTTCTTCTCGACCGACACGGCGGCGAGCCTGCGGGCGATGGAGATCAAGGCGGAGATCCTGCTGAAGGCTACCAGCGTGGATGGGATCTATTCGGCAGACCCGAAGAAGGATGCGGGGGCGGTGCGGTACGAGACGATCTCTTACGACGAGATTCTGCGGAACAACCTGAAGGTGATGGATACGACGGCGGTATCGCTGTGCCGGGATAACAACATGCCGATGATGGTGTTCAGCATGCGGGAAGAGGGGAATATCGCGAAGGTGATCAGCGGGGAGAAGCTGGGGACGTTGGTGACGGCTTAGGGCAGGGGTCGGCAGGCGAGGGCGACGGGTAAGGGCAAGGGAAGAAGCAGATTCCCTTCGGGAATGACAAACCAAAAAGGCAACGGCAGGGGCAACGGCAGGGGCAACGGCAGGGGCAACGGCAGGGGCAAGGGCAGGGGTAAGGGAAGAAGCAGATTCCCTTCGGGAATGACAAACCAAAGAGGCAACGGCAGGGGCAACGGCAGGGGGCAACGGAAAGGGCAGGGAAGAAGCAGATTCCCTTCGGGAATGACAAACCAAAAAGGCAACGGCAGGGGCAGCAGCAAGGGCAACGGCAGGGGCAACGGCAGGGCAAGGGAAGAAGCAGATTCCCTTCGGGAATGACAAACCAAAAGGCAACGGCAGGGGCAGCGGCAGGGCAGCGGCAGGGCAGGGGCGGCAGGAGCAGGAGCAGCAGCAATCGAGGTGGGTAACGCAGAAGAGCCCCGCGGGTGCGGGGCTCTTCTGCGGTTGGACTGGGCTTGCGGGTTAGTTGTCGAGGGCCTGGGTGGGGTGGGTTCCGTTGGCGACGGCGACGGCGCAGGTGGGGAGGCCGCTGGTGCCGAAGGGGGTGTTCTGAATGGCCTTCAGGCCGCCGTTGTGGGGGTCGAGTTGCTGTCCGGTGACGGAGTTGTCGAGCTGGTTGGAGGTGAAGAGATAGATGCCGCGGGCGGGCTCGATGGTGACGCAGGTGGGGCCGGTGCCGACGGCGGTGGAGGCAGAGCCGGAGGAGCCGGAGAGGGAGCCGGCGGCGGTATCGATGACGAAGGCGGAGATCGTGTTGGCGTTGAAATTGGCGGTGTAGAGGTACTTGCCGCGGGGGTCGATGGTCATGCCGACGGGGTAGAGGCCCGTATTGAAGGGGCTGCTGACCATGGGCACGAGGGTTCCGCCCGAGCCGACGACGAAGCCGAAGACCTCATTGAGCGACTGGTCCGCGACATAGACGAACTTTCCGGTGGGGTCTTCGACGATGGCGCTGGGCTTGACGCCGACGTTGGTTCCCGTGGCGACGGTGGTGTTGGCGACGGTGGTGATGGAGGTCGTCGAGGTGGGCGTCAGGGCGCCGGTCGAGGCGTTCTGGGTGTAGCCCAGAACGGTGGGGCTGAGCGTGCCTTCCTGGTCGACCACATAAACGAAGCGGGCGGCGGCGTTGGCGGCGAGCACGGGGCTGGCGACGATGGCGATGGGGTTGTTGCCGATGGGGAAGAAGTTCAGCGCGCCGTTGGCGACGGGGCTGCCGAGGGTGTTATCGGCCTTGATAGGGAAGACGGTGATGGCGCCGGGGCCGGGGCTTGCGGTGGTGTAGCCGGGCTGGTAGGTACTGGTGACGTAGAGGAAGGTCCCGGTGGGGTCGATGGCGACCGCGGTGGGGAAGGTTCCGACGACGTTGTAGGTGTTCTGCGCGTAGAGCTTTCCGTCGGTGCCGATGGCGAACTGGACGACGTTGGAGTCGTCGCGGTGGACGACGTAGAGGAACTTGGCGTTCGGCGCGGCGACGATGGCGACGGGGTTGCGGCCTCCCGAGGGGATGGGGGAGTCGGCAAGCTGGATGAGCGAGCCGGACTGGTAGTCGACCTGATAGCCGTTGATGAGGCCGGGGTTGTTTTTTGCGGTGGTGGTGTAGAGGTAGGCGAGGGTGAAGTCGCGGCTGCACGCCGTGACGCCGAGGCCGACTGCCAGAGAACAAATGGTGGCCTTTGCGACGCGGCCGATCCTGTTGAACTTCTTGAACTTCTTGAACTTCTCGAACTTCATGCGCTTCCTGATTCCCGGGCGTTGGGTTGCGCGCCCGACCTGTTCTTGAACTCATGCGTTGCCGCGCGTGGGAAGAAGGGTGGTTTCTCTGCCCACGCGCCTGGCGGCCTGTGTGGCCGGCTAGCTGATGTTTCCGCTGACGGCTAGGCAGGTTGCCTGTCCGGTAGCGGGGAAGGTGGAGCCGCGTTGCAGGTTCGAGAGCTTTCCGGTGTTTTTGTCGATGATCTTGCCGGTGACGGTGCCGTCGGTGTTGTTGGATGTGTAGAAGTACTGGTTCGAGGGGTCTTCGACGATGCAGACGGGTCCGGCGCCGATGGAGTAGGGGTTGCTGGCGGGGTCGCCGAGGATCTGGAGCTTGCCGGTGGTCGGATCGATGACGAAGGCCGAGATGGTGCTGTTGGCGTTGGTCGCGTTGGTGGTGGACTGGTTGAGGACGTAGAAGTACTTGCCGGTGGAATCTACGATGGACATGACGGGATTCGCGGTGAGGGCAAGGTTGGGGACCGCGCCGCCGTTGGCCGTGTTGAGGGCGCAGGAGGTTCCGATGGTGTAGGGAAGGATCTGATTGTTGCCGGCGTCGGTGAGGTAGACGTTGGCTCCGTTGATGTTGATGGAGGTCACATTCGTCGCATTGGTGACGATCGTCGAGTTGGTCGTAAGCGTCAACTGCCCTGTGCCTGAGTTCGTCTGATAAGGCGAGATCGTGCTGAAGGCGCTGCTGGCGGGGTCCGCGGCGTTTGTTGAATCGGGACCGTTCAGCGCAAACAGACATCCACTCGAGGAGACGCGGAGCATGGTTGGATTGACGCCTACAGGGAAGTACGTCTTCTGGATACCGGCCCCGTTGAGAGACTGCTGATTGGTCACCAACGTCAGCCTGCCGGTATCGCCGGCAATGGAGAAGACCGTGATGTCACCGCATGGATACGTCTTGACTGCGCCCGCGGCATTTGGGTTGATGCATGGGGTCGGAGCCACACTATCGAGCACGTAGAGAAAGTTTCCGGTGTTATCGACGGCGAGCCAGACGGGGGTGTTTCCCTGGCTGTTGTAGGTTTGCTGGAAGGTAAGGACGCCGTCGCCTCCGACGGAGAAGACGGAGATGTTGCCGTTGGTTCCCGTCGCTTTGTTGACGACGTACACGTAGCGTCCGCCGGGACGAACCGCGATGGAGACGGGGTTGGTGCCTCCGGAGGCGAACGGCGAATGCGGGATGGCCGTGAGGTTGCCGGTGAGCTGGTCGATCTTGAATCCGGCGATCTGGTTATATTGGGTTCCAAGAACCCACATATAGCCGATCGTTCCACCACCACAGGCTGACATGCCCAGGACCATTGCGACGGATGCTACCAGGGCCGTGCTGATGCGCCCGATCTTGCTCAACTTCATGCGAATCCTTCATCCTCGCCGGCGGCCGGGGTGCGGCCGATCTGTGCTGCGAGCCACTCTTTAGGGATGTTCCTCATCCGATTGTAGAAGCGAACGCGACTTTGTGCCAATGCTTCGGTGACCCGGGTTTGCTGAAGGGCGCGAAAATACAGACGGCGGAGGGGCGTTCTGGTGGAACTCCGCTGCGGCTGCCATGTGCCATCCGATGGCGTATAGACGCAGGCGAAGCGGTTTTGGTGTGGGCCGCGGATGGGATTTGAGGGGACTTTCCGGGTTTCCGCTTGACAGCGCAGGGTGACCGGGAAGAGGCTGACATGGACCCCTGCCGGGCGATTTTGGGGAAGGGACTCTCTTGATGAAGCGGATTCTTTGTGCTGGAAATCGTCGTTGGCTGACGGCTGTTGTTTTCGTTCCTGGCTTTCTGGCGGCGCAGGCGGACACGCTCGACGGCACCTGGCACATCGATGGCGACGTCTCGGGCACGCCGGTGGCGGTGACCTGCGTTCTGGCCGAGAAGGACGCGAAGATCAGTGGAACCTGCACCGGGACCGACGGCAAGCCCGTTCCGGTGACCGGCAGCATCAAGGAGGCGGCGATCAATTGGTCGTATGACACGACTTACGAGGGGAGCTCGATCACGCTGAGCTACAAGGCGAAGCAGGACACCGCAGGGCACATGGTGGGCAGCATCGAGGTGGCTCCGTTCTCGGTGAGTGGGGACTTTACGGCGAAGCGGGATGCGCCGGCGGCCAAGCCGTAGCGCGATCCCGCTGCGGGTTGAGCCAGCCGGAGCTGAGGAAAGACGGCGTGAGGGCTTGCTGCCGGCCCTCACGACGCCTTGGTTTGCGGTGAGTTACCAAACGCGGCAGGCGTTGGTGGGCATCATGGGTTGGCCGACTTTGCAGCCGAATGCTTTGCCGAATTGCTCGAAGTTCTGGACGGTTCCCTTGACGCGCCACTCGCCGGTGGAGTGGGGGTCGGTTTTGGCGAGGACGCGGGCGGATTGCTCGGTCTGGTTGCCGCACCAGATCTGGCCGAAGGAGATGAAGAAGCGCTGGGCGGGGGTGTAGCCGTTCTTTTGGCCGCTGGAGTAGCCGGCGAGGGCGGTTTCGGGATGCTGGGCGATGGTCTCCTGCAGGGCCTGGAAGGCGATGCGGATGCCGCCGTTGTCGGCGGTGTTTTCGCCCAGGGTGAGCTTGCCGTTGAGGTTCTGGCCCTCGGCGACCTTGAAGCCGGAGTACTCGGTGGCTTCGCAGTCGGTGCGGGCGTCGAAGTTCTTGCGGTCGACGTCGGTCCACCACTGGCGGACGTTGCCCTTGGGGTCGAACTTGGAGCCCTGGTCGTCGAAGCCGTGGGTCATCTCGTGGCCGATGACGACGCCGATGCCGCCGAAGTTGACTGCGGGGTCGGCGGCGTTGTCGTAGAAGGGCGGCTGGAGGATGCCGGCGGGGAAGTTGATGTCGTTCATGGACGGGCTGTAGTAGGCGTTGACGGTAGGCGGCGTCATGCCCCACTCCTTCTCGTCGACGGGCTGGCCGAGCTTGGCGTGGTTGCGGGCTTCCTCAAAGATGGTGTTGCGCTGGGTGTTGCCGAGGAGGTCGTCGCGTTTGACGGCGAGCTTCGAGTAGTCGCGCCAGGTTTCGGGGTAGCCGATCTTGTCGCGGAAGGCGTCGAGCTTCTTTTTTGCTTCGATCTTGGTGTCCTCGCCCATCCAGGGGAGGCTGCGGATGTCCTCGGCGAGGGCGCGTTCGAGGGCGGCGACGAGCTTTTCCATGTTGGCCTTGGCGTCTGGGGGGAAGTTCTGCTTGACCCAGTCCTGGCCGACGGCTTCGCCGAGCGCTATGTCGGTCATGCGGGTGCAGCGCTTCCAGCGGGGGGTCTGCTCCTTCTGGCCGGAGAGGGTGGCCTGAAAGAACTTGAAGGTCTCGTCCGCGAATGGTTTGGAAAGCAGCGGGGCCGCCGTGTGCAATGCGTGCCAGCGCATATAACTCTTGAGATCCCCGACACTCTGCGACTGGAGGACATCGTTGACTGCCTTGACGTAGCCGGGCGAGGAGACATTGAGGGTCTTGACCGCACCAAAGCCTTCGCCTGTGAGGTACTGCTGCCAATCAAAGTTAGGTGAGAGCGCCTGGGTTTCGGTAACCGTCATGATGTGGTATCGTTTCGCCGGGTCGCGCATCTCAACGCGCGCCATTGAGCCGGCGGCGAGCGCGGTTTCAATGGCGAGCACCGAGGCGGCTTCTTTCGCGGCTTGTTCCGGGGTGTAACCCAGCAACGTGAACATATCCGTTACATGGTCGACGTACTGATCGCGCAGTGTCTGCGAGCGCTCGTCCTGGTTGAGGTAATAATCGCGGTCTGGCAACGTGAGTCCGCCTTGACCCGTCGCGAGAATCTGCTGGGTGGAGTCCTTCTGATCCTGGGTGACGCCCAGACCAAAAAACGCGGACTGGCCGAAGCGCTTGTAAAGTTCCACGTCGAGGGCGGCGAGCTGCTTCTTGTCGGCGAGGGAGTCGATGACCTTCAGCTCAGCCTGGAGCGGCTTCGCGCCGAGCTGGTCGACGGCGTCGACGTTCATGCAGGCGGCGAAGTAGTCGCCGTACTTCTTCTGGAGGGGCGTTTGGGGGGCTTCGGCGGCGGTCTTCAGCTCCTGGTAGAGGAGGTAGCTGTTGCGCTCGCCGAGCTCGTTGAAGCGGCCCCAGCGGACCTGGTCGGAGGGGATGGGGTTGTTCTTGAGCCAATTGCCGCAGGAGAACTGGTAGAAGTCGACGCAGGGGTCGGCTGTCTTATCGATGGAGGTGAGGTCGAAGCTGATGGGCTTTTTGGGCTCGGTGGGCGGTCCGGCGGGCAGTTCGATCCTTGGCGCGAGGGATTGGCCGAGGCAGAGGCCAGAGGTGAGGAGGACGGCAGAGGCGAGGGGCGAAAGGCGCATGGTTCTCCTGGAACGTGGGGAGTTTGCTGGGGTCTGGGACACATTTACCATACGCCTGTGTGCCGCTCGGGTGGAAGGCATGGCGGTGGGGTCTAAAGAGGTCGGCGTAGTGGTCGCCCCGGCAGGCGTGTGCCGAGAGGGCCAGGTTTCAGGCGGGGGCGGCCGTGAGGAAGTTGGCGCGGAGGTGTTTCTTGCCGGCGGCGGAGAAGGCGACGAGGACGTTTTCGCCGTCGACCTCGACGACGCGGCCGTGGCCGAAGGTGGCGTGGTGGACCTGGTCCTGGGGGGCGAAGGGGCTGGTCGGAGCTTCGCGGGGGAGCGTTTCCGGGGCGGTGGTGACGATGGCGCCGTGCATGGTTTCGACGCGGGTGACGGGCTGGGCGTCCATGGCGGGCTCGGGCGCTTCGGCGGCCTTGAGGCAGTTGTCGCAGCGGGTGCAGGGCTCGCCTTCGGGCTCACCGAAGTAGGCGCGGATGAGCTTCATGCGGCACGCGCAGGATTCGGCGTAGTGCATCATCTCCGAGAGCCGGTCGCGGTCGTGCTGGCCGCGGGCGGTGTAGCCGGCGAGTACCTGCTCGAGGCTCTCGGGGGTGGGAGTCTCGGTGACCAGGCTGCGGTAGCCGCGCGAGGTCTTGCGGAGGAGCTTCGCTTCGGCTAGGAGATGGAGGATGACTTGCGTTTTGCGGAGGCCGACGCCGGCGTACTCGGCGATGGCCTTGACGGTCTTGGGAGTCTGAGGGGTGGTGTCCTCGGGCGGGCCGGTGAGGGCTCCGAGAACGGCGGCGACCTCCGGGACCTTGGGGTAGCGGCCGCCGAGGAAGAAGCTCTGGATGCGCTTGTCCTCGAGGCGATAGAGCAGGATGGCGCGGCTGGGAAGGCCGTCGCGTCCGGCGCGGCCCGCCTCCTGGTAGTAGGTTTCCAGGGAATCAGGAAACTCGAAGTGGCAGACGAAGCGGATATCGGGCTTGTCGATGCCCAGGCCGAAGGCCTTGGTGGCGATGATGACGCGGTGCTCGCCGGACATGAAGGATTGCTGGACCTGCTCACGCTGGCGGATAGGCATACGGCCGTGATAGCAGCCGACGGGAAGGTGATGGTCCTTGAGCCAGTCGTTGAGCTGGTTGGCGGAGCGGACCGACGCGGTGTAGAGGATGCCGCTGCCGGGCTCCTTGAGGGCTTCCTCCATCAGGGCGCCGATGCGGGCGCGCTTGGCGTCGTCGCTGACCGTCGGGATGACGGAGAGAGCGAGGTTGTCGCGCTCGGTCCCGGCGTTGATGACGGTGGCGTCAGGGCAGTGGAGGACGGCGAGGATCTCCTCGACGACCTCGGGTGGGGCGGTGGCGGTGAGGGCGAGGACGGGCGGGTTGCCAAGGGCGTGGCGGGCGTCGCCGAGGGAGAGGAAGGCGGGGCGGAAGTCGTGGCCCCATTGCGAGATGCAGTGGGCCTCGTCGACCACGAGGAGCGAGATGCCGCCGCCTTCGCGCAGGGTGGCGCGGAAGTCTTCCTGCTCCAGGCGCTCGGGGGTGGCGTAGATGAGCTGGGTTTGGCCGTGGCGGATGTGTTCGGTGGCTGCGGTGGCTTCGACGCGGGTGAGGGTGGAGTCGAGCTTTTCGACGGCGATCTCGGCGCCTTCGGCCTTCTCCTGCTGGTCCTGCATGAGGGCGATGAGCGGGCTGACGACCAGCACGGGCTTAGGCAGGAACATGGCGGGAAGCTGGTAGGTGAGCGATTTGCCCGCGCCGGTGGGCATGATGGCGAGGGTGCTGCGGCCGGCGAGGATGGAGGCGAGGACCTCACGCTGGGCGGAGCGAAATGCCCTGATGCCGAAGTGGAGGCGCGCCTCGCGGAGGAGGGAAGAAAGATCGGGTTTGGGAGCCATTCGTTTCGGTTGGATGCCTCCGCGTGCCGCTGGCGAGGGCAGCGTTTGCGCCGGATGGAGGGAAGAGGCGGTGTACTTTCACCCGGGAGCAAGCGAGGGGAAGCCGCGCTATGATGGCAGCATGAAGGACGAGGCGGCAAAGGTGGAAGAGGCGGAGCTCCGCGCGCGGAAGATTCGGGTGTTGATCTTCGACGTGGACGGGGTGCTGACGGACGGGCAGATTTACATCATTCCAGACGGTGACGGGAAGGCCGTCGAGATGAAGGGTTTTGCGGCGCACGATGGGCTGGGGATCTCGCTGGCGCGCCTGGGCGGGCTGCGCGTGGGGATCATCACCAAGCGGCAGTCGCGGACTGTGGCGATCCGGGCGCGGGACCTGAAGCTGGAGTTCGTCTACCAGGGGCAGGCGCACAAGCTGGCGGCGGCGACGGAGATCTGCCAGAAAGCCGGGATCAACTTCGACCAGATGGCGTATGTGGGGGACGACATTGTGGACTTCCCCGTAATGCGGGTGTGCGGCCTGGCGATCGCCACGGCCAACGCGCGGCCGCAGGTGAAGGCGATGGCGCACTACGTGACGCCGAACCTGGGAGGGTACGGCGCGGGACGGGATGCGATCGACTTCATCCTGAACGCGCAGGGCACGCTGACGCGGACGATCGAGGACTACCTGGACCTGGATAATGCGGCGGCGGCCGGGGCGGATGTCGGCCAGGGCGGGATGTAAGGTTCAGGCGAAGAAAGCACGAAGCTGTGGGGTACAATCAGCCATGCTCTCCGCCGCTGCCGATCTCGCGCCTCCCCTGAGCCTTGCGTGGGCCCATCCGGTGGTGCAGGAGTGGTTTGTGGCGAAGTTTGGGACGCCGACCGAGCCGCAGGAGTGTGGGTGGCCGGCGATCCTGGCCGGGGAGCCGACGCTGATCTCCGCACCGACCGGCTCGGGCAAGACGCTTGCGGCGTTTCTGGTGTGCATCGACGACCTTCTGCGGAAGGCGATCTCCGGTCGTCTTCAGGCGGAGACGCAGGTGGTGTACGTCTCGCCGCTGAAGGCTCTTTCGAACGATGTGCAGAAGAACCTGGACGGGCCGCTGGGAGAGATTCAGCGGCTGGCGGTCGAGCGAGGGTACCTGTGCCCGGAGATCCGGACGGGTGTCCGGACGGGCGATACGCTGACGCGGGAACGGGTGGCGATGCTGAAGCGTCCGCCGCACATCCTGGTGACGACGCCGGAGTCGCTGTATATTCTGCTGACGGCGGGGAAGTCGCGGGAGAACCTGCGGCGGGTGCGGACGGTGATCGTCGACGAGATCCATGCCGTGGCGGACGATAAGCGGGGGGCGCACCTGGCGCTGTCGCTGGAACGGCTGGACGCGCTGGTGTGTGGGGAGAACCGCATGTCGCCGGGGGCTTTCCTGACCGGGATGGCGACGGCTCCGCAGAGGATCGGGCTTTCGGCGACGCAGAACCCGATCGAGCTGGTGGCGGATTTTCTGACCGGCTGCGGGCCGGGGCGCGGGCGGGCGACGATCGTGCAGGTGGGGCAGCGGCGACGGCTGGACCTTGGCATCGAGATTCCGTCGGATGAGCTTGGGTCGATCGCCTCGACGGCGATGTGGACGGAGGTGTTCGACAAGCTGGCGGCGTTTACGGACGAGCATCGCAGCACGCTGGTGTTCGTCAACACGCGGCGGCTGGTGGAGAAGATCGCGTTCGAGCTCTCCGAGCGGCTGGGATCGGAACATGTGGCGGCGCACCATGGGTCGCTCTCGCGGGCGCTGCGGCTGGATGCGGAGCAGAAGCTGAAGGCGGGGGAGATCAAGATTCTGATTGCTACGGCCTCGCTGGAGCTGGGGATCGACATCGGCGACATCGACCTGGTGTGCCAGATCGCGAGCACGCGGGCGGTGGCGGTGGCGATGCAGCGGGTGGGGCGGGCAGGGCACTGGCGGGGGGCGGTTCCGAAGGGGCGATTCTTTGCGACGACGCGGGACGACCTGCTGGAACAGGCGGCGTTGATTCGCACGATGCGCGCGGGGGAGCTTGACCGGCTGGAGATTCCGGAGCAGCCGGCGGACGTGCTGATGCAGCAGATCGTCGCCATGTGTGGGGCGGAGCCGTGGGAGGAAGAGACCTTATATAGGGTGGTGCGGCGGGCGTATCCGTACCGGGGTCTGTCGCGCGAGGAGTTCGCGGCGTTGCTGCGGCTGCTGACCGAGGGGATCGAGTCGAGCCGGGGGCGGTATGGCGCGTACCTGCTGCGCGATGCGATCCACGGGGAGCTGCGGGCGCGGCGGGGGGCGCGGATGATCGCGATTGGCAATGGCGGGGCGATTCCGGATGCGAGCCTGTTTGCCGTGATTCTGCAGCCGGAGGGGACGCAGATTGCGACGCTCGATGAGCACTTCGCGGTCGATTCCTCTCCCGGCGACGTGGTGCTGCTGGGAAATACAAGTTGGCGAATTCAGCGCGTGGAAGCCGTGGGGCGGGTGCTGGTGGAGGATGCGCATGGGGCGCCGCCGAGCATTCCGTTCTGGGAGGGGGAGGCGCCGCAGCGGACGGGTGTGCTCTCGGATGGCGTGGGCGACCTGCGCGAGGAGATCGCCCGGCAGACGGGGAACGTGTGCCCGCCGGACCTGCTGGCGCGGCGGGAGCAGCATCCGGAGATCGCCGCGTGCATGGAGTGGCTGGGGGCGGAGTGCTGCGTTGGCGCTTCGGCGGCGATGCAGATGATCGCCTACGTGGTGGCGGGGCGCGCGGTGCTGGGCGCGGTGCCGAGCAAGACGACGATCATCGCGGAGCGGTTCTTCGACGAGGGCGGGGGGATGCAGCTGATCCTGCACGCACCCTTCGGCGGCCGGATCAACAAGGCCTGGGGGCTGGCCCTCCGGAAGCGGTTCTGCCGCGGCTTTAACTTCGAGCTGCAGGCGGCGGCGACCGATAACGGCATCAACATCGCGCTTGCCGAGCAGCACAGCTTTCCGCTCTCCGACGTTTTTCAGTTCCTGACCGAACACACGGCGCAGGAGCTGCTGGAGCAGGCGGCCATTGCGTCGCCTATTTTTAAGAATCGCTGGCGCTGGGCGGCGGCGCGGTCGCTGCAACTGCTGCGGTTTTCCAAGGGCAAGCGGATCGCACCGCAGATTCAGCGGACGCGGTCCGAAGACCTGCTGGCGAACGTGTTTCCGCAGGCGGCGGCATGCTTCGAGACGATCGTGGGGGACATCCAGATTCCGTCGCACCCGCTGGTCGACGAGGTGATGAAGGATGTGCTGACCGAGGCGATGGACCTGGAGGGACTGAAAGACGTGCTGCGGGGGATTGCTTCGGGGGCGATCCGCTGCCTGGCGGTGGATACGCCGGTGCCGAGCCAGTTCGCGCATGAGCTCCTGAATGCGATGCCGTACGCGTTTCTCGACGATGCCGGGGCGGAGGAGCGGCGGGCCAAGGCGGTGACGCTGCGGCGTGGGCTGCCGTCGTCCGTCGCGGAGGATGCCGGGCGGCTGGACCAGGCGGCCATCGATACGGTGCGCGGGCAGATCTGGCCGGATGTACGGGATGAGCATGAGCTTCATGACCTTCTGCTGGGGCTGGTGGCGCTGCCGCTGGCGGTGCTGGATGGCCGCGGGAAGGAGACGGCTAACTGGCCTGAGTTTTACCGGCGGCTTGCGCTGGCGGGGCGTGTCCGGACGGTCGATCTGGCGGGTCAGCCGTGCTGGGTGGCCTTGGAGCGGCTGCCTTATACAGGCCGGGTATGGGACGTTGGCGAGAACGTGGCGGGTTCTGCTACAAAACAAGACAGTGTTGCGGAGTTAGTGCGTGGCTGGTTACAGATGCTTGGACCAGTCACGGCGGACGGTCTGGCGGCGCTCTTGCGTGTGGAGGCTGCCGAGGTCTACCAGGCGTTCCTGGCGATGGAGATGCAGGGGCTTCTGCTGCGCGGGGTGTTTGAGTACGCCGCCACCGACGACCCCCATGACCTCGAGTGGTGCGAACGGCGTATTCTGCAGCGCATCCATCGGTTGACGCTGGGAACACTTCGCAAGCAGGTGGAGGCGGTGAGTCCGGCCGTGTATCTGCGTTGGCTGCTGGGCTGGCAGCACCTTGCGCCGCAGACGCAGCTTGCGGGCGAGGAGGGGGTGCTGGAGGCGCTGCGGCAGCTCGAGGGCTTTGAGGCTCCGGCGGTGGAGTGGGAGCGAACCCTGCTGCCGGCGCGCGTGGCGGGGTACGATCCACGCTGGCTGGACGCGCTGTGCCTGTCGGGCGCCGTGGGGTGGGGCCGTGTCTCGCCGCATCCGGCGTGGTCGGTGGGGGAAGGCGCTGCCCCGCGAAGAGTGATCCCGACTAACGCCGCGCCCATCACCTTTTACCTGCGGGAGACGGCGGACTGGCTGCCCCACGCGCTGGCGGCGCAGTGTGTCGATACGGCGAACCTGGACCGCGCACTCTCGCCCGAAGCGCTGACCATACGGGCGCTCCTGTCGGCGCGCGGCGCCTGTTTTGTGAACGATCTGCAGCGCATTGCGGGCCTGACCAGGGCGCAGACCCAACATGCGCTGTGGGAGCTTGCCACGGCGGGGTTGGCGGCGGCGGATGGGTTCGACCAGCTTCGCGCCATGATGGACCCGCGCCGCAAGTCCGAGACCGGTGAGACGCCGGGCAAGCGGGCGGCGCGCAGCTCGGCGGGGCGCTGGTCGTTACTGTGCGAGGCCGCCCACGCGCCGCAGCCGAAGCCGGAACGCCACTCCCCGATGGCGCGGGAGCAGGCGATCGCCGAGGCGCGGCGGACCGATGCGGCACATGAGAGCGCGGCGCGCATGCTGCTGCAGCGTTATGGCATCCTCTTCCGCGACCTGCTCGCGCGCGAGTCCAACGCACCGAAGTGGCGGGACCTGCTCGGGATCCTGCGGCGGCTGGAGGCGCGGGGCGAGGCGCGTGGGGGCCGCTTCGTGAACGGCTTCGGCGGCGAGCAGTTCGCTCTACCACAGGCGGTAGATAGCCTGCGTGCGTCGCGGAACCGCGAGTCTCACGACGTGGTGATGGTGGCTGGAGCCGACCCGATGAATCTGGTCGGCATCGTGCTGCCGGGGGAGCGCGTTCCCGGCGTTCCGGGAAGACAGGTGCGGTACTGCAACGGGCTCGTGGTCGTGGAGGAGAACGCCGCGGCTCCTGCAAAGCAGGGCAGCCGCCTTCGTGCCGGAACACCGGCCGTGCTTCCTGTCGCAGCCACGCCGCAAACGGCCTGGCACACGGCGAGGCTCTTCTGACGTGCTCGGAGACCTGACACCGAACAAAGCGTCGTCGGCGCCCAACAATACGGCGAACGACTCAGCCCCTGGCGATCTGGCCCCAGAGGACTTCTACCTGGAAGGGCCGTACCTCATCTTTACGGCGGTGTTCCACCAGAAACGCGGCTTTTGCTGCAACTCCGACTGCCGCCACTGCCCCTACAAGTAGGTGGCTGTTACTCCCGCGCCGGGCCGGGAGCGGCCGCGGGAAGCGGCTGCATGGCCGCTGCGGACAGTCCGGCTACATTGGACTTTCGCTGAGAGACCGCGTTCTGGAGCAGCAGGACGACCTGCGGCTCCTTCAGGTAGCGGCTGGTCGCCGAATCCGCTGCCATGGTCGAGCGAAGATCCATGCCGCTCTCGGAGGCCTTTTCGAGCCAGTGCAGCATCCCCTCCATCTGGCCGCGCGCGGCGTAGACGCGGGCCATCTCAAAGCAGTACCGCGCGTGGTCGGCCGCTGAAAGCACATGCGCCGAGATGCCGGCGGAGCTGTCCCGGCTGGAGCCGATCTCGGGGTCGAGGTCGAGCGCAAGGGCGAACTCCTTGCCGGCCTCTTCGTACTGTTTTTGCTCCACGTAGGCCGTGCCCAGATTGACGTGGAAGATGGCCGCGCCGGGGGTGAGCTTGACCGCCTTGCGGTAGGAGGAGATGGCCTGCCGGTAGTTGCCGTCGGTGTACTCGGTGGCGCCCAGGTTGTTCCAGGCGTCGGCGTTTTTGCGGTTTAGCTTGAGCGCAAGCTGGAAGTAGCTGTGCGCGACCTGCAGGCGATGCAGCGACAGGGCGGTCACGCCGAGCTTGTTGAGCAGCCGCTCCTGATCGCCGCCCTGGCGCATGGCCGCGGCGTAATAATCGAGCGCGTCTTCCGGGAAGCGGCGCGCCCGCAGGACGTCGGCGGCCATCTCGAGCTTGTCCGGCGCGGCGGTCCTGATGTCCGGCAGGTGAGGCGCGACCGACAGCCAGGACTCCTCCTGGTGCATCGCCTGGCGCACATCCGCAGGGGTGCTGCCTGACGGCGTGGCCCGGTCCGCGCTGACGGAGCGGAGATGCTGGGCGGAAGCGAACGTGATCGCGAGCACGAAGAAGCCACCGCCGACCCAGCGTCGCACCTTGCCGGCTCTCGTCTGGGTCAGGAACGGACGATGCGAAAGCGAGGGGGCGAAGGTGGGAAGCGGCATGGCGGTCTCCTGCGAGTGCGCTTTATACTCCGCCTGTCCGGACCTTGCTGTCAACAGGCCAAAGCGCTTCCTTTTCGCAGATTCACAGACCGGGCGCCGTTTTGGGTGGGGTAGTGCCAACGGCGGGAGAGGCGGCCGCAGGAGCCTGTATCTTCAACGCCACGCGCGGAAAGCTGAAGCTTCCTCCGGCATCGTCGATCACGTTGACCTGGCAGACGTAGGTGCCCGCCTTCAGCTGGGTGAGCGGCACATCAAACTGGAACTCGACGGCGCCACGGTCGGGCACGTTGATTGCGTTCGCCTCAATCAGTGGCGTCTCGTAGACCTTGACCCCCCCGCTGAGGAACTCGATGGAGGTGAGTACACGGACCGGGCCGGTGGCGCGGCGGCCGAGGCCCGGGGAGGCAGCGGGCTCCGGCGCGCCCTTCTGCCGGGCGGGGTCGTAGACCTCGTAGAGGAAGAAGAGGTGCTGATCCTGGCGAAAGACATGGGGAATGTTGGGGATCCACTCGACGCCCTCGCGGATGAGCGGGCTGACCGTCTGCTTCGCGGCGTTCGGCGTGCGCTGACTGGCCAGCACGATGGAGCTCAGCTTGATCGGCGACTTCTTCAGGTCAGGCACCTGCAGGTCGGTTTCGAAGCTGCCCATCTGCCCCGTCTGGTTTTCCCGCACCACAAACTTCAGGTGGTAGCGGCCCGGGGCGAGCGTGAAGCCGGTCGAATACTGAATGTTTTTGCGTTGCACCTGCTGGGTCTGGTCGAGTGCGAGCTTCACCGTATCGCGAATATTGCCGACCGCGATGCCCTGCGCGTTCTTCACCTGGCCGATCAAGTCGAGCGTGGCCTTGTCACGGTCGCCGTTCTTGCTGAAGGGTATCTGCGAGCCCGGCACGATAAGGGAGATCGGCACGAAGTATTTGCCTTCGGCCAGGCGGAAGTAGAGCGCCTGCAGGTACAGGCCAACGTCGGTCGCCGGCAGATCGCTGCGGAGTTGCTCCGTGAGCTGCAACTCGCGGTCCTGCGTCTTGCTGTGCTGGAAGTCAGCGGGCGCGTAGTAGCCGGGGCGGTATTCGAGCTTCGCGTCGGTGCGGTTCAGCTTCAGGGCCAGGTGGCGGAAGCTGCCATCGCGCGCCTGGTTGCTGGAGCGGAAGCCGACGATGTAGTAGGCCTCGGTATCGCGCTGTACCTGCTGGAAGGCGGGGGCGAAGTCGTTCGAATCGAAGAAGGACTTGCCGCCGGTGTCGCTCGAGAGCGTGGCGAGTGTCTCCTGCGAGGCGAAGTTCCCATTGAGCTGGTTCTGCATCGCCGCGCCGCTGTAGGCCGCGTTGCCGCGCAAGCTACCGCGGGAGGCGTCCCCGACGGGCGGCAGCGCCTGCAATCCGCGAGTATCGACCGCGTAGATCGCCATGTTCGCCTTGACGGCGGCGTTGGTGGCCATGCGCAGGCTGGCCTGGTTTTCGATGCCGTTGCGCGTCAGGCCGCCGGAGAAATAGAGCATGCTCTTGCGCTGGTCGACGCGCTCGAGCGACCGTGCGATGGTCTGGATGGCGTAGAGCTCGCGGTCGGTGTTCAGCGAATTGTACTCGCTGTCGTCGGCGGAAAAGCTGGAGCCGTCGTCCGAGGTTCCGTCAGTGGTGCCGTCGCCCCCGCCCGCGAACCCGGTGCCTTCGGTGCCGTTGTATTTGGCCAGGCCCTTCAGCAGGGCGGGCTTGTTGGCGGTGAAGTCCTGGTCCATCTTGAGGCCGGTATCGAGGCTGACGAGCGCCACCAGATCGGCGGGTTCCATCTTCTTGTTCACGTAATCCTGCGCGGATTCGACCGCCCGGTCGATATCCTCCGGCTGCATGCTGCTGAGGTCGAAGAACATGACGATCAGCCGATGATCGCGCAGGGCCTCGGGCGCGGCGGCCAGGTTGCGGTTCAGCAGGTCGGCGATGGACGCCTTGCCGCTGACGGTCGTCTTCTCGGCCAGCACGGCGGCTTCGTCCACATTCTGGAAGTCGAAGCTTTCAATCTTCTGCGGCTTGCCGTTTTCGAGCATCGTGAAGTCGCTCGCCTTGAGCCCGGTCACCACCGCGCCAGTCTTCTTGTCGCGCACGACGACATTGGTCAGCACGATGTTCGACTGCACCTTCATCACGTAGGTGCCCGCGCCCTGCTGGGCCGCCTGCTGCGCCCCCAGCGGCGCACCCGCCAGCAACCCGATCATCCCTGCCGCCACGAATCGTCGCATCGCCAATCTCTCGCTCCTGCCGGCCTTAGAACCGGTATCGCGCCGTCACCTGCACCGACCGCCGGGCCGCCGCGCCCGTTACCTGGCCGAAGGTGGCTGAGCTCAGCACCGTGTTGATTCCGGAATACTGCACCGTGTTGAAGACGTTGCTTGCGGTCAGCCGAGCCTCCAGCGAGCGCGTCTCGCCGAAGCCGAACGTGCGGCTCAGCGCCGAGTTCACGCTGACCACGCCGGGGCCTTCGATCGAGTTGCGGGAGGCCGTTCCGAAGCCATTCGCGGGAGCCCGGAAGGCCGCGGGATTGAACCAGTTGCGCAGTGAGCCCGCGCCCGCGACCGGCACACCGACCACACGGTCCGGACGCAGGGAGTTGTTGCTTCCCGTCGCCGTCTCGGCCACCGTACCCACATAGCGCGGGGTGAAATAGCTGCCGGTCGCGAACGTGTATGTGCCGCTCAGGTTGAAGCCGTCGAGCGCCTTCGACCAGAAGCCGCCCTTCGCGAGGAAGGCGCGATTGGGTCCGAAGGGAAGCTCCAGCACCCAGTTGCCCGTGACGCGGTGGCGTACGTCGAAGGCGGAGTTCGACTCCTCCGCCAGCAGGTCGCGGTCGTTCTGCGCGACCACCGTGCCGCCGCCCCCGATGGAGGACGCATTGTCGATGGAATGGCCGTACTGGTACGTCGCCTGGATCGACACACCCTTAGTCTGCCGCTTCCGCACGTTTACCGCCAGCGCATTCTGCCGCGAAAAGCCGAGCGAATCCTCATAGTTGAACGGCTGCGAGGTGGTCGTCAGCACGCCGGTCGCGGTACGGTTCGGCGCGCGCACGATGTCCAGCGCGCCGCCCTTGGACCCGTTGTAGTCGATGTTCAACACGATCCCCTGCGGCAGCGTTCGCTGCACGCCGAAGTTATAGATCTGCACATGGCCGAGCCGGTAGTCGCGGTTGACGCTGTAGTTGTTCTGCGTCGCGGCGGTCGAGCAGTTGAAGCCGCTGGCGAGCGTCAGGTTGGCCGACGTGCAACCCTGCTGGCCCACGATGTTCGTCTGCGTGATGGCGAAGGGAGGCTGAAACGCGAGCAGCCGCGCAAATGTCCCGAACTGCCCGGTGTTGAAGTTGAGCCCGTAGCCGCCGCGCACGACCGTCTGCTTCAGCAAGCGATATTTCGCCGGAGGCCGATACGCAAAGCCGAACCGCGGCGAGTACATGGTGTAATCCGGGTTCACGAGCGACCGCGGAAAGGCGCCGCTGTACGGCCCCGTTCCGCCCGGCAGCACGGCGGCGATCTGCGTGAAATCGGCGTTGTGGTCGAGGTTGCTGAGCCGGTTGTACTTCTCCGTGTACGGCCCGAAGTACTCGTAGCGCAGCCCGTAGTTCAAGGTCAGCGAGGGCAGCACCCGGTAGTCGTCCTGTCCGTACCAGTCGAAGATGTTCTCGCGCAGATAGGTCTTGTTCAGCCCAGCTTGCACCGCCGCCTGCTGGGGAAGGCCGAGCAGAAAATCTGCAAAGCCGGACCCTCCCCCGCTCGTCGCCGGCACCGATACCGGGCAGGCAGGCGTTTCCGTGGCGACCGTCGTTCCCGCGCACTGACTCTGCGTCGCGTACCCGGTAAACGTGAACGCGCCCTGCACGTTCGTCCCGCCGATAGAGTCCGCATGGAGCCGCCGGATGTCTCCGCCGAAGCGCAGGTTGTGTTTCTTGTAGCGGTAGCTGACGAAGTCGGAAAAGCTGATCGTCTGGTTGACGCTGTCGCTCGGCGTGGTCGTTCCCAGGCCGGTAAAGTTGGTGAAGCTGAGGCTCGGCACGCTGTCGAAGAAGGGGTTGGCCTGGATGACTGCGTTGCCGACCGCCACGCCCGCCGCCGCGGCCGGGTCGGCTGCCCCGTTGGTAAAGTAGTTGCGCGTCATCGAGTGCGAGCGGTTCCAGGTCACGGACGCGTTGTTCGAGAAGCGCCCGTATCCTATCGTGTAGCCGCCAGTCAGCGAGTACCCCGTCGTCGTCGTCGCGCCGCCAAGCGGCAGAAAGATGTTGCGCTGATCGCTTGCGGCATGCGTGTAGCTGCCGTTGACGTTGATGTTCTGCCGCAGCGTGGGCGGCGCGTTGCGGGTGGCCTGCTGCCTTCCCCCCCCGCCCCGTTGCGGCGTCTGGCCGGAGTTTCGGACGTACCGCAGGCTCGCGTTCGTGTTGTTGGCCCCCGCGGTGGTCACGGTCTGGTAGTTGTACCCTTGTGTGCCGAAGATCGGCACATTCGGCAGCGGATAGTACCGCAGCAACGCCCGCGCCTGCGCGGAGATGTTCGCCGCCGGGATGATGTTGCCCGCAAACATCGGCTTACCGGGCAGCAGCGGGTTATAGATCGTCACCGGCGTCGCCGCGCCGCTCTGCACCTGCGTCGAGCGCGAGAAATCGGCGTTCGTGAACTGATAGTTCCCGTTGGCGTCCAGCACGGGAGCGCCGTTCGCATCCGTTACGATGCCGCGCTCGAGCGCCGTCGGGACCGTACCGTTCAACACCTCGGGCGTCGTGTTCTTCGCCCCCGTCACGTTCAGAAAGACGAACTGCTTGGGGTTCGCCTTGAAGAGGCCGGGAATGTAGGGTGACCCCGCCAGGCTCGCGCCGTAGGAGTTCCTGCTGTAGGCCGGGTTGGTCACCTTCACGCCGCTCACGGAAAAGGGTGCCGCATCGAGTGCGCTCTGGTCGCCGTTGTAGAAGACTGCGCCATGCAGTTGCGTCGGGTTGAAATTGCGAAAGCCGCCCCCGCCAAAGCCGCCTCCGCCGAACCCTCCGCCGCCGCGACCGCCGCCGCCGCCCGGCCCGCCGGCGCCTGGCCCGCCCGGCCCGCCGAAGCCTCCACCCCCGCTCATCAGCCCGCCAATCATGCTGACGATCGCGTTGGTCGGGTCGCCCCCGCCCTGTCCGCCGCCCTGCGCGCGGGCCTGCGCCACGGCGTCTTCCACCCGCTGGCGAATCTCATCTTCACTGAAGCCCGCAAGCCCGTTGGTCTGCCCCTCACGCCCACTCACCGCAACGGATTCCGTCGCCGCGCCCTCGCCAAGCCCGCTCAGCGTCGGCATCTGCGCGCCCGCGTTGCCCGTCCCTGCGCTCGCGTCGGCGGAGCCTGTGTCTCCTTCCGTGACACGCAGCGACTGCATTCCACGCCGCAAGGCATTGAGGCCCGACGCCGCCGTCTGCTGGGCGCTCACCGCCTCCGCAGCCGCCACCCGCGAGGCAAGCTGCAGGCCGAAGTCCGCCACCTGCAACGGCAGCCCGCCGTTCTCGCTTGCCGCGTTCAGCAGCACTTCCCTCGTGTCGCTTGCAAACGCGGCCAGGTCCGCCTTCACGACATACCGCCCATTTCGCGGAATCGCCATCTCGAAGGCCCCGGAGACGTCGGTGGTCGTCGCGTACTTCTTACCCGTGAGCGTGTTGGTAGCCGTAATGCTGACGCCGGGCAGCGGCACCGCCCCCGCCTTCACCGAGCCGCGGATCGTGCCGCCCGCCGTGGCGGCCGGAGCGGTTGGCAGCGTCCCGCCGGGAGTAGACGTGGTGGTCTGCCCGCGCAGGGCCGCGCCGCACCCCGCCAGAACCGCCACCAATCCCACCGTCCGCGCTACCTGTCTCATCCGCCGCACGTTTCCCCCCCAAACTTCGTTTGCCTGCTCGCCCTAGGCAGAGCCCTACTGCGGTGGCGCCTGCCCAGCGGGCGACCCTGTCTGGTTTGCCCCTGTCGCGCCGCCCTCGGCCGGCCGCCGTCTCTGCCGTCCCGCACCCGGAGGCACTACGCTGAGGTCCTTCGGCACAAAGACGCCATTCTTCAACGCGCCTTGCCCCACCACCGTATCGCCCACCTTCAGGTCCATGAGCGTAATGCTCTCAGCGGGCGGTGCCGTCCTCGGCGCTCCCCCATCGCCCGAGCCGAACGACGGCGTCGCCATCGGTCCACCATCCATCGCCATCCGCATGCCCCGGCCGCCCCGCTTGAAGGACGTCGTCTCGTCCACTTCGATCGTCTGCGTCACCCCATCGGAGCGCAGCACGGTCAACTTTGTCTCGTCCATCTTCGTGATCTTGCCCGCGATGTAGACCTTGCCCATGCCCTCCCGCGCCTTCTTCACCTGCTCGGGGTCGATCACCATCACCATCATGGCGTGGACCGTCCTGGTCGGCGCATCGAGCAGCCCCACCGCGCCGACGCCCGCGCCAACCGGAATCTCGGCCAGCTTTACGGGCTGCCGATCCTTCATGATCCGCGTGTTGGTGGTCGTCACCACCTGGTACTGCTCGCCCTGCTCCGTCTTCAGGGTCAGCTTGTCGCCCGACGCGGCGGTTACGATGCCCCGGATCATCTGCCCGCCTGCAAACCCGCCGCCGCGCTGCGGGCCCGCCTCATCCTGCGCCGCGGCCACGCCCAGACCCAGCGCCAGCAGCAACATGACGCCCCCCACCCAACGGAACCCCGCTCCCCAAGTCACTTTCATGTTGCCCCATCTCCTCAAGACGCTTCGTTTACGCAGGAAACGGCAGCCGCCTCAATGCTGATAGAGACGGCGATCCTGCACGAAAGACGCCAAAGCAGGCCAGTTATTTCAGCGCTCCCCTCCGCTGCGCAGGTTCTCGCGGACTCTCGCGCGCCCGCAGGCATCACACTACCGACATGCACGATATTGCCCGCGGCCCCCACGCCGAAGCCCATTTCGAATCCTCTGAAAGCGTCCGCGACGTCGTCATCGGCCTTTCGGACGGCCTGACGGTTCCGTTCGCGCTCGCCGCCGGGCTTTCTGGAGCCATCGCCTCGACCCATATCGTCGTGCTCGCCGGCCTGGCGGAGATTGCTGCCGGCTCCATCGCCATGGGGCTGGGCGGCTACCTGGCCGCCCGCGGCGATGCCGAGCACTACGCCTCCGAACTTGCCCGCGAGCAGGAAGAGGTCGTCACCCGCCCCAACGATGAAGCCGAGGAGATCTACGAGATCTTCGCGCAGTACCACGTCTCGCGCGAGGCCGCGACTCCCGTCCTCGAAGCCCTGCAGAAGAACCCTGCCGCCTACGTCGACTTCATGATGCGGTTCGAGCTTGGCCTCGAGGCCCCGGCCGCCAACCGCGCCCACCGCTCCGCACTCACCATCGCGGCCGCCTACATCGCGGGGGGCTTCATCCCGCTGCTGCCCTACATGCTGGTCGCGGACAACCTGCACGCCCTGCGTCTCTCGGTCGTCATCACGCTGGTGGCGCTGGCTGTCTTCGGAGCCATCAAGGGCCGCCTGCTCGGCACCGGTGCCCTCCGCTCAGCGCTCCAGACGAGCCTCATCGGGGGAGCCGCTGCTGCCGTGGCTTACACGCTCGCGCGTCTGCTCAACCACGCCTGACCCTACGGCGTGAGCGTTCCCTGCACCGCGTCCTCCAGGCTGATCCGGTTCGTCTCCAGCAGCGTTCCCAGCGCCCGTTGCAGCTCAATCTCCGTCTTCTTCCAATTGCTCCGCGCTGCGATCTCGGTCGACCGCGCCTGCGCCAGGTACGTCTCGTTCTGCACTACCAGCAGGTTGGTGGATTGTCCCGCGCCCAGCTTGTCGATCTCCGCCTGCAGGAGCTGTTCCTGGTACCCCGCGCTGTTCCGCGCCGCGTTGTACGCCGCATGGGCGGTCTCAAGCGCGATTGCCGCGTTCTCGATCTCCACCCGTACCTGGTTCGACAGCTTCTCCACCCGTGCCGACACCTGCCGCAGCTGCACTGTATCCCGCGCCGCGTCCGCCGCCGCAATCCGGTTTCGGAGCGGCAGCGTCAACTGCACGCCACCCTGGTAGATCGTCGATGTCCGCAAGCCTCCCAGCGCCAAGTTTGCCGGGGTCGTCGGCAGTCCCGTCCCGGTCGTCCCTAGCGGCTCGTACCCCACCTCGGAGCTGCCTCGCGTCTCCACATTGGCATACACGTTCAACTGCGGCAGCACCTGGTTCCGCGAAGCCGCCACCGCCGCCTGACCGGCTTTTACCTGCTCCTCCGCCTGCGCCAGGTCCGGACGCCGGGCCAGCCCTTGGGCGATCAACTCCGGCATTGTCGCCGTGTCCATCAACTCCGGAACCAGGATGCGGTCGGTCGGCACAATCTCCGAAAACGAAGCCGCAAACACCGGAGACCCCGCTCGCAGAATCTGGTTGCGCAGAATGACCTCCTCCTGCCGATAGAGCCCCTGCGCCTGCACCAGGTCGAACTCGCTCGAGCTCACCAGTGCCGACGCCCGCGTCAGCTCGATCGGCGCCAGCGTGCCTTCAGCCACCTGGTCCGCGTCGTCCTGCCGCAGCCGCCGCGCCGCCCGGAGAGCCTCCTGCTTAACGGCTACGTTCTCGCCCAGGCTTACCAGGTCGAAGTACAGCCGCGCCACCCCGTTCACCGTCTGCTGCACCTGCTGGTCGAACAGGAAGCGCGAGACCCGTTTGTCATGCTGGGCAATCCGCACATACCGCAGGTTGACCGTGCGCCCGCGACCCCGCAGCAGCGGCTGCGTCAGCGTCACCGACGTGCTCGGGCTGTAGAACGGATCGTTCTCCGACATCGTCGCGTAGATCACCTGCGCGTTGTTGTTCGCCGTCGCCTCAATCTGCGCGCCCGTGCTGAACCCCTGCAGATACGCAAGGTTCGCCGTGACATAGTGCAGCGGCTCCGGCTGCGTCGCCGCCCCTCCAGCCGTTCCCGTCAACGACACCGTATTCGACCGCCGCAGGTACCCCCCGGTCAGGATGAAGTTCGGGTCGAACAGCGGCACCGAAGGCCCGGTCGCATAGGTCCCCGCCGTGCCCGCCACGCCATAGTTCAGGGTCGTCTGCGTGGTCGAGTTCAGGCTCGTCAGGTCGGTCACCGCCGGCACGGTCGGGTTCGGATTGGTCGCTGCCGTGTTCAGCAGCGGGCTCCCTGGTCCTCCCACGCCGTTCGGCGACGCCTGCACGGTGTAGTCGATCCCGCGCAGGCTTCCGCCGCCCCGCGCCCGCAGCGTATCCGCGTCGGCAAGCTGCAGGTTGTACCGCTCCACCTCGACATCCAGGTTGTTTTCGATGGCCAGCGCGATCGCGTCATGGAGCGTCAGATACAGCTTGCCATCCCGCACCAGCCCGTTCAGGCGGGCTCCGCTCCCCGCAAACAGCTCCGGAACCCGCGGTCTGCGATATGGACCCAGCAGCCCATGAAAGCTGGACCCCAGGCCCGTCGCCCGCGACCGGCCGGTAGTCGCCTCCAGAGCACCCACCCTTTCCAGGTCAGCCGTCTTGCCAGCGGGCGCACCCACGAACCCCGCGATTGCCGGAACCTCGGCGATGGGAGGCGCCGCCCCGTCCCCGGTGGCGGTAGCCTGGTCCCGCGCCGGAACCTGCGCGTTGGCCGCCGCCCCACTCTGCACCGGAGCTTGACCCAACACCCCCGCCGCCCCAAGCGCCAGCGCCAACCACACCCCCGACCTCATGGCTTGCTCCCCGACCCGCTTGCCGGCTTCTTGCCGCCCTGCCCGCCCGGCTTCTTCTGGCTCCCCTGCCCTTGCTGGTTCTGGTCCGTCAGGCTCTGGTCCCCATACTGGCTGGAGCCACCCGGAAGCGCCTTCGTCGCTGCCGGAGCCTGCTGACCCGCACTCTGCGTTTCGCTCTTCGACTCCTTGGTCTGCACCTTAGCCCCGTCAGTCACGTCATCCGTTATGGTCGTCGCGATGACGTCGCCCACCTTCAGCCCGTTCACAATCTCCATCGCCGCGCCAAAATCCCGGCCGATCTCCACCGGCTGCATCCGTATCTTGCCGTCCTCTACGACCGCCACCACGGTGTTGTTCTCGCGCACCACCAGCGCATCGCCGGGAATCGTGACCGGCCCGCTGCCCCCGCGGCCGCCGCTCTCGGCAAAGGTCACCACGGCATACATCCCCGCCATCAGGTGACCGGCCCGGTTGTCCACCTGCACCTCGGTCAGCAGCGTCCGCGTATTTTGGTCGATGGACGCCGCCGTCCGCGTCACATCGCCGTGGAACTCCTGCTTTGGAAACTCCTGGAAATGCAGCAGCGTGTGCTGCCCCGGTGCTACCGCGGACGCGTACCCCTCCGGCACCGAGATCAGAATCCGCAGCCGCTCCACCTGCGCGATAGAAAACAAAGCGCCCGCGCCCGATCCATCTCCGCCGCCGCTGGGAGAACTCGCCGTCGGCGCACTCCCGCTTGAACCTGCGGAGTTCGTCAACGCCCCACCCTGCTGGCCCGCGCTCGGCCCTGCCTGCGAAGGGCCCGCAGACCCGCCGCTCGACGACCCAGCCGCCGAGATCAGCGCACCCACATCCACATTCCGCGCCGTGACCACCCCATCGAACGGCGCCCGCACCTGCTCGTACGATTGCAGCGCGATCACCCGCCGGAGGTTCGCCTGGTACGCCTGCACGTTACGCTCGGCCGCCGCCACATTCGCCTGCTGCGCCAGGTAGTCCGCTTCGCGTTGGTCGCCTTCCTGCCGCGCCAACACGCCCTTCGCCACCAGCACCCGGTACCGGTCCCAGGTGATCTTGTTCAGCGCAAGCTGCGTCTGCTGCTGCGCCACCTGCGCCTCGGCCTGACGCACCTGCTCCCGCGCCTGGTCCACCTGCTGGTCCAGATCCGGCGCGTCGATCACCGCAAGCAACTGCCCCTTCTTTACATGGTCGCCGATATCGACCAGCCGCCGCTTGAGGTAGCCGTTCGCCCGCGCGTATACGAACGCCTCCGTCATCGGCGTCGTCGTGCCGGGGATCGTTAGCCCCGCTCCGCCCGGCTCGGCCTTGATCTTCACCACCTCCACCGTCGGCACACGGTCCTTCTCCCTTTGCGCTCGCTGGCTGTTCTCCTTATCCCGCCGAAGCCGCGGAAGGATGCCCAGCACAAACACCAGCGCGAACAGCACCAGCACCGCTACCAGGAACCACGCCAGGTATTTCCGCGTCCCCTTCGGCTGCAGCTTTTGCTTCAGGTGCAACTCATGCTTCTGCTTCCGGCTGGAGTTCGCCTCCGTAAACGCGTTCCCCAGCTTCGTGTCGTCCATTGCATTCGGATCGGCGAAGGCATCCCCCAGCCGCTTCTCCTCTGCATAGGCCGGATTCTCTCCGCGCGATTCTTCGTCCCGCGCCCGTGCCTCGCGTTCCCTCTGCTCGAATCCCAATTCGCTCATCTACGCCGGCTGCTCCTGATATCCCGATTGTTCCGCGTCGCGCTGCTGCCGCTCCGCTTCGTCGATCTCCTTGTCATAGTCCGCCGGGGCGTCCTTCTTCATCAGCGAATAGATCACCGGCACAATGAAGAGCGTTCCCACTGTCGCCAGCAGCAGACCGCCGATCACCGCGCGGCCCAGCGGTGCATTCTGCTCGCCGCCCTCGCCGATCGAAAGCGCCATCGGCAGCATCCCGATAATCATTGCCAGCGCCGTCATGCACACCGGCCGCAGGCGGGTGAATCCCGCGTTCAGCGCTGCCTCGAACCGGTCTTTTCCGGCAACACGCTCGTCGTTCGCGAAGACCACCATCAAAATACTGTTCGCCGTCGCCACACCGATCGTCATGATGGCACCCATCAGCGAAGGCACGTTGAACGTGGTCTGCGTGGCAAACAGCATCCACAGAATCCCGCAAAACGCCCCCGGAATCGCCATCAGAATAATCACCGGGTCCAGCCATGATTGGAAGTTCACGGCCATCAGCAGGTACACCAGCCCGATGGCGAACACGATCCCGATCCCAAGGCGCAGGAACGAGTCCTGCATCGTCTTCACGTCGCCTCGCAGCTCCAGCGTCACGCCCACCGGAAGGTTCTTCCGGGTTCGGTCCATGATCGTGTTGATCTGGCTCGCCACCCCTCCCAGGTCGCGGTTATCGACATCGGCATAGATATCGAAGACCGGCTGAATGTTGTAGTGGTCGATAATGATCGGTGAGGCATCCCGCCGGAACGTCGCCAGGTTTCCCAGCAACTGGCTGGTGTTGCCACTGGGCGAGGTCACCGGCGTCCGCGAAAGCTCCGGCAGGGAGCTCACCCTGTAGTTCGGCGTCTGCACCACCACCTGGTAGTTCACGCCGTTCGCCGTGTTCAGCCACTCGTTCGGCGCGGTCTGCCCCGTACCGGTCAGCGAGATCAACATGCTCTGCGCCACATCCTGCTGGGTCAGCCCAAGCTGTCGCGACTTCGTTCGGTCCACGTTCACCTGCATGGTGGGATACGTCACCTGTTGATGCACATGCACGTCCACCGCCCCGGGAATTGCGGCGATCTGCCTGGCCAGCTTCGACGCGAGCTCGTAGTTGCCCTTGTCCCGCCCCACCACCTGCAGGTCGATCGGCGCCGGCAGCCCGAAGTCCAAAATCTGGTTCGTAATGTTTGCCGGGGTAAAGAAGAACGTCCCGTCCGGGAACGTCCGCGCCAGGTCCTCCCGTAGCAGACGCATGTACCTCGTCGTATCCCGTTTGCCGGGTTTGAGCGCAATCAGAATCTCGCCGTCCGAATTGGAGATCGTCCCTGTGGTCCCGAAGGCAAGGTTGATCCCGCTGTTGGGCAGCCCGATGTTGTCGAGGATCAGCTCCACCTCGTCGGTCGGAATCACCCTCCGAATCTCCTTCTCGATCGACGCGAAATACAGCTCCGCGTCCTCGATCCGCATGCCTTGCGGCGGATTCACATGCAGCCGCATCTGCCCGGAATCGACATACGGAAAGAAATCGCGCCCGATCAGAAAGATCAGCGGCAGGCTGAGCACCACAAACGCCCCGAAGATCACCAGCGTGATCGTCGCGTTGCTCAAGCACCACTCCAGCGTGTCCTTATAGTGGCGACGCATCTTCTCAAACTGGTGGTCGAACTTCTTGTGCCACCGCCAAATCCAGTTCGCCTTCTCTTCCTTCTTCGCCGCGCCCTCATCCTGGTACAGATGAATCTCGGAAGCAAGCAGGAAGTGCATCATCGTCGGCACCAGCGTCCGCGAAAGAAAGTACGAGGCCATCATCGCGAAGGCCACCGCCATCGCCAGCGGCGTAAACAGATACTTTGCCGCCCCGGTGAGCAGCACTACCGGGATAAACACGATGCAGATCGACAGCGTTGAAACGAACGCCGGGGCCGCCACCTGCTGCGCGGAGTCGAGAATGGCCCGCACCAGCGGCTTCTTCTCGCTCATATTCCGGTGCGTGTTCTCGATCTCCACCGTCGCATCGTCCACCAGGATGCCGACGGCGAGCGCCAGCCCCCCCAGGGTCATCACGTTGATCGTCTCTCCCAGTGCGGTCAGGATGATCAACGACGTCGCAATCGAAAGCGGGATCGAGGTACACACGATCAGCGTCGAACGCCAGCTCCCCAGGAAGAGCAGGATCATCAACCCCGTCAGTCCGGCGGCGATGGTCGCCTCCCGCACGACCTCAAAGATCGAGTTCCGCACAAAGATCGATTGATCGAACAGGGGCGTAATGGTCAGCGCGGGCGGCAACCCCGCCTTCACCCGCGGGATCGCCGCCTTCACGGCTTTGACGATGTCCAGCGTGCTGGTCTTGCCGTTCTTCAGCACGGTCAGCAGCGCGCCGCGCTTGCCGTCCTGCCGCACCACGTTGGTCTGCGTCGCAAACCCCTGGTGCACCTGCGCCACATCCTTGATGTAGACGACCGCCCCGCTGGCTGCCCGCACCGGCAGGTCGTTCAGCGCGGACACCGTCGCCGTGCTGCTGTTGAGCTTCACCACAAACTCACGGTCTCCAAACCGCGCCGTCCCCGCCGGAAGGATCAGGTTCTGCTGCGCGATCGCCGTCGAAACATCCGTCGCTGAAAGGTGCTTGGCGAACATCAGGTTCGGGTCCGTATCCACCATCACCTGACGCACCTTACCCCCATACGGCAAAGGCACCGACGCCCCCTGCACATTCGACAGCCGCGGCCGGATAAAGCTGACTCCCAGGTCGTAAAGGTCCGCCTCCCCAAGCCCCTGCCCGCCCAGGGCAAGCTGCACGATCGGCACACTCGACGCGTCGTACTTCAGGATCGCCGGAGGCGTAATCCCCGGCGGCAACACCCGCAGTATCGTCTGCACGATCGCCGTCACCTGGCTCATCGCCAGGTCCACCTGCACTGTCGGCTGAAAGTACACCCGGATCACCGCCACGCCCTGGTAGCTTTCCGATTCCTGGTGCTCGATGTCGTTCACCGTCGTGGTCAGCGCGCGCTCGCACACCGTCACCACGCGGCCTTCCATCTCGTTCGGCGTCAGCCCCGTGTACGTCCACACGATCGTCACGACCGGAATGTTGATGTAAGGAAAAATATCTTTGGGTGCTTCAATCGCCGACCCGATCCCCAGCAGCAGGATCAGCAGGCTCAGCACCACAAACGTATAAGGACGCCGCAGCGCCAGGACGACAATCCACATACCTGCTCTAAAACTCCTCTGCCGGACGTTCGATTGGCCGTATCTTCCTTCTTTGGACGCGCCCCGCGGCTTTGAAGACGCATCGGCCCCCGCCGCCCACCTTCACCGCATCGCAGTTGGCCCTTCCGCCCCAAATGGAACCCGGCACGAAGATCGTTCGCCCATCCCGGCACATCTAACGGATTGGGATGCGATGCTGGTCAGGAACCAGCCGATAGATTCACCGCGTCCCGCAAGGGGGAGAGGGTTCATGGCCGTGACCGAAACCATCACCTGCGACCTCTGCGGCATCCGCAAGGGCGAGGCCAACCACTGGCTGCTGTGGCGCGTCGCCGACCCAGGCCAGCCCGCCGCCATCCACTTCGCGCCATGGCACCCGGAGCAGTTCCGCACCCACCGCCATCTCTGCGGCGACGCCTGCGCCGCCCGCCTGCTCGCCCGCACCATCGACGAGTGGCGCGAACTGCACGACGCCGCCCGCCCCCCCGCCATCGACCCCTACCGCCTCTCGCACGTCCACTAAGCACCTCGTGCGTTACCCTTGCAGGTAGCATGCACATTACCGCCGCCGGCACCGCCTTCCCTCCCTTCCGCTACACGCAGACCGAGATCGCCGAAGCTCTCGCAAGCCGCTGGCGCGACAAGCTCCCCGAGCCCCGTCTCCTGACCAGGCTCCACGCCAACTGCGGCGTGGCTCACCGCAGCTTCCTCTTCCCGCTCGACCACTACCCCACCCTCCGGGGCTTCGGCCAGACTAACTCCGCCTGGATCGACGGCGCCGTCACCCTCGCCCGCAAGGCCATCGAAGCCGCTCTCGCCCCCACCGGCCTTAGCCCGGCGGATATTTCCGCCATCTTCTTCGCCTCGGTCACCGGCATCGCCAGCCCCACCATCGACGCCCGCCTCATCAACCTCCTGCCCTTCCCGACGAACGTCAAGCGCACCCCCATCTTCGGCCTCGGCTGCGTCGCCGGGGCGGCCGGCATCGCCCGCGTCTCGGACTACGTCAAGGCCTTCCCCGGCCAGGTAGCCCTCCTGCTCTCCGTCGAACTCTGCTCCCTCACCTGGCAGGACGACGACCAGTCGATTGCCAACCTCATCTCGACCGGCCTGTTCGCCGATGGCGCGGCCGCCGTCCTCATCGCCGGCGAGGAAGCCGTCCGCCAGAACCCCCGCCTCGCAGGGCCCCGCGTCCTCAGCACCCGCTCCACCTTCTACCGCGACACGGAGCACATCATGGGCTGGGACATCGGCGACCTCGGCTTCAAGATCGTCCTTTCCCCCGACGTTCCCAAGGTCGTCATCGAGAACCTCCGCGGCGACGTCGACACCTTCCTCGCCGAGAACCACCTGGCTCAATCCGACATTGCGACCTGGATCTTCCATTCCGGAGGCCCTAAGGTCCTAGAAGCCGTGGAGCAATCCCTCGCCCTCAAAAAAGACGCCCTGGCCCCCAGCTGGCAGAGCCTCAGGGACCACGGCAACCTCTCCGCCGCCTCCGTCCTCGATGTCCTCGCCCACTACCGCCACGAGCACCCCGGAGCCCCGGGCAGCTACTCGATCCTCGCCGCCATGGGACCCGGCTTCTGCCTCGAACTCGTCCTCCTCCAGTGGTAGCCCCACCACCCTGACGCTTTTGTTCGTCCTTCCCGGAGGCTATCTACGTTTGCCGCTGGCGCTAATACACCCCCGGCACCAGCCGCTTCGTCGTCCGGCAATACTCCACATACTCCGCCCCAAACGCGCGCCCCAGAGCGGCCTCCTCCACACGCAGCCGATAGAGCAACGCCGCCAGCGGGACAAGCACCACAATCTCCAAAGCTCCCCAACTCTGCATCCGCAACCCCAGCGCCACAAACACCAGCATCATCCCCGTATACGAAGGATGCCGCACCACCCCGAACAGCCCCGTCCGATGCAGCCGCTGCCCTGCATGGATCGCCACGTTCACGCTGAACGCCCGTCCCAGCGACACGATCGCTCCCCACCGCACCGCCAGTCCCGCCACCATCACCCAAACCGCCGCCACCCGCACCCCGTGCGGCATACTGGGCCCATCCACCCCCGCCCGCCACGAAGCCACCGAGATCGCTCCCGAAATAGCCACCCACAGCACCAGCATCGACCCCCGATCATCCCGGCTCCCCCGCCCCTTCCCCGTCCAGGTCAGCGCCGCCACCAACACCTCACTCACCACCCAAGCCCAAAACAACCCCCGCCAAAGCTCCCCCACACTGCACCTCCCTTGTCGTTCCTCTATCTACGTTCCTCCGTCCACAATCGTTCCCTACCCGTGGCCGCCATCCCGCCCCCCACCCTGCACTGGTAAACTGGGCCTCTATGCGCCCCCTCTCCGCCGCCCAGATCCGCGAAGACTTCCTCCGTTTTTTCGAGACCAAGGGCCACCGCCGCGTCCACTCCTCCTCGCTCGTCCCCCACAACGACCCGACGCTGCTGTTCACCAACGCGGGCATGAACCAGTTCAAGGACGTCTTTCTCGGCGCTGAGACGCGCCCCTACACCCGCGCCGCCACCAGCCAGAAGTGCGTCCGCGCCGGAGGCAAGCACAACGACCTCGAAAACGTCGGCTTCACCCGCCGCCACCACACCTTCTTCGAGATGCTTGGCAACTTCTCCTTCGGCGACTACTTCAAGCGCGAAGCCATCGCCTATGCCTGGGAGCTCCTCACCAGCCCCGAGTGGTGGGCCATCGACCCCGCGCGCCTCTACGTGACGATCTTCCAAGGAGACGAAAACGTCCCGAGAGACGACGAAGCCGAGCAGTTCTGGATCGAAACCGGCGTCCCCCGCGAGCGCATCTTCGAAATGTCCGCCAAGGACAACTTCTGGCAGATGGGCGAAACCGGCCCCTGCGGCCCCTGCAGCGAAATCTTCTACGACCTCGGCCTGGACGCCAGCGAACATATCGGCCCGGACGGAAGGCAGCAGGACATTCCGTTCCCCGGAGACGACCAGCGCTACGTCGAAATCTGGAACCTCGTCTTCATGCAGTTCGACCGCACCGTCACCCCCGAAGGCCCCCACCTTACCCCCCTGCCCAAACCCAGCATCGACACCGGCATGGGCCTTGAACGCATCGCCTGCGTCCTCCAGGGCTACCTCTCCAACTACCAGACCGACCTCTTCACCCCCCTCATCCAACGCGCCGCCGAACTCACCGCAACTTCGTCTACGCCACCGAACGACCCGACCGCGCCGAAGAATGAAACGTCGTCGCCGTTGCCCGTTTCACGCCGTCATCCTGAACGAAGTGACGGACCCCTGTATTTCTCCGGGGCCACCACTCCAGAAGGAGCCGCGGAAGCCGCCCTCTCCGACGCCAAGGGCAACGCCAGCCTCCGCATCATCGCCGACCACGCCCGCGCCGCCACCTTCCTCATCGCCGACGGCGTCCGCCCCGAAAATGAAGGCCGAGGCTACGTCCTCCGCAAAATCCTCCGCCGCGCCATCCGTCACGGCCGCAACCTGGGCCAGGAAAAACCCTTCCTGCACCAGATGGTCTACGCCGTCCGCGACGAGATGCAGACCGCCTACCCCGAACTCACCGAAGCAGCCGACCGCATCAGCAAGACGGTACTAGGTGAAGAAGAGCAGTTCGCTCGTGTACTAAAGACTGGTGCTGTAAGCCTCGAAGAAGAGATAACGAATGCACAAGCCGCATCTATCACCGGTTGGTCCGATCAAGGACATCGGGATCAACTCCTTCAAAC
Source organism: uncultured Granulicella sp. (assembly GCA_965213785.1). Lineage (GTDB taxonomy): Bacteria > Acidobacteriota > Terriglobia > Terriglobales > Acidobacteriaceae > Edaphobacter. Next base: position 1,476,615 of record OZ243921.1, on the reverse strand, counting down.
ATTTGTGTCAGGCGTAAAGAAAGGTCAAATAGATTCCGTGCCCGGCGCGCCTTATGGATTGAATCTCATGGTGCCGGGACAGGTTCATGCGCTCTATCGAGCCTTCCGAAGCCACGGAAACGTTTCTCCAGAGGCCCAAGCCCGTATGACTGGACCCGTAGCGTTCAGTCTCTATGAAACCTTTGGTCTTCCAAAGGATTTCATCGCTGATGCCTGTCGTGATGCAGACGTATCTTTCGATGACGCCGGCTTTGAAGCCGCCAAAGAAGCCGAACAAGCCCGCGCCCGCGCATCCTGGCGAGGAGGCTCCCAGAAATCTGCCAACCCCCTCTACGCCGAGCTCCCCAAAACCGAGTTCGAGGGCTACTCCGCCCTCCGCCTCGACGGAGCCCGCGTCCTTGCCCTCACCCACAACGGCATGGGCGTCCAAACCCTCGCCCCCGGCGACGAAGGCGAGGTCATCCTCGACGCCACCAGCTTCTACGCCGACTCCGGAGGCCAGCAGGGCGACCTCGGCCACCTCCTCGCCGCGGATCACCACACCCCTGTGGCCGAGGTAAGAGGAGCCACCAAGCCCGTCCAGGGCGTCTTCGCCCACAAGGTCCTCGCCCTCCAGCCCATCGCCCTCGGCGACGAGCTCGACACCGCAGTCGACCCCACCAACCGCCACGCCACCGAGCGCAACCACACCGGCACCCATCTCCTCCACGCGGCTCTCCGCCAGGTCCTCGGAGCCCACGTCAAGCAGGCCGGCTCCCTCAATAACGCCATCCGCCTCCGCTTCGACTTCTCCCACTTCGCCCCTGTCGCCGAAGCCGAACTCCAGGAGATCGAGGACATCGTCAATCACCACGTCCTCGCGAACGCCCACGTCGAAACCCTCGTCGACGTCCCCATCGACGAGGCCGTCCGCGACCTCGGCGCCATGGCCCTCTTCGGCGAAAAGTACGGAGACCGCGTCCGCGTCGTCCGCATCGGCGACTTCTCCACCGAGCTCTGCGGAGGAACCCACACCCGCGCCACCGGCGAAATCGGCCTCCTCAAGCTCGTCGGCGAGTCCTCGGTAGCCTCCGGCGTCCGCCGCATCGAGGCCGTCTCCGGCACCGGTGCCCTGCACGAGTTCCGCCGCGACCACGAGATCTCCCGCATCGCCACCCAGGTCCTCGGAATCGGGGGCACCCCCGACCCCGCCACCCTCCGCACCCGCCTCGCCCAACAGGAAGAAGAACTCAAAAAGCTCCGCCGCGACCTCGACCAGGCCCGCATGAAGGCCGCCAGCACCTCGGTCGCCGACGCCGCCTCCTCCGCCGTCATCGTCAAAGGCATCAAGGTCCTCGCCCAGCGCACCGAAGCTCTCGACAAGGGCCAGATGCGCACCCTCGTCGACACCCTGCGCACCAAACTAGGCTCCGGCATCGTCGTCCTCGGTGCCGTCGACAAGGAGACCAACCGCGTCACCCTCATCGCCGGCGTCACCAAGGACCTGACCGGAACCATCCAGGCCGGCAAACTCGTCGGCCTGCTCGCCGCCCAGGTAGGCGGCAAAGGCGGAGGCCGCCCCGACCTCGCCGAAGCCGGAGGCACCGACGCGAGCAAGCTGGACGCCACCCTGGCCCAGACGCCCCAGACCGTTTCCAGCCTGCTTCCCTGATGGACGAACCGGGGGGCAGAAGAAGCAGCTCCCAGAGCGAGGGGCAGCATGAGCGCCGGCCTTCGGCGCGGCTATACTGTCGGGCTTATTCAGGCTTTACGGAATCGTCGATCTGGGCTTTGGCGAAGGGGTGGGGGGCTGTCGGTCCTTCGCCCATCGACTCGTTCGCCGAGGACATGGTCTTGCCCTGCAGGGCACCGCCCACGGCCGAGTCCATCATCAGCTCGGCGAAGCGGGTGGTGGATTTGTCCAGCGAGTCGATGGCGCGGCGGATGACCTTGCGGTCGCCCCCGGCGATGGAGGCTTTGAGCTCCTTGGTGCGCGCCTCAATCGTCTCGATCTCGTCGCCGGAGAGCTGCTGCCAGGCGGGGTGCTTCATGCCCTTTTCCACCGCCGCGAGGATGGTTCCCGCTTCGTTGTTGGTCTCGATGGACTGGCGCTGCTCGATGTCGGTTTCGGCGTGGTCGAAGGAGTCGAGAATCATGGTTTCCACCTGCTCGTCGGTGAGGCCGTACGTGGGTTTGACTTCGACCTCCGCCTCTTTGCCGCTCCGCTGCTCGCGCGCGGAGACGTGGAGGATGCCGTTGGCGTCGATGAGGAACTTGACCTCGATGCGGGGAAGCCCGGCGACCATGGGGGGGATGCCCTTGAGGTCGAAGCGGGCGAGGGAGCGGCAGTCCTTCGCCATCTCGCGCTCGCCCTGCACGACGTGGATGGCGACGTTGGTCTGGCCGTCGACGCCGGTGGTGAAGTGCTCGACGGCGCTGGCGGGGATGGTGGAGTTGCGCTGGATGATCTTGGCGACGACCCCGCCGAGGGCCTCGATGCCGAGGGAGAGGGGGGTCACGTCGAGCAGGAGGAGGTCTTCGGTGGCGGCGCTGGCGGTTCCGGAGAGGATCTGGGCCTGGACGGCGGCTCCGAGGGCGACGACCTCGTCGGGGTTGAGATCCGTGTGGGGCTGCTTGCCGCGCGGTGTCAGGGCGAAGAGGTCGTCGACCAGGCGGCGGACGGCGGGGATGCGGGTGGAGCCTCCGACCAGAACGACCTGATCGATGGCCTCGACGGTCAGGTTGGCGTCCCTGAGGGCCTGGCGGCAGGGCGCGGCCGTGCGGTCGATGACCCCGGCGATGAGGGCCTCGAACTGCTCGCGGCTGATCTCGCGGAGGTACTGCTTGCCCTCAGGAAGCGTGACCGCAAGGCGTGCGCTGGGCTCGGTGGAAAGGGCGATCTTGGCCTCGATGACGGCTTTGCGGACCTGCTGGACGATCTCGGGGTTGGTCCGCGCGTCGACACCCAGATCCCCGGCAATGTCGTCGAGGGCGATGGCGATGAGGAGGTTGTCGATGTCGTCGCCGCCGAGGTGGGTGTCGCCGCCGGTGGCGATGACCTCGAAGATACCCTCGTGGAGCTTGAGGATCGAGACGTCGAAGGTGCCCCCGCCGAAGTCGTAGACGGCGATGATCCCGTCCTTCTGCTTGTCCAGCCCGTAGGCCAGCGCCGCGGCAGTAGGCTCGTTGACCAGGCGCAGGACTTCCAGCCCGGCGATGCGCCCCGCGTCCTTGGTGGCCTGGCGCTGCGCGTCGTTGAAGTAGGCGGGGACGGTGATGACGGCCTTGGTCACCGGTCCGCCGAAGAAGCGCTCGGCGTTGCGCTTGAGCTGCTGGAGGACGTAGGCGGAGATCTCGGGCGGCGTCATCAGCAGGCCGCCGACCGAGAGCTTGAGGGCTTCGTCCGCCTTTAGCCCGTCCGCGAGCTTGAAAGGAAAGAGCTTCAGCTCATCCTGAATGTCCGCGAGGCCGCGGCCCATCAGGCGCTTGGCCGAGTAAACAGCACTTCCCGCGTCCGAGAGCAACGTCGCGCGGGCGCCGTTGCCGACCTTGACGCCATCTTCGGTCCAGGCGACGACGGACGGAACAAGGCGTTCGCCGTCCTCCCCGGGGATGACGACGGGAGTGCCGCCCTGCATAAAGGCGACGAGGGAGTTGGTGGTTCCAAGGTCGATTCCGACGACACGTTCGTCCGGCATGTTGGCTTCGCTACCCTTCTTTGGTGCCTTGCGGCTCTTGCTCTATTGTCTCCAGAGTGAGATGCCGGTGCGGTCGGCCCAGTGTTCAACATCGCTCGACTCTTAGAGCGCGGCGGCGTGGAGCTTCCTGAGCCCGGGAAGGCGATGGGTGTACAGCTGGCCAAAGTCGGCGCCCGATCGGATGCAGGCAAACTCGGCCAGCTTGATCTCCAAATAGGTTCCGTGACGGTTCGTTCGTTCCTTGCCGACCTCGAAGGCCTTAAGGGCGCTGATCCAGAACCATCGATCGGCTTCAGGCCCACGGTAGGCGTACCAGATCGGCAAACGGAAGACCCGCTCGAACATCAGGGCGCGGCGCAGTTCAGCGTCGAGCGGAAGAGTGTAGAATCTGCCCTTCTTATCGGTTTCCCGATGCTTCACGTCAACGGCGAGCAGACCGAGTCCATCGAGCACCACAAGGAAGTCGGGCCGCTTGACCATGCCGGTGAACAAGCCGGCGAAGGTAGCCTCCGCCTGGCAGACGGCCACATAGCCGAAACCGTGACGATCGAGCCAGAGCTGGAAGTCCGACTCGCCCGCTTTCCCTTTGTCGGTGGCGGCTTGGTTGAATGGCTTGGGCATACCCGAAACAGAGCGGCTATAAAAGTCGCATGGACCCAACCTAACACGCATAGCCGCAGCTATGGCAAAACCGCGTCCTCCACCCGGCGGACGCCCATGCAATCGTCATCCTCCATTAGAATCGATCCATGTCCCAAACCGTAGATGCCCAGCCGGCCATCGACCTCGCCAGCGCCCCCGCCGACGGCATGGTCCGCGTCACCTTCCTGCCCGAGAACCGAACCGTCGAGTTTAAGTACGACACCATGCCCTACGATGGGCACGGCCTCCCCATGTCCTTCCTCGACGTCGCCGAAAATTACGGCATCTTCCTCGACCATGCCTGCGGCGGCGTCTGCGCCTGCACCACCTGCCACATCCATGTCAAAGAAGGTGCAAAGGGCATCAGCGAGCCCGAAGACCTCGAACTCGACCGCATGGAGACCGCCGCGGACATCCAGCTTAACTCGCGCCTCGGCTGCCAGGCCGTTGTCGAGCGCCCCGGAACCTACGTTGTCGAGATCCCCAAGTGGAATCGCAACTACGTCCAGGAAGGCAAACCCTCCCACGGCCCCGGAGCCTAACCGAAGGAGACCGCATGCCCCGCGAAATCGAATGGACGGACACCGAAGAGATCGGCATCCTCCTCCAGGAAAAGTTCCCCGACATCGAGCCCTACACGGTTCGCTTCACCGATCTGCACAAGTTTGTCACCGAACTCCCCGGCTTCATCGGCAACCCCGCAAAATCCACCGAAGGCCTCCTCGAAGCCATCCAGACCGCCTGGAACGAAGAGTATGAAGACGCCAAATAGCCAGGCCATTCCCAAACTGACCCACCCAGGGTTATCGCCCCATGTACCGCACCCACTTTCCCCCGGAGCCGCCCGCTCGCCGGCCCTAGACTGAAACATGCCATGGCGCGGTCCGGCAAAACTCGCAAGCTGACCTGCGTCCTCCTGATCGCATCGGCGTGCGTCTCCCTGCCCGCAACCTCCCGGGTCTCCCATCCCACCCGCGCCGCCAGCCTCACCCCCTGGGACCGCGCTCAGCGTGGCCGCGAAGCCCTGGAAGCCATCCCGGAGCCTACCCGCACCCGCGCCGACTACACCCGCGCCCTCGACCTCTACCGCGCCATCTACCACGACGCTCCCGCCGGAACCCACGCCCCGGCCAGTATCTTCGCGGTCGCCGAGCTGCTCGCCCAGCAGGGCCGCACCCTCCACGATCCCCGTTCTTTCCAGGCCGCCGCCGGCCAGTTCCGCTTCCTCCGCACTCAATACCCCATGAGCTCTCTCGTCCCCGCCGCCCTCCTCGCTGAGGGCCAGATCGAGCAGATCGACTTGCAGGACCTCCCCACGGCCCGCGAGCGCTACATGCTGCTCCTCAAAACCCTCCCCCGCAGCCCCCAGGCCGGGCCCGCGCGCCAGGCCCTGGCAACGCTCCGCTCCGGCACCCATCCATCAAAAGTCTCCCTCCCCGATCCACCCCAGGAAGCGGCGGTCCCCGCCCCGCACCGCGCGGCGGACGCTCCCCGCCCCTCCATCCTGCCCGCCATGCCGACCACCGCCGACCTCGCCCAGGCACCCGCCCGCGACACCATTCCTGCCAGCGCCCTTCCCCGCCAGACCGATCTTCCTACCGCTCTGCCCGCCCCGCTCCCCACCCGCCCGGCCGCCGACCGCCACAAAGCGGCCGTCGTATCCGGTATCCGGCACTGGTCCACCAACGACTACACCCGCGTCGCCATCGACCTCGGCGACGACGTGACCTACGAAGCCGCGCGCGTCCCCCATCCCGACCGCATCTTCTTCGATCTCCATGGAACCCGCCTCGCCCCCGAGCTGCTCGGCAAGACCTTCGCCGTCACCGACGATGGCTTCCTCCAGCGTATTCGTGCCGCCCAGCCCACCCCCGACACCACCCGCGTCGTCCTCGACGTCAGCGACGTCACCGAGTACTCCGCCTTCCTGCTCCCCAATCCCTTCCGCCTCATCATCGACATCCACGGCAAAGGCAAGGCCATCGCCGCCGCCGCAGGCGAAGACGCCGGAGCCCCCGCCCCGCCGGCCCCAACGGCTGCCGCACCGGCCCCTGCCCCCCGCGTCGCCCAGACCCAGCCCGCCACCTCCGCTAAACCCGTCCCCAACACCGTCACCCTCAAGTCCCCCGAGGCCGCCACCGAGCTCGCCGCCCTCAGCCAGCAACCCGGCAAAATCGACGCCACCGCCAGGCCGACCTCCCGCCCCATCGCCATGACCTCCATCTTCGGAGGGGTCCCGCCCAGGTCGAAAGACAAAGCGAGGAAGCAGCCCAGCCCTGACCTCGGCACTCCCGCCCGCGCCGCCGTCCCTACCGCCGCCGGAGAAACCTCGCTCGTCCGCGCCCTCGGCCTTAAGATCGGCCGTATCGTCATCGACGCCGGCCACGGCGGCCACGACTCCGGGACGCTCGGCGCGGGAGGCATCCAGGAGAAAGACGTTGTCCTCGACGTAGCCCTCCGCCTCGGGAAGCTCCTCCACGAGCGCCTGGGTGCGGAAATCATCTACACCCGCTCCGACGATACCTTCATCCCGCTCGAAACCCGCACCGCCATCGCCAACAAGGCCCAGGCCGACCTCTTTCTCTCCATCCACGCCAACTCTAGCCCCGACGAGTCCGCCCGCGGCGTCGAAACCTACTACCTCAACTTCACCAGCCAGTCCGACGCCCTCCAGGTCGCCGCCCGCGAGAACGCCGTCTCCGGTGCCTCCATCCACGAACTCAGCAACCTCGTCAAAAAGATCACGCTAAAGGACAAGATCGAGGAATCGCGCGAGTTCGCCACCGACGTGGAGCAGTCCCTCTTCAGCGGCCTCACTCTGGGCAACGAAGGCCTGAAGGACCGCGGCGTCAAGAAGGCCCCCTTCGTCGTCCTCATCGGCGCCAACATGCCCTCCATCCTGGCTGAGATCTCCTTCGTGACCAACGAACGCGATGCCGCCGAGTTGCGCCGCCCCGACTACCGCCAGCGCGTCGCTGAAAGCCTCTTTAGGGGGGTCGCCAAGTACGAGTCCGGCCTCGGCGAGACCCAGGGCCCCGTCGAGCAGGTCAGCCGCCGCTAGTCGGAGCAGGCCAGCCGCGCCCAATCTGTTGTCATCCTGAGCGGAGCGGATCCCGGTTTGACCGCGATCCGCGGAGTCGAAGGACCTGCGGTTTGCGAGAACCCGCTCTGAGCTCGGTTAGAAATACGGTGAGGAACTGCACTGAGGGATAGAAGCACTTTGTTTCTCCACCCGTCTCGGTCAGGGCACGTTCTCAAACAGCGACTCTCCACTTGCGCAGTCGTTCAGTTCTCTCCCTGCGCCGCGCCCCGCCCTCGCCACGCTTACCAGCGCAGCCTGGTGGTAGTCTCACCGAAGTATGCACTCTCCGGTCTTTCTCCGTGCGTTTTCAGCTCCCCTTCTCCGCCAGACGGCGTCCTCTCTGGCTCTCTGCCTCGCCTTCGCCGCCTGCTTGCCCACCTTCTCCCAGGCTCCCGGCCAGCCCGGCAGCACCATGCTCGTCGAACCTCCCGGCCCCCTCCTCCCTGCCACCCTGGCCGGCTTTACCAAGTTCGCCCTCGCGCCGGTCGGCGACGGTCTCGGTCTTCTCGACCCTGCTCAGGCCCCCATCCTCAAGGAAGACGGACTTCGCCGCTACGAGCGCTCGGAATACGTCGCAGGCTCGGCCCACGGCACCCTCACCGCCTACCAATTCATCGACGCCAGCGGTGCCTATGCCGCCTTCTGCGCGCAACTGCGCCCCGGCTCGCCCCAACCCGCGCCCCGCCCCGGCGATCTAGCCGTCGGCAGCCCGGAGGGAACCATCTTCCGCAGCGGCGTCAACCTCGTCGTCGCGAAGTTCGACGCTCCGCCCCAGCGCGTCGACGCCGCCCTCGCCGAACTTCTTCCCCGCCTGCCTAAGATTGCCGGGCCCGCCGGACAGCCGCCGCTCCTGCCCACCTATCTGCCGCAGAGAGACCTGCTGCCCGCATCCGTCCGCTACGCCCTCGGGCCCACCGCGTACACGGCGATGGGAGGCATCCTTCCCGCCGGCATTCTCGCCTTCGACAAGAGCGCCGAGGCCGTCACCGCCCAGTATCGACACCGCGGGGAGAACGGCCTGCTCACCCTTCTCCTCTACCCCACCCCCACCATTGCAGGCGATCAGGGCCGCGCCATCGAGGCACAGCTTCGGTCCCAACCCGTCCCCGGAACCGCCTCGCTCCGCCGCGAAGGTCCCCTGTTGATGCTCGCCACGGGGGGCTTTACCCCCGCGGAGGGCCAAAGCCTCCTCGAGGGCATTCACCTCCGCAACGAGCTCACCTGGAACAAGGACATGCCGCTCGAGTTTCATTCCGAGGTCAAAAAGACCGCGAGCCTGCTCACCAGCATCATGGTCTTCTGCGGGGTTGGGGCACTCGCCGCCATCCTCCTCGGCCTCTTCCTCGGGGGGGCGCGCGCAGGCGTACGGGTTCTGATGGGCAAATCCGCAGCCAGCGAGCCCGAGTTCCTGCGGATCGATCTCAGTGGACCGTCCGTCCACACAACCAGCCACGATCCCCTCGACGGCGCGGGACGATAACGGGGCCGTGCTTTTGCGCGATCCCGGGCAAACCGATAGAATCATAGCGGCAGGCCGATGTAGCTCAGTTGGTAGAGCAACTGATTCGTAATCAGTAGGTCAGCGGTTCAACTCCGCTCATCGGCTCCACGCCCCCCTTCCTTCCCTAGAACGTTGCGCGGCCACTTCGTCGTCCTCTGGCGCGTGCGTCTCGCAGACCCTCCGGCCCCTGCAGATCTGGTTTCTCCGGCGCAGTGTTGCGGTTCGTGCCAAGAATTGGCCTGTGAAGCCCCCGGCGCTCTTATTCTCCTCATTCCAACGCAGATAAGCTGGGCGGATCAGATCCCCCCACCTCGCTAGAATAGAAGCAGGATCGGGAAGAAGGAGTCGTGCATTGCGAGACTCGTGCTTCCAGGCTATAGGTGGGGAACCCCCCTCACGCATCCACTCAACCAACCGCACCGGCACATCGGAATGACCATGATGCTTCTCGACACCGTCGGCCTTTCGGAGCTGCAGCACTCCTCCTACGTGCGCTTTTCCGTGCTCGCCGTCAGCTCGATCTTCTTCCTGGTCGACCCCTTCGCCGCGCTGCCAACCTTCCTCGCCGTCACGGACGGCAGCAACGCCGGACGACGCCGCAGCATGGCGGCCAAAGCATCCGTCACCGCATGGGTCGCGCTCAGCGCCTTCGGCCTCATGGGCCGCTACCTCTTTAAGATGTTCGGCATCACCCTGCCCGCCTTTGAGATCGCCGGAGGAATCATCCTGCTTCTCATCGGACTCGACATGCTCGAAGCCAAGCGATCGCCCACCCAGGAAGCCACCGGCGAGCGAGAAGACGCGGCGGCAAAGGAAGACGCCGGAATCGTTCCGCTCGGCATCCCCATGCTCGCCGGCCCAGGATCGATCACCTCCGTCATGGTCCTCGTCGGCCAGGCCCAGAACCGCTGGCAGATGGGTATCATCCTCCTCGCCATCGCGCTGACGGCGGCCGTCTGCTACCTCGTCCTCGGCAACTCCGACCGCGTCGCCCGCATGTTGGGCGCAACCGGAATCCGCATCCTCGTCCGCGTCATGGGCCTCCTGCTGGTCGCCCTCGCGGTTCAGTACTTCGTCAACGGAATGGTCGATCTGGGCGTCCTCACCCGGCCAACCTAGTTCCTGAAGGCCTGAAGCTGAGAGGTGTCATCCTGAGCGGAGCGCAGCGAAGTCGAAGGACCTGCGGTTGGGCCTGCCGGGCATCACGCTCCGCCGCCGGGCCGCCCCGGACACCGAAAGATCCGCACCGTCGAGTTCGCGACCACCGGCTCCATGGTCCACACCCACGATCCCGGCCGGCCCCAAATCGAATCGGTCGACTCAGCCACCAGGGCCCAGACATGAAGCTCCCGGCAAGCCGCCTCCGCGTCCGCTTTGCCTGCGATTTGATCCGCAGCGCCATCCTGACGATCGTTCGCCGCCTTGCCGCGCGCAGACCCGGCTTCCGTATTCCCATAGAGCCGCAGCAAACCAGGCATTACCGCGCGACAAGCCGCAAGACTTCCGCCATAGCCCGTTCCGCAGCCGATATCGAACGCCGCGATCTGGTGCGTCGCATAGAAGGTCAACGCAGGCTGCATCGGACCGATCGGGTTGTACTGAATCGCCGCCGAAGCAGCCTCCGCGTTCGGCGTCCGATCAAGCAACCGGTATGCCTCGCGGATGTTGTACAGCCTCTCGCTCAGACGATCGGTCGTCAACACATCCAATTGCTTGGCGAGCGTCTGCGACCCCACCAGCGGGAGGTAGAGTCTCTCCCAGACGACCTGCAGCGCCTCGCCCGCAAGCCCCAGCACAAAGCAGCATCCCGCCAGTGCAAACCCCGCAGAGCGCATCCTCGACCCGGCAAACGGCTTCTCGCCACGCCTCCATGCGGTCCAGAGCCCATACACCCACGCGACCGCCCACACTTGCATTAGCAGACGCAACAACAGCCCAGCATCGACTCCCAGATCGTTCGGCGAAGCGATCGATGCTGAGCTGAGGAACAGATAGGGAATCGCAGTCCCCGCAAACAGCGCCCAAATCGCCCGCTCGCCAACCGTCAGCCTTCGCGACCTGTCTCTCCGCACCTGATGGATCAGCACGAACAGATAGAAGCCTAGATCGAGTAGATGAATCGCGACAACGCCCGCGACCGCGATCCCCAGGTCGAGCCACGCATGATGCGTCACAACGTGATACTTCGCTTGATACATCCGCACAAAGTCCCAGTTACGAAACCGCACGGAAGCGAAGGCTCCCGAACCAGCAGAATCCGTCGTAGCCAGCTCATGCAGGAAGCTCCGCGCCAGCAGCAGAGCCACAACAGCGCTTCCCGCAAGCACACCCACAGCCTGAAACTGCTTCTGCCAGGCTAGGTCGACCGCCCACACAACACATGCAATCGCCACCACAAAGGTCGGCAGAATCGACGTTCCGGCAGCCGCCGCAAAGCACAATCCAGCAAGGAGACCCGCGATCCAGGGCGAAAGCCTCACTTCACTCTCTTCCATCGTTAGTCGAACCAGCAGCAAACCCGTAAGCAGGCAGGCAAACGCCGCGAGATGATGTGGCGCGTACAGGCATGCGCTCAGGACTGACGGTGTCCGATCCTGATGCCACCACTCGATCTCCGCGTAAGGATGCAGCTTGCGTACCAGCAGCAGCGGCAAGGTCGGGATCAGGTCAAGCCCCATCACCGCGAGTACGGCAAATGCCGCCACGCAATGCTCCCGCAGGTTCCGCGTGATCCCGACCATGTACTTGAGCATGAGGAAGAACGCCGCAAGCAGCGCCCAGGCTGACCAGACGCAGCTTGCCGTCAGGCTAGCCCTCGCCGGAATCCGCGCAAGACGCGCCAGATCCGCACACACCACATACCAATAGTAGAAGTAGCGCAGCGCCGCAGGATGTCCACCGATCGAGCCCAGCCCATTGACCGGCGGGACGCCCGACCGCATCGCCGCAGCAACCATCGGCACGCGCACAGACCAGTCATAGAGCACCGCGCTGACATAGAGATGTTGGCCAAACCCGATGTCGGTCAGCGCAAGAGGTACATAGATCCCAACGATAAGCACCAGCAGCAGCGCCACTCTGGACGGAGACGTCAAATCACCTGCGTTGATCCATTCGCGCTGATGCCAGCAGCCAAGTATCGCGGCATAGAAAGCAAGCAGCACAAGGAGCAATAACACTGCTCCGGCGGGCAGAATCCGCCCGACGCCGCTGCATATCGTTAGCGTCAGCGGCACCGACAGGCAGACGGACCAGAGTGTCTTCTCCTCGACGGATAGCGTCCGAAAGCCAGCCACGCGGAGGATGTCGGCAAGCACATAGCCGCCCGGAACAAACAGGAGGGCAAAGGCCAGCACCCCCGTAACCCCCTGTGCAAGGAAAACCCACGTGGAGGTCATCGGTCTTTCCGCCTTATCCGCCCCTCGAAAGAGCGGATGCGTTGGCCTCGACGCTGAAGAACGACGCAGTTTGCTCGGATCTTGAAGCGTCCTCTCATGCGGAGAACAGCGCAGACGCTGCGACAAGGAGTCCTGCTGCACCAAGGCTGAGTCCAAAGAGGAAGTAAGCTCGCTTTCGGGTGAACAGCGTAATGGAGCACAACACGACGGCAATCTGTAGCAGCGCCTCACCGAGGTCGTAACGGCCTGCTCGTCGCTCTGCCTCCTTGACCTCCGCTTCCGAGACACTCGCCTCGTTCTGCCCCTCAGCCAGTTCGGCCTTCCACTTCGCGATATGACCCTGATACTCAGCAATCTTTGCCGATGCGGCAGAGCTTGCTGGCCCAAGTGACAGCGTGTCGATGACGACCAACAGGTTGTCCTCGCGAATCTTCTTTGCCTGATACTCATTCCACTGATCGGTGGCGCGACCCTGCAACAACAGGGCTTCAGTATGTGTCCTGTGCCCCAGCACGGTGATCATCGCAACAAGCACAGCGAGAATCGAGATGCCCAGAGAGATGCTGGTCAGGCTCTCCCCCTCGCCTGCTTCCTTCATCTGGTTGGAAAAGTCTTGTATTTCGGTTGGTTCCATGGCACGAATTCTACAGGCGAGCGCAACCAGTGTCCGCGTGAAAGACCGAACAAAGCAGCCGAGCAGGCGTCTGCTTGGAAGCAGACGAATGCGACCTAGCGTGTTCTGTCATCCACGCACAAGGAGATCCAGAGTGTGATCTTGGGAAAGAGAACAGCCCAGCCAAAAAAACTGTCATGGGACCTTGCAAAAAATCAAACGGCAAGCTAATCTAAACAAGTCGCACAGGAGAGCAAGCGCCTGACACGAAAGTGGACAGCCCCTGTTCTGATTGAGCTTCACTAGCTTCGGTTGGAATCAGCCTGAACAATCGGCTGGCATCACCTGACCAAGCACAGTCCAAGCGTTTGACTGCGGTCTGAGTTCCCAATGAAACATCCAGGGCCAGCCGACAGAAACCCAAGTCACTGGTGCACTACGGTAGTCACTAGGAGCTGAGAGCTCCGCGGACGAAACTGTCCGTCGGGATATTTACGTTACGCAGTGATAGTTTTCAGTCCCGAGGCCCGCTTAGCATAAGGGCGCTACGTGACCTTCGGGGAGGAGGGAGTTGACGAAAGTCAACAACTTCGATAATCTGAGAAAGCTCGTGAGACGCAACAGGGTGCCAGGCAGCTTCGCCAGCAACTGCGGGAGCAAGCGGGGCTAGCAGCTAACGAAACGCATAGGCGCAGTCCAGACGAGACATAGCGTAACCAAGTTCGAGGACACGACCGCGGCTCTGCCCGGTTTGTCCTTGATCCAAAGCTGCCCGCTTAGGCGGATCGCGGCGAGGATCTTTGACAACATAGTTGAACATGCCAGTCGTGAGATGATGCGAAATTGGTCTAGTCATTCTCACTAGTTATAAACCTCCGGAACTTTCGAGTTCGGGGGCGCATGATAACCGTCCCGACCCCTGTCGCTGGACGGCATGCAAACCAAGATTAAACGAGAGTTTGATCCTGGCTCAGAATCAACGCTGGCGGCGTGCCTAACACATGCAAGTCGCACGAGAAAGGGGAGCAATCCCTGAGTAAAGTGGCGCACGGGTGAGTAACACGTGAATGATCTACCTCCGAGTGGGGAATAACTGAGAGAAATCTTAGCTAATACCGCATAACACTTACGAGTCAAAGCAGCAATGCGCTTGGAGAGGAGTTCGCGGCCGATTAGCTAGTTGGCGGGGTAATGGCCCACCAAGGCGATGATCGGTATCCGGCCTGAGAGGGCGCACGGACACACTGGAACTGAAACACGGTCCAGACTCCTACGGGAGGCAGCAGTGGGGAATTTTGCGCAATGGGGGAAACCCTGACGCAGCAACGCCGCGTGGAGGATGAAGTATCTTGGTACGTAAACTCCTTTCGATGGGGAAGATAATGACGGTACCCATAGAAGAAGCCCCGGCTAACTTCGTGCCAGCAGCCGCGGTAATACGAGGGGGGCAAGCGTTGTTCGGAATTATTGGGCGTAAAGGGTGCGTAGGCGGTTTGACAAGTCTGATGTGAAATCTATGGGCTCAACCCATAGTCTGCATTAGAAACTGTCGGGCTTGAGTATTGGAGAGGTGAGTGGAATTTCCGGTGTAGCGGTGAAATGCGTAGATATCGGAAGGAACACCTGTGGCGAAAGCGGCTCACTGGACAATAACTGACGCTGAGGCACGAAAGCTAGGGGAGCAAACAGGATTAGATACCCTGGTAGTCCTAGCCCTAAACGATGATTGCTTGGTGTGGCCGGTACCCAATCCGGCCGTGCCGAAGCTAACGCGATAAGCAATCCGCCTGGGGAGTACGGTCGCAAGGCTGAAACTCAAAGGAATTGACGGGGGCCCGCACAAGCGGTGGAGCATGTGGTTTAATTCGACGCAACGCGAAGAACCTTACCTGGGCTCGAAATGCACAAGAATCCGGCAGAAACGTCGGCGCCTAGCAATAGGCTTGTGTATAGGTGCTGCATGGCTGTCGTCAGCTCGTGTCGTGAGATGTTGGGTTAAGTCCCGCAACGAGCGCAACCCTTATCTACAGTTGCTACCATTTAGTTGAGCACTCTGTCGAAACCGCCTCGGATAACGGGGAGGAAGGTGGGGATGACGTCAAGTCCTCATGGCCTTTATGTCCAGGGCTACACACGTGCTACAATGGCCGGTACAAACCGCTGCAACCCCGCGAGGGTGAGCTAATCGGAAAAAGCCGGCCTCAGTTCGGATTGGAGTCTGCAACTCGACTCCATGAAGCTGGAATCGCTAGTAATCGTGGATCAGCACGCCACGGTGAATACGTTCCCGGGCCTTGTACACACCGCCCGTCACATCACGAAAGTGGGTTGCACTAGAAGTCGGTGCGCTAACCGCAAGGGAGCAGCCGCCCAAGGTGTAATTCATGATTGGGGTGAAGTCGTAACAAGGTAGCCGTAGGAGAACCTGCGGCTGGATCACCTCCTTTCTAAGAGAGAACGTCTCGGCACACAGCAGCGCCTCCCGAATGGGAGCGGCTCTAGTCTCACGACTATCCGAGCCTGCCTGTGACGTTGCCGAGTACCATGCAGGATTGCTTCGGCGAGCCTGCATGAGCCTGAACTAGACCTTCTCTTTTTCGTACTTGGTCTTAGGGCCTTAGATCAACAACGATGGTCGAATGCGGCGTAGCTGCATTGCATGTTCAACTGTGTCCTCGAAACCTTTCGAGAGAGCTCAACGCCCGCTGGTCGCGAAAGCGGCTGGCGGGTTGCAGAGCAAGCGATCCGGCCAGAGTCTTCGGACGGAGTGCCGGGCCTGTAGCTCAGTTGGTTAGAGCGCACCCCTGATAAGGGTGAGGTCGGTAGTTCGAATCTACCCAGGCCCACCACCTTTATCAACGTCCTTCAGGTATACTGATTGACGGTGCCAAGGGGCTGTAGCTCAGTTGGGAGAGCACCTGCTTTGCAAGCAGGGGGTCAACGGTTCGATCCCGTTCAGCTCCACCAGACTCTCGATGGTTCACGTATCTGTCCGAGGTTGGAGGTCCGCGTGATGCGGGTCTTGAGCCTTGAGCAGCGATGCTCAAGCCGCCGGAATGGCGCGATAGCGATATGCAGCGATGCGATACGCTCTACGATTTTTGACAACTGAATAGATTGGGTAAATATAACTACAAGGCTGAGCAGCTGTAGCGATCAGGTAACATCTGAAAGCGAAAGCTGTCGTCAGTATTGAGTGTCTTTAGAATAATTTTCGTGTCAGATGCTGAAGTCCGCACGTCGGGCTGAAGCAGTACGACACAGGCGTGGACAATTATCAAACGTAGAATGCCGACGCATAGAGGTAATTACTCTGCTGCGCGCGAGTAAATTCTATGGTCAAGCTACTAAGGGCGCACGGTGGATGCCTTGGCAGAAACAGGCGATGAAGGACGCGGCAAGCTGCGATAAGCTTCGGGGAGCGGCACACACGCTTTGATCCGGAGATTTCCGAATGGGGAAACCCACCATGGTAAAACCATGGTATGTCCGACTGAATACATAGGTCGGCACAAGCGAACGGGGGGAAGTGAACCATCTCAGTACCCCCAGGAGGAGAAAGAAACCTCGATTCCGGTAGTAGTGGCGAGCGAAACCGGAACAGCCCAAACCCGTACCATTTCGGTGGTTCGGGGGTTGTAGGACCTGCATAAGTAGAGTTACCAATCTGGTTGCTAGCTGAATCTTCTGGAAAGGAGATCCAAAGAGGGTGACAGACCCGTAGGCGAAAGTGATCCAGACTCGAAGCAGGCACCTGAGTAAGGCGGGGCACGAGAAACCCTGTCTGAATCCACGGGGACCATCCCGTAAGGCTAAATACTCGTTTCTGACCGATAGTGAACCAGTACCGTGAGGGAAAGGCGAAAAGCACCCCATTGAGGGGAGTGAAAAGTACCTGAAACCGTGTGCCTACAAGCAGTGGGAGGACTATGCCCGCAAGGGAATGTCTGACCGCGTGCCTATTGCATAATGAGCCGGCTAGTTATTCTTGTCAGCAAGGTTAAGCGTGAGCGAGCCGCAGCGAAAGCGAGTCTGAATAGGGCGTTAAGTTGGCAGGAATAGACGCGAAGCGGGATGATCTACCCTTGGCCAGGTTGAAGGTAGGGTAACACCTACTGGAGGACCGAACCGGTGTTTGTTGAAAAAAGCTCGGATGAGCTGAGGGTAGGGGTGAAAGGCTAATCAAATTCCGTGATAGCTCGTTCTCTCCGAAATAGCTTTAGGGCTAGCGTCGTGTGATTTGGATCGGTGGTAGAGACATGGATGGACTAGGGGGCTTTCCGGCTTACTGAATCCAACCAAACTTCGAATGCCGATCACAACCAGCACGGCAGTCAGACTGTGGGGGCTAAGCTTCACAGTCGAGAGGAAAACAGTCCAGATCGCCTGCTAAGGTCCCAAAATTACAGTTAAGTGGGAAAGGAAGTCGGAACGCTCAGACAGCCAGGAGGTTGGCTTAGAAGCAGCCATCCTTTAAAGAAAGCGTAATAGCTCACTGGTCAAGCGGTCCGGTGCCGACAATACAACGGGGCTAAAACTGTATACCGAAGCAGCGAATGTCCGTAAATGGACGTGGTAGGAGAGCATTCTCTCGTGGATGAAGCGTAACTGGGAAGATACGTGGACATTAGAGAAGAGACCCTGCCGGCATAAGTAGCGATAATGAAGGTGAGAACCCTTCACGCCGAAAGTCTAAGGTTTCCTGAGGAAGGTTAATCCGCTCAGGGTTAGGCGGTCCCTAAGTCGAGGCCGAAAGGCGTAGACGATGGAAATCCGGTTAATATTCCGGACCTCCCAATACCTCGTTATCACGATGGGGTGACGCAGAAGGATACGCAGGACATCATATGGCTATGGTGTTCGATGCGCGTAAGCTGGACCCGATAGGCAAATCCGTTGGGTCTTAACAGTGAGGCGCAAAGCAGTAAGCCGAATGGCTGAAAGCTGCCGATTTCATGCTGCCAAGAAAAACCTCTAAGGAGAGGAATTGGGAACCGTACCACAAACCGACACAGGTAGACGAGGAGAATATCCAAAGGCGCTCGAGTGAAAGCTTGTTAAGGAACTCGGCAAATTAGACCCGTAACTTCGGGAGAAGGGTCGCCCCCTGGGTGCAAGCCTGAGGGGGCCGCAGTGAAACGCGTACGGCGACTGTTTAACAAAAACACAGGTCTCTGCAAAGTCAAAAACGACGTATAGGGGCTGACTCCTGCCCGGTGCCGGAAGGTTAAAAGGAGAGGTTAGCTGCAAGGCGAAGCTTTGAATTGAAGCCCCGGTGAACGGCGGCCGTAACTATAACGGTCCTAAGGTAGCGAAATTCCTTGTCGGGTAAGTTCCGACCTGCACGAATGGAGTAACGATCGTACGACTGTCTTAACGAGTTGCTCGGCGAACTTGTAGTACCGGTGAAGATGCCGGTTACCCGCAGCTAGACGAAAAGACCCCGTGCACCTTTACTATACTTTTACTATGAGTTATGACCATTGCTGCGCAGGATAGGTGGGAGGCTTTGAGACCGGACTTTTGGGTTCGGTGGAGCCAACGGTGAGATACCACCCTGCGATTGTTGTGATTCTAACCTGCTCCCCTGATCGGGGAGAGGGACATAGTAAGACGGGTAGTTTGACTGGGGCGGTCGCCTCCTAAATTGTAACGGAGGCGCGCGAAGCTACACTCAGGTCGTTTGGAAATCGACCGTCGAGTGCAAAGGCATAAGTGTGGTTAACTGCGAGACCTACAAGTCGAGCAGATGCGAAAGCAGGCCTTAGTGATCCGGTGGTTCTGTATGGAAGGGCCATCGCTCAACGGATAAAAGGTACGCCGGGGATAACAGGCTGATCGAAGCCAAGAGTTCATATCGACGCTTCGGTTTGGCACCTCGATGTCGGCTCATCACATCCTGGAGCTGTAGAAGGTTCCAAGGGTTAGGCTGTTCGCCTATTAAAGTGGTACGTGAGCTGGGTTCAGAACGTCGCGAGACAGTTCGGTCTCTATCTGCTGTGGGCGTAGGAGATTTGAAGAGGGCTGTCCTTAGTACGAGAGGACCGGGATGGACGAACCTCTTGTGTTCCAGTTGTCCTGCCAAGGGCACGGCTGGGTAGCGAAGTTCGGTTGTGATAACCGCTGAATGCATATAAGCGGGAAGCACGCTCTAAGATGAGATCTCCCAACCCAAAAGGGAAATGAAGGGCCCAGGAAGACCACCTGGTTGATAGGCTGGATGTTGAAGCGCAGTAATGCGTGTAGCTTACCAGTACTAATCGCCCGTTCGGCTTGTCCATAGAATTTACTCTGCGCAGTGACAATGTCCACTGTTTTAGAGCACATTCAATACAAGCCCTGTAGTTATACCCTGTACTAACCCAATCTATTCAGTTGTGAAAGATCGCAAGAGCGAGCTTCTCAAGTTTGCCGGTGAGTTTACCGCGAGGGTCACACCCGTTCCCATCCCGAACACGGAAGTTAAGCCTCGTTGGGCCGATGGTACTGCACGCGTAAGTGTGTGGGAGATTAGGTGATCGCCGGCATTATTTCTGCAGTGCACTGAAGAGCCCACCGACAGGTGGGCTCTTCGTGTTTGTATCGGGTTCAAAGCGGTATTGGGCTTGTAGTTGAGCAGAGGTTCGGTGAGCGACGCAGGGGCAGGACGAAAGGCTGAGGTGCGGCGTCGGGCGGCGGGTTTTGTGCTGGTGCTGCTGTTGGTTGTCTTGGTGGGCGATGGTTTGCCGCTTGTGCTGGCTGATCCGCTGCGGCTACAAGTGGTCCTGCTTCCGTTCACTGCTCTCTTCATCCTGCTTACGGCAGCGTTCCTAGGATTCTGGAGGGTTCGGCTTCCTTCGGTGGTATGCGGCTTTGCTTCGGAAGCGGGGCTGCTGTGGTTGGGATTCGTGTTCGAGCTGCTTTTCGTCGCCTTGTACGTGTATGAGACCAGGCATTTCGCTCCGTTCGGGTACCGAATGCTGCGTCTGCCTGTGTTTGCCTGCTTTGTGGTGTCGATTGCGGCGATCGGTTATGTGTCGGTGTTTGCCGGACGGACTTCAGCAGGCGTGAAGCTATTGGCGGTGCTTGCGGCTTACGCGAGCGCTGGTGTGTTGGCGATCTTCAGCTTTCCGCTGAATTACCTGCGTTCGGATATGTTGCCTGTGATCTATTGGGCTGATCGAGCTCTTCTGGCTGGTGGCAATCCTTACCAGCCGTTTCACGTGGGGGAGAGAATTTACGATTTCCCCTATCTTCCTGGAATGCTTCTCGTCTTTGCGCCTGCTCAGGCTTTGCACGGGGATCTTCGCTGGGCGGCAATCTGCTATCTCGTTCTTGGGATGGGGCTTGTCTTCTGGGCTACGCTTCCGCAGCATCGCTCTGTTGTCGCGACGCTGATCGGTCTTCTCGTGCTGAATCCGTATCTGCAGTATCGGCACGAGCTCTACACGCAAGGTCATTTTCTCTCGTTGATCGTGGTTTTTGTGCTGCTTCAGCGCCGGCGTTTCGCATGGAGCGCGCTGGCGTTCGGAGTCAGCATGGTCATTTCGCAGTTTAGCTGGGTGATTTTCCCATTCTTTTTGATGTTTGGTCTGCGAAGAAGCGGGTGGAAAGAGGTTGGGCGGCTGACGTTGCTGGCGTTTGTGGCGGCCGCCGCGTTGGTGTCGCCTTTCCTGGTCGCCAACGCGTCCCATATCGCGCACAATTCCGTGGGGCAGTGGGACACGTTCGGCCGCGCGATCGCGCGGCCGATGAATCTTTCGTTCTGGGCCAGTTACGTGGTTCCCCTGAGCTCACTGAAGTGGATCCAGCTCTTTTTGCTTACGGTCGTGTTTCTTTTCTGCTGGATCCAGGGCCGGTGTCAAGACCTGGCGGACATGTTGCGCTGGATGATTGCGGCGCTCACAGTCTTCATCCTGTTAAATGTGATTGTCGATGGATACTTCTACCTGATGCTGCTGGTTCCGATGCTGGTTTATACCTGTGTGGCGAATGAGTGGTGGGCGACACCGGCGATTATGCCGGCGAAGTCTGAGACCCGGTGAACTCCGCGGATCATGCGACTTTTTCGCTTACACATAGGGAATTCCCCTGATATGTCGCGGATAAGTCCCTCAGCATCTACAGCTTAGCCACTGAAAGCCGCGTGCAAATCTGTACAAGGGCAAAAGACTTCCGGCCAAACTCTGCAAACAGGGGGGCTGCGACTGATTAGGCAGAGAACGTACGAACGCCTTCGGCAGCTTCGCAGCGATGGGCTCTAACCTTTTTGATAAGCCTATGGGCCTATCTCCTACACCAGGTTCTCGTGACTCACACGACGGCGCTCCCAGGAGTAAGCCGTCAACAACTATCCGGGCCCGCTGGTTGTAGGCCGTTCGTTGACTGGCTTTCCGTCACGACGCATTTGCTAGAAGGAGGTTGAAGGTGGCGGGGGAGGGGCCGGAGAGTGGGGTGGGCGGGGAGTCCTGGCTAATTTTCCTGCAAGGGGTGAGGCTGCACCCTGGGGTGCCAGGGTAATCGCGGGCGTGGGGGGAGGCGGTGGAGCAAGCGGGGCGATCATTCCCTTTTTGAGGGAGATGTCGTTCTGGGTGGTGTTGATGCGGAGGAGAGAGCCACCTGCTCCCACGGAGCCAGAGAGACGTTTGACGCTGTTCTCGTCGCTCGTCGCCAAGGGGAACTCGGTCTCGATGTCTCCGTCGCGGGTCTCAGCCTGCACGGTAAAGGGTGCGTGCTCCGGTACGGTGACGTTCACCGAGCCGTTACGATTCTGGATGGTGACATTTCCCATAGGGGGCGCGCTGATGAGATCGACGGAGCCGTCGCTGGTGGCGACCGAGACGTCCCCGGTGACGCGGTCGAGTTTGACGTTGTAGCTGCGGGCGCTAAGCGTGACGGGCCCGAGGATCTGGTCTCCGGAGAGTTCGCCGCGCTTTATCTCGACCTCGCCGTCTAGGCGGGCAAGCTGGAAGTCGGTGCGGCTGGTGTGGAAGCGAACCATGCCGCTGACATGCTGGAGGTGGGTGGTTCCGAAGAAATCTCCCCGCAGGCTCACGGCTCCGGAGACGTTTTCCATATCCACGTCGCGGCAGTCTCCCTCGAGAGAGACGGAGCCGGCGACTCCGCGGGCGTTGAAGGAGGAGCCGCGATTGTTGATGTGGGTGGTAATGGGGCCGCCGATGGCGTCGACCTCGACATCTCCATGGTTCGAGGTAAGGATCAGGGCCGCTTTGAGAAGGCTCGCGTGAATGGAGCCGTGATCCGCGGTGATGGTGATGGGCGTTCCACTCGGCACGGTGACGGTGAGGTCGGCACGCGCGGAGTCGACCGTAGGGAGGGTCAGGAAGACCGCTGCTCCCGACTTCGTCAGTTTAGGGGCGAGTTGCGTGGCCTTTTCAGTGGCGTCGGAATCGGCGCGTGAGAAGACCTCTTTATGCACGGCGATGTGGATATGATCGTCGCTGCTGGTGCCGGTGACGGTGACATCGCCGTGCGGGTTGTCGATGGTCAGGGTGCCTCCAAGGTCGAGTGCCTGATCGAGTGCCTGGTCGCTTTCATGCCGGTCGCCGAGGAACTGGTTGAAGTTCTCGGGATTGACGCCGAAGCCGCGGGTGAAGTTGCGGAGGTCGTTATGGCTGGCGCTGAGGAGGATGCCGGGGATGCAGAGGAGAACGAGGAGGGCGACGACGCCTCCGCCGATGCGGGTGCGATAGCCGTAGGGCTGGTCCGCTGAGCGGCTATGCTCGAAGGCCCACTCGGCGAGGAGGACGACCCCGCCGAGAAGGAGGAGCAGGGGCCACCAGCGCTCGTACCAGGCTCCGACCGTGCCGTAGTCTAGCCTACCGAGACGGAGGAGAAAGAAGACGACGCCGAGGAGAATGAGGAGGAGGGGGCCAAGAATGGAGCCCCCGCGGGTGCCTCGAACCTGGACGCGGCGCTGTTCCCGGTACCGCTTCCACTGGTCGCGGTTGAGGTCTCGCTGGGCCTTTGCCTGCTCGCGGACGAGGCGGCGCTGATATTTCCAATCGGACGGCGAATAGGGCGGAGGAAAAGGTGGGGGTGTTCCGGCCATATGTTTACCGTCCTTCCTGGGAGGCGTCCGCTGGGGGGGCTGCGGTGGCTGTCGAGAGCGCGGTCGTGGTGACGGGTGTGGGTGGGGTTGGCGGGGCGTAGGAGCCGGTTGCGGGCGGTGGATACCCGTAGAGTGGCTGGCTGACTCCGCGGTAGACGGCCCGCTCCAGGAAGGTCATGACGCCGGCGAGGATGAGGAAGAGCGGCCAACTGCGTCCCCATGGAAGGATGTGGAAGTCGGCGAGAAAGAAGATGACTCCCAGGAGGATGAGCCAGACGGACCCACGGGCGGCGCGGAAGACGCGAATCCTGTAGGCGGGAGTGCCATCGTCCGCCATGCCGAAGCCGGAGCGGGTCATCTTGTGGAGGAACTGCCAGACGCCCAGTCCGACGAAGAGCAGCGGGAGGAAAAGGCGGAAGCTGAAGCCTCTAAAGATCCCGGAGGTATTGAGCAGAAAGAGAGTTCCGAGGGCGATGAGCCAGATGGCTCCGGCGGGGAAGCGATTTGCGGCGGGGTGCGCCGCCTCAAAGCCGGGCCGCGTTGGATCGAACGGGAGGAAGTCCTCCCCCTGCATGCCGGGCGAGACGGGGGCGTAGGGGGGATAGGGGGGCGGAGTGAAGGGGGGCAGGGGAGGGACAGGCGGGACCTGATACCGATAGCTCTCCCACGGGGCGCCCCAAGTTGAGGTGGGCTGCTGGGGCGGATAGCCGGGCGCTGGCGTTGGGGGAAGCGGCCCGGTGCTCCAGGATGCGCCCGGAGATGCGTTCGGAGATGCGCCCGGGGACGCACCCACGGGTGTGGTTGGGGGTACGCCGGGGTTGGGGGTAGCCGGGTAAGCGGGCCACGACTTTCCAAAGCCAAGCCGCTCGCCGATGTCGTTCAGGCCGAATGGATTGGGGAGCGGGGACCCGTCGCGGCGGGCGCGGGCGGTGTGATGCGCCTCGATAGCCTGGTAGGCGACCCAGCCGAAGACGAACAGCAGGAAGATCGCGTTGGTATCGACGAGGCTGCTGAGGACTGCAAACACGACGAGATGGACGATTCCCTTGGCATATTGCCCGTTGTACATGGCTCCGACGCCGGGGATGAGGCCGAGAAGGGCGGCCAGGCCGGGGTTGGGAACGTCCTTCGGGGGGAAAGTTGGAGGTGCAAATCCCGGGGGGGGAACGGCGCCGGGGGGAACAGCACCAAAGCCGGGCGCCGCGTCCGGGCCGGGATAGACGTAGCCCGTGGACGCGGGAGCGGCCAGCTTGACCTCGTTGCAGAGGCCGCAGGGAAAGGCTCTGCCGGCGAAACGGTCGGCTTCGGAGGCGACACCGCGGCCGCAGATCTGGCAGAAGCCAGCATGGGGTGTTTGAGGATCGGGCTGCTGGGTTTCGTTCATGTCCGATCTCCTTTCAACTGCGTGTCGGGCTTGGGGGAGGGGTGGGGCGTTTCCGGGAAGATCAGGGCGGCGACGAAGCGGCTCTCGCGGAAGAGAGGAACGGGCAGAGATTGCCGGAGACTGGATCCGGGCCCGGGCTTTTTCGCGGGCTTTGGCGGCTCTCCCTCGGGCCTTGCGGCGGGAGTGTTGGGGTCGGGTTCGGGCTCGGCGGTGCGTTGGAGCTCATGGACACGAGCTTCGAGTTCGTAGACGACGCGCAGGTTGTCGTAGTAGCGGACGACGTGAGCGTTGGCTTCGTAGAAGTTGCGCCGCAGATTAGCGGGACGGAGGTCGCTTGCGCGGAGCTCGCTGATGCGGACGCCGGCGAGGTTGAGGGTGAGGGCGATCGAGAAGAAGGCCATGGCGGCGGTCATGGCGAGGCGCGGCTGGATGATGCGCTGGCCGAAGCTGAAGGCGGCGTTGCGGGGACGGAAAGGAAGGACGTTGGGGGGAACGGAGACGAGAGCGGGGTACGGGTTTGGAAGCACGATGGGCTGGGGCAGCGGGGTGGGGGCGATGTGGAGGGCGGCGCCGCTGGTCTGGCTGAGGATGCGGTCGAAGAGATGCGCGGGGGGCTCGGGTCGCGGGTCGCGAAGCATCTCGAGCCAGGCGGCGCCGCGCCTGGCGTCCATGAACATGCGGCTGCAGGAGACGCAGCTTGCGAGGTGACGGTCGAAGAAGGCCTGATCGTCGGGGGAGGCGGTGTGGTCGAGCGCGTCCATGAGGAGCGCTTCGCAGCGGGCGCAGGTTTGTGCGTCTCCGGGAGCTTCACTGCCGAATTGGTTGATCTCTGGCACCTTAAACCACCTGCCCTTCTATACGTTGCAGAAGCCTTGCCAGTTCCCCGCGACCGCGGCTGATGCGGCTTTTGACGGTTCCTTCAGGGATGCGGAGGACTTCGGCGATGTCTTTGTAGTCCATGTCTTCGAGGTCGCGGAGGATGACGGCTTCGCGGAGTTCGGGGGAGAGCTGCTTGAGCGCGTGCTGGATGCGAACTTTAAGCTCGAGTCCGGCGACGTGGTGATCCTGGGAGGGCCGGGGGTCGGCGAGGCGGTCGGCCAGGGTGGGGCCGTTTTCGTCCGCGTCGAAGGGGGCGTCGAGGGAGTCGGAGGCGCGCTCGAGGCGGGTGCGGCGGAAGTGGTCGACGAGGAGGTTGCGGGCGAGGGTGGTGATCCAGGTCTGGAAGGTGCCCTTGTGGAGGTCGAAGCTGGCGAGATTGCGGTAGAGCTTGAGGAAGACGTCCTGCGTGAGGTCGTCGGCGTCGGTGGCGGAGCCGGTGAAGCGGTAGCAGATGGCGTAGATGCGGCGATGCTGAGCGGCGACGAGCTGAGACCAGGCGTGCTGGTCGCCAGCCATGCACTGGCGGACGAGGCGGGCGAGAGCGTCCTGCGCGGCGTCCTGTTCCAGGGTGAGGGTGCGATTCAAGGGGGTCTGCTCAGGCTTTCCGGATGTGAGCAGTGTATCGCGGGTAGGCTGCGGCACCGCGGAGATGCGCCGCGGCCGGGGTGGCGCGAAGGGGCGGCGGGGAGCCCCGAGAGTTGGAATCGCCATGTGAAGAACGCCCATGCGTAACGATACGCAGGGCGTTCGGGGATGTTCCGTGGTTTGTTGCGAGGTGGCTACCGGGCGGGGATGACGCCGCAGGCGATGCGGTTTCCGGCGGCTCCGGTGGGGTCGGTTTTCATGTCGTCGGGCTTCTCGTGGACCATGATGGAGGTTCCGAAGATGGCGTTTTTGTCGCCGGGGGTCATGGAGAGGTAGTCGACCTTGTAGGTGATTTCGCCGGAGTGGCTCTCGCCGATGGTGATGTTTTTGGGCAGGTCGCCGTCGTGGTGGCCCATGGGGTTCTCGAGGCCGTGCTGTTTCATGTCGGGGTTGAAGTGACCACCGGCGGACTTGAAGTCTGGCGCCTCACAAACAGGGTTGGCGTGAATGTGGACGGCGTGGTCGCCGACAGGGAGGTTCATGAGCTTGACCTTAATTTCGACACCGCCCCTCTTGAGAGGGGAGAAGGTCGCGGTTCCGGCGTCCATGCCCTTGGCGTCCTTGAGAGGGACGGTGACGGCGTCTTTTGCCTTGGCGAAGGCGGGCAGGGTGAGCAGGGCGAGGGTGAGGGCGGCGGCGGCGGGGTTACGCATGGTCTGGGATTCTCCGTAAGCGGTTGCGATCTCGGTCGGGCTTACCCAAACAGAGTATCCCATCTGGGAAATGCTCCGTGAATGAGGCTTCGGTTGGTTCGATCTAGGTCCATCCTTCTCGTTGCATGGACCGAGTTGCTGACAGTCAACGAGAAGCTGTATTTTGCCGTAGTGCTTGGCGGCAATCGCTGCGTCTTTCCTTTTCTCAACCTCATTTCACCTTCGCTTGGGCCTGATGAGTGTCGGCCCACACTTTTCGACTGCGGTGAGGTGAACTGAGAGGGGGATTGGGGGGAGCGACCTGCGGAAGCTCAGGGAGGTGTCAGCGAAACATCGAGGGGCATGTTACACGATGGTGCATGCCGCAGCTCTCTTTCATCGCGTTTGCGTTTTGCCTGCTTGTTCAAGGAGCAGCGATCCAGCCGAAGGAGGTGTCGATGCACCATGCGCACGGCACGTTTACGGTTCAGGTAAAGCCGCTAAGTCCGGCACCCGCAGAGGGGCTTGCTCGCTACTCGGTCGACAAGGAGATGCACGGCGATCTCGAAGGCGCGACCAAGGGGGAGATGTTTTCGGGGGGTGACCCGGAAGAGGGGCTTGCGGGCTACGTTGCGATGGAGGTGTTTACCGGGGCGCTCAAGGGAAGGCACGGGACGTTCGCGTTGCAGCACTTCGCGACGATGGATGCGGCTGGGCCCAACATGATGGTGAAGGTGGTTCCAGGGTCCGGGGACGGGAGAGTTCAAGGGGATGGCGGGGGTGCTTACGATTGTGATTGCGGGCGGCAAGCACTTCTGTGAACTGGACTATACGCTGCCTTAGGGGCGGTAGCGGCAGCGCGAAGATTCGCGTTAGAGAAGGGCCATTGGTCGACGATCTACGGCCGAGCTGATAACTACACGCCAGGGTCGGTGATGGGGGTGGGTTCCTTGGCTACCAGCAGGTTGCGGGCGGCGAAGCCGAAGGCGGCGATGAAGATGTAGCAGAGAGTGGGGACGATGAAGGCGTGCTGGACGCCGATCTTGTCGGCGAGCGAGCCTTCGAAGAGGGGCAGGAGGGCTCCGCCGACAATGGCCATGACCATGAGGCTGGAGCCTTTGCTGGTGAGGGGGCCGAGGTTGGCGAGGCCGAGGGTGAAGATGCTTGGGAACATGACGGAGTTGAAGAAGCCAACGGCGAGGATGGCGACCATGGCGGTGGGTCCGTGGGTGAGCATGGAGAGGAGAACGAGGGCGCAGGCGCCTGAGGCGGCGTATCCGAGGACGAGTCCGGTGCGAAGCCACTGGAGGACCCAGGCACCGATGAAGCGGCCGATCATGGCTCCTCCCCAGTAGAGTCCGACGTATTTGGCGGCGGTCTGCTCGGGCAGGGCGGTGATTTGGGGGAGGCCGAGATAGTTGACGAGGAAGCTGCCGATGGAGACCTCGGCGCCGACGTAGAGGAAGATGCCGAGTGCTCCCATGAAGAGCCAGGGGTGACGCCAGATGGAGTCGGCTCCGGGGGTCTCGTCGTGGGCTCCGGGGCGGAAGTCCTGGGTGTTCTGGCTGGTGACCATGGGGGGGAGCTTGATGAGGGCCAGGGCGAGGGCGAGGGCGAGCAGGGCGAAGGCGATGCCGAGATAGGGCAGGCGCACCGAGGAGGCCTGTTGCTGGCGGTAGGTCTGGAGTACGGCGGCTGAGAGGGAGTGAAGTTTTTCCGGGGCGAGTTGAGCTCCGCCGAGGATGAGGGCTCCGCCGAGGACGGGGGCGATGGTAGTGCCGAGGGAGTTGAAGGCTTGCGAGAAGTTGAGGCGGCTGGCGGCGGTGGCGACGGGGCCGAGGCTGGTGACGTAGGGGTTGGCGGCGACCTGGAGGCAGGTGATGCCTCCGGCAAGGACGACCAGGGCCGTGAGGAAGAGGCCGAAGGAGGCGAGGGTGGAGGCGGGCAGAAAGAGCAGCGCTCCGGAGGCCATGATGACCAGGCCGATGACCATGGACTGCTTGTAGCCGCGCCACTCGACGAGCTTGCCAGCGGGGAGGGCAAAGACGAAGTAGGAAGAGAAGAAGGCGAACTGGACGAGCATGGCCTGGGCGTAGCTGAGCTCGAAGATGCCTTTGAGATGGGGGATGAGGATGTCGTTGAGGCAGGTGAGAAAGCCCCACATGAAGAAGAGGGCGGTGGCGATGGACATGGCGCGTACGTCGGTCCGGGTGCGGTCATTACCGATGAGGGAGGTGGAGGCTTGAAGGCTGACGGCCATGGGAGTCGCTCGCTTGGGCTAGAGTGCCTGGCGCGGGGCGCAGGCCTTTTTCTGTGCCACCCATGATCTCACCTTCACGGGGTGGGAAGCTTGAGTTGCTCCGAGGCATTTTCGTCGAGGTTGGGCTGGAAGCAGGCGCGGCAGCGTGCCTCGTAGACGCCGGCGGCTCCGACGACGACGAGCTGCTGGCTGGCGCCGAGGCGCTGGGTGTGGATGGCGGGTGCGCCGCAGACCATGCAGACGGCGGAGAGCTTGGCGACCTCGTCGGCGAGGGCCATGAGGACGGGGAGGGGGCCGAAGGGCTCGGCGTGGAAGGTGGTGTCGAGGCCGGCGAGGATGACCCGCTTGCCGAGGTGAACGAGTTCGACGGCGAGGGAGACGATGGCGGGATCGAAGAACTGCGCCTCGTCGATGCCGACGACCTCGATCTCACCGAGTTTGCCGGCGAGGGCCTCGCGGAGGCGTTCGGTGTTGGCGACGGTGAGGGCGTCGTGGGTCTGCGCGCCGTGGCTGGCGATGGCGGTGCGGTGATAGCGGAGGTCGATGTCGGGTTTGAAGCAGGCGACGCGCTGGCGGGCGATGCGGGCCCGCTTGAGGCGGCGGATGAGCTCTTCGCTTTTGCCGGAGAACATGGGGCCAGTGATGACTTCGAGACGTCCGGGGTGTGGCTTGGTCAATGCGGTGATCCTGTTTCTTGGTTAACCGAGGGGTTGCCAGAGCTCGATGCGGTTGCCTTCAGGGTCGTTGGCCCAGGCAAAGCGGCCGTACTCGTGGTCTTCGCGCTTGGGGTCGATCCAGGCTCCGGCGGCCTGGAGCTGCTGGAGGATGCCGTCGAGATCGTCGACGCGGTAGTTGACCATGGCGGTTTGGGGGCCGGTGCCGAAGTATTCCGTGTTCTCCGGGAAGGTGGACCAGGCGGTGCTTCCGGTTCCGGCGGGGACTTCGTCGGTCCAGAGGAAGTTGACTCCGCCGTAGTCGGCGACCGGGAGGCCGAGGTGATCGACATACCATTGCTTGAGGGCTTTGGGGTCGCGCGCTTTGAAGAAGATGCCGCCGATTCCGGTGATTCGTGCCATGGGTCAGGCTCCTTGGAGCGATGCGACGAGTTGAGTGACGGCTCCGCGATCCACAGTATACTCGGCGAGTCGGGCGGCCTCTGGCAGGGTTTTGACGATACCGGCGGTGACGAGGACGGCGGCGGCGTTAAGGATGACGACGTCACGGCGGGGGCCGGGCTGGCCGGCAAAGATGTGGGTAAGGATGGCGGCGTTGGTTTGGGCGTCCGAGCCGGTGAGTTGGCTGTGGGGGGCGCGGGGGAGGTTGAGGTTTTCCGGGGTGAGGGTGGAGAGGGTGATGCTGCCGTCGCGGACCTCGGCCATGGTGCTGGGGCCGGCGATGGAGAGTTCGTCCATACCGGTGCCGATGCCGGCTTCTCCGTGTACGACGAAGGCGTGGCGGATGTCGAGCAGGAGCATGGTCTGGGCGATGAGCGGGACGAGGTGGGGGGCGTAGACGCCCATGACCTGGGCGCGGGCTCCGGCGGGATTGAGCAGGGGTCCGAGCAGGTTGAAGACGGTGCGGACGCCGAGAGCGCGGCGGACGGGCATGGCGGCGCGCAGGGCGGGATGGTGGGCGGGGGCGTGGAGGAAGACGAAGCCGTGGCGGCGGAGGGCCTGGGCGGCGGCTTCGCCGTGGAGGTCGACGGGGACGCCGAGGGCTTCGAGGACGTCGGCTGAGCCGCACTGTGAGGTGACGGCTCGGTTGCCGTGCTTGGCGACGCGGGCTCCGGCGGCGGCGGCGACGAGGGCGGCGGCGGTGGAGATGTTGAAGGTTCCGCTGAGGTCGCCGCCGGTTCCGCAGGTGTCGACGAGGGATTCGCGTTCGGCGTCGGTGAGGGGGAGGGTGGTGGCGGCGGCGCGGAGGGCGTCGACGAAGCCGGCGAGCTCTTGCGGGGTCTCGCCGCGGGCGGCGAGGGCGCCGAGCAGGGCGGAGAGTTCGAGGTCGGAGGCGGAGCCGGTGAGGATGGTCTGCATGGCGTCGTGAGCCTCCTCGCGGGAGAGGGAGGCGCGCCGCTCCATCACTTGATTCAAGACGCGCTTGAGGGTGGGCTTCAACGACATAGGGGAAGCGTATCAGGGGGTTGGTGGTGTGCGGTTATCGGAGGGGGCGTTGTGAGGGGTCGGTTGACTCCGCTACACTTCGGACGGGTTACCAAGACTGAAGCACCCTCGGACGGGCGAGCCATCATGAAGATTCACGAGTATCAGGCGAAAGAGATCTTGCGGAAGTACCGTGTGCCGGTTCCGGCCGGGGAGATGGCGACGACGCTGGAGCAGGCGGATACGGCGGCAAAGGCGCTGTTCGCGGCGGGGAACGCGGTGGTGGTGGTAAAGGCGCAGATCCACGCCGGGGGACGGGGCAAGGGCGGCGGGGTGAAGGTGGTGAAGGATCTCGACGCGGCGAATGCGGCGTCGAAGGCGATTCTGGGGATGCAGTTGGTGACGCAGCAGACGGGAGCGGCGGGGCAGAAGGTGCAGCGGTTGCTGATCGAGGAAGGGTCGGCGATCGAGCGGGAGCTGTACCTTGGGCTGGTGCTGGATCGGGCTTCGGCGAAGATCGTGTTTATGGCTTCGCAGTCGGGCGGAATGGAGATCGAGGAGGTCGCCCATGCGACGCCGGAGCTGATCTACAAGGAGTACATCGATCCGGCGGTGGGGTTTCAGCCCTACCAGGCACGGAAGCTGGCGTTCAAGCTGGGGTTGACGACGGCGCAGGTGGGGCCGGCGGTGGCGTTTATGACGGGGCTGTACAAGGCGTTTGTCGATACGGATTCGACGCTGATGGAGATCAATCCCTTCATCACGACGAAGGACGGGAAGCTGATGGCGCTCGATTGCAAGATCAACTTCGACGACAATGCGATGTTTCGGCATAAGGATCTGAAGGAGCTTCGGGATATGGCGGAGGAAGATCCGCTGGAGGTGGAGGCGAGCAAGTTTGCGCTGAACTACATCAAGCTGGATGGATCGATTGCCTGCATGGTGAACGGGGCGGGGCTGGCGATGGCAACAATGGACATCATCGAATACGCCGGGGGGAAGGCGGCGAACTTTCTGGATGTGGGGGGTGGGGCGAACCAGGAGCAGATCGAGAATGCGTTTGGGATCTTGCTGAGCGATCCAAATGTGAAAGCTATCTTTATCAATATCTTTGGGGGAATCTTGCGGGTGGATGTCCTGGCTACGGCGGTGGTGGCGGCGGCGCGGAAGTTGAACGTGCAGTTGCCGATCATCCTTCGGTTAGAAGGGACGAATGTCGAAGAAGGGCGGAAGATTCTAGCGGAGTCGGGACTGAAATTTGAGGTTGGGGCGACTATGAAGGAAGCGGCTGACCTTGCGGTTGCGGCGGCAAAGGAAGCTTAGTGAACTACGTCCTGGACCTATTCACGCCGGAAACCTGGAAGGCTTTCAGGGAACATGGTGCAAATGTCACGGGATTTACGGCAGGTCATCGCTCCCGCGCACGAAATCTTGTGCGCCCTGGAGACCTTTTCGTTTGTTACTTAGTGCGACTATCAAGATGGTGTGGTTTGCTCGAGGTAACAACTGAGATGTACGAGGATGACACGCCCATCTTTCGTGCCGAGAGCGACCCTTGGACTACTCGCTTTGGTGTAAAACCCCTCATCGTGCTCGATGAAGAAAAAGCAATACCGATAAGGCTGCCTGAAATTTGGTCTGGCTTTAGCCGTACCCGTTCTTTGCAGCAGAACTCGCATTCCTGGCCAGTAAAAGCGGTATTGCAATCTTCATTGGTAAGACTTAGCCCCGAAGATGGGAAGTTTTTATCGGACGCACTGCGCCATCAAGGAAAAGCGCAAATTTCACACTACCTATCTGAGAGAGATAGGAAGCTGCTAGGGAAGTCGACTGATACGGTGAAGTCTCCTGGCCGGGTGGTTACAGTTGTCGTTCCCGATTCAGGGGAGAATGAGGCTCATTCTGACGAACCGGCTCACATTCTAGAAGAATCGCGAGAATCGATTAAGAAGCAAGCTCTTCTGGTAGAGATCGGCGCGAAAATGGGGTTTGACGTCTGGGTTCCACGCTCCGATCTCGGAAGAATTGAGAGGGAGCTACCTAGTGACGCTCGTGAAGCTATACTTCGGGAGCTGCCCCTTAATTTCGATAGAGTTACGTTCAAAACAATCGAGAACATAGATGTTCTTTGGTTGAAAAAGAGAACTCTTGTGCGGGCGTTTGAGGTGGAGCATACAACGGCGATTTACTCTGGGTTACTAAGAATGGCCGACCTTCTGGCGCTACAGCCGAATATCGACATCAAACTTCATATAGTTGCGCCGGAGCATAGAAGAGATAAAGTTTTGGATGAAATCCAACGTCCGGTATTTGCCCTTTTAGATAAAGGTCCGCTGGCTAATAGCTGTACCTTCCTCTCCTATGATGCATTAGACGAGTTGAGGAGGCAAGAGCATTTAGCTCACATGAGCGATTCTGTTCTAGAAGCTTACGAAGAAGCAGCACCGGACCTAGATAGAACATAAGGAGCTACGAATGGCGGTTCTGGTTGACGGCAACACGCGATTGATTGTGCAAGGGATTACTGGCCGCGAAGGTACGTTCCACGCGAAGGGTTGCGCGGAGTATGGGACCAACGTCGTTGGGGGGGTGACGCCGGGTAAAGGTGGGACGACGCATGAGGGGTGGCCGGTCTTTAATACCGTGGAGGAGGCGGTGAAGGAGACGGGGGCGAATGTTTCGGTGATCTTTGTGCCACCGCCGTTTGCGGCGGATGGGATTCTGGAGGCGGCGGCGGCGGAAGTTCCGCTGGTGATCTGTATTACGGAGGGGATTCCGACGCTGGACATGGTGAAGGTGTGGGAGGTCGTGAAGGGTTCGAAGTCGCGGCTGGTGGGGCCGAACTGCCCGGGCGTGATCTCGCCGGGGAAGGCGAAGGTGGGGATAATGCCGGGCCGCATCCATAAAGAGGGGTCGGTGGGGATTGTGTCGAAATCGGGCACGCTGACGTACGAGGCGGTGTATCAGTTGACGACGCGGGGGATAGGGCAGTCGACGGCGATCGGGATTGGGGGCGATCCGATCATCGGGACGACGCATATCGATGCGTTGAAGCTGCTGGAGGATGACCCGCAGACCGAGGCGATCATCATGATCGGGGAGATCGGCGGCTCGGCGGAGGAGGCCGCGGCGAAGTACATTCAGGAGTTTGTGACGAAGCCGGTAGTTGGGTTCATCGCGGGGCAGACGGCGCCTCCGGGGCGTCGGATGGGGCATGCCGGGGCGATCATTTCAGGCGGTGAGGGGACGGCGGCGGAGAAGATGAAGGCGATGGAGGCGGCGGGGATCCATGTGGTGAAGTCGCCGGCGGATATCGGGGAGGCGATGGCGCGGGTGCTGGGGAAGGCTTAGGCTTCCACGAGCACTACTCTGTCCACTTTACCGTCATGAGCGGCAGTTTGATTTGGCTGAGGTGATGTGTGTTGTTGGTGAGGAGGATAGCGTCAGCGGCCATAGCGTGGGCGGCGATGAGCCTGTATCTCT
Organism: uncultured Granulicella sp.; assembly: GCA_965213785.1. Classification (GTDB taxonomy): domain Bacteria; phylum Acidobacteriota; class Terriglobia; order Terriglobales; family Acidobacteriaceae; genus Edaphobacter. The sequence goes on along the minus strand of OZ243921.1, from coordinate 1,442,269 downwards.
CTGTACAGTCGAGTTTCCGGTGCGGCTCGGCTGAAGAGGGAGTTTTGGCAAAAAACTTCCGCGGGCTCCAGCTTCCACGAGAGCCGCCTAGAAGTCACTCTCGACGATAGACTTCTTTACGTGCGGGGCTGTTCTACTGTGCGCGGTTCCGGTAGAAGAGGCCTGCGGCAAGGAACATGCCGGCGACGAGGAGGGCGATCTGGCCGTGGGCGAGATCACCGAGACGCAGGCGCAGGACGCCGGCGGTGAGCCATGCGGCGAAGCCGGCGAACCATACCCAGGCGATCCGCTTCATAGGTCTTTGGACGCTCCTTCCGGCCTCACGATAAGGCCTGCCAGGTGGGGCGGCAAGAGGCTTCCGTCATTTGCGCACGCCTGCTTTACACTGGGAGGACACGTTCGCGGTTCGCATCCCATGCCGCGGCGTGAAAAGGGAGACTTACGTTGTCACAGCGCACCTTCAGCATCATTAAGCCCGACGCCGTTCGCAAGGGTGATACCGCCGCCATTCTGTCGCTTATTGAGAAGGCCGGCTTCAAGATTGTTTCGATCAAGCGGATGACCATATCGAAGGCGCAGGCGGAAGGCTTTTACCACGTTCATGCGGCGCGGCCTTTCTTTAGCGAACTGACGCAGTTTATGAGCTCCGGGCCGATCTTTCCGATGGTGCTGGAGAAGGACAATGCGATTGCAGATTTTCGCAAGCTGATGGGGGCGACCAACCCGGCGCAGGCCGAGGAGGGGACGATTCGGAAGCTGTTTGCGGCGTCAATTGGGGAGAATGCGATCCATGGGTCGGACGCTGAGGAGACGGCGGCGTTCGAGATTGGCTACTTTTTTGCGGGAATTGAACTGCAGTAAGGGATGCGGGCGGCGGGCATTTCCAGCCGCTGCTTACTTCTTCTCTTTGAAGAGTTTGAGGTCGACGCCCTCGCCCATGGCCTTGTAGCCCGCATCCCCGGGGTGAAGGTGGTCGCCACGGTCGTAGGCGGGGAGCATCCTGTCGGGGTGCGCGGGATCCCGGGTGTCCCTGTCGAAGTCGATGAAGCCATCGAGCAAGTTGGAGTTTCGGATCCAGGTGTTGACGGCCTGGCGTACGATCTCGCCGGCGGGTGAGGCGTAGCCGGCGCCCATGTAGGGGGTGAGGGTGGCCCCAATGATCTTGATGTTGTGGGCGTGGGCGCGCTCGACCATCTGCTTGAAGCCCTGAATAAGGTCTTCGGCGGAGACCACGTCGTTGGGCTTGGTGGGGTCGAAGGCGTGGCCGATGTCGTTGATGCCTTCGAGGACGACCACGTACTTGACGCCCGCCTGGGCGAGGACATCGCGATCAAACCTGGCAAGGGCGCTGGGGCCGGTGTTGTCGTGGAGCATGCGGTTGCCGCCGATGCCGAGGTTGAGGACGCCGAGGCCCGCGGTCTTTTTGTTGGCGGCGAGGCGCCGGGCGAGGATGTCGGGCCAGCGGCTATTGGCATCCCTGGTGACTCCGGCGCCGTCGGTGATGCTGTCTCCGAAGGCTACGATGGCGGCGTCCTGAGGGGGCACGCGAACGTCGATTCCCTTGAGGAAGTTCCAGTTGGTGAACTCCCTGGCGCTATCGAGGGTGCTTTTGCCGACGACGTCGCCTCCTGCGATGTAGTTCGTGGTGTAGGCCGCGTTGTGGGCGCTGATCTGGTGAATGGTCTGGGCGGGGAGGAAGATGCTGACGGCTACGTTGCTGAGCGGGGGGACCGTGAGGGCGAAGCCGTCGCTAATGGTGAGGGCTCCGGCGGGAACGGTGATGGTGGGGCTGCCGCCGAAGGTGACGGCGTTGGCGCTGGTGAGCTGGATGCTGCTCCCTCCCGCGCTGAGGGCGACGTGGACCGCGCCAATATGGAGGGGTTCGGTGCCGAACTCGTTGGTGAGGATGACGCGGGTGTAGCTGCCGCCGAGCGAGACGTGGACGATCTGGCGGAGGGTGACGTCGGTGGCGCCGAGGGCGGCGTCCTTGTTGAGGGCCATGAAGGGGGCGGTGGCCCAGGTTCCGACCCAGCGGTCAGGTGGCGTCTTCGAGGCGGCACGGGATGCAGGAGGGATGGCGAAGAAGAGCAGAAGCGACAGGCCGGCGATGAGTCTCAACTTCATGGATTCCCTTTGGGAGCGGTGTAGCGAGTGTGTGCCGGGCTCCGCGTGCTTTGGGCGCACCCCATGGTAACGCAGACCTGGGCCCGGCTACACGGAGGCGCGATTTCCCGAGGACCGTAAGGGTCGCGTATAGTTGCCGTGGCGAACGCGTGACGGTCGACCGAGAACGATAAATGATGAATGGAAGAGGACACCGGACCGATGACCTGGGTACGCGCTATTCTGCTTAGCATGACACTTGCCTCCGCCAGCCTTTTACCCGCGACCGCAGCCGTGACCAAGGCTGGGTTCGGCACGACCCATGCTGGGGCGGCGGTGGAGATTTATACGCTGACGAGCGGGAAGACCGAGGTGCGGATCATGACCTACGGGGCGCGTGTGGTGTCCGTCAAGGTGCCCGACCGGGACGGCATGGTAGGCGATGTGGTGCTTGGGTATAACGATCTTGCAGGGTATGAGGCGGACCCGGGAACTTACTTTGGGGCGATCGTCGGACGGTATGGGAACCGGATCGCCAAGGGGCAATTTACGCTGGACGGCAAGCAGTACCAGGTGCCGGTGAACAATAACGGGCAGAGCCTGCACGGCGGGCTGGTGGGCTTCGACAAGCGTGTGTGGACCGCGAAGCAGGTTGCGGACGGCGTGGAAATGACGCTTGTGAGCGAGGATGGGGACCAGGGCTATCCGGGTACGCTGACGGCGCATGTGAAGTACACGCTGCACGGAAGCGCGTTGCGGATCGACTATACGATGTCTACGGACAAGAGTACGGTGGCGAACCTGACGAACCACTCCTACTTCAACCTTTCGGGGGAGGGGTCGGGGGACATTCTAGGAAGCGTGCTGACGATTCCGGCGGGGCGGTATAACCCGGTGGATGCGGTGCTGATTCCGACGGGGGTTGCGCCGGTAGACGGGACACCCTTTGATTTCCGCAAGCCGACGGTGATTGGGGAGCGAATCGAGCAGGCGAATGAACAGTTGAAGTTGGCGGGCGGATACGACCATGACTGGGTACTCGATGGGCCTATCGGAGCACTCAAGGAGGCGGCGAAGGTGGTCGATCCAAAGACGGGCCGGGTGCTGACCGTAATGACGACCGAGCCGGGAGTGCAGTTCTATAGCGGCAACTTTCTGGATGGGACGTTTCACGGCAAGAGCGGAGCGGCGTATGGCAAGCACGCGGCGCTTTGCCTGGAGACGCAGCACTTTCCGGACTCACCGAATCATCCGGACTTTCCGACGACGAAGTTGAAGCCGGGGCATCCCCGGCATAGCACGACGATCTTCACGTTCAGCACGCAGAAGTAACGTATGGGGCACGATCCTGAGGATGCGGCGCCGTTCCACCTGGACGATAGCTCGATGGAGGCAACGGTCGAGGCGGTGCGGGAGGTGCGTCCGCCGCGGGTGGGGCAGGGCTCGGCGGGCTGGTTGCGGCGTGAGTTGAACGAGCGGGCGGTACGGTTTGCGGCGGCGCATGGGCTGCCGTACGAGAGTACGGCGGGGGCGGCGGCTTCGGTGCTGTTTGCCCCGCACGAGACGGTGGGAGAAGCTGCGCGTCACGGGAACTTCTTTGAGGCATCGTACCGGGCGATTGTGGCGGAGCCTGGATGGGCCGTGCGGCTGGGGAAGGCGCATACCGGGCATCGGCGGGCACGGGCCCGGGCGGATTGGCGCTGGTCGGAGCTGGATGCGGCGGTGAGCTCGGATGCGCTGTTGATGAATATTTTCTGCTGTCCGGGGGTGCTGGAGGATGCGCGGGTGCGCGCCCTGCTGGGGATTGGGCCGGAGGTGCGTGCGGAGTTTGGGTATCGGCCCAGGATTCCGCTGGCGAATGGGCGGTTCGACCGGACGGAGGTCGATCTGCGGCTCGGGCATCTGCTGCTGGAGGCGAAGCTGACGGAGGGTTCGTTCCAGCCGGCGCGACCTGCGTTGCTTCATCGGTATCGTGATCTGGACAGGGCGTTCGATGCGGCGGGGCTCGAAGGGACGCCGGTGGCGGGTTACCAGCTGATGCGCGGGGTGCTGGCGGCGTTGGCGGAGCCGGTGGTGCCGGCAGGGTCGTTCTGCGTGCTTGCGGATCGTCGTCGACCGGACTTGATAGAGGCCTGGTACGCCGTGGTGCAAAGGGTGCGTGGGCAAGAGCTGCGTTGCCGTCTGCAGATGCTGACGTGGCAGGAGCTGGCGGCTGTACTGCCGCCCCTGTTGCAGCAATTTCTGAGGGAGAAATACGGGATTGTGCCTTAGAACAAGCCAGGGGTGGATGCTTGCGCTACGTCGAAGCAATGCAACCTTGTCACCGCAATGCCATTTGCGCGCGAAAATCCACGGCTGCAATCAATGTGATCGAGCCTGGCATCATGTTCGCGACGAGTCTGCGCGACCACATGAGTGCCTCCCGTAAGATGGTTGGGTAGAAGACACGCCAGAGCGACTGCGGCAGTGCCGGGACCAGCGTTGCCAGGGCGCACAGGCAAGGGTGCGGAGGTCGCCAGAGCTATCTCAGTGGTAAGTTCTGAACACCGGCTGGAAGGATCAACAGAGGTAAGCTTCAATCGTTCCTCCCGGGCATAGATGTCCCTTACCGCACTCCGGACGCTTGTGGCACAGTTCCAGTGGCCCCGGTTAGAGCCTTCGCTCGCCACTTTTCGGTGAGCTGCCTGTCGGCGAGCGCTTTGATGTAGACTCCGCCGACGACGCTGCGGGCCTGGAACCCGATCTGTTTACCGTTTTTGGTGTCGTACCAGTCCGTGAGCGGGACCCGGGCCGGGGTCTCGTTGATCCAACGGGCGATTGGGTCGAGGATGGCGTTGAAGTCGGCGGGATCGGCGGCGAGTGTCGCGGTCCAGATGGACCAATCGAGCTTGGTGTAGTCGGCGCGGCTATCGAGCGGCAGGCCGTACTTGTTGATCTTGCTCTTGTAGAAGGCAATTTCACTTTCGCGGATGGCGGGAGGGAACAGGTTGTAGCCGAGGATCTTGTCCCAGACCAGGTTATATTTCTGGCTCCAGGTTCCCGTGGAGTTGTAGGCCAGCTTGTAGTGGTCGCCTTCCTTGTCAAGATCGATCCAGCGCGCGGCGTAGGCATGGGCGGTCTTGCTGTAGTTTCGGGCGTCGGCATCCTTGTGCAGAAGGCGAGCGAGGTCGGCGTAGGCCTCGAGAGCGTCGATGGCCTTGAGGGCGAGGTTGGCGTTGTGGGTGACGTGTCCGGCAAAGTCATCGGTGGTCAGCTGGTTTTCTGGGTCGAGCCCATGGGCTTTGAGGAACTCCACCCATTGAGTGAGCTTGGGCCAGTACTGTTCGGCCAATTTTGCGTTTCCCTGAGCCCGGGCGAGGGCGTCGAGCATAAGGAGCATGTTGCCGGTTTCCTCGACGGGCATTTGGTCGTCCTCGGTTTTTTCTCCGCCGCCGTAGGTCTGGCCGTTGGCGAGAGGATAGGTGCCGAGGTCGTGCGGAGCGAAGGGGAAGCGCCAGCGGTTAGGCAGCGCGGTGTACTCCAGTATGGGGCGGAGCTCGGCTTCGAGAAGAACGGGGTTAAAGAAGAGGAAGAAGGGAGCGGCGGGATAAAGGACGTCTACGGTGCCGATGCTGCCATTGGAGAAGTTCTCCTTGCCAAAGACAAGGGGCTGGCCATCGAGGTCGGCCACGAAGCCGTGGGCTGCCCACGCCTGACGGTAGGCGAGGATGCAGAGATTGGCATAGCTTGTGCCGGCAGTGCGGGTGAGGTCTGCGGTCAGGGTCGTATCGAGTTCGGTGGCGCGCTTCTCCAGTGCGGGCATCTCGCGCTCGGCGGCGTCGAGCATGCTGGCGACGGTTTGGCCATTGCGCTGCCACCAGGGGCGCAGGTTGCGCTCCAAATACTGGATGGCATAGCCCTCCGTATAGGAGACCAGGACGTGGCGGATGGCGGGCTGGGCGGCGACGGTGTGGAAGAAGAGTTCGGTGGCGAGGTGCGCGTCGTTGTGGCCAACGATGGGTGAAGCGTCCATATCGTCGGCCCTGGGAAGAGCGCCGGTAGTGGCGAAGGGGCCACTTGGGGAGACGGAGGTCTCGCGAACGATGGCCGAGGCAGACTCTTCGTCGTTGGGTACGGAGAGATTGAAGTAGCCCCAGTCGATGCGGAGGTCATCGCCGGAGCGATTGAGGACGCGCTGATCGCGGGAGCCGACGGAGAGGACCGTTTGCGTCTCGGTCTGGTGGCGCGAGTAGGTGACGGCCTCGCCCGGAGCGTTGACGGCGATGACGGGAGCTACATCGACCAGTACGGAGACATCGTTGTGGGTTGCGCCATCGATGGATTGGACGGTAAAGCTGAGGTAGGTTACGGGGCGCGAAAGGATGTCGAGGTCGGAGAGGATGGCAGGCGTGAAGAAGGCGAGGTCGAGCTGGATGCCTCCGCCGGTGAAGGTGTACCGCGTGTGGGTGGAGGTGACGGTGCGGGCGGTCTGCCGCATGGCCGGCAACTCCTGGGGATCGCTGCCCATGAAGCGGAAGGGGTGGCCATCGATACGGATCAAGCCGGCGATCGGCTGCGGCTTGCCCGTCCAGTGAACGGTGTTTGAGCCGGTAAGCTCATCCGTATTCGACCAGAGAGAGAAGTAGGGATTGTGGGTGATGAGCGGTGTGGAGGGAGGTCGAGGAGGCTGCTGCGCGATGAGTACTGCGGAGGACAGAAGAACGGCAAAGAGTGCCGAGTGTTTCGTCATACGGATGAGCCTCAAGGATCAGTTAGTCTTCCGAAAAACTTCGAGCGCGCGCCAGAGGACGCGGAGCACCCATTCAGGCAAGGCGCTTATGCCAGCTCGGGAAACGCCGTTACGCGCAGTTTCGCCGCGCCGTATGGAATCAGCGTAAGGATCTCTTCCTCCGCCGCACTTGTCTGTTTGCCCTCGGGCACGGGGCCAGCTACCCCATCCTCAGACCGCCATCCGTCTACTCGCTTACCCGCCACACGCAGATGAACTCCGCTTCCCTCAGCCGTAAAGATTCTCGCTCCAACCGGTGTCTCCACCACCTCGATGTTCCCGGCTGTCGCCTCATTCACCTTTAGCGCATAGTTCCACGCCGCCTGCGGAAACACTTGCCAATCCGCCGTTAGCCCGCGCTGCCGAAGCTTGACCCAACTCTCGCCGGGCGGTAACGAAAAGACCAGCGGTCCGCGCATGATCGACATAGATTGGTGGAACCATCGCGAGACGACCGGCTTCATGGGAAAGTGTAGTTCCACTACATCACCCGCCTTCCATGTCCGCTGAATTGCCGCAAAGGTTCCCGGCACAACGGCGGCCTCCGCCGGCTTTCCGTTCACGCGTATGGTTGCGCCATGCGCCCAACCAGGCACCCGAAGCTTGATCTCAAACGCCCGCTCCGCCGCTGGCGTCACCGTGATCCGCACTGTCTCGCGAAACGGGTATTCGGTCTCTTCTTTAAGGTGGATTGCCGTGCCCGCCACCGTGGTTGAAACCTCGCAGGGAGCGTAGACAGCTGCAACCAGCCCATCTTCGAGCGAACGCATCCATAGGCTAGCAGTCAGCTTCGGCCATCCCTGATGGAAGTTCGCCGTGCAGCATCCGAAGTTTGGCTCGAGTCCAAACAGATTTGCCTCCGGCCCGTTCGTCGTCCACGGCTTCGAGTTCAGGCCGACTTGCACTTGATTGGGCTGCTGATCGTATTGGTGCGCCCACATATCGTCGGTGAAAGTTCCGGGCAGCGCGTTGTAGGCGATCTTTTCGATTTGGTCGCCGATCGTCGCGTCACCAAAGACGGCCATCGCCATCTCCATAGAGAACATGGTCTCCACTACCGTGCACAGTTCCGTCCCGTGGCTGGGGTCAAGGCCGGCTAGATGCTCATCGCACGAGAACATGCCATTGGGATGACCATGAAACTTGTAGAGCGCAGCCACCTGGCGGTTGTAACCCTGTTGGGCGGCCATATTTCCCGTGATGCGGTACTCCACCGCCGCCGTCTTCAGCGCTTGACCGTTGTTGACGCCATGCGTCTGCATGCCGGCCGCCGTGTTTTCCCCATTGGTGGGATTCCGCTGTAGCTCCTTGGTTGTGACGCCGGTGTACTTGAACGACTCGAAGCTCCCAACCCAGTCGAAGCCTTGTTTCTTCAACAAAGACAACAGGTCGAACAACTTCGCATCGCCCGTGCGATCGTAGAGCCACTCGACCACCATAGCTTCATCCTGCCAGCGGTACTTGCCCCAGTCTTGGAGCGGTTTGGCTGGCAGGGCGGTCAGCTGGTAGTGAAAGTAACGCGTTAGGACCGGCAGCACACGGGCGTCGCCAGTCGCCTCATGAAACTGCGCCAACACCTTCAGCATCACCATGCGGGGCCACCAATCGTCGTTCCCTGCCGGACCGATCATGCCGGAAGCAGCCTGATGGTTCAGCGTCCAGTCGATAAAACGTAGAGACTTCGCCCGAAGCATGTCATCGTTCAGCAGCACCGCCAGAGGGTAGAGCCCGTCGATGAAGTAGGGCCCCCGCTCCCAGCTTTCGCCCGAACCGCCAAGCCAGCCGCTGTTCTCGCCGACGTCCGGCCAAAGTTCGTCCAGATGGCCTCCCAATCCGTCCGCTTGCACGCGAAGCTGCCGCTGGAGCCAACCGGAAGGACGCACTTGGCCAAGCGGCAGGGATCGAAAGGCCGGAGCAGCCAGCTTATTTGACATGTCTCTTTGCCGTACATCGAGCGAAGCTTCGGAGCGCAGGCCGAAGGCCATCGCCGCCGCGGTCCCCGCCGAAAGTTGCAAAAGCCGCCGTCGCGTCGTTTCCCCCACGCTTCACCTCACGGGGAACTTTACAGCAAAGCCCAGCGAAGCGATAGACCGATCGTCCTAGTTTCGCGGATTTAGCGGACAGTATCTTTCCTCATCCAATTGATGTACGCTCATCTCCGTTCGAATGACGAGTCGTTAGCGGGGGCGGGATCGTAAGCCCCGAACAGTCCAACGAAAGTTCTCTTGTGCGTCGCCAAAGCATGCGGCATATCCGAAGGATTACTATGACCACTTCATTTTCCTACAGCACCTTACAAGGCTTCCCCTTCCGCATCCTTCGCGCCCGCGTTGCGCTATTTGCCGCGATCGTTATCCTGTGCGCCGCGAACGCCTTCGCCCAGTTCAGCGCCACGGTCCAGGGCACTGTGAAAGACGCAACCGGTGCCGTAGTTCCCAACGCGACCATCCTCGTGACTAATACCGAAACCGGCGTAAGCACCACCCTTGTAAGCAACGGGTCTGGCCAGTACCGCGCCAACAGCCTCTCCCCTGGCCGGTATAGCCTGCACGTCACCGCGGCTGGCTTCCAGATCAAGGACGTGGCCACCAGCATCTCCAACGGAGAAGACGCGGGCGTCGACATCGTCCTAGGCGTCGCTTCCAGCCAGCAGACGGTCGATGTCTCCTCCGAAGTACAAGGCATCAACCCCGAAGAAACTCGTATTCAGGCGACGCTCGACACGCAACAGGTTCGCGATCTGCCGCTTCAGGGACGGGGCACCCTCAACCTGGTCAACACCGCGCCTGGCGTCAGCGGCTACACCGAAGGGTTGAACAACTTCGCCGTCGAGCAGACGCCCGGGGGCAGCGCCAACGGCCATTACTATGGCGGCAACCTCTACGTGCTCGATGGGGTGTCCATCACGTCGAACATCACCACCGGCACAGCCAACATCTCGCCCAACGCGGATTCGCTCCAGGAGGTCGCGCTTGAGGTCAACACCTTCCGGATGGACTTTCCCGGTGGCTCCGGCCTAACGACTGAAGTGACCACCAAGGCGGGGAGCAATACCTTTCATGGAACCGCCAACTTTACCTATAACGATCAGAACCTCAAGGTTCAACGCTCGGAGTTCAACCCGAAATTTCCCAAGTTCAGCAACAAGGACTTCTCAGCCACGTTTGGCGGTCCGATCATCAAGAACCGCACCTTCTTCTTTGGATCGGTCGAAAAGCTGGCCAATAAGGTAAGCCAAACCGGTCAATTTTCCGTCGAGGATCCTGGCTTTACGGCTTACGCCAAAGCGGCGTTTCCAAACACCATCGGAACGAGCTTTCTGACAAAGTATCCGGTCACCAGCAACGCTACCCGGACTGGCGTCCTGCTGTACGGCACGCCGGACTACCTGAGCACCTGCAAGACGCCGTCGGGCAACTGCACGCAGCCGTTTATCGATTCAGCGGCGAGCAGCGTCAGTCCATACCAGAATGGCTTACAGTACTCCGTGCGCGGCGACCAGTACTTCCGCGACGGCAAAGACCGCATCTACGGGTACTACTACAACATCAAGCTCGACTCCCAGGCTATCGATCCACGCCAGGGCTTTACGTATACCAATCCCAACCGCAGTTGGTTTACCTCGATCAACTACACCCATACCTTCTCGCCAAACCTGCTCAACGAGGCGCAGTTCGCGGCTTACAAAGTTGAGGGAGCCTCGCCGGGCACCGATCCCACCATTCCTTTCATCCACATCAACAACGAGCAGTCCGTGACGCAGTTCGGCGGTGGATGGGGACCGGGCAGCTTCATCCAGCACAACTACTCCTGGCGGGATGTGGTCACGTACGTTCGGGGCAAGCATAACCTGCGGCTTGGCGTGCGGGTCGAGCATGGCGACGACTCGGCCGACTTCGGCGGCGGCCAGGGGCGGCCTAACTTCGGTTTTCAAAGCCTTACCGACCTTATCCAGGACAAGGTCTATGACGAGGGCAATCTCTCCTACGACCCTCTGACCGGCCAGTTCAAGCCGTTGCAGTTCGGTGTTCAGGGCACAGACTACGGCATCTTTCTCGAAGATCAGTGGAAAGTCTCCTCGAACGTGACCGTGACGATGGGTCTGCGCTACGACGACTTCGGCAATCCCTACACCTACGGTTACAACACCTACACCAAACTTGCTAATGTCTACCTCGCCGGTGGCAGCACAACGCTCGCCACGGGAGCGGCTCTCGACGCACAGATCGCCAACGCGTCCATTAAACAGACCGACAACGTGTTCACCAACCGCCAGTCGTTCAACCTGTCGCCCCGCGTTGCGGTCTCGTGGCAGCCGTTTGCCACCGGCAAGACGGTCGTTCACGCCGGCGCCGGCATGTACCGCGACATTATCACGCTCGGCCAAGTGGTCGATGGTCTGCGCGGCAACCCTCCGGGTTGGGTGTTCCCGTACTTTTCGCCCCAAAACGGCCTAAAGCCGATCTTTTCGCTCGGCACCACGAAGACCCTGCCCTACGGCTATACCCTACCCGCCATACCGGCGACCGGTCTGGATGCTCATGGGGGTGTTCCGGGCGCGGGAGCCGGCGTCACCGGCCTCGATCCCAACGTAAAGACCCCCAAGACCCTGAACTTCGCGCTCGGCGTCACCACGGAGCTTCCCGCGCACTTTGTCGTCGGAGTCAACGGAGTGGGTTCCTATGCCTACGATCAGCTCAGCGGGACGAACTTCAATCGCTCCGCCGGAGACCTCATTCGCAACAACGGCAGGCTTACCCGTCTCAACCCCAGCTTCACGGACGTCAACTACGTCACAAACCTGAACACGGCCAACTACGCCGGGCTCATCTTCACCCTGACGCAGCGTCTTCACAACCTCAACTACCAGGCGTCTTACACCTGGTCGCACGCTCTGGACGTCGGGACCTGCGCTACACGCTTCGACTTCAACGGCGGTACGGACTGCCCTGGCGACCAGCACAATCTGAACGCCAACTACGGCAATAGCTCGTTCGATGTGCGCAATAATTTCAAGGTATCCGGAAGCTATACCCTGCCCACACCCCATATCGAAGCCGTTGTCGACCACGTCCTTGGCGGCTGGGAGATTGCCAGCATCGCCACCGCGCAGTCCGGCATTCCCTTCAGCCCCACCAACTACAACGTCTACGACCCTACCTGCACCGGCAAAGACGTACGGTGCGGCGACTATAACGCCGACGGCTACAATAATGATCGTCCTAATATCAACGCGGGTACTCGGATTAGCGGCTACTCCCGCCGCGACTATATCAACGGCATATTCACCAGCGCCAATGCCGCCTTCAGTGCCCCCACCCCCGGAACGCTGGGAAATCTCAGCCGCAATGTCTTCCGCAATCCAGGCCTGCTCGCGGTTGATGCCAGCCTGCTGAAAAATAACAGCCTACCCTGGTTCCACACGGAAAAAGCCAACCTCCAGCTTCGCATCGACTTCTTCAATGTTCTCAATCGGGTCAACTTGCGCACAGTGGACTATAACGTGGGGTCGAATACCTTCGGCCGTTCCACCGACACCTTCCAACCGCGCACGATCCAGTTGGGAGGGCGCTTACAGTTCTAAAACCCTAGTCACGTAAACTAATCGAGCGGTGTCCGACTCACCCGTCGGCACCGTATTCATGAACGGTCGTGGCAACAGGCTCCTCTGCTCTAAGATGGGCGGTAAGGCGGAGACGCACCGTTTCAGCACTCAGGTTCTATGCCGATTCTCTCCCCATCTCGCCTTCTCGTGATCGCCCTTCTTGCTTCCCCGATCCTCGCCCAGACGGCGCCCGCGCCAGATCCCCTGGCCGACGCCCTTTCCCGCCACAATTATCCGGAAGCAGTGCGCCTTGCGGCCATAGAGACGAAAGACCATCCAGGCAACGTTCGCGGCTGGGTGCTCCAGGCTCTTGCGCTGGACGGCGCGCAGCGGCACACCGACGCGCTCCGCAGCGTCGACTATGCGCTCCAGCTCCACCCCAGCTTCCTTCCCGCCGCGGAGGCAGGTGCGCAGATCGCGTACAGCGCCCACGATCCCTCCGCCCTGAACCGTGTCGACCGGGTGCTCACGCTTGAACCGCACAATCCTATCGCCCACGCCATGGGCGCGGTCCTCGGTGCCGAGGCAAATAACTGCTCCGCGGCAATCGCTCATGTTGAGAGTGCTCCTGTCCTCGGCCAGCTCGACCGGCGCACCCGTACCAGGCTCGCGATCTGCTACGCGGCCGCTGGGGATCCCCCCCATGCCATCAACCTGCTTGAACATCTCCTTACGGAAGCTCCGACCGATCTCGCCGACACATACAATCTCGCCATACTGTACATCGACAAAGAGCGCTTTGCCGACGCCAAGAGTATCCTCCTTGCGCAGCAGACGCGCTCCCCACTCGATCCCGACGCGCTGAACCTACTAGGCGCAAGCTATGCGGGGTTGGGGGAGATCGCTGAAGCCATCGCTACCTATCGCCAAATCATCGTCGCCCGGCCGCACGAGGAACGCAACTACATCGATCTTGCCCTGCTCGCCATGGATCATCAGTCGCCGGCGGTCGCTCTTGGTGTCCTCGAGAGCGGGATTGCGACCAATCCGCAATCTGCCCGCCTGTACACCATGCGTGGCTCAGTCTACGCACAAGTAGCCAAGAATGATCTCGCCCAAGCGGATTTTGAGAAAGCCGTTCGCCTCGCTCCAGACCAAACCTTCGGTGCTCTCGGACTCGGCGTTCTGCTGCGCGACGAGAGCAATCTCCCCGAAGCTCAGGCCCTGCTTGAAGCCAAGCTGAAGAGCTCCCCCGCTGATCCCATCCTGAACTATATGCTGGCCGATGTTCTGATTCGGGAGGGTGCGAACCCTAGCGATCCGTCCTTCACACGTGCGCAGCAACTCCTCGCGATCTCTCTGCAGGCCAATCCCAACCTCGCCCAAGCGCACGCCGCTTTGGGAAAGCTGGCCCTCAAAGCGAACGACATCCGTGGGGCGATCCTGCACCTTGAACTCGCGGTGGGGCTCGCTCCTAAGGATCGCACGGCTCTTAACCAGTTGGTCGCCGCCTATCGCCGCTCCGGTCGCAGCGAGGATGCTGCCCGCGTCTCTACCCTGCTCGCCGTCGCGGTGGCAGCGGAACGGGATGAGGAGGTCGAAAAGAACCGCACCCACCTCATCCTTGACGCGCCGTCGAGTCCTTCGTCAGTTCTGCACCCGGGCTTCGCGCCATGACGCTCTCCCGCCGCTCTTTTTGCCATCTTGGCTTAGGGGCAGCCGCAACGCACGCCTTTGCGCAGGGTGTCGCCACACGCGGAATCAAGGCGCAGCCGCGCGGCAAACCATCCGGTCTGCCCTTCCCAGCCCACTTCACCGATGTGGCCGATGCAGCCGGTCTGCATTACCCCACCCTTTACGGAGAATCCAGCCACAAAGATTACATCCTCGAAACGATTGGCTGCGGATGCGCTTTCTTCGACTACGACAACGATGGTTGGCTCGACATCTTTGTCCTCACCGGTACTCGCGTTCACGGTCCCACTCCGGACAACTCGAACCGCCTCTACCACAACAATCGTGACGGCACCTTCACTGACGTCACCCGACAGGCCGGCCTATGGTCCGAGGGATGGGCTTCCGGTGTTTGCGTCGGGGACTACAATAACGATGGTCATGAAGACCTCTTCATCTCTCAGTGGGGGCAGAATAAGCTCTTCCGCAACAACGGGAACGGTACCTTTACGGATGTGACGAAGGCCGCTGGCCTGCTCCGTTCGGGACCGCCGCTCTGGGGCACAGGCTGCACGTTTATCGATTACAACCGCGACGGCCATCTCGACCTTTTCGTCAGCAACTATGTGGGGTTCGATTTCGCCCATGCGCCCCTGCCAAACACCGACAGCCACTGCAACTTCAAGGGTGTCCCGGTCAACTGCGGCCCGCGCGGACTTCCTTATGGCTGTCATCTTCTTTACCGCAATAATGGCGACGGCACCTTCACCGATGTCTCAGTCGCAAGCGGCATCGCCAAAGCGCGCGAGACCTACGGCCTCAATGTCGTGGCCGCCGACTTCGACGACGACGGGTGGCCCGATCTCTATGTCGCCTGCGACTCCACACCGAGCGTCCTCTTCATTAACAATCGTGACGGCACCTTCCGCGAGGAGGCTTTTCAGCGTGGTGTCGCCCTCTCCGATGACGGAATGGAGCAGGCCGGTATGGGGGTCGGCGTCGGCGACCCCTTTCTCGAAGGTCGCCTCGCCCTCTTCAAGACCCACTTCGCGGACGACACCAACATCCTTTACCGCAACTTGGGCAAAGGCAATTTCGACGATGCCACCAATGCCTCGGGCATCGGCGTCGAAACCCGCTTTATAGGTTGGGGAGCGGCTATCGCCGACCTGACCAACGATGGCCTGCCCGACATCCTTTTCGTCACCGGGAATGTGTATCCGGAGATCGCCGCCAAGCTCCCGGGGTATCCGTTGAAGACGCCGCGCGTCATCTTCCGCAATCTGGGAACTGGCGGCTTCGAGGAGTTGATTGATCAGGCCGGTCCGGGCATCGCCGATCCGCATTGTAGCCGCGGACTTGCACTCGGCGATTTTGACAACGACGGAGATCTCGACGCGCTCATTATCAACCTCAACGAACCACCATCCCTGCTCCGCAACGACCTTCCGGCCGGCTCGGGTAACTGGGTCAAGGTCAAGCTCACCGGCCGCAAATCGAATCGCTCCGCCATCGGCGCGCGGGTCACCGCGTCGTATGGCGGCCGCCGGCAGATACAGGATGTCCTCAGCCAGTCTTCCTTCCTCTCCAACAACGACACCCGCCTCCACTTTGGCATCGGCGCGAACAAGACAGTCGACCTTGTCATTCGCTGGCCCAGCGGCAAGATCGACAACTTCTCCGCCGTCATGGCCAACCGGCTCGCCTTGATTGATGAGACTAGCGGACTTACCCTTCAGTCGTTTCATCAGGCCGCAAGCGCACCTGTGAACCAGGGCTGACCGCATGCTCTTCCTTGCCTTCCTCATCTTTGCGGCTGCCCCGAACCTGGTCGCCGAGACACTCGACAGTGCCTGCGCTCCTTGCCACAGCGCTTTGTATGAGCGCTACCGGCAGACGCCGATGGCGCTCGGAAGTGGACCGACCACCAGCCTTGAACTCGCGCCAGCAAGCTACCGGCACGCGCCTTCTCGAGTCCGCTACTCCATCGAACGCACCCCCGCCCATTCTCTGCAACTGCGATTTTTTCAATCCGCCGAAGGCTCTCTTCCCGCACTCGAAGGCACCCGTCCGCTTCCTTTCTTTTTTGGTTCCGGCAAACGCGGTCGCACCTTTCTCTTCGAGACCGACGGTTTCTGGTATCAAGCGCCCATCAACTATTACGCGCGTTCGCACACATGGGAGATGGCGCCTGGCTACGCTTTCGTCCACACCGTTGCGCTCAACCTTTCCGTGGACGAGGGATGCCTCTTCTGCCATACCAGCGGTGTCCGACCCGCCGCCCCTGGAAGCAGGAATCACTTCGCCGGACGCCCCTTTGCCGATTCCGGCATCACCTGTGCTCGATGCCATGGCAATACGGCCGCTCACCTGGCCAGCGGGGGCAAAGCGCCGATCATGAACCCAGCTAAACTGGCCACCGAGCGGCGCGATGCGATCTGCGCGCAATGCCACCTTGAAGGCGAGGTCTCGGTCCTGCTGCCAGGCCGTCATCCTTCGAGCTTTCAGCCGGGGGACGATCTGTTCGACACGGTTGCCTACTTCGTTCACGCATCGGAGGGCGACCTCGACATTCGCGCCGTGTCGGAGGTGGAGGCGCTGGCACAGAGTGTCTGCAAGCGGAAGAGCGGCAATCGACTCACCTGTACCTCCTGTCATGATCCTCACGGTACCGTCGCTCCCGCCGAGCGCGTTTCCTGGTACCGCGCTCGTTGCCTCGCCTGCCACACCTCCCCGGCCATCGCCGTCCAGCATCACGCTGAGCAGCCCGACTGTACCGCTTGCCATATGCCCCCGCGCCCCACGATGGATATCGCGCACGAGCAGTCCACCGACCATCGCATCCTCAAGCGCCAGTCTCCAACAAACGGCGCAGAAAACTCCGATCTCGGTCCAGCCGAAGGGTCGTCGCGCCTCGTGCCCGTCCTCGCGAGCCGTCACACACCACGCGAGCTAGGGCTCGCCTACGCCACCTTCGCCCGCAAAGGCGATCTCTTCTCCCTCGCCAAGGCCGTTCAGCTCCTCCGCTCCGCCCTTGAGGATAGTCCCCGCGATCCGGCAGTGGCCTTCACTCTCGCCATCCTGCTGGAATCTCAGGGCGACATCGTCGAACCGGCCGCCCTGTACGCGCGCACCCTGCAGCTCGACCCAACCTACCCTGGCGCGGCGGCCAAAGCTGCCGAAGCCGCCTTCCGTGACCACGATCCTGCCCGGGCCGCGCTCCTCTTGCGGCAGGCATTTGCTCAGGATCCTGCCGACAGCGCACTTGCCTTGCGCTTTGCCTCCGCGCAGTGCGATGCGAACGATCCAGCCGCGGCCCGCCACACTTTGGAGCAGGCCATCCGCTTCACCCCGGACTCGATCGCTCTCCGCTCCGCGTTCGCGACTCCCTGCGCCTCCAACCAGCTCACCTCAACTTCGCCTTCTAAACCAAACCAATGACCAAGCTTAACCGCATGATGACGGAGAGTGCCGTCAGACGAAGTGCGGGCGAAACGCTGTGGGTCGGAGGTAAACGGGTGTCAAGGTCGAGGCCGAAACTGCTGGCGGGAATCATGTGACTGTGGATCATCGCCGGTCGTCTGTGTTGGACTTGCGGGGAAGGTAGCCGCCAACAACAGCGAGGGCGCAGGATGGAAGTGCTTGGCTTTGCTCAGGATGAAGCTTGGGGACGGCTTCAGGGCTCGCGGATGAGGTTGGTGAGGGCTTCTTCCTGCGTAGGCGGGGCGCGGAGGATGTAGGTGAAGCCGAGGGAGACGGCGTCGGCGTGAAAGCGGAGGCTGCGGTTGTAGAAGGTGGAGAGGGTGAGGTGGTGGTCGAGGGGGAGGTCGAAGGTGGTGATGAAGCCGTTGTCCTCGGTGATGCGGCGGCCGGTGACGACCGTGTTTTTGCCATTGCGGGAGAGGCCGTAGGTTTTCTGGTCGCCGACGGGGAGCTGCTCGTAGAGGGCTGACTCGACGGAGGCGCCGAAAGGCAGAGGGGCGGCGAGGCCGATCTGGAAGTGGGCGAGGGGGCCGAGATCGGTGTAGTTCTGGGTGTTGACGTGGTTGACGAGGGTATTGGAGTCGCCCATGCCGAGTTCGAGGTTGGGGCTGAGGCGCTTGAGGCCCCAATCGAAGCGGTTGGCGACGTCGAAGGAGACGCGTCCGGTGGTGAGGCCGTTCTGGGGGCCGCGGGTGGGGAGGGCAACGGCGGGGGTGAGCTGATAGTCGAGTGGGCCGAGGGGATGCTGGATGTGGAGGGCGAGGAAGAGGTCGCCGGTTTCGCCACGCTCTTTGACGAGGAGATCCTTGGGTTTGGGTCGGGCGGCGGTGGTGGGGGCGAGGCGGAAAAAGTAGATGGGGAGGCTGACGTCGATGGTGAAGGTGCGGTTGAAACTGTAGCCGAGGGCGGGGGTGATGAGGGTGGCCCACCCGGTGACGGAGTCGTGGATGCCGGCGACGGTGATGCCGGCGTTGAGGCCGTGGAGCTCGGAGGAGAGGCCGGGAACCTCGGGGACTTCGGAGTCTTTGGAGGGGGTGGTGTTGGCGGCGGGTTCGGGGTTGGTGGGGTAGGCGGGGATGGCCTGGGGATGGAGGGCGGATGAGGCGGCGAGCAGAAGGACCACGGCTGCCAGGGAGGTGCGACGGTCTGGCAAGGGAGCCTCCGTGCTGCTGCTTTCAGCATGGCATGGATGGGAGCGTCTGCCAACCGGTTGGCGGGTTGGCGCTGTTGCCGGCTCGGCTGTCGGCTATCGAGTTTCGATGGGGGGGTAAGGGGCGGGGTAGCCGAGGCCGGTGTAGTCGGCGCGGGGACGGATGAGGCGGTTGTCGTCGTGCTGCTCGATGACGTGGGCGGCCCATCCGGCGATGCGGCTGACCGCGAAGATGGGGGTGAAGAGGTCGATGTCGATGCCGAGGGTGGTGTAGGTGCTCGCGGAGTAGAAGTCTACGTTTGCGTTGAGCTTCTTCTCGCCCTTGACGAAAGCTTCGATCTTTTGGGAAAGATCGAACCATTTGGTATTACCGGCGGCGGTGCCGAGTTCCTGGGACATGCGGCGGAGGTGCGTGGCGCGGGGGTCTTCGGTGTGGTAGACGCGGTGGCCGAAGCCGGAGATTTTTTCCTTGCGGGCGAACATGCCGCGGACGTATTCGACGGGGTCGGCGTGGGCGGCGTCGATGGCGTAGAGCAGCTTCATGGTGGCTTCGTTGGCTCCGCCGTGGAGGGGACCTTTGAGGGCGCCGATGGCTCCGGTGATGGCGGAGTGGAGATCGGAGAGGGTGGCGGCGATGACGCGGGCGGCGAAGGTGCTGGCGTTGAGCTCGTGGTCGGCGTGGAGGATGAGGGCGATGTCGAGGGCGCGGGTGGCGGTGTCGGAGGGTTTTTCTCCGTTGAGCATCCAGAGGAAGTTGGCGGCGTGGGAGAGGGACCTGTCGGCCTCGACGATGGGCTTGCCCTTACGGATGCGGTCAAAGAGGGCGACGATCATGCTGATCTGGGCGGTGAGGCGAAAGGATTTGCGGAGATTGGCTTCGTGGGTGACGAGTTTTTCGTCGGGGTCGTAGAGGGAGAGGAGGGAGACGGCGGTGCGGAGGACCTCCATGGGGCTGGCGGTGGTGGGCACGCGGTGGAGTAGGTCGAGGACGGCGGGGGGGAGTTCGCGGGCTTCGGCGAGTTCTTTGGAGAAGGCCTGGAGTTCGGTTTGGGTGGGAAGGGAGCCGTTCCAGAGGAGGTAGGTGGTTTCTTCAAAGGTAGAGGACTCGGCGAGGGTGTGGATGTCGATGCCGCGATAGGAGAGGACGCCGGCGTCGCCGTCGATCCAGCAGATGGACGAGGTGGTGGCGACGATGCCTTCGAGACCCTTGGTTGCGACAGCGGTGGACATGGCCGATCCTCTTTGATCTTCTCCGGTGAGCGGAAAGAGCGGTGAGCGCTCCGGGAGCACGGAAGTACATCTGGTTATAGCGCAGGGGGGAAAGGATTGTCACATGGAATGGGCGAATATCGGTGCGGATTGGGGGTACGGCGGGGCGGCCGGGAAGCGGTCTGGAGCGAACGGGTGAAGGGGGATGGTGGGGGGCTTTCCGGCGAGAAGCTGGGCCATGATACGGGCGGTGGCGGGGGCGAGGAGGATGCCGTTGCGGTAGTGGCCGGTGGCGAGGAACTGAGCGGGCCGGTTCGGGAGAGGACCGAGGAGGGGAAGATGGTCGGGGGTGTAGGGGCGGAGGCCGGCCCAGGATTCGAGGGTGGGGCAGAGGACTTCGTCGGCGAGCGCGGGGAGGAAGCGGGCGGCGCGGGCACGGAGGGCGGCGAGGCTGGCGGGATCGGTCGTGGTGGAGAACCCGGCGTCTTCCACGGTGGCCCCGATGAGGGCGCGGCCGGCGTGGGGTCCGAGGGTGCGGGGGACGACGTAGATGCCGGGGGTGCGGAGGACGTAATCGAGGGCGAGGGATGGAGGGGTGAGGACGGAGAGCATCTGGCCTTTGCGGGGGGCGACGGGGGGGATGCTCCAGGGGCCGAGGGTGAAGACGATCTGGCGAGGAGAGAGCGAGGAGGCGATGGTTTCGACGTGGAGGCCGGCGGAGGACTGGGTGACGGTGCGGAGGGCGGTGTGGGGGAGGAGCTGGATGGGGGTGGCGCGGACGGCGGCGAGGAGGGCGGGGGCGAGCTGGCGGGGGTCGAGGGAATGCTCGGAGAGCTGGCGGAAGGTGTGGCCGTGGGGGGTGATTCCGGGGGGAAGGCTGGCAGGGGCGGGGGCGTGCTCGACGGACTGGAAGGTGATGCCTGTGTGGAAGGGGACGGGCTGGCCGGAGAGGCGGGCGATACGGTCGAGGAAGGCGGGGTAGAGGGCGAGGCTGAGTTCGGAGAGGGGGAGGAGCGCGGGGGGATTGTCTGGATCGTGGGCGGCGAGCATGCCGGCGGCGGCCTGCGAGGCGTGAGCGAGAGGGGTATCGCGCTCGAGGACGCAGACGCTGGCACCAAGGTGGTTAAGCTCCAGGGCGAGTGCCAGGCCGATTATTCCCGCTCCTGCGATACAAACGTCCGGCCGTTGCTGCATCCTACTATTTTAGAGCCGAGCAGGACCGACTGCGTCGCATTCCCCATGTCGGTGGGGTGAGTCCGAAACAACGGAGGATTGGGAGACGATGAGCGAACACAAGGAAGCGATGGAAGAGCGGTCCGGTTCCGGCGCGTATCTGGCCGTAGCGCTGGTGGCGGTGGTGCTTGCGCTGGGCACGCTGGGCTGGTGCTATGGCCTGCAGAACCATCTTGCGGCAACCGACCAGAAGCTGGCGGCGGCAGATGTGCGGAACAACGATTTGACGGAGAAGCTGGAGTCGACCAATGCGCGGCTGCGGGCGACGAGCGAGACGCTGGGCCAGAGCGTGGGCATGACGCAGAAGCAACTGGAGACACGGGCGGCGGCGATTACGTTGGCGCAGCGGACGACCTCCGCGCGGCTGGAGCATGAGCAGCGGGAGACGACGAAGCAGCTTGGTGCGGTTTCCACCGACGTGGCGAGCGTGAAGACGGATGTCGGCGGGGTGAAGACGGACGTCGGCGGCGTGAAGACCGATGTTGCGAGCACCAAGCAGGACCTTGAGGACACCAAGACGCAGCTTTCGCGCGTGGTTGGCGATGCGGGCGTGATGAGCGGGTTGATCGCTCGGAACCATGATGAGCTGGAGACGCTGAGGCACAAGGGCGACCGGAACTACTATGAGTTCACCCTGCACAAGGGATCGCAGCCGACGCTGCTTTCGACGATCAAGCTGCAGTTGAAGAAGGCGGACGAGAAGCATTCGCGGTTCACGCTGAATGTGAGCTCAGACGACAAGAACATCGAGAAGAAGGACAAGGGGCTGGACGAGCCGGTGCAGTTCTATACGGGCAAGAGCCCGGTGCTGTATGAGCTGGTGGTGAACTCGATTACCAAGAACCAGGTGTCGGGGTACCTGGCGACGCCGAAGGGTTCACCTCAGGCGGTTGCCCTGCCGTAGCGACGGACGTTTCGTGGCGCAAAAGAGCAGCGATGGCCGGGGATGAACCCTCGGCCATCGCTGTTTGCGTTTGGAGAAGAGGTCGGACTCTTGCTCTGGAAATTGGTCTGAATGATACCGGGCCGGTTACATACTTCTATGTATGGTGGTTTGAGGGGGTTACGGGGTGGCGAGACGAGAACCCCAATGTTTCACCAGGAGAAAAGGATCGTGCATCTTCTGGCGAATGTGTGGCTGCTGTGGTGACCTTGCGGTGAATCTGCCCGGGCGCGGGAGTGGTATGGCGGGTGAACGATTATTGGCCAAAGAGTTCGGTAATCGGTCTGTGCGGCCTGCAGGGTACGGGGAAGAGCCGGGGATCGTTCGTCGAGGGGGATATGCGGGACCATTTTGCTGGGAGGCGCGGACATCGGCGTCGTTGTGAGGGATGCGGGAGGCAGCTAGGTGGGGACCCGGCGGTGGAGCGGGACGTGCCGGCGGTTAGAGCGGATTCGCTGTTGGCTTTTAGGACGAGCAACGGCAACGGCACCAGCAGATTCCCTGCGGGAATGACAACTAAAAAGCAGAGAGCCACTCGATCAGAAGCTAATCGCCTCTAGAAGGCGGCGGGGTGGAGGAGGTTGGCGGCTGGGTCGCGGGGCACAGCAGCGGGGCCCTGTCTCAGGACGTAGAGGCGGTAGCCGCCGTCCTTGACGCCGGGGTATTGGGATTCGAGCTGGTAGTGGAGGGCGAGCCAGTCGTTGAAGGCGGGCCAGTTGCCGAGCTCGAAGTAGCCGGTCTGCTCGCCGGGCCAGATTTGGGCGCTGAGGACGATGACCTTGGGGGGGTGGCTGTCCATCTCGTGGAGGAATCTCGCCTGGAGGGGGCGGGTGACGGCGTTGGCGTTCTGGGGGAAGAGGTAGAAGTCGTAGATGTAGCCGGTGGTCTGGACGAGCTGGAGGCGGTAGAGGACATCGATGCAGTGGCCGAGGGTCATGTCGAGGCACTGGACGTTGTTGGAGAGGGCGGGCCCTCCGAGGCGGTCGAGGTCGGCTTCGAGGTGGTGGATATTGTCCATCGGGTAGCGGGAGCGGACGACGATGATGCCGAGATCGGTGGGAAGGGTGAGCAGGGTGGCGACGAAGAGGGTGGCGAGGGCGACGAGGCGGCGGCGGTCTGGCAGGAGGAGGGCGCGGTCGATCTCGAGCATGACGAAGAGGCTGAGGAAGCTGAGCTCGAGGCCGAGATGGTAGGTCCAGCCCTTGCGCTGGGAGATGAAGAGGAGGGCACCGGCGAGGACGCCGCCGAGGAGGAAGTTTTGCTCCCAGGTGCGGCGGGAAGGGCCGGTGAGGTAAAGGTAGGCGGCCCCGGCGGCGAGGGGCAGGAAGACGTAGGGGATGGCGCGGGTGAGGAGATAGGCGAAGCCGACCTGCTGGAGGCCGGCGTAGTAAGGGACGAGGCCGCGGAGGACGGTGAGGAAGTCGGGGAGGACGCCCCAGCGGAGGAGGAAGGCGAGGCAGGCGAGGGCGGGGAGGATGGTTCCGGCTACGGACCAGAGGAGGAGGGGGGCGGCGGGGCGGGCGGCGCGGCGGGACATCCAGCAGGAGGCGAGGACGAAGCAGAGGGCGATGAGGAGGACGGGAGGCTTGATGAGGGTGGCGATGGCGGCGAAGAAGGTGAAGCCGGCGATCCAGCGGGGCTGCTGATGGCGGATCTGGTGGAAGAGGCAGGCGGTGGCGAGGAGGACGAGGACGGCGACGATCCAGTCGCGTTGGCCCCAGTTCATGGGTCCGGCGGAGAGGTGGTGGAGGTAGGCGAGGCAGCCGGCGGCGGTTCCGGCGTAGCGGCGCGCGGGGCCGGCGATGGAGCGGGCGGCGAGGATGGCGAGGACGCCGGAGAGGGTGTCCCAGAGCCACCAGCCGGTGGCGCCTCCGCCGAGGATGTGGATGGCGAGCCACTCCAGCATGTAGCTGCCGGGCATGTTCATCTCGACGATGTCGCGGTAGGGGGCGCGACCGTGATCCATGAGGAAGACGACATAGTGCATGAGGGGGGCGTCGTGGACGAGGGGCCAGCGGCTGGTGAAGGCGAGGGCGATGAGGGTGGCGGCGAGGAAGCAGAGCGAGACGGCGCGCATGAGGCGGGGCGTGGGGGTGTGGGGGGTTGCGGGGGGTGACGCCTGCATAGCCGGGTTCTCCGTAGGGGTGCAGTCTGGCGTTGGGTTGCGCTGGCTCGGTTGGACCGCTTGCCCTTGACGTTATCAGAAGAGGGCGGGGAGGCTAGCACTCGATGATGTTGAGGGCGAGGCCGGCGAGGGAGGTTTCCTTGTAGCGGGATTGCATGTCGAGTCCGGTCTGGTACATGGTGGCGATGACCTGGTCGAGCGAGAGTTTGTGGCCTTCGGTCTCGTGCATGGCGAGGCGGGCGGCGTTGATAGCCTTGACGGCGCCCATGCCGTTGCGCTCGATGCAGGGGATCTGGACGAGGCCGCCGATGGGGTCGCAGGTCATGCCGAGGTTGTGCTCCATGGCGATCTCGGCGGCGTGTTCGACCTGGTCATTGGTGCCGTCGAGGGCGGCGACGAGGCCTCCGGCGGCCATGGAGCAGGCGACGCCGACCTCGCCCTGGCAGCCGACCTCGGCTCCGGAGATGCTGGCATTCTCCTTGTAGAGGATGCCGATGGCGGCGGCGGTGAGGAAGAAGCGGAGGAGACCGCGGCGTTTTTCGGGTTCGGGGGCTTCGATGAAGCGGAGGTAGTAGAGGGCGATGGCGGGGATGACGCCGGCGGCCCCGTTGGTGGGGGCGGTAACGACGCGGCCTCCGGCGGCGTTTTCTTCGTTGACGGCCATGGCCCATACGGTTACCCAGTCGATGGCGGCGAGGGGGTCGGGGGTGGGGGAGGCAGTGAGGCGGCGGGCGAGGCGGTGGGCGCGGCGGCGGACGTTGAGGCCCCCGGGGAGGATGCCTTCGGTGGCGATGCCGCGCTCGGCGGATTGCCGCATGACGTGCCAGAGGGTGAGGATGGCGGCGTGGATCTTCTGTTCGGGGGTGGTGGTGGGTTCGCCCGGGGCGGCAGGGGGGCGGGGGATGCCGAACTCGGTGGGGTCCTGGAGGAGGGCGACCTCGTTGGCGAGGACGAGGTTGGCGATGGTGAGGTGGTGCTGGGCGGCGAGGGTGAGGAGTTGGGCGGCGCTCGCGTAGGGGTAGGGGACGGTGCGGGGGCTGGTGGCGGTGCGGCCGGGGTGGAACTCGGCGGCGGAGAGGATGAAGCCGCCTCCGATGGAGAAGAAGGTGTCCTGGTGGAGGATTTGTCCGGCTCGGTCGCGGGCGGTGAAGGAGAGGCCGTTGGGGTGTGTGGGGGTGGCGGGATCGGGGTACATCCGGTTGCGGTGGAAGAGGAGGTGGTCGGCGTCGGTAAAGGGGATGGGGTGGGTGCCTAGAAGGGGGAGGGTGTGGCTCGTGCGGACTTCTGTGAGTCGGGCTTCGATGTGGGCGGGGTCGACGGTATCGGGGGACTGGCCGAGGAGGCCGAGGAGGATGGCGCGGTCGGTGGCGTGGCCGATGCCAGTGAGGGCGAGGGAGCCGAAGAGGTCTACGGTGAGGGATTGGGTGTGGGCGAGGCGGCCGGTGTCGGCGAGGTCGCGGACGAAGCGGAGGGCGGCACGCATGGGGCCGACGGTGTGCGAGCTGGAGGGACCGATGCCGATCTTGAAGAGCTCAAAGAGGCTGGTGTTCACCAGACGATTGTAGTGGGCGGCCGACGGCCACGGGGCTCGCCGGCGCGGCTCAGCTTCGGTTGGCCTTGGCTTTGTTGCCTCCGGCTTTCTTGAGCTTGCTGCCGGCGGCGGCGCGGGAGTCGGCCTTCTTTTCCGACTTCGTCTGGTTGGGCTTGGGCTTGCAGCTTCCCTTTTCTCCGGCGGCCTTGCCGGGGGTGGGCTCGAAGCCGGGCCAGCAGGTTTGGGCGGAGGAGGGTTTCTTCTTGGCCGCGGACTTCTTTGCGGGGGTTTTCTTTGCGGGGGTTTTCTTTGCCGGAGCTTTCTTCGCGGTCGCCATGGCAGGTTAGAAGCAAATGCCGGTTTGTGTGACGCTCCCCGCTTTCGCGGAAGTTTGAAGAGATCGCAAGAAAGGGCCGCTTCGTAAACCGTGTCTTGTGTGGTCCCCGGGGGGTTGGCTGGGTCACGGCTCGATCAAGGCTTCCTTGCGGCGTTTGCCGGCTTGATGTTGGCGGGTGGGGCGGTGGGTGCGGGAGTGGTGCGGAGGTAGGCCGCGGCGGCGGTATAGCGGACGGGGGGCTTGGCGTCGATGAGGAGGGTGGCGAGGGCTTTGCCGACTTCGGGGTCGGGGTAGGCTCCGATGGCCTTGGCGGCGGCGGCGCGGACGGCGGCGTCCTTGTCGGCGAGGGCGTTGAGGAGCTGCTTGCGGACGAGCGGGGTATGTTCTTCGGCGATCTGCTCGAGGGCCTGGACGCGGGCGGAGTTTCCGCCGCTTTTGCGGATGGCGTCGTAGGCGCTGAGGCCGAAGCCGAAGGGGCCGAGGAGGATGGAGGCACCCTGCATGGCGCCCATTTTGGCGAGGGCGGTGGGGTCGTGGAGGTCGCGGCTGGCGGTGTGCTTCGCGCCGTTATAGAGGGTGGCGTCGGCGCGGCGGTCCCCGTCGGCGACGGCGATGAGGATGTCCTCGCCGGAGTGGTCCTTGAGCTTCCAGAGGGTGGTGGCGGCGGCGAAGGCGACCTGGGGGGCTGCGTCGTCGAGGGCGTTGTGGAGCTTGCCGAGGAGGAGGGTGGAGTGGGTTTGGCCGGCGGCGAGGACGGCGGCGGTGCGGACGTCGACCTCGGGGTCGGCGAGGGCGTCGGCGAGGAGGCTGTAGGCCCGGGGGTCGGGAAGGGTACCGAGAGCGGCGACGGCCTGGATGCGGGTGTCGGGGCGCTTGTCGGCGGCGGCGTCGGTGAGGATGGTCCAGGCTTCGTTGTGAAGCTCAGCAGGGGTGGCGTGGGCCTGGT
Organism: uncultured Granulicella sp.; assembly: GCA_965213785.1. Lineage (GTDB taxonomy): Bacteria > Acidobacteriota > Terriglobia > Terriglobales > Acidobacteriaceae > Edaphobacter. Next base: position 1,415,222 of record OZ243921.1, on the reverse strand, counting down.
CGCCGACGGCGGCGGCGGGGGTGTCCTGTGCGTGGGCGGGGAGGGTAAGGGTGAGGGCGAGGAGGAGCAGGGAGGTGCTTCGGATCATGAAGGCGGTGTCCTTTCCAGGCTGCGGAGGATGGTCCTTTTATAACGTGCCCGACCAACAAGGCCCGCGGGTGTCGGCCCGAGCCGTCGGGCCTTGGCGAGGGAGGGTGCGGCGAGATCGCCGAGGCGAGTCGGTGGGGGTGGCGCGGCCGGCGAGGCCTGCCGGGGGTTGGCCGGGTTTGCGATGGGTGCGCGTGGCCGGGGGTTGCGGTTGCGGGGATACATGATTTTTTCACGATGCCGTCATCCGGTGGCCGTATCTCGCTGGTAGCGTCACGCCAAGGAGTTTCCCCCAATGAAAAGGTTTCCGCTTCTTCGGCCCGCCGGTAGTGCTGCCTTGGTGCTGGCAGCGATGGGTCTGCTGACGTCCGGCAGAGTTCACGCTCAAAGCAGCACCTCCCCGCGAAACATCATTATCTTCGTTGCCGACGGTCTGCGGAACGGCTCGGTGAACGCGCAGACCGCGCCGACGATGCTTTCGATTCGCAACAACGGCGTTTACTTTGCGAATAGCCACTCGCTGTTTCCTACGTTTACGACGGCGAACGCCTCGGCCATCGCGACGGGACATCAACTGGGCGATACGGGCGACTTCAGCAACACGATCGCGTCGGGCTTTCCGGTGTACAACACGGGGAACTTCGGGCTGCCGCCGGGAACGCAGACGCCGTTCGTCGAGAACAACCTGATTCTGTCGGACCTGAACGATCACTTCTATGGCAACTATCTGAACGAGACGGCGCTGATGGCGCTGGCGCGGCTGAATGGGTATAACACGGCTTCGGTGGGCAAGGTGGGGCCGGTGGCGATCCAGGATGTGTCGCAGATCAGCCCGGTGCAGAAGACGCTTCCTACGCCGAACACGGTGTTTATCGACGATGCGACGGGTTCGGCGGCGGGGATTCCGTTGTCGGTGCAGGTTCAGAACGCGCTGACGGCGTCGGGCGTCGGCGTGATTGCTCCGGGACGGACGAATGGCTGTGCGGCGACGGCGCAGTGCAGCAACGCATTCTCGGGGACGAACACGAGCCCCGGGACGACGTCGGCGAACCTGGTGCAGCAGCAGTACTTTGCGGATTCCGTGACGAAGGCGATTTTGCCGGTGTTTGGGCAGAGCAGCAAGCCGTTCTACCTGCTGTTCTGGTCGCGCGATCCGGATGGGACGCAGCACAACCAGGGGGATAGTTTGAACTCGCTTGCCCCCGGGATCAACGGGCCAAGCTCGCTGGCCGCGGTAAAGAACGCGGACAACAACCTGGCGCAGATTGTGGCGTATGTGCAGAGTACCCCGGCGCTGGCGAACAATACGGACATCATCCTGACGGCGGACCACGGCTTCTCGACGATTTCGAAGCATGAGGTGGACGCGACGGGGCAGAACTTCGTCTCGGACTATGCGTCGACGTTTACGTACAAGACGACGGCGGGGCGGCAGGAGGTGAACACGGGGTTTCTGCCGGTTGGATTCCTGGCGCTTGACCTGGCGCACCAGTTCGGTCTGCCGCTGTTCGATCCGGACACGATTCTGGGCAGCGGCGCGACGCGGACGTATGCTCCGGTCGATCCGACGATTGCACAGGCCACGGCTTCGGTGCTGCAGCACCCGGCGGCCGGGGATGGGTTGATCGGGGGGACGGGAGCGATCCTGAACACGACCGATGCACGGATTGTGGTGGCTGCAAATGGCGGGTCGGACCTGATCTATGTTCCGAGCCACGATGCCCAGACGGTTCGCGCGATTGTGGCCTTCCTGGCGCAGCAGAGCTATGTGAGCGGTATTTTTGTGGACGACTCGTACTCGGGGGACATTCCGGGGGCGCTGCCGTTGAGCTCGATCGGTTTGGTAGGGAGCAGTGTGACTCCGCGGCCGGCGATCTCGGTCGACTTCAAGACGTTCTATCTCGATCCGGCGAACCTGCAGACGGGGATCGAGATTGCGGACTCCACGCTGCAGGAAGGGCAGGGGATGCATGGGAGCTTGAGCCGGGCGGATACGTTCAACAATATCGCCGCGATCGGACCGGACTTCAAGAGCGGGTTCGTGGATCCCTCGCCGATGAGCAACGCGGATCTTGCGCCGACGCTGGCCTCGCTTATGAACATCAACCTGCCGTTTATGGGCAACCTGAAGGGGCGGGTGATGAAGGAGGCGTTGCGGGGCACGACCGATCTTCCGGTGGTGAGCCGGGAGAAGCATACTTCGGGGTACTCGAACGGGGTGGCGACGGTGCTGCTGTACCAGTTGCTTGGGGATGAGCGGTATTACGACGAGGCTTGTTTGGTTGGGGCTGGGTCGACGAATACGGCGTATAACGTATGCCGGTAGGGCGGGGCTGAGAAGAACCGGGGCGGCACGATGCGCCGCCCCTTGCGGCTTTGGGTTTGCGCCATGGCCGCGTTGAGCTTGCGGGCATCACGACTATTTGCTGGACTGTCCGGCCCGAGAGGATCAGCCTAGAGCGAATTAGATGTTGGCGTGTAGGACGAATGACTGCAACGGCACCAGCAGATTCCCTGCGGGAATGACAACCCAAAAAGCAAACAGCCACTACACCGGCAGCCTAATCCGCTCTAATCGCCGTCGCTGTCGATGAGATGGCTGGGGATGAGGAAGGTTCTGACCCATGTGGAGACCTGATCTTCGGAAAGGCTTCCGGCGGCAAGCGCTTCCATGTTCGCAATGCAGGAGGCATCGTCGGCGGTGAAGAAGAAGCCGTTGAATTCGAGGAAGAGTTCCATGGTGACGAAAGCGGTTCGCTTATTGTCGTCGATGAAGGGATGATTTCGGGCTATCCCGAAGGCGTATGCTGTGGCGAGGCTGGCGGCATCTGGATCATTTCCATAGGCCAACAGATTTTCCGGACGGGCGCGAGCAGACTGGAGCAAGCCGAGATCACGGATTCCCGTGCCGCCGCCGTGCTCGGCCAGTTGAGCTTCATGGAGGGCAAGGACGACGCTTTCGAGTACCCACTGCCACGATGCCGGCACGTTACTTCGCCAGGGCGCGGAGGACGTTGCGACGCTTCTTCATGATGCGCTCGGCGATGAGCATCTGTTGTTCGAAGGCGGGATCATAGGGAGTGATGCGGTAGCCTTCGGGCGATTCAGTGAGGTAGACGAGGTCGCCTTTCTCTACTTTGAGGCGGGAGGTTGCTTCCTTGGGGAGGACGAAGCCGACGGAGTTGCCGATCTGGGTGAGTTTGAGGGAGAGCATGGAGAAGCCTCGTGTTCTTACGTCTATTCTAACTGCGTGCCCGCGTGCTTGACTAACCGTGGGCGAGGTAAAGGAAGCGGGCGGCGAAGAGGGCGGCGAGGAGGTAGAGGACCCAGTGTTGGCGGGTGGCTCGGCCGGTGAGGAGTTCGAGGGCGGCGAAGGTGGTGAGGCCGAAGGAGAGGCCGTCTGCGATGGACCAGGTTAAGGGGATGGTGACGAGGGTGAGGAAGGCGGGGATGGCGATGTGGGGCTGGTCCCACTCGATGGTGCCGAGGCCGGTGAGCATGAGGGCACCGACGAGGATGAGGGCAGGGGCGGTGGCGAAGGTGGGGATGGCTCCTACGAGCGGGGCCAGGAATAAAGACAGGAAGAAGAGGAGGCCGGTGGTGATGGCGGTGACTCCGGTGCGGCCCCCGGCGGCGACCCCGGCGGAGGACTCGACGTAGCTGGTGACGGTGCTGGTTCCGGCTAATGCGCCCACTACCGTGGCGGCGGCGTCGGCGAAGAAGATGCGGCGGAGGCGGGGGATGGTGTGGTCGGGGGCCATGAGGCCGGCGCGCTGGGTGACGGCGACGAGGGTGCCGATGTTGTCGAAGAGGTCGACGAAGAGGAAGACGAAGACGATCTCGAAGAGGCCGATGTGGGCGGCTCCTTTGAGGTCGAGGTGGAAGGCGGTGGCCTTGATGGCGGAGAGGGAGAAGGGGGTGGGGTTCCAGCGGACCTGGTGGAAGGCGACTCCGGCGGCCATGGTGGTGAGAACGCCAATGAGCATGGCGGCGCGGACGCGGAGGACCTGCAGGACGGCGATCAGGAGGAGGCCGAAGAGCGCGAGGGCGGTGGCGGGGGCCCGCAGATTGCCGAGGGTGACGGTGGTGGCGGCGCTGGGGACGATGATGCCGGAGGAGCGGAATCCGATGAACGCGATGAAGAGGCCAATGCCCCCGGCGACGGCGGCGTGGAGCTGGTGGGGGATGGCGGCGAGGAGGCGCTGGCGGATGCCTCCGGCGGTGAGGGCGAGAAAGATGAGGCCGGAGAGGAAGACGGCGCCGAGGGCGGTGGGCCACGGGATGCCCATCTTGAGGACGACGGTGTAGGTGAAGTAGGCGTTGAGGCCCATGCCGGGGGCCAGGGCGAGGGGGTAGTTGGCGAGGGCACCCATCAAGATGGAGCCGAAGGCGGCGCAGAGGCAGGTGGCGGCGGTGACGGCTGGCAGGGACATGCCGGTTTGGGCGAGGATGGTGGGGTTCACGAAGATGATGTAGGCCATCGTGATGAAGGTGGTGAGGCCGGCGAGGAGTTCGGTGCGCCAGGTGGTGTTGAGGCGTTGGAAGCCGAAGTAGTGTTCGAGGCGGGGGAGGAGGGCGGAGCTGGGGCGCATGTCGGGCTGGGACGGCATGGGGCGGGGCACCTTTATGCTGGATTGGGTACAGGATACCTTGAGGAGGTTTGGGTGACGGCTTCAGAAGTAAAGAAGATGCTCGAGTTGGTGGCGCATCCGCGGGAGGGTGGGTGGTATCGGCGGACGTATGAGGCCGGGGAGTGGGTGGGGCTGGCGCGGGGCGAGCGGCGGGTGGGGACAGCGATCTACTATCTGCTGGAGGCGGGGGAGTTCAGCGAGATGCATCGGCTGGCTTCGGATGAGGTGTTTCATTGGTATGCCGGTGATGCCGTCGAGCAGGTGCAGTTGTTTGCGGACGGGACGGGGCGGCGGGTGGTGCTGGGAATGGATCTGAGGGCGGGGGAGAGGCCGCAGGTGGTGGTGCCTCGTGGCGTTTGGCAGGGGGCTCGGCTGGTGGCGGGGGGAAGCTGGGCGCTGATGGGGTGTTCGGTTTCGCCGGGATTTGAGTATGAGGATTATGTTGCGGGTGGGCGCGAGGAGTTGACGGTGGGGTGGCCGGAGTTTGCAAGGATCATTCGGGAGCTGACGCGGGGGTGACGGCGAGAAGGGGTAAGCGCATAGCGGCCAAATACGGGGTCTTTCACTCCGCTCAGGATGACGGTGTGAGGCGGGCAACGGCGTAAAACAGGCAGCGCCAGAAAACGGGCAACGGCTTAAGACAGACAACCGCTTAGAGTGGATTAGCTGTTGGCGTGTAGGACGAACAACTGCAACGGCACCTGCAGATTCCCTGCGGGAATGACAACCAAAAAAGGAAAAAGCTACTACACCAGTAGCTAATCCGCTCTAAGACAGGCAACGGCGTGAGACAGGCAACGGCGTGAGACAGACAACGGCGTGAGACAGGCAAGGGCGTGAGACAGACAACGGCGTGAGACAGGCAACGGCAGGGGCAACCGCAGGTCCTTCGACTCGGCTTCGCCCTCGCTCAGGATGACACCTTCTGGGGAGTGGGCTGAGAAAGAATAGGCGAGGGGATGGCTCGGAGACGGCTTAGGGTTCGCGTTCGAGCTCGATGGCCATGACTTCGAGGGGCTGGGTTCCGGGATTGACGTCCTGGTGGAGGGCGTTGGGGGGCATGGCAGGAAGGTAGTAGGCGTGGCCGGCCTTCCAGGCGTGATCCTCGGCGGCTCCGGACTGGTCGACGAGGCGCATGGTGCCGTCGGTAAGGGCGACGATGACGCGGGGGTGATCGTGGCGGTGGAGGGCGGTGGGGCTGTTGGGGACGACGGTGGTGCGCCAGACCTTGACGGCGGGGGTGTCGAACTGGGGGTCGCGGGCGGTGGTGGCTGCGGTGGACAGGGGAGCGGCGTGGGGGTGGCGGTGCGTGATGGCTTCGGTGACGAGGACGAGAACGGCTCCGGAGAGTAGGCCGGCGAGGAAAAAGCGCATGGTGGGCTCCTTGGGACGAGAAGGCTCGGGTGAGACGGGCCCGGTCAGGCGAAGGCGAGGAGGGTGGCGCCGAGGGCGATGAGGGCGGCTCCGGCGAGCTTGATAGGGGTAAGACTCTCGCCGAGGAAGAACCAGGCAAACAGGAGTACCAGAACGACGGAGAGTTTGTCGACCGGGGCGACGCGGGAGGCTTCGCCGAGCTGGAGGGCACGGAAGTAGCAGAGCCAGGAGAGGCCGGTGGCGATGCCGGAAAGGATGAGGAAGAGCCAGGCACGGCGGCCGATGGTGGCGAGGCCGTGGTGCTTGTCGAGCGAGAGGGCGATGGCCCAGGTAAAGAGGAGGATGACGGTGGTGCGGATGGCGGTGGCGAGGCTTGAATCGATGCCCTGGATGCCGATCTTGGCGAGGATGGCGGTGGCGGCGGCGAAGACGGCGGAAAGGAGCGCCCAGAGGAGCCAGGTCATGGCTAAAGGATAGCTGGTTGGGATGGTGGCGTTTTTAGTCTTGGGTTTTCGGTTGCCGGGCGTGGGTTGTCGGGGAAGGGGATGTCAGCTATGAGCTATCAGAGCCGCTGTTTGCCGATCCGCGTCCGCATACTAGCCTGAGCTGGGCCGTCGCCCCGTGCGGTGAGTCGCTAAAGAGCGGCCTGGTCGAGGTCGATGTTGTTCCACTCGCCGTGTTCGATGCCGGTGCGGATCTGGGCGGGGGTGCGGCCTTTCCTAGTCTGCTGGTAGCTGTAGACCGCTTCCTTCATGCAGGTGGAGCACGCGGCGCCGTGGGTTCCTTCAAAGCAGCTGTGGAGACTGTTGTGGCTCATTTCGCGGTCGCATCGGCAGTAGCAGGGCTGCTGGTGGAGCACCCTGGGGATCTTGGCGGCCATCTGGTAGACGACGACCTGGTAGTGATGGGTGAAGTAGGGTCCGGTGAGCTGGCTTCCGCTCATGACGGCGGGAAGCGCTTTGGAGGGGGGCAGGGCGTTGTAGGCGGGGATGTCGTCGGCGGGGTTCGACCACTGGGCGGTCGCGCCGAGGGTGAGGAGTGCGAGGAAGACGGCGCCGGTAAGACGCTTGGCGAGGGAGGAAGAGATCATGGAAGGCCTCACAGACATCATACCGGGTTGGACGTGAGCAGTTTTTGGTGGGGCGCAGGTGGCTCCAAGCAAAAAAAGGCGGCATGGACGGTAATTTGTCCATGCCGGGAGGCCAGTGACGCAACTGAGGTCGATCGGACTGGCGGGTTCAAGAGCCGATCGAGAGATCTCGGAACGAAAATCCATGTTCCTGTAGAAAGAGAATAACACATATCCTCTATCTCATAGATGTTGGTTGAGGAGAAAAGTTGTCTGACCACCTGGGGCGGTGGGCTTCAGGCGGGGAAGGCGGCGTCGACCTGGCGGACCATGGCGGCGTCGCGGGAGCTGAGGCCGGCGACGTCGTGGCTGATGAGGCCGAGCTTGACGCGGTTGTAGCGGATGTCGATGTCGGGGTGGTGGTCTGCCTGCTCGGCGAGGGCGGCGACGGCGTCGACGAAGGCGATGGCGTCCGCGAAGGTGGGGAAGAGGAACCAGCGCACCAGGATGCCCTCCAGGACGCACCAGGCGGGGTGCTGCTGGAGGAGGCCGGCGAGCTGGTCGGGGGAAAGGGTCCTGCTCATGGCGCTCCTGGTGGGGCGTTAGGAGCCCCTGAGCCGCCTATCGTACGCCAAACGTGGCGGTTTCGCCGAGCGGGAGGTTAGAGCGCGAGAGTGAGCTGCGGAAGGTCCGGGCAGCGGAGGCTGGCGGCGATGCCGCTATTGAGGTTGGTGAGGCTTTCTTCGCGGAGGTCCTCCCAGACCTTGAGGGGGATGTCGCAGAAGATGCGGACGATGTCCGGGTCGAACTGCTGTCCGGCGCAGCGGAGGATCTCCTGGCGTGCCTGCTCGAAGGATTTGCCGAGGCGGTAGGGGCGGTCGGAGGTGATGGCGTCGAGGGTGTCGGCGATGGCGAAGACGCGTGCCCCGAAGGGGATGTCGTCTCCGGCGAGGCCGTGGGGGTAGCCGGAGCCGTCGAAGCATTCCTGGTGGGTGAGAACGATTTCCGCGGAGTCGCGGAGGAAGGGGACCTTGCTGACGATCTCGTAGCCGCGCATGCAGTGCTCGCGCATGATGGCGGTTTCGTCGGGGGTGAGTTTGCCGGGTTTGAGGAGGATGGCGTCGGGGGTGGAGATCTTGCCGATGTCGTGGAGGAAGGCTCCGCGTGCGAGGGTTTTGAGCTCCTCGCCGGTGATGCCGCAGGCGCGGGCGAGGGCGATGCTGAAGGCGGTGACGCGGCGGGAGTGGCCTTCGGTCTCTTCGTCGCGGAGGTCGAGGGCGTTGCCCATGGCTTCGATGGTGACGTCGTAGCTGCGTTCGAGATCGCTCATGGCTCCGCGGAGGCGGGCGGTGCGGGTGGAGGCGACCTCGTCGAGGCTCTGGCGGTAGCGGGCGATCTGGCGGCGGAGGAGACCCTGCTCAAGGGCGCGGGTGACGACGGCTTCGAGCTCGTGGCGATGGAAGGGCTTGATGAGGTAGTCGGTGGCTCCGCGGCGGAAGGCGCTGGTGGCGACGTGGATGTCCTGGATGGCGGAGCAGAAGATGACGGGCATTTCGGGATACAACTCGGCGATGCTGTCGAGGAGCTTGAAGCCGTCGGTTCCGGGCATCATGATGTCGGTGACGACGAGATCGAAGCCCTGGTGGTGCTGCATGGCGAGGAGGGCTTCCTGCGCGTCGGCGGCGGCGAAGACGCGGTAGCCGGTGTGCTCGAGCAGGGCGGAGACGATGGCGCGTACGGAGGCCTCGTCGTCGACTACCAGGATTCGCTCTTCCGCCATGGTTGCTGCTCCTGCGCCGGGCAGCCCTGCCGGAACCGTGTGGCAGGGTTCGCGGCGGCTTTGGCCCTGTGATGGGTATCGGCAGGGGAGGCGGGATGCTTGAGGGCTCATGCGGGCGGAGTGCGGGCGGCGCGGCGCTTGGCGGCCCATCCGGGCTTGGTGGCCTGGTGGGCGCGGCCGAATGCGAGGGCTCCGGCGGGAACGGAGTCGGTGATGCAGGAGCCGGCGGCGATGTAGGCTCCGTCGCCGATGGCGATGGGGGCGATGAGGGTGGCGTCGGAGCCGATGAAGGCGTTGTCGCCTATAAGGGTGAGGTGTTTCTTTTCGCCGTCGTAGTTGCAGGTGATGGTTCCGGCACCAATGTTGGTGTTTTCTCCGACGATGGCGTCGCCGAGGTAGGTGAGGTGGTTGGCCTTGGAGCCACGGCCTACGGTGACCTTTTTGGTCTCGACGAAGTTGCCGATGTGGGCCTGCGGGCCGATGTTGCTGTCCGGGCGGAGATGGGCGTAGGGGCCGAGGATGGCGTGGTCCCCGACGACGGCGTGGTCGAGGATGCAGCCGTTGCGGACGGTGACGCCCGCGCCAAGGGTGGAGGACTGGATGACGGAGAAGGAGCGGATGAGGCAGTCGGGGCCGATGCGGGTGGGGCCGAGGAGCTGGACGTAGGGCTCGAGGATGGTGTCGGGGGCGATTTCGACCGTCGCATCGATGACGGTGGTTTCGGGGCGGAAGATGGTGACTCCCTGGGCCATGAGGCGGTGGGCGGTGGCAAGGCGCATGGCGGCGTCGAGGTGCATCATCTCGGCGATGGTGTTGGCTCCGAGGACTTCGTCGACGCTCTCGGCCTGAACGGCGATGACGCGGTCGCCACGGGCGACAAGGAGCGCGGCGACGTCGGTGAGGTAGAACTCGGCGTGCGGGTTGGCGGGGGTTAGGTGGTCGAGTTGGGCGAAGAGCTTCTGGGTTTCGAAGCAATAGATGCCGGAGTTGATTTCGGGGGCGTTGCGCTGTTCTGGGGTGAGGGATTTTTGCTCGACGATGGCGGCGACGTCTTTCGTACTGGGGCTAGTGCGAAGGACGCGGCCGTAGCCGGTGGGGTCGGGCGGGATGGCGGTGAGGATGGTCATGGCGGCGTGTTGCTGGAGGTGGGCTTCGGCGAGGGTGTGGAGGGTTTCGGGGCGGATGAGGGGGGCGTCGCCGGAGAGGACGAGGAGATGCTCGGGCGTGGAGGGCGCGCCGGGTTGGGCGAAGAAGGCTTTGACCGTCTGGAGGGCGTGGCCGGTTCCGCGCTGCTCGGGCTGGTGGACGAACGCGACGCCGGTGTGGGCGACGGCGGCTTCCACGCGGGCCGCCTCATGGCCGGTGATGACGAAGATGCGGTCGGCGGGGACGAGCGTGCGGGCGGCGGCGATGACGTGGAGCAGGAGGGCTTGGCCGCCGATCTCGTGGAGGACCTTGGGGCGTTTGCTTTTGAGACGGGTGCCCTTGCCGGCGGCCATAATGGCGATGGCGAAGGGGGAGAGGTTGGGGTTCGATGAGGTTGTCACGGGGCTTATTTTCTCACGCGGCGGGGAGTGTGGCGGCGCATACTGGTGGTGTGAGGTGAACCGATGGAGTCTGCGACGGTGCTCGCGCTGAGTGAATATCTGGGGCATTCTTATCGGCCAGATGTCGACTTTGTGGATGGCAGAATCGAGGAGAGAACGTCGGGCGAACGGGACCATAGTGATTTGCAGACGCAATTGGTGGTTCTGCTGAATGACAAGGCGATGCGGATGTACTTTACCGCCCGCTCGGGGTTGCGGGTGCAGACGCTGGCGCGGCATTTCCGTGTGCCGGATGTGTGCTTGCTGCGGGCGGGCGCTGCGCGGGAACAGATTGTGACGACTTCGCCGCTGCTCTGCTGCGAGGTGCTGTCGCCGGAGGACACGATGAGCCGCGTGCTGGTTCGGGTGCGGGAGTTTCTGGCGATGGGCGTGCCGGAGGTTTGGGTGATCGATCCGGCGCGGCGAGTGGTGGAGGTGTTTGCGGGGTCCGAGCGCGTTGAACATCACGATGGGGTCATTGTGGTGCCCGAGACGCCGGCGGAGGTCTTCGTGAAGGAGATCTTCGGAGTTCTGGACGAAGGTTGATACTGGAGTGAGGTGAAGCCATGGCGTCTGCCACGATGGTCGCGTTGAGTGAATATCTGCGGAGTTCCTATGAGCCGGACGCGGAGTTTGTTGAAGGGAGGATTGAGGAGCGAGCGATGGGGGAGCGGGACCATAGCAGTCTGCAACGGCAGCTTTTGCTGTTGTTGAGCCGGGGAGATTGCCTGGGGCACCTTATCTGCTATCCGGAGTTGCGTGTGCAGACTTCGGCGGAGCGGTTTCGTGTGCCGGATCTTTGTCTGCTTTCGGTGGATGCGCCGTGGGAGCGGGTGGTGCGAACGGCTCCGCTGGTGTGCATCGAGATTCTGTCGCCGGAGGACACGATGAGCCGGACCATGGTGCGGGTGCGGGAGTTTCTGGCGATGGGCGTTCGAGAGGTTTGGGTGTTTGATCCGGAGGCGCGGGTGGCGCAAGTTTGCGGCGGAACGACCATGACGGAACATGCAGGCGGGATGCTGCGGGTGCCTGGGACCCCCTGTGAGGTGTCGCTGGATCAGGTTTTCAGCGCGTTGCCGCGACGGTAAGAACAGGCTGATCTGTGAGGCAAATGCATCGTGCGGACGATGATTCCCTATTGACACAGAGTTCACTTGACGAAATGAATGACCGTTCAGTAGAGTCACGGCGTCCGGGGAAATGTGTCCCGGGGTATTTGGGAGAGTGCGGTCGCCATGTCGAACGAGGGTTTGGAGATGCGGGACATTCGCAAGGTTGCCGTGCTGGGAGCGGGGACGATGGGGTCGCGGATTGCGGCGCATGTGGCGAATGCCGGGGTTCCGGTGGTGCTGCTGGATATCGTGCCTCCGGGAACGGCGGGGGATGCGCCGAAGGCTGAGCGGAACAAGATTGTGCTGGGAGCGCTGGAGGGGCTGAAGAAGTCGAAGCCGGCGGCGTTTTATTCTTCGGACGCGGCGCGGCTGATGACGCTGGGGAACTTTGAGGACGATCTCGCGCTGGTGGCGGACTGCGACTGGATTATTGAGGTGGTGGCGGAGAATCTGGCGATCAAGCGGGGGCTGCTCGAGAAGGTGCAGGCGCATCGGCGGGCGGGGTCGATTTTGACTTCGAATACGTCGGGGCTGCCGCTGGCGGGGATTGTGGAGGGGATGCCGGAGGATGTGCGGCGGCACTGGTTTGGGACGCACTTCTTCAATCCGCCGCGGTATATGCGGCTGCTGGAAATCATTCCTACGGCGGAGTCGGATGCTTCTGATATCGCTGCGGTGGCGAGCTTTTGCGATCAGCGGCTGGGAAAGGCGATCGTGCGGTCGCGGGATACGCCGAACTTTATCGCGAACCGGATCGGGACGTTCTCGATGGGGAATGCGATTCGGCTGATGAGGTCGCAGGGGTTGACGATTGAAGAGGTCGATGCTCTGACCGGGGCTCCGCTGGGGTGGCCGAAGACGGGGACGTTCCGGCTGGGGGACCTGGTGGGAGTGGATGTGCTGGCGCATGTGGCCTCGAACTTCGCCAAGCAGGCGGCGGAAATCGGGGATGAGCGGCAGGATGTGGCGCTGGCTGATTTCATCGGGCAGATGGTCGAGAAGAAGTGGCTCGGGGATAAGGTTGGGCAGGGCTTCTACAAGAAGGAAGGCAAGGATAAGGAAGGGCGGGATGTGCGCCTGGTGCTGGACTGGCGGACGCTCGAGTATGGGCCTTCGGTGCGGCCGAAGTTTGCGGCGCTCGAGATGGCGAAGAATGTGGAGCGGACGGAGGTTCGGATTCCGCAGTTGCTCCATGCGGATGCGGCGACGGATAAGGCTGCGGCGTTTTACTGGCCGCTGCTGACGGAGCTGTTTACGTATGCGGCGAACCGGGTTTCGGATGGCGAGGGGGAGGCTGCGGCGACGATTGTGGAAGTGGATCGGGCGATGCAGATGGGGTTCAACTGGCAGTTGGGGCCGTTTGAGATGTTCGACGCCGCGGGGGTGAAGGCGACGACGGAGAAGATGCGGGCGGCGGGGGCTCCGGTGGCTGCGAATACGGAGAAGCTGCTGGCGTATGCGGAGGCGGCTGGGGTGGAGGCGCGGTGGTATAAGGACGATGCGTCGGCGGCTTCGGGGCGGGTTTACTTCGATCCGTTTGCGGGGGAGTACCGGGCGGTTCCGGTGGCGGCGGGGGTTTCGTCGCTCGCGACCGTGAAGAAGAGCCTTGGGGTGGTGAAGAAGAATGCGGGGGCGTCGCTGATCGACCTGGGGGATGGGGTTGCGGCGATCGAGCTGCACTCGAAGATGAATGCGCTGGGGCAGGATATCGTTTCGTTTATTACGCAGACGCTGAAGCCTACCTCCGAAGCGGTGGCGAACTTCTCTTCGTTTGTGATTACGGGGGATTCGGCGAACTTCTCGGTCGGCGCGAACCTGATGCAGCTTCTGCTCTCGATCCAGGAAGAGGAGTGGGACGAGGTGGAGCTGGCGGTGCGCGGGTTCCAGAATATGACGCAGGCGATCAAGTTCTGTCCGCGGCCGGTGGTGGTGGCGCCGTATGGGATGTGCCTGGGGGGTGGGGTGGAGATTGCGCTGCATGGGGCGGCGCGGCAGCCGCATGCGGAGCTGTATATGGGGCTGGTGGAGACGGGCGTGGGGCTTATTCCGGGCGGCGGCGGGTGCAAGGAGATGACCATCAAGGCGGTGGAGGCGGGGTCGAGCATTCGGCCGGATGTGCGGGGCGAGGGCGTGGAGATCTTCGAGGCGCTGAAGAAGAACTTCGAGACAATTGCGATGGCGAAGGTTTCGACCTCGGCGGTGGAGGCGCGGGGGATGGGGTTCTTTACGGCTTCGGACCGGATGACGATGAACCGGGAGCGTTTGCTCACCGACGCGAAGGTAAGGGCGGCTGGGCTGGCGGCGGCGGGGTATACGGCTCCGGCGCCGCTGACGGCCATTGCGGCACCAGGGGAGAATGCGCTGGCGACGTTGAAGCTGGCGGTTTGGACGATGCGGGAGGGGCAGTTCATCTCCGAGCATGACGCGAAGGTGGCGAACTGGGTGGCGTATGCGCTGTGTGGGGGGAAGGTGACTCCGGGGACTGCGGTGAGCGAGCAGTATTTGTTGGATTTGGAGCGGGAGGCGTTTCTGTCGCTATGCGGGGAGAAGAAGACGCAGGAGCGGATCGGGTTTACGTTGAAGACGGGGAAGCCCTTGAGGAACTAGCCGTCGGCGGGTACCCCCCTGGGGTTAAATCGCGCAAAGTCTTCGAATGATTAAGGTTAGCTGGGGACTTCGTTTTCGGGTCTGCACTTTGTTTTGAGTTGGGAGCGGTGATGATGAACAACGATGTAGTGATTGTTTCGGCGGTGCGGACGGCGGTGGGGAAGGCTCCCCGGGGGACGTTGAAGACGACGCGGCCGGATGATCTGGCGGCGGTGGCGATTTCGGGGGCGCTGGCGCGGGTTCCGCAGCTGGATAAGGCCGAGATCGAGGATGTGATTCTGGGCTGCGCGATGCCGGAGGCCGAGCAGGGGATGAACGTGGCGAAGATCGCCAGCTTCCGCGCGGGGCTGCCGATTACGACTTCGGGGATGACGATCAACCGGTACTGCGCTTCGGGGCTGCAGTCGATTGCAATTGCGGCGGACCGGATTCGCTCGGGGGCGGCGGATGTGATCCTGGCCGGGGGCACGGAGTCGATGTCGTATGTGCCGTTCGGGGGGAACAAGATCTCGGTGAATCCGTGGCTGGTGGAGAACTATCCGGGGAGCTACATGTCGATGGGGCTGACGGCGGAGCGGGTAGCGGCGCACTACGGGATTACGCGGGAGGCGATGGACGAGTTTTCGTACCAGTCGCATGCGAAGGCTCTGACGGCGCAGGCGGATGGCCGGTTCGACGACGAGATTGTGCCGGTGGAAGTGGTGACGGCGGTTCCGCCGGGCAAGAAGGGGAAGGTGACGCCGACGACCGCGACGTTCGCCAAGGATGAGGGCCCGCGGGCGGATACTTCGGTCGAGGCGCTGGCGCGGCTGAAGCCGGTGTTCCACGCCAAGGGGACGGTGACGGCGGGGAACTCGTCGCAGACGTCGGATGGGGCGGCGGCGGCGATCGTGATGTCGGCCAGGCGGGCGGCAGAACTGGGGATCCCGGCGATGGGGCGGTTTCTGGGGTTTGCGTACGCGGGGTGCGATCCGGAGGAGATGGGGATCGGGCCGATCCATGCGATCCCGAAGGTGCTGAAGATGCTTGGGCTGACGCTGGACGATATCGGCGTGTTCGAGCTGAACGAGGCGTTCGCGGCGCAGTCGTTGGCGGTGATCAAGGTGCTGGGGATCGACCCGGCGAAGCTGAACCCGAACGGCGGGGCGATTGCGCTGGGGCATCCGCTGGGATGTACGGGGGCGAAGCTGACGGCTACGCTGCTGCGAGATATGCCGAGGCGGAAGGCGAAGTATGGGATGGTGACCATGTGTGTTGGGGGAGGGATGGGGGCGGCTGGGGTGTTTGAGGCGGTGAATTGATGCCGCTCAGTAATTTGTGCTTCAGAAACCGCGAAGGCTGGACTGTGTAATTGGCAAAAAGCTGCTAGTTTCGTGCTTTGTAGCAGGAGATCCTAAATCATTCGATCAGGAGATAAACAGTGAGTTCAGTTCGCATGGCATTGACGATAGTTGGGATAGTTCTTTCCGGAACTTTAGCCCCAGCCCAGCGGAACCAACGACCCACGACTTCGGCCAGGTCTTCAATCGCCCCGGGTAAGATCGAACCACTTACTCCATCCAGTCTACTCATCGACGGTGTGAACTCCAAAAACGTCATCTTGCCTCTCTATGAAGGCAGCTTTGACAAAGTTCCAATAGAGCGGGGTAGTCCTGAGCTCTTTGCTCTGTACGCTGCGTATCTGGATCGCTTTGCCCAGGTTTGTTCAAACTACTTGCCCTCGAATAAGGTTCCAATGACCACATATTTTTGCGAGGAGACTCAAACTCCCGTGAACAAGTACGGGGGACGGGTAGGACTAGACAGTTGTAGGAAACCGTCACGCCGTCCCATTCCTGGAGAATTTGCCGCCCCCGAGGATGAAGCAGCTTCCATTCAGTTAGAAGATGCTATGCAGACCTCCCTATTCGCAAGAGTCTTCCAAAGTCTAAAAACTAACAACAGCGCTACCAGTGCTTTAAAAGTTACATCAGATGCCGTTATCTCTTCAGATGATGCGGGACGCGACATGACAACTCTGTTCCATAGCAATGCTTGCACCAGCGCAGCTTTGAACAGACTACGGAACAACATGCGTTTGTATGCGCAAAACCAACCGGCCCTCCGACTGTCGGACGGGGATGGTCAAAGCCTAAAAACGCCCACGACAGAAACCGGTAAAGCGGAAGCTTACTACCAGTTGGGAGAGTCCCTAATTGAAAGAGCTACCGTCGATCCAAGAACCCAGAAGATCACGGCGCCACCTGGATGTGCAGATGCATACCGTAGTTACCTGAGGGTTTCTCCCGATGGCGTCCACGCAGCTAAGGCAAAGGAAGTTCTTGCAACCCTCGGAGAAAGAGAGAAGTAAGTGATCAATCGCACGGTCTAATGTGATAGCGACCGCTACAACCCAGAGTTCTTCCTAACGATCCAGGATCGCACGTTCGTGCTTAACTAACTCTCATTTGTACATAAATTTTTCAATCTATCGACCAGGAGTAACACCATGGCCACAATGACGTCCCTTCCGCCCGAAGTAACGACCCTCAAGCCGCAGACCACCCGCATTCCTGGCGGGGCCTTCCTCATCACCGACGCGAAGCCTGCGGACTGTGTGTTTCCGGAGGACTTTACCGAGGAGCAGCGGCAGATTGCGGAGACGACGGCTACGTTTGCGACGAATGAGATTATGCCGATGTCGGAGGCGATTGAGGCTAAGGATTTCTCCGTGACGCGGCGGCTGTTGAAGGAGGCGGCGGAACTTGGGCTGACGGCCATCGATATTCCGGAGGAGTATGGGGGGCTGGAGCTGGATAAGATGAGCTCGGCGATCGTGGCCGAGAACATCTCGCGGCAGGGGTCGTTTTCGGTGGCGTTTTCGGCGCATACCGGCATCGGCACGCTGCCTCTGGTCTGGTACGGGACGCCGGAGCAGAAGGCGAAGTATCTGCCGCGGATCGCTTCGGGCGAGATTGTGTCGGCGTATGCGTTGTCGGAGTCGACGAGCGGGTCGGACGCGGTGAATGCGCGGACGCGGGCAGTGCTGAGTGACGACGGCACGACGTACACGCTGAACGGCGAGAAGATGTGGATTACGAATGGCGGGTTCGCGGACCTGTATACGGTATTCGCGAAGTGCGCGGTTCCGGCGGACCCGAACGGTGCGCCGGGAGAGGTGAAGGAGAAGCTGACGGCGTTTTTGATCGAGCGGGGGACGCCTGGATTTACGAATGGGAACGAAGAGCACAAGCTGGGGATCGTGGGGAGCTCGACGACGCCGCTGATCCTGACGGACTGCGTGATTCCGGCGGGGAACCTGCTGGGTGAGGTGGGCAAGGGGCACCATATCGCGTTCAACATCCTGAACGTGGGCCGGTACAAGCTGGGCAATGCTGCCATCGGCGGGGCGCACCGGTCGCTCGACCTGGGGATCAAGTATGCGATGGACCGGAAAGCTTTCGGGAAGTCGATCTCGGAGTTTGGGCTGATCCAGGAGAAGATCGCGAACTCGGCGGTGGGGATCTTCGCCGGGGAGGCGGTTTGCTACCGGACGGTCGGCCTGATCGACCAGGCGCTGGCGGGTGTGGATAAGAACGATACGAAGGAGATTCAGAAGCGCATCGAGAGCTATGCGGTCGAGTGCTCGATCGTGAAGGTGTGGGCGAGCGAGATGCTGGACCGGGTGGTGGATGAGACGCTGCAGATCTTTGCCGGGTATGGATATACGGAGGAGTATCCGGCGGCGCGGGCTTACCGGGATGCGCGGATCAACCGGATCTTCGAGGGGACGAACGAGATCAACCGGCTGATCATTACCGGGTGGCTGATGAAGTCGGCGATGGCGGGGAAGCTGGCGCTGATGCCGGCGATCAAAAAGCTGATGGACGAGGTGATGGCGGGGCCGGTGGAGAAGGAAGAGCGGGAGGGCGTGCTGGCGGGCGAGTTCGACGTGCTGGCTTCGGCGAAGAAGACGGCGTTGTTCGCGGCTGGTGTCGCCACGCAGAAGTACATGCAGAAGATCGCCGAGGAGCAGGAGGTGATGGGGGCGATCGCGGACATGATTATCGAGGTGTATGCGATGGAGTCGACGCTGCTGCGGGCGGAGAAGATGGTTTTGGCTCGGAAAGGATCGGCGGAGACGGCGGTGGCGATGGCGAAGCTGTATGTGGCGAAGGCGATGGATGTGATCGAGCTTTCGGCGCGGAAGGTGATTGCGGCGGCGGCTGAGGGCGATATGCTGCGGACGCAGGTGGCGATTTTGCGGCGGCTGGCGAAGCACGATCCGGTGGATACGGTGGCGCTGCGGCGGCTGGTGGCGGGGACGATGCTGCGGGCGGGGCGGTACACGGTTTAGCTTGGGGCACGAGCTTAAGGTGCAGACTCCTTGCGGGGTGATGGACGGGAAAACAAGGGCAAGGGCAAAGGAAGAAGCAGATTCCCTTCGGGAATGACAAACAAAAAACAAGGGCAAAAGAAGAAGCAGATTCCCTTCGGGAATGACAAACAAAAAAACAAGGGCAAAGGAAGAAGCAGATTCCCTTCGGGAATGACAAACAAAAAGGGAGCGGTGTTACTAAGGGCCGCGGCGTTACCAAGAGGCACGGCGTTACAAAGGGCCGCGGCGTTACCGGCGTGCCTGATTGGCTGCTGAGTTGGTGCCGGTGTAGGTGACGTGCCAGACGGAGCGGGTTCCGTCGTCGGTGACGAAGAGGCTTCCGTCGTTGGCGACGGCTACTCCGACGGGCCGGCCCCAGACCTGGCCGTCCTTGGTGACGAAGCCGGTGAGGAAGTCTTCGTAGGAGCCGTCGGCCTTGCCGTTGTGCATGGGGACGCGGACGACCTCGTAGCCGCCACGCTTTGCGCGGTTCCATGAGCCGTGCTCGGCGGCGAAGGCGTCGCCATTAAAGTCCTGAGGGAAGTGAGTTGGACAGATTCCCGCGCAAGGGAGTGTGGGGTAGAAGGCGAGTTCGAGCGAAGCCATGTGGGGTTGGACGAGGACGTCGGGGGTGATGACCTTGGCGCTGAGGTCGACGCGTTGGCAGGTGGCGGCCTGGTCCGCGGCGAGCGGCTGCTGGAGCTGGTTGGGGTTGGCGCCGGTGCCGTTGGCGCAGGGCTGGGGGAGGCGTGGGTCCTGCTTGCCGCCCATGTAGTACCACGGCCAGCCGTAGAAGCCGTCTTCCTGGACGGAGGTGATGTAGTCGGGAACGAGGTTGTTGCCGAGGTTGTCTCGCTCGTTGGTGGAGCACCAGAGCTGGCCGGTGGTGGGGTTGATGGCTTCGCCGACGCAGTTGCGGATACCGGAGGCGTAGACCTTGAGGAACTTGCCTTCGGGGGTGTATTCGAGAATGTCGGCGCGGTGGAACTCCTTGGGGTGGGTGTCGGGGTCGTCGACGTTCGAGCCCGAGCCGACGGAGACGAGCAGGTGTTGGCCGTCCTGCGAGAAGACGACGTCGCGGGTCCAGTGGCCGCCTCCAGTGAGCTGGGCGTAGCCGGGAAGGTCGGGGACTACGGTTTCGGCCGCGGCGGTGGCGTGGAGGTCTCCGGCTTTGTAGGGGAAGCGCTGGACGGTGGTGGCGTTGCCGACGTAGACGTACCGTGGGTTGGCGGCGGGGTAGAAGGCGATGCCGAAGGGGTGATCGAGGCCGGTGGCGAACTGCTCGATTTGCCTCGCCTTGCCGTCAACCCCGACGCCGCGCAGGACGAAGACGATGCCTGCGCCGGAGTCGGCAAGGAAAAGATCGCCATTGGGGGCGGTGCGGATGAGGCGCGGCATGGTGAAGGTTCCGGCGGCCTTGGCCATGTGCTCGGTGTTGTCGGCGCGCTGCATGGGGGCGTTGTCGCCGCCGGCGTAGAGGGTGACCTTGAAGCCGGGAGGGGCGATGGGCCAGGCGTCGGCAGGGCGCGGAATGACCTTGGGGCCGTTGCCGACGGCTTCGGCGGGATTGGGTGAGGGGAGATCGGCGACGGTGATCTTGTGCCTGGCGCCGGGGGCCTGCTGGCTGTAGTCGGCGAAGGTGGACTGGGCTGAGGCGTGCAGGCCGAGGGAGAGGAAGACGGCGCCGAGAGGGAGACGTGGGTTCATGGCGGGGAAGGCTCCTGGAGAGGTTGGATGCGGTGCGGCGACGAGAGGGCTATTGCGTGGCGGTCAGGGCGGGGGAGGTGACGCGCTGAACGAGCTCCAGCGGAATGGTGGCGGTGAGGATGGCGCGGTCGCCGCGATGCTCGATCTTGAGCGAGTCCATGACGCCGCGGAGTTGTGCGGTGTTGCTGTCGAGCTGGGCGATCTGCTGCATCTGGCGGAAGAGCGAGATGAGCGTGATGAGGCGTTCGGCGGAGTGCTGCGCGTCTGCCTCGGTGGCGGCGATCTGCTCGACGCGAAGGTGGAGGCCGGTGGTGTAGCGGAGGCTGGCGATGAAGGGGGTGGTGTCGGCCAGGGGCAGGTGGAGGCCGAAGGCGGAGACGCGGCCGGCTTCGGCGAAGGGCAGGCCGATCTGGCCGATGCCCCAGATGGGCGAGAGGACGGGGACCTCGGGGTAGAGGCCGGCAAGGACGGTGGGGCCGGAGAAAGGGCTGGCGGCGGCGCGGGCGTGGTCGAGCATAGCGTGGATCTGCTCGGGCGTGGGGGCGTTCGAGGCGGCGATGGTGCCGGGGGAGAGCTGGGTGACGCGGAGCAGGCGGCCCGTGGGGATGATGTGCGAGGTGGGTCCGGCGGGGAGGCCTACGGGGATGGTGAAGATCTCGTGGCCGGCGTACGACTCGCGCGTGGTGGCGACGGTGGCCAGGTAAGCGGCGAGGCGCTGGGGGTCGAAGCGGCCGAGGAAGACCTCGGAGAAGGCGACGCCGCCGTTGGGGCCGGAGGGGTCCGGGATGCGGTGGAGCGCGAAGGCGACCTGGTCGAGGTCGCGCTCGAAGAGGATGCCGGTGCTGTCGATGAACTGCTGGTATTCGGGAGAGTGGGGAACGGGCTTGGTGTCGAGATGGGTGGCGAAGCGGACGGGGCTGAGATTGAGGAAGACGATGGCGTCGGCCTCGGGGAGCAGGCGCGCGGCGCGCGGGGGAGATTTCTCGTAGACGATAGCCGCTGCAAGGACGAGCAGGACGAGCAGAAGGAGCAGAAGCCTGGAGCGCGTACGTTGGGGCATGTATAGAGGGATTCGCGCGGGGGATGGCGCGATGCCTTAAGATGGGCCGTTTTGGCGCGGCTGCGCGGGAGTCGCATTGACGAAACGGCCGCAGTCCGCGAGAATGGGAGTAGTCCTTCCGCAAGAGAGTGGGCCTGTGGCGCAGCTGGGAGCGCGCTTCCATGGCATGGAAGAGGTCATCGGTTCGATCCCGATCAGGTCCACCAAACAACCCCTTACAAATCAAGCAGATACAGGAAGCGGGCTAACCCCCTCTCCTGGTCGTTTGGTGTCATTTGGTGTCAAACGCTGAATTGCTTTGCGCCGACCCACAACGATGCTGCCGGTTTGTGCCGACTTTTTCCGTCTCTTAGCCACTGAACCGCGCAATTCTCGGTTGATGGAATTGATCGTCGATTGCACGCTTGCCGGAATTTCTTGCATGTAAACGTCTGTCGTTGTGGCTGTACGAGAATGCCGCATGACACCCTGCACGTCCTTTATCGTGCCCTTCTTCTGAGCCAAGGTCGCGATCGTTCTGCGAATGACTTGGAAGGTAAGCTTCGGCAACTTGAGATCACGAGCGAGTTTGTGAAGAACCCGCTTGCGAAAGTTGTCCGTGTCCAAGAACCCGCCAACTTCGTTTGCGAAGATGAAGTCTTCAGGTGAGAGGAGCGGCGATTTCGTCTTGTCCTTCGCAGCAGCCTCCCGAGCCCGTTCTTCGCATTCGAGACGCCATGCCTGCAGATCATCGGCGAGCTCCTTCGGGATATGAATGACCGTTAGACTCTTCTTCGTTTTTCCCCAGTCCCGGATGTTGCCTTTGTAGACAGTTTCCGCAACGGTGAGGGTGCACGCCTTGTAGTCAAAACGCTTCCATCGAAACGCAAACAGCTCGCTTGGACGGAGCGCGTTGGTCATATCAAGTTCCAGCAATATGCGGTCTCGAAGGTTGAGCTTCGAGAGCGCCAATCGAAGTTGATCCCAGGTTAGGGTCGTCGTATCCGTGGGTCGCAGTTGTGTCGGAACCTTGACCTTGCGTGCGGGATCCTTCACGAGGAAGTCCTGATCGACTGCCTCGGCGAAGATGTCCCGAAGGTATGCACGCATCTGCAAAACACGGTCCTTTGATCCGGTTGTGGCCAGCTTGTTGAGGTGAAGCTGCAAGCTGAACTTGTCGAAGTTGACCAGCGGAATCTCACCGAGAGGTTCGATCAGATCGCGTTGGATAAGAATCGTTTTCGTCTTGGCTGTCTCGGCCTTCCATGCAGCTTCTTTCAGCGGGAGAAAGCGATTCTTGACGAACCAGGAAAAGGTTACGGAGCCATCGTTCATGACTCTGGTAGGGGAGCCCGGCTGCCCTATCTGTTTTGTGATTTCACGTTGAAGTGCTTCGCGGGCTTCGAACTTCGACATCGTCGATTTGAGCCCTAGAATGACCGGAACGCGAAGGGTTTTCTCTTCTTCAGACGTTGGGTCGTTCACGACTTTGCGGTAATACCCGTACCACTGCTTCCCTCGAGCCGTGACGTAACCACGTTGGTGCGTAGTACCCATTTGGTTCCTCGATCCTGTGGCGGGAAAGAGAGGGCGCTATCAACATTCTACCGTTACTCGTGGGGGAAATAACGCGGTGTACGGTTGTTGACGGCTCCGTCTCCCGGCGGGGTGCGAGCGCTTGTCAGCGGTCGCCATTTGCATTCTCGGTGCTGGGCATTTCGTGCGAAGTTACGCGCGACGCCGCATCGCGGACAGTCTTTCGCGCTCGTCAATGAATGCTTCAATGCGGCTCGCGCGGTATCGAAGCGCCCCGTCTCCCATCCGTATCACCGGCAGTTGGGGACTCTTCCTGGAGGAATGGTCCCAGACCCAGTCTCGGCTGACGTTCAGCCTGCGTGCAACATCGTCGACAGTGAGGAGCGGGTCGGCGACTTCTTCCGCTGTGACTTTCTGGGGTGGTTTGCGGCGATGCGCTTCCGCATGGCTTTCAGGTGTGGGTGGAACAGCCTCGGTGTGTGCACTTTGTTTTGCTGTTACGAGGTCCGACGCGGACATAGGAGTTCTCCGAATGAGTGTTTCCCGAGAGGTCTAAGCCTGTAGGCTGCGGCATCTCCGGGTGTGCTCTGTCAGGCACAGCCTTTGCCATACCATCGAAGACCAAAGCATTAATTGTCCAATTCCAACCTCGATATCGCTTATTCCAAAACGGAATGAGCGTCGTTGACGGCCACCAAGGGCAGGTAGATACTCTAGTCAACTCGCTTACAAAGGAGTGACGACACGACGTGTTCGCAGAGCTTTCCGTGGAGTTAGGCCATGAGACTTCCTGATCTTCATCTTCTGCAAGCAGCGATCATGCTTGCGAATGTCCGGAACTATTCGAGAGCAGCGAGGAAGCTGGGCATCCAACAGCCCACGCTCACCAAACGAATCCTAGAGTTGGAACATCTGGTTGGCTTCCAGTTATTTCTACGCTCAACGCAGTTCGTGGAACCTACGGACGCTTGCCAGCAATTTATAGAGGAAGCAAAGCAGTGCGTCTTTCATGCCGAGCGCGCGATGCATGTGGCGCGAATTGCGGAGCAAGGAGCCCAAGCGATACTTCATATCGGAAAATCGCAATATACGGACCCCTACTTGATTTCCGTTTTGACATCCGTGTCATTGCCGCTCTTTCCGAACTTAGAAGTTTCCTTATCAAGCATGTCCACCACGGAACTCGAAACCGAAGTGCTTTTGGGGAGACTTGACCTTGCCGTGGCAATAGGAGATTTCGACAATCCCAAGATCACTCAACTCGAACTCCTACGCACACCCTTCTATATCGCCATCCCTGAAGTCAGTGATTTGGCGGCGTACGATGCAGTCACCCTCGCGCAACTGCATCAGAAAACCTGGTCGCTCTTTGAGCGTCACGTTTACCCACCGCTGTACGATTCTATCCAACGAACGGCGGCTCACGAGGGTGTGCAGCCACGATCTCTTCACCACATTGTCACCGCCGACGAAGCAGCGCAAGAGCTATATTCTGGCACCAGCGAAGCCGCCATCCTCACACGCGATGGAGCGTGGAGGATTGCGCGCAATGGCCTTACAATGAGGCCACTGCGGCACCCGAAGCTAACCATCTCCTCCAAACTGATTGCTAGAGCTGATGATTCGTCCAGGATCGTCAGTGAATTTGCAAGGGCGCTGAGACGAAAGCTGGATTCTCCGCGAAGAGGTCAACTTGACTTGCCTCTGAGAGCGACGCCGGTTTCATGACTGACGTTGTAACTCGGATCGCGGAACAATATGAACATTCAACGGCTCTGAAACATGGCAGAATGGACACTCATACAGTCCTGTTACGTTATCTCGAGCGGAAAATTGCTCGGATAGGCTTAGCCGCCCGCACGATGAACACTGATGTACATGGACTAACTCCGGTGTCACAGTACCTCCTCGTTTAAAGCTGCAAGGCACCGAGCGTTCGGTTCAGAAGCTGTGTCCAACTGACTGAACCATCCGAAGTTCTAGTGAGCAGCATGATCTGCTGATCGTCGGCTGCACAGAACGATCATTTCTCCTTCCCATGGCCGCCGCGTGACGCTTTCTGATGGGAAGCGAGGTCGGCAGCCTTGCCAGCGGCGGCATAAAGGTTGATGCGCGAATAAATCCCGAACGAGCCTCCGTCATCCAAGAAGCCCCCGCCTGGCCCCTCAGTGTCTGTGAGAATCTGATTTGCCTCGGCGAGTGTTATCGTGGGAAACGCGACGGTCAGTAGATAACCCGCTTCTGGTGCCACTTCACCCACGTTCTCCCTGACCTTTGCAAGTTTTGGGTACACGACTGGAAGATTGTAGGTCTGCGTCGAGGCGTAAAAGGCTTCGTTGGTTGCGGGGTTGCTGAAGCGACCGATGTCTTCGTGGGCGCAATCAGCAACGGTTTTGCCACAGGCTGACTCCATCGCCGGAGTCATTTCGGCGCGTGCCGCCGCTATCGCATCACGGAAGTTTGCGATGGCTGGGCCACCACCACCATTCACCACGATACCAACATAAGCCGGATCATTCGCGAGAAGGTGTGCCATATCGTAGAGGGCCAACGTTCTTCCTCCCAAAACATCCATCGCATAGTGCGCTCCAACCAGGATGCGGTCATTCCCATATTCAGCGCCGCGGACGACCATCTCCTGATATCGCTCCGGCAGCAGAAGAGCCAGCACCAGAGCTCCTGTATAGCCGTACGTGGTGTGGCCGCTTGGATACGACGGGCTGTTGACCATTGGCCGGCGATTAAAGAACCCGTTATCGGACGGCTCGCTAAAGTAATCCAACCCCACGATCAGCGAAATGCTCGGCTCTGTTTGGAATGGACGTGAATCACCGTACGCGTTTGCCCCCAGCGATCCCGCTGGACGGCCGTAACTTTGACCAAACACATCTGTATGGCCACCTAGGTGTTTGAGGACGTCTATAGCTAAGGAAGAGACAGGCTTGATGCCGTCTATCGTTAAGTTCGCGAAGAAGTACTTGCCAGCATCCGAATTTAGCGATGACACGGCATCCGCGTAAGCGATGACTTCGCCCACCGATTTCAGTGGCTTGCTGTAAGTGCTTCGGTCGATGTAGTGAGCGCGGGCTATGTAAGCCGCACCAAGGGTCGTCCCAAGCCCATCTGCAAGTTGGGATAGGTTTCCGCGCGTAATGAAAACGTCTCTTAGGGCCTGTTGCTGCTGTTCTGCAAACGGAAGCGGCGTGGCTTGCCGTAACAGTCCTGTTTGAAGGGCACCCGTAACGGTGTAGTTGGCCGATAGGGCCGCTCTGCCCTCAACCGTATTGGGCAATACAGCCACAGGCGCTAGTCCCTTCAGTGCGACCATGTCGGACGGCGATTGCGCTCCAGCCAAGAACGGTAAGAACGAACAGACAAAACCAACCAGCGTAAACTTTCTTATGGTCATTGCGGTCCTCCGTTGCAGCTTGTTGATAAGCAATGCGGCATTGTCATGGCGTGGCTCGGAGCGAAATACACACGATACTCGTCACACTGACGCAAACATTTCCCCGGTTCATGTCTCCATCTGTGATGGCGAGGTTTCTCCACGGAGCGGTTGCGACGAATCAATGCGACGCCTGTCGGATCATGGCCGTGCAGTCTTCGTTCGTCCAAACAGGCGTGGCACCGGCCCGACTAGCTACAATTGCGCCAACTGCATTGGCAAAAGTGGCAATCTCGGCGATCGGCCAGCCGGCGTGATGGCAATGCACTAAGGCGGCGGCGAATGCATCTCCCGCGCCCACTGCGTCTTGAACTTGGATTGCGAAGCCGTCAAAGCGGCCGGCCCCCTGGTTGCCGTGTATGTAGCAGCCATCCTCTCCCAAAGTCACACAGATGGTATGAACGTCATAACCAACCGACCATTTCCGACAAAATTCCGCGAGGTCGAAGGTGGGCGCTGGTATTCCAGAGAGAGTGGAGAGGGTCTTCGCTTCCTCCAGATTCAGTTTGAGAATTTGGCAGCGATGGCTGAGTCTCTGCACCAGATCAAACGTCCAATGACCAGTCCGTAAATTGAGATCGTAAAAGCATTGGGTACCCGGTCTGTCCGTCACCAATCTGGCAACGAATTCCTCCATTACAGCTTCCGTCTGCAGCAATGTCCCGAAGTAAATCCAGTCAAAAGAGCCGACTTTCGCGACGGCGACGGCGGCCGCCTCTTGGTCAAATCGATCAAATGCAGCAGGGCGTCGGATCAGATAGTCCGCCTCCCCGCCGTCGCCAAAGGAAACGACGGCAGTCCCAGTAGCCAAGTCCTTAACTACCTGAACACAATCGGAACTTAGACCCAGATTGTGTATTCCATCGATTGCGCGGGCTCCGCGCTCATCCGCGCCAACGCCGCTCACGAGCGTTGCGGCGCCGCCGAGACGGCGAATGTTCGCACAGAAGTTGAGCGCCGCCCCTCCGAGGAACTCCTGGTCCGGGAACACGTCCCAAAGAAGTTCGCCTATAGCCAAGATCTTCATGTCGAATCATCTCCAGGCGTTCGTGTGACATCGTGAGGGTTGAAGCTGAAAGGGGAAACAGTGCGGTTGCTGCAATCAAGAAGGATTAAGACGCGACCTTAAGATGACCTCGCACTTCCAAGGGTGTCTTCTGGCTCGGGGGTTTTTAGGAAAATGCCGATGATTGCGGCTAAAAGGTACATGAGAGCGAATATCCAGATGACACCGCCGACGCCGATCCGTGGAAGGAAAATGCCAGCAATTGCGGGGCCAAGCCAAATGCTGATACCTGAACCGAGGTTGAAGACTGAGAGTGCAGCGCCGCGCGATTGTGGAGCGAGGGTAGACATGATGGCCCCGAGCGGGACGAAGCCAGCAAGCGTTGCTCCATATGCCATGCCCGCTAGCATGACGTAGGAATAGTTCGCGCCAAAGATGTGCGGAACGTAGTAAAGACCTAAGGCAGCCGCTGCGCAGCCGCAAGCTCCGACGATGGTGATCACGGTCCGCCAGCCCACCTTGTCTCCGACCCATCCCCAGAAGAGATTGAAGAAGATATTGGTGGCGAACATCACAGTTAGGATTTGAAGCCACTGAGCCAGCGTGAAGCCAACGGTGTGGATATAGAAGATGGGTAGGAAGAGCAGGAAGCCAAACTCGGATGTGGTCGTGATGACGGCGACAATGCCGCCCAAGCCGACCTTAGGAACTTTCCAGACGATCGAGATGCCGGAGAGCAATACTAGGAAAGGGTGCTCGTCGCCTGTGCGAAGTGGCTTTGAGCCGCGCGGTTCCTTGATGCCTATGAGTGCAATTAAGCCACCAAGGGCAACGAAGATCACCGAATACCAGAGCGTCAGGTAAGGCCCATTACGCGGTACGGAGTAGCTCGCGAAGAGCGAGCCAAGCGTGGGAAGCCCTCCACTGCGGGCGAACCAGAACCAGCCGACGGACGTTGCGAGATAGCGTTGTGGAGTAATCGCGGTGACCCAAACTAGAAAGCCAAACGCAAAAAGCGGGTAGCCCAGTCCTCGAATCATGTAGCAAAGCAGTATGAAGGAATAGCTTCGATGACCGAGGCCGAGTGTAAGGAAGGGGATTTCAAGAACGAGCCAAATGAGCAGCCCAGCCCACATCACTTTCTTCGGACCCACGAGATCTGAAAGAACTCCGCTGAGCCAGGACGCTAGAGCGGCCGCCGCGCCATAAAGAGTGAAGACAAGCGCTATCTTGCTCTGGCTGAAATGCAGGTCGAGCATGTAGGGCGAAAGGAAGCCGGACTCAACGCCGTCGCCGATCATAAAGAGCACCAGACCAAGGAATCCGATTGCAAGCTGTGGATGCATGCCGAGCTTTTCACTCAAAGTACGCTTCTGCGTCATGGGTCAATCTCCTTAGTTGCCTTTTGCGGCGTAACGACGAATGGTTTCTCTTGCGCCATGGACGCTAAGGGATGTCAACGCAGCTTCGACTTCGCTTCCGAATGAGGGCGCGGAGAAGTACGCGGATCCGAAGAGAGACTTCATTGCAATGAAGGGCCGTGGGTCGTTGCCGGTGAGCTTTACAGCACGTTTGAGCTCATCCGCTCGAACGTCTACCACTTCGATAGGATTGCCCCGCTCGTCAGTGGGAGATTGCAGGTACTTGATCCACGCGGCAATGACAAGGCTGAGGAGTTGGGTGGGCCTGCGCTTTTCGCCGAGCTCAACGGCGGAGGGAAGGACCCACTTCGGCATCTTTGCGGAACCCTCGGAGCAGAGGCGTGCGACGCGGTCATTGATGGTGGGATTGGCGAAGCGTTCAATGAGCGTGGTCTTGTAGTTGGATGTTGATGTGCCCGGGATCAATGGAACAACGGGCGTGACTTCCTCCATGAAAGCCTTGATGAAGGAATCGAAGACAGAATCCTGCATGACTTCGTGCGCGAAGGTGTGGCC
This sequence comes from uncultured Granulicella sp., assembly GCA_965213785.1. Lineage (GTDB taxonomy): Bacteria > Acidobacteriota > Terriglobia > Terriglobales > Acidobacteriaceae > Edaphobacter. The sequence continues at coordinate 1,385,946 of OZ243921.1, read as the reverse complement.
GGCAAGCGCTCCAAGGTAAGCCATCGCCATGTGACTGGCGTTAAGCAGGCGAATCTTCATCAGTTCGTAAGGCAGCACGTCCGTTACGATCTCTGCGCCAACCTCCTCCCAAGGCGGTCGCGCATTGCAGAATGTGTCTTCAATTACCCACTGCATAAAGGGCTCGGTGACTACAGGCCAAGCGTCCATGATGCCAAAGTCGTTCTGGAGTTGTTCGCGGTCACCGGCAGTGGTGGCGGGAGTGATGCGGTCGACCATGCTGTTTGGGAATGCAACGTTGTCGGCGATCCAGCGATGTAGCTTGGGATCTTGCAGTCCCGCGAGTCCGAGGACAACTTTTCGGGCGACGTGCCCGTTGCCCTGCAGATTGTCACAGGACATTACGGTGAAGGGTGTGAGGCCGCGGTCTCTACGAAGCTTGAGTGCTGCTGTGAGCAGTCCCAGCGAAGTGATAGGTGCGTCGGGTTGACGAACATCGTGCTGGATGGATGGATCATCGTGCGAGAACTCGCCCGTACCTTCGTGCAGGAAATACCCGCCTTCCGTGATGGTGAGGGAGACGAGACGGGTGTTTTCGTGCGCAAGGCGTTCAATAGTGACCTTAGGGTTTTCCGGCGCCACGGCAAAATCCATGATGGAGCCGATGATGCGCGCGGCCTTAAGATCGGCGCTTCGTTCGAGTACGGTATAGAGGTAATCCTGTTCTTGGAGCGCGTTCCGCATTGTGGCGTCTTGCGGCAGCACACCGATGCCACATTCGCCCCAGTCGGACAGCGTGCCGCGTTCGAGCAAGTTGTCTAGATACACTGCCTGGTGTGCGCGGTGGAATCCGCCAACGCCCATATGCAGGGTGTGCGGACGAAGCTTCTTTCGATCATAGGTAGGCCGACTAATGGTCCGGTCTAACTGAGATAAGGTTGCGTTAGACAGTCTTTTCTCATTTCCGCTGGCAATCATTTCTGAATCATCCTTTGTCACTTTGTGCGTGGCAGAACGGTTGTTCTTTAGCCAAGAAAGAGTGATTGCTCACACGAGGATTTCCTGGTTTCCATTCCGACCGACCGGGACTACGGGTCGAGTGGGTCCGCAGCATCTCTCAGCAAAGATCGTCTAAGTGGCAACGCTTCGATAGCCGATGGCGAGATCTTCTTACCCAATTGCATTGGTGCGTAGCCAAGCTCGACGAGGTTGCGTTGGCTAAAAACAGGGCTTACGATATATGCCATTTGGATCGGATCTGAGACAACGAGCATCGGCTGATCGACAGGAAACTCGTGTTCGATGATCAAGCGCGATGCGTTCCTCAAGTTAGTTGTGGTGTGCCTTGCGTACGGCTCTATCAACACGGCAGACTCTGGTAGGCCATAAACCTCTATGAGATACCTTTTCATTTCAAGTGCTTCGCAGTAGGGTGTCCTTGATGGGTGAACAAACCCACCTGAAACCACGATAAAAGGGGCTTGGCCTGCCCTATATGCTGCGACCCCAAGCCTCACACGTTCTTTACCCCACGGCGAAAGTTGCTCACCCGCAATCTCGGGCCCCTCCCCGAGCAGCAATATGGACGAATAGGGATAGTCTGCCCACTTCACCTTCTTGGCTTGAGCGAGTGCTGGTTCATTTTCGACCGGCCCGAGAACGATGAAGCGAGCAGCTTCGTCTCGTCCATTCGCTTGGAGCAGCCTTAGAGCAAACCGTAGGCTTGGGGTAAAAAACAAGGCGCTCTGTGGAGGGCCATCCGCCGAGTCTTCCCCGATCGTGAGTCCCGCGAGCATGACGCCAATGAGTTGGTTGAAACTCTTTGATGCTGGGTCGTATGTCATGCTGTCGATCAGCGGGTAGCGGGCCACTTTCCCCTGACAGTAGGTGGCGATGAGAGCATTAATAGCGTGTGCGGCATGTTCCCAGCCGACGACTAAGAGATCTTCGGGTTTAGTACCAGACCCAAAGCTGAACACGTCTGCCGGCACAAGTTTGTCCCTAACAAACGCACGCAAGGCCGGCTGAGTTGCAAGAAGCCGCTTTAGCACCGTCGATGCCCGATCGATCTGCTTCTCATCGAACTTCTGCGTCTCGCAAGCACACGCCGTATTGCCGTCACAACGACGTTGGGCTAACCCAAGTGACGACCACCGTTCTTGCATCAAGACCTTTAGCTCCGGGTCAGTAGCAAGCAAATGTTTGGCAACGGGATCTTCAGATAGCTCCTGCAGGAGTGGGAAGATTCGAGTCGAAAGCGAGCGCTCAGAGACAAAAGTCCGAGATACGAGCTGACTTGCACTTGGTCCGGTCCGAGAACTTTGGGCAAGGCAGTTGCTGAAGCAGATCATCAACAGTAGAACACTGAAGCTGTTCAGCCACGACGAGCGCTTGAGCAGCCGAAGCCGCCCCCCGCAAGCCTTGGCGACCAACTTCTTATATGAAAAGCTCGGGATAAGCAAATTTAGGATAGACAGACTACGCAAGCTCAGAATCATCTCTTTCGGTGTCGGAAACTCGTTGCTTACCCTATTCGACAGACATAAGATGTCCAGGTCTAGGGGGATGAGTTCTTCAGGTCGGTTTTGCAAGCTGTGCTTCCCCCGGGGAACCCTAAACGTTGACAAATCTGATAGTGGACATTCACCACATGCTGCGGCGATTCATACGAAGGGCCAAAGGAAAGACCATGTTCCCCGATAGAGGTGGCTCTGAAAACGGGAGTCTCTATCGAGGAACGATGGCAATGTGGAAGCGGAATGGCTAGAAGGTGATCTTTGAGCCAAAGTTGAAGAGTCTTGCATTTCGGTCCGAGGTGGGATGCAAGAACGCCGCTGAAGTGACGTTGTTGTTTACGGCTGTCGTACAACCGGAGGACGTGTTGCAGTTCAGGTTCGGGTGGTTGAAGATGTTTTCTGCCTCTGAAAAAAGGATCAGATGGTAACGCTCCCTGAAAGGCACGTCGTAGGAGATTCTCGGGTCTTCTTCGTAAAGGTTGGGGGCCCGCCGATTGTTACGTCCGACGAATAGCGGTCGAGCGTTGCTTACCAGGTCGCCGCTGGGATCGCTGCCGTTGTATACGTTGATTGGTAGTCCGCTGTGGACATAAGTCATCGTCGAAATCTGGAAGCCATTCACCCATGCAAACCCTTTGGTGCTTACGGTTGGGTGGTAGAGCCCTTCGAAGACGAAGTTATTCCGAATGTCTGACGAAAGCGGACCATAGTCGCGACTGAGATTCGTAGGATCCTCAATTGGAGTACTGAAGAACAACGCGGAGTTGTTTAGCTGATCCACAGTCCCTAGCGCCTTAGACCATGTGTATGTTGCCTGGAACTGCAGACCATGCGACATTCGCTTTTTGACGGTCAAGTCCATCCCGTGGTAGTTCACGTTTGAGCCAGAGGAAACCTCTATTATCTGAGCGAGGCCAGCGGTAGGGCGAGCGATTGTCGAGCTGGTTCCTGTTCCGCAGGCGAGCGCCGTGTATGCTGGACGCCCATCAGCTAGAAGACAGACCGGCGTGCCTAGATTGATGTCATGCCCATAAGGACCCCGTCGCGTGGTCAGGAGTTGATAGTCCAAGGTTACAGAGAGATTGCTGCCGAACCCTTGCTCAATCTGAGCGTTCGCTTGGATTGAGTACATGTCCCGGTAGTTTGGGTCATATGTCGCAATATTCGGAACACTGGATGCCAACAGTTGAGCTGATGTTGGAGTATTCGGGTAGGTTGGCGCTCCCGCTTGTGTCGGCGTGAATGTGTAGGTCTTGATTCGATTTCCGTTCAGCAGCGAGATATTGTTGAAAGTATTCCAGTTTGGGGTGTCAAAGTATTGGCCAACCGCGGCGCGAATCGCTGTTGTCGGCGTGGCTTGATAACTCACGGAAAACCGCGGTGCAATGTCGAACTTATCTGTATGTATGGTACGGGAATTGGGAAAGGTGGCGTTCGGATCTAGAGCCGGCCACAGAATGATCTGATAGCGGAGCCCCGCGTTGAGCGTCAAATTCTTTGAGACTCGGAACTCGTCCTGGACGTAGAAGTTTGGCGAGTTCCACCGATTGTTGACCGTTGGGTTGCCGACCTGAAAGGTAGCAGACTGGTATGTTTGGGCCCCAGTGTTGATCGTCGTCAGATAATTAGCAAGATTGGCGAAGGTGTACTGCTGCGTCAAGGCATTTGTTTGTGCTACCAGGGTGTTCTGAAAGTCAACGCCGAACTTGAGGGTGTGCTTACCTTTTGATTTCGTGACATCATCGTTGAAGTCGATGTTCTGCTCCGTGATGTTCGTCCCGCCATAGAAGTTGGCGCCTATCTGGGCTACGCTGGTGATTGAAGTTAGCACACTGCTAGGCGTTAAGCCGGTCTGCATGTTGGTGGTGTAGTTGTTGCGGCGGGTCACACCAAAGCGAAACTCATTGAGTAGCGTGGGCGAGGCGATGGTGACTAGTTGAGCTTCCCCGCCCTGCATGCGATCATGAAAAAACAGGCCCGTATTAGCAGGTATGATACCGCCGCCTGTTTGGTTAGGTTCTTCGTTGCTAAAGCTGCTCCAACGAACGAACGTACTGTTCTTATCATTGATCTTGTAGTCGACGCGAACACTCGGCGTTGGGTACCGCTCTGATGCGTCGAGCTACCAAGTTCCGACGCGGGAATCCCCAGGATTGCGGCATTCGCCGGCGTAATGGAGATGGAGTTCGGATTCGCGAGGGGGTTATACTCGAAGTTCGCAAAGAAGAACAGCCGATTCTTGATGATCGGGCCGCCGATGTTGGCGTCGTAATCCTGCCACTTGGTACTAGGTTTACCGGTGGTGATCAGCGCGTTTACGGCTCTCAGAGCGTTGGGACGAATAGCGACCAAGACTTGCCCGTGATACTCGTCTCCGCCACGCCTCGAAACGATGGTGGAAGTCCCGCCCGCAGTGCGGCCAAACATTGCAGGTGCCCCGTTCGCGATAATCTGTATCTGATCGACGACTTCTGGGGTGGTGATGACGAGGCGGATGGGATTTGTTCCGCTGCGCTGTGTGTTATCCAGGCCATCCAACAGAAGTTGGGTGGAAAGAATTCCGTCAAACGCAGGTGCAGGTGAGGAGAACGTCGAAGTCGGATACCCCTTGACTCCTGGGCTGAAAAATTGGTAGTTGTAGACGTTCCTGGACGTGATCGGCAGAGCGCGTAAGGCCGTTGAATCGAGGGTTGCTCCCACCGTGGGTGAGCTCGAATCAAGGATCGAAGCGTCCGCCATTACTTCAACCGTACTGCTTGACCCGACGAGGCCCAGCTTAACGTCGTCACGAACGTCACTCCCGACGGTGAGCGTGATTCCAGCCTGTTGAAGGTCTGAGAATCCTGTTGCCGTCACAGCGACTCCGTATTTTCCTACCTTCAGGATGGGAAACCGGTAGTATCCGTTCGCGTCGCTGACAGTCTCGGCGGTGATGTTCGTGGAGAGATCACGTACGACAACGTGAGCGTTTGGAATCGCCGCCCCTGAGGGATCGGTGACATATCCGTTAAGGGCGCCGTCGGTCGCATTGCCCTGGGCGAGACAGATCGTAGACATTGGAACCGATATAAAAATCAAGAGCAAGAGCACTTTGCGAATCATGAAACTCCTCCAATAGGCCACCCATGGGTGGGTTGAACGTTGAGCGGGCACGACATGGTCGAGCCCAACGCCGGACTTCGATAGCAATCGCCATACGTGGAAAATTGCGACCGTTGAACTTTGAAACGCGGGTAGCGCCCGATTTAGAGCGCCGCGCGGTTCGTGTTCTTTTGCGGGAGAAGGAGTAACATTGGCCTGCAAGCGTTTCCTAGCCAATTCACTGCGACTTAACCGATACACGTCGCAAGTAGTTTATCGTCAGTAACATACGTCGGTTGAGGTTGGGGGGATACACGGTCTGATTGAAGGTTATTCAGGCAGCAGTTCTGTATTCTGGATTAGACGAGGGACCCTGGAGGCGTGAGTTGCAGAACGCGAATCATGAAGATACGAGTTCCGTCTCCGATGAACTGATCGATCTTCAACGATTGCTGGTTAAGCGCGTCATCGGCTCATCTTCGTTCGCGAAGAGCGAACGTTTGTCTGCATTCCTGTCATGCGTCTGCGAACTGACTTTTAACGGTCAAGCGGATTCAATCAATGAGCAGAAGATAGGGACGTTGGTTTTCGCTCGACGTCCCGACTACGATTCGGGAGCTGATGGCATCGTCAGAACGCAGGCGAGTCGGTTACGGCAGCGGCTGGAAGTCTATTTCAGCACGGAAGGCGTAGACGAACCCATCCGGATTGTGCTCCCCCGTGGGGGGTACGTACCTCGCTTTGAGCCCCGCTCTGTCGATATGGGGCCACCAGCTAAACCGACAAGTTCTTCAGTTGAAGTCGAGCAAGACGCGGCTGGGCCCCCAGAAGTTCTAACGGACAGGCCGCATGTGCCCGGACGTATTCCGATCCTGCCATGGGCGATCGTCTGCGCCTTGGTTCTGCTTCTACTCGTCACTCTCCTGTTTTATCGGAGAGGCGACGCCACGGGCCAAGTTGTGAATAACAATCCAATCTGGCAGCGACTCTTTGTGAAGGGACATCCGACCCTAATCGTTCCAGCCGACAGCGGTCTCGTGATTTTCACTGGATGGTCTAAGCAAGCGGTCCCCCTCGACCGTTACATCCGAGGCGACTATAGAGCTGAAGCTGCAACCTCAACTGACCCCATGCGTGCAATGCAAATTGATGCAGCGGATCGTCGGTACACTTCGATCGTTGATCTGGAAATTGCAACCCGCCTGGCTGTTGTAGCCAGCACCCGAGGGTCTACTTTGACGGTTAGATTTGCGCGGGATCTTCGGCCAAATGACCTAAAGGGAACAAACGCCATACTAGTGGGCGCTGCCGAAGCTAATCCTTGGGTTCAACTGTTCGAACAACATATGAACTTTGTCTCGTCCGATGATCTCAAGACCAAGATTTTTTCCATCACAAATCGCTCACCGCACCCGGGAGAGCCAGCCCGGTGGGAGTCAGCGGCCGACGATCCCGAACATCGGGTCTTTGGCGTAGTCGCATTAGTTCCGAACCTCACCGGTGACGGTGACGTCCTGCTCTTGGAAGGCACATCCATGTCGGGCACAGAAGCTGCTTGCAATTTTGCTTTTGATAACGCAAAATTCATGCCGTTCATTGAGAAAATTCGCGAACCGAGTGGTCATGTGCCACATTTTGAAATCCTTATTGGGACGAACAATATGGGCTCAAGCGCGGTCGATACTTCAATCCTGGCATGGCGGACATCTAAATAAGGGTGCGCCGAATTCGAAGAGCAGTGAGCTGAATAGATATCAAAGGGGAAAGGTGCAGGAGGAGGAACTTGACTCCTGCCGCGCCGCCGGCGAGCGGGGGGCCGGCTAAGCGGGATGAGGGTCCGGGAGAAACCGAAGGGGGTTCTCCCGCGCCGCATTTTCTAAGAAGCGAAGCGGGAGCCTTGGTGGGCTCCCGCACTTGGTCTACGCTGCGATCTGTTTTCCGGTGACCGCTGCCTTCTTTGTGGTCTTCTTCGGTGTGGTTTCGGGCTTGGCCGTTGTCGGCTTCGTCTCCGCTTTCTTTGCTGCAGGCTTCTTCTTGGGTTCGTGGGGAACGAAGACGCTTTCGGCTTCGGCAAGGAAATCGAAGTCATTCTCGCGTGGGATATCGGTGTGTCCGGTAAGGGCGAGACGAAGTGCGAAGCCGGTTAGCTTCTCGTCTGGAAGGCTGGCGAGGGTCGATGCCAGAATCTCCTCCGGAGTCTGTTGGTTGTTTTCGTTGTCGCCGACAAAGTAGGCGGCTACGTCTTCGGCGAAGTCGTAGGGGTCAAGGTTGATGAGAGCGCGAAGAAACACTCTCAGTTGAGCGGCGGTGAACATCGCCGGGGCATGGCCGATGATGCGCTCGAAGGTGACAACCCTCGCCTTGCGCTGTTTCTCCCGGCGGGTTTGCTCGGCCTCGTACTCTTTCTGTTCACGCTCGAACTGCCGCTTGCGCTCCTCCTCGCGGCGCTGTTGCTCGGCCTCGTGCTCCTTGCGCTGCCGTTCGTACTCAGCTTGACGCTCGGCGGCTTCCTCTTCGGTTTCGCCTTGGGGCGCGGGTGCCATCACAGGTTCGGGATGGGCGGCTTGCTCCTCGGCGCGACGTGCCACGACGTGCGAATCATGCACGGGGCAGTTCGTCTCGGTGCAAACGGTGATGCTGCGACCTGCGCCCTTGCCATAGACGACGATTGCAGCCTTCGTGTGGTCGCACGGTGGCTCGGCGTCCATGTTGTCCATTGTGTCGAGTTCGCGATACTGGTGTTTTTGCAATGCGCCGGGATGCTGCTCTTTGGGGCTGCGCCACGCTGTCTCAATGGAGACAAGATGAGGCCGTGCCGCGAGTTCGCGGTCGATGTGGGCGGTGATCTTGAGTTGGTAGCACGGCGCGTCAAGGCACTGGTCGCCCTGCACGTCGCAAAATAGGCTGGTGTTGAATCCGCTGCGACGCGGGCAGGTGGTGCAAGCTCCGGCAGCGGGGTTAAGGTTGGTGTCCTCGCGGTCGAATGGCGCGTCCGCGAGAGAGAGGTAGAGGTTGGCTTGTATCCACGCGCTTAGGTGCTTCGCGGGGAGCAGGTGAGGCTCCTTATCCTGCCAGTCCTTCCGCCAGCATTGCTCGAACGCTTCCGCTTGGCTATCCTGCGGCAAACGCGCGATCAGGTTGGCATGACTGGCGGTGATTCGCTCCTGCGTGAACGCTTCGGCAATCGCCGGGATGAGTTGCAACAGAGACAGACGAGCGTAGATGTGGCTTGCGCTCTTGCCCGACTTCTCGACCAATGCGCCTACGTCGTAGCCGGGAAGGTCTAGCAAGCGCTGGAAGCCTTGCGCCTCTTCGTAGGGGTGAACGTCCACGCGCTGTGAGTTCTCGACTAACTGCCACTCCATCGCTGCGGCGTCGGTGAGCTCGACGATACGGGCGGGGAGTGAAAATAGTTCGGCCAGTTGCGCGGCGCGGAAACGCCTTGCACCCGCGACGATCTCGAAGCCGTTAGCGTTCGGGCGAACGGTGATGGGCTGGATGAGGCCGTGCTGCCGGACGCTCTGGGCAAGCTCTTCCAACTTCGACTGCTCGAACGTGGCGCGGGGGTTGGTGGTGGATTCGTGGATGGTGTCGATGGCTAGATATTGGAATGCGCTGCTGTCTTGCATGGTGTCCTCCTTTGGGCTGGTCGGTTGTGAGGTTGTGGAGCGCACGCGCTGACCCGTCGTCCGCTCCGTGGGCGGTGAACTTGGGTCTAGCTGCGTCGGTGCTTCTGCGGGTCGAACGCCTCGGCGAATCCCTGCGCTCTGAGGTTCCTGTCCCACGTCTTGGCGAAGGCTTGGTGCTGCTCGTAAAGCTGCGTGTGAAAGCAGTAGTGGTCGGCCTTGATAAAGCGGCTCCACTGCTCGATGGCGACGTAGTCGTTTCGCCAGTAGTAAGGCGTGAGCAAACCCCAGCGGCTCACCTCGAGAAGCATCTCGGGGTCGCGCATGGCGTCTCCGTTCTGCTCCCCATAGTGCGCCACTGACAGGGCTGGAAGTCCGCAAGGCCCGGACTCGTCGACTGCTTCCAACACGAGCGGCATATAAGGCGGGTTGTCGATGTGAAGGTGTAGGCCGTGGTGCCAACCGCCGGCCTTCTTGAGGATGGCGAGGATGGTCTGCATTACGCCACCTGCGCCAGTTCTGCATCGGGGATTGCTTCGCCCTCGGTGCTGTTGTTGCTGACTTTGTCCTCGACGGGCGGCTCCAGCGCGGCAAGAATGACAGCGGAGGTCTGCTGCACCACTTCCAAGCTCTCCGCCAGAAGCGAAGCGTTCCCGTGGTAAAGCTGGATGTAGTCGGCGGATGCACTGCCCGTCTCCAGTCCAACGGCCTTACCAACCACAAATGCGACAGCTTCGGCCTCCGTCTCCTTCACGACCTTGGTCGTGGTGGTGCGGCGTTCGGCTTTGTGCAACATCTCGTGCGCCAGTTCATGGACAAGGGTGCTGAACTCCTCGGCCTTCGATTGTCCCGGCAGGATGGCAATGCGTCCGCCGTAGCTGATGCCGAGCGCGGGTGCGATGTTCTCCGACCACACAAGCTCAATGCCCTGGCTCTTGATGAAGGCGACGATGCGCTCGTGGTTCTCTCCGGCATCGCCTGAGACTTCGCGCATGTTCGGCAGGTCTGGCCCTTCGGTCTGCGACACATCGAAGACATAGGCGGAGCGGAAGCCGACAAGCATCGGTTTGTTGATGGCGGCGGGGTCTTTGCTCTTGGCTGCTTCGTCGTCCTTCTTGCGACGAAAGCCGATGATGGGAGCAAGGATGCGGATACCCTTCTGTCCCTTCATGACACGGCGGCCAAGTTGGTTCCATGCGTACAGTCCGGCCACGCGGGTTGCGTCCGGCTTCTGTCGTGCGATCTCCAAGATGTTTCCAAAGCTGTAATTGTGGAATCGGCTCATCGCGTTCAGGTAAGCGGTGAGGGCGTCAGACTTCCCGGCTTCCAACTGCTCGATAAGGCTCTGGACGTTGGCGGCGATAAGCTCTTTCGCCGTTTGCCGTTGCTGCGGCTGTTTGGGGTTTTCGCTGATGGGGGTTACGGCGCTTGTGGTATTCATGGCTGCTTCTCCTTTGGGGTTCTGGCTGTTGCACGACCGCGTTGAAACGCGGCATGTACATGCCGAACGCCACCTGGCGAAGGCGGGGGGTAGCAACTGCAAGGGGAGGGGTCTCTCCCACCCTTGGAATGAAGCGAAGCGAGAATGGAAAGGGCGCAGCGAAGCGGAGGGCTGCACAAGCGCAGCGCGGAAGCCTGGGGAAACCCCTTGCGGGCGCGAGGGGCGGAGCTCCCCTTAGGAAAGCTTGGGTTCCTTATGCGTGCGCGAGGCGCACCGGAATGTCAGGGTCGGCGTTGCGGGCAGGAACAGGCCCGCTGAGGTGGGTGGCGAAAGACGCAGCGCGGCTGTAGCTAGGGAGGAGACATCCTCCATTCCGGCGTCCACAGTAACTTCCAGTATTGCGATTATTTTATATAGAGTATTGCTCAAACGTTCATCAAGTGTTACTTTGTAGTAGGTGATAGCTATGGCACACGATGCGACGGTTGTTTTCACGGCGAAGAGTACAGCCCGAATTTTGAGAGAAGGCGGCACCTCGGCGTGGCGCCTCGATCGTAACCACGCCCGACAACGCCCTTACGTAATATGCACACGCAACGCGAATGCCCACTGGGTGGAGGGCCAGGAAGCGCATCGGTCTGCTTTTCTGGTGGGAAAAGTTCGTAACGTACTGCCTTGTGAACCCACCGTCGAAAATGAAGAATCCTTCAAGCACAGGTTCCTCATTCAATTCAGCGAGTTTGCACGTATCAGCTTGCCGGAGGTCTGGTCTAAAGGTGATCGGAATCCAGTGAAGTACATGTCGCTGGAGGATTTCGGTCTTGATCCTTCACAGTTGGCGTGGGAAGAGATGCCGGTTCTGACCCATGCCGATGAGCATCAGTTGGGGACGGGTTCGTTGGCGGTGACGCCTCTCAGTATTGCAGAGGCAAAGAGAGGACTGGCACTGGCTTTCAACGTAGCGCCGTCATCCGTAGAAATTACGATTCGGGGATAGAGAGGAGGCAGCATGCCCAAGCAAGAGACATTTCTGGAAGAAGAGACCAACGGCATAACCCTTCAGGTCGTTAAGACCTATGACATCGCCTTCGCTCGAGAAGCGTTTGATTCCATGGATTCTATCGCTCGGGCTTTCCTGAGGGATTCACTCCATCTCGAAGCGCAGTACGAGCCGTCCGATCTTCCTTCTGTTGGGGATGCGGATTACGACGATGTTCTTTGGGAAGAGGTGGAAGGCGGTGCCCGTGAAGATTGGAACAAGCTCTCGTACTTCGTTGTCATGACTGGCAAGGGGGCGGACTTAAGACCCGTCTATGTATCTTCCGATTGGCCAAGCGCACGCGACTTCTCTAAACAGGTCACCTTTGCCCATGCCTAGACGATGAAGGTAGACTACGGAGAGCCTATGTACCGTTTTTTCGAGTTCTTTGCCGGCGGCGGAATGGCCCGACTTGGGCTTGGATCGGCGTGGAGCTGCACCTTTGCAAATGACTTTTCCGCGAAAAAGGCTGAAGTGTATAGGGCAAATTTTTCGAGCAACTCGCATCTCTTGCGCATCGCTGACGTCGGGAACATCAAGGTTCCCGAGCTGCCGGGCTCGCCAGATTTGGTCTGGGGGTCGTTTCCTTGTCAGGATTTGTCTTTGGCCGGAGCAGGAGCGGGGCTACAGGGAGCACGGAGTGGGGTCTTTTGGCCTTTTTGGAAATTGATTCAGGGCCTCCAGAAAGATGGTCGCGGACCGCTCATGGTAGTGCTAGAGAACGTCGAAGGAATTCTCACCTCCCACGGAGGGGAGGACTTCCGTACCGTTGTGGACGCTCTATCTGACTCGGGCTACAGGGTCGGAGCGCTGACCGTTGACGCTGTGCATTTTCTCCCTCAGTCTCGGCCGAGAGTTTTCTTCATCGCTCTTTCCCAAGATGTTGCGCCACCCCCTGAGTTGACATCGAATGATTTGGAAATCGGAATCCAGGGAAGCCTGTGGCAGTCCGAGGCACTACGAACGGCGCAGCGCTGTCTTTCTGCCCCTTCGCGGGCAAATTGGATCTGGTGGAAATTGCCAGTGCCAAGCCCAAGATCGCTGACGATCAAAGATCTTATCGAGCCGCATGAGGATGTGCGATGGGACACGCCTGAGGCTACGCAGCGTCTCTTGCGAATGATGTCTGAGGTGAATCTGGCAAAGGTTCAGCAAGCTAAGCGAGTTTTGTCCGAAGTGGTCGGAACGGTGTACAAGCGGACCAGGAACGGCGTTCAACGTGCTGAAGTCCGGTTCGATGGGATCAGCGGGTGCTTGCGTACACCCGGCGGCGGTTCGAGCCGACAAACGATTCTCCTGGTCAATGGCGATGACATCCGGTCGCGTCTACTAACGCCTCGAGAGGCGGCGCGACTCATGGGAATACCGGACAGTTATATCTTGCCAAACAACTATAACCATGCCTACCACGTAGCTGGCGATGGGCTGGCTGTTCCGGCGGTCGCATGGATTGAGCAGAAATTGCTCCGGCCGATCATGAAGTCAGCGGAGGCTAAACAGACATCGGTAGTTCAACAATGTAGAGAGGCGGACTATCTCGCTTATGCCTAAACTAGGTGTCCCTGCTGATGTCGAGGCAATCCGTAGAGCGATTGCGGAAGCGCTTGATGCATTCGACGAAGAAGGTCGCAAGTTCGGCGATTCCAAGTTTGGTGTCTACGCCTTTTTTGACTACGACGGCGAGCCGATCTATGTCGGGCAAACCAAAGAGAAGTTACGTGTTCGGATTCGGAGACATTTGACGAATCATCGCACGGACGCAGTCGCTATGAATGTCCTTGACCCTTTCGAGGTCGCAGACATTGAAATGTGGCCGCTCTGGGATTTGGAACACCTGAGTGCCACATCAGCAATCCAAAAGCTCAACGCGGCGGAGTTCACAGTTTTTCAGAAAGTGCTGGCACAATCCTCGTTCAATGCTGTGTTGAACGAAAAGGATATCGTCGGATCTGAGCCTGTCGATCTACCTACATCCAAACGCGTCCGTATCATACCGCCCGAGCTCTTTGAAGCACGAAAGCATCCGGACGTCCGCATCGCGCGAAGGGCTTCCACCATTGCGAACCTTGCCAAGGTGATAAGTGAACGAGACGTATCTCCCGGCTTGCGTCGTACCCTTATCACACAGGCCCGCAGGTTAGAACATCTTGCACGCCAGCGTTTCGATGATTTCGCGGGCGAACCGATCGAAGTGGATCATGGGCAAGAATAAGGCGCGCAAGAGTAAATCCTCTCTGGAAAAAAGCGGTCGGCACCGGAAAATGCCGCGGCTCCTCACCGCGATAGACTTGTTCGCAGGTGCCGGCGGATTTTCAGTCGCTGCATTGGCCTGCTCTTTTGACATTCGCGCGGCTGTTGAGCATGATCCCCATGCGTGTAACACGTATAAGAACAATCTCGTTGATAAGAAGACGGGTCGGCCAGCCCTCTTTGATTCCGACATTCAAGAACTTGATTGGGAAGACGTACTAAACAAGGCTGGACTCAAGCGGGGTGAATGCGATCTGCTTCTGGGAGGACCGCCCTGTCAGGGATTCTCTGCGCATAGGATCAACGGTGCCGGGGTTGACGATCCCCGCAACGAATTGCTCGCAAGCTATTTCGACTCAGTGGAAGCCATTCGACCGGCGGTTTTCTTGATCGAAAATGTTCCTGGTCTACTTTGGGAACGTCACGAACAATACCTTGTTCGATTGCTTGCAGCTGCTGAGACCGCCCGCTATCGTGTGCTGCCAGCAATCACAGTAAATGCTCGTTCCTACGGTGTTCCGCAAAGCCGTAAGCGGATTTTTCTCTTAGGCTTTCGAGAGGACGTTGAAGTAGAACTAGTTTGGCCCCCTGCGCCGTCTCACCACGACCCTAACGAGGAGGGCGCTGCCGCCAAGGGCAAGCCTCGTTGGAAAACGGCATCTACTGTGTTCTCCGAACCTGTGGGGCGGACTGATGTCAACGATGTTCACATGCAGCATTCTGAAGCGTTGACTGCGGTTTTCGCCAGCACTCCAATCAATGGGGGTAGTCGTCACGAGTCTTATCGGGTCTTAGACTGCCATAAAACTCACAACGGACATAAGGATGTTTACGGAAGAATCGACCCGAGCAAACCTGGACCGACGATGACGACTGCATGCATTAACCCCTCCAAAGGACGGTTCCTCCACCCCACACAGAATCACGGGATCACGCTTCGGCATGCTGCCAGATTTCAAACATTTCCCGATGAGTTTGTATTTTCCGGCGGAATTATTGCAGCTGGGCGCCAGATAGGGAACGCGGTGCCGGTCGACCTAGGGATAGCATTACTGGAACCGATCCGCGACGCCTTGCTAGCGATTCGTAACAAGCAGTCTGGAGACAAACGACATGGAGACTAAACCAGAGCTTGCGAGCACCCCGGGAAGTTCGAACCCAACTTCCCACGTCTATGTGTTTCAACCCAAGGCGAGGACTGTTGATCATCTTGGAAGAGAGCAAATTGCAGATACGCCCACTGCGGTCACCGAGCTCTGGAAGAACGCGTACGACGCATACGCTAGGAATGTAACCTTGGAACTCTTCGACGGCGAGCAGCCGTCAGCAGCGATCCTAGACGACGGCAGCGGCATGACGACGGACGGATTCATAGAGCGTTGGTTGGTGTTGGGTACTGAAAGCAAGCTGGAGGAAGAGGGGCACAACAAGACCGCTGTAGCCGATCGTGACGGCTTAGCGCTGCGGGTAAGACAAGGCCAAAAGGGTATTGGCCGTCTTTCCGTGGCATTTCTTGGTCCCGTTGTATTAGTGATCACGAAGAAAAAGGACAGTGCCTTCACTGCCGCCTTAGTCGACTGGCGATTGTTTGAAAATCCTTATCTCTTATTGGGTGATATCGGAATACCTGTCCGTCATTTCGTGGTGAGGTCCGAAATTGACGGGATCTTTGCGGCTTTAGTCGATGATTCGATGGATAACGTATGGGGTATCCGAGGTGACGCCAATCGAAACGATCGAGTCACGAGTTCATGGCAGCGATTGAGTGCTTCAGAAAAGAAGTCTGGCGTTCCTGAAACGACTGCGGAGCGGATCGCAGCCTCGCTTGTACGAGCCGAGCTGCCCCTCAGAGCTTTGCAAGAGTGGTCCGTATGGAATGAATCCGCAGAACACGGCACAGCGCTAGTGCTTCTCGAGATTAGGGAGGAACTTAGAG
The DNA here is from genome assembly GCA_965213785.1 of uncultured Granulicella sp. Lineage (GTDB taxonomy): Bacteria > Acidobacteriota > Terriglobia > Terriglobales > Acidobacteriaceae > Edaphobacter. The sequence continues at coordinate 1,370,078 of OZ243921.1, read as the reverse complement.
CGTGGGTCGATCCAAGTCGGCTCCATAATGATCCTGAGGCAGCGAACCTTCGCGACAATATGATGACGACCCTTGCTGGTTTCTCAGACCCGTTTTCTCCGAGAAGCAATGATTTCTCGTATGGAATGATCGTTCATCAGGGGTCGACTCAACGCTCAGTCGTCACGAGTCAAGAGCAAGTTGGTATGGCTGAGTTGCGGGCAATGGAACATTTTATCGAGGGGCGCTTTGATGAGTATGGTGTGTTCACTGGTCGGGTTCGTGCCTTCAACAAAGACTTCGGCTCATTTTCAATGACTCCCTCGCAACCTGTTCGAACGGCACGTCTTAGCCGCCTCGGGCCATTTGATCTCTGTTTGGGCACTTTCGAGCAGGAGAGTACTCAGAGCACGCACCCCTCTGAAATTCATCAGGCCCTAGTCAAGCAACTCGAAACTATGGCGGGATTGCGTATCTACAGGGACGGGCTTCGTGTTTTGCCGTACGGTCGCCCCGAATTCGATTTTTTCGGCATTGAGGAACGACGCACAAAACACGCAGGTCGTGAATATTGGAATCACCGACGTATGTTTGGAAGAGTCAGCATTACAAAGGCGGACAACCCCAATCTCAGGGACAAGGCGGGGCGTGAGGGTCTGATTGAAAACGCCGCGCGGCGAGAGTTGCGCGATCTCGTCGTTGCCCTGCTGGAGTACACCGCCCGTAAATATTTTGGAACCAAGGCTGAGCATCGCGATCAGTTTTTGAAAGATATAAAAGCGTTCAATGAAGCCGCAGCTGCGGCTGACAAGAAGGTGGGACGGGCGAGAGTTCGGAACTTGAACAATCACCTCAAAGCGCAATCCGCTCCTTTGGACGAGGCACTTCGAGATATAGAGGCTCTTGATCGTGAGATCCAGACGGCCTGGGATGAGAAAGACGCGAATGCCGTCCTCTCGCTGGCTACGCGCATTGAAAAGAGTAAACAGATGCGTTCAGACCTCCGTCCGCCCCCAAGACCCGCCAAGCTTGGGCGGTCTGAAGCGGACTTCCGATCCTTTCGAAACCGCTACAGTCTCTATACCGAAAGTGTCGATGCTGTTGCAGCAAAATGGTCCCAGGCCGCCGAGGTGGTGGCTGCGCGGCAACCTGTGGAGCTCGTCAAGAGCACCTTCAGCAGACACCAGAAGTTTCTGACAGATGACATTAACAAACGTTTGTCTGAAGTGAAGGGGCTATTTGCCGCGGAGCAACAGAGGCTGGAGAAGCGTGGCCAAGAAGATCGATCGTACTTCTACAAAGTAGCTTTCCCGCTCATAGCTGAGCTCGAGAACGGCAAAGTGGACCTCAATCACGTGCTGGTGACCTTCGAAGCCATTAGAGAGGCACATCATGACTCCACGGCTCGTTTCTACACCGGATACGCGGCAGCTCTGAGGCAGCTTGCAGACGACGTAGACTTGGACGCGGCAGTAGCCTGGAGCAGCGAAGAGAGAGCTTCTCTTGAGAGCAGAGTTGAGCAACTAACCGGTTTAGCGCAGCTCGGCGTGACGGTGGAGATTATCGGACACGAACTCGAAGCTCTCGATGCGGAGGTCGGAAGGAACCTTCGCCGTCTGCCGAACGAGGTTCAGCAACTTAACGCCTTTGGGCTCGCACTTGCGGCACAAGAAGCCCTTGTAAATCGCCTGCGCTTCCTGGCTCCCTTACGTTTGTCCGGTCCCCAGCTGCGGGAAAACATCACTGGTGAAGCACTTGCGAATTATCTTGAAGGTTTCTTCGAGACGCTCTTTCGTGCAGAGCATATCGAGTTTGAGGTGTCTCCAGCGTTCCTTAGTTGGAGCACAACGGATTTCAGCTCCCGAATTTTCCCCGTCTTCATCAACCTGATAAACAACGCCACTTATTGGGTCAAACAGTCGTTCGTCAAGAGGATCAAACTGGACTTGACCGGAAGCGAGATATGCATCGCTGATACGGGGCCGGGAGTCGATATCGACGATCGAGAACATCTCTTTGAACTATTTTTCTCGCGCAGGGTGGGCGGCCGTGGAGTGGGGCTTTATCTGTGCAAGGCGAATCTGGCTGCATCCGGACATACGATCCGCTTCCAGAATGCGGGCCCGTGCTTATCTGGCGCTAATTTCCTGATCGATTTTCGGAGGACCGATGCTTGACCTTGGCTACGACGTCAACCTCATTAGAGAGGTCTATACCAGTCCTTTACGTTCGGCATTGATGATTGATGACAAGTTTCCGACGTACCAGGAGTTGGTGACGGCCCGTGGTGCCGCACCTGATGAAGGCTTTGACTACGAAGGTGCCACAAGACTGATGGCGGAATGCCGAACCCGGAATCTTCTCTGCGACATCCAAAATAAAGTGGAGGCAGTGCCGCCTACTCAAATCGAACATTTGGGGAAGTCCGACTTGGTTGTCTTGGATTATCATTTGGATCCCGCAGCTGCGACCGACCCTGAAAAAGCGATCCAAATACTTACCCGTCTAGCAAAGTCAGACCACGCACATCTCGTAGTGGTGTACACCCTTGAAGCTATAGACAAAGCACTCCGAACTGTTGCAGCCCGCTTCAAGGGTGCGAGCGACATGGGTGAAGCGCCTGCATTGTCGGACGACCAAGAGGATTTCATCCAGTTTTGGGAACCGGTCCCGTCAGAGGAGTTGCTCGACGCCTATATCCGGGGAGAAACTAAGTCTCTACTCAATCCCACAAAGAGCTCTTTTGTAAAGGAGCTGTCAGACGGCGGGATTTCGAAGAACGACATTCCGTATTTTATTTGCGATGCTTTTGAGCGCTATCTGAGGCGCGAGTATCTTCCGGAGCAAACCCAGCCAGCGACAGAAGAGATTAAGCTCGAGATGAGTGCCACGGACAGTATCTCCAAGTGGGTTTCATTTGGTAACGTTTTCGTCGTCTTCGTGTCTAAACAGGCCGGACCAGAGACAGTGTTTCCAAGGTTAGAGGAGGCCCTCCTCGACTGGAAACCGCTTCCAATGCAGATGATGTTAGCTCATGTAAGGAACAGTTTTGAGGCCGGCGGGTTTGTTTTCGAACGCCAGATCCTAAGCGACCCAGCTCGGCTTACTGGGTGGTTTTACCATGCTCTGACGGGGGATGATCCTGTTTTGGATCAACGTCTAAAGCAACTGTGGGCCAGACTGTTAGAGGGTTTACGATCGCAGCTGACGAGAGACGTTTCTGCGTTTGGAAGCCGCGTGCTGAAGCATTCAATCAGTTCATTGGGCGATCCGAAGGCGGCTGATTGGCATGTGAAGTCGCTTGCGCTTGCAAAGCAATTAGCCGGCGCGAAAGCCGCTGCGGCGGATTCAGCGACAGTGTTGCATGCTCTAAATTCTTTCCTTTGCTCGGAACCCTATAGCGGAAGTCACATTAAGACGGGAACGATCTGCAGGGTGATGGCGACGGAGGGAAATCTGCCTGACAAAGAGGAATGGCTCTTGTGTTCATCTCCTGCGTGTGAAATGGTACCGCGGACACCTCGTGGAGAGGGAGCTTGGACGCATGACCTCGATCCGATCATGGCGGTCACGGTGCTCCGTCTTAGCTCTCAGCAATACGCCATGCCGCTAAGGAAGGCCGAGGAAGGAAAACACATCTTCCTGCGAGTTCCGGGCGAGTCTCCGCGCTCATTTGAGGTGCTGGATGCGAAGAGCGGTCAACCTCGGTCGGAGGGCATTTTCGTGACGAATCGAGGACAAACTGACAATGAAGACATGCTTGACGGTTACGTCGTAAGGAAACAAGAGGCCACGGATGGATCGACCAATGTCAAGACGGTACACGTGAGAATTAAGGCGATTGGTCAATTACGTCCTTCGTATGCTGATCGCTTCTTGCATCAATTGGGTCAGCATAGTTCGCGCATAGGCGTTGATTTCGTCAACTCCATCTAAGCTCTAACGTGTTTTAAACATGAGGGGCAGAATCAGCTGCATATTCTGATTTTCTGAAAGCGAAAAGTAGTGATCGATGGTCGAACTTCCACCCTCGTCCGCCCGGTCGGCGAACATGGCCAAAGTCAAAGGGAAGGATACTTCCCCGGAGATGCTTGTGCGGAGGATGGTGCATGGGATGGGATATCGCTACCGACTGCATGTGCGTGGTTTGCCAGGAACTCCCGATCTAGTGTTCCCGGCGAGGCGAAAGATCATTTTCGTCCACGGCTGTTTTTGGCATCGTCATCCACAGTGCAAGAGGGCCTCTACCCCCACGACAAGAAGGGGTTTTTGGGAAGCGAAGTTCAGTGGAAATGTGGCTCGCGATGTGACAGCCATAGGACGGCTCGAAGCTTCTGGTTGGCAAGTCCTAGTCCTGTGGGAGTGTACGCTGAGAGACCATTTGGCGCTCGTACGGAGGCTTAGCGATTTTTTAGGCTGACGCCTGAAGAACTTGACCTTTCCCAATTGCACCTACGCGTTATCAACAAAAGTCTAAGAGATCACTCCCAGATGACAATACACGCGAGGTACTCCGAGAGCACTATCTGGACCTTTACGCCGCCGAATTGATCCACCGAATAACGATATCTTCCCGGTTGCACGACGATCCAAGGGCCCGGAGAATCCGCATATGGCTCGGCACCAGCGGCTCTCAGAAAGGCGCGGCTGTTTATTTCCGGCCATGCCCTTATCTCTCCGGTACCGGCACGTTCAAAATCTTCCCTCTCTATAGGAAGCAACTCCAGTAGCGGCTGGAGATAAAGTTCCGACGGATCATTGAGTTGGATAAGGCTCAACTCGAATGCAGCGTGTCCTCTTGCCAACTTCAACATGACGTTGCGAACGCGATCGGAAGAGGGCGTCCAACGACAGGTGCCATCGTCGGTGATGGTCGCTGAAGCTTGAATGTATGCCGCGAGCTTCGGGTTGTGTTCTAGAGCACGCTTGACTTTTGACCGCTTAACGTCTGCCAAAGATGTAAATCCCACAAGAACACATTCCAAGAAACAGGCGAGATACTCCTCATCTAGAGAGAAGCCTTGATTACATTTTGCGCATGATTCGACAACCCCCAAGTTCCCGGGGAGCGGATCGTCCAGCAGAATCTTAGACGGAACATGGTCTCGAGTTCCGGGAGCTCCACCGCAAAATGCACAACTCCCGAGCAAACGCTCATCCACGAATAGATAGTGTTCTGGGTTCATCAAGACTCGACCTTTCATTCTGGGATCGTGCGCGTTGTGGAACGCATAATAGACTAAATCAGTACCTTATTATGCTCTTGGGGTAGTCTTGCGATTCCGTCATACCAAGAGATTGGATCTGTATGACGAAAGCTGCTCGCAACGTACTGGATGATTGCAAGTTCATCCTCTCAAAGCTAGAAGATGAAACCGATGATCGGCAGTGGCGCATCCACTGGGTCGCAGTGGTGACGCTTCTCCGCGCCGTCGGGCATGTTCTGACAAAGGTTGACGGACAGACTCCAAGGGTACATTCGGCTTCGGATCAGCTGTTTCGAAAGTGGAAATCAACGGATCCTGCGCATGAAATCTTCCGCGAGTTCATCGAGAAGGAGAGGAACAGTGTAGTCAAGGAGTATGCGATCGGCATCTCGGAGGGGCCGGTGCCGGTGGTTATCAGCTTCACGGACCCCGTGTCGGGTGAACTGAGCGGTTATGAACTCGAACCGATTGGAGAAAATATATACCGCCCCATGGTCGAGGACTTTTACGAAGGCGAGGACGGTCGAACGCTCATTGAACTCGCGATTGAGTGGTGGGAACTGCAGTTGGGCGAAGTGGACCGGCTCGCGGCGGAATGAGGTTGTGTCATAAGTGAGCGGGATTGTGAGTGGCTAAATTAGCACCACGCTTGCTAATTCACTAGAGACTCAAGCCTTGATCCGGAATATGTCCTACCAGCCGGCTGCTGATTTCCTTATTGATTGGTTGTGAGGTACCGAGACTGGCGTGTTCGAGCGCAGCGTCGCGGGAGACGGGGAGCCCTTGACGGTCGTAGAAGGAACCGGCGGCGTCGATATGCAGCCAACCGTGATGATCCTTGTGCTGATAGCTCTCGATGTCGCCAGTCTCACGCTTCCAGTCATAGCCAACCGCTTCGTCGCGCAAGGCGCTTTGTATGGGAGCATAGTGCCGCTGGTTGATCTGCTCGGCGGTTTGCTTCTCTGGCTGAGAGACGTTTGATTCGGCTTGGAACTGGCGGCGCTGTCCCTCTTGGGACTGCTCTCTGCTGTTTGCCATGACAGTTTCCTTTCGTTCGGCTGGTTCGTGCGTTTGGATTTGGGAGCGCGATTGCTCCAGGTTGACTGCGGAAGTCTTTGTCACGTCGGCGCTCAGGCGCTCGCTGAGGCGAGCCGCGTCATTCGTGTAGATGTGCGCGTCAAGGGAGGCCCGCGAGACAGAGACGTAAGCGAACCGGGTATTGATGAGCTCGGGATGGGCAGTCGTGTCCATGTTGACGAGGACGCGCTCGGATGTGAGACCTTGCGAGCTGTGAGAAGTGACGGCGTACCCGTGGTCGAAGTGGCGCATCTGCGTAGCGTCGAAATTGACTATCCGCTGCTTTTCACCGTCCATGCGAAAAGCAATTTGTGAGCCGTCGATCCGTTCGATGGCTCCGAGATCGCGGTTGGAGACGCCCAATTCGCGGTTCGTCGCGGTGAACTGGATGCGGTCACCCTCTGCGAATTCGCGCGCGATTTCCCGATACGCGGTAATGCCTTGAAGCCGCTTTGGGTCGTAAGCAACTTGGGTTCCGTCCTGACGCTCCACCGTCACTCGATTTTCTTTGGCGTCGATAGCTATGACTGTCGTGTAGCTGCCGCGCTCAATTTCGTGCTCTTTGCTGCCTCGTGCGTAGTAGAGCACATCGCTGGGCTGGTAGTTGGCAGCCCAGCCTCGGTCCGCGCCGGTCATGTCCGAGCGCTGAGTCAATACGTTCATATTGTGGCTGTCCTTCGACACAACGCCTAGGTTCTGCAACTCCGTTCGGATGGCCTCATTGATGTCACGCCGACTCGCGTTGTCTGGAGAGACAACCAGAGTCTTCTGAGGTCGGGCTGCATAGTCCTGGGCAATCGCGGCGATGCGGCGGGAGTCGTCCGGTATCTCCGTGATGCGTCCCTGCTTCTGCAACAAATCGATTCCGGTAGAGGTCTCGTTTTTGGATAAGTGTTCAACCGCGCGAAGCAGCTCTGGGTCTTTTTGGCGGACGATGTTGTCGAGCAAGGCGGTGCGCATCCCGGCCTGTTGCATCTGTTCGAAAGGTTTTCCTGCATCAACGCCCTGGTGCTGACGAATATCTCCGATCAGCAGGACGCGGTCTTGCGGACCAATCTTCTCCATGAAAGCCTCCATCTGCCGCGTGCTGGCAAGGCTCGATTCATCGACCATGTAAAGATGTCGCCGGTCAGGGTCGCCGGCCATTTGTTGCTGACCGCCACGGGCCAAGAAGCCCTGCAACGTATCCGCCGAAATCCCCGCATCGCGTAGCTGCTGCGCGGCGCGGCTAGTGGGAGCGAAGCCCTCGACGGCGTATCCGTTCTTCTCTGCGCCCTCGCGGATTGAACCGAGGGTAGTGGTCTTTCCCGTGCCGGCAAGTCCTTGTAGACCTTGTACGCGGTCGCGGCTGGTCAGAACGTCTTGGATCGCGCTTTGCTGCGATGGATTCAAGAAATCCCGCGTGGCAGCCTGCTTTTGGGCCTCGTCAATCTTCATGATTGGCTCGACCGTATTCTGGCCCTGCTTCATGTGGCCGATGGTCGCCAATTCTGCTGCGACCGTTTCGCGCGTAGTGAACTGCCGCCCGGTTTCATGTTTCTGGCCGGTGACCTTTTGGAACTCGCCGGAGGTATGCCGTTGCTCGAAGTTGGCCTTCACGTCGGGTAGAGTCAGCTCACCCATTCCACGCCGCAAGGCATCGCGCAAGATGTCACGCTCATCTGTCACGGCTTCCCGCTCGAAGCCCCTTTCCTTGGCGAACGTGACAGCTTCCTGCGCGTTGTGAGTGGGCTTAGTAGCTAGCTCCTCCGATCTCGCTTGGACACGCTCGCGAGCTTCTGCGACGACGCGCTCGGCCTGGTTGCCGAATTCAACCGCAAGCCGCTGATGTGCGGCCAAGACTTCTCCGGGAGAATGGATTTCCTTCTTGTCGCGTGTGTTGTGAGCGGCAATCTGTGCGGCCTCCGGTCCGCTGAATCCGCTCCGTTCCATCGCCTCCTGTATTTGCTGGCTGCGTGGACTGGAAGCGTCGAGGTACTCCTGGGTGTAGCCCCTGATCTCGGGCGCGCCGCTTCGTCCCGGCTCGATTTCATAGCCGAGCCGTGTGAGGCGATAGGTCAATTCGGATTGGTAGACAGCGGTCGCAAACTGTTGAGAGTCGAAGAAACTCTGTGGCTGAACCGCGCGGGTGCCTCCGTCCTCCCGTTGGGTCATGTTGAAGATGACGGCATGAGTATGGAGTTGTGGAGCGGCGTAGCCGTCTACCGGGCGAGCGGTGTCGTGCTCAAATTTCGCCGCGACGAACTTTCCCGTGGTTTCGGCGGCGTGGTTGCCGCCGATGCGAGCTTGTGTGTATCGCTCCAACTCGGTCAAGGCAATGGTCACAGCCTCCCGGTGAGCAAAGCGAACTCGGTGGTCCCCTCCTACAAGAGCCGTCAGCGAAACAGATTTCGGCGCGGAGAAGGTGGCGTCCCACCCGGCCCGGTGTTCGACCGGCTTGACGCGATTTCCGTCTGCGGTGGTGTATTCCTGTCCGATTCTGTGGCGGACGAGCTGGGCACCGGAGCGTGGGTCTTGGCCCTCACTGAGCCGCGCAAAGTCCTTCGCGTCGATGGCTCCCGCAAGGCCGTAATGTTTGGCAAGCTGGCCTTGCCACTCTCCAAGGATAGAGTCGCCCTGCTTCCAGTAATTTTGCTCCGCGGACGTGAACTCTTTGGCGTGATACGTCTGCGCCTGGCCCGAGTTGAGCGGTTTGGAAATGGTCAGCATGGGGAATCAATGCTCTCTGAACGGGAGGGCCGCAGTAGCGGGTTCGTCCTCTTCCAACTCGTCCTCCGGGCTGTCCGGGTCGGAGTCGACGGCGTCCAATTCTTCGTCCGTAGGCTCTTCGGCATTCGCTTGCGGATTCACCGCCTCAAGGTCAACGCCAGGCACGGTCGCGACGGGGTTGGTTCGTGATTTGAGCGTCTTCGGATCGAACGGCAGTTCGTCGTCTTCCACTTTTCGGGGGACGAACCCGGGTGTGCTTTGGGGTAAGTCCATGTATTCGAAATGGAATCGGGCGACGTTGTTCCCGAGCTTCAGGAACGCATGCCGGTTCTCGAGGCCGGAGATTTCTGAATCCATCACCAAGGGCTCCGTCTGACGGTCAAGGCTGAAGTTCTTGCCTGACCGGGAGCCGTCGAAGTGGGTTTCTTTCATGCGCTCTACCTCGACCTTGCCGATGGCGTTGGAAACCCACTCGGCCGCTTTGGGCTCTGTCGTCTTGAGGAAGATCTTGGTGGCCGGCTGCGACAGCATCACCTCGGCGAGGTGGCCGTAGATGACCTCCAGTTGCGCCTTGCCCTGGAAGCCGAGCACGAGAGGATTCTTGCTCTTGCGGTTCTCGGTAATAGCAGTATGCAGTTGGGGAAGCCGCTGCAAGCTGGCGAGTTCGTCCAATACGAACCAGACGGGAGTCTGGTCTGACTGTGGCGCACTCAAGAGGCGCATGACAAGCAAGTCGATCCATAGGCTGTGCAGCGGGCGCAGGGCCTCACGTTCGGTCGCGCTGGACGTGATGAAAATCCACCCTTTGCGGGTGGAAGCCCACTCTGTTGCGCTCCAGGTCCGGTCGCCGGTCTGCTCTTTGGTAGGGAGCATCCGCAGGCTGTCCGCTACCAGCCCTAGCGAGGCCAGAACACCGTTCCGCTGCTGCTGTGCGCCCTTCGCAATCATGGACTCCATCTCCGTACCACGCACGCGCTGGTCGATCTCTGCCGGGTTCGAGAGCCACGCTATGAGCTCCTGGGGCGATGGGCCAAAGGTCAGCAGATGGGCGAAGATCTTCTGCGGTGTCTCGGTGAAAAACTCACCCTTCTTATCGTTCGTCGGCTGGTAGAGGGAGGCCGCAATAGCCTTGGCTTCGGCCTTGCGGCGTAGCTCTTCGGACGGTCCCCAGTACGGGCACCGGTCGTCGAGGGGATTCAAAACAACGTCGCCGCGCTTGGCGTCGTAGAAGCGGCGGATGAACTCACAGGCCGGGTCGTAGACGATGGCGGAGTGGCCCCGGCCCTGAATCTGCCGGAGTATTTGCATGATGAGGGTCGTTTTGCCGGCGCCTGTATCACCCATGAGCTCGATGTGCTGCGCTTCGGCAGTCAGTGGTATCCGCATCATGGCTTTGGCTTCTGTTGTCTTGAATCCGATCCCGTTGCCGGCGACCACTTCGTTGAACTCTTTTGGAGTGAGTAGCACTGGTCCTTTGAGGCGGCGTCCATACTTCATGAGCTTGCGGCGAGCGATGTCCTTGCGTATGGAAAACGGTAGTTGCAGGAGTAGCGAGAGGAAGCCGAACCATAGGGACGAAGCATAGATGCTGCGGAGCGGTTCACCGTCGAAAACAGCAAGCCTTAGATATTCGTGGAGTGGGGCATCAACGTAGATTTGCTGCGGGCCCCGATACAGAGTGTGAGGCCCGGTGGCCAGGGATTCGCTGGAAAGCGCAAGCAACAATTTCTTTCCATTGGTTTCTAAAGTCTCACCGGCTTTCACGTCTTGTTCGGTCGCCAAACGAGCCGCTCCGGTTCCGCTGCCGATGTATAGAAGCTGGAATTTGTCCTTCTTCTTGAGCGCGCCTCCCACGGCCGTGCGGGCATAGATGGGTGTGTAGAACTGCTGGAGTGGCAACTGCCCGAAGGTGAATCTCAAGTACAGGAACATCCCGGTCAGGATCAATGCAAGGAACACCGCGCCGTAGGTGTAGATGGGACTGTGCGGCGGCCAAATAATGGTTTCTTTGCGGCCCCATTCGGTATTCATAGACCACCTTGGACTTCCTGCTGGGCTTCAAGCGCCACGGCCTTCTTGCGTCTCTTTACCTCGACCAGGACGTTGTCGAAGGCTTCGGGTGTCACCTTCTGGCCGGTTGCAATCGGCCTCAAAGCGTTCGTGAGCAAGAGCCGCAGACCGATAATTTCTGTGAGCTCTGCACTGGCTGATCGTTCCTGAGATTCCCGTGCGAACTCGTCAAGGATGAGGCGACGGATCAGTTCTCCTCGCGACTGCTGGCGCTTATGCGCGAGCGAGTCCAGACGCTCTGCTTCCTTGCGTGTCAGTTTTGAAGAGACATTCGTGAGTCGAAACGACTCGCGCCGTTGGGCGGCTGCGGCTATCTCTTGGTCGTCGATGAGTGCCATTGCTTCCACCTCCGAGTCGGGATTCTTGAGAATACTCGGGGATTCTCAAGAATCCCCAGTGCTGCTATCTGCCTGATTGTGAGCGACCCTGGTTGAGAATCCGGAAGGATTCCTGCATGACCCTTCGAGGGGTGGAGTGTCAATATCCTTCCGGTGCGTAGCACCGTTTCCACCCTGCCGAGATGTTGGAGGACAACCACTACTTGTCTTTCGGAACGGCTACAGGTGTCGGGGCAGGAGTTGATGGCTGAGTCGAGCGCCGTCCGCGCTTGGCTCTCTCGGCTGCCTCCATCGGCTTGCGAATACGGAGTGGATGTTCCGGTTTCTTACCATCCGCAGACTGAGCAAAAGACAGGAAGTCCTTGTCTTTGGAAAAGACATAGTCGAGCGCCTTGGATACGACTTCATCGGACGGTGCATTGATAAAGAGTGCGTACTGGTCGACTTTCTGTGCGATCGACTCATCTAGCGCGATGGTGGCAGTAATCTTGTTGACGGTTTGAACTTCGAGCAAGGGCATGGCTGATTCTCCTTATTGATGAAGGGATGTGGGTGAGTCGAAGCGAGCCCATTCGGCAGGCAGCGTAAGCTGCGCCGAAGGATGTTCGTCGGCGCGGTTGAACACGGTCTTGAACTCAAAGGTTTTCAGGATGCGGTCGTAGCCGAGGACTTGGACAACTTCGCTGATCTTCCGGCCATTGGCGTAACGGTGGACTTGGACGATGTATTGCACGGAGTCTGCGATTTCCGCTGCAATGTCGTCCCGGTTGGCTTGCTGGTGCGAACGCATCGCCAACTCGCCAAAGCGACGCAGTGCTTTCACTGCGGAACTGGCGTGGATCGTTGCCATAGAACCGGCGTGACCGGTGTTGAACGAGTCCAGTAGCGTGCGGGCTTCGTCGCCGCGCACCTCGCCCAGGATGATGCGGTCCGGTCTCCACCGGAGAGCGGCCTTCAATAGGTCGTTGAAACTGACTTGTCCTGTGTGTCCGTCCGTCTGGCACTCGGCCGGCAGCAAGTTCGGCTTCGCGATACGAAGCTCGGAGGTGTCTTCGATCACGACGACCCGCTCCGACTCGGGAATGAAATCAGTCAAGGCATTTAGCAGTGTCGTCTTGCCACTGCCTGTTCCACCGCTGATGAGGATGGTCTTGCCGGAGGCAATCAGCTCACTTAGGAAGTCTGCGAGCGATGGAGTGAGTGCGCCTTCCTGAATAAGCAGCGGAAGCGTGTAGCGAACACGCGCGAACTTCCGGATGGTGACAGATGGGAACGGACGTACAACCGGAGGGATGACCGCTGCCAGACGGCTGCCGTCTGGCAGTTGTGCATTGAGGAGCGGCTTGTCCGCTCCAAGTTTTCGTCCGAGCTTGTTCGCGATTACGTCCAGGCTGGTAAGAAGCTGCCTCATCTCGAAGCGAACTTCTGGTGCGGCGCGAAGTTCGCCGCGCCGCTCGTACCACCACAAGCCGTCAGGATTGCCCATGATCTCGCTCACGCTGTCGTCCAGCAGCAGCGACTCGATGGGGCGAAGGAACGGAAGTATCAACTCGAAGCTCATGAGGGCCTTTGCAGTGGTTGGGCGGCCCGTCACAATGACGGACCGCCGCAGGGAGGAAACGTGGCCTAGGCGGCCACGTCCTCGGTTGCGAACTCCTCGGTCTCGTCGAACTCCGCCTCTTCCGCAGCGGCCTGCTCAGCGCGGTCGAGCTTGAGGATGGACTTGACCTTGATCTCCCACACGCGCGTTGTCGCGTTGGTCTTCTTGCTGACGTATTCCCGGCTACGCAATTCGCCGTCGATCTCAACGTGCGCGCCCTTCTTCAGGCTGCCGGCGAAAGTGGCCAGTTTGCCGAAGACGACGCAGTTGTGCCACTCGGTATGCGAGACGTATTCGCCGCTCTTCTTGTCCTTATAGGAGCTCTTGGTGGCGAGTGAGAGGGTGGTGAAGCTGCGGTTGTTGCCGGTGTGGATGGTTGCGTCGTTGCCGAGGAAGCCGATGAGGTTGACTGAGTTCTTGTACATGGTGTGTCTCCGTGTGTTTCGATCTCCCGATCTGGTCGGGGCACCATTAAGCGAAGGGGCCCGGCTCCCAAGTGCCAAGCTCTGCATTCGCGGAGGGGCCCGGGAGAAAGTTGTGCGGCGTTCTGTGCCGCGGCTTACAACTTTGTCTTGGGACAGCCGTGACCCGCAGGGCGACGAAGTCGAAGCAGAAGAGCGCCGAGCCGCAGGGCGCCGGAATTGTCCCCAAAGCGGTGCCTGAACAGATGCGGGATAACGCGCGGCAAGACCCAACTGTGCGGAGTCAATCCTCGTCTCTGACTCGGCGGCAACCCTCCACACGGCCCGCATCTCCACCCTCTGCCACCGGTCTGCAAGGAATGGAGCGGCAGTCTCGCCTTGTGGCCTGTGGATGAGGCTTAGACACTCCCGCAGCCAAGCGCACAGCGACAGAGAGGGCGTACCAGCCGGGATGGCAGTGAGAAGCGACATCATAATGCTCCGTCTGGGAAGGTTTAGTCTGTCTACTCGAACGCCTGGTCGGTGCGGAATCGGATGATCGTGAGGCCGAGTGGGTCAACCGTAGTCTTTTCGTTCAACACCTGCGGATTGAAGACATAAGTAACGGTCGCCGTCCACTTCTCCCGCTTGATGATCGATTGATCGCCGGGGTTCGTGAATACCTTCTCGAACTCAATCCGTGCCGAGTACGGAGACTGTCGAAGGTCGTCCAGGATGACGTTCTTCACCTCGACATCCACGTAGGGCAGCGTGGAATCTTTGAGGTAGTTCGAGATGAGGTTTGTCTTGCGCTCCTCCTCGATCACCGCGCGTTGAACGTCGGAGTTGAGGAAGTAGAGCGCCTGAGTTTGGTCGCGCTCCAAGGTGTACCGGTTGCGGCCGAAGTACAGGTTGGTCCAGCGTGTGAGGTAATACTTGTTTTCAGCTTCCGCGGGTCGGTAGTCGAAGTTTCTGTAGTCGATGGCTTCGGCATGTCCAACGTCGTTGATGCGGATGATGAACGGCTTCGCTGAAGCGAGTGCCTTCTGACTCTTGTAAACGAGTCCGCCCATCATCGCGGCGAGTGCCGCCAGGCACAGAACCGCGAGTTTGAGATAGGTGTTGGTGACGAGTGGATCGCCGTATTGCTCCAGATAGCGGTCCGCCGCGCGAGTGATGGGAGACGGCGGTGCGGGTTGTGTTGAGCTTGCCATATCGATCTCCTTATCCGAGTGCTGCGATTGCGGTCGTTACGAGGCCCATGCCGCCATCGTGTCCACTGCTCGAACCTGAGAAGATGGAGGCGGTCAGTGCCGGGATCTTAAGCAGAATGAAGATGTTGGTGATGATGAGCAGCAAGAGTAGTGGGAAGTTCTGAACCATCGTTACGGGGTCGTTGGCATTCAGGAAATTTGTGTAGTACGCGGTGATGACATGCCCGAGGACGCTGAGACAGGCCGCAGCGACGACTTTGTAGAAGCAGAAACTCAGGTATGCCTTGAGCCATCCCCAGAACAGAAAGTCGAGTTTGTCGAACACGAGGAATGGAATAAAGATGGGACCGAGCAGTCCGATGATTGTGCTGGCAATCGCGCCGTAGCCGATGATGGCGGCGGTGAGCGCAGAGAAGAGTCCCAACAAGACCTGTGTGATGGCGTAGACGAGGATGAGGTAGGGCTGCGTAAAGCTGGCGACCATGCCAGGTCCTGCGTTCTGTTGGGCCTGGGACAAAGTGTTCATGATCGAATCGGTGCTATCGGTTCCGATGAGTCCAACGAGGTTCTGCGCTCCGCCATTGATGAAGCCTTTGAGGGAAGATCCGACTCCCGGAATTGCGGAGTCGTAGTACTTCACAAGCGTGTACGCAAAGGTGATAAGCATAAAGAAGCTGATAAAGCGAGCCATACTAAAGCCGTGTCCGTGATGCGCGGCCGAAAGAGCCTCCTGCACACCGAACCACACGAGCATGATGGTGGCGAGAGCGATGCACATGCGCAGGCCCATCGCGGTAATGGAAGGTGCGGCCGTTGAGGCCAACTGGTCGCACCCTTGAGTAATGAAATTCAGCAGTCCCATACGTCAACCCCCGCTTTATTGCAGTTAGTACCTCAATGCGGATGACGCGCCGCCATAAGCCGGCGCAACGGTGGAGTGGAAGTTGTTCTGGTAGCTGACGGCGTTCTGGAACGTCGTCTTGAGCGCATCCTGCTGCTGTTTGGCAGCCATCATTTGCTGAAGTGTCTGCGCCTGGTTGATTTGGTTGGTCTCTTGCTGTGTGCGGAGTTCCAACAGGAGTGCTTGGTTGATTCGCTGAAGCGTAGCGAGCTCAGTCTGCTGCGCCGGGTCTGCGGAGTGACTTGCCGCTTCCAGAGCGGAGATGTCAGCTTCGCGTTGTTGCGCATTCGCCCGAATGGTTCCGAGCGTCTGCAGACTGGTTGAGTTGACAGCGTCGTTCAGGTCGCTCGTCGCCCCCTGAGCGGCAATCTGCTGCCGTGAAGCGGCGGACATGCTGCTGTATCCGGGGAGCTGCGAACTGCGCGAAATGGAAGCCTGCTGAACTGCCAGCGAAGCGCCGTTTCCGGTGTTGGCCGCGTTCATCCACGGCTGGGTATTGCCGTAGGTGTTTGCGGAGGGAGTGAGCGCGGTCCAGTACGTGTTCGGCGAGGAATACGTGCGGTACAGGCTCTGTGGAGCCGTCATCATCTGGCGGCTGAAGTTGTACATGCTGACAGCGTTCTCGTAGGTCTGCACCGTGGTGGTGTAGAGCTGCGTGCCTTGGTAGAGCTGCTGTATCGCATGTGTTGACTGAGTTGGGTCGAAGACCACGCCGCCGAACTGCGCGTGCGCAGGGGAGGCGAGGGTCGCGGATACGAGTGCTGCAAGCAAGACAAGACGTTTCATGGTCTGTCCTCCTTTACTGCTTCTTTGGTTGTTGCTGCGGTTGAGGTTTGGCCGGTGGCTTCTGAGTCGCCTTGTTCGGGTCGTAGCTCAAGGCCGAACCGGCCCCGGTGTAGGCGGGGGCAATGTTCTTCTGGAAGTTGCGCTCGTACTCACGCTGATCTGCTTCCAACTGACGGCAAGCCGGGGCCTTTTCTCCGCAAGAGAAGCATTGCGTGAGCGCTTCGCACGTCTTGGCGGAATCCCCTGTCTGGCACTTTCTGTCCGTGCAGCCGGCGAGCGCAATCGTAGCGAGCGAGAGAACGAAATAGCGGTGAATGCGCATGGCTGCTCCTAGAACGTCTGTGGAATGGTGTGGTTGGTGTATGAGGGGAGGAGCAAGTCTTGGCTGAAGTAGACCTTGACTCGATGACCCTCACGGATCGTGATCGTGGGTGGAATCTGGATGAACTTGTCGAGGATGGTGGTTGCGGAACCGGCAACCGAACCTGCCGCTCCGGTGGTGAACGCCTGGGAACCAGATGTGCTGATTGTGCCTCCACCTGACTCGATCTCTCCGGCTCCCGCGATTACCCCCAACGCAATCGAGGTTCCGAAGATTTGGAGGTAGTGATTGTTGACCTTGTCTCTCAGTCCCTCTTGCCCAATCTGGTCGAGGCCATGAAACTGATCAAGGTCCACGCTGAAACCATCCGGCATGATGAGTCGATGGAATACGACTGCCATACGCCGCTGCTGACCGAAGCCGCTGGAGCCGATCTTCTTTGCTTCCCCCAGCACGATCGCTCCGTCTGGAATGAGGACGTGCTGATGATCGTGTGAGTAGAGCGGGTTGGAGACGAGCACCTTGACCGGCCCTGGCGCGTCACCATCCAAACGGTTCATCAGCACGGTATCGAGGGTCGTTCCCTCGAAGACGACATAGGGCTGACCAACGGCGGCATCGACGTTTACTTCCGGCCCGCGCTTCGTCGCCGTTGCCGTGGTGTTGGGCTGTTCTCCTGCCCCCCGTGAGGCCGTAAGACTTGAACTCGGGCCTCCACTCATTGCAGCGGCGTAAGGGTTGGTATCCGACACCGGCATCATCTGCCCGCCCTGTTGGTTCTGGTGAAGCTGCGCCGTCTTGTCTTCCTCCTTGCTGGTGTAAGCGAGGTTCGAAGCAAAGCGGGAATTGAAGGCCAACTCGCGTTCCTTGCCGGCGAGTTGCTGAGCCTGTTGCTGCTCTGGAGAGAGTTGAGGCTGCCCGTTCGACGTTTGCGCTGGCTGCCCATAGGGCTGCGGGGGCGGCAGAGTCGGTTGGCCGTTTGGAGCGTACTGCGTTGCAGCCTGCTGCTGTGCAGGTGTTTGTGCTGCTGTCAGCGCAGCGGCCATTTGCCGATCTTGGAATTCCTTCTGCCGCTCCGCAGAAAGCTGATTCTTAAGGTCGGCAACATTGTTCGCCGTGTTGTCCTGAACGAACGGCTGGGGTGGTGTTCCCTTAGCCGGTGTGTTGCTAGGTGTCTTCTTCGTGGAACTGAAGAGGCTCGCCACAATGAGCAACGCAATTGCGCCCAGGTAAACGAACATCTTGATGTTCTTGCGGATGACGCCCTGTGGCTCTGAGGCGCTCTGCGTAAGTTGCGGGTCATCCTGCGGTGTTGCTCCAATTGGTTCCGGCATGGCGTTACCCCTTTCGCGAAAAGTCCATGTGCTTCTTGCCCAATTCCACATATCCCTTGTCGACGATCTTCGGGATGATGTACGTGCCGTCGCGCAGGTCGTAGTTGATGAGGTCGGGCTTGCCGTCCTTCATCTCGTACACAGAGAACTTCTCCTGAGCGTTTGTCTTGATGTAGGTGAACTTGTCGTCGTGATAAATCGACTGGATGGCGAAGGGCTCTTCGCTCTTGAAGACGTAATCGAACTTCAGCGCAAGCGGGTACGCGCTCTTGTACTCGTCAACCGCTTGGGTGACATGACTTTGAAGCGCCGTAAGCTGCTCGCGTGTTTGTGCCAGTTGCGCAGCAGGCACATACTGAGCGGGGCCGGTCGAAGCGGTGATCGAGGACTGGTCGGCAGGCTGGATGATGACCTTCAGGTCGGGGTCGCCGCCCTGGGCCGTGATGTCCTGCATCGTAAAACTGTAGATGTTGCCCTTGTCGGTGATGAGGTTGAGATTTGAGCTGATGTTCGGCTTCGCCGGGTGGACGAAGCAGAAGCTGCCCACCACATCCACAATCCAGAAATCCTTGTCCCCGGTGGCGGCCTCCATAATCTTCTCGGTAGAGGGCACGACGATGAGCGTGGTGTACTTCACCTTGGCGCGAATCGGAACGATGTCCTGTGAGTGGTACTGAACGGTTCGCGCCTGCTCCGCGGGCGCGGTCTGCGCGAGAGCTGCGGTCGAAGACGCAGCCAACGCGAGGGCGAGTGAAAGGATGATGTTCTTCATGCGACAGCTCCTTGGCGGTTGTTGGTGCGTTGGGTGGGCGCTGCGGGTTTCTTAGCGGCGCGTGGATCAGGCGAGAACGGGTGCTCTTCGGCGAGGCGGCGAACGCCTTCAGCGACGCCATATTGGGCGAAGTATTCGCGCTTCAGTTGGTTGTCGCGAGCGTTGTTCGTAGCAATCCAGTACGAGACCGAATCGACGTTGAGCCGAACTTTCTTCGAGCTCTGTGCCTTGCGAATCAGCATCTGCCCGCGCGCCAAGTCGCCGATGATGCTGAGCTCCGTGTCGTTTAGGTGGAATGCTTCGCGGTAGACCTCGCGGTCCATCTCCGGGTTCGCAAGGAAGATCTTGGTTGGGCAGCTCTCGGCGACAATCTGGAGCATCCCGCTCTCTTCCAGTTCCTTGATGGACTGCGTAGCAAGGATCATCGCGGCGTTTAGCTTGCGCCATGTCTTCTGTGCCTGGACGACGTAATTGCGAATGGTCTCGTTCTTGATGAACAGCCATGCCTCATCAAGCAGGAACACTTTGAAGGTCCCCAACCGTTCTAGGTGTCCAATCTCGAGCGAAGCACGATGGAGGACGTAGAAGAGCAACGGTTCAAGCACGTCCGGCGCGTCGCCCCAGCCGCCGAAGTTGAAGGTCTGGAAGTTCGAGAATGTGAGTGTGTCTTCGGCGTTATCGAACAGGAACCCGTATTGGCCTTCGCGAGTCCAGCGATGCAGTCGTTCCTTCATCTCGCCGATGATCTCGGCGAAGGTCGATATTGTCCGCTGGCTCGGCTCAACCACGTACATGTTCTCGATGGCAGCCCACAGCTTGCGTTCTTCCTTGAAGTCGAGCCGGTAGCGCTGGCCCTGGCCTTCGATCAACACCCGGAAGAAAGAGAACAGGAATTGCAGGTTCTCTTTAGTCGGTTCTAGTGAAAACGGATTGATGCGGAAGTCACGCGACTCCTGGCCGACGTTCAAATAGCTGCCGCCGAAACTCTCGGCGAGTGACTGGAACGATCCGCCTATGTCGAAAATGTAGGTGAGTGGCTTGTACTTTTGTGCGTTCGTGAGCAGGAAGTTGCACAGAAAGCTTTTGCCACTGCCGGTCATGCCGAGAATCAGTGTGTGTGCGACTTCGCCATTGTGCAGGTTTAGGTAGTACGGCGTGGCGTTGTCGGTCTCCAGAACGGCTAGGTACTCTGTGCCGAGATGGTGATTCCGCTTCTCGCCCTGCAACACCGTAAAGAAGAATGACAGGTCGGCATAGTTGCTCAGCAATAGGTACATCTTGCGGAGGTTCTGCGCGTAGTTGCCGGGAACTACGGCAAACAGCGCATTGAGCTGGTTGTAGGTTTCGGGGAAGAGTAGGCCGTCCTGATTGGTGAAGATGCCGGCGAAGTCTGATACCTCGTGCTCGACCGTTGCACGGTCGCGGTCGTATAAAACGATGGTGAGCGACATGTCGCCAAGAACCTGACCGTCTGACAGGGCGCGTAGGCAATCGCCGAGCGCTTCAATGTCGGCTTGCTTTCCCTCATCGATCAGCACGTCACGTTGGTTGACTTTGCTCTCGTCCTTCATCGAAGAGATGAAACCCGACTTGGAGACATTCGCGTGACGGCGACGTTTGACGACTTCCTTCTTCGCCGCGTCTGTGGCGAGCGGTGTCCACTCGGTCACCGCGTAAAAGTTGGCTTCGATCTTCAGCAGGCGGTCCAGAACGAGCGGACGCGTCACGCTGATTGCCTCACGCATCGTGAGCAGGCGAACAAAGTGGTCGCCGATGCGGAGATGGTCGCGGTCTGCCGTGATGTCGGAATTGACGACCTGATAGTCGAGATACTGAGTTGATTGGGGATTGCCCGCGATGCGCCAGTCGTCGAAGTTCAACAGCCGGCGAAAGAAGTGGAACTGTTCAGGTTGCGGAAGCTCCGCGATCTCGACAAGGTCTCCCATCTGCTGGCGGAAAGCTCCAATACGCTGTTTCAGCCGAGCGACATCGCGCTCTATCTGAGCGCGGAGCAGGATCTTCATGCTGTCGCCGGTAAACTGTGCCTTCAACTCGCGCCACGCCCCGCTAGGGTCGCTGGGAAAGCGTCCAAGCGCCGCGCCGATCCCCGTTTTGGAGCGGGCGCCCTCCAGCACTACGGCGTAGAAAATCTCAATGCAGTACAGCCGGTCACGCTTCGCCTCGAAGAATTCGCGTCGCTGTTCGACTGCGGCGTCGATCAGAGGGTCGCCATACTTGGCGAACGGAATGTCGGGCCGGTTGGTCTTGAAGAGGTATTGGTAAACATGGAATCCCGGCCCGAACGACTTGAGCGCCGCTTCCAAGCGCCGGACTGCGAACTCCTGTCCAGCTTGGTCCAAGCTCTCAAAGTCCACTCCACAGACTTTGAGCACAATGCCGAGATCGCCGCTCTTAGTCAAGAACGTGGTTTCATCCCAGAAACCATAGAGGTTGACGTTCGCGTTCAGCGAGCCGGCATCCTTCCAGGGCTTGATGATCTTGTCGAGTCGCATCATCACCGAATCTCCACGTTTGGAACCTGTTGTTTGGCAGCGTCGTAGCGCGTCTTGAAGCGCTCCGACTTGCCCATAATCTTGAGAAAGGCCGGGTCGGTCGTCGTGATCCAACGGCCGAAGATGTAGCCGCCGATGAAGACGGCAAGCCCAGCCAGAAGCGAGTTCAGCAGGTTGAAGGCACCCACCGCCCCGACGCAGACGAAGTAGAAGACCGTCCGCTCAACACCGAGATACGTGAGGGGCTTATGCAGAGCCTTGTAGACCCGATTGCGGCGTCTTGTTGTGAGTTCTTGCATATAGCCCCTCGCGGTTGAGTGCGGCGTGAGTGGAATGACGAGGCGCGCAGGGCTATACGCCCCAGAGCCAAGTCAGGACGTTCACGGCCAGCACCGCAATGCCGGTGCCTGCCGCTACTCCGGCGAGCGTCTTCTTCGCACCGGGTTCCCCGTGTGCGAAGGAGTAGCCGCCGATCACGATGGCGATCAGGCTCGACACCTTGGCAATCGTGCCGGTGAAGAGTGTTTGGATCGCAGTCATTCCGGAGTCGAACGGGGAACTGCCCTGCGCGTGCGCCGCGAGTGGCATCACGAGCAAAGCAAGCAGCAGAAAGCCCGAGACAGAAAGCCTTGGGAGAGGCTTCTTGACTCGGGCTGCACTTGGATTCTTCTTCATGTTTGCACCTCCATCCGACTGAACTGCATCGGGTATGGCGCAAACGTATGGGCAGAGGGCGGGGCGCGTCCAATGCCAAATCGCGAACTACCTATTCCAAAAAAGAATAGTGAGGATTGATTTTGGTCTATTCCACAGCAAAATCTCGAATGACTTCAGGCTCGCCAACTCCTCCGCGATAGACGGATACCTCAGTTTTAACCTTGCTGCTGCAACAGAGCGAGAAGGACGTGCCATCTGCGAACTCAAGCGACAGTTCTTGTTCGTGTACTGATGGCCTGGATATCTTCGCTGAAGAGATGATCTTGCCCGTCAACTCGGGTATTTCGATGTCATCCACGGGAGCCTCTTTTGGCGCCGTTGCTCAAGGTTGCGGTGTGTCAACCAGAGTAATAGTTTGCCGGCTCGGTGAGTTTGCTTATCGGTTCGCCGCACCTCAATGTTGTTCATGCACAACATGGCATGATGATGCTAACGCCACCCTTGAGTGGTGGCAAATGATATTTGCGTAAAATTCGGAAGAAGGCTTCACCACTTGAGGACGGAGCGCGGGTGGCATCAGGACTACCTGGCTGAGGTGTCGGGAATCGGTCGCACTCACATCTCTCAACTGGAAAATGGCCGGCGCGAGGCTGGCCTGCGCATCCTTGAAACGCTGGCTAGTACCTTCGGGATCACCGTCGCCGAACTGCTAGACGGTGTTTGAGTGCGCGATTTGATGGTTCGTAGTGCTTGCGCTTTGTTGCCTGGATTAACTTGCAGCGATTGTGAGCTGGCCCGCCACGACCCAGCCCACGACCCTCGGATTTGGTGTCAAATTGGTGTCAAAGGCCGCCGATTGGGCCGGTTTTGCCGGTTTTTACGACTTTTAAAGCCTTTGCCGTCAATAACTTAGCTTTTATGGGCTTCCATGGCATGGAAGAGGTCATCGGTTCGATCCCGATCAGGTCCACCAAATAACCCCCAACAAGTGAAGAAAGTCCGGTCTCAGCGGTTCCCTATCGAGTGGATGGGCGCCCGGGTGGCGTTGCAGCCCGATCCTGGGCCTGAAGTCGGACCGCTTTGCGAAGGCGTTCGCTCCCCCGTCGTCTTTGGAAGAACCCTGCAACGCCGACGCGCAGGTATGCCCTGAGCGGCGCACCGTTGTCCTCTCCGGAGCCCTGCGATGTTATATAGTTCCCTTGCTGGACAAGTGCTCCCGGCACCTGGGAGGCACCAGCAATTGGGGGAGCATTCTTTTGAGCCACTCGGTCTTTGCACCACTGGAAACAGTTCGCTTTGAAGGACCCGACAGCGAGACGCCGCTGGCCTATCGCTGGTACGACGCCGAGCGTGTGGTGCTCGGCCGCCCTCTGCGCGACCACATGCGCTTTGCCGTCGCCTACTGGCACAGCCTGGCGATGAACGGCAGCGACCCGTTCGGCGCGCCCACCATCGTGCGTCCCTGGATGCTCGAGGCGGACCCGATGGCGGGCGCGCGCGCCAAGGCCGATGCCGCGTTCGACCTCTTCCGGGTGCTGGACCTGCCGTTCTTCACCTTTCACGATCGCGACATCGCCCCCGAGGGCGCGAGCCTGCGCGAGTCGCTCGCAAACTTCCACAAGATCGCCGAGTACCTCGCCCGCAAGATGGAGACGAGCCCGGCGCGCCTGCTCTGGGGCACCGCCAACCTGTTCAGCCATCCGCGCTTCATGTCCGGCGCCGCGTCCAACCCCGACCCCGATGTCTTCGCCTACTCCGCGACCACCGTCAAGCACTGCATGGACGTGACGAAGCAGCTTGGCGGCGACAACTACGTGCTGTGGGGTGGGCGCGAAGGGTACGAAACCCTGCTCAACACGGATCTGGGCCAGGAGTTTCAGCAGCTCGGCCGCTTCCTCTCGCTGGTCGTCGAGTACAAGCACACGATCGGCTTTACCGGGCAGATTCTGCTCGAACCCAAGCCCAAGGAGCCCACGGCGCACCAGTACGACTTCGACACGGCCACCGTCTTCGGCTTCCTGAAGTACTTCGGCCTGGAAAAAGAGGTCAAGGTGAACCTCGAAGGCAATCACGCCCTGCTCGCCGGCCACACCTTCGAGCATGAGATCGCCACGGCGGCGAGCCTGGGCCTGCTCGGCTCGCTCGACATCAATCGCGGCGACCCGCTGCTCGGCTGGGACACCGACCAGTTTCCCAACGACCTGGGCGCCATGACGCTCGCCATGCTGCACGTCATCCAGGCGGGCGGCCTGGGCAAGGGCGGCATGAACTTCGACGCCAAGGTGCGCCGGCAGTCCTTTGAGCCGGAAGACCTGGTGCACGCCCATGTCGGCGCGGTCGACCTCTGCGCCCGCGCCTTTCTGCTGGCCGCGAAGATCCACGAAGAGGGCCGCATGGCAGAGGCGGTCAAGGCCCGCTACGCCGGTTGGCAGACGCCCGAGAACCAGGCGATGCTCAACGGCAGCACCTCGCTTGAAGCCATCGCGGCCCGCGCCGAGCAGGCGAACCTGAACCCGCAGCCACGCTCCGGACGGCAGGAGCAGCTTGAGAACGCGATGAGCCGCTCCCTCCGCTAAGCATGGGGGCAGGAAGATCGTTCCCACTCTCGACGATTCGCGGCGTGCGGCGAGAAGCGAGACGCACCGCGCCGGGACTTTGTCGCGGGTTGCCCCGCCGTCGATCTGCATGGCTCCCCGGCCCCGCGCGGGGAGATCGAGGCTACTTCACCACACCGGCATCCGAGGTTGGACGGACGGCGAGGAGGTCTTCGAGGAGGATGGACTGGCCGGTTTCGGCAGGTTTGAGGGTCCCTTCCGGGGTTCGGTCTACGGGCAGGAAGAAGACGTCGGGGTTATCTGGGCCGGTGTAGACGAAAAGCGGGGTGGCGAGAAAGCGGGTTCCGTCGAGGGTTTCAAGCTCGACGGTGCGGTCGATGCTGTCGATCAGCAGGGCGAGGTGGCCGGGGGTCATGGCGCGTGGCTCAGGGCTGGGCCGGTTTCAAGGGCGCAAGGAAGTTGACGGTGGAGCGCATGACGATCTCGTCGCGCTGGTTGTAGGTGAGGGTGCGGGTGCGGACGAGGCCGAACTCCTTGCGGGACTGGGAGTGGCGGACGCCGAGGACCTCGATCTCGGAGCGGATGAAGTCGTTGGGGCGGACAGGGGTCGTCCAGCGGATCTCTTCGACGCCCGCGCCGATCATGCCTCCGGCGACCGGGACGGCCTGGACGCGGAGGCGCATCACGATGGCGGCGGTGAGCCATCCGGAGGCGGCGAGGCCTTTGAAGAAGCTGACCTCGCCGGCGGCCTCGTCGAGGTGGAAGGGCTGGGGGTCGTACTTATTGCCGAATTCCTTGATCTCTTCGGCGGTGACGCGGGCTCCGCCGACCGAGGCGAACTTCTGGCCGACGTAAAAGTCCTCGAAATACAGCTCCTGCATGATGGGGTTTCTCCTGTTACGAGTAATTGTAGAAGCCCTGGCCGGATTTGCGGCCGAGCCATCCGGCGCCGATCATGCGGACGAGCGGTGCGCAAGGGCGGGACATGGAGGTCGTTGCGACACTCGCGCCTGGCGGTCCCGCGGGTGAGTTTGCGCCCGAAGGCCGGCTGGGCAGAGCCGCAGAGCGGCACCGGGCAGCCGGAGCGGGCGAAGACGTGCCCGAGGCCGCTGGCCCATGATGCCTGCGCCGACGTTCGCGACGAGGGTCCGCGGGCTGCCCGGCAGGGATCATCCGGGGAGTGTAGCAGGCTGGGGCGCTCAGGGGACGCGCAAGAGCAGGACGGTGATGTTATCGCGGCCGCCGTGCACGTTGGCGGCGTCGAGGAGCGCTTGGCAGGTGGCGGCGAGGCTGGGCTGGGGGGTCGCGAGGATCTGCTCGATCTCTGCGTCGGTGAGTTCGCGGTTGAGGCCGTCGGAGGCGAGCAGGAAGAGGTCGCCCGGGCAGACTGCCAGCGGCTCGATCTCGGGATCGACCAGGGGCTGGGAGCCGAGGGCACGGGTGATGATGTGGCGGACCGGGGAGGCTCCGGCCTCTTCGCGGGTGAGCAAGCCCGCGCGGACCTGCTCCTCGACGAGGGAGTGGTCGGCGGTGAGCAGGCGGAGGCGAGCGTCGCGGAGGAGGTAGCAGCGGCTGTCGCCGACGTGGGCGATCCAGAAGGTGCGCGGCGCGGGATCGAAGAGGGCGGCGACGAGGGTGGTGCCCATGCCGCGCCGGCCGGGGGTTTCGCGGGCGCGCCACAGGACGGCCTGGTTGGCCGCCTGGATGGCTTCGCCGAGGCGCTCGGCGGCGTCTTGGGGGATGCGGGCGGCGTCCAGGTGCTGGAGGAAGGCTTCGACCGCGCAGTGGCTGGCGACCTCGCCGGCGGCGGCTCCGCCCATGCCGTCGCAGACGATGAAGGCGTTCTGCGATGGGGAGGCTCCGCAGCAATCCTCGTTGGTCTTGCGGACCAGGCCGGGGTGCGATGCGTGGGCGAAGAGGAGATCGGCGGCATCGCCGGGGGTAGATGACATAGGCAACCGAAGGCTACGATACAGGGTGGCGGCCGGGGGACAAAGCTGCTTTGGCCGCGGCGCAGGCTGGGCGGGCCCCTTCCGGGACCGGCTGTCCGGGAACGCGGTGGAAGGCCTAGAATGATCCCGATGCGATATCTTCTTGCGCTGCTGGCTCTGGCCGGCCTGGTTGTGAGTGTGCTTGCGCTGCGGGTGCACCGGATGGATCCGACGATGGCCCCGCCATGCGCCGTGACCGAGCATTGGGACTGCGGCGCGGTCAACCATAGCCGGTTCGCGGATTTTCCGCCGCGCAGCTTCGACGAGGCGGCGCGTTCAGGGAAGATCCATGTGCCGGTGGCGATGATCGGGATTGCCGGGTACGGCCTGATGCTGGTGCTTGCGCTGGCCGGCTGGTTCGGGTGGGTGCGGGAGCTGGCGCTGGTGGGGTTCATGGCGGCCGCGTTCCTGACCTATCTTGAGGCGTACGTGCTGGAAAAATGGTGTATCTATTGCGTATGGTCGCAGGGCATTGTGGCCGCGCTGCTGGTAGCGGCCACAGTAGCGGTGTGGATGCAGGGACGGCGGCGCGGGTTCAAGGACACGGCCGTCCACCGATGGAAAGCTCACGCGGTACCCGGCCCGCGGTAGACGCTTCGCAGAGACAGGAGAGCCTTGCCCATGTGGCCGAAGATGCTGATTGAACTGTTGCCGCACCTTGCGCGGCTGGTGCCGATGTGGGATAAGTTTCTCTCGTCGAAGGCGGCCAACGATAAGGCGACCGAGAGCGCGCTGACGACCATGACGGCCGCCTCGGACGGGGTGCGGCAGAGCGTGGGCGAGATGGCGGCGGCCCATGCGACGCTGTACCGGCAGATCCAGGAACAGGGCGCGGAGACCAGGGAGCAGGTTGCGGCCCTCGAGCAGGAGATCCAGTACGCGCGGATCGTGACGGAACGGCTGGAGGCGGCGGTGCGGCAGATCGAGGGGCAGGTGGCCTCGCAGACGGTGTGGCTGCGCGGGGGCGTCCTGGCGACGGTGCTTCTGCTGGTGGTGCTGCTGGTGATGGAGGCGATGCGCCGGGGCATTTAGGTGCGTCTGGTCGCAAGGCGTCGTGTTGGGCGACCGCGTCGGGCACAGGCGCGGCGTAGAATCATGCTATGGGAATCAGCCGCGCACAAGCCCTGGATTGCTTTGCTTCAGACGACCTGATCGGGATCGGCATGGAGGCGGACTCGATTCGCCGCTGCCTGCATCCTGAAGGTGTGGTCAGCTACATCATCGATCGGAACATCAACTACACCAACTTCTGCACGGAATACTGCACCTTCTGCGCCTTCTACCGCCCGCTGAAGGGCAAGATGGCCGCCGAAGGCTACCTGCTCGATTTCGATACGATCTACGAGAAGATCCGCGAGACGATCGAGATGGGCGGGACGGGCGTGCTGATGCAGGGCGGCATCCACCCGGAGCTGAAGATCGACTGGTTCGAGAGCCTGTTTACGGGCATCAAGCAGCGCTTTCCGGCGATCTGGTTGCATTGTCTTTCGGCCTCCGAGATCCTGGCGATTGCGGAGTACTCCGAGATTTCGCTGCGGGATACGATCATGCGGCTGCGGGACGCGGGGCTGGACTCCATCCCCGGCGGCGGCGCGGAGATCCTCGACGACGAGGTCCGGCACCGGATTGCGCGGCTGAAGTGCAAGACGCAGGATTGGGTCGATGTGCACCGGACCGCGCATGAGCTGGGCATGCGGACGACGGCGACGATGATGTTCGGCGTCGGCGAGACGATGGCGCAGCGGGTGAACCACTTCGAGGTGGTGCGGAACCTGCAGGAAGAGACAGGCGGCTTTACGGCGTTCATTCCCTGGAGCTTCCAGCCAAACAACACGGCGCTGGGCGGGCGCGGGTGGGACGAGGCGACCTCGGTCGAATACCTGAAGACGCTGGCCATCAGCCGGATGATGCTCGACAACATCGAGAATGTGCAGTCGAGCTGGGTGACGCAGGGGCTGAAGGTGCTGCAGATGGGGCTGCGGTTCGGCGGCAACGACGTGGGGTCGGTGATGCTGGAGGAGAATGTCGTGAAGGCAGCGGGGACGGCGAACTCGACGACCGAGGAAGAGCTGCGGCGGATCATCCGGGATGCGGGGTTCAAGCCGGTGCAGCGGGATACGCTCTATCGGACGATGTTTCTGAACTAAGGCTTGGGGGCATAGGCGCTTCCCGGCAGCCACGTTGGGGGGGCGGGTGCGTTGGCCACCGTGACGGCGAGCTGCTGGTAGAAGCGGTTGAAGGTGGCGGCAGCAGCCCAGTCGATCGGGGTGGCGAGATCGTCCTGCGGCTTGTGGTAGCGGCGGGCGTACCAGTCGCGGTAGACCGCCTCTTCCGGCGAACCGGGGTTGTAGCCGAAGAGGAAGCTGGCGATGGGGATGCCGGCCCGCACGAAGTTGTAGTTGTCGGCGCGGCGGAAGAGGTTGCGTTCGGGTTCGCGGTCGGGGCGGAGCTCGACCCCGAGGCCGGCGGCTAGGGTGCGGGCGGTGACGCCTAGCGTGGAGTCGGCGAGGCCTTCCATGGTGAGGATCTTGAGGGGGAAGATGGGGCGGAGCTGATCGAGGTTCAGGTCGGCCACGATGTTGCGCAGGGGCACGGGAGGATGGGCGGTGAACCAGGCGGAGCCGAGCAGGCCCTTTTCTTCGCCGGTGAATACGCAGAAGAGCAGGCTGCGGGCCGGCGGCTTCTTATGCAGCGACCTTGCCATCTCGAGCAGAAGCGCGACGTAGGCGGCGTCGTCCAGGGTGCCGTTGTAGAGGCGGTCGCCCAGGACGGGGATGCCGAAGCCGTATCCATCGAGATGGGCGGAGAGGGCGACGTACTCGGGCGCGAGCGTGGGGTCGGAGCCAGGGAGGAGGCCGAGGATGTTGGGGGAGGCGATGGGCTTGGTGGCGGTTTTGAGGTGGATGCGGGCGGTTACCCCGGGCTCGAAGGTGGGCAGGGGTGCGCCGGTGCCGCCCTCGGCGAGGAATCTGTTGGCGTCGGCGGCTCTGGTTCCTAGGAGGGAGGCGAGAGCGGCGGGGTTGATGCGGAGGACGGGCGGGGTCTTCGTGGGGGAGGTTGGCGGTCCGGCGAGCGTGACGCTGCGGGCGTAGGCGGCGGGCCAGTGGAAGGGCTCGGTGGCCGCGGGATTGTCGACCGAAAAGATTGCCGCGACACCAGCCTCGGTGAGGGCGCGCAGGCGGCGGGCGGGATAGCTTTCCCGCTCTGCCGGGGAGAGGCCCACCGGGATGTTGTTGAAGAAGATGCCGATCCTGCCCTGGAGGTCCATGCCGGCGGGTGGGATGCCGTAGCCGAGAAAGACGAGCGGGGCGGCGGGCAGGTCGACGTCCGCGCGGGGGATGGTGGTCACGTCGGTGGTGAAGCGGAGGGAGACCCGAGTTGGAAGGAGGTCAACGGCCGAGCGGTCGTCCAGCAGGTCGACCTGCTGCATGGGCACGCGCTGGAAGAAGGTTCCGTCGTCCCCGGCGGGTTTGAGGCCGGCGGCGTTGAACTGCGCGGCGACGTACCGCGCGGCGCGCTCATAGGCCTCGGTGCCCGTGTCCCGGCCTTCCATGGCGTCGTTGCTCAGGGCGGTGGTCTGGGCCCACCAGGCGGCGGTCTCGGGCGTGGGATGCTGCTGCGCCGGGAGCGCCGCGGCCAGGGTGAACAGGAAGGCTGCGCGCCTCAGGTGGTTAGCCGGGAAGGTCATGGCTGGATGACGCGGCGCAGGGTCTCGGCGGCGCTTTCCGGCGTGATGTCGCGCTGCGGCGAGCCGAGAAGCTCGAAGCCGACCATAAACTTGCGGACGGTGGCGGAGCGGAGCAATGGCGGGTAGAAGTGGGCGTGGAGCGTCCACTCCGGGTGCGGAGCTTCGTCGCAGGGCGCCGGGTGGAAGCCCATCGAGTAGGGGAAGGGGGTGTCGAAGACGCGGTTGTAACCCGCGGTGACGGTCTTGAGGATGGCGGCCAGCCCGGCGCGGGCGGGGTCGTCGAGCCCGCGCAGGGTGGCGGCCTGCGTACGCGGCAGCAGTATGACCTCGAACGGCCAGACGGCCCAGAAGGGTACCAGGGCGACCCAGGTCTCGTTTTCGGCGACGAGGCGCTCGGCCTGCTGGAGCTCCAGGCGGAGGTAGTCGGCGAGGAGCGTGGTGCCGTGTTGGGCGAAGTGGCCAGTCTGCGCGGCAAGCTCCGCGGCGGGCTCGTTGGGGATGTGCTCGGTGGCCCAGATCTGCCCGTGGGGATGGGGGTTGCTGGCGCCCATCATGGCTCCGCGGTTCTCGAAGATCTGCACGTAGCCGATCTCCGGGCGGGCGGCGAGTTCGGCCTCCTGGGCGGCCCACACCTCGACGACGCGGCGGATGGAGGCGACCGGCATGGTGGCGAGGGTGAGGTCGTGCCGGGGGTCGAAGCAGAGGACACGGCAGACGCCGCGCTCGGTGGCGGCCTTCAGGAGCCCGGCACCGTCGACGTCGAGGTCTGCGGCGGGGACATCGCTTTTGAGGGCGGCGTAGTCGTTTTCGAAGACGAAGGTGTCGGTATAGTGCGGGGTCTGGTGGCCTCCGGCGCGCTGGTTGCCCGGGCAAAGATAGCAGGCCGGGTCGTACTGGAGGGCGGCGACCGCGGCTTTGTCTTCCGTCTGGCCCTGCCAGGGGCGCTGGGTGCGGTTCGGCGAGACGAGGACCCACTCCCGGCGAAGCGGGTTCCAGCGGCGATGGGGGGACTGCGTGAACAGGTCTTGCATGAGTGCTCCTAAAGGGCGTGGGCGGCCCGGGCGACCGCACCATCCACGGCTTCGCAGACGTAGATCTCGGCTTCGAGGTTGAAGCGTTGCCGGTAGGCCACGCGGAGGGCGTCCGTGAAGGCCTCGGTGCTGTCCTGGTCGACCAGGTTGACGGTGCAGCCGCCGAAGCCTCCTCCAGTGAGCCGCGCGCCGTGGCAGCCGGGCTGCTGGTTGGCGGTGTCGACGAGGAAGTCGATCTCCTCCACGCTGCACTCGAAGTCGTCGCGCTCGCTGGCGTGGGCGGCGGTCATCACCTGGCCCAGGCGGACGGCGTCCCCGGCGTACATGGCGTCGCGGGCCTCGCGAACCCGGGCGTTCTCGGAGACGATGTGGCGGCAGCGCTTGAAGCTTGCGGGCGGCATGGCGTCGGCGCAGGCGGCAAGCTGGTCGAGCGTGGCGTCGCCGAGATCGCGCAGGGCAGGATAGCGGGCCAGCAGCACGGCCTGGCCGGCCTCGAGCTCGCGGCGGCGCAGGCCGTAGTCTCCCCCGGCGATGGAATGCTTGACGCCGGAGTTGGCGACGACGACGCGGCAGCGGGCCAGGTCGCCGTGGTTCATGGGCAGGGATTCCGTCGAAAGGTCCCGCGTGTTCAGCAGCAGGGCATGCCCCGCGGCCGCTGCCGTAATGACGAACTGGTCCATGATGCCGCAGGGCGACTCGACGTAGACGTTTTCCGCGCGCTGGCAGAGCAGGGCGATCTCCTTCGGCGCGAGCGTGGCACCGCTGTGGGCGAGCAGGGCCATCGCGGTCGCGACCTCCACCGAGGCAGACGAGCTGAGGCCCGAGCCGAGAGGGACGTTGCCGCTGAGGCGCAGCGTAAACGGAGGAGGCTCGATGCCGAGCGCCTGCAGCTCCCGCAGCACACCGATGGGGTAGTCGCTCCAGGCACCCGTCTTGCCGGAGCGGTCGGCGGGGGTAAGGGTGCGGCCGCCGGCAAAGCTTTCGCTGAGGAAGTGGTAGAGCCCGTCGATCGCCGCGTCGATCGCCGCGACGGTGGTGAAGGGGATCGCCATGGGCAGCACCAGGCCGCCGGTGTAGTCCGTATGCTCGCCAATCAGGTTGACCCGCGCCGGAGCCACGAAGACGCTCTCTGCCTTGCCTACCCTGCCGGTCACTTCCGCTTGCGCCATCCCTGAAGTCCCCATGGTGTGCCAGACCTCACGATAAACCCTCCGGCGGGATCGCGTCGTGTCATGTGCTCTCGTCTCCCGGGCATGGTGCCGCGCCATCCCTTCTTTCCCGCCGCCCGTCCTCACGTCCCCTTCAGGTCGCCGCCGCCCTTCTTTTCCACTTGCGCCGTTTGTTCTCCATCCTCTCCCCGGCGTATGTTAACCAAATGCGCATGACTGTGCTAGCCTCGGGCTCCAAGGGCAACAGCACCGTCCTTTCCGCCGGCCGCACCCGCGTCCTGGTCGATGCCGGCCTCTCCTGCCGCGAGCTCCTCCGCCGCATGGCCGTCGCCAACGAAGACCCCGCCACCCTCGACGCCATCCTCATCACCCACGAGCACCAGGACCACGTCGCCGGCCTCGGCGTCCTCGCCCGCCGCCTCAACATCCCGGTCTTCTTCACCGAGCCCACCCACCGCGCCTGGGTCCGCATGCTCACGCCCCGCACCACCATGACCTACGCCCGGTGGCTCGACCACCTGCAGGCCGAAAAGCTCGCCCGCGCCGCCGCCGCCCTCCCTGCCAACGTCCCGACCTACGCCCTCACGACCGGTCAGGACAGAGAACCCGCCGAGCTCGAAGCCATCGCCCGCATCTCCGCCGAGGCCGCCACCCTCGACCCTGGCTTAGACCCCACCCTCAACCGCTCCGACGACCCCCACGCCGTCATGGAACTCCCCGCCGACCCCGATTCCGATTCCGACGAAAACTGCGACGAGGAAGCCCTGGCCACCTTGCCCGCGAAGGAGAAAGCCGACCCCGCCTTCCTCCCCGCCGTCGAGTACTTCCGCGCCGGAACCAGCTTCTCGATCGGCGACCTCACCGTCTGCCCCTTCACCATTCCCCACGACGCCGCTGACCCCTGCGGCTTCGTCTTCGAGGCCGAAGGCATCCGCATGGCCATCGCCACCGACCTCGGCTACGTTCCGCCTAACGTCAAAGCCGCCCTCCGCTCCGTCGACGTCCTCATGCTCGAGTCCAACCACGACCTCGAAATGCTCCGCGACGGCCCCTATCCCTGGTCCGTCAAGCAGCGCGTCCTCTCCCGCGTCGGCCACCTTTCCAATAACGCGACTGCCGAGTTCCTCGCCAAGGATTACGACGGAGGCGCCGCCTACATCGTCCTCGGCCACCTGTCGGAATCGAACAACAACCCCGCCCTTGCCCTGCTCAGCGCCGAGCAAGCCATCGGCGACCGCATGACGCTGCTCGGCAACCGCATCCGGCTCGCCCCGCAGGCCGTGCCGATGGAGTCTATCTCCTTATAGCCGCGCTCGTTACCCCGTGAATCTTTCACGCCTCGCCACGCTCTAAACGATTAGAATAAGGGTTGGAACCGAAGACTTTCGACCGTCGAGCGCCCGTCCCAGCCTCCCGTCCGAAGAAAAGGAAGCGCCGTATGCCCGCATCTCCCTGCACCGATCCCGTCGTCGGCGCCATCCTCTCCGGCTGGCGGTACGACATCTCCGGCCTCTCCCCCGCCATGCGCACCGACTACGAGGAGCACCTCGGTACCTGCGCCCACTGCCGCTCGAAGGAACGCCTCCACCGCAGCATCGACGTCCTTCTCATCTCCGTCAGCACGCTTTCCATCCTCGCCTTTCTGCTCGCCGTCGCCCTCATCCACCGTGTGGAGGCCCTCACCCACCTCGGCGCCGTCCGCGTCCAGCTGCACCAGCTCCACCACACCAGCATCGCCATCTCGCTCGAAGCCGTCGCCTTCGCCGGCCTCTTCGTCTCCATGCTCCTCTGGGTCCTGGTCGCCATTGCCACGCCGCTCCCCGGCTTCCTCGGAGCGATCGTCCGCCGCAAGATCCCGCAGGACCGCCTTCCCGCCAACCTCCGCGACCGCATCCTCAAAGACTCCGCCTAGCGTGTGCCGTCGGACCCGATGGTTGGATGTGTCATCCTAAGCGAGTCGAAGGACCTGCGGTTTGCCCCAGCCGGCACCCAAGCTGCCCAACCCCAGCGAACGGTTGTCTTCTCCCACCGCCCAAGGTAGCGTAGAGCAAAGCGCATGACCTCCGTCGAACATCCGCCACCCCCCGAGCACCCCTCCGGCGAGGTCATCCCTCCCGCCCCGGCCGAGTCCGCCCGTCGCCGCCGCGACCGCAGCGATTGGAACCCGCTCTCCGCCCCCGCCACCTACCTCCTGCTCGCCATCAACCTCGTCGTCTTCCTCTGGATGCTCGCGCACGGCGTCTCCCCTACCGCCCCCGGGGCAGACGACCTCCTTCGCTTCGGCGCCGCCTCCACCGTCCTCGAACTCAACGGCGAGTGGTACCGCCTCCTCACCGCCACCTTCGTCCACATCGGCCTCATCCACCTCGCCACCAACATGTGGTGCCTCTGGAACCTCGGCATGCTGGGCGAGCCCCTCATCGGACGCTACGGCCTCTTCGCCGTCTACATGCTCACCGGCATCGCCGGCAACCTCCTCTCCATGGCCTGGGACGTCGGCTTCGCCCTCAACACCCACACCCCGGTAGCCTTTGGCATCGGCGCCGGAGCCTCGGGCGCCGTCTTTGGCCTCGCCGGCCTGCTCATCGTCCTGCTCTCCAACCGCCGGCTGTCCATCCCCTGGGCAGAGCTCAAGCGCCTCCGCCGCTCCGTCATCCAGTTCGCCATCCTCAACCTCATCATCGGCGGAGCCACCATCCTGCCCGTCTTCGGCAGCTTCGTGCGCATCGATAACTCCGCCCACATCGGCGGCTTCCTCTCCGGCCTCGCCCTGGGCCCCGCCCTCATCCCCCGCATGACGGCCGGACGCGCCGCCTACCTCGCCCGCCAGAAGATCGTCTTCGCCGCCGCCGCCTTCGCCCTCGCCCTCTTCGGCTACTGGATCGCCAAGCTCGTCTAGCCAGCCCGGCATCCTACAGCCTTCACGGAAGTTTCCTCCTGAGCGAAGCGCAGCGGCATCGAAGGGCCTGCGGTTTGCTCCACGCAGCACCGACGTGACCCCTACCCCACCGAAGTCTGCGCGAACTTCCGCACCATCGCCAGCAGCAGCTTCCGGTCCGTCTCCGAAAGATTCGCCGAGTACCGCTGCACCTGCGTCAGAAAGCGAATCTCCTCCTCGCTCAGCCGCAGCCCCGACATCTCTTTACCCACCACCTCTTCGGCAAAGAACTCCGCCAGTTGCAGGTCCAGCGCCCGCGCAATCTTCTGCAGCGTCTCCAGCGACGGAATCGTATGCCCGTTCTCCACCCGCGACAGGTAGCACCGCAGCAGCCCCGTCCGCTTCTCGATATCGCCCTGCGACATCCCCTTCTGCAGCCGGTAGCCGCGGATCGTGGACCCGATGTTCGACGAAATGGGAGAGCCGTGCGCGATGGTTTCCGGAGAGGGCATGGTTTGCAGGTGTGCCATTAACCTGAAAGTAACCATCTCCACCGCCCGGGTCAATCCCTATCTTCCGCCGTGCCCGCAATGCCCGAACCACCGCTGGTTCGACCGTTCCAACCCGGCCGGGCGCTCCCGGCCGCGGCCCAGCCTTCGCGAGAGACAACATAGCCCGCCACTGTTAAAGCGCTACTTTACCCCGCACGTCCCGTCGACCCATCGCGGCTATTAGCTCATCCGGCAATACCCCACGGGTAAACTGCGGACCGGCTAAACTCCCCCTATGGGCCTCACCCTCCACTTCCAGGGCCAGCTCCGGTCCGAGTCCGCCTACGCCGACTTCCTCGCCGCCGCGCACGCCTTCGCCGCCGCGCACGCCTGGCCCGTCCACCCCGTCGCCGACCCTCACCGCGAACTCCTCCGCACCCTCCAGCCCGAAGACCCCCAGGCCGCGGAGGTCGAAGAGCTCTATACCGGACCCGTCCGCGGCCTCCTCTTGCTGCCCCACCCCCTGTGCGAGCCCCTCGCCTTCGAGTTCGACACCGACCTCTTCATGCAGGACCAGTGCAAGACCCAGTTCGCCGGACCGGAGGTCCACGCTGCCGTCTGCCGGCTCTTCCGCGCCACCGAGCCCCTCTTCGACCTGCTCGACGTTCAGGACGAAGCCGAGTTCTGGGAAGCCGGCGAATCGCCCGAAACCCTCGCCGCCCTCGCCCACACCTTCGCCACCGCCCGCGCCGCCATTGAAGAAGCCGCCGCCGAAGACCCCGGGGCCGCCATCGCCGTCGTCACCCCCAGCGGCCGCATCCTCGACATCCTCGCCGCCTAGCAGCACCCTCCGCGACGGAGTGCCGCTAAAAGGAAGCGGTCGCGATGCAGCGAAAGGGAAGTAGTCGGAATGCAGTGACGTGGTCGTGTCGGATCGATCGTTTCTCCTGAGTACCCCAAGGCGTAAGCGAATCGAAGAGGCGCGCTTTGGCCCCCGAAGTAGGCAACGCAAAGAGCGGGTACAACTTTCTGGCCGTTGTTCCTGAGGTACCCCAAGGCTTCAGCCTTGGGTCTCAGAGCCAATCGGAAGCGGGCGGGCTTTAGCCTCCGGGGTCTGCTCTCCAGGCTGCTATCGTCGTCACAGCCCAAGTCGGTAAAACACCACATCCGCCACCGGATTGTCGTTATACCGCTCCACCCGCTCGAACCCCATCCGCTTATACAGGCCGTTCGCCTCCGGCATCGCCGCCGGAACGGTATCCAGGTACACCGCCCCGTACTCCGCCTGCCGAGCCCAGTCGACCGCCGCCTCCATCAGCCTTCGTCCCAGCCCCAGCCCACGAAAGCCCGTCCCCACCCACAACCGCTTCAACTCGCACGCCCGCTCGCCCGCCACCCGCGCCGGTCGCACCGCCACGCATCCCGCCGCCTCGCCATCGCGGGTCGCCAGCAGCAGAACCCCCTCCGGCCCCGCATACACCCCGGGCAATCCGCGCAGCTCCGCCTCATAGTCCGGAATGCAGAGCGGCGCGGCCCTCGCCGATCCCGCCGCCAGGTGCGCCCCATACTCCCGCATCGAGGCGCGCACCTGCTCCATCTCTCGTCCGTTCACCGCCGGCCCGATCGTCATTCCGTCATCGCCTCAGCAAATCCACCGGCTCATACACATCTGCAATCCGAAAGTACCCCGCCAGAGCCGGGTGCCGCCGCGCCACCGCCCGATACATCTCCCACGCCACCCGCCGATAGCTGAAGTGCCCCGCCACCCCGCTCCGCAGCTCCGCAATATACAGCGCCTCGGCAAAGTCCATCTTGAACATCGCCCGGCACCGCATCCCCAGCGGCAGACAGTACTGCGCCGAAACCCCGGCCTCCGGCACCCCCGACTCTCTCACTGCCCGGTAAGCCGAAACCGCAGCCCCCAGCGCCGCCGCATACTCCCCGTCCAGCCCCGCCTCCGCCAGCGTCGGCTGCCCCGGGCAAACCGGCTCCTCCCACCCATGCAGGTCCGTAAACCCCTGCAGCAACTGCGTACACCGCCGATGCCGATGCATATCCCGGAATCCCCCGATATCCATCAACAGATCGAACCGCAAGCCTCGCCCCGCATGGAACGCCCGCAACAGCTCATCGTGCCGGCCCCGGTGCTTCATCCCCAGCCCGATGATCTCCGCGCGCTGCGCCTCGGTCAGCGCCGAGACCGTTCCGCGCAACTGCCGATACGAAAAATGGCAGTGTGGATACAGCAGCGAGGTCGCCATCTCCACCTCCAGAGGCTCATCGTCCTCCAGCAGGTCCACCACCGGTGCCGGATACACCGTCTGCGCCCCCATCAACGCCTGCGCCGCCTCCTCCAACTCCGCGCAGCTCGCCCGCAGGTAGTCGGAAGCCGCCGCATACTTCACCAGCGTCGGAGCTGTCCGCACCGGCGGAGCCTCGGCATTCACGTTCCACGCATTCCCCGAAGCCGCCCCCCGCAGCTTCTCCCCAATCCCCCGAATCTCCGCAAACTCACTCGTCAGCAGCCGCGAAACCTGCCCCTCCAGCGTCCGCGCATTCACAATCTGGCCCAGCGACGTATTCGTCCCCAGCGGCAGCAGATACCGCGCAACGTCGAACGCCCGCGCTTTCAGCGTCCGCTCATACGCCTCGGCCTTCATCCCCTCCGGCCGCCCAATCCGCTCCTTCAGCGCCGCCAGCATCCCCGCGCCCACCCGGTCGTACGCGGCAAACAGCCCCTCCATCGCCCGCGTATACCCTTCCATCTCGGCGTCATCTCCGAACGCAGGCGTAAACCACCCCGACCGGCGGAAATCCTGGTACCGCGTCGACCGCTCCTGCCCGTCCCAGCGCTGCTCATCCACCAGCGCCATCGCCGCCAGCAGGCTTAGCCGCTCCACCGCAAACGGAATATGCGCCAGGTCCGCAATCGACCGGTGCCCGTACTGAAAGTAGAAGGTGTTCAGAAACTGCTCGGCCTTCTGCGAGCTGATCTCCGCCAGCGACTCCTTGAGCGTCAGCGCCGACCGCGAGTACTTCGCCATCGCATACGCCAGAACCTCCGGCTCCGCCCCATGGATCGCATACACATCCGCCTCGAAACCCGTCTCGTCCATCGTCTCTCCAGCATACAATCGCCCCAGCAGGGAAAAACGCCATGCGCATCGCCGATCCCCACCCGGACGCCGTTCTCGACACCCTCGACCACCGCCCCTACCCCCTGCCCACCCGCAAGTGGCGCCTCACCCAGCAGTGGAACGACGTCCTCTTCGCCCACTGGCCCATCCCCCCCGCCGCCATGGCCCCGCTGCTCCCCCTTGGCCTTGAGCCCGATCTCTTCGACGGCCACGCATGGGCCGGCGTCGTCCCTTTCTGGATGGACGAGGTCCGCACCCGAACCCTCGGCGACGCCACCGTCACCGTCCCTACCGTCAGCACCTTCCCCGAGCTCAACCTCCGCACCTACGTCCGCTCCCGCCGCACCGGCCTCCAGGGCGTGTACTTCTTCTCACTCGACGCCGGAAGCCCGCTCGCCGTCGCCGGAGCCCGCCTCTTCTTCCACCTCCCCTACTACCCCGCCATCATCCACCACAAGAACACCCCCGCCGGCATCGAATACACCAGCCGCCGCCTCCTCACCCGCACGCCCGTCCACTTCGAAGCCACCTACCGCGGCCTTGGCCTGCCCGCCCGCCCAAAACCCGCCGGCGGCCCCGAAATCCTCGCCTCCCTCCACGTCGCCCCCGA
The DNA here is from genome assembly GCA_965213785.1 of uncultured Granulicella sp. GTDB lineage: Bacteria > Acidobacteriota > Terriglobia > Terriglobales > Acidobacteriaceae > Edaphobacter. Next base: position 1,330,648 of record OZ243921.1, on the reverse strand, counting down.
CCCCACCTCCATCGAGCATTTCCTCACCGAGCGCTACGCCCTCTTCACCCCTCACTCCCGCCGCCTCTCCGTCGGCCACATCCACCACCTCCCCTGGCCGCTCGAGCCCGCCGAAGCCGAAATCCGCGTCAACGACCTCCCCGCCGCCCACGGCATCTACCTCCCCAAGCGCCCCCCCATCCTCCACTTCGCCCGCTCCCTCGAGGTCTTCCTCTGGTCCCTCGGCCCGGAAGAAGACACACCGCGGTAAATAGCAGTCCAGTACCTTTTCCAGACGTCTCGCCGTGCCGGTAAAGTTCCTCATCTTCAAGGCGTCTTCGTTTCCACTCAGGGAGACACGGTGAACCGGAACAGCACCAGCACAGGGGAAGGTAGCTACAATAGAAATGTGTTCATTTGGGACGAGAAGAAGCGCCAAGCCAATCTCGTCAAGCACAAGCTGGACTTCCTAGATGCCGCCCTCATCTACGACAATCCCGCAAAGCTTACCCGAAGATCTGAGCACCAGGGAGAAGAGCGCTATGTCGACACAGCCATCGTGGAAGTCAACGGCACCTGCCTCACCCTCGTCTACAACCCTCGCGGAGGGCATATCCGCCTCATCTCCTTCCGACCTTCCTCTCGAAACGAACGCATTCTTCTCGCCCGATCTGGTCAGCCAAACTGACTGGGACTACGTCCGCAAGATGCAGGAAGCCGACGCTCCCATCCCCTTCGACCCTAACGATCCGGACGAGACCCCTTACGACCCAAACGATGCCGAAGCCGTCAACAGGTTCTGGGACGAAGGCGAACGGCTCGGCCTTATCACAAGAGGCCTGATCCTTCCTCCTGACACCAAGTAGCCGACCTAAGAACCACGTTGCTCGAAGCATTTCCTGACACGCTTCGGCGACATGTTGAGCAAAACCGTGAGTGTCATCCCGCGCTGTCCGTCGCCGGCATTCGGACCTTCATCGACTTCGCCACAACCCACCGACGAGTCGATCCGTCAGTCTGCGATCCCCTCTACAGCCGCCCGATAAGCCCGCAAACTGAGTCCGTATAATCGTCCCTGCATGAAGATTCCATCCCCCCACACCCTCACCGGCCGCGTAGCCCTCGTCACCGGAGCCTCCCAGGGCATCGGCCGCGCCTGTGCCCTCGCCCTCGCCCAAGCCGGAGCCACCGTAGCCCTCGCCGCCCGCAACGAAGCCAAACTCACCGAAGTCGCCGCTGAAATCGCAGCCGCCGGGGGCGCCGCCCACCCTTTCCTCCTCGACCTCGCCGACGAGACCTCCATCAAGTCCTGCGTCAAGGCCGTCACCGCCCAGTGCGGCAAGCTCGAAATCCTCGTCAACAACGCCGGCATCACCCGCGACGTCCTCACCCTCCGCATGAAGCGCAACGACTGGGACGACGTCCTCCAAACCAACCTCACCGGCGCCTTCCTGATGTCCCAAGCCGCCATGTCCCCCATGCTCAAGGCCCGCTGGGGCCGCGTCATCAACATCACCTCCGTCGTCGGAGAGACCGGCCAGGCCGGCCAAAGCAACTACGCCGCCGCCAAAGCCGGTCTCATCGGCCTTACCAAATCCCTCGCCCGCGAGCTCGCCTCCCGCGCCATCACCGTCAACGCCGTAGCCCCCGGCTACATCGAAACCTCCATGACCGCAGTCTTGACAGAAGACCAGAAAAAGGCCATGACCACCCAGATCCCCCTCGCCCGCCCCGGAACCCCCGAAGACATCGCCCACGCCGTCACCTTCCTCGCCTCCGAAGCCGCCGCCTACATCACCGGCCACACCCTCGACATCAACGGCGGCATGTACATGGGCTAACCGTTCTCACGCCCCCCCGGCTGGTGGCGTCATCAGCCTCGTCGAGTTCGTCGGTCGAAAACGATCGGTTTCAACGAATCAACTCACGCACACGCTCAAGCCACTGGCGCGTCGTCATGCCATCCCAGTGCTCAACCGTCACACCTGGGTCGAAAATAGCTTCGAATCTCGTTCGTAGCTTCTCGTCTGTCTCGCCATACTCGTCTTCGAAGCGCGTGATGTCCTTCACCACCTGGAGACGTTCAGGATGCGGGGTGACCTTCACGTAATGAGGAAGAATTGCCTCTAAGCTGTCGCCGTAAATGTCGTAGTCCTGGTGGAACCACCCATCCAGAAGGGCTGCCAAAGCCGGATACTGCTTCGACCCCCTGGGTTCAACAATCATAGCGAGCTCCTCAAGGTGTCGGAAATGCCGTCAGTACAAAGTAGGGCTTCGTCGCCTGTTCAATGCGCACCAGTCGAACGGTGATCTTGCTCATCGCTCCATACTGACCCGTGCTACGGAGAATCCCCCGACCGATCACCTTACCCGCATCATAAGTCAAACTACTTCAATTGCCCATCTCCATCCGCACGTACTGCTTTGGGTCCAGCGGCCTCACCAAGTCCCTCGCCCGCGAGCTCGCCAGCCGCGCCATCACCGTCAACGCCGTAGCCCCCGGCTTCATCGAAACCCCCATGACCGCCGTCCTCAACGAAGAACAACGCAAAGCATGCTCACCCAGGTCCCCCTCGCCCGCCCCGGCACCGATCAGGACATCGCCCACGCCGTCACCTTCCTCGCCTCCGAAGCCGCCGCCTACATCACCGGCCACACCCTCGACGTCAACGGCGGCATGTACATGGGCTAGTTATGTGCCCTGTATCTCAGAGTTAACGGATTAGCCTCCCAGCTTGCCCGGAATCGCGTCATCCGACAGAATCTCAACGATCTTCAACAATGCCTCTCTCGTCGTCCTTCCATTCCAACCATCGAAGTCTGCATCCGGCTTGAAGATCCGCCGGAAAGACTCCGCAAGCTCGACATCGCTCATTCCATGAGTGGCAAGAAACAGCCGGATATCCGCGACCAAACCATCCCTTTGCACCGGCGTTTCGAGCCCTTTGTAAATGGCGATTACTTCATCCGGGTCTTCGCTCATCCTGTCGTAATCCTGGTGAAAATACGCATGCACGAGATTGGTAAGCCGCGGGTACGAAGCGCGCTCAGGGTATTCCGGCACAGATCCCGAAAGCTTTCTGAAAGTTGACATGGACCTCCTAAGGAGTTGGCAAGGCTGTCAGCAGGTAATAAAGACGACCTGCCTTCTTCGCTTTCGCGAGGACGATTTTTACGTTCATCATCTGCTCAAACTTACCCGTGGCCTTGACATATCCAACGCCGACCGGGGTCTTGAGTTCGAGACTGAACGCCTCGGTAAATGGTTGCGGGTTCGCCGCCCATTGTGCAATCTTTGCGCGGTTTGCTCGAATAGCGTCAACGGCGGCATGTACATGGGCTGACCATGCAGCCTGACCTGAACTGATCCGAGCAAGACAGCCCCGCAAACAAGGTTCTAGTCAGTGGGGCTCGGGCGCAGGGTCCGAGTTCCCCTGCACAATGCGGACATGCATCAGCCGCCCTTCCACCACGATCGTGCCAACGATCGTGCCGCGCATCACCGACATTTCTTCAATGGAGAGATAGCCCCCCTCCATCGGCCATCGGATCCCGGTGATCACGCCTTGAAGCCCATGCGCCCGTACCTGCGCGTAGCCCTCCGCCATCGCTTCTTCCAGATACTTCAGCATCGCCGAACGCACATACCCGCTGATTCTGACGGACGCGCGCAAACGGCGAAATGGCCCAAGCTTTGGAGAGAAGAATCGGTGGACCAGTTCATGATCGAGTGTGATCTGGCTCTCCGATGCGCTCAGCCCACTATCGATTGTTATGTCTCCATAAGCGCTGGTGGTGCCAAGGGCATCCGGTATAGGCCTGAATTCGATCGCTGGCACGCTACCCGGAGCAGGTGGAGGACCCACATCCATAAGGCCGGGCCTCACCCCGTTCAACTTGAATCCGCCCACATCGCGAAAGGAGCGGAGCGGCTTCTTTAGCAGAAACGCCATCACGGCGTTGATCCCGATCTTTGTCACCGCGCTGGCGAAGTACCGGCCCGCCTCGTCGAGATCACGCTCTGTCTGCGCACTCAACGCCGTCCGTACAGAACGGAGCAGGTCGCGGCATCCATCCACAGCGCCCCAACCGCAAAAACCAATCCCGGCAATCAACACCAGCGCATCGACCAACTCACCGATGCCAAATGCTTGAGCCACGGCCAGCGCCACCAGACTTGCCACCACAACAGCTAGCGTTTGTGGCGTAAGCATTGCTCTTAACTGTGCTCCCACTTCCGCCGGCAGCAGGCGGCTGCCCCGCAGGATCATCTCTTCCACCTTCTTCTCCCGAGTCATGGAAGAAACGTTCAGTGGGGCCACGGGCAATCTCCTCGAATCAAAGCTAGGTAGTGGAGCACCGGAAACTGCAGAAAGCAGCGCTGCCCCAGCGCGCTATCGCAACAAAGAACGCCATTCGATTACCTCGCCATCACTGGCGTCCACCTCCACAAGGGGCCCGGGAATCGACGTTCCAAGCGCCATCTTGTAGACCAGACGGAAGCCTGCCTTACGGTTCCCGGGATCCCGCGCCCGCCGCACCAGGCTTATGTCGATCGGCTCGCTGAACTGACGCCCGTTCGCATCCGCATACTGCCGTACCCGCGCAATCGCCTCGGCCTCCGTCAGCATCCGCTCCGGGTAGCCTCTCGTCTGCCACCGGCGCCACATCTCCCTCAGCTTCAATTGCCCATCTCCATCCGCACGTACTGCTGTGGGTCCAGCGGCCTCACCAAGTCCCTCGCCCGCGAGCTCGCCAGCCGCGCCATCACCGTCAACGCCGTAGCCCCGGCTTCATCAAAACCCCCATGACCGCCGTCTTGACAGAAGACCAGAAAAAAGCGATGAACACCCAGATCCCCCTCGCCCGCCCCGGAACCCCCGAAGACATCGCCCACGCCGTCACCTTCCTCGCCTCCGAAGCCGCCGCCTACATCACCGGCCACACCCTCGACGTCAACGGCGGCATGTACATGGGCTAGTTATGTGCCCTGTATCTCAGAGTTAACGGATTAGCCTCCTAGCTTGCCCGGAATCGCGTCATCCGACAGAATCTCGACGATCTTCAACAAGGCATCCCTCGTCGATCTTCCGTTCTAGCCTTCAAAATTCATCTCCGGAGCAAACACCCGCCGAAACGCTTTCTTGACGATCTCTTCTCTCTCCCCGTAGCGCCCAAGAAAACGTTCGATGTCCAGCCTCAAACCATCAATCTGCCGTCGTGTACTCTCTCCCTTCGCCACAATCACAATTTCATCAAAGGTCTCACCGTACTCATTGTAATCCTGGTTGAAATAGCCACATACGAGACCCCCTAGAGCAGGAAATTCTTTGCTTTCTTTGCCTTTCACGATGAACCTTTTTGCCTATCGAATAGCACCGCTGATCAAACGGGCGCGCCGCTAAACGCTTGTCTACCAACAAAGGCCCTACTTCAACGTTGGCCCCACTCATCAGACCGCAGGCTCTTGCCTGGAACCGCATCGTCGGTCAAAATCTCGACAATCTTGAGCAACGATTCTTTTGTTGATCCATCCCTTAATCTTGCAAAATCCACCTCCGGCCTGAAGGTCTTCCGGAACGATTGAGTAAGCTCCTCGTCGGTGCCGCCATGTTCTTTTAGAAACAGTTCAATATCGGCAATCAGTCCCAGCCGGATTGCCGGCCATTCCCGCCCCTTATATATGCGGATAATCTCGTCCGGGTCTTCGCTAAGGATGTCGTAGTCCTGGTGAAAGTACCCTTGCACAAGGTTAGTGAGCAGCGGGTAAGGAGCTCGCTCCGGATAGGTTGGAACATACCCCGAGAGTTTCAAAGCAGATGGCATAGGTTTCCTCTAGCTTCGGGCCAATCATCTCCCCAGTTTACCAGTATCGCGTCATCCAAAAGAATCTCGACGATCTTCAGTAACGAATCCTTCGTCGATCGTTCTTTCAACTTAGCGAAATCGACTTCAGGCCTGAATATCTTCCGGAACGATTGTGTAAGCTCCTCATCGCTGCCTTCATGCTCCTTCAAGAAGAGCTGAACATCAGCTAGGAGAGCGCGCCGATTGACCGGCCACTCGCGGCCCTTGTCAAGGGCCATCATCTCCTCCCGGTCTTCGCGAAGAATGTCCTAGTCCTGGTGAAGGCACCCCTGAACAAGATTGGTAAGCAAGGATATGGGACGCGCTCGGGATACTCAGGCACATATCCGGGAAGCTTGTTTGAAAATCGCATGAGATTTATTAGAGATTGGTAAGGCTGTCATCAGGTAGTTCATACTATCTGCTTACAAGCTTCGCAAAGATCATCTTTACGCTGCCCAAGCCGTCGACGTTCACGGCGGCATGTACATAGGCTAGCCCCAGCCGGCACCGGCCCGCACGGCGTCGCGTCAGGGCCGCGGCCTTCCAGGAGCCGCCGGGTCCAAAACGATCTTGGCGACCTGGCTGAGAGCTTCCCGCAGCGTCCTGTGGTTCCATCCATAAATAGACATCTCGGGACGAAACACGCGCATAAAGGCGGCCGCAAGTTCTTCCTCGGTCGCGCCGTATGCCGCCAGAAAGCGCTCAATGTCCGCGGCAAGCTCGCGGGCGGAACTTGCCTCATGCTCGAACTTAAAGACCCTTACGATCTCGTCCGGATCTTCGCTGATGAGGTCGTAATCCTGGAAGAAGTACAGGCTTACCAGATCGTTAAGAACGGGATACATCTTCCTCTCCGGATCGCTCCTGTCTATGTAAGGAACAGTATGCATCTTGATCATGGTTTGCCTACTCTATAGGGTAGAAGGTCACAACGAAAACTGTCTTGGGCCCGCGCTGGGCACGTTGAAATACGACTTTGACCGAACGCAGAGCCTTCCACTCACCAGTAGCCTTAGAGTATCCCTCACCCACCTCTTTGGACAACGAAACGGTGAAATCCTTGGGAGCTTTGCTCGATGCATCGGCAGCCCACCGCTGTATCGCAAATCGCTGATCGCGGACCGCTACGTTGAGGGCCTCTTCGGCCAGCTCTTTGGAAAAAAACCGGCTTATGACCGCGTCGGGCAGGTGTGACCGGGCCGCTCGAGCCTCGATATCCGCACGGCTGGGCGTGACGTGTTTCGCCAGCGTGTGCCCGCCCTCCTTCCCCAACGCCTTATCCGCCTCTTCCACATCCAGCGAGACGCGCCCTGCCTTGCCCGCCACCGCCTCTTCCGAGAGGATCACCCGCCCCGCCCGAACCGCCACAATCTTCGTCGCGCCCGCCATCCCCGCGAACACCACCGAAGGCACCGCGACGTCGAGAATCACGCCCACCCGCCCAGCCCACTTGTCGGAGGCGCCCGCCTGCCGCGCCGCCCACGTCCCCCCCATCTGCGTGTAGTCCTGCACCGGCTGCCCGCTGAACAGCTGGCGAATCGCCGCCTGCATCGTGTCCGCCCCATGCAGCGCCAGCGCTGAACCCCCAACCTTCGTTACCATCGTCGGTTCCGGAGCCAAAATCAGCAACGCCCCGCCCGTGACTTCGAGCGCCCCACCCACAATCTGCAAACCCGCGCCCAGCCGCGTCATCGTCCGTTCGTCCGGACGCCCCACCGGCGGAGGCACCCAGCAGTTTGGCGGGGTCGGCTGGCTGATGTGCCCCTGCTGCCCCCAAGCGCTCTGCCGCGCGCTCGGCGGTGCCGGCAGCGTCTGCAGGTAGCGCTCGATCTCCCCGCGCATCTGCTCCCCATACGCTGGGCGCGGCATCTCATGCCAGCTGTTCGACGCCAGTTCGCTCTGCCCGATGCTCTTCCCGTTCAGCATCGCGTACAGCTGAACCGGAGTCAGCGCGATACTGATCCCACCTTCATCTGCCATCGCCCCGCCCCACTCACCTTCTACCCGCCGCCCTTTTCAAGCCAGCAGGGCCTTAGTTGCCCATGGTGATATTGACGAACTGCTTCGCGTCCAGCGCCGGCTGCAGACTTAGATTCAACGTGTGGTTGGACCCGCCTCCGCTGCTGTTCGAGTAATGGCTAATCCATCCTTGAAACGTATACGTGCAGATGGCGTCCTGCTGGCTCTCATCCGTCCAGAACTGGATCTTGATCTCCTTGATCGAGTCTTTCGTCACCGTGCTGGCCAGGGTAAAGAGCTTCTGCAGCGTCGCGTACGGCATATTCTCCGTGTCGTGCATATCCACCGACACCTCAATGGCACACACCATCGATCCCATCTGGGGCATGCCGATCTGGTGCGTGGTAGACACACTGAAGTGCGTGGACATCGCGTTGAAGGTCTCTCCGTCGATCGTCACCGACGTTACTGAAGGATTTGCCATGCCCCAACCTCTGCGCCGAAGAGTCACTTAATCCGTACGCTGTGCGCATTCTAGAGGCTGGCGCGTCCAGACGTAAACGCACCGGCAGAAAACTCCACTCCCGCCATCCAGCCCCCCGCCCCTGCCTGCCCGAAAATGGGGCTCCTTCTGCCCGGCAGGATCATTGATACACTTGCGGCTCGATCGCTCATCCGCCTTCATCAAGGAACTGCCATGCCTCGAATCCTCCCTATGGTCGCCCTCCTCGCCTGCCTCACCCTGCCTGCCGCCGCCCAGCGCTCCGTTCCTGAAAACGCCGGCGACCACTTTAAAGACACCTCCATGCTCAAGCCCCCAACGGGCTCCAGGGTCGCTATCTACGAGTTTGAAGATCTCGAGTGCCCCTCCTGTGCCCACGCCTACCCCATCGTTCACGCCGCCGCCGCCCACTACAACATCCCCATCCTCCGCCACGACTATGCCCTCACCGAAATCCACCCATGGGCCCTCGACGCCGCCGTCACCGCCCGCTACCTCCAGGACCGCGTCTCCCCAACCCTCGCTGAAACCTTCCGCCGCGACGTCTTCGCCAACCAGAACCTCATCGGCGGTCGCGACGACCTCGCCCGCTTCACCCAGCGCTGGTTCCAGGCCCACGCCCAGGCCCTTCCCTTCGTCATCGACTCCACCGGAGCCTGCAAAAAGGAGGTCGAAGCCGACCACGCCCTCGGCGACCGTCTCGGACGCCTCCGCACCCCCTGCATCTTCGTCGTCACCTCCCGCCAGTGGGTCCAGGTCCTCGATCTCGATCAGCTCGACCGCACCATCGACACCGCCTTCGCCGAGACCGGCGTCCCGGCAGTCGCAAAAAGACGCCGCTTGAACTAGCTTCGCCTTTTCTTTGCTTTTCCCGTTTCGGAGTGCTACTATCGAAGCTGTTTCCGACCCATCCACCCCGCCTCACAGAGCACCTTACAGGCACATCTTCAGGAGAGTTCCCGTGGCAGACGACCGCAGCAAGGCAATCGATACCGCACTTTCGCAGCTCGAGAAGCAGTTCGGCAAGGGCTCCATCATGCGCCTCGGCTCGAAGGAGGCGATCGTCCCCATCGCCGTCATCTCCACCGGCTCCATCTCCTTCGACGCCGCGCTCGGCGTCGGCGGCGTCCCGCGCGGTCGCGTCATCGAGATCTTCGGCCCGGAGTCCTCCGGCAAAACCACCATCACCCTGCAGATCATCGCCGAGGCGCAGAAAGCCGGTGGCCTCGCGGCCTTCGTCGACGCCGAACACGCCCTCGACCCCGCCTATGCCCGCAAACTCGGCGTCGACATCGACAACCTCCTCGTCTCGCAGCCCGACTACGGCGAGCAGGCCCTCGAGATCGTCGAAGCCCTCGTCCGCTCCAACGCCATCGATGTCCTCGTCGTCGATTCCGTCGCCGCCCTCGTCCCCAAGGCCGAACTCGACGGAGAAATGGGCGACTCCCACATGGGCCTGCAAGCCCGCCTGATGTCCCAGGCCCTCCGCAAGCTCACCGGCACGGTAGCGAAATCCCGCACCTGCCTCATCTTCATCAACCAGATCCGCGACAAGATCGGCGTCATGTTCGGCAACCCCGAAACCACCACCGGAGGCCGCGCCCTCAAGTTCTATTCCTCCATGCGCATCGACATCCGCCGCATCGGTGCCGTCAAGGAAGGCGACGTCATCGTCGGCTCCCGCACCAAGGTCAAGATCGTCAAGAACAAGGTCGCCGCTCCCTTCCGCGACGCCGAGTTCGACATCCTCTACGGCGAAGGCATCTCCCGCGAAGGCGACACCCTCGACCTCGCCGTCCTCCACACCATCGTCGACAAGTCCGGAGCCTGGTACAGCTTCCAGGGCGAGCGCATCGGTCAGGGCCGCGAAAACGTCCGCACCTTCCTCAAGGACAATCGCGAAGTCTTCGGCCGCATCGACAGCGAGCTCCGCAAGAAGCTCGGCATCGCCGCCGGAGCCATCCCCGTCGCCCCCATTCCCGATGCCACCATCGGAGGAGCCGTCCAGGCCCAGGAGATCGTCCGCGCCGGCAAAAAGTAGGCGCTCCCGAAATCCGCCAGTAAGGGTATCCTCACCATGACATGCACACCGTCAAGGCGATCTACCCCGGAACCTTCGACCCTCTCACCAACGGCCATCTTGACCTCATCGCCCGCGGCGCTCAGATCGTCGACCAACTCGTCGTCGCCATCCTCCGCAACTCCGAAAAGGGCAATCCCCTCTTCACCGTCGAGGAACGCCGGGAGATGATCGCAGAGGCCGTCGCCCACTTCGGCAACGTCTCCGTCGCCACCTTCGACGGCCTTCTCGTCGACTTCTGCCGCTCGCAAGGCGCAAAAGCCGTCCTCCGCGGAATCCGCGCCATCTCCGACTACGAGTACGAGTTCCAGATGGCCATGATGAACCGCAAACTCGACCCCAACGTCGAAACCCTCTTTATGATGCCGGCAGAAAAGTACACCTACGTCAGCTCCCGCCTCATCAAGGGCGTCTTCCAACTCGGCGGAGACGTCACCGCCCTCGTTCCGCCCCTCGTCGTCGAACGCCTAAAGGCAAAAGTCCCCGCAAACCGCAAACCGTAGCGAACCCATCTGTATCATGGTCCGCACACCATGAACAGCACCTCACCCACACTCGCCACCAAGCCGCACTTCCAGATCCTCGACGGTCTCCGCGGAGTCGCCGCCATCACGGTCGTCGTCTTCCACACCTTCGAGGCCTACGCCGAGAGCAGCGTCTTCAAGCAACACCTCAACCACGGCTACCTCGCCGTGGACTTCTTCTTCCTCCTCTCCGGCTTCGTCATCGCCTTCGCCTACGACGACAGATGGGATCGCTGGCCCCGCATGTCCCAGTGGGAGTTCTACAAGCGCCGCCTCATCCGTCTCCAGCCCATGGTCGTTATGGGCAGCCTCCTCGGTGCCGCGCTCTTCTACACTCAGTCCGGCACCGTCTTCCCCCTCATCGCCGCCACGCCCCTCTGGAAGCTCCTCCTCGTCACCCTCATCGGCTGCACCCTCATCCCCATCCTCCCCAGCATGGACATCCGCGGCTGGCAGGAGATGCACCCCCTCGACGGCCCCGCCTGGAGCCTCTTCTTCGAGTACCTCGCCAACCTCGCCTATGCCCTCGGCCTCCGCAAGCTCTCCAACCGCGCCCTCGCCCTCTTCGTCTTCGCCTCCGGAGTCTTCCTCACCCACTACCTCCTCTTCGGCCCCCGCGGAGACGTTATCGGCGGCTGGTCCATCGACCCCACCCAACTCCACATCGGCTTCGCCCGCCTCCTCTATCCCTTCTTCGCTGGCATCCTCCTCCAGCGCCTCGGCAAACGCATCCGCATCCCCCACGCCTTCCTGCTCTGCAGCCTCCTCGTCGTCGGAGCCCTCGCCTTCCCCCGCCTCGGCGGCCCGCACCATCTCTGGCGCAACGGCCTCTACGAGTCCGCCTGCATCCTCCTCCTCTTCCCCCTCATCGTAGCCATCGGCGCCGGCTCCCAACCCGAAGCCACCCCCCGCCTCGCCAAGCTCCTCGGCGACATCTCCTACCCCCTCTACATCACCCACTACCCGCTCATCTACCTCTACACCGCCTGGACCATCCAGAACCACATCCCCCCCACCGAAGGCGCATGGGTCGGAGCCCTCCTCCTCCTCACCGCCATCGCCATCGCCTACGCCAGCCTCAAACTCTACGACGAACCCGTAAGAGCCTGGCTCACCCGCCGATATTTAGCCAAACCGCGGACGACATCCACGGCACGCCTGTGACAGGCAGCGCACTCATTGAAGACAAGAGGCGCGTTTCCCGTTACCAATCATTGCCGCAGACCGATTTAGGTCAGTGGGGCCACTAGCAAAGATGCTCCGTGATGTGATTCCAGTTGAGCCGCCAACGACTTCGGCGTGGTTCCACCCATTGCCCGGAAGTCGCGAATCAGGTGCATCTGGTCGTAATAGCCTGCTGCCTGCGCAATCTCAGTCCAGCTCATCGAGTGTCCCGGATTTGGGCTCCGCCGCAATTCAAGTGCACGAAGAAAGCGAGCCACGCGTGTCACCGTTTGCGGCGTCATGCCCGCATACTCAAGTGATCTTCGTTCGAGTTGTCGAACACTGACGTTCAGGGATGCGGCCATCACGCGAATGCTGAGTGGCCCTTGATGCTGGATGATCGATGTGAGTGCCCGGCACCACGTGATGTTTGCCGTCCGTGGTTGTGCGGCCGCTCTTGCAAGCAGGAAACAGTCAAGCAGCCTGACCCGCTCCGCGAAACTTCGTGCCTCGCCAAGTCTCGCATATAGCTTTGAGATCCAAACACCAAGCAACGAGTGCGCCTCGGCGGCATGATCTGTCAGGAGATACGTCGGAACGCCAAACAGTTCAAAGAGCCCGCACGGCTGCAACATCACCGTGAGAGCTTCAACTGCTCCATCCGCCTCAAGCTGCCTCCTAGCGGTCATCGGTCCGACTACGAGCATCGGTGCACAAGGTTCGTATTGTTCCGTGCCGTAGCTTGGAACACGATACAGACCGGCAAAGTGAAACTCCAGCAGGCCGCCTAGTCGCGCGGTAACCGGCTCATGGAGATTCGCTCCAGCAGCCAGGCGGCGCTGTGCGTAATACCGCACGAACCGGCGCAGGACCGGATGTGGAGCGCAGGTTTCGAGTTCAATCTTCAGCTGTTCCATTTCGTTTTGATCGGAATCTTGATTGGATCGACGCTGTGCAGGTCGTGCTGAACGATCTGCCAGCCCCCGCTTCTGCGAGCGAGCAGATAGGTCGATATCATCTCCACCCAAGGCTTCTGCTTGCGAGGGTTCGCCAATATGTCGCCTGTCGCCATGACTGGAGTTTTCCACGAAGCGTGGAGAGTGGCCATGTCGCTCCCCAGCATACGAGATACGAGCAGCCGCTGCGCCGGGAAACTGATGGCGTGAAAAGGGCCTCCAGGCCCGTGCAGGAACGCCATCGCCCGCTCCAGTTCCTCGCGACCTTCAAGCATCGACCCGAACCGATTGACGACCAACACGTCTTCTGCGTGCAGCAAGGCGAGAGCGTGTGGATTGTGCGCCGCCCAGGCTGCATCGTAAGTCGCCAGGAACGAGGCCGGGTTGTGACTAGGTTGTTGAGCCGGAAGCATCGAGCGCAGCATGGAAACTCCTGCCAAATGGCCCACGGCAGTAAAGAACAAACGGCGTGTTGTGATTGGGATCATCATACGTACAACCTACGAACACAGGATGATTGACAATAGTACGGATGCGACATTCGAGCATATTTCACCCGACCGCTTGTGACGCGGAAGCAATACGTTGTGTAGCTCATACCAGTTCATCGAAACGGGGTCAGGGCCGTGTGTAGACGGAACTGCCGCGTGTCATATCGCTCAGGCCGCCTACCGCGCTTCCCAGTATTCCGCCCGCAACGCCAAAGATGGCAGCCACTCCCCCGGCCCCTATGCCAAGCCCGTTGAGACAGAACCCCTGGCCTGCAGGACATGGTTCTGTTCTACCGCCAATTGCACCCGCCGTCGCACCCACGCCACCTCCGATCGCCGCGCCGACCAACGTAGAACGTCCGTAATGCGCCAGTGTGATGTGCCTGATTTCTGCGCGTTGCATAATGATGCCCGCAGCATTGTTGCCTTTGGCGCAGGTGAGCGTGTCTTCGGCCACCGAAAAAACGCGGCAGGTCTTTCCGCCATGATCCGTCGCAACGTGCAGTTTGGTGTTGACGGGCAGAGCTTTCACTCGTTCCCAGTTGCTGCCTACGCTTTGCTTCAAGGCATGACTTTCGGGCCGCTGAGCATACAAACTTGCGGAGAAGCTTAGAAGCACAAGAGGTAAAACTGAGAGAAATCGATGGCAAAGCCGAGCGTTGAGCGTGAAACGAAGGGTAGGCTCTGCAACGGAGAATTCTGCAGGAGCACGGAACGAGCGCCAGATCATTCGTAACATTGTCATAAGACAAGCCTCAAGTGGATGACTGCAAGAAAATAGTACGGATGCGACATCCGCCCGTTTACGAGCAGAATGGGTCCGGATAAGTCGGCTTATCGCACCCAAGAAGCCTGAGGGTGCAAGCGTCGCTACGAGACCTCAAGCTAAGTGGTTGAAGACGAATGCAAGCCTGTCCGTCCATCCTCACCCTTCCACTCCCCCGCCAAGCCGCGAAGCTAACCGATGAGCGCCCCTCCGCCATCCTCGCCGGCTGGCCGCCGCGCCCGGCTGCCGCATCCTCGCCAGCCGCACCAGGCGATCATTGTTGCTGGGCGGCGATCGCCTCCCCTCCACACGCGAAATCTGCGAAACTAAAACCATGAGCGCCCACTCCGCCGTCCTCACCCCGCCCGCCGCCGCCGCGCCTGCCCGCCGCCTCCTCACCAACCGCATCAACCGCATCGAAGTCTCCGCCACTATGGCCATCACCGCCGAGGCCCTCCGCCTCAAGTCCACTGGCGTCGACCTCGCCGACTTCGGCGCCGGCGAGCCCCACTTCAGCACCCCCCAGCACATCAAGGACGCCGCCATCGAGGCCATCCAGCAGAACTTCACCCGCTACACCAACGTCGCCGGAATCCCCGAGATCCGCAAAGCCATCGTCGACCGCCACGCCGAAGACTTCGGCTCCTCCTACGCCCCCGACGAGTGCGTCTTCACCACCGGCGGCAAGCTCGCCCTCTTCAACGCCATCCAGGTCCTCGTCGATCACGGCGACGAGGTCATCCTCCCCGTCCCCTACTGGGTCTCCTTCAAGGACATCATCCAGTACGCCGGCGGCGTCCCCGTCTTCGTCGAATCCCACGAGAGCGAAAACTTCCGCGTCACCTCCGCCATGATCGAGGCGGCCATCACCCCGCGCACCAAGGCCATCATCCTCAACACCCCGTCCAACCCATCAGGCGCGGTCGTCTCCCCGGAGGACCTCGAGTCCATCGTCCGCCTCGCCCACGCCCGCGGCATCTATCTCCTGCTCGATGAGTGCTACGTCTACCTCACCTTCACCGGCCAGGTCGTCTCCGGCGGGTCGTTCACGGACTGCAAAGACCACCTCGTCATCCTCGGCTCGCTGTCGAAGACCTACGCCATGACCGGCTGGCGCGCCGGCTTCGCCCTCGGCCCCAAGCCCATCATCGCCGCCATGAGCAAGCTCCAGTCCCAAAGCACCTCCAACACCTCCAGCATGGTCCAGAAGGCCTCCATCGCCGCCGTCCAGGGTCCGCAGGAATGCGTCGCGGAGATGCGCGCCGACTACATGACCCTCCGCGACCGCATCCTCGCCGGCTTCGCCACCATCCCCGGCTTCACCTGCACCGTCCCCCAGGGCGCCTTCTACGTCTACCCCAACGTGTCCAGCTTCTTCGGCAAGGGCGGCATCCACACCGCCTCCGACGTCGCCGCCAAGCTCCTGTCCGACGCCCACGTCGTCGTCGTCCCCGGCGAACCCTTCGGCACCGCCGAGCACATCCGCCTCTCCTACGCTGTGTCTCACTCGGTCGTCGACGAAGGCGTCAAGCGCATGCGCGACTTCTTCGCCAAACTGGCCTAAAGTACTCCCCCAATGCGAGCCAAAGCCTCTCATCGCAAAGGCTTTTCAGTACACTAGTCGCTATGACCTTCTCGCTCGCAGAACTTCCGCTTCCCCTCCGCCTGGTCCCGCAGGACCCTATGTCGGATGAGGACCTTCTGCGGTTCTGCGCCGTGAACGAGCTGCTCCGCATCGAACGCGAACCAAATGGGGAGCTTCTCATCATGTCGCCTACCGCAAGCAGCACAGGTCAAATCAATTTCAGGCTCTGTCGTCTGCTCGATGAGTGGGCCGAGGCAGATGGCCGAGGGGTAGGGTTCGATTCAAACGCGGGCTTCACCCTGCCGGACGGCTCCATGCGGTCGCCAGATGCCGCATGGGTCGAGCTTTCCCGATGGAAAGCGCTGACACGAGCCGAGCAGGACCGTTTCGCTCCTCTTTGCCCAGACTTCATCGTCGAGCTGCTGTCCCCTTCCGATCACCTGAACACACTGCACCGTAAAATGCAGCATTGGATCGATAACGGAGCGAAGCTCGCCTGGCTGATCGATCCTATTCGTCGCACTGTATCGATCTATCGGCCCCAGCATGAACCCGAGATCCACAACGATCCAACGTCCATCTATGCCGACGGGATCATGTCTGGGTTTGAACTCATCCTCTCAAGGCTTTGGGGCAAATAAGCAATATGCCCACCAACCCCCATCCTCCTAAATTCGCCGCCGTCATCCTCGCCGGAGGCAGCGGCACCCGCTTCTGGCCGCGCAGCCGCCGCGCCCGCGCCAAGCAGGTCCTCGCCCTCGACGGCGAGCGCACCATGATCCAGCAGACCCTCGAGCGCCTCCTCCCCGTCACCCGCCCGGAAGACGTCTGGGTCATCACCAACAGCCTCCTCCACGAAGCCATCACCACCCAGCTCCCCAACGTCCCCCCAGCTCACATCCTCTCCGAGCCCTGCCCCCGCAACACCGCTCCCGCCTGCGCCCTCGCCGCCTTCCTGCTTGAACCCACCGAGCCCGGCACCGTCCTCGGCATCTTCCCCTCCGACCACGTCGTCGCCGACACGGCCCGCTTCGCCGAAGTCCTCGCCACCGGCATCCGCATCGCCGCCGCCGGAGAGAACATCGTTGTCCTCGGCGTCCCCCCCACCCGCCCCGAGACCGGCTACGGCTACATCGAGCACGGCGACTCCGTCCCCCTCGACCTCCTCGCCCCCGAGGCGGCCCCCGAACCCGAAGCCCTCCCGCTCGACCTCCCCGAGCCCATCCAAAGGCGCATCGTCGCCCACCGCGTCCGCCGCTTCCGCGAGAAGCCCGACGCCCACACCGCCGAGCGCTTCCTCTCGCTCGGCAACTTCGTCTGGAACGGCGGCATCTTCCTCTGGTCGGCCCGCACCCTGTCGAACGCCATCCGCGAGCACATCCCCGACATGGCCGCCCCTCTCGAAGCCATCGCCGCCGCCTTCGGAACCCCCGACTTCGACCGCGTCTTCGCCGAGCAATACCCCCTCTGCGAGAACATCTCCATCGACTACGCCGTCCTCGAACGCCGCTCCGCCAAGGGCGAACAGCGCTCCCGCATCTTTTCGCTCCCCGCCGACTTCGGCTGGAACGACCTCGGCTCCTGGGCCTCCCTTCATGAACATCTGGGCTCGTCGGAGGCCGACAACATCCACGACGGAGCCACCACCGGCCTCGTCGCCATCCAGTCCACCGGCAACTACGTCTTCGCGCCGCATCGCATGGTCGCCCTCCTCGGCGTCCAGGATCTCGTCGTCGTAGAAACCGAGGACGCCCTTCTCATCACCACCCGCGCCCGCTCGCAAGACGTCTCCAAGGTCGTCCGCGCCCTCCACGAAAGCGGCCGCGAAGAACTCATCTAGACCCCTATGCCCAACGAAACAGCCGTAAAATTCGGCACCGACGGCTGGCGCGGCATCATCGCCGACGACTTCACCTACAGCAACGTCCGCCTCGCCGCCGCCGCCATCGCCCTCTACGTCCTCCACCACGAAGACCCCGCCGCCGGCGTCTGCATCGCCTGGGACACCCGCTTCGCCTCCCAATCCTTCGCCCGCATCGTCGCCGAAGTCCTCGCCCAGGCAGGCATCCCCGTCGCCCTCGCCCCGGTCGTCACCCCCACCCCCGCCCTGTCCTTTGCCGTAAGAGAACGCAAAGCCGCCGGAGGGGTCATGATCACCTCCAGCCACAACCCCGCCCAGTGGAACGGCGTCAAGTACAAGGCCAGCTACGGAGGCTCCGGACGCCCCGCCATCATCGCCCAGATCGAGTCCTACCTCGGCCAGCCCCTCCAGCCCGCCGCCACCCCCGCCCCTATCGAAGAAGTCGACTTCAACCCACCGTACCTCGCCGCCATCGAGCGCTTCGCCGACCTCGCCGCCATCCGCGCCTCCGGCTACCGCTTCCTGCTCGACCCCATGTTCGGCGCCGGCTCCGGCATTCTCGCGGGAATCTTCGACCGCGCCCAAATCCCCTACGTCCAGATCCGCTCGGAACTCAACCCAGCCTTCCCCGGCATCAACCCCGAGCCCATCCTCCCCCACATCCACGCCACCCAGAAAGCCGTCGTCGAGCAAAAATGCGATGCCGGCTTCATCACCGACGGCGACGCCGACCGCATCGGAGCCGTCGACGAGCACGGCAACGTCGTCGACGCCCACAAAATCTTCTCCATCCTCCTGCATTGGCTCCTAACCAGAAAAGACTGGCCCGGCGACGTCTCCCGCGCCTTCAACACCACCAAGATGCTCGACCGCATCGCCGCCAAATACGGCCGCACCCTCCACGAGCACGGCATCGGCTTCAAATACGTCTGCGACCTCATGCTCGAGAAAGACATCCTCATCGGCGGCGAGGAATCCGGCGGCGTCGGCATCTCCCGCCACCTCCCCGAGCGCGACGGCCTCCTCAACTCCCTCCTCCTCGCCAACGTCATGGCCGACGAAAAGAAGACCCTCGGCCAACTTGTAGCCGCCCTGCAGGCCGAGTTCGGCGAGCACCACTACGACCGCATCGACCTCCACATCCCCGAGCCCGTCAAGCAATCCGCCATCGCCCGCGCCAAGGCCGGCCTCACCGAAATCGCCGGCTTCCGCATCCTCCGCACCGAAACCCTCGACGGCATCAAGTTCTTCCTCGAAGCCCCCGACTGCGCCGCCAAGCCCAACCCCGCCGAAACCTGGCTCCTCCTCCGCGCCTCCGGAACCGAACCCCTCCTCCGCGTCTATTGCGAGAGCTGCTCCCCGGAGTCCGTCCAGCGCATCCTCGCCGCCGCCCGCACGTTCGTCCTTCAAGGAGACCCCGCCTGAGCACCCCCCTCAACCTCGAAACCAAGGGCCTCCTCTTCGACAACGACGGCGTCCTCATCTCCTCCATCGGCTCCGTCATCCGCTGCTGGCGCCAGTGGGCCGCCCTCTACGACGTCCCCAACGCCGAACACTACGACGTCCCCCACGGCGTCCGCGGCAAGGACATCATCGCCCAGCTCCGCCCCGACGTCGACCAGGCGGCCGCCCTCCGCGTCATCGAAGACCTCGAAATCGAAGACACCGCCGACCTCAAGGTCCTCCCCGGCGTCCGCGCCCTGCTCGATTCGCTCCCGCCAGACCGCTGGGCCATCGTCACCTCCAGCACCGAGCGCCTCATCCGCGGCCGCTTCGCCGCCATCCCCCTGCCCATCCCCCCGCACCTCATCACCGCCGACATGGTCGTCCACGGCAAGCCCCACCCCGAGCCCTACCAGCGCGGAGCCCAGCTCCTCGGCCTCTCAAACGCCGACTGCATCGTCGTCGAAGACGCCCCCTCCGGCGTGGGCGCCGGCATCGCCGCCGGCTCCCGCGTCCTCGCCGTCCTCGGAACCCACTCAGCAGCCGAACTCCAAGCCGCCACCTGGGTCATCCCCTCCCTCGAAGCCCTCACCGTCACCGAGAAAGACGGCAGCCTCCACCTCCACTTCACCCCCCTGCCCTAGCTGCCCTTCATCTTCACTTCATTCTTTGTCCATAACCCTTCTGCTGGTCACTCCCTTTTATCTGTCGTTCCCTTCTTGTTTGTCATTCTCTTTTTTGTTTGTCATTCCCAAAGGGAATCTGCTTCTTCCGTTGCGGTTGCCGTTGCCCTTGTTGTTGCGGTTGTCGTTCCATTGCAAACCTAACCACCATCTCCGAACCACACCCGTCCCCGCTGCAGCATCCCCCCACAGCTTCGCGTACCCACGCCCGCTAACTCCCATCCCTCCTCAGGCATCACACAGGCAACATCGATTCCAAGCAGGAGCAAGCGCCCACCCACACCCATGGCCAAAAACAAAATCACCTACCTCGAACTCCCCGCCACCGACATCCCCGCCCTGAAGACCTTTTACGGCGATCTCTTCGGCTGGACCTTTGAAGACTTCGGCTCCGACTACGCCACTTTCTCCGGAGGCGTCGAAGGCGGCTTCAACGCCGAGCCCGAAAGCAAGCCCAAAGCTCCCCTCGCCGTCCTCGATACCACCGAAATCGAGGCCTTGGAAGAGGCCGTCCGCAACGCCGGAGGAACCATCTCCAAACCCATCTTCCCCTTTCCCGGCGGCCGCCGCTTCCACTTCCTCGATCCCGACGGAAATGAACTCGCCGTCACTCAACCCGACAGCTAGTGCTTTTCATAAGATGTCCGCCAGCTAAGGCTGTGGTTCCGCAGCGAACACAACATCAGCCTCTGAATCACGTTCGCTTGGACTCTCGGAGGGTATCTAAGCCGTCACATCCGCGGAACCAAACGCTTTATCGTCCTTGAAGAAGTCCGCAAGGCTCGTAAATCGTGCCGCGGCGGTGAGATCCCCATGTGCGGCGTCGAACTCCCCGATGCTCTGGAGTGTGCCCGCCAGATCGAAGGTTCCGGTCGTCGCGCGTGTGTAACCGGTCTGTCCTGCCGGTTGATAGCTCGGATCGTTCGCATTCATATCCTGGAACCCTGATGCGATCAGCTCGACCTGCTGCAGGCTCGTGAGTTGCCCGCTGAGAGCCAGCTTATCCACCTTGTCGCGTATCTGGGAGATCGTCTGTGCTGCTCCCTTCGTGGATGAACTATCTGCAGGGTTGTTGCCGTCGATCTTCCCCGAAGCGTACAAGTTACCCAGTATGCTCGCGCGTTTATGCCCGTAATGCTCATGGATGACTCCCCCAACCCGTCGCAGATCGGCGACGAGGATGCTTGATTGTTGGCACGCAGGTCGATCCTGCGACCTATGCCGTGCCTCACACAGCACCTCGATAGCCACTCCCTCACAGCTTCCATGAGTGCCCTCCCACGGAGCTAATCCCAGAAGCTTGAACCCAGCTTCGCGTGCTCGATCCCAGGCGCGTCCCACCGCCCACCCGCCCCAGCAATATCCTTTCCACCCGCCGCAAATCCTCCTCCGTATCCACCCCCACCGTATCGAACTCCGCCGCCTCCACATACACGCTGACGCCGTTCTCCAGAAACCGAAGCTGTTCCAGCCGCTCCGCCCGCTCCAGCATCGACGCCGAAAGGGCAGGGAAGCGCTCCAACGCCGCCTTCCGGTACGCATACAGGCCAAGATGCTTCCAGCACACCGCCCCCACCCCATCCCGGTCGAAGGGAATCGCCGCCCGCGAAAAGTAAAGCGCCCGCCCATCCGTCGCCGTCACCACCTTCACCGCGTTCGGATTCGCCACATTCTCCGGAGTACACCGCACCTTCAGCGTCGAAACCTCCACATGCGCGCGCGCAAACGGCGCCAGCAAGGCCGCAACATGCGATGGCCGCAGCATCGGCTCGTCGCCCTGGAGGTTCACGTAGATCGCCGCGTCGATCTCCTGCGCCACCGCATGCACCCGGTCGCTCCCGCTCGCCAACTCCGCCGAGGTCATCCGCCAATCCCACCCCTCCCGTTCGCAGAGCTCCCCAACGATCTCCGAATCCGTCGCCACTACCAGCCGGTCCAGTTGCGGGCAGGCACGCGCCGCCTCAACCACCCACGCCAGCATCGGACGCCCCGCAATCTCCCGCAGCACCTTGCCCGGCAGCCGCGTCGAAGCCAGCCGTGCCGGAATCACCCCCAATGTCTCAAGCAATCCGGACCCCCTCCAGGCAACACCGCCCCGCCAAAATCAAGTATCATCGATCTCAGCCTATTCGGCCGGATTCAGGGCCGCGCTGCCTCCCAGCCGCCCAAATCCTCGCAAAGCCTCCAGCACCCGGCGGTGTAGCTCAGATGGTTAGAGCGACGGACTCATAACCCGTAGGTCGACGGTTCGATTCCGTCCACCGCCACCACACGTCCCAACATGCGAGCCCAGCGCTCTGGACACCACCGCTATAATGGATACAGATGACTCGGCCAACCGCCGGGTCTTTTCCTTTGGCATCGCCGGCCCAGACTTCACCGATCAGGTCCAGACTTAAGTCCTTCGTTCAACGTACTTTCAGACATCAGGGCGGGCGGAGGGTGTACCTCCCCAAGCTCGTCTAACCCGCTGCCCCACCCCCGCGGAGAAGGAGTATCCTTCCCCTATCGTGTGCGTCTAACCCTCGAATCGCACCACATGTAGAAAATCAATCCCCGGAGACCCAGCCCAAATGCCGAAGAGTTCCAAGATCCTCCTCCTCGCCGTCTCCGCGGCCCTTGTCCTCACCATCTTCCTCGGCATCAACTCTCCCGGCGTCAGTGCCGCCACGGAGCCGCAGGAAGGCGCCTACCGCCAGATCAACGTCTACTCCGAGGTCCTCCGCCACATCCAGTCCGACTACGTCACCGACCCCAACATCGACGCCGTCACCAACGGCGCTCTCCGCGGCCTGCTCGAGAGCCTGGATTCCGACTCCAGCTATCTCACCCCCGCCGACTACAAGACCTACAAGGCCGACCGCGCCGGCAAGGCCCAGGTAGGCATCAACGTCGCCAAGCGCTTCGGCTACGCCACCGTCGTTTCGGTCGTCCCCGGCAGCCCCGCCGACAAGGCCAGCCTCGCCGACGGCGACATCCTCGAGGCCATCGGCCCCCTCGACACCCGCGACGTCTCCCTCGCCATGATCCAGCTCCTCCTCGAGGGCGCTCCCGGCAGCGAACTCACCGTCTCCGTCGTCCGCCCCCGCAAGACCACGCCCGAGAAGGTCACCATGACCCGCGCCGTCGTCACCCTCCCGGCCGTCTCGGAGACCATGTACGAGAACTCCAGCATCCTCTACCTCAAACCGGTCATCCTCGACCACGACCACGTTGGACAGATCGAGGCCAAGCTAAAGGCTATGCCGAAGGCCGGCAACCGCAAGGTCCTCCTCGACCTCCGCGACGTCTCCGCCGGCAACATCGCCGAGGCCACCCGTCTCGCCAACTTCTTCCTCCGCAACGGCACCATCGCCACCCTCCAGGGCCAGAAGACCCCCACCCAGACCATCACCGCCGACTCCGCCAAGACCCTCAACCCCTTCGCCCCCGTCGTCATCCTCGTCAACCACGGCACCGCCGGCCCGGCCGAGATCACCGCCGCCGCCCTCCTCGACAACAAGCGCGCCGAGCTCGTCGGCGAGAAGACCTTCGGCGCCGGGGCCCAGCAGAAGACCTTCGACCTCCCCGACGGAGCCGCCCTCATCCTCTCGGTCGCCAAATACCAGACTCCCTCCGGCAAGAAGATCGAGGACGAGGGCATCACCCCCACCCTCGTGGTCGCCTCCGCCGCCGACGACGCTCCCATCACCGACGACGACAGTGACGCCGCCCCCAGCACCCCCTCCGCCACCCCCCAGAAAGCCGCCGTCCAGGTCGACGAACAGCTCTCGAAAGCCATCGACCTTCTCAAGTCCAAAACGGCATAGCCTTCCACTCCCGACAGCCGTTCACACAGCCCCCCATGCTATCGTGAAGGGGCCGTGCAGACCATGTTTCCGCGACAAACCGACCCCCCCGAGGCCCCCGAAGAAGACTTTCGCCGTCCCCCCCGGGACCTCGGACGTTGGACCCTCCTCCGCAACGCCATCCTCCATTTCTTCCGCAACTTCAGCTTCTACGGACCCCGCTTCCGCAGCCGCCGCGTCGCCCGCCGCGCCGGCTTCGTCGGCCTCCTCGGGGCCTCCGCCCTCGTCGGCATCATGGCCGGCCTCTCCTTCGTCTACTCCGTCGACCTCCCGCAGATGGACGACCTCGTCCGCTACCGCCCCAACACCACCACCGAACTCCTAGACTCCAAGGGCCGCCTCATCGGCTCCTTCGCCCTCGAGCGCCGCGTCGTCGTCCGCTACGCCGACTTCCCCGCCTCCCTCCGCGAAGCCATCATCTCCATCGAAGACAAGAGCTTCGAGCGCAACTGGGGCGTCAACCTCATCCGCGCCGTCGGAGCCGCCTACAGCGACCTGCACACCCACTCCCGCGCCCAGGGCTCCTCCACCATCACCATGCAGCTCGCCCGCAACCTCTTCCTCTCCGCCCAGAAGACCTACGGCCGCAAGTTCCAGGAGATCTTCCTCTCCGTCCAGATCGAGCGGCGCTTCACCAAGCAGCAGATCTTCGAGCTCTACGCCAACCAGATCTACCTCGGCCACGGAACCTACGGCTTCGAGTCCGGAGCCAACTTCTACTTCTCCAAGCATGTCCGCGACCTCAACCTCCAGGAGTCCGCCCTCCTCGCCGCCCTCCCCAAGGGCCCCGAGTACTACTCCCCCCTCAAATACCCCGAACGCGCCCTCAAACGCCGCAACCTCGTCCTGAGCGAAATGCTCCAGGACGGCAAGATCACCCTCGACGAGTCCAACGCCGCCAAGGCCGCGCCTCTTGGCCTCCACATCGAACCCCCCAGCAGCAGCGTCGCTCCCTACTTCGTCGAAGAGGTCCGCCGCCAGCTCGAAAAAGAGTACGGCGCCGAACTCGTCCACGGCGCCGGCCTCCGCGTCATGACCACCCTAGACCTCGACCTTCAGGTCGTCGCCAACCGCGCCATTCTCGAAGGCACCGCCACCTACGAGCGCCGGCACGGCTGGAAGGGCGGCCTCCAGAACGTAGTTCTTCAAGGGGTAGACCTCCGCACCTACCGCCACCCGGACTGGAGCCAGCCCGTCCTCCCCGGCAGCTTCTTCCACGCCCTTGTCGTCCAGGTCACCCCCACCCGCGTCACCCTCAAGCTCGGCCCAAAGCCCGCAATCCTCCTCCCCGAAGACTGGCGCTGGTCCCAGCACACCACCGCCGATGCCTTCCTCCGCACCGGCGACATCGCCTACGTCAAGGTCCTCGGCCTCAACCCCGATGGCACCGTCCACGTCGGCCTCGAGCAGGACAGCGGCGCCCAGGCCGCCATGATGGCCATCGACAACAGCAACGGCGAGGTCCTCGCCATGGTCGGCGGCCGCGACTACGGCCTCTCCCAGTTCAACCGCGCCACCCAGGCCCAGCGCCAGGTCGGCTCCTCCTTCAAGCCCTACGTCTACACCGCCGCCGTCGAGGCCGGGGCCAAGCCCACCGACACCATCGTCGATGCCCCGGTAAGCTTCCCCACCCCCAGCGGCTGGTACACCCCGCACAACTACGAGCCCGACTACAAGGGCACCATGAGCCTCCTCGCCGCCTTCGAGGAGTCCCGCAACATCCCCGCGCTCAAGCTCGCGGCCAGGGTCGGCATCGCCAAGGTCATCGAGGTCGCCCACCGGTTCGGCATCACCAGCAACATCCCCGCCTTCCTCCCCATCGCCATCGGTTCCGCCGACATCACCCTCGCCGAGCAGGTCGGCGCCTACACCGTCTTTCCCAACGACGGCATCCGCATCGAGCCCCATTACATCCGCAAGGTCGTCCAGGCAGACGGCCAGCCCCTCGAAGACAAGCTCCCCGTCGTCAAGGAGGTCGTCTCGGTCGAGACCGCCCGCACCATGATGACCCTCCTCCAAGGTGTCGTCCAGCACGGCACCGCGGCCGTCGCCTCGTCCCTCAAGCATCCCCTCGGCGGCAAAACCGGAACCACCAACGACTACACCGATGCCTGGTTTATCGGCTTCTCCCCCTCCGTCACCTGCGGAACCTGGATCGGCTTCGACGACCGCCAGTCCCTCGGAGAAAAGGAGACCGGCGCCAAGGCCGCCCTGCCCATGTGGATGGAGTTCATGAAGGCCGCCATCGCCGACAAGCCCAACGAGTACTTCCCCGCCAGCGGGGCCCCCAAGAAGGTCCTCGACCTCCCCCTTACCCCGGCATCCGCCGACGACATCCCGGCAAAGCCCAAGGCTGCCGAGGACGACGACGACACGCCGGACCCCGACGCTCCCCCGAAACCCACCCCCAAACTCCAGTCAGCTCCACTCGGTACGACCGCGCCCCCCGAGCCCGCCCCCACGGTGCCTCAACCCACACCTCAAAGCTCCGCCCCGATCGTCCGCCAACCGTCTCCCCCGCCCCCCCGTACCGTCACCCCTCCCGCTCGATCCGCTCCTGCATCTCCCCCTGCGCAACGCCCTCCCGCCGCTGCCTCGCCCGACACAAACTGAAGAACCGCCGCGCCCGTCCCACATCCACCCCAATCTGCGCCCGCAGCGCCTCCGGAGTAGGCCATCTCTTCTCCCCGCGCAGCCGCTTGTGAAACGTCAGCGTCAGCTCCGTCGTAGCGGACAGCTCCACCGCATGGAAGTCCAGCAAATGCGTCTCCACCGTGAACGAGTCCGCCCCGAACGTAGGCCGGTTCCCCACGTTCGTCACCCCGTCGAAGCGCTCCGCCCCCACCGTCATCGTCGTCACGTAAACCCCATTCCCCGGCAGCAGATCGTCATAGGCCGCCAGGTTGATGGTCGGCACCGTATACCGCCTCCCGAATCCCCGCCCCGAAGCCGGAGTCGACTCCACCAGGAACGCCCGTCCCAGCAGCCCCCGCGCCTGGTTCATCTCTCCCGCCGCAATCAGCTCCCGCACCCGGCTCGAAGACACAGCCCCACCCCGCACCATCCGCGGAGCATACACCTTCACCCCGAAACCCATCTCCCGCCCCAGCGCCTCCAGCCCATCCACCCCAGCTTCCGCCCCAAACCCAAAGCGAAAGTTCTCCCCCTCGTGCACCTCCACCGCCCCAACCGCCTCCACCAGCACCCGCCTCGCAAACTCCCGCGCCGACATCCGGTAGAGCTCAGGAACAAACGGCAGCACCAGCGTCCCCTCGATGCCCGTCTCCGCCAGCAGCTCCAGCTTCCGCCGCAGCGGCGTAATCATCGGCGTAGCCCGCTCCGGCCGCAGCACCCGCGAAGGGTGCGGGTCGAACGTGATCGCCAGCGATCGCGCCTCGAGCTCCGCCGCCCGCGCCCGCACCTCCGCGATCACCCACTGGTGTCCCCGGTGCACCCCATCGAAGTTCCCGATCGTCGCCACCACCCGCCCCTGCCCGCCAAGCTCCGAAAGCCCGTGAAAGATCTTCATGGCGCAATCTCGAAGTCCAGTTTCAGCCCGTCATATGCCAGCCGGATATTCTCCGGCAGCTCCGCGTCCGTCGCCGCATGGTCAAGATCGTGCCCAATATGCGTAAAGTAGGCCCGCCGCGGCTTCAACCGCTCCACCAGCGCCACCGAGTTCGCCAGGTGTGAGTGGCTCGGGTGCGGGTCGCGTCGCAGCGCATCCAGGATCAGCACATCCAGCCCCCCCAGCAGCGCCATCCCCTCCTCCGGAATATCGCTCATGTCCGTCAGGTAAGCCGCCCCGCCAAACCGGTACCCGGTAATCTCCTGCCGCCCATGCGTCACCGGAATCCGCTCGAACCGCGCCCCAAACAGCTCCACCGCCGCTCCCGGCGTCATGTCAATCCGGTGCAGCGCCACCCGCGCACTCGTCGGGTACCGGTCTTCCGTCCGAAACGTATAGTCGAACACCCGCTCGATCGCCTTCGCCGTCGGCTCATCCGCATACAGGGGCAGATTCCCCCGATTGTGAAAGCTCAGCGGCCGCAGATCGTCCATGCCCAGAATGTGGTCCGCGTGGCTATGCGTATACAGCACCGCATCCAGCCGCCTAATCCCTTCCCGCACCGCCTGCGCGTGGAAGTCAGGCCCCGTATCGATCAACACCGCATGGCCGCCGTACTCGATCAACACCGAAGGCCGCGTCCGCCGGTTCCGCGGATCCGTCGAGGTACACACCGCGCACCGGCACCCCAGCGTCGGAACCCCCATCGACGTGCCGCTCCCCAGAAACTTGAGCGTCGCCCTCACTCCCTCACCGGACAATGCTCGGACGCCCTCCCGGACCCGCTCCCGGCGGCCCCCCCAATCCTTGACCCTGCTGCTTCGCCGCCGCCGAACGCGCCAGCGCCTGCGTAATCTCCAGGAACGCCACCTGCAGCTCGAACACCGCCCGATCCAGCAGCGCAACCTCTTCCTTCGCCAGGTTTCCCGCCGTCTTCTCCCGCAGCACCGTCAGCATCTCCACGCTCTGCTGCGCGCCCATCAGGTCCACCTGCGGCTGCTGCCCCTCCGGCGTCGCCCCGCCAAGCTGCATAATCGCCGTCATATACACCGACTGCACCAGCCCATCGAAGTTCATCGGCGGAGGATGATCCATCCCCGGGTTCGCCGCCCGGATCGCCGTCGTCAGCCGGTCCGCCGTCTGCATGTACGCCACGCTCGCCTGCGCCCTCTGCTCCGCCGTCGGAGCCTGCGGCAGCGCCTCGTCGAACTCCTCAGCCTCGGGCGTCGACGGCTCGTCCACCACCGCCGCCGGAGCGATCTCCGCCACCGGAGCCACCTCCCGCACTCTCTCCGGAGAGGGGTCCGCATCCAGGCGAACCTCGCCCTCCATCGTGTGTCTGCGCCGGTCCGTAATCACAAAAGGTTTGCTCTGGTCAGCCATGCCACGCTCGCTTTCAATCTCTTCAGATGCCCAAATGCCCGCCCGCGGGAGGGAGCCGGATCGCGCCGGTAGGCTCACTCCGGGGCCTTGCCCTCTTGAGTTTACCCTGCGCCTCGCCTTCCCTTGGTCACTCGAAGACGGCTCGCCGAGACACAGCCTTCGCCAAAAAGGGATGACATCTCCAATCCTCGACGCAGCATGGTGCGGTCAACGACCAAAACTGCCGTTCACCGACCGTCCGTCATACCACTTGCCGTCATCGCATCTTCACCACGATTCCACCACGTTTTGCAGAGTATTCACCACATCGTGCACGCAAATCCCTCCTGGTGAAACATGGGCAAATTCACAGCACCGGCTCCTAAGCCGTTTAGAAAACCACACTTGCGGATACGTAACCGGCTAAGTTGCTTTCCATACCACCTTTGCGGCTGAAAACAGACCAATGCTCGGGAAATACAGACCACTCTGCGGGAGAAAGGTCAGACCAATCTAAGCATGCATCGCCGCCGCTCACCGCCCACCAGCCCTTTCAGGACTCCGAACACCAGCCCCGCGGCGGCTGCAGCCGAAAGCCGACAGCCGAAAGCTCACAGCCGAAGCAACTCCTCACACCCGCGTCCGCCAGGCTGCGCCACCGGTACCGCCCATCCCGGACCCTTCCCGCCGGCATACTCCAGCCGTACGCCCAACCCCGCCGCTTCACGCCTCGCATACCCCAGCCCGTACTGCACCGCGCCTTCCCTCAGCGGAATCGCCACCACACTCGTCAGCTCCCCCACCGCCTTACCCTCCGTCGCGAGCACCGCCCCGGCCTCCGGCAGAGGACCCTCCAGCCGAAACGCCCCGAACTGCCGATGCACATTCCCCCGCGACCGAATCCGTTCCACAATCTCCTGCCCCAGGTAGCACCCCTTCGCAAAATGCAGCGCCCGCGTCTGCATCGTCTCCTGCGGCAGCTCCTTCTCCCGAATATCCACCCCAAACCGCGGCGTCCCTTCCAGCACCCGCAGCCACTCGAAAGCCTCCACCCCGGCCGCCTCACCGCCCCCCTCCGCCAGCGCCTCCCGCAGCCTTCCAGCCGCCTCCGCCCCACCCCAAAGCTCGTACCGCGCCACCAGCGGCCCAAACGCCGCAATCACCTCGACCATCTCTCCCCGCCACTCCCTCACCGCCCGCACCCCCGCCGGCACCTCGAGCCCGACCCGCCCCAGCAACTCCCCAGCCCCCGGCCCCGCCACCGCAATCCCCACCCGCCCGGCGGAAACATCCTCCAACTCCACCTCGTCCATGATGATGTACCGGTCGAACCAGGCCATCAGCCCCGCCACCCGGTCCCGCCCCGTCTCCAACAAAAGATCCTCACGCTCCCCCACAAACGCCCAAAGATCACCCTGGATCCGTCCCTGCGCGTTCAAGACAAAGCTGTAGTTCCCGCCCCCCAGCCCCAGCTCCTGGATCGAGTTCGTCACCATCCCGTTCAGCCACCGCACCCGGTCCGCGCCCGAAACCCGAATCCATCCCACGCCATCGAGCGCGCCAAAACCAACCCCGCGCAGCAGCGCCCCAAGCTCCCCCACCGCCGAACCCTGCCGCCGCTCCGCAACCTCCATCGCTGGGCTCATCGCCACCGCTCCCTCAACACGTACACTAGACAGTATAGCGACGGCGCCTCCGCGCCCAAGGGAGACTTTACGGTGGTGTCACTCGCAGTGCCCGGCTGGCCGGCCCACGCCAAACGCATCGCCCTCTTTCTCCTCGCCGCCACCCTCGCCACCCCGGCTCAGAAGCCCCCACCCAAGCCCCAGCCCCCCCTCACCGCCCCCCTTACGAAAGACCAGGCCAAAGACCTCCTCGGCTCCGTCGACGAAATCCTCGCCTTCGCCAGCGCCGACACCGGCCTGCCCATCACCCACCCCGTCAAGCGCCGCCTCGTCTCACGCGAGGAAGTCACCAGGTACCTCAAGCAGAAATTCGACGAAGACGAGGGCGCCCGCCGCCTCCAGCACGGCGAGATCGTCCTCAAGAAGTTCGGCCTCCTCGACCGCGACTTCCAGCTTCGCCCCTTCCTCATCACCCTCCTCACCGAGCAGATCGCCGGCTTCTACGACGAAAAAACCAAGACCGTCAACCTCCTCGACTACGTCGCCCCCGAGGAGCAGAAGCCCGTCCTCGCCCACGAGCTCACCCACGCCCTGCAGGACATGCGCGTCGATCTCCTCACCTGGTCCGACCTCACCCCCCACGCCGACCCCACCAACGTCCAGCAGGACAACCTCCACCTCCAGGTCGACGAGTCCGGAACCACCCGCGAGTCCGTCACCGAAGGCCAGGCCATGGTCACCTTCCTCGACTACACCCTCAAACCCACCGGCAAAACCCTCGCCGACGCTCCCGAACTCGCCGAACGCCTCAAAAGCACCGTCGCCGACACCAGCGAGTCCCCCGTCATGGCCCGCGCCCCGCTCCTCCTCCAGCAAACCCTCATGTTCCCTTACTCCGAGGGCCTCAGCTTCGAGGCCGCCGTTCTCGCCAGAGGGGGCAAGGCCGCGGCCTTCGCCGGAACCCTCGCCAACCCGCCCACTTCTACCTTCGAGATCATCCACCCCAAGGCCTACCTTAGCCACGCTCCCGTCCCGGTCCTGCCTCTGCCCGACCTCCGCCCTCTTCTGCCCGACTACACCTTCTACGACCTCGGCGTCATGGGCGAGCTCGACGTCCGCATCCTCGCCGAACTCTTCGGAGGCCGCGAGATCGCCACCGCCCTCTCGCCCGAGTGGAGCGGCGGCGTCTACTACGCCGCCCAGCGCAAGTCCGCCACCCCGGCGGAAAAACTTACGCCCGCCTCCCTCGGCCTCCTCTACGTCTCCCGATGGAAGAACCGCGACTCCGCACGCTCCTTCCTCGACGTCTACGCCGAGCAACTCCCCCGCAAGTACTCCGGCTTAGCCCGCCGCCCTAACGACGAGGCGGACGGCGAGCAGGTCTACACCACCCGGGAGGGCGACGTCCTCCTCTCCACCGCCGGAAGCTTCGTCTACACCTTCGAAGGCTTTCCCCTCGCCCAGGCCCGCAAGCTCCGCGACGCCATCGCCGCCATCCAGACCGAAGGCCCCATCCTGCAAGCCTCTCAGCCCGTCGCGCCCGAACTAAACGCCCCGCTCACCCACCTCGGCCTGCTTCGCGCAGCCATCCCCCACACCATCCACTAACCACTCAGGAGCCCAGCAAGTGCACACCGCGGAAATCGGCATCATCGGAGGCAGCGGCCTCTACTCCATGCCTGGCCTCACCGACATCATCGAGCTCCCTATCGAAACTCCCTTCGGCTCCCCCTCCGACCCTCTCCTCCTCGGAACCCTCGAAGGCCGCAAGGTCGCCTTCCTCGCCCGGCACGGCAAGGGCCACCGCATCCTTCCGTCGGAGCTCAACTTCCGCGCCAACATCTTCGCCCTCAAGTCGCTCGGCGTCACCAGCATCCTCTCCGTCTCCGCCGTCGGCTCGCTCAAGGAAGAGCACAAACCCACCGACTTCGTCCTCCCCGACCAGTTCATCGACCGAACGTTCGCAAGGAACGCGACGTTCTTCGGTGACGGCATCGTCGGCCACGTAGCCTTCGCCGACCCCATCTGCCCCATCGTCCTCGACACCTTCGCCAAGGCCTGCAAGGAGGTTGGCGTCGTCGGCAAACGCGGTGGGACCTACGTCTGCATTGAAGGCCCCCAGTTCTCCACCCGGGCCGAGTCCCACCTCTATCGCTCCTGGGGCGCCGACATCATCGGCATGACCAACCTGCAGGAAGCCAAACTCGCCCGCGAAGCCGAAATCTCCTACGCCACCCTCGCCATGGTCACCGACTACGACTGCTGGTACGAGGGCCACGACGACGTCACCGTCGAAGCCGTCATCGCCGTCATGCACCAGAACTCCGCCGCTGCCCAGCAGGTCGTCCGCGCCGCCGTCCGCCTCATGCCCACCGACCTCTCCGCCAGCCCCGCCCAAACCGCCGCCCAATACGCCATCATGACCGACCGCACCCTCATCTCCGAAGCCACCAAAGCCCAACTCCAGGTACTCTTCGGCAAGTACCTGTCCCCCGTCCTCTGACCGCAGGGTGATCGCACCTGGATACTCTCCGAGTGGCACAGAGGTCCGACCTCTTGCTCGCAAAAGTGGTATAAACCGTAACCAATCTAGTCACATACTTGCATCTATGGTTTTCTAAGAGGGTTAGAGGCTGGCCCGGCGAATATCCCAATGATTCACCATAGACGTGTTGTGCTCCAGGATGTGGCAATCGCGTAGTAAACGTGGTGAGTTTGTGGTGAAAACGTGTGTGGCGGAAAGTGGTATGGTGATGTGTCGATGATCGGATATAACGTTCGATAATCGATTTTCCTTCGCACCAGGCGGGACCAGGAACGTCCTTGATTAATGGGTCCAGCCGTATGCGTAGCGAAGTCTGAACGGCCGATAGAGTTCCCGGTGTACCTGTTCCACTTCCAGGCGTTTGTGCTGTCTCTCTGCCTGACGGCCTTAGAGGCGAAATGCAGACTCAGCGGCGTTCTTCAACCAGGCTTATTGTCAAGGAATTTATGTCCATCCTCGTAGTCGGCTCAGTAGCCTTTGACACCCTTGAAACACCCTCCGGTCGCGCCGAGAAGATCCTCGGCGGCGCCGCCACCTACTTCTCCCTCGCCGCCCGCTTCTTCACCCCGGTCCGCGTCGTCGGCGTCGTCGGCGAGGACTTCACCCCCGCCCACGAAGCCGTCCTCACCTCACGCGGCATCGACACCCGCGGCATCGAACACGCCCCAGGCCTAACCTTCCACTGGACCGGCTCCTACTCCGGAGCCATGAACGAGGCCAAGACCCTAGGCACCGACCTCAACGTCTTCGCCACCTTCTCCCCGAAGATCCCCGAGGCCTACCAGGACTCCGACTACCTCTTCCTGGCCAACATCGACCCCGTCCTCCAGTCCGAAGTCCGCGCCGCCATGCCCAACGTCAAGATGGTCTGCGGCGACACGATGAACTACTGGATCGCCGACCACACTGAAAACCTGAAGCAAGTCCTCAAGCAGCTAGACGTTCTCCTTATCAACGACGGCGAAGCCCGCATGCTCTCCCACCAGACCAACCCCGTCCGCGCCGCCGAGGCCGTCATGGCTCTAGGCCCCAAGGCCCTCATCGTCAAGCACGGCGAGTACGGCGCCACCGGCTTCTTCTCCCCCCGCGCCTTCCCCCCCATCCCGGTCGACACCACTCAATCGGCGGCCCCCGGGATCCCCAACCAGCCCGGCTCCGCTCCAGAACTCACCCCGGGCAAAACCCCTGCCCCCTTCCGCGCCCCCGCTCTGCCTCTCGCCGAGGTGGTCGACCCAACCGGAGCCGGAGACTCCTTCGCCGGCGGCTTCTACGGCTACCTCGCCTCGCAGGCGGTCTTCTCCCCCGAGGTCTTCCGCACCGCCATGTTCTACGGCGGCGTCATGGGCTCCTTCGCCTGCGAAACTTTTGGAACCACCCGCCTCGAAACCCTCACCCCCGACGAGATCGAAACCCGCTTCAATCTCTTCCGCGAAATCTCCCACCTCAACCCCACCGCATAACCCGCGGCAATACGCTGCGTGTCGCGAAGGCACCGCCGGATATCTCAATGTGGCGCGCAGCCATCATTTCTCTGCATGGGTCGTTTGTTATGGGATACTGTGGCGAGTCGTCAACTGGCGCTCTCTCGACTCGTCAATTTGTGCAGGGGCCTCTCCGCAGCCGACAGACGACCTGCTCGGCACCACCACCACCGGCCATCGCCCTCCCATAGCCAATCGGCGGGAGCTCAAGCACCGGATCGGAAGATATGGCATAGAAACAAGAACTGGCAACCTTTCGAGCAAATTTTCCAATCCTCAACGAACACAGCGGCAAGTGCGTCTTGATCCACGGAGGTCGCATCGTCGATTTCTTCAATGCCTACGACGATGCCATCAAGGCGGGATATCGGCAGTTCCAGCTTCAGCCTTTTCTGGTCAAGCAGATCGACACCGTCGAAGCCATTCAGCACATCACCTGCCACCGTCGAAGCCATTCAGCACATCACCTGCCACCGTCGAAGCCATTCAGCACATCACCTGCCACCGTCGAAGCCATTCAGCACATCACCTGCCACGTGATGCCACAATCCGAGCACAAGGCAGTCTCGTGCCACACCTGACGCTCTCTTTCAGTAAGGGTGCGCCGAGGATCGATCTCTTCGTCACCGCCAGCGAAGCAAGAATCCAGGCCTTGAATGCCGCGGGCGAGCCTGTTCCCTCTCCGCAACCGATCCGCGGGCTTGTCGATACCTGCATGGACCGTTGGTCTTCGCCGCCCTCCACCTCACGCCTAGAGGGAACGTGCCGATGCTGACGGCAAGCACGGGTTCGGTTTCCCAAAGCGCCGACACCTACGACGTAGGCATCTTCATCCCTAGCGGCTCGCGTGAGGGCTCGTTCGGACCAATATTCCTGTTAGCTCCTGTGAACTTTCCATCGCCCAGAGCTCCCAAGCCCTCATCGCCCGCGACATCTTGGCCCGCTGCATCTTCGTCTACAACGGACCCGGCAAGATGTTCTCCCTGTTGTATCGATCTCGCAGCCTTCTCCCGCCTGCCATCCTCATCGCGTGGTGCGCTCCACGTCATCACTCTACCCGCCATGCACACTAGTCCCACGGCTACCGTAAAGCGAAACGTACTCCTCTCATGAAACGCTAAACTAAACGCACCGATGCCCCGCCCCAGGCCCACCCCACCCGCCACCCGCACCCTCCACGCCCCTCGCGCCTCCCGCTACAAACCCGACCCCACCCCCGACCTCATCCGTCCCGCCACCCGCGAGGAGACGATGCCCGTTGCGCTCGCCGCCCTCATCCTCGCCCTCGTCGCCCTTGTCGTCTGCACCACCCGCAACTACCTCCTCCTCTACGGAGACGCCGTCGCCCACCTCGGCATCGCACGCCGCGTGGTCGACACGCGCAACCCCGGCCTGCAGCAGCTCGGCGGCGTCTGGCTCCCCCTGCCCCACCTCGTCTTGCTCCCCTTCGTCCAGAACATGCAGTGGTGGCAGAACGGCCTCGCCGGAGCCTGGCCCTCCATGGCGTTTTATCTCCTCGGAGCCATCGCCTTCTACCGCCTCGCCCGCCGCCTCCTCGTCCCTCGCTGGGCCTTCGCCGCCACCGGTTTCTACCTGCTCAACCCCAACCTCCTCTACCTCGCCACCACCGCGATGACCGAGCCACTCTTCCTCGCCATCCTTCTCTGGCTCACGCTCCTGACGCTCGAAGCCGTAGCCGCCATCCGCTCCCGCGCCCTCGTCGCCCTCGGCCCCCGCCTGGTCGGCATCGCCCTGCTCATCCTCGCCGCCGTCTACACGCGGTACGACGGCTGGATCCTCGGTGCCGCCGTCTGGCTCATCCTCACGATCCTCCTGCTCCGCCACCGAGAAGTCTTCAAGCACATCGCCCCCGCCTACGCCGTCTTTACGCTCATCACCGTCGCTGGCCCCATCTCCTGGTTCGTCTACAACCACGTCTACGCCCACGACTGGCTCGACTTCCTCCGCGGCCCCTACTCCGCCTACCAGATCGACCTCCGCACCAAGCCCCCCGGCAACCAGCATCACCGCGGCTGGCACAACCCCGCCTGGGCCCTCCTCTTCTACACCCGCACCGCCCAGGTCGACTCCACCGCCTGGGAGTTCGGCTTCCTCACCCTCGCCGCCGCCCTCACCGGCCTCACCCTGCTCTGCCGCCGCATCATGGCCCTCACCCGGGCCGCCGCCGATTTCACCCGCGACGAGGCCCTGGGCTCAGGCATTCCTTACGGCCGCGAAGCCCTCACCACCCTCCTCCTCTGGCTTCCCCTCCCCTTCTACGTCTACTCCATCGCCTACGGCTCGGTTCCTATCTTCATCCCCAACCTCTGGCCGCACGCCTTCTACAACTCCCGCTACGGCATCGAGCTCCTTCCCGCGCTCGCGCTCTTCGCCGCCTTCGCCTTCGCCGCGCTCGAAGCTCGCCTCCAGCCCCTCCAGGCCCGCCTCCTCCAGCCCCTCATCCTCGCCCTCATCGCCGCTAACACCGTCGCGATGATCTACACCGTCCCCCTCGTCCTCCGCGAGGCCCAGCACAACTCCCTCACCCGCATCCCCTTCGAGGCCGCTCTCGCCCGCGCCCTCGGTTCCTTCCCCCCCGGCGTCCCGATCCTCGTCTACAACTCCGACCACGTCGGCGCCCTTCAGCAGGCCGCCATCCCCCTCAAGCAAACCCTCAACGAGAGCGACTACGACTCCTTCCACGCCGCCCTCGCCGCCCCCGCCCAGCACGCCGCCTACGTCATCGCCCTCGCAGGAGACCCCGTCGACGCCGCCGTCCGCGCCCACCCCGAACACCTCACCGAGCTGGAAGTCCTCTGCACCACCGGCCAGCCCTGCGCACGCATCTACCGCTCCGACATCCTCCAACCCCAGTAGCTCCCGCGAGACCTATGACCCCCGCCTACACTCTCCCCCCGCTCGAAGCCGCTATCCCGTCCCACCCCCTCCTCGCCTTCGTCAAGGCCCACGCCAATGGCAACGACTTCCTCATCCTCGACGAGCAGGTCGCCCACGGCCAACATGCCGCCCTCGCCCGCAAGCTCTGCCAGCGCACCACCAGCATCGGCGCCGACGGCATCGAGTTCCTTGATCGTTCTCGGGAAGAAACCCCCACCCTCCGGCTCTTCAACGCCGACGGCTCCGAGGCCGAGCTCTCCGGCAACGGAACCCGCTGCGTCGCCGCCTGGCTCGCCGCCACCGAGGGCATCGAGAGCATCACCTTCCACACCCACGCCGGCCCCCGCGCCTGTGAGCTCATCCAGGCCACCGACCCCACCTTCGTCATCCGCACCGGCATGGGCATCCCCCGCGTCCTCCCCCGCACGATCGTCCTGCCCGGGATCGGCGCGATTGCCGGAGCCATGGTCAACGTCGGCAACCCCCACTTCGTCCTCTTCGTCGATCCCGCCCAGTCCGCCGACGACTTCTCCGCCCACGGCCTCGCCTGGCAGCAGCTCGGAGCCCTCATCGCCGCCAGCCCCCTCTTCCCCCACGGCACCAACGTCGAGTTCGTCCGCCCCATAGCCCATGACGAGATCGCCTTCCGCATCTTCGAGCGCGGCTGCGGCCCCACCACCTCCTCCGGAACCGGAACCAGCGCCGCCGCCGCCGCCGTCATGGCCCTCATGGGAGCACCCCGCAACCTCATCGCTCACGCCGAAGGAGGCCCCCAGCGCGTGTCCTGGGAGTCCCGAGAAGCCCCCCTTTACCTCACCGGCCCCGCCGAAATCATCTGCCGCGGCGAAGTCTCCGGCCTGTAGCCTCCGTCGGCACGCGACGTTCCCTGCCCCTGCCGGTGGTTCGTGGCCGAGTCTCTGCGCCGCCAAGTGGACCCGCCAAAGCCCTTTGACGACAGGACGCTGCCTTTATGCCTTTTTTATGGAAGCGCCCTGTAGCTTTGGAGGGTCCCCCATCGCGACGCTACGAGGGGGCTACGCCTTCTCGCGACGCTCTGCGATGAAGGTCGATAGAGGCCATGATCCATGCCGCAACCCTCAGATGCTTCCCTCCGGAACTACGTCATCCCCGTCACCGTCATGTTATCTTTCGTCTCCTTCTGGAGAGCATCCGCCATCGTCTTATGCGATCTCGGATCGTCCGCCTACTATGTGGGAGGCATTGCGGAGAAGGCGATCGGCAAGTCCGCTCCATGGTTCATCCTAGCCGTCATGCTCTTCTCCTACGCCGTCCGTTCCATCTATATCGAGAGCTGCAGCATGTTCGTGCGCGGGGGTGTCTACCGCGTGGTCCGGGAAGCGATGGGTGGTGTCGCTGCCAAGTTCTCCGTCTCCGCGCTCATGTTCGACTATGTGCTCACCGGTCCGATCAGCGGAGTCAGCGCGGGCCTGTATCTCGCCGCCTTGATCAACGAGCTTGGCGAGCACTTTCATCTCGCGTATCTGCATGTTCCCGCTCCGTGGTTTGCCGCCGTCTTCGCCGCGCTGGTCACCCTCTACTTCTGGTACACCAATCGCGTCGGCGTCGTGTTCTCGAGCACCCGCGCCCTGCGCATCATGCAGGTCACCACAGTCATGGTCGTCATCCTCATCGGATGGTGTCTCTACACCATCCTCGTCAAGGGCTTTCATCCCGTTCCCGCACCCATACCCGCAAACTTTCACTTCAGCGAGTCGGCCCTCGGCTGGTTGAAGGGCACCGCGATCCCCAGCTTTACCTTTGTCGCCGTGCTGATCGGGCTTGGACATTCCGTGCTCGCGCTCAGCGGCGAAGAGACGCTCGCCCAGGTCAACCGCGAGATCGAAGCGCCCAAGCAGAAGAATCTTCAACGCACCGGCTTCATCGTCTTCCTCTATAGCCTGCTCTTTACCTCGCTGGTCTCGTTCTTCGCCATCATGATCATCCCCGACGCCGATCGCGCCAAATACCTCGACAACCTCATCGGTGGCCTCTCGATGTTCCTGGCAGGTCCATTCGCCTTGCGGCTGGTCTTCCATGCGTTTGTCGTGGTGGTTGGCGTGCTCATCCTCTCGGGCGCGGTCAACACCGCGATCATCGGCTCCAATGGCGTGCTGAGCCGCGTTGCCGAAGATGGTGTGCTCCCTCCCTGGTTCCGGACTCCGCATCCCAAGCACGGCACCGCCCACCACATCATCAACGTCATCGTCGGGCTGCAGCTGCTTACCATTCTGCTCAGCCGCGGCAACGTCGACATGCTGGGCGAGGCCTACGCCTTTGGCGTCGTGTGGAGCTTCGCCATGAAGGGACTGGCCGTCGTCATTCTGCGTTTCACCCACCCTCAGCTCCAGCGCTGGAAGTTCCCACTCAACTTCAGGCTAGGCAAGGTCGAGCTGCCGCTCGGGCTCATCGCCACCACCGCGATCCTGTTCATGATGGCGATCATCAACCTCTTCACCAAGAAGGCCGCCACCATCACGGGAGGAATCTTTACCGTCGTCTTCTTCACCGCCTTTACCCTCTCCGAACGCAAATACGCCAAGGCCCAGAAGGACAAGAAGATCAAGATCGAACTCGATCCAGAGGACCCATTCCGCGAGACCGCTCGCGAACAGTTCCGCTTGCAGAAATGCGAAAACCTCTCCCCGGCATCGCTGGAGGTTCGGCCCGGAGGCGCCATCGTCGGCATCGACCAGCCGGATGATCTTCGTGCGCTGGATAAGGTGCTGGCGAGTAACATCGCCGACAGCCAGGATGTCATCGTCATCTGCGTTCACCGCGGCTCCGCGAACGACCAGAAAGGCCAGTTTGTTCCGGAGCGTCTCGTACAGGATCGCGAGACCGATGTCTTCAGCGAAATCGTGTTCTCCGCCGAGAAGCTGGGCAAACCCGTCAAGCTGCTTGCCCTCGCCGGAGACGACCCGACACGCGTACTCCTCGAAGCCGCTATCGCCCTCGAGTCCAGGGAGATCTGGCTCGGATCGTCCCGAAGTCAGAGCCGCGAAAAGCAGGAGGCGCAGTTACGGCAGTCTTGGCAGACCTTCGCCTCTCCGCGCAAGTCGTTATCCGTCTCCCTCGTGGATAGCCCGGAAGAGCAGCCCAAGCAGTTGACGCTCGCCGGTTAGTCTCAAAAAAGCGGCGTCGCCTAACACCGTTTAGCCGCTCAAGAAAATGCTATCTTGACAAGCAAGCGTGTCAAGGAGGAACCCGCTCATCACAGGTCGAGAGGACGACTGAGCGAGGGATTGCGCCGGAACAGGACGTCAACCTCGTCATCCGTCAACAAACCCCGAACCGGCTCCATGAGATCGACGAAGCTCTTGGCTCCTGCGCGAACGTCCACGGAAGAAACCGGCTCATCGAGAGCGCTGAGAGCCTTGGTGAGAAGTTCATCCACGTCACGAAAAGCGCCACTCGCCATGCGCTGCCGAATGAGGGCTTCGAGTTCCGGTTGATGGATCTCTATACTCATCGCGCACATCCTCTCCACCAAATGAACTCCAGTATAAGTGTATTTAGATACCATAGAGCCCGTGCCGATCCTCAAACCCCGCCGCCTCCCCCCCAACGCCCACCTCGCCATCCTCTCCCCCGCCAGCACCCCCAGCCCGGAAAAAGTCCACGCCGGCATAGCCGCCCTCCAAGCCCTCGGCTACCGCACCACCCTCTACCCCAGCGCCCTCAAAGCCGGCCCCCTCAACTACGCCGGAACGATGCACGAGCGGCTCGCCGACCTCCACGCCGCCTTCGCCGACCCCACCATTGACGCCATCCTCGCCACCCGCGGCGGATGGGGCACCGCCGAACTCCTCCCCCACCTCGACCTCGACCTCATCCGCGCCAACCCCAAGCCCTACCTCGGCTACTCCGACCACACCAGCCTCCAGGCCTTCCTCCAGCAGCAACTCGGCCTCGTCACCTTCTACGCCCCCATGTGCGCCGCCGACTTCAGCCGCCCAGAGGGGCCGGACCTTTCAAGCTGGACTCACGCCCTCACCGGTTCCCCTAGCTGGACCCTCGGCCCCGCCGAAGGCCTCCGCCTCCTCAAGCCGGGCCCCATCGCCACCGGCCAGTTCCTTGGCGGCTGCCTCAGCATCTACCTCGAAGCCCTCGCAACCCCTTACGCCCCCGCCGTCCCCAGCCGGCCTACCATCCTCTTCTTCGAAGACATCGGCGCCCACCCCTACCAGTGGGACCGCCACCTCCTCCACTTGCAATA
Organism: uncultured Granulicella sp.; assembly: GCA_965213785.1. GTDB lineage: Bacteria > Acidobacteriota > Terriglobia > Terriglobales > Acidobacteriaceae > Edaphobacter. The sequence continues at coordinate 1,289,241 of OZ243921.1, read as the reverse complement.
CGCCGGCCACCTCGACACCGCCCAGGCGATCATCCTCGGAGACATGAGCCAGAACGTCCCCCCCGAGCAGTACGACCTCCTCGACCGCACCATCCTCCACCGACTCCACGCCTTCCCCGGCCCCATCGCCATCGGCCTCCGCAGCGGCCACGTCGACACCGCCAACGTTACCCTGCCCCTCGGCATCCAGGCCACCCTTAACTCCAGCGACCCCACCAACCCCTGCCTCACCTTCCTCGAACCGTCCGTCCTTTGAAGCTGTTGTTGCTTTTTAGTTGTCATCCCCGAAGGGGATCTGCTTCTTCCTTTGTCTTTGCCCTGCCTCCGTCCTGCGGAACACGCTTCCCGAAAACCCTATCAACCCCTAAGTCCCGTAACCTGAACAAAGCGAAAGCAATAGACTTGGCGTAGCAGATCCCCTCCATCGGCGATAATAGAGACAGCATTCCCGCCGGGGTGCCATCGACGGTGGTATGTGTCTCACACCAAAGGTGTACGCGCGAAGTATAGGGGGCACCCCCTTTTTACGCAACACGATTCGTTACACAAAGGCGTCTTGAAGCCCAGCCACATCCATCTGATCGGCATCTGCGGAACCGCCATGGCCTCCCTTGCCGGAATGCTCCAGCAGCTCGGCCATCAGGTCTCCGGCTCGGACGTCGCGGCCTACCCGCCCATGTCCGACCAGCTCGCCGCCCTCCGCATCCCCGTCCACGAGCCCTACGACGACAAAAATCTCACGCCGGCTCCCGATCTCGTCGTCGTCGGCAATGCGATCTCACGGGGTAACCCAGAACTCGAAGCCGTTCTCGATCGCCGAATCCCTTTCACCAGCATGGCTGCATTGCTCCACGACGAGTTCCTTCCCAACCGAGAATCCCTCGTCGTCGCCGGAACTCACGGCAAAACCACAACCACCAGCATGTTGGCCTGGATCTACGAAGTCGCCTCCCGCACCAATCCAGCCTTCGCGCCCTCCTTCCTCATCGGTGGTCTCGCCGAGAACTTCGGGACATCTTTCATGGTTCGGGAACGCACCGCACATGATCCGAATCCCTTCCTCCTCGAAGGCGACGAGTACGACACAGCCTTCTTCGACAAGGGCCCAAAGTTCCTCCACTACTTTCCCGACGCAGCGATCCTCACGCACATCGAGTACGATCACGCCGACATCTACCCCGATCTCGCCAGCGTCAAGACCGCCTTCAAGCGCCTCGTCAACCTCATTCCGCGTCGCGGGCGTCTCGTCGCCTTCGATGGCAGCACGAATGTCTCCGAGTGCGTCGATCGCGCCTTCTGCACCGTCGAACGTTACGGTCTGCTCGCCAGCTCTCACTGGCATCTCACCAACCTCGCCCACGAAGGCACCCAGACAAGCTGGACCTTACGCCGTAAAGGCGAACCCTTCGCCGACCTCACCCTTCCGATGGCCGGAGAACACAACGCCTTCAACGCTACCGCAGCCGCAGCACTCGCCTCCGGACAAGGCATTCCGACAGAAGCCATCGTCGAGGCCCTCGCAAGCTTCCGCAGCGTCAAGCGCCGCCTCGAACTCCGCGCCATCGTGGCCGGGATCACCTTCATCGACGACTTCGCCCATCATCCCACCGCGATCCGGGAAACTTTACGCGCAGTTCGCACGGCGTATCGCGGTCAGCGCCTTGTAGCCGTCCTCGAGCCGCGCTCGAACACCCTGCGCCGCAACGTCTTCGAGGCCGATCTCGTCGACTCGCTCGCCCTCGCCGATCAGGTCGTCCTCGCAGGCGTCTTCCGCAGCGAGTCCATTCCCGTCAACGAGCGTCTGCAGCCCGAGAACGTCGCCGCAACCCTCCGCGCCCGCAACATTCCCGCCGCAGTCTATCCCGATGCCGATGCCATCGTCACCGCGCTGGCTCCCCAGCTTCGCTCCGGGGACGTCGTTGCCATCCTATCGAACGGTGGATTCGGTAACATCTACCAAAAGCTTCCAGGAGCTCTCGCCGAGCGCGTCTGACCATGTTCGCTACCCTCAAGCTCGTCTTCGTCCTGGCCTCGCTAGGCTCCATTGCGGGCATCTTCGGCATCCCTCACGCCCGGCTGATCCACGACATCAACCCCCTCTACCGCCTTTCCATGCGCATTATCCGCCTCGCTCTGCGCGCCGCGCGCATTCCTGTCGAAACCTCAGGGTTGGAGAACGTTCCGCAAGGTCGAAGTGTCATCTTCATGGCCAATCACGTCTCGAACCTCGATCCTCCGGTTCTGCTGAGCGTCCTTCCCGGCAGAACTTCCATCCCGCTGAAGAAGGAGCTCATGCGCATCCCGATCCTCGGAACAGCCTTGCGCATGGCTCACTTCATCCCTGTCGAACGCGGCAAGAGCCGCGAAGCCGCGATTGCGACCATCGCGGCTTACGCCTCGGTCCTCGCCGAAGGCTTGCATATCACGGTCTTTCCGGAGGGGACGCGTTCTCCTGACGGTCGTCTCGCCGGGTTCAAGAAAGGTCCCTTCTTCCTGGCGCATCAGACCCTTGCGCCGATCGTTCCGGTCGCAATCTCCGGAACCGAACGGATGATGCGCAAGGGAAGTGTCGCGATCGAGCCCGGAGTCGCGCGCGTCCAGTTCCTCGTGCCGATCGATCCCGCAGCTTACGCGACGCGCGAGGAGGTGCAGCAAGCGGTTCACCGCGCGATTGCCGCTGCGCTTCCCCTGCCCATGCAACCGAGTGTGACTACTTGACGATGGCGTTGAAGCCATCCGCGGAGAGCCGTTCCTTCATCGCCTCTGCATCCTTCCTGGTCGCATACGGGCCAAGCTGCACATGCAGGTAGTTGTCTTGCGGCTCCTGTCGAATGGACACGGCATATCCCTTCTTGCGGAGCGCGGAAGCGACCATGTCTGCGTCTTCCTGGCGGCGGAACGCGGAGACCTGGACGATGGCGGTTCCGCTTACGGCTGCTTGCGGAACTGCCGGACGAGTGGCGGGCTTGGCAGGCGTTGCGGGAGCGACTGAGGTGACGATCTCCGCGTCGGGATCGAAGGCAGGCTTCTTCGGCGCATCGAGGACTGGTTCCGTTGCGGCTGGAAGCGAGGCGTGTTGCGGCGGAGGAACGTCCTTGGAAGCTGGGTTTCCGGGAGCGGGTTTGAAGGACTTGAAGGAGTCGCTGCTCGCTTCGGGTGCGGCGGGAATCACCGCTGCGGGCGATGGAGAGGATTTCCGGCCCATCGTGTAGCCGAAGCCGAAGAAAATGGCGCAGACGAGCGCGAGGGCGAAGAAGATGCCGAGGATGGTAGAGGTTCCGAGGGAGATCTCGCGTTCTGCTGTATCGCGCATGTCATGCAGCTCACGTTGGGTTTGCGTTGGGCTCATTGATCCTCCATCTCGCGGGTTGCTGCCGCATCTGAGCCGGTGAAGCGCGCTCCGGGAAGGCTGGTGTTGGGTTTGGGAGCGGTCTGGACTGGATCGGAAGCGCCTGTGAAGGTCTTGTTGAGGAGGTTCATGAGTTCCATAGGGAGTGGGAAGACGATGGTCGTGTTCTTCTCCACGCCGATTTCGGTGAGGGTTTGGAGATAGCGCAGCTGCAAGGTCATTGGCTGCGTTGCCATCAGCGCAGCGGCTTCGACGAGCTTTCCGGCTGCGTTGTATTCGCCTTCGGCGTGAATGATCTTGGATCTGCGTTCGCGTTCGGCTTCGGCTTGCTTGGCCATCGCGCGGAGCATCGATTCGGGCATATCGACTTGCTTGACCTCGACCGAAACGACCTTTACGCCGAAAGGCGCTGTGTGACCGTCGATGATGGTTTGGATGCGCTGATTCAACTGTTCGCGATGGGCGAGGAGTTCGTCGAGATCGACTTCTCCGAGGACGGAACGAAGCGTCGTCTGGGCGAATTGGGAGGTTTGATAGACATAGTTCGAGACCTCGATGACGGCGCGAACCGGATCGACGACGCGCAGCGTAATGACGGCGTTAACTTTTAAGGTGACGTTGTCGCGGGTGATGACGTCCTGCGAAGGGACTTCCATGGCCTCCTGGCGGAGGCTGACGCGGACGATCTGGTCGATGGGGCGGAAGACCAACACGACGCCGGGGCCGGTGGCGTCCTTGCGGACGCGCCCGAGACGGAAGACGACGCCGCGTTCGTACTCCTTGAGGATCTTGATGGAGTTGACGACGTACAGGACGACGATGGCGATGGCGATCAGGAGCGGGAATTGCAGCATGTGTTTCGACCTCAACGCTGCGATTGTAGCCCCGGTGCGGGGTGCGGCGTTGAGGCGAATGCAAGGATGAACCTTCGCAGTTAGAAGCGGAGGGAGTTAGAAGCGGAGGAAGACGCCGACGGCGGGCTCGGTGGAGATGGTGCGCTGCTTGATGGTGAGATAGTTCTGGCCGAAGTCCGGGGCGAGCGAGAGGGACTGGCGGAACTGAGCGCGGACGCCGAAGTGTTCGGTGAGCATGTCGTCGGCGCCGACGTTGTAGTAGTAGGCGGCACGGGCCTGAGTCTGGTATCCCTGACCGCCACCGGGAGTGGGCTTGTAGGCGATGGAGCCTGCGCCGACGGAGACGAAGGGGCGGACGCCGAAGAACTCTCCGGGATGGACGACGTAGCCGAGGGTGTACTCGTCAGTATTGGCCTGGATGCCGCCGACGGCGAGGCCTGAGCTGTTGGAGAAGTTCTGGGTGAAGCGGGCGTAGCTGAAGTTGCCTTCGAGGCCGAAGTAGGGTTTGACCGTGTAGCGGAGGGTGACGAGCGCGCCGAGTGTATTTCCGGGAACGTCCGAGACGGCCTGATTGAGGTAGTTGGTGCCGTTGGTGGTGGTGTTGAAGAGGCCCTGGCCGAGGACGGCAAAGTCGACGCGGGCGAGCTGCTTGTCGAGGGCGGAGACGACCTGGGTCTGAGCCTTCGCGTTGGAGGCGAGAAAGCCGAACGCGAGGGAGGCGAGCAGGGTGCGGATGGTTCGGGCAGCAAACCGGGGCGGCAGGATCGACATCAAGGGGAAGCTCCTTACGGTGCCGAGGCACGTCATTTCAGTGTAGCGATGCCGGACCCGGCAGTTTGTAACCCGGCTGCTGGATCAATTCTACCGGATGAGCCTATCTTCTATATTAAGTCTATTTTCTTTAGTTTGTTGAGGTTACGGGTTGAGTGGAGTCGATGGGTTTCGGTTGATGCCGGATGGGGCAATCGAAGGTCTTTCGACTGCGAGACTCACGGTGAAGCTGTGAGTCCCTTCGCTCAAGGATGACACCTTATGTGCCATGCGGAAGCAGATCGTGCTAACGCCCTGCGCTGGTTGGACTCGTGGGATCGACGAGGAGTACCAGGCCGTCGATGGATTCGATAAGGACGAGGGTGCCTATCGTCAAGACAGCCAGGGACGTGGTGGGGCGGGCTTGCCAGAGTTCGCCGCGGACTTCGACCTGGGTGGGGGTTCGGACGATGGCTTGATGGCCGATCATGGCGGCGGGGCCGGTAAGGGCCTTGTTGCGGCGGGCCTTGAGGCCGATCCAGGCGAGGGTGAAGGTGATGAGGCCGAAGCCGAGGCCGGCGCCGAGGGCCGTGCCCCAGTGGACGCGCATCTGGTCGATGGGGCCGTCGACGAGGGTGGCGAGGCCGAAGATGAGGGCACCGATGCCGGCGGCGGCGAGGACGCCGTGGGAGGTGAACTTGAGTTCCAGGGCGATGAGGAGGGCGGCGGCTACGAGGAGGAGCAGGGCGGTGTGGCGGATGGGCAGGAGGTTGAGGCCAAAGACGCCGAGGAGGAGGAGGAGGGTTCCGAGAGCCCCGGGGACGATGGTGCCGGGGACATTGAACTCGAGATAGATGAGGAGGGCGCCGAAGACGAGCAGGAGGACGGCGAGATCGGGGTTGGTGAGGCGGTTGAGGAGACGTTCGCGGAGGCTCATGGGGAGATTGAGGATTTGCGCGTTGTGGAGGTGGAGGGTTTCGGTGTGGCCGTCGATGCGCTTGATCTGGCGGTTGTCGAGCGCGGTGAGGAGGGCTTGCTCGTCGGGGGCGGTGAGGTCGATAAGGTTGAGCTTGAGGGCTTCCTGCTCGCTGTAGGACTTGGAGTTGCGGACGGCATCCTCGGCGGCGGCTACGTTGCGGCCGCGGCGCTCGGTGTAGGAGCGGAGGAAGGCGGTGGCGTCGTTTTCGATCTTTTCCTTGAGGACAGGGTCCATCGTTTTGCCTTCGACGATGGGGTGGGCGGCCCCAGCGTTGGTTCCGGGGGCCATGGCGGCGATGTCGGCCGCTTCGAGGATGAAAAATCCGGCGGAGCCGGCGCGGCTACCGGCAGGGGCGATGTAGACGATGACGGGAACTTTGGATTGCTCGATGGCGGCGACCATGTCGCGGGTGGAGGAGAGGAGGCCACCGGGGGTGCCGAGGGAGAGGAGGACGGCTTGGGCGTTGCGGTTTTCGGCTTTGTGGAGGCCTCGGGTGAGATAGTCGGCGGTAACGGGCTGGATGGTTTCGTGGAGGGAGAGGCGGAGGACGGTTGGAGTTTGGGCGGGGGCTTTTGTGGCCAGGGCAAGGAGGAGGAGGATTAATGCTTTGGTTCCGTGGTGGAAGGCCCACCTTAGCGACGGTAAGGCTGTCGCGAAGGTGCGGCACACGGTGAGGGTTGCGAGAGAGGCAGCGGGCGCTTGCTTTGCGGATGACTGACGGGAAGGCGGGAGGAGAGACAACGGCAACCGCAACCGCAAGGGAAGAAGCAGATTCCCTTCGGGAATGACAAACCAAAGGGCGGCGGCGGCAAGGACCGCGGCGGCAAGGACGGCGGCGGCAAGGGCGGCGGCGGCAAGGGCGGCGGCGGCAAGGACCGCGGCGGCAAGGGCGGCTGGGGCAAGGGCGGCTGGGGCAGGGGTGGCCGTGATTGAGGAAGGGGGGGTCATGGGAGGGATTGGCCGCGGGATTTGAGGGCGGTGGCCACGCCTTTGGCGGCGGAGTTGGTGGGATCGAGGTTTAAGGCCTTCTGGACGTCGGCGGCGGAGGCGGAGAGCTGGTTGGCCTGCAGGTCGAGGCGGGCGAGGATGAGGTAGGCGGCCGGGGTGGGCTTGAGGTTGAGCGACGCGATGGCTTCCTTGCGTGCTTCTTCGGGGCTTCCGGATTGCTCGCGGACCTGGGCGAGGCCGGCGTGTGCGTTTGCGGAGCGCGGGTCGGCGGCGAGGGCGGACTGGAACTGGAGTTCGGACTCGGGGATGAGGCCCTGGGCGAGGTAGTCCTGGCCCTGCTGGGTGTAGGCGGCGGCCTGCTCGGCGGGGGGGAGGGCGGCGAGGTGGAGGGCGCGCATTTGGTCGAGCTGGAAGGCGGCCTGGCGGAAGGAGGCTTCCGAATAGGTGCGGCGGATGCGTTCGAGGGGCTCGAAGCCTCCGGTCTCGACGGCGGCTTTGAGGGCGGGGCCGGAGACGCGGGCGGCGACGGTGCGGGCGCGGAGTTCGGTGGCTTCGGGGTCGGCGGGGTGGAGCTTGAGGGCGGCTTCGAGCTCGTGGATGGCGGCGGTGGCGTCTCCGCGTCGCATGAGGGAGACGGCGAGGTTGAAGTGGTAGTCGGCGTCGTTGGGGTCGGCGGTGGAGGCTCGCTGGAAGAGGGCTCCGGCGTCGCGGTTCTGGCGGCTGGTGGCGACGCCCTGATTATTAACGACTTCGGGCAGGGGCAGGCGGGAGGCGACGAAGGCGAAGGCGGACTCGGCCTCGGCGTATTTGGCGGCGTTGAAGCGGGCGAGGCCGAGGTAGAAGTTGGCTTCGAGGGCGGCGCGTGCGGTGCGGGGGACCTTGGCCAGGGTGGCGGCGGCCTCGAGGTACTGGCGAGCGGCGTATTGGGATTTGCCGAGGGCGAGGAGGGCGGCCTCGTAGGTGGGCTCTTCGGTGACGGCGGCCTGGAGGCGCTTGATGCGGTCGGCCTCGGTGGGGGCGGAGAGGCCGCGGATGTAGTTTTCAAAGGCGGTGAGGCGGACGCCTCCGGAGGCGGCTAGGAAGGTTTGCTGGGCGACGGAGAAGTGCGGGTCGATCTGGCGGGCGACCTTCCAGGCGATGGCGTTTTCTACGTCGAAGAGGCGGGGGAGCTCGGAGGAGTCGACCAGGGGGGCGGAGAGGCTGAGCTTGTTGACGGCGAGGACCTGGGCCTGGACCTGGATGCGGGCGTTCTGGATGTTGAAGCTGCCGAGGACGACGAAATCGGCGTCGAGGGTTTGGGCGATGCGGAGGGTGGTGGCATGGGTGGGGCGGAAGTCGGCGGGGAAGCCGAGGTGGTCGAGGGCAAACTGGCGGTCGTCGCGGGTGATGGTGAGGAAGCCGGCGGAGTTGAGACGCTTGTTGAGGGTGTCAGGGAAGGAGTCGGCGATCCACTGGAGGTTGGGCTGGCCGGTGTGGTTTTCAAAGGGGAGTACGAGGATGAGCCGGCCGGGCTCCTTGGGCTCATCCGGAGACTGGGCGAACGTGGGGAGGGTGAGGAGGAGGGCGGCGGCGGCGAGAAGGAGGGACTTCACGGGCGGGAATCCTTGTGCGGGCTTAGGGGTGCGAGGGCCATTATAGGGTTTGACGGTTGGGCGGCGGCGTTGACAGCGCGGGGGAAGTGGAGGATGGCGGCCCACTCGGAGCCGCGGGCTTGCTGCCAGACGACTTCGCCGTGGAGGAGGCGGGCGGCCTGGGCGGGGCGGAGGTCGTGGTGGAAGTCGAAGTATCTGGTGTCGTTGGGATCGTTGCGGCGGGCGAGGTTGAGGGTGCCGGGGCGAGGCTCCCACTTGGTCGAGAAGAGGAGGGCGGTGTCGTAGGCGCCGGGGTCGGCGGCGGCTTTCTGGATTTCTTCGGCGGAAAAGTTCTGGATTTGGACGGTTTGGATGAGGGTTTGGGTGTAGCCGAGTTCAGGGCGGGCGAGCTCCTGGGTGGCGGGCCAGGCGGTGAGGACGGTGGCGGCGGGGTAGTGGGTGGCGAGGAAGGACGCGGCCTGCTGGTGGAGGAGGACGAAGTCGCGGTAGGTGAGGTTGTCCTCGGGGGCGAAGGCGTAGGGGGGGGCAATCCAGAGGGCGGCGAGGAAGGCGGCGGCGGTGAGGGCGGCGAGGGCGGGCCAGCGGCGGAGGTGGAGACGCCACTCGGCCACGCAGAGGAGGAGGATAAGGGGGTAGAGGGGGAGGAGATAGCGGGTGAGGAGGGCTCCGCCGAGGATGGAGAAGGCGAGGAGATTGGCGGCGAGGATGGTGGCGATGGCAATCAGGGCTTGGCGGGGGATGCGGGTTCGGGCGGCGAGCTTCGGCATGAGGAGCGCGGCGAGGGTGCAGCCGGTGGCGACGAAGAGATTCATGTGGACGGTGAGGTGGAGGAGGCGGTGGTAGAGGGAGAGGCCGATGCGGATCGGGGCGAGGTTGGCGGTGGCGTTGTAGCGGAGGTATTCGGGGTTGCCGAAGGTGAACCCGGTGCGGGCACGGTGATAGGCGTACCAGGCGATGAGGGGGAGGATAGGGGCGGCGAGGGCGGCGGCACCCTTGCGGTTGCGGCGGGTGAGTTCGAGGGCGGCGAGGGCGATGGGGGTGACGATGGCGGTCTCTTTGGAGAGGGCGGCGGCGGCGAAGAGGAGGGCGACCCAGGCGGGATGGGTGCGGGGGAGATAGAAGGAGAGGGCGAGGAGGGTGAAGGCGGCGGCAAACATGTCGGCGTGGGCGAGGGTGCTTTGGGCGAACCAGATGGGGTAGAGGGCGGTGAGGAGGGTTGTGGCGAGGGCGACCGCGGGCGTGGTGAGGTCGCGGGCTAGGCGGAAGACGGCGGTGAGGGCTACCGAGGCGACGAGGGCGACCAGGGTGCGGGTGGCGAGGGGAGAGAAGCCGAGGACGTGCCACCATCCGGCGAGGAGGAGGGACGGCAGGGGCGGGTGGGCGTTGGTGGTGGTGGTAACCGGGATGAGGGTGCCGGTGCGGAAGAGGTCCCAGGCGGCGGGGATGTAGTAGCCGGCCTCGTCCCAGAAGTAGGGGAGGCGGAGGAGGGTGGCGTGGGAGAGGAGGACGGCGGCGAAGAGGATGGGGAGGAGGAGCCAGGCGGGGATCGCGGCGAGAGATCGGGAGAGCGTGCGCGCGGTGCTAATTGACGGGGCCGCCCGGTTGGACATGCTGGGGTTCGAGGGCGAGGGGGCCGAAGGTCTGCTCGTACTGCTGGAGATTGTGGCCGAGGACGTTGAAGAGCGCCTTGGCCTGCTGCGGGCTGAGGTAGATGGCCTGGTAGTTTTCGATCTGGACGGCTTCAGGAGCGGTCTGGTTCATGGTGCCGAAGACGAGCTGGAAGTCCCAGACGCTCATACGGACCTGGACGGAGTTGGAGTAGTTTTCACGGTAGTGGTCGGCCTTGACCAGGGTGAGGGAGGGCTGGTCGGGGGTGGCGTTGCTGCTCATGGTGGCGATTTGCTCCGGGAGTATGCGGGATGGTGGTGCGAAAGGGAGTCGAGGCGTGGTTCACCCGCCCAGCCCAGTATATACGTGTGCGGGTGGCTCTCGATGGTGGGCAGCATACGGTGGGAGCCCTCCCGATCATTGTCGAGGGAACGGTCTTGCAACGGATCGGAAGAACCGCGCTAGACTTGCGGTGGTGGGGGTTGCTCCATGGGGAACACACCGGGCAGTCTTGCGGCGATGGTGATCGCGGTCAGCTTTGCAGCTGGGTTGAATGTTTACGCGACGATCCTGACGCTGGGTTTAATGGCGCGTCTGCGTTGGGTGGTGCTGCCGCAGGGGCTGGAGCCGATCGCGAACGGATGGGTGCTGGGCGCGGCGCTGGTGCTCTTCCTGCTGGAGTTTGTGGCGGATAAGATACCGGCGGTCGACCTGGTGTGGAACGCGGCGCAGACGTTTGTCAGGGTTCCGGTGGCGGGGCTGATGGCTTACGCGGCCACGACACACCTTGCTCCGAGCACGCAGGTTGCGGTCACCGCGGTGGGTGCCGTCGTGGCTTTTCTGGCGCATGGAACGAAGTTTGCGGCTCGGACTGCCGTCTCGGCAAGCCCGGAGCCGGTCTCGAACATTGTGTTGAGCGGGGCGGAGGACGCGGCGGCGATGGCGCTCACCGCGGTGGCAACACGCCATCCGTATGTGATTGCCGGGATAGTGCTTGTGGCGCTTGGCCTCGGAGCTTGGCTGGTGAAGGTGGTGTTTGGCAAGGTTCGGGATGGCTGGAAGGGGTTCAGGGGCAGGATATCGACTGTTTCCAGGCCGCAGTTACCCGGGTCGCCTTGCTGAAGCTGGTTGGTGGCTGAACGGGAGTATGGAGTCAGGAAGCCACACGATCTTGGTGCGAAAGGGGGGACTTGAACCCCCATGGATTGCTCCGCCAGATCCTAAGTCTGGTGCGTCTGCCAATTTCGCCACTTTCGCTTGCTTGCCTCTGTTCACGCTATCGGGGGCGGGGACGTTCGTCAAGGTGCGGTCGGCTAGAGCGGATTAGCTGTTGGCGGTAGGACGAACAACTACAACGGCACCAGCAGATTCCCTGCGAGAATGACAACCAAAAAAGCAAAAAGCCACTACACCAGTAGCTAATTCGCCCTAGCGGGGCGGAGCTGGGCTTGTGGGATTGGTGGGGGTTGGCGTGGTTCCGGTGGGATTGCGGAAGTCGTTGAGGGAGCCGTTGCCGGTGCTTGGGGAGCCGATTCCAGTGCTGGAGGCTCCGCTGCCGCCTACGCCTCCGCCGAAGAGGTTGGATTTGGCGCGAAGCTGCTCGATGCGGGGGTCGTAGAGGAACTCCCAGGTGCCGTAGTCGGTTTGCTCGTTGAGGACGACGATGGAGTCGCCGGTCTTGGAGCTGCCGACGCCCATGATGGGGCCTCCGGCGCCCTGGAAGCTGGTGGCGGACTGGGTGCCGATGCCGGTCGAGCCGGAGGGGGAACTGCCGGTGGTTTGAGTTCCTCCGAAGGTGGAGGCGCCGCTGCCGGGGGTCGCGGAGGAGGTCCCGAAGGTGCTGCTGGAGCCGAAGGAGCCGGAGGTGTTGCCGCCGTTGCTTCCCCCCACGGTGGCGGCTCCGCCGAGGCCTGCGCCGCCGATGCCGGAGGTGGGGAGGCCGGCCAGGGGTTTGCCGAAGAGGCCCTTGACGGTGGTCTTGTTCTGGCCGACGAAGATGAGGCGCCAGTCGGGCTTGCCGGTGAGGGGGTCGTCGTATTTCTTGCGGAGAAAGCGGATGTTGTTGGTTTTTTCGAGCTGGGCGACGGAGGTGGGGTAGCGGCCGAACTTGCGGTAGTAGAGCTGGATGGCGCGGACGTACTCGTTGCCACGATGGAGGGATTCGAGCTCGCGGTCGCGCTGGAGCTCGCGGGAGATCTTGGGGGCGGCTACGGCGAGGACGAGGAGGATGATAAAGATGGCGACGATGCAGGCGATGAGGGCAAAGCCTTGCTCGGGGTCAGGGATTTGGGTTTTGGGGCGCTCCGCCCACCTTGGGCGATGAAGCCGCCGAAGGTGGGGCACACGGTCTTGTTGGGGCAGACGGGTTTGGTGCGGCAGCAGACGGGTCACGGGTTGACCAGGAGGGGGAGGGTTTGTTTGTTGTTGTTGGTGAGGTCTTCGACCTGAATGGAGGCTGGGCCGATGGTGACGACGCGGTATTTGCGGAGGACGATGTCTCCTTCGGCGGCGAGAAAGACATCGTCTCCGTGGAGGAGGAAGGCCTGACGGCGACCGCTGGAGGTGGCGAGGCCGAAGAACTTGAGGTCGATGGGGGGGAGAGGTGGAGGGCCCGGGGGAGGAGTGTAGGTGGGGACGATGGCTCCAGAGGGTCGGATGGGCCCGGTGACCTTGGGGAGCGGCACGAAGGCCGCGGGGAGCGGGGCGGCGGTCGAGAAGATGTTGCGGCCGGTGCCGTTGTAGAGGACGGCCTCGGTGACGAGCATGGGCTGCATGTGGAGGGTGGGGTCGAGGGCGGCGGCGGCGTTGGCGGCGGCGCGTGGGGTGGCAGGAGTTGCAGAGGTTCTCGCAGCCGAGGGCGCGGCGGGGCCGGCGGAAGAGGCGGGGGACGGGCCGGAAAGGATGACCGGGGGGGCGGCGGGGGGCGGCGTGGCGGTGAAGAAGACGTCGGCGAGCTCGTAGTAGAGGACGCCGAGGAGGATGACGCCGAAGACGGCTCCGGCGATGACTTTCTTCTGCTGGTCGGAGGCGGCGGAGGCCTGACCGCGGGATTGGCGGGCGGCGCTCATGGGCGGGTCCTGACGGGGGCGGGCTGGCGGGAGAGGGGCAGGGCGCCGGGGGCGGTGTCGTCCGGTACGGGCTGGCCGAGGGCGGAGGCGTCCACGGCCTGGGCGTCGACGGGGGGTGCGGAGGTGGCGGCGAAGGGCGGGATGGGCTCGCCGGGGGCCCGGGCGCGCAGGTAGCTGGCGAGGCGCAGGCGGAGGTTGACGGTGCCGCCCTGCTGGCCGGTAAGGGCGATGTTGGAGATGAGGAAGAAGAGGCGGTCGCGTTCGAGGAGGTTGAGGAACGTGACGAGGGGGCGGTAGTCGCCGGAGAGATTGGCGTCCATCTTGACTTCGGTGAGCTCGCCGGGGGCGCCGGGGAGGATAGGGGCCTGGGCGTACTGGACGCGGGAGAGCTTGACGTGCTGGCGGGTGGTGAGGGCGCCGAGCTCGGTGAGGACCTGCGATTCGGCCGAGGGGAGGCGGCGGGCGTAGAAGAGGTCGGCCTCTCCGGTGGCCTGGGCGAGCTTGGCGTCGAGGCCCTGGAGGGGGCGCGCGGCGAGCTCGGCGGCTTTCAGCAGGGCGACCTGCTGGACTACGGCTTCGTCATTCTGGCTATGGGCCTGCTGGTAGGCGTAAACCATGTGAAAGACGAGGTAGAGGTTGACGAGGGCAAGGAGAGCGACGCCGGCGAAGTGGAGGTTGAGCGCGGTGACGAGCTGGCGGCCGCGTTCGGCGAGGGCACGGACGCGGGCGGTCTGTGCCCCTGCTGCCGGATGTACGGTGGCCTGGAGGGTGGGGCTCACGGGCGGGCCTCCATGGTGATGCCGGTGGCGCGGGCGGCGGCGGCTGCCGGGTTGGCGCGGGGGGTGAGAGGGAGTGGGTTGTAGCCGCTGAGGATATCGAACTCGACGCCGGGGAGGGCGGTGGTGGGGGTGAGAGTGGCGGAACCGGAGGCGCGGCTGCTTTCCTGCGACTGGGCGGACTCGCCGGAGAGGCGGGGCGCGAGGAAGCGCTGGGACTGCTCGAGGTTGCGAACGAGCTGGACGGCGCGGTCGCGGTCTCCGGAGACCTTGAGGCGGATGGTGACGTCGCCTTCTTTCGAGATGACGGGCTCGATGCTGGTGACCTGGATGCCGGGGGGGAGGACACGTTCGAGATCCATCATGACGGAGGTCCAGGAGAAGCTTTTGCGGGCGAAGAGGTCGTTGAGGAACTGGGAGCGGTCGAGGACGGCGCGGTTCCCGGGCTGGCGCATGCGGGTTTCGTTGCGCTGGCGCTCCTGCTGGAAGGCGAGGGTGCGGGCGCGGAGGTCGTCCATGCGGGCCTGGCCGGCGTGGGCGCGCTCCGTGAGAGTGTGGAGGGCGAAGGCGAGGCCGATGGCAAGGGCGAAGAGCAGGGCCATGGCGATGCGGAGGCGCAGGAAGAGGGGCCGGAGCTCGGTGAAGGGGCGGGTGGCGAGATTGACGGAGAGGCGCATTAGCTGCGGAGGGCACCTCGAACGCCGGCGAGCCAGCCCTGGGGGATGGTGATGGGGCTGGTGGATGGGCCATTGCCGGAGGGCAGCATGGCGGGGTCGACCATCTCGCGGACGGGCAGGTCGCCGAGAGGGGTGAGGCTGAGGAGCGAGGCGAGCTGGGAGGCGGAGGTGACGCCCGCGGTGAGGAGATTGGGGGGCGGGTGGTTGAGCGTGTCTTCGAAGTAGGCGGCGGCGACGCTGACGGCCTGGACGATTTCGGCGGGTGGGAGGGGTGGGAGGGGAGCTTCCTCGGCCTGGGGGTTGGAGGGGACGTCGGGGTGCTCGGGGAGGGGCTGCTGCATGGCCCACTCTTCGGCGGAGGAGTAGATATCGACGAGGGGGAGGGTGAGGGCGTCGGCGGGGTTGGCGAGGAGCTCGGTGGGGATGGCGGGGATGGTGGGGATGGGGGCGGGGAGGGCCTCGGGTTGGGCCTCGACGTGGAGGTCGGCCCGCATGTCGACGGAGCGATGGAGGAGGAGGATGCCGGAGCGGACGATGGCGGCGGTGACGGCCTCGGGGCTGGCGTTGATGAGGAGGGCGGGGGCTTCGGACTCTTCAAGCCCGGCGAGGACGGCGAGGGTGCTGGGGAGGATGGCTCCGGGCTCGAAGCCGGCGTCGCGGAGGGCGGATTCGTACTCGGCGAGGACCTCGCGGGGCATGGCGACGGCGAGGACGCGGAGAAGCGAGCGGGAGGAGGACATGAGCTGGTAGGTGATGGCGGCGTCGTCTGCGTCGAAGGGAAGCAGCTTTTTGAGGCGGAAGCGGACGATGGGGAGGGCTTCGGCGGGCTTGGTGGGGAGGGTGTCGAACTCGAGGAGGAGGACGCGGACGGTGGCGTCCGGGACGATGAGGGTGACGTCGCGGGAGCGGTCGGCGACCTTGTCGAGGGCTTGCCGGAAGGCGGCGACGATGGCCGGGCGGTCGAGGAGATTGCCGGCGCGGGGGGCAGGGCGGAGGGCGTTTTCGGGGAGCGGGGCGCGGGAGGCAGCGACCATGACGCCTACGGCGCCGTCCTCGCAGCGGGCGGCGACGACGCCTTCGGGGCGGATTTCGCAGGCGAGCCGGGGGCGGGTGCCGAGACTGCTGGAGAAAAGATTCATTAGGACGCGATCACTTTAGCTAGAGTAACTTGTGAGAGGACTCGGGCTGTGCTTTGAGCCTTGGCAGGTGTCAACTTAGTGCCGATTATGGGAGCGCAATGACGAGTCGTTTAAGGAACGCTTGGATCGCTCTTCTGTTAGGAGCTGGCTTCACGCTCATTTTCTGTGTCCTGGGAGCGTTGACGCCAGCAATGGTTGCTTCAGCAGCTCTGATCCTCTCAAGTCCTCCAGATTATGATCCTCCCGTTGGCTTCGGGTTTGGGCTGATGCTCTTGAGTTGCATCGGTTTGCTTATTGGCTTCATTGTTGGAGGGGTTTCCTGGAGTGCCTTATGGAACCGCAGAAGCGAATCTACCTGGTGGAACTCAGTAAGACGATTGACACGGGCTATTGCGGTGCTGATTTCGGTCAACTTAGTTAGCACATCGCTCGTTCTACTTTTTACCTCGAGAGATGGGAGGTTGAAGCCGATTGTGTGGGGCATGTTTCTACTTGTGCTGAGCGTCTTCTTCCTTGTCTTTTCCTTTTCGTCGGGTGAGAGAACTGTCCGCGCTGATGGCTAAGACGATTCTGGTGCGGCAGACAGAACAGTATCTACTTTAGCGGCCGGCTTCGATGAAGGTGACCTTATTGATTTCCCGGAGAGTGGTGATGCCGGCGCGGACGCGTTCGAGGGCGGAGTCGCGGAGGAAGGCCATGCCCTTGTCGCGGGCTTTTTTGCGGATTTCGCTGCCGGGTTTTTTTGCGAGCAGCATTTCACGGATCTCGTCGTCGAGCTCGAGGAGTTCGTGGATGGCGGAGCGTCCGCGGAAGCCGGTGCCGCCGCACTCCATACAGCCGGGGCCCTCGCGGAACTTGAAGTTGATCCACTCGGCGGGGTCGAGGCCGCTCTCGCGGAGTTCGGCGTCGGAGTAGGCGACGGAGCGGGCGCAGAAGTCGCAGACCTGGCGGACGAGGCGCTGGGCGAGGATGCAGTTGAGGGCGGAGACGAAGTTATAGGGCTCGACGCCCATGTTGAGGAAGCGGCCGAGGACGTCGACGACGTTGTTGGCGTGGACGGTGGTGAAGACGAGGTGGCCGGTAAGGGCGGAGTTGATGGCGATCTGGGCGGTTTCGGCGTCGCGGATCTCGCCGACGAGGATCTTGTCGGGATCGTGGCGGAGGATGGAGCGTAGGCCTCTGGCGAAGGTGAGGCCTTTTTTCTCATTGACGGGGATTTGGGTGATGCCGCGGATCTGGTACTCGACGGGGTCTTCGATGGTGATGATCTTGTCTTCTTCGGATTTGATTTCGTTGAGGGCGGCGTACAGGGTGGTGGTCTTTCCGGAGCCGGTGGGGCCGGTGACGAGCACCATGCCGTAGGGCTCCTTGATGTAGCGGCGGAAGCGTTCTAAATCTTTAGCCGCAAAACCCACTACGTCCAGAGAGAGCTTGGTGAATTTTTCGGACATCGACTCTTTGTCGAGGACGCGGAGGACGGCGTTTTCCCCGTGGACGGTGGGCATGATGGAGACGCGGAAGTCGATGAGGCGGCCCTTGTAGCGGACGCGGAAACGGCCATCTTGGGGGACGCGGCGCTCGGCGATGTCGAGCTCGGACATGACCTTGATGCGGGAGAGGATGGTCTGGTGGTGCTCGCGGGCGATGGGGGCCATGGCCTGCTGGAGGACGCCGTCGATGCGGTACTTGACCTGGAGGGAGTCGTCGAAGGTTTCGAGGTGGATGTCCGAGGCGCGGCGTTCGAGGGCGGTGAAGATGGTGGTGTCGACGAGACGGATGATGGGGGAAATGTCTTCGTCGGCGGTCAGGCGCTCGATCGAGATGTTTTCGTCGGGGTTGTCTTCGTTCGAGAGGACGTCGAAGGCGAGGCCTTCGGAGGCTTCGTCGAGGACGCGCTGGGACTGCTCCGTTTTCTTGAGGAGGTCGGTGATCTGCGAGAGGGTGGCGACGCGGGTGACGAGGCGCTGGCCGAGAAGGCCGGAGATTTCGTCGAGGACCATGAGCTTCGAGGGGTCGGAGACGGCAATGGCGAGGCGGCCGTCGAACTGCTCCAAGGGCACGAAGTTGTAGCGGAACATCATGTCGACGGGGACGGACTTGAAGAGCTCGTGCTGGATCTTAAAGTTCTTGAGGTCGACGAAGTCTGCGTGGTAGCGGCGGGCGAGGGCGCGGGACCGCTCGGTCTCGTCGATGCCGGGGTCTGCGAGGGGGATTGCCAGGGGGGTCGCCATATCCGGTAAGACTCCTCTATGTTGGGGATGTTAGAGCGGTTTTTCTGCTGGGGGCGTGCCGGATCGGGACTGGAAGCTACTCGTCGCGCCCGGGGCGGGCCATCAGTTCGCGCATGGCGTCGCGGGGATTCTTTTCTTTGTAGAGGATGGCATGCATCTGCTCGGTGATGGGCATTTCGACGCCGTAGCGCTCGGCGAGTCCCAGCGCGGCGGTGGTGCTGTAGACGCCTTCGGCGACCTTGCCGTGCAGGCCGGCAATGATTTCAGGAAGTTGGCGGCCTTTGCCGAGTTCGACGCCGACGGTGCGGTTGCGCGAAAGGGAGCCGGTGCAGGTGAGGACGAGGTCGCCGAGGCCGGAGAGGCCGGCGAGGGTCTGGCGGCGGCCGCCGCAGGCTAGGGCGAGCCGGGTGATCTCGGCGATGCCGCGGGTGATGAGGGCGGCGGAGGCGTTGTGGCCGAGGCTGAGGCCGTGGGCGACGCCGGTGGCGAGGGCGATGACGTTCTTGAGGGCACCGCCGAGTTCGACGCCTTCAAGGTCGTCGTTGGTGTAGACGCGAAAGGCGGGGGAGGAGAGATCGCGCTGGAGGCTCTGGGCGAGGGTGGCCTCCCGGGTGGCGATGACGACGGCGGAGGGTTGGCCGGCGGCGACCTCAGCCGCGAAGGAGGGGCCGCTGAGGGCCGCGAAGGGGTTGCCGGTGACGGAGGCGACGACCTGCGACATGCGAAGGTACGAGTCCTCTTCCAGGCCCTTGCTGGCGCTGACGACGACCTGGTCGCGGGTGAGGATGGGGGCGATGTGAGTGATGGTCTCGCGGAGGTACCGTGCGGGGGTGACGCAGAGGAGGATTTCGGCTTCGAAGATGGCGAACGGGAGATCGGAGGTGACGTGGATGTCGACCGGGAGGGTGTAGCCGGGGAGGTAAGGAAGGTTTTCGCCGGTCTCGCTGAGGCTTTCGGCGAGGAGCGGGGAGTGTGCCCAGAGGATGAGGTCGTGGCCTCCGCGGCGGGCGAGCGAGATGGCGAGGGCGGTGCCGTAGGCTCCCGCACCGAGGATGGCGATGCGGCTCATGCCGGCACCTTTCCGGCCCCGAAGCGGTTCTCGTTGCCGGCAAGCAGGCGGCCGATGTTCGCGTGGTGTTTCAAGATGACCAGGAGGGCGATGAAGAGGAGGCCGGAGACGACGGCGGGGGTGTGCGGCGTGATGAAGTAGAGGCCGAAGAGGGGAAAGGAGGCGGCGCCGAGGATGGAGCCCAGGGAGACAAAGCGGGAGAGAGCGACGACGATGAGAAAGACGGTGAGGATGCCGATGGCTCCGCGCCCGCTGAGGGCGAGCATGACGCCGAGCGCGCTGGCGACGCCTTTGCCGCCCTGGAAGCCGAGCCAGACGGGGTAGACGTGGCCGAGGATGGCGGCTACGGCGGCGGAGACGGCAAGGTCCTGATCTCCCAGGGATATATGCTGCGCGAAGACGACGGCGGCGTAGGCTTTCGCGAGGTCGAGCAGGAGGGTGGCGAGGCCCAGGCCCCTGGCTCCGGAGCGGGCTACGTTGGTGGCGCCGATGTTGCCGCTGCCGATGGCGCGGATGTCCTGGTGGCGGAAGACGCGGACGAGGAGGTACCCGAAGGGGATGGAGCCGAGCAGGTAGGCAAGCGGGATGGAGAGGAGCCAGGGGTTCATGCGTCTACGGGAAAGTGTAGCAAGGAACAGGGCTCTGGGCTTAGGGCAGTGGGCCTATCCGGCGAAGGCGCGAAGAACAAAGGGTCTTGTGCTTAGAGGAGAGTTTGGCGGAGGAGCTCAAGGGCGTGCTGGGTGGCCCAGAGGCGGACGCGTTCGCGGTCTCCGGGCAGGTTGAGCTCGCGAACCTGGGTGTCCTGCTCATCGGCGAGGGCGATGTAGACGAGGCCGACGGGCTTGTGCTCGTCGGGGCCGGGGGGGCCGCCGCCGGGTCCGGCGAGGCCGGTGATGCCGATGCCGAAGGAGGTTCCGGCGCGGCGGCGGATGCCTTCGGCGAGGGCGCGGGCGACCTCGGGGCTGACGGCGCCGTGCGTGTCGATGAGGGCTTTGGGGACGTCGCAGAGAAGGGTCTTCATCTCCTCGGCGTAGACGACCGCGCCACCCCAGAAGGCGCTGGAGCTGCTGGGGATGGCGGTGAGCCGCTGGCTGAGGAGGCCGCCAGTGCAGCTCTCGGCGGCGGCGAGGTTGAGGTGCCGCATGCCCAGGTTGAGGATGACGATCTCTTCGAGGGACTCGCCGTTCGAGGAGAAGATGGCGTCTCCCATCTCCTGCTCGATCAGGGCGGTGAGCTCGTCGACGCGGGCGGCGGCTTCTTGCTGAGAAGGCTTGACGCAGAGAAAGTGGAGCTGGATCTCGGCGCTCCCGGCCAGGATGGTGGTTTCGACGTCGGGAAAGGTCTGGTAGATGGGGGCGGTCCGGGCGTCTACCTGGGACTCCGGGATGAGGGCCATGCGGAGCTGGCGGGTGGCCTGGTGGCGGGGTGGCAGGGAAGGGGCGAGGAGCGGGAGGCAGGCGTCCTGGAAGAGGGGCTTGAGCTCCTTGGGCGGGCCGGGAAGGAGGATGACGATCTTACGGAAGCCGTCAACGACCGTGTCGAGGTATTGGCCGGGGGCGCTGCCGTTGGCATTGTGGAGGATGCGGGCGCCGTCGAGGACGTCGGTCTGGCGGAGGTTGTTGGGGGGCATGGCCATGCGGCGGGCGGCGAAGCGCTTGGCGAGGATGGTGAGGAGTTCGTTGTCGCGGCGAAGGCCGATGTCGAGGGCGGCGGCGACGGCTTCGCGGGTGAGATCGTCCTCGGTGGGGCCGAGGCCTCCGGAGAAGATGACGATGTCGGCGCGGGCGATGGCGATGCGGGCGGCCCCGGTGAGGTGTTCGAGGTTGTCGCCGACGATGGTCTTGAAGGCGACCGAGACGCCGAGGGTGTTGAGGGCTTCAGTGAGGTAGAGGGAGTTGGTGTCCTGCCGGAAGGGCGTGAGCATCTCGGAGCCGGCGGCTATGATTTCAGCGATCATGATGGATTGGCAGGCTCCTCCCCCACCCGGGTACTTTGCTGCAAAATCTTCAAAACATTGGAGTTAGGTCTGGACCTCGGGAATAGAATGCGGCAAAATCTTCATTCCGGAGGAGATAGCCTCAACATGGGCCGGGGTCGTCAACGACCGCCCCAACCAGATGATAGATGGTTTGTGCGGACGCTTTGGCGGTATGCGGGCGTACAATTCGGCACGACCTGGGAACGGCCGCGGCAGTGGGCCGGGCGTTTGACGTTGGCGCGATTCTTTCGGTATCGGAAAGGCGGGTTTGGCTATGAGGATGAAGCTGGGAACGATGGGGTTGGCGGCGTGTGTGGCGGCGGGCTTGCTGGGCTTGGTCGGATGCCAGTATCACTCGAAGAAGGATACGTATTACCTGATCTCTAACAACCTGAAGCTGCCTTACTGGAAGACGGTGTACCAGGGTTTTCAGAAGGCTGGAGCGGACTATGGCGTGACGGCTTTGCTGGAGGGTCCGAACACGTTCGACACCCAGGCGGAGTTGGAGGCGCTGAAGAAGGTGGTAGCGGCGAAGCCGGCAGGCATCCTGATCTCGGTGTCCGATGCAAACCTCCTGCGCGAGGAGATTGGGACGGCGATCGCGGCGGGGATTCCGGTGATTACGGTGGACTCGGACGCGCCGAACAGCGCGCGGCTGTTTTTCATCGGCACGAACAACCTGGAAGCGGGGCACCTCGGGGCGCAGCGGCTGATTGCGAAGCTGCATGACAAGGGGAACGTGGTGTTCTATACGATTGCCGGGCAGCCGAACCTGGAAGAGCGGCTGAAGGGGTATAAGGATGCGCTGTCGACGCATCCAGGGATCAAGATCGTGGAGGTCTTCGACACGAAGGGGGACAGCGGAAGCGCGTTCGACCAGACGGAGGTGTACCTGGGGAAGACGGGCGCGGAGAAGATCGACGGGTTCGTTTCGCTGGAATCGACGGCGGGCAAGTCGATTGCGGAGGTGTTGAAGCGGAAGAATGCGACGGACCGGACGGTGATCGCGATGGACGTGAACTCGGATACGCTGGACCTGATCAAGGGTGGGAGCATCGACTCGACCGTATCGCAGAAGCCATTCACCATGGGGTACTACGGGCTGAAGGCGCTCGATGAGATTCACCACAATCAGCCGGCGAAGTTCCGGACAAACTACGGGGTGGACTCGTTTGCGCCGTATCCGATGTTTATCGATACGGGGACGGCGATTGTGGATAAGAACAATGTGGACCTGTATCTGGGAAGCGCGGCGGCGGCGGAAGGGAAGTAGGAGCTAGGTTGGAGCTGCCTTGTGGGCCTTGCCGGCACGGGAGCCGCAGGTCCTTCGACTTCGGCTGTGCCTTCGCTCAGGATGACACGCTGTTTTGTGGGCATCTGCTGCGTCAGGTGAGTGGGCGGCCGCGGATGCCTAGTTCGAGGTGGAAGAGGGCGTCGCGGGTGGCGAGGACGACGGCTTCGGGGTCGAGGAAGGCGAGGCCGACGAGGTTGTTGCCGGCGATGGCGAGGTTGGCCTCGCGGGCGGGAGTGATGCGGATGATGCCACGATAGCCGCGGTGGGAGGCGGCGACGTAGAGGTTGTCGTCCGCGTCGAAGGCCATCCCCTGGGGGCGCCCGAGACCGGAGAAGAAGACGGTGGTGTTGCCGTCGCGGTCGATGGCGTGGATGCTCTGGTTGGAGCTGGTGGTGGGGCCGGTGACGAAGAGGGTTCCGGCTTCGTTGAAGGCGAGATGGTAGGCGGCGATAGAGGGTTCGAGGGTGGCGAAGACGAAGATTTCGCGGGCCTCGGCGGCGCGGGTGCCGGGGGCGATCTTGAAGATGGTTCCGGAGCGGTCTCCGACGAAGAGGTTTCCGTCGCGGTCGAAGGCGATGCCGGTGGCGATTCCCATGCCCTCGGCATAGGTGGCGACGGCCCCGGTAGGGGAGATGCGGTAGATGGTTCCGTCGGCGCGGGAGCTGGCGTAGAGGTGGCCGTCGGGCCCGAAGGCGAGGCCGGAAGGGTTGAGGAGCTCGCGGACGAAGGGGCGCATGGTGTAGTCGCCGGTTGCCGGGTGGGTTCCGATGCGGAAGATGGAGACGGGGACCTGCTGGCCGCGGGAGCCGGAGAGGGTGGCGAAGACGCTTCCGGCGTTGTCGACCGCGGGGTTGGCGACGGGGTGGAGGTTTTCCGCCATGAGGGTGGCGACGCGGAGGGGGAGGGCGTTCGAGGAGGCTGCCGCGCGGTGGAGGATGAGGTCGCCCGAGAAGGCGCCTTCCGCGTGGCCGGGGAGGCGGACGGTGGCGCGGGTGGGGCGGCAGAGGGTGAGGGGGGCGGAGACGTCGTTGAGGGTGACCTGGGGAAGGGTGGGGGATTGCGCGGCAGGAGTGTAGGAGCCGAGGAGGGTGCCGTGAAGTTCGACCTCGCTGCCGGGCATGGCGGCGGAGGGATGAATGTGGGTGAGGTGAGGCGTTTGCGGGTCGGGCTGGGGGCGGCCGAAGCTGAAGAGAGGACTCATAAGGCTTGGCTCAAGGGTATGCCCGGGGCGGGGGGAGGAGCAAATGTGGGGCAGGTGATTTCTTTGAGGGGGCGAAGGGCGGTCGTTTATCAGCTATCTGCCATCGCCTATCAGCTATCAGGTGTTTGCTAGGCGTGGGGGGTGGGGAGGTGCAGGGAGGTGAGGAGATGGGCGCAGGCGAGGGCGAGGAGGCCGGCAGCTACGTCGTCGAGCATGATGCCGGTGCCGGCCGGGAGGCGCTCGAACTGGCGGATGGGCGGGGGCTTGAGGATGTCGAAGAGGCGGAAGAGGAGAAGGGAGAGGAGGGCGTGGGGCCAGTCCGGTGCGATGGCGATGAGGGCGATGAGCTGGCCGGCGACCTCGTCGATGACGACGTGGCCGGGGTCTTCGCGGGCGGACTCGCGGGCGACGATGGTGGCGGCGGGGATGCCAAGGAGGGTGATGGCGAGGGCGGCGGCGGCGGTGAGCAGCGCAAGGTGGGCGGGATGGAAGACGTGGGCGGCGGCGAACCAGAGCAGAACGGCGGCGATGGAGCCGTAGGTTCCGGGGCCGGGGCGGAGGAGGCCGGCGCCGAAGAAGGTGGCGACGAGCCAGGCCCAGGTGGTCTTGTGGGGGAGGTTGCCGAGAGTTTGGGGGGTCTGGCGTGCCATGGGGCTAGGTGGCGCGGCCGGGGCGAAGCTTGTGGAGGGCGCGGGTGAGGCGGTCCGGAGGGATGAGGAGGGTCGAGTCGCGGACGGCGGCGCGATAGCCCCCGGCGTAGATGGAGTACATGACGGACAGGGCGCAGCCGACGCCGAAGACGAAGCCGAGGAAAAACCCGATAAAGGTCGACCACGCAAAGGTCATGGAGGTTTCAGTCTAGCAGCGCGCGGGGTTCAGGGGCGGGCGTGGGCGATGGTGGTGAGGGCGTCGTTCATGGAGCCGGAGCGGTATCCCTGGGTGTCGAGCGTGATGTAGAGGAAGCCCAAAGGGCGGAGGGCGGCGGTGATGCGGTCGAGAACTTCGAGCGAGAGGGCGCCGGGGAGATCGGGGCGGGCGATTTCAACGCGGGCGAGGTCTCCGTGGTGGCGGACGCGGACCTGGGGGAACCCGAGAGCGTGGAGGGCGGCTTCGGCCTGCTCGACCTGCGCGAGGTTTTCGGCGGTGACGGGGCGGCCGTACTCGATGCGGGAGGAGAGGCAGGCGGAGGCGGGTTTATCGGCCAGGGCGAGTCCCGCCTGGCGGGCGAGGGCGCGGATCTCGGGCTTGGTGAGGCCGGCGGTGACGAGAGGGGCGACGGCGTGGTGGAGGGCCGCGGCCTGCTGGCCGGGGCGGAAATCTCCCCGGTCGTCGAGGTTCATGCCGTAGGCGAGGTGGGCGAAGGCGAGGCGCTGGCGCTCCCCCTCCATGGCGGTGAAGAGGGTGTCCTTGCAGTGGAAGCAGCGTTGGGAGTCGTTGCGGGCGTAGTCCTCGCGGGAAAGCTCGTCGGTGGGGAGGATGCGAGTGGGGATGGCGTGGGCGGCGGTAAAGGCGAGGGCGGCGGCGAGTTCGGCGCGCGGAAGGGAGGGAGAGTCGGCGATGACGGCGAGCATCCGATCGCCGAGGGCCTGGTGGGCGGCGTGGGCGAGGAAGGCGCTGTCGGTTCCGCCGGAGTAGGCGACGAGGACGGAGCCGAGGTCCGCGAGGATCTGGTGGAGGTGGGCGGATTTCTCGGCGAGGTCGGTGGGCATGGTATCTCTGGGTGGTAGGACGAGTTTAGGGCCTGGGGGGATGTGCGGGTTGGGCGAGCGGGTCGTGATCGGGGTGATCTCGGATACGCATGGCCTGCTGCGTCCGGAGGCGTTGGCGGCGTTGGCCGGGAGCGATCATGTGCTGCACGCGGGGGACGTGGGGGATGCGGGGATTCTGGAGGTGTTGAGGCGGGTGGCTCCGGTGACGGCGATCCGGGGGAATGTGGATGTTCGTGGGGCGTGTGCGGAGCTGCCCGCGACCGAGGCGGTGGTGCTTGGGGGGAAGCTTTTCTACCTGGTTCATTCGCTGCGGGATCTGGATATCGACCCGGTGGTGGCGGGGATGGCTTGCGTGGTGAGTGGACATACGCACAAGGCGTCGATTTTGGAGCGGGATGGGGTGATGTTTCTGAATCCGGGGAGCGCGGGGCCGCGACGATTTCGGCTGCCGGTGACGGTGGCGCGGGTGACGGTGGAGGAGGGCAGGCTGCGGGCGGAGATGGTGGTGCTGGCGGAGTAGGCGCGTTGCGTGATGCGGGGTTGTCTCCTACACTGGGAGGTGTTCCGTTATCGCGGGCGCGGGCGGTTAGCTCAGTTGGTTAGAGCGCCTGCCTTACAAGCAGGATGTCGGGGGTTCGAGTCCCTCACTGCCCACCAGATTTGGGGTTATCCCGGAAATGCGAAAGGCCGCCAGCGATGCTGACGGCCTTTTTGTTTGCGCGGGATGGAGGCTACCGGCTACCGATGCCCGCCGCCGCCGTGGAACCCTCCGCCGCCAGAGAAGCCGTGGAATCCAGAGCCGCCGCCGGAAAAGCCGCGACTGCCGCCGGCAAGGCCGCCGCGAAA
The DNA here is from genome assembly GCA_965213785.1 of uncultured Granulicella sp. Lineage (GTDB taxonomy): Bacteria > Acidobacteriota > Terriglobia > Terriglobales > Acidobacteriaceae > Edaphobacter. The sequence continues at coordinate 1,263,173 of OZ243921.1, read as the reverse complement.
GCCTTCGCCGCCACGGTACGCCACGCCGCCGCGGGCGATGGGACCGCCACGATAGCCGTAGCCTGCGGGATACCCTCCACGAAAGCCATAGCCGCCGCGGTAGCCGTAGTAGCCTCCACGATAGCCGAAGCCGCGGTAGCCATAGCCGCGGTACCAGGGACCGACGCCGATGAAGAGGCCGCCGTCGAACCACTCCGGCCCGTAATAGCCGTAGGGCGCGCAGGCGTAGGGGTAGGTGTTGTAGTAGCCGTAGGAACAGACCGGGGCGGGACCGTAGCCGCCGACGCCGATGCCGACCGCGATCTGTGCCTGGGCTGCCGGGGCGGCGAGGGTTACGGGGATGAGGAGCGCTGCCGCGACCGCGAGATATCTTAGAAGACGCATGGTGTTCTCCCTTCGGAGCGGGACGCGTGGGCGCTGCTCCTTGCCGGTGGTCCCGATGCGGGATTCAACCGGCTTCCTGTTCAGACCCATGCGGGTCGGTAAAGTTGCTTGCGGCTGGACGGGTGGTGTCGCCGTGGCTCTGGGGACCACAAACCGCGGTGTTCAGGGCGGGGCGTCGCGCGGATGAGGAAGGAACGTGCGAGGTGCGCGGCTTGTCAGGCCCGGGGAGGCCCATCTACACTCCCCCCATGCCCCTCAAACGGTTCCGTTCTGCTGCATTCGTGCTTTCCGCCGCCCTTGTTTGCAGCGTTGGTTCCCAAGCCCGCGGTCAGGAGTGGGCGAAGACCCGGTTGGCGGCTTCTTCGCGCCACCATGAGTACGTGACGCTGCACCATGGGTCGCGGTCCCTGCAGGCGTTTGTGGTGTACCCGGAGGTGAGCCGGAAGGCCACCGTGGTGGTGTTGATCCATGAAATCTTTGGGCTTTCGGACTGGGCGAAGGAGATGGCCGATGAGTTGGCGGCGGCGGGGTATGTTGTGGTCGCGCCGGATCTGCTGTCCGGGGCCGGGCCGGGTGGGGGGAACTCGGACTCGTTCGCTTCGCAGGAGACGACGGTGAAGGCGGTCTCCGGCCTGGACGCGGCGCAGGTGACCGCGGACCTGGATGCGGCGGCGGACTATGGGAAGACCCTGCCGGCGGCAAACGGCAAGGTGGCGACGGTGGGCTTCTGCTGGGGTGGAGGCAAGAGCTTTGCGTTTGCGACGCATCGTGCGGACCTCGCGGCGGCGTTTGTGTTTTACGGGCCGCCCCCGGAGGATGTGAAGACGATTGCGGCGCCGGTGTATGGGTTCTATGCAGGGAACGACGCCAGGATCGGCGCGACGCTTCCGGCGACCGTGGAAGCGATGAAAGGGGCCGGGAAGAAGTTCGAGCCGGTGACCTATGAGGGGGCAGGACACGGTTTTATGCGGGCCGGGGAAGACCCCACGGCGACCGGGGCAGCGGTGGAGGCGAACAGGAAGGCGCGCGATGAGGGGTTTGCCCGGCTGACGACGCTGCTGAAGGGCCTGGAGGGTAAAGGGGCGACGCGGGCGGAAGGGCCCAGCACGGGAAGCCGGAAGGATGTGGCGGCGGAGGTCGTGTGCCACGACATGAAGGCGGGCGCGAACGGGAGCATGTAGGAGAGGGTCTGCGGCCCTGCTCATTCCGCGCGCACGACGATTCCGCCGGACGGTCCGGACCCAAGATGATGCATAGGCTGGGCGGGCAAGGGGGCGGTGGAGGTCGCCCTTGGTGAGGATTGCAACACCGTGGGCGCTCGCCGATGCAGGCGCTTTCGTCGTTGGACGGGGGCTCGTGGGCCGGTCGAGCTGGGCGGGGCTCTCGCCTGGAGGGAACCGCTGGTAGACTGGAAGACGGTCCGCGGTTCCGGGGAGTCTCCGGGCGGAGTCTTTGCGCGCACCCGGCCGGACATTTTGACGGAACTCGGAAAAGGAAGACCAAACGACGTGGATCAGCAGACGAAGGCGGCATTGAAGCAGGATCATTTTGTGACGACGACTGGGTCGGGGCTTGCCTGGGCGAGCGAAAATCGGCGGTCGGTGATCGTGACGACGGCGCTGCTGCTGGCGTTGATCCTGGTCGTGATTGGGGCGGCGGCGCTCTATCACAGCCGGTCGGAGGCGGCTTCGACGGCGTTCGGCGGGGCGATGCAGGCGTACCAGACGCCGCTGGCGGCCCCGGGGCAGCAGGTTCCTCCGGGTACGAAGACGTATGGGAGCGCGACGGAGCGGGCGAAGGCGGCCAATGCGCTCTTCAACCAGGTGGCGGACCAGTACGGGATGACTCCGGATGGGAAGACGGCGCGGTACTTCGCGGGGCTGACCTATATCGAGGCCGGGCAGAACCAGCAGGCGGAGGCGACGCTGAAGCAGGTGGCGGGCGGTTGGAACAAAGACCTGGCGGCGCTGGCGAAGCTGTCCCTGGCGCAGCTTTACCGGCAGACCGGGCGTAACGGGCAGGCGGTCGACCTTTATAACGAGCTGACGGCGAAGCCGGCGACGACGGTTCCGGCCGGAATCGCGCAGTTGCAGCTTGCGGAGCTTTACCAGGGCGAGAACAAGCCGGACGCGGCGCGGAAGATCTATGCGCAGCTGAAGGATAAGGATGCGAAGGGCGCGGCCGGAACGATTGCGGCGCAGAAGCTGAATCCGGCGGCGGCTGCTGGGGCGGCGGCGCAGCAGCAGTAGTTCGGCGGGACCATGGGATGGGGCGGGCGCTTCGGCGTCCGCCCTCTCTTTCTGTGTCTGGTTCAGTGTTCGTGGGGTTCGGCGTCGAGGATGCGGTCGGCGGTGGCGTCGGCGACGATACGGCCCTGGGTGATGGCTTGCTCGGCCTGGCGGCGAAGGCGGTCGATGATGACCCACTGGTCTTTAGCATTGGGCTCGGCGAACCAGCCGGGGAGCGTCATGCCGAGGTAGTCGGAGAGCGCGCAGGCGTGCGGCTCGTAGAGGGTTCGCATGGCGTGGAGGCGGAGGGCGGCGGCGTCGTCGCCGCAGAGGCGGATCTCGGAGTCGGCGAGGACGGTGCAGAGCTGGCGAAAGGCTTCGGGGGAGAGACGGTCGGTTTCGCCGCGCTGGAGCCACACCTTGGCGGCTTGCTCGAGGTGGAAGACGTGGCCGAGGTCGACGAGGGCGTGGCGGGCCATGGCGAAGGTGAGCTGGGCCTGGCGGGAGGCGGGTCCGCGGACGACGGCGATAAGAAGGGCGCAGGTGTCGAGCATGGCGGTAAGGGCGGCGAGCCAGCTTTGGTTGTCGTGCTGGGAGCGGTAGTAGCAGAGGATGGGATAGGAGATGTGGGTTTCGAGGATTTCGGCGGCCCAGCGCTCCCACCCGGCGAGGAGTTCGACGATGGCGGCGTCGCCTCCGTCGAAGGCGTGGCGGCGGAGGAGTTCGGCGGCGGTGGGGGGTGAGCCGGCGCGGGCGTCGAGGAGGGCGATGTCGACCTCGCGGCGGGAGAAGGCCTGGTAGAGGACGGGAAGGTAGCCGATGACGAGGGCGACGAAGCCGAGACCGGTCCCGGACTCCGCGATGACGACGGCGCGGGTAAGCAGGGAGCGGGGGACGACATCGCCGAGGCCGAGGGTAAAGAGGGTGGTTCCGCTGACGTACAGATCGGTGCGGAAGGGCGCGTGGCTGCTCATACCGGCGGCGTCGGAGAAGGGGGTTCCGAGGGCGTAGTAGAAGGCGGCAAAGCCGGTGATAAGCAGGACCGCCCAGACGACGAGGAGGAGCAGCAGGGAGGCGGGGCCGTAGATGCTGTAGGCCTGCTCGCGGCGTTTCTTGTCGGCGAGGCGGCGGGTGAGCGTGGCCCACGGGCGCCAGGTGAGGATATAGAAGAGGCGGGTAAAGCGGAGTCGCCCGGTGGGGCGGCGCGGCAGGATGATGGTCTGGAAGGCGTCGAGATAGACGCCGCCGCAGCAGAGGATGCCGAAGAGAAGGGCTGCCTGGTGCAGGTTCGGCCTCCGATGGGCGCAGCCTGGAGAGCGGCTGGAGCAGTGTTCACCTTAGCAGAGAGCAAAGGTGTCGGCGAGCGGCGAAGTGAAAGGAGGATGGGTGGGCGACCCAGGACTGCAAGGGGGGAAAGGCGAAGCGACGGGAGAGCGGCCGTATCTGCGCGATACCCTCGGGCATAGGTCCGTACGAGAGCCTCAGGTTCTCACAGCGCAAACCCGTTTCCTATTCCTGAGTCCATCGACTCGGAAGCCCATCGATGCGGAAAGCCCATCGACGCGGACGGGAACACCAATCCAAACAACTATTTAGCTGGTCTTGTACGCTCAATGTAATAGGTGACGTCGTAGATTGAATTGTCACCACAGCCGGCAGGGCTATCGGTCCCCGGGTTGCCCTCTGTTACGGTCCAGGATTTATTGTGCGTCATTTGAAGAAGCTGTGCCGCGGTAAAACTATGCGCTCCTGCTGCAACCATCCCGTCGCAGTCAGCGGTAAGGAAGGTGAGAGCTTGCTGCCCGGCGAGCAATGCGATAGCGATTGGTAGAGCAATTGCGCCACCCTCGCCACCGTCATATATCTTCCCCACGGCGCCCGATGCAAAATCGCTAACGGCATTGTTCAAAAGGGTCAAAAAGCCACTGTCGGTGTGGCTGGTATTGGCAAGCAAGAAGGTCCAGGATATTGAACCTCCGTCTGGATTCTGGGGTGTTGGATCGGGAACGTCGACGAGGGTGAACGGCAAGTTCAAGGACACGGTTGTCTTATCTTCATGGTCGCCCAAGCCAATCGACTTGCCTGGATAAGCCTTGTGCAGGCCCCCATTCGCGTTGTTCACTACAAGCCCAACGGACGCGACGAGTGTGTCCCTTCTCCTGGATCGAGTCGACTCGATGTGAAAGCGTGGCACTGCCAGATTGTAGTAAGTCATCGGTCTCTCCTAGATCGCTTCGATCTAACTTTGAATCGCGCTCATAGTACACGAAGAAGATGGTCGGTAGATTATCGAGTCAATCACACGCCGACAGACGATGGAGGTACGCTCTGCTCGCCGGATCGGTAGAGCACGAAGTTCTCCAATACGCGATGCTAGACTCGTTCCCTATGGCTGGAGACGAGGGACAGAAGCCGAGCTTTGCGAGGCTTCGGCTGGGATCGAAGCCGAAGCGGCGGGTGACGGGGTGGGAGCCGCAGGCGTTTCTGTTCGATGCACTTCCTCCGAGCCTGACGGAAGAGACAAGGGCGGATGAAGCGACGCCGCTTGAGGCGGTGGCACATGTCGAGGCGAAGCGTGAGGTAGCGGTTTCGCCGGTTCCCAAGGCTGCGCGGGCGGGGTTGCGCGGTTTGCGACCGGTGGTGAGAGAGCCTGCGGAGCCCCGGGTGTGGACGGTTCGGGCGCTGGTGACCGGAATCCGCGAGCACGTGGAGGCAGGCTACGCCGACGTTTGGGTGGAGGGGGAAATTTCCAACTGTCGCCCAGCGGCTTCGGGGCACCTCTACTTCACGCTGAAAGATGGCGAGGCGCAGCTTCCCGTGGTGCTGTTCCGGCGGCAGGCGGGGCTGCTGCGGTTCCGGCCCAAGGATGGGGACGAGGTGCGGCTGCGTGGGCGGATCTCGGTGTACGAGAGCCGCGGGCAGTTGCAGATGATCGGGGAGACGATGGAGCTGCGCGGGGCGGGCGCGCTGCAGCTTGCGTTCGACCGGTTGAAGGCGCGGCTGCTGGCGGAGGGGCTTTTTGCGGCGGAGCGGAAGCGGCGTCTTCCGGCCTTTCCGAAGTGCATCGGCGTGGTGACGAGTGCTTCGGGCGCGGTGATCCAGGATATTGTGAACGTGGTGCGGCGGCGGCATGGGCGGCTGAACCTGCTGGTGTACCCGGCGACCATGCAGGGGCCGCAGTGCGCGGGGAGCGTGGCGGCGGGGATTCGCTGGTTCAACGCACACCCGGAGCGGGTCGAGGTGATCCTGATCGCGCGGGGGGGTGGATCGTTCGAGGACCTGGCCGGCTTCAACGACGAACGGCTGGCTCGAACGATCGCCGCGTCGGAGCTTCCGGTGGTTTCGGCGATCGGGCATGAGACGGACTTTACGATTGCGGATTTTGCGGCGGACCTGCGGGCGCCTACGCCCTCGGCGGCGGCGGAACTGATTACAGCGGCGCAGCACAAGGTGGAAGAACGGGTGGAGGCTCTGGCACGGCGAGCGCGGCGGGCGGTGGCGTACCAGGTGCTGCGGGTGCGGCAGCGGCTGGACCGGCTCTCGGCGGAGGCGGTGCTGGGGCGGCTGCGGGACGGGGTGGCGCGGCGGGAGCAGCGGGTGGACGACCTGCGGTTTCGGCTGGAGGCGGCCATGGGGCGGCGTGCGCGGCGGGCGCAGGCGCGGGTGGAGGGGCTGGGGGCGCGCGTGCTGCAGCAGGACCCGCGGCTGCGGCTGGCAGCGTCGCATGGGCGGCTGGCCGCCGCGGAGGCCTGCCTGGTGCGGGCCGTGCAGGCGGGGGTGGCGCGGAGGAAGATGCGGCTGGCCCATGCGACGGCGCGGCTGGAGGCGATGTCTCCGCTGGCGGTGCTGAGCCGCGGGTATGCGCTGGTGTATGCGGAGGGCGGCGGGCTGCTGCGGGACGCGGTGGAGGTCGCGCCGGGAGCGAGGGTGCGCGCGCGGTTGGCGCGGGGCACTGTATTCGCTACCGTAACGGAGACGGAGAGACGATGAAGAAGCTGTTTGGGACGGACGGGATTCGCGGAGTCGCGGGCGAGAGTCCGCTGGATCGGTCGACGGTGCATGCGATTGGGCTGGCGCTCGCGAGGGCTTTGCCGGCGGGTGCGGGGGCGGGTGGGCCGAAGATCTTGATGGGCCAGGATACGCGGGAGTCCTCGGACTGGATCGCGGGGACACTGGCCGCGGGGTTGACGCTGGGCGGGGCGACGGTGGAAAGCGCGGGAGTGGTGACGACGCCGGCGGTTGCCTTTCTGACGGCCTCCCATGGGTTCTCGGCGGGGATCGTGATCTCGGCTTCGCATAACCCGTGGCGGGATAACGGGATCAAGCTGTTCGGGCCGGACGGATACAAGCTGGCGGATGCAACGGAGATGGCGATCGAGGAGGAGATCTTCCGGCAGCTTGCGGAGGCTCCGCGGGTTGCGGAGCTGGGGACGCCGCCGTCGGTGAACGAGGCGGATCGTGCAGACTACATCCGGTACCTGTTGGCGGCGGTTCCGGAGCTGGTGCTGGGGAACCAGCGCGTCGTGGTGGATTGCGCGAACGGGGCGGCGAGTGCGATTGCGCCGCAGCTTTTCGCGGAGCTGAATGCGCGGGGTGGGGGCGAGGCGATGATCACGCACGCGAGCCCGACCGGGCGGAACATCAACGAGCAGTGTGGCGCGCTGCACCCGGCGGTGGTGGCGGCGGAGGTGGTGAAGCATGGGGCGGCGTTGGGCATCACCTTCGACGGGGACGCGGACCGGGCGCTGTTCAGCGATGAGCATGGCAACGTGGTAAACGGGGATGCGGTGCTGCTGCTGGCGGGGCGCGACCTGCACGCGCGCGGGTTGCTGGCGAACGCGACCGTGGTGGCGACGACGATGTCAAACATGGGGCTGGAGGCGGCGCTGAAGCGGTCGGGCATCCGGATGCTGCGGGCCCCCGTTGGAGACAAGTATGTCCTCGAGCAGATGCTGGCGACCGGGGCGACGCTGGGGGGGGAGCAGTCGGGGCATGTGATCTTTGCGGGGCGTTCGACTACCGGTGATGGGCTGCTGACGGCGCTTCTGCTGCTGGACCTGCTGCATCGTGCGGGGCGGACGCTGGGGGAGCTGCTCCGGGATTTGAAGACCTTTCCGCAGGTGATTGTGAACGTAAAGGTGCGGGAGAAGCGGCCGCTGGAGGGAATCCCGGCGGTGGCCGCGGCGATTGCGGCAGCGGAGCGGGCGCTCGAGGAGAGCGGTCGAGTGGTGATCCGGTACTCAGGGACGGAGAGCCTGGCGCGGGTGATGATCGAGGCGGAATCCGAAGAGCTGATGCGGGCGCATGCAGAGGCGATTGCGGAGGCGATTCGGGCGGAACTGGGCGTGGCGTGAGGGGCGAGCAGGCTGGCATTGTGAATGGCGAATGTATTTCCCGATGTGGGCAACAGCCCTTGGGAGTACCGCATCTGACACCCCGGGCGCAAGAAATAAAAGTGAGCTGCAGGTGTCGATCCGAACGCCACCGCCCTGACTCAGAACCGCACGACTGACACTCCCACATGCACGGTATGAGGGATTTTGCCTTCCTATCCTGAGAGTGTGCGTCGCCCTGCGTGTGTCGCGCAGGCACGAACGCTCTTCTGCCCATCCATGTACCCCCAACTCCCTGGACGGAGTCACCATGCCCTATGTAAGCGAGACTACGACGCTGATTTGTCTGTTTCACCACCATGACTATGCGGAGGCGGCGCTGCGCGATCTTCTGCAGGCAGGCGTGCCTTCGACGTCCATCACGACCGTCGGTCAAGAACATCCGCAGGAGGCGCGGACCGCCGCCCTCGGGTCGCTCGGCATTCCGGATCGCGATCTCCAGCATCTGCACGAAGGCCTTCGCGAGGGCGGCACGCTTCTCGCTGTTTCGGCGATAACGGATCATGTGGAGACGGTGGAGCGCATCTTCGGCGAGCACAAAGCCAAGAAGATCGATGAGGTTGGACCGACCGGTGAGGCCTTTGCGGCTCCCGTCGCTGCTGCCGCTGTGGCGGGCGAGACGACGATCCCGATCGTCGAAGAAGAGCTTCAGGTGGGCAAGCGGACCGTCGATCAGGGCGGGGTGCGCGTGTACCGGCGCGTGGTGGAGATGCCGGCCGAAGCCTCGGTGAACCTGCGCGAAGAGCACGTGGTGATCGAGCGGAACCCGGTAGATCGGGTTGCGACCGCGGCCGACTTGACGACGGGAGACCGCGTGATCGAGCTGACCGAGACGGCGGAAGAGGCCGTGGTGGGCAAGAGCGCGCGCGTGGTGGAAGAGGTGGTGGTCGGCAAGCAGGTAGGCCAGCACACCGAAACCATTACGGATACCGTGCGGAAGACGGTGGTCGATCTGGAAGAGCTTTCCGCCAGCGAGACCAGCCTGCCACGCAGTGATTCCAAGTTCTAAATCCAACCCTAGTTTCCGACTTAGCTGTATCCAGGAGCTTCCATGGCCGATCGCGTCAAAGTTTATGAAGAGAAAAAAGCCTTTCCCCTTTGGGCCTGGCTTCTGCCCTTGTTGTTGCTTCTCGCCCTGCTGGCGTATTTCCTTACGCGGCACCACGATGCTCCGGCTTCCGTCGGGCAGACGGCCACCCCCGCGGCTGCGACGGCATCCCCCGCTGCGTTCCCGGATCTCGGCGCCGTCCACTTCGATACGGACAAGGCGACCCTGACTCCCGAAGGCCAGCACACGCTGGACCAGGCGGCGGAGGCGATGAAGCAGAACCCCAATGCGCATCTCCGGCTGGAAGGCTATACGGACAGCACGGGCACGCAGCCGCACAACGCGGACCTTTCTGAACAGAGGGCAATGGCCGCGGCGGATTATCTGCAGAGCAAAGGCATCGATCGCACCCGGCTAACCGGGGGCGGCTTCGGCGAATCGAAGCCGGTAGATACGAATGCGACTTCCCAGGGCAAGGCGGACAATCGCCGGGTCGAACTCTTTTCGCAGCAATAACACGGTTGAACACCAGGAGAATACATATGTCGAAGACAGTGGTTGGACTTTTCAGCACGACGGCGCAGGCGCAGCATGTGAAGGAAACGCTTCTTGCCGATGGTTTCAGCGCGTCGGCGATTCGGATCGTCGCGAACGATGCCGAGGGACACGCGGAAGGCACGGGGATCGGACAGAAGATCAGCAGCTTCTTCGGTTCGCTGACCGGTGGCGACGAGAAGGAGCACGACTACTACACGCAGGGTGTGACGCAGGGCGGCGCACTGCTGAGCGTGGATGCCGAAGCGAGTGAAGCGGACGAGGTTGCGGCCCTTCTGAAGCAGCATGGCGCGCGCGATCTGGACGCCGGCTACGGCCGCGAAGCGGCGCTTGGAACCCCGGTGTACGGCGAGGGAACCGCAACGACCGGTACCACGGGCGGCGTGATCCCGATCGTGGCGGAAGAGCTGGTGGTCGGCAAGCGCGAAGTCGATCGTGGCGGCGTGCGGGTGTACTCGCGCGTCATCGAGCAGCCGGTTTCGGCCGATGTGACGCTGCGCGATGAGTACGTCAACGTGGAGCGGCGCACGGTCGATCGGCCGGCGACGGCGGCGGACTTCCAGACCGGTCCCACGACGGTCGAGGTGCGGGCGAGCGGCGAAGAAGCCGTCGTCGGCAAAAGCAGCCGGGTCGTCGAAGAGATCGTCGTCGGCAAGGAGACGACGCATCGCACCGAGGCGGTTCAGGATACCGTGCGGCACACCGAGGTCGAGGTAGAAGACCTGGCGGGTACCACCACGACGACCACGTCCAACCGCTACTAAGAACAGTCGCGCAGGCAGGAGGGGCCGGACGATGGTTGTCCGGCCCCTTGCTTTGTGGCCTGCCGGAACGATGAGGAGGAGCGAGCCGTGGATGAACGCATCAAGGACGAAATAACCATTCCCCTGATGGAAGAGCATCTTCAGGTGGGAACGCGGACGGTCGAGACGGGCGTCGTGACGCTGCGGAAGCGCGTGGAGGAGTACCAGGAGACGCTGGATGTTCCGCTTGCCGCGCGGACGTTTGATATCGAGCGGGTGGTGTTGAACCGGCCGGTTGACAAGGCACCTGAGGTGCGGGTGGAAGGGGAGACGACGATCTATTCTCTGGTGGAGGAGCAACTGGTGATGACGCGGCAGCTCATCCTGAAGGAAGAAGTGCGGGTGACGCGGCGAGATACCGAGCGGCGGGATACCCGAACGGTGACGCTGACGCGGGAGCATCTGGACGTGACGCGGACACCCGTGAGCGGCACGTAGGACGGGGATGTCGAGGGGGCCGATTTCCTGCAATAATTGACCGCATGTATGAAGATTTCCAGATAGCCGACCACTGGACCGGCGAAACGCTGCATTGTGTGTGGAAGGGGACGTTTGTGGCGATTGCAACGCGCCACGCCGACGCCACCGACATACGCTTCTCGGTGAACCAGAAGCCGGTCTGGATCGCGATGCCGAATCTTGCGTGGGTGGAGCAGAAGCGGCGGACCGGCTTTGTCATCACCGACTACCTGGCCGCGCAGACGGCAGGACGGTACCTGAAAAGCATCATCGAGTCCGGCTATGACAATGGCCGCGAGATGTACACGATGACGGTGGACGAGGTGCTGGAGCATGCGGCTGCGGTGGTGAACGAGGTGGGGCGGACGGATCATCTGCCCACGCTGCCGGTGATCAACGACAACGTGCAGCCGGAGACGTTGATGGGACGGCTTCCGGCCGATAACGTAGCCCAGGGAGTGTCGCTGACGACGCCGGATCACCCGTCGTCGGTAATTCCGACGGCGAACTGAATCCTAGCCCCTTTGAGGAGCGAGACGATGAGTACGACCATCCTGACGCGACGGCGATTCCTGTGCCAGCTTGCGGGAGTGGCGGGCGTGCTGCAGGGCAGCGTGCTCGCGCAGAGGCTCGGTCGCTTGCGGCGGAGGAGGCTTGTGGTGACGCCGGCCCCCGGGTTTGTCTACTTCGGCACGGACACTTCGCGCGGAGTCAGCAAGGGGATCTATCTTTCCCGCTTCGACGGAGGGAAGGGACAGCTTACGACGCCGGTGCTGGTGGCGGGAATGGTGCGGCCGGCCTACCTGGCCGTGGGTAGTGCGCGTGGGACGGGACGGCGGGTGCTGTATGCGGCGGCGGAGGGGTCGGATGCGGAGAGCTCCGCGATCCTGAGTTTCGTAATCGACGGGAAGACGGGCGGGTTGACGCCGCTGAATCGGGTCTCGGCCGGGGGCGTTGGGCCGGCGTATCTTTCGCTCGATTCGTCAGGCGAATCGGCCTATGCGGCGAACTACGCGGGAGGGACGGTTGCTTCCTTCCGCATCCTGCCGGATGGCAAGCTGACGGAACCAGTGGAGACACTGGACTTCCACGATGGGGCGCGTTTCGGGGCGCATGGGCCGAACGCAACGCGGCAGGATGGGCCGCATCCTCACTCGACGACGATCTCACCGGATGACCGCTTCCTCCTGGTGAACGACTTAGGGAAGGATGCCATCGAGGTGTTTCCGATCGATCCGGCATCTGCGCACATGGGCGAGATGGAGCCGCATCGGTTCAACAACAACCATCCGGGGTCCGGGCCGCGGCATGTGGCGTTCCATCCCAATGGAAGATGGGTCTACAACCTGAACGAGATCGATGCGACGATCGACCGGTTCTTATGGCAGACGACGCATCGTGCAGGGCAGTCGCAGGCGCTTCTGGTGGAGACACCGCAGGTGGCAAAGTTGCTGGCCCCGGGGTTCTCCGGCAAGAACACGGCGGCGGAGCTTTCGATCTCGCCGGACGGGTTCTATCTGTACGCGTCGAACCGCGGGGAGGATACGCTGGTGGTGTTCTCGATCGAGCAGACGAGTGGCGACCTGAAGCTCATCCAACGGATCGGGTGCGGCGGCAAGGCTCCACGGCACTTTACCCTCTCGCCAAACGCGGACTGGCTGGTGTGCGGGAACCAGGATTCGGCGGCGGTGACGGTGTTTCGGCGGGATGGGTCGACCGGGAAGCTGACCGGGCCGGTGCAGACGCTGGCGCTGGATTCGCCCATGTTTACGCTGTTTGCGTAGCGGGGGCTAGTCGAGCAGAGAGTCGACGAAGGATGTGGCGTCGAAGGGGATGAGGTCTTCGAGCTTTTCGCCGGTTCCGGCGAAGACGACGGGGAGGCCGAGATCCGTGGCGATGGCGAGAACGATGCCTCCCTTGGCGGTACCGTCGAGCTTGGTGAGGACGATGCCGGTGACGTGGGCGGACTCCGTGAACAGCCGGGCCTGGGTAAGGCCGTTCTGGCCTGTGGTGGCGTCCAGAACCAGCAGGACCTGGTGGGGCGCACCGGGAATGAGCTTCTCCGCCGTCCGGCGCATCTTGTCGAGTTCCTTCATCAGGTCGGTCTTGGTGTGGAGGCGGCCGGCGGTATCGACAATGAGGATTTGCGAGCCGCGGGCCTTGGCGGCGGCGCAGGCGTCGTAGAGCGCCGCGGAGGGGTCGCCGCCCTGGCGGGTCTTGATGATCGGCACGTCGGAGCGCTGGGCCCAGACCTCGAGCTGCTCGATGGCGGCGGCGCGGAAGGTGTCGGCGGCGCAGAGCAAGACGGTCTTGTTCTGCGAGCGGTAGAGGGCGGCGAGCTTGCCGGTGGTGGTGGTCTTGCCTGTGCCGTTGACGCCGACCATCATGATGACTTGCGGTGGCGTGGCGGGGTGGCGGACCGGGGTGGCGACGCGGTCGAGGACGGCCTTGAGCTCGGCGCGGAGGAGCCGCTTGAGCTCTGCGCCGGACTCGATTCCCTGGCGCATGGCGCGCTGGCGCAGGTTTTCCAGCACCAGCGCGGTGGTGGTGGAGCCGATATCCGTGGCGAGCAGGACCGCTTCCAGGTCTTCGAGGGAGCTCTCGTCGACGGCCCGGGTAAGGGCGAGGACGGCGCCCATGCGGTCGTTGAGGTTGGTGCGGGTGCGGGCGACGGCGTCGCGCATCCGGCTGAGGAAGCCGCTTCTTTCAGGGGTTTCCTCAGCGGGCGGGTCGTCGACGAGAGACACGCCGAAGAGGCTGCGGACGGGCGGTGGAATCGGCGGTGGGGCCGGCGGTGGGGTGGCGATCGGGGCGTCGGGCTCGCTGGCGGAAGGGTCGGGTGTCTTGTCGCGCTTGCCGAAGAGGTTGAAAGCCATGCTACGGGTAGTTTAGCGGATAGCGGTTCTTCAGGTTCAGCCGCCGTCAGCTTCCGTTTACGCCACCCGCGGAGAGCGAGAAGATGGGCAGGTAGAGGGCGATAAGGATGAGGACCACGACGACTCCCATGACGACCAGGATGGCGGGCTCGATGAGACTCATGGCGGTGGTGAGGTTGGTCTGGACGTCTTCCTCGAAGAACTCGGCGACGGAGTTGAGCATCTGGGGGAGCGCTCCGGTGGATTCGCCGACCTCGATCATTTCGATGGCGAGCTCTGGGAACACCTTGGTCGAGAGCAGGCTTACGGAGAGGCCTTTGCCCTCGCGTACAGTCTCCACCGAGCGGTAGACGGCGTTCGCGATCTGGCGGGAGTTGATGGAGCGGGCCGCGGTTTCGAGCGAGGGGACGAGGGGGAGGCCGCCCTTAAGCAGGGTGGACAGAGTGCGGGAGAAGAGGCCGACCTGGTATTTGAGCCAGATGCCGCCGAACAGGGGGAGCTTGATCCGGATGCGGTCGACGAGGGTGGCGCCGGAGTCGGTCTTGATCCAGCGATAAGCGAGAAAGCCGAGCGCGGCGGCGACGGCGGCGGCGTAGAGGCCGTAGTGCTGCGCATTCTGACCGACCGCGAGCAGGAACAGGGTGATGGCGGGGAGCTTGGTGCCGAGTTGGTCGTAGAGCTCGGCGAAGCGCGGGACGACGAACGTGATGAGGAAGATGAAGAGGCCGAGCACCATGACGACGAGCAGGGCGGGATAGACGAGGGCGGATTTCAGCTTTTTGGAGAAGGTCAACGACACCCGTTGGAAGTCGAGGAAACGCTGCAAAACCTCTTCCAGATTGCCGGAACGCTCGCCGGCCAGGAGGGTGGTGGTGTAGACGAGCGGAAAGCCGCCCTGCGCCTCGAAGGCTCCGGAGATGGATTCGCCGGTCTTGACGCGGGCGGCCACATCCTCAAGCTGGGCGCGGAAGTGCGGGATCTTCTGACGGCGGGCGAGCAGGTCGAGTGAGCCGAGGATGGGTAGGCCCGCGCGGATGAGGGTGAGGAACTGCTGGTTGAAGACGAGGAAGGTTTCGAGCTTCACGCGCTTTTTGCCCGTGGCTCCAAGCGCGGAGCGGGCTTTGACGGAATACACGTAGTAGCCCGCCTGGAGGAAGCGCGCGCGGAGTTCCTCGGCCGTGGCGGCGAGGTGGGTCTGCTCCTGGATGCGGCCACGCTCGTCGGCGAGCTTGATGACGAATTCTGCCAAGATGGATCCTCGCTCCACATCTTAGACGGACGCCGAGGGATAGCGCTGCAACTTGAGAGAGACCACGGCGACGCTGCTGCGGGGCACATCGTGATCGAAAAGAGCTTTCAAGGCTCAGGCCGCCAGGTGGCGACGCTGCACTGCGAACTCAAGAATCGTACGAACCTTGTTCCGCGGAAGGCTAAACATCCAGGCTATCTGCCCTACGCTGAAGCCACCGTCCGCGTGTTCCACGACGCTCTCCGGGGTGACGCGGGAACCGATCACGACGGGGACGCCACCCATACGCCCCGGAACCTGCTCCACCCATTCACACCCGGACCAGTCCATCGTGTGCTCCGTCGCTTGCCGCTACACGCTGAAGGACGATCCACAGCCGCAGGTGCTCTTGACGGTGGGGTTCTCGAACTTGAAGCCGGCGGCTTCCAGCGTTTCCACGTAGTCGACGACGCAGCCGTTGAGGTACATGGCGGAGGTGGCGTCGACGAAGACCTTGAGGTCTTCAAAGCGGAGAACCTTGTCCATCATGCCGGAGGCGTTCTCGAACGACATGGAGTACTGAAAGCCGGAGCATCCGCCGCCGACGACCCCGATGCGGAGGCCGGCCGGGATGGGGTCCTGGGTGCTCATGATCTCGCGAACCTTCGTGATGGCCGTCGCGGTGAGCGTCACGGGGGTCGTCGAGGTGGCGGGGGCGGTGACGACTTCGGCGGTAGGGGTTACGGTGGCGGTCGCCATGTGGAATCTCCTTCGTGCCTTCTGCTTCAGTGTATGCGGGGCAGGGGCCGGGCGCAAACGCTGAGCGACATAAGGGGTAGATGCGTCGACGGGGGGCGGGGTCGCAGAGTCTGATGGCGGATTGGCATGGGCGAGGAAAAGTTTGTTGGCCCCGGCGATCGCCGTTGCGGCGGCGGGCGTATCGTTGGGATGACTCGGTTTGCGCTATGGGCGGGTCCCGGGGGGCGTGCTGCGATGAAGTTCGTTCCGATGCTGTTGATCGTTTGGGGTGCCTTCTCGGCGGGGTTTCTGGGTTTGCTGGCCTATAACGCGACCCTGTCGCGCTATGAGGATGACCAGATGTTCCTTTCCAACAACAACCCGGAGCTGCAGCGGCGGCAGAACAGCATCGTGCGGCAGGCCAACCTGACGCGGCCGCTGGTGCGGGTGTGCGGGGCGATGTCGGCGGTACTGGGGCTGGCGCTTCTGGCGCTGTATACCTGGGATGCGTGGTTGAAGATCCATCCAGGTTAGGCACTATGCTGAGTGAGATGGCGAGCGGGGAAAGAGCCGGGCTGGTGCGGAAGCCGGGAAAGAAGTCCGTGGAGACGCGGAATCGCATTCTAGAGGCGGCGCTCGCAACGTTTCGCGAGCGCGGCTTTGCCCGGGCGACGATGCGTGAGGTCGCGGCCCAGGCGGGGGTGGCGACGGGGGCGGCGTACTACTACTTCGAGTCCAAGGACGCGATCGTGCTGGCGTTTTACGAGCGGGCGCAGGAGGAGATGGACGGCAGGATCGCGGCGGGGCTGGATGCGAGTGAGAGCCTGAAAGAGCGGCTGAAGGCCATCATCCAGACGAAGTTCGACTATTTCGGACCGAACCGGGAGCTGCTCGGAGCGCTCTCGGCACATATCGACCCGGAGCAGCCGCTGTCGCCGTTCAGCGCGGCGACCGCGCCCATCCGGGAACAGGATGTGGCGCGGTTCGAACGGGCGGTCACGGAATCGAAGGTAAAGCTGCCGGGGACGGTCCGCCCGTATCTGGCGCACCTGCTGTGGATGTACCAGATGGGGCTGATTCTGTTTTGGGTCTACGACCGGTCAGAGGGGCAGCGCCGGACGGCGGCGCTGTTCGAGCAGACGATGAAGATGTTGCTGCTGACCCTAAAGCTGGCAGGGCTGCCGTTTCTGCGCCCACTGCATACGATGGCAGGGGAGCTGTTGAAAGTGATCTACGACGTGGACAGGCCGGCTTAGGGACGTCGACCGCAGGGGCGGGCTTAAGGGATACGACTGGACCAGGCGAGCCGCTGCGCGATGGACTGCGAAGGCTGTGTGCCGGCGGCTTCCTACCGCGGAAGAGCGAGGAACACCATCCTTGTGGCCCCTCGCTCTGTTCTTTGGCTGAAGCTCAGGCGTTGTAGGTGGTCGAGGAGACGCGGCCGCCGCGGCCGGTCCAGTTGGTGTGGAAGAACTCTCCGCGGGGCTTGTCGACGCGCTCGTAGGTGTGCGCCCCGAAGAAGTCGCGTTGCGCCTGCAGCAGATTGGCCGGCAGCCGCTCCGTCCGGTAGCCGTCGTAGAAGGCGAGCGCGGTCGAGAAGGCCGGGGTCGGCACGCCCAGGTTGATCGCACTCACCAGCGCCTCGCGCCAGTGCATCTGGTACTTGTTCAGGGCGCCGGAGAAGAAGTCGTCCATCAGCAGGTTCTGCAGCTTGGGGTTCTTGTCGAAGGCCTTCTTGATGTCGCCCAGGAAGACCGACCGGATAATGCAGCCGCCGCGCCACATCAGCGCGATGCCGCCCATGTTCAGGTGCCAGCCCTGCTCCTTTTCCGCCGCCCGCAGCAGCATGTAACCCTGCGCGTAGCTGATCATCTTGGAGCAGTAGAGCGCGCAGCGGACCTGCTCGATGAAGGCGGCCTTGTCTTGGACCTTCACCTTGGCCGTCGGTCCCTGGAGCACCTTGGACGCGGCGACCCGCTCGTCCTTGAGCGCCGAAAGGCAGCGGGCGAAGACGCTCTCGCCAATCAGCGTTACCGGCATGGCGAGGTCGAGCGCGGAGATAGCCGTCCACTTGCCGGTGCCCTTCTGGCCCGCCGCGTCCAGGATCTTGTCGAGCATCGGCGTGCCGTCGTCGTCTTTCTTGGCGAAGATCTGCT
The DNA here is from genome assembly GCA_965213785.1 of uncultured Granulicella sp. Classification (GTDB taxonomy): domain Bacteria; phylum Acidobacteriota; class Terriglobia; order Terriglobales; family Acidobacteriaceae; genus Edaphobacter. The sequence continues at coordinate 1,245,305 of OZ243921.1, read as the reverse complement.
GGGTGATCTCTATCAGGAAGCTGTCGAGCTCGCCCTTGTTCCACTCGGTAAAAACGTCGGCAAACTCTTCCGGGGTGAGGCCGAGCCCATCCTTTAGAAGCTGGTAGGCCTCGCCGATCAGCTGCATGTCGCCGTACTCGATGCCGTTGTGGACCATCTTGGTGTAGTGGCCCGCGCCGCCCTCGCCGACCCAGTCGCAGCACGGCGTTCCATCCTCCACCTTGGCCGCAATGGATTGGAAGATGTCCTTCACATGCGGCCATGCCTCCGGGTTGCCCCCGGGCATGATGGACGGGCCGAAGCGCGCGCCTTCCTCGCCGCCCGAGACGCCCGAGCCGACAAACAGGATGCCTTTTTCGCCCAGATCCTTCGTCCGCCGGTTCGAGTCCGTGTAGAGCGAGTTGCCGCCGTCGATAACGATGTCGCCCTTCTCGAGGTACGGCAGCACCGAGGCGATCGTCGCATCGACCACATCGCCTGCCTTGACCATGATCATGATCCGTCGCGGCGTCTTCAGCAGCGCGCAAAACTCCTCGGGGGTGTGAGCGCCGACGACTTCGGTGCCCTTGGCCTCTTCGGCGATAAAGTCGTCGACCTTCGAAACGGTTCGATTGAAAACCGCGACCTTGAAGCCGTGATCGTTCATGTTGAGGACGAGGTTCTGGCCCATGACCGCAAGGCCGATCAATCCGAGGTCGCAGCTACCCTTTTCCATGATCTCTCCGAGGCACGCGCCCTCGAACCGCGGCGCGGCGCCCTTCCAGTTCTTGTTCAGAAAATGCACGATGCGTCGTGGACGGCTGGCCCGCCTGTCCGCTCAGGTGCGTGCAACGCTCGCCTGCGACGATCGACGATCGACGATCCGTGCGGAAACTATATCCATCTTTGGTGTCGAGGGGAAGAACGCATTTGCGGGTGCCCGGTTGTTGGAGTTACGGATGGCCCAGCTTTGGATTGGCTGGCCGCGGAAGGTTTGGTTGCGGCCAGCATCCCGGCGCATACTAGCCCTATGGCAACTCTGGCGTGGCACCAGGTCGAACCCCAGGTCGTTCCGGTTCAGGAGTATCTTCACACTTCCTACCAACCGGACTGCGATTACGTGGATGGGCATGTGGAGCAGCGGAACTTGGGCGAACACGAACACAGCCAGATTCAAACGATCCTGACGATACTCTGTGGCATTCACCAAAGGCAGTGGAATGTCTCCGTGCTCGTCGAGTGCCGCCTCCAGGTCCGACCGGATCGCTTTCGTGTACCCGACGTGATGATCTTGCGGAAATCGCAGAAGGTGACCCGCATCGTTCAGGAGGCGCCTCTGGTCTGCATGGAGGTCCTGAGCCCGGAAGACACCTGGGCAAAAATGCGGGTGCGCCTCAACGACTATCTGGCGCTCGGTGTCGGCCACATCTGGTGCTTCGACCCGGAGGCCCGCGAGGTCAGACGCTACGACTCAGATGGATTCAACGTCGTTACCTCGGCGGATCTGACCGTGGCCGGCACTCCCATTCGGCTTGTCGTCGCTGAGGTTGTCGCTGCCCTGGACGAGGACACCGCCTAAGGCTTCAGAGCGCCTGCCCGCAGCTTGCCGATCCGCCCCTTCGGCCCCACCAGGTACGGCAGCGCGATCGCATTCCAATTGGCCGTCACCGCCGGATCGTCCGTTCTCAGCGGCCGCCACGTCGCCCCGTCATCCGGGGACACATCCACGCCACTCGGCCCGGCCGCCAGCCACATCTGCGTCTCCCGGTCGAACGCCACGGCGGAGCGATACCCACCCGGCATCGCACTCGCCGCGCGCCAGCTCCGGCCCGCATCCCGCGACACCGCCGCCGTTCCCGCCGCATCGAGCGGCTTGTCGTACACCCCACCCACCGCGACCAGCGTGGTCGTACTCCGGCCGTTCGCCGCCGTCTGCGTTCGCCCGGCGAGCGAGAAGGCACCCGCGCTCGCCGCATGGCCCGCCAGCGGCAGCTCCGCCTTGCCCCACGCGAGCGGGCACGCCTGCTCCACGCCCGTCTGCCCCGGCGGACACGCTGCCCGCGTCGCGTACACCTGTGGAACATTGGTCCCGCCCGTGGCGAAGAACAGTGTCGCCCTGGAGGCCGTCAGCGACGAGTTGCTCGCCGCAAAGGCACCATCGCCCGCTACCGCGTCCAGCCCTGGATCGTCCGCGATGAACCACGTCTCGCCCGCATCCTGCGAAAGAAACATGGCGAACTTGCCCCCGACCGGATCGCCCAGCAGATACATCTGCCGCGCCGTCACGCGGCGAATTGTGTCAAAGAACCCGTCGGCATCCGGATTGGTAAACACGAGCTTCCACGTCGCGCATCCGTCGATCGTCCTGTAGACGCGCGACAAAGCCCCCTTGCCGCTCGCCATCACCACGGCGGTCGAGCCGTCCACCGCCTGCACACCGCGAAAGTCCAGCTTCTCCGCCCCCGGAGGCACCGCGCACGCCTGCCAGTGCGCCCCGCCGTCCAGCGTCCGCAGCACCGTACCGCCCGTGCCGCTCGCCCACGCAATCTGGCCCGTCGGAGCATCGATGCCGCGCAGGCTCGCCATCGTCGGAGAAGCCTGAAGGTCGATCTGCCCGTACCCACGGGCGGCAAGCAGCAGAGAAAGCAGCCAGACCAGGCGCATTCCCCCAGCATAGCCCGCATCGTTCCTGATATGGGGCCGGCAGCGCAACAATCCCCGAGCCGCCTTCCGAAACATACCCACGAAAAGCCCGTCTATACCCGCATGAGCCGGCGCACGCGAAGACTGCTCCATCCCGAAAACCCGCCTGTGCCCGCACGTCACACTCTCCCGACCAGGTCTCCCATGCCCTTTGCTTTCCGTCACGCCGCCTCTGCCCTGGTGCTGTTTGCTTCCGTCCTCGCTCACGCCGCCACGGCCAATCGCATCGCCTCCGCCATCTCCACGCCGGCGCGGACCGCGATCCCGCGGAGCGTCCCCGCCCGCGCCCGCCTCGCCGCAGACCTCGGCTCCGTCGACCCCAGCTTCGCGCTCACGTCCATGACCCTCCGCTTCAGCCTTTCCGACGCCGGCCAGGCCGCCCTCACCGAGCTTCTGCTCGAGCAGCAGCAGCCCGGCTCCGCCAACTACCACAAATGGCTCACGCCGGAGCAGTTCGCCGCCCGCTTCGGCCTCAGCGCGTCCGATCTCGCCAAGGTCACCGGCTGGCTCACCAGCGAGGGCTTTACGGTCACCGGCGTCGCCCGCGGAGCGACCTTCGTCACCTTCTCCGGAACCGCCGCGCAGGTGGAGCACGCCTTTGCCACCACCCTCCACCGCGTCACGCTCGGCGGCGAAACCCACTTCACCAACCTCACCGACCCCGCCATCCCCACCGCCCTCTCCGGCGTCGTCGCCGGCATCACCGGCCTTCACGACTTCAAGCTCGTGCCGCGCGCCCGCACCCGCGTCGTCCCCGCCCCCGCCGTCGACGCCCTCCACCCCGGCTTCACCTCCAACCTCTCCGGCAACCACTACATCGCGCCCGGCGACTTCTACACCATCTACGACGAGAACCCGCTCCTCGCCACCTCCATCAACGGCAGCGGCATCACCATCGCCGTCATGGGCCAGACCGACATCAGCCTCGCGGACGTGGCTGCCTTCCGCTCCGCCTCCGGCCTCTCCGCCAACCCGCCCACCGTCAAGGTCTACGGAACCGATCCCGGCACCAGCACCGCCGATCTTCCCGAAGCGCAGCTCGACGTCGAGTGGTCCGGCGCCGTCGCGCCTTCGGCCAGCATCCTCTACGTCAACTCCACCAACGTCGTCGACGGTTCGCTCACCCAGGCCATCGACAACAACCTCGCCCCCATCATCACCATCAGCTACGGGGACTGCGAGTCCGGCTACGGCGCCGCCAACCTGCGCTCCTTCAATCTCCTCTTCCAGCAGGCGAACGCCCAGGGCATCACCATCCTCGGCCCCGGCGGAGACTCCGGAGCCGCCGACTGCGACTCCATGGTCACCAGCGCCGTCGGCGGCCTCGCCGTCGACTACCCGGCCAGCTCGCCCTACGTAACCGGCGTCGGAGGAACGATGTTCAACGAGGGCTCCGGAACCTACTTCTCCCCGACCAACGGCCCCAACATGGGGTCCGCCCTCTCCTATATTCCGGAGGCCGTCTGGAACGAGACCGCCGCGAACACGGTAGCCGCCAACGGAGTTCCGCAGAACCTCGCAGCCGGCGGCGGCGGGGCCAGCGCCTTCTTCACCAAGCCCGCCTGGCAGGTCGGCACCGGCGTCCCCGCGGACCTCTCCCGCGACGTGCCTGACCTCGCGCTCAACGCCGGGGCCAGCCACGACGGCTATCTCTACTGCTCCAGCGGCTCCTGCGTCAACGGCTACCGCACCGCCGCCGACAACCTCAACGTCGTCGGCGGAACCTCGGTCGGGACGCCCTCCTTCGCCGGCCTCCTTGCGCTGGTCGAGCAGAAGATCGGCTCGCGCCTCGGCAATGCCAACCCCGTCCTCTACGGGCTTGCCAACAGCACCTACGCGGCCAGCGTCTTCCACGACGTCACCACCGGCTCGAACGCCGTCCCCTGCACCTCCGGAACCACCAGCTGCCCCAACGGAGGCTCCATCGGCTACAACGCCGGCCCCGGCTTCGATCTCGCCACCGGCTGGGGCTCGGTCGACGCCTTCAACCTGGTCAACGATTGGGCACTCGTGCAGCCGCTCGGCACCGCTGCCGGCCAAACCGCCACCATCACCACGCTCACCACCGCCAACACCGGCGTCACCATCGGCACTCCCCTTACCTTCACCGCCAGCGTCGCCTCCGGGGTCGCCACCAGCACCGCCACCCCCACCGGCACCGCGCAGCTTCTCGTCGATGGCGTGGTCACCGGCTCCGCCGTGGCCCTTGCCGGAGGCACCGCCACGCTCCCGCTCGCCACCGGAACGCTCACCTCCGGAACCCACATTGTCACCGCGGCCTACTCGGGCGATTCCGTCTACACGGGCTCCAAGGGCTCGGTCACCCTCGACCTCACCTCGCCCTCCACGGCCGACTTTTCGCTCGCGGGCTCCGTCTCCACCATCTCGGTCGCCGCCGGCGGAACCGCCCCGGGGGTCACCTACACCCTCTCCTCGCTCAACAACTTCGCCGGCAGCGTCACCCTCGCTGCCAGTACCAACGCGGCCCTCAACGCCGGCGGCGTCTTCTCCGCCTCGCCCCTCACCCTCACCGCGGCAGGGAAGGGAACCAGCGTCTTCACCTTCTACGCCTTCACCTCGAACGCCGGCACTGCCGCCTCGCCCATCACCCTCGCCAACCGCGCGCCCGCCGCCCCGCCAACCGCATTTCGTCTCGTTGGCGGAGCGTTTGCGCTGGCTGCCCTCGTGCTCTTCGGTCTGCCCCTGCGCGGCCGCCGCACCCTCCGCGCCGCCACCCTCTTCCCCGTCTTTCTGCTCGCTCTCGCCGGCCTCGGCCTCTCCAGCTGCAGCTCGGCCGGCAGCACCGTCACCAACACGCCCACCACCGTCATTTCCGCCAAAGGCACCTACCTGCTCACCATCACGGCCACCTCAGGCAGCATCACCCACACCAGCAACCTCACGGTCATCGTCCAGTAGGCAGGTGCCGTCCCGGTCCTGGCACAGGCCGCTCGGAGCTCATCGGGGCGGGCAGCTTGTCTGCCGCTCCATCAGGAAAGATGCGGTGGCCTCGTCTTGCCGCTCAACCGGGTCGGTCCTCATCGAGACTATGCCTCCGAGCGAAGCGAAGAACGAGCCGGAACACGGGTCGTCCGCCCCGCCTCGATCGCTGGACTGCCATCAACGTCGATCGCTGCCGCAACCAGATCCACAGGAACCGAGGATGCCGCTCGAGCAAGGCCGACAGCGCTATCTTCCGTAGGTGCGGATTGAATCGCCAGCACCATCGCCGCCAGGCTATACAGTGGCACCATGTGCCTCATGTAAAGAAACCCGCCCAGGTATGGGGTAAGGTAGGCCGCATTCAGCAGCAGGAAGAGGACTTCAGCCGACACCAGCCTCCTTCTCCGTAGTCGCAACCCCATCCAGAGGAGGGAGACGGCCATCGACAAGTGATCGACGAGGTTGCTGACGACGACCAAAGGACGAATCTTGCCCGGAATCTTCTCGGGAGACTCAAAAAGGTCGCAGCATGCCACCCAAAGCTTCTTCCGGTCCATGCGCAGGACCATGTCCGGATGTTCATGGTCGAAGCGCACTCCCATCGCCAGTTGAGCGTTGCTCAGGCTCCACTCGTCATCTTTCTTCGGATACATACCCAGCGCCGAAAGGTCGAGAACGTCCAGGGTGACGCGTGGGTAGAGGGCCAGAGCATAGGAATTGTTGCTCTTGACGAAGTTCAAGCCGTTCATGGAAGACTCGTGAACTCCGAAGGCGACCACACCCGTGTTCGCATAGATGTAAGCTCCCCATCCAACGACCGCAAGCGCGAGTCCAAGAGCGGGAAGCAGGGCGGCGAAGCGGTACCTCTTCCAACCAGTACACGCCGCCCAGGCGACGATCACGCCGCATAGCAACGGCATGGAACTCTTCGTCAGGTAGAGGATCCCGACCAGCAAGGCCAGCCCGAGATAGTCCACCCACCCCGCCACGGTAAGAAGCAGGGCGAACGCAAGGCACAGCAGCGCCACCAGGTAGGCTTCTTCAACCTCCACACGGCTGATGATGTTTCCGTTGTAAGGCAGCAGGATCACGAGCGATGCGGCAAGCCATATCCAACGATCGGCGATGCCGAAATGGCGGCGAATCCTCAGCAGTGCGTAGATCCAGAGACCCCAGCAGACCACATTCTTGATCGTGTAGAAGACGGCAAAGCTGCGTGACAGGAGAGAAACCAGTGCTCCGAAGACCGGAATCGCGGGCATGCGCAGCGCGTACGCCCAATATCCGAAGAAAGGGTCCGGGTAGCCCATCCGGTGCTGCATCACCAACCCTTGCATGGCGGAACCGAAGCCGAACCCGACGTCGAAGATCGTCCGCGCAGACGAGTCGTAGGTGCGAAGCACAGTGGCTGAAACGAGCATGGCGCCAGCGAACAACAAGCAGAAAAAAAGCGCAGGATGCAGGCCCCCAGCGCCTTTGCCGGTCGACCGCTGTTCTGCCGGGGCCTCCGTGCCTCTTTCCAGCTGGAGCGAAGGAACAGGTGCAGCAGGGGCGGGTGTCATACACAAACTCTAATTTAGGACCTGGCGCCCCGCCAGCGCTCAGGTCGCCCATAGGCGACCGCTTTACTTATATCTGTCAGATATGTATGTTTTAGATATGCAGAGCGTCGCCCCCACAAGCTCCACCCAGCACGCCCTCCTCGGCCTCCTCAGCATCTGCCCCATGTCCGGCTACGACATCCGGCAGATGATCCCGCAGTCCATCGGCCACTTCTGGAGCGAGAGCTACGGCCAGATCTATCCAGCCCTCCGCGCCATGGCAGAGGCGGGCCTGGTCGAAAAGCGTACCGAACAAGCCGACGGCAAGCCGGATCGCCACATCTACACCCTCACTGGGGACGGTCACGACGCTCTCCGCGCCTGGCTGGAGATTCCTCCCCGCGCGCAGCCCATCCGCAACGAGCTCCTCCTCAAGCTATTTTTCGGCTCCGAGGCGCCCGCCTCCGCCAGCGTCGAACACGTCGCAGCCTTCCTCGCCGGCCAACAGCGCACCCTCGCCACCTACGACGCCATCACCGCCCAGCTAAGCCGCGACCACGCCGCCAACCCCCAGCTTCCCTTCTGGCTCATCACCCTCAGCCGCGGCCGGCACGACACGCGGGCCGCGATCGCATGGGCCCGCGAAACCCTCGATGTCCTTAGGCGTCAACCTGCCGCCCCCCTTCCCCCCCAACCCGCCGCACACGGAGAGTCGACCCATGCATGATCCCCTCTGGATGAAAGCCTTCCTCGCCGTCCACGTCGCTGCCGGCGCCACCTCCTTCCTGCTGGCGCCGGTCGCCCTCGCCACCGCCAAGGGCGGCAAGCAGCATAAACGCTGGGGCATGGTCTACCTCTGGGCCATGGGCATCGTCGCCGCCACCGCCCTGCCGATGGCCCTCTACCGGCCCGTCCTCTTCCTCGCGCTGGTCGCCGTCTTCAGCTTTTATTCCGCCTTCTCCGGCTACCGCGTCCTCAAGCTCAAGGACCTCGCCCGCGGCGGCAGCGCCAGGCCGATCGATTGGATCGCCGCCATCGTCACCTTTGGCTGCAGCGCCTGCCTCGCCGGCTTCGGAGCCTTCCGCCTCCACTGGGTGCAGAACATGGGCATCATCTCGATCGTCTTCGGCTTCCTCGGCATGAGGCTCGCGGCGGTCGAGATGAAGAAGTTCATCTGGAAGCCGGCCGGCAAGATGTTCTGGTGGTACACCCATCTCGGCAACTTCATCGGAAGCTACATCGCCGCATGGACCGCCTTCAGCGCCGTCACCCTTTCGCGCATCCTGGGAACCACGTGGATCGTCTGGCTCTGGCCCACCATCCTCGGCGTCCCGGCCATCGTCCTCACCATCGGCTACTACAAGCGGAAATCCGCCCCAACCCCAGGGACCCGCGGCCTCCCGCCGGAGCCATCGTCACCGCCTGAACCACCGCGCTGGCGGCCCCGCCGAGGGGTCGCCCAGCAACGCTACAGCATCTTCCGCACGAATCCCCGCACGATCTCCGTCACCACGCCGTACACCATGTGCGTGGTCATCTCGCTGGTATGCTCGCGGTTCGTCTGGTCCTCCGGAGCTTCGGTCAGCCCAAGCGCCGGGAGAGCCCCTTCATGCGTCAGCGCCGCCAGCGCCATGCCAAAACTTGCGCCTTCCTTGGAACTCGCCGCCGGATAGTATTCCACCAACCCGCCATAAGCCGCCCCGGCCGCAGCCCCAAACGCCCAGTGAATCCCTTCCACCGCCACCGCTTCCTGCGTGGAGGAAAGGTGACCGCCGCTCAGCTTCTCCGCCAGCACCGCCGGAGGCTCCGGCTGCCCCTCGGTCCGCGGCGGAAACAGCTTCTCGGCCACTGTCTTGGCCGCCGTCCCCACCAGCCCACCGATCAATCCGGCCAGCAGACCCTTCACCAGCGAACGGCCTTCGGACGGCTTCTCCACTCCCTCATCACTCATCGCATCACTCCTCGAACTCATACGATGCGCCTCCGGCCCCGGGGGGTGTCAGCCCCCCACAAGTTACCCGAAGTACGCCGAAGCATCCGTCCGATCGAGCCCACCCCCCACCCGCGCCGCCCGCAGCCCCGCCGTCACCGCCGCCGCCACCGCCAGGTTCAGCAGCAGCGCCGGGACGGCAGCATACATCGGGTACACGCCCCCGCCCATAGGCACCGGATACACCGACCCCTTCAGCCCCAGCGACCATACCATCCCGGTTCCCGCCGCCATCCCCGCCGCCCAACCCGCCAGCAGACCCCATGGGTGAAACCATCGCGTAAACAGCCCCAGCACCACCGAAGGAAAGATCTGCCCAATCCAGATCCCTCCCAGCAACTGCATCTCGATCGCATACGTCGCCGGCAGCTTCAGCACAAACACCAGCGCCCCGAACTTCACCACCAGCGACACCACCTTCGCCATGCTCGACTCCCCCGCCGGAGTCAGCGCCGTCCTCGCGAACGCCCCGTACAGGTTCCGCGTAAACAGGTTCGACGCCGCAATGGACATGATCGCCGCCGGAACCAGCGCCCCCACCGCGATCGCCCCCAGGCAGAACCCCGCGAACGCCTCCGGAAACGCCTCCACCAGCAGCGCCGGAACCGCCTCATTCGGATTCGTCACCTTCACCCCCATCGCCAGCGCCACATACCCCAGCAGCGCAATCAGCCCCAGCAGAAAGCTGTACGCCGGCAGCATCGCCGCATTCCGCCGCACCACCCTGGCGCTGCCGGCGCTCAGCACCGCCGTCGCCGTATGCGGATACAGCATCAGCGCTACCGCCGACCCGATCGCCAGCGTCGAGTAAGCCAGGTACTGCCCCGGCCGCAGCATCACCCCCGCTGCCGGCGTGTGCCTCGCCAGCGCCTCATTCGCCAGCGCAAACAGCCGCGCATACCCACCCACCCGCAGCGGCAGCACCACCACCGTCACCAGCACCATCACGTACAGCATCACGTCCTTCACGATCGCGATCACCGCCGGCGCCCGCAGCCCACTCGAGTACGTATACGCCGCCAGCACCACAAACGCCGCCGCCAGCGGCCACTCCCCGCGCAGGCCCATCGCCGCAAGCACCACCCGGATCCCCACCAGTTGCAGCGCGATATACGGCATCAGCGCCAGCACCCCGGTCAGCGCGATCGCCACCGTCAGCCACCGGTTGCCATACCGCCCGCCCACAAAGTCCGCAAATGTCACATACCCATGCCGTTGGCACACCGTCCACATCCGCGGCAGCACCACCATCATGTACGGGTACGCCAGCACCACATACGGCAGCGCAAAGAACCCCATCACCCCCGCCCCATACAGCGCCGCCGGAACCGCGATCACCGTATAGGCCGTGTAAAGATCGCCGCCAATCAGAAACCACGTAATCCACGTCCCGAAGCTCCGCCCGGCCAGCCCCCACTCTTCAAGCGACGCCATGCCCCCGGTCGGCCGCCGCCACCGCGCCGCCCAGAACCCCGCCCCCGTCACCAGCGCGAAGATCGCGCAGAACACCGCCAACGCCGTCGTATGCAGAGCCATCCACCTCCCGCGTCAGCCATCCTACCAGCCCGCCCGGAAGCCCTCTATCGCAGCCCTGCCCCTTCGGTCGACTCGTACACCACCACGCCCAGCTCGTTCAGCACCTGCATCGCCGCTTCCATGTTCCGCCGCACCTCCGGCCGCGCACTCACCGGAACATTTCCCGCCTCTTCCAGAGCCACCACCCGCCCATACGGCCACGCGCTCGGCGGCACCGCGCTCAACGCCGATGGCAGATCGCTCATCCGCACGTTCAGGTCCTGCCGCCGCGCCCCCACCGGCCGCAGCAGCGTCCCCTCTCCCAGGCCGCTCGTATTGGCGTCCGCCAGCAGCACATGCAGCGTCACCATCTGGCCCTGCACCGTCAGGTAAGGGTTCTGCCAGCTCGTCAGCGTATGGATCGCCATGTACCGGTTCTTCGATGGCGGCGGAATCAGCCCAAGCTGCAACCGCCCCGCCTCCACCCCAGTCGCCTCGTGCGCCGAAACCTTCTCCGCAGAGCTTCCGGAAGCCCCCGTATGGCATCCCGTCACCGGGACCATCACCAGGACCATCACCAAAACCATAGCGGGGATCATCGCAAACGCCGCCCGCCCAGCCCGGCATCCCGAAACAATCCGCTCTCCAACTCGTTCAACAATCAGCACGTCTACCAGCATACCAATATCGTCACTGCGGAGAAGCCGCGCTGGTCGCCCGCGGCACCACCGCGTGGGGCGTAATCTTGCCGCGTTCCTTCACCACCAGGAACATCAGCCCGGAAAGGATCAGCAGCAGCGCCACCACCACCGCGTAGGAGAAGGTGCGCACATTCAATCCCTTATTCGGATCATGCGGATCTCTATTGATCGCCTTTTCCGTGTTGATCGCTTTTTCCGTGTTGATCGCTTTTTCAGAGTTGACGGCTTCTTCAGACATGCGACTTTGGATGCGGGGCCCGTCGCCTCTGGTTGCGCGCCTTCACCTGCCCCGCCACGCCGCCTGGCGCTTAGCCAGAAACGCCGTCGTCCCCTCCCGCATATCCTCCGTCGCGCACAGCCCTCCGAAGATCTCCGCCTCCACCGCCAAACCCTCATCTTCAGCGCGGCAGAAGCCCCCACCCGCCGCGGCAGCCGCGTCGTCCAGCGTCAGCGCCGAAAACACCCGCTTTAGCTCGTCGAACACCGCGGCATTCAGCGCGTTCAGCACCTCCGCCCGGTTCACCGTCACCGTCGCCACTCCGCCTTCGACCGCCAGCAAAACCATTGTGGTCTTCCAGGCTCATCTCCATCTCTGCGCAGCAAGCCAGGCCACCGTGTCCGCGGCATCCCTGTTCGCCCCTGCCTAGAGCGGCGGCATCCGGAACGACCCACGGTACCGTTGCGTCGCCCAAACCTGTGCTCCATACAGCAGCGCACACAGGGCGATCGTCAACGCCATCATCTCCCCGTTCGTAGAGGGGTTCGGCTGCGCGGCTCGCCCTGGAAAGTTCATCCGCGCCAAAATCTCCTGGTTGTACAACGCAGAGCGCGCCCTCCCCCAGGGTGTCGCCAGCACAAGAAAATTCAGCAAGCCCACCAGCATCATCCCGTAGGCGCCAAGCCGCGCCCGGTTATCCAGGCGCAGCAGCCCCGCGCCGACCAAACCGGAACCGATCCCAAACGCCGAATAGAGCATCACCGTCGGGAGCCGTCCGAGAACAAACCCGAACATCAACGCGGGAACCGGAAGCAACGTCATCGCAAGGCACGACACACACCCGAACAGGAACAGGCCCCCAACACCAGGATCGCGACCGGAACTCGCTGAAAACGACCTGGCCGGCGAGCCACAAGCAGGTTTGGGGAGCCGGATGCATCCGCCCCCAAGCCGTGCACCTGCGCGCTGTACGTGCTGCCAAACACTGCCCGAATGGAGCGCAGGTTGAAGTACACCAACCACCATAGACCGATGAACAGCACCATTCCGTCGACGAACACCAGGGCAAGTCGCACCCCGAGAGCCACTCTCGCGCTTGCATGCGGCACGTTCATGCCCGCGCCGGAGAAGAGCGCCACACCCAGAAGCGAGATCGTCCCAAGCGCGGCCAGGCAGCCGCCGATCGCCAGCACCGAGTAGCGTGCCCACGACCGCAGGCGCACCAGACCAACGATCGTCGTGATCGCCCACGCCGCCACGGCTGCTAAAAACATCGCGGCAACCAGCATGACCACCATCAGAAAGGAGCCCGCGAACGCCGGTGGCATCGTCGCCTGTCCGAATGGTCCCGCCGGGAAACCATGCCGCATGGCAAAGGCGAGCACAGCGTACAGCGCTGCCCCCAGCACCTGCAGTGCCGCGAAACCGCCAAGCACCAGGCAAACCAGAACCACCCCCACCGGTCGTCTCATCGTGCCGACAGTGTAAGCGTTGTCGCGCGACCGGCAAGCATTCCCCTCGGATCTGCTCCGAAGCATCGGCCCGCACCCGTCCGTCCGCACGCCTCGGCCCGTAAGTCGACGATACAATCGAGCCATGATCAAAGGAATCACCTTCGTCCGCTCCGTGCCTTCGCCGGACGCGTTCGATCAGCTCTCCAGTCTCTTCAGCGCCCTCGGCTTCGAGCCCGGTAAAGGCTGGCAGGACGACTCCGGCCGCGGCGTCGCCTTCCTCGCCCCTGTCGGAAACCTCGAACTCGTCACCGGCCGCGCCCCCGCCGTCCCGCCCCTCCTCGTCGAGGTCACCCAACTCGACCACGTCCACGCCGCCGTCGAGCGCTGGCTGCACGCCCACCACCGCAGCGAAGACGTCGCCCAAAAGCTCTCCGCCGTCGCCCCCACCCATTGGAACTCCCGCCTCTTCACCGCCTACCTCGCCGAAGACCTCCACCTCGGCTTCTGGCAGTCCGAGAACCCGCTCCACGGCCGGCCCCACGCCATCGAAGGCGACCTCTCCGCCGCCGGCATGCGTTTCGCCATCGTTACCGCTCGCTGGAATGCCGTCATCACCGACCGCCTCCTGCAAGGCTCGCTTGACGCCCTCCACCGCAGCGGCGCAGCCCAGGCCGACATTCAGATCGTTCGCGTTCCCGGGGCCTGGGAGATTCCCTCCGCCGCCCGCACCCTCGCCGCATCCAAAAAATACGACGCCATCATCACCCTCGGCTGCCTCCTCCGCGGAGAAACCGCCCACTACGAGGCCATCTACACCGAGTGCGCTCGCGGCATCGGCCAGTCCCAGCAGGAGACCGGCATCCCCCATTCCTTCGGCGTCCTCACCTGCGAAACCCTCGAGCAGGCGCTCGACCGTGCCGGGGTCAAGGCCGGCAACAAGGGCTTCGAAGCCGCCATCGCCGCCATCGAGATGGTCTCCATCCAACGGAAGCTGGGGTCCGCCTGATGGGAACCCGCCGCAAGTCCCGCGAACTCACCATGCAGATGCTCTTCCAGGGCGACCTCGGCAAACAAAACCCCGACGAGGTCCGCAAGCTCTTCTGGGGATCCCGCGACGACGTCGATGAGGAGACCCGCGCCTTCGCCGAAGACCTCTATCGCGTCGCCACCGTCCGCGAAGACGAGATCGACGACCTCATCCAGGCACACGTCCAGAACTGGCGCATCGAGCGCATGCCCGTCGTCGACCGCAACCTCCTCCGCGCCGCCGTCGCCGAGATGCTCGCCTACCCCAACACTCCCGGCCCCATCATCATCAACGAAAGCCTCGAGGTCGCCAAGCGGTACGCCGCCCCCGAATCCATCCACTTCCTCAACGGCGTCCTCGACGCCATCGCCCGCACCGTCCTCAAAAACCGACTCGGCTAGGCCCCGACATGGCACAACAAAAGGCCCTCCGCCAGGAGGGCCTTCCCACTAGCTCGTCGTCTTCCTCGGTCGTTGCACCAGCAAGTTCGGCGTCGCAGGGTTCCCATTCAAATCCGGCAGCTTCGGCGCCACCGTCGATGAATCCGTCAACGTCCGCCGGTCGATCAGGTGGATCGCATTATCCCCCGCCGTCCCCGTGTAGAACGTGTTGTTATCCGTGCTGAACACCCCCGCCACCGGAGCCGTCGCCGTCCCCGTCAGCTTGATCGAGCCGACCGTCCCCTGGCCGCTCGCCGCCGGAACATACGTCGGAATCACGCCGCCCGTCCCGGTATACGTCACCAGCGCCACGCTCGAGTCCGAAGCCGCCACAATCCCCGTGATCCCCGTAGCCGTCACTCCCGGCAGCAAAGACGTCGTCAGCGTGCTCGCAAACGTCAGCCCCGTCGTCGCCGGGCACGCGCCGATCGGGATCGTCACCGCCAGGTCGCTCAGCGTCGGCATCGCCGTGCCCGCCGTCACCCCCAGGATGTGCTTCCCGTCGTTCGTCGCCGTCAGCCGGTCCGTCACCGCCGCCGCCGTCGCCGCATCCGAAGCCGGGGGATAGAACGCATTGCTCACCGTCGACGACCCGTTCGTGCCCGAAACCGTACTCGCCGCGCAGTACCCCCGCGCCGTCGTCGAAGCCCCCGCAAAGTAAGCCCCCACATTCGGAACCGTCACCGCCACATCCGTCACCGGAGCCGCCAACTGCGTGATGCTGTCCCATCCGGTAAACGTCGAGTACACCAGCAACTGGTTCCCCGCCGCGATATACACCGTCTGCGAGTCCGGCGTCCACTGCGCCTTGGTCCCCACGCCGCCATACGTCGTCTCCACCGCGCCCGCGCTCGCCACCAGCGAGATCACCTGCCGCACCGGGTCCGAGATCACCACCGTGTTCCCATCCGGCGACACCGCCAGCACATTCCCCGGAGTCGCCGTAGCCTCCCGGGACAGCGCATTCGACGTCGCGTTATACACCATCAGCTCCGTCGAACTTCCCAGGTAAATCGTCGTCCCATCCTGCGAAATCACCATCGAGTTCGGCACATACGGAAGCCGCACCGGCGTCCCCAGCGTCGTCGTCGTAAAGTCCACCGGCACGATGTACTGCGACTGCGTGCTCCCGATATACAAAATCGTCCCGCTTGTCCCGGGCGACGTAATCGGCACCGGGTTCGAGCTCACCGGTTTCCCATTCCCAAACAGCCCGATCTGGTTGAACGGCGAAGGATTGCACACCGGGGGCATACAAAGCGCCGTAATCTGCGCCGCCCCGGGAAACAGCGGAGTCACCGCCGACGTCCCCGCCGGAATCGTCGTCGGCGTCGTCGACACATACTCCAGGTTCAATCCCGTCAACGTCACCCCGTTCATGTCCTTCACGGTCGCAATCAGCGGCTGCGTATTGTTCTGGCTCACCGACGTCACCCCCGGATTCGCCAGCGAAATCGACACCGGAGGACACGTCGAAAAGAACCCCGCCGAGCTCGACGCACTCGCCACACTCGCCGACACGATCGTCGACCCCGGAGCCACCGCCGTCGCCACCCCGTTCTGGTCGATCGTCACTACCGCCGACGTCTGCGGCGTATACGTCAGGTGCCCCACCAGCAGGCTGATATTGTCCGCCGGGTTCTGCGTCCCGTTCTGATATACCCGCGCCGCCAACTGCCCCGTCACCCCCTGCGACAGGCACCCCGTCCCCGTATACGTCACCACCCCCGTCGTCGTCTCGTTCGAAGCCGTCGCGCTGCAGTTCGTCGACGGATCAGGATCCGTCTTGCAGTCCGTACTCGGCGTCCCCAGCACCACGCTCGTCACCGTCGGATGAATATAGACCGGCACCGGATTGCTCGTCGTCGCGTCCGCCGAAGCCGTCACATACGCCAGCCCCGGCTTGTTCGTCACCGTGCAGGTCGTAAAGTCCGCAATCCCGCCACCCGAGTTCCGGTTCCAGCTCCCCGCGCACAGCGCCCCCGTCGTCGGAGAAACATCCACAATCGACATATCCGACGTCCCATACCGAAACGTCGGCGACGTGCTGCTTCCCTTGCAGTCCTTCGCTGCCGGAGACGAGATCTGCCCCTTCTGCCCATAGGAAAGCGAGATCCCGTACACCTGCGGCTGCAGCGTAATCGACGTCGTCTGCCCCACCCGCACGCCCGAGTCGCCCGCCCCGCAATACGTAATCGAAGCCGCCTTATTGCATCCCGCAATCGAGATTCCGAAAGGAACCGTAAACAGAAGCAAAACCGCTAACGTAACAAACCGACGCATTGATCCTCCCCGTCCAGCCGCTCACAAGGCCAAACGGTCACACCGCACCCTGCTGAATACTCGCAACTCCCAGTGTAGAAGGCACGTACAGGGGAAGCAAATCCGCCGCCCGTTCCACGCACTTCCCACGATGCCCGTTAGACGCCCCCACCCCCCTTTCGTCTCCGCCCAGGCCCCGCCCAGGCCCCGCCCAAGCCTCCGGAGAAAAAATCCCCACAAGCTTCTCCGCGGGAAGCCACATAGCCGCGTCCCTCGCCATCGCCCAACCCTGCCTCGCCGAACCACCGACCCCCCGGCACCAGGCGTGCCTCGACTTCGTCATCCTCAGCTACGCCCGCATCGACCTCAACCCCACCATCCCCCCGCAACCTCCGGCATGCCACCCCGTCGGGTCGCCCCCACCCTGGCCCTGGAGCGGGATCGAATCCGAAGGCTACCATTCTCGTCTGTCTCGACATGTCGGTACAATCAACACAGCGACCATGCCACAATCTCAAAAGAAGTCCAATAAAGACGAAGATCCGATGTATTCGGGTGCCCCGCTAAAACGAAGGATGAACCCGCAATGCCTTTCCAATGGGACCCCGGCAACATCGACCACATTGCCCTTCACCACGTAGACCCCGATGAAGCCGAACAGGTTATCGAAAACAATCCTCTGGCGTTGGGAAAAGAGGAACGGAACGGCGAGCAGCGCATCCTTCATTTGGGCGAGACAGACGCAGGCCGCGTCCTTCTGATTGCGGTCACGGCACGAGGCGACAAAATCCGAGTTGTCACAGCATATCCAGCCAACAGGAAGATGCGGACCTTCTACTCCGAACAGAGAGCGAGAACCCGATGAACAACACACTCAAAACTCCTGAGTTTAAAAGCGAAAAAGAAGAAAGAGAATGGTTCGAGAACAACCAGGATGAACTTCTCGCCCAATTTCAGCAGGCGGCGAAAGAAGGCACGCTGACGAGCGGAACGCTGGCGCGTCGAGGCTCGACTCCCCAGACCACCATCAGGCTCGATCCCGCCGATATCGAGTTGGCGAAGAGACAGGCGCAACAGCGCGGCCTGCGATACCAGACCTACTTGAAAATGATTCTTCATCAGGCGCTTGCTCAGGAAGCGACAACAGGTCCAGCACAAAGCTCAAAGGTGTAGGCCACATGCGGATGCTCTGGTGCTGGCGCTGTAGAGCGGAGATGCCGATGCTCGACGAGGGCGAGTACCAGCAGGTCACCTCGCGGAAGGGCAAAGGCTTACGCAAGAGGCCTTCGCCCCGTTCCTCGCCGAGTACGAGCGCATCACCGGCCTGCGCGAGACCAACCCAAACGCGATCTACCACCACAGGCTCTCCATGTACGGCGATCCATGCCGATCCTGCGGCAAACCGCTGCGAACATCAGGAGCGAGCTTTGTTGAAACTGCATGGTATTCGCAGGTAGAATCGCCGCTCTATGACTCGTAGTACTAAAGAGCGCCAGCGGAATAATGAAGCTGCTCTCAAGCTGATGTACGAGTTGCTAAATGACAGCGCGATCGACACCGCGTTGTTTGAGGCAAACTCGCTCCCTTTTGCCGGTACTGTTATCCGAACAACCTGGGAAGATCTTCTCAGCAATGGATATGTCGAACTAGCTTTAACTGACGAGTCGTTCCGAGTATATAGATTGACGGCAAAGGGATGGCTCGTATGCCTTCACCTGACCAATGCTACTAGTTCATCAGTGTTTATGGCCCGCCTCGGCCGCCTACTTGCGACCATGAAGAAACATGTTAAAGGGCGCACAACCCCAAAATTGGTGAGCATATCGGACATCGCAACCGAAAGCTGCGAAGCGGCGGGCTGGATATTTAACGTTATCGATAGTCGGGCGACGACGAGTTCGACTATCGAAAGGATCGGAGCAAAATGGTTTAACAATGAACGAGGTAGGCTCATTGAGATTCCTCTCAACTTCAACATGGAGCCGATCGACATTGCTGCAGGGTTAAATGTTCAACATCTTCAAAAGATTGCAGAGCTTGAAGATCGCTTACACGAATTCCAAATTGAACATGCACGTTTCCACTGTCCCGACTGTGATGCCCCGCTCATTGGAGGCGGCCAACAAGATTTCCCAGAGGATCACTGTATCGTGAACTACGAAAACTATGAATGCGGTCTAATCACAGCAGATGGCTTTGAAGAAGCGCCGTGTCGCTACGGACCGCGTTGGCCCAGTTTAGACGAGTTTGAGTTTCGCACGGCCTCGCATGGCTCCTATTGGAGTTGCTACGCTATGGCGATGACGGATCGCGCCCGCCGTGTCACTGTGCCCATGGCATATGCGGCAACAGAGGAGCAAGCCAAATTGATATTGCAAACGGGAGCTTCGCCCAAGAAGAAGGGTGATCGACTGTGGTAACAACCAGCATTTGATAGTCAAGAGCGACTGGTTACCTTACTCCGCCCCCATCTCCTTCTGAAACCAAGTCATCTCCCGCTCCGTCCGATCCTTGATATGCTCGGGGTCGCGAAACCCATGCCCCTCATTCGGGTACACCACCAGCTGCGTCCGCACCCCCTCCGCCCGCAGCGCATGCCAGAACTCGAACGACTGCGGCGCCGGGCACTCCCCATCCCGATCCCCCACAATCACCAGCGTCGGCGTCTTCACGTTCTTGATATAGGTAATCGCCGAACTCTTCGCATACACCGCCGGATCGTCGTACACGGTCGCCCCGAAGAACGGCGTCATCCACTGGTCGATCGAGTTCTCCCCGTAGTAGCTCAGCCAGTCCGAGATCCCCGCTCCCGCCACCGCCGCCCGGAACCGCGTCGTCTGCGTCACCCCGAACATCGTCATAAACCCGCCATAGCTCCACCCCGTCAGCCCCTCGCGCCTCGGATCGACAGAAACCTTCTTCTCAACCGCATCCATCCCCGCCAGAATGTCCTTCAAATCCCCATACCCAAAGTCCTTCCGGTTCGCCGCCGTAAACGCCTCTCCCTGCCCAAAGCTCCCCCGCGGGTTCGGCTGCAGCACAAAGTACCCCGCCAGCGAGTACGTCGCCATCATCCCGAACCGCGGCCCGATCGAAGCCGACGGCCCCCCATGCACGCTCACGATCATCGGATACTTCTTCGCCGGATCATAGTTCACCGGGTAGGTCAGCCAGCCCTGCACATGGAACCCGCCATTCTCCCACTCGATCGACTCCGTCTTCCCCCCCGCCATCTTCGCCCCATCGTTCAGGTGTGTCACCTGCTTCAGCGCACCATACCCGCCCGCCCAGACCTCCGGAGCCGCCGTCAGCCCGCTCTTCACCATCGCCAGCACGCCGTTGGTCGAAACCCCAATCGCATCCTTGATCGGCCCGCCACCGACGGAAACCTCACCCAGGTCATACGGCGTCGTATCCGCAGCCTTCTTGCTCACGCTGTAGTCCGCCAGCAGCGTATGCCCCCGCCGGTCCTCCACAAAGCCAACCGAGTCGTTCCCCGTCCAGCCCGCATATCCCGGCGTCCCATCGATCCCAGGCGTCACATCCACCGGCTCCCCACCCTTCGCGCTCACCACCCACACATCTCCACCCGTCGACCCCTGATCGCTCATCAGCCCACCGATAAATGCAATCCGCGTCCCATCCGGGGACCACCGCGGCACCGCCATCTGCAGCCCATGCAGCTCACCTTTCACCAACGCCGTATCCACGACGACATGCGGCACCGCGCATCCACCCTTCGCCGTGCCCGCCCCACACGCCGGCCGTTTCGGCGAAACCTCCTGGGTCAGCAAATCCGCCACCCACCAGTTGTTCTCCCCCGGCGGAGGTGCCGCTACATACGCCATCTCCCGCCCGTTCGGAGCCCACGCAAACTCGAACACATGCAGGTTGTCCGGCGTCGCGAAGCTCAGCGTGCCGCTCGCGGCGTCCACCATCGCCACCCGCTGCACCTCGATCCCATCCTCCCCAATCACTCCCGACCATGGCTTCATCGCCGCAAGCGCCCCCGCCGATCGCGTCGCATTCTCCACAAACAGGAACCCAATCGTCTTCCCATCCGGAGCCCACGCAACCTGTTGGAACAACCCCTTCAAGTGCGTCAACTGCCTACTCTTCCCCGTTCCCTGATCCCAAAGAAAAATCTGCTCCTGCGCCTTCTCCGCCGCCCCCGTGCAGTTGGACGTATAGGCCAGCATCTTCCCATTCGGAGCCCAAACGGGAGCCCCACTCTGGCAGTCGGTCGTTCCGTTCGGCGCAACAATTTGGTCCTTCGCCGGGTCGGGATTCGCCACCTCCACCAGGTGCAGCGCCCCCTCGGCCCGCCCGCCAACGGTGTAAGCCAGCAGCCTCCCATCCGGCGAGATCGCCACCGCCCCGGGCATCTTCATCTGCCCGCCCTCGCTCGCCTTCATCGCCGCCATCACCACCGGGTCATGCGTCTTCATCGGCTCTACCTTCGCCGGCTCCCCACTCTGCCCCAGCGACACAGCGGTACAAGCAGATAGGAGAGCGGCAGCGAGGCCGGCAGGCACGAAGCGGATGGTGGCAAAAGGAGTCATGGCAAGAGCCTAGCACTTGACAAATCGACGCTCAAATCGAGGCCGGAAACCACCATCCACCACCACACCACGAAAAAAGCACCACGCAGATCGCGAATCCCCGGCAAGGACGCACCCCTCACCACGTCCGGTCCGTGCCAAAACACCACATCAGCCACACAGACACCATAGCTTCACCACATGTTTCTTGACGCCAAACCCCGATCTTGTTACCTTTAGAAGGTTCCAGAAGTATGCGGAACCAGTCGTCAGCAACACCCGCCAAACGCGCCTGCGACACCCCTTTCCAAGAGGGCTATGTGGGCCGCAGCAGCGAAACGGAACCGATTGCCCCGCAAGCCCCTCTTCTGCAAGAAGATAGGGCGGCCAGCACATCCGGTCACCGTCGTCTGTAATCACCTCGGACGTGAATGCAGCAACAACGCGTGGTTAGCAGGTAAGGCCGCGCGCAGGATTCAGGACCACGCCCGAAACGCCCCGAAAGCGTTTCGTTCCATGCGTTTACGCGCGGAAACGAGCCTGGGAGCTGCCCTGCGCCAAGCCCGAATCAAGCAGATTTGGGTCACACCAAGAGGGAGTTTCACGAAGTGCCTACATTCCACCAGCTCGTAAAGCAAGGCCGCACCCCCACCCGCTACAAGACCGCCAGCCCCGCCCTCCAGGGCTCGCCGCAGCGCCGCGGCGTCTGCACCCGCGTCTACACCCAGACCCCCAAGAAGCCCAACTCGGCACTCCGCAAGGTCGCTCGCGTCCGGCTCACAAACGGAATAGAAGTAACGACATACATCCCCGGCATAGGCCACAACCTCCAGG
Source organism: uncultured Granulicella sp. (assembly GCA_965213785.1). Taxonomy (GTDB): domain Bacteria; phylum Acidobacteriota; class Terriglobia; order Terriglobales; family Acidobacteriaceae; genus Edaphobacter. The sequence continues at coordinate 1,223,158 of OZ243921.1, read as the reverse complement.
AGCATTCGATCGTGCTCATCCGCGGCGGCCGCGTCAAGGATCTCCCGGGAGTCCGCTACCACGTCGTCCGTGGAACCCTCGATTCCGTCGGCGTCGCCAAGCGCATGCAGAGCCGGTCGAAGTACGGCGCCAAGCGTCCCAAGGCCGGAGCCGCAGCCGCCCCTGCTAAAGGCAAGAAGTAATCCACTAACCAGGTCCAGCCCGTGAGAAGTCCCGCGCTGGAGGAAGACGAGAAGGAAGAAGATGCCCCGTAAAGGATACATAGCAAAGCGCGAAGTCGCTCCGGACCCGATCTACAACTCGACCTTGGTCACGAAGTTCGTCAACTCCATGATGTGGGGCGGCAAGAAGTCCACGGCCCAGGGCATCTTCTACACCGCCATGACGAACCTCGAAAACAAAGGCGGCGACGAGGCCCTCAAGCTCTTCAAGAAGGCCGTGGAAAACTGCAAGCCGCTTCTCGAAGTGAAGTCTCGCCGGGTCGGCGGAGCCAACTACCAGGTCCCAATTGAAGTGCTCCCAGAGCGCCGCACCTCACTCGCTATCCGCTGGCTCGTGACCTACGGCCGCGCCCGTGGCGAAAAGGGTATGGTCGACAAGCTCACCGCCGAGCTGCTCGATGCCGCCAACGGCCGCGGCGCCGCGATGAAGAAGAAGGAAGACGTTCATCGCATGGCCGAAGCAAACAAGGCATTCGCTCATTACCGCTGGTAGCTCCTGGCCCCAAACTGTTTAGAACCGCTGGCACGCCCAGCAGACAAGAGATCAAGACCGTGGCACGCACCATACCGCTCAATCGTTGCCGGAACATCGGGATCATGGCCCACATCGACGCCGGAAAGACGACGACGACCGAGCGCATCCTCTTCTATACCGGCATCACCCATCGCATCGGCGAAGTGCACGAAGGCACTGCCACTATGGACTGGATGGAGCAGGAGCAGGAGCGCGGCATCACCATCACCTCCGCCGCGACCACCTGCACCTGGAAGAACATCCGCATCAACATCATCGATACTCCCGGACACGTCGACTTCACGGCCGAGGTCGAGCGCAGCTTGCGTGTGCTTGATGGCGCAGTCGCCTGCTTCGATGCGGTCGCCGGCGTGCAGCCTCAGTCCGAGACCGTCTGGCGTCAGGCCGACAAGTACAAGGTTCCCCGGGTCTGCTTTATCAACAAGATGGACAAGGCCGGAGCCGACGCCGTCTACGCCACGTCCACCATCGTCGACCGTCTTGGCGCCCGCGCCATCCCGATCAACATCCAGATCGGCGCGGAAGCGAAGTTTGCCGGGGTCGTCGATCTCGTCACCATGAAGGCGATCCTCTGGCACGACGAGACGATGGGCGCGGAGTATTCGGTCGAAGAGATTCCCGCCGACCTGCTCGAGACGGCCCGGGCCGCCCGCAACGTGCTCATCGAGGCGGTCGCCGACTCCGACGACGAGATCATGAACCTCTACCTTGAGGGTCAGGAGCCGACCGAGGCGCAGCTCAAGGCCGGTATCCGCAAGGCGACCATCGCGATGAACATCTTCCCGGTGCTCTGCGGCTCGTCCTTCAAGAACAAGGGCGTCCAGACGCTGCTCGATGCGGTCGTCGACTACCTGCCGAGTCCGCTCGACATTCCTCCCATGATCGGCCACGATCCCGACAACATGGAGGTTGAGATCGTCCGCAAGGCGGAAGACTCCGAACCTCTCTCCGCGCTTGGCTTCAAGATCATGACTGACCCCTTTGTCGGCCAGCTCATTTTCATCCGTATCTACTCGGGCGTCCTGAAGACGGGCGACACCACGCTCAATCCACGCACAGGCAAGACGGAGCGTATCGGCCGCTTGCTGAAGATGCACGCCAATAAGCGCGAAGAGATCTCGGAGATCATGGCGGGAGACATCTGCGCCGCCGTGGGTCTCAAGAACCTCATCACGGGCGACACGATTTGCTCGGACAAGAGCCCCGTCGTCCTCGAGTCGATCGACTTTCCCAAGCCGGTCATCGAGGTCGCCGTTGAGCCGAAGACCAAGGCCGATCAGGAGAAGATGGGCGTCGCGCTGTCGAAGCTCGCGCAGGAGGATCCCACCTTTAATGTGCGTACCGACATCGACTCCGGTCAGACCATCATCGCCGGCATGGGCGAACTGCATCTCGAAATCATCGTCGACCGCATGATGCGCGAGTACAAGGTTGAAGCCAACGTCGGTAAGCCGCAGGTCAACTATCGGGAGACCGTCCGCGGAAACGCGGAGGCCGAAGGCAAGTACATCCGGCAGACCGGCGGTTCCGGCAACTACGGCCACGCCAAGATCCGCATTGAGCCCAACGAGCCCGGCAAAGGCTACGAGTTCTCGAACGACACCAAGGGCGGCACCATTCCCAAGGAGTACATCAAGCCGATCGACCAGGGCATCCAGGAAGCTATGCAGGGCGGCGTCCTCGCGGGCTACGAGATGGTCGACATCAAGGTCTCGCTCTACGACGGCAGCTATCACGATGTCGACTCGAACGAGATGGCCTTCAAGATTGCCGGGTCGATGGCCTTTAAGGAAGCCGCGCGCAAGGCGAAGCCTGTCCTGCTTGAGCCCGTCATGGCGGTGGAAGTGCTCGTCCCAGAGGATTACATGGGGACCATCATCGGCGACCTGAACAGCCGCCGCGGACGCATCGAAGGCATGGAGATGGTCGGCAACACACAGGCCATTCGCGCTACGGTCCCGCTTTCGACCATGTTCGGCTATGCCACGCACATGCGCGGAGCGACCCAGGGACGCGCCAACTACTCCATGCAGTTCAAGCAGTATGAGGAAGCGCCCCGCTCGGTCTCGGAAGAGATCATCGCGAAAGTTCAGGGCAAGGACCCGAAGGATAAGTAGCGCAAGCCAAGTCAACCATCCCCGGCCTGGCGTACGTGGCCATAACAGCGAAGCAACGAAGCAACACGGAGAAGAGCAATGGGCAAGGAAAAGTTTGACCGGTCTAAGCCACACGTCAACATTGGCACGGTGGGGCACATCGATCATGGCAAGACGACGCTGACGGCGGCGATCACGAAGGTGTTGTCGAAGCACAACCCGCACAACGTGTTCCGTTCGTTCGACACGATCGACAACGCACCCGAAGAGCGGGAGCGCGGCATCACGATCGCGACCTCGCACGTCGAGTACGAGACCAAGAACCGTCACTACGCGCACGTCGATTGCCCGGGCCACGCCGATTACATCAAGAACATGATCACCGGCGCGGCGCAGATGGATGGCGCGATTCTCGTCGTCGCGGCGACCGATGGGCCGATGCCGCAGACCAAGGAGCATGTGCTGCTGGCACGGCAGGTCGGCGTGCCGTTCATCGTCGTGTTCCTGAACAAGTGCGACGCGGTCGAGGACGAAGAGCTGATCGAGCTGGTCGAGATGGAGGTCCGCGAGCTGCTGTCGAAGTACGACTACCCGGGCGACGATACGCCGATCATCCGCGGCTCTGCCCTGGGCGCGCTGAACGGCGAAGCCCAGTGGGAAGCCAAGATCGACGAGCTGATGGAGGCCGTCGACAAGTACATTCCGCAGCCGGAGCGTGCGGTGAACCTGCCGTTCCTGATGCCGATCGAGGATATTTTCTCGATTTCGGGTCGCGGCACGGTGGTCACGGGCCGCATCGAGCGGGGCAAGATCAAGGTCGGCGAGCCATGCTCGATCGTCGGCTTCCGCGAGACGCAGCAGACGGTGTGCACGGGCGTCGAGATGTTCAAGAAGCAGCTCGATGAAGGGCTGGCGGGCGACAACGCGGGCCTGCTGCTGCGCGGCATCGCGAAGGAGGATGTGGAGCGCGGGATGGTGCTGGCGAAGCCCGGTTCGATCACGCCGCATACGGAGTTCAAGGGCGAGATCTACGTGCTGAGCAAGGAAGAGGGCGGGCGTCATACGCCGTTCTTCAATGGCTACCGTCCGCAGTTCTACTTCCGGACGACGGATGTGACGGGATCGGCGAAGCTGCCGGCGGGCATCGAGATGGTGATGCCGGGGGACAATGTGCAGTTGGAGATCACGCTGCATACGCCGGTCGCGATGGAGAAGGGTCTGCGGTTTGCCATTCGTGAAGGCGGACGGACCGTCGGCGCGGGGACGATCTCCGAGATCATCAAGTAGGTAAGGCTCACGAGGGCTGCCGGAGGTGTAGATGTTCATCCCCGGCAGCGCACTCCAACCGATCTTTGCAGCACGGAAGAGAGACATACCATGGCAGGACAGAGAATCAGAATTCGTTTGAAGGCGTATGACTACCGCGTGCTCGACACGTCCACCGGCGAGATCGTCGAGACCGCCAAGCGCACCGGGGCCCAGGTTGCCGGACCCATCCCGCTCCCCACGATGAAGAACAAGTACTGCGTGCTGCGTTCCCCCCACGTCGATAAGAAGTCGCGCGAGGCCTTCGAGATCCGCACGCATAAGCGCCTCATCGATATCCTCGAACCGACCCAGCAGACCGTTGATGCGCTGATGAAGCTCGACCTGCCCGCCGGCGTCGACGTCGAGATCAAGACTGTCCAGAAGTAAACGCACATTAACCCCGGCAGTGCTCGCCTGGTAAGACGAGCATGATGAGGAAAGGAAACCCAAGATGTCCATAGCAGGAATTCTCGGCAAGAAAATTGGCATGACCCAGATCTTCGACGATCGCGGCGATGTGCATCCCGTCACCGTCCTCAAGGCCGGCCCCTGCGTCATCACCCAGCTCAAGACACAGGCGAAAGACGGCTACGATGCCGCGCAGATCGGCTATGTCGACTTTGTGAAAGCTTCGAAGATCAACAAGGCCATGACGGGTCACTTTGCCAAATCAAACGTGCCGCCCGTCCGCATGATCAAGGAAGTCGCGATCGAAGTCGCCCGGCCCGGCGACAGCGTAGAGGACGCCGTGAAGGCGGGCGACCGGGTCCTTGTAGATATCTTTGAAGACGAGCGTTTCGTCGATGTGATCGGCACCTCCAAGGGGCGTGGCTTTGCCGGCGTGATCCGCCGTCACGGCTTCGGTGGCGGTCCCAAGTCGCACGGCCACATGTTCCAGGTGCAGGGTTCGATCGGCGCCTCCTCGTTCCCGTCTCGCGTCTTCCCCGGGCAGCGTATGCCTGGCCACATGGGTCACGCGCAGATCACGGTCCGCAACCTCCGCATTCGCGGCATCGATCTCGAAGAGAACCTCATCCTGGTCGAGGGTGCCGTCCCGGGTCCGCGCGATGGCTTCGTGTTGATTTCGAAGGCCAAGGCGCCGCCACGCGAGCGCCGCGGATTCGCCGGTGCCGCCACCAAGGACGCCCTGAAGGCTTCGAAGAAGGCCGCACCGTCGAAGAAGAAGTAAGCTCAAGAGCCTTACCGCTCGCAACCAAAGTCAGGGCCCGCCGCATCGTTGGCGGGCAAGAAGAGAGAAGATTCATGGCAAACCTCAACGTAGTCAATCTCACCGGAGAGAAGGTCGGCGAGTTCGAGCTGCACGCCGACGTCTTCACCGGCGAGATCAACGATGCACTCCTCTGGGAGGCGGTCAAGCATTACCGCGCCGCGCTCCGCCAGGGAACCGCCGCCACCAAGAACCGCAAGCTTGTCTCGGGTGCCGGAAAGAAGCTCTGGAAGCAGAAGGGAACCGGCCGCGCGCGCGTCGGCTCCATCCGGACCCCGCTGTGGCGCGGCGGCGGTACGGTTCACGGACCGCAGCCCCGCAGCTACGACTACCAGTTTCCGAAGAAGAAGCTCTTCGGCGCGCTGCGCTCCGCGCTCGCCGCGAAGATCGCCGAAGGCAAGCTCACTATCGTCGACTCCTTCGCCGTCGCGGAAGGCAAGACCAAGCTCTACCGCACTGCGCTCAACAAGCTCGAAACCGGCAAGACTACGCTTTTGGTCGAGTCCAGCCAGAAGCTCGATGAGAACCTCTACCTCGGCTCGCGTAACCTGGCCGGCGTCGAACTGGTGCTCAGCTCCGAAGTTCACCCCTACGATCTGCTGCGCTACGAGCACGCTGTCTTCTCGCGCGATGCCTTCGAGGCCGTCCAGCAGACGCTTGCCAACAACACGTCGAAGCGTGCCAAGTCCGCTTCCGAGAAGGAGGTTGCGTAATGCCAACTCTCTACACCGTCATTCGGCGCCCGCTCATCACTGAGAAGGGCATGACCGTCAAGGAAGTTCAGAACACGCTCGTCTTTGAGGTCGCCCTCAAGGCAACCAAGACCGAAGTCAAGCAGGCCGTCGAGACACTCTTCAAGGTCAAGGTTCACGGGGTCCGCACCTCGGTCGTCGAAGGCAAGGAGCGTCGTCGCGGCAAGTTTGCGGGCTACCGCCCCGACTGGAAGAAAGCCTACGTTCGCCTGAAAGACGGCGAAAAGATGCCCGAGTACCTGAACAGCCTCTAAGCGTTACGGCTTTACAAGCCACCAACTTCGTTACATGTATCGCGCGAAGCAACATCCCCTAAGCGCCCAGGGCAAGGATTAAACAATGCCGATCAAATCATTCCGCCCCATCACGCCGTCGCTCCGCTTCGCCACGAAGCTGGTCAACGACGACATCACCACCGACAAACCCTACAAGCCGCTGCTCTCGGTCAAACCCCGCACCGGCGGACGCAACTCGACCGGTGCCATGACCATGCGGCACCACGGTGGCGGTCACAAGCAGAAGCTTCGTCTCGTCGACTTCAAGCGTGACAAGTTCGGCATCCCGGGCACTGTCGCGACGATCGAGTACGACCCGAACCGCAGCTCGCGCATTGCGCTCATCAACTACGCGGACGGCGAGAAGCGCTACATCATCCAGCCCGTCGGGCTCAAGGTTGGTCAATCGATCATGAGCGGCCCCGAGGCTGACATCCTCGTCGGCAACGCGCTCGCGCTCAAGTTCATCCCGACGGGAACGATCGTGCACAACATCGAGCTCCGTCCCGGGAAGGGCGCCCAGATGGCCCGTTCGGCCGGAGCGCAGGTCAACCTCATTGCCAAGGAGGGCGACTACGCCTTGCTGAAGATGCCTTCGGGCGAGACCCGCAAGGTGCTCGTCGAGTGCATGGCGACGATCGGCCAGGTCGGCAACACCGACCACGAGAACGTCACCATCGGGAAGGCCGGACGCAATCGCTGGAAGGGTATCCGCCCTTCCAACCGCGGCGTTTCCATGAATCCGGTCGATCACCCGCACGGCGGCGGCGAAGGCAAAACTTCCGGGGGCCGTCACCCGGTCACCCCCTGGGGCCAGCCCACGCGCGGCTACAAGACACGCAACAACAAGCGGACTGATGTCTTCATCGTCAACCGTCGTACCAAGTAGTTCTTCTTCACGCCGAGTAAGCCCAAGTCTCGCATCGTGAGATTCGTCGTATTCAGCACGCACCATCCACCAGCACCTCGGAGTAAGCCTTATGTCCCGTTCCGCCAAGAAGGGCCCCTTCATCGACGCGCATCTGATGAAGAAGATCGACGTCATGAACGCCGCCAACGACAAGAAGGTTCTCCGGACCTGGTCGCGCCGTTCGACCATTCACCCCGACTTCGTCGGCCATACCATCGCCGTACACAATGGCCGCAAGTTTATTCCGGTGTATGTGACGGAAAACATGGTCGGTCACAAGCTCGGAGAGTTCTCTGCTACCCGCACCTTCAAGGGCCACTCGGGTCGCGCCACCGAGTCCTCCGCGAAGCCGAAGTAGCTCCGGCATCGCCCACGCACTTCCAAGACCCGCCGGACGACCCGGCACAGTAGAAGCACCTTGAAGGAAACGACTATGGCAAATGCAGCGCCCCAACCCAGAGAGTTTCGCGCGGAAGCTAGATTCCAGCGCACCAGCCCGCAGAAGGCGCGGCTCGTCCTTGATCTGATCAAGGGCCTGCGCGTCGAGGCGGCCATTAACGCCATTCACTTCAGCACCAAGCGCATGGCCCCGGTCATAGAAAAGGTCCTTCGCTCGGCCATCCAGAATGCCAGCTATGTCTCCGACGAGCAGGGCCTCGATGTCGACGTCGACAACCTCTACGTCCGTACCGCCATTGCCAATGAAGGCCCGCGCATGAAGCGCATTCGTCCCGCTCCGATGGGGCGCGCATTCCGCTATCAGCGCCGTCTCTGCCACATTATCGTGACGGTAGCCGAGAAGGGAACCACGACAACCGAGGCCGAGGGCACCACCACCTCCACCAAGGCGGTCAAGGGAGCGCCTGCGAAGAAGAAGGCGGCGGCCAAAAAGCCGTTTGCGCGGAAGACCGCAACGGCAAAAGCGTAGGATCTCCGGGCCGCCGCTGATTTATTTCAGCAATCGACCTGCGGTCTCAGGTAAACTTAGAAATTGTGCATGGGTGTCCGAGCGGCTCACGCCGTATCGCGGCAACACAAAGGAAATAAGGAAGCGCTATGGGACAGAAGGTCCATCCGTATGGGTTTCGCCTCGGCATCAACAAGCCGTGGAAGTCACGCTGGTTCGTCGAACGCGGCTACGACAAGCTGCTGGTCGAGGACGTAAAGCTAAAAGCCGAGCTTCGCGAAAAGCTGAAGGCCGCCGGTGTCAGCTCCGTTGAGGTCGAACGTCCCGGCAACAAACTTCGGCTCATCATCCGCACCGCGCGCCCGGGCATTATCATCGGCCGCAAGGGAGCCGAGATCGATAAGCTTAAGGCCGACATCCAGAAGCGCACCTCGCGCGAGGTCTTCATCGACATCCTCGAGGTCAACAAGCCCGAGCTCGATGCGCAACTCGTCGCCGAGAACATCGCCCTCCAGCTTGAGAAGCGCGTCAGCTTCCGCCGCGCCATGCGCAAGTCGGTTGATTCAGCTCTCCGCTTCGGCTGCAAGGGTATCAAGGTTCGCGTTTCGGGCCGCCTCAACGGCAACGAGATCGCTCGCTCCGAGTGGTATCTGCAGGGCCGTCTTCCCCTGCACACCCTCCGCGCCGACATCGATTATGGCTTCGCCGAGGCCAACACCACCTACGGCATCATCGGCGTCAAGACCTGGGTCTACCGCGGGGATATTTACGAGCAGAAGAAGCGTCGTGAGACCGTCACCACCACCGGCGCGTTCTAACCATTTCAGACATAGGAGATCCGCGGGTCTTTTCCAGACCGCGGATCGGAAGTAAGCAGTATGCCAGGACTTCAGTCCAGCAACTAAGAGGGTTTTGCCATGTTGATGCCCAAGAAAGTCAAGTACCGCAAGCAGCAGCGCGGCCGCATGTGCGGCAAGGCGTGGCGCGGCAGCGATCTCTCGTTCGGCGACTACGGCCTTAAGGTCATGGAGTGCGGTTACATTACCGACCGCCAGATTGAAGCCAGCCGCATCGCCATGACGCGTTTCATCAAGCGTGGCGGCAAGGTCTGGCTGCGTCTCTTCCCGGACAAGCCGATCACCAAGAAGCCCGCCGAGACCCGTATGGGCAAGGGTAAAGGCGCGCCCGACCACTGGGTCGCCGTGGTTCGCCCCGGCAAGATCCTGTTCGAGATGGAAGGCGTCACGCCCGAGCTCGCGAAGGAGGCCATGCGCCTTGCCGCGCACAAGCTTCCCCTCAAAACCACCTTCGTCATGCGCCACGATGCCGCCGTCAAGAACGCCGTCGCCGCAAAATAGCCTCACGCATCACCCAGGAAAACCATCATGGAACTCGATAAGCTTAGCACCCAATCCGACGACGAGCTCAAGGCCACGCAGACCGCCGCGGCCGAGCAGCTCTTCCGCATCCGCTTCCAGAAGAGCCTCGGCAACCAGGAAGGGATCAAGAAGATTCGCCTCCTCAAGCTCGACATCGCCCGCGCCAAGACCATCGCCCGTGAGCGCGCCATCGCCGCCGAGAAGGCAGCCTCTCCCGCGGTCGTCCGCACCGCCCCACCCGCGAGCACCCGCACCGCCCGCAAGCAGAAAGCGAAGGCATAACTCATGGCCGACACTCAGACCACACCCGCAGTCTCCACGTCCGAAGCCCCTGTCTCTCGCCGCAACGAGAAGGTTGGCATCGTTGTCTCCACCAAGATGCAGAAGACGATCGTCGTCGAGATCGAGATGCGCAAGGCCCACCCCAAGTACAAGCGCGTGATCAAGTCGAACAAGAAGTTCTACGCGCACGACGAGCAGAACTCCGCCCGCATGGGCGACGTGGTCCGCATCCGCGAGGCGCGCCCCCTGTCGAAGCTCAAGCGATGGTCGCTCGAAGAGATCGTTCGCCGGTCGTCCCTTTCGCAGATCAGCGACACCAAGATCGTCACCACGCCCACCAACGACGCCAAGTAGTTCCAAGCCCCTAGCACGCTATCCGTAGCACTCCCTTCGGGGTACCAGTTTTGCGCCGGACAGCCCCAAGGCCGTGCCGGCATTCAGGAGACGCACATGGCAGTACAGATGAGATCCATTCTCGACGTGGCCGACAACTCCGGCGCCCGCAAGCTGCAGGTGATCCTGCCGCTCGGCGGCGGCCTGGGCAAGAAGGCTGGCCTCGGCGATGTCGTCACCGCCGCCGTCAAGGAAGCCTCGCCCGACGGCACCGTCAAGAAAGGGAAGGTCGTCAAGGCAGTCCTCGTTCGCACTCGTAAGGAATACCGCCGTCGTGACGGCACCTATATCCGCTTCGATCAGAACGCCGCCGTCGTCATCAACGACGCCAACGAGCCGGTCGGAACCCGCGTCTTCGGACCCGTCGCCCGCGAGCTGCGCGAGAAGAAGTTTCTCAAGATTGTTTCGCTCGCCCCTGAAGTCATCTAGCCTCACCAACCCACGGACTCCGGCTCCGTATCGCCGAGGAAGGATTGCTCCATGGCCACCAAGTACAAGCCCATCGTCACCAGCAAGATCAAGATCAAGCGTAACGACCGTGTCGAAGTCATCGCTGGCAAGGACAAAGGCAAAAAGGGCCGCGTCCTGCGCGTCATCGCCGACAAGAACCGCGTCCTGGTTGAAGGCGTCATGATGATCAAGAAGCACGTCAAGCCCAACCCACAGCAGAACATCAAGGGCGGCATCGCCGAGCAGGAAGCCACCATCCACCTCTCGAACGTCATGCTGCTCGACGCCGACGGTAACAGGACCAAGATCGGCACCCGGGTCGAAGGCGACAAGAAGGTCCGGTTCGCCCGCTCGACCGGTGCCACTATAGTTGATAAGAAGCGCTAACCACACTGTCCCAGCGGATCACCCCACGCATCGGTACACGGAGAATATCCCACCCCGGCACCCGTGGAGAAAGCGAAGTAAACCATGGCAGCTCGTCTTAGGGAAAAGTACACCACCGAGATCCGCGATTCCGTCGCGAAAGAACTCAACATCACCAACGTGATGGCGATTCCGCGGCTCGAAAAGATCGTCATTAACATGGGTCTGGGCGAAGCCACCCAGAACGTCAAGATCATGGACCCACTCGTTGCCGACCTCGCGTCGATCGCCGGCCAGAAGCCCGTCATCACCAAGGCAAAGAAGTCTATCGCGGCCTTCAAGCTGCGCGAAGGCATGCCGATCGGCGCGATGGTCACCCTCCGCGGCGACAATATGTACGAGTTCCTCGATCGCCTCATCTCGATCGCGCTTCCCCGCGTCCGCGACTTTCGCGGCGTCTCGTCCAAGAGCTTCGACGGCCGCGGCAACTACACCCTCGGCCTGCGCGATCAGCTCATCTTCGCCGAGATCGATTACGCCAAGGTGGACAAGCTGAAAGGCATGAACGTCACCATCGTCACTACCGCGAAGGACGACAACGGCGCGCGCGCCCTCCTCAAGGCCTTTGGTGTTCCCTTCCGCGTAGGAGCGTAGTGCAGCGCCCCGCTTTCAAAGCAGATTTCAAGCTAGAATAGAGAGTAGACATCATGGCAACGACCGCAAAGCGCGTCAAAGACGCAAGAAAGCCGAAGTTCAAGTCCCGCCAGCATAACCGCTGCCAGCTCTGCGGCCGCCCTCGCGCGTTCCTGCGCAAGTTCGGCTGCTGCCGTCTTTGCTTCCGCGGCCTCGCCCTCAAGGGAGAGATTCCAGGCGTCGTCAAGTCGAGCTGGTAATCCGATTCTCGCTGTGCCGCACCTCACCGAGCCCATGGGCTCCCCAGCCATTCCCGCAGGTTCTCCCGGCCGCTCGGCCCGGAGCGAACGGGGGATGAAGGAGAAGAATGAACCTCACCGACCCAGTAGCAGACTTCCTCACGCGCATCCGCAACTCCATTCGCGCCCGTCACCAGAAGCTTGATGTTCCTGCCTCCAAGCTCAAGGCTGAGATCGCCCGCATCCTCAAGGAAGAGGGCTACATCGCGAACTACAAGCCCACGGAAGAGAATGGCATGAAGGTCATCCGGGTCTACCTCAAGTACGGCCCGAACAACGAGCCCGTCATCCGCGACCTCAAGCGCATCTCGCGTCCCGGCTGCCGGGTCTATATCGGCAAGGATCAAATTCGCCGTGTCCAGGGCGGCCTCGGCATCGCCATCTTGACCACGCCGAAGGGCGTCATGACCGGCCGTCAGGCACGCCGTGAAAATGTCGGCGGAGAGATGCTCGCCGAGGTCTGGTAATCCACCGCACCTGATCGAAGCACCCCGGCTGCAGTGGAACCTTCCCGCAAGGGAAAGCGACTCGCAAGCCCCAAGAAGGATTCACCATGTCACGTATCGGCAAAAAACCCATCGCTCTCCCCTCCGGCGTCAAGTACACCGTCACCGGCAACACCGCGCTCGTTGAGGGGCCTAAGGGTAAAGTGACCGCGCTCATCCCGGCCGGCATTTCGCTCATCACCAAGGACGGCCAACTCATGGTCGAGCGCCAGAACGACTCGCAGGCCGCCTTCCATGGGCTCGCCCGCGCGCTCGTCTTCAACGCCGTCACCGGCGTCACCACTGGCTGGACCAAGGACATCGACATCGTCGGCATCGGCTACCGCGCCGAGCTCAAGGGCAAGGACATGGTCGTCTTCACCCTCGGCTACTCCCACCCCATCGAGTTTCCTCTGCCCACCGGCATCGCGGTCACCATCGACCCCAAGCAGACCCACCTCACCGTCTCCGGCATCGACCGCCAGAGGGTCGGCCAGGTCGCCGCCGACATGCGCTCCCTCCGCAAGCCCGACCCCTACAAGAACAAGGGCGTTCGCTACACCGGCGAGAAGCTGAAGAAGAAGGTCGGCAAAACCGGAGCGAAGTAATTGCTGCGCGTAAGAAGCTGTACTGCGCTCTTCCTCGAGATTGGCGCGAAGTAACTTCTAGCCCTCACCGGCAGCGGTGAGGGCAGCACCTCACCAACCGAACGTCCCCGGCACTCCGGGTACGCCACTAGGAAGGAAGCAAACGATGATCAATCCCCGCGAACGCAACGTCATCCGCAAGCGCGTCCACACGCGCATCCGCGAGAAGATGTCGGGCACCGCCCAGCGCCCCCGCCTCAACGTCTATCGGTCCCTCAACCACGTCTACACTCAGCTCATCGACGATCTCAACGGCGTCACCATCGCCTCCGCCTCGTCCATGCACATCAAGGGCGAGGACAAGGTCTACGGCGGCAACGTCACCGCCGCCAAGCTCGTTGGCAAGCTCATCGCGGAGCGCGCTCGGGAAAAAGGCATCAAGAAGGTGGTCTTCGATCGCGGTGGCTACCTCTACCACGGTCGCGTCAAGGCCCTCGCCGAAGCCGCCCGGGAAGCTGGGCTCGATTTCTAGGTTTCACCCAAGGCGTCCCCCAGGGGACAGCCTGAAAGGTTCAGGATCACGATGGCAATGAAGCAGAAGCTCGATGCAAACCGGCTCAACCTCAAGGACGAGGTCGTCTCCATCAATCGCGTCACCAAGGTCGTCAAGGGCGGCAAGAATATGTCGTTCGCCGCGCTGGTCGTTATCGGCGATCCGGGCGAGGGTGTCGTCGGCTACGGCTCCGGCAAGGCGAAGGAGGTTCCCCAGGCCATCCGCAAGGGAATCGAAGCCGCCAAGAAGAACCTCCACCGCGTCAATCTCACCGAGACCACCATCCCGCATCAGGTGCTCGGCCACTTCGGGGCCGGCTCGGTCATGCTCAAGCCCGCCCCGGAAGGCACCGGCATCATCGCCGGCAAGACGGTTCGCGCTGTCATGACCTCCGCCGGCGTGCAGAACGTCCTCACCAAGTCGCTCGGCTCGGCTAACCCGCACAACGTCGTCAAGGCCACCTTCGACGCCCTCATCCAGCTTCGCAACAAGGCCGAAGTCGCCGCCCTGCGCGGCAAATCCGTCGACGAGCTCTAGGCTCACCGAACCTCAAGGAGTTTCACCATGGCAGACCTCGCCAAAATCAAGCTGCAGTACTTCCGCTCCATGATCTGCACGCCCGTCAAGCACAAGCTCGTCATCAAGGGCCTCGGCTTCACGCGGCTCAACCAGGTCGTCGAACGCGAAGATTCACCCTCGATCCGCGGGATGGTCGCCAAGGTGCCCCATCTCGTCCGCCTCGTCGACTAACCAGCACCACCGGGCTGCACTAGGCCCCACCCACATGCGAGTCGGCCGTCCCCTGAGGCTGTCGGCGTTAGCGAGGAAAAACCATGGCAATCCGCAATCTCTCCAATCTCCGCGCCCCCAAAAAGGCGAACGAAAACAAGAAGCGCGTCGGCCGCGGCATGGGCTCCGGCATGGGTAAGACCTCGACCCGCGGCCACAAGGGTCAGGGCTCCCGTTCCGGTTCGTCCCTGATGCGCGGCTTCGAAGGCGGCCAGATGCCCCTTCACCGTCGCCTCCCCAAGCGAGGCTTCACCAACATCTTCCGCGTGGAGTACCAGGTCCTCGGTCTCGATCGCATCGCCGAGATCGTTGCCGCCGGCGACATGAGCGAGTTCACCCTGGAGCGCATCGTCGAACTCGGCCTTCTCCGCAAGAAGAAGGGCCTCATCAAGGTCCTCAACAACGGCGAACTCACCGTCCCCGTCACCATCCACGCCCACAAGTTCTCGCAGACTGCGAAAGAAGCCATCGAGAAGGCCGGCGGCCAGGCCGTCGTCATCGGCGAAGCCACAACCCCCTACAATCGCAAGAACGCCCAAGCAGCCGCCAAGTAAGCCATGTCCAGCCGCTTTGCCGATCAGGAGCAAAGCGGCCGGTCCTGATCCAAGGGCTTCCTGTAGCCGACGATTCTGTTCGTACCGTTTGCTTTTGTATTGTTAAGGACACGGCTTCAGCCGTGCCAACACGACTCACCAGGATCGGGGGCTTTAGCCCCTGAGGGCAAGCTAGGCCAAGCCGCGAGCGCCCAGGAAGCAGCCCACCCGATGTTCGAGAAAATCGCCAACATCTTCCGCATCCCCGACCTCCGCAACCGCGTCCTCTTCACGCTCGGTCTGCTGGCCGTCTACCGCCTCGGCGCGCACATCCCCACCCCCGGCATCAACGCCGACCTACTCGCCCAGTTCTTCAATCAGAACTCCGGTTCCGCCCTCGGCCTGGTCGACCTCTTCTCCGGCGGCAACCTCCGCAAGCTCACCGTCTTCGCCCTCGGCATCATGCCGTATATCACCGCCTCCATCATCTTCCAGCTGCTCACCGTCATCTATGAGCCGCTCGCGAAGCTGCAAAAGGAAGGCGAGATGGGCCGCCGCAAGATCACCCAGTGGACCCGTTACGTCACCGTCATGCTCGCGATCGTCCAGTCCTTCGCCATCGCGCTCACCCTCACGAACACCAGCACCGGCCAGTCCATGGTCACCATCGGCAAGTATTCTTTTATCCCGATGTGCGTCATCACCCTCACCACTGGAACCGCCTTCATCATGTGGCTCGGCGAGCAAATCACCGAACGCGGTATCGGCAACGGCATGTCGCTGCTCATCTTCACCGGCATCGTCGTCGGCCTGCCCCGCGGCATCCAGGAGCTCTACGACAAGGCCAGCACCAACGCCTGGGGCGCCCTCACCCCCATCATCCTCATCCTGCTCGTCGCCGCCATGGTCGCGGTCGTCGCCTTCATTATCTTCGTCGAGCGCTCCGAGCGGCGCATCCCCGTCCAGTACGCCAAGCGTGTCGTCGGCCGCAAGGTCATGGGCGGCCAATCCACGCACCTCCCCCTCAAGGTCAACTCCGGCGGCGTCATGCCGGTCATCTTCGCCAGCTCCATCCTCTCCGCGCCCTTGCTCTTCGCCGGCATGAGCTTCTTCGGCTCCGCCAAGCTCCAGGATACGCAGTTCTTCGGTCCCATCCTCCGCGCCCTTGCCCCCGGTGAGCCCTGGTACGAACTCCTCTACATCGCCGCCATCATCTTCTTCGCGTACTTCTACATCTCCATCGTCTTCCGGCCGGACGACATCGCCGACAACATGCGGAAGTACGGCGGCTTCATCCCCGGCATTCGTCCCGGCCGCCGCACCTCCGACTTCATCAACGACGTCCTCACCCGCATCACCCTTGTCGGCGCCATCTACCTCATCATCATCTCGCTCGTTCCCACCTTCCTCATTTCGGGCATCCACTTCAACCATCTGCCCCTCATCGGCTCCGTCTTCGACCGCCTCCCCACCTGGACCACGCAGGGCCTCGGTGTCAACTTCTACTTCGGCGGAACCTCCCTCCTCATCGTCGTCGGCGTCGCCATGGACACCGTCAACCAGATCGAATCGCAGCTCATCATGCGCCACTACGACGGCTTCTCCCCCAAGAGCGGCCGCATCAAAGGCCGCCGCAGCTGGTAAGTTGCCCGACGATTGCGCTGAGTTGTTTGTCGTTCGTTCTTCTGTTTGTCCTTCCCGAAGGGAATCTGCTTCTTCCTTGCCGTTGTCTTTGCCCTTGCCGTTCTGTCTGTCATTCCCGAAGGGAATCTGCGTTTGCTTGGCGCCACCCGACTCGGTGAACGCCCTATCCCACGGAAACTCACAGCCTTGACCCTATTCCACAACCCGTCAGACGCCTTCCACCCCGGCCCCGTCCTGCTCCTGGGCGCCCCCGGCGTCGGCAAGGGCACCCAGGCCAAGGCCCTCATGGCCCGCTTCGGCATCCCGCAAATCTCCACCGGAGACCTCCTTCGCCAGCACCGCGCCGAGCACACCCCACTCGGCCTCATGGCCGAAGACCTCATGCGCCAGGGCATCCTCGTCCCCGACGACCTCGTCAACCAGATGGTCGCCGCTCGCCTTAACCTCCCCGACACCACCCACGGCTACATCCTCGACGGCTTCCCCCGCACCCTCGCGCAAGCCCAGTGGCTCGACGACCAACTCGTCTCCCCCGTCATCGCCATCAGCATCGCTGTCGACCCCACCGAGCTCCTCCATCGCATCACCGGACGCCTCATCTCTCCCGCCGGTCGCATCTACAACATCTACTCCAATCCCCCGCGCGTTCCCGGCCACTGCGACGTAGACGGCAGCCTGCTCGTCCAGCGTACCGACGACTCCGAGCAAGTCTTCCACGAGCGCATGCGCATCTTCGCCGCACAAACCGCTCCCGTAGTCGACCACTACCGCGCCCAGGCCCGCTTCCAGGAAGTCGACGGCGCCCAGCCAGTCGAGACCGTCACCGCCGCTATCGAGCACACCCTCCGCCATCTCCGGGGAGCCGCCTAGCTCATGGCCATCATGATCAAATCTCCGGCCGAGATCGAGCGCATGCGTCACTCCGGCCGCCTCCTCCGCCAGGTCCACGACCACATCGCCCCCCTCGTCGTCGCCGGCGCCACCACCATGGACCTCGAACTCGCCGCGCAGTCCAAAATCGACTCCTTCAACGCCATCGCCGCCTTCAAGGGCTATCACGGCTTCCCCGCAGCCCTCTGCACCTCGCTCAACGAGGAGGTCGTCCACGGCATGCCCAACGCCAAGCGCATCTTGAAAGACGGCGACATCCTCTCCATTGACGCCGGCCTCATCTTCGACGGCTTCTACGCCGACGCCGCCGTCACCTACGCCATCGGCACCCCGTCTCCCAAAATCGCCCGCCTGTTGGACATCACCAAACAATCCCTCGACCGCGCCATCCAGGCCGCACAGGTCGGTGGCCGTCTCGGCGACATCTCCTTCGCCGTCCAGGATCTTTGTGAGCGCGAAGGATTCGGCGTCGTCAAGGAGTTCGTCGGCCACGGCATCGGCAAGCAGATGCACGAAGACCCCCAGGTTCCCAACTTCGGCCCCAAAGGCAAAGGCCCCCGCCTCAAGGCCGGCATGGTCCTTGCCATCGAACCCATGATCAACGCCGGCAAAGCCGAGGTAAAGGTCCTCGCCGACGGCTGGACCGCCGTCACCGTCGACGGAAGCTACAGCGCCCACTTCGAGCACACCGTAGCCCTCACCAAAGAAGGCCCTCGGATCCTCACCCTCTAGCCTGACGCCAGATCTAGATTCGCAATCGCCTCATCTCACTTGAGCCCAGCGTGCACGGCCACCGACAGCGTTCCCAAATGTTCCATTTCGCGCTAATATAGAAGGTGCTGCGTGGAGCTATGTCCAGGTCCGCCGGCCGTGAGAGCGGCACCCCTTCATGGGGCATGCGCGCCTCTCAAAAAGGAGATCGTTTGTCGAAGGAAGATGCAATTGAAGTGATGGCTGTCGTCGTCGAGACGCTGCCGAACGCGTTGTTCAAGGTCGAGCTTGAAAACAAGCATCAGGCCCTCGCGCACGTCTCCGGACGCATGCGCAAGAACTTCATTCGCATCCTCCCCGGCGACCGCGTCGCGATTGAGCTGAGCCCCTACGACCTCAACCGCGGCCGCATCGTCTACCGCTACAAATAAGCGGCAGCCGACGCAAGCTGCGTTTTCCAGCAACCTACCGCCTCTGAACCTACTGAAAGCCAGGGCCGATGCCTTGGAGATCTTCACGTTCGCGGCTATCCGGCATTACCAGCAGCAGGGAAGGGAATCACCATGAAGGTCCGCGCCTCCGTCAAGAAGATCTGCGACAAGTGCAAAGTCATCCACCGCCACGGCGTCGTTCGCGTCATCTGCGAGATCGCCAAGCACAAACAGCGCCAGGGCTAGGCCTTTGCCTGCTGAATGCTGGGCCCTGAACCCTGGCCCCGCACCACCCGGCCCCGCCAGGCGAGTTAGCCGAAGTCAAGGCTTGCGATGAACCTGCCGGACCTTAGCCGCAACAAGACAACCCGCTTCCCGGCGAAGTCCCAGAAGCCCAACCGTAAAGGAACCCCATGGCACGTATTGCTGGAGTCGATGTCCCTAACAACAAACAGGCGCGCATCGGACTCACCTACATCTTCGGCATCGGCGACTCCCGCGCCGCCAAAATCCTCGCCAAGGCCGACATCGACCCCATGGTGAAGATCGCCACCCTCGACGAGGACCAACTCAACCGCATCCGCCAGGTCATCGAGCAGGAAGGCCAGATCGAAGGCGATCTCCGCAAGGACATCTCGCTCAACATCAAGCGCCTCATCGAGATCCAGTCCTACCGCGGTCTCCGCCACCGTCGTTCGCTCCCCGTCCGCGGCCAGCGCACCCATACCAACGCCCGCACCCGCAAAGGGCCGCGCAAGGGAACCGTTGCCGGCAAGAAGAAAGCGACCAAATAAAATGGCGAAGACGCAGAATCAGCAGAAGACCGGCAAGGCCGCAGCGGGCAAGGGCAAGAAGTTCAAGAAGCGCGAACGGAAAAACGTTCCGTTCGGCCTCGTCTTCATCCAGGCGACCTTCAACAACACCATCGTCACCATCACCGACCAGGTCGGCAACACGCTCTCCTGGAAGTCCTCCGGCTCGCTCGGCTTCCGCGGCTCCCGCAAGGGAACCCCGTTCGCCGCGCAGCAGGCCGCCCAGAACGCCGCCAACGCGGCACGCGACCATGGTCTCCGTGCGGTCGACGTCCGCGTCTCCGGCCCCGGCAGCGGACGTGAGTCCGCTATCCGCGCGCTTGCAACGGCAGGCATCGACGTCCGTAGCATCCGTGACGTCACGCCCATGCCTCACAACGGCTGCCGCCCTCCCAAGCGCCGCCGCGTCTGATTCATGTCAACATCCACATGGTTCGGATATGCCGGCTCGCGTCTCCGGATCATGTGGGTTATCTTCGTTATTCTTGTCGTGTTCGGCGTTCGATTAGCCAGGAAGGCGCCAGCACCCGGCGCTTTGACTTGGATACTTGGATTTTCGGGGTGCTTACAGCTTCTTTACATGAAACCTGTTCGAGTTAGTTCGGGCAGGACCACAACACTGGATCGCGATGAAGAGCCTAGAGGCTTGTAAAGCGATCGACATCTGAAATCTGGAGAAGAAAATGGCACGTTACACAGGACCCGTCTGCCGCATGTGCCGCCGCGACGGAACAAAGCTTTTCCTCAAGGGCGCAAAGTGCTTTACCGAGAAGTGCCCCGTCGAGAAGCGCAACTTCCCCCCCGGCCAGCACGGCCAGTCTCGCAAGGTCAAGAAGGTCGTCGGCTACGGTCTCCAGCTTCGTGAAAAGCAGAAGGCGAAGCGCATCTACTTCACCCTCGAGACCCAGTTCCGCGCCTACTACCAGAAGGCCGCCAACAAGACCGGCGTCACCGGCGAACTGCTCCTCCAGCAGCTCGAGACCCGTCTCGACAACGTTTGCTACCGCCTCGGCATCGCCACCTCGCGCCGCCAGGCCCGCCAGATCTGCCGTCACGGCCACATCCTCGTCAACGGCAAGAAGGTCAACATCCCCTCGTACCAGTGCAAGGTAGGCGACGAGATCGCCATCCGCGAGGGCTCCCGCACCCTGGCTGTCCTTGAAGAAGCGAAGAACTTCGCCGCCGGCCAGCGCTCCGTGCCGTGGCTCGACATCAACCGCGACACCTTCACCGGCAAGATCATCGCTCTGCCGAACCGTGCCGACGTCAACCTGCCTGTCAACGAGCAGTTGATCGTCGAACTGTACTCGAAATAGAGTGACCGCTGGATTTTATCGTTAGACAAGTCCAGACCTAAGTCCTTTGTTTGACGTACTTTCAGACTTTTGAGGGGGGAGGGGGTCAAGCCTCGTTTTCTCCTCCCTTGACGCTTCACCAACCACAACTCAATACGCAACCGAACCACTCGCCGACTCGCAAAATGCATCGCGAGTCAGGACGATGAAAGGATCACCCATGCTTTGGAGAGGTTTCCAGAAACCCAAGCGTCTCGCTGTCGAGAACGACACCCTTACCGAGAAGTTCGGCAAGTTCTCCGCCCAGCCTTTTGAGCGCGGCTTCGGCACCACCATCGGAAATGCCCTTCGCCGGACTCTACTCTCCTCGATCGAAGGGGCAGCGGTAACGGCTGTCCGCATCGAAGGCGTCCTCCACGAGTTCCAGTCCATCACCGGCGTCGTCGAAGACGCCACCGACATCATCCTCAACCTCAAGCAGGTCCCCTTCAAACTCAACGGCGAAGGCCCGAAAGCCCTCTACCTCCGCGCCGACGAAGCTGGCGTCGTCACCTCCGGCTCCATCGAGGCCGACGGCGATGTCGAAATCCTCGATAAGGACGTCTACATCTGCACCGTCTCCGAAGGCGGCAAGATCGACATGGAGATGCGCCTCAAGCGCGGCCGCGGCTACATCTCCGCCGACAAGAACTTCGACGGCGACCTCGGCCTCGGCTTCATCCCCGTAGACAGCGTCCACTCCCCCGTCCGCAAGGTCAACTACATCGTCGAGGCCGCCCGTCTTGGCCAGATCACCGACTACGACAAGCTCTCCGTGGAGATCTGGACCAACGGAACGATACTGCCGGCAGACGCGCTGGGCCTCTCTGCCAAGCTCCTCAAAGATCACATGACCATCTTCATCAACTTCGAAGAGGAGATGGAAGCCGGACACGACGGCCTGCACGACGGCCCGATGCTCCGCAACGACAACCTCAACCGCTCCGTCGAAGAGCTCGAACTCTCCGTCCGCAGCTACAACTGCCTCAAGAACGCCAACATCGCGACCATCGGCGAGCTTATCCAGAAGACCGAAGCCGAGATGCTCAAGACCAAGAACTTTGGCCGCAAGAGCCTGAACGAGATCAAGGAGATCCTCGCGCAGATGGGCTTGTCCCTCGGCATGAAGATCGACGAGTCCGGAAACCCCGTCCCCGGCCCCACCTCCGTTCTCCCCGCCGCCACCCTCGCCGCCAGCTTCGGCTCCTTCGATGACGACGATGAGGATGAAGACGAGGACGAGGACGAAGACTTGGAACTCGCCGCCAACGAACCCGAAAACTTCTAACCAACTCACAGGCAGCGCGGGCTTTCACCAGCCAGCGCTGCCTGTTCCACGTAGTGACCAGCCTCAACCGGCAGTTCCGGACTCGCAGAAGCGTAGCCCGAAGGAGATCACACCATGCGTCACCGCAATGCAGGATTCAAACTAGGCCGCAACACCAGCCATCGCCGCGCCATGCTCCGCAACCTCGTCACCTCCATCATCCTCATGGACCGGGTCGAGACCACGATCACCAAATGCAAGGCCAGCCGCCCCCTTGTTGAGAAGATGATCACGCTCGGCAAACGCGGCACCGTCCACGCCCGCCGCCAGGCCGCCGCCTACCTCATGACTCCTGAAGCGGTCGATCGCCTCTTCAACATCGTCTCTCCGCGCTACGCCACCCGCCCCGGCGGCTATCTCCGCATCGTCCGCATCGGCGCGCGGCAGGGCGATGCTGCCGAAATGGCGATCATCGAGCTCCTTGGAGCCGAGCAGGAACTCGACGAAAAGCGCCAGAAGCGCGAAGCGGCTCGCGCTAAGAAGCGCGAAGAGATGCAGAAGCAGCTCGAAGAGCAGAACCCCGGCGACCAGGGAGACCCGAACGCTGAGGCTTAGCCCCATCAGGCACCTCGAGGGTAGGTGCCTCCCTCTTTCGCATCGATGGTCAAGAGAGCGCCTGAGCTGATCTGCGCATCTTTCATGACGCGCTAAGGGGAGGACTCCTTGACGCGTCAGTGAACGAACGCATTCGCCGGTGCGCACGTCCTCTCCGCTGTTCGACGAGCGACCAGCTAACCTGATCAAATCGAGCGCCCTTTCGTGCACTCAGGTACGATGACGCGGCAAGGGAGTAGCCGCGAGGGTGCACCCCCTGCTGCTCGTGGAAGAAAGCGCATCGCATTCCGGGGATGTCCATCTAAACTGCAAGCGACGCTATGGCTACCATCCTCAAGCTCTTTGTGCTCCATGCGTATCTCATCCTCTTTGTCTGGGTTCTGCTGGAGCAGTTCGGCATTCCGATTCCGAGTGTGCCCTTGCTGTTGACGGCGGGAACCCTTTCGGCCACACACCGGGTTCATCTTTTGACCTGTGTGCTCGTTGTGCTTCTCTCGTGCCTGATTTCAGACAGCTTCTGGTACTTTCTGGGCCGGCGTCATGGTGGCAAGGTGCTGCGGCTGCTCTGTCGGCTCTCCTTTGAAGCTTCAACCTGTGTCGCCAAGACCGAAGGCTACTTTACCCGCAGGGGGCCTGTGACTCTCTTATTTGCGAAGTACGTACCCGGACTCTCGACGGTGGCGGCGCCCATCGCGGGGCAAACCGGTATGTCGTATCAGCGCTTCCTGTTATTTGATCTCGCCGGTTCGGCGATCTGGTCGATGAGCTTTCTGCTGGCGGGGCGCTTCTTTGGCGATGTGGCACAACGCAGTGAGCGCTTCTTCTCCATGCTGAGTCGCTTCGCCGGGGTGGGGTTTGTGCTTCTGGTGTTGAGCTTCTTTGCTTATCGCGTGATCAAGCAAAGGCGGTTTCTGGCGGGCGTCCGGTCGCTGCGGCTCGAGCCGGCGGAGTTGATGGAGATGATTGAAGACGCGCAGCGAAGCGGGACTGTCGCGCCGTTTGTGGTGGACCTGCGGCATCCTCTCGATTACTTGCCTGACCCGCGAACCTTACCTGGCGCGTTGCGAATCCAGCCGGCGGAGCTTGCGGCGGGGAGTGGCAGCATCCCGCGGGATCGGGATGTAGTGCTTTACTGCACGTGCCCGTCGGAGGAGACGAGCGGCAAGGTGGCGCTGCAATTGCATAAGCTGGGGATCACGCGGGTGAGGCCGCTGCGGGGCGGGTTCGATGGGTGGAAGGCGGCGGGGTATCCGCTGCTGGACTACGTGGAGCCAGGACAACAGGGCGATGCCGTGACAGAGGCGATCGCCCTGCATGTAGTTCCCGAGCCCGATGTGCCGACCTCAGTCTAGGCTCCGTAGTAGTCGAGACCCAGGTGGGTGATGAGATCCTCGCCCATGATGTGGCGGAGGGTGTTCTTGAGCTTCATGGATTGGATGAAGAGGTCGTGCTCGGGGTAGACCCCGGGGGCGGAGTCAGGGGCCTTGAAGTAGAAGCTGAGCCATTCCTGGATCCCCAGGCCGCGGAGAGATGGGGTGCGCGCGGCGAGATCCATGAAGAGGCAGAGGTCGAGCGCCAAGGGGGCGGCGAGGATCGAGTCGCGGCACAGGAAGTCGACCTTGAGCTGCATGGGGTAGCCGAGCCAGCCGAAGATATCGATGTTGTCCCAGCCCTCCTTGTTGTCGCCGCGCGGCGGGTAATAGTTGATCCGAACCTTGTGGTAAAGGTCCTTGTAGAGGTCGGGGTGGAGATCGGGCTGGAAGATGAGGTCGAGGACGCCGAGCTTGGACTCTTCCTTGGTCTTGAAGGATTCCGGGTCGTCGAGAACCTCGCCGTCGCGGTTGCCCAGGATGTTCGTCGAGTACCAGCCGGAGACGCCGAGCATTCTCGTTTTAAAGGCAGGGGCGAGGACGGTCTTGATGAAGGTCTGGCCGGTCTTGAAGTCCTTGCCGCAGATGGGCGCGTTCATCTGGCGGGAGAGCTCGCGGAGGGCGGGGATGTCGACGGTGAGGTTGGGAGCTCCGTTGGCGAAGGGGATGCCTTCCTTGAGGGCCGCCCAGGCGTAGAGCATGGAGGGGGAGATGCCGGGGTCATCGTCGACGAGACCCTTCTCAAAGGCTTTGAGGGTCTGGTGGACGGCGGTTTGCTCGAGGAAGATTTCCGTCGATCCGCACCAGATCATGACCTGGCGGTCGGTGCGGGACTTGAAGGCGGCGATGTCGTTGCGGATCTGGTTAGCGAGATCGCACTTGTTCTTGCCGGTCTTGATCTTCTGGCCGGTGAGCCGCTTGACGTAATGCTGGTCGAAGACGGCGGGCATGGGCTCGATCGATTCCAGGAAGGGCCGCATGGATTCGAGTTCGTCGCGGTCGAGAACGGCGGCGGTTTTGGCGGCGTCGTAGAGATTGCCGCCGAAGATGTCCCAGCCGGTGAAGACGATGTCGTTGAGGTCGGCGAGTGGGACGAAATTCTTGATGAGGGGGGAGTTGGCTTCGGTGCGCTTGCCGAGGCGGATGGTTCCCATTTGGGAGATGGAGCCGATGGGCTTGGCGAAGCCGCGGCGGACGGCTTCGACGCCGGCGATGAGGGTGGTGGCGACGGCTCCCATGCCGGGAATCATGATGCCGAGGGTGCCTTTGGCTGGGGTGATGCTGGCCGCGTCGGGCTGGGCGGCTTCGGTGTTGCTGGACATTGCTGGGGTGACCTTCCGTTGAGCGATTTGTCGATAAATACCTGACAAATCAGTATGGCTCACGGAAAATGCGGGTCGCAAATGGGGTACCGCTAACTCCGCGAAAATAGTTCTTTAGTCGGGTTCGGTGCGGATGCGGTTCTTCCAGTGGGAGGTGACGAACCAGACGAATCCGGCTACGATCACGAGTTCGACGCCGAGGTGGAAGCGGTGGAAGATCTCTTTCATGCGCGGGTCGGTGTTGAAGCGGGCACCGAGCTTCATGCCGATGTAGGCGAGGGCATAGCACCAGGGCCACGATCCGAGGAAGGTATACAGATGGAAGCGGACTAGGTTCATGCGGGCGACGCCAGCAGGAAAGGCGATGAAGGTGCGGATGATGGGAAGCATGCGTCCGATGAGGACGGCGAAGGAGCCGAAGCGGACGAAAAATCCGTCGACGCGGTCGAGATCGTGGCGGCTGAGAAGGACGTAGGAGCCGTAACGCTCGACCATGGGGCGTCCGCCGCGGGCGCCCGCCCAGTAGGCGGGAATGGAGCCGAGGTTCGATGCCAGCGAGGCGAGGGTGGCGAGGAGGATGAGATCGAACTGGGCGTGCGCGAGGGCGAAGCCGGCGAGGGGCATGATGACCTCGGACGGGATGGGCACGCAGGCGGACTGGATGGCCATGAGGAAGAGCACGATGGCGTACTTGGCGGCGACGCCGAGCGTGACAAAGGAGGCTATGAGTTTTTCTGTCATACAGGTGCAGTATAGCGGGGCGCGCCGCAAGGAGGGGGTTGCGATAGCATTGTGATCGGAGAGGTCTGAGAGATGACAGAGAGCGCAGCGGTAGCGACGGTTGAGGGTGCGGGAACAACGGTGAGCACGGCCCCGGCTACAGGCAGCCCGGCGAGCAGTTATGGGGCGGCCCCGCATGATCCCTCGAAGCCTGCGGTGAAGCGGCAGATCGTGTGCTTCAGCTTCTACAAGGTCTTGCCGGAGTGGCGGAGGCTGCCGGCGGAGGAGAAGGCGGCGCACAAGGCGGCGTTCGCGGCGGTCCTGACGAAGTGGAACAAGCCGGGCGAGTTTTTGTCGCTGACCTACTCGACGATCGGGACACGGGGCGACGTGGATATGTGTGTCTGGTCGATCGGCTATGCGGTGGATGAGCTGAACCGGATGCGGAGCGAGTTGATGGGGACACCGCTTGGTGGTTATCTGAGCTCGCCGCATAACTTCCTCGCGATGACGAAGCGGTCGCAGTACCAGATCGATCGGCCGGACGAGAGTGAAGGCGAAGGGCGCGGGGCGATTCGTCCCGGGGGACAGAAGTACATCTTCATCTACCCGTTCTGGAAGACGCGCCCGTGGTACCTGCTGAGCGCGGCGGAGCGGAAGCGGTTGATGGACGAGCATATTCGGATCGGGCTAATGTACCCGCGGGTAAAGCTGAATACGACGTATTCGTTCGGGATCGACGACCAGGAGTTTGTGGTGGCGTTCGAGACGAACTTTCCCGAGGACTTCCTGGACCTGGTGCAGCAGTTGCGGGAGACGGAGATCAGCCTGTACACGCTGCAGGACACGCCGATCTTCTCGTGCGTTCGGTTGCAGCCCGCGGAGATGCTGGATCGGCTGGGTTAGGTGGCGGGGAAGAAGGCGGTGACGGTGCTACGGCCGGTCCCGGAGGCTCCGGAAGGGGCTGCGGCCCGGGCGATTGCGGCGACTGCGGGGAAGCGGGCCGGGCGGACGGTGAAGCCTGGTGCGCGGGAGCGGGTTGCGGCGATCCTGGAGCTGCTGGAGCGGACTTATCCGGGTGTGGTGTGTGCGCTAAACCACCGGAATGCGTGGGAGTTGACGGTGGCGACGATCCTTTCGGCGCAGTGTACGGATGCGCGGGTGAACCTGGTGACTCCGGAGCTGTTCCGGCTCTATCCGACTCCGGAGGCGATGGCGGCTGCTTCGCAGGCGGAGGTTGAGGAGCTGATTCGGACTACGGGTTTCTTCCGGAACAAGACGAAGTCGATCCTGGGGGCGGCGAAGCTGGTGGTCGCCCAATATGGTGGGAAGATTCCGCAGACGATGGAAGAGATGCTGCGGATTCCGGGTGTGGCGCGGAAGACGGCGAACGTGGTGTTGGGATCGTGGTTCGGGATTGCTTCGGGCGTTGTGGTGGATACCCATGTGCTGCGGCTCTCGCGGCGGCTTGAGCTGACCAAGGAGACGACGCCGGAGAAGGTGGAGAAGGATCTGGCGAAGATGATTCCGAAGGAGCGGTGGATCTCCTTTTCGCATGAGTTGATTCATCATGGGCGGCAGATCTGCGTGGCGCGGACGCCGCGTTGTGCGGATTGCACGCTGGAGCGGGTTTGTAACTCGGTGGAGAAGACTTGGCGGTCGCACTGAGCGGGTCGCCTGTCACCCTGTGGGTGAAATGTCCTGAAGTGATCATGGTTAGGCTTGGACTTGCTCACGTTCGTTCCTCCGCTCTCCAGCCCACTTTGGCGACGATGAGACCCTCACGAGGGTCGGGCACACGGCTAGAGCGGATCAGCCGGTGGCGTAGAGGACAAACAACGGCAGAGCACAAGCAGATTCCCTCCGGTATGACAACTAAAGGGCGAAGACTGCCACTCATACCACCAAGGGTCAATCGGCCCTCATTCACCAAGAATCGCCCTAACGATCCGGCGGAGGAAATGCCTGGAAGTAGCCGGCGAGGGACTGGGCGAGGCTGAGGATGGTGGCCTCAGGGGATTCGAGGTGCGGGGGGAGGTCGAGGTCGAGAAGGGTCTGGGTGGTGACGGGTCCTATCGAGGCGCGGATGATCTCTCTTGGCAGGCTGACGTGGGCGGCTTCCAGCAGGGCGAGCAGGTTGGTGGCGGTGGAGGAACTGGTGAAGGTGATGGCGTCGGGGTGGCGGCCAGGTTCCGCGAAGAGGTCCTGGAGGGTGGCGATGGAGTCTTTGGGGATGAGGGTGCGGTAGGCTTCGGCGATGGTGACGCGGGCTCCGGCGGCGGTGAGGGCATCGGGGAGCGCATCGCGGGCGGCGGCGGCGCGGACGAGGAGGACGCGGGTGCCTGAAACAATACGAGGCAAAAGGGCCTCGATGAGGGATTCGGCGACGGCCCGGGGTGGAACGAGGGTGACGAGAAGGCCGGTCTCGCGGGCCGCGTGGGCGGTGGCGGGGCCGATGACGGCGGTTTGTGGATGGGCCAAGGGATGGCCGGGGTGGTGCACGGCACGGTCGCGGAGGGCGTGGACGGCGTTGGCGCTGGTGAGGATGAGCCAGTCGAAGGTGTTGAGGGTGGCGATAGCGGCGTCGAGGGTGGCGAAGGACTCCGGAGGGGCGATGTCGATGGTGGGGATGAGGATGGCTTCCGCCCCGAGCGCCTCGAGGCGATGTGCCAGGGAAGAGGCCTGGTGGCGGCTGCGGGTGATGAGGATGCGGCGGCTGGCCAGGGGGAGCATGGGTACGGCCAGTGTAGCGTCAGCGCGCGAAGGGGGAGGAGAACTCCTGGTCGAGATCGTAGATGGGGGCTTCGGCATGGTGTTGCTCGCCGAGGGCGCGGCGGATTGCGGCGAGGAGGTCGGCGGTGTCGACGGGTTTCTGGAGGAAGGCGCGTGCCCCGGCTTTGAGAGCCCGGTCGCGGTTGGTTCCGCGGTCGCGGGCGGAGAGGACGAGGATGGGGATGAGGGACATGGAATCGCTGGCGCGGAGACGCTCCATGACGGTGAAGCCGTCGCCGGCGGGGAGGCCAAGGTCGAGAAGGATGAGGTCCGGCGCCTGGGTGCGGGCGGCGGAGATGCTGGAGACGCCGTCTACGGCGAAGACGACCTTGTAGCCGCAGGCTTTGAGGCGGATATGCAGGCCGAGGCGAAGCTCGGGGTCGTCGTCGACGATGAGGATGGTTTTCTGGGACATGTCTCCGGTTCTCCGGGCTTCTAGAGTTGGGCGGTTCCATGATGTTTATCTGCTTGGCGGCGGGAAAGACGAGGTGGATGGAACGGGGTGGCGGGTACTTTGGTTCACCGGGATCTTCGCGGATTGGGATGGCTGCATGTGGTGGGGAGACCCCACGCGAGCGGTGTCCCTGGCGGCCCTACGCCGCTGGGGTTGAGTGGGGATGGTCGGTACTGCGGCGGTTGTGGAGGGCGGGGGCGGGGGGTGCGATGGGAAGGGTGAAGTGGAAGGTGCTGCCGTGGCCGGCCCGGCTCTCGACCCAGATGGTTCCGCCCTGGCGGAGGACAAGGTCGCGGGCGATGTAAAGGCCGAGTCCGAGGCCCTTGCGCCCTTCCTGACCCGGGACTTCGACCTGGTAGAGGTGTTCGAAGATGCGTTCGAGGGCGTCCGCTTCCACGCCGCATCCTGTGTCGGTCACGGAGACCATGAGGGTGTCTTCCGCGGTCTCGGAGGGGTGAAGGCGGACGTCGACCGAGCCGCCGACGGGGGTGAACTTGATGGCGTTGTCGAGGAGGATGATGAGGACCTGGCGGAGGCGGATGGGATCGGCCAGAGCGAGCGGAAGGTTTGGCGGGCAGTGCGCGGTCAGAGCGATGCCTTTCGCCCGGACGCCGTCGCCGCGAAGGGTGTTCATGGCGTCGGCGACGGCGTCGGCGACGGAGATGGGCAGGGGCTGGATGCTGAGCTTGCCGGTTTCGGAGCGGGTGACCTGAAGGAGATCGTCGATCATGGAGCGGAGCTGGCGGGCGTTGCGAAGGATGATGTTGAGGTAGTCGCCCTGCTCGGGAGTGACGTCTCCGGCGAGGCCATCGGCAAGGATATTGGCGAAGGAGTCGATACAGGCGAGTGGCGAGCGAAGCTCGTGCGAGACGTGGGAGAGGAAGTCATCCTTCATCTGGAGGTCGAGCTTGAGGACGCGTTGGGCTTCGCGGGCGAGGCGGCGCTGCTCGGTGACGTCCCAGTTGATGCCGATGAAGCGGATGGAGATGCCGTCCGGGTTGCGGTTGGCTTTTCCCATTCCGCAGATGGAGTGCACGGAGGCGTCGGGCCAGATGACGCGGAACTCATCTTCGTAGGGCTCGCCGGAGGTGACTGCGTCACTGACGGTGCGGTAGGCTCGGTCGCGGTCTTCGGGGTGGAGGCGGAGGAGCCAGGTTTCGAGGGAGGCTTGCTTGTTTGCGGGATCAAGTCCGTAGAGGCGGTACATGCGCTCGTCCCAGACGGCGATATCGTTGAGCAGGTCCCAGTCGAAGATGCCGATCTGGCCGCTGGCGGTGGCGAGGACGAGGCGTTCGTTGGCGAGTTGAAGGGCTTTCTGGTGGGCGACGCGGTCGGTGATGTCCTGGATGGCGCCGAAGAGGCGGATGGGTTTGCCGTCGGCGAACTCGGCGAAGCCGCGGGCACGGACCCAGATCAGCTGCCCGTCGGCGCGAATGATGTTGGCTTCGACGTCCCATGGGTCGCCGGTGCTGTAGGCCTCGTCGAGCGCGTTGCGGATGAGATGCCTGGACTCGGAGGTGTAGAAGGCGAGTCCGGCCTGGAGGGTGGGTTGGTAGTCGAGGGGGACGGCGTGGATGCGGCGGGTTTCGTCGGTCCAACTGACGGTTTCGGTGAGGAGGTCGACCTCCCAGCCACCGACCCCGGCGAGGCGCCCGGTGCGGTCGAGCAGCTCGGCACTGCGGCGGAGGGCATCGGTTTGGCGTTTGCGCTCGGCGAAGATGTTTTCCCAGGGAGTGGGGGAGGGCAGTGGGGGCGGCGGCTGGGGCAGGAGGCGGGCGGCGTCCTCGACGGCGCGGGCTGCCTGGAGGTTGACCATGGGCGAAGGCCGGTCGCCACGGGTGGTGGAGAGATCGATGAAGGTGGCGACGGCGCAGTTGAAGCGCGGCATGGCGATGCCACCATGCAGGACGTTCTTGATGGTTCCGTTCTTGCACAGCACGCGAACTTCCACGGGCTCGATGGGACGATCCGCGAGGACTTCAGCGTTGATGAAGGGGGCCCAGTGCTGGAGGGTGAGGGCGATGTCTTCGGGGAAGGGGAGGGCGGCTTCGAACCAGTCGTAGATGGTGTTGAACTCGTCGGGTTCGTAGCCGAAGACCTGCTTGAAGGTTGGGTTGCGGAAGACGATGGCCTGATTGTCGATGCGGGCCAGGGAGATGGCCATGGGGAGGTCGTCGAGGATGGCGCCGAAGTCTTGGGGGGTGAAGGGCCGGCTGAGGAGGTCCTGGAGGTGGGGTGTCATGGGCGGCGGTGCCGGGGAGCGGGGATGTAGGGGCGGAGCGGCATCGACGGAAACCCTCGGGAGCTTTATCGGCGGAAGAGGGTGCGGCATGACCGAAGTTTGGGTGAGGGGGCGGGTGGAGGCGTGGAGAGGAGGCGGTGACGGGCTAGGGTCCGCTGAGCGTCGGGGCGGTTGGCCAGTTACAGTGAGGTGTACGGCACAGCCACAGGCAAAGGAGAAGGACTTGATGGATCGGCGGCGATTTCTACAGGCGGGTGCTTTGGTGGCGGTTCCGGCGGCGGCGTGGGGGCAGCGCGGGGTGGCGGGGGAGGATGCGGAGGGGGCGCGGATGTTGCCGCCTTCGGTGATGGCGCTGCAGAGCCGGCGCGGTGAGGCTAAGCCGATTACGCTGGCGGAGCGAGAGGGGCGGGTGGAGAGGGCGCGGGAGATGATGCGGCAGGAGCGGGTGGATGCGGTGTTGATGGCCGGGGGGACTTCGCTGGTCTACTTTACGGGGATCCGGTGGGGGAACAGCGAGCGGATGCTGTGCTACGTGCTGCCGGCGACGGGGGATGCGTTTCTGGTGTGTCCGGGGTTTGAAGAGGACCGGATGCGGGAGCGGCTGGGGTCCGTGCCGGGGGGCGCGAAGGTGCGGGTGTATGCGTGGCAGGAGGATGAGAGTCCGTATGCGCTGGTACGGAAGGGGCTCGCCGAAAGTGGCGTGTTAAGTGGGGTGCTGGGCGTGGAGGAGAAGACGCCGTTTGTGTTTGCCAGCGAGATAGGGAAGGCTTGCCCGGCGATGAAGGTGGTGGATGGAACGGCGGTGGTGTCGGGGTGCCGGATGATCAAGAGCCCCGCGGAGCTGGCGTTGATGCGGCTGGCGTGCGATGTGACACTGAAGGTCTACGAGGCTTGCTGGAAGGCGGGGCATCCGGGGATGACGACGGCGGAGTTTTCTTCTCTGGTGAGGCGGGCGTATGGGCGGGTGGGGTTTCCGGGGGATGCGAGCTGCCAGACGGGGGTTTACAGCGCGCTGCCGCATGGGTCGGTGACGCCGCAGGTGATCAAGGAGAACGAAGTTGTGCTGATCGACGATGGATGCAGCGTGGAGGGGTATCAGTCGGATCTGTCGCGGACGTTTGTGTATGGCAAGCCGACGGACCGGATGTTGAAGGTATTCGATGTGGTGCATAGGGCGCAGGCGGCGGCGCTGGCGGCGGCTCGGCCGGGGGTGGAGTGCCAGGCGGTCGATGCGGCGGCGCGGAAGGTGGTGACGGAGGCGGGGTTCGGGCCGGAGTATAAGACGTTTTCGCACCGGGTGGGGCACGGGATCGGGATGGATGGGCATGAGTGGACGTACCTGGTGCGAGGGAACCGGACTTTGCTGCGGCCGGGGATGACGTTCTCGGACGAGCCGGGGATTTACCTGAAGGGGGAGTTTGGCATTAGGCTGGAGGACGATATGACGATCGGACAGGGCGGGGCGGAGATGATGACGGCGACGAGCGGGTCGCTGGAGCATCCTTTCGGCTAACTTCCGGCTCTGGGCGGGCGATACATAGGACAGATCTAAGGAGCGATGCGATGGGCTTGATGGCGATTTGGTTGGTGGCGGGTCTGCTGGGGGCGTCGGCGGCTGGGGGCGGCGGGTTGACGGGGGACTGGCAGACGCCGGGTGGCTCGGTGGTGCGGGTGGCGGGGTGCGGGGAGGCGATCTGCATGACGGTAGTGAAGGTTGCCGCGGACGCGACGGAGAGCCGGGACAAGCTGAATCCGGAGGTGGCGCTGCGGACGCGGCCGTTGTGCGGGATGAGGATCGGCGAGGGCTTCCATGCGGATGGGGAGCAGGCGGCTTCGGGGGGGAAGGTGTACGACCCGGAGTCCGGCAAGACGTACAGCGGGAAGGTGGAGCGAAGGGGGGATACGCTGCGGCTCCGCGGGTTCCTCGGCGTCTCGCTGTTTGGGCGGACAGAGGTGTGGAAGAGCATTGCGCCGGTGCAAGCCTGCAAGGGAGCGTAGCGGGCTGGTATGCTTGCCCTGTTGCGCCCTGAGGGTGTGACGGGGAGCGCGGGATGACGACGAGGATTTCGAGACGGACGCTGGGCGGGATGCTGGCGGGAGCGACGGCGGCGGTGGGTTTTCCGGGAGCGGCGGAAGCGGCGGTGTCTGGGCTGGGACGGACGTTTCCTAAGGGGTTCGTGTGGGGCTCGGCTACGGCTTCCTACCAGGTGGAAGGGGCGGCGACGGAAGGCGGGCGAGGGCCATCCATTTGGGATACGTTCTCGCACACCGCGGGGCGGGTGCATGGGGGCGACACGGGGGATGTGGCGGACGACTACTACCACCGGTACAAGGACGATATTGCCCTGATGAAGGACCTGGGGCTGAAGGGCTGCCGGTTTTCGATTTCGTGGTCGCGGATCTTTCCTACGGGTACGGGGGCGCCGAACTCGCAAGGCGTGGACTTCTACCAGAGGATGGTGGATGCGCTGCTGGCTGCGGGGGTGGAGCCATACTGCACGCTGTACCACTGGGACCTGCCGCAGGCGCTGGAGGATAAGGGCGGTTGGCGGAACAAGGATACGGCGAAGGCGTTTGCGGACTACGCGGGGTACACGGCCGGCAAGCTGGGGAGCCGGGTGAAGCACTACATGACGATCAACGAGATGCGAACGTTCGTCGAGCTGGGGTATGGCAACGGGACGCATGCGCCGGGGCTGAAGCTGAATGCGAAGGACCTGGCGCAGTTGACGCACCATGTGGTGCTGGGGCACGGGCTGGCGGTGCAGTCGGTGCGGGCGGCGACGGGGCCGGGGACGAAGGTGGGGCTGGCGGAGAACTGCGAGGCGACGACGCCGGTGATGGAGACGGCGGAGCACATTGCGGCGGCGCGGACGGCAATGCGGGAGGAGAATGCGCAGTTTCTTTCGGTGGTGATGGAAGGGCGGTATACGGAGCGCTACCTGAAGAGGCTTGGGGCGGATGCGCCACGGTTTACGCCGGAGGAGATGGCGACGATCGGCGCGAAGCTGGATTTTGTGGGGATCAACGTCTACCAGTTGCAGTTTGTTCGTGCGGATGCGTCGGAGGCGGGGTATGCGGTGGTGCCGGCGCCGGCCTCGTATCCGCGTATGTATAGCCCGTGGTTGCAGGTGGGTCCCGAGGGGCTGTACTGGGCTCCGAAGCTGGTGGCGGACCTGTGGAAGGTGAAGGAGATCTACATCACGGAAAACGGGTGCTCGTCGTCCGATGTCGTTGCGGCGGATGGGGAGGTGTATGACACCGACCGGGTGATGTTTCTTCGGAACTATCTGACGCAGTTGCAGCGGGGCATCGCGGACGGTGTTCCCGTGAAGGGGTATTTTTTGTGGAGCCTGCTGGATAACTTCGAATGGGCGGATGGCTACGAGAAGCGGTTCGGCATCACCTATGTGGATTTCGCGACGCAGAAGCGGACGCCGAAGTTGAGCGCCAAGTTCTACAAGCAGGTGATTGCGGCGAACCGGGTGGTTTAGTTTCGATTAGGGAGAGCGGATGCGGGTTGGGATTATGGGAGCGTCCACGCTGCTGGGGCGCGAACTGGCGGACGTGCTGGGCGAGACGGCGCTGGCGGCGGCCGAGGTGACGCTGCTGGATGAGGAAGAGGCGGCTGGGCAGGTGACAGCTGTAGCGGACGAGCCGGCAGTGATTCAGCCGGTCGATAGGGCCTCGTTTGACAGGATGGACCTGTGTTTTTTTGCGGCGGGCACCCGGAAATACTGGGACATGGCGCGGGACGCGGGAGCGGGCGTGGTGGACCTGACGGACGCCTTGCGAGGCGAGGCCGGCGTGGCGCTGGGATTGCCGTGGGTGGATGACGTTGGCGGGATCGATGTGGCGACGATCGGGGTGATTCCGGCGCATGGAGTCGCGGTGATGCTTGCGCTGGTGGCGGCCCGGTGTGCCCGGCTGGGGCTCACCGGGGTGGCGGCGACGGTGATGATGCCCGCCTCCGAGCGCGGGCAGGCGGGACTCGACGAGATGCAGCGGCAGGCGGTGAGTCTGCTGTCGTTTCAATCGGTGCCGAAGGAAGAGTTCGATGCGCAGGTAGCGTTCAACCTGTTGCCCGCGCTGGGAGCCGAGGCAAAGGTGGGGCTGGAAGCGCAAGGCGAGCGGATACAGGCGGACTATGCGGTGGCGCGGCAGGGCAGGCTGCCGGAGCTTGCGCTGCAGATGGTGCAGGCGCCCGTGTTCCATGGGTATGCGGTGTCGCTCCTGTTGTCGTTTCGCGGCGAGGTCGCGGCGGAGGCCGTGGCGGCCGCGCTTGGTCGTGGAGGCCATGTAGTGGTGGCGGCGGACGAGCTGCCGAGCAACCTGAGCGCGGCCGGACAGGGCAGCATTCTGGCCCGCGTGACGGCGGACACGGGCGGCCGCGTGTGGGTGTGGATGACTGCGGATAATGTACGGCTCGCGGCCCTGCACGCGGTGGCCTGTGGCATGGAGATGCAGCGCCTGCGCCCGCGCGGAAAGGTGCAATGAGGCTGCTAGAATAGGCTTGGCAGCCGCGGGATGGTGGATTTCCGCAGGCCGGGCCGGGATGGCGGAACTGGCAGACGCAGCGGACTCAAAATCCGCCGAGGGCAACCTCGTGGGGGTTCGACCCCCCCTCCCGGCACCAAAAGACAAGTTGTTCAAACGAGACGGCTTAGCAAGTGTATTCTCCTTGAATAGCCGTCTCGTTTCTGCTCCTCGCCAACTGTACCTGACACCGTTCGGTACAATTTCGGTACAGTGACGCTGCAAAGCACTGTACCGGAGAGCGATGGCTACCCTCGTAAAAACCGACTCAGGCACCTGGAAGGCAGTCATTCGGAAGTCGGGATGACCGACAACCGCCAAGACGTTCCGGACGAAGCGGGACGCCGAAGACTGGTCTCGCCGCACTGAAGACGAGATGGTACGCGGTGCATACATCCAGCGCGCAACGGCGGATCGCATGACCGTTGAGGTAGCTCTGAAGCGATACCTCGCAGAAGTCGTGCTAACCAAGCGAGCGACGTCTCAACTTGCCGATGTAAAACGGTCGCGAATCCTCATCAAGCACCTCGGCAAGTATTCTCTAGCGGCTCTCAACCAAGAACTCATCGCGAAGTTCAGAGACATGCGATTGGCCGGCGAAGATCGTCGCAGCTCGTCAGGGAACCCTTTACCACGAGCGAACAGTACTGTGCGTCTCGATTTAGCTTTGCTCGGGCATCTGTACACAGTCGCGATCAAAGAGTGGGGCGTGGGCTTGCCTTCCAATCCGGTGATGAGCATTCGCCGTCCGGCCCCGGGGCCGGGCCGAAATCGCCGGATGACCTCTGCTGAGGAGGCAAGTCTACTGAAGGCTGTCGATTCACATTCAAATCCAATGCTTGGCTGGATAGTCCGGATCGCTCTTGAGACGGGTATGCGCACGTCTGAGATCGTGACTTTGAGACGGTCGCAGATCGAGGTGGACCGACGCATAGTGCGGCTGCTGAAGACAAAGAACACCCATCCGAGAACCGTTCCGTTGACCACATCTGCAACAGAACTCTTTAAGAGCGCTCTCGCCCATCCGATTCGTCCCGAAGGAACCGACCTTATTTTCTTCGGTGAGCCTGGCAGGCAAGGAACTCGCGGACCTTATGCCTTTGATCGCGTATGGCAGGAAATCAAGAAGAAGGAAGGTTTGCATGACTTTCACTTCCATGATCTACGTCACGAGGCAGTGAGCCGTTTTGTTGAAGCTGGCCTCTCTGACCAAGAAGTTTCAGCAATCAGCGGCCACAAGTCCATGCAAATGCTTAAGCGTTACACACACTTACGCGCGGAAGACTTAGTAGCCCGTCTGGACGGTGTCAATCGCGAGAAGGAGAGGAGGTTTCAAAGTGACGAACGGCCCCAACAAAAAGTCGAAGCCGCTCGGTAGCGCAGAACTGAAAAAGCGGCATTTGGCGTGGTTTGCGCTCTCAAGATACGAACGGTGCAGACACTTCGGCGCGGTCGACTGGTTTCAGCAGATCGCCTGTCGGATCGACCTGCACCGAATGAACACTCTCTGGGGTCGGCCCATTCCAGAGCAATCAGGACATAACAAAGTAGCCTCCTTCGCCGACCTGCTAGATGAAACACAAGTGGCCGGCATCATCCCCAGGAGCTTAATCTCCGACCTCCAAGCCGGATTAAGGGACTTCTCTCCAGAACGCTTCGCCACTCTAGCACTGCTGGACACGAGGGGATGCGCTGTGAGGTCCATGACCGTCTCTGATCTCCTGCGGATCGCTAACGCTTGCGATACAGACATGCTCTATGAAGCTGACCAGCAGTTGCAGGATGACCGCTGGCAGATGTACCCAGAGAGGTCAACAGGCACTTCACTCACTCACACGATCAAATCATGTCTAGCGTCCGCGACTACCGCTAACAATTTGGCCTACTTGGTTGTCGACCTGAATCAGCCGGCATCAGTCATCGTCACTCAGCTGAAAGAACTGCTGCCCCAGCAGATCTCCGAGTGCTTCTACAGTCCTGCAACGCCTGAGAAGGCGCGGAGTCCTAGATACGAGACTTGGAAAGACGCACAGGTGTTGGCCTATATCGACCTTACATTCTGGAGAAAGCGCCTCTCCGACGATAGCCTTCGTAAAATGATCACCGACGAAGTGATTTCGGAGTGGCTTGAGCTCTCCCCCGATCCCGTCCGCCACACGACGCAGACGAATGTTTACGAACTGATGGACCCATACAGCCCGACTTTCACTGGTCTGCGTGAGCAAGCGATCAGCGAAGCGAGAGCATTTGACGATCACCCTGTTTAATCACTGTCAAGGTACGAATACGAGGAATACACATTCCTCGTGTTGAAGAGCAAACGCTCGAAGCTTGAGGCAAGGATTACCAATCCTTAGGTCAAACTACGATGTCCACCGCAGAACTCCTCTATAACCAATATGGGCCACTTATTACTTTGGCTCAATTAGCGAAGATCCTCAACCGGTCGGTTGAAGGGTTAAGGATCACATTACGTACCTCAAGCCCCTTCTCTGACAGCATCAACGCTGCGCGGCTTCGCCTTGGAAGACGCGTCTACTTCTCCACTCCTAAGATTGCAGCTATCGTCGTGGTGGAGTAGACATCTTTGCACGATGTCAGATCCATCTCGAAGACCGGTGCTGTCTGCCTTCCGGAGTCTCAACGCTGTTCCTCTCGCCTGAGCAATCGTCTCATCGAGGTTGCAGCACTTCAACGGCAGAACCAGCTGACCGGTGAGTGTTACCAAGTCGCTCAAGCTTTAATCTTGTGTGGCCTGCCCTACCAACCGTCAACCTTGAACAAGATCACCCGGAGCGCTCGACTTGCGACGGAACTCGGCTTCAGGTCACCTTCAGCGCGAGTTTAGATACAGGGCTCCCGTACGGTAGCGACCGCAGCGTGTTGCATTTTGTATTGGATAAAGCCGTCAAGGCTCGCTCGCTATTTATCAGCTGGAAGACGGCCAGCCAGTTTCTAGAAGCAATGGGTATGGATCAGGGAGGCAAGAATCGTCGAGATCTACGGGAACGCTATCTTCGTATTCGCGGTCTCACCATTGGCGTGCAGCGAAGCTGCTCAGGCATCTCTGAAACCCAGGTTATGCCTGTAATCAAGAGATCGCGCCTTCCAACTTCTATAAGCCCCTGCGCAAATGATGAGTGGACCATTCCAGAAGCTCGTAGGCATTCGGGCTTGGACTTGGGCCTGGAGATAAACGCGGATTTCTTCGCGGAGCTGATAGCACATCCGGTCGTGGTACCTGTAGAACTGATCCGCGCTACCAGGGGCAAGCCTCAACTGCAGGATATGGTTCTTTTCCTTTACTGGCGTTGTTTCGCGGCTCGGTCGATCTCGATCATCCCGTGGCGTGAACTCCGTGTGCAGCTTTGGCAAGCCGATACCAACCTACCCCGGATCAGAGCCCGATTCGCACTTGCGATACGCGTCTTACAAACTTTGGCCAGAGATGAAGGCGGCGGCCGAGGCCCAAGGGCTCGTTGTTGGCCCACCGGCTGACGGACGTTGCTTCACTGAAGCTGCGCAAGCCAACCGCCGCAGCATCGCGCCCAGACCTTAGCCCACCCTTAAGCCCTAAGACCCGATCTGGCCTTTCCACAGAAAAGCTATTGAATTCAGCTTTTTTCAACGGACTTCCAGGTATGCCCCAGGGGGACCTCCGGGTATGAAAAAGGGGACCTCCGGGTATGTTTATGGGGACCTCCGGGTATAAATTTGGCTGCATATAGTTAGCAAGATGTACAAGAAGACAAGATGATTAGCAGGAGTAGGCAAAGCTCAACTGTGGATAACGAACGGTGACTCGCTAGGCCCTTTCATTGGACGACGAAGGTTCAAAGCCCAGAGACCGAGTATCTAGGGTCAAAAAGTCTTGACCAGAGTCGCCGTTGCTAAAAGAAAACAGGCAACCGCAAAAGAAGGAAGGAATAGAACGATGCGAACCGTCTTCGTACGACACGGACAGAGCACTGGAAATGCCGGTGTGCCTTGTAACGATCTCTCAAAGGTCGAGTTGACTGACCTTGGCGCGGAGCAAGCAAGAGTGATCGCCGCCTGGTGGCCTGAGAAGCCTGATCTAATCGTGACCTCCCCTTACCTTCGCGCTCAGCAGACAGCCCATCCGACGATGATCCGTTATCCAAACGTGCCTGTGGAGGTTTGGCCGGTCCAGGAGTTTACTTACTTGCAGCCAAGCCGTTGGAACGGCACGCTCAGTACAGAGCGGCTGCCCTACATCGAGCGCTACTGGGAAGACGCTGATCCTAGCTACTGCGATGGGCCAGGAGCCGAGAGTTTCAACGACCTTCTTGAGCGGGCCCGTGCCACTTCGGAACGCCTTGGCAAGCTCCCTCAGGATGCTCTCGTATACGTCTTCAGCCATGGACAGTTCATCCAAGCGGTGCGGGCCTTATGGACGCAGAGGGAGTTGTCTGACACACAGATTATGCGCGCCTTCTGGAGAAAAGGTCAGCGTGACCAGATAAGGAATGCCGAGCTAGTCCGGTTTGTTCAGGTGGACGGCAAAGGGCTTGGTTATTGCCTATCAGTGCGTCCAACCGAACCACGCCCTAGGCGGGCCGAGCAGGGTCTTCTTCCAACTGACACCCAGCGTTGGAGCGAATCTTGATCAGAACCTGCTTTGTACGCAGTGATAAACTCACGGCTCGTCTGGGACTGCTTCTTGGCTTACGGATGCTCTCAAGCCATGTGTGCCGCTGTCGCAGGACAAGCTCTTCTGGCGACCTTGTCATGTGGCAGCTCGCAACTTTCTCTGGACCTTTGCAGACTAAAGTTAACGTCAGTGTGATGTGCAGCTTCGCCATCCGAATCAATCAGCTGAATGGCTGATGTTCAAGCCAGGCCCAGACGCGACTGCTCCGTCGTGCGGCAAGCTGCTGTGAACGCTCTTGATCAGATCGTGAGCTTTGTTCGCAGCCCTCGCTGCGGCAAGCTCGCGAACTGGGGGTGGGGGTTGAACAACGCTTTGACCTGCTGCTAAGTGTGGCGCTGCTGTCGAACTGAGTGACTTGTTCGCTGAGTTGGAGGGAGGTGCCGGCTGAACTGCATTTCCAGTCTGAGACGCGAAAGCAGTATTGCCTCCGCCTCCCGGGCCTGTATAGACTGAGACATATCCGGCTGATGCCAAACTGCTGGCTCCTAGGCTGGTTGCGCCTCCAGCACCAGCACTTAACGTACCAGCCCCAGCAGCAGTGCTCGCGGCTCCGATACTTGCTGGGCCCGACGCTCCTGCCGCTCCAGCAGCGCTGGCAACACTGGAGACCGCAGAAGACGCACCAGCAGCGGCAGCCGGTGCGCCGACCCCTGAGAGCATCGCCACGCTTGAAAGGACCGCTGTACCCGCAGCTACGCCCATTGCGATCGCATCTCCTCCGCTAGCCGATAGTGTCCCGCCAATCACGTTGCTCACGAGCTTCGGCAGCGTCCAGCAAATGACAGCGTACATCGCAACCTGAGCGGCGAGAGTCCAGGACAACGAGAGGTTGGCGCTGGCTCCGGTCGCTGCTGACCTGCCCCCGGAAATTTCAACCAGTGGAATCTGGAGTTCTCTCGTAATCTGAGCGAGGGAGCTGACGATGAAGAAGAGCCGGTATACGGAAGAGCAGATCATCGGGATTTCGAAGCAGCATGAGGCAGGGATGAAGACGTCGGACCTGTGTCGTGAGCATGGGATCAGCGCGGCGACGTTCTACGGCTGGAAGCAGAAGTATGGCGGGATGGACGTGAGCGAGGCGCAGCGGTTGAAGTCGCTCGAGGACGAGAACCGCCGTCTGAAGCTGCTGGTGGCGGAGCTGAGTCTGCATGGCGAAGCTCTGAAGGGCGTGATCCGAAAAAACTGCTGGAGCTTGCCGGTCTAAGAGCCGATGTGGGGTTCGCCCAGGCTGAACATGGTCTGAGCGAACGCACGGCCTGCAAGCTGCTGGGCGTGGAGCGGTCGAGCTACCAGTATGAACCGAGGCCGGACCGCAACGCGGAGTTGCGAAGCGAGTTGGTGAAGCTGGCACGGCAGAAGCCGCGCTACGGCTACCGCCGGCTTCATGCGTTGCTGAGCCGTCGCGGCCACGAGGTGAACGTGAAGCGAGTCTATCGGCTGTATGTCGAAGAACGTCTGATGGTGCGGCGCAAGAGGCGCAAGCGTCTGGTGCGCGAGCGTACCGCAGAGCCTCGGCTGACCGGAGTCAACCAGGAGTGGGCGATGGACTTCATCGTCGATGGCCTGGCGACCGGACGCATGGTCCGGATCCTGAGCGTGGTCGATGCGTACACGCGCGAGTGTCTTGCGCTTGAAGCCGATACGAGCCTGGGCAGCGGCCGTGTGACCCGTGTGCTGGAACGGGTGATCGCCGAGCGCGGACGGCCGGAGCAGGTGCGTTCGGACAACGGGCCGGAGTTCACTTCTCGCCGGATGCTCAGCTGGGCCGAAGACTGGAAGGTCGGGCTGGTTCACATCCAGCCCGGCCCACCGATGCAGAACGGACATGTCGAGAGCTTCCACGGCAGGCTGCGTGACGAGTGCCTGACCGCCAGCTGGTTCAGAACCATGAACGATGTCAGGTGCACTCTGGCAGCCTGGCGTGAAGAGTATAACTACGAGCGGCCTCATAGCTCGCTCGACTACCGCACGCCCCAGGAGTTCAAGCTCGCCCTCGAAGGGACCCGGGCCATGGCCCGGATCCCTTCGCCAACCACAACCAGAAACACAACTGAGAAAACTCCAGTTATGAATGGTTGAGAAAAAGGGGGCAGGTCAATGACTCACCGCGTAAACGAGATATTCGAGACTTCACAGGCGAGGGACAACGCGCGCAGGTAGGACAATCTCTCGTGCATTACTCGAAACCTGATGGGAAACGGATCAGCTTCACAGATCAGGGAAAGCGTATCGACATCTAGGAGTTTAGTGATGAGACAACGGTGCTGGCAGCGCTCCAGCTCGGGGCTCAAAAGTGGGGCAATATCACGATCACTGGATCAATGGAATTCAAACTACTGTGTGCAGACGTCGCTTCGAAGAACGGGATCAGGATCGTCAACCCAGAGCTCCAATGTGGAGCTCTCCCGCGCGGTCGAGTACATACGGCTCAGACTGAGGCGACGACCCGGATGGCACCGCCAGAGAGCTCTTACCTCCGCCACAAAGCAGATATTCAGAGCCGCGTGCAGCTTGTGAACCTCTCTCGACTCGATTGGATGGTTGCCGTGCGAATGCGTGTAACGGGGTATGATCAGCAGGTAATCGCGGCTGCGCTGCGGGGGCATGCAGCGGGAGGGCGTGAAAACGAGAAACGCGATTGGAGCAATTATGCAGAGCGCACCGCCCAAGCCGCCTTCGGTGCGCGTGGTGATCAGGAAGCTCTACGCAATCAGCCTAGAGCTCGCACGTGGATGCAGGTGGAAGGCCGGGAGCCATCAAGAGAAGCTTTGACAAACTGGGAGCGCACAAGTCGGGGCCAAAGCCTTGTGCAGAGTTCCATGGAGCCCGAGATATGAGTTTTTAGATGCTCCTGAGGTGAGTGGGCAACTCATGTCCAACCTTGCATTTCTGCCACGACGTGGAATGATTACGAGGTTAATTCGTCGCACCAGAAGTGAGGCTGGCCATGACGAACGTCGAAATGGGTCTGCCGACTGTGCGTAGAAGAAGGTATGAGCAGC
Organism: uncultured Granulicella sp.; assembly: GCA_965213785.1. Lineage (GTDB taxonomy): Bacteria > Acidobacteriota > Terriglobia > Terriglobales > Acidobacteriaceae > Edaphobacter. The sequence goes on along the minus strand of OZ243921.1, from coordinate 1,179,382 downwards.
CGCCGGCGCAAAGCTTGGTGAGCAATCGTGCTGGCGGATGCCAAGGGCATCCCATACAAGAGCTCTCAGCAAAGAAAATTCCGGCAACGAATCAAGGCTTTATCGTTAAGGTTGATGCTCTAGTTTGTAGTCGGTTGCTCAGCCGCCTTCACGTACACATCTGCAAGGCTCCGAATCGGTTCAAAGCGTGCTGGATTCTCAGCGGTGGCGACAGCATGAAAATGCCGCTCGCCGCATAAGATTTGCGCCTCTTCTTTCGGACGAAGATTGCGAAAAGCCCCTTTCGTTTCCAGAACGAAGTACAGGCGTTCTTCGCCATCACGGGAGAGCAAGACCGCCCAGTCCGGGTTTTATCCACCTAAGGGGGTGGGAACAATGAACCAACCAGGCAGCTTTACGTAGAGCTTGACTCCCTCGCTACGCTCCAGCTCTTCGACAAAATTCCGTTGAACATCAGAATCACAGACAGTCTGCTCATAAAGCGAACGCTCGGAGGGCACGAGATTTGTCAGGTAGCCAGTGAGTTCCTGGTGGAGGAATAGTTCCTGCGCATAGAAAGAATTCGAAAGCCGGTGATACTGAACACCGTCCACAAGCGTTTGGCGCTTCGCTGCCACGATCGCTTTGCTGACTATACGAATGAACTCATTGGGATTCCGGCGAAAATCTTGTAGGCGGCGCGACTCGGATAAGATTCGCACTACTGTTCGTCGAAGTAACTGTGTCTTGTCCTGCAACTCCGAAACGAGGTCGGGAAAGAATGCCTGTTCAGAAGCAACGACCTCGGGCACAGAGGTCGTCGCTTCCCCAGCCGTGAGGCCACTTCTACCGAGAGATGCCTTTGTTGTAGTCGTAATGAAGGTAGGTGGCGAAATGACCTCTCTCTGGATCGCTCGCACGCAGTTTTGTACGAGCAGCTCAGGGTGAAAGTGAACACGGTACGTCGATTTAGTGCGGATACGATCCCAGAGCTGGCGGAATTCATCGCTGTTCAAGACCGCCTCGCGGAGCCGAACGGTGGGACGCTCTTCATCCGCGTCCCGGATCACAACACCTGCACTGATCTTGGTAAGGCGCTCTTCCATGAGCTCTCGTTGGGCTTCAAACTCTGTCGGCAGTTGTAGCGTTTTGCCGTCCAACGCCTTCTTTAGAGCTTCGGTGACCTTGCCGTTGTTGTCCAGATAGCCGCTCTGGCGCAACGCACCTGCAAGTTTTTCCTGCGGGTTGTTGAAGATGGTGCGCCCGCTATAGAGCGACTGCACCGTTGCCACCATGATCTCGATGTCTTTGCTGGTCGCGAAGTCGCAAATCGCGCTTAGACGGGCCGAGTCGTAGACAAAGTGCTGCGCGAGAGGTTGTACTTGCGCCGAATGTGTTCGGCTGTATCGCGCAGCGTCGAGCCCACACCTTCCTTGATCGCAACCGAAGGAACCACGATGACGAACTTCGTGAAGCCGAAACGCTGGTTTAACTCGTAAATGGTGCTCAGGTAGACGTAGGTCTTGCCTGTGCCCGTTTCCATCTCCACGTCGAAGTTGCGGTTATGCGCGAGAGTGTCATCCTGCGGGATTGAGTTGCGGAGCTGAATCTCACGCACGTTCGCCAGGAGGTAGTCGTCGGCCGTATTGCTGACGCGGTTCCCGATACCCAGGTCCGACTGCTGCACGCCGGCCAGTTCAAGCTGATCCGTAGGCAGGGTGACGGTGAACTCGGCGCGCGAAATTTCCTGCCCGCGAAACAGATCACAGACGGCGTCGATGGCAGCGCGTTGATGTGGCAGGTCTTCGTAGAGCAGATGCACTATTTCTCTCCTCGCTGTCTTTTGGACAGGTCAGAGACCTTCGATTCGATCTCCTGCGACAGGGCACGTTCGCCTTCGGCTTCGAGCATCCGGCGTCGTTCGACCTCAAATTTTGCGTATTCCTTTTCCGCGAAGCGATCTGCGGTGTCTTTGCTCAGCGAACCCGCGTTATCCAGGACGCGGCGCTCGTTGAACTCCAGGAAGGAATCCAGCTTGGTCGTCCAGTCCTTCAGGAACACCTGCTTGCGGCGTCGAGCTTGGTCTTCGGCAAAATTCAACCACATGACCACGATCCGGTTCAGCTCTTCGATCTCCGGCTGGCTCAGGTAGTTCTTGGCTACAGTAATATCCGCCTTCGTCACCCGGCCGCCCTTCCAGGTCGTAAGACCCATGTTCGGCTCAGTTGCCTTCGCACGCGAGCGAATCGTCTCGGCTGCGGTTTTGCCGTTCGTCGCAAAGTGCAGTTTGTTCCGGATCGTCTGAAAGAAGGTCGTCGTCTCGGCGGTGGAGGCCTGGTAATCGCCCGCCAGGGCGAAAATCTCGCGGACCCGGAGATACATCCGCCTCTCGCTCGCGCGGATATCCCGAATCCGCTCAAGCAGCTCGTCGAAATAGTCAGGAACGCTTGACGAGGCTCCGGGAGGATTCTTTAGGCGCTCATCGTCCAGGGTGAAGCCCTTGACCAGGTATTCACTCAGCCGCGCCGTCGCCCAGCGCCGGAACTGCGTGCCCTGCGCCGAGCGGACGCGGTAGCCTACCGCCAGAATGGCGTCCAGATTGTAGTGCTCGACGATGCGGGCGACCTCCCGGTCACCCTCCCAGCGAACTATCCGGAATTTCCGGATAGTTCGATCAGGGTATAATTCCTGTTCTTCGTAGATGTTTTGCAGGTGTTCGTTGATGATGCGAACGTCCCGTTGGAATAGCTCGGCGATCAGCGCCTGGCTCAGCCAGAGCGTCTCGTCCGCAAACCGGCACTCGACCCGGACCGTGCCGTCATCGGTTTGATAGAGAAGAATCTCTCCAGCAGGAGAGTTTTGCTCTTCAGGCATGGCTACAGGCTCCGCACATCGGTCAGGCCGTGCTGCTTCAGAATCTCGGTCAGGTTGCTCTTCGCCACGTCATCGGCGAATGCAGTATCGCGGAAGACAACGAGCGGCGGCTGTACCTTCGCGGCCTTCTCAAGCGGGGCCGTGGGATCGGATGCAGGGGGAGGGGCCAGTTCCTTGTGCCATTCAACAATGCCATGAGCCAGCGGCTCTACGTCGGCGGTCTCGATTCTTGGCGCAAGGCACGCGATCAGGTCTCCGGTAGAAACGGCGAACACCTGCCGCTCCGCGAACGTGCGCTTCACGATGGGAGCGGTCAGCTCCAGACCACGCTTTAGCAGCAACTCGTACAGCAAATCTTGCTCTGTGCGACCGGGAAGAATGTTATCGACTTCGCCCAGCAGGCGTTGCTCGGCGACTGGCATTGTGGGGTCCCATGGCCGCACGCCTATGAAATCTAGCTTGAAATCACGAAATCCAACATCGTGCTGCAGGAGAGGATTGTCGGCTTTGATCTTGGCCCCCACACGTCGCAGACGCTCTTTCGTCAGTTCAGACAAGACGCGTGGCTTGCTAATAGAGTCACAAAACTGCATTGCCGGTTCTTGACCACGCCGGTTAAGTTCTTCTGGCAACTGGCAGAGGATAAAGTTGCGGTTTCCACCGTCCATAATGGTCTGCTCGAGAACCGCATGTGCAGTCGTCCCTGTACCTGCAAAAAAATCCAAAATTAAGTCGGTAGGTCCCGTACAGTACCTGACCAAGCGAGCTAGCATACATGGTCTTTAGGGTTCTCGAAAACCTTCTCGCCAAACAGCTCCTTAAGTACGTCACTAGCAGGCTGCGAATGACGATAGAAAACACTGCCCACCACTTGTTGTTTGTCGCTCGCTTCGTCTTCGTCCGTGCTGTGATGGTCTCCGTCTACATAGAGGTAGGACTTGAGAAAAGGGGATCTTGTGTGATCCTCTCTGAATTCGACATACCCGTCGCGTATCTTTGCCCGCATGGTGGGTTCGATGAAGCGCCATCCATCATCTGGTATTTTACAAGGCAGTCCCGTGATTGTGAGATAGAGGGTATTTAGGACCACCTCCGCCTGGCCACGAGATATTGTTATCGCGCCAAATGCCTCTCTTATCTACGAAGCGTGAACGGGAGTATCGTTTTGCCGGATGCCCCTCTGGAAGAAGGCGGTAAAAGTCTACAAGCCCCTGAGAGATCCGAGCGAGATCAACCCCGTGAATCTCTTTGAGGCGGAGGTATTCGGCAACAATTTCAGACACTCCTTCTTTCGGCTCTCTCCACGCTGGGAGCAATTCCTCTACTTCAGGGAGATCCCTGCAAAAGCAAAGAATGTATTCATGTCCAACCGAGAACCTTCGCGCGTCGTTCTTCCTGCCGCGCTCCCAAACGAGTCGCTACATAGTTTTCTTCACCCAAAATCTCATTGCATAGGCCGACGAGATTCTCCAGCTCATTGTCGTCTATGGATATAAAGATGACGCCATCACGCCTGAGAAGGGTTTTCGCCAACATGATGCGTGGATACATCATGTTTAGCCACGCTGTATGAAAGCGTCTAGAGCTTTCTCCGCTGGTAGTGAGAGGAGCACCTTCGGGGTCTGTTTGACCCGTAACACGCTGATAGTTGCCGATCGAGTCTTTAGAGTCGTCCTTATATACAAAGTCTTTGCCCGTGTTGTACGGCGGGTCGATATAGATCATCTTGACCTTACCCGCATAGGACCTCTGCAACAGTTTCAAGACTTCGAGGTTATCGCCCTCGATCATCAGGTTCTGTGTCGTATCCCAATCAACGGATTCCTCAGATGCTGGCCGCAGCGTGCCTATGGAGGGCATAAGCGCCAAGCGGCGAGCCGCGCGCTTGCCGTGCCAGTTCAGACCGTACTTCTCTTCACCCGTAGTTAGTTCATCGCCCAGCAGTTCACGAAGCACATCAAAGTCGATGCGCCGTGAAACCGCACCATTCGGCCCGGCATCCTCCGTCACGGCCTGCGGAAAAAGTTCGCGCAGGCGCTCGATGTTCTCAGCGGTAAGATCGGTGGACTGACTCAGTGGATCGTGGACGGCAATCGGTTCCAAAGCGGGGGCACCTCAACAAGAACAAAGTAGTCATGCACAGCGCGGAAACTATGCCAACAACACTGAAAGTAGTTCCGTACGCCGCGCGAGCAGATTCTTCAACGCAAGGTTCCATTCTACCCGCCGAGCCAACTGCCGCTCTACCGCCACGCGGCTTCGCAACGTGGCTTCCTCTCGCGCCAGGCGGTCCAACTCCACCTGTGCCGCGCGATGTCGATCCGCCTCATCGGACGAGTGGAGCGGGAGAAGTTCCGTGTAACTTCGAGCCGCTGGAGCCAGAGCGCGGAATCGAATGCAACCAATAGGTTCATCCAGCCGCTATACGCATGAAACATATCCCGCACAGGCAGATTGAGCCCTGACAGCCCGAGTTGCTGTAGTAAGTCGGCCACAAGACGGCCACTCGCCGACTCGCCTCGCAGACAAACGGAGCGCATCTCTTCCAGCACAGGCTTTCCGGCATCGACGTTCAAGGTTTTACGTTTGTGCGCGATCGAGAACGTGAGTGAATCCGGCGTCTCGATGAAAAGCAGGACCGGATACGGCACCGCGCGATGGATCAACTGCGCCAGGCGCTCGATTCGGGTAGCAGACTGGTTTTCAGCGCGGGTCACGACAGCGAGCACCGCGATCTCCGTGTACTCGCGCGTGTCATCGGCGCAGGCGGCCAGCCCGATAAAGCCGGGCTTGAGCGAGGCAAGCCAGCGAAACTCCTCCAGGTCCTCCCGAACCAGCTTCTTATCGGCGGCAGTGGTGCCCGGCTGTGCGGCGAGCTGCTCCAGGAAAAGCTTCTTGGGGACTCGCTGGTTCAGAGCAGCCTCAACAGGAAGCTCCAAAGCCGCATAGACGCTATCGATGCCGGGCAGAGCGGAAGTAGCGAGCGGCACCGAAGGCTCACTCATGTGGCAGCACGACCAGGATCGTCATGACCTCATAATCGTCCATTCCTGCGAACTCGCCGCTTGAGGCATGCGTCCCGCCCGGCGAGAACAGGCTGGCGATGGCGCGTTCCTCGCGCTTACCGGTGATGTGCGCGATGGCCTTGGCGAGTAGCCCCCGATAGTGCCTTCAGCCAAGCATTGAACTGTGCTTGCGCACGACGCACCGTCGTCTCGATGCTCTGGATTCCTTGCTTCTGGAGTGCATCATCGCGCCCCTCGGTGGCGAAAGCAATTTGATTCTTGAGATCGGCAAGACGGTTGTTGACTGGGGTTGCCGAGAGCATCAACACGCGAGTCTCTACGCCAGACTGAACAATGCGCTTCATCAACTGGTCGTACCGGGTGTCGTGCTCGCGGTGGGCGTTTCTATTCCGGAAGTTGTGTGATTCGTCGATCACAACGAGGTCATAATTGCCCCAGTTCACATAGGACAGGTCGATCTCTCCAGAATGGCCGCTCTCGCGAGAGAGATCCGTGTGATTTAGCACGTCATAGTGGAAGCGGTCCGCAGACAGCACATTGCGTATGTCGCTGGAACGTCGATAGAGCGTCCAGTTGTCACGCAAACGCTTGGGACAGAGCACCAGGACGCGCTGATTCGGCAGTTCGTAACACTTAATGACGGCGAGGCCTTCGAAAGTTTTGCCCAGGCCCACGCTATCAGCAATGATGCATCCACCAAATCGCTCGATCTTGTCGATCGCGCCAATGACGGCGTCCCGCTGAAAACGATAGAGACGCCGCCAGACAGCGGTCTCCTGAATTCCGGTAGCCGCATTGACGATACGATCTTCATCGAAGACCTCCATTGTTCCGTTCAGCATGTGGAGTAGAGACAAAGGGTAAAGCAGGTGCGCCGATGTATCTTCAGTCAGTGAGGCTAGGATCTCAGATAGCCGGTGAGCGCCGGTTGTCCGGTGTCCACGCTCCCAAAGTTTCGAGAACCATTGATTCAGCATCTGCGCTTCTGCCGGGGTATCGGCACTTGAATCAGAGAGATGCTCTCGTATGGTGACAGCCCCAGGCCCGAAGTCGTGATCGAGCAATCCCCATTGATCGCCTTGAGTAGCCCCAAGCTGGGATCAGCCAAAATGAGCACAGACTGTAGGAGCGGAGCTAGGACTTCCGCGAGTTGACCTTTGCTCCTGAGGAAAGCGAGACACTCGCTAGCAAGCCACTTTGTCTTGACTTGGTTCCTCAGGGCGCGATCAGCGGCCTCCCAAGAATGAAGCGCTCAACTTCGGCTTGGGGAACGAGCAGGCGGAACTCGTTCAGCGACCGCAGTTGCTCACGAAGCGCTACGAAGCCAAATAAGGAGAATGCTGTGGATGCGGCGGCGAGTGAAGCTCCCGCAACTATGGAGCGGAGTTCGTCCACAACACGTTCATTACCCGTATTCGAGATTAGATTCATCTGGAGCCTATCTGTGCAAGTTTGGCCGATCGATCAAGGATGAGAGGAACTCGGCCATCATCAAGAACGAATCCGGGTAGAACATCTTTGAAGGGAGACTCGCCAATGAAATATTGAACCGCCTGCGCTAGGTAGGTTTGCAGCTCGGGGGAGCATTTTTCAATTTCGCCAAGCAGCTCATCTCTCCCTCGATCACCGCGATGAAGTGAATAGCAGAGGCAGCTTCCACCATGTTGAGCGTGGCTGAACACGCCGAAGAGTCGTGAGCGAAGAACTACGAACGGGCATCGGGGACCGTTGGTCTTCCGATAACCCGGTCACAGGAAAAGGCGAGGCTACCCGCAAGGTCACGGTTAGTTATCTCTTCCTGAAGGGCAGCACTTCGGTATACGAGTGATCGTTCTGCGACACCCTATCCTGCTTAAGCGTCGCAAACTGCAAAACATTGCTTTTACCTTCAAAGAAACCTTCAGGAAGGCCGGCGAGCATTTCCAAATCGGTTGCTGAGAGCCCGAAGTGTCGTGGCATAGTTCCCAGCGGCATGATGGCCTCTTCCAACAGCAGGTCAATCGTTCGCCGGATTAGACGTGGCTTCTCAGGTCGCCTATCACCGTCGCCTGGTTCACCCTTTCCGCCCCACCGGTATGACTTTCTTTTATGCAATGCAAGCTTGTGATTGTCATCGATCAGATCTAGAGCAGAAAGGCGCATGATCATCGCACCTACTGACACTCCCCACCGACGCTTCAAAATCAAAAGGTCATCCAGGGTTGGCGGGATTCGGATCTCTCCTGCGAAGGACTCTGCGGGAAGCAAAAGAGCACCAGCAAATCGGTGTGCCTGCTGCTCAAGCATTTTGTGCTGCTCGATTCTATTCGATCCAGCTACATTGCGATGTAGAACAAGATGCCCGATCTCGTGTGCCAAATCGAAGCGGCTTCGATACCCATTGTCCTTGTCCGCCGAGAGGAAAATAAATGGCCGGTCGAGGGCTCTGCTCCATGCTGAGAGCCCCTCAATGTGAGCTACTCCTGTCTCTTCCCGGATAACCAGAATGCCGGCCGTTTCTGCAGCAAGCGCCAAATCCTCGATAGCAGCACGACCAAGTCCCCAACGTTCTCTGCATTCGGCAGCCGCCCTTTCGATGTCTTCTGATGTGATCTGCTCAGGACTAGGGAACGGGCGAACAGGGATATTAACGTCTGGAAAATCAACGAACTCTTCGAGCGCCATAGCGATATCTCGCGCCCACTGTAGGCGTGCTTGGAGCATGTCACGAGCTGCGACATGCGAAGATGCAGCACTGCGAAACAGTGGAAGTGAGAGATCCGCCAAACAAGGCCTAAGAAACCACTCTGCCGTCACATTAACTACTTCTGCAAGCCTTTCGAGTTTTTCTCGTTCGGGCGCTTGCGTGCCACTGCGCCATTTGCTCAGCGTTGACGCTGACACTCCGACCATCAATGCCAATTGCAGTTGGCTCAAGCGCCTCGCAGCGAGTACCTGACAAAGACGCGTGTGTTGAAATCCTTGAACACCGATCCTGCTCATTCCGTTGTCCCGTCTTTTTTGTCCTTGCGAATTGCCTTTAGCTTCGGTGAGGCACCATCGTGCTGCGTCTTCGCAGGGGCGTTATACCGTTGTAGGAAGGTTTGCAGAGATTCCTTGAACAACCACTTGTTGAGAGAGCGATTTGGTACCGCAAGCTCGATATTGACCGGCATCGCTGGATCCAGATCAAGCGATGGAGAAAAAGTTGCCACAAAGAATGCAACAGCCTGCTTCGGATCCTCAGCTGCTGCAAATAGATCAGCCTGCAGCAATGGCTCGATAGAGCGATTCACCTGGGCCATTTGCTTCCGAGTTTGGCTGCGTCTCGCACTGGCCCATACGTCTTCACGTGTGTTCAGGCGACCCAGCGTGAACACGCCTGCGCTGCCCGTGATGATGGCGCTTCCTCTAATCGGAGTGGGTGCGGCACCATTTGCTTCGAGCGCCCGATGGTAGGCCTCATTCATCTGAAAATGGCGGTTCTGACCCAGTACATGCGGGAGGTGACCTGCATCCGCGCCACGCGACGCTTGGAAAGCCCGGACTGCGCCAGCAGTTAATCCTTCTTCGACGGCTAAAAGAAGATCACGAGGAATGCCGCTTACGAGCAGGTCTGCCAGAGTCGGTTTCTTCAAGAGGAATCACCCACCTTTCGTTATGCGGGATTATACTCTTAAAAACTTTCGTTATTCAAGCGGCCGGTTTGACTCCTCTCCGCGTTTACATACCGGCCACGTGCCGCATGGTGAATGAAACCCTGACTTTGCCCAGTAGCGCAAAACTTCGGTGGGCGCCCGCTAGTCAGCAGACCGCCTCCGCTCCGTACGGACTTGGTGGCTTTTGAACAATTCGCTGTTCGCCTGCAATGAAGGTGAAGCTACGTCCACACGAATTCGCAAGTACTTTCCCGGTACACACCCCACGCCGGCAAGATGATCATGACCGTATTCGCGGGCTTAGCCGAGTTCGAACACGATCTCATCCGCGAACGAACCGGCGCCGGCCGCGCCGACGCACAGAAGCGCGGCATCCGCTTCGGACGGCTAAAGAAGATGAATAACGACCAGCGAAAGCTGGCACAGCGCCTGCTCAAGGAAGGGAATCGGTCCGGGAGGTCGCCCGAGCTTTCAGCGTCCATCCCGCTACGCTCTATCGCATGATCGCTCCAGCCGCCTGATTCTTCGAGGGACTATGGTCACCTATGGTCTGTACCTCTTCCTGCTCGACATTGCCCCGCCCGTCTGGCGGCGTGTCGAGCTGTCGAGCGAGACTTCGCTCGCCCAGCTACACGAAGTTCTTCAGGCCTCGATGGGTTGGGAGGACTACCATCTGCATGAGTTCGGGATCGGCGGCCGGCGCTATGGCGTGCCGGACACGGCCTATGACCTGCCGGGAGAAGTCGTCAAGTACAGTGCCGTCAAGTTGTCCAAGGCTCTCGCGAGGAAGGAAGACAGTCTGCTCTATACCTAAGACTTCGGCGACAACTGGGTCCACTTGGTGGTTCTCGAAGACATCGGCCTCATCGAACCGGACACGAAATACCCCCGCGTGCTCGACGGAGCCCGCGCCTGCCCGCCAGAGGACTCCGGCGGTCTCTTCGGCTATGCTTTGCACCCTGCTGGTCCTGAGCCGCCTCGCCGATGTGCTGACGACGGGCACCGTTCCTCCACAGAATGCGTAGGTCTTGCAAGAGACGGTGGACTCAATGCCGGCATGCAGCAAGGCGACTGCGTCTGCCTTCTGTGCCAAGGGGGAGGCTGGATGGTTCGTGACGGCGAGTACTTTGTTGCGTCCTGCATCGAGAATAGGGAGACTCAGCGTTTCAGCGCTGCGACCAGATTGGGACACTACGACGAGCAGGGCAGACCGGGCGTTTAGCAGGAAGCGTAGTAGTGGATCAGCTCAGAGATTTCGAGCATGACAACCCGGATTCCCCTCTCCGCGAGGCTAATCGCGAGGGGTATGGAGCGCGTAGAAGGACGAGCCCATTCCGGTGAGAATGACGAAGGGGTGGGCCTGGAATGTAGATAGTGCGCCGCGTGGAGGAGCGAGCCGGGAACGGCTTTGCAAGCATTTGACTCAGGGTGTTCCCCTGATCGAGCAGATCAGCCATATAAGGTTCCTCGATGAGGCCAATCAAACCACCTCACAGCTTAGGTTTAAGCACTAGGCGGGTATATTACAACTAAACACAGAGGTGGCGCATGCGGAATGTGTGGATCGCAGTAGCACTTTGCCTCGTCTGCGGGGCAGCGGGCGAGGCCGCGAGTCAGGAGGAGCGCGTCTACCTTGCGCCGGATGACCATACGGATTACATGTGGAGCGGGGACGAGGAGACATATCGCAAGGCCATTCTGCAGATGACGGACTACTACCTGAATCTCGCGGACCGGACAGTATCAGCTCCAGCGGACTTTCAGAGTCGCTGGAATATGGACGGGGCGCTGTGGATGTGGATGTGGGAGAGGAACCGGAGCCCGGAGCAGGTGCAGCGGTTGGTGGCGAGGCTAAAAGATGGGCACTTCAGCATGCCCCTGAACTTCGCAGTTTCCACTTACGGGGGAATGCCGACCGAAGCCGCGCTGCGAAGTATGTACTACAGCGGCCAGGTGGAGCGGCGCTATGGGCTCCGCTTTCCGACTGCGCTCGCGATGGAAAATCAGACGTTGCCCCTGGGTTTGGAATCGCTCTTCTCGGGATCCGGCGCGCGCTATAGCTGGCGGGGAGTGTGCGCGTGCGCGACCAAGCTGGAGCCGGCGATCTGGCGAGATCGTCCGCACGAGATTTACTGGTGGAAGGGTACGGACGATAGCCGAATCCTATTGAAATGGTACTCGATTCACGAAGAGCGGAAGACGCTGAGCGATTTCTATCCGGGGGGATATGCTGAGGCGGGCAATCCGGGTATGGAAGATCGAATCACGTTTCTGGATGATTCAACCAAATTTCGACAGCGCTACCCGTATAAGGTCTTTGGATTTTTCGGGGAGGGCGGAGACAATCTCTTCACGATCAATAACAACTTTCCGAAGGCCGCGCAGGCGCTGACAAAGCCTGGCCGTAGGGTGATCGTTTCCAATGAGGAAGATTTCTTCCGTGACTTCGAGAAGAGTTACGGAGAAGTGTTGCCGACGGAGACGACGGCGCTTGGCAACGACTGGGATACTTACTCTGCGTCGATGCAGGAGGTCACGTCTAGTGTGCGGAGAGCGACGGAGGAGCTGCGCTCGGCGGAGGCAATGGAGTCGCTGGTTGGGCTGAAGCGGTCGACTTTTACAAAGCAGTTCGATGTGGCCCGCGACCTGGCGTGGGTGTCTTATGGGCTGTACTGGGAGCATGACTGGACGGCGGACAGCAAGAGTCTGCCACGGAAGGCGCGAGCAGATTGGCAACGGAAGATTGCAGGCCAGATTACGTCCTATGTGGCGGACTTGCAGGAGAAGTCCATGACTGCGCTGGGTAATCTCATTGTGCGCCGGGGCACAGAACCCCGTTTCTTCGTTTTCAACGCGTTGAGCTGGATGCGGACGGATGCAGCCGACTTGCCCTACCGCGGACCCGACAATGTCCATGTGGTCGATTTGTCCACCGGGAAGACGGTGCCATCGCAGTTTACGGAGGTTGGAGTCTACGGGGGCGGGACGGAACGACGCTTGCGCATCCTCGCGGAGGGCATTCCATCCATCGGATACAAAGTGTTCGCAGTGCTGCCAGGGACGGCCCGTGTGGCAGGCAAGGGGCCGATCGCACAGGGAGCGACGCTCGATAACGGGATCTATCGGCTTAGGCTGAATGGGCGAGGCGCCATCGAAAGCCTCGTCGGGCCCGACGGGCGGGAGCTTGCGAGTAGCACGGGTGGGCTGAATGATCTGGGGGCGGGCAACGGCGTGGTGACGGTCAAGGACGCGGGTCCGGTGTCAGCAACGCTGGAGGCTCAAACTGATGGGCCGGTGCCGCACATCACACGCGTGACGCTCTATCGCGGGCTGGAGCGGGTGGCGATACGCAATGAGCTTACGGCCAACTTTCGTGCGGTTCAGACTTGGGGCTTCCACCTGAACTTGAAGCGCCCGGACGTGTGGCACGAGGAAGTTGGGGCGATCCTGCATGCGCGCGTGGCACCCGAGGGTAACTATGCGGGGCAATTTTCAAAGCTCGACTGGCTGACATTGAATCACTTTGTGGCAATGAATGGAGAGGATGGGGCGGGCGTCACTCTATCCAGCGCGGATGATGGATTTTTTCGGCTAGGCGCGAGCAACATAACCAATGGCATCTCCTTTCTGGATACGGCTTCGCCAGTGATCTCCGTTCTGGCCGGCGGGCAGGTGGATGGTTCGCAGCTAGGCATACAGGCGCAGGATGGGGACCGGTATTTTCTGCAGCGCTTTGGGTTGCGGGGACACCAGCACTTTAGTGCGGTGCGTTCCATGCGCTTCAGCCTGGAAGATCAGAACCCGCTGGTGGCAGGTGCTGTGGGCGGTGGGCAGGGCTACCCGGAGACCAGCTATTCGCTTTTGACTGTATCAGACCCGCAGGTACTGGTATGGGCCCTGAAGCCGGCGGAGGACGGGACCGGGGAAATCGTGGCGCGGGTGTGGAATTTGGCAGGGAAACCTTCCGAATTTTCGCTTAGGATGCATGGGGGCCTGGCTGCCGTGCAACCGGTGACTCACCTGGAGACAGATCTGCCCGTCGGCACCGGGGCGACGAAACTAGTGGGCAGTGCTTTGCAGGCGACGGCCGCCCGGTGGCAGCTGCGGAGTTTTCGCCTAGTCCCGGCACAAACCCATACTCGGATCAATCGCTAGATTGCAGCGGCAAGTGGGGAGTGTCCGCAGGGGATTCAACGGGTCCTGAGCTTGTGGGATCTGCCGTTTTATGGCATCGCTACCATTCTGCCGACGGCGCCGTTGCCCGCGTTCGAGATCGTAAGTCGGTTTCGCGAGGCCACGCGGTAACGGCAATCCTGATGGCCATGATTGCTATGCTGCTGACGGCGGTAAGCTACGGGCAGCTGGCGTAGGTATATCCCGATGCTGGTTCCGCTTACACGTTTGTGAGGAGGGACTTGCATCCGAACCTAGGCCTGCTGAACGGGTAGAGCATCACGCTGGACTACATCCTGGGCTAATCATTGGCGTGCTCTGGTGCAGCAACCTAAGGCAACTGGTCTGGCCAGATTTTCTCACCGATCCTGACCTCGACACGGCGTACGTTGCGGTGGCGGGGCGGGTGGCGGGACATTGGATGTATTCACGAATGAAAGCAACGCTGTTGATCGCTAGAGTGGGCTCGAGCATCGGCGCTCAGTTGGAGGCCGATCATGGGCGCGAGCGACCATACTTGCTCTTGCCGTTCGGCAGATACAGCTTCGTGTCGCTCAGGTCGCGGATGCGCGGCGCGAAGCGGAAGCCGAGCAGATGCATGAGGGCGAAGACGTGGTCGGTGAAGCCGGCGGTGTCGGTACAGTGCTCCTCGATCCGCAGGTCGGATTCATGGTGAAGCAGCCTATCCAGAACGTAGGTGGATTCTCGCACGCCGACGTTGACGACCTTGGAACTAAACGGTCCGTACTGGTTCGATATGTGCGTGTAGAAGAGTTTGCCCGGTTCGGCGCCGTACTTGGTATTGATATGAGAAAGATTGGACTGTAATTTTTTCAGTTGGCTGCCTTCCAGGCAGTCACTTCCTCCCCCAGCGCGATATCACTTGCATGAGTGCGCAACGTAGCACGCCGGAGATCTGCTTGCTCAGTTTGTGGGCGTTTCAAGAACCAGGACCGTGGCGACCGGATCCAGCGGTACGGAGGGCAGATGCACATCGATCGATGTGCCGTTGCGATCAAGTCTGAGACGAGTGTGGGTTGCATCCGCGAGAAGATAAGCTCCAGTGACACGTCGCGGAAGGTTTTCAAGATGAAAAGCACCTGCTGGCCATTCAAATATTTCAATAAAGATTTTGTCCGGCTTTGTCGTGGAACGCCATTGCCAAGCAGGGACAAACCTGGGTCTTGCATCGGCGTTTTTCGCCGTTGCAGCAAACGCACCGGCTTCCGCGCCGAAGAGGGTCGCTCGGGTACCGTAGATGGCTTCACCATTTGTCGCGAGCCATCGGCCCATCTCCCGCAGGCGCTGTTGCTCTGGCTCCGGGACGACGCCGTGGGAATCAGGGCCAACGTTCAGGAGGTAGTTTCCTCCTTTACTAGAGATGTCTATCAGGTTGCGGAGAAGCGTCCCGCTGGACTTAAAGTTTGTGTCATAGGACTTAAAGCCCCAGGTCTCGTTCATCGTCATGCATGCTTCCCAGTCGCGGCTGGGGTAACCATGCGGCGGAATGTACTGCTCAGGGGTGTTGGTGTCTCCCATATAAGTTCCACCAAGGCGATTGTTCCAGATCAGATTCGGGTGCAGGTTGAGCAGCTTGACTATCTGCGCAGCGTTTGCGGGCGTCATGTTCGATGTAGGAGTGTCAAACCAAAGGGTTACGGGAAAGTCTCCATAGTTGGTCAGGAGTTCTTTTATCTGGGGGATAGCCTTTGTCCGGAGGTAGGTGTCAAAGTCGCCATCCTGCGCCTGATCCCAGTGGTGGGTTTTTGGGTCATGGCCCGGGCGCATGATCGCCGAGGCGCCGGGGGCGGTCCAATCCTGATCCTGCGAATAATAAAAGCCCAGCTTGATGCCCTGCTCTCTGCACTCTACGGCAAGTTCCCGTATGGGATCGCGTTTAAAAGGCGTGGCCGTAACGATGTTGAAAGGATTGACCTTGGAGTCGAACATAGCGAATCCGTCGTGGTGCTTCGTAGTGATGATGATGTACTTCATTCCAGCGACTTTGGCCAGGGCAACGATATCGTGAGCGCTGAACGCCGTTGGATTGAACTCACTTGCCAGGGCCTTGTAGTCGGCGACCGGGATCGATGCGTTGTTCATGATCCATTCGCCTATCTCCGGTATCTGCTTGCCGTTCCATGTGCCGGCAGGTATGGAGTAGAGTCCCCAATGGATGAACATTCCAAAGCGCGCATCGCGCCACCATGTCATCCGCTTATCCCGCTGCTGCGTGGATTCGTGATCCTGGATTGAAGCGATAGGATGATTAGCAGGCGCGGACTCTGCCGGGCTGTCTTCGAGCTGCGCAAAAGCGCCGTTCGCTGAAAACAGCATACTTATCGCGGCCAACAATAAACGTAGACAGTTCATCTGGAGCTCCCTTGACAAAACTGGGGAATCTTACAGGCAATGTAGTAAGAGCAGGGGAAAAATGAGGTGGACATCGCAGACCTTTCGTATGGTTACGGCGTCATCAAGCGGTATAAAACAGAGGCGTGCGGCTTGAGCATGACCGACAAAGATTTGGCATTCGCGAGGTTTGTATGTGTCCAAAGATCCCGTACTTTGTAGGAGGGGTCCATAAGGGAGAGTTCTTTCCAGGGAGCCTCGACCCGCTGTTGAATGTCACTGATATTAAAAACCCCAAGGTAGTAGCCGCCGCCTGTCTGCGGACGGGCGAGCCAAACCACCAAGGTTGCCGTCGTCAGCACAGGATGGTTGTTCTGCGAGTGTTGATCAACAGCTAGAACCTCCGGGTTCGTCAGTAACTCCTCTGTAGACCGATCCATTCGAGGCAGATTGCTTCCAATGATGAGGGGTGAACGGGAGATAGACCATAGGGTGAGCAGTGTGCGCGCTTCATCGGAAGTAAATCGACTCTCGCGCTCAGGCTTGAGACCTGGACTTGGGCCCAGGTGCCCGATGGGAAGCATGTCTGCATCGGGCCAATGGCCGGGCGCTGAATGCAAAGCCCATGCTGCGATCAAGTCAAACTGCGCACGCAGACCTTGTGGGCCTTCGACATCAGGGGCGTGGCTCCAGAGATCCCAGAAGTCTCCGGAGATGCGCCACATCTGAGCATACTTACTCACATCGTCGGCCTTTTCAAGAGGAGTCGGACCCGGCGAAAGGCTCAGGAGGATGGTTCTCCCAGAGCGTGCGAGAGCCCGGCTGAGCATCTGGATCTCCTGGTCTTTGTAAGGCGATGAGATGCAGTCAACCTTGAGGAAGTCGACCTCCCAACTTGCATAGAGCTTTGCCATCGAGTCGTAGTAGGCTTGCCCGGCCTCATTTAGCTTGAGTCCGTAGTTGTCGGGATTCCATGCGCAGACGTCGGAGCGGTCAGCTGCATCTGCTGCATGGTACGGCGATGCCGCGATGGCGAGATTGTTGCCTACGGCCTCGCGTGGGATGCCACGGAGGATGTGGATACCGAACTTCAAGCCGTGCATATGAGCGTAGTCGGCCATCGGTTTCAGACCTGCGTCAAGCCCCGCTGAAGGAAAGCGGTTGGTCGCGGGCATGTAGAGCCCATTGCCAGAAAGGATGTAGTGCCATTGCGGCTTGCCGCTCTCTGGATTACTTAGGTACCAACCCTCATCGATCACGGCATATTGCCAGCCATACCGTTTCAGGTGTTGATCCATCCAGTCCACATTGGCTTTGAACTGCGGCTCGGTGATGGTGTAGCCGTAAGCGTCCCAGCTATTCCAGGCGAGCGGCGGCGTTGAAGCGAGCGTCTGCGCGGAGAGGGGAGAGAGGGAAGCCAGGTAAAGTGCGGCGATGATGATCAGCAAGCATTGCATGGTGAAGATCCTTGGACTGACGTCGGTGTTGCGGACGCTGCTTGAAGAAGCAGGACACAGCATCTATGCAGGAAGAACAGTCTGCTTGCGGCGAATGATCCAGAGTAGAACGCCGACCAGAGCCCAGCCGGTGCCGGCCATGCGGGCCAGCGGACCTAGATTAATCCAAAGGAAGAAGCAGGTCAGCATGCCGCCGAGCGATAGCAGCATCGGTAGCCACTGGGTCATGCGACCGTGGCGCCAGCCGCGCAGAATGGAGGCGAGATTGACGCCCATGAAGGCGAGAAGCGCACCGTAGTTCAGCAACTCCGTTCCCAGTTGAAAGCTGAAGAAGAGAGAGCCTACGAGACAGATGGCGCCGATGAGAAGGACATTATTGCGCGGAATGTGTGTGCGTGGATCGAGCCTGGTGAAGAAGCGGCGAGGGAGCGCTCCGTCTAGTCCCATTGCGTAGAGCAGGCGAGCCGCGCCCAACTGTGACGCCATGCCGGAGCCCACGTTGGCCAGCAGCAGAGCGGCATTGACGATGACGAAGAGGATTGGACCACCCATGCGTCCGGATATGTGAACGTATGCTGTGTCAATATCAGGAAAGGCCATACCGCGCGGCCATACAAGTTGGGCGACATAGGCTTCAACGCTTGCAAGTACCCCAGTAATGAAGCAGGTAAGTACGATGGCGCGGGGTACGTTGCGTGCCGGGTCTTTGGCCTCGTCGGTCAACGTGGAGATACCGTCGAAGCCGATATAGGTGAGCACGGCAATGGAGGTGCCACGCAGCAGGCCGCCAGTATCGAACGTTGTGCGATCGTAGAAGGGGTGGAGGAAGAAACCCGCGCCTGGATGCGAGAGGTGCATCAGCCATCTTGCCGCGGCGGCAAGCACCAGCACGATCACAATGCCCAGCACGGCCGCCATCCCAGCATTGATGCGTGCAGAAGTCTCCACGCCATTGCAGTTCAGCACTGTAAAGAATAGGGCAAAGAGTACCGCGAAGACGATGTACGGGACACCGGGCATGAAGTTGATGGCCGCACGGCTGCACCAGATGATGCAGATGAGCGGGTTGAGGATGTAGTCCATGACCAGGCACCAGCCCGTAATGTAACCAAGGCCAGGCGAGATTTCCTTACCCACATAGAGGAAGGCCGAGCCTCCTTGCGGATAGGCTCTCGCCATGCGGCCATAACTGATGGAGGTGAGGAGCATAGCTCCCATGGCTAATAGCAGCGCCATGACGACGTGACCATGCGACTGCTGGTAGATGACCCCGAAGACGGGCATGGGAGCCGTGGGTTGGATCAAGATGATGCCGTAAAGAATTAGGTCCCGAAAACGCAGACTACGCTTGAGGCCGGAGATTCCAGGTTGATCGGTTTGAGCAGTAGACGCCATGACTCCTCAGTCGATCGAGATGGTTTGGGATGCGATGTTCCAGCCTTGAATCTGTATGACGGGATGGTCCGGAGAGCCCTCTGGAAGCAAAGCAGTCAAGGTCTGTGACTCTCCGGGCATCAATTCGATCCAGTTATCCGACCAGATTACGGGGGCAATCAGATCTCCCGAAGCAGTGCGCACGGCGGCGGATAGTTGGAAGGCTAACGCGTCGGATTTGTTATCCAGGTGGAGGCTGATCTTACGTCCCTGTGGTGTGCTTTTGATCTCCGTGCTGGCGAGCACCTTTGCCGGAGGAAGATGGGCAAGCGCGGTCAGATCAGCGTGTCGAAGATCTGGCGTGTGCGTATAGCGGGTCTTCGCCCAATCGAATGTGGTAAGCGTGCCGGGAACCCAGTAGAAGTTGCGGCTCAGGATATCTCCTTTCGCGTTTGTCAATTTCAGATCGATGAAGAAAATGCGATCCGGGCCGGCGTAGAGGCTGTCTGGAATGATTGCGATGCGCTGTACGCTATCAACGCCGGCATCGAGAGGAATATCCGCGCTGTAAAGCTCTTTCCAGGCCAGGTTGTGCACATGGACGCTGGCATGTACGTTAGAAATAGACTTGTAGGCGCTGTTTACGACCACGACGGAGTTGTCGTCGTACGAGTACTGGATATGCAACGGTTCACAGGCCTTCTTGGTGGCGAAGTATCCGGCTCCAGCATCAAGGTAGTAGTCGTAAAGATGCCAGATCATGGATGGCCATGCGTTGTTCAGAGTCCACTGGATGACGCCGGTAGCCTGATATTTGTTCTTGCTATAGGCCTCGAACATGGCTCGTTCGGTGTCGTACTCCATGGTTTGAGCAATGCGCTCATAGTCTTCCGCTGAGGCGGGTTTGGCATACGTCGCCTCCATGGCCACATCAAAGGCGGAGAGGGTTGCAAAGCCTCCACCGCCGTTATGAAGATTCCAGTTCTGTGTAGCAGGCCAAGCCTGCGCATCGGGAAGGAACCTCTTGCGGCTGGCGAGTGAGGGAATGGCAGGCCCTGGGCTGGTCTCCGTATTGAAGCCGAATGCTCCCCCATGCTGCTGATCGACATACCAGTAATTTGGAGCGACATAGTCGTAAGGACCTGTCATCTTGACGCCGTTGGCTCCTCCACCGGGAGTAGTAAGAGCCGTCGCCGCGGAGAGCACAGGGTTTGGCCAGTGAATCTCGGACTCGACGCCAAGGTAGGTGCGTTCCACGTCCGGCGGCGGGGCATGGTCACTTCCGTTGAGCCAGACCAGGAGGCTGGCATGATGGCGCAGACGCAGCATCTGCGAGCGCAACGAAGCGGTTGCGATAGTTAGATCTTCCGGAGTCCAGTTCTTCCAGTCCTCCCAGTGGTCGCAGCAGCACCAGCCCAGCATGACCAGAACGCCCTGCTCATCGGCGAGATGGAAGAACTCCTCAGTCTCTAGCTTGCCTTCGATACGAATGGCGTTGAGATTCAAATCCGTCACCAACTTGAACTGGTCGCGCAGGCGCTTATTATCCGAGCGCAGCATCATGTCCTGCGACCAGCCTCCACCCCGAATCAGAATTGGCTTACCGTTGACACGGAAGAGGCGGCTGCCGTTGGGCGTGAGTTCTGAGGTCATCTCTCGGATTCCGAACTGTACACTCCGGGCATCTGAGATTCGGCCCTCTGTCACAAAGCTCATCTCCAGGTGTTCCAGATGTGGGTCACCCATCTGGCGAGGCCACCATGGCCGCGGATTTTGAAGATGCAATTGGGGATACTGCAAGGGCGTGAAGGCTACGGTGCGGTCTTCCCCTGGCGCCAGTTGGATCGTCTGCTGGATACGAACACCGCCAACTGTACCCAAGACCTGTCCTTTTACCGGGCGGTCGGACGCATTGTGCAGCTCGGCATATACAGTCAGGTCCGCCGTGCTCAGCGTACTGTCGGGAAAGTGCGTCATAGCGAGCGGAGAACGCATGGTGACCGGGCCTGTGCTGGTCAACTCGACCGCGCCCCAAAGTCCCATATCCTTGTCAGGCGGGCAAGGGTTCCAGTCCACCCAGGTTATGCCCAGATCCTTCTCGGTTGGTGCGAACGTCTCTACGGCCAACACGTTCTTCTTGCCCGGCTTCAGGTAGGGGGTCACGTCAAAGTCGTAAGTGCGAAAGGCACCAGCCACCGTTCTGGTATCAGCAATGCGATGACCGTTGAGCCAGATCTCGCCCCGGTAATTGATGCCGCCGAAGTGTAGCCAGACACGCTCATTGCTGAAAGCGACAGCGGGTGCGGTGAACTCATCACGGTACCACCAGCCGCACCGGTATGGACTATCCTGTGCCATTGGGAGCTGAGAAAAGTTTGCACCGATCGGGTAGTCCGTGCCGGGAAGGTTCCGAAGATTCATACCGAAGTACGGGTCCGGTAAGACTCCGGCATCGGCCTGAGCGGCCAAAACCGTATTAGGCACCGACGTCTTCAACCAACCGTCGGTTGAGAAACTGTCGGCCCCAATTTGCTCGCCGGAGGACTCCAGCTTGCAGGCCGACTGCAGCCGCCAACCCTCATGCAACGGCATTGCGGTCCCTGCGGTTGCGACAGCAGGGACAGACACGACGATGAAAAGGAAAAATGCAATTCGGTCTAGCAACACCTGCAATTCTCCTTTTACGGAACTCGAAATACAAGATCAGGAGTAGCGGAAAGCCCAATGGAATCCAGAGAGCATGGGGTCTTGTCTGAGAATGACCAAACGAGCTGGGAAAAGCCGTGCACTGGTCCGAGCATCAGAAAGGTAGACCGCAGTCCCGTTCCAACCGGTGCGATTTTGAAAAGACGGTACGAAGCTGAAGGATGGCGCAACTACGATGTAGACGAATGAGCCGCGGGTATGAGGATGTCAGCCGTTTTTATTCAAACGTTTGAACAAAACAACAATATGACCGAATCGTATGCGGCTGTCAAGTGAGTTTTGCTCTGCGCCTCGATCTTTCCTGTGCCTTCGTATAAGGGGCAGTCGACATTCGCGTCACTAGCTCAGGCCTGGCCTTGTAGAGCTTTGGAGGATGCACACCGCGCAATTCGCGGAGTTCGACCGATCCAAGCATCCACTCCGCAGCTACGAGGCCCATTTCGGTCAGGGGTTGGCGAATCGTCGTGATTCCGGGCGTAGACACAGTAGCCGGAAGCACATCGTCGAAGCCCACCACGGAGCAAGCAGCCGGGACGCGCAGTCCAGCATTCGACAATCCGCGTACGACGCCGAGTGCAGTCAAGTCGTCGAAGGCCATTACTGCGGTGAACCGTAGACCGGCTGCAAGCATCCTCTGTGTGCACTCCAACCCGCCTTCAAAGCCGAATTCGGGGTGTTCGAGTCCCTGGAGCTGACACATTAATTGAGGATTAAGCGTGAAGCCGCACTTGGCCGCCGCGTGTTGCACTCCTTCCCAACGCGGAGCGCTATCGAACAACTCCTCTGGACCGCGGATAATTGCAATCTGACGATGACAAGGTCATACAAGTGTTGCGGGGCAAGGCTTCCCCCGGCATCGTTGTCAATCAGAATCGAACGGATACCCGCGCCTGTCATGTCTCTGCTCACGACGACCAGGGGTACGTTGTTCTTCTCGACGTCTTCCAGCAGGTTGGTCTCGTCAAAGACCTAACTGGCGATCACAATCACTCCTTCGGCTCTTCGTTCCAGGAGCATTTGCAGATAGCCGGCGAAGAGAGAGCGCTTGGTCTGTGCGTCCATCAGCAGCGGCAGGTAGCTGGCTGATTGCAGGCCAGCCTGGATTCCACGGACGATGGGAACGCAGTAGGGGTCGGATAGATCGTACGCCAGCACGGCGATGGTCTGGCTGCGACGTCTGCGTAAGGACCGGGCAGAGGCATCGGGGTAGTACCCAAGCTGCTGCGCCACGTCACGGATTTTTTGGCGGGTTTTGACCGCGACATTCTGCGAGAGCGGAGCCTGACTGAGAACGATTGAAACTGTTGAAACGGATAATCCGCAGGCGTGGGCAATATCCAACAAGGTCACATGCCCAGATCGTTGTGTTGGAGATCGTTTCAATCCTCGAGTCTGTCTTGTCACACATTTCGTCGTGCAGACGAGTAGGGGCTACTCTGCACACCACTTCGCTTCTGCTCGCGTGGAGGATATAGCAGGCGTAAGGTACCGTGAAAGCCATGCGACTCGGTCTGGACGCCAGCGCCAGGCTCTGTATTTCGTTCGCTCTCTTTCTGATGCGGGATGCTTATGGGTGGATCGCGGGGAGAGCAAAGATGGAGGACAAGCCGGGGATGCTGCCTACCTTTGAGGATGGGCATCGGTCGACGCTGCTGGTAGAGGCTATGTTGAAGAGCGCGGCGGCGGGGGGACACTGGACGAGGGTGTAGCGGCGAGGGGCGGGTTCTCCCGGAGGCCGGACCGCTGCCGCTCGACCGCAAGGAGAAAGGCAAGCAGGATGGCACCGAACCAGCAGTACCAGCCGAGCAGAGGATGGACCATGAACGAGACCATGACGCCACCTTCGTCCTCATGGTAGGGAAGCAGCATGAGTTGAAAGGTTTGCAGGGCCAACAGCACGGCGAGAGCCAGGCAGCGTACGGCGAGACGGTTTTTGCCACCCAAAATCAGAACGCAGCCGGCGAGGAGCAGAGGATTGGCGAGGATGGCGAAGTTACCGAAGAGCGGACCGAAGAGGCCGCCGAGGGCCATTTGTATCCCTGTTTTGACTTCGAGGCCCGCGGGGTGGAGGATGTGGGGCGTGCTGTCTGTGGACATCTGGCGGAAGAGGATGGCGGGCTGGTGGAAGGAGATGACAAAGAGGGTGGATACCAGGATGAGGACGAGCGTGATCCGGAGGGAGCGCAGGGACATGCGCCTACTCTATAGGGGAAGGGCGACGGCGAGTAAAGGGTCCTTCACTTCGTTCAGGATGACGGGCGTAAGAAGAAGCAATGGCAAGGGCAACTGCAGTTCCTTCGACTTGGCTTCGCCTTCGCTCAGGATGACACATTTTGTAAGGTGAGGAGGATGCGAGGAAGGTTGGGGTGTTTACGCCGTTGTTGTCCGGAATGCCGTTGAAGGATGTGCTGGGTAAGTTGAAGGGGTTGGGGATTACGGCCGTGGAGTCGGGGACGGGGAACTATCCGGGGGCGGCGCACTGCGATCTGGGATGTTGGAGGATGACTCGGCGCTGGCGGCGTTCCAGGATTTGCTCGCCGAGCATGAGTTTTCAATCAGTGCGCTGAGTTGTCATGGGACTGCGTTGCATCCTGATCCTGTGGTGGGGCAGGCGGCCGCGGTGAATCGGCGGACGATTTTGGTGGCGGAGAAGCTGGGGGTGGAGACGGTGGTGGATTTCTCGGGGTGTCCGGGGGATGCGGCTGGGGCGAAGGCGCCGAAATGGATTGGACGGAACATTACGGGGAAACAATACGCTGCATTTTATTAGCTTGACAACGACAGCTTTGATGTCCATCATTGCGTTCAAACTTATTCAAACGTTTGAACTTTGTCCTTTGGAGATCCCTATGGCCAAGTACTCGCCCCGTAGAAGGCAAACACTCACCCGCTCAATTCCCCTGACCTTGATGATTATGCTCATGTCCGGCGGCCTCCAAGCGCAATCGAACTTCGGCTCCATTCAAGGCACCGTCCACGATCCTTCGGGGGCTCTGATCCCTGGGGCTAAGGTCACGGTGACATCCTTAGGAACAAGCGAAGTCCGCACCGCCGTCACGAACAAACAAGGCGGATACGACATCGAGGCTCTTCAGCCGGTGCTCTATCGCGTCGACGTTGTGGCAAACGGATTTACTTCGGCTGCCTTCGAAAATGTGAAGGTCGACACCTCGAAGAATGTTGCAGTCAACGTAACCCTCAAGGTGGAAGGCAGTGTGCAGGAAGTAGCGGTGACGGGGAGTTCGCCGCAGCTCCAGACCGAGGACGGCACCTCGAGCTTCACGATCAATCAGAGAACGATCCAGGACATGCCGCTCTACGGACGCAACACGCTTTCACTCGCGCTGACCCTTCCCGGCGCTACAGGAAATGCAGGTTCGGAGTACGGTGGCACATCGTCAAATGCCAACATTCCTGGACGTGAATTGATTATCAACGGAGGCCGGCCAGGCACGAGCCAGTTCGTTGCTGACGGGCAAAACGTGACCAGCCCGGGCCTTGCGAGAACGACGGTCTCCTTCTCTCCGGACACGATCCAGGAATTTACAGTACTGGAGTCGAACTTCTCCGCGCAATATGCTCAGGCTGGCGGCGCCATCATTCAGCAGACTACGCGCGGGGGCACCAACCAGTTTCACGGGGATGCCTTCGAGTTTTACCGTACCCGGAATCTGACCGCCATCGCTTTTGATAGTTACGTCAATCCGACAAACGGCAACTCCAAGGCACCCCTAACGCAGCATCAGTTCGGTATCGTCGGCGGTGGCCCTGTTATCATCCCGAAGCTGTACAACGGTCGCAACAAAACATTCTTTTTTGCCTCGTTCGAACCGACCCGCATCAATGCTGGCAACATCACGCCGAACTTCGAGATAGTGCCTACGGCCGCAGAACGGCAGGGGAACTTCTGCGATAGCCAGGTCTATCACTCCAACGGCACCACGACGCCTTACCCCGCCCTCTACAACCATTTCGTTAAGGACCCCAGCGGCGCCCTCCTCTACGCCCCTAATCCTAACTTCGCCGGCGGAGCTACGGGCGCCACGAATCCGCGATACGCCTACGACTTCTCAAACAGCATCTTTGATCCGGCCGGCACTAATTGTGCCAATGGCCCGGGTCATCGCCTTGTCGACGCGAGCGGCGCAAGCTATGTCAACCCAGCGTCCGCCAAGATAGCCGCATTCTACGAAGCAGCTAACATTCCTCGGATTACATCGGGCAACAATGCGGGAGCAAATTACCAATATTTCTTCCGTGCCAAAACTACCGACAATCGTTACTCGGTCCGCATCGATCAGGTTCTCCCCAGGAACAACACCATGTTCGTTCGCGTCACCCTGGAGCCGGTCTTCACCAGCCGGTACGGCAGAGACGTTGTTATGGAGCCGAATACCTCAGACGCTTCGAGAGCAAAACAGATCATTCTGAGCGAGACGGCGATCATCCGGACGAACATCGTCAACAACCTACTCATCGGATATAACGGTGGGAACTTCGCCCGCGACTTTCCCAGCAACTATCAATCTGTCGATGCAACGACCCCTTTGCTTGGCCCAGGCGGCACTCCGAATCCCCTCGGCTATGGCTTAGCTAACTTCTACAATGGAACGAGGCCCTTTGGAGGAGCGGCGCTTTATGGCATTCTGGGCACGGGTGGCATTCAAAACATCTCGAGGGATAGTGAAGCCGTCTACACGGCCTCTGACGATCTGACCTGGACTTTCGGGCGCCACATCTTGCACACTGGTGTGTCCAGCATGCTGCAGCAGTCCAACGATGCGGCGCAAGGCGCAGGATACCTGGCTGGAGGCAAGTGGAACTTCACCAACGGGGTAAATAACAAAATCCAATGCGGCTCTGGAAAC
This sequence comes from uncultured Granulicella sp., assembly GCA_965213785.1. Taxonomy (GTDB): domain Bacteria; phylum Acidobacteriota; class Terriglobia; order Terriglobales; family Acidobacteriaceae; genus Edaphobacter. The sequence goes on along the minus strand of OZ243921.1, from coordinate 1,152,935 downwards.
ATCACAATCACCGCCCCAACTAGCTCGGCCGCTAAGTGCGCCACTGATGGTACAACAGGCGATGGCTTTGCCGCATTTCTCGAAGGCGTCTCAAGCAACCTAACCTTTCTGGACAACGGCTCCCCCACTTTCTACTACCGTTGGTTCAGTCTCGGCAGCTATGTGCAGGATGACTTCAAGGTTCTTCCCAACCTGACGCTCAACCTTGGAGTGCGTCATCAGTTTCAGTCCCCTCGCTGGGAGAAATACAACCGCCAAGGTCAGCTGAATCTGTCGAACTTGGTGACCAGCTACCAGGGCCTTCCGGCACCAGTGTTTGAGTTTGCTGGCTACGACGGAAGAACAAAATACCTGGATCCGGTGCAGTATCTGGACTTCGAGCCGCGGTTCGGTTTCTCTTGGTCGCCCTATTACAAAGGCACCAACAACCTGGTGATCCGTGGCGGATACGGTCTGACGCATGACATCCTGACGGGCCGTTCGCGCACTCCATTCCCTGCTCTGGGCGAAGCGAACTTCTCCGGATTCCGCGCCTACAACCCCGTTAGCGGCAATGATGGCGCCTTCAACTACACCAACATAGCTGGTTGCGGTTTTGCAAGCTGCCAAAACAACATGCCTGGTCAGTTCCAATACAACAATGTGTCCTTGCTCGCGGATCCAAACCTTTACAGCATCCCCTCGAACGGACAAATTACAAACGCCGCCAAATCGATAGCTCCCGGCTCCGGACTGCAATATCCTTTCGATGCACGGTATTCAAGCACCGGCGCCGTGTTTGCCAAAGACTTTAAGACGCCTTATGTCCAAACGTTCAGCTTGCAGGTGCAAACGCAGCTGACCTCCAACACCGCCCTTACGCTCGGCTGGCAGGGAAGCAAGGGAACAAAGCTGTTCTCCACGCCCTTCGACATCAATAACAATCCAGTTACCTTCGCGAAATCCATATATCCCGGCTTTACGGGCAGAGCAGGTGCAAATGGGCCGGCCGGTCAGATCCTCCTGGAAGATGCGACTCATTCCGGGTCCATCTATCACGCACTAATTGCAAACCTAGAGCGTCGCTTCGTCAATGGTCTGCAGTTTGATGTCAACTACACCTATAGCAAGTCGTTGGACGATTCTTCGGGCGGCATTGAGAACGATCCGTCAGCGATTGGCGGCCAAGACTCCAGCGCGCAGAAGCTTGGCGGCAATATCCCACAGACATCGTACGGGAGCACCAATGAGCGCTCGATTTCCACCTTCGACACTCCTCACGTCTTCAACATCACCAGCCTTTATGAGTTGCCCGTCGGGAGGGGCCAGCGTTTTCTGCCTAACGGCCGACTGCTGGATGCGGTTGTTGGAGGCTGGCAGATATCTTCTCTGACTCATATCACTTCGGGCCAAGCTACCTACCTGACGCTGGGGGACGAGAACCGTTTGGATGACTTTTACAATGCAGGTTCCTCGAACTACAACCCGAGGCCGAATATTATTCCGGGGATACCGCTCAAGAATCCTGACTGGTCGCCCAAGGTTGCCAACACCGTCCCTTACTTGAATCCAAGAGCTTTCACGATTCAGGGCCCCGCCCAATTTGGCAATGCCCCCCGAATGATCTCCGGGCTACGCCTTCCGTTAGCGAAGAGAGTGGACGCCAGCATCTTTAAGAGCTTTCATCCTTTCGAAGATAACAGCCGCCGTCTCGAAGTGCGTGCCGAGTTCTTCAACGTCTTCAACTGGAGGAGCTTCGGTAACTCGGGTGTTTCGACGAACCTTACCAACGGAGGAATAAATCAAAATCTCGGTCCTGTAGCCGCTCCTGGCTTGCCCGTCGGCACGGCACAGCCGAACCGGTATGGTGCCCTCACTGCGGATGTTTGGAACGCTTACCTGCACGGACAATGCGCTGCACCGGCGAATGGACTAAGCGACGCAAATGGTACGGCGGACTCAGCAGCAACGGTCTGCTCGAACCTGAATGTAATCTATAACACTAACTTCTACATTCTTGGCCAAAACTCCCAAAACACGATTACACCCCGACTTATTCAACTTGCCGCAAAGATATACTTTTGAAGCAACGGGGTGGTCGCGAAGGGGATCACCCATCTTACCCAGCGTTTTTAGGCAGTGCGCGATATCCTCGCGCATCATCGGAGCATATGACCCTAAGTCGTACAGCAAATCGCAAGGCTTATTTAGGTGGCGTTTATGTGTTGCTTTCAATGCCTCTTATTATGTCGAGCCCTGCGCCCCGACTTCTAGCGCAAACTCCTTCTTCTACTGTTCCGGTGAATCTTCCACCTGTCGACCCGGTTTTCGCTCGCCAGCAATTCGATACCAAAACGTTGGCTGGCAGAAGAGGCTACTTTCGAGTAGGCCGCTCCATCACGGGCCACTGGTGGTTTCAGGATCCGCAAGGCAATCCCTTCTTCTATCGCGGCGTTACGTCGGTCAGCCGTGGAGACGATCTGGAGCATCCTCGCCCCTACACGAAAGCTGTTCTCGACATCTATGGCCTCGACCCATCCGGCTTTCGTAACGCCACCTTCGAGCGCTTGCATCAGTGGGGTTTCAACGCGCTTGGTGCCTGGAGCAGCAAGGAGCTTTGGGATCAAGGCATGCCATTTACCATCATCCTCAACTTCCTAACGGCGGGCCCTCAAATTGAAGGGATGGATCTTCCTGATGTGTTCGATCCTGCGTGGCGAAGGGGGATCGACGCGACCGCGAAGAAGATCGTCGAACCCGAACGGAAGAGCAGGGCGTTGGTCGGGTATTTCACCGACAACGAGCTTAGCTGGGGCCAACAAATCCCGGGGGGGTTGAACCTGGCTTCAAATGCACTTGATCCAAAGCGGGCGCCGACCCTGTTACAACTCTGTCTTAGCGAGTCGCCCGACAAGGCTGCGTACCAGGCCGCATGGAAGTTCCTGCTCGCACGCCATGGAGGCTCGTTGCACCAAATCGCTATGGCGTGGAAGGTTCCTCTCGACGACAGGTCGATCGTGCAAGGCTGGACCAAGGCACAAGCCGCACTTCAGTCGGTCGAGTACGTGAAGGACGACTCCGCTTTCACCGCAGAGTTCGCCCGTCGATACTTCAAGCTCACCGCACAAGCGATTCACAGGTACGATAGGCATCATCTCATTCTCGGCTGCCGCTTCGGCGGGGCTCCGCCGGACTCCGTGCTCGCCCAGATCAGGAGGCCATGGGTGGATGTCGTTTCGGCAAACAACTATCGCTACGAGATGAAGCAGCGCATGAGTATTTACGCACGCACTACCGGCATGCCGGTACTGAATACCGAGTTCAGCTGGGGACATGGCGGGTTTTCCAAGCGGCCCTTGCCGAACGAAGGCCCCTCAGGCGCGACCGATGTGGAACGTATGGTCGGCAATGGAGAGGCTGCGCTCGAAGAGGCTTTTCGCATGCCGGAACTGGTTGGTTACACCTGGTACCGCTGGTCCGATAAGGTTGCCTTCGTCCCTCCAGTGACCTACGGTCTTGTTACCATTCACGACGATCCCAACACCATCACCACGGACCTCGTCACCCGCGTAAACCAGTGCGCGGAACGCATCTCCGTGACAGGCTCATGCGCTTTGAAGGTCGTTGCATCGGAAGGTACAGGAGTCGATCATGCGCGTTGAACTCTGTTGGGCAACGGCCGTCCTGTCTCTTGGAGGACTCGCGGCTTGTGCGCAGGAAAAGGACGCCTATCGCAATGATCTCTATCAATCGCGCCACGCAACGCCCATGCAGGCGAAGATTCAACGCATTGAGCCCTTTCCAGTCTGCGTGGTGTATTGGCAGCCTGTGTCCGTGACCACGATGAGCCAGGTGCGAACCGAGTTTCAGCATATCCACGACGCCGGCTTCCATTGTTTGAAGACCCTCCAGCTTATCGGCAATCTGCCGCGACAGGCGGTGCTGGAGGCCGCACTCGATGCGGGCGTGACACCGTGGTGGTACGGTGAAGCGGCATGGGAAGACATTACGCCACAACTCTTAGAAAAGCTCCATCTGCCGCGAACAATGACTCTCCATGAGGCACTGATCGACCCTGCAATGATCACCTATCAGACGCAGCGGTATCGCGACACGATTGAGCATCCGGTCGTTATCCCCGTATCTCCCTATCCCGGCCACGGCTTCCACACCGGAGGCGGTGGTGTGCAGCTCAAGAGCGAGTGGATCCCGCTCTTCGCACAGTGGTTGGAGAAGCAGTATGGGACTCTGCCTGTTCTTGAGCAGGCTTGGAACTTCGCAGCGAACCGGGATGACACGCATCCCGCAAACTTCCGCGAGGCAGCTATTCTAGCTGGGGGTAATGGCACACAAACTCCCAGTCCATCGCTGACCTGGGACTTTCGCCGCTATCGCGATGTGCTGCGCTTTGAGGCTGAACAGCGAGCTGACGACCTCCGTGAGTCGCAGGCCTGGTTCCATCGCTACGATTCTGGAACGCCTCTTCGAGAAGGTGGCGAACTGTCGATGTTTCAAAACTTCGCGGCTATTGGCACGGACCAGTCTTTGATCGCTGATGTTTTGGCGGATGGCGGGAGCTTCTATCCCTCCATCCATCCGGCGCACCACTTCGAGGTCTTCAATGGAGAGGTCGCGCTGCCTGTTTACCTTCAAGCTCAACTCAGTGTCGATCTGTCCAAGGGCATGTGGACTGGTGCTTGGGAATCGACCGGGATGCCCAGCGTTTATAGCGGCTACTATGGCTATGCCGCGAGTTCGGGTTTCATCAGCCAAATGATGCTCAGCTACATCGCGGCCGGCATGAGGGGCATAGGGATCTGGGCCTGGAACATGCGCGATGCGGGATGGGAGAGCGGCGAGTACTCTCTCGTCGATCGGCAGGGTAAGTTGACACCATGGGGCCGCCAGGCTGGAGAGATCGCGAAAGCCGCTGAGAGGTATCGTTTTGAACTCTGGGACGCTCACAATGAACCCAAGGTCGGCATCATCTATAGCTGGGAAAATATGGCTCTTGCAGCCCGCCTCGGACTTGGGGGTTCTCCTCCGGATCGCGCGAAGGGGTTTTCTCTTGAGCCGACACACTCTGTCGCAGGTGCTGCGGAGGCTTTGCAGCAGGCGAACATCCCCTTCGAATTCGTCACCGAACAGGACTTGAAGGCCGGTCTCGCGGCACGTTACAGCACACTCTATCTGCCGCATGAGGCCGTGCTCTCGAAGAATCTCTTCCCGATTCTGAAGGAGTATGTCGAAAACGGCGGACGTATTGTTGCCGATGCGCCGGCACCCTGGTGGGACGAGTTCGGCCGCATTCAGCCCACCGGCCCAGGCACTCCGTTCGAAGCTATTTTCGGCGTCACCGTCGACATCTTCCAAAGCGGACACAATGTAGTGCGCACGGTCGATAATAAGCGCGTTTGGGGAACCTACGCCGATCTTTCGCTCACCCGCGCTAACCAGGTCGATGCCTTCGACACGGGCTCCGCCGCCATCACCGAAGTGAGAGATGGCAAAGGGTCAGCGTCCTACATTGCGTTTGAAGCTTCCCTACTCGCAAGTGATTCGGAGAAGGACAAGGCCATGGTCGCGTGGGCGCGCAAACTGATCGTTAGCAGCGTCCACGTAAGCGATGCGTCCTGGAGTGTAAACGGTGCAACCGCCTATCGTCGGGTCGCATCGCACTCGCATCATTACTTCTTAGTTAACGATGGTCCCGCAGTCGAGGCACAGATAGCGTCCAAGACGAAGTACAAGCACATAATAGATGCCGTAACAGGAGAAGATCTCGGCAGTGGTTATTCAGTGCATCTTCGGGTCGATGCTAATTCAGCTCGCTGGATCCGGGCAGAGATGCCTTAATGCCAGCCCGCCGAGCCCTTCAATTTGCTATAACAGCCTTATTCCTTGGGGTGGGAACCTTGCAACCTGCGATCGCGGGGCAGGATAAGCGCCCAGCATCCGATGCTATACTGCGTGCGCCGTGGGATGTGGTCGAAATTATTAGGACTGATAGGCGTTATGGCTGTCCCATGCCGGTCCACGTTGCAGCTGACCTCAACCTCGAAGGCTTCTACTCAGACCCGAGCTATTCCATCATCGATCCAGCAAAGTTCAAGGCCTATGAGGAGGCATCCCTTCCCGCCTCCCACCTAGCCGACGAAATAGCGAACGCCGCCGACGAATATCAGACCACAGGGAGCACGGAGGCCGCACAGTGTGCGCTTTCGCTTCTGCTCTCCGCCGCGCATGACAATGCACTCGCCGGCACCATGCACAGCAAGCAGGCTTACTACGTCCAGGGTTGGATCGCGGGCTCTCTTGCGATTGACTACCTCAAAATTCGGCATGAAGTTATCGTTCCCGACGCAGACCGCAGATTGATTGAGGCCTGGCTTTATGAAATCGCTGAAAAGACAATCGACTATTACAAGCTGCAACGAGAGCAGCGAAGCAACGGTGGAGATGCCGGTAACAATCACCTCTATTGGGCTGCGATGGAAGTTGCCGCGATCGGGATCGTTGATCAGGATAAAACGTTTTGGGAGTGGGGACTCGCCGGCTTTAGACAGGCAATCGCGGACGTAACTCCGGATGGAACGCTTCTTCGCGAGATGGCACGCAAGCGCCGCGCACTCCACTATCACCTCTTTGCTGTGTCGCCCCTTGTAATGCTTGCCGAGTTTGGCTGTGCGAACGGGCTAGATCTATACGCGGAAAATCAAGATGCTCTGGTGAAGTTGGCAAATCGGGCTCTTGGGGGGCTAATCGACAACACCTACTTTTCCGCGCAGTCGGGTACCCCGCAGGATACGCCTAACGGTTCTCCGACGGGTGAAGAAATCGGTTGGGCGAAGCCGTTTCTGGTGCGCTTTCCCAATCGCCAATTTGAAGAGCTTTTGCGCACCGCACGTTCTCTGAGCGGGCAATTTACCGGTGGACTGCCTCCAATGGCAGATCAACCAGTCGCTCCGAAGGCTCCCTCTTCTTCGTCGGCACATCATCCTGAATTCGGGGTTGTACATGTCGGCGCCTTCGACGCAGAGGCGTGGAACGGCATCTCCTTCCAGACGAAGGTTGGAACGGAGCGGGTCAACTTTGCGCTACGCGTCGGTTCCAAGGACAAGCAGTTTCTCGATGGGAATCGTATCAACCATTTCGTCAGCCAGATAGGACCACACGCGCCGGATAGCTCCTATGTGTCGATTGCGTGGGCCGAACCACCGCAGGCAACCTCGAACACGATGGAATGGTCGCGAATTGACAATACAACTGTTGTCGGTCGCCTGCATGCGGCCCCAAACACGTCTCTTGTTTTGGAGGCTTACTCCCCGAGCAACTTGCCATTCGAGGGGGATTATCATCTCGGGCCGAGCTCTTCGGAGATGCTGGGAGAACAGCATCTCGACCATGTCTTTCGATCTGCGGCCCAATTTCTTGTAACGACCGATAAGCCGAGTCTTAGTCGTGGTCTCTATCGCAATGCGGAGGCGTTGAGGATGGCAATGGATGCAGGCCAACTAGTTGATGATGGCGATCACTTTCCGAATGGCGCAGCCGGCCTCCAGTTGAGCGCACCAAACTCTTCGACCGCTCACTTCGTCATATCGCTTGGTTGGGATCAGCACGAGCAGTCCGGGGTGGCTCAACGTCTTCTCAGTCCGTCGGTCATCGACCGCATCCTCGATGCGAATGCTGCACATTACGAGGCAGAAAGACCAAGGGTCAGGGGGCTGTTCGCTCGAAGCGCAGAGGCGATCGCTGAGACGGCACTTTGGAATACGACCTATATCCCTTCGCTCGATCTGGAGTTCCCAACAATTAGTCGAAGCTGGTCGAGCCGCTACGGGGGCTGGATGGTCGGAGAGTGGGACTCGTTCTTCGACGCGCTCCTCGTAGGGATTGAAGATCCAGCACAGGCTTCAGCAGCCATCCGTGTCATCCTCGGAGCGCAGACCTCAGACGGTCTCGTTCCAAACATCGCCGGGGGCACGGGCGTCACGTCGGACCGCTCGCAACCGCCCATTGGAGCGTATATGGTTTGGAAGAACCATCGGAGAAACCCGGATCTCGATCTGCTGCGATGGGCCTATCCTAGATTGAAAAAGTGGCACAGATGGTGGTTCGCGGATCGTGGCGATGGGCAGCCTTGGCGAGATGGAAACAAGGACGGCCTGCTCGAATGGGGAAGCAACAAAGGCTCTACACTCGACAAGGCAACGGGACGAGGCTTCCTGCTCGCTGCGCGGCTGGAGAGTGGAATGGATGATAGTCCGATGTATGACGATTCCGTCTACAACGGAACGACGTACACTTTAGAGTCGGACGATGTGGGGCTGAACTCGCTCTATGTTCTGGACTCAGAATGCCTTGCCCGAATCGCCATCCTGCTTGGTCAGTCCGACGACGCAGAGATATTTTCCGCAGATGGCGAACGCGTGAAAGCCCTCATGCAGAAACGCCTCTGGAATGAGAACATCGGGATGTATCAGAATCGTGGTTGGGATGGTGTATTCTCACCGACGCTCTCACCAAGTAATTTTTATCCCCTCATTGCTGGAGTCGCAACTCCGTCGCAGGCTACCAGAATCATGAAGCATCTCAAGAACCCAGACGAGTTTTGGGGCGAATATGTCTTGCCAACCATCGCACGCAATGACCCGTCCTTCAAGCAGCAGTACTACTGGCGCGGCGATATCTGGGGGCCGACCAACTACCTTGTGTACGAGGGACTGAACCGATATGGGCAAGATGCTGCTGCATTGGAATTTGCGCGGAAGAGCTACAAGCTTTTCATGAAGGACTGGGAGAGCCATCAGTCTTCACAAGAGAACTACTTCGCTTGGGGCGGCAGCGCAGGAGGCGATCCGCACTACACATGGGGTTCTCTCCTCGCTTTCATTCCGCTGGAACAGTTCATCGATGAGACGCCTTGGGACGGTCTGCGGTTCGGCGCACTCGATGCTCTCGAAGATGGAAGTTTCTCGCACTTTGCATGGAATGGACACAGATACGCTATAAAAATAGGTCCTCAGGGAACCTCTGTCTCTCGTGATGACCGCATCATCCTCACAAGTTCGACAAGTGCGGTAATTCGCCACTACGAAGAGCGCTCGGGCGAATGGTCCTTTTCCATAAAGACGTCGAAGACCTCGATGGTAACGATCTATTCGTCAACCGAGCTGACCCACAGGGTCGAGGTTGATGGCAGGCCCATTAAATGGGTTAAGAACTTGAATAATAAACTGTCCTTCAAGATACCGGAAGGTGAGCATGAGGTGTTTGCCACATCAATTGCTGCTCAAGATGCGCACCAAGGTTGGAGAAAGAATCCTTAGTTTCGACCAATGCAAGTCAGATTGTTAGAAAACCGGCGATTGATCTCGTCTTCCCGTCATGCGTCAAGCATCTCGTGGACCTTGTTGGCGAAGTGCACAAGCGGAGGGTGCAGTTCAAAAGCCTGACCGATGACCATCGACACCGGCATCGCCTCGGGACGCTTCTTCGTCCACGTCATGGCCAGCCTCGGAACCGGGAAGGGCGTAGAAGTGACACGTCACATGCAACGAGTGATGCACTGCCCCTGCGAGAAGCGAAAGCTCTTGGCCCTCGGACTGTGCTCAACCTGCTACACGCTGAAGCGGCAGGATGAGGAGTGTTTCGGCGGTCTGCAGGAAGCAGTCCTGGAACGTGACGGATATCGTTGCCGCCTCTGTGAGGCTTCCGCTCGCGACAAAAGCTTCATCATCCTTCACCATCGGGTGCCCGGCAGGTCGCTTATGAGGCTGATGCTTTCGCTTTGTCCTGGCTGCCATGCCAAAATCCACCGCACAAAGGCGGTGCTCTCGGCCATGCCGCCATTCCTTCTGGAACTACGGCGCGAGTAGCACCCCAAAGGTCACGAACAGAAGCAACTCGACTCCAGCTAAAAGAGGCCTGCGGCAAGGCTCGTTCCACTCTTCAGCGAAAAAGTGAATCGAAACCTTAGTGCGTCGGACGCTGGGAGTGTAACGAGGGGTCCCGTCAGAAAACGGACAATAAAGCACGCTAAGCTTGGCTGGAGGCGGGAATCCAGCGGTAGAGGGTAGGGACGGACACGCCGAGGTTGCTGGCCACGTCGCGTGGGGGTACTCCGCTGGCGAGCAGCTTTTGGCTGACTTCATTTTCTTTCGGTCATCTATCTTTCCGACCGCCTTCGCGGCCGAGCTGGCGTGCGACATTAAGGCCGGCGCGGGTCCGTTCGATGGTGAGCTCGCGCTCCATTTCGGCCAGGCTGGCTATGACGTGGAAGAAGAAGCGTCCTGAAGCTGTGCCGGTGTCGATCGCGTCGGTCAGGCTCTTGAATTGCCCGCCCCGCTTTTAAAGCTTTGGCCAGACCGGAGCGTTCGGCCCAGCTGCCACTGATTTTGTCCTCGAAGATCTTTTTGCAGCCGGCTTTGGTCAGGGCCTCGGTTTGCAGTTCCAGGTTAGGCACCTCGTAGATCTGGTCGGTGAACTGTTGCCCCATGAGACTCGCCCTCTAGGTAGCAGTTGGAACAATGGAGGGTTCGCCTCCTATCCCCTTGGCGTACTTCAACTACGCCCAAAGGTTGACTCGGAACCCGACATATTGTGGACGACAGTTCCATCACGAGGACCCTATAGTTCGCCTGTCACTGATAACAGGTCTTACCGGGGCTGCAATGGAAGTTGTTCGCCAATTCGTGTCGCCAGTTTTTCATTTGCTGTCTTTTCTCTCTCTCCAGTTTCGGGTACTCGTGCCTTGGCGCAGGCACCTACGGGCACGATTGAAGGAACCGTGGCCGACAGAGTGGTCTTCTCATCACTGCGGCACACATAAGGGTGATCGACCGCGCTAGAGGGGCGCAGCGGGAAGCGGCGGTGGCGAGCGGTGGACGGTTTCAGTTTGCGGCGCTGCCGACCGGTGATTACTCGCTGCGGATCGAGTCGGCAGGGCTTGCGGCATACGTTATGGAACAGATTCATCTTTCGGTTGGTGAGTCGGTGCGCGAGGATGCCAGGCTTTCTCTGGCGACGCAACACGAAACAGTGATTGTGGAGGGTGGTGCCGAGGCCATCGACTTGGCGACGAACACGCTGGGCAAGACCGTAACCGAGCGGGAGACGTGAACCTGCCGTGGAATGGCAGGAACTTTGCGCAGCTAGGATTGCTACAAACAGGCGTGGCTCCTCTAAATGCGGGTCTGTTGACGAAAGGCGGCTCACTTCGGCAAGATCAATCCTATGTGGTAAATGGGCAGCGGCCGGAGGCGAACAACTTTCTGCTGGATGGTGCTCAGAATGTGGACCGGATGGACGGCGGGTTCGCGTTGAAGATTCCTATCGATGCGCTGCAGGAGTTTCGCATCCTTACGGCGACAGCATCGCCGGAGTATGGCGGCAATATTGGGTCAGTGACGAGCATTGTTACGAAGAGTGGGAGCACGGCCTTTCATGGCACGGCATACGAGTTCTTCAGGAACGACATCTTCGACACGCGGAACTACTTCTCGCAGTTGGTCGAGCCTTTGAAACAGAACCAGTATGGTGTGACCGTAGGCGGTCCAGCGATCGGGAGTAAGCTCTTCTTCTTCAGCTACTACGAGGGCTTCCGCAATCGCGCTGGCGTGACGACCTCGGCGACCGTGCCGACGGCGGCGCAGCAGGCGGGCGACTTCTCCGGCAATGCGACGCCACTGTTGAACATCGCGGCGGGCGACATACCATTCCCCGGAGGGAAGCTTCCGTCCGCCGCAATCTCGCCAGTCGGTCAGAATGTGGCGGCGCTGTACTACACCGGCAACACCTCGCCGTCGATCTACACCAGCACGCTAGTGGGCACGAACAACGATGACCAGACAGGCATTCGTTTCGACCTGAAGCATACAGACGCGGACTCGTACTTCACGCGATACTCGTACTTTACGGGGCTGAATCTGAATCCGATCTCGGTGCGCGGCTCTGACCTGCCGGGCTTCCCCACGCCGGATGATTTCTCTGTCCATTCGGCGGTGATTGGGAACACGCATCTCTTCGGCAGCCACATCAGCAACAACGTGCAGACATCGTTCTTCCGGTACGGCTTTACTTCGACCAGCGCTTGAACCGGAACGGCCCGCGCACACTCGGCTTCAACTACGACTCCGCTTCGGCGATCGGCCAGGGCCCGCCGTTCTTCAACCTCAGCGGATACTCGCCGGTAGGCGGCGCGATCACCGGGCCAAGGACGTCGGTTCAGAACACGTTTGAGGTGTCGGACACGATGTCGGTCTCGCGCGGCGCGCACCTCTTCCGCTTCGGTGGAGACTTTGTACGGAATCAGTTCAACCTGTTCCAGTCGGTCGCGCCGAATGGCTTCTTTGTCTTTGCATCGTCGTTTCCGACGAACGACGCCTTTGCAAACCTGCTGCTGGGCGTACCGGTTCTCTTCTATCAGGGGCTGGGAGACTTCCAGCGCGGCGTGCGGCACTGGGGGCTCTCTACCTTTGCTACAGATGAGTGGAGGTTGAACCCGCGGCTGACGCTGAACCTCGGGATGCGCTACGAGATCATCAACCCCAACACCGAAATTCATGACCGCCTCAACGCATTTGTGCCAGGGCAGCAATCGACCGTAGTGCCAACCGCCCCCAAGGGGCTGCTGTATCCGGGCGATGCAGGCATCGGGAAAGGAATTGCGCATAGCTACTACAAGGGCTTCGGCCCGCGTGTGGGCTTTGCGTGGGACCCTTACGGCAACGGCAAAACATCGCTTCGCTCCGCGTATGGGATCTTCTACGATCCGTTCTCGAATGGATCGAACGCGACGGCGCAGGCACCGATCTCATCGCTGCCGTATGCGCAGTTCGTGGAGATCTCCGGTCGGGTGAACTTCGTTGCGCCGTATACGGGAGGGACCGTGCCGACGTCGAACGCTTTCACGCAGCCCGCCACGGCGTTCGTCATGGATCCGAAGGCAAGGCCCTCGAACGCGCAGGACTGGGACCTCGGCATTCAGCAGGATCTCGGGCAGAAGTTTGTGCTGGAGGCGAGGTATGTCGGGACGAAGGGGACGCATCTGCCGCGCAACATTGAGGCCAATCCTGCCGTCTTCGGGCCGGGGGCCACTTCATCCAATGCCGACAGTCGGCGTGAGTATGCGAACTGCCGCCCCAACGGTGGTCCTTGCGACTTCGCGACGGTGGGCGATCTGACCTATGGGCAGAACTCGACCTACCACGCGGCGCAGCTTTCCGTGTCGCGAAACTATCAACATGGACTGAGTCTGAACGTGTCTTACTGGTGGTCGAAGACGCTCGACTATCTCTCGTCGCTGAACCTGCAAGGGGCTTCGGCAAAGGCATTGAGCGGAGAGAACGACCTGGCGCAGAACCCGTTCGACCTGAAGGCCGAGCATGGGCCGTCGCTCTTCGACGCGCGGAACCGCTTTGTTGTGAGTGCGGTTTGGCAGGTGCCTGCGTTGACGAACGCAAGCAGGCTGACGAAGGCAGTGGTGAATGGATGGCAGTTGAATCGGATCGCTGCGGCAAACTCGCCGACTCCGTTTACCGTTTACGACAGCACAAATGTGTCGCTGCAGGCAAGCTCGCCGCCGATCTTTGGATACTTTGCCAGCAGGCCAAATCGCATAGGCGACGCGACGAAGGGGTCGCATAAGGTCAATCAGTGGATCAGCGCCTCGGACTTTCAACGGCTGAACCCCGCGACAAATGCTGGCCAATTCGGCAATGCCGGACGGAACGTCGCTCGGGCACCCGGCTTCACAAACGTGGATGCGTCGGCAGCCAAGAATATTCCTCTGCATGAGGCGGCATACCTGCAGTTCCGGGCTGAGATGTTCAATTTCGCGAACCATGCGAACTTCGGAGTGCCAGTAGCCGATCTCGCATCACCGAACTTTGGCCGCGTGCTGCAAGCGGGATCACCCCGGTTGACCCAGTTTGCCGTAAAGATCATCTTTTAGGAGACAGCTATGCCGACCGAAACGATTGCCGCAGTGGAAGCGATGTTCCTCCCTGGCGTTGAAGCGAACCCGCAGCCGAGCAGCTATCTCAACTTGATCGAGCGTGCTCGCGCCGAGCGCAGGGAGAACTGGCAGATATGGAACCTGTTCGCCTTCCGCCCAGAGATGTAGATCCACATGGGGCGGTTTACTCACGCGGTGATGTACGAGCCGGGGCCGATCACGCCAACTCTACGAGAGTTGATTGCCACGTATACGTCTTCCCTGAACGACTGCGCGTTCTGTATGCGCTCCCATGCGGCGGTCACGTCGCATCTGGTGGGCGAGGAGACCGTAGCGGCGGTGCTCAAGGATCTCGATAGCGCGCTAATCTCCGATGCCGAAAAAGCCCTGCTGCGATTCACGCGCAAGGTAACTCTCGACTCATCGCATGTAACACCAGGAGACATGGAACCGCTACGCGCGGTGGGATGGGACGATGCAACGATCTACTACGCCATCACGGTGGCCGCGCTGTTCAACTTCTACAACCGCTGGGTCTCTTCGTCGGGGGTTCATGCGGTGTCTCACGAAGGACACAAAGCACACGGCGCAGTAATCGCGGAGAGAGGCTACATCCGTGCCTAAGAACGACGTGATGGAACGGTCGATCTCCTATGCGGGGTGGCGGGTGACGCTCGCGGCGTTCGTGGGCGTCATGGTGAGCTTCGCCGCGCTGGTGCCGTATACCTTCAGCCTCTACCTCGCTCCGTTGCAGGCGGAGTTTGGCTGGAAGCGCGAGGCCATCTCTCGGGCATTTGCCATTGCGGCGCTGACGGTGGGGGCGTGTTCGCCGACGATTGGAACGCTGCTCGACAAGATCGCTCCGCGCAAGGTGATCCTTCCGTGCATCATCGTGTTTGCATGCGGTATCGCTTCTCTGTCGCTGTTGCGGGGCAACATCGCGCAGTTCTACGGGACCTACCTCGTCATTGGCATCGTCGGCAACGGAACCGCGCAGCTGGCGTACTCGCGCGCATTGCTGACATGGTTCGAAGGGCGGCGCGGGCTGGCGCTTGCCGTAGTGTTGACCGGGAGTGGAACTGGCTCAATCCTGCTGCCCATCATCGCCCAGCATGTGATGGCGGCGCATGGATGGAGAGTGTCGTATGTCGTGCTGGGAGCAATCGCGTTGATCGGCTTCCCGCTGACAGCCTTGCTGGTTCGCAACCGGCCATCACCGCTTGTTGCGAAGCAGAGTGGAGCGCCGGTGAGGATTGCCAGGGTGCTGCGGAGTTATATCTTCTGGCTGAT
Organism: uncultured Granulicella sp.; assembly: GCA_965213785.1. Taxonomy (GTDB): domain Bacteria; phylum Acidobacteriota; class Terriglobia; order Terriglobales; family Acidobacteriaceae; genus Edaphobacter. The sequence goes on along the minus strand of OZ243921.1, from coordinate 1,137,706 downwards.
CGCCTTTCCAGTAATGCTGGGAGCGTTCAGCATGAATGCCACGATCGCGCATCTCTCAGCCCTGCTGACAGACCATTCGATTGCGGCGTCGGGGGCTGTGCTTGCGCTATCGATGCTGGGCGTCTCGAGCATTATTGGGAGGCTGATCACGGGCCATCTGCTGGACCGGCTCTTCGCACCGTTCGTGTCGCTTGGGGTGCTCCTGATCTCCGGCCTGGGCATCGTGACAATCGCGTATGCGACGACTACAGCGGGGGGAATACTCGGTGCATTCCTGATGGGCTTCGGCGCGGGAAGCGAAGCCGATGTTGTGCCCTATCTAATCGCAAAATACTTCGGTCGAGCACGGTTCTCCACGCTCTATGGGCTGAGCTGGACGGCGTACGCGATTGGCGGAGCAACCGGGCCCGTCGTGATGGGACACGCCTTCGATACAGCGGGAAGCTATCAGCCTGTGACCGTGCTGCTGTTCGCTGCACCGCTGCTTGTGGCTGCGCTCTTGCAGCTCTTGCTTCCGAGATATCCAGCAGCTTCAGAGATTGCAGAAGCCAATTCCGTTCTTAGAGTCGCGATGGAGAGTGCTTCCTAGAGCTCAGTTTGATAGAAGTTCGATGAGTGTTTATCAACCATAAGGAGAGAGCCAATGCCACACATTGCACTACCCAACCTTCCTGGAATCCGCGGTCCCATGGCCTTCCGGCCTGAGACGTCGAAACCGCTGAACGAGCTTGTCGAGGTATTACTGCGTCATCCAAACTCGTTGAGCCAGGGCGAGCGCGAGCTGATCGCCACGTATGTTTCGTCGCAGAATAACTGCCACTACTGCCAAACGATTCACGGCGCGATTGCAGCCGCGCACCTGGACGGCAACGAAGAGCTGGTTCAATGCGTGAAGCATGACTTCAACTCCGCGGATATCTCGCCAAAGTTGAAGGCGCTGCTCGCCATCGCTGGCAAGGTTCAGCAGGACGGCAAAAAGGTGACCGAGGCCGATGTGCAGGCGGCACGAGATCAGGGAGCGACGGACCTCGAAATTCACGATACGGTGCTGATTGCAGCCGCTTTCTGCATGTACAACCGCTACGTCGATGGACTCGCGACAGTGCAGCCTAAAGACCCGGACCTCTATCGTCAGCGCGGCAAGATGGTCGCCCGCGACGGATACGTCGCGGCAAATCTGACCAACGTTGCGCCTCTTCAGGTGGAAGAACTGGTGGGGCGATAAGATGGCGCATATCAACTTGCCTGCGGAGATTCCCGGGATTGGAGCGGCGTTCGCGTTCCGTCCAGAGACGGCAAAGCCGATGCGCGAACTGGCCCACATCCTGCTCTTCGAGCCGGGTGAGAATGCGGGGCTGAGTTCGCGTGACCGCGAGCTCATCGCGAGCTATGTGTCCTCTCGCAATTCCTGTCACTTCTGCCAGACGAGCCACGGCGCGGCAGCGGCCCACCATCCCGGAGGAAGCATGGAGTTGGTGGAAGCCGTCTGCGACAACCCGGAGACAGCTGAGATTTCGCCAAAGCTGAAGGGGCTTCTAGTGATCGCGGCGCATGTTCAAGGCGACGCAAAGACAGTGACAAGCGAGATGGTCGAGAGGGCGCGAGAAGAGGGAGCCACCGATCTGGAGCTTCATGACACGGTGCTGATCGCCGCCGCGTTCTGCATGTATAACCGCTACGTTGATGGCCTCGCCACATGGCAGCCGCGCACCGTGGAGATGTATCAGACGATGGGAAAGCGGCTTGCGGAGAACGGCTACGCGCAATCTCCGCGCTAAAAGGTAAGAACTATGGATGTATCCACTCTGGCATGTGCAGCGCGTTGAACTCGCTGAGCGCGATGTCGCCAAACCACTCACCGAGAACCCAAGCGTATATGCCAAATGTTCTTCCGACTATTGGCGAAACATCACGGTCGAGCAGCGGGCGCCAATCTGAACCCTGTTACTAAGCCGCGGCCTCTCCCCGCCGCGTCCGCCCCATCTGCCACGCCTTCGCATACTTCCAGCTTGTATACGTCGCCTGGTACAGGTGCAGCAGCAGCCCCTCTCGCCCATCCAGAAATCCAAGCCGCAGCCCATAGTTCCAGATGAACCCAAGCTGCGGGATGACGAAGACGTTGAACAAGAACACCACCGGGTTCCGGCTGACGCGATGGCTCACGACCAGGTGCTGCGCCCCCAGGGTGCTGTACCGGTCCATATGCTCGATATAGCTTTCGAGCGTCGGGTAGGCGTGGTGAATCAGGTCATAATCCAGCGTCCCCGCCACGCCGTCGAAGGCGATCGTCTCATGCACCAGGCGATTCTGGAACTTGGGCGTAAGGGAGAAGCCCGCGGCGTGACGCCGAAACAGCCGCAGCTTCGGATCGGGATAAAATCCCCCTCGCCTGATCCAGCGCCCGAGGAAGAGATTTCGGCGCTTCAAAAAATAAGCGTCCGCCGGAGGGTTGGAGGGGATCAGCGCCCGAATCTGCGCCTGCAGCTTGGTCGAAAGTTCTTCATCCGCGTCCAGCGACAGGATCCAGTCTCCGGTGCACAGCGAAAGCGCAAAGTTCTTTTGCGCCGCGAACCCCTGCCACTCCATCTCTACCACCTGTGCGTTGAAGGACCGTGCAATCTCCACGGTCCGGTCGGTCGATCCGGAATCGAGCACGATGATCTCATCCGCAAACTGCACACTCGCCAGCGTGCGGGGCAGGTTCTCTTCTTCATTGAGCGTAATGATGGCGACAGAGATCGTCGGGCGCATAGGTCGGTGGACTCCAGGTCGTGGGTGGGCGATCGGTCCGATCGTGTGCCGGGCACTGCAAATCTTCAGGAGTAGGCGATACGCCCATTCTACAGGCCGCGCGCGACCGTTAGGGTAGAACGATCTCCGGATCGCGCAGATGTTCCCGCAAGAGCCGCTCCATGAGCGGCTTGAGGGCCTCGCCGGTCCTGGCCAAGACGAACGCCCCCGCGCCGTATTCCAGCTTGTAGCTGGTGGCCAGTGCCGAGATCCATATCTGCCGAATCGGCGTATTCGGCGTCACCACAAACTTCGAAGACCCATCCTCGAAGATCACGTTCATGACGCCGTTGTTGTCTTCGAACTCGAACGCTCCCGAAGCATCCCCCGCGGTGATCAGAGACTGCTTCAGCTCCTCGAGCGCCCGGTCCGACTCCCGGCGAAACGTCGACTCATCTATCATTCCCCAAGTCTACCGCCAACCGCCTAGAACGGAATGTCGTCGTCCGTAATCCCCGCATCGCCGTAGTCCGGGGCCGAGGCCGGCTGGCGATCGTAGCTGGACGTATTCGACTTGGCATAGCCCCCACTCGAACCGCCCGCAGACCCTGAAGACCGGCCCTCAAACGATCCGCCGCCCTCGCCCGAGCCGCTTCGTCCCCCCAGAAGCTGCATGTCGTTCACGATGATTTCCGTCCTATACTTCTTCTGTCCCGACTCCTTATCGTCCCAGGAACGCGTCTGGATTCGGCCCTCGACGTAAACCTGTGTTCCCTTCTTGACGTAATCCCGCACCACCTCGGCGGTTCTCTGGAAGGCGACGCAGTTGTGCCACTCCGTCTTGTCCTCCCACTTCCCATCCTGACCTTTGACGCCCGACGCAGTCGCGACCGTGAAGCTCGCCACGTTCATTCCGCCCGCCGTCGCGCGCATCTCCGGGTCCTTGCCCACGTTCCCCACCAGAATCACTTTATTTACACCACGCGCCATCACACCGCTCCGTCACTTCCAATTTAGACCCTGAGCATACCAGACCCCAGCCCCTTAACGCCCCCGATCGCCCACCAGCTTCAACCCCGCCAGCGCCAGCGTCAGCGTCCCTGTCGGCAGACATCCCATTGCCACCATCAGCGCCAGCCATCCCAGGTTCGTATGCGGCCCCTGCCGGGTCACGCCGCCAAACGCGAACAGCATCGACCCCGCCGCCGCCACGCCTGTCCCAAAGATGCCCAGCCCCGTTCGCAGCAGCACCCGCGTATCCGCCCGCATCGCCATCTACCGGTAGCCCGCCAGCATGGCATAGACCACCACGCCCGTGACCGACACGTACATCCACACCGGGTACGTCACGCGCGCGATCTTCCGGTGCAGCGGAAAACGCCCTGTCAGCGAGAAGAAAAATGTGATGAGGATCATCGGCAGCGCCAGCACCGAGAGCAGAATATGCGAGATCAGCAGCCCGAAGTAAAAGGGCCGCACCAGCCCGTGCCCGGCAAAATGCGCGTCCCCATGCAGCGCATGGTTGGTGATGTAGCTGGCCAGAAACAGGGACGAGAACAGAAACGCCGCAAACATGCTGTTGCGGTGCTCGACGACCGCCCGTCGCTTGATAAAGCGCAGGCCGAATACCAGGGCGACGGCGCAGCACGTGTTCAGCACCGCATTGAGCGCCGGAAGAAACGCCAGCCGCGTCCCCGCGACGTCGATCGGCTGGTGGTAGTAGACCAGCCATGCGAGGAAAAGACTTGCCAGCGCGCTCACCCCCACGATCCCAACCACAATCGCAGGATGCGTTCGCACCGGGGGAACCGGAAACCGTGTTGTTGTCGTCGACATCGCGTCCTTTATGGCAGAAGCAGCAGCCGGCCCTGCGCGTTCAACATCATCGCCCCGAGCAGCAGCGGCAGGTAGATCACCGACACCCGCAGCAAATCCCGAGCCAGCGTGCGAGAGCCAGCCGCCTCCGGGTCCCGAAGGATCCCGGCAAATCGCACCGTATACCAAAGATACCCCGCCGAGAGCATTACGGCGGCCACCTCATACGGCTTGCCCGCCATTCCCAGCCACCCGGGCCACAAAGCGACGGGAATCATGAGCACGCCATAAAACAAACTTTGGATGACGGTCGACCGGGCCGCCCACCGTACGTTCGCGCCCGTGGGAGTGAGGCGGATGCCGGCCCGCGCATAGTCCTCCCGATACATCCAGCCGATGGCCATAAAGTGGGGGAACTGCCACACAAATAGGATCGCAAAGAGCGCCACTCCCTGCCACTCGATGAGACCGCGTGCCGCCGTCCAGCCGATCAGCGGAGGCAGGGCTCCGGGAAAGGCGCCGATAAAGGTATTCACCACCGTCACCCGCTTCAGCGGCGTATAGATGGCCACGTATCCCACCGCCGTCAGCAGCGTCAGCAAGCCCGTCATGGGGTTGGTCGCATACGCCAGGTACAGCGAGCCGGCAAAAACCGCCAGGAAGCCGACCGCAAGCCCATGCGCCAGCCCGATCCGCCCGGCCGCCATCGGCCGCCCCGCCGTCCGCCGCATCTTCTCGTCCGTCTTCCGCTCCAGCGCCTGGTTCAGCGCGCTCGACCCGCAGGTCACGACCGCGATCCCTGCCAGGAAGCGCACCAGCCCCGCCGGGAACGGCGAAATGCCGCTCCGCAGACTCCCCAGGTAGAACCCCGCCCCTGCCGTAATCACCACCATGGCCGACACGCGCGCCTTGAACAGCGTCACATAGTCCGCCAGCAGCGTACTCCGCTTCGCAACCACCTGGTCCGAGGTAATGCTGATCGCCACACCTTGAGGATAACCCCTCGGCCCCCTCTCCGGAGGCTTTCTGTCCCCCTGTCCCAGCCGCGTGCTTCTAACGGGATTGGTTGGCTTGCAACGTGACGATTTGCCGCCGCAGCAAGGCGTTGTCCTTCTCCAAAGCGTCCACACGTTCCTCGAGGACAGGGATGGAGGTCCTGATCTCGTCGGCGGTGTACCGGGGGGGTGATACATTGTGGGCAATTCCAGTCGTAGGCCGCGACATGCAGCACGAAGACCCGTTCGATGACAGCCTGGTATCCGGGGAGGCCAACACGCCCTAGCCAAAGCTCCGCCTTCTCGCCCTCGAACGTCTCGGCATGCGCCAGAAGCTTGAGCCTCGCCTGGCGTGGGTAGTCCACCATGATCATCGCCACCCGGTTGTCGCTCATCAGGTTTCCTGTCGAGATGTACTGCTTGTTGCCGCGAAAATCTGCGAACGCCAACGTCTTTTCATCGAGCACCTTCAGAGAGCCCCTGGGGCCGCCGCGGTGTTGGACCTAAGGCCAGCCGGTCACGCTGGTGTTCGCCCAGTAGAACGAATCGCGTTGCGCGATGAACCCCTGCTCAAAGTCTGTCAGGCGATCCTGTGGCCCGCTGGCGTTTTCCATCCGCTCGTACTGGCGACGGCTGCCATAACGCTCCTGCAACTCTTTCACTCGAGGCGTAAACGCGATCGCTCCGAAACTCATAGGGATCTCCTGTGATCGCGTCGTACCAGGGGCGGTGCAAGAAGCAACTCCGCCGTGAGTCTCCAGCGCCAATTGGCCGGTGTCAAATAGATGAAGCTCGGCTTCAGGAAGACACCGTTACATCGGTGAACGCGCGGGAAGCGAAGCCGCGCGCCCGCCTCACCAGGGCATCTCGGGTAGTCCATTCGGTACAATCGGTCACATCGAACCTTCGCCTCTCGATCACGATCACCCACAAGGATCACCCATGCCTGCCCTCGGCGCAAAGATCGTCCGCATCCTCGGAGTTGTCCTCATGAGTTCCCTCGCCACGGCCCAGCAGCCCGCTCAGTCCGGCGGCTTCGGCCCCCAGAGTCCCTTCTACGCACCCAGCACGCTGCCTCACCAGGCTCCCCCGTTCGATCGCATCAAGGACGCCGACTATCAGCCCGCTATCGACGCCGGCATCGCCGAGGAGCGCCGCGAGATGGCCGCCATCGCCGCCGACCCTGCGCCGCCTACCTTCGACAACACGCTCGTCGCCATGGAGAAATCCGGGGCGCTATTTACGCGTGTCATGCAGGTCTTTTCTGCGGTGGCTGGGGCCAACACCAACCCCACCCTGCAGGCCGTGCAGGAGGCCATTGCTCCCCGTCTCGCCGCCCTCCAGGACGCCATCTACCTCGACCCGAAACTCTTCGCCCGGGTCGACACCCTCTACAAGCAGCGCGCAACTCTCAAGCTCGACCCCGAATCCCTTCGCCTCCTCGACGTCACCTGGCAGCGCTTCGTCCATGCCGGGGCCAACCTCTCGGACGCCGACAAGACCCGCCTCAAGCAGCTTAACGAGGAGGAATCGACCCTCCAGAACACCTTCATCACCAAGCTTCTCGCCGCCACCAAGGCCGGTGCCTTCCACACCGAGGACGCGACGCTGCTGGCCGGACTCTCCCCCGCCCAGGTCACGGCCGCCGCCGAGGCCGCGAAGGCCCGCAAGCAGACCGGCTACCTACTCCCGCTGCAAAACACCACCCAGCAGCCCGCCCTGGCCCAACTCTCCGACCCCACCACGCGCAAGGTCCTGTTTGAGCACTCCTGGAACCGCGCCGAACGCGGCGGCGCGAACGACACGCGCGAGACGGTTCTTCGCCTCGCCACCTTGCGCGCCGAGAAGGCGAAGCTTCTCGGCTTCCCGACCTACGCGGCCTGGAACCTGTCCGACCAGATGGCCAGAACGCCTGCCGCGGCCCTCAAGTTCATGGACGCCCTCGTCCCCGGGGCCACGGCCAAGGCCAACCGCGAAGCAGCAGACATCCAGGCCGTCATCGATGCAAAAAAGGAAGCACTCACTCTCGCACCCGCCGATTGGGAGTTCTACTCCGAGCAGGTCCGCAAGGCCAAGTACGATCTCGACGAGGCGGCCATCAAGCCCTACTTTGAGCTTGACACCGTGCTCCACAACGGGGTCTTCTTCGCCGCCACCCAGCTCTACGGCATCACCTTTAAGGAGCGGCACGACCTCCCCGTCTATCACCCCGACGTCCGTGTCTTTGAGGTTTACGACGCCGGCGGGGCGACCCTGGCGCTGTTTTACTGCGACTACTTTAAGCGGGACAACAAGAACGGTGGCGCCTGGATGGACGAGTTCGTCGGCCAATCCAAACTGCTCGGCACCATACCGGTCATCTACAACGTCGCCAACCTTCCCAAGCCGGCCCCTGGAGCCCCCGCCCTCATCACCTTTGAGGACGTCACGACCATGTTCCATGAGTTCGGCCACGGCCTTCACGGCATCTTCGCCGCTAGCGTTTACCCCAGCCTCTCCGGCCCGCAGGTCTCGCGCGACTTCGTCGAGTTTCCGTCACAGTTCAACGAGCACTGGGCCTCCGACCCGGCCGTTTTTGCCCATTATGCCAAGCACTACCAGACCGGTGCGCCCATGCCCGCGGCGCTGGCTGCGAAGATCAAGCAAGCCGCCACCTTCAACCAGGGGTACCGCCTGACGGAGTTGCTGGCCGCGGCCCAGCTCGATCTCCAGTGGCACGCCCTCACTCCGGGCCAGACGGTCACGGACACGGACGCGTTCGAGCAGGCCGCGCTTGCACGGACCCATCTCGCGCTCGCCGCGGTTCCGCCCCGCTACCGCACCACCTACTTTGCGCACATCTGGGGCGGAGGCTATGCTGCCGGGTATTACGCCTATCTCTGGGCCGAGTCGCTCGACGACAACGCGTTTCAATGGTTCGAGGACCACGGCGGCCTCACCCGTGCCAACGGCGACCGCTTTCGCGCCATGATTCTCTCGAAGGGCAACACGGTCGACCTCGACGCCCTGTACCGCGCCTGGCTTGGCCACGACCCAGCCGCCGCTCCGATGCTGAAGTACCGCGGGCTTGCCGAACCTGCGAAATAGGGTCTACCTCTCGCCTTTTCCGCTTCCAGGCGACGGCCTGGGAGATTTCACAGCGTCGCAACAGACCTTCGTGACAAACGATAGTAATCTACACCTATGATCGGACCTTTGGCGACTTCCCCGTGCTCCAAGTGCCGCTACGATGAGGCTCGCTCCTCTCACCGTCGCTGGTATGAATATCCACTGGGCCTGATTGGCCTCCTTCCGTTCCGCTGCCTCTCGTGTCAAAAGCGGTTTTTCCGTCTAGCCGGCCGCCGGTAGAGGATCCGGAAAAGTCACCTTTCAGGGCGCGTGGGGCGCGTCCTCGGCAATCCATGCGTCCCGCAGGAAGTCGAACGTCCCCGAACCGCGCGTCCGTATCCCCTCGATCCGCCGCGAATGGACCACCTCGTTGTTTGGATACCAGAGCGGAATCACTGGAAGATCCTGCGCCACGATCCGCTGGATCTCCACGTACATCGCCCTGCGCCGCGCCACGTCCGTCTCACCCGCTGCCGCCGCGATCAGCGCATCCACCCGCGCGTTCGAGTACCTTCCGCGATTGCCTCCCTTCGGGGGAAAGCTGGCCGTTCCGTAGGCATACCGGAAAATGTCCGGGTCCTCGTTGCTCCCGATCCACCGCAGGATGTACATCTGGAACGCTCCCTTGGTGATGTCCGCGTAGAACGTCCCAAACTCCGCCGAGCGCGTCGTCAGCTCGATGCCTGCCTCGCGCATCTGCTGCTGCAGCACCGTGGCCAGCAGCCGCACCGTTTCGTCCGTCGACGTTTTCAGCGTCACCCGCAGCCTCACGCCATCCTTGCCCGCCGGAAATCCCGCCTCCTCCAGCAGTCGCTTCGCCCTCTCCACGTCGTGCCGATACGCCGGGATCTCCCCCGCCTTCGCCGCCGCCCAATGCTCCGCCGGCAGCAGCGTCTCCGCCGCCCGCGCCTGCCCACGCCAGAGCGCCTGGATGATCGCCTGCTTGTCGATCGCCAACGCCATCGCCTGCCGCACGCGCCCGTCCTTCAGCACCGGATCCTGAACGTTCAGCGTCATGTACAGCGCAATCGAGCTCGCTCCCGATTCGACCTTCAGGTTCGGTGTCTGCTCCAGCGCATGCACCATGTCCAGCGTCACCACGTTGCTTTCGATGTCGGCTGAACCCTTCCGCAGCTCGAGCGCCGCCGTAATGTTGTCCGGAACCACCGGCAGCCGCACCCGCGCGATCCGTGGAGCCCCGGCCCAGTACGCCGCATTGCGCTCCAGCACGACCTCCTTGTCCTGCACCGCGCTCACGAACCGGAACGCTCCCGACCCCACCGGATGCAACCCCAACTCCCGCCCCGCCCCCCGTGGAACCACCCCGAACAACCCGTCGCTCAGGTTGAACGCGAGCCCCGCATCCGGCCGCTTCGTTCGCACAACCACCGTGAGTCGCTCCGGCGTCTCCACCCGCTCCACCGACGCGAAGTTTCCACTCTTCGCCGACACCACCGTCCCATCGAGCAGGCTCCGGATCGTCCACGCCACATCTTCCGCCTCAAGCGCCCGCCCATCGTGGAACCGCACCCCATCCCGCAGGTGGAACACCCAGGTCAGCGCATCCGGCCGCTCCCAGTGAGTCGCCAGCCAGGGCTGCAGCACATAGTGCTCGTCCTTCTTTACCAGCCCGTCGAAGATCAGCCCGCCAACCCGCTCCGATTGCGCATCCGTTCCCTGCCGCAGGTCCAGGTTGTTGGGGCTCGACTCGATGGGCATGACCAGCGTGCCCGGTGCCTCCCGGCGCCGAACACACCCAACCAGCAACACCAGGAGCAGGAGTTGGGTGCCCCATCCTCGCCGTTTCCGCGCGGGGTGGGAAGTCAAGACCGTTCCCGCCTCACCCAAACGTCACCTTGCCCAACACCACACCGCGCAAGGCCCCGGTCGCGGCCGGCACATTGCCGACCCGCCGATGCCACGTCAGCCACGCCATCAGCGCGAACGCCATCCCTTCCTTCGCCTGCGCCGGAACCCCCAGCTCCTCCGAGTCCTTTACCCTCACCCCAAGCGGCTCCAAACCCGCCCGCAGCAGCTCCATCAGGAACCCGTTCCGCGCTCCACCCCCCGCCACCACGAAGTCCGTCCCCCGCGCCAGCGGAGCCCGCTGCCCCAGATGCCCCCACACGAACCGCCGGTAAGCCTCCAGCACCGTCTCCGCCGTAAACGCGGTCGCCGTCGCCACCACATCCGCCTTGCCCCCACCAGCGCCCTCGCACGCCGCAACGAACCGCCCCGTGAACTCCTGCCCAAACTCCTCCCGGCCGCACGTCTTAGGGGGCAGGGAGGCGAAGTATGGCCCCTTCAGCGCCTCCTCGACAACCCCACGCAACACCCTACCCCGCCGCCCCACATCTCCATTCTTATCGAACCGCCGCCCAAACAACCGCTCCATGCATCCATCGATCACCATGTTGCCAGGCCCGGTATCAAAGGCCATCACGTCTCCACTCCCGGCCGAAATGGCCGTCAGGTTCCCGATCCCCCCGAGGTTCTGCAGCACCCGATTCCGCGTTCGATGGCCCAGCAACGTCGCATCCAGCATCGCCACCAACGGAGCGCCTTGCCCGCCCGCGGCCATATCAGCCACCCGAAAGTCGCTGACCACCGGACACCGCATCCGCTCCGCAACCACGCTCGCCTCGCCTATCTGCCACGTAGCCCGCACCGCCGCTCCCAGGTACTTCGCCGCCATACCCTGGTGATACACCGTTTGCCCATGACACCCCACCAGTTCCACCTCAACCCCAAACCGCGCCGCCGCCTCAGCCACCGCCTCCGCATACACCGCGCCGAGCCGCCAGTGCAGCCGGCTCATCGCGGCCACACTCATCGACTCCGCGTTCATCGACCCCAGCACCGCCCGCCGAACCTCCGCCTTGTACGGAAACTCCGCCAGCCCCACCAGCTCTACGCGCCTGCCGCGTGCCCCGATCCGGCACACGGCCACATCCACCCCATCCGCCGAAGTCCCGCTCATCACTCCCGCCACGATCATCCGCGCAGCTCCCTTTGCAGCTCCGCCAGCAGGTTCAGCGCTTGCCGGGGAGTCATCTCGTCCACCTCCACCTCGGTCAGCCGATCCACGATCCGCTGCGACAGCGGCGTAAACATCGTCATCTGCAGCGAAGCCGCCGGAGCCGAAGCCTCACGCACCTGCTGCGTCTCCGCCCGCTCATGCACGCGAAGCACCTCGCGCGCCCGCCCAATCACCGCTCCCGGCAGCCCCGCCAGGCGAGCCACCTCGATCCCATAGCTCTTGCTCGCCGCCCCCGCCTCCACCGTATGCAGAAACACGATGCCCCCCGCATTCTCCTTCACCGTCACCCGCAGATTCTTCAGCCCCGTCAGCTTCTCGTCCAGCATCGTCAGCTCATGGTAGTGCGTCGCAAACAGCGTCCTCGCCCCAATGCGGTCATGCAGGTACTCCACCGTCGCCCACGCCAGCGAGAGCCCGTCATACGTCGCTGTCCCGCGGCCCATCTCATCCAGCAGCACCAGCGATTTCGCCGTCGCGGTATTCAGAATGGCCGCCGTCTCGGTCATCTCGACCATAAAGGTCGACCGCCCCCGCGCCACGTTGTCGCTCGCCCCGATCCGCGTATAAATGCGGTCCACCAAACCAAGCCGCATCCGCTCCGCGGGCACAAAGCACCCACACTGCGCCATCACCACCAGCAGCGCCGCCTGCCGCAGAAACGTGCTCTTTCCCCCCATGTTCGGCCCGGTGATGAGGCCGATCGAAGGCCCCGCCGTATCCAGGTGGCAGGCATTCGGAACAAACCGCCCGATGCCACTCTCTTCCATCCGCCGTTCGACCACCGGGTGCCGTGCCCCCACAAACTCCAGCACCCCGCTCTCCTCGACCACCGGCCGGACCCACCCACCCATCGCGGCGAGGTGCCCAAAACAGGCCAGCAAATCGATCTCCGCGACCCGCCGCGCCGTCTCCCGCATCCGCCCCGCCCCCGCCAGCAACTGCCGCCGCAGCTCCCCGAACAGCCGCCGTTCGATCTCCCCGGACCGCTCCTGCGCCGTCAGGATCTTCGCCTCGTACTCCTTCAGCTCCGGCGTCGTAAACCGTTCCGCGTTCACCAGCGTCTGCTTCCGTTCATAGTCCGCCGGAACCGCCTTTGCGTGCGTCTTCGTCACCTCCAGGTAGTACCCGAAGACGTTATTGAACCGCACCTTCAACGACCCGATCCCCGTCCGCCCCCGTTCCCGTTCCTCGATCGCCACCAGCGCCTGCCGCCCGCTCCGGCTCAGCTCCCGCAGCTCATCCAGCTCCGCATCGACCCCGGCGCGGATCACTCCGCCATCCGCCAGATTCATGGGAGCCTCCTCGGAAATCGCCTTCCCCACGAGCTCGCAGAGGTCCTCCAACGCATCCACCGCCGCGGCCAGCTCCCGCCACCGCGCGCTGCTGAACGCGTGTACCGCCGCGACCACCTCCGGCAGCCTCCGCATCGTCCCCGCCAGGGCCAGCACCTCCCGCGGGCCGGCCGAGTCCATCGCCACCCGCCCCAGCAGCCGCTCGAGGTCAAGGACGCCTTCCATCGACCGGCGAAGACCCTCCCGCAGCCGCAGATCCCCAGCGGCCTCGCCGACCGCCTCCAGCCGAGCCGCGATCTCCCCGACGCCATTCGCCGGACGCAGCAGCGTCGCCCGGAGCAGCCGCTTGCCCATCGGCGTGCAGCAAGCATCCAGGGTGTAGAACAGCGTGGTCTGCGCCGTCTCGCCTGAAAAAAGCGGCTCCACCAGCTCCAGGTTCCGCACGCTTACCGCATCCAGCTCTAGGCAGGTCGAACGCTCATAGAACCGCACCCCATCTACATGCTCCAGCGCCCCCTGCTTGGTCTGCCGCAGGTAATGCAGCATCGCTCCGCACGCCACCGCCGCTACCTCATGCCCGCCCAGCCCCAACCCCTCCAGCGAATGCACCTTGAAGTGGTTCCGCAACAGCGGCAGCGCATAGTCCGCCGTGTACACCCAATCCTCCAACCCCGTCTTCGTCCGGATTCCCTCGAGCGCCTCCGCGGACCCCGCGGGTGCTCCGTCCTTCGCGGTTTCACCGTCAAGGGTGGGAAGTATCCCCTCGGGGGGACCCAACCCACGCCCCAGGCCCCCGCTTGCATACAGCATCTCCGCCGGCCTCACCCGCCCAAGCTCATCCACCACCCCCGCCCACGCGCCCACGCCGGCAAACTCGGTCGCGCGAAACTCCCCGGTAGAAAGATCGATCAGCGCCAATCCAACTACCCCGGTGGCCCCTAACCCCCGCACCGCCACGGACGCCAGCCAGCAGGTTTCCGCAGCGCCCATTCCTGGGTCGATGGCCGTCCCCGGCGTCAGCACCCGCGTGACCTCCCTCCGCACGATGGTCTTCACGGTCTTCGGGTCTTCCATCTGCTCGCACAAGGCGATCTTGTATCCCATCCGCAGCAGCCGCTGCAGGTAGCCCTCCGCCGAGTGCCACGGAACCCCGCACATCGGCTGCTTCTTCTCCCGGTCCCGCGCCGTCAGCGTCAGTTGCAGCAGCCGCGCCACCAGCACGGCGTCGTCATAAAACAGCTCGTAAAAGTCCCCGATCCGGATAAACATCAGGCAATCCGGATGCGCCTCCTTGGCCGCGAAGTACTGCCGCATCGCCGGCGTCTGCATCCCCAGGTCGACCGCCGAAGCCGCCGCCCCCATCCCCATCGTCGATGTCTTTTCGTCCACCACGCAGCCGCCAGAATACCGTACCCCCACCCCCCGCGCCGCCGAGGGGAACTTCCCCCGCGCCCCTGCGTATCCTCCACCACATGATCGTCCTGCGTTTATGGCCCCACGGCCTCTGGCTCCTCGCCGCCTGCACCCTCGCCTCGGCCCAGCAGTCCCCCGTCCCGACCGCCGAAGCCATGATGGCCCGCGTCGCCGCCAACCAGGACCGCGCCGAGCAGGAGCGCGCCCACTACCTCTACGTCCAGCACGCCCGGGTCGCCTCTCGCAAGGGCCAGACCGTCATGTGCGAGGAGATCACCGACACCCGCATCACCCCGACTCCCACCGGCTCGAGCACAGAACTCCTCAAGCTCGACGGCCGCCTCCTCCAGAAGCACCGGTACCTCACCTACACCGAGCTTCCTCCCAAATCCGGAGCTGTGGCCAAGGACGACCGCTCCGTCTCCGTCTCGATCGGAGACGACACCACCGACCGCGATCTGGTCGAAAACATGCGCTCCAACCTGCTCCAGGACAAGTCACGCGACGGCCTTGATGCCCGTCTCTTCCCCCTAACCACGAAAAATCAAGCGGGCTACACCTTCCACCTGCAGGGCCGCGAGCAGCGCAACGGCCGCGACGTCTTCCACATCACCTTCAAGCCCAGGCAAAAGGACGATTACGACTGGCAGGGAGACGCCTACATCGACGCCACCGCCTTCCAGCCGGTCGTCATCCGCACCGACCTCGCCCACAAGGTCCCCCTCGCCGTTCGCACCCTGCTCGGCACCAACGTCCCCGGCCTCGGCTTCACCGTCGTCTACGCCCCCCAGCCGGACGGCGTCTGGTTCCCTGTCAGCTTCGGCACCGAGTTCAAGATCCACGTTCTCTTCTTCTTCACCCGCCAGATCATCATCGACGCCAGCAACACCGCCTTCGAGAAGACTCACACCGGTGCCACCATCGTCGGCGCGTCGACCGCCATCCCGCCAGAGTAGTCCTAAGGTTCTTGACACGCCCGCTATAATAAAAGCAGAAGCAGAACAGCCCGGCACCCGCCGGGCTTCCGCGTTTAAGCCGGACCTCCAAACGAAAGGTCCAGACCTAAGTGCTTTCTTTTGGATACTTTCGGACTTGAAGGGGGGGGAGGGGGGTACCACCATGTTCACGACTTCAACAGCCCCAAACGGCTTCCTGCCCACACGATATACTCAGACGTTCGGCTTGTTCGCCACTGGCCGGGCAAAGAAATTATGTCCCTCCTCTGGCTCAGAGTCGCCGTCCTCCTCTACAGCATCGCGTCCCTCGCGGTTCTGCCCGCCGCGCTCTACGACCGCCCCCGTTGGCGCCACGTCGCGGTCCCCGCCACCGTCGCCGCCCTCCTCTTCCACTTCGTCTCCTTCGCCGAAACCCTCAATGCCGCCCACCACTCCCTCCCCGTCGACTCCCACGAAACCCAGTCCCTCTTCGCCCTCCTCCTGGCTCTTGCCTTCCTCTTGGTCTTCTGGCGCTACAAAACCGTCTCCCTCGGCGTCTTCCTCCTCCCCATCACCGTCCTCCTGCTCCTCGTCCCAGCCTTCCGTCCCAGCCAGGAGACGCTCCAGCTCGCCCACTCGAACTGGATCCTCCTCCACGTCGCCCTGCTCCTCGCCGGCTACGCCTGCCTCATCCTCTCCCTCCTGGCGTCCTTCCTCTACCTCATCCAGGAGCGCCGCCTCAAGTCCAAGTCCGCGTCCCTCGCCCGCATCAAGCTCCCCCCGCTCGACACCATCGACCAGATCGCCCTCAAGACCCTCCTAGTCGGCCTCCCCTGCATGACCGCCGGCCTCCTCATCGGCTCCGCCGTCGCCGCCGTCACCGTAGGCCCCGCCTTCTTCCTCGACTACAAGGTCCTCCTCTCCTTCGCCCTCTGGATCGCCTACGTCGGAATGATCCACATCCGGAGGATGTCCGGCCTGCGCGGCCGCCGTGCCGTCTACCTCTCGTCCTTCGTCTTCGTCTGCGTCCTCACGGTCTGGGCCGCCAACCAGCTCTCCGCCGTCCACCGGTTCGCGACCCCATGACCGCAAACCTCGTCCTCCTCGGCATCAACCACACCACCGCGCCCATCGAGGTCCGCGAGCGCCTGGCCATCCCCCCCGCCCGCCTGGCCGACGCCACCCGCACCCTGCTCCACCAGCCCGGTATCCGCGAAGGCCTTATCCTTTCCACCTGCAACCGCGTCGAACTCGTCACCCTGCAGGAGCAGGAGGCGCCCCACCAGGCCGACCTCCTCCGCTTCCTCGACGAGTACTTCGCCGTTCCGGCCGCCACCATCCAGCCTCATCTCTACGAGTTTCGCGAGCGCGAGGCCGTTCGCCACCTCTTCCGCGTCGCCAGTTCGCTCGATTCCATGGTCGTGGGGGAGCCCCAAATCCTCGGCCAGGTCAAGGAGTCCTACAGCGTAGCCCGCGAGGTCGGTGCCGTCTCGAACACCCTGGACGGCCTGCTCCAGCGCGCCTTTACCGTCGCCAAGCGCGTCCGCACCGAGACCCAGATCGGCTCGTCCTCCGTCTCGATCGCCTCCGTCGCCGTCGACCTGGCGCGCAAAATCTTCGGATCGTTGGCCGGCAAAACCGTGCTCCTCGTCGGAGCCGGCAAGATGTCGGAACTCGCCGCCCGGCACCTGATTCAGCACGGCGCCGCTACCATTCTGGTCGCCAACCGCACCCTGGCCCGTGCCGAGAAGATCGCTGGCACCCTCACCTCCGCCGCCGGAGGTCGCACCTTGGCCGCCGAAGTCCTCCCCTTCGCCAGTCTCAACGCCGAAGCCCACCGCGCCGACATCGTCATCACCTCGACCGGCAGCCCCGACAAGATCTTCACCCGCGCGGACGGTCGCCAGTTCCTCGACCGCCGCCGCAACCGCCCCATGTTCTTCATCGACATCGCCGTCCCCCGCGACGTCGATCCCGACATGAACAAGGTCGAAGGCTGCTTCGTCTACGACATCGACGATCTACAGCAAACCGCGCAGGGCAACCTTGCCGACCGGGGCAGGGAAGCCGCCGCCGCGGAGACGATCGTCTCCGGCGAGGTCGAGCGCTACCAGCAGCGCCTGCTCACGCTGGACGCCGTGCCCGCCATCAAGGCCCTTCAGCAGACCGCCGAAGCTATCCGGCAGGCCGAAGTTCTCCGCGCGCAATCCAAACTCACAAATCTTACCCAGGCCGAGCGCGAAGCCGTTGAAACCCTCACCCGCGCCATTACCGCCAAGCTCCTCCATCCGCAACTCGCCGCCTTGCGACAACCCGTCCGCCTGCCGGCAGGCGAAGTGCCCCCTGAAGATTAACCGGCTATGGCAAAAAAGAAGAGCCCGCGGCGTTTCCCGCGGGCTCTTGGTCAGCAGTGATTCAACTACGCAATCGTGCCCGTCAGCCCATTCGGGAAGAAAACTCCCTTGTACGAAATGCTGGCTGCCGTTGTGTTGGTGGCGGCAACCGCCACGCCGCCGCCCGTAACGATCGACAAGACCTGCGTGGTGGAACGTGTAAAGGCAAGCGAGTTGGCGTCGCCATCCAGGATCGTGAGTGCCGGATGGTTTCCGCTGTCGCTCAGCTTGACCGATACATTCGTTACCCCGATGTCATCCACGGTGGTCGATGGCGACGGGTTGGCGAGTGACGAACGAGCCGCCGAAATCAACTGCGTGTACCCGGTCAAGGTGGTGTTGTTGTTGGCTGCGTCGACGTTGTTGATCGTGGTTCGGATCAGCCCCGCATGGTATGCCTCAACCGCCAGGATACCGGCGGCTGCTGGCAGGATGTTCACCTTATCGGAGATCAATCCAGCCGCTCCATGATATGCGGTCACCCCTACGTCCTCAAAGATGTAAGCACCGATCAGGAAGTTGAGATCACTTGCGAATGGATCAAACGCCGGCCCGATCTTCGCCGCCGCGGCCAACGCGTTGAACGAGTTATACAGGTCGATGTTGGGCATCGAGACGGCCTTCGTCGACAAAGCCTTCTGAAGGAAAAGCACATGCTTGCCTTCTTCGACCGCGGTCTCCTGGGCGTATGACTTGATGGCAAGCGCCTGGGGCGTCGTCGTGGTGAAAGGCACAGCGGCAAAGCTGGGCTTCAGCGTTACTGTGCCCCCGGTTCCGCCATTGACGCTGGTCGGGATGGGGGTAGGCAGCTTATCGATGGTCACGCCAGATACTGCCAGGTTATAGAACTGCGCTTCGAGGTACTCGAGGTTGAGAGCGAAGTTCAGGATGTCGAAGTCCGTCAAGGTCGCCGCCTGGGCCTTGGGTGCAAAGGCAAGACCCGCCAGTGCTACCCCGCCCATCGCCAACATCGCTCTCCGGCTCGAGATGATGGAATCCAGTTTCTGTGTTTCTTGATTTGCCATGTGGTCTGTATCCTTTGGGTCGAGCTGGGGTCAGGCTGTGGTTGTCGAGATGCTTCCATTCAGGCCGTTGGGGAAGAAGCCGCCGCTCTTGACGCCCGCGCCCGGCGGTGTCGCATAGACGATATGCAGCACCTGATCGGTCGATCGGCCGTAAGCGATGGCATTGCTGTCGGCCGCCACAACGCTCGTGAGGCTGAGCGGTGTTTCACCCCCACTGCCGAGTGTGCCCCGCGCCGTAATGATCTTGTTTGCCAGGTTGATGTAAGTCTGATCGTTGGTTGCGCCGGCCGTCGCCAGGATGTTCACTCGAAGCTCGGCCGCGTGGTACGCCTCGGTTGCCAGGATGCCCGCCGCCGCGGTTAACAGGGTCGTGCTCGTCAGCAGCGGAGCAGCACCCTTGTAGGCGGTGACGCCCACATCCTCGAACACGAACGCTCCGAGAAGATAGTTGGTGGGATTCAGGAAGGGGTTGAACGTGGTTCCGATGCCCGCGAGCACCGCCAAACCGTTAAAGGCGTTGGTGAAGTCCAGATTCGGACGTGCCACGGGGGTGCCGCTGTTGGCGGTGATTGCCGCGCGCAGGAACCTGACATGGTTCAACTCCGCCTGCGCGATTTCATTGGCATACGCCTGCTGGGTCGGGGTGAAGCCCGGAACCGCCGTTCCACCGTTGACCGTACCCGTGCCGCCATCGGCTGCCGAGATGCCCGTGCCGGAAGCCGCGCGCAGGTAGAACTCCGCTTCCAGGTACTCCAGGTTGAGCGCGAAATTGAGCACGTCGTTATCGGTGAACGTCAGTGTCGGCGTCGTCACGGGCGTGTTCGTGAAGGGTGTCGTCGAATCGCTGCAACCTGTAACCAGGGCCGCAGCGCCAAGAGCACCCGCGCCGGCAAGAAACGTGCGCCGGTCTGGTCGGGACCTTAGAGTCTGTTTTTCCACGTGTCTTACCTCAGAGTGAAACGGGGTTATTAAGCCAACGGAGCCTACCGTCCGTCTGCTTACGCTCCAGGCATCGACTTGGATTGGGAGTGTCGCGGCGATTTTTCCATCCCGGCGGGCGCCGTAGCCCCGGAAGGCCCAGTGATGCCCCTTCACGACCCCGGCGCACCCCAGCCACATCCGTCTGCCGTATCCTGTTCAAGTCATGAAAACCGCACCCATCCGCATCGGCTCCCGGGGTTCGCAGCTCGCTCTCTGGCAGGCCAACCACATTTCGTATGCCCTGCGCGATGCCGGCTTCGCCACCGAGATCGAGATCATTCGCACCACCGGCGACCGCATGCAGCAGCCCGGCTTCATCCCGCCCCCGGGCCTGGACGGCAAGGGCATCTTCATCAAGGAGATCGAGGAAGCCCTCGAAGACCGGCGCATCGACCTCGCCGTCCATTCCCTCAAGGACCTCCCAACCCGCCTCGCCCCCCAGTTCACCCTCGCCGCCATCCCCAAGCGCGCAGACCCCCGCGACGTCTTCGTCTGCGAGCAGTTCTGGGCCCTTCACACCCTGCCTGACAACGCCCGCGTCGGCACCACAAGCCCCCGCCGCAAGGCCCAGATCCTCGCCCTCCGGCCCGATATCACCTTCGTCGAAATCCGTGGCAATATCGATACCCGCCTCAAGAAGCTTGAATCCGGCAAATGCGACGCGCTCGTCCTCGCCGCCGCCGGCCTTGACCGCCTCAACCGCGCCGAGTGGGTCCACCAGCGCTTCGACCCCACGGAGATGTGCCCAGCCCCCGGCCAGGGAGCGCTCGCCCTCGAAATCCTGTCCGCCGACACCGAACGGACGCGCTACCTTCGCCAATCGCTCGCGTTCTTCAACCATCCCCACACGCGCTTTTCCGTCGAAGCGGAACGCACCGTCCTCGACGTCCTGGGGGGCGGCTGTCAACTCCCCGTCGGCGCCCTCTGTACCCCCACCAGCGACGGCTATACTCTCCACGCCCAGGTCGTCGCTTCCGATGGCGAGTCCATGATCCAATTCGAAACGCAAGCTACCGCCAGCGCCGACCCCATTGAACTCGGCAAACGCGTCGCCGAGCACCTGAAAGAACGAGGAGCCCTGGACCTACTCGCTGCCTCCCTCAAGGTCTGACTCCAGATCTCCTCAATCATCGTGTGGAGGGCCGTGGCGCTTAGGGAATAGCTGGTTCCAGCATCCAGAAACCGCCCGTTTCCTCTGCGTCCTCGTTCGACTGGCCTTGAGTTTTCGCCGGGGGCGGCTGAACTGCTGTCGAGTTGGATTATGGCGCGGGGTCGAGGGGGCGATCGGTGACGAGGGCCTTGCCGGAGGTTTCTTCAAGGAGGATCTGGCGCGGGCCGAGAAGGCGGTCGGCTTCGTCACGTCGCTCGGCAGGGATGAAGAGGAGCTTGCGTTCGCCTTTGCCCCAGGTGGCGAGGAGGTCGGCGGAGGAGAGGAAGATCCGACGGGCATCGGGGAAGGTGGAGCCGAAGAGGAGGCTGGTGCTGCGGCCGTCGACCAGGAGGACCTGGCGGTTGAGGTAGAAGGGGATAGAGGAGCCGAAGGCCTGGTCGCCGAAGAGTAGGACCTCGTTGTCGCGAGAGATGCGTTTGTCATCTTCCAGTTCGATGATTTTGGCGGCGAGGTCTTCCGACGAAAGCATGGGGGCGAAGCGCGCGAGGGCGATGTGGGCGGCGACCAGGAAGAGGCCGCTGGTGAGAGCGATGGTGGTGGTGGCGGCGAGGTGGCGGCGCTGCATCCGGAGTGTCCAGGCGATGGCCGGGCCGAGCGAGAAGGCGACCAAGGCGAGGGCGGCGGGAAGGCGGAGTGCGGCGAAGCTGGGTCCGGTGAGATCGAAGAGGTGGGAGGTGGCGAGGGTGTAGTTGCCGACGCCCCGGTGGGCTAGAAGGTCGCCGATGTCGGGGACGAAGGGGAGGTGGCGGGAGGTCCAGAGGCCATAGGCGAGGGCTGCGGCGGCGGCGGCGCCGAAAACCGTGAGGGCGGCGTGGGCGAAGCGGATAAACCGGCGGCTGGTGCGGTCGATGGCGTAGGTCTGCTCGGCGCGGGTGATGGCGGCACAGGTGAGCAGGAGGAGAGGGAGGTAGGCGGGGAAGGTGTAGTACTCCTGGTTGGTGGAAAGGGAGAAGAAGAGGAGGATGAGGGCCGCGAAGAGGGTGAGGAGGAGGGTGGTGCGGGTGGCGAAGCTCTCAGTCGTGAGCCCTCGGATGCGTTGGCTGAGGACGGAGCTGCGCGCTGCTTTCTGAAGGCAA
This sequence comes from uncultured Granulicella sp., assembly GCA_965213785.1. Taxonomy (GTDB): domain Bacteria; phylum Acidobacteriota; class Terriglobia; order Terriglobales; family Acidobacteriaceae; genus Edaphobacter. Next base: position 1,115,732 of record OZ243921.1, on the reverse strand, counting down.
AGCTTCCAGGCCGAGATGAAAGCGAGTGGGAAGAAGAGGCTCCAGGGGAAGAGCCAGACTAGATGTTGGAGCCAAAAGAGATAGCCGGGAACCTTGTTGTAGTCGCGGGGGATGCGGCGGCCGAGGAAACGGAGGACGTGCTCGTTGATGAAGTAAAACCAGAAGAAGCCGTGCCCGTCCTGCCCGCCGGTGTTGCGCACGCCGGCGAGGATGTGCCAGGGGGCGGCTATCGCGAGGAAGAGGAGGATGCCGGAGATGGGCTTGAGGCGGCGGGTATTGCGGTAGTCGCCGGTGATGGCGAGATAGGGGGTAGCGGTTCCGAGGAAGAACACGAGGGCTACGAGGCCTTTGGTGAGGACGGCGCAGGCGAGGGCGGTCCACAGGACATAGGGGTAGAAGTACGGGCCGGCGTACCAGGCATGGGCGGGACGCTCGGGGATGTTGGCAGGCGCAACCGCCGGTCCTTCGACTGCGCCGTTCGCGTTGCGATCGGCTTCGCTCAGCATGAGACTTCCTGGGGTGGACTGCTGAGCAGGGTTGGCGTCGTTGGTGGCGTGCAAGGATTTGAGGAAGGCGAAGAGGGCCGCGGCGAGGAAGAGGCTGAGGAGGGCTTCCGGGATGAAGATGCGGGTAAAGAGGAAGACGCCAGCGCTGGTAAGCAGGGCGGTGGCGGTGTAGAACGCGGTGCGAGCGCCGAAGGCCTGGTTGGCCCAGCGGTGGCCGAGCAAGGCGAGGAGGGCGACGGCGAGGGCTTCGGGCAGGTGAGTGGCAAAGGTATTGGCCCCGAACAGTCTGTAACACAGGGCGACGAGCCAATAGGGGAGGGGAGCTTTTTCCAGGTAGCGGATCCCGTCGACGTGGAGGGTGACGAGGTCTCCGGTAGCGAGCATGGAGCGGGCCGCCTGCGCGTGGGTAGCGTCGGCGTCGTCCAGCAGGGGCGGGGCGAAGAGGGAGGCGAAAAAGATAGCCAGCCAAAGGAGGCCGAGAAGGAGAGCGGCGTTGCGGGGGCGGGGTCCGCCGGCGAAGGATCGGGCGAGGAGGGTGAATGGGGGCGGGTGGGTCATCCGGGCGGCTGGGGTAAGGATAGAGGATGGGGCGGGTAGGGGCAATGTTGGTGGGCTTGTCGCTGTCTGATACGCGACGGCATGTAGTCTTGCTGGTGGATGCGTGGGGGTGGGATTGGCTACGTTTGCGGCGGTTGATATTGGATCGAACTCTTGCCGGCTAAAGATTGCCTCGGTGGTGCAGCACCAGCTGAAGACTCTGCATGAGGATCGGGAGGTGACGCGACTCGGAGAGAGTGTCTTCCAGACCGGGGTGATCTCTCCGGAGGCGATGGCGGGGACGATCAAGGCGCTGAAGCGCTTTCACAAAGCCGTGCAGACGCATGTTGTGGACAAGGTGCGGGTGGTGGCGACCTCCGCGATGCGAGACGCGCGGAATGCGGCGGCGTTCACGGAGTGGGTGCGGTCGGCTACGGGCTGGAACGTTGAGGTGATCTCGGGGTTGGAGGAAGGGCGGCTGATCCACCTGGGCGTGGTGACGCATGAGGCTGGGGCGCAGGGCAAGGTGGTGCTGATCGACCTGGGAGGCGGCAGCTGCGAGGTCACCGTGTCGGACGGGGGGCGGGTGAAGGCCATGGTGAGCCTGCCGTTGGGAGCGGTGCGGCTGCAGCAGGAGTTCCTGCAGAGCGATCCGGCGACGAAGGAGGATATTGCGCGGCTGAAGCAGTATGTGGATCGGGAGCTGGGGCGGGCAGAGCGGAAGCTGGGACGGCCGGTGGTCGACCTGGTGCTGGCAACGTCGGGAACAGCGGCGGCACTGGCGGAGGCGAGTGCGGCGATGGACGCCAAGGCCGTCAAGACGGCGCCCAAGGAGTTTGTGCGGGTGAAGCCGCAGGAGGCGACCACGGGCAATGTGCGGAGGCTGGCGGATAAGCTGGCGAGGATGACGAACGAGCAGCGCGCGGCGGTTCCGGGGATCGGGCCGCGGCGGTCGGAGATCATCGTGGGCGGGGCGGAGGTGTATGCGGCGCTGCTGGGACGGATGAAGCTGAAGGGGTTTCGCTACTCGGGGCTTGGACTGCGAGACGGGATGCTGGCGCAGATGATGGGCGAGGCGGATCTGACGGGTTCGATGCACCAGCGGTTGGAAAGCGAGCGATGGGCTGGCGTGCTGGAGCTTTGCCGGAGGTACGGGATTGATGAGGCGAGGGCCGAGCCGGTGCGGCAGCATGTGCGGCAGCTCTTCGATGCCCTGGCGAAGGTGCATGAGCTTCCGGCGGAGTGGAAGCTGTGGCTTGAGGCTGCGGCGATGATGCAGGAGGCGGGCAAGTTCATGAACCACCAGGGGCATTATCGGCATAGCCAGTACATTATCGCCAACTCGGAGATCTTCGGGTTCTCCTCGGAGCAGCGGGCGATTGTGAGCGCGTTGGCGCGGCACCTGGGCAAGAGCCGGCCGGAGGCGATGGATCGGGTGATGCGGGCGATTCCGGTGGAGCAGCATGTCCGCGCCGGGCGAGCGGTGGTCCTGCTGCGGCTGGCAGTGGCGCTGAACCAGGATCGCGCGACGGCGGCGGTGAAGTTGCGCGTGCACGTCTATCCGAAGCGGGTGGTGATGGAACTGACGCAGGCGCGGGGTGGGGCGGAGCTGGAGGCGTGGAGCCTGAAGAAAGAGGCGAGCTACTTCCGCGAGGTCTTTCGGCGAGAGCTCTTTGTCGAGGTGGCGTAGAGGGCTCGAACGGTGCGGGGGTCGAGCATCCACATGAGGGTTGCGGGCCGTGTCATGCCGATGCGGGCGATGGAGCCCTTGCGCAGGCGGACGCAGGCAGTGGTATGCGCCGCGGCGGGGACGATAAGGGAGCCGAGGAAGTTCTCGATGTTGGGGCTGTGGCCGACGACGAGGACGTTGTCGTGCTTTTCGACCTCCTGGATCAGGGAGTGGAAGCCGGAGAGCGTTCCTGTGGGAGCGAGGTGATTGGAGAGGAGGACCGGCGCTTCGTAGCCGTTTTCGGTTCCGACGAGGACCGCGGTCTGGAGGGCGCGCTTGAGGGGACTGGAGACAATGACGTCGAACTGGATCTTCATGGCCTGGAGGACGTGGGCGAGTTGGAGGCAGTATTGCTTGCCTTCCTTGTCGAGGGGCCGTTTTACGTCGAGCAGGGGATTGACGCGCCGGGTTCCGGCGCTGGCATGGCGAAGGATGAAAAGATTCATAGGACTTTCATCATTCTAGCAAGTGATCCGTGTTTGCGTTTTCTGCTGGAGTGTGGTGGAAGACACCCGGATCGGGAGCGGCCAGGGAGGGGGAAATGGGTTCAGGGCTGGGCATGGGATCGGGGAAGGGGACGGGGTCAGGGTTGAAGCCAGGATCAACGGGAGGGCCGGGGAAGATGGGATCCATAGGGGCGGTGGGGCTGGGGAAGGTGCTCATGGAGAGTTCGAGGGGCCGAGATGGTGGCGGGTTGGCCGGCAGGGGAGCGAAGATGGCGGATCGTGGGAGGGTGGGGTTAAGGTTCTGGAAGAGGACGCTTTCCGCCGCGCGCTGCCAGAAGCGGGTAAAGAGGAGGAAGAAGACGGCGGCCTGGGCGAGGAGGAGGTTAGGCCAGTTACGGGGCTGGGCGAGGTGGTGGAGAGCGGAGACGAAGAACAGGTAGGCGACGAAGAGGCCGGCGGCGGTGAGGAAGAGAAAGGTGAGGAAAGACGAACCGAAGTGGCGGCGAAGCGTGCGCCAGGCGGGGCGCAGGGTGGCGCGGACGCGGCGGTCGGGGCGGCCAGTGGGTCGGGAGGTCTGGGCCAGGGCTACGGAGTGGACTTCAACCAGGTCGAAGTAGAGGCGCAGGAAACAGGCGGCGAGGAGGATGATGAGGTTGCCAAGCTGGGTGAGGACGAAGGCGGATTGGCCGGTGGCGGTCTGGTCGACGTGCCTGGCCCAGGCGGACTGGATGGCACCGAGCAGGCCGAGGACGACTGCGGCGGTGAGCACGGTAAGCAGGGTTATGCGGACGAAGCTCCAGAAGGACTGGATGCCGGTCTGGAAGAGAGTGCCGAGGTGCAGGGGCGTGTCTGCCTGGTAGGTCAGGAGCGTTCCGGGGACGAGGAGGAAGAAGACGAGGAGGTAGAGCGGGATAGCGAGGGCGGAAGGGGTGAGGGAGCCTGGAGGTCCGTCGGCGAGGCGGCGGGAGGCGTCGGCGACGACGCCGAGGTCGAACGCTCCGATGAGGCGCTGGGCGCCGAGGGAGGTGGCCATAATGCTGGAGAACTGGGCGCGCAGGCCGAGGCTTAGAGCCCAGGTGATAGCGGCGTTGAAGGCGTAGGTCCAGAGGAGCGGGCGTGGATGGCGGAGGGTGAGAGCGAGACCGTGGAGGACGGGCGAGCGGGGCATGGTAGGCCTTGAAGGTCGGGGAATGTAACTACTTTGGTTGCGTCCAGGGGGTGCCCCCATTGCCTGGGTGGAAAGCTCCTGGAATGAACAGGTTAGGGCGAGTCAGGTGATGAAAGTGGTTTAGGATGTTGAGTTTGCGTCCAAATATTAGCAACAAACGAGTTGTGGATGGTTGGGGGTGGTGGCGTCGACTTGTTGGGGAGAGTTTCATGATGTGGATCCAGTTTAGCGGGTTGGGGGTATCTGCTGCTCCAAGTTATCTGCTTTGCTTTGATGAAGTTACCGCTTTTCGGGGGTTGACAGGATAGATTAGCCGATGTGCCGGTTCCTTACGGATGGTTACTGCTCAGTGCAGCCGTAGGTCGTTCGACTGCGCCGATCACGGTTAGGCTGTGATCGGCTTCGCTCAGAACGAGATGTTATGTAGGCGGTCGACAAGGGTTTCAGACGATCCAGGTGGCGAGTTGGGCGAGGAGCTGCTCGAAGGAGTTCCAGAGGGTGAGGATCTTGCGGGTTGGCAGGTTGTTGGGTTTGGTGGTGATGCTGTTGTTGAAGAGGTCTTTGTCGAAGAGAACGGTGTGGTCGGGGTCGACCTCGGCGGAGAGGATTTTGCTGGGCCGGGTGTAGGTGAAGCGGGTCCAGCGGTCGATGCCGTCCCAGTGTTCGCGGAGGCGGGTTCCGTCCTCAAAGACGACCTCGACGGTGACGGGCAGGATGAAGTCTCCGCGTCGACGGAGGGTGACGGTGTCGCGGTACTGCGCGGCGTTGTGGCCTTCCAGGCGGGCGGAGTCGGGCAGCCACCACTGGACGGGGTCGGAGGTGATGGCGTCGACGGCGTAGTCGAGGACGGCGGTGCCGTAGACGGCCTGGTTGAAGAAGGGACGAAGGGTAGTGGCGGCGAAGGTGATGGGGGTTGGCGAGGGATTGAACGGCTGGAGGGCGGCGGGGAGGGTATCGGTGCCTGAGGCAGCCGGTCGAGTCCCGGCAGCCAGGCCTGGATGAGACGATGAGGCCGTCGAAGGTGGGGCACCCGGTTGAGTGGAATAGCTGGTGGGAGTGGCCTTGCCGTGGCGGATGGCGGCTTCCTCAATGGTATGGAGGAAGTCTTCCGTGGTGGGATGGGTGAAGCGAAAGCGCATGAACCAGGTGCGCATGGCGTCGTCCATGGTGTCTTTGCCAACGATGCCTTCGAGGGTGGCGAGGAGGGTGGCGGTTTTGCCGTAGGTGACGCCGCCGTAGGAGTTGCTGTTGCGGAACTGCCAGGCGCGGCGGGTGACGGGGTCCGAGTCGATAGCGCCCATGTACTGGAGGCGCTGGAGTTCGGCGTCGGAGGCGTTGGCCCACGGGAAGTTGAGGAAGCTGGTATTGCGGCCGTAGAGAGAGCCCATGACGGCGACCTCGGTGTAGGAGTTGATGCCTTCGTCGAGCCAGGCGTCCTCGAATTCGTTGGTGGCGACCATGCCGTACCAGTATTGATGGCCGAACTCGTGCTCGGCGGTGAGCTCGGTCAGGTAGGTGGGCTCGAACCAACCGGTGTCTCCGGTGATGAGGGTGGGATACTCCATGCCGCCGATTTCGGAGCCGGGTTCGGGGTCGATGACGGTGATGATCTTGTAGGGGTAGGGGCCGAAGCGCTGCTCGAACTCGCGCATGGTGTCGTGGATGATCTTGAGGTAGCGGGGGCCGGCCTTTGGGTGGGCGGCGAGAGCGAGGACGTGGATCTGGACGGGGCCGAGCGAGGAGAGGAAGGTTCCGTCGGTGACCTGGAAGTGGGGGCTGAGGGCGAAGGCGAAGTCGCCGACGTCTTCGGCTTGGAAGCTCAAAGTCTTCGTGCCGTCGGGGTTGACGATGTCCCCAGTGGGGACGCCGGAGGCTCCGAGGGTGAAGCGCTGGGGAAGGGTGAGGTGAACGTTGAAGGTGGCGAAATCCGAGAAGAACTCGGTGGTGGCGTGGTACTGGTGGCAGTTCCAACTGCCGTGCCAGAAGACGCCGAGTTTGGGGTACCACTGGCCTCCCATGAGGAAGTCGCGTTTGTAGCCGTTGCGGGCGACGGAGAGGGGGAACTTGTCCTTGAAGGCGAGCTTGAAGGTGATGGAGTCGTTGGGGGCGAGGGGGCGGGGCAGGGTGATCTCGGCTACGGTGTGGTCGAGGGCGTTGCCGTCGTCGGGAGCGGTGAAGTGGACGGTGGAGGTGAGGTCGCCGAAGCCCCCGGCTTCGATGTGGGCTATTTCTATGGAGCCGAGCTTTTCGTCGGGATAGCTGTTGTCGGATTCGGAGTCGCGGATTCCTCCGCCGTAGTGGGTTTCGGTGGTGAAGCTGGACTGCGGGCGGAAGGCGTTGAGGTAGAGGTGGAAGGGGAAGGTGGTGAGGGGCTGGCCGGTAAGATTTTTGTAGGTGAGGGACTCGGTGGCCTGAAGGGTGTGGTGGTCGGGGTCGAGTCTGGCCTCGAGGGTGTAGGCGGCGACGCGGGTGGAGAGAGGGGTAGGGGAGTTGGTGGCGATGCTTTGGGCGGGGGCCAGGGGCGCAAGGAGGAAAAGCGCGGCGGGGAGGAGGCGAGGCATGGGAGCCATTGTACGGCGGAAGATTCAGGTGGGTTTCTGCCAGAGTTCGGTGGTGAGAAGACCGAAGAGTCGGTGGTGATGCGCGATGCGGGTGAGGCCGGCGCGGGTGAGGGCCGGGGCGTGGTCTGGCAGGTGGGTGGTGCGGAGGCCGGTGAGGAGGCGGAAGGCGAGGTAGAGGAGGCGGATGTAGGCGCAGGCGGGCAGGCGGAGCGGGCCTGGAGGGATGCGGAAGTCGGAGAGGAGCCAGATGGCTCCGGGGGCGAGGGTGGGGACGAGGCGGGTGGCGAGACGGTCGAGGTCGGGTTGGGAGAGGCAGTCGAGAAAGAAGTGGGTGACGAGGAGGTCCGGAGGGGTGGCGGGAAGGAAGGTGAGGGCAGATAAGTGGTAGGTGCGGAGGCGGGTGTGGTCCGGGTTGCGGCGGCGGAGGAGGGTGAGCATGACCGCGCTGATGTCGACGGCTTCGGCGTGGAGGGTGGGACTTTGCTGGAGGAGGCGGGCGAGAAAGCGGCCGTCTCCGTCGCCGAGGAGGAGAGCGTGGCGGCGGTCTTGCAGGCGGGGGAGGAAGTGGGTGCGGGTGCGCTGAAGGAGGGGGCCGAGGGCGAGGTATTCGAGGAGGCGGTAGGGACGGGCGATGCTGTCGAAGTTGGGGGCTGTCATGGAATTAGAGGAAGAGGAGGGGGGTGAGGAGGGCGGCGTCGGCGGCGGTGCGGAGGGTGAGCCGGGAGAGGCGATGACGGGAGAGGTGGAGGGCGAGCAGGGCGGCGGTGCTGAGGGCGCAGGCAGCGGCATAGCGGCGGGGGGCGAGGGTGAGGGCGAGGAGGAGGATGGCCGCTGCGGTGTGCGGGAGGAGGCGGATGACAGCCTGGGTGGAGGCGTGGGGATGTGGGCTAAAGGGGTGCTCCCAGGTGTAGATGAAGAGGCAATTGAGGGTGCAGAGGGCGGCGAAAAGGAGGGCGCCGGGGAGGAGCGTGAGGCGGAGGGAGGGAGCGCGGGCGACCGTGGGAATGAAGGTAGCGGCGGAGAAGAAGAGGCCGACGAGGAGCTCCTTGGGCAGGATGCGCGGCGGGGCGGTGTGGATGAGGAGGAAGTAGGCGGCGAGGAGGGCAGCCTCCGTGAGGTAGAGGCTCAGGGCGGAGGGGAGTAGGTGGGGAAGAAGGAAGAGGAGGAGGGTGGCCGCAGCGGCGATGGTCAGGAGAAAGGGGCGGCGGTGGCGGTGGTGGAAGAGGTGGCGGGGTTCGAGGTGCGGGGTGCTGATGGCGACGGGGTGCGGGGGAAGGCGGCAGGTGTCGAGGAGGCGGTCGGCGGCGTAAAGGGTCCAGACGGCGAGGGCGGTAGCGAGGAGGGTGGTGCCCGGGATGGGGATGTGATTGAGGCGAGCGGGGAAGAGAGTCCAGAGGACGGCGATGGTTGGGGCGTCGAGGGAGAGGAGATGCCAGAGGGTAAGAGGGTTCGGGAACGGCGCGACGGCGGAGGCGGCGACTGTGGGCACAGGGGGCATTTTGGGTTGGGGGGCGGCAGACTGGATTCGTCTGCCGCCGGCGGCAGCTATGGATTGCGCTGCTGGAGGCCGGAGTTGGTGGCGTCGGAGCCGGTGGCCGTGCGGACGGTGACGGATTGATTGAGGCGGAAGCGGATGAGGGACTCGGAGGGGATTTGGACCTGCTGGCCGCGGGTGACGGTGTTGGCTCCGGCCCCAAGGGCTCCGCCGGCTCCAGCGCCGATGGCGGCACCCTTGCCACCGCCGAAGATTCCACCGAGGATGGCCCCGACGGCGGCGCCGCCACCAACCTTTTCGGCGGTGTTCTTGCCGCGTCCGTTGCCCTGCTTGGAGAAGCTGTCTGTGGTAATGGGGATGGACTCGCCGCGGCGGCTGATGCCGGTGAGGGAGATAGCGAGGAGGGAGTTTCCGCTGTAATGGCCGGCATCCCTGGCGTCGTCGACGCGGCCGGTGACGCGGGTTCCGGTGGGGAAGGCTACGGCGTCGTCGACGATGACGTCGCTGGCGAGGACCCCGGAGAAGGAGGTTCCGGGCTGGGTGGTCTGGCTGTCGAGGGTCTGGGTGATGCGGACGGAGAGGCCGGTTCCGGCGGGAACGGTGACGTTACGCACAACGGGAGCGGGCGGAGGTGGAGGCTGGCGGGAGGGAGTAGGCAGGGAATCGTTTTGCGGCTGCTGGTTCTGAGTGTTCTGGGGGTCGCGCCGGTCGATAGGTGCGGGCTGGCGGTAGGTGGGTTCTGGGTTGACGCGGGCTTGGGTGTGGGGAGCTGGGATGGTCTTGACGGCGGCGGGTGGCGGGGTAACGACGGCGGCGGGGGTGGTGGGTGGGACGCCGAGCGCGAGATTGTTGATGACCTCGTGAACGCCGGCGATCTCGGCTACGTCATTGGCGGCGAGGGACTTGGCCGCAGGGCTGTCGACGTTGCCGGAGAGGGTGACGACGCCATTCTGGACGGATGCCTGGAGGGGCTGACCTGCGAGGCCGGGGTCGGACTGGATGCGCTTCTGGATGGCGGTGTTGAGGCTGATATCGTCGGGGGCGTCAGGTGCTTTGCCTTTGCAGCCGGCGAAGGTGAGGGACGCTGCCAGGCCGAGGAGGGCGAAAAACGGGTAGTTGGCGCTGGCGGTAGAACGATTTTGGAGGGTGGTCATCGTGATCCTTTCGGGAGGAAGCTTGCTGTACATCGCGGATTTTAGCGTGGGTGAGCCGCCTTCTCCGGTTTAGACGCCGGATTTGTGCCCGGGTGTGTTCCGGGCGACACGATGGTTTGCGCACCGGCTGACGGGTGAGAAGAGAGCGGACGCGCAACCTAATGGAGCGCGTGGGCATCTTCCAAAGGGTGCGCTTCCACGAATTTCGGACGCATTTGACTTTGATGATGCGAACGGTGGCATTTAGAGGAGCGAGGCCCAGCGCGGCTTTGCGGGCGTTCTCCGGCGGCAAAGGGGCGCTTTGAACTTGGCAGGTATCGGGTCCAAACTTTCTACAGGAGAACGACAATGGCGGATAACGAGAGCGGGACGGGTGGGTTTGGATGGTTTCTGGCTGGTCTTGGAGTTGGCGCGCTGATTGGCGTGCTGTATGCTCCGAAGGCCGGCAAAGATACGCGGGACGATCTGGTGGCGGGTGCACTGGATGCGAAGGAGAAGGCGAACGCCTACGCGCAGCAGGGAGCCCAAAAGGCTACCGAGGCGTACGGGCAGGGCGTGGAGAAGGCGAACGATCTGGTTGCACAAGGCAAGCAGGTTGCCGGGGATTACGTAGATAAGGGCAAGGAGTACTACGAGCAGGGCCGGACGCAGTGGTCGCAGTATGTCGACAAGGGCAAGGACCTGGTGGCTGCGCACAAGGAAGGCGTGGTCGCGGCTGTGGATGCGGGTAAAGAAGCGTACGCCGCGAAGACGTCCGAGACTGCAGTCTAGTTTTGCGCACGGATGTGGATGCTGATTGAGGGGCGTGCCGTTGGCGGCCGCCCCTTTCTGCGTCTGAGATACAGGGTACGTCCTAAACACAGGTGGAGGTGGGCGCGATGAGCATGGTGGCTTTTTTCCTGCAAACTGCTGAAATATCAGCGGATTACGTGAAGTGGTTGACGATTTTCGTGGGTATTCTGGCGTTCTCGATTTTGCTGGTGTGTGTGGTGCTGGCGATTGTCGGGGTGAAGGTTGTGGGCATTCTGACGGACGTGAAGAAGACGTTCGACGAGTACAAGGTGAAGGCGATGCCGATCATCGGTAAGGCAACCGAGATTACCGAGACGGTGCGGGGGGTGGTTTCGGACATGGCTCCGAAGATCAAGACCGTGTCTGAGAATGCGGTTGAGATGAGCCACACGGTGCGGCAGACGGTGACGAAGTTGGATGTGACGATTCGGGAAGCTGCTGATAAGGCTACGGTTACGTTCAACGAGGCAAACGATAAGACGAAGGTACAGGTTTCGCGGGTGGACGGGATGATTGCGAGTACGCTGGCGGCTACGGCGGAAATTGGCGCTACCGTGAACGAGGGGATCCGGACGCCGGCGCGGAAGATTGCGGCGATGGTGACGCAGAGCAAGCACTTGGTCGACACGATTGTGGATCGGGCGAAGGCGCTGGGGATCACGATCGGATCGACCGTGGACGCGAAGGTGCACCCGAAGACGGGTAAAAGTGGTTGGTAGGATGTGGGCGGATGTGTGGCTAACGTGGTAAATCATCGGTACTAGACGTGGTGAGAGGTGCGTCTTTGCTGGGGATTGTGCGTTAGGTGTGGTTATTTTTTGTGGTGTGGTGGTGGTGGGGGTTTGGAGACCCCTGGGGCTTGACGATCTGTCAAGCCCCCCTCTGTTTTGCTAGTGGTGCTGGTTGACGATCCAGCCTCCGCCGACGACCTCATCCTGTTGAAAGAAGATGGCTGCCTGGCCGGGGGTGATGGCGCGCTGGGGCTCGTCGAAGAGGACCTGGGCGCGGTCTGGACCGCTCGGGGCGAGGGTGGCCCAGGCGGGTTCGTGGCGGTGGCGGATCTTGGCCTGGACGCGGATTGGCTGGGTGAGGGCGGGGATGGAGATCCAGTTGAGGCGGTCAGCGTGGAGCTCGCGGGAGAGGAGGTCGGCGTCCGAGCCTACGGTGACGGCGTGGGAGTCTGGGTGGATGTTGAGGACGTAGAGGGGGTTGGGGCTGGTGAGGCCGAGGCCCTTGCGCTGGCCGACGGTGACGGTGTGGATTCCGGCGTGGCGGCCGAGGACTTCGCCGGAGGTGGAGACGAGTTCGCCGGAGAGGTCGGGCTGGGGCTGGCCTTGATCGTTGAGATAGGCGGCGAGGAAGGCGGAGTAGTCGCCGCCGGGGATGAAGCAGATCTCCTGGGAGTCGGGCTTTTGGGCTAGGGCTAGGCCGGCTTCGGCGGCCATCTGGCGGACGGCGGGCTTTTGCATCTCGCCGAGGGGGAAGAGGGTGTGGGCTAGCTGATCTTGAGTCAGACCAAACAGAAAATATGTTTGGTCTTTCGCCGTGTCGGCGGGGCGGGAGAGAATCCAGCGGTTGCGGATGGGGTCGAAGTGGTTGCGGGCGTAGTGGCCGGTGGCGATGTGGGTGGCGCCGATCTGGCGGGCGGTGAGGAGGAGGGCGTCGAACTTGAGGTGGTTGTTGCAGAGGGTGCAGGGGATGGGGGTGCGCCCGGCGAGGTATTCCTGGACGAAGGGGCGGACGACCTCGGCCTCGAAGCGGGCCTCCTGGTTGACGAGGTAGTAGGGGATGTCGAGGTGCTCGGCGACGCGGCGGGCGTCGTAGACGTCGTCGATGGAGCAGCAGCGGCCCTGGACTTGCTCGGGCATGCCTTCGTGGCCGGCGAGGCGGCGCTGGTTCCAGAGCTGGAGGGTGAGGCCGATGAGGGTGTGGCCCTGGGCGCGGAGGAGGGCGGCGACGGCGGAGGAGTCGACGCCGCCGGACATGGCTACGGCGATGGTCTGGGGCGACATGCTGGGTTTAGTTTACGCCTGGGTGTCAGACGCTGGCGGAATCCGGGGCGGGATGGATGGGCCGGGCTACCAGACGGACGCCTAGGGCAGCGCAGACGCGGCTAACGGTGTCGAGGCGGTGTCGGGGCGGAGCGCTTTGTAGAGGGCTTCGCGGGGTGATTCCGGCGGACTTTGCGATTTCGGTCATCCCGCGGGCGCGGGCGTGAATTGCGGAACCCTGTGGGTGGCGCGGACGAGCGCGACGGTCTCTTCGGCCGGAGTCCATGGGGCCGTTCAGAGTGGACTGGAGTGACAGGGCATGGCCTGTGATGTCGCGTGCTGCTTTATTTTGAAGGATAGTGCGCATGTCTTTGCTCGCGTGGTTCGTGGAGGGTACTTGTCTGAAGACAGTAAGGAGCTAGCTCGGTGGCGACGGTGGCGGAAAAGCAGATTCCCTTCGGGAATGACAAACGAAGGGCGACTGCGGGGCAGGGGCTAGAACAACAGCAGATTCCCTTCGGGAATGACAAACCAAAGGGGGCAAGGGGTAACTGCGGGGCAGGGGCAAAACAACAGCAGATTCCCTTCGGGAATGACAAAGAAAGGGGCAAAGGCAACTGCGGGGCAGGGGCAAGACAACAGCAGATTCCCTTCGGGAATGACAAACGAAGGGGCAAAGGGCCACTGCGGGGGAAGGGCTAGAACAACAACAACGACAAGGACAACAGCAGATTCCCTTCGGGAATGACAAAGAAAGGGGCAAAGGCAACTGCGGGGCGGGGGCAAGAACAACAGCAGATTCCCTTCGGGAATGACAAACGAAAAGGCAAACGGAAACTGCAGAGCAAGGTCAAGAACAACAACAACGACAAGAACAACAGCAGATTCCCTTCGGGAATGACAAAGAAAGGGGGCAAAGGGTGACTGCGGGGCAGGGGCAAACAACAGCAGATTCCCTTTGGGAATGACAAACGAAGGGGCAAAGGGCAACTGCGGGACAAGGGCAAGAACAACAACAACGACAAAAGAACAGCAGATTCCCTTCGGGAATGACAAAGAAAGGGGCAAGGGCAACTGCGGGACAAGGGCAAGAACAAATGGAGAAGAGTTTAGTGGGTGGGCGGATCGTCGGATTTTGGGAGGAAGTCTTCGGCTAGGTCTTGCCAGGTGGGGTTTTTGGATTCAATGAGGGCGATCTTCTGGGCGCGGGTCCAGTGTTTCAATTCCTTTTCGCGGGCGATGGCGTTCAGGACGTAGTTGAAATGCTCGAAGTAAACGAGGCGATGGATGTTGAAGCGGGCAGTGTGGGTTCCGGGGTTGGCTTGGCGGTGGGTTTGGATGCGGCGTTGAAGGCTGTTGGTCATGCCGATGTATAGGTTTCTGGAGCGGCTGGCGAGAATGTAGGTCCAGAAGTGGTATTCCCTTGGAGGCATGGGAGAGGGTAGAGCCGTGGGTTGTTGGAAGGCAAGGATTATTTTTTGGGTTTGCGTGAGAGCTGTGGGCGACGGCAAGGCAACAGCAGATTCCCTTCGGGAATGACAAACAAAGGGCATGGGCAACGGCAACGGCAACGGCAAGGGCAAGGGAACAGCAGATTCCCTTCGGGAATGACAAACAAAGGGTAAGGGCAACGGCAACGGCAACGGGCAAGGGCAAGGCAACAGCAGATTCCCTTCGGGAATGACAAACAAAGGGCAAGGGCAAACGGCAACGGCACAAGTAAAAACGGCAAGTACAACGGCAAGGCAACAGCAGATTCCCTGCGGGAATGACAAACAAAGGGCAACGGCAACGGCAACGGCAGGGCAACAAGCAGGGCAACAGCAGATTCCCTTCGGGAATGACAAACAACGGCAACGGCAACGGCAAGGGCAACGGCAAGGGCGACGGCAGGGCAACAGCGGATTCCCTGCGGGAATGACGAACAAAGAGGGTAACGATTGTGGCTTTGATTTCGCTGACGGTTGTTTCGGGTTGCTGATTGTGGATCGGTCACGGGAGGGGCGTGCGCGGCATCACAGGAGGATGGCTTTTGAACTGGACATTGGGGGGCGGTTTCTGGATTTCCTTGCGGTGGTTCCGGATAGGGGGGCGCGGGTTCATGTTTTGACCGACTCGGATGCGGATGGGTTGCCGGCTGGGGTGATCCTCTTGAAGGCTTTGCAGGCGGCGGGGTATGCGCAGGCGACTGCCGAGGTTCGGTTGAAGTTCGAGTCGGCTTGGTCGGCTTCGACGCTGGAACGGTTGAGGGTGGCCGCGCCGGATGTGCTGGTGGTGGCGGATTTGGGGAGCCGGGGGGAGGAGCTTTTGCCGGGGGTTCGGACGCTTTTGCTGGATCATCATCGGCCGGTTGGGGTGCCGGCGGGGGCGGTGTTGCTGTCGAGCTATCGGGAGATGGGGGCGGGGGAGGATGCGCGGGAGATTCCGACGACGGGGCTCATGGCTTATCGGTGTGCGGCGGCGCTGGTGGGGGCGAAGTGCGAGGAGTGGCTGTGGCTGGCGGCGGTGTCGCTGCTTTCGGACCTGGGGGACAAGGCTCCGTTCGCGGAGCTTGGGGCGGCGAAGAAGGTGTATGGGGCGGGGGCGCTGCGGGAGCTTACTTCGTTGCTGAACGCTCCGCGGCGGTCGGCGCGGGGGGATGCTTCGGCGGCGCTGGAGCTGTTGCGGGTGGGGAGTTCGCCGAAGGAGATTTTGACGAGCGCGGAGCCTGAGGTGGCGGGGCTTCGGGAGCGGCTGGAGGCGGACAAGGCGGAGGTAGGGGAGGCGCTGGCGCGGTGCCGGAAGCTGCCGCCACGGTTTTCTGCGGCAGTTCGGGAGGAGCTTGGGGCGGACCTGGTGGCGGTGCGGATGGAGACGGCTTGCCAGGTGCATCCTCTGGTGGCGCAGCAGTGGCGGGCACGGTTCCCGAAGAGCGTGATCTTTGGGGTGAATACGGGGTATCGGGAGGGGTGGGTGCATTTTTCGGGACGAGCTCCGAAGGGGGTGAACCTGATTCGGTTTTTGGCGGCGCATCGGCCGGAGGGGGCGGATGAGGGCTATGGGAATGGGCACGACCAGGCGGCGGGTGGGGCGCTGCGGGTGCCGGTTTGGAATCGGTTTGTGGGGGAGCTTGGGTTCGGTCCGGAGCTTCTGGTGGCGGAGTAGGTTGTGGCTGACGGGGTAAGCAGGGGGAGTTTGGAGGGGTATGGCGAAGAAGCAGGAGGCGAGGGGCGAGGGAGCGAAGGCGAGGAAGCCGGCGAAGAAGGGGGCGGCGAAGAAGCTGTCTGCTGCGAAGAAACGGCCTGCTGCGAAGAAGCTGTCGGGGAAGGCGGTGGCGGAGGCGGAGTTTGCGGCGCGGCTGGCGGACCCGCTGGCGGCGGCGCGGAGGCTGGAGGGGGAGCCTCGGGTGTGTTTGCCGGCGGGGGCGATGAGGCTGGGGTTCGCGGTGAAGGTGATGGGGCAGCCGGAGTTGAAGTCGAACGATACGCGGCGGTGGCGGCAGGGGCCGCATCTGCGGGTTTCGCTGGGGTACCTGGCGGAGATTTTAGGGTACCTGCGGAAGCACCAGATTCGTATGTACCGGATGTCTTCGGACCTGGCGCCGTATGCGACGCATCCGGAGATGCCGCAGTTTCACGGGATGGTGCGGGAGTCGGCGGGGGACCTGGCGATGCTTGGGCGGCTGGCGCGCGAGGCGGATGTGCGGCTGTCGTTTCATCCGTCGCAGTTCATCGTGCTGAACAGCGAGAACGAGGAGTTGACGCGGAAGAGCATGGCGGACCTGGAATCGCAGGCGGAGATGTTGGACCGGATGGAGTGTGGGCCGGAGGCGGTGCTGGTGGTGCATGTGGGGGGGGCGTATGGGGATCGGGCTTCGGGGCGGGAGCGGTGGGTGAAGACGTGGGCGCGGCTGGCGGAGCCGGTGCGGCGGCGGCTGACGCTGGAGAACGACGATATTCGGTACTCGTCGGCGGATGTGCTGGCGATCCATGAGCAGACTGGGGTGAAGTGCGTGTTCGATTACCAGCATCATTGGTGCTTCAACCCGGAGGGGCTGCCGCTGGTGGGGACGCTGGAGAGGTTTCTTGGGACGTGGCCGGAGGGGGTACGGTCGAAGATGCATTTCTCGTGCGCGCGGACGGAGATGCGGGAGATGAAGCGGCGGAACCGGAAGACGGGCAAGATCGAGGTGGTGTTGCAGCCGCCGATCTGGACGGGGCATGCGGATTACAACAACCCGTTCGAGACGATTGCGTGGCTGCGGTCGATCGCGCACCTGGAGACGGACGTGATGCTGGAGTCTAAGGCGAAGGACTTGTCGTTGATCCGGCTGCGGCATGACCTGGCGCGGTATGCGCCGGATCTGCTTGGGCGGTACGGGATCGATGAGGCGCAGGCGGCGGAGGATGCCGGGGAGGTGGTCGAGGGGGAGGAGGAGGCGGGGGCGAGCGGTGCGGAGGAGCCAGCCGGATGATGGGGAAGGGTTTGCTGCAGGGACGTCAGGCGGAGAGGCTAGGCTCGGGGGTGGGGGTTTCCGTCGTTTGGGAGCCGGTTTCGGCGGCCTGGGCGGTGCGGGCCAACTGCAGGTGGTGTTCCATGGATTGGCGGGCCTGGAGGGGGTTGTGGGAGCGGATGGCGCGGAAGATTTCGCGGTGCATTTCGGCGGATTCCTTGAGGTCGACCGATTGGGAGACGGTGAGCTGGCGGGACTCGTAGAGGTTGGCGGTGATGGTCTCCATGAGGGTGGCGAGGATGGGGTTCTGGGCGGCGCGGGCGATGGCGCGGTGGAAGCGGACGTCGTGGATGAGGTACTCGTGGGGGTCGTCGAGGGCGGCATACATTTCGGCGACCTCTTCGGCGAGTTCGGCGATGTGCTCCTGGGTGGCTCGTTCGGCGGCGAGGGCGGCGAGGGAGGACTCGAGGACGAGGCGGGCCTCGAACATCTGCGCGGGCTGGAAGCCGTGGAGGGTTCCGAGGACGCTGAGGGAGCTGGCGTCGAGCGCCGGGGGGCCGGAGGAGACGAAGGTTCCTGCGCCGTGGCGGGATTTGAGGACGCCCATGGCGGAGAGGAAGCCGATTCCGGCGCGTAGCGAAGAGCGGGAGATTTTGAGCTCGCGGGCCAGCTCGCGCTCGGGGGGGAGGCGGTCTCCGGGGTGGAGGGTGCCGGAGGCGATGAGGCCGCGGACGTGTTCGACGACTTGAAGGGTGAGTTGGCTGTGGGTGACGGGGTCGTCGTGGTGTTCTTTGCGCACGGTGAGGCTCCTCGAGTTCGGGTGGGGGCCTGAAGGGTTAGGTGGTTTGGGGTTGCTGGCGGATGCCGAGGCGGGGAACGAGGAGCTGGAAGATGAGGAGGGAGGTGAGGTAGGCGGCGGCGGCGAGGCAGAAGATGAGCATGGGGTGAAGGGCGAAGAAGTGCTTGACGATCCAGGTGAAGGTGGCTCCGCCGACAGCTCCGACGGCCCCGCCGATGCCGACGACGGTGGAGATGGCGGAGGAGGGGAACATGTCGGTAGGGGTGGAGAAGAGGTTGGCGGACCAGCCCTGGTGGCCGGCGGCGGCGAGGGCGAAGAGGGCGACGGCGGGCCAGGCGGACCCTGGGGAGAGGGTGTGCATGGAGGGGACGAGGACGACGGGGACGACCGATAGGGCGCAGACGAGGAGGGCGAACTTGCGTCCGGCATTGACGGAGTGGCCCTGCTTCATGCGGAAGCCGGAGAGGCCCCCTCCGGCGATGGAGCCGAAGCTGGAGACGGCGTAGACGGCGACGATCTGCCAGTAGGCGTGCTTGAGGTCGAGGCCGTAGTTTTCGTTGAGGAACTTGGGGAGGTAGAAGAGGTAGAACCACCAGATGGGATCGGTGAGGCCCTTGGCGAGGGCGAAGGCCCAGAGCCCGCGGGTTTTGGAGAGCTGGCCGAAGAGGGCGAAGAAGCCGTTGGAGTCCTGGGCGGCGGATTTTCCGGCGAGGGCGGGTTCGAGGTTGATCTGGGTCTGGGTGGCCCCGCGGCGGAGGCGGTTGTAGGGGAAGAGGAGCCATACGAGGAGCCAGCAGAGGCCCATGGAGCCGGTGGTGACGAAGGCGGCGCGCCAACCGAAGCGGAAGGTGACGAAGGCGACGAGGGCGGGTGCGATGAAGGCGGAGGCGTTGGAGCCGGAGTTGAAGAGGCCGGTGGCGAGGGCGCGTTCTTCGGTGGGGAACCACTCGGTGGTGGCCTTGATGGCGGCGGGAAAATTACCGGATTCTCCGAGGCCGAGGAGGGCACGGGCGATGCAGAAGCCAACAACGGAGCCGACGAGGGCGTGTCCCATGGAGGCGCAGGCCCAGACGGCGATGGCGACGGCGTAGCCGATCTTGGTTCCGAGTTTGTCGACGATGCGGCCGGCGGTGAGGAGGCCGAAGCCGTAGGCGATCTGGAAGCAGATGATGATGTTGCCGTAGTTGTTGTTGAAGAGGGTCTGGTGGGCGGCGTCGAGGGTGGGGTCCCAGCCCATGAAGGGGAGGGTGTGGAGGAGGGGCTCGATGAGCGAGAGGACCGAGCGGTCCATGTAGTTGATGGTGGTGGCGGCGAAGAGGAGGGCGCAGACGAACCAGCGGGTGGAGGGCTTTTCGGGGGCTTCGGTGGTGTGGCCGGCGGGCTGGAGCGGGATGGACCTGGTCGACATGGTGGGGCTCCGCTTCGGGCTTGGTGGGTGGTTGCTTGTGGGGTGAGGATAGCTGCTGGGGTGCGTGGTATGTCAAGGAGATTTGGCGTGGTTCTACCTGTCGGGCTGGTGTGGAAGAATGGGGGCGAGGTTTGGGGTGCGGGATGCGGGTTTTGCTGGTGCTACTGGTGGCGTTGGCGTGCGAGGCGCAGGAGCGGGTGCGGCTGAGCGGGCCGGTGGTGGAGTTCAGCGTGGGGGGAAGGCGGACGGGGTCGATTGCGGACTATGGGTCGATCCAGGAGGCGGTGGATGCGGCTCCGGAGGGGGGCGCGGTGATCCGGGTGCGGGAGGGGGTGTACCGGGAGGTGGTGCGGGTGGCGAAGCGGGGGATCCGGCTGGTGGGGGACGGGCAGGACCCGGGGAAGGTGCGAGTGGTGTTTGCCGGGGTGTGCGGGGTGGGTTGCGGGGCGACGGTGACGGTGACGGGAGATGATTTTCTTGCCGAAGGGCTGACGGTGGCGGCTGAGGGGGAGGGGACCGCGCTGGCGGTGTCGGGGGATCGGGGGGTATTTCAGGACGTTCGGGTGGAGGGCGGGGTGCGGCTGGGGTCGAGGGAGTGCGCGGCGCGGTCGCGGTGTGGGGCTTCCCGGGAGTATTTTTCGGGGTGCGTTGTCGAAGGGCGAGGGGAGTTGGTGGCGGGGAAGGGGCGGGCCGTGTTCGAGGGGTGTGAGTTGCGGGCCCTGGCGGGGGTGGTGGCGAGTGGGATGGGGCGCGAGGATGGGGGAGCGGTCTTCGAGCACTGCCGGATGACGGGGCAGCGGCAGGTGGCGACCGGGCTCGCGGAGTTGATACTGCTGCACACAGAGATGCGGGTCGGGTTTGCTGCGGGGACCGTGTATGCGGAGTATGACAGCAGCGGGATGGGGGCGGGTAAGGGGAGGGCGCTGCGTGAGGTGGAGGCGCTGCGGTTTGAGGCGGGAAGGTACCTGGAGGGGGAGGATCACTGGGAGGCGGTGAAGCTGCGTTGAGCCGGGGGTTTGTGGTGGCGCGGCGGGCTGCCCCCGGGGCTTCGCGGGGGCAGGCCTGGTGGAGGGGAGCGAACGGTGCGTTTGGGGGGTGAGCTTTCTTTCCAGACCGGTGCAGGAACTGTCGTGTCGGCCCTGTAGTCCGTTGCTGGACCAATCCCTGCCGCGCGGGGAGGAAGTCGCATCTGAAAGGGCTGAGGAGAAACAAATGCCCTATTTGAAGACTTCGGACGATGTGGAACTGTTTTATAACGACTGGGGAACGGGAGCGCCGGTGGTGCTGATCCATGGGTGGCCGCTGACGAGCGCGATGTGGGAGAAGCAGGCGACGTTTCTGGCGGAGCATGGTTTGCGGGTGATTAGCTACGACCGGCGGGGCTGTGGGCGGTCTGGTCAGCCGTGGTCGGGGTATGACTACGACACGCTGGCGGCGGACCTGAAGGCGGTGTTGGAAGGGCTGGACCTGCAGGAGGCCACGTTGGTGGGGTTTTCAATGGGTGGCGGCGAAGTGGCACGGTACCTGAGCCGGTATGGCTCGGCGCGGGTGGCGCGGGCGGTTCTGCTGGCGGCGGTGACGCCTTACCTGCTGAAGACGGAGGACAATCCGGAGGGGGTGGATGGGAGCGTGTTCGAGGAGATCGCGGGACAGGTTCGGAAGGATCGGCCGGCCTTTCTGGAGAGCTTCGGCCCGAAGTTTTTCGGGCGGAGTGTGCTGCATCCCACGGTGTCCGATGCGGTGCTGGGGTGGACGGGGAGCCTGGCGATGAGCGCCTCGCTGCGGGCTACGCTGGAGGAGGCGAAGGCCTGGTCGGGGACGGACTTTCGGGGGGACCTGGCGAAGATCGATGTGCCGGTGCGGGTGATCCATGGGACGCGGGATGAGACGGTTCCGATGGAGGTTTCGGCGCGGCGGGCGGTTAAGCTGCTGGCGAAGGGGACGCTGAGTGAGTATGAGGGGGAGCCGCATGGACTCTTCTGGACGGCGGCGGACCGGGTGAATGCGGAGTTGCTGGCGTTTATCGGGAAATAGGCGAGAAGGGGGCGGGAAGAGAGGTATGCTGGAGAGCTTATGCGAACCCTGCAGGCGCGCCGTCTTATCACTCCTAACGGTTTGATCGAGTACCCGGTCGTTACGGTGAGCGATGGGGGCTTGATCGAGGATATTTCTTCGGACCCGCTGCGGCCGCACCAGGGCGATACGCTGGCGCCTGCCTTTCTCGATATCCATACGCATGGGGGGATGGGAGAGGACGTGATGTCGGCTACGCCGGAGGGGTTTGTCCGGCTGAACCGCTTTCTGGCGGGGCATGGGGTGGGGGAGTACCTGGCGACGACGGTGACGGCGCCCGTGGACGCAACTCTACGTGCGCTAGAGAACATAGCGGATGAGGTGGAGGGCGGGCATGGGGGGGCGAGGGTGATTGGGATCCACCTGGAAGGCCCGTTTATCTCGCATGGAAAGCGGGGGGTGCATCCGGCGGGGGAGATCGTTCCGCCTTCGGTGGGGCTGTTTGCGCGGTTCCAGGAGGCGGCGCGAGGGCACATCCGGCTGATGACGCTGGCGCCGGAGGTGCCCGGGGCGGTGGAGTTGATTGCGCATGCGAGTGCGGCGGGGGTTCGGGTGAGCCTGGGGCATACGGATGCGACGAGCGGAGAGGCGGAGGCGGCGATTGCGGCGGGGGCGGCCTCTGCGACGCATACGTATAACGCGATGCGGGCGCTGGACCACCGGGAGCCGGGGGTGCTGGGGACGGTGCTCGATTCGGAGCGGCTGTTTGCGGAGTTGATCTGCGACGGGGTCCATGTGGCGCCGGAGTTGGTGCGGCTTTGGCTGAAGGCGAAGGGGGCGGAGCTTGCGGTGCTGGTGACGGACTCGATGGCGGCGGCGGGGATGCCGGATGGGGCGTATCGGCTGGGGACGTTTGAGGTGGCGGTGGCGCGGGGGCGGGCGCTGCTGCGGTCTGACCTGGAGGCGGGGAAGGAGACGCTGGCGGGGTCGGTGCTGACGATGGACCGGGCGGTGGAGAACTTGCAGCGGTTTACGGGAGCTTCGCTGGCGACGGCGGTGCGGCTGGCGAGTGCGAACCCGGCGCGCCTGCTGGGGCTGGTTCCAGCGACGCTGCCGGGGACACGGGCGAACTTCAACCGGTTTGGGGCGGATGGGCGGCTGGTGGAGACGCTTCTGGGTGGGGAGAGGTGGGCTCGCCTCGACGATGGTTCGTGAGACGCGTAGGTCCACTAGCAGAGGCGGATTCCCCTTCGGGAATGACAAAGTAACGCGGCGACTTTGGGGAAGGACAAAGTAACGCGAGAGCTAGTCCGCTTGCGGGCGGGGGCGTTTGCCGAAGAGGGCGGTGCCGATGCGGACGCAGGTGCTGCCCTCCTGGATGGCGACGGCGAAGTCCCCGGACATGCCCATGGAGAGGCCGGTGAGGGTGGGGGTGGTGGGGAGGCTTTGGTCGCGGAGACGGCGGAGGGTTTGGAAGTAGGGGCGGGCGGTTTCGGGATCTTCGGACCAGGGGGGGACGGTCATGAGGCCGGCGGGGCGGAGATTGGTGAGGGCGGCGAGGGCGGTGAGGAGGGTGGGGAGGTCTTCGGGGGGGATGCCGTGCTTGGTGTCCTCGGGGCTGAGCTTGACCTCGATGTGGATGGGGAGGGTTTTGCCGGCGGTGTGGGCGGCGATGTTGAGGCGCTGGGCGAGTTTGAGGGAGTCTACGGTGTCGATGGCGTGGAAAAGTTCGGCGGCGCGGGCGGATTTGTTGCTTTGAAGGGGGCCGATGAGGTGAATTTGCAAGCCTTCGAGGGAGGCGGCGGCTTCGGATTTGGATTGCCACTCCTGGACGCGGTTTTCTCCGAAGAGGCGCTGGCCGGCGGCGTGGGCTTCGAGGAGAGCTTCGACGGGGTGGACCTTGGAGACGGCCATGAGGGCTACTTCGGTGGGGGGGCGGTGGGCGTGGGCGCAGGCTTCGGCGATCTGGTTCTGGAGGCGGGAGAGGTTTTCGGCGATGGACATCTGCATCGAGTTTACCGGGTGCGCTTGGCGGGTCCGGCAGAGTCATTCGATGGGGTCGAAGAAGAGGTCGGCGAGGAGGCGGGTGCGGTCGTTGAGGAAGCGGCGGACGATTCGGGTGGCGGGTGCTTCTTCGAAGGCGATGGGGTGGATGTGGCCTTCGTCGAAGGAGAGGATGTGGGCTCCGGGGTAGCCGAGCAGGACGGGGGAGTGGGTGGAGAGGAGGAACTGGGCGTCGGGGTAGTCGCGGAGGGTGTCGTGGAGGAGGACGAGGAAGGCGAGCTGGCGCTGGGGGGAGAGGGCGGCTTCGGGTTCGTCGAGGAGGAAGAGGCCGGAGCGGCGGGCGATGGCTTCGAGGAGGGTGGATTTGCCGGCACCGGTCGCACCAAGATGATCGATGAGGGCTTCTGTACTCTCAGACCGTATTTCCTGATCGACTCCCAGGTTCCAGGTTCAGCCATGTGGAACAGAGTCGGGTGTTTCTCGATCAGAAGAGGTTCTTCCATCAGCGGTCGTGTTCTTCGAGGAACTTTTCTACTTCGAGGGCGGCCATGCAGCCGGAGCCAGCGGCGGTGATGGCTTGGCGGTACTTGCGGTCCTTGATGTCTCCGCAGGCGAAGACGCCCTTGATGGGCTGGCCATTGCGGGTGGTGTAGACGTCGTCGTGGGCGAGGATGTAGCCGTCTTCGTCGAGGTCCATTTGCCCGGCGAACATGCGGGCGTTGGGGATGTGGCCGATGCCGAGGAACATGAAGGAGACGGGGAGGATGGACTCGACGTCGGTCTCCGTGTTGCGGAGGCGGAGGCCCTTGACGTCCTTGTCTTCGACGCCGAGGACCTCTTCGACGATGGTGGAGTGGAGGAACTCGATTTGGGGATGGGCCTGGGCGCGCTCGAGCATGATGGGGGAGGCGCGGAACTTGGCGGTGCGGTTGATGAGGGTGACCTTGCTGGCGAAGCGGGTGAGGAAGAGAGCTTCTTCCATGGCGGAGTCGCCTCCGCCGATGACGGCGATGTCCTTGCCGCGGGCGAAAAAGCCGTCGCAGGTGGCGCAGGAGCTGACACCGTGGCCGATGAGGGCTTGCTCCGAGGGGAGATTGAGCCAGCGGGCGCTCGCTCCGGACGCGATGATGAGGGTGCGGGTCTTCACGACCTCCTTGCCGAGGTTGAGCTCGATGGGGTAGCGGGAGAGGTCGACGGAGACGAGGTGGGCCATGGAGAGCTCGGCGCCGAAGCGGGTGGCCTGCTTCTTCATGTTTTCGATGAGCTCGGGGCCCTGGATGCCTTCGGGCCAGCCGGGAAAGTTTTCGACCAGGGTGGTGATGGAGAGCTGGCCTCCGGGCTCGTGGCCTTCGAGGACGAGGGGCTTGAGGTTGGAGCGGGCGGCGTAGATGGCGGCGGTGAGGCCGGAGCAGCCGGAGCCCAGGATGACGGTGTCGCGAATGGGGGAAGTGGATTGGGTGGACGGCGCGAGATCGAACTTTGAGAGATGAGACATAGGGGCTGCCCTAGTGTAAATGCGCGGGGAGAGGAAACGATTCATGGCCGGGCGGGTGGGAGAATGAGGGATGGCGAATCTGACGATGGTGTACGGGATGCGGTTGTTGCCGGCGGATGAGGTGGTGTCGGTGGGGGATGCGACGCTGGGGCTGAAGAATGGCAACGAGGCGCATGTGACGATGCATGTGCTGGAGGGTAGCCGGGAGCAGATCGAGGCGCAGTTGCGGCTGAGTATCGACGCGTTCTTCGACTTTTACCCGGAGATTTAGCGGATTTTCGCACCTCGGTAAGTAATGTGGCGGATCGGTGCACGGGGCTTCGCGGCTTCTCTCCCAGACGAAGAACAGGGGGACGGAGGTATTGGGCCATGCGGAGAGTGTGGGGCGGATCGGCGTTGGCGATGGCTGCGTTGCTGCTGCGCGTGGGGGCGGCGCGGGCGCAGGAGAGCGATCCGGTGGGGACTGTGCCGTGGCGTGGGGTGGTGCGTCCACCGCGGCATGGCGGGGTGATGGAGCCTTACCGGACGCCGGGGGCGACGACTTACGACGTTCTGGACGAGATGGCTTCGCGGGCTTCGGTGATGTTTGTAGGGACCGTGACGTCGGTGCGGTGGATGGGGGGCGGGCAGGATGCGGCCGCGGGTGTGGTGGCGGTGGATTTTCTGGTGGAAGAGGGGATTGTGGGGCCTCCGGCGGGGACGCGGTATGGCTTGCGGGAGTGGGCGGGGCTGTGGCGGGATGCTCCGCGGTACCGGGTGGGGCAGAGGCGGTTGATGCTGCTGCATGCTCCGGGGCCGGGTGGGTTGAGTTCCCCGGTGGACGGGCTGGATGGGGCGATTCCCGTGACCGGGGGGGCGGAGCTTCGGGCGGATCTGCGATGGGTGCAGGCGAAGCAGTTGCGAGCGGTGACGCTGGCGGGAGAGCCGGGTGTTGGCGGGCCGGGGGAGCAGGCGGCGGAGCCTTTGGCGCTGGGAACAGGTGTTGCGGTGGCGCGGGCGGTGGTGACGGCGGGGCCGCTGCGGGCGGAAACGATGCCTCCGCTGGCCGACGTGGTGGGACGGCTGCGGGCCGGGGGAGCTGCGATCCGTGCGGAGCGGTAGGGAGACGATGGGGTGGGTGGCGTGGCTGCGATGGTTCTTCGCGGCGGCGCTGGTGCTTGCTCCGATGGGAGCGGAGGCCGGGGGGCCGCGGTGGTCGGCGGGGAAGACGTATTTCTCGAGTCCGAACGGGCAGCCGGTGCTTTGGAATACGACGCAGCCGCAGTACTTCACCGATCCGGGAGACTTGAGCGCGGCGGTGAACCATGCGGCGGCGGACCAGATGGTGGCGGCGGCGGCGGCGGTGTGGAATGTGGAGATTTCGAGCATTGTGCTGGCGCAGGGCGGGGCGCTGAATGAGCATGTGAGCGGCGCGAACGTGTACCTGGGGCCGGGCGGGCCAGTGTTTCCGGCGGATGTGCAGGCGAGCAACGGGGCGGCGAAGCAGATTGCAGTGATCTACGATACGGACGGGTCGGTGACGGACACGCTGCTGGGGGGCGGGGCGAGCGATCCGGGGAACTGCCGGCAGAGCGCGGTGACGGAGAGCGTGGACGGGATCTCGCCGGCGGCGCAGATTACCCATGCGCTGATTGTGCTGAACGGGCGATGCACGGGGGCGGCTGCTGAGCTGCAGATGGAGATGAAGTACCGGTTGATCCGGGCGTTTGGGCGGGTGCTTGGGTTTGGGTGGTCGCAGACGAACGAGAACGTGTGGACGGGATCTCCGGCCCCGACGTACCAGCAGGCGCTGCATTGGCCGTTGATGCATCCGGTGGACATTCTGTGTGGGCCGTATGCGTACCAATGTGTGGTGCAGCCGTTTACGTTGAAGACGGATGACCTGGCTTCGATCGCTTCGTTGTACCCGGTGACGAACCCGGGGAACGGGAAGACGGCGACGTACGCGGAGGCGACGTACATCGACGGGTCGGTGAAATTTGCGAACGGGCAGGGGATGCAGGGGGTGAATGTGGTGTCGCGAATTCGTCACGAGCAGACGAATGCGACGGATACGTGGGAGTCGACGTCGTCGGTGACGGGGTACCAGTTTCAGCAGGTGGGGGGGAACCCGGTGGTTCCGAAGGGGACGACGCTGGGGGCGAGCTTCGGGTCGCCGTATGTGGATTCGGGGTACTACAACCTGCGGTGGATTCCGACTCCGGCGGCGGACCAGTGGGACGACATTACGGTGTACACGCAGACGATCAATCCACTGTATACAGGGCAGTATGCGGTGGGTCCTTACCAGGGCGCGCAGGTGATCCCTTCGGGGCCGCCGCTAAGCGCGCGGGCGGACTTTATCGGGGCGTTCAACTCCTGGAACCTGGTGATGACCGCGACGAACGGGGCGGGGCCGTGCAGCACGCCGGGGGATGGATCGGAGAACGCTCCCGCGCCGGTGGCTTCGACGGGGTTGTGGTCTTCGACGATGTGCGGGTATGGGCATACGGCGTGGAGTTCGTTGGCGATGAAGGCGGGGCGGACGCTGGCGGTGGAGGTGACGTCGCTGGACGATGGCGGGTATGCGACGACGGGGAAGCTGCAGCCGGTGATGGGGCTGTGGGACAGCACGGACCCGGTGGGGACGGCTCCGACCGAGGGGGCGCAGACGGACTCGCTGAATACGACGACGCTGGGGATGACGTCGCTGCTGTATGCGAGCGGGACGGCGGGGCGGACGCTGCGGCTGGGGCTGGGGGATGCGCGGGGGGATGGGCGGCCGGACTTCCAGTACAACGCGCGGGTGCTGTATGCGGATGCGGTGTGGCCGGCGGTGCTTCCGGCGAATGGGGGGAGGATCACGATCTCCGGGATGGGCTTTCGGAATGGGAATGCGGTCACGGTGAACGGGGTGGCGGCGAACGTGGTGAGCTGGGCGGCGTCGACGATTGTGGCGGTGGCCCCGGCGATGAGCGGCGCGGGCACGATGGATGTGACGGTGACAGATGTTTCGACGGGCAGCCAGACGACGATGTCGGGGGTGCTGGGGTATACGGGGGTGGCGCTTCCGGATGGGTTGGCGGTGGTGAGCACGCCGGCGAATGGGTCTTCGGTGGGGAGGTCGGCTGCGCCGAACTTTACGGTGGCGGCGACGCTTCCGGATGGGGTGACCCCGGCGATTGGGGTGGGGGTGCGGGTGACGGTGGTGAATGGGACGCTGGGGGCGTGCGCGGGGGCGTCGACGTGCGTGCTGACGACGGATACGCAGGGGCAGGCGACGACGGCGGTGACTCCGGCGGCGGCGGGGACGGTGACGTTGACGGGGATGCTGGGGGCGGCGACGGTGACGGCGACGTTTGTGGCGGCGAGTGTGGCGACGGATGGGTTGAGCGTGACTACGCTGCCTTCGGGGACGGTGTATGCGGGGGTGGTGGCGGCTACGCCGTTTGGGGTGCAGGTGACGATGCCGGATGGGGCGACTCCGGCGGCGGGGGTTGCGGTGGCGGTGTCGGCGGTGAATGCGACGCTGGGGTGCGGGGGGGCGAGCTGCACGCTGACGGCGGATGGGGAGGGGAAGGTGTCGACGGCGGTGACCCCGGTGGCGGCGGGGACGGTGTCGTTGCTGGCGACGGCGGGGGGCGGGACGGTTTCGGCGTCGT
This sequence comes from uncultured Granulicella sp., assembly GCA_965213785.1. GTDB lineage: Bacteria > Acidobacteriota > Terriglobia > Terriglobales > Acidobacteriaceae > Edaphobacter. The sequence goes on along the minus strand of OZ243921.1, from coordinate 1,087,561 downwards.
TTGGGGCAATGGCGCTGCCCCCGGATGTGCTGCGGGTGGTGACGGCTCCGGCGAACGGGAGCTATGTGGGGCGGGCGGCGGGGACGGCGTTCCAGGTGCAGGTGATGCTGGGGGATGGGACGACGGCGGCGGCAGGGGCGACGGTGCTGGTGACGGCGGGCCGGGCGACGCTGGGGGCTTGCGGCGGGGCGACGTGCGTGCTGACGGCGGATGGGGCAGGGATGGTGTCGACGACGGTGACGCCGACAGGGGCGGGGACGGTAACGTTGTCGGGGTCGGCGGGTGGGGGGACGGTGACGGCGTCGTTTACGGCGGCGGCGGTGCCGCCGGATACGCTGCAGGTGGTGTCGGCCCCGGCGAGTGGGAGCTATGTGGGGCGGGCGGCGGGGACGCCGTTCACGGTTCAGGTTGTGGTGGGGGAGACGGGGGCGGCGGGGGCGGGGGTGAGCGTGACGTTGACGACGTCGAATGGGTCGCTGGGGGCATGCGGCGGGGCGATGTGCGTGGTGACGGCGGATGGGGCGGGGCGGGTGTCGACGGCGGTGACGCCGGGGACGGCGAGCGGCGTGACGCTGACGGCGTCGGCGGGAGGCGGGATGGTGTCGGCGATGTTTACGGCGGTGGCGGTTCCCCCGGATACGCTGCGGGTGGTGTCGGTTCCGGCGGATGGGTCGTCTGTGGGGACGGCGGCGGGGGTGCCGTTCAGCGTGCAGGTGGCGCTGGGGGATACGGGGGGCGCGGCGGCAGGGGTTTCGGTGACGGTGCGGGCTTCGGGCGCGACCCTGGGGTGCGGTGGGGCGTCGTGCGGGCTGACTTCGGACGGGGCTGGGGCGATCTCGACCGTGGTGACGCCGGTGACGGCGGGGCCGGTGGTGCTGACGGCGTCGGCGGGGGGCGGAACGGTGTCGGCGACGTTTACGGCGGTGGCGCCAACGCCGGACCGGGTGCAAGTGGTGTCGGCCCCGGCGAATGGGTCTCGCGCGGGGGTGGAGGCGGGGACGTTCTTCCTGGTGAAGGCGACGCGTGCGGGGACGGGAGCGCCGGCGGCGGGCGTGGTGGTGATGGTGTCGGCGGTGAACGCGACGATGACGTATTGCGGGGGACGGACGAACTGCTGGCTGACGACGGATGGGAGCGGCGTTGCCGGGACACCGGTGACGCCGACGTCCGCGGGGCTGGTGGTGCTTTCGGCGACGGAGGGGGGTGGGTCGGTGTCGACGACGTTTACGGCGGTGTCGACGCCGGTGGACCGGCTGCGGGTGGTGTCGCAGCCGACGGCTCCGGCGTATGCGGGGCTGGCGGCGAGGACGCCGTTCGCGGTGCAGGTGATGCTTCCGGATGGGGTGACGCCGGCGGCGGGGGTGGCGGTGACGGTGTCGTCGGTGAATGCGCGGCTGGCAGGGTGCGGGGGCGGGGCGACGTGCGTGCTGACGGCGGATGGGTCGGGAAACATTTCGAGCGGGGTGACTCCCACGACGGCGGGGCTGGTGACGCTGACGGCGGCGGCGGGGGGTGGGACGGTGTCGGCGTCGTTTGGGGCGCTGGTGCTGCCTCCGGATACGCTGCGGGTGGTGTCGGCGCCATCGGGGACGGTGTATGTGGGGGAGGTGGCGGGTGCGCCGTTTGCGGTGCAGGTGATGCTGGGGGATGGGACGACCCCGGCCTCGGGGGTGCCGGTGACGGTGAGTTCGGAGGGCGCGACGTTTGGCGGGTGTTCCGGGGTGCCGTGCGTGCTGACGACGGATGGGTCGGGGATGGTGTCAACGCCGGTAACGCCGACGGTGACGGGCCCGGTGACGCTGACGGCGACGGCGGGGGGCGGGACGACGTCGGCGAACTTTGTTTCGGTGGATCGGCAGCCGGACGGGGTGCGGGTGGTGTCCGCTCCGGCGGATGGGGCGTGGGTGGGGCAGGCGGCGGCGACGCCGTTCCGGGTGCAGGTGACGCTTCCGGATGGGACGAGCCCGGCGGCGGGCGTGGCGGTGACGTTGAGTGCTTCCGGGGCCAGCCTGGGAGCGTGTGGCGGGACGGGGTGCGTGGTGGCGGCGGATGGTGCGGGATTTGTGTCGACGACGGTGACGCCGGTGGCGGCGGGGGCGGTGGTGCTGCGGGCGGCGGCGGGGGGCGGGTCGGCGATGGCGACGTTCCAGGCGGTGACGATGCCGCCGGATGGGGTGCGCGTGACGTCGGTTCCGGCGAACGGGTCGGTCGTGGGTTCGGTGGCGGCGGCTTCGTTTGCGGTGCGGGTGACGCTGCCGGATGGGGCGAGTCCCGCGGCGGGGGTGACGGTGACGTTGACGGCGGCGGGAGGGGTGCTGGGGGCTTGCGGGGCGGCGGTGTGCACGCTGACGGCGGATGCGGCGGGGCAGGTGCAGACGACGGTGACCCCGCAGGGCGCGGGGACGGTGACGTTGACGGCGGCTGCGGACGGGGGGACGGCTTCGGCCTCGTTTACGGCGGTGGGGCCACCGGATGTGCTGCGGGTGCTGAGTGCCCCGACAGGGACGGTGTATGCGGGGTATGCGGCGGGGACACGATTTGCGGTGCAGGTGATGCTGGCGGATGGGGTGACTCCGGCGGTTGGGGTGGGAGTGGATCTTTCGGCGTCGGGAGCTAGCCTCGCGGCGTGTGGCGGGGCTTCGTGCACGGTGACGGCGGATGGGTTGGGGATGGTGTCGACGGCGGTGACCCCGACGGCGGCGGGGGTGGTGACGTTGACGGCGGGGGCGGGTGGGGGGACGGTTTCGGCGACGTTTGTGGCGGTGGCGGCGGTGCGGGGGGTGACGGCGGAGCGGACGGTGGAGTATGTGGCTCCGGGGGTGTCGGTGCCGTGGGTACCGGGCGTGGCGGTGTTCGACCAGGGGGCTCCGGCGGGACAAGTGCGTGTGGCGTGGACGGTCGACGAGGGAGGCGGGATGGCGTTTGCGGCGGGCGGGACCGTGACGGATGGGCAGGGGGCGACGGCGAACGCGGATACGATCGGGCCGCTGAGCGTAGGGACGACGGCTACGGCGGAGGTGTGCGCGTGGGGTACGGCGTGTGCGCCGCTGAGCGCGGTGGCGGTCGATCCGGAGCGGTGGCGGCTGGTGGTGGTGGCGGGCGGGACGCAGGATGCGGCGGTAGGTGCGATGCTGACGCCGGTGACGGTGCGGGTGGTGGACGATGCGGGCGACTGGGTGGCTGGGGCCACGGTGACCCTGCGACAGGTGGTTTACGGGTGGGTGGATTGCCCGGCGACCGGGCGGTGCCCGCTGCCGCCGGTGCTGGAGGAGGGTGCGGCGACGCTGACGTTGACGTCCGACGCGGACGGGATGGTGACGGCTACCCCGATGGAGGTCCCGGGGGTGAAGGAGACGACGCGGATGGTGCTGGCGGCGGGGCCGCATGGGTATGTGGCGGTGAGCCTGGCGAAGTCGCGGTGAGCCGGGGGCTATGAAGATTTACGGAGCGGCGGCGGCGGCGGGCGCATCTTAAGGAGGGATACGGCAGAGACGGGAGTGGCAGAACGATGGCAGCATCGGCGGCGATTCAAGGGGATGTACGTAAGCGGGTAGTCATTCTGGGTGGGGGCTTTGGCGGGTTGAACGCGGCGCGTGGGCTGGCGAAGATGGCCGTGGATGTGACGCTGGTCGATCGGAAGAATCACTACACGTTCCAGCCCCTGCTGTACCAGGTGGCGCTGGCGGTGCTTTCTCCGGCGGAGATTGCGCAGCCGATCCGATCGATTCTGCGGGAGTACCGGAACGTCGATGTGCTGATGGACGAGGCGGTCGGGTTCGACACGACGGCGCGGCGGGTGAAGCTGAAGTCGGGTTCGGAGCTGGAGTATGACTACCTGGTGGTAGCGACGGGGTCGACGCACTCGTATTTCGGCAAGGAGGAGTGGGCGAAGCTGGCTCCGGGGCTGAAGACGGTGGAGGATGCGACCGAGATTCGCCGGCGGGTGCTGCTGGCGTTCGAGCTGGCGGAGCGGCAGATGCTGGAGACGGGCAAGCATCCGGCACTGAACTTTGTGATTGTGGGTGGGGGACCTACCGGGGTGGAGCTGGCGGGGGCGATCTCGGATATTGCGCGGCTCTATATGAAGAAGGACTTCCGCCATATCCAGCCTTCATCGGCGAAGGTGCTGATCCTGGAAGGGTCACCGCATATCCTGGCGGCGTATCCGGAGGATCTGCAGGCTTCGGCGCTGAAGCAGTTGAACGGGATCGGGGTGGAGGTGCGTACGGGGCAGCATGTGACGGATATTCAGCCGGGGTATGTGATGGTGGGGGAGGAGCGGATCGACTCGATCTGCACGCTGTGGGCGGCGGGCGTGCAGGCTTCTCCGCTGGGCAGGCTGCTGGGGGTGGAGGTGGACAAGAAGGGTGGGGTGCTGGTGGACGAGCACCTGAATCCGAAGGGGCATCCGGAGATTTACATCCTGGGGGACCTGGCGCATGTGGAGCAGGATGGCAAACAGGTTCCGGGGGTGGCGCAGCCTGCGATGCAGATGGGGGACTATGCGGCCAGACGGATCGGGCAGCTGGTGGGGCAGGAGCGTGGGTCTGAGAGGCTGCCCCGTGACAAGGGGTTCCGCTACTTCGACAAGGGAGACATGGCGACGATCGGGCGGAAGATGGCGGTGGCGAATATCCGGTGGCCGTTCAAGGCGCACTGGACCGGCTTCCCTGCGTGGGTCGCGTGGCTGGTGGTCCATGTATTCTTCCTGATCGGGTTTCGGAACCGGATTGCAGTGTTTCGGCAGTGGGCTTATACGTACCTGACGTTCTCAGACGGTGCGCGGCTGATCACGGGGTCGCAGGAGCTGCCGGGATGGGAGATGCAGGACGGCGTGTACGGGATGCGGGGGGAGATCACGACGCGGCCGCTGGATCTGGGATCGCCGAAGAGCAACTGACCGGGTGTTCGCGGGGGCCGCTCAGTCGTGGGGATCGCTCAGGATTTGTTCCGCTGTGGGGGACGGGCGGGTGTTTTCGGTGGGGGGGCGGCGGAAGCCACGCTGGTTGCTGAGATGGTGAAAGCGGCAGGAGGCGCACTCCCACGGGAAGTAACCGAAGAGGGGGAGGATGAGGATTTGGAAGAAGCCTCGACGCTTGACCCGGCTGCTCTGAGCTTCACCGCATCGGGGACAGCGCATCTTTGCCACAAGAACCTCACAGTGCTATGACGACAGTACACGTGGGTTTACTTGAATGCACATCGTTTTGAAGTGACGTGACCGGCGAGCGGCAATTCCTGCATCCAACAGGAAGTATGTAATGCGGGCGACATAACGATATGGCTAGTTCCAGCGCCGCATTTGGGCATGTGTACGATTTAGAGAGCTTCGGACTGCAGCAGATGATTGGGTCGAGCCGTGTTCTGCGGCAGCTTGGTGAGGGTAGCGGCTCCATGGAAGAGGCAGCTGGGCGTGTGGTGGATTTCTTCCACGATTCGTTCCGGGTTCCGGGTACCGGTGAGTCTGCATTCGTCCTGGTGCGGTGCTTCAAGACGCATCGTTTTGGCGAGTTGCCCCCGGACCTGCGGGAGGCGGCGCTGGGTGGGCTGCATGGGGGCCTTGCCGATGAGGCGATGATGTGTCTTGCGCTGCTGGCGACGCGAGGGGCGCAGGCGGCGTGGAATACGCGGCATGGGTCGAGGGGACACAGGGCGATCCCGCTGGCGACGATGGCCATGCTCGAACGGGCGCCCATGATTGCTCGACTGGTGGAACAGGTGGGGCTGCTTCCGGCCGAGCTTTTGCAGGGGCGGGTGGAGGAGCAGAAGCGGGCGCTGGATGTGTTCCATGTCGAGGAGGCGCAGGGGAGCGCGTTTGTGCCGGCGCAGGCGGAGTTCGTCATGCCGATGGGGGTTCGCTCGGTGCTGGGCCTTGGGGGGCAGCTTCCCAATGGGGAGCTTTTTTTCGTTCTGCTGTTTAGCCGGGTGCGCGTGGTGGGGACGACGGCGAGCTTGTTCCGGACGCTGGCGCTGGGGGTCAAACTTGCGTTGCTTGATCATGCCTATGGTCGAGCGTTCCACGAATAAGGCCAGAGAAGCGCCCGTAGGACGCGGAGCAGGCATGTAGAGTGGGAGGGACGCCCGGGGGGTGGGACGGGCGCGGTGTCGTGGAAGGGAGACCTGTTTGCCGAGGGACGAGGACTGGTCGGGTGCAACCATGCGGGAGGGGGCTCTCGGGGAGGTGCTACGCCTTCGGTCTGAGATCGCGACGCTGCGGCACCTGCTGGAGGTCCATGAGGAGACGACGCTGGAGCAGGCGGTACGGGCCGAGCAGGCGTTGAAAGAGCTGCGGGTTTCGGTGGCGGCGCGCGTGGAGCAGGCGCACCTGGTGAGCGAGCTGGTGGAGGCGTCGCGGGATGCCGTGTTGGTGCTGGACGAGCACTGGGTGGTGCGGTATATGAACAGCGCGGCCAAACAGGCAATCTCGCAAGGAGCGGAGTTTACCGGGAAATCGCTGCACGAGGTGTACCCGACCCTGGTGCAGACAAGCTTTTACCCCCGGTACCAGGCAGTGATGCGGGACCGGGTGGCGATCGCGTTCGAGGACTTCCACCAGGTCCGGCAGCGGTGGTACGTGGTGAATGTGGCTCCGGTGGGACCGGGGATTGCGATCTTCTTTCTGGATGTTACGGAGCGGAAGAAGCAGGAGGCGGCGCTGGCGCGGACGGAGAAGCTGGCCGCGGTGGGGCGGATGGCGTCGTCGATCTCGCATGAGATCAACAATCCGCTGGAGAGCGTGGTGAACCTGCTGTACCTGATCGAGCACTCGGAGAGTGCGGGGCCGGACATGCGGACGTATGCGGCGTTGGCGACGAGCGAGCTGCAGCGGGTGAGCCATATCGTGACGCAGACGCTGAAGTTTCATCGGCAGTCGACCCATGCACAGGCGGCGCGGATGGCGGAGATTCTGGAGAGCGTGGTGAGCCTGTTTCAAGGGCGGCTGGCGACACTTTCGGTGGAGCTACATCGGCGGCTCACGGAGCAGGATGAGATCGTGTGCTTTGCGGGGGATATGCGGCAGGTGTTCGCCAACCTGGTGGGCAATGCGCTGGACGCGCTGAGCGGGAGGGGAAACATCTGGCTGCGGACGCGACGCGGGCGTGATTGGCAGACGGGGCAGACAGGGCTGCGAGTGATGGTGGCGGATGACGGGTGTGGGATGAGCGGGGCGACGCAGGCGGGACTGTTCGAGGCGTTCTTTACGACCAAGCCGGCAACCGGAACTGGGCTGGGGCTGTGGGTGTCGCTTGAGATCATCCGCAACCATCGGGGGTGGGTGCGGGTGCGGAGCACGGAGCGGGTGGGGCGGAGCGGGACGGTGTTCTCCCTGTTCTTCCCGACGGGCGCTTAGGCTTGGATTTGGCCGGGTGAAGTGGCGGAAGATGCGGCGGGACATCCCGGGGTGGACGGGGGACGTCGGATGGGGAGAGGGCCTGCGGGCTCCGCACGCGGACATATGACTCCTGAGGAGAAGCGCAATGGCAGTGAAGGTGGCGAAGGGCAGCAAGGTGCGGTATGCGGTGGTGGGTCTGGGCTGGATTGCGCAGGCGGCGTTTATGCCGGGGTTGAGCATACCGGGAACAGCGAGATGGTGGCGCTGGTGAGCGGGCATGAGGAGAAGGCGCAGAAGGTGGGGGAGAAGTACGGGATCTCCGCGCACTATAGCTACGACGAACTGGATGGGCTGCTGGCTTCGGGTACGGTGGATGCGGTGTATCTGGCGCTGCCTAACTTCGACCATGTGGAGTATGCGGTGAAGGTTCTGGACGCGGGGGTTCACCTGCTGCTGGAGAAGCCGATGGCGGTGAATGTGCGGCAGTGCGAGGAGATCCTTGCGGCGAGCGAGCGGTCCGGGGCGAAGTTGATGGTGGCTTATCGGCTGCACCACGATCCTGGGACGCTGAACGCGATCCAGACGGTGCGGGATGGGAAGATCGGGACGGTGCGGTTCTTCAACTCGAGCTTCTCGCAGCAGATCTCGGGGCAGAACCATCGGGCGAAGCATGGATTCTGGGCTGGGCCGGTGCCGGATATGGGGCCTTATCCGCTGAACACGGTGCGGAACCTGTTCGGGGCGGAGCCGATCGAGGTGTATGCGACGGGGGTGAATACGGATGAGCGGTTCAACTTCGAGGACACGGTTTCGGTGACGCTGAAGTTCCCGGGGAATCGTCTTGCGGCGTTTACGTTGACCTACAACGGAGGCGATGTGGACGACTATCGCGTGGTGGGGAACAAGGGCGATCTGTTCTCGCAGCCGGCCTACCAGGTAGCGACGCAGATGGAGCATGTGGTGACGGTCGAGAAGAAGAAGAGTTCGGAGAGCTTCAAGAAGACGGATCACTTTGGCGGGGAGCTGAAGTATTTTTCTGATTGCATCCTGGAGGACCGGCAGCCGGAGGCGGATGGCGAGGAGGGTCTGCTGGATGTGCGGGTGCTGGTGGCGATCGAGCAGGCGCTGCTGTCCGGGCAGCCGCAGACGCTTTCGCCTTACTACCGGAAGCGGCGGCCTGTGGCGGAGCAGGTGGAGGAGCTTCGGTCGGTAAAGGAGCCGAAGCTGGTGCGAGCGCACAAGCCGGACGAAGGGCAGTAGGGCTTCAGGCTTGCGGGTCGCGGTGGTAGTCGCCGCTTTTGCCTCCGCTTTTGTGGAGGAGGACGACCTCGCGGATGCGGATGGATTTGTCCAGGGCCTTGGTCATGTCGTAGACGGTGAGGGCGGCGATGGAGGCGGCGACCATGGCTTCCATCTCGACGCCGGTTCCGGCGGTGGTGGCGGCGGTGGCTTCGATGTGGACGCCTCCGGGGACGATGGTGGCCTGGACGTCGACGAAGCTCAGGGCGAGGGGATGGCACATGGGGATGAGGGCAGCGGTCTGTTTGGCGGCTTGAATCCCGGCGAAGCGGGCTACTTCCAGAGGGTTGCCTTTTGGGTTTTGCGGAAGGGCCTGGAGGACGGCGTCGGAGAGTTCGACGAACGCGGCGGCGGTGGCCTCGCGGCGGGTTGAAGACTTTGCGCTGACGTCGACCATGTGGGCCTGGCCTGCGGGGTCGAAGTGGGAGAGGCGGTCGCTCATGCGGTTCTTCGCAGACCGGCGGAGGCGCGGGCGATCTCGGCGGGGACGATGAGGAAGATCATGACGGCGGTGGTGGCGGCGATGAAGGTCATGGCGTGGAAGTGGGACGCAAGCTGCCAGAGGTTCACGATCCAGATTGCGGAGGCGCAGACGATCTCCGCAAGGTAGCCGCGGCGGGTGCGTGGGGTTTTGAGCAGCGGGCTCATGCAGACATGCTATCGCAGGAGATCGAGGCTTTTGCGCTGACGTCGACCATGGGGGCCTGGCCTGCGGGGCCGAAGTGGGAGAGGCGGCTTGACGGGCTGCTCACCTGGTCTCCTTCTGCCTGGCCGCGAACGTCGCAGCGACCACGAGAGGCCAGATGACGGCGACAGCTAAATCTGTGACGCGACTGAAGGCCGTCAATTTTCGGAAGCCGGTCACAACCTCAAAAACGTCTACAGCCCAAACTAGGGACCAAAAGATGATGAAAAACCTATGGATGCGAAGGGTGCCGTGAGGCTTGACCAGCGGGCTCACGCAGACATGCTATCGCAGGAGGATGGAGATGACATCGCCGGCCTGGAAGGCTTCGCGGTCTGGGGGGAGTACGGCGTAGCAATTGGCGCGGGCGTTGGCGGCGAGGTCTCCGGAGCCTTGCCAGCCTATGAGGGAGACCGTGGGTGCGTCGCGATGGTGGGTGAGGCGTGCGGGAAGGAGGCGGGTGAGGCCGGGCTTGGGGGGGACTGGGTCGGTGAGGGTGGCCTGGACGAAGCGGGGGCCTTGCGGGATGCTGCCGGCGAGGGCGCGCAGGAGGGGCTCGACGAAGCAGTGGAAGGTGACCTCCGTGGAGATGGGGTTTCCGGGGAGGCCGAAGAAGAAGCAGGCCGGGGCGGTGTCGCCGGCAGGGAGGCGGCCGAAGACGACGGGTTTGCCGGGCTGCATGCGGACGCCGGTGAAGAAGAAGTCGGCTCCGGCGTGGGCGAGTGCGGCTTCGACGTGGTCGCGGTCTCCCATGGAGACGCCTCCGGAGAGGAGGAGGAGATCGGCGTGGCGAGCTTCGGCAATGGCGGTTTGGACGGCTTGGAGGGTGTCGGGAGCGATGGGGCGGCGATCCGGGTGGGCTCCGGCCTCTGTGACGAGGGCGGCGAGGGCGTAGCTGTTGGAGTTCCAGATGGAGGAATCGCCGGGGAGGGATGTGGAGGCGAGTTCGACCAGTTCGTCGCCGGTGGGGACGATGGCGACGGTGGGGCGACGAAATACGGAGAGGGTGGCTGCGCCGCAGGCGGCGGCGAGGGCGATCTCGGCGGGGCCGATGCGGGTTCCGGCGGGGAGGACCGGGTCTCCGCGGCGGGCTTCGGCGGCGCGCGGGACGACGTTTTCTCCGGGGTCGAGGCCGCGACCGGGATTTCCGCGGAGGGTGGTTTCGGTGGCCTGGACGAACTCGATCATGGCTACGGCGTCGGCGCCTTCGGGGATGGGGGCTCCGGTCATGATCCTTAGGGCGTCGGTTGGGGTCAGGGCGGGGCCGGACCAGCGCTGACCGGCGGGAAGATTGCCGAGGATGCGGAGGGGATGGCCGGAGGCGAAGGCGGCGGCCTGGACGGCGAAGCCATCGCGGGTGGAACGGGCGAAGGGGGGCTGGTCGCGGTCGGCCTGGACGGGTTCGGCGAGGGTGCGATGGAGGGCGTCGAGGAGGGGGAGGGGTTCGGCGGCAGGAGCGAGGACGTCAAGGGCGTGGTCGCGGACGATCTGCAGGGCTTCGTCGAAGCCGACAACGCTCACGGGGTCTCCTTTAGGTAACTGATTGAGTTACGGTCCTGGGTCGCACCCTATACTTCGCAGGTCGATGCATGCTGCACCCCGGGCTCCTGCCAGGCTGTTTGTGTGGTGTGTCTTTGGCGCGTGGACCGTGTGTGCGGTGTCTTATCGTTCGCAGCGCACGCTTCGGGTGGGAACCGCAGGTGCTTCGACTGCGTCTGGCGCAAGAGCGCACCCGACTTCGCTCAGGATGACATGGTTAGGTTTGGCTCTGCGAGAATGACGTTCGAGCTGGGAGGAGGCGGGTGGCACGGAAAGCAGAAGCCCCGGGGTGGATGCCCGGGGCTTCTGCTTGTCCCTGTCAGGGGAGCGTATTTACTTCTTACCTGCCTTGAACTTGGTGGGGACGGTGGCGCCGATTCCGGAAAGGATGGCGGCGATTTCGGGGGCGCGGGGGCCGTCGGGGGAGATTTCGAGGTACTTTTGGTAGGCCTCGACGCATCCCGGGGGGGCGGTGATCTTGTTGGTCTTGGGGTCGACGGAGGCCTTGGAGATAAGGGCCTGGCCCTTGATGTAGTACGCGTCGGCGCGCTTGGGATCGGCGGCGATGGCCTTGTCGGCGGCGGCGGCGGCGTCATCGTTGGCGTTGGCGTTGAGGAGGGTGGCGGCTTCGTTGAACATGTACATGCCGGCCTGGGCGGGCTGGGCGGCGGCGGCTTTGTCGTAGGCGGCGGCGGCGGCTTTGACGTCGCCGGTCTTGGCGAGGGCCTGGCCGAGCTGGTTGTAGGCGGCCCCGGCGGTTTCAGGGCTTGGCTTCTTGGAGGCGGCGTTGAGGTCGACGCCCTTCTGATACGAGGCGGCGGCGTCCTTGTACTTCTGGAGGATAGCGGCATCGGCGGGATTGGTGTGGGCGGTGCGGGCGGCAGCCGCGGCGGCGTCGGCCGCGCCGAGTTGGGCGTCGCCGAGGGTTACCCAGAGGATGCCCTCGTCGGGCTTGGCCCCGGTGGCGGTGGTCATGGCGGTGATGGCGTCGTCGAAGTTTTTGGCCTTGATGGAGGTGCGGGCCTGAAGGAGGAGGCCGTTGAGGTTGGCGATCTTGGCGTTGGCCTGGGTTGCTTCAGAGTTCTTCTTCTTGAAGTCTTCGATGGCCTTCCGCTCCTCGGGGGTCATCTTGTCCATGTACTCCTTGCGGGTCATGTCGAAGTTCTGGAGGGTGTCGACGCCGGTTTTGATGGCGACCTGGTCGACGAAGTCGAGGCTCTTGCCGTCCTGGTAGACGATGACGAGGTAGTTGCCGGGGGTGATGCCGGTACCTTTGAAGTCTCCGTTGGGGCCGATGGGGAAGACGTAAGGGTATTTGCGGTTCTTTTCTTCGGAGGCGCGGTCGGTGGTGAGGCGGACCTCGCCCCTGGTGACGGGCTGGCCGGCGGCGTTGTTGACGTGGCCGTGGATCTCGCCGGGGGCGACCTGCGCCTGCACCCGTCCGGGGACGGCCGAACCGAGGATGGCGATGGTTGATGCCGCCAGAATGCCGCCGAATGTACCCGAAAACTGTCTCATCGCTTCTCTCTCTCCGCGCCCGGTATGGAGCGCGCACTGCGTCGAAATGGATGCTGCGAAATCTGCTGCCCTCGTTATGATGCTGAAAAGACGAGGGATGGGACGGTGCGGTCTGCGCCTGCCTGATGAGGGCTTGCAGCCGCAGCGCAGTTCTCGCATGCGCCGCACGCCGCGGACCCATCCGCATAGCATGACCAACTTACATGGAAGGGCGCGCCGAGTTCAACTCCGCGGGGCACGGTGCCGTGTTTGCGGAGGGCGGTGACGGCCTAGACCTCGGCGGGCTCTTCGCCGGTGGAGTCGAGGAGGGTGCGGGCGGCTTCGGCGTCTGCCTCGGCGACCTGGAGGCGGGCGCGGAAGGCGAGGGCGAGGAGGCTGTTGGCCTGCTCGCCCTGGAGAAAGCACTGGATGCCGGCGGACTCGAGCATGCCTTTGGCCATCTGGGCGTTGACGGGCTGGAGGAAGCGGGCGACGGTGACGAGCTTGCCGGAGTCTGGGTGGGGTGTCATTTGTTTTCTACGGATTGGAGGTGGAAGGTGATGGTTCCCCAGAAGAGCTTGGCGCGGATCTGGACGGGCATGTGGCGGGCGTCGTCGGTATACCAGACCCAGATGTGGCCGCGGCTTTTGACGACACCCTCGTCGGCGGTGGGCTGGACGCGGAGGGTTTGGAAGGTTCCGGCGGGGGTTTTGATCTCTTCGCGGGCTTCGACCTTCATGGCGACGGTGACGGTGCGCATGGCGTCGGCGAGGGGGAACTTGATGTCCTGACCGATGACCATGCGCTGGGAGGCGGCGTAGAAGATGGCGGAGAGGGAATCGGCGACGCAGGCGGGGATGGAGGCGGTCTGGGTCTTGGAGGTGCCCTTGACGAGGTTTTTTTCGAGGAGGGTCTGCTTGCCGGCCTGGTAGTTGAAGGCGAGGTCGGTGTCGACCTTGCGGCGGCCTTCCTGGATTTGCTTGTTGAAGCCCGTGGAGCAGCCGGTGCGGGTGTCGAAGCCGGCCTGGAACTTGTCGATGACGGGGAAGAGCATGTGGACGGTCCCGACGGTGTCTCCGGTGGCGGTGACGCGCTCGGTGGTGCCTTGCTGCTCGATGTGGAAGATGGCGGTTCCAGCGGTGAAGACACGCCAGTCTACGGCGAAGGTGAGGGTTTGGCGGTCGGGGAAGGTGTAGCCGGGGGGCGGGGGCTGGAGGGTGGGGATGATGACGGGGGCGGCGGGTTTGCCGAGGCCGAGAAGCTGGGCGGAGGCGGCGGTGGAGGCCAGGAGCAGGACGGAAAGGACGTGCGTTCGGATCAATGGTTCCCCTCGGGGCTTTGTCGTCCGCTTCGCTCCTGGCGCGGGCCTTTCGCGCGAGGGGGATCGGGTGGGTTGGATCAGCCCGGGCCCTCTGGCGGGGCCTTGTGGGAGCTACCGGCGGAGCCACAGCCGGAGGGTGAGCGCGAGGTAGATGGCGGCCGCGCCCATAGAAGCATTGTACTCGCGGTGGTGGAGGTAGAGGGCGCGAGAGAAGGCCCCGGGGGCTGTTGCGCCGGGTGCGGGGGTGAGGCGGGGAAGGAGGCGGGGGACTCGAGCGGCGTAGGCGTCGAAGTTGGGGAAGACGGAGCGGAGGAAGGTTTCTTCCGAGCGGATGGTGGGGAGATAGATGGCGAGGAAGAGGCCGGCGAGGGCGATGCCGACGGACCAGCGTCCGCCGGCGAGGGCGAAGCCGAAGGCGATGGCCATGGAGCCGAGGTAGAGGGGGTTGCGGGTGTGGGCGTAGGGGCCGGTGGTGGTGAGCTCGGCGTTTTTGCGGACGTAGCCGGCGGCGTATCCGCGAAGAGAAAGGCCGGGGAGGACGAGGGCGAGGCTGCCGAGGAGGGTGGCGGGGGTGGGGCGGGCGAGCCAGAGGAAGATGGCGGCGAAGAGGAATCCCATGGGGACGCGGATTCTGCGTGCGATGCGCTGCCAGGCGGTGCGTTCGGTCATCCGGCGGGGTTCTCCGTTTCGGCGAGCAGGGCGAGGGCGGCCTGCAGGACATCTTCCACTGTAATGCGGGCGAGGCCGGGTTCGGTGTGGGGGTGGCGGCGGTGGTCGGTGACGCTGGTGGGATGGCGGAGGATGCGAGCGTGGGGGCCGCGGGGGCCGGTGCGGGCGGGATCGGTGGGGCCGAAGAGGGCTACGACCGGGACGTCGAGGGCGTCGGCGAGGTGGAGGGGGCCGGTGTCTCCGCCGATGAAGAGGCTGGTGCGGCGGAGGAGGGCGGTGAGTTCGGCGAGGGTGCAGGGGTGGGGGGCTACGCGGTCGCCGGCGATGCGGGCGATCTCGGAGGCTTCGGGGCTGCCTCCTGTGGGGGCGTTGACGAGGACGAAGAGGCCGGTGGCGGCGAGGCGGCGGGCGAGCTCGGCGAAGTGGGGGACGGGCCACTGCTTGGCGGGCCAGCCGGCGGTGGGGGCGAGGACGATGATGCGTGGTTTGGGGGCGGGATCGAGCGAGAGGCGGATGAAGGAGTCGGTGGCGGTCTTGGCGATGGGGTCGGTGGGGAGGGTGGGGGGGATGGGGGTGAGGGGGTGGCCGAGGGCGGCGGCGAGGAGCTGGCAGGCCTGGTCAATGACATGGGGAGCGGGGGTGGGGATGGGCTCGGAGTAGAGGAGGCGGGCGGGGGTCTCGCGGGGACTTGCGGGGCCGAGGAAGCGGGTGGCTCCGGCCATGCGGCCGATGATGGCGGAGCGGAGGGAGCCCTGGAGGTCGACGCAGAGGTCGTAGCGACCGGCGCGGAGGCGGCGGCGGAGGGCGAGGATCAGGCGGAGGGTTTTGAGGGAGGGGCCGAGGTGCTTCCAGAGGCGGGTCTGGACGGCGATGGCGGTGTCGATGAGGGGGCCGGGGCCGATGGTTTCGGGGTGGGTGGTGTCGCCGTGGACGACCTGTCTATGGGAGACAAGGAGCTGCCACCAGGCGGGCTCGATGGCCCAGTCGATATGCCAGTTTGGGTGGAGGAGGCGGAGGGCGGCGACGGCGGGAAGGGCGTGGAGGACGTCTCCCATGGCGCCGGTGCGGACGATGAGGACGCGTTTGGCGGCTTCGGATGGGTTGGAGTTGGTCAACGCCAAATCTTCTCACGGGAGGGGGAGGTCGGCGAGGGAGCCGGCGAGGAGGTCGAGCTCGAGGTCGGCGATGACGAGGGGACCGAGCTCTTCGAGGCGGCGGCGCATGGGTGGCGTGAGCTTGACGGCGTCCTTGGCGGTGGTGAGGAAGCTGTCGGCTCTGTGGGAGCGGGCGGCGGTGAGGAGACGGGTGATGTCTCTCATACCGAAGGGATGATGGTCGGGGAAGGTTTCGCGGGCGACGGCCTGGATGCCCTGGGCGGAGAGCATTGCGGTGAAGCTCTCCGGGCGGGCAATGGCGCAGAAGACAAGGGGGTGAGCGGGGGCTGGGGCGAGGAAGGCAAGGCGGCGGCGGATGATCCAGACGGGCCTGCCGGGGGGAAAGTGGGGGCGGAGGGCGGCGGCTTCTTCTTCGCGGAGAACGATGACGTGGGCGCGGCGGAGGGCGTGTAGGGGCTCGCGGAGGTTTCCGGCGGGGAGGAGGGTGTCGGCGACGTCGGCCAGAGTGAGGAGGACGATGTCAGCGGTGCGGCCGAGGCGGCGGTGCTGGAAGCCGTCGTCGAGGACGTGGAGGAAGCCGGGGTGGGCGGCTTCGGCGCGCTGGCCGGTGGCGTGGCGGTCTGCGCCGACCCAGACGGGAACGGCGAGGCGGCGGGCGAGGAGGAGGGGCTCGTCGCCGAAGCGGGCGGCGGGGCCGGTTGGGTCGACCAACTCGATGCCGCGGCCGGTGCGGCGATAGCCGCGGGAGAGAATGTCAACCCCGTGGCCGGCGGCGTGGAGCATCTGGACGAGGAGGATGACGACGGGGGTTTTGCCGGCACCCCCGGCGGAGAGGCTGCCCACGCTGAGGACGGGGCCGCTGAGGGCGCGTGGCGGCGGGGCGAAGCGCTGTTTGAGTGCCAGGCCTGCGGCGTAGAGCGGGACCAGCGGGAGCAGGGCGGGGCGGATCAGGTGACGCGCCGCAGGAGGGCGAGCAACCGGGCGACCATGCGACCGGTTGCGCCTGCCTGCGCCTCAAAGACCTGGCGTCCGCGCTCGCCCATGCTGTGGGCGTGGGCGGGGTCGGCGAGGAGAGCGGCGAGGGTGGGGCCGAGTTGCTCGGCGGTGACGATCTGGAGGGCCTGCGTGGTGCGGAGGGCGTCGACGATCTCGCGGAAGTTCTCGTAGGACTTGCCCATGAGGACGGGGACGCCGTACTGGGCGGGTTCGAGGGGGTTGTGTCCGCCCTTTTCGACGAGGCTGCCGCCGACGAAGGCCGCGGTGGCGAGCGAGTACATGCTGGCGAGGTCTCCGATGGTGTCGAGCAGGAGGACGGTGCCCGAGGCGAGGGGCGGAGTGTTGGGCTGGATCTGGCTGCAGAGGAGGAAGGAGTTCCCGGACTTCTGGAGGAGGGTACGGACGGAGTCGAAGCGCTCCTTGTGACGGGGGGCGAGGAGGAGGATGGTGTCCGGGGCGGTGCGGCGGAGGACGGCGAAGGCGTTGAGGACGGCTTCTTCCTCTCCCGGGAGGGTGCTGCCCGCGACGACGATGGGGAGCGGGGTAAGGGCGCGGGTGGCGCGGGTGAGGGGGGTGAGGGTGCGGGTGCGGACGTCGTACTTGACGTTCCCGGCGACGACGATCCGCTGCGGGAGGACGCCCATGCGCAGGAGGCGGGAGGCGGTTTCTTCGCTCTGGGCGAGGAAGAGGGAGACCTCGCGGAGGAGGGGCTTCCAGACGGGGCGGAGGCGGAGATAGCGGGGGAACGACCGGTCGGAGACGCGGGCGTTGGCGACGGCGAGGGGGATGCCGCTGGCGGCGCAGGTGTGGATGAGGTTGGGCCAGAGCTCGCTCTCCATCATGACGACGAGGCGGGGACGCATGGCGCGGAGATACCGGCGGACGATCCAGGCGGCGTCGAGGGGCATGTAGAAGACGACACTATTTTTGAAGCGCTTGCGGGCGAGTTCCTGGCCGCTCCTGGTGGTGGTGGAAACGGCGATGAGGCAACCGGCGTCGGAGAGGGCGCGAACGAGCTCGCTGGCGGCGATGACCTCGCCGACGGAGACGGCGTGGACCCAGACGATGTCGCGGCGGACGTCCATCATGCCGACGCGGGCGGGGACCATGCCGAGGCGTCGCTTGAGGCCGGCGCGGAAGCGGGGGCTGAAGGCGAGGCGGATGAGCCAGAAGGGTGCGCCGAGGACGAGAACGAGCAGCAGGAGAAAGCGGTACACCGTCAGGATCGCCAAGACCACGCTGAAGTCCCCAATCCGCGTTCAGATTCGTCCAAGGACGAGGTACTCCCGATGCATCTCTCAGCGAAGATCATACATAATCGAGGAATCATGATTCTGCGGCGCGGCCTGGCTCCGGCACTCCTGGTAACTGTCTTTGCGGCCCTGCTGTGTAGTGCGCCGGTGGCGCGAGGGGCGGACCGGAAGGCTCCGCCGGTGAAGCCCGCGGGAGAGTACACGCTGTTTGAGACCCATGCGAACGAGCATGTGACGGTGGCGGCGGAGCCATGCGAGAAGCAGACGGACTGTACGTTCTTTCGGAACCCGTATGTGCAGCATGGGATGCTGCCGGTGCGGGTGATCATTACGAACGACGGGGACCAGCCGCTGACGCTGGACGATGTGCGGATTCAGTTCATCTCGGAGAACAAGGATGTTCTTCCGGCGGCGCTGCCGGAGGATCTGAACCGGCGGCTGTACTCGAAGAAGGCGGCGGCGGGGCACAACATTCCGCTGCCGTTTCCGGGGGCGAAGATCCACACGCCGGGGGAGCAGGTGGATAAGAAGATCACGGACGATGACCGGGACTTCGGGTTCGCTTCGACGACGGTGGCGCCGCATAGCACGGCGGCGGGGTATTTGTTTTACGACGTCAAGGAGCTGGACGACCCGGCGATGCGGCATGCGACGCTGTACCTGAAGGAGATACGGGTGCAGGGGCAGAAGAAGCAGTTGTTCGACTTCAACCTGGCGTTCGACAAGTGGCTGGCGGCACAGCCGAAGCCGGTGAAGAAGACCGAGGCGCCCGCCACGCCGTAGACTGGTGGGATGTTCTCCAGGATTGAGACGGGTGTTGTGCTGCGGCAGGCCGAGGCGGCGGATGTTCCACGGATTCTGGCGTTGATTCGCGCGCTGGCGGAGTATGAGCGGGAGCCGGACCAGGTGGTGCTGACCGAGGCGGAGCTGCTGCGGGATGGGTTTGGGGCGGTGCCGCGATACCGGTGCCTGCTGGCGGAGTATGACGGGGTGGAGGCGGGGTTTGCGCTGTATTTCCCGATCTACTCGACGTGGCGGGGGCCGTCGATTCACCTGGAGGATCTCTTTGTGCATCCGGCGATGCGGGGTAAGGGCGTGGGGAAGGCACTGCTGACGCGGGTGGCGGCAATTGCGGTGGCTGAGGGATGCCGGCGGCTGCAGTGGGATGTGCTGGAGTGGAATACGACGGCGATTGCGTTTTACGAGTCGGTGGGGGCGCACCGGATGATGGACTGGCGGACGATGCGGGTGACGGGTGAGGCGCTGACCGAACTGGCGGGTTCCGTAAGATAGAGTCAAGCCCTGACGAGGAGTCTGCCCGATGTCGCGCTTCAAGAGTTCGTTTATCGCCTTTATCCTGGGGTTGCTGGTGCTTCCTGTGGGGGTTTACTTTTATTTCCGGTATGGGACGCCCCCGGTGGCGACGGCGGATAACCCGTTTCCGATGGAGGAGCAGGTGGTGTCGGTTCCGCTGAATGCGCGGATCCGGCGAGAGGCTCCGGCGGACGCGGCGATGAAGCCGACGCCGGAGGTGTTGCTGGCGGGGGCGCATGTTTACCGGGAGCAGTGCGCGGCGTGCCATGGGCTGCAGGGGCATCCTTCGGCGTTCGCGAACAGCATGTTTCCGGGGGCTCCGCAGCTTTGGGAGACACACCACAACGGCAAGGTGGTGGGGGTGAGCGACGACCCCGCGGGGGAGACGTACTGGAAGGTGAAGAACGGGATTCGGCTGAGCGGGATGTCGGCGTACAAGAGCCTGCTGACGGATGACCAGATGTGGCAGGTGAGCGTGCTGCTGGCGAATGCGGACAAGCCCCTGGAACCGGGAACGGCGGAGATTCTGTCGCGGCCGATGACCTACTGATGAAGACGATCCGGGTGATTGGCGGGGGGTTGGCGGGGCCGGAGGCGGCGCTGCAGGCCGCTGCGGTGGGCTGCATGGTGGAGCTGTACGAGATGCGGCCGGGGCGGTCGACGGAGGCGCACCAGACGGCGGACTTTGCGGAGCTGGTGTGCTCGAACTCGCTGAAGTCTGAGAGCGAGAACACGGCGCCGTGGCTGCTGAAGCAGGAGATGCGGCGGGCGGGGAGCTTTTTGCTGCGCGAGGCGGATGCGGCGGCGGTGCCGGCGGGGCATGCGCTGGCGGTGGACCGGGTGGAGTTTTCCCGGCGGGTGGCTGGGCTGCTCGAAGAGCATCCGCGGATTACGATCGTGCGAGAAGAGGTGGTTTCGCTGCAGGCGGGGGAAGATACGCTGACGGTGCTTGCTTCGGGGCCGCTGACGTCGGCTCCGCTGGCGGCGGAGCTCCAGCGACTGACCGGGGCGGACCACCTGGCTTTCTTCGATTCGATATCGCCGATTGTGGATGCGACGACGATCGACATGGAGAAGGTTTACTTTGCGGCGCGGTACGACAAAGGGACGGCGGACTACATCAACTGCCCGTTTACGAAGGAGGAGTACGAGCGCTTTCTGGATGCGTTGACGGGCGCGGAGGCGATCGAGCAGAAGAGCTGGGAGCGGTTGCCGGAGGATGGGAACCCGACGGCAGTGGCGGAGAAGATGCACTTCTTCGAAGGGTGTTTGCCGATCGAGGAGACGGCGCGGCGGGGGCGGGATACGCTGCGGTTTGGGCCGATGAAGCCGGTGGGGCTGACCGACCCGAAGACGGGACGGTGGCCGTATGCGGTAGTGCAGCTGCGGCAGGAGAACCTGCGGGCGGACAGCTATAACCTGGTGGGATTTCAGAACCACTTGAAGTATGCGGAGCAGAAGCGGGTGCTGCGGCTGATTCCGGGGCTGGAGCGGGCGGAGTTTCTGCGGTTCGGGCAGATTCATCGAAATACGTATCTGCATGCGCCGAGCTTGTTGACGGAGACGCTGCAGTTGAAGGCGCATCCGGAGATCCTGGTGGCGGGGCAGCTTTCCGGGGTGGAGGGGTATACGGAGTCGATTGCGTCCGGGATGCTGGCGGGGCGGTATGCGGCCGCGCTGGCGCGGGGGGAGGGGCCGGTGGCGGCTCCGCGGGCGAGTGCGAATGGGTCGTTGACGCACTACATTACCCATGCGGAGGGGAAGCGGTTTCAGCCGGCGAATATTACGTTCGACCTTTTGCCGCCGCTCGAGGATGAGCTGCGGCGGCGGATTCGGGATAAGAAGGAACGGCACCGGATGCAGTGTGAGCGGGCGCTGGCGGCTTGGGATGGCTGGCTTGGCGGATTTGAGACGATGGATGGGGAACGACGAGAGGAGCATAGCGCGCTATGGCGATGATTGAGTTTGTTCGCAACTACACCGACCACTCGACGGATCGCGGGTACCAGTTCGAGTTTCGCTGCGATCACTGTTCGAACGGGTACATGTCGTCTTACCAGGCTTCGATGGTGGGGACGGCGGGGAGCCTGCTGCAGGCGGCGGGGAACCTGTTTGGCGGGGTGCTGGGTTCGGCGGGCAGGTCGTCGTACGAGATCCAGCGGGCGATCGGCGGGCCGGCGCATGACCGGGCGCTGCAGCAGGCAGTTGCGGAGGTGAAGGAGAAGTTTCGGCGGTGCCAGCGGTGCGGGAACTGGGTGTGCGCGGAGATCTGCTGGAATGAGCGGGCTTTGCAGTGCACGGGGTGCACGCCGAAGTACGAGCAGGAGGTGATCGCGCTGCGGACGCAGGCGCAGATTGCGGCGACGCAGGAGCAGTTGTATGCGAAGGCGCACGGGGTGGACTATGTTTCGGGGATCGATATGAACCCGGATGCGCAGGTGCGGCTGAATCCGCCACCGGTGAATGCGCCGCTGGCGGCCCCGCCGGCTGCTTCGAGCTTTCTGGGGTCGCTGCTGGGGGCACCGGGGGGTTCGGCCCAGACGGCGTGGGCCCCAGTGGCGAGCGCAGCGCCGGCGGAGCGTTGTGGCGCGTGTGGGGCGGGGCTGACGGGGGGTAAGTTCTGCTCGGAGTGCGGGGCGGCGGTGGCTCCCGTGGCGAAGACGTGCGCGGCGTGTCACCACGTGTCCGCGGCGACGGCGCGGTTTTGCGAGGAGTGTGGGGGGAAGCTGACTTAAGGACGTGACCCGCGGGCCGCCGTGGTGGTGGGAGGTGGCGGCGCGGGCTGTTCCCCGCTTTTTCTCTGGCCAGCCCCCTGCGGGCCGTGGACGCTTGGCCCACAGGGGTTTTCTGGTGCGATTGGAGCCGGCGTTAGAAGGGGTGAGTCAAGATTTTGCCAGTGCCCTTGACGACCTTGCCTGTGCCTTTTGCGGCGCCTACGCCGACGTCCTTGGCTCCCACGGCTCCGCCTTTGCCGATCGCTTCCGCGCCTTTCACGGGGTGGAGCGTGGCGACGTCGCCTGCGCCCTTGCCCACGCCAGCCGCGGCGGTGCCTACTCCTTTGCCGGTCCCTTTGCCTACATCGGCGGCTCCGCTGCCGTACTCGCCCGCGGCGCTGTGGCCTTTTGTGGGCGGTGGCGGCGCTTGCGTCTGGGCATGAGCCTGGAAGAGGAGGGTGGAGGCGAGCATGGAAGAAGCGAACAGTGAGGGTATGAGTTTCATGACGATCTCCGTTGTGCGTTGAGATGCCTGCTGATGTGGTCGGGGTTAGCCTGGCTGCCTGGCGGTGACATCGCGGAGATCGTCTGCTTGCCCGAAGGAACTATCACCCCTGAATGGTGCTTGCAGCGCGGTTTGGATGCCCCTGGTCGTAGGTATGGTCTCGCTGTCGCGCATAATGAAGGGATGGCGTTTCGTTCTGGATTTGTTTCGATTGTGGGTCGCCCGAATGCGGGCAAGAGTACGCTGCTGAACGCGCTGCTGGGGCAGAAGCTGGCGATCGTGACGCACAAGCCGCAGACGACGCGGACGCGGATTCGAGGAGTGCTGGAGATTCCGCTGAAGAAGAAGACGGCGAGCGAGCCGGGGCACCCGGCGGCACAGGTGGTGCTGGTGGATACGCCCGGGATCCATAAGCCGGATACGCAATTGGACCGGAAGATGATGCAGGAGGTTCAGGAGGCGCTGGGTTCGCGCGATGCGGTGCTGTTTCTGGTGGATGTGACGCATCGTCTGCCTGAGGCTTCCGAAGGTGGTGAGGGGAAGGCTACTGGGCGGATGGCACTTTCGAAGGCCGAAGATGCGTTTGCTTTGCAGCTTATCGAGAGGCTGAAGGCGGCGGAGGGTGGATGCCCGGTGGTGCTCTTGCTGAACAAGATCGATAAGATTGCGCCGGCGGAGATCATGCCTTTGATCGCGCACTGGTCGAGGCTGTATCCGTTTGCGGAGGTTATTCCGATTTCAGCGCGGAAGAAGATCAACCTGGACCTGCTGCTGGAGACGGTGGTGCGGCTGATGCCGGAGGGGCAGCGGTACTTTCCGAAGCACCAGTTGACGGACCAGCCGGAACGGTTTCTGGTGGCGGAGCTGATTCGGGAGAAGATTCTGCTGCTGACCGGGGAGGAGGTTCCGTATGCGACGGCGGTGGTGATCGAGCGGTATGAGGAGCCTTCGGAAGAGGCAGGGACGGCGCCGCGAAAGGGAAGGACCGGGCTGACGAAGATTGCGGCGGCGATCTTCTGCGAGCGGACGGGGCAGAAGGCGATCCTGATCGGGAAGCAGGGGGCGATGCTGAAGGAGATCGGGACGGCGGCGCGGAAGGACATCGAGGGGCTGCTGGGGACGCGGGTGTTTCTGGAGCTTTTTGTGAAGGTGCAGGAGGATTGGCGGTCGAAAGCCGGGTTTGTGGAGGATCTGGACTGGCGGCGAGAGTTGGAGATGATTGCGGCGAAGCAGGCGGCTGAGGAGAAGACGACGTAAGGATGGGGGCGAGCGTGTGCGGGCGGTGGCGTGCCGCCTGCTCAGCGAACGGTGTGACCTGTTTGGTCGACGCCTGCGAGTGCGTCGGGGCGCTCGCTGACGACTTTTCTTTGCCGCGCACTTTCTTCGCTGGCAGAGTGGTTGGTGATCCCCTGGTTTTCGCTTTCGGGGGTTCGTGTGTCGATGCCTCCGTTCAACGCGGCCGTGCGTGGCTGAGTTTTCGGTAGGTTGCTGCGGATGGCGTTGGCGTTGAAAGCGCGGGTGCCGCCGGTTTGTGCTCCTTCCGCGTTTTCGTAGAGGGCTGCGTCGTCATCCTGCCCGCTGTCCTGGGCCATCTGGTTCGGTTCCAGATCAGCCTGGGTTGGATCTTCATTCTGCTGTGTCTGCGTGTGCGGTGTGGTTTGCATGGCCATTGTCACTCCCACTTGGTGAGACGCGGTGGTGGCGGGTGCCGTTGTAAATCCTGGCAGGCAGAGGTTGGTGCGTTCGCTGGGCGGACCAAGCGAGCCTTAGGATTCCTTGATGGCGATGCCGAGGGTTTTCATCTTGCGGTAGAGGTGGCTGCGTTCGAGGCCGAGGGCTTCGGCGGCGCGGGAGACGTTGCCGTGGCACTCGTCGAGTTTTTTGAGGATGTAGTCGCGTTCGTAGGCTTCGCGGGCTTCAAGGAGGGTGGAGAACTCTTCGTTGCGGGGGGTGGGGCGGGTGGATTCGCGGGGGTCGCGCTGGTCGCGGTAGACGAGCATGGGGAGTTGCTTGCGGTCGATGCGGGTGAGCTTGGGGTTGAGGATGAGGACGCGCTCGATGAGGTTGCGGAGCTCGCGGACGTTGCCGGGCCAGTGGTACTGGCGGAGGGCGTCGAGGGCTTCGGGAGACATTTCGACACGGGGGCGGCCGTACTGCTGGCCGAACTCGTGGAGGAACTCGGTGACGAGGGCGGGTATGTCTTCCTTGTGGTCGCGCAGGGGCGGGACGAAGAAGGGGATGACGTTGAGGCGGTAGAAGAGATCTTCGCGGAAGTTGCCGCGGGCGATCTCTTCTTCGAGGTCCTTGTTGGTGGCGGCGATGACGCGGACGTTGACGTGGACGGGGTGGGAGGCTCCGACGGGGAGGAAGCGTTGTTCGTCCAACGCCCGCAAGACCTTGGCCTGAGTTTTGAGGCTCATATCGCCGACTTCGTCGAGGAAGAGGGTTCCTCCGTCGGCGCGCTCGAAGGTTCCGCGCTTTTCGGGGGGGCCGCCGGGGATGGCGGCGTTGCGGTAGCCGAAGAGCTCAGACTCGATGTAGTCCTCGGGGATGGCGGCGCAGTTTAGTTCGACGAAGACGCGGTCTTTGCGGAGGCTCTGGGCGTGCATGGCACGGCCGATGAGCTCCTTGCCGGTTCCGGACTCGCCATAGATGAGGACGCGGCCGTTGGTGGGGGCCATGAGCTTGATCTGCTGGCGGAGAGCCTTCATGGGGACGGACTGTCCGGTGACGGTGCCCTTGACGGCGAGTTGGCGGGCGAACTCCTGGTTATCCTCGCGGAGCTGGCGGGCGAGTACGGCGTTTTTCAGGACGATGAGGGTTCGTTCGAGGGACAGGGGTTTTTCGAGGAAGTCATAAGCGCCGAGCTTGGTGGCGCGCACCGCCGCTTCGATCGTCCCGTGGCCGGAGATGATGACGACCTCGGGGAGGTTGGCGGAGGCGAGGTTGCGGATTTCTGCGAGGGTGTCGAGGCCGTCGCGATCTGGGAGCCAGATGTCGAGCAGGACGACGTGGTACTCGGCGTCGCGGATGAGGGTGAGCGCCTCGGCGGCGGTGGCGGCGGTGGTGACGGCGTAGCCTTCCTCGGAGAGGATGGCTTCGAGCGAGGTGCGGATGTCTGCTTCGTCGTCGACGATGAGGACGTGGTTCACAGGGGTAATCCTACGCGGTGTGGGCGCAGGTGGGTAGCGGCGGGTGGCTGAACGAAAGAGGGGCCGGCCCGGGAAGCGGCTGGCCCCTGTCGAACGTTGCGGCGGGTTAGTGGACGAGAAGCTGGTCGTTGTCGGGGATGGCTACCGAGCCGAGCACGGAGGCGGGCGCGGCGGCGAAGCCTGCATTGTTGAAGGGGACGACGACGAGTGACGAGTTCGATTGATCGCCGGCGAGGACGTATTTGCCGTCGAGCGTGATGCCGAGGGTTGGGATGGAGCCGAGGGTGACGGACTTCGTGCCCAGGGTGTAGGTGGGTGCATAGAGGGAGCCGACGGCGGTGAGCGTTCCCGTGTCGACGCCGCTGTAGAGCATGAGGCCCTGCGAGGTTCCGACGACGGCCATCTTGCCGTCCGGGCTGATGGCGACAGAGAAGGGCAGTACGTTCGAGGGCAGCTGTAGTGTTGGGCCGGCGACGGGGGTGGCTGAGGTGAGGCTGGTGATGAGCTGGACGGTGGAGTTGGCGGTCTGGCCGGACTGCACGACGGCAGCGCGGGAGGAATCCACGGGGCTGAGGAACATGCCGCTGCGGCCGTCCTCGAAGTAGTAATTTGAGCCGAGGCTGGTGAAGTTGGTGACCGGAGTGAAGGTGTGGGAGATGGTTCCGGCGATGGTTCCTGGTTTAGGGGTAATGGCGGCGATCGAGAAGACGCTGAGGCCGTCCGGTCCGCGGGCGAGCAGGACCTTGCCGTCGGCGGAGAGGACGAGACCGTCACGATTGTTGACGATGGGGATCGTCGTGGTGGCGACTGGGGTTCCGGCCAGGATGCCGGAGAGGACGACGAGTTGGCTGGAGGAGTCTCCGGAGATGACGGCTTCGTCGCCGTTGGGCAGGATGGCGACCGAATCTCCATCGCCGCCGTAGCTGCTGATGCTGACGGTGGTCTTGGAGGCTACGGGTGTTCCGGTCTGGACCTGAGAGAAGAAGCGGACGGTGTTGCCGCCGTCGACCATGATGCCTTGGGAGCCATCGGGGGTGAGGGCCTGTCCGTCGAGGTCACCCGCGTTGGGGTAGTCGAGGAAGGTGATGGTGGGGGTGGGAAGGAGGGCACCCTTGCTGTCGTAGATGCGGATGACCTGGAGGCCGTTGGAGCCGTCGGCCATGCGATGGCCGTCGTCGGCGATGAGGGCGAGGCCCAGGTTGGAGACGCTGGTGCTGGTTCCTGCCGCGGGCTGGTAGACGAGGAAGGTGGCGGGGGAGATGAGACCCGGGAGGGCGACGGAGGGAAGGTTCTGCTTGATGGCTCCGTTGGTGCCGACGACGAAGGTGGAGACGTCGACAAAGGCACCGTTCTGGAGGACGGCGAGGTTGATAGTGGAGTTAGCCGGAATGGTGGAACCGACGGTTCCGGAGACGCCTACAGGGACGTTGAAGGAGGTGATGGTGGGGGTGCTGAGCGAGAGGGAGAAGGCACCGAGGAAGGTGTCGCCGAGCTGGAACTGAGGGTGGACCGTGGAGGCGAGGGCGGCTTCTGACGGAGCTGGGTGGAGCATGGGGGCAGGAAGGGCAGACTGGGCGACGGGCGAGATGGTGGCGGTGGTGGCGGTGCTGACGGCGTTGGGGAGGAAGTCGT
Organism: uncultured Granulicella sp.; assembly: GCA_965213785.1. GTDB lineage: Bacteria > Acidobacteriota > Terriglobia > Terriglobales > Acidobacteriaceae > Edaphobacter. The sequence continues at coordinate 1,060,537 of OZ243921.1, read as the reverse complement.
AGGTGAGGTTGGTGTTGGCGGCTACCTGGAGGGTGGCCATTGCTTCCGCGCCGGGTACCAGGCTGACGGTCACTCCGTTGGTGGGGGTGGCGGTGGCTGTGTTGGAGGCGGCGGACTCACCGGTGCCATTGACGGCGGTGACGAGGAAGAAGTACTGGGTTCCGTTGGTGAGGGTGGGAACGGTGTAGGTGGTTCCGGAGATGGCGCCGATCCTGGTCCCGGTGGTGGGGGAGACGGTGGCGGCGGTTCCGTAGTAGACGTTGTAGCTGGTGGCTCCTGCGGAGGCGGTCCAGGAGAGAGCTACCTGGGCGTTTCCAGCGGCGGCGGTGAGCGCGGCCGGTGGAGCGGGGATGGGGGCGACGGGCTTGGCGGAGGCCTGGGCGGAGGCCGGGGACTCACCGCCGGAGCTGACGGCGGTGACCACGTAGAAGTAGGTGGAGCCGTTGGCGAGGCCGGTCTGGGTGTAGCTGGGCGTGGTGATGCCGCTGATCTTGGTGCCGTTCGCTGGGGTGACGCCGGTGGTGAGGGAGTAGTAGAGGTTGTAGCTGGTGGCTCCGGTAGAGGCGGTCCAGGCGAGCGCGACCTGGGCGTTGCCAGCGGTCGCGGTGAGCGCGGTGGGGGGCGCAGGTGCGGGGGAGAAGGGGGTGGCGGCGACCTGGGACGAGGCAATGAGGCCCTCGCCGTTGAGGTTGGAGGCGGTGAGGATGTAGAAGTAGGGCGTCCCGTTGGTAAGGCCCGTCTGGGTGTAGGTGGTGGCGGTGATTCCGCTTATTTTGTTGGGGCTGGCCTTCGAAACACCGCTCGCATTTGCGAAATAGATGTTGTAGGAGAGGGCTCCGACGGATGCGGTCCAAGTGAGGGTGACCTGCGCGTTGCCGGCGGTGGCGGTGACGCCAGTGGGAGGGTCTGGCTGGGTGTCGTTCGGGGTGTTGCCGCTGGAGCAACCGGCGAGGAGCGAGAGGGCACCGGCCAGGCACAGGCCAAGAAGTTTCTTCATGAGAGAGAGCTCCTACTTCGTCTTGCTTCGGCGAGGGATTGGCTCCCTGTGGCCGTGAATGGGAATCTGAGATCGCGCGCCGTCTACAGAGGCGTTTGCGGGCCATGCTATCCCAAAAGGGGGATCCATGCGTGGGGTCTTTGTCCCAGTTTGGTTTGACTAACAACTATTTCAGGCGGGTGGAGGTGCGGCCGGAGGATGTGACCCGGGCAAAGAGAACGCCCTCCCTCCTTTTGCGTACCGCGATGCGGAAAGGAGGAGGGCGAAGGTGGTGAGCGGAGACTTGTTGTTAGAAGGTGATCTTTCCGGCGAGTTGGAGTTGGCGCGAGGAGCCGGCGTCGCCGACCTGGTTGCGGGTTGCGTTGATCTGGCCGAAGGTTCCGGAGGTGGAGGCGGTGAGACTGGGGTTGGCGAGGTTGACGTGGTTGAGGAGGTCGAAGGAGTCGAGGCGGAGGACGAGGGCGACGGACTCGGCGAGGCGGGTGGTTTTCTGGAGGGAAAGGTCGACGTCGGAGAAGTCTGGACCGCGGAGGGCGTTGCGGCCGAGATTGCCGAAGCCGAAGGATTGGGTGTAGAAGGTGCAGCCCGCGGTTGGCGTGGTGCAGACGGTGGCGTTGATGAAGGGGATGTTGCCGCTGGGCAGGAGAGCTCCGCGTCCGGTAGAGAAGGCTCCGAGTACGGTGGGGCGGAGGTTTCCGGAGCCGGTGAAGCTGGTGTTGGAGCTGGTGACGTTGAGGGGGTTGCCGGACTGGACCTGGGTAATGTTGGCGAGGAGCCAGCCTTCCTTGAAGCGGTTGCCGTGGAAGGGGAGGGTCCAGATGCCGGAGAAGACGAAGTGGTGGCGGGTGTCGAAGTCGGAGCGACCGTAGTCTCCGCCGGGGTTGGTGCCGTCCTGGACGCCGGAGCCGGAGAGGGAGTTGTCGTCGAGGGATTTGCCGAGGGTGTAGCTGGTGTTGAGCTCGAGGCCACCTCGGAGGGATTTGCGGGCGGTAATCCAGAGGGCGTTGTAGCTGGACTCCGAGGCGTAGTTGACCTGGTTGATGTTGCCGAGGGCGGCGTTTGGGCGATAGGTGCTGGTGGCGGCGACGGTGGGAAAGGGACGGACGGGAATGGTGCCGGCGGGGTAGCGGAACTGGTTGATGTTGAGCGGGATGCGGAGATGACGGCCGCCGGAGCCGATGTAGCCGACCTGGAGAACGGTTCCGAAGCCGAGGTCCTGCTGGAGGTTGAGGTTGTAGGATTCGGTGTAGGCGTTGCGGTAGTTGGGGTTGGTGGAGGCGGGGGAGAGGCCGCTGAGCGCGGCGCTGGTGTAGAGCGTCGCTACGGGAAGGGTGGTGCCTACCTTCGCGGTGAGGGAGACGGGGTTTGAGTTGGGTGGGTTGCCGGCGAGACCGGAGATCACGCCCTCGTTGGGCTGGTCGGCGAGGAGCCCGAAGCCTCCGCGGAGAACGGTCTTTCCGTTGCCCGCGAGGTCGAAGGTGAAGCCGAGGCGGGGGTCGAAGTTGTAGTTCTGGTTGTAGGGCTGGTCGACCTGCTGGAGGGTGGCGGTGGCGGGAAGGAAGTTGACGAAGCGGTGGGCTCCCTCGGTAAAGGTGCCGTTCCACTCGAAGCGGACGCCGAGTTCGGCGATGAAGCGGGGGGTGATCTTCCAGTTGTCCTGGACGAACCCGGCGGCGGCGCTGTCGAAGATGCGGCTGACGACGTTAGCGGGGTTGCCGGTGAAGGAGCTGGCCTGACCGTTGATGAAGTTTTGGGTGGCGCTGACAGCGGGCGTCGTGCCGACGGCGGCGGTAGGAGTGAAGGCGATCGTTCCCGGAGTCTGGGAGAAGTTGTTGCCCTCGAAGCGACGAAACTCTCCGCCTACCTTGATGGAGTGTTTGCCGACGAGGTAGTTGAGGGTGTCGGAGAAGACGCCCGTGGTGACGAAGCGCCCCTGGGGAAAGCCGGAGGGGCCGCCGAAGTTGAGGCCGAGGTCGCTGACGGTGATCTGGGGGATGCCGAGGGGCGCGGAGACTCCGTTCGAGATGCCGTAGGTGCTGGAAGAGGCGAGCAGGTTGGCGTTGAAGGAGATGGCGATCCGGTTGAAGCCGATGCGGGCCTCGTTGACGACGGTGGGGGAGAAGACGTGGATCTCGTTGATGGTGCCGATCTGGCGGTGCGCGGTGCGGTGGTCGCCGAAGGTGGGAACGTTGTTGAGTTGCAGGTTCGGCTCGGTGCGGGCGTCCTGCTGCCAGGCGTAGTAGAGGTGCAGGGTGTCTACCGTGGTGATGTTGTGGAAGAGGTCGCCGGAGAACTGGTCGGTCTTGACGGGGCCCGGGGAGGAGCCGGAGGCGACGGCGGAGGTGGTGCCGTTGGTGGTGGTCTCGACGCCGAGGGGAAGGAGGTTGACGATCTGCGCCCAGGCGGGGCCGGCGGGGCTGGTGGCGAAGGCGGCGCGCTGGGCCGTGGTGGGGACGTTGCTGGTGAGGAGGATAGCCTGCTTCTGGCGGAGGCCCTCGTAGCTGAGGAAGAAGAAGGTGCGGTCGCGGAAGATGGGGCCGGAGAAGGCTCCGCCGAAGTTATGGCGGTTGAGCTGGTTCTGGCGGCTAGGGACGCGGTTAAAGAAGTTGCGGGCATCGAAGTAGTTGTTGCGGGCGTAGTCAAAGCCCTCGCCGTGGAAGGCGTTGGTCCCGGAGCGGGTGGAGACGTTGACAATGGCTCCGGAGCTTCGGCCGTACTCGGCCGAGAAGGTGGAGTTGAGGATCTTGAACTCGGACGTGGTGTTGATGGAAGGCTGGAAGGTGATCTGGTTCTGCGTCATGTCGTTGAGGTTGATTCCGTTGATCTGGAAGTTGTTGCTGTCGTCGCGGTTTCCCGCGGTGATGAAGGAGTTGGCGCCGAGGCCGCGGCTGGGGGCGGTGAGGTTGCCGTTGTTGGGGGGGACGACGGTGCCGGGAGTGAGATTGGTAAGGTCGAGGAAGTGGCGCCCGTTGAGGGGCATCTGCTGGACGGTCTCACGGTCGATGACCTGACCGAGGGTGGAGGTGGTTGCCTCGAGGACGGGGGCCGCACCCTCGACCTGAACGGTTTCTTCGGCGCTTTCGAGGCCAAGCCTGGCGTCGACCTTGGCGTTGGCGTTGACTTCGAGGGTGAGGCGGGGCACGGTGAACTTGCTGAAGCCGGAGGCGAGAACGGTGACGGTGTAGTCGCCGGGGTGGAGGGAGGGGGCGTTGAAGGCTCCGGAGCCGTCGGAGACGGTGTTGCGCTCGGCGCCGGTGGCGATCTCGCGGAGGCTGATGGCGGCGTTGGCGACGACGGCTCCGGTGGGGTCGGTGACGGTTCCGGTGAGGTTAGCGGTGGACTGGGCGCGGGCGGAGCCGGCGGCGGCGAGGGTAAGAAGGGTGAGGAGGAAGGGCTTGAGCGGGGACTTCATCAAAGGGCTCCTGGTAACGGGGTCGGGCCGGCGTGGCGTGCCTGGCCGGTGAGGGAAGCAGCGCGGGCTCGAGCCGGGCTCGAAGCTGCTGTGTTTGTGAAAAGGTGGTTACTGCGAGACTACATGGGGAGGGGCGGGCTGCCAAGTGGTGGCGCACCCTTGGCGCTGGCCGGCGGGCGGAAGCTGGCAGGGGGCGTTCCGCCCGCGCGGGTGTCAGGCCTGGGTGGGGGCGGGGAGTTCGGCGGGGTCTGGAGCGATGAGCTCGGCAGCCGTGGGGTCGAGCATGGAGGCGGGGCGGAGTTCGACGATGAAGCGGGCTCCGGCCGGGTGGTTGGCCTCGGCGCGGATGGTTCCCTGGTGCTCCTGGATGATTTTGGCGGCGATGGCGAGGCCGAGGCCGGTGCCGCGCTGCTTGGTGGAGAAGTAGGGGAGGAAAAGGCGCTCGCGCATGTCGTCGGTGAGGCCGGTTCCGGTGTCCGCGACGGTAAGCTCGACCATGCCGCCGGGGAGGAGGGTCGTGGCGAGGTGGATTTCGCGAAGGAGGCTTGCCTGCATGGCTTCGGCGGCGTTGTCGATGAGGTTGCCGAGGGCACGCTTCATGGCTTCGGGGTCGGCGAGGACCAAGGGGAGGTCTTCGGCCATGCGGCGGACGATGCGGATGCTCTGGAGGCGACCGGCGAAGAGGGCGAGGGCGTTTTCGACGATGGTGTTGAGGTCGGCTGGGCGGGGCTGGGCGGTGGGGAACTCGGCGAGGGAGGCGAACTGGTCGACGAGGGAGCGCATGGAATCGACCGAACTGGTGATGACCTCGGAGCAGCGGCGGATAACGGCGGGGGAGGGGCTGGCGACTTCGTGTTGGTCGAGGGTTTCGGAGAGGCGGTCGATGTGGCGGCGGATTTGCTCGGCGGAGAGGGAGATGGGGGTGAGGGGATTCTTGATCTCGTGGGCGACGCGGCGGGCGACCTCTTTCCAGGCGGATTGCTTCTGCGCGCGGAGGAGTTCGGTGGCGTTTTCGAGGACGAGGACATAGCCGAGGTGGGTCCGGGCGGTGGGGGCTCCGCCTTCGAGGAGAGCGACCGTGGCGAGGAGGTTCATGGTGGCGGTGGTGGTGTGGAAGGGACTATGTCCAATGCCGTTGGCTGGGCCGCTGGGTGCTGGGGAGGCGCCGAGGTCGATCTCTCCGGAGGCTGAGCCCATGCGGTGGCTGCGGCGCATGAGACGGTCGAGGGCGTCCATCATTTCGGCGGGAAAGACCTCGTCGATCTGGCTTCCGATGAAGGGGCGCTGGCCGCCGGGGTCCATCATCTCGAACAGGGCGCGGTTGGCGAGGAGGATGCGGCCGCGGGTATCGAGCGTGGCGACGCCGTTAGGGATGGTTTCAAGCATGGTTTCGAGCTCGGAGCGGCGGGCTTCGAGGGTGGAGTTGACGCGGTTGAGCTGGAGGGTGGACGCGTCGACCTGGGCTCGGGAGTTTTCGAGGTCGGCGGCCATGTGGTTGAAGCTGCGGATGAGCTCGCCGAGCTCTTCGGTAGGCCCTTCCTGGACGCGGCGGGCGTAGTCTCCGGCGGCGACGGCTTGCATGGCGTCGGCGAGCGATTCGACGGGCTTGGTGACCTGGCGGGAGAGGTAGAGGGCGAGCCAGGAGGAGGCGAAGAGGGCGAGGCAGGTCATCATGGCGAGGACGAGGAAGTAGAGCCCACGGACCTGGCGGCGGGCGCGATAGAGAGTCCAGTAGGCATCCGCGGAGCTGCGCATGCGGGCCATGGTGGCGGCGAGGCCGTAGGGGAGAGGAAGGCCGGCGACGACGGTAGCTCCGCCCTTGATGCCGGCGGTTCCGAGGGCGTAGTCGGCCTGACCGATGGAGAGGATGGGCTGGTCGGTTCGCTGGGCCGCGGTGAGGATGGCGGAGGAGACTGTTTCTCCGGCGAGGCTTTGCGCTTTTTGCGGCGGCGGCGGGTGGGAGGCTTCGAGTTCGTCGGCGGGGGGAGGCTGCTGGGGGAGCCAGTCGCGGATTTCGGCGGTGGAGGTGGGCTGGGGCAGATGGTAGGAGGAGACGGCGTGGCCCTCGCGGAAGACGACGGCGAAGCCCCCTTGAAGGGTGGTTTCGTGCTGGCGGAGGATGCGGTTGAGGGCGTCGGCGCCGGCGGAGGCGGGTGGGAGGGAGGCGGCGATGGAGTCTGCTTCGACGCGGGCGTTGGCGGTGGTGTAGGCGGCGAGCTCGGCGGCCATGCGGCTGGAGTCGTCGCGCATGGTGGTGACGGGCTGCGAGAACCAGCGGTCGACGGCACGGTTCATGAGGCCGTAGCTGAAGGCGCACATGAAGGCGATGGGGACGAGGGAGACGAGGACGGCTCCCCACAACATGCGGGTTCGGAGACGGGTGCCGAGGACGCGGCTGCGCTGCTCGGCGTAGAGCTTGAGGACGTTGCGGACGAGGAGGACCAGGACGGCGAGGAAGAGGAGGAAGGCGAGGGTGGAAAGGCCGGTGAAGAGCAGGATCTGCTCGAGCGAGGTGGGGGTGAGGGAGGTGAGGCGGAAGGCGTTGAGGATGGTGAGGCCGCCGAGCAGGAGGATGAGGAAGGCGAGAAAGAGGTAGATGAGGAGCTTGCGGCGGCTTGGGGTCTTTTCCAAAAGAGGGGCCCTCCGGGGCGGGCTGCAGCGATACCTGCATGTTGGACGGCGAGATGAGTATAGGAGGTTCAGAGCGCGGCTGGGCAGATTGTGGGTGGGCTAGAGTTAACGGATGAGCGATGGATCCAGGCGGATTGAGGTTGAGGTGGTGACGGGAACCCTGCGAGTGAGGCAGAACCGGCTCGGGGCGGCGGCTTCTGGGTATCTGCGGTCGGCGGGGGGGCAGCCGGTGGATTGGATGGAGTGGGGGGAGGAGGCGTTTGCGCAAGCGCGGGGGGAGGATAAGCCGGTGCTGCTCGACATCGGGGCGGTTTGGTGCCACTGGTGTCATGTGATGGATCGGGAGAGTTACGAAGATGGGGCGACGGCGGCCGTGATCAACGAGCATTTCGTGGCCGTCAAGGTGGATCGGGATGAGCGGCCGGATGTGGATGCGCGGTACCAGGCGGCGGTGGCGGCGATCAGCGGGCAGGGGGGGTGGCCGTTGACGGCGTTTCTGACTCCGGAGGGCAAGCCCTTCTTTGGGGGAACGTACTTTCCTCCGGTGGATGGTGCGGGGCGGCCGAGCTTCCGGCGGGTGCTGCTGACGATGGCGGAGGCGTTCCAGAACCGGCGGGAGGAGGTGGAGGAGTCGGCGGCGGGCGCGATGGCGGCGATCGAGCAGAATGAGACGCTTGGTGCGCGGTCGGCGGACCCTGGGGTGGAGTTAGTCGAGAAGCTGGCGGTGGCGGCGGTGGCGCAGTTCGATCCGCGGTTTGGTGGGTTTGGGGCGCAGCCGAAGTTCCCTCATGCGGGAGCGCTGGATCTGCTGATCGACCTGGCTTCGCGGCGGTCGGAGCTGGCGGGGCCGGCGGCGAAGGTGGCGCTGGTGACGCTGGACAAGATGTCGAAGGGGGGCGTGTACGACCAGCTGGGGGGCGGGTTTCATCGCTACTCGGTGGATGAGCGGTGGGTGGTGCCGCACTTCGAGAAGATGGCGTATGACAATGCGGCTCTGCTGGGGACGTATGTGCGGGCGTTCCAGACGTTTGAAGAGCCGGAGTGCGCGCGGGTGGCGCGGGATGTCATGCGGTGGATGGATGAGTGGCTTACGGATCGGGAGCTAGGTGGGTTCTATGCTTCGCAGGGTGCGGATGTGTCGCTGGACGACGATGGAGACTACTTTACGTGGACGCTTGCGCAGGCCCGGGCGGTCTTGACGGCGGAGGAGATGGCGGTTGCTGGGCCTTTCTATGACATTGGGGAGATTGGGGATATGCGGCACAACGTGGCGCAGAATGTGCTGCATGTGACGAAGCCGCTAGAGGCGGTGGCGGCTTCGGTTGGGCTTTCGGTGGAGGTAGCGGCGGGGTTGCTGCATTCGGCGCGGGAGAAGCTGTACGGGGCGCGAAAGCTGCGGGCTACTCCTTACATCGACAGGACGGTGTATGTGGGGTGGAACGGGATGTGTGTGTCTGCTTATCTGCTGGCGGGGCGGGTGCTGGAGGTTCCCGGGGCTGTGGAGTTTGCGTTGAAAACGCTGGATCGGGTGGTGGGGGCGGCTTGGGATGGCGAGCGGCTGGGGCGGGTGGTGGCGTATGGGGAGACGGGTGAGGCTGGCCGGGTGGATGGGGTGCTGGAGGACTATGGGTTTCTGGCGGCGGCGGCGCTCGACGCGTGGGAGGCTACGGGGGAGGTACGGTACTTTCGGGTCGCGGAGGAGTTGGTGCGGGGGCTGGTGGCGCGGTTTTACGATGACGTGGGTGGGGGGTTCTTCGATACGGGGCGGGATGCTTCGGCGCTGGGGGCGTTGGCGGCTCGGCGGAAGCCTTTGCAGGACTCGCCGGTGGCGGCGGGGAACCCGGTGGCGGCGGGGGTGCTGGTAAGGATGGAGGCGCTGACTGGGGAGGAGGGGTATGAGGCGAAGGCTCAGGCTACGCTGGAGTGCTTTGCGGGAGTGGTGGAGCATCTTGGGCTGTATGCGGCTAGTTATGGGCTGGCGCTGCGGGGGATGGTGGAGGCGCCGGTGCAGGTGTGTGTGGTTGGTGAGGATGCGGCGGCGCGGGAGCTGGAGGCGGCGGCTTTGCGGCCCTATCTGGTGAATAAAGGCGTGGTGCGGCTAACGAGGGAGCAGCTTGGGGCTTTGCCTCCGGCGCTGGGGCAGACTTTGCCGTTCCTGCCGGAGGTTGCTGGGAGTTTTGCGGTGGTTTGTTCGGGGAATACTTGTAGGCCGCCGGTCCGGACGGTTGAGGATCTGCGCGGGTTGCTGGACTAGGGTTTGAAGCCGTGCCAGGCGGCGGTGCGGCGGAGGGCTTCGGCTAGGGGGATGTGCTGGTGGAGGTTGAGTTCCTCGCGGGCGCGCTGGGTGCTGGGGACGTAGGTGGGGGTGGGGGCTCCGGGGGTGGTGGTGCGGGTGATTTCGACCGGAAGGCCGGGACGTAAGGTGTCGGCGGTGAGTTGGGCGAGGGCGGCGATGGAGTGGGCGTCTTCGGAGCCGACGTTGTAGGCGCGGTTGGCTGGGGCGCGGAAGAGGAGCGTCCAGAGCCAGATGGCGAGGTCGGCGGCGTAGAGGAAGCTGCGGAGGGGTGTTCCGTCGCCGGCGATGCGGATGGGGGTGTTGGCGAGGGCGTCGCGGAGGAAGTTGCCGATGGCGAAGTGGGCGTCGAGGGGGAGGTGAGGGCCGAGGAAGGCGAAGCAGCGGGCGATGGAGCACTCGAGTGGCGTCTGGTGGGAGTAGGCGACGCAGAGGTGCTCGGACATGCGCTTGGCTTCGTCGTAGGAGCTTTGGAGGAGGAGGGGGTCGGGGGCGGTGGGTTGGGTTTCGGGGATGTGGATGAGGCCGGTGAGATTGCGGCCGTAGACGGCTCCGGTGCTGGTGTAGAGGAGGCGGGTGGCTCGGGTTTGGAGGGCGAAGCGGAGGGTGTGGCGGGTGCCTTCGAGGATCTCGTCGGCGAGGGCGTAGGCGGGGCGGCTGGCTTGCTGGCCGCCGGAGTCGGTGGCGGCGTGGATTATGTAACGATGTGGCTCTCGCGGGAAGGCGAACGTCCGGATGTCGCCTTCGTGGAGGGTGATGGCTGGGTCTCCGGCGATGTGGGGGGATTTGGCGCGGAACGCGGCGGCGTTGCGGGTGAGGACGGTGGCCTGGGCGTTGAGGGCGAGGGTGCGGTTGGCATGGAGGAAGGATTCGAGGAGCCAGTGGCCGAAGAAGCCGGTGGCTCCGGTGAGGAAGAGGCGCTGGTTAGCTAGGGCGGGGAAGAGGGTTTGGGTGTGGGTGAGGAGGTGGTCTAGGTCTTCGCGGGATAGAGGGTTTGTGGGCATTGGGAGTCAGGGTACATTCGGGTTGTGTGTGGACGGAGTGGGCGCTGCGTGACACACTGGGGATGAGGTGCTGTGATGGGTACGGTTCGGGCGCATGTGGTGATGCCTCAGAAGCTGGCTGAGGAGATTGATCAATTAGTTGGGCCGAGGGGGCGGAGTGCGTTTCTGGTACAGACGGCCGAGGCGGAGGTGAAGCGGCGGCGGTTACTGGCCTTTCTGGAAAGCGATGTTCCGGCATGGAAGGATGAGGATCATCCGGAGTTGGCCGATGGGGCGTATGCGTGGGTGAAGAAGATGCGGCAGGAAGATCAGGCGCACCGTGACCTGAGGATGGCGGAGAGCGAGGCCAGGTACGAGGCGAAGTACAAGGTAGCCGGATGACGGTGCTGCTCGACAGCACGGTGCTGATCGATGCGCTACGTTCTCGGCAGGATGGGCGCGGGAAGTTGGCCCGGATGGTTGCAGCGAACCACGCGCTGGCCACGTCGGCGGCGAACGTTGCCGAAGTGTACGGGGGGATGAGGCCGGGTGAGGAATCGGCTACCCAGGCCTTCCTGTCGAGCGTTGAATGCTATCCGGTGACGGCAGCGATTGCTCGACGTGCGGGTGATCTGCAGCGGGAGTGGAGGCGTCGGGGCCGCACATTGACGATGCTCGACATGATGGTGGCGGCTACGGCGCTGGAGTATGGGTTTGCGCTGGCAACGGAGAATCGGAAGGACTTTCCTATGCCGGAGCTTGTGTTTCAGCCACTGAATTAGCAAAGATCGAAGGCCATTCTCTCGGATGGCTCATGGGTTATGTCTTCCGACCAAAAAGACCATAGCGGCCACGATGATGATTGAGATCAGTCGTCAGATCCGAGTGGTGGTTGGGAGACTCGGCGTCCGATGAATAGTTCCAGCGATAGGTGTAGACCGTTGCGTCGGCCAGGGGCCAGTTCCGGGCTCCTCTGACCGCCCAAATGATGCTGCGGAAAAAGAAGCCTTGGACGGACATGGCTTACTCGATGGGGTGTTGGGGACGTTTGTCGAAGTCCATGCCGAAGGTGAAGCGTTCTACGCACATGCAGAAGATGTGTTCGAGGGCTAGGTGGGACTCCTGGATGTTCATGGTGATGGTGGAGGGGATGATGACGTTGATGTCGGAAAGGGCTTTCATGGCGCCGCCGCCGTTGCCGGTGTAGCTGACGGTGTGGATGTGCATGTCGCGGGCGAGGGTGAGGGCTTTGACGCAGTTCTTGCTGTTGCCGGAGGTGGAGATGGCGAGGAGGACGTCGCCGCGGTTGCCGATGGCTTCGACCTGGCGCTCGAAGACGTTGTCGTAGTGGTAGTCGTTGCCGATGGCGGTGAGGATGCTGGTATCGGTGGTGAGGGCGACGGCGCGGAGGGCGGGACGGTCTACCGTTAGACGAGAGACAAATTCCGCGACGAGGTGTTGGGCGTCGGCGGCGGAGCCCCCGTTGCCGCAGACCATGAGCTTGCCGCCGTGGCGCATGGATTCGGCGGTGAGGCGGCCGGCTTCGACGACGGCTTCGTGGATGGTGTGGTCGTTGAGGACGGCGGTCATGGTGGCGACAGACTGGGCTAGCTGGCGGTGGACTAAGTCGTGCATTGGGTCTCCGTGGAGGCGGTTTGGGTCTACCCTCCCCCTCCCCCCTCAAAAAGTCTAAAGTACGTCGTCCATTGAACTTAGGTCTGGACCAGGTATAGAAGTTCGGACCAGGTATCAACCGGTGCGGATGTCCAAAGGCTGCTCCGTCTTTATATTCGTGCGGCAGTGTCTATTGTAGCGGACGGGGTGGAACTGGTGCGCCACGCCGATCCCGTTCGGAATCTGTTGCTTAGGGCCTGGTGGGGATTGACAGGTTTGGCTCAGGCGAGGGCGTGGGCCAGGGATCGGAGCAGGATGGCCGTGCTGACGGACATCAGAACGGTGCGGAGGGCGCTGAGACGGATGAGGTGGTCTAGCCCGGTGGGATCGAGGGCGGCGTTGCGGGTGAAGCGGTCGTGGATGGGGCCGGCGAGGAAGGCGCTGAGGAGAATGACGAGGGTTGCGAGAGCGAAGACCGCGATGGCAGCAGGGCGGGGAAGCCAGGGTGCGGGTCTGAGGGCGAGGGCGGCGGTCGAGAAGAACATGGCGATGTGGGGGAGGGTGATGATGGGGGTGAGGAGGCGGAGGTAGGCGGCGTGGATGCGCGGGAAGTCGGCTGGGGTGGCTTCGCGCCAGAGGGGGTAGGCGATGCGGTAGGTGTAGGCGTTGACGGCGAGGCAGACGATGGTGGAGAGGAGGGCGAGGGTGGTCATGCGGGTGGTTCGGAAGCTTTCGGGCATGCCGGGACGAGGCACATGGAGGTGGAGACCAGAGGGGGGTGTCAGGCGGCTGTGAGTTGGCGAAGGATCGTGCCGTGGTCGAAGAAGACCTTCTCGCAGACAAGGTGGTCGCCTTCGAAGTCGAAGATCAAGACACCCTTCACCACCGCTTGTTTTCCGGCAGGTTGAACGCCAGCCCAGACACCTCGTTGCGTGCCTCCAAACGTCACCTCGACGATGACGGCATCCTGGGCCTGATGGAAGGTGTCGGCGTGGATGTAGAAGTCAGGAAAAGCAGAGAAGATGCTTCCGAGGAGATGAGTGGCGGCCTCTGGTCCTTCAATGACGGCCGCGAGAGCAGGGACTTCATAGCGGATGCGGGTGAAGAGAGCAAGAACTTCGTGGGGATCGTGAGTCTCAGTAACGGCCTTGATGTGAGCCTTGACGATCGACTCGCGGCTTGCGCTGCTCTCTGCCATGTTCACTCACCTGAAATGTACTTTGCGAGAGAGTACATCGCCCTCCCTGATAAAAGCAAAGACTTTGTTTCTAGGGTGAGGCTGGGCAGAGCGGGCGGGCGCGCGTCCAGGTGAATCATGAGCTGCGTCTCCGATGAGGGTTGTCTGAAAGGCTATGCGAAGGACCATGGTGCCGATCGGAGCTTCATTAGCCTCCGCGGCGAGGGTCGTTACCGCCTCCGCGTCTCATTACCTTTTGAAAGGCAGATCGATCAGCAAAGATCAGACGGTAGATCAGAATCAGACAGTCGATCGCGACGCGGTGAGGATGGGGGTGGAGCGGGGGAGGGATGGGGGTTGGTCGAAGTTGAGGCGTTCGAGTTCTACGGCGTAAGGGCGTTTCTGGACCTGGGTGTAGATGGCTCCGACGTACTCGCCGAGGACGCCCAGGAAAACGAGTTGGAGGCTGGCGATGAAGAAGACGCCGATGAGCATGGGGGCGAGGCCGAGCTCGAAGTGGGACCAGAAGAGGAGCTTGAGGATGAGGTAGACGAAGGCAATGAGGAAGGCGATGGCGGCTCCGGCGAAGCCGGCGAAGGTGGCGAGGCGGAGCGGGACCTTGGAGTGGTTGATGATGCCGAGCATGCCGATGTCGTAGAGGGTGTACCAGTTGTTTTTGGTGATGCCGAACTTGCGGGCGGGCTGGTCGTAGAGGAGTTTGACGGTGGGGAGGCCGATGTCGGCGATCATGCCGCGGAAGTACGGATACGGGTCGTCAAAAGAGCGGACGAGGTCGACGACCTTGCGGTCGTAGAGTCCGAAGCCGGTGTAGTTCTGGATGGTTTCGATGGAGGAGAGGCGCTCGGCGAGCTTGTAGTACTGCTTGCGGAGCCAGAACATGAGGGAGGCTTCTTCGCTGGTGCGCTTGATGCCGAGGACGCAAAAGGCGCCGTTTTCCCACTCGCGGATGAGGTCGGCGATCATGGGTGGCGGATCTTGGAGGTCGGCTACGATGCCGAGGACGGCGTCTCCGCGGGCCTGAAAGAGGGCGTGGATGGGGGAGCGGATGTGGCCGAAGTTTCTGGAGTTGACGATGATCTTGACGTTGGGGTCTTCGGAGGCGATCTGCTTGAGGATGGCGACGGTGCGGTCGCGGGAGCTGTTGTCGATGAAGATGTGCTCGTAGCGGTATTTGCCGATCGAGAGCATGACCTCGCGGACCTGGTTGTAGAGGTTGAGGACGTTGTCCTGCTCGTTGTAGCAGGGGGTGACGATGGAGATGGTCTTGTCGCTGGTGGCGGGTTGGGCTTGCGTCTCGATCATGCTTGCTCTGCGGACTCTCGGGTAGTTTAGGCGGTGTTTGGGGGTGATGTCGATGTGCGAGGGGCGCGGAAGGAGAAGGTCTTGTGGCCGATGAAGCTGAAGACGGTGGTGAAGAGCATGAGGAGGGCCCCGGCGAGGTAGGCGGCCGTGTTGCTGCCCTGGGCGGCGGCGGGGAGCAGGGTGGGGTGGGTGCGGAGTACGGATTGAAAGAGGCGGGTGAGGGCGGAGAGGGCGAGGAGGCTGGGGATCATGCTGGTGCCGTAGACGGCGAAGCAGCGGAGCCACTCGGCGAGAAAGTTGCCGCGGGTGCGGAAGACGAGGAACTTGTAGCCGAAGAACGCCATGGTGATGTTGAGGGGCGTGGAAAGGACCGAGGCGAGGAGGGCGGTGAGTGGGAGCAGGCGAGACGGCAGGGCGTGGGCGAGGAGCGAGACGAAGAGGGCGTAGGTGGAAAAGCCGAAGAGGGTGTTCCAGAGGCCGGTGGCGAGATAGCGGAGGAACTGGCCGGGGGGGAAGAGGGCGATGAGGCGGGCCATGGCGGAGGTCTGGGCGGGCGTCTCCAGGAGCGGGGCGGGGACGGCGGCTTCCTGAGCGCTGAGGATGGCGGGCGCGGCGGTTGGGTGGAGGGGGGGCATGGCTCATGGTCAGTATCGCAGAGTGGGGGTTGCGGGGGCGGGGGTGGGAGCGGGTAACATGGCGCGTGTGAGGGTGACGATGAGGCGTGCCGGGTTGATGGGTTTGGTGATGATGGCTGGTTCCGGGCTGGGGGTGGCGCAGAGGGGGCCGGCGCCGTATGTGCCGCAGGTGCTGACCGGGGGCAAGGCGATGACGCTGTGGCCGGATGGGCCGGGTGGCGCAAATGGGGCTCCCGAGGCGCAGGGAAATGGCGGGGCGGATCGGCCGCTGCTGTATGTGTATCTGCCGAAGGGGCCGAATGCGACGAAGACGGGAGTGGTGGTGGCTCCGGGGGGCGGGTACGCGCACCTTTCGATGCAGAAGGAGGGGGAGGATGTGGCGTTGTGGCTGAATGCGCATGGGGTGGCGGCGTTTGTGCTGCAGTACCGGCTGGGACCGGTGTACCACCATCCGGTGGAGATTGGGGATGCGCAGCGGGCGATCCGGACGGTGCGGGCGCGGGCGGCGGAGTATGGGGTGGCTCCGGACCATGTGGGGATGTGGGGGTTCTCGGCGGGGGGGCACCTGGCGGCGACGGCGGGGACGCGGTATGACGGGGGGAAGGCGGATGCGGCGGACCCGGTGGAGCGGGTGGGGTGCCGGCCGGACTTTCTGGTGCTGGCGTATCCGGTGATTACGCTGGAAGAGCCGGTGGCGCATGCGGGGTCGCGGAGGTTTCTGCTGGGGGATGCTCCGGATGCGGGGCTGGTGGCGGAGCTCTCGGCAGAGACGAAGGTGACTGCCCAGACGCCGCCTACGTTTCTGTACTCGACCACGGACGACAACACGGTTCCGGTGATGAATAGCGTGATGTTCTATGCGGCGCTGGTGAAGGCGGGGGTTCCGGTGGAGATGCATGTGTTTCAGCAGGGGCCGCATGGGACGGGGCTGGCGGCGGGGTTTCCGGAGTTGAAGGTTTGGCCGGAGTTGCTGGCGGCGTGGATGCGGGCTCGAGGGTTGATGGCGGCGGGAGGGTGACGCCTATGACAGTCGAGGAGTTCGAGGGCTCGGAGGCGGGACGATGGGAGGGGCCGCTGCTGGCGCTTTGGTTGGCGGTGCGGGGCGAGTGGGAGAAGGCGCACGGGATTGCGCAGGAGATCGAGAGCGCGGAGGGGAGCTGGGTGCATGCATACCTGCACCGGGTGGAAGGGGATGCGTTCAACGCGGCGTACTGGTATCGGCGGGCGGGGCGGCCGGTGGCGAGCGGAGAGGCGCGGGCGGAGTGGGTGGGAATGGTGAAGGAGATGCTGCGGGCTCAGCGGAGATAGGCGTCGTTGCCGGTGAGCCAGTCCTCGCGGGGTGGGGCGAAGAGGTCGAGGTCGACGGTGTCTTCGATGGCTTCGGCGGCGTGGGGGAGGTTGGCGGGGATGACGAGGAGTTCGCCGGCGCGGACGTCGATGGGGGTGGGGTCGTCGGCCAGGGTGAAGCGGAGGTGGCCGGAGAGGATGTAGGCGATCTGCTCGTTGGGGTGGCTGTGGGTGGGGACGAGGGCGCCCTTGGCGAGGACGATGCGGGCGATCATGCATTGCCGGCCGGAGACGAACTGGCGGGTGAGGGTGGGGTTGAGGGGTTCGGGGGCTATGTCGTCCCAGCGGTGGCGGGTGGCGGTAGTGGGCATGGATTCTCCGAGGGGTGACTGGGCGGGTGTCAGGCGCGTGTGAATTTCGGGCTTTGTGTGTGGGGCTGCCTTGTGTAGAGTAAGCGAAACAAGGCTGCATGGGCGACTGGGCGGAGGATGTCCGGGAGTCTCCAAGGATGTAAGGGCGCGCCTGCCGCGGCGGGGAAGCGAACGGTTTTCTTTACTCTCTTTTCGATGACGGACGACAGGTGACGGAATCTATGCGTGCATCGCTTCTTCGGGTCTGGCTGTTGCTGGCGGTATGCGGGTTGGGGATGGTGGGCGGCGGGCGCTGTGCGTGGGCGCAGGCGGGGCCGGGGGTGAGCGCGCCGTCTTCGGCGTCGACTACGGACCGGTTGGCGGCGCTCGAGAAGCAGACGGCGGACAATACGGCGGCGGTGGCGGCGGCGCAGATGGCGGGGGACAATAGCTGGATGCTGGTGTCGGCGGCGCTGGTGCTGATGATGAGCGGGCCGGGGCTGGCGCTGTTCTACGGCGGGTTGGTGCGGAAGAAGAACATCCTGGGCACGATGATGCAGACGTTCGCGATGATGGCGGTGATTACAGTGTTGTGGGGGCTGGTGAGTTACTCGCTGGCGTTTGGGGAAGGCGGCGCATTTATCGGGGGGCTGCACAATGTGTTTCTGCGGGGGGTGGGGCTGGCACCCGATGTGAAGTATGCGGCGACGATTCCGCTGCAGACGTTCATGGTGTATCAGCTGATGTTTGCGATTATTACGCCGGCGCTGATCTCGGGGGCGTTTGCCGAGCGGATGAAGTTTTCGGCGATGCTGCTGTTCATGGTGCTTTGGGCACTGTTTGTGTATAGCCCGATGGCGCATATGGTTTGGGGCAAGGGTGGGTTGCTCAATGCTTCGCTGGGCGGGCGGTTTCCGTGCCTCGACTTTGCGGGGGGGACGGTGGTGCATGTGACTTCGGGGGTTTCGGCGCTGGTGACGGCGCTGTACCTGGGCAAGCGGCTGGGGTATCCGAAGGTGCCGATGCCGCCGCACTCGGTGGTGCTGAGTTTTATCGGGGCTTGTCTGCTGTGGGTGGGCTGGTTTGGGTTCAATGCGGGTTCGGCGCTGGCGGCGGGGACCTTGGCGACCTCTGCGTTTGTGGCCACGCACTTTGGGGCGGCGGCGGCGGCGGTGGGCTGGAGCGTGGCGGAGTGGATGCGGCAGGGGAAGGTTTCGGCGCTGGGGGCGATCTCGGGCGCGGTGGCGGGGCTGGTGGGGATTACGCCGGCTTCGGGGTTTGTCACGCCGATGGGGGCGCTGGCGATCGGGCTGATTACCGGGGTGTTCTGCTACTTCATGGTCGTCAAGGTGAAGGCGATCTTCGGGTATGACGACTCGCTGGATGCCTTCGGGGTCCATGGGGCGGGGGGAACGATGGGGGCGGTGTTGACGGGGATCTTTGCGAACAGCGCGATCAACCCGATCTTTGGGGCGGGCAAGGCGACGGGGCTGCTGGAGGGCAATGGGCACCAGTTGCTGAACCAGTTTGTCGGGATTGCGATTGCGTGGGCGCTTTCGATCGTGGGGACGCTGGTGATCCTGTTTGTGGTCGATAAGGTACTCGGGCTGCGGGTGGACGAGGAGTCGGAGCGGATTGGGCTTGACTTGTCGCAGCATGGGGAAGAGGGTTACGACTGGGCTCATTGAGGCATGGTCCATGGTTCAGCCAACCGGATTAGCGGACAGAGCGGCGATGCAAGTTTAGAGAGGATGGTTTGGGGATGCAGAAGATTGAGGCAGTGATTCAGCCGTCGAAGCTGGATGCGGTGAAGGATGCGCTCGTGGAGCTGGGGATCGAGGGGATTACGATCTTCGAGGCGCGGGGTCATGGGCGGCAGAAGGGGCATACGGAGTTTTATCGTGGGCGGGAGTACTCGGTGGACCTGTTGCCGAAGGTGAAGATCGAGATTGTGACGCGGGATGAGATGGTGGAGAAGGTGATCCAGACGATCATGACGGCGGCGCGGACGGGAATGATCGGCGACGGGAAGATTTTTGTCTCGAAGGTCGAGGAAGCGATCCGGATTCGCAACGATGAGCGTGGGGAGATTGCGCTTTAGCCCCGGCGCCGGCGAAGGCAGCCGGTTGGGGCGGGAGCCGGCGTTGCTTCGGCGGCAGGGCTGACCAGGAAGCTACGGGGGCGACGGGTTGGGCGAAGACCAGACGGGTGGGGCGCGCGCGGAGTATCAGGACCGGCTGCTGGCGATTCGCGGCGTGTTCGAGGCCGCGGAGGCTTCCGGCCATGCGGGTCCGGCGGCGATCGCTGCTCGTTCCAACGCGATGGATGCGCTGATTACGAGTCTGTGGGGACGGGAAGAGGCGGGCAAAGGCAAAGGCAAGGGCGGGGTGGCGGTGATTGCGGTAGGGGGGTATGGGCGGCGTGAGCTGTTCCCTTCGTCGGACGTGGATCTCTTGTTTCTGCCTGCCGGCCGGAGTGTCGAGGGAGGGACGAGGGACGCGATTCGCCGGGTGAGCCAGGCGTTGTGGGATGCGGGAGCGCGGGCTGCCCCGGTGACGCGGGTTCTGGCGGAGTGCGAACGGCTGGACCCGGACAACGTGGAGGCCACGCTCGCGCTGCTCGATGGGCGGCTGGTGTGCGGGGACGAGGCTTTGTTTGCGCGGCTGCGGGCGGCGCAGGAGAAGCTCCTGCTGAAGGATGGCAAGGCGGTGATGGCGAAGCTAGCAGGCCTGGTGCGGGCGCGCTATGCCAAGTATGGCGCTACGCTGTTCCACCTGGAGCCGAACGTGAAGGATTGCCCGGGGGGGCTGCGGGATGTGCATCTGTGCCAATGGATGGGGCGGCTGGAGGCTGGGTCGCGCAAGAGTTCGCCGCCGGGGAAAGCTCTCGTTGATTTTGGCGAGGAGTTTCGCGAGGCGTTCGGGTTTCTGGCAACGGTCCGCTGTTTTCTGCACTACCGGCGGGAGCGCGACGACAATACGCTGGACTGGCAGGCTCAGGACGAGGCCTCCGCGCTGAGCCTGGCGGCGGGCGAGGATGCGGTGCGGGGCGACCCTGCTTATTGGATGCGGGTTTACTTTCGCCATGCGCGGATCGTGAACCGGCGGGCGCTGCAGGCGTTGAGCGAGGTTCCGGAGCCGCGAGGGCTGCGCATGCCGCGGCTTGGCCGGTCGGCGGCGAACGCGGCGGAAGGCTACACGGTGGAGCATGGGCGGGCGACGCTGGCTGCCGCCCGCGAGGGCCTGGGGGACCCGGCCCGTGAGCCGCACGTGGTGCTTGCGCTGTTTGTGGCGATGGCGCAGGCGGGGTTTGTGCTGGCCCGGGAGACGGAGGATCGGCTGTCGATGGCGCTGCCGTCGCTTTCCTCACATCTGGAGGAGGGTCCGGAGCTTTGGGATCGGCTGAAGGGGATCTTGACGGGCCCGCATGCAGGAGATGCGCTGCGGGCGATGCATGCGCTGGGGCTGCTGGAGCTGCTGATACCGGAGTTCCACGGGATCGACGCGCTGGTGGTGCGGGATGCGTACCACCGCTACACGGTGGATGAGCACACGTTTGTGCTGATCGACACGCTGCATGGGCTGGGGCGTCCTCGCGGGGGCGCGGCGGGGGAGTGGGCGGCGACGTTTGCGAAGCTGCTGGGAGACCTGCAGCATCCGGAACTGATGTACCTGGCGGCCCTGCTGCACGACACAGGCAAGGGCCGAAGCACGGGGCTGCACGCGATCGAGAGCGAGCGGCTGGCGCGGAGCGTGCTGCGCCGGCTGGAGCTGGACCCCTATGAGACGGAGCAGGTGGCGACGCTGGTGCGGCATCACCTGGAGATGTCGGCGACGCTGCGGCGCGACATCTTCGACGCGGAGACGGTGCGTGGGTTTGCGGCGAAGGTTCCGACACCCGATGCCCTGCGAATGCTGACGCTGTTTACCTATGCGGACATCGACGCGGTGCACCCGGATGCGCTGACGCCATGGAAGGCGGAGAACCTGTGGCGGCTGTATATGGCTACGGCGAATTACCTGGACCGGAGCGTGGATGAGGACCGTGTGATTGCGTCGGTGGGGGGCGAGCTGGTGCACCGGGTGGTGGCGTTCGCGCCCGGCCGGCGGGCGGAGGTGGAGGACTTTCTGGAAGGGCTTCCTGAGCGCTACCTGCGGACCCGAACGCCGGAAGAGATACGGACGCACTTCGAGATGGCTTCTCGGTTCGGAGCGGACCCGGTGCAACTGGACTTTGTGTACCGGCCGGAGAGCAGCCGGATTACGCTGGTGACGCGCGACCGGGAGTTGCTGTTCGCCACGATGGCCGGGGTGCTGGCGGCGTGGGGAATGAATATCGTGACCGCGGACGGATTTTCCAATGCGCGTGGGGTGGTGGTGGATAGCTTCCGGTTTACGGACAGCTTTCGGACGCTGGAGATGAACGAGTCGGAGCGGGGCGCGTTTGTGGCGAGCGTGTATGGGGTTCTGACGGGGAAGGAGTCCGTGGAGAAGCTGCTGGCGGGAAGACGGCGGGGCCGCAGGAAGACGCCGAAGGTGGTGGTGGAGACGAAGGTGGACTTCGATCCGGAGGCGTCGTCGCATAGCACGCTGGTGCAGGTGGTGGCCCAGGATACCCCGGGCTTGCTGCGGGCGCTGAGCCTTACCTTTGCCGGCCACGGCTGCAATGTGGAGGTGGCGCTGGTGGACACGGAAGGGGAGATGGCGATCGACGTGTTCTACCTGACGAAGGCCAGGGAGAAGCTGTCGACCGAGCAGCAGAAGGGGCTGCGCCGGGACCTGCTGGGGGCGATCGAGGCGAACGCGCGATAGCGGGGCGGTACGTTGGTGCTGTGCGCGACTTCGCGGGCCAACTAAGAAGCAGCGCCCTGCATCCATGCAATGGAGGCGCGCGATCCCCCTTTTGATGCTTCAGGATGTTGGCGGTCCGCCGTATACTGAGACCTATGACCTCGGATCCGAATCAGACGACGAGTAACGGGCGGCCTACGGGGACTCCGCAGAAGAGCGATCGCTACTTCTTCGGGACGCTGGACAGCTTCGGCAAGAACAGCGAGAAGCTTCGCGAGGTGAGTTGGGGCGAGGATCAGCCGGAAGGCATTGTCCTGGCGTCGATGGACGCGGCGATCAACTGGGTGCGAAAGAACTCGATCTGGCCGATGACGTTCGGATTGGCGTGCTGTGCGATCGAGATGATGTCGATGGGTGGTTCGCGCTACGACATTGCCCGTTTTGGGGCGGAGGTTTTTCGGCCCTCCCCGCGGCAGAGCGACCTTATGATTATCGCGGGGCGCGTGTCGCAGAAGATGGCTCCGGTGATCCGGCGGCTGTATGAGCAGATGCCTGAGCCGAAGTGGGTGATCTCGATGGGCGCCTGTGCGACGTCGGGCGGGGTCTTCAATAACTATGCGCTGGTGCAAGGGGTCAACCAGATTATCCCGGTGGATATTTACGTCCCTGGCTGCCCGCCGCGACCGGAACAGTTGCTGTATGCCATTACGCTGCTGCAGGAAAAGATTCAGCAGGAGCGGGGCACGGTTCGCCGTACGCTGAACCTGTCGTAAGGGGTTGTTTTGCAAGCTGGTAGTTTGGCTGGACTGCAAGACTGAGGTTACTGGGTTGGTTCGGGGGGATTGTTTCGCGGGGTATGGGAAGAGTGCTATGAGATTCTTCTCAAATCCGCATGGTATTTCATTTTCTTTTCGACAGGTAAGGCAACTGCGGTAAACTTCGGTAGTTCATATAAAAGCGCTCGTGTGCGCGTTGGCACCCGATCATCAAGTTTCAATTTCAGTGGAGGAAGTCGAATGGTTTATCGCCCGTTTCGCAGTCTTGGCCGGTTCGCACTGGCTGCATGTGCAGTCAGCCTTGGAGTGGCAAGCCTGAGTGCACAGACTGCACCCAGCTCTGGTACCCCCCTTGGGCCCAACCCGTCGCGCGTCGACATTTTCACGGGCTTTTCGTATTTTGGCGCACACGGACAGGTGAAGCCCGCCGGTATCAACTACTCGTCGATCAACGAGGGAGCGATTGGGAGCGCGGCGTACTTCTTTAACAAGTATGTCGGTGCGGAGATCAACCTGGTGGCGCACCCGGATGGCAATAACGACGGGCTGTACACGGCGTCGGCCGGACCGATCTTCCGGGCTCCGATGCAGAACTACACGCTCTTCGCGCACGGCCTGGTGGGCGGCGCACGGCTCGGTGGACCGAACAGTGAAGGCCCGCTGGTGTACCACGAGCCGTACATGTGGGGACCCGCGCTGACGGCCGGCGGCGGAATGGACTACGATCTTCCGTTCTTTAACAACCGCTTCTCGCTGCGCCTGTTTGAGGCGGACTACCGCTACATTCACGAGGACTATGGTCCGTACGTCGGCATTCCGACCGCGGGCGTGCTGGGTGGACGGGCAAACCTGAGTGGCATCGACCTGAGCACCGGTATCGTAACCCACTTCGGACACATCATTCCTCCTCCGCCGGTGACCCTGGCCTGCGTGGCCGCCCCGGCAACCGGTTTCCCCGGCGACCCGATCACGGTGACTGGGACGGCGACCAACCTGAACCCCAAGAAGACGGCGACCTATAACTGGACGTCGGATGGGGGCACGGTAGCCGGAACGTCGAACGTGGCGAATGTCGACACGAAGACCCTTTCCGCCGGAAGCTACACCGTCAAGGGCCACGTGTCCGAGGGCAACAAGCCTGGACAGATGGCGGACTGCTCGGCGCCGTTCACGATCCGCGCCTTTGAACCGCCGACCGTTGGTTGCTCGGCGAATCCTTCCAGCGTGAATCCGGGTGATTCCTCGACGATCACGGCAAATGGCGTGAGCCCGCAGAATCGTCCTCTGACTTACAGCTACAGTTCGACGGCTGGCTCCGTGAGCGGCAGCACCTCGACGGCAACCCTGGCAACGACAGGTGTGGCTCCGGGAACGATCACAGTGACCTGCACGGCGACTGACGACAAGGGCCAGACCGCCTCGCAGATGACGACGGTGACCGTGGTTGCACCCACGCCGGTTGTTACCAAGCCAGCGACCCAGAGCCTGTGCTCGATCAACTTCGACCGTGATGCGAAGCGTCCCGCTCGCGTCAACAACGAAGCCAAGGCCTGCCTGGATGACGTAGCGCTCAACCTGCAGCGGACCGCGGATGCGAAGCTCGCACTCGTCGGCAACGCAGCAGGCAGTGAAAGGAACGGCCCCAAGGTGGCGGCGGAACGCGCTGTCAACACCAAGGCTTACCTGGTCAAGGAAAAGGGCGTCGAAGCGGGTCGCATCTCGGTCTACACCGGGACGCAGGATGCGAAGACGGTCGCAACAACGCTGATCCCGTCGGGTGCCACGATGGACTCGACCGGCACGACGGTTGTGGACGAGAGCGCGGTGAAGGTCCAGCCGCGCACCGCCGCAAAAGGGAAGAAGAAGCATCACAAAAAGAAGTAGGCATCGCGCAAAGTAGGGCACACGGGCTGACTGGGATCTTCCCAGTCAGCCTTTGTGCTGGTGTGCCTCGGTTGATGGGTGAGCCGGAACGAAGCAACCAAGCAGGACAAGCAACGTCAGAATGGATAGAATGCGATACTTCAGCCCCGGCGGTTTTCTGTTTGTAGCTGTCCTTTTTCTATGCTCCGCGGCTTCTCGGATGTTGGCGGCGACGTGGCTTCCCTATGGTCCTGATGGCGGGGATGCACGCTCCTTTGCGGTCGACCCGTCGAACCACGCTCATCTTTACCTCGGCACGACCAATGGCTGGATCTACGAGACCTCGGATTCGGGAAGGCAGTGGAAGCGGCTGGCCCGTGTTGGGAAACGGGATGATCTGGTTTTGGACACCATCCTGGTAGACGCGGCGAATCCGAAGCACGTGCTGGTTGGGGCGTGGGTCCTGGATCATGCGGACGGAGGGATCTACCAAAGTGCCGACGGCGGGGCTACCTGGACGGTAAATGCGGAAATGGCCGGGCAATCGGTCCGATCGCTTGCTTCGGCGCCGACGGCTGCCAATGTGGTTGTTGCAGGGACGCTGACTGGGGTGTTCCGGACGAGGGACTCGGGACAACACTGGGAACGGATCAGTCCTCCGGATAATGCCGAGATCCACGAGGTGCAATCGCTTGCGGTCGACCCGCTGGACCCACAGACGATCTACGCGGGGACGTGGCATCTGCCCTGGAAGACGACCGATGGGGGCGGGAGCTGGGCGACGATGAAGAAAGGAGTGATCGATGATTCGGATGTGTTTTCGATCATTATCGATCCAGAGGATCCGCGGGTAGTATTTGCGAGTGCCTGCTCGGGAATCTACAAGAGCGTAGACAAAGGCCAGGAGTTTCGGAAGGTGCAGGGCATCCCGAACACGGCGCGGCGAACGCTCGTGTTGATGCAGGACCCGCAGCATCGCAACATCGTCTTCGCGGGCACGACGGAAGGACTTTGGCGGAGTGAGGATGGTGGGAAGACATGGGCGCGGACCACAGGGCCGGAGGTCATCGTCAACGATGTGTTCATCGACCCGGCCGACACGCAGCACATGCTCCTGGCCACCGACCGTGGTGGGGTGCTGGCGAGCGAAGATGGCGGAAACAACTTTGCGCCGGCGAACCGCGGATTTTCCACACGGCAGATCACCGCGTTCATCAGCGATGCGCAAAGGCCGGGGACGCTCTACGTGGGAGTGGTGAACGATAAGCAGTGGGGTGGCGTCTTCCAGAGCCTGGATGGCGGGCTGAGCTGGAGTCAGCGGAGCGAGGGGCTTGGCGGACGCGACGTCTTCAGTCTGGCGCAGAGCCCGGACGGAACGGTGCTTGCGGGTACGACGCATGGCATCTTCCGTCTGCAGGACGAGGGTTGGACGCCTGCGGCGGGTGAGACGCCCGCGGCAACTGTACCTCCGGTGGCGGCGGAGGTGCCTCATCGCGCGAGATCCCGGGCTACAAAGACGGCAAACCCCGCCCCCACGGACCGGGTGCCGGTGGCTGAGGCTAGAAGGAAGAAGCCGATGGTGAAGACGAGCCACGCGGCGAAGGATACGACGCGCCGGCCCGCTCCGCGCTCGACCCACCTTGCACGCAACGCGGTGCCGGGCCGGAGGAGGACTCCGATTGCAGTGGAACCGCCGGTAGAGCCGATAGAGAAGGCTGGGCAAGGTTTCGACAGCACCGTACGGGGGATCGCTTTGCAGGGGGAGACGATGTTTGCGGTCACCTCGCGTGGGCTGCTGTCGAGCGATGCGAGTGGCCGCGTGTGGCACAACGTGTCGACCCCCGCGGCGGAGGAGTGGCGCTACCTGGCGGCAAACAGGGGCTTGGTGGTGGTTGGAAGCCCGGGATTGATCCTGCTGTCCGAGGATGCGGGACAGAACTGGAAAGAGGTCGCGCTGCCTCCGAAGCTCATCCAGATCACGGCGCTGACGGTCGATGCGCGCGGGGAGATCTGGGCTGGAGGCCGGGAGGGGGTCTTTCTGTCGAGCGACAAGGGTGTGAGCTGGCAGGCGTTGAGGAATCTTTATGTTCGCGATGTGGACAGCCTTTACTTCGACTCGGCGAGTGACCGTGTGCTGGTGACTTCGAATGGGAGCGCAACCATTGCCTTTGCAGTAGAGATTCCAACGCGCAAGGTGACGTTCTGGGAGACGGGGTGGACGCTGCGCTTTATGCGGCCCGTGGGGGATCACCTGCTTGGCGTGACGCTGTTTGATGGGGTGGTGATTCAGCCGCAGATGGTTGAGGCGAAGAGTGCGGGCGGGCTCTGACGATTGGCACCCATGGCGCTGAGGTCTAGAATCGTAACAGTATGAGCGACTTCCTCTCTACCCCGCGCCCGCGCCACGGCTTCCAGACCGATGACCGTTTGCTTGTGCCCATTGCCGAGAAGGTTGTCGGCGGCGAGAGGCTGAGTTTGGAGGATGGGGTGGCGCTTTATCGGAGCGGCGATATCCTTGCGGTCGGGTGGCTGGCGAACCATGTGCGGGAGCGATTGCACGGGAACGTGGCCTACTTCAACGTCAACCGGCACATCAACCCGACCAATGTGTGTGTTGCCTCGTGCAGGCTGTGCGCGTTTGGGCGCAAAAAGGGTGAAGCGGGCACGTACACGATGGCGCTCGAGGAGGCCTATGCGGCCGCAGCTTCGGGGTACACGGAGGCCGTCACCGAGTTCCACATCGTCGGAGGCTTGCATCCGGACCTTCCTTTCGAGTACTTCATGGACCTGGTGCGTGGGTTGAAGGAGCGCTTCCCCAAGGTTCACATCAAGGCGTTCACGATGGTCGAGGTCGCGTTTCTGGCCAAGCGCGGCAAGATGACCATTCTGCAGACGCTCGAGCAGATGAAGCTTGCGGGGGTCGACTCGATGCCTGGCGGGGGAGCGGAAATCTTCGCCGATCGTGTCCGGCACATCATCTGCGACCACAAGATCGACGGCGGTGAGTGGCTGGAGACGGCCCGGATGGCGCACCGGATGGGATTCCGGTCGAACGCCACGATGCTCTACGGGCACATCGAGAACGATGAAGACCGCGTGGATCACCTGTTGAAGCTCCGTGCGGTGCAGGATGAGACTGGCGGATTTCAGACGTTCATTCCACTTTCCTTCCACCCAGATCACACGGCGCTTGCCCACCTGCCGAAGTCCACGGGAATGCTGGACATGCGGCAGATTGCAGTAAGCCGCTTGATGCTGGACAACTTCAGCCACATCAAGAGCTACTGGCAGATGGTGACGCCGAAGATGGCGCAGATTTCCCTGCGTTTCGGGGCGGACGACATCGACGGAACCGTGGTGGAGGAGAAGATTTACCACGATGCGGGGGCAACGACTCCGCAGGGCATGCGGCGGGCGGACCTGGTCCGGCTCATTACCGAGGCGGGGCGCGAGCCGGTGGAGCGGGACACGATGTACCGGGCGGTGACGCGCAGTGAAGACTCGTTTACGGTGGCTGTCTAGAGGCGGTTCTGGCTGCAAGTGTAGGGGTTCGCCCCATTCGTAGAATAAGACACCAAGAAACATCGGAGCCGATCTCAATAATCCCGTGACCGAGTACTCTCTCCCCCCCGCATCGCAGCTTCAGGCCCCGCCTTCCCCCGCCCCCGGCGACCCGCCTGCGCCCGTCACCAACTGCCCCGAGTGCACCCTCTGGCTGCCCCCCGGAACCCTCGCCTGCTCCGAATGCCACGCCATCCTCTACGGCCGCTATCTCCGCACCCTCGCCGAGGCCGCCATCCGGCAGGAGCAATCCTCCGACTGGGCGGCCGCCCGCGACACGTGGCGACACGCCCTCACGTGGCTTCCTCCCAAGACGACCCAATCCCAGGCCGTCCAGGACCACATCGACCAGATCGACGCCCGCTTCCGCGCCACCGACGCCCAACGCGTCCGCTGGACCAAGCGCCTCGGCCCCTTCGCTCCTGTCGCCTTCTTCCTCCTCAAAGCGAAAACCGTCCTCTTCGCCCTCTTTAAGTTCAAGTTCCTCTTCAGCTTCCTCGCATTTTTCGGCCTTTACTGGGCCCTGTTCGGCTGGCGCTTCGGCCTGGGATTCACCCTCGCCATCCTCATCCACGAGCTCGGCCATTACACCGCCGCCAAGCGCCGCGGCCTCCAGGTCGATCTCCCTCTCTTCATCCCCGGCCTCGGAGCCTACGTCCGCTGGTACCACCAGGGCGTCAGCGTCGAAACCCTCTCCGCCATCGCCCTCGCCGGTCCACTCTTCGGCCTTTTCGTCGCCCTCGCCTGCCTCGCCGTCGCCCTCCGCACCGGGTCCCCGCTCTTTCTCGCCCTCGCGTACACCACCGCCTTCCTCAACACCCTCAACCTCGTTCCGATCCTCGGCCTCGACGGAGCGCAGGCGACCTACGCCCTCAACCGTCTCCAGCGCGTACTCATCGTGGCCACCAGCCTTTTCCTCTACGTCATCCTCCGCGAGTGGGTTTACCTCGCCGTCGCCGCCGGCATGGCCTGGCGCGCCTTCCGTGGCTCCGCGCCCGAGCAGCCCAGTACCCGCGGCATGATCGCGTTCTCCCTCCTCCTCGTCGCCCTCGGAGCCATCATGTGGGCTGCCCCCGATACCTCCCGCGCCGCCTACGGCATGTACCCCCACTAGAGGCCGCCGCCCGTGCAACGCATCGACGATGCCTTCGAACTCGCCCACCGCACCCTCCACTCGCCGGAGCCTACCTCGCCATCCTCGGCGGATCGCTGACAGCGAAGACCTCCCCCTAAGGGATCCGCTCACACCTTTTGAGACCAGTTTTCCCTGAAGTAAAAGATCTCAAGGTGCCTGCACTGGCCCGATGCCCGGTACCTTTACGGGCGCCGCTACCCCCACAATCTCCGTCATGGTCGAGCTCCCGAAACTCGCCACCCACACATTTCCCGAAGCATCGATCGCCACCGAGTAAGCTCCCACCAGCGGAGCCTCCCGCGCCCACCCCGCCGCCGGCGAGAGCACCGTCCCAGGCGAGGCGGCCTGCGTTCCCGCCATCTCCACGACGCCCGCGCCCCGAAAGCTCGCTACCCACACATTCCCCGCGCCATCCACCGCAATCCCCTGCGGCCGGTTCAGCGCCGCAGCCGGGTACCCGCTCGACACTACACCCAGCCCGCTCGAAATCAGACTCACGCTGTTCCCATAAAAGTTCGTGACCCAAACATACCCCCGCTGATCGATCGCCACCCCCTCCGGCCCGTCGCAGCAGGCCGCACTCGCCACCGTCGCCCCATCCTGCGACACCCGCGTCACCGTCGTCCCCGCCGAGTTCGCTACCCACGCGTTATGCTGTGCATCGATCGCAAGCGCCACCGGAAACGCGATCTGGCTGCTCGCATAGCCCGCGCTCCCGGAAAGCGGTACCCCCGACGCACTCAGCCGCGTCAGGTGGGCATTCCCATAGTCCACCACCCACACGCTCCCATCCGGATCGATGGCCAACGCAAGGGGAAAGCTGATTGCCCCCCCGCTGTACCCCGCCGCCCCTGACAGCGGCGTCCCCGTACTCGCCAACTCCGTCACCGTACTCTTGTCCACATTGCCGATCCACACATTGTCCGCCGCATCCACCGCCAGCCCATAGGAGTGGTCCAGCCCCGCCCCGGTAATGCCGTTCGCAAACACCGGAACTCCCAAAGGCGTAAACTGCGACGCCACCCCGAAGTAGTTCGACACCCAAACATTGCCTCCCGCCAGAACCCCCGCCGTCGCCGGCCCATTCATCCCTCCGCCGGAGATGGTCAACGCCAGCGTCCAATCGCCCGGCGGCGCCGGCAGCACCGGGGCATAGGCGGTGCTGCCCTGCGCCAGCCCATACAGCGCCGCCACGTTCTGTCCGGGATGCTGCACCACCGCCACCACCGCGTCGAGCGTATTCGCCGGCGTCACGCCCCCCACCGTTGCCGCCGCAAACAGTTGCCCGCACGGGCTGCTCCCGCTTGTTGCGCCATCCCCCTTCGCGCACGGGTTCAGCAGGTTCGCCAGCGTATTCACGCGCGCTGCCGGAGACGTCACCTTGCTCCCCAGCGATCCCCCCGGAGACACCCCGCCTACCACCGAGGCCAGCCCCCCCGCCAGCAGGAAAGCATTCGCCAGCCCCGTCGCATTCGTCGCCGTCGCTCCAATCCCTCCCGGCCCGATGAACTGCGCCAGCGCCCACGCCGCCGCTACGGTATTGACCTCGTTCACCGTCACCTGTGCGCCCGCCGTCACCTGCTTGCAACTCCCCAAGGCGGTCACGAACGCCAGCGCCCCATTGCTCGCCCCGGCGCTCACGCTTCCACCCTTCGCCACCAGGTAAACCTGCGTTGTCCCCATGGGACACGAGTAGCCCGCTGGAACCGTAAACTTCCCCCCCGCCACCGTCGTCACTGCGGAGGGAAGCAGAAAGCCCGCCGCCGCCCCATTCCCGCCTACCCCGGCCGCATAAAGCTGCACCGAGGCTCCCACCACGCCCACGCCCCCGACCAGCACCTTGCCGTCGAACGCCATCCCGTTGTAGCTCCCGGTGATCGGGCTCGGTGCTACCGGAGGTACCACCGGAGTCACAGGGACCACCATCCCCGCGCTCCCGCACCCCATCAGGAGAGCGGCCAGTCCTGTCCGCACCACCATCGCCGCCGCAAGTGCGAGTCTTTTGCCCAGGGTCTTCATCGCAATCCCAGCATAGCCCGTCCGCCCCGACCCGCCGAGCGCAAATTACCGGCGTCGAAAAGGGGCCTCTCGGCTCGTAGCCTCCATGGTTTTGGCGTTTAGGCGTAAGCTTTCGCTTTGCCACACCAACGAGGCCTTGCGTGAGCTATCGTCAACAGTACCTTCGATTTACGCGCGGGCAATGGGGGCGTTAGGTGACCAATAAAGTGACTCATGCCGTGTTTGAACCCTACGGCGTGCCCCTGCTGCTCAGCCACATACGAAGCGCCGGCTCTTCCACCGACCTCCGGTGAATGCAATCTTCGATGCTGTCCAATGACTTGGCCAGCGTCCGCTCCGCCGCATCCACATGGTGCGTTGCAAAAAAGCTCCGCACCTCATCCCGTTGCTGCACGCTGCAGAAGTTTCCTGTCGCCGCCACCACCCGAACCCCGGAGTTCGTCGTGAACTGCGCTCGGACCGCGTCCCAGTGTTGTTGGAGGTAGGTCCACGCAAGCTCCCGCGTCTCCACCTGCGCCAGCAGCGCGGCAAACAGAACCCAGGCATCCTGGTTCCGCACCCGGCCGGATGACGCATAGTCGAGCGTCCGAACCACCAGCAGCGGAGCCTGGAACCGAGCCAGCATCCGCAGCGCATCGGACTTCACGCCCGGGTCTGAGGCGTTCTCCGCCAGAGCCTGCAGCTTGTCATACAACCCGGCGTCTCCGTGCGCCGCCGCCACCGTCACCGCGACATCGGTCAGCGCCGGGACCGCAGCTTTTTTTCCCGCAAACAACTCCTCCGTTCGCTCATGGGCCTGCGCCAGCACGGCCGGGTCACCCGAAGACCCGAGCAGATCGAACAACAAGCTCCGGCGTTTTTCAGTGTTGTAACTCTCCCCGCGTTTCGCCTTCCCAAGCGATCGGTAAACCGGAGAAAACTCTCTCATCTTCGCCGTTTGCAGTTCTTTCGCGTCTTCCGGCGTGGCAATCTCCGCCTCGATCCTGCTCAGCTTTTCCAAAACGCTCTCGATCACCGCTGCGTTTGGATCGCTCTTCAGCGCCATCGCAAGGTCCAGAAAACTCCCGAGTTTCTCCTCGCCCGCGCGCACGGAAGCGTACTCGTCGCCGATCAGACCAATCCGTTCCGAAGCCGAAAGTCTCCCTTCCGCAACCTTCCCGATCGCCGCAAGCTGCGCGTCCTCGTAGCGTGTGCGGTAATAGCCGCGATCTCGCGCATTCGCATACAGAAACGGCGCGGAAACATCCGCTTCAAGCCGCGGCGAATCCGCGGGAAAGATCCGGCAGATCTGCTTGTCTCCCTTGACTTTCACACAGACAGGAATGGTCCATCGGGCCGAACTCGCCTCCTTCGCTCCATGCAGGAAGAACCGGCTCTGCTTCGTCTCGCCCGAAGCGGCAAACGAGAGCAGCGGGACTCCAGGCTGATCGACGAAGCTCTCCATGATCCGATCGATGGGCTGCTTGGACGATGCCGTCTGCGCCCTCCAGAAGTCCTCCGCGGTTGCGTTCCCATACAGATGAGCCCTGAGGTAGTCCTGAACACCGCGCCGAAACACCTCTTCGCCAAGGTAGTTCTCGACCATCCCCAAAACAGCACCACCTTTGCCGTAAGAGATCCCATCGAACAGCTCGTTGATCTGGTCTGGAGTTTTCGTCTCCCGTGCCCGAATTGTATGCGTCGTCGGCTCTGCGTCGAGGTTCAACGTCGCATCCCGCGAGACAGCATCATCCTCGGGAAACAGCCATTCCGGATGCCATTTCGCCACTGGCTTCGTCGCCATCCAGGTCGCAAATCCTTCATTCAGCCACAGATTGTCCCACCATTGCATCGTCACCATATCGCCGAACCACTGATGCGCCATCTCGTGCGCGACCACGGACGCAACGCGTTTCTTGGCATCGACACCAGCATCTCTGTCCACCAGCAAGTCGGTCTCGCGATAGGTGATGCAGCCGAAGTTCTCCATCGCTCCCGCCTCGAAGTCCGGCAAGCCGATCAGGTCGAGCTTTGCCATCGGATACTTGATGCCGAAGTACTTGTCGTAATACGGCAGAATGTATTCCGCTGCCTGCAGGGCGAAGTTGGTCAGCTTCACCTTGTCAGGAGTCGCGCAAACCCGGATCGGAATGCCATCTGCCTTGCCCGACGTGCACTGAAAGTCTCCGACCAGAAACGCCACCAGGTAAGTCGACATCTTCGGTGTTGTGGAGAAGCTCAGCGTGTGTTTGCCCGGTTCCGCGGGCTTGTCCGACAGGAGCTTTCCGTTGGCGATCACCGTGTCGCGCACATCGACGGTTAAGGACACGTCGAAGGTCGCCTTAAACGCAGGCTCGTCGAAGCTGGGGAAAGCGCGTCGCGCGTCAGTAGGCTCGAACTGTGTGACCGCGTAGTTCCTCGCCCTGGTCTTGGACAGGTAGAAGCCACGCAGCTTGTCGTTGAGGATTCCCGCATAGATGACCGAAACCCGCACCGAACCTGCCGCAAGAGGCTGCGGGAAGGTAAAGGTGACCTGTTCCTTCGGCTCGTCATACCGGATCGAAGCGGTCTGCGAAGCAACGCGTGCGGAGACAATCCGGAGCTCGACGGAGTTGAGCGTGATGCTGCTCGAAGGCCGTTCGAGGACGAGGTCGATCGTCTCTGTACCCTCGAACGTCGCAGCCTTGAGGTCTGGAGCCAATGCAAGCGTGTAATGCTCCGGATGAACGCCTTCGGGGAGACGTTGCGATTGAGCGAGTGCAGTGAGGGCAAGAAGCAGGGTGAGACGGAGAAGCATGAGAGCCTTTCGGGCTGGAGAGGTCATTTGCGCGTCGGGAGCGCCGCGTTGACGATCTGGTTAGAGGCTTTCAGGTGATATATCCCGGCGAGGACCTGCTTGTAGACATCCATCGGCATCAGCCCCAACTGCAAGCGGCGATCATCGAGATGTGTTGGGTCTTCGACGGCAAACATCGCCATCTCGCCGTCGATGAACTTGAACTGGGTTCCGTAACGCTGCAGTTGACCCGACGCAACAAGGTCCTTGTCGATGACGGTCGCGAGCGCGGAACCGTCGATCTTGCCCGAGTCCGCGAGAGTCTCGAGTTGCGGAAGTAGATCGTGCTGGAAGGCGTGATCGGGAGAATGCGTGAGCAGCAGCAATGCTGCGTTCGAGGCATCGATTCCTACCAGGTGAATCGCCGGCCAACCGTTGGCGTAGAAGATCTGCTTCAGTTGGCCGGTAAGTTCGCGGTCGATCGCCGCGAGGTTCGCGCCTTGCGTGTAATGATCCTTGTCGATCGGTTGGCCGTTGCGGAATCCACGCGCTTGCTGGTCTCGATCGCGCATGGCGAGAAGCTGGTCGCGCAGCGCGGTGTCCGTTCCAGAACCGTTGCGGTCGATGAGGGCTTGATGGCGCGCTTTCGCGTCCTGCTCCCAGTTGGGGTGGGAGAGCGAGGCGGGAAGAGGATCCTGCACCGCGGGTTGTTGCGGACTGAACAGAGCGAAGGCGAGAAGAGCCGATGCGCGGAGATGCATGGAATCCAGTCTAGCGTTCCGGCGAGGCTTCGATCGTTACCGGCTTGATGCGCGAGACAGTGAGTCTGGCGGGGAAATGCGTCTTGATGGAGGCTTCGGGAACCGCGGCTTCGCGGAGGATTCGCTGCCAGTCTTCAGGCGTAAAGGCGCGGCGAATCGAGATGAGTCCATCCGAAACAACGACTGGATGCCAAGGCGCGACTGAACCGAGGAGACGGAACAGACGGTATGGATTTGGATGGCGATGAAGGTCGTTGATGAACCATCCGCGATGGGCGTTCTGCTCCATCCAACGGAGAAAGCGGATGAGATCGGACTCAGGAAGATGGTGGGTGAAGTGCGCGCTGAGGATGATGTCCGGCTGATGCGCGGGATTGTAGGCGAAGACATCGGAAACGAGGTAATCGATCTGCCGGGATGGGTTGGGGAACTCGCTGGCGACTGCAATTGCGTTTGGGTTGAGATCGAGCCCGAAGAGTTCAACCTTCAGGTTGCGTTTCGCGGCCCAGGCGGCGATGCGGCGAAGCATCGATCCATCGCCGCAGGCTACGTCGAGGATTCGGAGCGTTCGTTGGGGGTGAACCGATGCGATCCGAGCTAAGAAGTTGAGGGTAGGCCGATGGGCCAGGACCGTGCGACTGACGGAGTCGAGGTCGTGGAGGCAGGTTCGATATTCCTCGAAGGTGGGCAGGGAGTCCATCTGCTCTTCGAGGTCGGCGCGGTGGGTGAAATCCGGCGTATTAAGCAAGAGAGGCAGGCATGGAGGCGGCTCGTTCGGAGTGGCCGGAGAGTTCGGCGGCACGGATTTCGGCGTATCCGGCGGCCCCGAGAAGGGCGCAGGTCTCGTCGAGGATGACGCGGACCGGGATGGATTCCAGGATGGGAGCCATGCGGCCCTTGTCGAGGAAGGCCTCCATAAAGACCCCGTTTTGGAGCGTCTTGAGGATCTTCGGCGAGATGCCGCCGCCAAGATAAATGCCTCCGCTGGCGAGAAGCTTGAGGGCGACGTTGCCGGCCTCGGCCCCGTAGGACCCGACGAACAGCCTCAAGGTCTCCATACACAGTTCCGATGAGCCGTCCTCGCCGCATCTGCCGATCACCGCATTCGGGTCTTCGTGCCGCATCCGCTCGGCCAGCCAAGCGGGTTCCTCTATCGGCCTGCCGCCGTTATCTTCCTTCAGGAAGGCATAGATGTTCTTTATTCCCAGGCCTGAGACGACGCGCTCGGTGGAGACGCGGCCGTGAAGGGTTCGCCGCAGATACTGGAGCAGGGCAATCTCCTGGTCGTTGCGCGGCGCGAAACAGACGTGACCACCCTCAGAGGGAATCGGCGTATGGCGGAGAGCACCATCCCAGATCAGAAGAGCTTCGCCAAGACCCGTTCCCGCGGAGACAAGGCCGCGATGACCGACCGCCGAGGGATCGGTCTCATGGAGGGTAAAGATGGCCTGCGGGCTGAGCTCGGGAATACCGTAGCCATTGGCTTCGAGGTCGTTGATGAGGAAGATGTGCTCGATGCGGAGGGAGGCTTGGAGATCGCGCGCATCGAGCGTCCAGGGCAGGTTAGTGAGCTTGAGGTGACCGTTGCGGACTGGGCCGGGGCAGCCGAAGCAGGCGGCGGCGACCTTCTGGCGGGAGCTGTCGTCGTCCTTGAAGAAGTCGTTGACGATGTCTTCGAGGGTGGCGAAGTCGTGGGCCGGATATTTATGTTCGCGAATGGCCTCGAGATGGCCGTTGTTGAAGTGGTAGAGCGCCAGGTGGACCTTGGTTCCGCCGACGTCGCCTGCGAGGATCATGCTATTTAAGCTCCAGAGTACCCGCTGCCGGGGAACCGCCGATCGCCGGGGGGAGGGCGGCGGCGGCGGCCTGGTCCAGCAGAAAAAGGAGTTTACCATTTGCAGGGCGGATGAGTTGGGTGGGGTAGGTTTCGGGTTGGTAGGGGCCGGTGAGGACTTCGTTGAGGAGGGTGGCCTTGGCACCGCCTTCGAGGAGGAAGGCGACCTGACGACCCTGGTTGATGACAGGCCAGGTGAGGGTGATGCGCCAGGTGCTCTTCTGGGGGACGTGGTTGGCGATGACGAGTCGAGACAGCTCGTTGAGGCCTTCGGTATGGGGGAAGAGGGAGGCGGTGTGGCCGTCGTCGCCCATGCCGAGGAGGATGAGGTCGAAGGTGGGGGTTTCGGCGCCCTCGAGCTTGAAGGTGTTGCGTAGCTCGGACTCGTAGCGGGAGGCGGCAAGTTCGGGGTCGAGTTCGCCTTCGATGCGATGGACCTGGGGGGCGGGGAGCGGAACGTGGTCGAGCATGGCTTCGCGGGTCATCTTGAAGTTTGAGTCGGCATCGGTGGGGGGAACAGAGCGCTCATCGACCCAGAAGAGGTCGAGCTTGTCCCACGGCGTGCGGCTAAGGAAAGGCTCGGCCGCGAGGAGCTTGAACATCGCTTTCGGGGTGCTGCCGCCGGAGATGGCGATGCGGGCGCGTCCGCGGGCTTCGACGGCTTCCTTTGTGGCGGCGCTGAAGAGTTGCGCGGCGGCCTGGGCGGTGGCGGGTGCGTCGGGGAAGACCTGGTAGGTGAGGGTGATGGGGCGGGGCATTTCCGGTCCTCGGCTGGTGGGTTGACGGTGTGGTTTCGGGGGGGGGTTATCCCCCTCCCCCCGTAAGTTTGAAAGTACGTCTTCCAAAGGACTTAGATCTGGACCGGTGTGAAGCCAGTCCAACGTTCGGCGTGGCCGACCACCATCGACCTGCTTCCATGATCGCAGATCGGGTATAACTTCTACGCCAAGCCGATGTGCTTTGCAATGTTGATGTTAGGGCTGAGTGGGCCTTGACAGGTCAATGCATGGGATTTGAAAGCAGGTCCGGGTAGTCCCGGGTCAACGCTAGGGCTACCCGGAGGCTACCGTCGCCGGCGTCAGAGTTTGCGCCATTTGCGGCCGTCAGCTTTGAGCATGGCGTCGGAGGTGGCGGGTCCCCAGGTCCCGGCGGGGTAGTTCGGAAAGTCCTCGATCTTGGTTTTGGCCCAGTGTTCGAGGATGGGGGTCATGATGGTCCAAGTGGCCTCGACACCGTCGCGGTGGGCGAAGAGGGTGGCGTCGCCGAGCATGGCGTCGAGCAGGAGGATCTCGTACCCGTTGTTCGAGGACGGGCCGAAGGTGTCGGCGTAGGAGAAGTCCATGTCGACGGCCTTGATGTCCATGGTGGGGCCGGGGACCTTGGCGCCGAAGCGGAGGGTGATGCCGTCGTTGGGCTGGATGCGCATGGAGAGGAAGTTGGGTTCGATGTGCTCGGAGGAGCCTTCCTTGTTCTTGAAGAGGCGCAAGGGGGGCTGCTTGAACATGATGGTGACTTCGGTGAGGCGCTTGGCCATGCGTTTGCCGGCGCGGATGTAGAAGGGGACGCCGGACCAGCGCCAGTTCTCGATGCCGAGCTTGAGGGCGGCGTATGTTTCGGTCTGCGACTCGGGATTGACGCGGTCTTCCTGGCGGTAGCCGCAGATCTCCTTGCCGTCGACGGTGGCGGGGCCGTACTGGCCGCGGACGGCGTGCTCGGGAGCGACGGGTTGGATGGCGCGCCAGACCTTGACCTTTTCGGTGCGGACGGCGGCGGCGTCGAAGGCGACGGGGGGCTCCATGGCGATGTAGGAGAGGACCTCCATGACATGGTTCTGGATAACGTCGCGGAGGAGGCCGGCCTGCTCGTAGAAGGGGCCGCGGCCCTCGATGCCGATGGCTTCGGCGGCGGTGATCTCGATGTGATCGATGAAGTTGCGGTTCCAGACGTTCTCAAAGATGCCGTTGGCGAAGCGGAAGACGAGGATGTTCTGGACGGTTTCCTTGCCGAGGTAGTGGTCGATGCGGAAGATCTGGTCTTCCTCGAAGACCTTGTTGACCTCGTCGTTGAGTTCCTGGGCACTCTTGAGGTCGTGGCCGAAGGGTTTTTCGATGATGGTGCGGACCCAGGCGCCTTCGGCGGGCTTGCTCATGCCGGCCTTACCGAGGAAGCCGATGATGTCGGAGAAGTATTCTGGAGCGACGGCCAGGTAGAAGAGGCGGTTGCCCTTGGTTCCGGATTTCTGGTCGATGCCGTCGAGCAGGGTTTTGAGGGCGTCGTACCCGCTGGGGTCGTCGAAGTTCATGGTGTGGTACTGGACGCGCTCGATGAAGGGGGCGAGTTTGGGGTCGTCTTTTTCGACGCCGCCACCGGCGATGATGCCGTCCTGCATGTCGGGGGCGAAGGTCTTGGTGAGGTCGCGGCGGGCCACGCCGACGACGGAGAAGTCGTCGGGCAGGAGGCCCTCCTGGATGAGGTGGTAGAGGGCGGGGAGGAGCTTGCGCTTGGTGAGATCGCCGGAGGCGCCAAAGATGACGACGATGCAGGGGTCGGGTTTGATGCGGGAGGCTTCGGTGTTGGGCATGACTGAGTTTCCTCTTATAGATATTCTGACGACTTGATCCGGCGGATTGAGGTGCTGGGCCGGACGTAGGAGAGCATACCCCAGGGGCTAAAGCCCCTCTTTTGTCCATTGGCCCTTGAGATCCAAGGCTAAAGCCTTGGGGTATCTCAGAGGCAACAGCGGATTCGGATTCCCTTTGGGGATGACGGACACGAGAGCAAGGGCACAGGCAAGTACAGAAGCAGATTCCCTTCGGGAATGACAAACAAAGGGCTACGGCAGAAGCAAAGGCAAGTACAGAAGCAGATTCCCTTCGGGAATGACAAACAAAGGGCTACGGCAGAAGCAAAAGCAAGTACAGAAGCAGATTCCCTTCGGGAATGACAAACAAAGGGCCACGGCAGAAGCAAAGGCAACGGCAAAGGCAAGTACAGAAGCAGATTCCCTTCGGGAATGACAAACAAAGGGCTACGGCAGAAGCAAAAGCAAGTACAGAAGCAGATTCCCTTCGGGAATGACAAACAAAGGGCCACGGCAGAAGCAAAGGCAACGGCAAAGGCAAGTACAGAAGCAGATTCCCTTCGGGAATGACAAACAAAGGGCTACGGCAGAAGCAGGGGCAACGGCAAAGGCAAGTACAGAAGCAGATTCCCTTCGGGAATGACAAACAAACGGTTACGGCAACGGCAACGGCAACGGCAAAGGCAAAGCAAAGGCAGAAGCAGAAGCAGAAGCAGAGGCAGAAGCAGATTCCCTTCGGGAATGACAAACAAAGGGCTACGGCAGAAGAAAAGGCAAGGGCAAAGGCAAGTACAGAAGCAGATTCCCTTCGGGAATCACAAAGGAAGGGGACGCCGAAGGGAATCTGCCCTGGTTGAGGTTAGGACATCTTGACGGCGTGGCCGCCGAATTCGTTGCGCATGACGGCGAGCATGCGGTCGGTGAAGTTGTTTTCTTCGCGGGACCGCAGGCGCCGGAGAAGGCTTTCGGTGATGACCGGGGCGGAGACGTTGAGGTCGATGGCTTCGAAGACGGTCCAGCGGCCTTCGCCGGAGTCGGGGACGTAAGCTTCGAGGCCGTCGAGGTTGACGTTTTTCTTGAGGGCGTCGGTGGTGAGGTCGAGCAGCCAGGACCGGACGACGGAGCCCTTCTGCCAGACGTTGGCGATCTGATGGAGGTCGAAGTTCATGGCCGTTTTGGCTTTCATGATGGAGAAGCCTTCGGCGTAGGCCTGCATCATGCCGTATTCGATGCCGTTGTGGACCATTTTGACGAAGTGGCCCGCGCC
Source organism: uncultured Granulicella sp. (assembly GCA_965213785.1). Classification (GTDB taxonomy): domain Bacteria; phylum Acidobacteriota; class Terriglobia; order Terriglobales; family Acidobacteriaceae; genus Edaphobacter. The sequence continues at coordinate 1,020,493 of OZ243921.1, read as the reverse complement.
GGCGGGACCGACGAGGCCCCAGCCTTCGTCCGAGCCGGGAGCGAGGGTGGCGAAGATGGGGCGGACCTTTTCCATGACCTCAGGATCTCCGCCGATCATCATGGAATAGCCCTCGGTGATGCCCCAGATGCCTCCAGAGGTTCCGACGTCGAGGAAGTCGAAGCCTTCGGCCTTGAGGGCGTCGTGGCGGCGCTGGGAGTCTTTGTAGTTTGAGTTTCCGCCGTCGATGAAGGTGTCGCCCTTCTGCATGAGGGGCTTGAGCTTGGCGATGGTCTGGTCGACGGGGTCTCCGGACGGGACCATGATCCAGACGGCGCGTGGGGCGGCGAGGCCGGCGACGAGTTCTTCGAGGGAGTCGACGCCGTGTGAGCCGGAGGCGGTGAGCTTGGCGGTGGCTTCTTTCGAGAAGTCGAAGCCGACGACTTTGTGTCCTGCGCGACGGAGGCGCTCCGCCATGTTGCCGCCCATTTTTCCGAGTCCGATGATTCCGAGTTCCATGTGAGTCACAGATCCTTTCAGGGTGATGGTGCGTGAGCTAGTCCTGTTCGAGTTCCCAGTCGTCCTCGGGGTCGGGAGGGACGGAGTCTTCGTAGGTGGGCTGGAGGGAGGTGGCCCGCTCGGCCAGGGTTTCCTCTGGGGCGAGGGGGCGAACCATCTCCTTTTCTGCGGGGACCATGCTGCTTCTCCGGGTGCGGGGGAGCTACTGTTTGACGAGCTTTTTGGCGGCTTCGACGACGGCGGCGGCGGAGATGCCGAGTTTATCCTGCACGAGGGGGGCGGGGGCGGAGGCGCCGAAACGGTCGAGACCGATGCAGATGCCGTCGCGGCCGATGTACTTCCACCAGCCCATGGTGGCTCCGGCTTCGAGGGAGATCTTGGGGACGCCGTGGGGGAAGAGGGAGGCGATGTACTCCGGGCCCTGCTCTTCGAGGAGCTTGAAGGAGGGCATGGAGATGACGGTGGCGAGGATGCCGGCTTCCTTGAGCTCGACGGCGGCCTTCATAATCATGGCGACCTCAGAGCCGGTTGCGACGAGGATGACGTCCTTGCCGAAGGCTTCGAGGACATAGGCACCCTTACCGGTGCCCTCCTGGACCTTGTACTTGTCGTTATCGAGTACGGGGAGGTCCTGGCGGGAGAGGGCCATGAAGCAGGCGGAGTGCCGCTCGAGGGCGAGGCGCCAGCAGGCGGCGGTTTCGTTGGCGTCGGCGGGGCGGAAGTCGGTGAGTTGGGGGATGGCGCGGAGGCTCATCAACTGCTCGATGGGCTGGTGGGTGGGGCCGTCCTCGCCGAGGCCGATGGAGTCGTGGGTGAAGATGTAGAGGGAGTGGGAGCTCTGCAGGGCACCCATGCGGAGGGCTGAGCGGCAGTAGTCGGAGAAGGTGAAGAAGGTGCTGCCGAAGGGGATGAGGCCACCGTGGGCGGCGATTCCGTTCACGGCGGCCATCATGCCGAACTCGCGGACGCCGAAGAAGACGTTGCGGCCGACGGGGTCGACGTGGAAGCTGGGGGAGTCCTTGAAGATGGTCTTGGTGGAGCTGGTGAGGTCGGCGGCTCCACCGAAGAGCTCGGGAACGACCTGGGCGATGCTATTCATGACGACCTGACCGGCGTTGCGGGTGGCGACGGGCTTGTCGGGTGGAAAGACGGGGATGGATTTTTCCCATCCGTCGGCAAGCTTCATGGCGGTGGTGCGGGCGTACTGGGCGGCGAGTTCGGGGTAGGCCTTCTTGTAGGCTTCGAAGTTTTCGTCCCATTCGGCCTGGGCGTTGGCGCCTTTGGCCTTGGCTTCGAGCCAGTGGATGCCGGCTTCTTCCGGGATGTAGAAGTTCTTGTCTTCGGGGAAGCCGAGGTTGCGCTTGGTGGCCTTGGTGGCTTCGACGCCGAGGGCTTCGCCGTGGACCTTGTTGGTTCCGGCCTTGGGGCTGCCGTAGCCGATGACGGTGCGGACGCGGATGAGGGAAGGCTTGTCGGTGACGGCCTTGGCGGCGAGGATGGCGGCCTCGATGGCGGCGAGGTCGTTGCCGTCGGCGACCCACTGGACGTGCCAGCCGTAGGCCTCGAAGCGCTTGGTGACATCTTCGGTGTAGGAGAGGTCGGTGGGGCCGTCGAGGGAGATGAGATTGTCGTCGTAGAGGAGGATGAGCTTGCCGAGGCCGAGGGTTCCGGCGAGCGAGCAGGACTCGTGGGAGATGCCTTCCATGAGGCAGCCGTCGCCGCAGAGGACGTAGGTGTAGTGGTCGACGGGGGTGTGGTTCTCGTGGTTGTAGACGGCGGCGAGGTGTTTTTCTGCGATGGCGAGGCCTACGGCTTCGGCAATGCCCTGGCCGAGGGGGCCTGTGGTGACTTCGACGCCGGGGGTTTCACCGTACTCCGGGTGGCCTGGGGTGTGAGAGCCCCACTGGCGGAACTGGCGGAGCTGTTCGACGGGGAGATCGTAGCCGGCGAGGTGGAGGACGCCGTAGAGAAGGGCGGAGGCGTGGCCGTTGGAGAGGATGAAGCGGTCGCGGTCTGACCAGAGCGGGTCGCTCGGGTTGTACTTCATGAGCTTGTGGTAGAGCAGGTAGGCGATGGGCGCGCAGGCGAGGGGGGCGCCGGGATGGCCGGACTTGGCCGATTCGACGGCGTCGACGGCGAGAAAGCGAAGCGTGTTGATGGCAAGCTGTTCGAGTTCGGGGGTGGTTGCGCTCATTGGATCCTCTTGTGTCCTCTAGACGTTCGATGTCCTGGTTGCGGATGGGTCTGGTGCGTGACCGATGGGCCGGGTGCAAAGGGTGGCGGCGATCCGCTGCCTGACAAGTGATTCCACGTTATGTCCGCTGCGAATGAAGCATAAACCGGAACAGTGAAAAAGCGATGGCTTATGGCTTCTTTTTCGTGGCGGGCTGTCGGGCGGCGGTTTTTTTCGCCGGTTTGGTGGGGGTCGGGAGGGAAAGGTCGGCGGAGACCTGGACCTGGGGGCTGCCGTCCGTGGCCGGGGTCTGGGTGGGCGCGGGGTCCGGAATGGAGCTGCTGGGGGGGATGATCGCAATGTCGAAGTTTCGGCCCAGCCAGCGGTTTTCCTCGGGGAACTCGAGGGTAAAGGTTATCTTACCGCTTTGGTCTCTGGCCGTGGGGATGCTGGCCTGGAAGAAGGCGCGGCCGACGGCGGTGGAGTCGAGGTGCTGGACGGTGGCCCAGTCGTCGGCGGACCAGGTGACGCGGAACCTGGTGTGGTCGTCGATGCGGAGGGTCTGGCCGGCGGGGATGGTGTCGAAGACGCGGGTGGTGCGGAAGATTTCGACGCTGCTGGTGAAGGTGCGGTCGGCGGCTTTTTTTGCGTAGCGATCTTCGACGACGGAGATGGAGTCGAAGATCTTGTTGTCGGCGACGGAGCGGAGGAGCTTGAGGTATTCCGCGTGGGCCCAGACGAGGGGCTGGGCGGAGCCGGCGGAGAAGCCGAGGTAGAGGCCTTCCTCGGGCATGTCGTCGTAGTCCCAGACCTGCTCGGGGAGCATGCCGCCGATGGAGGCGAACTTTTCGAAGGCGGTGATGAAGGATTTGACGTCGTTGCCGAGGGCGAGCTCGTAGTGGGCGCGTTCTCCGCCGAGCAGAGGCCATGCGCGGCCCTGGCCGTAGGTGAGAAAAGGCCCACCATCCTTGCCCTGGCCGTAGCCGTCGTGGTTGTAGCGACGCCAGCAGACGCCGTTGGGGGTTTGGATTTTGAGGACATGGTCGATGACCTTGAGGGAGTCGATCATGAGCGGGTCGTCGGCACGGCGGATGCCGTAGCGGACGAGCTCGAGGAAGCCCCCGTCGACGACCTCGCGGGCCTCGAAGACATTCTTCTCGCCGGGGGCGCGATTGGCGATGCGGAGGGTTCCGACAGGGATGGAGTCGTTGTGGAAGGGCTCGCCAGGGGCGGGCGGGGTGATGCGGACGTAGTGGCGCTTGATCTCCGGCAGGAGGCAGCCGTTGTCGGTGGTGGTCCACTCGTCGAGGTGGGACTCCATCCAATCGGCGTAGCCGAGGAAAGAGTCTGCGACGTCGGCGGAGCCGTGAGCGCGGGCGAGATCCGCGGCACAGACGAGGCCGGAGATCACGGCGGCTAGGGTGGAGGGGGAATAGCCCGGGTTTTCTTCCCAGCGCTCCTGTTGGGTGACGGGAGCGTAGCGGCAGAGGAAGCTGGCGGCGGCTTCCACGAAGGGGTAGACCTCGAAGTTGCCGAGGCCGTCGAGCTTCCAGAGGCGCCAGGCGAGGATGATGGGGAAGGCTACCTCGTCAAGCTGGATGCCGGACCAGTAGGGAGTTCCGTCAATCCAGAAGTTCTGGGCGAAGCCGCCGTCGGCTTTCTGGGTGCAGGCGAGATAGACGAGGGCGCGACGGGCGGTGTCGATGCGGCCGCAGGCGAGGAGCGCGGAGGCGGACTGGACCATGTCGCGGGTCCAGACGAGATGGTAGCCGCCGAGGTCGTCGTCGGATTTCGAGGCCCCCCAGGGAACGGAGGCGGAGGCGATGAAGGCTCCGGAGTAGGTCTTGTCTTCGTGGGTGAGGACGATGTCGTGAGAGACGCGCATGAGGCGGCCTTCGTCGGTGGAGAACATGCCGAGGCGGGCGGGCGAGGCGGCACGGTGCCACTGCTCGATGAAGCGCTTGGAGTGGAGCTCGTAGGGGGTGGAGAGGGTCTGCATCATGCCGGCGAGGGCGGCGTGATGGCCGTCTCCGAAGGCGATGGCGAGGGTGAAGGTGGGGTGATTGGCGCACTCGATCTCGCCCATGACGGCGAGGTTGCCGTTGAGCGCCTGGCCGAACTGCCAAGCCATTTTGCGGTTCTGGTGGAGGTCCTGAAAGCCATCGCTTGAGCCGACGAAGCCGCAGGAGGTGCGGGTGAAGCCGCAGTCGGCGCCGAGGGCGAGCGAGACCTCGTTCTTCCAGGCGAGGAGGGAGCGTTTGCCCGCAACCTGGATGGAGCGGGCGGAGTTGTCGGCTCCGCCGCCGTCGAGATGGGGGGCGAGGAGGGCGTAGCACTTGAGTCTGGCGAGGAGTTCGGGTTTGGCGTCGATGTGGACGTTGACGAGCACGACGGGGTGGTGGGGGTCTGAGAGGAACTCTTTGGTGACGGTGTAAAGATCGCCGGGGGCGGTGGCGGAGACGCGGACGGCCGGGGCGTCGGGGTCGATGTAGCTGAAGTCGTAGGTGAAGTCGCGCTTTTCTTCGTGAACGAAGGTTTCTTCGTCGGTGAAGAGGAGCTCCATGTCGCGGGTCTGGGGGCGATCGATGGTGGGGTAGTAGATTTCGTTGAGGGTGCCGTGGGAGAGGGTGAACCAGACGCGGCTGGAGGCGGCATAGGCGGTGGCGACGGCGTCCTTGCGGCTGGAGGTCCAGCGGGGTTCGACGCCGGGCGCTCCGAAGGCGGGGCCCTGGTCGTCGAGCCAATGATAGGCGGATTCGAGGTTGCTCATTTGGAAACCATTAGAACCCATAAACCGGATTCGCGGGGAGGATCGTTTGGGGTATTCCCGAAGATTTCGTGGCGTGGGATATGATGCGGAGGCTGGGCGAAGCCGGACCGTTCCAAAGCTGCATCGCCTGTGCCCGGGATCGCATCTGAACATGTGAAGAGGAGAACAAAACGTGGCCTACGAACTTCCCCCCCTGCCCTACGACTATGCGGCGCTTGAGCCTTACATCGATGAAGCGACGATGAAACTGCACCACGACAAACACCACCAGACGTATGTGACGAACCTGAATGGCGCGGTGGAGAAGCATGCCGAGCTTGGGTCGAAGTCTCCGGAAGAGCTTCTGAAGGACTTGTCGAGCGTGCCGGAGGATGTGAAGGCCGTGGTGCGGAACAGCGGCGGCGGGCATGTGAATCATACGATGTTCTGGCAGATTATGAAGCCGAGCGGTGGCGGCGAACCGACGGGGGACATCGGGGAGCAGATCAAGACGGATTTTGGCGATTTCGAGACGTTCAAGAAGACTTTCAATGAGACGACCGCGAAGCAGTTTGGATCGGGGTGGGGATGGCTGGTGTTCGATGGCGGGAAGCTGAAGATTGTAACGACGCCGAACCAGGACAATCCGCTGTCGACCGGGCTCTATCCCGTTTTGGGGAATGATGTCTGGGAACATGCCTACTACCTGAAGTATCAGAACAAGCGGCCGGATTATCTGGCGGCGTGGTGGAATACGGTGAATTGGGAGGAAGTAAATAAGCGGTTTGCCACGGCTAAGGCGTAGACGCTGGGTTGACTGTCCATGAACGCAGGCTTCCTTTATGGGAGCCTGCGTTTTGTTTTGTGCGCGTCCGGGGCTTACCGTGCTCGTGCCCTGCTACCTTCACCGTACTGGAACCGTTCGTTCGTCTGTTGCTGTCTCGGAAAATTGATGTAACCTGCGGCCGGATGGATCAAAGCTCGGCATCGTACCTCGGGTAAGCGGGACGATCGTCGGGCCCGCTGCAGCATGTCCAAGGAGAAACATCGATGGCAACGACGCGGTTTGAAAGCACCATCAACGCAATCAAGCAGGGTGCGAAGTCTTTCACGGTAGAAAAGGCTGTCAGCAACATTGAAGGGTGGGAGGACTACCTGTCCAAGCATGACCACGAAGGTGTGAAGCGTGTGGTGACCGATCTTGGCAAGCTGAAGAAGTTGCTTCACGCCAAGGAGCTTGACGGCGAGGCTATCAAGACGCTCGTACAGAAGCTCGGCAAGGAGACGACCGCAGTTGCCGGAGATGAGACGACGGCATCGGCAGGACACATCAAACAGCTTGGCGAGGCGCTTTCGAGCGCTGCCTAGGATAGTTCGAATCCTCGGCACGGAGAAGGGCCCTTCCATGTGGAAGGGCCCTTCTCTCTTTTGCCGGCCACGTTACTCCGCTGAGCTCGATTGGCTGCGCTTGGGGCGGCGGTTGGCCTGGAGAACCTTTTTTCTCATGCGGAGGGACTTGGGGGTGACTTCGACGAGCTCGTCCTCGGCGATGAACTCGATGGATTGCTCCAAGGTGAGGAGCTTGTAGGGAACGAGGCGGACGGCGTCGTCGGAGCCGGAGGCGCGCATGTTGGTGAGCTTTTTCTCGCGGACGGCGTTGACGTCGAGATCGTTATCGCGGGAGTGCTCACCGACCAACATGCCTTCGTAGACCTCGGCGCCGTCGGGGAGGAAGAGGACGCCGCGCTCCTGGATCATGTCGAGGGCGTACATGGTGGTGGTGCCCTGGCGGTCGGAGATGAGGGCTCCGGAGGGCCGCTGGGGGATGTCGCCCTGGTAGGGGATGTACTCGCCGGCGATGGAGTTCATGACGATGGTGCCGCGGGTCTCGGTAAGCATCTCGTTGCGAAGGCCGATGAGGCCGCGTGAGGGGACCTTGAACTCCATGCGGACGCGGCCCGAGCCGTGGTTGGCCATCTTGACCATCTCGCCTTTTCTGGGTCCAAGGCGCTCGATGACGGTGCCGACGAAGTTTTCGGGCACGTCGATGGTAAGAATTTCGGAGGGTTCCATGGTTTCGCCGTCGATCTTCTTGGTGACGATCTGGGGGCGGGAGACCATGATCTCGAAGCCCTCGCGGCGCATCATTTCGATAAGAACGGAGAGCTGGAGCTCGCCGCGGCCGAGAACCTTGAAGGTTTCGGGGGAGCCGGTGTCTTCGACGCGGATGCTGACGTTGGTGAGGAGCTCGCGCTCGAGGCGCTCCTTGATGTTGCGGCTGGTGACGAACTTGCCTTCTCTTCCCGCGAACGGCGAGTTGTTGACCGAGAAGTTGATCGCGATGGTGGGTTCGTCGATCTTGATGAGGGGAAGCGGCTTGGGGTCTTCGATGGAGGTGAAGGTCTCGCCGATGGTGATGCCGGGCACGCCGGCGATGGCGACGATGTCTCCCGTAGTGGTTTCGGTGATGTCGGTGCGCTTGAGGCCGTCGAAGGAGAAGAGCTTGGTGATCTTGACGTTCTGGAGGCTGCCGTCGATCTTGGAGACGGCGACCTCCTGCCCGGTCCTGAGGGTGCCGTTGAAGACGCGGCCAATGGCGAGGCGGCCGAGGTAGTCGGAGTAGTCGAGGTTGGTGACGAGGATCTGGAGCGGGCCATCGGGGTCTCCGGTGGAGACCGGGATGGTCTTGATGATGAGCTCGAAGAGGGGCTGGAGGTCAGTGCCCGGCTGCGCGAGGTCCATGGTGGCGGTGCCCGCCTTGCCGTTGGTGTAGATGATGGGGAACTCGAGGATGTCTTCGTCGGCGTCGAGATCGATGAAGAGATCGTAGACCTCGTTGACGACCTCCTGCGGGCGGGCGTCGGGACGGTCGATCTTGTTGATGACGAGGATGGGAGTGAGCTTGGCTTCGAGGGCTTTCGACAGGACGTAGCGGGTCTGGGGGAGCGGGCCTTCGGAGGCGTCGACGAGGAGGACGACGCCATCGACCATCTTGAGGGCGCGCTCGACTTCGCCGCCGAAGTCGGCGTGGCCGGGGGTGTCGACGATGTTGATTTTGCTGTCGTGGTAGTGGATGGCGGTGTTCTTGGCGAGGATGGTGATGCCGCGCTCGCGCTCGAGGTCGTTGGAGTCCATGACGCGCTCGGTGACGGCTTCGTTGGAGCGGAAGGTTCCGGACTGGCGGAGCATGGCGTCGACGAGGGTTGTTTTACCGTGGTCGACGTGGGCGATGATGGCGATGTTGAAGATGGGGCTGGTGTTGGGGCTGCTCACGGCTTGCGGATGTCCTTTGGATGGGCGCTTCAGAAGAAAATGCGCGTCTTTCCTAGTCTAGCAGGGTAGGGCGGGCGTCAGGTTGCGCGGAGGTGAGTGGGTGTCGTTTCGGGTGGGAGAAGTCACTTGGCGGCTGCCGGGGCGGGCGGTGCGGCTGGTGCAGAAGGCGCGACCGGCGCGGGCGGAAGTCGATCGAAGGCGATAAGATCGGCCTGCAGGGTGGCCCAGGCCTTGCGATCGCGGCGGTACCAGGCTGGTTGTGGGCGGGGGCCGTCGTAGAAGTCTCTAAGGGATTGTTGGACATCGGGCGACAGCCGGGGGGCGGCCGGGTGGAGCAGGCCGTTGAGCAGGCGGGCGTAGGTGAGGTCGGCGAGGCGGTACTCCCCGAAATGAGAGGGTTTTCCGGTGTCGAGGTCGATCTCGGCGAGGTCGGGAGCGTGGGGGCTTCCTGTCAGATTGTAGGCTGGCACCGGTCCGGAGGCGGGGGCGGCTACGGAGGCGGGCAGGGTGGACGCGGGAGCGAGTTCCGAGGCGTCTCTGGCACCCGGGGCGAGGACGTGGACCGGAGTGGCAGGAACGAGTGCAGGGGCCAGAGCGGGAATCGCCACGATCGGAGGCTGGATCTGGGCGAGGTTGCGCTTGAGATGGTCGACGGTGGTGTTGATGCTCTTGACGTAGGTGGCCTGCTCGGCGGCGTTGGGAACGGAAAGCTTGAGGGCTCTGAGCGGGCCGATCTTGGGAAGGTGCTCGACGACGAAGGCGACGAAGCGGGTCCGGAGGCCGGGGTGGAGGTATTCGGTGCCGTAGGCTTGCTCGAACTCGGTGCGGCGCAGGCGATAGACGAACTTCGCTTTGTCGAAGCCGGGGCTTTCCTTTTCGATCTGCGCCTTGTAGGTGACGACGGCGACTTCGGTCATGTGCGGGATAAGGCTGGAGACGGCTTTGCGGTAGGTGGCGATGGCGAGGTCTTCGTGCTTCATGACGGAGCTCATGGGGATGCCGTAGGTCTCCTGGAAGGCTCGTTCGAGGAGCGGCTTGGCGACCTGGAAGCCGATGAAGTCGCGGTAGTTCTGCTGGGAGTAGCGGCCGTGGGCGACCTCGACGACGTCGAAGCCGAACTCGGTGCGGAGATGGGCGGTCTTGTCTTCGTCGTAGGTGACGGTGCGGCCGAAGCGGCGGCGGAGTTTCGGGAACTCGTCGGCGGTGACCTGGTTGACGGCCGGGTGGCCATAGACGTCGCCGTTGTAGTGGGCAAGGGCCCCGAGGGCGAAGGCGTACTCGTTGGGGTCGGTGGACTCGCGGATGAGGGCGGCGACGAAGTCTCCGGTGCGAACGTAGTGGAGGAGATCGGAATAATAGTGGCTGCCGAAGGGGTAGTAGCCGATGTCCTGGATGACGGAGCCACCGTAGGCGTAGGCGTGGGCCTTGAGGATGTCGGCGTCGGAGATTCCGGGGAAGCGGGCCTGAAGCATGGGCACAATGGTGGTGAGCCAGGCCATGTCGACGATCTCTTCGTGCGAGAGGACGGAGTAGGCTGCGGCAGGACGGACTGGGAGGAGAAGGAGAAGCAGAAGGACAAGGAGAGTGCGTGGAACGTGTTGATGGGCTGGCAAAGTCTTCACTCTCCTTACTGTATCTAAATCGGCCCCGACTTCGGAAGGATCAGGGTGGGGTCCAGTGATCGTGGCTGGTGCGTGGCTTGGGTTGGGGAGCTTGTTCTAGGATGGGCCGGGGGTGTTGCGTAATGAAGTTCTGGGTGGCGCACTCGTCTGAGGTATCGGTCCGCGAGCAGATTGTGGCGCAGGTTGGGCTGGGGATCGCGAGCGCGGAGTTGGCGGCGGGGGCGCGGTTGCCGAGCACGCGGGAGATGGCGCGACGGTTTGGCGTTCATGCCAATACCGTGAGCGCAGCCTATCGTCAACTGGAGCGGGAGGGGAAGGTGGAGTCGCGGCGGGGGAGCGGAGTGTATGTGCTGGCGGCGACGGGGGGGTGTGGAGACAGTTTGGTGGATGGGTTGATTGCCGAGGTGTTTACGAAGGCCCGGGCGAGGGGCGTTGCGGAGCAGGAGGTGCGGGGGCGGATGCGGGCTTGGCTGGACGTCTCGCCGCCGGATCATTTTGTGGTGGTTGAGCCGAATGCGGAGTTGCGGGCAATTGTGATGGCGGAGGTGCGGGAGGTTGTAGGCTTGCCGGTCGTCGGGGTGGGGATGGACGAGTTTCGCGGGGGCCAGGGTGGCGTGGCGGTGGCACTGCCGAGCAAGGCGGTCAGGGTGAGGCAGATGCTTGGAGCGGGAGACGAGATGGTGGAAGCGCAGGTGACGCGGGCCACGGCGGAGATGACGCACTGGCTTCCTGTGCCTCCTGAAGCGCTGGTAGGGATCTGCTCGGGGTGGCCGGAGTTTTTGCAGGTGGCGCGGGCGGTGTTGGTGGGTGCAGGGGCGACGCCCGAGGGGCTTTTGATGCAGGACGCGCGGGAGGACGGGTGGGAGCGTGGCCTGGAGGGAACGGTTGCGGTGGTTTGCGATGTGGTGATGGCCGCGCAGATGCCGAAGGGGGTTCGGGTGATCCCCTTTCGGCTGCTCGGCGCGGCTACCGTCGCGGAGTTGCGGCGGATGGAAGCCGCGATGCGTGAGCGGCTGGAGGTTAAGCTGGCTCAGGGGTTGGTGTAGATGCGGTGGCGAACGATGTGGGGCGGGCGTGGGTAGCGGGTGGGCACGGAGGCGGCCGTGCCGGCCCCGACTACAGCTCCAAGAGCGATGCAGACCACGATGGTTGCGGCTGGGGCCTGATTGCAAAGCGCCCCGCCGAAGCCGCCGCCTAGTGCGCCGCCGATGAGGAGCGGAGTTGGGCTCGACGCGTCGGAGAGGTCTTCGGTGTAGACAGCGGCTACCGCGCCCCTGGGGAAGACCAGGGTGCGTGGCGGAACATACGGCGTGACGGTAATGCAGCTGAGGGTCTGGTCGTCGGACCGGTCCATGTGGCACGGGGTGGGGTAGGTACGTCCGCGCTCGAGCACGGCGATGGGTGTGTCCGGGGGAAGCTGCTGCACACGCTGCCACTGGGCGTTTGCGGTGGCGGCCAGCAAGAGAAGGGCGATGGGAAGTGGGTTCGGCATGGAGCCTCCTGGATAGCTGGAGGCAGACTAGAGAGGCTGTCGTGGCCGCGGGGGAGGGGCTAGGACAGTTTTGCGAGTGTCACGAGGTGGCTTCGGGCGTGAGAACTCTGAACCGCAGGTCCCCTCGGCTACGGTCTCTTAGCCGTTTGGTGACCCCGGTCTACGGAAGGCGAATGACGATGCCGGCACCCAGGTTGAAGAGGTTGGTGGCCGTTGTTGCGTCGCTCAAGCTGGCCACGTGGTTGTAGCCGAGTTCGATGACGCGGAGATCGACCAGAGGGAGGACAGTGACATCGAGGCCGCCAAGGACACCGTAGGAAAACTTGCTGGTGTAGTGGGTCGGGAGGTTCCCGCTTGGATCGGACCGGACGCCGACAAAGCCGATCGAGGCCTGGGCATAGGGACGCAGCGGCAGAACGGGGGCTTTGCCGGAGACGCGGGGGCCAATCATGGCCCCGCGAAGGTGTTGGCTGCCGCCCGTAGTGAAGGTTCCGCGCAGATCGCCGCCCACAGCGATGGGGCCGAGGTGGAGGGGGGAGTCATAGACGCCGAGCGTGGCGCCATAGAGCCAGTTCGAGGGAGAGGAGGTGCCCGCCGGAGTTTGCCCTTTGATGTGGGTCGCTGAGCCGAGACCATAGATGCCGACCTGAGCGTTGGCGACAGCCAGAGCGGATGCAAGCAGAACGGGGAGCGAATAGAGCTTCATGGTTCAGTAAAGGGTACCGCAGGGGAGCTTGCGAGAGCGACTGGGCGAGAAAACAAAGCCTTGGCATTCCAGAGACGTGACTTATACTCAGGGAACTCATGGAACCAGTGACCTCCCCATTCGATCATCCGGCGCTGAAGAACTATCTGCTGGACCATGCGTATGACGAGATGTTTCTGAACGGGGCCGATCTGCATGCTCACTATGAGCCGCTGCTGGAGCACTTGAACGCGCTGCCGCCGAACGAGTTGCAGCGGCGGAAGCAGTCGGCGGACCTGAGCTTCTTAAACCAAGGCATCACGTTTACGGTGTATGGGCGTGCGGAGGGGACGGAGAAGATCTTTCCGTACGATCTGCTGCCGCGAATTATCACAGCGGCGGAGTGGGCGGTGGTAGAGAAGGGGTTGGCGCAGCGGATTACGGCGCTAAATCTTTTTCTGAAGGACATCTATAACGAGGGGCGGATTCTGGATGACGGGATTGTGCCGCGTGAAGTCATCTATAGCTGCAAGCATTTTCGGCGGCAGATGATGGATCTGCAGGTTCCGCGCAATGTGTACATCGCGGTGTGCGGGACGGACCTGATCCGGCTGGAGAATGGCGAGTTTGTGGTGCTGGAAGACAACCTGCGGGTGCCGAGCGGGGTGAGCTATATGCTGACGAACCGGCGGGTGATGAAGCGGATCTTTCCTCAGCTGTTTCGCAGCTATGGGGTGCGGCCGATCGAGCACTACACACAGGTGCTGCTGGGCACGCTGCGCTCGCTGGCACCGGAGGGGCGGCCTGAGCCGAATATCGTGCTGCTTTCGCCCGGGGTGTTCAACTCGGCGTACTACGAGCATGCTTATCTGGCGCGGCAGATGGGGATCGAGCTGGTGGAGGGGCGCGACCTGGTGACGCATGACAACGTGATCTACATGCGGACGACGAGCGGGCTGCGGCGGGTGGATGTGATCTATCGGAGGGTGGACGACGACTTCATCGATCCGCTGGCGTTTCGTGGGGATTCGGTGCTTGGGGTGGCGGGGTTGTTCAACGCCTATCGGGCGGGGAATGTGACGCTCGCGAATGCCTTCGGCACGGGAGTGGCGGACGACAAGGCTTTGTATGCGTATGTTCCGGCGATTATCAAGTACTACCTGAGTGAGGAGCCGGTGCTGAAGAACGTGGAGACGTATCTAATGTCGCGGCCGAAGGAGCGGGAGTATGCGCTGAAGAATCTCGATAAGCTGGTGGTGAAGGCGGTCGGGGAGAGCGGCGGATACGGGATGCTGATCGGGCCGCAATCGACGGCGGCAGAGCGGGAGGAGTTTGCGCGGAAGATCGAGGCGGACCCCCGGAACTATATCGCGCAGCCGACGATCTCGTTTTCCCGCGCTCCGTGCCTGATTGGGGATGAGTTGCAGCCGCGGCACGTGGATCTGCGGCCTTATGTGCTGTATGGGGACAAGGTGACCATCGTGCCGGGCGGGTTGACGCGGGTGGCGCTGAAGGATGGATCGCTGGTGGTGAACTCGTCGCAGGGGGGCGGGAGCAAGGATACGTGGGTTTTGAGTTCGTGATGGGGCTTTTGCGGCGTTTGAAAGGGGGGGCAGGTGCTAAGTCGGGTCGCGGATAGTTTGTACTGGATGAGCCGGTACCTGGAGCGGGCGGAGCATACGACGCGTCTGCTAGACGTGAACCTGAACCTGATGCTGGATGAGGATGAGTCGGCGGCGGAGGTGCGTTGGCAGCGGGTGCTGACGGCGCTCGGGAATCCGAAGGATCTGGTGTGGACGGGCGATCCGTATGCGCTGACGCGGACGCTGACGTTCGATACGGAGTATAAGGCGTCGATTCTGTCGTGCATTATCTCGGCGCGGGAGAACTCGCGGCATGTCCGGGAACAGATTTCGACGGAGCAGTGGCATCGGCTGAACAGCCTGTATTTGGAGGTGACGCGACCGGGGATCATCCGGTTCGGGACGTCGGGCGGGCCTGAGCAGGTGACGGAGTTTCTGCAGCAGGTGATCGAAGCGGTGCACCAGTTCCAGGGGGTGAGCGACTCGACAATGAGCCACGGGGAAGGCTGGCAGTTTATCCAGGTGGGGCGGTACATTGAGCGGGCTTCGGCGACGGCGATGCTGCTGGAGGCGTACCAGGATGATCTCTGGAGTGCGCCGGAGGGCGGGGCGGAGAGCAATGAATACCTTGAGTGGATGGGGCTGCTGCGTTCGGCGACCGCGTTCGAGGCGTATTGCAAGGTGTATACGGCGGACGTGACGCCGGAGCGGATTCTGGAGTTTTTGCTGCTGGATGGTGAGTTTCCGCACTCTCTGCGGTTCTCGATCGATGCCTTACAGGAGGCGCTGGCAGCGATCGATCGGGATAGCGCGATTCGCGCGGAGCCGCTGCGGCGGCTGGCGGGAAGGCTGCAGGCCTCGCTGAGCTATACGAGTGTGGAAGAGATCATGGCGCAGGATGTGGTGGCGTATCTGCGCGGGATTCAGGCGCAGTGTGAAGAGATCCATAGGACGATGTATGAGCTGTATGTGGACTATGCGGTCCAGGTTGCGCTGGCGGGGTAAGGGGGCGGATGTACTATTCGATACGGCATTTGACGAAGTTTCTGTATAGCGACCCGGTGAGCGAGAGCATGATGGAGACGCGGATGCATCCGCGGAGCGATCAGAATCAACGGTGTTTGACGTTTCATCTTTCGGTGAGCCCGCGATGCAGGGTGTTCCGCTACCGGGATCACCTTGCGAATCATGTACATCACTTCGATATCCCAGGGCCGCATGGGCAGTTGGTGATTGTGGCGGAGTCGCTGGTGGATGTGCAGCCGGGGGTGATGGTTCCGGCGTTTTTGGCCCCCGAGGCTTGGGGGGCGGTGGATTGGATGGTGGAGCGGGGGGACTATCAGGAGATGTTGTTTGCCTCTGCGTTTGCGGCGCCGACGGCTGCGCTGGATGAGCTGGCGGGGCGGTTCGGGGTGGAGCGGCGGGATGATCCGTTGCTTTGTTTGCATGAACTTAGCCGGCAGATTCACGAGTATTTCGAGTATGTTCCGCGGTCGACGGAGGTGGATTCGCCGATCGATGTGGCGTTGGGGAGCCGGAAGGGAGTTTGCCAGGACTTTGCGCATGTGATGATTGCGCTGGTGCGGGAGAAGCTGAGGATTCCTTGCCGGTATGTTTCGGGCTATTTGTTTCATGGAGATGGGAGCGACCGGTCGTCGGAGTCGGCGACGCATGCGTGGGTGGAGGCGCTGCTGCCAGAGCTTGGTTGGGTGGGGTTTGATCCGACGAATCTGTTAGTTGCGGGGGATCGGCATATCCGGACGGCGATTGGGCGGGACTATGCGGATGTTCCGCCGACGCATGGCATCTTTCGGGGGGGAGCGAAGAGCGAACTGACGGTGGCCGTAAGGGTTACGCCCTCGCAGGGGACGGCGATGCTGGATGAGGATATGCCGGTTCCGGAGGATTGGTCGATGCTGGTCGAGAAGGCACAGGCTCTGCCGGAGACGGCGGCGGGGCTGACCCGGCAGCAGCAGATGGCGCAACAGCAGTAAACATGTGGTGGGTTGTGGACGGATGTATGGCTAACGTGGTGTTTTGTCAGGTACTTCGCGTGGTGGAGGGTGCATCGTTGCTGGGGTTTGGGTGATTTGCTGCGTGTTTTTTTGTGGATGTGGTGGCGTCTGAGCCGACGTAGCGGACGTTTGTCAAGTAGGGCCACCCTAGGTTGAGAGGCGATAGACGCGAAAAGAGGCGCCCCGGTGATGGGCGCCTCTTTTCTTGATCGGGTTAGGGCTAGAAGACGAACTTCGCCCAGAGGCGGAAGTTCTGATTGGTGTTCTCCCGAGCAGCGGACTTGTTGAGGAAGGACGTCGTGCCAACGTCTAAAAGGTTGATGTCAAGAGTGCTTACATTATTGTGGTTTCCGACGTTCTGTCCTTCGATGCGGAGGACGAACTGGCCATTTTCGAAGCGGTGGAAGCCTGCGGGGATGTCCTTTTCGAGAGCAACGTTCCAGAAAGACTGGCCGGGGTTCTCGAAGCTGTTACGGCCTACTCCGGGGGTGGGAGTTGGGCCACCAGGGATGAGGAAGTGAACCTGCGAGGGCGTCACCTGATTGAGTACGTTCTGGCCAGCCGGACTGTTGTTGTTTGCTGCGAGGTCGTAGTAGGTTCCGGGATTGCCGTTAACCCACTTCCCATCGATGCCGACTGAGGTGATTGGCATCGAGGTATTGCTGAGGAGAGGGCGATCGTTCGCGGTGCTGCCGTCGCCGTTGGTATCGAGGCCAGAGTTGTTGAAACTGCTGTATGCCCCGGAGGAGAACTGCGTGGTTCCGGAGACGGAGAAGTGCCGCGTGAGGACACCGAGCGCGAGGTCTAAACCTTGGTTGGTGGCGTGGAAGCCGGCTGGCGAGTAGACGTACTCGAACGAGGCTACGTGCTGACGATCAAAGGCGGAGTGGCCGTAATCCTGATAGAGACCATTGCCTGCCAGGTTGGAGGAGTAGGACGTTGGGCTGGCGAAGGTTGCGAAGACTTCGGACGCATCGTCGAGGTTCTTGGAGAAGCTGTAGGAACCGCGGAGGAATAGACCCTTTGTAAAGCGGCGTGAGATCTCGACCTGAGCGCTGTTGTAGTTGGAATCCGCGCGATTGTCGCGGATGTTGATGACGCCGCGGGTGGGGTTGAGCCGCGTCCCGTTGGAGAAGTAGTTGAGTTGACGATTGGAGAAGAGCTTCTCTCCACGGGCGCCGACGTAGTTGACGGTGAGCTTGAGCTGCGCGGGAAGCTGCCGCTCAACGCCGAAGTTGTACTGGTAGGTAATGGGGTTGACGAGGTTGCTGGCAACGCTTTGCACCGAAGATTTGGGGGTTAGGTTTGGGGTGATGAGGGCGAACTGGCCGGTAGCGTTGGTAAGTCCACCTGAAGCGGTAGAGGTCTGAGTGCCGGAGACGGCTACAGGCGCAGCCTGGGCTGCGTTGATGAGGATGTTGGTGAAGTCGGTGTCGTAGAAGATGCCGAATCCGCCATGAATGACCGTCTTGCCGCCACCCAGGATGCCCGACTGAGGCGAAAAGGCGAAGCCGATACGGGGGGCTATGTTGTTCTTATCTGCCGTGACCGGGATGACCGAGGTGATAGGAGCGTAAGGATTGTTGGGGTCAACTCCCGGGAAAGAGAGAGCGTTCTCTGGATTGGTGTCGTAGTCGTAGCGAACACCAAGATTGATGGTGAGTTCCGATGAGAGCCTGATGTCATCCTGGACGAAGCCGGCGAGCTTCCAAAGGTGTGGATCGACCCGAGTAGGTCCGAAGCTCTTGGTGGCTGAGCCGGAGGTGCCAAGCCGGTTCTGGAGGAAGTTGTCGAGAGAGGACGCGCCGCCGCCCTGTGCAACGTTCAGGCTGCCGAGCGCATTTTGCGAGACAAGATCCGTTTCGTGATCGCGACCAATATCGGCGCCCATGCGAAAGGTTTGGCGTCCTCTGGTGTAGCTAACGGTGTCCTGGAACTGGTAAAGCTCCTGGATGCGACCCTGAGGGATGTTCTGGGAGACGCCGAGGGTAGGGAGGCCACTTCCCGCCAGAGCGATATTGAAGTTCTTCGAAAGGGGATTGGCGACCGTCTCTGCGGTTGGTGCGAACTGCGTGTTGAGCCTGACTTCCGAGGTGCGGAATTCGTTGATCAAGTTGGGCGTGAACACGTGGGTCCAGGTTCCCTGGGCGAGTTCGGTGGGACCACCGACGAAGCCGTCGAAGCCGGGAAGCCCGGAGGTATTAAGGCCGAGATCAGGTGTAAAGCTTTCGCGGTCGTGCAGATAGCGAAAGGTGAAGGTATCGGCAGAGCGAGGGATGAAGTCGATGCGATACATCCATTGTGTATCCGGCTGCTGCTGGGAGACGGGAGGACGCTGGAAGAAGCCAGTGCTGACGCTGCACGATGTACCGTTCGGGCAGAGCGCCGCGCTGACTGCGAGGGGCTTAACGTTGTCCTGCAGAAGGGTATAGGAGTTGAGGTACGTGCCGCCGTTGAGCAATCCTTGCAGCAAGGCGACCTGGGTGGCTGCGGCTGGAGAGGTCTTTCCGATGGCAGTGAGCAGGGCGTAGCCGCTGGCAGTAGGAAGCTCGATTTGATTTGAGTTTGCCTTGCCGTAGAAGCGAGTGAACTGGGTGCCACCGAATGCAAAAAGCTTATCCTTCCACAGCGGACCACCGGCGGTGAAGCCGTATTGATGCTGGTCGTAGCGGGCCTTAGGGTTGGGGGAACCGGCGGGGAAGGGCTTTCCCTGGCGGGTAACGCCGTCGAGTGCGTTGAGACCTGAGCCGGAGTAAAGCTCGAAGGCGCTTCCGTGAAACTGGTTTGTGCCGCTCTTGGTAATAAGGTTGATGACGGCTCCGCCGGAGCGGCCGTACTCGGCAGAGGAGGAGTTCAACAGGGCGGTGGTGGATTGATACATGTCCGGCACCTGGGGGTTGAAGGACTGGCCGCCGATGCCTACGTCGTTGATGTCTTGCCCGTCGAGCATGAAGTTATTGGAACGAGGCCTTGCGCCGTTAACGATGAGTTGCTCGTAGTTTCCCGCGATGCCGCCAAGATTAAGGGAGGTATTGACCAACTGGACGCCGGGGAGGGTCGCCACGAGCTCAAAAGGGTTGAGCGAGAAGATGGGAACTTTGGTCAGTTCCTGGGTGTCGATGGTGCCGGAGAGTTGACCGTTTTCCGTGTTGAGGGCGTTTGTGCTGGCTTCGACGGTGACCGTCTCGCCGGCGGATCCTACGGCCAGGCGTGGGTCGTAGGTCGTTACCACTGAGGGCACGACCCTGATGTCCTTGACCTCAGCGGCATTGAAGCCCGTTCCCTCGACGTGGATCATGTAGAGGCCCGGATTGATTGCATCGGCACGGTATGCGCCCTGCGCGTCGGTGGTAAGCTGGCGGCTTTCGCCGGTGTCTTCACTGGTAATCACCACTGCGGCTCGCGCAACGGCGGCTCCAGAGGGATCCCGCACCACGCCGGCAAGGATGCCTTTACTAGTTTGGGCCCAAAGCGGAGAAGCGGTCGCGGAGAGCAGAAGCGACGCTGTGGAGAGGAGAAAGCGCTTTTTCAAAGGATGTCCTGAACTGCCGAGATGCGTGATGAAGTTGCAATCGACGTGCCAAAGTGGAACTTGCATCTAATCAAGGCAGGATAGGTATTTTGTGCTCTTACCACCGTTTCAGGGGCGAAGGAGGGACTTGAGGAATCCGCGACGTTGCTCATGTCTATGGAAATTTATAGGAGCGTAACGCTATTGTGTACGGGAATGCCTGAAGAGTGGCCTAGGGTGTGCTTTGGATCGGATGAGTTGCCCGGTTGTTGCGGAGAGTAACGGCAGCAGCAACATGCAAATGCAAACTGCGGGGTCCCTCCACTGCGCTTCCCTCCGGTCGGATGGATATGACTTTGAGTGAGCGAAGAGGTAACTACAACTGAAATTGCAGCGACAATAATCGCGGGGGGCGCCGCAACAGGGGGGCAACTCCGCAGCACCCGCAACAGGAACGCAATCGCGGCGCAACGGCAAGAGCAGCCGCAACCCCGACACGGATGCAACGCAGAGGCTCGACCGGTATCTAGAGGTTGAGCTTTTTGAAGATGCGGTCGGGGATGTTGCGGATGACGAACATGATGGGCTGCCACTGGAAGGGGACGTAGAGGTTGTCTTTTTTGGCGGCGATGGCTTTGACGATGGTTTGGGCGACTTTGTCGACGTCTGCGAACTTTTCCGAGCCCTTCATGGTGGCGGTCATGGCGGTTTTGACGGGGCCGGGCTTGATGGTGAGGACCGTCACGCCTTCACGGTCTACGCGGTTGCGGAGGCCGGCGAGGAAGGCGGAGAGGCCGGCTTTGGAGGCGCCGTAGACGTAGTTGGACTTGCGGCCGCGGTCTCCGGCGACGGAGGAGAGGACGGCGAGGGTTCCGCTGTGGCGCTGGGCGCAGAAGTTGGCGAGCCAGGTGAGGAGGGAGACGGGGGCGAGGAAGTTGGTGTGGAGGATCTGGGCGGCGGTGTTGAAGTCCTTTTCGGCGGCGTTTTGGTCTCCGAGGATGCCGTGGGCGAGGTAGGCGACGTCAAGGCCGGTGAGGGAGTTGATGGCGTGGGCGAGCAGGGCGGGGTGGGATTCGGTGTCGTCGAGGTCGGCGACGGCGGTGTCGACGTAGGCGGCTCCGCGGATGCGGAGGTCGGCGGCGACGGCCTGCAGTTTTTCCTGGTTGCGGCCTACGAGGAAGAGGCTTGCGCCTTGCGCGGCCCAGAGGCGGCAGGTGGCTTCGGCGATGCCGGAGGTGGCTCCGAGGACGAGGATCTTGCGCGGGGCTCCGGAGGCGGCGGCGGGCTGGAGGGCTACGGCGGCGAGGGGGGTGGTGCTGGTGGTGGTCGAGGTCATAGGTTTGATCGTGTGATTGGGTGCGGGGGTTACGGTTGCTTGAAGGAGCCGGTTGGTCCCGGAGGTTATCGCGAATTTGTTGGTGGAGCAAAGACGAGCAAAAGCAAAGGCGACAGCAGATTCCCTTCGGGAATGACAAACAAAAGCAAGGGCGACAACAAAACAGCAAAAGCCTCTAACGCAATCGCTACTTTGTTCTATTGCGGTTGGTTGCCGGTGACGCGCTCCCAGAAGCTGGAGGTGAGGGCGGGGTCGCGGAAGCGGGCGAACTGCTCCCACTGGGGATAGAAGGTTTGAAACTGGGAAGCGGTCATGGCGGCGTCTTTGGCGGGGTAGAGGCGGCCGCCGAAGTCGCGGGTCATGTCGCCGAGGCGCTGCATGAGGGGCATGGTGATACCGGCCTTCATGGGGAAGTCGAGGGCAAACATAAGGCCTTCGAGGGGGAAGCTCATCATGCCGGCGGACTGGATGGGGCCGAAGGCCTTGAGGACTGCGAGGAAGCTGGCGAGGCCGGAATTGGCGATCTCCTTGAGGATGGCGATGGTGCCTTCCTTGCCGGTTTCGAACGGGATAGCGTACTGGAACTGCACGAAGCCCTCTTTGCCGTAGAGGCGGTTCCAGTGGAGCATGATGTCGAGGGGGTAGAAGAAGGGCTCGTAGTCCTGGAGGGTTTTGACGCGGGGCTTGATCTGCTTGTGGAAGAAGACGGTGTTGAAAAGGGAGACGGTGGTGTGGTTGAGGGCGAAGCCTGGGGCGTCCATGGGGAAGACGAGCTTGGGCTCGGGGGAGGGCTTGAGCTCGGCGGGAACCTGCGAGTGGTCGCCGAGCATGTAGATGCCGCGGGCGAAGTTCTTGCCGGTGGAGACGCAATCGACCCAGGAGACGGTGTATTCGACGTCGGGATACTGGCGCTTGATGTCGAGGAACTCGTCGATGCCGTGGAACTGGATTCCCTCGTAGTCGATGAGGCGGGAGACGATGGGCTTGAGGATGAGCTGGGCCCAGGTGATGAGGCCGGTGAGGCCCATGCCGCCGATGGTGGCGGCGTACCAGTCGGGGTTTTCGATGGGGGAGCAGAGGCGCCGGGTGCCGTCGGAGCGGACGAGCTCGAAGGCGGGGACGTGGCAGCCGAAGGAGCCGGCGTGCTCGTGGTTCTTGCCGTGGATGTCGTTGGCGATGGCTCCGCCGAGGGTGACGTACTTGGTGCCGGGGGTGACGGGGAGGAAGAAGCCGCGGGGGACGGCGAAGTCGAGGATCTGGGCGAGGGTGATGCCTGACTCGGCGGTGAGGATGCCGGTGGCGGGGTCGAAGTCGATGAGGCGGTTCATGCCGGTGGTGTGGAGGAGGTTGCCGCCTTCGAGGAGGCAGACATCGCCGTAGGAGCGGCCCATGCCGACGGGGAGGGCGCCGTTGGAGAGATCGTTGACGACGCGGGGGAAGTCGCTTTGCCAGGCGAGGGGGATGAGGGTGGCGTCGTACTTGGGGTAGCGTCCCCAGGATTCGAACGCGGGGGTGGAGGTGACCGTTCCTTCGCTCGGTGTGGTTGGCGGCATGGACTTAGGATAACCGATTGCCGGCGAGTGGGGTATGCCCCTCGCCGGCGCGGTGGGGTTATTGGAAGGCGTAGCGGGCGAGCGCGTTGCCGATGGTGGGGATGTAGAAGGTGCTGTAGCCGAGTGCGTTGGGGTGGAGGCCATCGGTGAGCCAGAGGGCGGAGGTGGTGAAGTTGACGCCGGAGGTGTTGTAGAGGTCGATGTAGGGGATGCTGTAGAGCTCGCAGACGGCGCGCATGGAGGTGTTGATGTTGCGCAGGATGGCGAGGCTGGCGGGATTGGCGAGGGAGCGGCCGGGGTCCTGGTTGCCGAGGAGACCGTCGTTGCCGGCGGGGAGGTTGTAGCGGTTGCTCTGGTAGGGCCCGACGACGACGATGCGGATGCCGAGCTTCCACTGGAGGATGGATTCCAACATGCCGCGCATCTGGGCGGTCATGGTGGCGTAGCCGTTGAGGCTGGGGGAGTCGTTGAGGGAGCCGATGCCGGAGGGGGAGTCCTGGTCGGTGCCAAGCATGAGGACGAGGACGTCGACATCGGCGAGGGTGGCGGGGCTGACGGGAGCCCCCGGCGTTCCGGGGCTGAGATAGGTGAAGCTGTCGAAGGTCCGGCCGTTCTGGGCATCGACGCCAGGGCCGCTGGCACCGTTGCTGGAGAGGGTGGCTCCGAGCTTGGTGGCGATGTTGGCGCAGAGGGTGGGGTTGGCGTAGAGGATGCTGTCGCCGAGGCAGAAGATCTTTTTTCCGGCGAGGGGAAGGCTGCCGGGGGCGATGGGGGCAGGCGCTGGTGTAGGTGTGGGCGTCGGGGTGGGCGCAGGGGCGGGGGCGGGGTTGTTCAGGCTCCAGTGAGTGGTGTCGGTGGGAGACGCGGACGGCGTGGTGACGTTCGAGCCTCCGGCTCCGTAGGGCGTGTAGGTGGACTGGAGGGTGGTGCCCTGGTTGACGATGGCACCGCTATCGGAGGTGCCCTCCGCGCCGGTGACGTACCAGAAGCGGACAAAGGAGGAACCGTTGGGAACGGCGATGGGAACGCCAGGCAGCGCGCTGTTGGTGCTGCCGACGTTGGTGACGCCGGTGGTGAAGTAACGATTGGAGTCGTAGAAGCCGATGCCGAAGTTGGGGTAGCCGGGGAAGGTGTTGACGGTGATGTTGGTGACGAAGGCTCCGCCGCTGGGGACGGGGATGTAGTCGGTGGCTTCGAAGGTTCCACCGTAATGGGCGAGGCTGCCGTCGTCGGAGTTGATGGCGTAGCCGAAGTTGATGGTGGCGGGGTTGAAGAGGTTCCCACCGGAGGCCTGGGTGATCGGGCCGGTCGCCTGGATGTCGATGTAGGTATTTCCGAGGTAAGTGACCGAGTCGCCGACGGCGTAGGTATCCGCTCCGGACCAGGCGCCACGCGCGGATTGCGCCTGGAGTACAGGTGGCGGAACAAACAGGGGGGCGATCAGCGCGAGGCTGAGGAGGCGGGAGGGCAGGTTCAAGATGATGTTCTCCGGGGGCTTGCCGATCGGTTGGCGTTGAGCTTCGTTTCGAGCGTTCGTGCGAGAAGGCTCAATAAAGGTCCTAGAGACAGGGAGGACTGCCAGGGTGAAAGACGGTCAATTTTGGTTGCTGCAAGGTACCCTTTATACGAGGTACCAAGGTAACACAAAGTACTCAATAAAAGTTATGTGAGTCCACCTTGATGGCACGGGAAAGGGGGGCATGGCCGTTTGGCCATGCCCCCCTTCGTTTGTGTGTCAGGCCGTGATGTCAGGCCGCAGCGCTGGCCTTGGAGACGGTCGCCGGTGCGGTTTTCGCCTGGGCGCACAGTGCGGAGAATCCGGCGGCGTCGTTGGCGGCGATATCGGCGAGGATTTTGCGGTCGAGGCCATTTCCGGCGCGCTTGAGGCCATTGATGAAGGTGGAGTAGCTCATGCCGTTGAGGCGGCAGGCGGCGTTGATGCGGACGATCCAGAGGGCGCGGTACTGGCGCTTTTTCTGCTTGCGTCCGGTGTAGGCGAACATGAGACCGCGCTCGACGGCTTCCTGGGCGGCCTGGTAGAGCTTGGATTTGGTGAGGAAGTAGCCGCTGGCGCGCTTGAGGATTTTCTTGCGGCGGTCACTGCGCTTGGTACTCCGTTTGACACGGGGCATGGTCGGTCTCCTTTTGCGTGGTTCGGTTAAGCGGCTGGAGGTAAGGGTGGCCTCTTCACGCGCTGTACAGCTTCACGATCTCGGTGGAATCCGCCACGCGGCTTTCCAGGGGTTGGGTTGGCTGTGTCTGGCCCATTGTCCGGCTGGGCAGCGGGACGGCTCGATCGGAAGAACTCTGGTGTGGCCGTGGCGTTTAGGCGTAGGGCAACATGCGGGCGACCTTGGGGGCGTCCGCCACGGAGATGAGGGCAGCGCCGCCTAGCTTGCGCTTGGTCTTGGTCTGCTTGGAGGTGAGGATGTGGCGCATCTTGGACTGTCCGCGCTTGAATTTGCCGCTGGCGGTCTTGGAGAAGCGCTTGGCCGCGCCGCTGTGGGTTTTAAGCTTTGGCATGATGTTCCTGACGGGTGAGAG
This sequence comes from uncultured Granulicella sp., assembly GCA_965213785.1. GTDB lineage: Bacteria > Acidobacteriota > Terriglobia > Terriglobales > Acidobacteriaceae > Edaphobacter. Next base: position 995,459 of record OZ243921.1, on the reverse strand, counting down.
CTGGTGAGACGACAACGTCTTTCAGTGTACCAGAGGATGGGCTGGAGGAAGGTTGTGGAGGTGGGTTGGCTTTCTGCTTTATGCCCTCCAGTATCAGCTCGGGTTTCGGCTGTCGGCTTTAGGCTGTCGGTTGGCGGTTGGCGGCTGCTCGCTTTGGGTGTGGTGTTGGCGTTGGGTAACGTGGGGTGGAAGGATCGCATCCTAGGGGGTCTATGGCGCAGATTGTGGACTCCCCTTTGCATGCGAAGCCCCTGATGAATACCCCTCCGGTGACGACTCCGAATACGACGCTGCTGGTGGATGGAAGGCCGGTGGAGGCGCGGGTGGGGGAGATTCTGCTGGATGCGCTGAACCGGGATTCGGTGAAGAGGGACCATAAGGAGGTTCCGCAGGTCTGCTACCTGCCGCAGATGGGGGCGATCGAGAGCTGCGATACGTGCATGATCCTGGTGAACGGGGAGCTGGTGCGGGGGTGTGGGACGCGGGTGGCGGCGGGGATGACGGTGGAGACGATGGGTCACAAGGTGGATGTGGCGCAGCGGGAGGCGTTCGACCGGATCCTGAAGAACCATGAGCTTTACTGCACGGTGTGCGACAACAACAACGAGAACTGCGTGGTGCATAACACGACGGCGGAGCTCGATGTGAAGCACCAGGCGCGGCCGTATCGGCAGAAGCCGTACGAGAAGGACATGTCGAACCCGTTTTACCGGTACGACCCGGACCAGTGCATTCTGTGCGGGCGGTGCGTGGAGGCCTGCCAGAATGTGCAGGTGAACGAGACGCTTTCGATCGACTGGAAGAGCGAGCATCCGCGGGTGCTGTGGGATGGTGGCGAAGTCATTGATGGATCGAGCTGTGTGAGCTGCGGGCATTGCGTGACGGTGTGTCCGTGCAATGCGCTGATGGAGAAGTCCATGCTGGGCAGGGCGGGGTACCTGACGAACCTGCCGGGCAATGTGCTGGACGACATGATCGAGGTGGTGAAGGGGGTCGAGCCGAGCACGGGGTATGGGCCGATCCTGGCGTTGAGCGAGATGGAAGCCTCGATGCGGCATGCGCGGGTGAAGCGGACGAAGACGGTTTGTACGTACTGCGGGGTTGGGTGCAGCTTCGATGTTTGGACGCGGGATCGGCATATTTTGAAGATCGAGCCGATGTATGGTCCGGCGAACGGGATTTCGACGTGCGTGAAGGGGAAGTTTGCATGGGACTATGTGAACTCACCGAAGCGGCTCTCGAAGCCGCTGCTGCGGCAGGGGGATACGTTTGTCGAGGTGACGTGGGAGCGGGCGCTCGACGTCATCGCGGAGAAGATGACTGGGATCAAGCGGGAGTTTGGGCCGGATGCGATTGCGTTTATCGCTTCGTCGAAGTGCACGAACGAAGAGAGCTACCTGATGCAGAAGCTGGCGCGGGCGGTGGTGGGGACGAACAACATTGATAACTGCAGCCGGTACTGCCAGACGCCGGCGACGATGGGGCTGCAGCGGACGGTGAAGTATGGAGGGGATTCGGGGTCGATCTCGGATATCGAATTGGCCGAGTTGGTGATTGTGATTGGGTCGAACACGTCGGAGTCGCACCCGGTGCTGGCGACGCGGGTGAAGCGGTCGCAGAAGCATCGGGGGCAGCGGCTGATTGTGGCGGACCTGCGGAAGCATGAGATGGCGGAGCGCGCGGATATCTTCTTCCGGCCGAGCCCTTCGACGGATGCGGTCTGGCTGATGGGGGTGGCGAAGTACCTGATCGACCACGACATGCATAACAAGGAGTTTGTGGCGCAGTGGGTGAATGGGTTCGAGGCTTATGTGAAGTCGCTGGAGCCTTACACGCTGGAGTACACGTCTTCCGTGACGGGGCTGCGGGAGGAGACGATCGTTCGGGTCGCGGAGGAGATTGCGAAGGCGAAGACAACGTGCATCCTGTGGGCGATGGGGGTGACGCAGCATTGCGGGGGGTCGGATACGTCGACTTCGATTTCGAACCTGCTGCTGCTGACGGGGAACTATATGCGGCCGGGCACAGGGGCTTACCCGCTGCGGGGGCATAACAATGTGCAGGGGGCGAGCGACTTTGGGTCGATGCCGAACCTGTTTCCGGGGTATCAGCAGGTGGACGACGAGGAGGTTCGGGCGAAGTTCGAGGCGGACTATGGGGTGGCGCTGCCGACGAAGAAAGGTCTGGATAACAGGGGGATGATTACGGCGATCCATGAGGGCAAGCTGAAGCTGCTGTACTTGAAGGGCGAGGACACGATTACGTCCGACGCGAATGCGAACGATGCGGGCGAGGCTTTGCGGAAGCTTGACTTTTTGATTGTGCAGGATGTGATGTTTTCGGCTACGGCGGAGTATGCGGATCTGGTGCTGCCGGCTTCGCCGTCGCTTGAGAAAGACGGGACGTTTACGAGCACGGAGCGGCGGATTCAGCGGCTGTACAAGGCGTTCGAGCCGCTTGGGGAGTCGCTGCCGGATTGGGAGATTCTGCAGTTGATTGCGAACAAGCTGGGGGCTGGGTGGGACTATAAGCACCCGTCGGAGATTATGGACGAGGTGGCTCGGCTGACGCCGCTGTTTGCGGGGGTGAACTACGAGCGGCTGGAGGGCTACAAGAGCCTGCAGTGGCCGGTGGCGGCGGATGGGACGGATACGCCGCTGCTGTTCACGGACAGGTTTCCGTTTCCGGATGGGAAGGCGAAGTTTCATCCGATCGAGTACATGCCGCCGTCGGAAGAGGCGAACGCGACGTTCGACCTGCATTTGAACAATGGGCGGCTGCTGGAGCACTTTGAGCAGGGGGCGATGACGTATGAGGCTCCGGGGATCAAGGCGATGACGCCGCAGACGTTTGTGGAGGTGTCTCCGGAGCTGGCGGCGGAGCGTGGGCTGACGGATGGACGGTATGTGCAGTTGCGGTCGCCTTATGGGCGGCTGAAGGTGCAGGTTCTGGTGACGGAGCGGGTGCAGGGGAAGCAGCTTTATATGCCGATGAACTCGACGCTTGAACCGGTGAACAAGGTGACGGGGAACCATATGGACCGGGCGACGAATACTCCGGCGTACAAGGAAATTTCGGTGGAGATGACGATTTTGCCGGAGCAGGGGGAGAATCCCCTGCCGCGGGGGAACTTCCGGAATGGGCAGAGGACGCCGCGGACCGGGGTGGAGATCGAGCGGAAGTGGGAGCGGGCGGACTATGCCTTGCCCGGGACGCGGGCGGCGGATGAACTGGTGCAGATTAAGTCGATTACGGTTTAGAAGGAGTGTGAGGCTTGGCGAATCCGATTGCGTTTCAGGTGAAGAAGGTGGATCCGCAGGTGGAGCTGCAGCGGCGGCTGGCGGCGGCTCCGGCGGAACATGCGGAGGCGCTGCTGGTGGCTTGGGACCTGCTGCAGGCGGCGCATGACCAGGGGCTGCTGGACACGGTGCATGGGCTGGTGTCGGCGAAGGACACGATTGCGGGGAAGCTGGCGGAGTATGGGAAGCTGCCGGAAGGGGTGGCGGGGATACGGAATCTGCTGGGGATGGCGCGGGTGCTGATGTCGCTCGATCCGGAGATGGTGGACTGCCTGACGCGGGCGCTGGGGAGTGCGGCGGAGGAACACAGGAAGGAGACGGCGGTGCCGAGTTGGGTTCAGTTGACGAAGCGGGCGCTGGGGGAGGATAGCCGTCGGGGGCTGTCGTTCCTGACGATGGTGCTGGCTGGGGTGGGAAAGGGGCTGAAGAAGTAGGCGCGGCTAGCGGGTGGTGACCTGGGTGGGGTGGATCTCGGGGAGCTGGACGTTCCAGTTTTGGTTGATGTCTTCGAAGGTGAGGCGGAACTCGCGGTCGTCGCCTGGGGCGAGGGGGGCGGCGGAGACGGGTTGGGTGTCGGTGTAGGGCTGGTGGGTGCGGATGAGGGTGAGAGGGAGGGTTTCGACCTGGGGGGCGAGGTTGAGGTCGTTGCGGAAGGGGACCTGGACGGTGATGGCGGCGACGGTGCGGGGGCCGGTGTTGCGGAGGTGGCCGTCGATGAAGGTGGATTTGCCTCCGGAGAGGCTGGTGGACTCGCTCATGGCGACGTCGGTGAACTGGAGGTTGGGGGCGTAGGGGTCGAGGGGGAGGAGGGTTCCGGCGGGGGCGGCTTGGTGGGCGCGGGTGGCGAAGAGGAGGAGGGTGACGAGGAGGGCTACGGCGGCGGCTGCGATGATGACGACCGCTTTGGGGAAGGCGGGGCGCTCGGTGGCGGCGGCAGGGTCGAAGAGAGGCGGGGTGCTCATACGCGACGATTCTAACTGGTTATGGTTTGCGGAGGAGGGTGACCCGGGGGAGAGCTTTGGTGGGGCGGGATTGGCGGAGGCGGCGGTGGAGGTTGGCGGTGGCTTCGCGGTGGCAGGGGAGGCAGAGGGTGCGGAGGTTGGAGAGGTCGCACTGGCCACCGCCTTCGGCGACGGGGAGGATGTGGTCGGCGTCCCAGAGGGAGCGGCGGGCCTGGATGGAGGCGAGGCCGTAGAGGGAGAGGCCGGCGAGGCGGGCTTTGCCGCGGGCGCGCTTGAGGGCGGCGAAGATGGCGAGGGTGTCGGCTCCGCAGGCGGCGCAGCGTCCGCGGTCGCGGGCGAAGACCTGGTCGCGGAGGTAGCCGGGATCGGTGCGGAGACGCCACTGGTGGACGCAGAAGGCGGAGCAGAAGGTGCGGCGGCGCTTGGCAAGGATTTCGAGCTCGCACCAGCGGCAGAGGGGGAGGCCGTTGGGGCCGACGGGTAGGGCGGCGGGGTGGGTGCGGCCTCCGGGAAGGGTGCGGGCGGGGTGCATGCGTGGGTTCAGGATAGGGCAGGGTGGCGCGGGAAGGGGAGTGGTGGGGTTGGTGCCCGCCCCCGTTCCCCCTTTTAGGTGCCAAAATCTTCAGACGATTGAGGTTAGAGTCGGACCTTGATGTTGGAGGGCTGATTGGAGGTCCCGCCTTAGAGGGACGATTTGTCAAGTGAGTGGTGTGACAAACAACTGCAACAGCAACGACAAAGGCGCAATACGGGGGTTCTTTGCTTCGCTCAGGATGACATGGATTTTCCTCTGCGCGCAAAGACTGCCAAGGACGGTTATTGGACGGTGATGTTGACGGTGCTGGTGGCTACGGTGCTGCCGGAGGTTGCGGTTACTGTGACGACGTAGGCGCCGGCGGTGGTTCCGGTGAGGGCGGGAGGGGGAGGCGAACTGGTACTGCCGCTGCTGCCGCAGCCGGAGAGGGTGAGAAGGGTGGCTCCGAGCAGGAGGGTAAGGGGAAGCAGGGCGAGGAGCCGGGGCAGGCCCTGGTGGAAGCGGCGGCGGCGGGCGACGGGGATGAGGGCGAGGAGCAGGGCGGCGAGGGAGAGGCCTTTGAGCGGGCTGTCAGGGAAAGGAGTGTGGTGGGCGAGGGTGGCTGGCGCTGGGTGATCGTGGGGAGTAATGGTGGCCAGGGTGAGGGTGGCGGTAGCGGTCTGGGCGGAGGTGAAGGTGAGGGTGGAGGCGGAGAGGGAGCAGGTGGGCGGGGCGCTGGTGGTAGGGGTGACGGCGCAGGCGAGGGTGACGGAGCCGGTGAAGCTGGCGGGGGTGGAGGCGGTGACGGTGCTGGTGGTGGTGTTGGCGGCCGCGGAAGAGATGGTGAGAGTGGACGGGGAGGCAGAGATGGTGAGGCCGGTGGGAGCGGTTGTTGCCGTGACGGTGAGGGTGACGGCGGCGGAGGTGGACGCGGCAAAGGTCGCGTCTCCGGAGTACTGGGCAGTGATGGCGTAGGTTCCGGCGACCTTGGTGTTGAAGGTGCCGGTTTGAGTGATACCGATCAAGGGAACGGGGGAGCCAAACGCGGTCCCGTTTGCGAAGAACTGTACCGTCCCGGTGGGGGCTGGGGTTCCGGTAGGAGGAGGTGCGGTAGGAAGGACGCCTGCGGTAAAGACAGCTGCCGAGCCTGCGACGGCTGAACTCGATGGTGGGTTGACAACGATGCCCGTGGCGATGGGGTTGACGACGACGTTGACAGCGTTGGAGGTGGAAGGCGCGTAGCTGGTGTCGCCGGAGTAGACGGCGGTGATGGCGTCGGTGCCGGAGGTGGCGAAGAGGATGGGTGCGGAGGTGGCTTTGCCGTTGGTGAGGGCGATGGGTCCGGCTAGGAATTTGCCGTTGGAGTTGAACTGAACGGAGCCGGTGGGGGTTGCGCCGGTGCCGGAGGCTGAGGTGACGGAGGCGGAGAGAACGGTGGTGGTCTGGCCTGCCGTGAGTGTGGTGGAGGTGGCTCCGGCAACGGTGAGGGTGGGCGGGAGAGAGGTGACGATGAAGTTGATGGGGGCGGAGGTGGACCCGGCCGAGGCGAGATCGCCGGAGTAAGTGGCGGTGATGGCGTAGGTCCCGGCGGTGGGGAAGGCGATGGCGGTTGAGGTCGCGACGCCGTTGGTGAGGGGGATGGCGGAGCTGATGCTGGCGCCGTTCGAGAAGAACTGGATGGTTCCGGTGGGGGTGGCGGAGCCGGCGGAGGTGACGGTGGCGGTAAAGGCAGCGGACTGGCCGACCGAGACGCCGGCTGGACTGGCAGAGACGGCGACGGAGGTGACGCTGAGGGCGGCGGTGACGGAGGCGTTGATGAAGTTGGTGACGTCGAGGGAGCCGAGGCCGGTGACGAGGTCGTAGCCGACCTGGAGGGGATAGCCGGCGAGGCCGCCGGAGAGGCTGGAGGCGGTGGGGACGCTGTTGTTGCAGATGCTCGCGGTAGACACGGTACAAGTGACGCCGCTGGAGGCGGGGGTGGCGTCGTGGAAGGCAGCGGGGTTGGAGGCGGCGAGCTGGTAGAGGAGGGGGTTGATGTTGCCCTGGGCTTTGCCGAGGCGCTGATCGAGGATGGCGGCGATGGCGGCCATGGAGGGCGCGGAGGCGGAGGTTCCGGAGTAGATGACTCCACCGCCCTTGCTGCAGTCGAAGCCGGAGCCGGAGGAGGCGAGGCAGGCGAAGTAGCCGTCGTGGCCGGCGGCGGTGAAGGAGACGTCGGGGATGTCGCGGGCACCGTCGGCGGGGACGCCGGTGCCGGTCTGGAAGCTGGGTTTGGCGATGTAGGCGCTGGGGCCCGAGCCGGTTCCGGCGATCTGGTAGACGGTGGCACCGTTCGCGTTGGTGGTTGTGGGCTCGTTCCAGGCGCCTTCGGGGATGTAGCCGAGGGCGGAGACAAACGGGACGGTACTTGTGGGTCCAGGTGCCCAGTAGCTGGCGGCGTTGGGGTCGTTGAACTCGGTGCCCCCGACGCAGGTGACATAGGAGCTGGCGCAGAGATAGTTGCCCATGCCGAGGGTTTCCATGCCGGTGGGGGTTGTGAAAGCGGAGGAGCATCCGGCGGCGGCGGCGTCTCCGGAGGAGATGAAGGTGGAGATACCCTCGGCGGCGGCCTGGGAGAACAGCGTGTTGAAGAAGTTGACGTTGGAGGCTCCGGCGCTTGACTCGCAGAGGCCGTAGGAGAGGGTCATGACGGGATCGAGGAGGGTGTTGACGTTGTATTGGAGTGCGGCGGAGAGGCCGCCGGCGGCGCTGGCGGCGAGGACGAGATCGGCCTGGGCTCCGGTGGCGGTGGTGAGGACACGGCCGACGTCGAGGGTGGACTCTCCGGTGTCTCCGGTGACGACGCCGGGGTCGGCACTGCCGGGGATGAGGACGACGTTGGGAACCTTATTGGGGAGGCCGGCGAGGGTTTCGAGCTCGGTGATGTCGGAGTTGGCGATCTCGGAGCGGCCGATGACGGCTACCTTGACGCCAATGCCGGAGTAGCCGGCGTTGGTGGTGGGGACGATGTCGTAGATGACGTTGAAGTCGCCGGGGAACGTGTAGTGGAGGGTGTTGGTGGAGTTGGAGTAGAGGGGCTGGAGCGAGGTGGGGGAGGCGCGGGGCTGGGCGGGCTCGGCGCGGTGCATGGGGTGGAGGGGGAGGTCGGTGAGGCCTTCGATGGAGGTGAGGACGGGGGCGAGGGCGGCGGGGATGGTGGGTTCGGTGGTGGCGGAGAGGTGGGGCTGGCCGTTGTAGGCGAACTGGTGGAAGGCTACGGCGAAGGTTGCGGCGGCGGAGGCGGTGGTTCCGGTGACGGTAACGAAGGTGCGGGAGGGGGATAGGCCGTCGAGGTGGAGGCCGGAGGCGGAGAGCCAGGTGGAGATGGCGGCGACGTCGTCGGTGGTGGGTCCGAACTGCTCGCCGATTTGCGCCGGGGTGAGCCATTGGTGGTATCGGGGGGACGCCGGATTTTGCTGGTCGGCGAGGAGCTGGTCGAAGGCGGCCTGGAGGGCGGGGGTGCGGCTTAGCAGCAAGGTGAGGCGGATGGGAGTGTCGTCTGGGGCGGGGCCGAGGTCCGTGGTGGGGTTGACCCAGGCGGGGAGATGGCCGGAGAGGCGGGTGGTGCGGGAAAGGTCGGGCTGGGGGAGAATGCGGTTGGGCTGGGGAGGCTGGGCCTGGAGGGGGGGCTGGGCTTGGGAAGGGGGCTGGGCCGGGGGAGTTTGAGCCGCCGCGCCGAGGGAGAGGAGAAGGGCGAAGGCGGCGGGGAGGATGCGGCGGGTGCGGCGGGAAATTCGCATACGTGTGGGAGAGGTTACGCAAGTCTCGGGCGTTGGGCAAGGGTCGGCGGGTGAATTGTGTGGCATGGTTCCGGAGTGGGTTTGGCGGGAGGCAACGGTGAGCGTACAACTGAGGAGCAAGGGCCGGGTGCCGGCCGGAGGAGATCGGGATGTCGAGAACGCAATCAACGATGGTGGAGCTGGGGACGCCGGCGGAGGCGTTTGAGCTGGTGGATGTGGTGACGGGGCGGGCGGTGGGGCGGGATGACGTGGCGGCGGCGGTGTGGGACGAGGAGGTGAGCGACCAGACAAACCGGATGGTGGGAGGTGGGACCTCGAGGAGTGGGCGGCATGGGCTGCTGGTGATGTTTCTCTGCGTGCATTGCCCGTATGTGAAGCATGTGGAAGAGGAATTGGCGCGGATTGGCCGGGATTATGAAGGGAAGATCGGGATGGTGGCAATCTCGTCGAACGATGTGGAGGCTTATCCGCAGGATGGGCCGGAGGCGATGAAGGAACAGGCGGAGCGGCTGGGGTTCCGGTTTCCTTACCTGCTGGATGAGACGCAGGAGGTGGCGCGGGCGTATGGGGCGGCTTGTACGCCGGATTTTTTCTTATTCGATGCGGAGATGAAGCTGGTGTACCGGGGGCAGCTGGATGGATCCCGGCCTCGGCGGGGGGATGCGGGGAATGATGTTCCGGTTACCGGGGAGGACTTGCGGAAGGCGATGGATGAGGTGATCCGGGGAGTGCGGCCGGATACGAACCAGCGGAGTAGTCTGGGGTGCAATATCAAGTGGCGGGAGTGAGGGCGGGGCTTACGACAGAGGCAAGGATAAAAGCAGATTCCCTTCGGGAATGACAAACAAGACAAGGGGCGGAGCAGACAAGAAGGGGCGGGAGCAGACAAGAAGGGGCGGGAGTAGACAAAACAGGGCGGGAAAAACAAAGAGGGGCAGGAGAAAAGAAAGCCCCGGCGGGTTGGCCGGGGCTTTCTGGTGCGCGGGAGAACGGCGGTTAGGAGGTGGTGCCGTCGGAGCCGTGGATTTTGACGAGCTTGTTGTAGGTTCCGAGGATGAGGAACGGGGCGACCCACTGGCCGACGAAGAGGGCGAGATGGTCTTTCTTGGCGATTTTGAAGCCGATGGAGGCACCGATGGAGCCGATCGCGAGGGCGAGGTAGATGGAAGAAGGGACTTTGGAGGTGTACTTCTCGATGGCGGCGGTGATCTGGTCTTCCTGGGCTTCGCCCTTGGCTACGCGATAGTCGGTCATGTGCTGAATTCTCCCTTGAGCGGCTCTGCCGGTCTCTACGGAGACTAGATGCATGGTGGGGGATGCGGGGATGGCGGGTCCGGGCGATTTTATTGGGGTGAAGGTTTTGGTTTGTTTATGAAGCTTCGGCGAGGGTGACGGCGTAGAGGGCCTGGGCGTCTGTGAAGGTGCGGGTGGGGGTGAAGCCGGTTGCGGTGAGGAGCTGGGTGATGGCTTCGGGGGTGAACTTGTGGCTGTTTTCGGTGTGGATGGTTTCGCCCTGGGCGAAGTGGACAGGGGGGGAGCCGGGAAGGGGGACGGTCTGGGGGAGGAGAGATTCGAGGTGCATTTCGATGCGGGAGGCGGCGGGGTTCCAGCGGGCTACGTGGCGGAAGCATTCTGGGTTGAACTGCGTGCCGAGGTCGCGGTTGAGGCGGTGGAGGATGTTGCGGTTGAAGGCGGCGGTGATGCCTTGAGCGTCGTCGTAGGCGCGGATGAGGGTGGCGATGGACTTGTGGGGGCCGGGGGCGAGGTCGGTGCCGAGGAGGAGGGCGTCGCCGGGGCGGAGGTGGGCGCGGAGGTTGGTGAGGATGTTGGCGGCTTCGGATGGGGAGAAATTGCCGATGCTGGAACCGATGTAAAGGGCGAGGATGCGGGTATTGGGGGGGCGCTGGAGACGGATGGGGTCCGTGATGTAGTTGGCGAGCTGGGGGCGGACGGTTAGGTTGGGGATGGATCGCTCGAGGGCGCGAGCCTCTTGAAGGCTGGAGGGGCTTACGTCGATGGGCTGGTAGAGGACGTGGGTCTGGCGGGCGGCGGCGGCGTGGAGGAGGAGGCCGGTTTTGGTGGCGGTTCCGGCGCCAAGCTCGGCAATGGTGACGGGGGCGTTACAGGCCTGGAGGATTTCTTCGGCGTGGGTCTGTAGGAGGATGCGCTCGGTGCGGGTGAGGTAGTACTCGGGAAGGGTGGTGATGCGCTCGAAGAGGGTGGAGCCTTCGGCGTCGTAGAAGAGCCAGGGGGCGAGGGTTTTGGAAGTGGCGGTGAGGCCGGCGATGGCTTCTGCGGCTACGGCCTGGTGGAGGGAGATTGCTTCTGCTGCGGGCACTCGGAGACCTCTGCGCTTCTGGATGAGTTTAGACGAGGGTTGGGCGGCGGGAGTTTTGCTGGGTGAATAGAGGCACGGTTACAGGTCCTGGGCGAGGCGGAGGCCGGAGAACTGCCAGCGGGTGGCGGGTGGGAAGAAGTTGCGGTAGGTGGATCGGATGTGGGTGGCGGGGGTAACGCAGGAGCCTCCGCGAAGGATGACCTGGGAAGACATGAACTTGCCGTTGTATTCGCCGAGGGCTCCGGGGAGGGGCCGGTAGCCGGGGTAGCCGGTGTAGCCGGAGGAGGTCCACTCCCAGGTGTCGCCGAAGAGCTGCTGGAGACCGGGAGAAGAGGGTGCGGCCACGGGGTGGAGGGCATGGGTTTCCAGGAGATTGGCGACGGTGGCCTGGGTGTGCTCGGGGATGGGCGTTGCGGGGTCGAGGAGGGAGTAGGTGGTGAGGGTGGGGACGGATTCCCCGCCGCGGCGGAGGATGCCAACCGTGCTGGCGGCGTACTCCCATTCGAACTCGGTGGGGAGACGGGCGCCGGCCCAGCGGGCGTAGGCGTCGGCCTCAAAGAAGCTTAGGTGGCAGACCGGAGTTTCGGCGAGATTGCCGATGGCAGGTAGGGGCTCGAAGCCGTGCATGGTGTAGATGCGCCAGCCGGTGGGGGAGGCGGCGTGGCGCTGCCAGTAGAGGGGGGCGTGCCAAGCTTCGGCGCGCATGGTGGTCCAACCCTCGGAGAGCCAGAGTTCGGGGCGGGCGTAGCCGTCTTCGTTGATGAATTGGAGGAATTCGGCGCAGGTGATGAGGCGGTTAGCGAGAGCGAACGGGCGGAGGAAGACGGTGTGGCTGGGAGTTTCGTTGTCGAAGGCGAAGGTGTCGAGGGAGGTGGGATCGGGGGTGAGGCCGATCTCGACGAGGCCGGGGGCTGGAGGCGTGAGGGTGGTAAAGGTGAGGGGGGCGGAGGCTGTGGAGATGGGTTGGTGGGCTTCGGCGTAGGCAGGGTGGAGGGGGTTGGTGAAGAGGGCGTGCTTGATGTCGGTGGCGATGAGCTCTTGGTGCTGCTGCTCGTGCTCGAAGCCGAGGAGGAGGCGGCGGGAGGCTTCGTCGTCCAGGCTGGGCTTGGAGAGGAGCTCGGCTACGGCGGCGTCGACGTGGGTGCGGTAGGCGAGGATGTCGGCGAGCGGTGGGCGGGAAAAGGAGGCGCGGAGTTTTTTCTCCGGCATGTCGCCGAGGGAGTTGTAGTAGGAGTTGAAGAGCCAGAGGAAGTCGGGGTGGAAGGGCTTGTAGTGGGGGAGGAAGTCGCGGAGGACAAAGGTTTCAAAGAACCAGGTGGTGTGGGCGAGGTGCCATTTGGCGGGGCTGGCCTCGGGGCAGGACTGGACCATGAGGTCTTCCGGGGAGAGCGGGGCGACGAGGGCGAGGGTGGCGGCGCGGACGGTCTGAAAGCGGGCGAGGAGGGCGGAGCAGAGGCTTGGAGCGGAGGCGGCGGGGGTCATAGGACGAATCCTTCTCTTCGATGATGCCATGAGGCAACGCGTGGGTTCGACGGGCTGATAGGATCGTGGCGAAACTTTTGGAGGGTGTGATGACGTTTCGGACGGATCGGCGGAGCTTTATCGTGGGGAGCGGATTGACGGCGCTGGCTTCAGCGCGGGCGTTTGGGGCGAACGATCGGCTGCGTGTGGGTGTGATCGGGGCGGATGGGGAATCTGCTGGATGCGGCGGACAAGGTGGGAGGGTACGAGATCGCGGCGGTCTGCGATGTGTATGCGCCGCATGCGGAGAAGGTGAAAGGGCGCTCGATCGGGGTGGCGACGACGCATGGGGACTATCGCGAGTTGCTGGGGAAGAACGATGTGGATGCGGTGATTGTGGCGACTCCGGACCATTGGCATGTGCGGGTGGGGACGGATGCGGTGGCGGCGGGAAAGGACGTCTATCTCGAGAAGCCGGTGACCCACACGATTGAGGAAGGGGAGCCGCTGATCCGGGCGGTGCGGGCGAGCAAGCGGATTATGCAGTGCGGGATGCAGCAGAGGAGCTGGAGCCACTTCCGGAACGCGGTGGACCTGGTGCAGGGGGGGAGCCTGGGCCGGGTGACGCAGGTGAGGACGTATTGGTGGCAGAACTATAACCGGAGCTGGGTTCCAAAGCCCATCGAAGTGAGCCAGCTGGATTGGAAGCAGTGGCTGGGAGGGACTCCGGATCAGCCGTTCTCGCTGGAGAAGTACAGCCACTGGCGGTGGTACTGGAACTTTGGCGGCGGGGCGATGACGGATCTGTTTGCGCACTGGATCGACGTGGTGCATTGGGCGATGAAGGCCGAGGCTCCGACGGCGGCGATGATGATGGGGGACAAGTACGTGTTTACGGAGTGGGACTGCCCGGATACGATCCAGGCGGCGTTCCGGTATCCGGGGTTCGACGTGGTGTACGAGGGGATGATGAGCTCGTCGATCGACGATGGGGGGCTGGAGTTCCGGGGGACAGAGGGGACGCTGAAGCTGAGGCGGAGTGGGATGAGTCTGCACCGGGAAGGGGTGAAAGATGAAGTGAACCCGGTGATGAGCGAGAAGAGCTTTGAAGATGGAACGGTGACGCACATGGCGAACTTTTTTGCATGTGTGAAGAGCCGGATGGAGCCTCATGCGCCGGTTGAGGCGGGAGTGGCGGCTGCACGGGCGGGGCATATGGGGAATATGGCTTACCGGCGTGGAGGGATGGTGAGCTGGCCGGGGAAGGGGTAAGGGTCCGGGATGGAAGCGAGGGCGAGAGCAAAGGCCATTACGGGGGGCCTTCGCTCAGGATGAAACGCGTTTGTGGCGGCTTTGAAAAGCAGAGTCAAAGGCAAGCGGAGAGGCAGAAGCGAGGCAAGAGCAAACGGGTGGGTTAGTCGGCGTCGTAGAGGGTGATGCGGCAGACGCCGTGCTCGCTGGCGAAGTAGAGCTCCGTGAGCAGGCGGCGGGTGCCGATGACGGTGGGGAGGTCGTGCCGGCCGAGCAGGACGGGCATGGAGATGTGGGTTTCGGCGGGCATGAGGCCCTTGAGATTTCCGCCGATCATGTTGGCGAGTTCGGCCATGGAGTCCGCTACGTCGGCGTCAATGGAGTCAGGGACGTCAATGGACATGAGACGGGAGGTGAAGAGGTAGGCGAGTTCTTCGCTGCACTCGACGAGGATGACGCCTTTGGAAGCCTGCTCGAAGTAAAGGGCGGAGGTGACGACCTGATCGAAGTTGGCGGGGGCGGAGACGAGGTGCATCTCCATGTCCACCATGATGGCGAAGATGTTCTGCACGATGGCGGTCTGATCTTCCAGGCACTCCGGGGTGACGAGCGATGCGAGCATGGGAACCTTCTTTCAGGCGGTGTAGTAGGTGGTTTGACCGGCGGTGTTGCGCTGGTAGCCGTCGTAGACGTTGACGATCGTTTCGGCGCAGCCGAGCAGGAGGATGCCTCCCGGGGCGAGGACTTTCTTGATGGAGGTGAGGATTTCTTTCTTGGTGGCGACGTCGAAGTAGATGAGGACGTTGCGGCAGAGGACGAGGTCGAAGGTTCCGATGTGGGAGAGGCGCTGGCGGAGATCGAGGGGCTGGAATCGGACCATGCGGCGGACTTCATCCTTGAGTTGCCACTGCATGCCCTTGCGGTTGAAGTACTTGACGAGGTTGGCGGCGGGGAGACCGCGGTTGACCTCGAACTGGACGTAGACGCCCTGGCGGGCTCGCTCGAGGACCTGGTCGGAGAGGTCGGTTCCGAGGATTTCGACGGCGCCGGGAAGGAAGCCCATGTCAAGGAGCATCATGGCGAGCGAGTAAGCCTCCTGCCCGGAGGAGGCGGCGGCAGACCAGATGCGGAGGGGGCGGCCGGTGGTGATTTGCGCCTTGAGCCTGGCGATGAGCGTGGTGCGGAGAGCCTCGAACATGATCTGGTCGCGGAAGAAGAGGGTCTCGTTGGTGGTCATGGCATCGATGACCTGCTTGCCGAGGACGGTCGCGGAGCCGCGGAGGGAGAGGCGCTGGGCGAGGGCGTCGAGGCTCTCGATGCCATGATCGCGGAGCAGGGGGATGAGGCGGGCTTCGAGGAGGTACTGTTTTCCCTCGTCGATGACGATGCCGGACTCGGTGTGGATGTACTGCTGGAGGAAGGTGTAGTTCCTGGGAGAGAGGGTGGCCGGGTTTACGGCGCGCGACCCATCCTCTGTGGAACCCTGTCGGGGGGAGACTGCGCTCATCGTGGCCATAGTAGATTGATAACCTCGGGGACGATCTGGTTGAGTGGCAGGATTGCATCGGCGAGGCCGGCTTCGACGACGGCCCCGGGCATACCCCAGACGACACTGGTGGCGCGATCCTGGGCGAGGACGGGGGCTCCGAGTTTTTTCATCTCCTGGGCGCCAAGGAGGCCGTCGCGCCCCATGCCGGTAAGGATGGCGGCGATGGCGGCTCCGCCGAAGAGTTCGGCGGCGGAGCGGAAGAGGACGTCGACGGCGGGGCGGCAGGAGTTTTCGTGCTCTTCCTGGTTGAGGGAGACCTGGATGCCGCCGAACCGGCGGACGAGGCGCATGTGGAAGTTTCCGGGGGCGACGACGGCGAGTCCGGGGCGGAGCTTCATATCGTGGGTGGCTTCGAGGACCTCGATGTTGGCGACTTTATTGAGGCGTTCTGCGAGCAGGCGGGTGAAGGTGGGGGGCATGTGCTGGACGATGGCGATGGGGAGGGGGAAGTCCGCGGGGAACATGGGCATGAGCTCGGCGAGGGCTGGAGGCCCGCCGGTGGAGACGCCGATGACGAGGATCTGGGGGGCGAGGCGGACGGGTTTGCTGGAGGGCGGCGCGAGGTTGCGGATGGGCGCCGAGGGTGGCGGGGGCTGACCGGCGATGTCGAAGAGCTGGCGGATTTTGAGTTTAAGCTCGGTGCTGAGGTCTTCGTAGGCGTTGGGGGTGAGGACGGTTCCGTCGGGTTTGGCGATGTAGTCGCTGGCGCCGTGCATGAGGGCGTCGATGGAGATGGCGGCTCCGCGGGCGGTGAGGCTGCTGAGCATGATGACTTTGATTTCGGGGAATCGCTCGTGGATGACCTTGAGGGTTTCCATGCCGTCGAGGTGGGGCATTTCGACGTCGAGGGTGACGACGTCGGGGCGGAGGGCTTCGAGCTTGGCGAGGGCGTCCATGCCATCGCGGGCGGAGCCGAGGACCTCGAAGAGAGGGTCTTCGGTCAACATGCGGGAGAGCATGCGGCGCATGACGACGGAGTCGTCGACGACGAGGACGCGGAGCTTTGTTTTGGGCTCGGTCCGGGCGCGTCGGATGGGAGAGAGGGTTGCGATCATGCGCCGACCGCTTCCAGGACGCCCATCATGCGGAGTTTTTCGAGGACCATGTCGGCGGTGAAGGGCTTCATGATGTATTCGGCTCCGACCTTGAGGGCGGCGGAGACGGTTTCGAGGTGGGTTTCGGTGGTGATCATGATGCAGGGGAGGGAGGTGAACTTCGGGTTGGCGCGGACGGCTTTGAGGAGCTCGATGCCGTCCATCTCGGGCATGTTGAAGTCGGCACAGAGGAGGGAGATGTCGGCGGCATCGCCGTCGAGGGCTTTGAGGGCCTGGAGGCCGTCGGCGGCCTCCGAGACGGTGAACCCGTTGCGGGAGAGGATGCGGCCGAGGATGCCCCGGATGGCGCGTGAATCGTCGACGATGAGAGCTTTCATGCGGAGTTCCTCGCTATGGAGTGCGGCTTGCGGATGCTTGCGACGGACCGTGGTTGGGGTCCGCCGGCGCCCGGGTTGCTAGAGGCGGAAGCGGTGGACGAGCGTCTGGAGTTCGGCAGCCATGCGGGTGAGTTCGGCGGCGGCGGTTTCGGTGTCGCGGGCTCCGGCGGTGGCCTGCTCGGCGGCACGGGCGACGTGGGCGATGTTCTGGGCGATTTCGCTGGTTCCGCGGGCGGCATCGGCTACGTTGCGGCCGATCTCGTTCGTGGTGGCGGTTTGTTCTTCGACGGCGGAGGCGATGGTGCTGGAGATATCGTTGACCTGCTCGATGATCTCGCCGACCTGGGCGATGGCCTTGACGGCGGCGTTGGTATCGGCCTGAATGGCTTCGATCTTCTGGCCGATCTCCTCGGTGGCGCGGGCGGTCTCCTTGGCGAGTTCCTTGACCTCGTTGGCGACGACGGCGAAGCCCTTTCCGGCTTCTCCGGCGCGCGCCGCTTCGATGGTGGCGTTAAGGGCGAGGAGGTTGGTCTGCTGGGCGATGGAGGTGATGACCTTGACGACCTTGCCGATCTCCTGGCTGGAGATGCCGAGCTTGTGGATGGTCTTGTTGGTTTCGTCGGACATGCTGACGGCGGTCTTGGCGACGCGTGCGGCTTCGGTGGCGGACTTGGAGATTTCGCGGATGGAGACGAGCATCTCTTCCGAGCTGGCGGCGACGATGCTGACGTTGGCGGAGACGTGGTCGGAGCTGGCGGCGACGCCGTTGGCCTGCTTGGCGGCATCCCGTGAGCTGGAGGTGAGCTGCTGGGAGATGGCGGAGAGTTCCTCGGAGGAGGAGGCTACGCCCATAGCGGTCTGTCCGATGCTGGTGACCGAGACACGGAGGTCGTTGAGGAGGGTTTCGAGGCCGCGGGCCATCTGCCCGGCGAGGTCGTCTCCGGTGACGGTGATCTTGCGGGTGAGGTCTCCCTGGGCGGCGGCGGCGACGACTTCGAGGAGGCTGTTGACCTTGGTCTGGAGAGCGGCGGCGATCTCCTTTTCACGAAGTTCTTGGACCTCGGCTTGCTTGCGGAGGTCGACCTGGGCGGTGATGTCGGCGGCGAGCTTGACGACCTTGCAGGGCTTTCCGTTGAGGTCGAGGATGGGGTTGTAGGTGGCCTGGATCCAGACCTCCTTGCCGCCCTTGCCGACGCGGCAGAACTCGTCGGAGAGGAACTCTCCGCGGTTTAGCTTGGCCCAGAAGTCGCGGTACTCGACGCTGACTTTGTAGGCGGGATCGACGAACATGCTGTGGTGCTGGCCCTTGACCTCATCGAGGGTGTAGCCCATGGTCTTGAGGAAGTTCTCGTTGGCGTGGAGGATCTTGCCGGAGAGATCGAACTCGATGACGGCCTGGGCGTGGGAGATGGCGTTGATCTGGCCTTCGAAGTTGGCGGTGGCGACCTTCTGCTGGGTCACGTCGGTGGCGAACTTGACGACCTTGGAGGGCTTTCCGTTGAGGTCGAAGATGGGGTTGTAGCTGGCGGAGATCCAGACTTCCTTGCCGTTCTTGCCGAAGCGCTTGTATTCGTTGAAGAGGAACTCGCCGGCGTTGAGCTTGGCCCAGAACTGTTTGTAGGCGTCGCTTTCGCGTTGGGTGGGATCGACGAACATGCTGTGGTGCTTGCCCTTGATCTCGTCGAGGGTGTACCCCATGGCGTTGAGGAAGTTGTTGTTGGCCGAGAGGATGATGCCGTCGAGGTCGAACTCGATGACGGCCTGGGCGCGGCCGATGGCGTTGATTTGCGACTCGAAGTTGGCGTTTTTGACGCGCTGCTCGGTGGTGTCGGTGGCGAACTTGACGACTTTATAGGGCTCACCGTTGAGGTCGAAGATGGGGTTGTAAGAGGCCTGAATCCAGACCTCGCGGCCACCCTTGGCGATGCGCTTGTACTCGTCGGTGAGGAACTGGCCCTGGTTGAGGCGAGTCCAGAACTGCTTGTAGGCGGAGCTCTGGCCGTAGGCGGTTTCGACGAACATGCTGTGATGGCGGCCCTTGATTTCGTCGAGGGAGTAGCCCAGAGTGCTGAGGAAGTTATCGTTGGCGGTGAGGATGATGCCGTTCATGTCGAACTCGATGACGGCTTGGGCGCGGGAGATGGCGGTGATCTGGGACTCGAAGTTGGAGTTCCGGGTTTTCTGCTGGGTGATGTCGGTGGCGAACTTGACGACGCTGGTGGCCTTGCCGTTTAGGTCGATGATGGGGTTGTAGGAGGCCTGAATCCAAACTTCGCGGCCTCCTTTGGCGACGCGCTTGAACTCGTCGGAGACGAACTGGCCCTGGCGGAGGCGCTCCCAGAACTTTTTGTAGGCGGAGCTTTCGCGGTAGTCGGACTCGACGAAGAGGCTGTGGTGCTTGCCCTGGATCTCTTCGAGGGTGTAGCCGACGGTGTCGAGGAAGTTCTTGTTGGCGGTGAGGATGGTTCCGTCGAGGTCGAACTCGATGACGGCCTGGGCGCGAGAGATGGCGGTGAGCTGCGACTCGCAGTTGGCGCTGATGATCTTCTGCTCGGTGATGTCGGAGGCGAACTTGACGACTTTGCAGGGTTTGCCGTTGCCATCGAGGATGGGGTTGTAGTTTGCCTGAATCCAGACCTCGCGACCCCCCTTGGCAAGGCGGCGGTACTCGTCGGAGACGAACTCTCCCTTGTTGAGGCGCGACCAGAACTGCTTGTAGGCCTGGCTTTCGCGATAGGTTGGGTCGACGAAGATGCCGTGGTGCTTGCCCTTGATCTCTTCGAGGGTGTAGCCCATGACGGTAAGGAAGTTGTCGTTCGCGGTGAGGATGGTTCCGTCGAGAGTGAACTCGATGACTGCCTGGGCGCGAGAGATGGCGGTGAGCTGGGACTCGAAGTTGGCGTTGCGGAGCTTCTGCTCGGTGACGTCGGAGGCGAATTTTACGATTTTGAAGGGCTTGCCGTTGAGGTCGAAGATGGGGTTGTAGCTAGCGCGGATCCAGACTTCGCGGCCTCCCCTGGCGAGGCGCTTGTACTCGTCGGTGAGGAACTCACCGCGGTTGAGGCGGGCCCAGAAGAGCTTATAGGCGGCGGACTCCTTGTAGTCGGGCTCCACGAAGAGGGAGTGGTGCTTGCCCTGAATTTCGTCGAGGGAGTAGCCCATGGTGGCGAGGAAGTTGTCGTTAGCGGTGAGGATGATGCCTTCGAGGTCGAACTCGATGACGGCCTGGGAGCGGGAGATGGCGGTGATCTGGCCTTCGAAGTCTGCGTTGGAGAGCTTCTGCTGGGTGACGTCGGAGGCGAACTTCACGATCTTGTAGGGGTTTCCGTTGAGATCGAAGATGGGGTTGTAGCTGGCCTGGATCCACACTTCGCGGCCGCCCTTGCCGATGCGCTTGTACTCGTCGGTGAGGAACTCGCCGCGGTTGAGGCGGGACCAGAAGAGTTTGTAGGCGGGGCTTTCGCGGTAAGAGGGCTCAACGAAGATGCTGTGGTGGTGGCCTTGGACCTCTTCGAGCGTGTAGCCCATGGTCTTGAGGAAGTTGTCGTTGGCGGCGAGGATCTTTCCGGTGAGGTCGAACTCGATGACGGCCTGGGCGCGGGAGATGGCGGTGAGCTGGGACTCGAATCCGGAGTTTCTGAGCTTGGCGGCGGTGGCGTCGTGGGCGAACTTGACGATCTTGAAGGGCTTGCCGTTGAGATCAAAGATGGGGTTGTAGGTGGCGCTGATCCAGACTTCCTTGCCGTTTTTGCCGAGGCGCTTGAATTCGCTGGTGAGGAACTTGCCGGCGTTGAGGTCAGCCCAGAACTGCTTGTACTCGGCGGAGTCGCGGTAGGCGGGCTCGACGAAGAGGCTATGGTGCTTGCCCTTGATTTCCTCGATGGTGTAGCCCATGGTGTGAAGGAAGTTATCGTTGGCGGCGAGGATGGTTCCGTCGAGGTTGAACTCGATGACGGCCTGAGAGCGGCCGATGGCGGTGAGCTGCCCTTCGAAGTTGGCGGTGGCCATCTTTTGGGGGGTGACGTCGGTGGCGAACTTGACGACCTTGGCGGGCTTGCCGTTGAGGTCGAAGATGGGGTTGTAGCTGGCCTGAATCCAGACTTCCTTGCCACCCTTGCCGAGGCGGCGGTATTCCCCGGCGACGAACTGGCCCTTGTTGAGGGCGGCCCAGAACTGCTTGTACTCGGTGGATTCGCGGTAGGCGGGGTCGACGAAGAGGCTGTGGTGCTGGCCCTGGATTTCGTCGAGAGAGTAGCCCATGGCGTTGAGGAAGTTGTCGTTGGCGCTGAGGATGGTTCCGTCGAGCGCGAACTCGATGACGGCCTGGGCGCGCCCAATGGCGTTGAGCTGGGACTCGAAGTTGGCGTTCTTGATCTTCTGCGCGGTGATGTCGGTGGCGAACTTGACGACCTTTACGGGCTTTCCGGCGGAGTTGAAGATGGGGTTGTAGCTGGCCTGAATCCACACCTCGCGGCCGCCTTTGCCGACGCGCTTGTAGTCGCCGGTGAGGAACTCGCCGCGGTTGAGCTTGTCCCAGAAGAGTTTGTACTCCGAGGAGTCGCGATAGGCGGCGTCGACAAAGATGCTGTGGTGCTTGCTCTTGATCTCGTCGAGCGTGTAGCCCATGGCGGCGAGGAAGTTGTCGTTGGCGGTGAGGACAAAGCCTTCGAGATCGAACTCAATGATGGCCTGGGAGCGGCCGATGGCGTTGAGCATGGCCTGGGTGTTGTCGGTCTCGACGCGGGCCCTGGCGCGGGCGGGGGTGGCGAGGGGCGCCTTGACGGGGGCGACGGCGGTGCGGCTCTTGGCAGGCGTGGCGGTAGCGTTCGGCATGGTCGTTTCCTCATCCTTCGTTGCCGTTCAGAATGTATGTATCGAAGCTTTGCGGGCGAAACTTTAGTTACAAGCGTTGTGCAGGAGGCGTGCGGTATCGAGCACGAGGAGGAGGCCTTCCTTGAGGTCGTAGACGCCTTCGATGAGCTCTCTTTGTTCGGCGGGCATGTTGTCGGGGACGGAGGTGTAGCAGTCGAGGGGGACGTCGATGACATCTCCGATCTCATCGACGAGGAGGCTGGCGGCGCCGTCTCCGGACTGGATGACGACGTTGATGGGGAGTCCGCCGCCGAGCATGGGGGGAAGACCGAGGCTGCGGCGGGTGTCGATGGCGATGACGATCTGGCCGCGGAGGTTGATGAGGCCCTCGACCGGGTTGGGGGCGAGAGGGACGACGGTCATCTCCTGGTAGCGGATGATCTCCTGGACCTTGACGACCTCGACGCCAAGGAAGAGGCCGTGGACACGGAAGGTGGAGTACTGGCGGGTCTGGAGCGGATTCATCGGATGGCCTCCGCGAGGGCAGGGGATTTGAGCATGAGGTCGGCGAGGATGCCAAGGAGGCGGGCACGATCGCTGCGGACGAGGTGTGCGTCGAAGGGTCCCATAGCGAGTTCGCCGTCGACGATCTGGTCTGCGCGGTCGAAGAGGCCGAGGACGGGGATGTGCTGGAGCATGTCTTCCTTGTGCATGGCGTCGGCGAGGTCGCGCCCGCTGCCTCCGCTGCCGGGCATGTCGACGGCGGTGATGACGAGGTCGATGGGGTTCTGGCGGGCCTTGGGGAGGGCCTCCTGGAGGGAGCCGGCCTGGAGGACGGTGTATCCGGAGACGTCGAGGAATTCCTGGAGCATTTCGCGGCCGACGGGGGAGGGATCGACGAGGAGGACGGTGCGGGTGGCCTGCTTCATGGTCTGGGCGCGGTCGAGCCAGTTTTCTCCGGTGGTCTCGACGAGGGCGTGCAGGTCGATGAGATCGGTGACCTTGCCGGTGATGACGGCGGAGCCGAGGAGGCCACGGACAGGGCTGCTGCGCTTGATGGTGATGGCTTCCTTGACGATATCGAGGATCTGATCGACGATGACGCCGATGCGGCGGGGGCCGTTGGTGAAGACGACGATCTGGATGGTTCCGGTGAGGGGGCCGACCTCCCCCTGGCTGGGGTCGAGGACGTGGGCGAGGGAGATGAGCGGGAGGATATCTCCGCGGTAGAAGAGGACTAGGCGTCCGGCGGCCCGCTCGATCTGGTCGGCGGAGATCTCTTCCAGGCGGGCGACGAGGGAGAGGGGGACGGCGAGGCGGTCGAAGCGTCCGGCCTGGAAGAGGAGGAGCATCTGCTGGCGGACGGCGGGAATGCTGGCCGCGACGTTCTGCTGGGCGGCGGCCGGGCGGCTCTGACCACGGAGGCCGGAGAGCTTGGCGAGGCCCATGACGTCGAGGATGAGGGCGGGGCGGCCGTCGTCCATGATGGTGGCGCCGACGTAGCAGGAGAGGGCCTTGAGCTGCTTGCCGAGAGGCTTGACGACGATCTCCTGGGTGTCGCAGATATGGTCGACTACGAGGCCCATCTGCTGATTCTCGGCCTGGAGGACGACGATGTTGACGACCTCGCGGGGGGTGAGGTCGGGGGCGCGGCCGAGGACCTTGCCGAGATAGGCGAGGGGGAGGAGCTTGCCGCGGTGATGGAAGATGGGGGTGCCGTGGACGCTTTCGATTCGGTCGAGGCCGGTCTTGCCTTCGAGCCGGACGAGTTCGAGGAGGTTGGCCTGGGGGATGACGAAGCGTTCTTCTCGGCCGGAGCGGCGGCGCTGCTGGGTGACCTCGGCGGAGCGGCGGACGGAGATGTCGTCCTGGACGCGGTCGAGGGCGGTGGCGGGGCTTTGGGCGTCGAGCTTGACGATAAGGCCGGGGATGATGGCGAGGGTGAGGGGAATCTTGATGCGGATGATGGTTCCGGATTCTGGGCGGTTCATCACCTCGACGTGGCCGCCGATCTTCTCGATGTTGGTTTTGACGACGTCCATGCCGACGCCGCGGCCGGAGATGCTGGTGACCTGGGCGGCGGTGGAGAAGCCGGGGAGGAAGATGAGCTGGATGGCGTCGTGGACGCTCATCTGGGCGGCCTGGTCGGGGCGGATGAGATCCTTTTCTACGGCTTTGGCCTTGACGCGCTCGGGGTCGACGCCGGCGCCGTCGTCGGAGATCTCGATGTTGACCACGCCGCCCTCGTGGTAGGCGCGGAGGAGGAGCAGACCTTCGGGATTCTTGTTCTTGGCGATGCGGACGCTGGGGGTTTCGATGCCGTGGTCGCAGGAGTTGCGCACGATGTGGGTGAGGGGGTCCTTGATGGCTTCGAGGATGGTTTTGTCGAGCTCGGTGCCGGCGCCTTCCATCTCGATCTGGACGCTCTTGCCGCATTTGGAGGCGAGGTCGCGGACGACGCGGGGGAGCTTGTTCCAGACCACGCCGATGGGCTGCATGCGCGTCTTCATGACGCCTTCCTGCAGCTCGGAGGTGATGAGGTTGAGGCGCTGCGAGGTCCGGTGGAGGCTGCTATTGGGAAGGGAGGGGTCTTGGAGGAGCTGGTTGCGGGCGAGGACGAGTTCGCCGACGAGGTTCATGAGCTTGTTGAGGAGCTTGACGTCGACGCGGATGGTGGAGTCGGCGAGATTGGCTTCGCCGTCAGCGGCGGGGGGGGCGGGCTTCTTGGCGGGGGGTGGGATGGAAGCTGTGGCCGGGGCTGGGCTGGATGGCGGAACCTCCGGGGCAGCGGGTGGCGGGGCAGCGGGCGGCAGGGCCGGGGCTGCGGCTACGGGCGCGGGAGTTGGGGCGATGGGGGCGGCGGCGGGGGTGTCGACTTCCTTGTGGGTGGCGTTGAGGCGGGCGCGGAGGGAGACGGTGCGCTCTTCTCCTTCGTTGCCGGCGGACTCGATGCTGGCGAGCATGATCTTGATCTCGTCGACGGCTTCGAGAATGATCGAGATGAGCTCGGGGGTGAGGACGCGTTTGCGCTCACGGACCTGGCTGAGGATGTTTTCGGTGATGTGGGCGAGGGAGCCGAGGCGGTCGAAGCCGAAGAAGCCACAGGTTCCTTTGATGGAGTGGATGGTGCGGAAGACGCTGGAGACGAGGGCGATGTCTCCGGGGGTCTGTTCGAGCTGAACGATTTCACGGTCGAGATTGGCAAGGTTTTCGCTGCTCTCGATGAGGAACTCTCGAAGATCTTCGTCAATTTCTGGGGATTTCACGCGCGGCGGAGCTCCAGTCGCTTCCCTTCGCTCATCGGCAGAAGGAGGGGGAACGTGAAGGGTGGGGAAGCGGGCAGGACACGCGCAGGATCA
This sequence comes from uncultured Granulicella sp., assembly GCA_965213785.1. Taxonomy (GTDB): domain Bacteria; phylum Acidobacteriota; class Terriglobia; order Terriglobales; family Acidobacteriaceae; genus Edaphobacter. The sequence continues at coordinate 970,703 of OZ243921.1, read as the reverse complement.
AAATGTTTGGCTTGAGAAATCACGTCCTTGGGGTGTGTGCCGATAGACGGACTGTACCGGGAGCGACGAGAGCGCGATTGGCAAGCACCGGATCGGTGCGGCTCCGCAGAGGGGCACGTTGCGGCGCACCGCGGTATGCACGAGCCAGAGCGGCCTGATGTGAGTCGCGGTAGCGAACCCTGCGAATGAGTGAGGACGCGTGTGTGGACGATTGCCTGAACAATGCGGAGGCGGTGACGGCTCTCGCGGTGGATGCTCTGAGTACGTCGATCAAGGCGTCGTTTATCGCGATGATCGGACTTGCGGCGGAGATCGCCGGGGAGATCCAGGAGCCGTCGGAGACGAGGTACGTGGTGGCCGGGCTGATCGGGCTGCTGGGGAACTGGAAGGGTACGGGCATCCTGGAGTGCAGCCCGGACCTGGCGTGCGAGATGTCGAACCTGATGCTTGGGGTGGAGGACAGCAAGCTGAAGGATGACGGCATGGACGCGGTGGCCGAGATGTCGAACATCATCTTCGGGACGATGAAGACGACGCTGGAGGAGTCGCTTGGCTATATGGGCATGAGTACGCCGACGGTGATCTGCGGGACGAATGTGGGGATGTACAACGCGGGAATGGGGATGACGACAATTCCTGTGCGGGTAGGGGAGTACAACGTTCAGGTGAAGTTGAGTATCACGCGCTCTGAGGAAAACCGGCGGCCGGCGACGACGCCGACGTTGGAGTAAGACCACGAGATTGCACCATGCCCTGCCTTGCCGCAGCCCGATCGGCCGGCAGGCGAACCGGTTTCAGCTATAACCCTTTGGAGGAGATGCAACATGTTCAACATTCTGCTTGTCGACGACTCGCCGCTGATCCGCAAGATGCTTCGCCGCATCGTGAACGACTCGGGGGTTCCGGTGCAAACGATTTTTGAGGCGGTGAACGGCAGCGAGGCCCTGAAGGTGCTTGAGGCCAACAAGATCAGCATGATGCTGAGCGACGTGAATATGCCGGTGATGGACGGGTTTGAGCTGCTGGCGAATGTGCGGGCGCGGCCGGAGTGGAACGAGATGCCGGTGGTGATGGTGACGACCGAGGGTGGGGAGGACAGCGTGCTGAGTGCGGTGCAGAAGGGGGCGAACGGGTATATCGTGAAGCCGTTTGTGCCGGCGGATGTGCAGCAGAAGCTGGTCGAATGCCTGGGGGTGGGGGCGGCTTAGACTAGGACCTGCCGGGGCGCTTTCCGATAGCATGGTGGGATGCAGAGCTTTGAGGTGCTTCTCGGTGAGGCGGAGCGCGCGCATGGACATCTCTGCGCCGGGCAGATTCTAGGGGTGCGGATGGCGATGCTTGGGTGCCGTTTGCTGGGAGTCGAGGACCCGCGGGGGCTGGAGACGGCGCGGGACCGGAAGCGGCTGGTGACGTATGTGGAGATCGACCGGTGCGCGACGGATGCGATCGGGGTGGTGACGGGGTGCCGGCTGGGGAAGCGGGCGCTGAAGTTTCGCGACTGGGGCAAGATGGCGGCGACGTTTGTGGACCTGGGGACGCAGCCGGACGATCCGTCGCCGGTGGCGGGGGGCCGTGCGGTGCGGGTGGCGGCGCTTGAATCGTCCAAGCAGCGGGCGCGAGAGCTTTATCCCGAGATAGCCGACAAGAACCGGCAGCAGATGACGGCCTACCGGGAGATGGCGGAGGCGGAGTTGTTTTCGGCCGAGTGGGTCGCCGTGACGGTGGCTCCGCGGGAGATGCCGGGGTACAAGAGCGGACGGGTGGTGTGCGCGGAGTGTGGGGAGGGGATCAACTACGACCGCGAGACGGTGGTAGGCGGGAGGACGCTCTGCGGGGGGTGTGCTCTGCCGGGAGAGCGGTACTATCAGCCGGTTGGGGCGGTGGCGTTGTAGGGCGGCTGCGCACCGGACCCGAAGATTGCCGGGGTTGATGCCCGGTGTGCGGGGAGGCTACTGCGCGTAAAGCTCTGCGCCGCGGGTGTCGACGTTGAGGGTGGGGAAGGCTGAGGGGGAATGGGCGACCATGCCGCCGGTGAGGCGGGAGCGCTCGATCCCGTGTGCATCGAGATAAAGCTCGACGGCTTGGGCGCGCTGCAGGGTAAGAGGGTCGATGCGGTGGTCTTTTCTGTGGTGTTTGGGGAGAGGATGGTCGTAGCCTTCCAGGCGGAGACGAACGTTGGGATTGCCGCGCATGGCGTCGGCGGCGCGGTCGAGGGTGGCCTGGCCGTCGGGGGTGAGGGTGGGCTTGCCGCGGTCGAACTGGACCATGCCGAGGGTGGGGAGGGTGCTGGCGGCGGCGATCGGCGGTGGGTGGGGCAGGCCGAAGCGCGGGTGCGTGAAAAAGAAGGCGAGAAACGCGAGAAGCAGAAGGAGGGGGACAATCCAGAACCAGAGGGACATGGGGCGATCCTCCTCTTGCGGGAGGTCGAGGTCTTCTTCAAGAGGCTCGCTGCGTTCGCGGGCGGTGACGTTCATGCCGGTTAAGAGGCGGAGGTCTGGGGAAAGGATGCTCCCGAGCGGACCGGTCAGGCCTTTTGGGCTGTTTCAATGGCCTGGGCGGCGCGGAACAGGGTGGCCTCGCCGAAGTGACGAGCCATGATCTGGACGCCGATCGGGAGGCCGGCGGCGGTTTGGCCGCAGGGGACGGAGATGCCGCAGATTCCGGCGAGGGAGGCGGCCACGGAGTAGATGTCGGCGAGGTACATGGCGAGGGGGTCGTCGGATTTTTCCCCGAGGCGGAAGGGCGGGGTGGGGGTCATGGGGGTGACGAGGACGTCGCATTGGGCGAAGGCGGCGAGGAAGTCGCGGGTGAGCAGGGTGCGGACCTGCTGGGCCTTGGCGTAGTAGGCGTCGTAGTACCCGGCGCTGAGGACGTAGGTTCCGAGGAGGATGCGGCGCTTGACCTCGGGGCCGAAGCCCTCGTCGCGGGTGCGGCGGAAGAGGGCGGAAAGGGTGTCGGCGTGGAGGGCGCGGCGGCCGAAGCGGACTCCGTCGAAGCGGGAAAGGTTGGAGGAGGCCTCGGCGGTTGCGATGACATAGTAGGTAGGGATGGCGAAGCGGGTGTGCGGGAGGGAGACGGGGACGATGGTGGCTCCGGACTGCCGGAGTTGTTCAATGGTGCGGTCGATGGCGGCGCGGATCTCGGGGTCCAGCCCGTCGCCGAAGTACTCGGCGGGCACGCCGACGCGGAGGCCTGTGGGGGGCTGGTCGAGGGCGGCGGTGTAGTCGTCGACGGGATGGAGAGAGCTGGTGGCGTCGAGGGGATCGGGGCCGGCGAGGACCTGGAGCATGGTGGCGGCGTCACCCACGGTCTGGGTGAGGGGGCCGACGCGGTCGAGCGAGGAGGCGAAGGCGATGAGGCCGAAGCGGGAGACGCGGCCGTAGGTGGGAAGAAGGCCGACGACTCCGCAGAAGGCCGCGGGCTGGCGGATAGAGCCACCGGTATCGGTGCCGAGGGTGGCGACGGCGAAGTCGGCGGCGACGGCGGCGGCTGAACCACCGCTCGAGCCTCCGGGGACGCGGTCGAGGGCGCGGGGGTTGCGGACGGGGCCGTAGGCGGAGTTTTCGTTGGAGGAACCCATGGCGAACTCGTCGCAGTTGAGCTTGCCGAGGAGGACGGCTCCGGCGGCTTCGAGCTTTCGGACAGCGGTGGCGTCGTAGGGGGGCCGGTAGCCGGCGAGGATTTTGGAGCCGGCGGTGGCGGGGGCCCCGGTCAGGGCCAGGACGTCCTTGATGGCGACGGGAACGCCGGCGAGGGGGGGGAGGGGGTCGCCGTTGCGGGCGAGGGTGTCGATGCCGGCGGCCTGGGCGAGGGCGCGGTCGCGGGTGAGGGCGAGGAAGCTGTTGATCGCGTCGCCGCCGGGGCCGTCGTGCGCGGCGATCCGAGCGTAATGCTGCTCGGCGATCTCGGTGGCGGTGGTGGTGCGGCCGGCGATGGCGGCGCGGAGGGAGGGGATGGTGGCAGGGGTCATCGCTCGATCACCTTGGGGACCTTGAAGAAACGGCCGTCGGTTTCGGGGGCGGCTTGCATGACGTGGGCGCGGTCTACGCTGGGGCGGACCGTGTCGGGGCGGAGGTCGGCGCCGGTGCGGCTGGCCTCCATCTGAAGTACGTCGGCGACCTGCGCCATGGGGGGGATACCGGTGGTATCGAGCTTGGTGAGCTGGAGGAAGTGACCCAGGATGGCGTTGAGGTCGCGCTGCATGCGGGGCTCTTCGTCCGGGGTGAGGTCCAGGTTGGCCAACTCGGCGACGCGACGGACGTCTTCAATCGATACAGCCTCACTCATGGTGCTTTTTCTCTCCTGAAGGATGCTTCAGATGAAAGTGTATCCCGGTGAGGGGAACGCCGGAGATGCGGGCGAGGTCGTTCTGGAGGGTGGAGCGCATGGAGAGCATTTGGGAGAGCCAGAGAGGGTCGGCAACCTGGATGTGGACGGATCCGTCGGTGAGGGCGTCTACCTGGCCACGCTCGGCCATGGCTCGTCCGCAGGCGACGGGCCAGGCGGCGGCGAGGCGATCGAGCGGGGACATGGCGCGCAGGCTTTGGCGCAGCGTTTTGCGGAGAAGGTCGCGCATGCCTTCCATTTAGAGGCCCCGCGCGAGGGAGTCGAGCTCTGCCTCGGGAACCATGGCGGCGGCGGCTTCGGGAACTTTCTCGAGGACGAACTGCCGGAAGCGATGGAGGAAGACCGGGGTGGCGAAGGCCTCGGCCCAGGCGCGGGTGGCTTCGGGCTGAAAGGCTCCGGCGGCTTCCATGCGTTCGAACTGCTGGATGCCTTCGATCATGGAGTCGACGGTCTGCTGGTCGAAGTAGACGCCGGTGGCGGCGGGTAGGGGGTCGGGGATGCAGGGTCCGCGGGTTGCCCGGATGGTCTCGAGCGAGCCTCCGGCGCCGTAGGCGATGACGGGGCGGCCGCAGGCCTGGGCCTCGAGCGGGACCATGCCGAAATCCTCGTTGGCGGCGAAGAGCAGGGCCCGGCACTGGGCGTACTGCTGCCAGAGGGCTTCGGTGGAGAGCTCGCCGAGGAAGGTGACATTGGGGGCGGCGAGCTTGCGAAGGTCGGCTTCGGCGGGGCCGGTTCCGACGATGCGGAGCTCGCGGCCGAGGCGGCGGCAGGCTTCGATCATCAAGCCGGTGCGCTTGTAGCCGACGAGGCGGCCGGCGGCGAGGTAATGGGAGCCGACCTGCGAGGCGGGGAGGATGGTGGCGCGGTGGAGGTCGATGGGAGGGTGGATGACCGTGGAGGGACGTCCGTAGAAGCGCTCGATGCGGCCGGCGACGAAGTGGGAGTTGGCGATGAAGTGGGTGACGCGGGAGGCGGCGTGAACATCCCAGCGGCGGACGCGGCCGGCGGTGGCGGTGAAGAGGGTACGCGTGAGCCAGCCCATGTTGGCGCGGTACTCCTCGAAGCTGTCCCAGAGATAGCGCATGGGGGAGTGGCAGAAGCAGATCTGGATGGCTCCGGGATCGAGGCGGACACCCTTGACGGGGCCGCTGTCGGAGGTGAGGACGAGGTCGAAGCCGCGGAGGTCGAGGCTCTCGGCAGCCGCGGGGTAGAGCGGCATCATGTGGCGATGGTAGCTGGGGGCGAAGGGGACCCACTGGAGGAAGGAGGTGTGGACGGTGCGCTGGGCGAAGCTGGCGGGCAATCCCCGGGAGGAGGCGATGAGGGTGAAGATCTCGGCCTGGGGGAAGAGGGCCGCGATGCACTCGGCGACGCGCTCGCCTCCGCCGCGCGTTACGAACCAGTGGTGAACGATGGCGACACGCACGCGGGCGACTCCTGGATGGCCTGGATAGCCTGGATAGACCTGTGGACGCCGCGGTCGGGACCATGCCGCTGTGGGCTCCCATGGCGTTGCTGGGAACCCTCGGGCGCTGCGTTAGAAGGCGCCGTCCTGATTGGCAACGGAGAGAAAAGTTCGCAGGAGGATGCGTGCGTCGGCGGCGAGCGACCAGGTTTCGACGTAGTCGCGGTCGAGGAGGACGCGGGCGTCGTAGGTGAGGGTGCTGCGGCCGGAGACCTGCCAGAGGCCGGTGAGGCCGGGGTTGACGCGACAGTAGAAGCTGAAGAGATCCCCGTATTTGGCGACTTCGGCGGCGACGATGGGACGGGGGCCGACGAGACTCATGGTGCCATTGAGGACGTTCCAGAGCTGGGGGATTTCGTCCATGCTGTACCGCCGGAGGAAGTAGCCGAGGCGGGTGATGCGTGGATCGCAGCGGAGCTTGTGGGTGCGATTCCACTCGGCGCGGGCTTCGGGGTGCTGCGAGAGGTATTGCTCGAGGACCTCCGCGGAGTTGACGCACATGGTGCGGAACTTCCACATGGAAAAGAAGGAGCCGTTACGGCAGAGGCGGCGATGGGAGTAGAAGACCGGGCCGGGCGAGGTGATGACGATGAGCAGCGCGACGACGGAGATGACGGGAAGAAAAAGAGGAGCGGAAAGGATGACGAGGAAGATGTCCAGCGAGCGCTTGACGATGCGATAGCGGAAGAGCTGCGAGGGGATGCGGTTGCGACGAGCGGACTCTCGTAGGGGACGGTGCGTGGGCTCGTCGTAGAGGTAGACATCGAGTGCGGCTACGGGCGCTTCGCTGGATGGGTGATCGGCCTGTGTCAAATCTTCATCCTTATAGCATCGGCGGCTTTGCGGACCGCCGTTCACTCTTCCGTTCAGGAACTTCGTGTGCCGACCGGGGGAACGATCCAGCCCACGGGCGGCGCTTCAAGAGAGATGCCCCGGAACCTGTGTTGCCAGTGAAGCAGCCTTGCCGGACGTTCTTGCTTCGATCTTTGCCCCTTGCGGTGTGATGCCCCCCTCGGCCTTTCTGTCCGCTTGTGACCAAGGCAGCCTCTGCTGCGGGCGTCAGAACGGGACTGCAGGTAGACGTTACCTTCGATTTGTCTTTCTAGTCTACCCGCCAATCCGGCTTTCGCAACCTCCGCAACGTGGTGAGTTTCCGGATACGACCCGGGCGGCGTTCTCTCTGCGTAACTGTGGGATGGGTAGAATAGAGGCAATGATTGTCCACGAAACTGCGCTGCGCGACGTGAAGATGATCGAACCGACGCGGCATGGCGATGAGCGTGGCTGGTTCGCGGAGACTTATAACGAGCAGGCGTACGAAGCGGCGGGGCTGCCGACGCACTTTGTGCAGGATAACCAGTCGCTGTCGCGGAGGGGGGTTCTGCGGGGGTTGCATTACCAACTGGAGCGTCCCCAGGGCAAGCTGGTGCGGGTGCTGCGAGGCCACATCTGGGATGTGGCGGTGGACCTGCGGCGGGATTCGCCGGACTTTGGAAGATATGCGGGGTTCGACCTGAAGGGGTCGGATCTGATCTCGGAGGTGAGGTTGCTCTGGATCCCGGAGGGGTTCGCGCATGGATTCCTGGTGGTGTCGGATTCGGCGGAGGTGCTTTATAAAACCACGAACTTTTACCATCCCGCCGGGGAGCGGTGCATTGTTTGGGACGACGCGACGTTGAAGATCGGCTGGCCGCTGGGAGGCGGGATGCCGTCGGTTTCGGCGAAGGACGCCATGGGCGCGAGGTTTGTGGACGCGGAACTGCCCTGAACGGGGCGGGGCGGCGATGAGGGTGCGTCGCGAGGGAGGCTTCGGGCATCGAAGGACTAGACTGAAGGGATTCCATGGCTGCTCCTTTGATTGAACATCCGTCGACGACTCCTTTGTTGCCCACGGGGGACGAGGTTTCGCGGATGCGCAAAGGTGGGGAGGAGCGGCTGCGGGACAGTTTTGGCCGGGCGATTACGGACCTGCGGATCTCGGTAACGGACCGGTGCAACTATCGATGTGTTTACTGCCGGACGGGCGAAGAGGGGGTGCAGTTTACCGAGCTTCCGATTGCGGACTATGTGCGGATGATCGAGCTGTTTGTTTCGCTTGGGGTGGAGAAGGTTCGGCTGACGGGGGGAGAGCCGCTGCTGCGTTCCGGCCTGGTAGAGATGGTGCGGGAACTGGCGGGGATGCGGACGGCGTATGGCGGGGGCGGTCCGCTGGACCTGGCGCTGACGACGAATGGGCATCTGCTGGAGGGGCTGGCGGAGCCGCTGGCGCGGGCGGGGCTAAACCGGGTGACGGTGAGTATGGACGCCGTGGATGCCAAGATTTTTTCGCGGATCACGCGGGTTCCGCGCAGCTACGAGAGGGTGCTGGCCGGGGTGCGGGCAGCGCAGGCGGCGGGGCTTGGGCCGGTGAAGGTGAATTGCGTGCTGCTGCGCGGGTTCAACGACGGGCAGATCGAGGCTTTCGCGGAGTTCTCGCGGCGGGAAGGCGTTATCGTTCGGTTTATCGAGTTCATGCCGCTCGAGGAAGACCGAAGCTGGCTGCCGCAGACGGTGGTGCCGATGGAGGAGATTGTAGCGAGGCTGGAGGCGGTGCGGCCGCTGCGGGAGTTGGCGCCGCATGCGGCGAGCGAGACGGCGAGGCGATTTACGTTTGAGGATGGGGTGGGTGAGATCGGGATTATCGCGCCCGTGTCGCGGCCTTTCTGCGGGCATTGCAGCCGGGTGCGGTTGACCTCGGACGGGAAGATCCGGACGTGCCTGTTCTCGCAGAGCGACCACGATCTGCAGGGCAGGATGGCACGGGGGGCGAACGATGCGGAGCTTCGCAGCTATATCCGGCAGGTGGTGATGCGGAAGGAAGCGCGGCACCACATTGGGGAGACCGGTTTCGAGAAGCCATCCCGCAGCATGGTACATATTGGCGGGTAGTTTATATGAATCGACTTTCTGAGGTGTTGTTTCTGGTAGGTTTGGGTATCTGATTTTCTCTGTGCCGGGCGAGGCGGCGTACTTCTCAGCGCGCACCCGGAGAGTTCGTGGGGGTAGGCCATGGCGAACAAGGTTCCCTTTCAGGTCATCGAGAGCCGCCAGATGGATCACCTGCGGGTGTTCCACGACGTGGCGCGGGCGCTGACGTCGACGCTGGAGCTGGAAGAGATTCTGCTGACGATCATGAGCAAGATGGCCGAGTTTTTCGGGCCCGAGCGCTGGTCGCTGTTGATGGTGGATGAGGAGAACAAAGAGCTCTACTACCGGATTGCGGTGGGAGAGAACGCCGAGAGCCTGATGGGGCTGCGGGTTTCGATGGGCGAGAGCCTTGCCGGGTGGGTGGCTCAGACGGGACAGGCGCTGGTGGTTCCGGATGTGGCGCAGCATCCGCACTGGTCGGCCTTTGCACGCAGGCATCCGGAGCTGAACATCGAGTCGATGGCGTGCGTGCCGGTGCGCTCGCTGGATAAGACGCTGGGTGTGATTCAACTGCTGAACAGCAAGCTGGATCTGATGTCGGAGTACTCGATCTCATTTCTGCGGATGCTGTGCGACTACGCGGCGATTGCGATTCAGAATGCGCGGTCGATGGAGTTGATTCAGCAGCTCAGCATCACGGATAGCTGCACCGGCTTGTACAACTCGCGGCACCTCTACAACCTGATGGAAGAGTGTGTGCGCAAGAACCAGGTGGGGCCGGGCGAGGCGTTCAGCCTGATCTTTATGGACCTGGACCGCTTCAAGAGCGTAAACGACCGGCATGGACACCTGCTTGGGAGCCAACTGCTGGCCGAGGTGGGAAAGATGCTGAAGCGGCAGGTCGGTCCGGAGTGCTCCTGTTTCCGGTATGGCGGGGACGAGTTCGTGGTGCTGCTGCCGGGCATGGACAAGACGCCCGCGAGCAAGGTGGCGGGAGAGCTGTTTTTGACTCTGCGGGAGACTAGCTTTCTGGGTGAAGAGATGGCGCTTCGTCTGACGGGAAGCTTCGGGTTGGCGAGTTTCCCGGCGGACGGCGACTCGGTGCACGCCATGCTGCGTGCGGCGGACGAGATGATGTACGCGGTGAAGAATACGACGCGGGACAACCTGGCGGTGATGGGGCAGGGGCTGCTGATCGACGCGGCGTCGCATGGTGGGGGTGCCGCCACCGGATCGCGTCCGGATGTGGGGGTTCGCGCGGTACCGCAGACGGTGGAGCCGAAGGTGAGTGTGTCGCGCGTGGAGGACCTTGGAAGGCCACGGGAGAGTGTCTCGGGACCGCAGAGGGTGTAGTGAGGCTAGTTACGGGAGCGGCGCTCGAGGGTGGCCGGACGGGGCGCCTCCGGGTGCAGGGCGTCGCGGTTTTCAGGGGCGGTGGGATGGACGCCGAAGTCCCAGACGCCAAGGTTGAGTTCGTGCTCGGACAGAACCTCCATGAGGGCGTACTCGCCGAAGCCGAGGGGACGGCGAGGAGTGAGCTTCATCCAATGGCCTCCGGGAAGGACCTCGGTGGTGGTTTCGATGACGTCTTCCTGCCGCTGCACGTTGCCGAAGGCGCTGATTTTAAAGCTGGTGAGGACGCGGACGTCCTGGCGGACGTCGGCCTGAACGATGACGTAGCGGGAGTCCGCGGAACCTCCTGAGGGCACGGTGGGGGCGTTGCCCTGGGCGGAGTGGGTGTCGACGACCAGGGGTGCGCTGCCGGTCGGAGCGGTTTCGTCCCCGAGACGAAGGTAGAGGATGGGGGTATCCACGTGGGCCTGGACGGGTGCGCGGGTGCCTTTGATTTGAGCGATCTGGTGAGTGCTGGCGAGCGGGTTGATCTTACTTTTCAGGATGCTGTGGCCGGTATTCCTGTTGAGCTCGCCACCGGTCTGGGCCAGGGGGATGAGCTCGGGCGTCCCCTGGAAGGTGTCGAGCAGGAGGACGGCGTCTTCGGTGGCGAGACGGAGGTTCGGGGCGATCTCGGGGGTGAGCGCGGCGCGGGCGGCCTCTTCTTTAACGAGCTCGGGATCGAGGGCGGGGGGGCGGGCTTGCTGCGGGTCGGCCGGGTCTGGCTGGGGGGCGTGGGCCTGCTCGTAGCGGCGGGTGGCTTCGAGATCGACGAGGGCAGTGGGAATCTCTTCAAGGTCGCCGCCGCGCTCGGCGCTGATGAAGTGCACGATGGAGCCGCTGACGGTATAGCTCATCACGAGCTGATAGGAGCCGTCTTTGAGGATGAGGCGGGTGCGGTGCGGAGCCTGGGCCGACGTCTCCGGGATGGGTGCGGTTCGGCGAGACTGGGCAGGGCCGGTACACGCCAGGCACAGGAGGAGGGGAAGCAGTGCGGCGGGCAGGCGGCTTCGCTTCAGAGGGCTTTGGGCAAACAGCGGCATCCTTGGATCGTCTCCAGCTTGATTAGACGACATCGGGCGGCTGAAGTGTTGGGCCGAGTGGCCCGTTTGGACCCTACCTTTCGGCGAGGCAGGTGGAGGAGAGGATGAAGTCTGCAGGGATGGCGCCGGTGAAGCTGAGGCGGGCGCGGAGCTGTACGGCGATCTCGATCTGGGTATTGATGAGTTGTCGCTGGCGCTTGCGATGATCGTCGCAGGTGATCTGTGCGAGTTGGTCTGTGTCGTGGGCGGCGCCCTGCTCCAGCCGGGCAATTCTCTTTTCGACGGCGAGGCGGAAGCGGTCGCTGATTTCGAAGTAGGGGCTGGTCATGATGTTTGAGATCTCCAACTTTCTCTATTTGGGGGCTCATGTTTCTTCCCGCTGCGCCGATGATAGCGATAAGCGAAGATCGGGTGGTGTTCGATCGGCGGTGAAGGGTACACCGTGGTGCGCCTGGGATGGTTACTCCCGTCTAGCCATGGGGTACCCCGGAAGGGCGTTATGAGACATGCGCCTTGCAGCGGGTGTGGTTAGAAGAAGAGTTTGGCGGCGAGTTGGAGCTGGCGGGGTCCGTAGAGGATCGCGCTAGTTCCGGTCTGGGTGGCGAAGGGGGTGGAGCTGCTGGGGAGGGCCGTGATGCAGCCCGAGCCGTAGGAGGCGGGGCAGGCGACGGTTCCGGCAGAGGTGGCTACGGTGGTGTTCGGGTTGGTGAAGTTGTAGAGGCTGCTGGAGACGGTGAGGATGTTCTTGTGGTTGGCGACGTTGAAGGCTTCAGCGATGAGCTGGAGGCTGAAGCGCTCGTGGAGGGGGAAGGTGCGGGAGATGCGGGCGTCTACGTTGTGGATGCCGGGACCGATGAAGGAGTTTCGGCGGGCGATGGCGTCGGGGACGCGGCCGGGGGTGCCGGAGTTGAAGAGGGAGAGCTCGGCGCCGGAGAGGCCGCCGTCGCCGTTCGCTGCTGGTTCGCTGCTGGTGATTGCTGGTTAGAAGTAGAACTTGCCGAGGAGCTGGAGCTGGCGGGCTCCGTAGAGGGTGCTGGAGGTGCTGGTTTGCGCCCCGAAGGCGGTTGCGGTGTAGGGGACGATGCAACCGGCATTGATGGAGGCAGCCGGGCAGGTTCCTCCCGTGTATGTTCCGCCGGGAGCGACGAAGGTGTAGCCAGAGGTGCTGACGCCGATGACATTGCGATGGTTGAGGACGTTGAATCCTTCGGCGGCGATCTCGAAGCGCATTCCCTGGCGGAAGACGGGAAACTCGCGTGAGATACGGGAGTCGAGGTTATGGATGCCGGGGCCGGTGAAGGCGTTGCGCCGGGCTATCTGGTCTGGTACGCGGGTTCCGGTTCCGGAGGTGACTACGGCTCCGGAGACGCCACCGTCTCCAGAGATGATGGAGGGCAGCTTAGAACCGGCCAGGGTAGAGGAGAGGGAGATGCCGTTCTGGAAGTAGGAGGTGAGGGGGAAGCCGGTCTGCGCGGTGAAGGTTCCGGAGACAAGCCATCCGTTCGCGGCGTAGGCGAGGAAGCGCTCACCGATGGGGAAGTTGGATCGGGCGACGAGGCTGCCGACGAAGCGTCCGCGCTGGTCGAGATCGGAGCGGGCGTACTCGGCGCCGCGTCCCTGACGGTGGCCAAGAGCAAACGGGATGATGGGCGCGTCGGTGCCGTTGAAGGTGCCGTTGGTTCCGGAGGACTGGCCGCCATCCATGTTCTTGGCCCAGGTGTAGTTGGCCAGGAGTTGAAAGCCGTGGCTCATCTGGGTTTGGACGGAGACGGCGAGGGAGTGGTACCAGCTGTTGATGTCCGAGATGTCGGTGAGGACGGAGCCGGTGTTGGTGGAAAGGCGGCGGGTGTAGATGGGGACGAAGATCTGCTGGGTGACGCCGTTGTTGATGTAGGTGTAGGGATCGTTGGTGACGACGGAGGTGGGATCGATGTTGGTGTCGACCGCGACGGGGAGGCGCATGCCGCGGGTTCCGACGTAGCCGAGCGAGAGGGTGGTGCGGAGCGGAAGCTGCTGCTCGACGGCGAGGTCGACGGAGTGGGTGAAGGGATTCTGGAAGCCGGGTTCGTTGCCACGGATGTTGAGGGTAGAGGCGGGGAGGCCGGGGTTGACCGGGGTCAACGCAGCCATGGTGACCTGATTGATGGGCGAGGGGCCGGGGGGCAGGAAGGCGGGAACGCCGCCGACGGGCGCGTAGGCCTGGTAGACCGCGGCGGAGCCGTTCGACTGGTTCTGGGTGAGGCAGCGGTTGGTTCCGGCTGCTGGGACGCAGGTGGCGCTGGCGGCGGTGTAGCCGGCGGGGACGCCGGTGGGGGTGACCGAGAACTGCTGTTGATAGACGCCGTTTTCACGCCGGGTGGTGTAGTAGGTGGAGTTGGAGGTGAGGCCGTAAAAGATACCGTAGCCGCCGCGGACGACGGTGCCTTCCATGGGCGAGTAGGAGAAGCCGACGCGGGGCGCGGCCATGCCGTAGTCGATAGCGATAGTGGAGGTTGCGGCGAAGGCCGGGGCGCTGGTGTTGTTGGGCCGGTCAGGCTGGGGTACGAGCTGGATGTCGTAGCGGACGCCGAGATCGAGGAGCAGCTTGGGAGTTACCTTCCAGGCGTCTTCGACGAAGGCGTCGAGGTTCTTGTTCCAGAAATCGTCGGCTCCGACTCCGGTGATGGGGTCGGTGGTCTGAGAGAAGCCGCTGTAGTGCCGGCCGCCGTTGACGCCGTAGACGTCCTGAATCCAGTTGGCGAAGTTACCCTCGGCCCCGATGGATGTGGAGTAGGTGAAGCTGCCATCGCCGCCGAAGAGGTTGGCGATCTGCTCGTGGATGAGATTGACGTCGGCTCCGGCCTTGACGGAGTGCTTGCCGAAGGTTTTGGAGAAGATATCGGTGAACTGGTAGCGATCTTCAATGGGGAAGGCGGCGCGGGGCAGAGCGCCGGTTTCGCCATAAGCGAAGACGTTGGTGACGGAGTTCGCCGGGCCACCGGTGTTGGTAGTGGCGGTTTCGATATCGTTCGAGTACTGGAAGTGGACGACGTTCGAGGTGGTTGGATTGAGGGCGCTTTCCGCGTTCACGACCAGGAAGCGCGCCTTGAAGTCAAGGGTTCCGTTCTGGGTCACGGAGCCGTTATTGACGGTGGTGTTGGCGTTGTAGCCGTTGGGCTGGGTGAAGTGCTGGAGCAGGTAGGTGGTGGAGAGGTGGGTCTTGGAGGAGAGCTGATAGTCGAGGCGGGGAAAGTAGATGTTCTGGGTGGCGTTACGAGCAAAGGAGCCGAGCAGCTTGGTCTGGACGAAGTTGACGGCGGCAGAGCAGTTGGCGGGGGTGATGCCGGTGATGGTGGTGGGGAAGGTGGCCGTGCCGTCTACCAGGTTGGTCGTGCCCTGATCGCAGAGGTGAACGAGGTTGGCGACGGAGGTGGTGGAGGTGTTGTAGGTGGAAAGGTAGGCGATGGGATTGACGCGGCGGAAGCCGTCGTAGGTGAAGTGGAAGAAGAGCTTGTCCTTGACGATGGGGCCGCCGACCGAGACACCGAACTGGTGTTGCACCTTGATGGGCTGGGTGAGGAGAAAGGGATTGTTAGTGAGTCGACCCTGGTATTTGCTCTGGGCGTCGAGGGCGTTGAAGCCCGGGGTACGGTAGTACTCGAAGGCGTCGCCGTGGAGGCGGTTGGTTCCCGATTTCGTGATGGCGTTCACGATGCCGCCGGCGGCCTGGCCGAGCTCGGCGGAGTAGCCGGTGACGGAGGACTGGAACTCCTGGATGGAGTCGAGCGGGTAGATGTAAGGGGCTCCAATGGAGCGGCCGCGGGCCTCGGAGAAGAAGGCCTGCTGGTTGTTGGCACCGTCGACGAGGTTGGTGTTGTAGAGGCCGGAGATGCCGCGGTAGGAGATGAGGCCGGTGTTGCCGTCGGGGGCGACATTGGGGGTGAGCAGGACGAAGTTGTCCCAGCGTCGCCCGTTGACGGGGAGGTTCTCGACCAGCGTCTGGGAGACGGTCTGGGAGGCTTCGACCTTTTCGGTGTCGAGCAGCGGGGTGCTGCTGGTGACGAGGACGTCGGTCGTGACGGTGGCCGCGGGGAGTACGGCGTCGATGGTGGCAGTATCGCCTACGGTGACGGGGACGCCCTTGCGATCGACGGTGCCGAGGGAGCCTCCGCCAACGATGATTTCGTAGACGCCGGGCTGGAGGAAGGTGGCGGCGTAGTGGCCCTGGGCGTCGGTGGTGAGGGTGCGGGAGGCGCCGGTGCCGGTGTTGGTGACGACGACGGTGGTTCCGGAGACGAGGGCTCCGGAGGCGTCGCGGACGTCTCCGGCGATGTTGCCGAGGGCGGCGGTCTGAGCTACAAGGGGGGCTACAGCAGGCAGGGCGAGGGCGGCGAGGAGGAGGGCGTGGGTGGTGTAGCGCCGGGTGGTGTGGAAGAAGGCGGTGCAGGTCATGAGTGAGAGGGCTCCGTGGGGCCGAGGGTGGATGCGGGTTGTACTGGGTCTCCGGGGAGAACGGGGAGCGCTTGCGGGAAGCGCGGGCCGTTCGGGTACGGGGGCCGGTGAAATTTAGGTAATAACTTAAGCGTCAAGCTTTGCACGGAGGCTGTCAAGGGGAAACGCCGGGTAGGGGATGAGTTTCATCGGGCGGCAACGAAAGGGGGCGATAGGGGTGAGTTACTGGGTGGTTGCAAACGACGGAGACGCAGGAGCAACGGCCAAATACGGGGTCCTACACTTCGTTCAGGATGACGGCGTGAAACATGCAACCGCAAGGGCGGTGGGTGCGCTGCGCGGCGGATTCGAGGGTTTACCGTAGGCGGTCAGGGATGACTTCGTGCCGATGCCGAGCGCGGTTCGAAAGCTTACTGGAGGCGGTCGGGGATGACGGCGTGCTGATGCCGAGCGCGGTTCGAAAGCTTACTGGAGGCGGTCGGGGATCACCGCGTGCTGGATGAGGAGGTCGAAGGGGACGATCTTGAGGGTGTTTTCGTGGGTAGCTTCGAGGACGACGGGGCAGGCGGCTCCGGCTTGCTGGACCTGGAGCCAGCGGGCGGCGCAGACGCACCAGCGGTCGCCGGGTTTGAGGCCGGGGAAGCCGTACTGGGGGTGCGGGGTGGAGAGGTCGTTGCCGAGGCGCTTGGAGGCTTCGAGGAAGGCGGCATCGACGATGCAGCAGACGGTGTGGACGCCGAGGTCGTCGGGGCCGGTTTCGCAGCAGCCGTTCCGGTAGAAGCCGGTCATGGGGTCGCAGCCGCAGACCTGCAGGGGCTGGCCGAGGACGTTCTTGCCTTCGGGGACGTGGGGCCGGGGAGCGAGTTCGGAGGGCATGGTAGCTAGTATTTCACCGATCCTGACCGAACTGCGCTCTGCAGCCGAATGGAGCCCTTGACGGAAGCGTGGACCATGCATTCACATAACCCAGGAACGGGCTTTTCTTCCTGCACGGACTGAAGTTGGTAGGAACTTCGAGGTGGCGGCTTCGGAGCTTCATAAGACAAGGTGAATATGCTTTCTAAGCGACCCACCCACGGCTTCATCGAGAGAGTGCTTGTGCAAGCATTCTCTCTCGTCCTTTGTTTCTCCCTGCCGATGCTGGCCCAGAAGATTTTACCGGCTAGTCCGCTTCGCGACATCGATACGCTCCGTCATGACGATGACACTGACCATCCTGTTCAGATCACACCAGAAGCAATCGCCGAATATGAGCAACGTGGTCGCGGACGTAGCCAAGAGGTGCGTGTGTTGCTTACCGCTGGACAGTTGAAGTCACCCGAAGACCTGTATAAGGCGGCTTTCGTCCTACAGCATGGCGAGACCGCCGACGACTACTTAATGGCTCATGTTCTCGCGACCGAATCTCTCGTGAAGGGCAATCTTGATGCTAGGTGGCTGGTAGCGGCGACGCTTGACCGCTATCTGCAGCTTACGAGACAGCCACAAATTTTCGGGACTCAATATCCTCTGGATCCAACGAAGCCCCATCCCGTCAACGCTGAACAAAAGGCACGGTTCTCGGGCCGTACACAAAGCCCTTACAACCAGACGTTTTTGCCTGAGTTCATCCGGGCGGACTTTTGCGTCCCGACGATTGCTCAACAGAAACGGAACCTCGATACCCTAAATAGTGGTAAGTACCCAGGCGAAGGGATGCTCCCGGCCGGCTGCAAACGTTGAAGTCACCCGGTTTTCGACTGATCTTGAGTTGCAGGGTCGTCTGTCCGTATGAAGCCAGCTCGCCATGTCTCTGCCGCATTTTGAACTAGGCTTGAAGACGGCTTACCGGGCGGCGGTCATCTGCTGCTGGAGGAGGTACTCGCTGTAGGGGCCTTTGAAGTCTTCGATCTGGAAGTGCTTGGGGCCGCCGTGGAAGTGCCAGATACGGGTGGCTACCTCGTTGATAAGGTCGAGGTCGTGGGTGACGAGGAGGACCGTGCCCTCGTACTTCTGGAGGGAGAGGTTGAGGGCGTTGATGCTTTCGAGGTCCAGGTGGTTCGAGGGCTCGTCGAGGACGAGGACGTTGGGCTTCTGGAGCATGAGCTTGCAGAAGAGGAGGCGGGCGGCTTCGCCTCCGGAGAGGGCGTCCGTCATCTTGGTGCCCTCTTCGCCGCGGAAGAGCATCTGGCCGAGGATGCCGCGGATGTCTTCCTTGGTGGCGGTAGGGTCGAACTGGTGGAGCCAGTCGGAGGCGGTCATGCCCTTCTGGATGGAGCCTTTATGGTCCTGGGCGAAGTAGCCGATCTGGGCTTCGTGGCCCCATTTCACCGTGCCGGAGTCGATGGAGACGTCTTTTTCTTCGACGCCGGGGCCGTTGGCGAGCAGCGCCTTGAGCATGGTGGTCTTGCCCTGGCCGTTGCGGCCCATGAGGACGATCTTGTCGCCGCGCATGCAGGAGGCGGTGAAGTTGGCGATGACGTGCTCGACCTTGCCGTCTTTCTGGGGGTAGGACTTGTTGACCTTTTCGACGTCGAGGATGTTGCGGCCGGAGGGGCGTGCTTGCTCGAAGCGGATGAAGGGCCGCTGGATGTTGGAGCGGGCGACGTCGGTGGTGGCGAGGCGTTCGACTTCCTTTTTGCGGGAGTTGACTTGCGAGGAGCGGGTTCCGGCGGAGAAGCGGGCGATGAAGTCGTTGAGCTGGGCGATCTTCTTCTCGCGCTGCTCGTTTTGGCTTTCGATGCGGGTGCGGATCGAGGTCTTCTGCTCGACCATGTCGTCGTAGCCGCCGGAATAGAGGATGATGGTCTCGTAGTCGATGTCGGCGATGTGGGTGCAGACGGAGTTCAGGAAGTGACGGTCGTGGGAGATGGTGATGAGGGTGCCGTTGTAGCGGACGAGGAAGTCCTGGAGCCAGTTGATGGAGTCAAGATCGAGGTAGTTGGTGGGCTCGTCGAGCAGCAGGGCCTGCGGGTCGCCGAAGAGGGCCTGGCAGAGGAGGACGCGGACCTTCTGGCCGCCCTGCAGCTCGGACATCTTGCGTTCGTGGAGTTCGTCGGCGATGTCCAATCCCTGCAGCAGAATCGCTGCGTTGGATTCGGCCTCGTAGCCGTCTTCCTCGCCGACGATGCCTTCGAGCTCGCCGAGTCGCGACCCATCTTCGTCGGTCATTTCCGGCTTGTTGTAGATGATCTCGCGCTCTTCGAGGGCGGCCCAGAGGGGCTTGTTGCCCATGATGACGGTGTCGATGACGCGGTAGGCGTCGAACTCGTACTGGTCCTGTTTGAGGACGCCGATCTTGCGTGGGCGGACGACGGTGCCCTTCTGGGGCTCGAGCTCTCCGGTCAGAACCTTCATGAAGGTGGATTTACCGGCGCCGTTGGGGCCGGTGAGGCCGTAGCGTCCGCCGGTGGGGAAGGTGACGGAGACGTCGTCGAAGAGGAGCTTCTGGCCGTACCGCATGGAGACGTTCGAGGTGGAGATCATGGGGGGTTCCTGTGACTGAAATGGTCGGCTTGTAAGCCTGGGGTGTTGTGTTGCCGCGAGAACGTGATGCGGCTACAACCTTGCCCGCAATACGGCTGGACAGCTTAGCAGCGTGTCGAGAACAACCGAAAGACGGTAAAAGATTCGTCCGAGACGAATACTTTGAGTATACAGGCTGGCGCTCGGTCGCCCTTATGGCGAATGGCGGATGAGGCGACCAATCGCTCCGAGAAGCGCTTGGGGACCTTCCCCTTTAATGATGGTGAAGTCCGCCTGCGGAGTGGAGTCTTCCGCTATCCCCAGGATGCCCGCGAGCACGATGACGGGAACATGCGGCTTGAGGCGTTTAAGCTCAACAAGCACCTTGTCGCCGTTCAGGTCGGGCAGGTGAAAGTCGAGTATCACCAGGTCGATCTCGCCCCGGGTGAACTGTTCAATGCCGTCGCGCCCGCGATGTGCGCAGAGCACCTGAAAACCCTGCAGGCGAAGAACCCGGGCGCGGATCAGGGTGCCGGTCTCGTCATCGTCAATCAGCAGGATCGTCATCGTTAGTGCCTGAACGGCATAGGACCTCTCCCTCTGTAGGCCTGATGAGTCGCTTTGGGACTTCGTCTATCTAACCATCAGCAGATCAGGAAGGGCATCAGCAGATCAGGAAAGGAACGGCGACGATGGAGATTGGGATCGATAGTTTTGCGGCGGTGCAGAAAGGGGTGACTCCGGCGGGGCGGCTGGGGAACCTGTTGGAAGAGATAGTGTGCGCGGATGAGGTGGGGCTGGAGGCGTTTGGGGTAGGGGAGCATCATCGGCAGGAGTTTCTGGACTCGGCTCCGGTGGTGATCCTGGCAGCGGCGGCGGCGCGGACGAAGCGGATTCGGCTGACGAGCGCGGTGATGGTGCTGAGCGCGGCGGACCCGGTGAGGGCGTTTCAGGAGTTTGCGACGCTGGACCTGCTGTCGCAGGGACGGGCGGAGATGGTGGTGGGGCGAGGGTCCTTTATCGAGTCGTTTCCGCTCTTCGGGCTGGATACGCGGGACTATGACTCGCTGTTTGCGAGCAAGCTGGACCTGTTGCTGACGATCCGGGAGCAGACGCAGGTGCATTGGGCGGGGGAGCATCGGGCGGCGCTGACGGGGCAGGCGGTGTATCCGCGGCCTCTGCAGGAGAAGATTCCGATCTGGTTGGGGGTGGGGGGGACGCCGCAATCGTTTGCGCGGGCGGGGGCGCTGGGGTTGCCGTTGATGGTGGCAATCATTGGCGGGGAGCCGCATCGATTTCGGCCGCTGATCGACCTTTACCGCGAGGCGGGGCGGCGGGCGGGACATGCGGCGGAGAGCTTGAAGGTGGGCGTCCATGCGCTGGGGTATGTGGCGCAGACTGACCGGGAGGCGGCGGATGACTTCTTTCCGGGGTATGCGGAGTCGTTTACGGAGATCGGGAAGGAGCGGGGGTGGCCTCCGGTGACGCGGCGGCAGTTCGATGCGCTGTTGGGGCCGACGGGGGCGCTGATGGTGGGGTCTCCAGAGACCGTGGCGGAGAAGGTGAGAGCGATGAGTGAGGCCCTGGGTGGGCTGGCGCGGGTGCAGTTCCAGATGAGTGTGGCTGGGCTGGCGCATGAGAGGATGCTGCGCGGGATCCGGCTGCTGGGGGAGGTGGCGGCGCCGAGAATGCGGGAGGCATGACCGCGGGTTGCCATGGGGAGCTTCTCAGGCGATGATGGAGGCGTGAGCGAGGATACGGATGCAGCAACCCGGGTAGAGCCGCGCTGGCCGGCGATTATCGCGCTGCTTGCGGTGGGGGCGCTGCGGCTGGTGGTTCCGGACTCACTGGCGGTGGGGCCGAGGTGGCTACTGCTGGTGGTCCTGGGATGCCTGATCATCTCGTCGATTATTGCGCGGGCGCAGGGTGGGCACGGTTTGGCGACGACTCTGGGGTATGTGACGTCAAGCGTGGTGACGCTGGATATGGCGTGGTCGCTGGGTTTGCTGGTGGCGGCGCTGCCGAAGCATACGTTGAGCCCGCCGGAACTTCTGCGGTCGGCGGCGGCGCTTTGGGTGGTGAACATCCTGGTGTTTGCGTCGTGGTACTGGCGGCTGGACGCAGGGGGGCCACGGGCGCGGGAGGTGCGGGGTACGCATACGGATGGGGCGTTCCTGTTTCCGCAGATGACGCTCGACGACGATGCGAAGCGGACGATGGGGGAGCAGGACTGGAGTCCGGGATTTGTGGACTATTTGTTTATTGCGTTCAATACCAGTACAGCGTTTTCCCCGACGGATGCGCCGGTGCTTTCGCGTTGGGCGAAAGGGCTGATGATGACGCAGTCGTTCATTTCGTTCTCGACCGTGGTCCTGCTGGCGGCGCGGGCGGTAAACATTCTGTAGGGCTAAGCTTGGATTTTCAGGAGGAACGTGCCGATGGGCTTGCGCCGGCTGGTTTGCAGGATGATCGTAGTGGGCTGTCTGGCCGGGCTGGCGGGTTGTAGAAGCAGACCGGCGGCGGCGGGCGGGTTGACGCAGATCGTGTTTCAGACGGATTGGTACCCGCAGCCAGAGATGGGAGGGTTCTACGAGGCGCAGGTAGGGGGGCTCTACCGGGCGAAGGGGCTGGAAGTGACGATTGCGCCCGGGGGGCCGTACGTGCTGCCCGACCAGCAGGTGGCGACCGGGGCGGCGCAGTTTGGGATGGGATCTTCGGACAAGGTGCTGGAGGGGGTGTCGCGTGGGCTGCCGCTGGTGGCGGTGGCAGCGACGATGCAGCAGGATCCGCAGGCGGTGATGGTGCATGAAGGGTCGCCGGTGCATACGTTTGCGGACCTAGACGGGCGCACGGTGGCGGTTCGGCCGGGGTCGACTTGGTTTCAATATGTGGTGAAGCGGTACAACCTGACGAAGACGCGGGAGATTCCGGCGACGTACAGCGTGGCGAACTTTTTGCAGGATCCGGAGTACATTCAGCAGGCGTTTGTGAGCTCGGAGCCATATTTTGCCCGCAAAGGCGGGGCGTCGGTGCGGACGATGCTGGTGAGTTCGACGGGGTACCAGCCGTATCGGGTGTTCTTTACGTCGAGGCAGTTCCTGGCGGAGCATCCGGAGGTGGTACAGGGGTTTGTGGAGGCTTCGCTGGCGGGGTGGCGGGCGTACCTGGCGAATCCTGCGCGGACGAATGCGGAGATCTCCCGGCTGAACCCGGCGATGAGCCGGGAGCAGATGCAGTTCTCGATCGATACGCTGCGGGCGGGGCACTTTGTGGAGGGAGAAGGGACCGGGGACTCGCGGCTGGGGCATTTTACGGACGAGCGATGGACGGCGATGTATCGTCAGTTGTTGGAGTTGAAGGTGATGACGCGGCCGTTCGATCCGGCGACGGCGTATACGACGCGTTTTGTGCCGTAGGGGGTGTGGCTAGGCGACCTCCTGGTGGGCGGCCATGCTGCGGACCCAGTCGCAGATGCTTTCGAGCTCGCCGACGCGATTGAGGCCGGTGTGCTCGTCGAGGGTGCGATGACGGGCGGCGCCGGCGATGCGGCGGAGCTCGCGGTCGGAGAGAGTGAGGGCGTCGAGGACGTCCTGGGCGGAGGCGACGCGGAGGAGCTCGCGTTCGGGCTCGAAGAAGGTGTCGAGGCCATCCCATATGTCGGTGAGGAGGGGGGCACCGCAGCTGGCGGCTTCGAAGAGGCGGCCCGAGGGGCAGTAGCCATAGCGGGCCATGGCGGCGCGGGTGACGTTGAGGGTGGCGCGGCTGGAGCAGAAGAAGGCGGGGAGCATGGTGGCGGGGACGTGGCGGGCGAGGCCGACGTTCTGGGGGAGCGGGAAGTCGTCCGGGTAGCCGGCGCCGCCGATGAGGAAGCGGCCTGAGAGCATGCGTTCGGCCGCGCCAAGGAAGAGGTGCTGAAGCGAGTGCTGGCGGTCGGGGGTATAGGTTCCGACGTAGCAGAGGACGGATTCGAACTGCTCGGTGGCGGGGGCACGGTTGAAGAGTTCGGCGTCGACGGAGGTGTAGAGGGGGGCGACGGCGCGGGCTCCGAGGCGGCTTTTGAGCTGCGCGAGGGCGAGTCCACCGGTGTGGCTGAGGACGAGGTCGAAGTCGCGGAGGCCGCGCGGGGGGATGTAGGGGGGAGGGCCGGCGTCGGCGAGGGTAAGCGGGGTGTCGAGGTCGTAGAAGGCTTTGACCTGGGCGGCGCTGTCGAGGACGAGATCGCAGAGGGCGAGGCTGTCGGGGCAGAGGCTGGAGACGATGGCGAGGTCGGCGTCATTGGCGGCGCGGCGGGCTTCGGCGCGGATGGTGTCGAGGTCGGGATAGAGACGGAGATTGGCCCCGACGCCGAGGGCGTGGAGGTCGCGGGAGGCGGCGAAGCGGTCCTGGGCACGCTCGTAAAAGGTGACGGTGTGGCCTCTCTGGAGCATCCCCTTGATGAGGGAGCGCCAGAGGGTGGCGTGGCCGTTGCCGCGGGAGCAGGTGACGGTGAGGCCGAAGATGAGGATGTTCATACGCTCTCCTTGAATCGAGCTTGTGAGCGGGTCCGGGTGATGGTTTCAGGCGGATGCGGCGGCTTGGCCTTCGTGACGGGGTGAACTGGGGCCAATTGCGGGGGCATGAAGACGCGGCGCAGTGCAGGACCAGCAAGCGGGGCCATGCCTCCATGCAAGGATGCACGGCGAAGCCGGCAGGATGGTCCCGTGCGGCGAGACGGGTGCGGATGCGACGTCGTCGTCTGCGGCTCTTTGCGGGGGGCGGTCGAGGCGGAGGCCGGAAGGAGTATGGAGACGGGCAGGACGTGGGGGTGACTTGCCGGCCGTCGCGCTCGAAGAGGAAGGTTCGGAAGGCTTGCTTCAGGGATTCGAGGGCGGTTGCGTGGCCGACTCATGGCGTGGGCGGTCCGGCCGGAGTGGAGATGCTCCGCACAGGTGAGGAAGCAGTGCAGCAGCCTGGTCCTGAAGTCCATACCGTCACACTCGAAGACTCAGCATTGGGTACGCGCGATACGCAGGTGTAGAGCGATACCGAGCGTACGGGCGAGAGGAGCGTCGAAATATTTTTGGAACCCGGTAGCCCCACCATCTACTCCCGCGGTGCGTTTGTCAAACGAAAAGTGTGGGACGGTTTGAACGGGACGCGAGCCCTGGGGATGCGCTAGTCTGTTGCGGTGTGCCGCAGGTCGTGTGGAGGGCAACTCTGACGGCATGCGGATGAAAGTCCAACCGAACTCCCAGGAGCTTTGCCCAATGCTGAATCTTGTTGTTTCCGCGCGCCGCACCCTTCTTGCCGCAACCCTGCTTTTTTGCCTTCCGGCCTTTGGGTCTGGAGCCCAGACCGGCAAACCGGCCCCGGGGGCCAAGTCGGCAGGGGCGGCGCCACAAACGGGCAAGCCGGCGGCGGCGAGCGTAGCCGATGCCGATAAGCTGGACCTGAATACGGCGACGGCCGATCAACTGAAGGCACTGCCCGGTGTCGGGGACGCGTATGCGAAGCGCATTGTCGACGGCCGTCCGTATACGGCGAAAAACCAACTGACGAGCCGGGGGATTGTGCCGCAGAAGACGTATGACGGCATTAAGGATGCGGTGGTGGCTCGCCGTCCTGCCAAGAAGTAGCGTCGCGGGCACAGGGACTGTTAACAAAAGGCGTATCAGCGAGACAGGCTGGCTGCTACCATGCAGCCAGCCGCAACCATGACCTACCTCGTGCCCAAGCAAGTCCGCCCACCACTTTTGCAGTACACCGTGCTTGCCCTGCTTGCCCTGCTTGCTCTGATGGGGATGATCCATGTTGTGCGCGCGACGGTGAGTTCCTTTGAGAACCTTGCCCATGGCACCGAGATTGCGCTGCCTCCCATCTATAGTGGGACCCAGTTCCAGCCTGTTTACCTGACCCCGGCGCAGGCACGGGCGGCCGGCGTGCCGCCGAGCTTCGTTCTGGTGACGACGACCTATGTGACGCGCCCCGCAAGGCAGGCTGGACTGAAGATCGGGGACGCGGTTTACACGATCGACGGGCAGCCCTACGCGGGTTTACACGTTCTGCTGGACTCGGTGGCGCGGCACCGTCCGGGCGAGACACTCGCACTGACGTTCTGGCGCTCGGGCACGTCGCTGGACAGCCCGCCGGCGCGGGCGGCCGTCGTGCTGACGCCACAGAGAATTACGCCGGCGCCCCTCTGGTCGTGGTTTCTGCAGGCCCTGTTTACGGTGACCCCTGTTATCTGCCTGCTGACCGGCCTGTACGTGGCATTTGCGCGGCCACGCAGCGCGCATGCGTGGCTGATCCTGGGCATCCTGGCCTATCTCAGCTCGTTCTTTCTGCAAGGGATGCAGACAAGCTCCCTCTTCATGCCGGTGAGTCTGCTGTGGATCACGCTGGGACAGACGGCAATGCCGCTGTGCTTTCTCCTGTTCGGGGTTCTCTTTCCGACGCGGTTGGCGCTTGACCGCCGCTTTCCGTGGATCAAATGGATCTTCCTTGTCCCCCTCGTGCTGCTTCTGCCGTTGGACCTGCTGACTTCCTTCTGCATGGTCTACCGCATCAGCCTCATCGCCGGGGTGGCGGCGCACCTGAATGCGATCAACAACTTCGAGAACGTGTTGAGCGCGCTGGCGATCTTTGGCGGCTTCTACGGCTTTGGCGCGCAGATGCACGCGCCCGAGGTCACTCCAGACTCCCGCCGCCGGCTGCGCGTTCTGATCGCCGGCTCCTCGGTCGGACTGACTCCCCTTCTCTTCCTGGTGGTGAACTCGATTGCACGTGGCGGGGGCGAACTGGGGGAATACGCCCCGCAGTGGGTCACCCTCACGGTCTTCGCCTTGTTGATGGTTTTTCCTCTGACATTGGGGTACGTCGTCGTGGTGCAGCGGGCGATGGATTTGCGGATTCTTATCCGGCAGGGAACGAAGTACTTCTTTGCCCGGCAATCGGTGTTTGTGGTCGGGGCGCTGATTGCCACATGGATGTCTACGCGGCTCAGCCTGTTCTTTTCCATGCGCGATCATCGGCGCGTGGTGGACATCGTCGAAATCTTTGGGCTGATCGGGCTCTTTGTCGCGTACCGGACGATCGGCTCAAAGCGCCTGCAGGCGCGGATCGACCAGCGATTCTTCCGGGAGGCTTACTCGACCGAGCAGATTCTGTCGGAGCTTTCGGACGAGGCGCGGAGCTTTACGGAGTCTGCGCCGCTGCTGGAGACGATCACGCGGCGGCTGGGCGAGACGCTGCACATCGACCGGATCGCGGTGTTTCTGCGCTGTGGGGATGCCTTTCAACTGCAGTACGCGACGGGTCTGCCGATTGCGCCGGAGTTCAGTTTTTCGCTGCCGGCGGGGTCGACGACGATCGCGCAGCTTGCCCGGCCGAAGGCCCCGCCAGCGAATGTTTACCGGGATGATCCGTCCTCTTGGCTGGTGGAGGCGACGGATGCGGAACGAACGGCTCTCGCGGATCTGTCGACGGAGCTTCTGGTGCCTCTGCCTGGGCGGAACCGGCTGGTGGGGGTGATTGCGCTAGGGCCGAAGCGGTCGGAGGAGCCCTACTCGAAGACGGACCGGCAACTGCTGCAGTCGGTGGCGTCGCAGACGGGGCTGGCGCTTGAGAATGCGGAGCTGCTGGAGAGCTTGACGACACAGATGGCGCAGCGGGCGAGGCTCGACCGGGAGATCGAGATTGCGCGGGAGGTGCAGGAGCGGTTGTTTCCGCAGAGCTACCCGGTGGTGGCGGGGGTTGGGATGGCGGGGTTCTGCCGGCCCGCGCAGTTTGTGGGGGGAGACTACTACGACTTCTTCCTGATTCCGGCGAGTGCGGGGGCTCCGGCGCGGCTCGCGATTGCGATCGGGGATATATCGGGTAAGGGGATTTCGGCGGCGCTGCTGATGGCGAGTCTTCGGGCGATCCTGCGGTCGGTGGCCACGATGCGGAACGATGAGGGCGACGGACACTCCCTGGCGACGCTGATGGGGCATGTGAACCGGCTGGTGTACGAGGCCTCGACGAGCAACCGGTATGCGACGTTCTTCTATGCGGAGCTGGACCCGGCGACGCGGGTGCTGACGTACGTGAATGCGGGGCATAATTGTCCGGCGATTCTGCGGCGGGGCGAGGCTACGCTGCAACTGGAGCCGACAGGGACCGTCGTGGGGCTGCTGGAAGGGGCGACGTATGAGCAGGCGAGCGTGCCGATGCGCGCGGGCGATACCCTACTGGCGTTTACCGATGGGATCTCCGAGGCGATGACGGCGGAGGATGAGGAATGGGGCGAGGAGCGGATGATTGGGGCGGCGGAGGCCCTGCTGGCGGAGCCGGACTGCACGCGGACCGCGCAGCAACTGATGGAGTGCCTGCTGGCGCAGGCGGACGGGTTTACGGCGGGGGCTCCGCAGCATGACGACATGACGCTGGTGGTGTGTACGGTTGATTGAGGGTTGGGCGGCCTCCCGATTCAGTGCCTACTGGAGTAGCCGGGCGGGCAGGATGGGGCGCGGGCGAGGATTCGAGTAGAGTCGGTGCAGGAGGGTGAGGGGGATGGTGGCGAGGGCGCTCCAACTCGGTGGCCTGGCGGTCGCGGCGATGGTGCTTTCGGGGTGCCAGGGTGTGTCGAGCGGGGGGACGGCGGCGCGGGTGCGGGTGATTGTGGCGTCGCCGAATGCTCCGGGGGTGGACGTCTATGCGGCTGGGGAGCCGGTGGCGTACAACCTGACGTTTGGCAATGTGACGACGTATGTTGCGGTGGGCGCGGGGACCCACCCTGTTTCGGCGATGACGACGGGGACGCGGCAGGCGCTGACCGCGGGGACAGGCACGCTGAGCGGGGCGGGACACTATACGGTGCTGCTTGGGGATACTTCGGCGAACCTGCAGCAGACGATCCTGCGGGACCAGAGCACGGCGGCTCCGGCGGGGCAGGTGGCGCTGCGGTTTCTCCACGAGGCGACCGGGGTGGGGCCGGTGGATGTGTT
Organism: uncultured Granulicella sp.; assembly: GCA_965213785.1. Taxonomy (GTDB): domain Bacteria; phylum Acidobacteriota; class Terriglobia; order Terriglobales; family Acidobacteriaceae; genus Edaphobacter. The sequence goes on along the minus strand of OZ243921.1, from coordinate 942,711 downwards.
CCTGGTGCCGGCGGCGGCCTCGGTGAAGGAGGTTACGCCGCTGCTGGTGGGGCTGGGTTTCGGGGGGAGCTCGGGGTATGTGAGGGTTCCCGCCGGGGCTTACCGGATGCTGCTGTATCCGGCCGGGGCGGCGGGCGGAATGCCGCTGCAGACGGGGCCTTTGACCACCTATCCGGCGGGGGCGGCGCGGACCGTGGTGCTGCTGGACCAGAGGCTGGCGGGGTCGCCGGCGCAGGTGGTGATGGCGAGCGATTTCGAGCCGGGGAGCTAGCGGCGGTCAGGGGTGCTCGGCGGCGTGGAGGATGAGGGCGAAGAAGTGGATGAGGCTGAGCTGGTCGAGGAGGGTGGGGTTGGAGGCTCCGAAGTCCAGGTGGGAGAGGACCGGGCTGACGAGGGCCGCCTGCAGGGTTTCGTGCTGGAGGGCTGAGGCCATCCAGAGGGTTTCGGCGGAGGGGATGATGTTGTCGGCGGCTCCGTGGAGAAGGTAGACGGGAGTGGTGAGGCGGGCGAGGCGCGGGCCGGGGGAGAGGCCTTCAAGCTGGGCGATGTGACGGGCTTCGGCGCGGGCGAGGGCGGCGCGCGTCTCGGGGCTGGTGGCGTCCATGAGGTGGAGGGCTTCGATGGCCTGGGCGGGAGTGAGGCGGGCGAGGGCGACGGTTTCGGCGGGTTTGTCTTCGTAGAGGTGGGCGCGGAGGACGGCGCGGATGGGGGCGATGTCGGGGGTTGGGAGGAAGTCTTCGAGGTATTCGTATTCGAGGACGAGGGGGCCGTACTCGTGGGCGGGGAGGCGCTCGGTGGTGCCGTCGGGGCGGAGGTCGGTGCCGGTGGAGTAGAAGCGGAAGACGCGGTCCATGGAGCCCTGCGAGCCTACGGCGAAGATGAACTTGAAGGCTGGGCGGAAGTCGGGGTCGTCTGCCGCCACCAGGGCGAGGCCGCCTGAAAACGACAGGCCCATGACACCTACCGGTCTGCCACCGGTTTGGGTGGCGAACCAGCGGGTGGTGTCGCCGATAACGCGGACGGTGGCGGCGTCGACGTGGTAATCCTTGATGCCGGGAAGCTCGGGGGTGAGGACGCGGAGGCCGCAGGAGGCCATGGCGGCGGCGAAGGCGATGAGGCGAGGCTCGTCCATGCCGAGGTGGTGAACACCGTGGAGGACAATGAGGGCAGGGGCGTCGGGGTGGCGAGTGGGAGTGTAGGCGCGGGCGCGGATGGGGCCTTCGGGGGTGGGGACGGTGAGGTCCTGGGTGAGGATGGGTTCGGCGACCAGGGCGGCGAGCGGGCGGGGGAGGGGCTGGCCACTGACGAGCCTGAGGACGGCGGCGGCTTGCAGGTGAGCCTTGGTGAAGGGGCCGCCGAGAAGGCCGAGGGTGAGGAGGCTTGCGAGGAGGAGCGTGACGAAGAGGGTGCGATTGCGGCGCAGGGCGGCGCGGGAGGTCTGGAGGCGTTCGAGTGAGCGGCGGCGAGAGGCGGTGAGGGCCGCGGTGAGGCGGGAGAAAGCGCTCGGGCGAACGCGTGGGGGACGTCGGGTAGAGGGCATGATGGTTGAACTGCCATGATACTGCGGGGCGGCCGACGGTTACTTGAAGGTGAGGGTGGGCCCGGGTGAGACGGCTTCGGCCACCGAGGCAACGGGGATCGTCTCCGGCGCCGGGTTGAGCGAAGGAGAGGCGGGGATGCTTGCGGGGGCAGAGATAGGGGTGAAGCGGAGGGCGTCCTTGAGGCGGAGGAAAGGGCGTTCGTAGACGTAGAAGCTCAGATAAGAGACGAAGACGGTGACCAGGGTGGCGAGGACGCTGTGCCAGATGTTCTCGCGGCCGTGGGACCCGAGACGGAGGTAGAGACTCTCGGACATGGCGGCGCAGACCACGTAGACGGGCAGATGGTAGAAGTAGAGGCCGTAGCTGACCTTGCCCAGGGAAACCATGGGCCGGAGAGTAAAGAGGCGGTAGGCCCAGGTGGCCGGGCGAAGCGTGGCGAGCAGCAGAAAGGCCGAGGCCAGATTGGCAAGGGGGATACCGATGGTGGCCTGGAAGCCCTGGTTGAAGTCGAAGACGTCCTGCCCGAACAGAAGGCGGGGAACGCGGTGCAGGACAAGGATGAGGGCCGCGTAGCCGAGGACCGAGATCGCCGCGAAGATGCCGGAGAGACGCAGGACGCGTTGGGACGGCTCTCCGCGAAGCCAGAGGGCGAGGAAGCCTCCCATGAGGAAGCCGTCGCACTGGGTGGGCAGCATGCGGTAGGTGACGCCGAGCTGGAGGGTCGCGGGAGAGAGATGGGTCTGCCAGTAGGCAGCTAGGCCGAGACGAAGCAGGATGCCGAGGCAGCAGAGTTGCATCAGTCGACGCCGGTCTTTCACGAGAAAGACGACGAGCGGCCAAATGAAGTAGAACTGCTCTTCGACGGCGAGGCTCCAGAGATGACCGATGGCGGCGATAGCGTGTCCGCCTCCGGTTTGCATGAGCTCGTTGGGGGATGAGCCGGAAAGGAGGTAGAAGAAGTTTTGCACGTAGACCCACCAGAGCCAGAAGTGGCCTGGAAACGTCCCGTGCGTAGCCTTGGTGATGACGGTCCAGACGGCTAGCAGACCATAGTAGAGAGGGAAGATGCGGAGTGCCCGCCTGCTGTAGAACTTTTTGAAACGATGCTCGTCATTTTGTGAGCCGAAGAGGATGCCGGTGATCAGGAAACCGGAGAGAACGAAGAAGAGTTGCACGCCAACCCACCCCCAGGGGAAGACACGCATCATGAAGTGGTAGAGGAAAACAACGGCGACGGCGAGGGTTCGGATGCCGTCGAGGCCGGGATAGTGGATCGGCTTCCGGGTGGAAGGAGCCGCGGCGCGGACGATGGAGGGATCGGTGCCTAAAGCGCTGAGTTGCATCCGGGAACAGCCTCAATCGGAGCTTCGTTGAATGGCTCGCTACGGGGCAAGCGTACCTTAGTGCCGACGCGGACGCAACGCATCAGCCTTTACGCGTTGTCGGGCTTTTGGGGCCGCTACGTCTGCTCCGTGTCTTGAGGGTACGTGGAAGGTGAACGAGGCGAAGAGCAACTTCACGAGGGAGTACGTTCACGATTTCGGAACAGGGCGCCATGATGCCTTCCGCGAACGGAGGTCCGGTGGAATGGGACTTTGCCTGCGATGGGAGGATTACCCGACCTGCGTGACCGCGACGAAGGTGAAGGGCCAGGAGGCTGCCAAGGGCAGCGCGAGATCTCGAAGGACGGCAAGACGATGACGTTCCCGCGGGCATGACGCTGGAAATGAGGGCGGAGGAGCCTCTCGCGATGACGATAGTCAACCTGTATTCCGCAGCCCCGCGCTGATCCCGTTGATCGTCGCCGTGATCGCCCGGTTCAGCTCCGCCGAGTCCTCCCCACCGCGCTTCCGCCGCATCAACTCCACCTGGATCAGGCTCATCGGGTCCACATACGGGTTCCGCAGCCGGATCGAGTGCTCCAGCACGCGGTTATTCTCAAGCAGCGCCCGCTGCCCCGTCACCGCCAACACCATCTCCCGCGTCCGCGTAAACTCCGCCTCCAGCATTCCGAATACCCGCTCCCGCAGCCCCGCATCCGCCACCAGCGACGCATACAGCCGCGCAATGCCGAAGTCCGCCTTTGCCAGCGCCATCTCCACGTTCCGCACCATATCCAGAAACAGCGGAAACTCCCGCGCCATCCGCTGCAACGCCTCCAGCCCCCCCGCCCGCGCGACATACCGCGAAAGCGCATGGCCCACCCCGAACCATGCCGGGACCAGTTGCCGGCTCTGCATCCACCCGAACACCCACGGAATCGCCCGCAGGTCCGCCATCGAGCGCTTCGCCTGCGCATCCGTCCGCCGTGCCGGTCGCGAGCCGATCCGCGCATGTTCCAGCTCCGACACCGGCGTCGCCTGCTCGAAGTACGTAAACACCTCCGGATCGTCCACAATATGCTTCCGGTAGAACGCATAGGAATCAGCCGACAGCGTATCGAGCGCCGTCTCCCACTCCGGCAGCAACACCCCGGTCAGCCGCGGGCTACCTTCCGCTACCAGCGCATCCGGCCGAACTAACGCATCCAACGAAGCAGCCACCATCAGCTCCAGGTTCCGCTCCGCCAGCACTACGTCCGAGTACTTCCAGTTCAGCACCTCCCCCTGCTCGGTAATCCGCATCGCGCCCGAGAAGCTCTCCATCGGCTGCGCGAAGATCGCCCGATGCGTCGGCCCGCCGCCTCGCCCCACCGTCCCTCCCCGCCCATGGAACAGCCGCAGCGTCACCCCGCACTCCCGCGCCACGGTATGTAACGCCCGGTGTGCCTTGTAGATCTCCCACGTCGACGCAATCATTCCCCCGTCTTTATTCGAGTCCGAGTACCCCAGCATCACCTCCTGCCGCCGTCCCCAGGAGTCCAGCAGCGGCTTGTACGCCTCCGACGACCAAAGCTCCCGGCAGATCGCTGCCCCCGCCTGCAAGTCCTCGATCGACTCGAACAGCGGCACCGGCATCAGCCCCGGATCGTCACCCTCAGCCTCGACCCGCACCCCGCCGAGCCGCGCCAGCCAGACGACCTGAAGCACATCCTCCGCCGAAGCCGCCCCGCTGATCACATGAATCCGAATCGTCTCCGGCTCATACTCCCGCTTCAACTCCGCAATGGCCCGGAACGTATCGAGCACCTCCTGCGTCTGCGCGCTCAGCGCCGGCGGCACCTCCAAAGCCTCCCCCACCACTGGAGCCCGCCACCCGCCCAACTCCTTCACCGCCTGCGCATGCACCCGCGCGTGCTGCCGGATGTCGAGCGTCTGCAGATGCAGCCCATACGTTCGCACCTCCATCATCAGCGGCTCGATCAGCATCCGCGCTAGCCGCTCCCCGCGATTCTCCATCAGACTCGCCCGCACCACCTCCAGGTCCGCCAGCATCTCCCCGCCCCGCGCATACGGCTTCAGCCCCACGCCGGTCGCGCCGATCGCCGCCGTATGCGGCACGCTCCCCAGCCGCATCATCACATACACCACCGCCAGCCGCACCGCCTCGAACGGGAACCGCCCCTCCAGCCCCGCCTGGCCGGAGCCCCGCATCTCCTCCCCATATCGCGCCAGCAGCGCCTTCAGGCCCTCGGAGATCCCCGCCTGCTGCGTCGAACTCCCCAGTTGCTCGAACACCCACTGCAGCCGCCGCCGATAGTGCCCCACCAGCAGCCCCTTCGCCATCCCCAGCGCCTCGCGCGTCGCCGCCGGAGTCACAAACGGGTTTCCATCCCGATCCCCCCCGATCCACGACCCAAAGCTCACCACCTGGGGCATCTCCGCCGGAGCCCCGCCGTACTCGGCCTCCAGCGCCGCCCCCACCTCCGCATACAGCACCGGCAGCGTATCGAACAGTGACGACTCGAAGTAGTCGAGCGCCATCCGAATCTCATCCCGCACCGTCGGCCGCTCGCTCCGCACATCGTCCGTCTGCCACAGTGCCGTAATCTCCGCCATCACCTCCCGCTCGAGGCCCTCGAGCGTCGCCTCCGCCTGCGGAACCCGGTCCAGCGCCTCCAGCAAATCCGAGATCCGCCGCCGCTTGAACATCACCGACCGCCGCGCCACCTCCGTCGGATGCGCCGTAAACACCGGCGTCACGCACACCTCGCGCAACCGCGCCACCGCCGCCTCCGCCCCGATCCCCGCCGCCTTCATTCGCCGCAGCGTCCCCCGCAGACTCCCCCGCTGCACCGCCCCATCGCCCTGTATCTGCGTCGCCAGCCGCCGCCGCTTGCGGTGGTTCGTCTCCGCCAGGTTGATCAGCTCGAAGTAGAACCCGAACGCCCGCGCCATCTGGTACGCCTTCCCCAGCTCCAGCCCGCGAACCTCCGCCAGCGCCTCGCCAAGATGCGCCTCCGCCTCAGTCGTCGCCCCCGAGGCATCCTCCTCCCGCCTCGCGATCGCCACCTTCCGCAGCCCCTCCACCGCCTCGAACACAGGCGCCCCCGCCTGCTCCCGCAGCACCTCCCCCAGCAGCATCCCCAGCGACCGCACATCCCGCCGCAATGGCACTTCCTTCAATTCACCCGAACCAGCCACCAATTCGGCAAGACGCTGCGGCCAATCGGCCGGACTCCAAAGGGAAGACATACCGCCCATTATGCGCGACGATCCAACCCTCGGGAAACTCCATCGCACTCACCCGCCGGTGTCATCCCAACCAAATCCGCTGCTGCTGACGCTAATGCCTATCTTGTTTGTCATTCCCGAAGGGAATCTGCTGTTGCTGCTGCTTTTGTTTTTCGTTCGCTGTCATCCCCCTAAGCAAACTGGTTTGCCGTTGATCCAATTGACGCATAAGGCGAACAGGCGAAGAATATGGCGTATGAATTCCGTCACAATATTACCTCCGCAAGACCGAAGTCGGTATGAGTGGTGGTACCCGCAGCACGAGCCATTCGCTCGTAGGCCGCTTGTCCATCTTTTAGGGGGTGTTCCACTTTTAGTTATTTCATGAAATGCATTTGATAAATGTCTCACTTTGGGTGGCATTACGAACCCAATGCTTCAAATTGGGCTCTTATCGTAGCTACAGCCGCTTGTCTGTGTTCGCTTGGGGACTTGTCGCAAATTTTACTAAGTCCAAGACCTTGCAAGCCCTTTCTATGGCAATCGTAATGATTGGGGCTTTCATTTTCCATCGCTATATGCCCTCAAGAAGGGGGCCAGGAGCTAGCTTGGTTTTTGCATCGGCGTCCGCGGCACCCTCACAGACAAGTACCCCCGAGATACCCTCGGCTCCAGCAACAGCACCTTCTACCGCTCCACCTTCGAACAAAAGGTTTCCGACCCTCCAAGATCAGATGGAATCGCATCGGCGCATATATAAAGAGGACAAAGAGTGGGCAGCAGCACACCAGCTTTCTGAACTATACAGACGAAATCACAAACTGGACGCTAGCTCTTTTATCGAGCCTGACGAGGTGCGATGGGTCAACGAACAGCTAGCGGCAGAGGGAATGTCGTACAAATTTTTACCGCCGCAATATGAGCCGCCCGCGATGGATAGTACTTGCAAAACCTTTTCTGAGGCGTTACACAACAAAATAACTTATGCGCCAGGAGTTACGGGTATCACGGCGATATCCATTCCAGCAAGCGATTGCAACAAGGCTAACGGAAACGAAATTAACAATCCTAGTAGAGTTCCGTCCATTGATTTCTTTATTGTTCGCACAGCTCTGCCCGTAGAAAAGAAGGGTCTCGAATAAACGCATGACCCAACTGTGTTACCAGCGAATTCATTCTTAGAAAGGCCTTACTCGCAAAGAGTGGGATACCCTTACGTCGTAAACCATAAAGGTTCATATCAAGCTCCAGCCCTCAAAACAACTTCCCCAGCGTAAACACCAGCTTGTACCGTCCCCCATCCCCCACCGCCGGCCCGATCGTTATCACCCCCAGCGGCGTCTCCCCCACCAGCCCAAGAAACACATCCTGCCGCGTCACCGTCCGCTGGTCCGGCGCGCGCATCTGCCCCGCCTCGTACACCAGCCCCGCATAGATGCTCTGCCCCAGCACCGCCGGCAGGCTCGCCACCCGCCGCAGCACCGCCGGCTGCACCAGAAAGTAGTCCGTCCCGCGATACTCGTCCGTCGCGCTTGCCGAAAGATGCAGCGGCCCGCCCAGGGTAAACCGGTACGGCTGGCCGACATTCCGCTCAAGCATCGTCCCCGCGTCCACCCCCGCCACAAAGATCTCCTTCCCGATCATGTGCGCCATGCTGTATTGCGTCGCGAACCGCGGCGCATCCACGCTCCCGGCCGCCTTGTACAGATATCCGCCCTCCATCGCCAACCGCCGCCCAAACTGCGGCACCAGACCCTTGTCCTGCGTGTCCAGCGCAAACCGCACCCGCGCCCGCTGCATGCTCCCGGCCACATCCGGCAGCCCGTCGGCGACCCCGATCTGCTCGCGCCAGCGAATATCGTTCTCCTCCCAACCCGCCCGCACCTCGACCGACCGCTGGTTCGTCCAGCCCACGTCTGCTCCGCCGCCCGTCGTCTGCAGCAGCCTCTCCGCAATCCGCCGCCCGCCCGAGTAAATCTGGAACGGCTGCCGCGCAAAATCGAACCGTGGCGCAACAAACATCGTCCCCAGCACGTTCTTCCGCTCGATCCCCAGCACGTTCGGAACGGTCCGAAAGTATTCCGTGCCAATCTCCGTCACATACCCAACCTTGACGCGCGTCCGCAGCTCCGAACCGTACCCCCCCAGGTCCTGATCCAGCAGAATCCCTTCGAGCGTCGCCCGCGAAACCCCCGAAGTCTGCGCCGCCACGTTCGCCCCCAGCAGCAGAAACGGCGGCCCGGTCTTCTTGTCCTGCACGGTCACCAACAAGATCGGCCGCCGATCCCCCTTGGCCTCATACCCAACGGTGTAGTCAGCGTCGTACCGCCCATCCGCGCGAATATCCGCCAGCACCCCCTCCACCTTCTTCGTATCCACCGCCTGGTTCACCTGCGCCGCGAACAGCCGCTCCACCTGCCGCGTCACGCTGTCGTTGGGCGCCTGCACCTTCACCGCCAGCAGCGTCGCCGCGGGCCCGCGCTGCCGTGCCTTGCGCTCGGCCACGTACTGCGCCCACTCGGCCTCGTCCAGCGCATACGGCAGCAGCGCCGCCTTCTCCCGTTCCGCCGCCTCATACCCACGCCGCGCCAGGTCCTTCGTCTTCAGGTAATCCGCCGCGGTATACCCCGAGATGTCCGGCATCATCACCACATCCGCCAGCTTCCGCGAGGCCCGCTCGTTCGCCTCGATGGCCACCGAAAAACTCCGCTGGACCACACCCAGAATCGAGTCCAACTGCCCCACGCTCACCGGAGCCAGCGGAAGACTCACCGCCAGCACCACATCCGCCTTCATCTCCCGCACCGTCCGCGTCGGCAGGTTTTCGAGCACCCCGCCATCCACATACTCATGCCCCTGCAACTCGAACGGCCGATACACCCCCGGCAGCGACACCGAAGCCCGCACCGCATCCGGCAGCGACCCCCGCACAAACGTCACCACCTCCGACGCATTCAAGTCCGTGGCAATGCAGCGAAACGGAATCGGCAGCGTATTGAAGTCCGTCTGGTCGTCGTAGCGCAGAAACTCCTTGTCCAGAAAGCTGTTCAATCCCTGATCCGTCAGCACGCTGTTGCGAAACGACACCCCATGCTTCAGCCCGATCGTCAACGCATTCGGAAGATCGCGACTGTCTTCCCGCCGCCGAAAGCTCCGGCTCGTATACGTCTGCTGAATCCGAAACACCGCGCTGAAGACCTCGTCGTTCATCACCTCTTCCAGCGCGCTCACCGGCGTCCCCGTCGCATACAGCCCACCCACCAGCGACCCCATGCTCGTCCCGGCGATCATGTCCACCGGAATATGGTGCTCCTCCAGCCACTCCAGCGACCCAATCTCCGTCAGCGCCAGCGCTCCACCGCCCCCTAGCGCCAGCCCGATCCGCCGCCGTCCCATCGGCCCCGCGGGAGGCGCCGCTGGTGCCGTGGACGGCAACCCCGAAGGCGTCCCGCTCGCCGACTTGCTCCCACCCCCTTGCTCGCCCGCCTTGCCGGCCTCCGCCCCCACCCCCGCCGGCTTTGTCCCCGTCCCGGCACCCTTCTGCCCCGGACCTGCCTGCGTGCCCACCGGCCCAAGACCCACCCCGCTCCCTCGCTGCGCCGGATCCGGCGTCTGCGCCCACCCCACGCTCACCGCAAGCCCAAACAAAACAACGCCCGCCACGAAACGTTGGCGGGCATATCCTCTACATCGAAAGCTCTGTTCCAAATCCATCTTCGTTCGATGCACCGCCGTCACCGAATGGCGCGACCAAACCACTCGCATCTTCCGCGACCCAGCCCGCTACATGACGTAAGCGATCCGCTCCAGATGCTTCTGCATATGCGCCAGCGGACATCCCACCAACTCACTGCGCGCCGCCACGTCCCGCGCGTCCTCGTTCGAGACCCCATACCCCCGCGCCACCAGAAAACTGCTGATCAGCTCCGCCGCCTGCCAGGAGTCCAGCCCACTCTGCATCAACTCGCTCCGCAGGTCCGTCAGGTCGGCCATCGGGAACTTCTCCATCGCATACTCTTTCATCTGCCCTCACCTTCTACACGGTGCCAAATCTCTACCTACCTTCATATACTCTGTGACATAGGACGCCGGCCCCGGCGCAGGGTTGTAGCCTTCGCAGGCAATCCACAATGACCCCATACCACTTTTGGGCCACTTTCCATGGCGCGATACCATAAAGCCAGCATGAGCCATCCCACTCCACACATCCTCGACGGCATCGCCCTCGCCGCCGGCATCAAGGCCGAGGTCGCCGAGCAGGTCCGCGCTCTGGGCCGCCACGGCATCACCCCAGGCCTCGCCGTCATCCTCGTCGGCCACGTCGCCGCCTCAGAGATCTACGTTCGCTCCAAGGTCAAGACCTGCGGTGAACTCGGCATCTTCTCCGAGATGCTCACGCCCCCCGATACCATCACCACCGGCGAAATGCTCGCCCTCGTCGCGGAACTCAACGCCCGCGACGACATCGACGGCATCCTCATCCAGCTCCCGCTGCCCGCCCACGTCGACACCCGCCGCCTCCTCGAAGCCGTCTCCCCCGCGAAGGACGTCGACGGCTTCCACCCCATCAACGCCGGCCGTTTACTCGCCGAAGGCTACAACGGCGCAGCCGCAAGCAAATCCGGCAAGCTCGCCCTCGCCCCCTGCACCCCCGCCGGCATCATGGAGATCCTTCGCCGCTCCAACATTCCCATCGCGGGCAAGAACGCCGTCGTCCTCGGCCGCTCCGACATCGTCGGCAAACCCGCCGCGTCCATGCTCCTCAATGCCTCCGCCACCGTCACCGTCTGCCACTCCCGCACCGTCGACCTGCCCGCCATCACCCGCCAGGCAGACATCCTCGTCGCCGCCATAGGCCGCCCCGGCTTCGTCACCCCCGACATGGTCAAACCCGGTGCCACCCTCATCGACGTCGGCATCAATCGCCTCACCGACCCCGCCGAAGTCGCCCGCTTCTTTCCCGGCGACCAGGCCCGCGCCGCCCTCTTCGCCAAACGTGGTTCCACCGTCGTCGGCGACATCCACCCCGCCGCCTTCGCTCTGTCGAGCGCCTACACCCCCGTCCCCGGAGGCGTCGGTGCCCTCACCATCGCCATGCTCATGCAAAACACCGTCACCGCCGCCCGCGCAAGGCGCGCGCAAGCAGCCGCCGTTTAGCCGCGACGGCTCCTTCTCCGCTCGCCAGGTGCCCTCCCGGGTCTCCTTGCTTCGTCGTCCCTCTCCACCTGCCGGAACGCACCCCACGCACCTACTTCGAATCGCCGGCCATCACACCCTCCGGCATATCCGTTACACTCGCCTTCCCTCCCACCCACACGATCCTCCACACGCGGTCGAACTGCCCCTCCGGCCACGGCTCATACGGCGGCACCGCCCCCAGCGCCCGCGTCAGCGCGGGAATCTTTCCATGGTGCCAGCTCACCAGCACCACCTTTCCCGCGTACGCTCCGCCCAGCAGCCGCGAGGCCAGCACCCCATACTCCTCGTTCAACACATCGCTCTCCACCGGCAGCCCCAGGGCCTCCGCCAGCGGGGTCACCGTCTCCACCGGCCGGTTGGAGTGCGCGCTTCGGTGCGTCGCAAACACCACCTCAGGCTTCAGCAGCGGCACCCGCTCCTCCCCTGCAGCCGGAACAAACATCCGCACCAGCACCTGCGCCCGCGCGAATCCCTTCTCCGACAGGTCCTCTCGCCCATCCGTCAGCTTCTCCGCATGGCGGATCAGGTAAACCACCGCCGGAGGCCTGGCCTCCGGTCCCTGGCCCCAGGCACCACCCAGGGTAGTTGGCACCAGCGCCAACCCCCATAGCCATCGCAGCATCGACCGTCGCGTCATCTCCCCAGAGTGCCCCATCAACGTGAACCCACCAACAAAACCGCTCTACATCTCCGCCCATTGCCGCAGCAGGTTATGGTACACCCCGGTCAGTTGCACCGCCGTCTCCTTCGCCTCGGCCACCGGGGCAAGCCGCTGGATCCCCGTATCCAGGTCGAACAGCAGCGTCCTTTGCCCATCGTCCCGCACCATGCTCTGGATCCAAAAGAAGCTGCTCACCCGCGCCCCCCGCGTCACCGGCTCCACCCGGTGCAGGCTCGTCGCCGGATACAGCACCATGTGCCCCGCCGGCAGCTTCACCGCGTGCGCCCCGTATGCATCCTCCACCACCAGCTCTCCTCCGTCGTACTCCTCCGGGGCCGTCAGAAACACCGTCGCCGAAAGGTCCGTCCGGATCCTCTGCCCCGTTGCCGCCACCTGCCGGATCGCCGTATCCACGTGCGTCCCAAACGTCTCCCCCACGCCGTAGCGGTTGAACATCGGGGGAAACACCCGCAGCGGAAGCGCCGCCGACATAAACCGCTGACTCCGCGCCAGCCCGCCCAGCACCATCTCCCCCAGCGTCCGCGCCACCTCGCTTCCCTCTGGAATCTGCTGGTTCCGCTTCACCTCCTGCGCCTGGTAGCCCGCGGTAATGCGCCCATCCACCCAGGAGGCTGCGGCCAGCACACGCCGCGCCTCCCCCACCTGCTCCGCCGTCAATACATCCGCAATACGCAACAGCATGGAACGCTCCCTCGGAACTAGAACTTGTAATTGACCCCGAACAACGCGCTCCGCCCCGCCCCCGGAACCAGGTGGCTTGGGTGCGGCTCATCGATAAACGCGCGATTCAGCAGGTTGTTCATGTTCACCTGCGCCTCGAACCGTTCGCCGATCGGCCGCCGCAGCACCCCGTTGAACGCCCAGTACCCCGGAACCTGCTTCAACGCGCTCGCCGTCACCACCGCATTCGCCGGGGTCGTCCCGGTCCACGCCGTCGCCACGTACGGAATCGTCGAGCTCGCCGTCCGCGACGCCACATAGTTCCCGCCAAAGCCACCTACGATCCGCAGCCCAAGATTATGCGTCAGCCACGCGTTGAAGGTCTGCCGCGGAACGTTCGCCAGCGGAGCCCCCACCGCGTTCGGGTAAAACTGCGAGGCAATCACCTTGCTGTCGAGGTACGCGTACCCCGCCAGCACATCGAATCCCGTCGCCAGCCGCCCGGTCACGGCCATCTGCGCGCCCTTTACCTCCTGGTTTCCCGCCAGCACCGTGATCAGCGAGTTCGCCGGCGAGCTCTCCCGCGCATTGTTCTTCACCGTCCGGAACAGCGCTCCCGCCAGCGTCAGCCGCCCGCGCAGCATATCCCACTTCGACCCCACCTCGTACGTCTCGTTCTCCTCAGGGGGCAGCACCGTGTTCGAGGCCGAAAGCGACAGCGACTCCGCCGAAGGATTGAAGCTCGTCCCATAGTCGAAGTACACGCTCCCATGCTGGTTCGGCTTCAATACCAGCGCCGCCCGGTACGTCGGCTTCTTGTCGATCCGCGAAAGAAAGACGTTCGCCTGCGTGCTCGCCGTGTACTGCCGTTGCTGCGTGTAGAAGTAGTCGTACCGCACCCCGCCCGTCACATCCAGGTACCGCCCCAGCTTCACCGTATCGATAAAGTAAATCCCGCCGGAATCCGCCGCCACATGCGTCACCGTGCTCAGGTTTTTCGTCCCGCTGAACGCGAGCCCCTCGTTCGGGTTCACCAGCGTCGCCGCCGGAACCCCGGTAAAGGTGTACCGCGTCGGGTTCGACATCTCCCGTCCACCCTCGGCTCCCACCACGATCGCCTGCGCCACCCCCAACACCTTGAAGTGAAGAATCGCCTCATCCTGCTGCCACAGGTCGTTCTCCGCGCTCTTCACCGCAATCTGGTTCCGGTTCACCATCACCGTGGCAGGGTCGGTCGCGCCGTTATACGGGCAAAGCATTGCCGCGTTCAGCGAGGACGTCGGCGCCAGCAGCCGCCCATACGTCGCCGGAGCCGTCGAAATCGCGCCGTTCGAGCAAACCTGCGGCTCTGTAATCTGCGCGGTCCGCGGGTAGTTCGCAAAGCGCGTCAGGCTCCGCAGGCTCACGTGTTCGTTCACATCGTGCTCCAGCTTGGCGGTCAGAATGTCGTCCTGCGTCCGCAGAAAGTTCCCGCGCTGGAACCCGAAGTACGCACTCCGCGCCGCCCCGGAGGGCTTGTTCAGCAGCCACGGGATCCCGTAGTCCGGAACATCGTCCTCCCCCTGGTGCAGGTAGCTCAGCGTTACCCGTGTGGGCGTCCCCCGCCCAAAACTCAACGACGGCGCCACCCCGAACCGCTTATTCTCCACCACGTCCCGCCCGGCCACATTCGCCGCGTCGCCCATCACGTTCAGCCGCGCCAGCACGGGAGCCCCATTCCCCAGGTGCCCGAGCGGCCGGTTTACATCTATCGTCACCCGCCGCGTCAGGTCGGTCCCCAGCGTCACCCCGCCCGTCACAAACTGCCGCTCCTCGGGAACCTTGCTCTCCTGGTTGATCACCCCACCCGTCGATCCACGCCCAAACTCGATCCCCGCCGGACCCTCCAGCGCCTCCACCTGCTCATAGTTGAACGAGTCCCGGTAGTAGCTCCCAAAATCCCGAATGCCATCCAGGAAAATGTCGTTGCGCGCCGAAAAGCCCCGGATCGTCAGGTTGTCCCCCTGCGCGCCCGCCTCGCCTGCCGCCAGGCTGATCCCCGGAACGTTCCGCAGCGTCTCCCGCAGCGTCGTCACCGCCTGCTCCTTCAGCACAAACTGAGGGACCGCCGTGATCGTCTGCGGCGTCTCCGTCAAAGCCTCCGTAAATCGGCTCAAGGGCATTGCCGCCTCCGCCGTCACCGTCGCCTCCGCCGTCGCCTGCAGTCCCACCACCAGCGTCGCCCCACCATCCAGCCGGAAGCTCAGCCCCGTCCCGGCCAGCAGCCTTTGGAGAGCATCCCCCGCCCCCAGCAACCCCGAGACTCCCGGCGTCCGGAACCCAGCCAGCGTCCCGCTCGGCACGGTCAGCTTCAAGGTCAGCCCGGAGGCCGTCTCGAACCGCCGCAGCGCCTCGTCCAGCCCCCCCGCCGGAATGCTGAACCGCCGCACCGGGAGATTCGCCTCCGGAGTCGTCTGCTCCGCAACCCCCACCTTCTCTGGGACCGCGGCGCGCGCCGCCACCCCCGCCGCCATCGTCGCAACCGCCGCCAGCGTTCCCGCCGTCAACCACCCGCCCCGCAGTTTGAACGCTCCTGCTCCGGCCCCACGCCGCTTCTTCCTCAACACCGCCTCAATCTTCGCGCACTTCATCGGCATCCGCTCCTCGGGCGCTCCGCCCGCATATCTAGGACTGTTTCAGTCGTAGATTTATAGGACCATATCAGTCTTACTTTGTAAAGCGGGCATGTTGATGCAGCAGGAGCCCACTCGGCAAGACACGTCGCTTGACACGGGCGATACAATAGAAGAAGTAGAAAAGCAACAGTCCGGCTCCCCAGCCGGACTGTCCTGTTTAAGCCGGACCCAGACCAGGTCCAGACCTAAGCTCTTTGTTCGACGTACTTTGGGACCTAAGTATAGGGGGGGCATCCCGCACGAGCGGAAGCCTCAACCCTGCCCAAACCGCTCCCTCACCACCGCCAGCCCCTCCGCCGTGGTCGCGATCGCCCCCTCCAACTGAGCATCCTCGGCGGCCACCAACATTTCTTTGAACCGCGGCCCCGGCCGGTATCCGGCAGCGATCAAGTCCCTCCCGGTCACCAGCAACACGGGCCGCAGCACCTCCACCGGGGCCGCCTCAAACTCCCGCTTCGCCAACTCATACATCCCCAAGCTCCCGTGCGAGCACAAGCAATCCATCCGGTGCAGCGCCAGGTGCTCCTCAAACCGCGGCATCCGCAGGAACCGCGTCAGCGTCGACCGCTTCATCCGCCCGACATCCCCGAACCGCATGTGGTTCCGCACCAGCGCCAGGATCTGCTCCGTCTCCTCCCCCGAGAACCGCAGCCGCGCCAGCACCACCTCGGCGATCCTCACCCCCACCTCCACATGCCCGTTGAACCGTATCCTGTCGCCCGGCCCTTGCGGAGCCTGGAACGTAGCCGGCTTCCCCACGTCGTGCAGCAGGGTCCCCCACGCCAGCGTCGCCGGACACCCCGCCGGCAGCATCCCCAGCATCATCATGGTATGCACCCACACGTCCCCCTCCGGATGGAACTCCGCCGGCTGCTCCACCCCCCGCATCCGCATGACCTCCGGCAGCACCTCCTCCAGCAACCCCGTGCCCCCCATCAGCTCGAACGCCCCCCCCGCCACCCCCTCCGTCAACATCCGCGTCAACTCATCGCGAATTCGTTCGCAGCTCACCTGCCCGATCTCCCCCGCATGGGCCTTGATCGCCGCAAACGTCCCCTCCTCCATCCGGAACCCCAGCCGCGCCGCGAAGCGAACCCCTCGCAGCATCCGCAGCTTATCTTCACTGAACCGAATCGCGGGATCGCCGATCGCACGCACTACGCCGTCCGCTAAGTCCTGCTGGCCCCCCACAAAGTCCAGCACCGCACCCGCAAGATCCCCACTCCGCTCGTACGCGGCCACATCCAGCAGCATCCCGTTGATGGTAAAGTCCCGCCGAGCCACATCTTCCCGGGCATCGGTCGAGAACCGCACCGCATCCGGCCGCCGCCCGTCCGAGTAAGCCCCATCGTGCCGGAAGGTGGCCACCTCGACGGATGCCTCATCCTCCTGCCCACATACCAGCACCACGCCGAAGTGTGCGCCCACCGCCATCGTCCGCCGCCCCACCCGCGCGAACACCCCCATGACCTCGTCCGGAGTTGCCGCGGTCGCTACGTCGTAGTCCTCCGGCTTGCGCCCGAGCAGCAGGTCCCGCACGCACCCCCCCGCGAAGTACGCCGCAAACCCCGCCCCCCGCAGGGCCGCCGCCACCCCGCGCGCACTTCCATACGCACCCTTCATACGGCACACGCCATGGTGCGGCTAGCGATGCCCTCCGCCATGCGCTCCGCCGCCGCCGTTCCCCATCGCGCCACCGCTGCTGTGCACAGGCGCGCTGGAGGCTCCGCCATGAAACCCACCCCCGGCCGCCCCCCCGAAGCTCTGAACATGACTCTGCCCTACCGGCCCACTGGTGCTGCCACGCTGGAAGCTTCCCTGGCCCGGCCCGCCAAAACCCTGGGTCCGGATACCCGATCCCTGAACGACGGTTACGCCATGGCTGTTGCCCTGGAAAGGAGCACGGGACTGTCCGGGCACCCCTTGCGGCCCGGAAGCGAACCCTCTTGCTCCGTAGGACGGGCTGCCGCGATAGCCGCCCCCCACCCCGCGATTGATGTTGACGGTCGTGTATGCCCGGCCGCCGCCGAAGTGATATCCAGGGTTGTAGCTGCCCACTCGTTGGTTGTAGTAGCCGCCGCGAAAACCGCTCCCGAGATGGTTGTAGAGGCCGTTGTAGCAGAAGCGCCCGCCGCGCCAATAACCGCCGTAGAACCCGCTCCCGAAGTAGCCGAAGCCGTAGTTGACGCCGCCGTAGAAGCCTACCACCGGGCCCCAGTAGCCAGCATTCCAGAAGTATCCGCCGTTGTAATCGCCCCAGTACCCCGGCGTGTACAACGCTCCCTCGTAAGGCGGCAGATCCCACTGCCCGTTAACCCACGCGTAGCGTCCGTTTATCCACGCCCAACGTCCCGGCGTCCAGAGGTACCCATCCCCTGGAGCTTCGGGCTGGTCGTACTCCGGCAGGGGCGGAGGCGGTTCCTGTACAAGCTGTTGCCCGGAGTACGAGGCGGCATACTGCTGCTGGCTGGCATCGCCATAGCCCTGCTGCTGCTGAGCGTCCTGCTGCTGTCCCGGATACACCCCCTGTTCATTGGGGTAGACACCCTGCTGACTCGGATCTACTCGCTGCAACTCTTGGCCCTGGTAAGCGCGCGCCGCCGGGTTCGTGTAATTCTGCGGATCCTGGCTGTTGTACGGCTGAGGTATGGAGTAGGTGTTGTTCGAGGATGGAGGGATCGAGTACGCCTGGGCGAGTGCGCAAGCCGGGAGCGCCGTGGCAATCACGGCGGCAGTCAACAAGCTTTTGGGAAGACGGAAGACTGGCCGAGGGAAGGCATTGTGCATAGCGAACCTGATGCCGAATCCTTCGTCTCGCCGGGCGCTGCGAAGAACCCCGGTTTACGCGGATGCGGGATGGAGTGCGGAACCGTGTGCCGTAAGCATACGACCTACCCTGATTAGACTCAAGGCGGGCAGGATGGTTGCGTGATCTCCCACCTGACCGCCGGAACCCCGGGCAGGTTACTTCAGGGCGGGTGCGGCCGCCGCGAACTCGATCATCCGCGTCGGCATCGGAATCGCCTCGGGCTCGTTCCCTCCCGCGCCTACTCGTTGTAGCGTGGGAAGTGATGCATCCGATGGCCTTGAGAGACCGGGATCTTGCTGATCACCTCGCTCAAGGCACTGCACTCCGACCTTCGTCTGCGGAGCCTGAACGCTATGAACCCCGTCATACGACTTGAGCTTCCGGTGGGCGATGTCGACCCGCCCGGTCTGCCCGGCAACCTCGAGGCTAAGGTGCGCCGCGGACGCGCGCCCATCCCTCTCGACAAAAGCCATCGAGCGCAACGCCGGCCTCCTCATAAGCGCAATCCGCTTCGGCCAGGCCGTTTTCGATAGACCTTCCGGCGGTCAGGGGCGGTGAGGCGATCGCGGGGCATCTACAATCGAGAGTGATGATCCTGCGACGGCGTCTCGTGAGTCTTGTTGTTCTTTTGCTGAGTTCGTTCTCTGTCGCTCGTGGGCAGTTGACGATGGTGGGCGATGGGGGGCCCGGTCCGGTAAAGGCGGAACATCTGACGGCTGAGCTGACCACCCTTTCTCCGTCGATCAACCCGGGAGGAACGGTGCAGGCCGGGCTCGTGCTGACGCTCGAGGAAAAGTGGCATGTTTACTGGCGGAACGCGGGGGATTCCGGGCAGCCACCGCGAGTGACCTGGACGATGCCGGCCGGGATTACGGCGGGGCCGCTGCAGTTTCCGGCGCCTTCGCGGCTGCCGCTGGGGCCTCTGATGGACTTTGGGTATGAGGATGCGGTGGCGTTTCCGATTACGCTGAAGGCAGCGAAGGAGGTGAAGCCGGGGCCGTTGCATCTGGATGCGCGGGTGGACTGGCTGGTTTGCTCGTCGACGTGCATTCCGGGGCGGGCGCACCTTGGGCTGAACCTGACGGTGGTGACGGCTCCGGTGACGCCTCTGCCGCCGGTGGGGGCGCTGGGGGCATCGCTGGCGCTGCTGCCGCTGAATCCCCCGGCGGGGACGAAGTTTACGGTGGTGGGGGGGAGCAAGGATTTTGTGTTGACGCTGATGACTTCATCGGCGATCGAGGACGCGGAGTTTTATCCGGATGAGCCGGACCAGATCGACAACGCGGCGGATCAGGATGTGACGACGATTCCGGGCGGGGTGCAGCTGCGGATTCCGCGGTTTGTCGATCCTGAGACGAAGAAGGTGGGGGCGCTGCCGAAGGTGCTGCACGGGGTGTTCAAGCTTTCGGACAAACTGTCGTACCAGGTGTCGGCTGCAGTGGTGGCGGGGGAGGTTCCGGAGGGTGGAGCCCCGGCGAATGCTTCTGGGCTGACGCTTCCGCTGGCGGTGGGGCTGGCGTTTGTGGGCGGGATTATTTTGAACCTGATGCCGTGCGTGTTTCCGGTGCTGTTTTTGAAGGGGCTGGCGCTGGTGCAGTCCTCGCAGGAGGAGCGGGGACGGCTGCGGGCGCATGGGCTGGTGTATACGCTGGGGATCCTGGTGTCTTTCTGGGTAATTGTGGCGGTGTTGCTGGTGCTGCGCGCGGGGGGAAACCAGGCGGGGTGGGGCTTCCAACTGCAGTCGCCGACGTTTATTGCGGTGCTGGCGCTGGGGCTGTTCTTTTTTGCACTGTCGCTGGCGGGGCAGTTCGACCTGGGGCTGTCGCTGACGTCGGTGGGTGGGGGGCTGGCGCAGAAGCAGGGGTATGCGGGGAGCTTCTTTACCGGGGTGCTGGCGACGATTGTGGCGACGCCGTGCACGGCTCCGCTGATGGGGGCGGCGATCGGGTTTGCGCTGGCGCAATCGGCGGCGGTGACGTTTGCAATCTTTACGGCGCTGGGGCTGGGGCTGGCTACGCCTTATCTGGCGCTGAGCTTTCAGCCTTCGTGGACACGGGTGCTGCCGCGGCCGGGGGCCTGGATGGAGGTGTTGAAGCAGCTTACGGCGATCCCGCTGTTTTTGACGGTGGCTTGGCTGCTTTGGGTTTATGGGAACCTGTATACGTCGAGCACGACGCCTTCGCAGGGGGTGGATCGGGAGTTCTGGCTGATTGTGGGTCTGGTGGTGCTTTCGGTGGCGGGGTGGGCGCTGGGACGGTGGCCAGCGCGGACGGGAAGCACGCTGGCGGCTTGTCTGCTGGTGGTGGCTGCGGTGGCGCTGCCGCTGTACCAGAAGAAGGATATGACGCTTGCGTGGGCGCCTTATACGAAGGAGGCTCTGACGGCGGCGCGGGCTTCGGGGCGGCCGGTGTTTATCGACTTTACGGCGGCCTGGTGCTTATCGTGCCGGGTGAATGAGCAGCTGGTGCTGCACTCGGCGGAGGTGCAGGAGCAATTGGCGGCGCATAAGGTGGCGCTGATTCGTGCGGACTGGACGCAGTATGATCCGGCGATTACACAGGAGCTGGCGGCGGTGCATCGGTCGGGGGTTCCGACGTATGTGATTTATCCGGCAGGGAAGGGCGCGGCGGAGGATGTGCTGCCGGAGGTGCTGACGAAGTCGCTGGTGCTGGAGGCGATTGCGCGGGATACGAAGTGAGGGTTACACGTTGAATTTGAAGAAGAGGATGTCGCCATCCTTGACGATGTATTCCTTGCCTTCGGAGCGGAGGAGGCCCTTTTCCTTGACGGCTAGTTCGCTGCCGAGGCGGAAGAGGTCGTCGGAGTGGTAGCAGTCGGCCTTGATGAAGCCTTTTTCGAAGTCGGAGTGGATGACGCCGGCGGCTCCGGGGGCCTTGGTGCCGCGGCGGATGGTCCAGGCGCGGACTTCCTGGACGCCGGCGGTGAAGTAGGTGATGAGGTCGAGGAGTTTGTAGGACTGGTGGATGAGGCGGTTAAGGCCGGGTTCTGCGAGGCCCATGCCTTCGAGAAACTCGGCGCGCTCGGAGGGTTCTAGTTGGGCGATTTCGGACTCCATGGAGCCGCAGATGCGAACGACCTGGCTTCCATCTTCGCTGGCCCGGGCTTCGACGGCGTCGACCCACTGGTTGCCTCCGGCGAGGCCGTCTTCGTCGACGTTGCTGACGTAGAGCATGGGCTTGGCCGTGATGAGGTGGAGGTCGCGGGCGTACGGTTTTTCTTCGTCGGTGAGGGTGACGGTGCGGGCGGCGCGGCCTTCGCGGAGGGCACCCAGGAGGCTTTCGAGGGCGGCCCCTTCGGCTCGGACTTTGCCGTCGGCGTTGCCCTTGAGCTGGCGCTCGATTTTGCTGAATCGTTTTTCGCAGGTTTCGAGGTCGGCGAGGAGGAGTTCTGTGTTGATGATGTCGATGTCGTGGAGGGGGTTGACGCCGCCGGCGACGTGGATCACCTCGGGGTCGGCGAAGCAGCGGACGACGTGGAGGACGGCGTCAGTGGAGCGGATGTGGCCGAGAAACTGGTTGCCGAGGCCTTCGCCCTTGCTGGCGCCTTCGACGAGGCCGGCGATGTCGATAAACTCCATGGTGGTGGGGACGAGGCTCTTGGGCTTGATGAGGGCGGCGATCTTGTCAAGGCGGGGGTCGGGGACGGTGACGACGCCGGTGTTGGGGTCGATGGTGCAGAAGGGGTAGTTCGCTGCCTGCGCCTTGGCCGAGGTGAGCGCGTTGAAGATGGTGCTTTTGCCCACGTTCGGCAGACCGACAATTCCGCAGTTTAAAGCCATGCTGTTCCGTCCTTCTTCCTGGTTCGCGGAGCGGTTTCTCGCGCGAGATGCACTCTTTCCATTATGCCCTCTTGCGTGGTTCAGGATCGCTTAAGGATGGTGCTGTAGGATGGCCTCAAAGCGGTGGATGTGTGCTTTCGGGGGCTTACCGAAGCCGCGAAGATTGAACCGACAGGAGAACTACCGTGCTGAAGATGCTTGCTCCGCTCGCCCTTGCCACCACCCTTTTTGCGCTTCCGCTTGCCGGGCAGGGGACGCCGGGACCCTACAAGATTTTGAAGACGGCGAAGGTGGGTGGAGCGGGCGGGTTCGACTATGTGTACGCGGATGCCGTGGGACGGCGCTTGTACATTCCGCGAACGGGGTCCAGCCCGCGCATCACGGTGTTCCACCTGGACACGCTGGAGCCTGCCGGGGAGATTGCGGCGTCGGCGCACGGCGTGACGGTGTCGGAGGGGCATGGATTTGCGAGCAGCCGTCCGGTGGCGATGTGGGATGCGGCGACGTTGAAGGCGATCAAGACGATCGACGTGACGGGCGGGCCGGATGGCATCTTTACCGATCCGTACAACGGGCGCGTGTACATCCTGAGCCATGGGAGCCCGAACCTGACGGCGATCGATGCGAAGGACGGGATGGTTACGGGGACGCTCGACCTGGGGGGCGCACCGGAGCAGGCGGTTTCCGACGGCAAGGGACATCTGTATATCGACCTCGAGGACAAGGGCAGCATCGCGGTGGTGGATGCGAAGACGATGACGATCGAGAAGACGTATGACCTGGCGGGGAAGGGGGGGACGTGCGCGGGGCTGGCGATCGACCACAAGAATGGCATCCTGTTCGCGACGTGCCGCGATCCGCAGACGATGGTCGTGCTGAAGGCGTCGGACGGGATGATCCTGGAGACGCTGCCGATTGGCAAGGGGACGGATGGGGCGGTGTTCAACCCGGCGACGATGGAGGTCTTCAGCTCGCAGGGAGAGGGGACGCTGACGATTGTGAAGGAGAAGAGCCCGACGAGTTTTGCGGTGGAGCAGACGCTGACTACGCTGCCTCATGCGAAGACGTTGACGCTCGATCCGAAGACGAACCACATTCTGCTGATTGCCGCGGACTTTACGGCACCGGCCCCGGCGAGCCCGGGAGGACGGCCCGGACGGGGCGAGGTGATTCCCGAGACGTTCTCGATTCTGGTGGTGGGGAAGTGAGCGACGGGTCTGGCGCGTTCGATGTGAATGCGATTGCGGCGGCGTTTCCGGAGACAGCGGAGACGATGCTGCTCGATACCTACCTGACGGACCGGCCTACTGCGAGTTCGCGGGTGTTCCGGGTGTACCGGCCTACGCCGGCGCACTACCATGTGCACTGCGACGAGCACCTGTATGTGCTTTCCGGGCGGGGGACGTTCTGGATGCATGAGGTGGGGCAGACGATCGCGTTTGGGCCGGGGACGTTTCTGCATTTTGAGCGCAACACGGTTCATGCGATGCCGGAGATCACGGAGTACCCGGTGATCTTCCTGGCAGTCGATACGCCGCGGCGGCAGCCGACGGATGTGGTGTTCGTGCATCCGGCGGAGGGGTCTCCGGAGGCGTTTATCCGGCAGAGCCGGTAGGATTTTCGGCGGCTTCAGCTTTGAGGCGGCAAATCTCCTCCATGCGGGCGGCGAGGGCTTTCTCGCGGCCTTCGTGGGTGGGGACGTAGTAGCGGCGGCCGGCGAGGGAGGCGGGAAGGCACTCCATGGCGGCTACCTTGTTCTCCAGATCGTGGGCGTACTGGTAGTCGCGGCCGTAGTCTAGCTCCTTCATGAGGCGGGTGGGGGCGTTGCGGAGGTGGAGCGGGACGGGCTCGGCGGCGGTCTTCTGGATGTCTGCCTGCACGGCCCCGTAGGCGGTGTAGACGGCGTTCGATTTGGGGGCGAGCGCGAGGTAGACGACGGCCTGGGCAAGGGCGAGGGCGCCCTCCGGCTGGCCGAGGAAGTGCATGGCATCACGGGCGCTGAGGCAGAGATTGAGGGCTTCCGGGGCGGCGAGGCCGATGTCTTCGATGGCCATGCGGACGATGCGGCGGGCGACGTACATGGGATCTTCACCGGCTTCGAGCATGCGGCCGAGCCAGTAGAGAGCGGCGTCGGGGTCTGAGTTGCGGACGCTCTTGTGGAGGGCGGAGATGACGTCGTAGTGCTGCTCGCCCGTCTTGTCGTAGAGGAGGACGCGCTTCTGGAGGGCTTCGGCGGCGAGGGCCGGGGTGAGGGGTTCGGCGCGGGAGATGGCGAGGTGGGCGGCGACTTCGAGGGCGTTGAGGGCGTTGCGGGCGTCCCCGCTGCTGTAGGCCGCAATGGTGGCGAGGGCTTCCGGGTCTGCGGCGATGGTGGCCTGGCCGAGGCCGCGGTCTGGGTCTTCGAGGGCCCGTTTGAGGAGGCCGATGACCTGCGGTTCGGTGAGGCCGGTGAGGGTGTAGACGCGGCATCGGGAGAGAAGGGCGGCGTTGATCTCAAAGGAGGGGTTCTCGGTGGTGGCGCCGATGAGGCGGATGGTGCCGCGCTCGACGTAGGGCAGGAAGGCGTCCTGCTGAGCCTTGTTGAAACGATGGATCTCGTCGACGAAGAGGATGGTGCGGGATCCGAAGGCTGAGGCTTTTTCGGCCTCGACCATGACCTGCTTGATCTCCTTGATGCCGCTGAGGACGGCGGAGAACTCGATGAAGGAGGCCTCGGTGCGTTGGGCGATGATCTTGGCGAGGGTGGTTTTGCCGGTTCCGGGCGGACCCCAGAAGATCATGGAGGTGGGATCGTCGCGGTCGATGGCGAGGCGGAGGGGCTTGCTGGGGGCCAGGAGGTGGTCCTGGCCAACGTACTCGTCCAGGGTGCGTGGGCGCATGCGCTCGGCGAGGGGTGCGGGGCGGGCGTGGGTTGGCTGGGCGAGGGGAGAGACGTCGAAGAGGCTCATGGGGAGGCTCGCTGACGGCTCGCCTCGTAGAGGAGGAGGGATCCGGCGACGGCGGCGTTGAGGCTTTCCACCTGGCCGGGGCAGGGGATGGTGATGCGCTGGTCGGCAAGGGCGAGCCAGCGGTCGGGGAGGCCGGCGCCTTCGTTGCCGATCATGAGCGCGCAGGGGCCTACGAGGTTAGCCTGGGCGGGGGACTGGGTGTCTTCGCCGGCGGCGACCGCGGCTAAGAGGGTGAGGCGGGGCTTGAGGTTTTGGACTTCGGCCTCGGTGACGGCGACGACGGGGAGACGGAAAACGGAGCCGGCGGAGGCGCGGATGGCTTTCTGGTTCCAGGCGGAGACGGTGCCTTCGGTGGTGAGGAGGCCGGAGGCTCCGAAGGCTTCGGCGGAGCGGATGAGGGTTCCGAGGTTGCCGGGGTCCTGCAGCCCGACGGCTATGAGCAGGAGAGGGATGCCGAGGAGGGTGTCTTCGAGGGTCCAGGTGCGGGGCAGGAGGAGGGCGGCGATGCCTTGGGGGGACTGCGTTTCGACGGCGCTTTGGAGGACTTCGTTGGCGCAGCGGAGGACCTCGACGCCGGCAGGGAGGCCGCGGGGGACGGGACGTCGCTCGCTGACGAAGACCGTCTTGAGCATGAGTCCGCTGCGGAGGGCCTCGGCGATGAGGGTTTCGCCTTCGATGGCGACGAGGCCTCCGCTGAGGCGCGCGTTGCCGGAGGTGGCGGCGCGGAGTTGCTTGACGCGGGCGTTGGCGCGGCTGGTGACGAGGTAGCTGGGTACGTCTGCTTCCCGCGGACTTCCGCCTTCCTGAAATTGTCTGCTCACGGGGTCGATCTTACGCTTTCCGCCGGGCCGAACGGATGGCCTGGATTGAGCCGGGACCCGGGCAATGCTATGCTGCGAACTTGCGGACGTTGACTTGGGCGGGCAACCCTGAAGGATATGCACGGCCATGGTGAGGCGACCCCCCCGGTACCCCAAACAGGAGCACGATTTGACGGCCGAGATGCTACGGATTGACCCTGACGAGCCGGAACCCGCGCACATCGAGACGGTGGTTCGGACGCTGAACGCAGGCCAACTGGTGGCGTTGCCGACCGATACTTTCTATGGGTTGGCGGTGGACCCGGTGAATCTGCGGGCTGTGGAGCGGATTTACGAGGTGAAGTCGCGGGCGCGGCACAAGCCGCTGTCCCTGCTCATTGCGGAGGTGGCGCAGGCGTACGAGCTGGCGCGGAACCTGGATGGCGCGTTTGATCGGCTGGCGGAGAAGTTCTGGCCGGGGCCGCTGACGCTGGTGGTGCGTGCGGGGAGCAAGCTGCCGCTGCGGGTGACGGCGCAAACGGGGAATGTGGCGCTGCGGGTTCCGGAAGCGGCGATCTCGCGGGCGGTGGTGGCGGGGCTTGGGCATCCGATTACGGCGACCTCCGCGAATCTGCACGGGCATCCGGAATGCACCAGTGCCCTGTGCGTGTTCGACCAGTTGGGAGATCGGCTGGACCTGATTGTGGATGGTGGGCCGACGGCGCGGACGGTGGCGACGACGATCGTGGATCTTTCGGGTGGGGGGCACTCGTGGATGATTCTGCGCGAGGGGGCGATTCCGACGCACGAGATTGCGCTGGCGCTGCAGCGCTAGGGGAGGCGGGGATGCGACGGGAACCGTATCGGCAGCGACGCCGGGAGCCGGAGACGACGCTGCGATTGTTTTTGCGGCGTGTGCTGGGGGTGGCGCTGGCGGTGGCGCTGGTTTGGAGCGTATGGGTGTTCTACGAGATTCATGCGGTTGCGGGGCAGGATCATGCACGACCGGCGGATGCGATTGTGGTATTCGGGGCGGCGGAGTATGCGGGGCGGCCGTCGCCTGTGCTTCATGCGCGTCTGGACCATGCGGTGGCGTTGTACAACCGGGGGATTGCGCCTTTGCTGATTACGCTGGGAGGCGGAGACGACGACAACTCCGGCTTGTCGGAGGGCGGGGTGGCGCGGGACTACCTGCTGGCGAATGGGGTTCCGTTTGCAAGGATTATCGCGGAGACGCGCTCCGTGGACACAGAGGAGCAGGTGGATCGGCTGGCGACGATCGCGCGGGCGAACCACCTAGGGCACCTGGTGGTGGTTTCGGATGGGACGCACCTGTTCCGCATCCGCTACCTTTGCGAGGAGCTCGGGCTGGAGGTGTATACGTCGCCGAGGCCGCTGTACGGGACGATCTCGGACTATGAGCTGAACCAACGGTACCTGCACGAGATGCTGAGTTACACGAGCCTGCGTCTGCATCTGAATGCCAGCCGACTGCATCGGTCGATGACGGGTAACGGTCGCTACTGAGTGGGCGGGTGTTCGCTTTGGCGCGGAGGCATGCCCAGGCCGGTTGGGTTAGAGTCTGGATCTGGTCGGAGTGGCGGGTGACCATTTTCAGTTGACGGCGGGTCTTATCGACCTCGCTTTGCTGGGCTGGTCGAGGCTCAGAAGCGGGAGACGATCCAGACTCCGGCGACCATGAGGGCGCAGCCGCCGAGGCGGGCGGGCGAGGCGGGGTGCTGGCGGAAGCCGACCCAGCCGAAGTGGTCGAGGACGACGGAGGTGAGGAGTGAGGCGGTGAGGGTAAGGCCGGTGAAGACGCCGGAGCCAAGGCGCTGGGCGAGGGTGAGGCCGGCGAGGGTGGAGGCGATGCTGATGAGGCCTCCGAGCCAGGCCCATGGCCTGACGCCGTCGATGGCCTGATGAGTGGGGAAGGCTTGGCGGAGGACGAGTTGGGCGAGGAGCAGGCCGAGCAGTCCGGTGGCGTAGACGAAGAGGCCGGCCCAGACGGGAGAGGCGAGCTGCTTGTTGAGTTCCGCGTTGGCTCCGGACTGGAAGGGGTTGGCGGCTCCGGAGGCGATGGCGATGAGGTAGGCGACGAGGTTCATGCCTGGTTGGATGCGAGCGGGCGCAGCACCTATTGCCCCGCGCCCGCGAGGGGAAGAGCTACTTCTCGCTGGTGGGGGGGACGAGGCCTTTGAGGCGGAGGTAGAGGGAGAGGATGGCGTACTGCTCGTTATCGTGAGAGACGTTGCCCCAGGCCATGCCGATGCGGGAGCGCTTGGTGGGCCCGGCCTGCAGGGTCTCCATGGAGGTGGCGTCGGTGAGAGCGCCGTAGGCCTTGTCGCAGAGGTCGAACGACGCTTTGAGTCCATCGAGCACGACTTGCTTTTCGGCGGTGTCGGAGGGGACCATGGCGGCGGCGTCGAACTTGGTTCCGAGAAGGGTGGTGCAGGTGTGAGACTGGGCTTCGGTGATGTGGTTGACGACACGGGCGAAGGTGCGGATCTCGGGCGTGGGCTTGCTCTGGTAGGCATCGGCCGGCATCTTTTCGGCGGCCTTGAGGATGTTGGGCTTCAGGCGGTTGTAGGCGCCGAGGACCTCGCCTGCCGGGCCCGAGGGGGCCTGGGCGAAGAGGCTGGAGGAAAGGAGGAGAGTAGCGGCGGCGGCGAGAGCGATGCGCTTCATGGTTTGGTTGCCTTTCGGTTCAGGGTAAGGGTACTTTGGCCGGCGGCGGGCGGCAAGGGGCAAGTTGCCGGGGCTAGAGATGGCGACCGAGGAACTGGGCGACGGCGGCGAGGATGCGGAGCTGGGCGGGCGGGGTGAACCAGTGGCCTTCGCCGGGTACGATGTGGCCTTCGTGGCGGACGTTGAGGCGGGTGAGGAGAGTGGTGAGGGCGCGGGCCTGCTCGACCGAGACGACCTGGTCGTGCTCTCCGTGGAGGATGAGGGTGGGAGGGAATGCGGAGGTGGCGCGGGAGGCGTAGGGCTCGACGAGGCCTCCGGAGATTTCTACGATGGCGCGGATGTCTGGGGTCGTGGCGGCGTGGGCGAGGGAGAGAAAGGCCCCGAGGGACATGCCGAGGAGGGCGATGCGAGCGGGGTCGATGCCGGGGCGGGAGCGGATGTAGGTGAGGGTGTCGGCGACGGTCTCGAGCCACAGGGGGACGTGGATGCCGTCGAGGATGATGGCTGGGTCGGCGCGCTGGGTCCGGGTGCGGTCGAAATAATGGGGGGCGTAGAGGGCAATGCCGAGACGTTGCAGGAAGGGAGTGACGCGGTCGAGCCAGAAGGTTGTGTTGCCGCCGGCGCCGTGGAGGAGGAGGAGGGCGGGGTGGGGCGAGATGGTGGCGGGTTCGACCTGGTGGATGCGGATGGGGGTGCTGCCGCTGAGGAAGGTGGATTGCATGGGGGATTGGATGCGGGCGGGCTCGTATGATCGTAGGGCATGGGCTCTGGGGAGAAGGAAGGATGACGGACGTCGGCGAGTGGATGGCGCGGCTGCAGGGCGGGGAGGTGCGTGCGCTGGCGCGGGTGATCTCGTCGAGGGATGCGGGCGAAGCGATCGGAGAGGCGCTGCGCGCGGCTTGCCGGGAGGTGGTGTTCGGGGGCGGAGGCGGGGCGCTGCGGGTGGGGAAGAGCACGAGACCGTTGGAGGCCGCGGATGTGTTTGTCTCAAAAAAAGCGGATCGGCCGAAGGCGGTGGAGGCGGGGATTGTGGCGATGCAGGCTTCGGCGGTGCCGGAGGTCGCTGCCGCGGGTGGAAGGCAGGCAGAGGCGGAGGGGGTTCTGCGGATCGACCACCTGGGCATTGCGGTGCGGAGTCTGGCGGCGGTCCGGGGGTTCTATGAGGGGCTTGGCCTGACGGCGGGGGAGGTGGAGACGGTGGAAAGCGAGGGGGTACGGGTGATGATGTTGCCGGTGGGGGAGAGCCGGGTGGAGTTGCTGGAGGCGATGGGGGAGGAGACGACGATTGGGAGGTTTCTGGCGAAGCGGGGAGAAGGGCTGCACCACGTGGCGCTGCGGGTTGGGGATTTGGATGAGCTGTTTTGGCGGCTGAAGGGGCAGGGGGTTCGGCTGGCGAGCGACGCGATGAAGGTAGGGGCGGGGGGGCATCGGTATTTTTTTGTGCATCCGGAAAGCACGGGGGGCGTGCTGGTGGAGATGGTGGGATGAAGATGCTTCTGCTGCATACGTGCGGGGTGGAGGGGAGCGTGGCTGTGGCCGATGCGCATGGGGTGCGGGCTACGGGGATGCTCCCTCCGCGGGCTTTCTCGGAAGGGCTAATGCCTGCGATTGCTTCCGTGTTGGCGACGTTGGGCTGGGGCGTGGGGGAGCTGGAGGCGGTTGCGGTGGTGAGTGGGCCGGGATCGTTTACCGGGGTCCGGACGGGGTTGAGTGTGGGGAAGGGGCTGTGCGAGGGCCGGGGGATACCGCTGGTGGCGGTCTCGCGGCTGGCTCTGTTGGCGCAGAGGGAGGGGCTGGTGTACGCGGTGCTCGATGCGGGGCGGGGTGAGTTTTATGTGGGGACGTATCGGGATGGAGTGATGCTGGAGGAGGCGCTGCGGCAGGAGGAGGGATTGCGGGCGGCGGTGGCGGAGGAACCGGGCAGGGTTGTGGTTTGTGAGGAGAAGGTGGCTGCGGGGCTCGCAGGGCTTGGGGCGGAGCGGGTGGCCGAGCCGCTGGCGGGGGATGCTTTGGGAATGGCGATGTCGGGGCTGCGGGTGGGGGTGGACGATGTGCTGGGCGATGCGAACTATGTGCGGCGAACGGATGGCGAGATCTTTGCGAGGCCGGCAGGGAAGGCCAGGGGATGAGGGTACGGGGAGCGGTTCCGGGGGATCTGGAGGCGGTGGTGCGGCTGGAGCGGGGGGCGTTGGAGGCTCCGCATTGGGCGGAAGGGAAGTATGGGGCGACGCTGGCAGGGGACGGCGGGGTGTCGCGGCGGGTGTTTGTGGGAGAGCTCGAGGGAAGCGTGGTGGGCTTTGCGGTGGGGATGGTGGTGGCGGGTGAGGGTGAGATTGAGAACGTGGTGGTGGCGGGGAAGGCTCGGCGGACCGGGATGGGCCGGGCACTTTGCGGGGCGGTGATGGCGTGGTGCGGGGAGCAGGGGGCGACGGAGGTTCGGCTGGAGGTGAGGGTTGGGAGCGCGGGGGCGAGGGCGCTGTATGCCGGGCTGGGGTTTGTGGCGGTGGGCCGCCGGTCGCGATACTACCGGGATCCGGTGGAGGATGCGGTGATGATGCGACTGGAGCGAGCTGTCGGGGAACGGTGGCCCGGGGGCGCTGAGAAGGGGAAGTAGGTTATTCTGGCTGTGTGCGAAGAGGCACATCTCCCCACAAAACGGGTGTCCATCCAACTTCTACGCGGAGCGCAGGGGTGATTTCCGGATCGTGATCGCCACGCCCCCGGTGGCGCAGATGAGGGAGCGCAGGCATCGTCCCACGCGGTCATCCGCTCCTGCCGGAAGGGCCGCTGGATGCACTTTGAGGATCGATGGGTATAAAGGTTTCGCTGCACCACAGGACGCAGTACGGGTACGACAAGGCCGTGGCCTTGGGGCCGCAGGTGATCCAGTTGCGGCCGACGCCGCACTGCCGGACGCCGATTCTGAGCTACGCGCTGGGGATTGTGCCGGCGGAGCATCGACTTTACTGGCAGTTCGATCCGCACGCCAATTACCTGGCGCGGGTGATCTTTCCAGGGAAGACGACGGAGTTTGCGGTGGACGTGGACCTGGTGGCGGATCTTACGCCGACTAACCCGTTTGATTTTCTGCTGGAGCCGGTGTATGAGACGTTTCCGTTCCGGTATGCTCCGGAGCTGGCGAAGGACCTGGAGCCTTATCGGGCAACGGAGGGGATGGGGCCGCTTACGGTGGGGTTTGTGCGGGGAGTTTCGCGGGCGAGCCAGGGGACGATCGAGTTCCTGATCGGGCTGAACGAGAAGGTGCGGGACACAGTAGGGTATGTCACGCGGATGGAGCACGGGGTGCAGACGTGCGAGGAGACGCTGCGGGCGGGGACGGGGTCTTGCCGGGATTCGGCGTGGTTGCTGGTGCAGGTCCTGCGGCAGATGGGGCTGGCGGCGCGGTTTGTTTCGGGGTACCTGATTCAGTTGGAAGGGGAGATGGGGCCGAAGGCTGATTCGGCCGATCTTCATGCGTGGGCTGAGGTGTTTTTGCCCGGGGCGGGGTGGATCGGGCTCGATGCGACGTCGGGGCTGTTTGCGGCGGAGGGGCATATTCCGCTGGTGTGTACGCCGAGCGCGGGGCAGGCGGCGCCGATTGGGGGGACGGTGGAGGCGGCGGGGGTGACGTTCAGCCACGAGATGACGGTGCGGCGGGTGGATGAGCCGGCGCGGCTGTCGAAGCCTTATAGCGAGGCGGAATGGGAGCAGGTGCGGGCGGTGGCGCATGGAATCGACCACGAGCTGAAGGCGCACGATGTGCGGCTGACGATGGGCGGCGAGCCGACGTATGTGGGGATCGACGAGCCGGAGAGTATGCAGTGGAACCTGGAGGCCCTGGGCGAGATCAAGCGGACGCGGGGGCTGACGCTGATCCGGCGATTGCGGGAGCGGACGGCTCCAGGAGGCTTGCTGCACTTCGGGCAGGGCAAATGGTATCCGGGCGAGCCGCTGCCGCGGTGGGCGTTTCACTGCATCTCGCGCACCGATGGCGTGCCGGTGTGGGAGAACGCGGAGCTGATCGACCGGGAAGAGGCGCAGCATGGCTTCCATGCGGCGGACGCGCGGCGGTTTGTGGAGGCGCTGACGCATCGGCTAGGCGTGAGCGCGGGGGATGTGCTGGCCGCTTACAACCCGGGTGGCGAGACGGGCGAGGCGGTGGGGTATGTGCTGCCGCTGCGACGGCGGCAGCCGAGGGGCTTGCTGGCCTGGTCGAGCCAGCTTTGGTTTGCGCGTAAGGACCGGCTGGTGCTTTCGCCGGGGGATTCGCCCATTGGATACCGGATTCCGGTGGAGGAGATGCCCTGGGTGGCTCCGGATGAGTTGGTGTATGAGCGCGACGGCGAGGACCGGGTGGCGCTGCCCGTGCGGCCGGCGCGGAGGATGGATCTGTTTGGCGTGCAAGCGGCGGTGGACCCGCTGCCGCCGATTCCGGCTACCTTGGAGACGGCGACCGAGTTGATTCGGCCCTCTCTGTGCGTGCAGGTGCGGGAGGGGCGTATGCATCTGTTTCTGCCCTATATCCCGGTGATTGCGGATTATCTGGACCTGGTGGCGGCGGTCGAGGATACGTGTACGTACCTGGGGATTCCGGTGTGGCTGGAGGGGTATACGCCGCAGGCGGATGCGCGGCTTCGGGCGTTCAGCCTGACGCCCGATCCGGGCGTGCTGGAGGTGAACCTGCCTCCGACGAGCGATTGGGATGAGTTGGAGACGCTGAACGGGATCCTGTTTGAGGAGGCTCTGGGGAACCGGCTGATCGCGGGCAAGTTCGCGTATGACGGGAGCCACCTGGCTACGGGCGGCGGGAGCCATATCGTGATTGGCGGGGCGACCGTGATGGAGAGCCCTCTGCTGCGGCGTCCGGACCTCTTGCGGAGCATGGTGGCGTTCTGGCAGAACCATCCGTCGCTGTCTTATATGTTTTCTGGGATGTATGTGGGGCCGACGAGCCAGTATCCGCGGGTAGACGAGGCGCGGGTGGATGCGCTCTATGAGCTGGAGGTCGCGTTCAGCCAGCTTCCTGCGGACAGGTGTCCCCCGCACATTCTCGATGGGCTGTTTCGCAATCTGCTGGTGGATGTGACGGGGAACTCGCATCGTGCGGAGTTCTGCATCGACAAGATGTATCCGCCGGAAGGATTAGGGCTGCGGCTTGGGCTGCTGGAGCTGCGGGCGTTCGA
The DNA here is from genome assembly GCA_965213785.1 of uncultured Granulicella sp. Taxonomy (GTDB): domain Bacteria; phylum Acidobacteriota; class Terriglobia; order Terriglobales; family Acidobacteriaceae; genus Edaphobacter. The sequence goes on along the minus strand of OZ243921.1, from coordinate 909,174 downwards.
AATGGCGCCGCACTACCGGATGGGGTTGATGCAGATGCTGCTGATTCGGGCGCTGGTTTGCCTGTTCTGGAAGGAGCCGTTTGCGGGGGGGCTGGTGCGGTGGGGGACGGCGCTGCATGACCGCTTCATGTTGCCGCACTTTGTCGAGCGGGATTTTTCCGAGGTGCTGGCGGTGCTGCGGCGGTGCGGGTTCGCCTTCGAAGACAGGTGGTTTGCGGCGCACCGGGAGTTCCGGTTTCCGCAGATCGGGTCCGTAGTGGCCGATGGGGTGGAACTGGAGCTTCGGCAGGCACTGGAGCCGTGGAATGTGCTGGCCGAGGAGACGACCTCGGGGCGGACGGGGCGGAGTGTGGACTCTTCGCTGGAGCGCATCCAGGTGAAGGTGAGCGGGCTGACGACGCAGACGCGCTACGTGGTGGCGTGCAACGGGCGGCGGGTTCCGCTCCAAGCGACGGAAGAGCCCGGCGAGGCGCTGGCTGGGATCCGATACCGGGCGCGGCGGCTGTCGGCGGCGCTGCATCCGACGATCCCGGTGCATACGCCCTTGACCTTCGACCTGATCGATACGTGGCGGGCGCGAGCGGTGGCGCGGTGCGTGTACTACGCGAGCCCGCCGGATGGGACGGTGTACACGACGCGCCCTGCGGACGCGTCGGAGGCGGCGCGGCGGCGCTTGCAGCGGTTCGAGGTTAGTGTGCCAACGCCGGGGCGGGTGGTTGCGCCGGAGGAGGAAAACAACCCTGTGTTTCCGATGACGCTCGACCTGCGCTGGCCGGCGCCGGCGGACCGGAACATATGACGGGGGATCTGTACCAGCCACCGCTGCGGTATGGGGCAACGTATGACGAGTCGTCTTCGGACGGGGTGACGCCGCGGCCGCACTGGGCGCACCTGATGGAGACGCTGCGGGAGATTGGGCCGGAGGAGTTGGGGCAGCGGTGGGCGCGGGCCTCGCGAAGGGTGCGGGAGAACGGGATTACGTACAACGTCTACGGCGATCCGCAGGGAGCGAACCGGCCATGGCATATCGACATTGTGCCGCTGCTGATTCCGGCGGAGGAGTGGCGGTATATCGAGGCGGGCGTGGTGCAGCGGGCGCGGCTGCTGAACTGCCTGCTGGAGGATCTATACGGAGAGCAAAAGCTGCTGACGGAAGGTCATTTTCCGGCTGCGCTGCTGTATGCGAATCCGGCGTTTCTGCGGCCCTTGGTGGGGGTTAAGGTTCCTCCCCATACTTACCTGCACATGATGGCGGTGGACCTGGCGCGCTCGCCCGATGGGCAGTGGTGGGTGCTGGCGGACCGGACGCAGGCGCCTTCGGGCAGCGGGTATGCGCTGGAGAACCGGACGATCGTGTCGGATGTGCTGCCGGAGCTGTTTCGGACTTCTAATGTGCGGCGGCTGGCGCATTTTTTCCGGGCGCAGCGGGATACGTTGACGGCGCTGTGCGAGCGGGAGAATCCACGGATTGTGCTGCTGACGCCGGGGCCGCACAACGAGACATACTTTGAACATGCCTACCTGGCGAAGTACCTGGGGTTCACGCTGGTGGAGGGTGCCGACCTGACGGTGCGGAACCGGCATGTGTACCTGAAGACGGTGGATGGCCTGGAGCAGGTGGATGTGATTCTGCGGCGGGTGGATGATGGGTTTTGCGATCCGCTGGAGCTGCGGGGCGACTCGCTGCTGGGGGTGGCGGGGCTGGTGGATGCGGTGGTGGCGGGGAATGTGCGGGTGGCGAATGCGCTGGGAAGCGGGCTGATTGAGTCGGCGGCGATCATGCCGTTTCTGCCGGGGCTGGCGCGGCACCTACTGGGCGAAGGGCTGAAGCTGCCGTCGGTGGCGACGTGGTGGTGCGGGCAGGCGAAGGCGCTGGAGTGGGTGGTGGCGCACCTGGATGGGGTCGTGGTGAAGCCGGCGTATCCGTCACTGGGGGTGGAGCCGGTGTTCGGGGCGGATCTGAACGCGGCGGACCGGGCGAAGCTGATCGAGCGGATGCGCGCACGGCCGCATGAGTATGTGGCGCAGGAGCAGGTGGCGCTTTCGACGGCCCCGGTGTGGGAGGGTGGGTCTGGTGGATCTCTGGATGCGCGGTGTGTGGTGCTGCGGACCTATGTGTTGAACACGGGCAACGGGTGGGAGGCGATTCCCGGTGGGCTGGTGCGGGTGGCCGAGGCGGGAGGGTCGGTGGTCTCCATGCAGCGGGGCGGCCACAGTAAGGACGCGTGGGTGCTCTGGGATAGCCCGGTGGATACGTTCAGCCTGCTGCGCCCGAAGGATGAGCCGGTGACGCTGCGGCGGGTTCCGCGTGTTGTGCCGAGCAGCGTGGCGGATAATACGTTCTGGCTGGGACGGTATGTGGAGCGGGCGGAGAATATCGCGCGGATTCTGCGGTCGATGGTACCGCGGGTGCGGCGGACGGAAGAGGCGGAGATGACGAGTCTGCTGCGGCTGCATGGCTGCCTGGGCCTGCACCGGAGCAAGCTGCCGAAGACGCGGCGGCCGACGGCGCATGCGCTGGAAAAAGAGCTGATTTCGCTGCTGTCCGACGCACGGCGTCCGGGCAGCTTGCCAAGTACGCTCGAGGAGATTTCGCGCATCGGCGGGTCGGTGCGGGAGCGGCTCTCGGCGGACATGATGCTGCTGATCGGGCAGTTGCGGAACTCGGTTTCGCTGACGAAGGGAACTCCGCTGTTGGATTACTCGGCGGCGCTGACCGCAACGCTCGAGCTGCTGTCGGCGTTCTCCGGCATGGAGCGGGAGAACATCAATCGCGGAGCGGGATGGCTGTTTATGAGCATCGGGCGGAGGCTGGAGCGGGCGATGTACGTGACGCGGCAGTTGCGCGAGATTACCCGGCCGCTGGCGGCGACGGACTGGTTGTTTCTGGAGAGCCTGTTGGAGGTTGCGGACAGCTCGATGACCTACCGGCAGCGGTACTACACGACGCTGCAGCCGCTGGCGGTGCTGGATGTGCTGATGGCGGATGAGACGAACCCGCGGTCGCTGGACTTTCAGTTGGACCACCTGGTGGAGCTGTATGAGAAGCTGCCGCGGCATGTTCCCGCGGACCTACAGGCCATGCAGGATGCGCTGCGTAGCCTCCGTAGCATCGATCTGCAGGGTACACGGTACCCCGCCGCGGGCAAGGAGGCACGCGGCCGCAATGGGCTGACGCGCCTCAATCGTTATCTGAAGGAGTTGGAAAGCCTGCTACCTTCCTGGTCGAATAACCTGTCGAGCCGCTATTTCAGTCATGCGCGGACTCTGCCGATCAGCATGGGGTAAGGATGATTTACAGGATCAGCCACCGCACCACATACCAGTATGTCTATCCGGTCTCCGTAGGCAACCACGTGGCCTGCCTGAAGCCGCGGTCGTTCGGGCGCAACTTGCTGGTGCACGGTGAGCTGGAGATCCTGCCGGTGCCGACGACGCGGACGGAGCGGGTGGACTACTTTGGCAATCTGCTGTGTTTTTTCACGGTGCAGGAGCCGCACAGAGAGCTGGTGGTGGAGTCGCGGAGCGAGGTGGTGGTTCGCCCGGAACCGGCTGGAGCCGGGGCGTTGCCGTGGGAGGCTTCCGCACGAGCGCTGGTCGATGACCCTAGCCCGGAGGCGATTGCGGCGTATCAGTTTCAGTTCGAGTCGCCGCGGATCCGGATTCGGCCGGAGTTTGCGGCGTATGCGCTGGAGTCGTTTAGCCCTGGTCGACCCATGCGGGAGGCGCTGCGGGAGCTGACGACGAGGATCTACACGGACTTCTCGTTCGACTCAAAGGTAACCACGGTGCGAACCCCGACGGAGGAGGTGTTCAAGAAGCGGCGTGGGGTGTGCCAGGACTTCGCCCACGTGCAGATTGCCTGTTTGCGATCGATCCATGTGGCGGCGCGGTATGTGAGTGGGTACCTGCGGACGTATCCTCCGCCGGGCAAGGAGCGGCTGGTGGGGGCGGATGCGTCTCACGCCTGGGTTTCGGCATATTGCCGAGAGGCCGGCTGGCTGGATATGGACCCTACGAACAACGTCGCGCCGTCTGACGGGCATGTGACGCTTGCGTGGGGGCGGGACTACGGCGACGTGAGTCCGCTGCGTGGGCTGATTCTAGGTGGGGGCGGGCATACGCTGAGCGTGGCGGTGGACATGATGCCGGTCGGCGATGGGGCAGGGCTCACCAACGAAAGCTCTCCGGCGGCATGAGGTCACCTTCGCGGAGATTACCGAGACGTTTTCTCTAAATGAATTGCTTTGACTCGGAACGGCGCTGCCGGTACTGTTCCGGTATTCGCCCGGGCCATGCTTTCTCGTAGCCGTTCTCCCCTTTTGAGCGTGAGTGAGGTATCCCGAAACTGCTGCCTGCTTGGCAAGCGCGGTGCTTCATGGTCGGGCCTGCTCTCCGAGCAGCCTCTCCGCCGATCAAAATGCTCCTGCGGTCAGGTCCGTTCGCTTGTCCAAGCGCCAGGTTTTGGCGCTTGTTCGGGGTTTACCAGCGGACGGCTGCTGATGACGTCGTGTTTCTCTCTTCCAACCCGGTAGTTTTTTGGGCGCCGGCCGCCTACGAGGACTGTATGTCGGGACCAGACGTGGTGTTCAAGAGACTGGATCGTGCCTTTACTGGCGAGCGCCGATGGAAGGCCCGGGGTCGTTGGGTTGCCTTGATGGTTTTTACCCTGCTTCTGTGCGTGGTGGGTGGTTCGCGGCTCTTCGCGCAACAGCCCTTGACGGGCAATCTGCTGGTCAATCCGGGGGCGGAGCTGGGCAGCCTCGCCAACTGGACACCGGGAGGGCCGGGGAACCCGACGGTGGATGACGGAACCTTCGATGGCGGCATCAACCCGCACACGGGCAGCTTTGACTTTCTCGGCCACGACTCCGCGTCGAGTTCGCTTTCTCAGAATGTCTCGGTGACCAACGTAGGGGTCCCTACGACGATGATCGATAGTGGCAGTGCGAGTGTAACCTGAGCTTCTGGGAGCAGGGCTTGAACCAGGGCACGACAAGCGATGACGGGTCGGTCACGCTCACTTCTATCGATAGCGACGGGGGTACCATCAGCTCCGTGAACTCCGGCGAGGTGGACTCTCACAGCGGCGTGTGGCAGAACTTTCTCGCCACCTACCCGCTGCCGGCGCAGACGCGTTCCATTACCTACACGATGAACTTTGTTCGGCACGCAGGGAGCGATCTGGACGGGTTTATCGACGACAACAGCCTGGTGCTTACCAGTGCGACCCCGGCCTTCGGGCTGACGCTGAGCGCGATGCGGCTAGCCTTCGGCAACCAGACGGTAGGATTCCAGAGTGCTTCGCAGGTGGTCACGGCGACGAACTCGGGGACGGCAACCATCAACATTGCCGCCATGGGCTCCAAGTGGGAGCGAACCCGGCTGACTTTGCGCAGACCAACAACTGCCCAGCGGCCTTGACCCAGAATGCGAGCTGCCAGATCAGCATCACCTTTACGCCGCATGGTGTGGGGCCGAAGATTGCAGGGCTCGAGATCGACGACGACGCTACGCCGTCGTCGCAGTTTGTGACGCTTACGGGGACCGGCACCGGAGGCATTCTCCAGGTCAATCCGGGGAACCTGAAAACGATCGCGGGCAATGGAACGGCGGGCTATGCGGGAGATGGCGGGGCTGCGACGGCTGCGGCGCTGAACCAACCGGACGGAGTCGCCTTCGACTCCGCTGGAAATCTTTATATTGCGGACGTAATCGGCGCGGTGGTCCGCCGCGTGGATACTACAGGTACGATTACGACCTTCGCAGGCACCGGCACAGCGGGATATAGCGGCGACGGGAGGCCAGCCACCCACGCCACGCTGAACCATCCAAGCAGCGTGACGGCGGACAGTGCGGGCAACATCTACATCCAGGATACGGCCAACAATGTCATCCGTAAGGTTAGCGCCTCCGGGGTGATTACTACTTTTGCGGGAACCGGGACGCCAGGGCGTGCCGGCGATGGAGGACCGGCGACGAGTGCGCGGTTGAACCAGAACCAGGGCGGCCGCTTTGATACGGCGGGGAATCTCTTTGTGCCGCAGTGCGGCGGGCCGAGCATCCGCAAGATCAACGCCAGCGGGATCATCTCGACGGTGGCAGGAAACTTTACGGCGGGCTTCAGCGGCGATGGCGGTCAGGCGACGAGCGCACAGTTGGCTTGCCCGTCGGGAGTCGCCATCGACACGGCCGGAAATCTGTACATCGCGGACTACTTCAACCAGCGTATTCGCAAGGTGACTGCGGGCGGGATCATCTCGACGATTGCGGGGGATGGTACGGGAGCTTTTCGCGGAGATGGCGGCGCGGCAACCGCGGCGGAACTGAACCTGCCCAACGATGTGGCCCTCGACGCCGCAGGAAACCTGTATATCGCGGATAGCGGGAATAATCGAATCCGCAGGATCGATACGCGGGGCATCATTACGACGGTTGCGGGCGGACTGAATGACGCTGGCAGTGCCGGGGTGAATACTCCGCTGGGTTTGACGCTCGATTCCGCAGGAAACCTGTATTTCGCGGACGCGGGAAACAGTGCGGTGCGGGAGCTGTTTCCTGCGGGGACGGCTCCTTTCCCGGCGACCCCTCTCGGTGTGACGGCGCCCCCGCAGACGCTGACGTTGAGCAACATCGGCAACCTGCCGGTGAATATTCCTTCGGCACCGAGCTTCAGCTTAAGTGGGAATGCGGCCGGGGATTTCACGGCGATCGGCGGGACCTGCCTGCAAGGCGTGATGCTGGCGGCCAATGGCGGCTTCTGCGACCTGCGGGTTACGTTTACGCCCACCGCTGCGGGGCTTCGGACGGTGGCGGTTTCGGTGGCGGACGATGCGGTAAATACGCCGCAGTCCTTTGCCCTGAGCGGAACGGGAACCGCCGTTGCGCCGACGCTTAGCTGGAGAGCTCCGGCAAGCATCGTGTTTGGAACCCCATTGGGCGCGGCACAGTTGAACGCCGTAGCGACGGGTGTGGGTGGCGCTGCCGTGGCGGGGAGCTATGGGTATACGCCGGCGGCGGGAACCGTGCTGGGGGCTGGGGCGCGGACGCTGAGTGTGGTGTTTACGCCTGCGAGTGCGGACTACCTGGCTGCTTCAGCGACGGTGCCCCTTACCGTTACGCAGGCGGTGACCACGCTCGTGTGGCCGACTCCGGCGAGTATCGCGTACGGGATACCGTTGGGGGCTGCGCAGCTGAACGCGACGGCGACGGCTGGCGGGGCTGCGTTGCCGGGGACGTTTACCTATTTGCCGGCGGCGGGAACGGTGCTGGGGCCGGGGACGCAGACGCTGCGTGTGATCTTTGTGCCGACGGATGCTGTGGATTACACGGTAGTTAGCGGGAGTGTGCCGCTGGCGGTGACGGGTCTGGTGCTTGGTTCGATTACGCCGGCTTCGGTGCGGCTGGGCGATCCGGCGACGACGATTACGCTGACCGGCTCGGGGTTTGTGACGAGCTCGGTGGTGCAGGTGGGTGGGACGGCGGTGGCGCAACTCGCGAGACTTGACAAACATCGAGCCCCCACCCACCCCACCACCACCACACCACAAAAAAACCACCACACCAAACTCACAACCCCAGCAAAGACGCACCCCCCACCACGAAAGGTACGTGACAAAACACCACGTTCAACCACACCGTTACCACATCCCAACCATCACTCGATCACTGCGCCACCTGCAACGCCGAAACCCCCGCCGAGTTGCTTAACGTAACCTGCACCGACCCGATATTCTTCGCATCGTCGCTCACCGTGAACACCTGCGTGTAAGTAAACGTAGACCCGAACGCCGGCGAAGCCGCAGACCCGAACCACCCCGCAAACACCGTCTGCACCTGCGCCGTCACATCCGGAGTAGCCACCGAAGCCCCCGCCGCCGGGACAAAGTGGAACGTCGCCGTCGTCATCTCCCGCGTGTTCGAAAACCCATGAATTGCTACACTTAGCGTCCCCGCATTCCGCGTCAACGTTACCGTGGAGGGGTAAGCCGGTCTAGTGGGTAGTGATGGCCGATTCCGCTGCTGCTGGGGGTAGGACAAACAACGGCAACTACAGCAGCAACGGCAACTACAGCAGCAGATTCCCTTCGGGAATGACAAACTGAAAAAGGGTTCGGCCGGTCTAGTGGGTGGTGATGTCCATCATGTTGTCGTCGGCGATGCGGTCGATGAGCTTGTTGTAGGGGTCGATTCCGGCGCGGGTGGGTTTCTGGTCTACGATCACCGTGAAGGTTTGGTGCTCCTGGGTAAGCTTTTCTTTTTTGAGCGAGAGAGGTTTTTCTTCGTCCTTTTTGCCGGTGAAGACGCCGATGTCGATGTAGTCGGCGAGGGGCATGGGGGTTTCGGCACCGTTGCCGTCGGCCTGGGCTTTGCGGGCCTGGACGGTCAGGGTGACCTTGTATTTGCCGTCGGGCTGCTTTTCGGAGATGGCGGTGAGGGCCTTGTTGTCGTAGAGGACGATGCGGTTGAAGCCGTCGTCGATGAGGTACTGGTACTCGGCGGGGGTTTGGGCTCGGAGGGCGGCTTCCAACATGCGGGTGTCGGGGTAGAGGCCGTCGACGGCCATGGGGCCGTGGTTGGCGTCGGCGGCGTCGGTCTGGTTGTTGGCGTTGGCGTAGCGGTATTGCATGAGGAAGTTGTGGAGGGCGAGGTTGATCTTGTCTTCGCCGACGTAATCGGCGAGGGTGTAGACGATCTGTCCGCCTTTTTCGTACCAGACGTAGGGCTCACGCTGGACGAGGGACAGGGGCGGTTCGTGGCGGACTTCGCCGGCGCGACCGCGGAGGTAGCGGTCGAGGAAGTGGCGGAGGACTTTGTGCATGTAGTCCTTGCCGTACTTCTGCTGCATGACCATGTAAGCGGAGTATTGGGCGAGGGTTTCGGACATCATGTTGGAGCCCTGGACGTTGCCTCCGATGAGCTGGTGGGCCCACCACTGGTGGCCGAGCTCGTGGGCGGTGACGAAGTAGGTGAGGTCAACGTCGTCCTTGTGGAGCATGCGGCCGATGAAGCCGATGCCTTCGGAGAAGGGGATGGTGTTGGGGAAGGACTGGGCGAAGTTGCGGTAGCGGGGGAACTCCATGATGCGGTACTGGGCGAACTGGTAGGGGCTGAAGTTCGCCTGGTAGTAGTCGAGACCGGCGCGTGAGGCGGCGAGCATTTCGTCGATGTCGTAGGTGTGGGCGGGGTCGTAGTAGACCTCGAGGGAGACGGGGCCGCCCGGGCCCTGGTAGGGCTGCTTGCGGACGGCGTAGCGGGCGGAGACGAAGTTGAAGAAGTCGAGGATGTGGGTGCTGCCCATGGAGTACTCGAAGTAATGGCGGCCGTTTTGATCCCATGTGCGCTGGAGGTAGCCGGGGGAGATGGCCATCTGGTCGGCGGAGGTGCTGACGACGGTGTGGTAGGTGATCCAGTCGGAGGCGGGGGTGAAGAGGTTCATGCGGGAGTGGACGGGCTCTCCGCGGGGGACCATCTCTTCGAGGGTGGGGAGTTTTTCTTCGCGGCGGCGGCGGGGGTCGTCGATTTCCGCGCCCTGCTGGTAGCCGAGGGCGGGGAAGTAGCCGGCGTCGAAGAAGGTTCCGTTGTAGGCGAACTCGGGGAGCTCATTGTTGTCACGGAAGCCGCGGGTCTGGTGGCCGACCGAGAAGGTCATGGACATGACTTCGCCGGGCCGGAGGGGTTGCTCGAGGTGGTAGATGGAGTAGAGGTTGCGTTTGGTGGAGCTGACGAGGTGGAAGGGACGGTCGAACTGGACGTTGGTGATGGACTGGTTGGCGTCGGTGAGGTGGATGTCGGGGATGGGCTCCGTGGTCTTGTTCTGCAGGGTGTAACTGCCGGTTCCTTCGAAGGAGCGGCGCTCGGGGTAGATGTTGACCTGGCTGTCGACGGCGGTGATTTTGGGCTGGGGGAGGAGCTCGTATTTCTTGAAGTCGCGCTCGTAGCCGGCGAGGATGTCGCGGCGGTCCTTGGCGGTGAGGTACTCGTTGCGTACGTGGGCGTTGTAGAAGTACCAGGCTCCTGAGCCGATGGCGAGGAGGAGGAAGAAGGCTCCGGCGGGGATGAGGCGGGGAGCGCGGGCGAGGGCGAGGCGGGTGCGGTCGAGGAAGGAGCCGTCGGTGCCGCGGCGCGCGTACGCGATGGAGATGACGCCGAGGAGGGCGAAGATGGCGGACCAGTAGACGATGGACCAGAGGAGCGAGGGGACGAAGTGGCCGTAGCCGTTCATGTCCGAGTAGATGTAGGCGGGGTTGGCGCCGGGGAGGTAGAGGGTGTTCTCCCAGCCGAAGTTGAAGAGGATGGGGTTGAGAACGAAGATGCCGATGGCGATGCCGTGGCCGACGAACTTGTTGGAGACCATGGTCTGGAGGAACATGGCGAGGAGGGCGAAGCCCATCACCTCGGGGAAGACGATGAGGTAGAGCTCCTTAACATACTGCAGGATTTCATAGTGGTAATAGCCGGCGATGGTTTGCATGAAGATGCCGACGAGCATGGTGAGGGTGAGGAGGACGAACTCGACGAAGGCGATGGCGGTGAGCTTGGAGAGCCAGTCGGTGCTTTCGCGCATGGGGAGGGCGTCGTGGATGCCGTCGAAGTGGTTGTCGCGCTCGCGCCAGATGAGTTCCGCGGCGTAGAGGGTGGCGACGATGTAGAAGAAGAGGGAGGCACCGCCCTCGACGGATTGGAGCATGAGGTAGGTGACGGGCCAGACGTTCTCGTTGCCGAGGTGGCCGGCGTAGTGGCCGTTGTTGATGGCGAAGACGACGAGCAGGGCGACGATGGCGTAGAAGGGGATTTCCGTGAGGATGGTGCGGATGCGGAGGCGGGTGAGGGTGAGGTATTGGAGGCGGGTGGTGGCGGAGCCGAAGAGCTGGGTGACGCGGGGGAGGCGGGCGGCTACGAGGGAGCGACGGGGGCGGGCTTCTGACTCCTCATCGACGCGGGCGCGGGCGGCGCGGCGTCCCTGGGAGCGGGCGGTGAGGGCCTCGACCGACATGGGGAAGAAGGCCCAGAGGCCGGCGAGGGAGAGGAGGCCTACGGTGGACCAGAGGAGGCGATTGTAGAGGAAGACGCCGGGGGAGTTGCCGGAGAGGTCCCAGGGGAGGAGCAGGGTGTTTTTCTCGATGACGGTCCAGTAGCGGGTGACGTTGTCGAAGAGGATGAGGCCGACGGGGTCGAGAATGCCGGACCAGAAGTGCTCGAGCGAGCGGGTGGCCGAGAAGACCGTCAGGCCGATGAGATAGAGCATGAAGACGGCGACGCCCTGGAGGTAGACGACGAAGATTTTGCGGGTGAGGGCGGCGACGGCGAAGAAGAGCGAACCCATGAAGAAGATCTGGATGACGGTGATGGAGAGGAAGGGCTGGAGGTAGCCCCAGAGATGGTTGGGGCCGATGCGGGCGTGGTCGGCCCACGGGGCGAAGGTTCCGACGAAGGTTCCGCAGAGCATGCCGGAGAAGGCGAAGACGGTGGTGACGAAGGAGCCGAGCCAGCGGCCGCCGAGGTAGGCGAACTTGGAGATGGGCTTGGTGAAGAGGATCTGGAAGGTGTCGCGCTGGAAGTCGCGGAGGATGGAGGTTCCGAAGATGGCGGCGATGACGATGGTTCCGAAGAGGCAGGAGCCGAGATCGTTGTAGGCGTTGGCGTAGGGGCCGTTGAGGAGGACCTTGCCGTTGCTGTTGCCGACGGGGCCAAAGCTTTCGGAGGCGATGCAGAAGAAGGAGAAGGCGAACCAGAGGAGGAAGTAGACGTAGGTGGAGATGCTTTTGAGGCGGAACTTGAGCTCGAAGGTGAAGAACTCCCAGAACATGGGCATGGTGGCGTTCCTTTCGGCCAGGCTGTAGCGGATCTTGGTGATGGCTTGGAGACAAGCAAAGGCAAAGGCAGCAGCAGATTCCCTTCGGGAATGACAACAAAGAAGAAGCAGATTCCCTTCGGGAATGACAAACAAAAGCAGATTCCCTTCGGGAATGACAAACAAAGATTCCCTTCGGGAATGACAAACAAAGATTCCCTTCGGGAATGACAAACAAAAAGCAGATTCCCTTCGGGAATGACAAACAAAAAGCAGATTCCCTTCGGGAATGACAAACAAAGAAGGAGCAGATTCCCTTTGGGAATGACAAACAAGAAACTGACAAACAAAAAAACTGACAGATAAAGAAGGCCGGTGTGCTCTAGTTTTTCTGGTGGCGGGCCAGGTTGAGGAAGTAGACGTCCTCGAGGCCTGAGGGGACGGGGTGGAAGCCGGGGCCGGGGGCGGCGGGGGCGAAGACGCGGATCTCGTGCTGGCCACCGACGAGGTGGGTGCTGATGACCTGGAGGTCGGTTTCGAGGACGCGGAGTTCGTCGTCGGTGGCGACGACGCGGGACCAGATTTGGCCTTCTAGGGCGGCGAGGGTTTCGGTGGGGGCGCCTTCGAGGAGGAGCTGGCCGCCGGCGATGATGGCCATGCGGGGGCAGAGCTCGCGGACGTCGTCGACGATGTGGGTGGAGAGGATGACGGTGACCTCGCGGCCGATGGAGGAGAGGAGGTTGAGGAAGCGGTTGCGCTCGGCGGGGTCGAGGCCGGCGGTGGGCTCGTCGACGATGATGAGGCGCGGGTTGGCGAGGAGGGCCTGGGCGATGCCGAAGCGCTGCTTCATGCCTCCGGAGTAGGTAGAGAGGGCTTTTTTGCGGGCATCCCAGAGGTTGGTCTGGTTGAGGAGGGCTTCGACCATCTGCTTGCGCTCGCCGGCGGCGGTGATGCCTTTGAGGATGGCGAGGTGGTGGAGCATGTCGATGGCGGACATGCGGGGGTAGACGCCGAACTCCTGGGGGAGATAGCCGAGGACCTTGCGGACTTCGTTCTTCTGGGTGAGGACGTTGAGGCCGTCGAGGGTGATGGTGCCGGAGTCTGGGTCCTGCAGGGTGGCGATGGTGCGCATGAGGGAGCTTTTGCCGGCGCCGTTGGGGCCGAGGAGGCCGAACATGTTGTTGCCGACGGTGAGGGAGAGGTTGTTGAGGGCGCGGACGCCGTTGGGGTAGGTCTTGGTGAGGCCGGTGATGGTGAGCGCCATGGACGGCTTTGCTCCGGGATGGGGGATTTTATGGGGGCCGGTGGTTTGCCAATAGTACTGGACGGGGGGCCGGGTGAGAAGATAAAGACGACGATGCGCGATCGAGTGGACAGGCTGCGGGGCTGGCTGGTGGGGGCGGCGTTGCTGTTGCTGATAGTGGTTGGGGGGTTTCTGGGGTTCGCGCATTATCGGTCGCGGGCGTTTCTGGCGGGGCTTCCGGGGAAGCTGGGGATGGATATTACGCGGGAGACGGATGGGTATACGTACTCGCAGACGGTGGAGGGGCGGACGGTGTTTACGCTGCATGCGGCGAAGATGGAGCAGCGGCGGGATGGGCTGGTGAAGCTGCATGACGTGGGGGTGGTGGTGTACGGGCGGCAGCAGGACCGGGCGGACCGGATCTATGGGAAGGAGTTCGAGTACGACCAGGGGGCGGGGATTGTGCGGGCGCTGGGGGTGGTGAACCTGGATTTGCAGGCTCCGGCGGCGGCGATGGCCTCGGCGGCGGCTTCGACGGAGGCGCGGGTGATCCATGTGACGACGAATGGGCTGGTGTACCTGACGAAGCTGGGGGTGGCGGCGACGGGGGAGGAGGTGGAGTTTTCGGAGGGGTCGATGAGCGGGCGGGCGCATGGGGCGGACTTCAATTCGGATACGGGGGTGGTGGTGCTGCAGTCGGCGGTGCGGGTGAATGGGCTGACGGCGAGTGGGCCGATGGTGCTGACGGCGGGGCGGGCGGAGCTGGATCGGAGCAACCAGGTGGCGCATTTGGCGGGGGCTCGGCTGGTGACGACGGCGGAGACGGTGGAGGCGGCGCAGGCGGTGGTGCATGTGCGGAAGGATGGGACTCCAGAGCGGGTGGAGGGGACGGGGAGGGTGGTGGTTTCGCGGGCGGAGGGGGGGGTGTTGACGGCGGAGCGGGGGGAAGGGACGGTGAGTGCGGCGGGGAAGGCGGAGGGGGCGCGGTTTGGGGGCGGGGTGCGGTTTGTGGAGGACGATGCGGGGCGGAAGGAGGAAGGGCAGGCGGGGGAGGTGGTGGTGCGGTTCGATGGGGCGGGGCTGGCGGAGGGGGTGACGATGTTGGGCGGGGTGACGATGGCGGAGCGGGTGGCGGGGAGCCGGCGGACGCTCGAAGGGAAGGTGGTGGAGGTAGGGCTGGGGCCGGGGGTTGGGCGGAGGCGGGAGATGCGGGAGGCCCATGCGGTTGGCGGAGGGCGGGTGGTGGTGTTGAACGATGCGCCGGCCGGCGGGAAGGGGGGAGCTTCGACGACGGAGCTTGCGGGGGACGATATGAGGGCGGCGTTTGTGGGAGGGCGGCGGATCGGCAACGTGGTGGCGGTGGGGCATACGGTGCTGCACCAGGTGGATGCGGCGGGAGTGGAGGAGCGGAGCGAGGGCGAGCGGACGGAGCTGGTGTTCCGGCCGGCGGCGGGTGGTTCGGGGATCGGGGAGGTGCAGAGCGCGATCCAGACCGGGCAGGTGGCGATGGTGCGGAAGAGTGGGACAGGGCAGGGTGCGGCGGCGGCGGTGGTGGAGCAGCGGGGGACGGCGGAGCGGGCCGCGTTCGACGGCGAGACGAACAAGCTAACCCTGACCGGGGGCGTGGTACTGGGGGACCTGACGAGCACGCTTTGGGGCGCGAAGGTGGTGGTGGACCGAACTTCCGGGGATGCGACGGCGGAGGGTGGGGTGCGGGTGAGCTATCTGCAGGCTGGGGGGAGCGGCCGGGACGGCGAGCCGATGCATGTGCTGGCAGACCACGCGGTGCTGCGGCGGGGGCGTGCGGCGGCCGAGGCGGCGGCGGATTCCGAGGTTCGCGAAGGGGTGGGGTCTGGGCGGGGGATGGCGAACGATGGAGTGGGGCGCGGGGGAGACCGGGCGTTCTTTTATGGAGGCGGGGGGAAGGCGGCGAGGCTTTGGCAGGGCGGGTCGCAGGTGGAGGCTCCGGTGCTGGAGTTCGACCAAGGGGCGCGTCGGCTGACGGCGAACGGGCCGGGAGGTGGCGCACAGGTGCATGCGGTGCTGGTGGGCGCGGGGCGACCGGCCGCGGCACCCGGGGGGAAGGCTGGGGCTCCGCCGGCAGGGCAAACAGGGGCGTCACCGGCGGAGCTGTCGGGAGGGATGGGGCCTGAGGTGGGGAAGGCTGCCAGTGCGCAGCCCAACGCTGGCGGCGCGGTGCGGGTGGCGAGCCGGGAGATGGTGTACGCGGAGGCTTCGCGGGAGGTGGTCTTTACGGGCGGGGTGCTGGTGGAGGAGGCGGAGGGGCGGATGCGCGCGGACCATGCGACGGCCTACCTGGCGGCACGTCCGCAGGGTGCGGGGCGGGCAGGGGCGCAGGCGAGTTTGCCGGCAAGCAAGGCTGCCCGGGAAGCGTCCGCCTTCTTTGGAGGATCGGTCGATCGGATCGTGGCCTCGGGGAAGGTGGAGCTTGAACAGCCAGGCCGGCGTGCGCGGGGGGAGCAGATAGTGTATACGGCCGGCGATGGGATGTTTGTGCTGACGGGGACGGCGGAGGCGCCGCCGCGGGTGGAGGACGAGGCTCGGGGAACCGTAACGGGGGCGTCCTTGCGCTTTCATCGGGGAGATGACAGCGTCGTGGTGACGGGCGGCGGCATCGAACATGGGTTGGATGCTGCGGGACGGCCGGTTCGGACAGGAACCTCTCGCACAGAGACAAGGGTGAAGCAGCAGTGACGATGCGGCGGCTGGCAACGGAAGAGATCGGCAAGACGTATGGCGGGCGGCAGGTGGTGCGGGGCGTCTCGATCGAGCTCGAGCAGGGCGAGGTGGTGGGGCTGCTGGGGCCGAACGGGGCGGGGAAGACGACGAGCTTTTACATGATCGTGGGGTTGGTGCGTCCGGATTCCGGGCGGATCGTGGCGGACGGGACGGACATCAGCCGGCTGCCGATGTATTTGCGGGCGCGGCGGTATGGGATCAGCTACCTGCCGCAGGAGCCTTCGGTGTTTCGCAAGCTGACGGTGGAGGAGAACATCCTGGCGGTGCTGGAGGCGCAGCACCTGAGCTGGGAGGGGCGGCGGACGCGGACGGAGAAGCTGATCGAGCAACTGAACCTGGGGCATGTGCGGGGGACGCGGGGGTATGCGCTGAGCGGGGGAGAGCGGCGCCGGGTGGAGATTGCGCGGTGCCTGGCGATCGAGCCTGCCTTCATTCTGCTGGACGAACCGTTTTCCGGGATCGATCCGATTGCGGTGCTGGAGCTGCAGGAGATCATCTTTGCGCTGAAGCATAACGGGATTGGGGTGTTGATCACCGACCATAATGTGCGGGAGACGCTTTCGGTGACGGACCGGGCGTACATCATCAATGAAGGCAGGATTTTTCGGACGGGGACACCGGGGGAGTTGGGGCGGGATGCAGAGGTGAAGCGGATTTACCTGGGGGAGAAATTTTCGATGGATTGATCTGAAGCGATGGGCCGGTACAAAGTTCGGTTGCAGGGTAAGACGAGCGGCCTTCGGAGACCCGCAGCAACCCGTCTTTTCAGGCGAATCGCGAAAAGGCGACCCCAAGAAGAACGGTGCCAACCACTGGAAGAAAGTAGAAGCATTCGAACGGTGTCGGGAAAAGAGGATTGATCCCTGCCTTTCTCGGACGCTGCCCTGTAAGCCTGTGAGGGTACTAAAAGGAGCTTGCAGCATCTGTCGGCTGTCGGCTGTCGGCTTTTGCTTTCTTGAAAAGCCGCACTTCATGGCGTGCCTGGCACCCCACGCCGTCGTCTGTCTCTCCCCCCATGTTGCTCTCCCGCCCCTGCGCGGCACGAGACGGGGCATTCACGCTGGCCAAGGGTCCTGACCGGGAGTGATCCTCCTGCTGAGGTAAGCCCCTCCTAGGATGTTTCGAAAAGCTCTATCTGCTGGAGATTCGAGAGTTCACCTGCGTGCTTCTCCGGGCAGATTCCGGATTGGGGAATCGCACCCAAGGCGGGCTGCCCGGGGGTGCCTCGGCGCGTGTAGACTTTGGTCCATGCGAGGGGACTCGGGTTCTGAGCGGGGTTTGGCCCGCCAATTGCTCGGGCTCGGAACCGCTCATGGGACGATGGACTAACCAAGGGTCGAAGAGCCCTTGAAGGCTGGTGAACTTTGCTGCAACCGAAGTTGAATCTGCGGGTATCGCAACGGCAGGTGCTGACGCCGGGCCTGGTGCAGATGGTCAGTGTGCTGGCGCTGAACAAGCTGGAGCTGAAGGAGATGCTGAACGCGGAGATGGTGGAGAACCCGGTGCTGGAGGAGCTTGAGGACTCGGCACTGTCGCTGGAAGAACGGTCTGGCCTGGAGGGGGACCGGGAGCGTTCGGCCGAGGAGGTGGCTGCGGAGGGTGAGCGCGCGGAGAAGGATCCGTTCGATGAGATCGATTTTGGGAGCTACTTTCAGGAATATTTGGACCCGGGGTATAAGACGGCTTCGAACTTCGAGGAGTATGACAAGCCATCGTTCGAGTATTTTCTGGCGCAGCCGGGGACGCTGACGGACCACCTGACGTGGCAGTTGGGGGCGCTG
The DNA here is from genome assembly GCA_965213785.1 of uncultured Granulicella sp. Lineage (GTDB taxonomy): Bacteria > Acidobacteriota > Terriglobia > Terriglobales > Acidobacteriaceae > Edaphobacter. The sequence continues at coordinate 891,596 of OZ243921.1, read as the reverse complement.
ACGATTTCCGCAGGGGTGCGGATGGCGGCGGAGCTGGTGATTGGGAACCTGAACGAGAACGGATACCTGACGGCGAGCGATGACGAGCTGGTGGAGGCTCTGCTGGCGGCGGAGGGCGGTGGGGCGGAGCCGGACGCGGCGGCGCTGGAGAGAGGCCGGACGCGGCTGCTGGCGGTGGTGGTGGCGGCGCGGGAGCTGGTGACGCAACTGGACCCGGTGGGGGTTGGTTCGCGGGATCTGCGGGAGTGCCTGCTGGCGCAGATCTGCGCGCAGCGGCGTGAGGCGGGGATCGTGATGGCGCGGCGGGAGCGGGGGGCCCGGGAGCGGGAAGATGCGGCGGAGGAGAAGGGCCGGGGGGCGGGGGACGATTACGGGGCGATGCTGCCTTCGGGGGATGGCGGGACGATCGACCGGACGGATATCTTCCTGGTAGCCGAGACGATCGTGCGGAACTTTCTGGGGCTGCTGCAGAAGAAGGATATGCGGGAGCTGACGAAGGGATGCGGGCGGAGCGTGGAGGAGGTGCAGGCGGGGGTGGAGTTTATCCGGACGCTGGACCCCAGGCCGGGGCAGCGGTACAACGAGGTGGAGACGCGGCTGATCGAGCCGGATGTGGCGTTTGTGAAGCGGGACGAGGGGTATGTGGTGCTGATGAACGAGGAGGATCTTCCGACGCTGCGGCTGAACCAGGGCTACCGGAAGATGCTGCGGGAGAAGCAGACGGAAAAGGAGGTGAAGGAGTATGTGAAGGAGCGGTACAAGTCGGCGATCCAACTGCTGCGGAATATCGAGCAGCGGAAGAACACGATCGTGCGCACGTGCGAGGTGATTGTGCGGCGGCAGCAGGAGTTTCTGGAGCGTGGCGACATCGGGTTGAAGCCGATGATGATCAAGGAGGTGGCGGAGGAGTTGGGCGTGCATCCTTCGACGGTGAGCCGGGCGGTGGCGAACAAGTATGTGCATACGACGCAGGGGGTGTATGAGCTGCGGTTCTTTTTCTCCGAAGGCGTGGGGGGGCCGGAGGGGGGCGATCTGCCGCTGGTGCTGTTAAAGCGTAAGGTGAAGCAGATGATCGAGGCCGAGGATAGCCGGAAGCCGCTGACGGACGACCAACTGGCGGCGCAGTTGCAGCGGGAGGGCATCCAGGTGACGCGGCGGACGGTGGCGAAGTACCGGGAGGACCAGCAGATACCGAGTACGCACCAGCGGCGGGTGCGGTGAGTTTTTTACAGGGACGGCGTTGTGGGGGCCGCATGGGCGGCTTTCCTGGACGATGCGCGACGAGGACAGGTCAACGGAAGTGCGAGGTGCTTGCATGACGATTGAGTACACCGGACGGCATACGACGATAACCGCGAAGCAGAAGGCGCAGGCTGAGGCGGGCCTGGCGCGGATGGGGACGATGATCGGGGGGGCGTGCAGCGCGCACGTGATCCTGACGGTGGATAAGTACCGGCAGACGGCGGAGATTTCGTTGGTTTGCTCCGGGCAGACACTGGTGGCGACGTGCGAATCGACCGACATGGAGGTGGCGCTGCACGATGCGCTGGCGAAGCTGGAGCAGCAGTGGGTGCGGCGAAACCAGAAGACGACGACGATGAAGCGACATCCGAAGGAAGACCTGAAGACGGCGATGATTGAGCCGGAGGAGATTGCGGTTTCGTAGAGGTGGGCCCCACCTTTCCGGAGAGGAGGGTGGGGCGCGCAGTGCTAGGATTTCTGCATGGTGAGCAAGCGGGTGGGGGCCAAGAAGGCGGAGGGTGCGGGCGAGCTGGTGATCCTGACGGGGATGTCCGGGGCGGGGAAGGCTTCGGGGCTGAAGGCGTTTGAGGATCTGGGGTACTACTCGGTCGATAACCTGCCGCTGGAGCTGATTCCGCGGTTTGCGGACCTGGTGCGGCAATCGACTGAGATCGCGCGGGCGGCGCTGGTGATCGATGTGCGGGAGGGGATTCGGCTGGACCGGTTTCCGGCGATCCTGAAGAAGGTGCGCAAGGTGCTGGGGACGCGGGTGGTGTTCCTGGAGGCGAGCGATGAGGCGCTTGTGCGGCGGTTTTCGGAGACGAGGCGGCCGCACCCGATGGGGCGGGGGGAGACGGTGGTCGCGTCGATCGAGGCGGAGCGGAAGCGGCTGGACCCGGTGCGGAATGTTGCGGACATTGTGCTGGATACGACGAAGTTCAACGTGCATGAGCTGCGGGCGCACATCAATGCGCAGTTCGACCATGAGGCTCAGGGGCAGAACCTGACGATCGCGTCGATGAGCTTTGGGTTCAAGAACGGGGTGCCTACGGATGCGGATTTGGTGTTCGATGTGCGGTTTCTGCCGAACCCGCACTTTATTCCGGAGTTTCGGGCGCTGACGGGGAAGGACCCGAAGGTGGCGAAGTATGTGCGGGGGTTTCCGCAGACGGAGGAGTTTCTGGAGAAGACGACGGCGATGCTGACGTTTCTGCTGCCGCATTACATCAAGGAAGGGAAGAGCTATTTGACGGTGGCGTTCGGGTGTACGGGGGGACAGCACCGGTCGGTGATGATTGCGGAGGAGATGCAGAAGCGGCTGGCGGAGGCGGGGTACCGGGTGAAGGTGGCGCACCGGGATATGCCGCGTTGAGGCTCTAGAATGGGAGGTATGGGAACGGCGCGAGGTGCGTGCGGATGGGGTTGAGACGCATCGTGCGGCTGCTGGGCTATCTGCGGCCGTATGCGCTGTACTCGCTGGCTTCGGTGGTGCTGATGGCGGCGGTGGGGGCGCTGGCGGCGTTCCGGATTCTGCTGGTGAAGCCGATCTTCGACAAGGTGCTGAAGCCGGATACGCCGAACGACGATGTGCTGGTGTTCAACGTGCCGCATATGGGGCGGCCGCTGGACCTGCATTTTCTGGTTCCGGCGTACTTCCACAATGCGTGGACGGTGATGGCGTATGCACTGGTGATGTCGGCGGTGGTGAAATCGGTGTGCGACTACGTGGGGACGTACCTGGTGAACTACGCGGGGTTCGGGATGATTACGGACCTGCGGAACGACCTGTATAACGCGGTGCTGCGGCGGTCGATGAGCTTCTTTCAGAAGCACTCGACCGGGGCGCTGCTGTCGACGCTGATCAACGATATTGAGAAGGTGCAGACGGCGATGTCGGCGGTGCTGGGGGAGTTTTTGCAGCAGACGTTTACGCTGATCTTCCTGGCGGGCGTTGCGATTTTCTATGGGGGGAAGCTGGCGTGGGTGCTGCTGCTGTTTGTGCCGGTGGTGATCTCTTCGGCGCGGCGGATTGGAAAGAAGGTTAGGCAGACGACGCGGAAAGGGCAGGATAAGCTGGCGGAGATCCAGAACATTCTGCACGAGACGATCACGGGCAACAGCATCGTGAAGGCGTTCGGGATGGAGCTTTGGGAGAGGGATCGGTTCCAGCGGGCGGCACGGCGGTTGCTGAGCGCGAACCTGAAATCGGTGAGCGTGGCGGCGATTTCTTCGCCCTTGATGGATGCGCTGGGGTCGGTGGCGATTGCGCTGCTGCTGTACCTGGGACGGCAGGAGATCTTGCGGCAGCAGATGACGACGGGGTCGTTTTTTTCGTTCGTGATCGCGGTGTTTACGCTGTATGACCCGGTGCGGAAGTTTGCGTTGTTTTACAACAGCTTTCAGCAGGCCGTGGGGGCGAGCGAAGATATCTTCCGGTTTATGGATGCGCAGGACGATGTGCGAGAGAAGCGGCGGGCGATTGGGTTGAAGGGCTTCAAGGATTCGATCGTGTTTGAGAACGTGGAGTTTGGGTATGAGGCGGAGGGGGAGCGGAAGCCGGTGCTGCGGGGGATTTCGCTGACGGTGAAACGCGGCGAGGTGATTGCGCTGGTGGGGCCGAGCGGGGCGGGGAAGAGCTCAATGATGAACCTGATTCCGCGGTTCTTCGATGTGACCGCGGGGCGCATCACGGTCGATGGGCACGATGTGCGAGATGTGACGACGGCGAGCCTGCGGAAGCAGATCGGCAAGGTGACGCAGGAGACGGTGCTGTTCAACGATACGGTGCGGAACAACATAGCGTATGGGCAGCCGGACGTTCCGCTGAGCAAGGTGCAGGAGGCGGCGAAGATGGCGCTGGCGCATGAGTTCATCCTGGGGATGCCGGAGGGATACGACACGCTGATCGGCGAGCGGGGGGTGCGGCTGAGCGGCGGGGAGCGGCAGCGGTTGGCGATTGCCCGGGCGATCCTGAAGAATGCGCCGATCCTGATTCTGGATGAGGCGACGAGTGCGCTGGATACGGAGAGCGAGGCGTATGTGCAGGCGGCGCTGGCGAACCTGATGCAGGGGCGGACGGTGCTGGTGATCGCGCATCGCTTGTCGACCGTGCGGCGTGCTACGCGGATCGTGGTATTGGAAGCGGGGGCAATCACGGAGGTAGGGACGCATGAAGAGTTGATGGAGAAGTCGGGGACGTACCGGCGGTTGCACGACCTGCAATTTGATGATGGTGAAGCGACAGAAGGGGCTGCGTGATGGGCGTTCGGTCGATGACGGGGTTTGCGACGGTGGCGGGGACAGGCTTCGTGCTTACGGCGAAGAGCGTGAACCATCGCTTTCTGGATCTGCAGGTGCGGGTTCCCGCGGCTTGCGACGGGCTGGAGGCGATGCTGCGCGGAGTGGTACGGGAAATGGTGCGCCGAGGCCATGTGGAGGTCTTGCTGCAGGTGGAGGCGGTGGCCGGGACGGTGACGGTGCGGCGGAACGATGTGTTGCTGGAAGCGCTGGTCCGGGCACATCGGGAGGCTGCGGCGCTGCATGGGTTGGAGGCTGCGCCGGATTTGAATGCGCTGCTGCGGACGCCTGGGGTGATGACGACGGAGGCCGCCGTGGTGGATCTAGAGGCTGCGGCGGTGGAGAGTGCGGCGCAGGAGTTGATGGAGCGCTTGAACGCGGCGCGTGGCGCGGAGGGCGGGACGCTTGCCGTGGAGATGCGGGGGAGCATGGACCGACTGCTGGGGCTGACGGAGGAGATGGCGGTTGCGCGCGCAGGAGTGCGGGAGGCCCACCTGGAGCGGCTGCGGGGGCGGATGGCGGAGCTTCTGGAGGGGCTGGAGGTGAATCCCGAGAGGCTGCTGGTGGAGGCGGCGCTGCTGGCCGAGCGTAGCGACGTGGAGGAAGAGGTGGTGCGGCTGCGAACCCATGCGCGGAGGTTTCAGGAGATGCTGGAAGCGGGCGGCGAGGTGGGCAAGCCGCTGGACTTTCTGCTGCAGGAGATGAACCGGGAAGCCAACACGATGGTGTCGAAGGTAAATGGCGCGATGGGCGAGCAGGGGCTGCGGCTGACGGACCTTGGACTGGCCATGAAGGCGGAGATCGAACGGGTGAAGGAACAGGTGCAGAACGTCGAGTAGGTAGACTGGAAGAGGAGTGTGGCAGGAACGATGGCGGGAGTTTTGTTTATTATTTCGGCGCCTTCGGGCTCGGGCAAGTCGACGATTGTGAGTCTGCTGCGGTCGCTGGTGGAGGGTCTGGATTTTTCGATCTCGTACACGACGCGGCCTCCACGGGGGTCGGAGAAGGACGGGCAGGAGTACCACTTTACGACGCGGGCTGCGTTTGAAGCGATGATCGAGCGGGGTGAGTTTCTGGAGTGGGCAGAGGTGTTCGGCAACTACTACGGCACGGCTCTGGCTGCGTTGGGACACGCGAAAGAGGCGGGGCGCGACCTGCTGCTGGACATCGACGTGCAGGGCGCGATGCAGGTGATGGCGAAGCTGCCGGAGGCGGTGTCGATCTTCATTATGCCGCCGAGCCCGCAGGTGCTGGAGATGCGCTTGCGGAATCGCAGCGAGGCGGAGCATATGACGATCGAGGCGGTGATCGCGCGGCGGCTGGCGGAGGCGCGGGAGGAGCTGAAGCAGGTTCGGCGGTATCGCTATGCGCTGGTGAACGATGTGCTGGACCAGGCGGTGACGGAGATGCGGGCGATTGTGCTGACGGAGCGCGGCGACCAAGACGGGGCGCAGGCGGTGGCCGCAAGCTGCCGGACCGATGGTGCCTCGCCGCGGCTGCAGGCGGCGCTGGGTACCTTTGGGGGTTACTGACTTTGCAAATACGGCGCTGTGGGATAGATTCGAGGAATACACCGAGACAACTTCAAAAGGGGACGCCACGATGACGGTCGACCAAGGTTTGCTGAACAAGTACAGCCTGGTAAAGGGTGCTGCGCGCAGGGCTCGGCAACTGCAGTCCGGGGCTCCGCCGTTGATGGTTTCGAAGTCGATGAAGGTGTGCCGGGTGGCGCAGGATGAGATTCGTTATGGGCATGTGACGTTTGTGCTGCCGAAGAAGATCACCGCGCCGGTGCTCGACACGAGGCTGTAGACGGAGCATGGCTGGCGCGATGAAGCAGGGTCCGGAGACGCAGAGCGAACCGCTGCGCGCGTACGTGGATTACTTTCGGGACCTGGGCGTGTACGACTTTTACCGGCAGGCGGGGCCTTGGCCGGAGGCGGTCGCGATGGTGGAGGAGCCTGTGCTGGCTGCCCTGCCGGAGGCCGTGATGGAGCGCCCGGCGGAGGCGGTCCAAGCGCCTGCCCTGAACCTTGCGGAGAGTGAGATTCCGAAGCCTAAATCGTTCGACGAACTTTGGCCGATGCCGACGGAGCGGGTGGCTGCGGCTGCGCGGGAAGCGGCACTGCGCGCGGTGCAGGAGGAGATTGGCGACTGCACGCGGTGTCCGCTGGCGTACGGCGGGCGGCGGGCGATCGTGTTCGGCGATGGCAGCCCGCGGGCTCGGCTGATGTTCGTGGGCGAAGGGCCGGGCGCGGATGAGGATGCTTCCGGGGTGCCGTTTGTGGGCAAGGCGGGGCAGTTGCTGAACAACATGATCGGGGCGATGGGACTGAAGCGGGAAGAGGTGTATATCGCCAACATTGTGAAGTGCCGTCCTCCGGCGAACCGGGCTCCGGAGCCGGTGGAGGCGGGGACATGCTCGCAGTTCCTGGTGCGGCAGATCGACATTGTGCAGCCGGAGGTGATCGTGGCGCTGGGAGCAACGGCGGCGACGTATCTGCTGGGGGTGAAGCAGACGCTGGCTTCGCTGCGTGGGGAGTGGCACAGCGCGCGGGGGGCGAAGGTGGCGGTGACGTACCATCCGGCATTTCTGCTGCGGGACCCGCGGCAGAAGGGTGAGGCGTGGAAGGACCTGCAGCGGGTGATGGTGGAGCTTGGACTGAAGGCTCCCGCGCGAGGGTAGAGGTTTTGCGGTGCGTGGGGCAGGGTGCGCTAGAATGGCGACGCGCTGACCTTGCGCGAGAGAGAGGATTTCCGATGCCGCTTGCGACGTTGCTGCTGCCCGAGTTCCATAGTGAGATGAAGATTCTGCGAGACACGCTTGCAGCCTTGCCGGGGGAGCAGGGCGGCTACCAGCCTCACCCGAAGTCGATGGCGCTGGGTAAGCTGGCGTCGCATGAGGCCACGATGCCGGGCTTCATCTCCGCGATTCTGGCCGGAAATATCGACCTGGCGACGGCGAAGTTTCCTCCGCTGGTGTTCGAGAGCAGCGCGCAGATCGTCGAGGCCTTCGATGGCATGGTGGCGAAGGCTGCGGGCGAGCTGGAGGCGACGACGGATGAGAGGTTTGCGGAGCCGTGGGTGCTGTCTGCCGGGGAGAAGGTGTTTTTTTCAGGCAGCCTGTATGAGGGGTACCGGGTGTTCGGGATGAATCACCTGATCCACCATCGGGGGCAGCTTGGGGTCTACCTGCGTCTGCTGGGGGAGCCGGTTCCGCGGGTGTATGGGCCTTCCGCCGACTTTCCGATGTAGGGGCGTCAGCGAAGGGTGACCATGCCGCGGGCGGGATGGCAGAAGACCTTGCCGTGGCTGAGGGCGATCTTGCGGGCGGCGAGGGTGGCCATTTCGGGGTCGTGGGTGACCATGACGATGGTGTGTCCGTTGCGGTGCAGGTCTTGCAGGAGGCCGGCGACGATCTTCTGGTTGGCGGCGTCGAGGTTGCCGGTGGGCTCGTCGGCGAGCAGGATGGGTGGGTGATTGATGAGGGCGCGGGCGATGCAGACGCGCTGCTGCTCGCCGCCGGAGAGCTCGCTGGGGAGATGCTCGGCGCGGGGGGCTAGGCCGACGCGGGCGAGGGCTTCGCGGGCCTGGCCGGTGTCCGTCATGGAGTGGAAGTACTGGGCGAGCATAACGTTTTCGAGCGCCGAGAGGTAGGGGATGAGGTGGAACTGCTGGAAGATGAAGCCGATCTTGTCGGCGCGAAAGCGGTCGAGCTCGCCGGAGGACATTTTGGAGACGTCGGCTCCGTCGATGCGGAGTTCTCCGGCGGTGGGGCGGTCGAGGCAGCCGAGGAGGTTGACGAGGGTGCTCTTGCCGGAGCCGGAGGGACCGGTGATCGCCACCCACTCGCCGGCGACGATGGAGAACGTCGCGTCATCGAGGGCGCGGACCGTGCCGCCGCGTCCGGTGTAGTCGCGGGTGACGCCGCGGAGGGCGATGACGGCGCACTCGGGTCGGGTGGTTTCGGTGGTGACGTCTCGTCCTACGACTTCGGCCATGCGGTGCGGGTTCCTCTCTTACAAGGTTACTCGCCTTTGAGGAGGGCGGCGGGTTCGAGGGTGCGGAGGACGCGGGCTGGAAGGAGGGCGGCGAGGGCGGCGATGAGGGCGTTGAGGAGGACGACGGCGGGGAGGACTTGCGCACGGGGGAGGCTGGCGGTGTGGAAGTTGGCTTCGCTGATGGCGAGGGCGGTGGCGGAGCCGAGGATGAAGCCGGCGAGGACGCCGGCGAGGGCGAGGACCATGGCTTCCAGGACGAACATGCCGACCATCTGGGGTTGGGAGCCGCCGAGGGCTTTCATGAGAGCGAAGTCGCGGCGGCGCTCGAGGATGCTGGCGGACATGGTGGCGAGGACGGAGACGCCGACGGTGAGCGCGATGAGGAGGACGGCGGCGTACATGAGGGCGTGGGTGCGATCGACGATCCGGGACTCGCCTTCGACGAGTTGGCGGACGGGGTTGATCTCGAGGCCGGGGAGCTCGGTCTTCATGCGAGCAATGGCGGCTTCGACGTTGGCGGCACCGCCGGGGACCTGGAGCTCGATGGCGGTGGCGGAGGCTCCGGCCCAGCGGGTGAAGGTGGAGAGGGGGAGGTAGATGCGGGAGTCTTCGTCTCCTCCGGTGTGGAGGCGGCCTACGCCGTGGAGGGTTAGGGGCTTGGCGGCGAAGGTGAGGGTGAGGTCGTGCTCGTCGGCGACGAAGTTGGCGGCTTTCTGGCCGAGGAGGGCTTCGTTCTGGGCCGTGGGCCAGGCTTCGGTTTGCCACCAGGCGTCGAGGCGGCGGACGGCGGGGAAGTCGGTGCCGACGACGACGACGGGGGTGCCGCGGTCGGTGGTGGCGACGGCGTAGCCGAAGGGGGCGGCGAGGGTGTCGGGGCCGGCGGCGTGCTGGAGTTTGGCGAGCGTGTCGGGGGGGAGGCTTTCGGCGGTGAGGGTGTCGGTGGGGGCGGGGCCTTCCGCCGTTGAAGCGCCGGAAGGGGCGGCGGTGACGAGGACGTTGGCCCCGAAGGCGCGGAACTCGTGGTGGAGCTTGCTGTCGAGGTCGGCGTAGAGGGTGAGGAGCGCGGTGGCGACGGCGGCGGAGACGGTGAGGGCGACGAGGGCGGAGACGGAGCGGGCGCGGCGGTGGATGAGGGAGCGGCGGAGCATGCGGGCCATGGTGAGGCCGGTTGCCGGGGGCATCAGCCGTCCTCCCGGAGGATCGCCGAGGGGTTCATCTGGAGGGCGGCGCGGATGGAGGGGGTGCTTCCGGCGAGGGCGACGAGGAGGCCCAGGCCGACGACGACGGGGAGGAGGACGGGGTTGAAGATGGGGGTGTGGGTTGAGGAGGCGGTGTCGAAGATGCGGGCGCCGAGCCAGGCGGCGAGGGCGGAGCCGGCGAGGTAGCCGAGGGTTCCGGCGGCGAGGGCGAGGAGGCCGGTTTCGGCGTAGAAGAGCAGGGCGACGCGGCCCTTGCCTGCGCCGAGCGAGCGCATGAGGCCGATTTCGGCGCGGCGCTCGAGGACGGCGGTGGCCATGGCGGCGCTGACGGCGAAGCCCGCGGCGAGGAGGGCGGCTCCGCTGACCAGCCACATGAGGCCGCCGATTTTGTCGAGGATGGTGCCCTCGCTTTGTTCAACCTGGCGGACCTGCTCGGCTTGCGCGCCGGGGATGGCCTCGCGGATCTGGTAGGCGATGGAGTTGGCGTAGGGGCGGCAGTACCAGATTTCGCGGAGCTTGGGGGTGAGGGCGTCGGGGTCCTTGCGGGCGAAGGCGTCTTCGGGTTTGGTGCGGGCGGCGATTTCTACGCGGGAGACGGCGCCGGGGAGGCGCAGCATGTTTTGCGCAACCGAGATAGGAAGAAGAATCTTGTTCTCAGTCTCATCGCCCGTAGCCACGATCCCAGTGATGTGGACGGTGTGTCCGTTAACCGTTAGCGGATTGAGAGTGCTTAGCAGCAACTTGCTCTCGAGCTTCGAGCCGATCGCGATTTCGTCATTAGAGTGGTCGGACGGCCAACGTCCCTCTATCTTCCACCAGGGATGAAGTGCAGGCGCTCCTGTGGGAGCTTCGCTGCTTCCAAAACGAAGGCCACTCGCTTTCACGTTTGCAATTTGTCGCATTGCGCCAACTAAGTCTTGTCGCTGGTCGAGAAGAACTTCAAGATTCAATTCAGGGCTGACGCCGGTGATGTTGTTGGCCCAGAAGATGGTCTCGAGCTTGTCGAGGTCGGACTCTTTCAGGTACGTTCCGCCGCTGGCGGGCTTCACGTTGACACCGTTGACCTTCACCTCAAGCGCGCTGGCGGCGGGGGTGACGATGATGTTGGCGCCGTAGACGGCGAGTTCGCGGTGGATGCGGTCGCCGATGGTGGTGGCGAGGGCGAGCATGGCGGTGACGGCGGTGGTGCCGAGGAGGATGGCCACGCCGGCGAGAGCCTTGCGGCGGCGCTGGCGGAGGAAGGATTCGAGGAGGAGACGGAAGAACATTCAGGCGGCCCCAACAGGGCAAGGCGAGTTTCGAGCGGAGTTGGTGATGAGCTTAAGACGAGCAAAAGCAAGGGCAACAGCAGATTCCCTGCGGGAATGACAAACAAAAAAGCGAATGCTCTGAGAGTGGCGGTTGTTTGGTTTGAAGCCGCCGAGCAACTCAGGTTCCTTTCGTGAGTGACCATCAGAAAAGCAAAGACGGAGGCGTGTTCTCATGTTCGGGAGAGTAGGAAGGCCGTCCTGGAAGGCAGGCCCGGTGGGCGAGTTCATTTGTTGAAGACCGGCACCATGGCGCGGAGGTCGACGGCGGCGATGGTGAGGGTTCCGTTGGCGACGGTAGACTTGAGGGGAATGGGGTTGCAGCCGCCGGGCTGGCCCATGGAGGCTGCGTTGAGGGGCGAGGCGCACATCTTGCAGGTGATGCCCTGCGAGCCGATGTAAAAGCCGACGGGGCCGCAGATGGCGCAGGCGTCGGCGACCGAGACGATGGTGCCGTCGGGCTTCTTGAAGAGCAGGAAGCGGACCTCGGGGGAGTGGCCCTGACCGTCGTCAATGTGGACGCCGAAGCGGTGGAGGCGGTCGTCGTTGATGGTGGCGGTGGGGAGGGTGACCTGCTCGCCGACGAGGGTTACGGAGGCGGTGGGGGAGAGGGCGGTGGAGCTTTTGGCGTAGATGAACTCTGCGGTGGAGAGGAAGATGAAGACGAAGCTGGTGCCGACGACCGCGTTCATCCACATCTTTTCCCGGCGCTGGCTCCAGGCGAGGCGGCGTCGGTCGGCGTCGGTGGCGGTGCTGGGCAGGACGACGGGGGCGCGGCGGCGGTATTCGAGGAGCATCATGAGGCCGGCGAGGGCGAGCATGGTGACGAAGAAGAAGAGGTCGTTGCGAACGATGGGGCCGATGAGCTTCATCTCGGCGGTGCTGGAGGGGAGGACGCCGTTTTCGGAGAGCTCGTGGAGGCCGGAGACTACTAGCTGGAAGGTGACGAAGTAGAGGATGACGGTGGTGACGCGGAAGAAGCGCTGCAGGTTGATCTTGACGCTGCCGCGGATGAAGAGGACGCCGAAGACGACCGAGACGGCGATGCCGAGGAGAGTTCCGGTGAAGCTGAGGAGTTCGGTGGAGTTGAGGCTGACGGCGGAGAGGATGGCGACGGTTTCTACGCCTTCGCGCAAAACGAGGAGGAAGACGAAGAAGAAGAGGCCGAGCTTGGAGGTTCCGGCGGTGAGCTTGGCGATCTTGCCTTCGATTTCACCCTTCATGGAGCGGGCGGTCTTGTGCATGAACCAGATCATGCTGACGACAAAGCAGGCGGCGACGAGCATGACCCAGCCTTCGAAGATGTCCTGGTTGAACTGGAGGTGGTTCAGGACGATGGCTACGCCAACGCTGGCGGCGATGGCGGCGGCGAGGGCGAGGAAGACGGTCTTCTTGAGCTCGGCGCGGCCGATCTTAGTCAGGTAGGCGAAGACGATGCCGATGATGAGGGAGGCTTCGACGCCTTCGCGGAGCGTGATGATGAATGCTTGCAACATAGGGTACGTCTCTTCCCGCTCCGCCGGGACTGCCACGCTGGGAAGTCGCGTGCCTGGAGCTTGGGCCTGCAGCGAAAAGGATGCAGGCAGCACCTCTGAGTGTAATGCGGACTGTTTTGGTCGTCAATCGGCTTGGAGCCCGGAAAGCTAGACCTTCATGGGCCGAAGTCGAAGCTTCCAGATTTCCAGCGGCTACAGGGTGGGGTCGGCGGGGAACTTCTGGTAGGTGAGGCGGACGCCGAGGTCGAAGAAGTTGTCGGCGCGGATGGCGGTGGGGGCCTCGAAGCCGGCGGAGCCTCCGCCGGTGGCGAAGTCGTCCTGGTCGACGCCGTCTCCGGAGATGCCGAGGCCGCCGGCGAGTTTGCCGTTGACATAGAGGGGCGTGCTGCCGGGGAAGAAGACGATGCCACTCTGGTTGGCGCTCTTTGGCTGGGAGCCGATGGTGCAGGGGTGGGCGAGGTCGTAGAGGAAGAGGTTGAAGAAGGGTCCGGGGGCGGTTCCGTCGATGCCTTCGGGATAGAGGGGCTGGGCGGCGAAGTCGAGGGTTCGGTTGGTGACGGCGGTGCCCTGGGGGACGCCGGGGAGGTCGGAGGAGCCGTTGGGTCCGCTGAACCAGATGACGTTGCGGGACTTGGCGACGGCGACGTCGACGGAGAAGAGGGTGGCGTCGGGCATGCGGTAGAGGGCGAGGAGGCTTCCGTCGAGGTCGGCGACGGCGATGACGAAGCGGGCGCGGGCGCCGACGGGGAGGCGGATGGCGGCGCGAGTCTTGTTGCCGGTGGCGACGCTGTTCTGGACGATCTGCTGGACCTGGGCGAGGGAAAGGCCGCTGGGGAAGGCGGAGCCGTGCTCCTGGATGAGGTCTCCCTCGGGGGCGGGGCCGGAGCCGGGGGTGGGGCCGAGGGTGTAGACGCCGTCGGCTTTTCCGATGGTGAGGCCGGCGGGGAGGGTGGTCTGGTTGACGAAGGGCAGGGTGACTCCGCCAACGACGACGGCGCCGGGGTAGGGGACGGCGGGGGCGAACTTGTTGAGGACGGTGCCGGCGACGGCGGCGTACTCGACGACGGCATTGTAGTTGGGGGTGGAGGCGGCGGCGACGACGCCGATGGCCCCGGCGACGCGGTTGTTTTTGAAGATGGGAACTCCGCCGGGATTGACGGCGGCGCTGTCGGCGTCGTAGAGGCCGCTCTTGCCGGTGAGGATGCCGAGGCCGGGGGCGCTGCTGTTGTGGAGGAGGGTGGGCGCGGGGAGGCTTTGGCCGGGGAGGAAGGTGGTGTTGAAGCCGCAGCCGCGGTTGGTGTTTTCGATGCCGTAAAGGGGCGCGGACTCGGTGTTGCGGATGCCGGGAGGGAAGTGGATGCCGCTGAGGAAGCGGACGGTGCGGCTGCCGATGGGGGCCTGGTCGTTGGAGAAGAAGGCGGCGGTGCGGGCGAGGGCGGCGGCGACTTCGTCGGCGGCGACGGTCTGGGTGAAGTTGGCGGTGGCGGTGGCGGGTGCGCCGTTCTTGTTATAGACGGCGAGGATGACGCCGCGGCGGTCGCTGACGGCGATGGTGAGGGGGACGTCGACGGAGGCCGCTGCGGCGGTGGCGATGGAATCGACCTCGGCCATGGTGAGGACGTTGTCGCCGGTGTTGGGCGTGGTGGCGGGGATGGCGGTGGGGCTGAGCATGCCGCCGCAGGAGGTGAGCAGCAGCAAGGCGCCGACCGCGAGGGAACGTGCGGCGAGGCGGAGGGCGTTGCCGGTTCCGGGCCTGGCCGGGGTTGAACCTGGCGGCGGAAGCGGAAGCGGCGTTTCGATGCTCATGATCCTCATCCTGTGGTGTGCTGTTTCCCGGGCCGGGTGGCTTGTCCGCACCAAGGTAACGCGGGCGGACCCGTCCCGGATGGGCCGCCTGGGCGAACCGGGAACGCTCGCACCCAGCTTAACCCAACTTGTTCTCCGTGGCCCGACAATTTCGCTATACGATTGGCTGGGCATGCGTCTCCTGCGTCAAGACAGTTTCGAGCACGGCCAGGTCCTGCGGTGCCTGTGGCAATCGGGCCTGCTTGCGCTGACGGCCATGACGCTGGTGATCCTGATGTCGACGACGACGCCGTTCGAGGACTTCGACCACTGGACGTACGATTTTGTGGTGGTGCATGCGGGGCTGAAGGAGCCGGGTCGGCAGATCGTTCTGGTGGACTTCGACGATGCGACGTTTGCGAAGTATCCCAGGTACCCCTTGCCGCGCACCCTGGTGGCGCAGGTGGTGGAGCGGGTGGGGGAGCAGAAGCCGCGGGTGGCGGGGATGGATATTCTGCTTTCGGAGCCGCGGACGCCTGAGGAAGACCAGGCGCTGCAGCAGGCGCTTACCAAGGCGGGCATGTTCCTTGTGGCGAGCCAGGATGGAGACGGGGGGATTCCGCCCGAGATGCCGCTGCCTATGTTTTGCCAGCCGGAGGAGCCGGGGCTGGTGAGCGGCTTTTGCAAGGATTCTGCGGAGACGCCGGGCGCGATGGGGTACGCGTCGATCAATCTTCCGCTCGACGCGGATGGGTTTGTGCGGCAGGGCTTGCTGTTCGGCGGCAAGACGCCCGCGCCGAGCTTTGCGGTGATGATGGCCGCGCAATATTCGGGCGAATCGATCAAGCCGGTGGATGCGAAGCGCTTCAGCTTTCTGGGTAAGACGTTGTTTTACTCGAACCACCAGGCGGGGGAGATCCTGATCGGCTCGTGGGCGCATCGGCCGGTGCCGATTGTGCCGGCGTGGCAGGTGCTCGAGGGGACGGTGCCGCCGGGGACGTTTACCGACAAGCTCGTGCTGATGGGGCAGTCGAGCGATGCGGCGCGGGATTTCCACTACACGCCGCTGTATCGGTATGCGGACGCGAACGGGGTGCGGCGGCCGACGGCGGGAACCCAGGTGCTGGGCGCGGTGATCCGGACGCTGCTGGAAGGCACGGCGGTTCGCCTGACGCCGCAGTGGCTGCGCTGGACGGCCGTGCTGCTGATGTGCTGGATCGCGTCGTTCGTGATCCTGTACCTGCGCACGGCGATCGGGATGGGGATCATGGTGGGCATTGTGATCATCCCGGTCCTGGTGGCGCTGCTGCTGTATGCGAAAGGCCGCTTCTGGCTGCACTTTCTGGGGCAGGAGATTGGGCTGGTGATCACGCTGCCGCTGACGCTCTTTGTGCAGTTCCTGTCGGAGCGTGTGCTGGCGCAGGAGGCCCGGAGCCAGCGGATGCAGTTGATGACCCTGTTCAACAGCTATGTGGACCCGGCGGTGGCGGGGACTATCTGGGACCGCCGGAACGAGGTTTCGTTGAATGGCGAAGAGCGGATCGCCACGGTAATGTTCACGGACATCCGTAGCTTTACGGCGTTGAGCGCGGGCAAGCCCCCGGCGCAAGTGCTGCAGTGGCTGAACCAATATATGACGGCGATGGACGAGGTGATCCGTCTGCATGGCGGTTTTCTGAACAAATTTATCGGCGATGGATTGATGATCATTTTCGGATTGCCGCTGAGCCATGGGGTGCGGCAGGATGCGCAACGCGGGGTGCATGCGGCGCTGGCGATGCTGAAGCGGGTGGACCAGTTGAACTTCGAGAACCTGAAGCACCCGGAGCGGCCGCAGCTTCGGATCGGGGTGGGAATCCACACGGGGCCGTTGATGGCGGGAAGCATCGGATCGGCGAAGCGGCAGGAGTATTCTGTGATCGGCGAGACGGTCAATCTTGCCTCGCGTCTGGAGAGCCTGAACAAGCCGTACAAGACCGAGATCCTCATGAGCCAGGCGACGCACGACATTCTTACCGAGGATTTCATCGGGTTTGAAGCGCTTGGCGAGGCGCAGGTCGCCGGCTTCGACCAGCCGATTCCGATCTTTACGCTTCGCGGGCAGATCCGCGGACGATGATTTGTTTGTCGTAGACTGATCCGCGCGGGCATGTCGCGCGTAAACCTTTCGAATCCGCACGGATTTACCCTGAAAGGAACCTTGTGTTCATTGTCAACGTACTTCGCGCCAAGCTACTTGCGCTGGCCTCCCTCGCCCTGGGCGCCGGTCTTTGTTTTTTTGTCCCGGTGCCGCCTGCCGCGGCCCAGACGCCGGCTGCGAACAAGCCTGCGCGTGTGCGCACCAAGCTCGACGGCTTCGACATCGAGCCAAAGTCCGGACGTGCCACGAACCAGATCGGCGGGGCGTCCCGCGACGCCTTCGGCGGGTTGAAGCTGTATGCCCCCAAGCTCGGCAAGGCGTATAGCCTGACGCCCACGTTTTACTGGAGCGCCGACGACCCGACGACGGAGTACACCTTTCGTCTTTCGGTCCTCTCTGCCGGCCAGGGCCAGCTTTACGAGACCAAGGTCATGGGGGGTCACTTTACCTATCCTCCGGACGCTCCGGCGCTGATGCCGGGCTCGACCTATGTGTGGCAGGTGACGCCGATCAACGACCTGTTCGGCGGTCCGGCCTCGGCGAGTGTGTTGATTGTGGGTGGGGATGAGCGCTCGGCGGTGGAAGCTGCCGCGCACGGCAAGCCCGGGATGAGCGCGGCGGATGCGAAGGTGTACGTCGAGAAGCGCCTGTGGTACGACGCCGTTGCGGCCTATAGCTCGCTGATCACCCTGGAGCCGAACCAGCCGGAGTACCTGAAGGCGCGCGCTGAACTGTACGACCAGTTCCCCCAGACCCAGCCCCTGGCCGACCAGGATCTGACCAAGGCGCAGCACTAGACCCGCTCGGAGACGAACTCATGCAGGTTCCCGGGGGAGCCACCCCAGCGCCATCGATGCAGGTGCGGTTCTGGGGCGTACGGGGCTCGATTCCAACACCGTTCCCGGGAAATCTCCGGCACGGCGGCAATACCCCCTGCGTCGAGATCGTCCTCTCCACGGGCGAGTGTTTTATCTTCGACGCAGGCACGGGCATACGCAACCTGGGGCTGGACATCCTGCAGCATCGTGCGCCGTGCGAGAGCATGAACCTGTTTCTGACGCACTTCCACTGGGATCACCTGCAGGGCTTGCCGTTTTTCCTGCCGCTGTACGGCAAGGCGAATACGGTGACGTTCCACTCCGCGCGGCCGGTCGCGCAGCTTCGGGAGATCCTGCGCGGCCAGATGGCGACGCCCTATTTTCCGGTGCACTTCGACCTGCTGGCGGCGGAGATGCTTTTCGCCCAGATCACGAGCCAGGGCCGCGATTTTGGCGGGGTGCGAATTTCGTCGTTTGCGCTGACCCACCCGGAGGGCGCCAATGGCTATCGCATTGCGACGCCAAGCGGCACGGTGGTGTATGCGACCGACCATGAGCACGGGATCGACACGGCGGACGAGCGGCTGCTCGAGGCGGCGCGGGGGGCGGACATCCTGATCTACGACGCACAGTTCACGCCTGAGGAGTATCCCTCGCACGCCGGGTGGGGCCATGGGACGTGGCTCGAAGCGGTGAAGGTTGCCACCCGTGCCAAGGTGGGCCGGCTGGTGCTCTTCCACCACGATCCCGGGCACGACGACGACATGATGGACGAGATCCTGCTGCGCGCCCGCAGGCATTTTCCGAATACGAGCGTCGCCATGGAAGGCATGACGCTCGAAGCCGGTTAGTTGATCCGGAAGGCTTTGTTTCGCATCCAATGCGATGTGGATAAAACATTGGCAGACCTCGATGCAGTGAATCCGGACGCGGTGGAGATGATCATCGCGGAGGGGCATATCGGCAATCGTATCAAGCAGTTGCGGCTGAAGCGGTCGATGGGGCTGGTGGAGCTTGGCCAGGTGACCGGGCTTTCGGCGAGCTTTCTTTCGCAGCTTGAAACGGGGCGTGTGGTGCCGACGCTGCGGAACCTTGCGCGGCTGGGGCTGGCGTTTGGTAAAGATTTGTCCTATTTTTTTCAGCCGGAGAAACGGAGCTTCTTCCGGATCCAGCGCCGGCGCGACCGGATCCGGCTTCCGCAGCCGGCGCCGGCGAACCCGTCGCACCTTGCCGAAAGCTTCGGGATGCTGGTTCCGGACCGCAGCGTGGGGCCGTGCCTGGCAGAGTTCTTCCCGCACGTGGACGCTCCGCTGTTCGAGCCGAAGCTGTACCAGGGGCACGAGATGATCTACATGATTTCGGGCTGCCTGGATGTGGACTTCGGCAACCGGACGGAGCATCTGGATGCGGGGGACGTGGCCTTCCTGGACTCGGAGACGCCGCGCCGGATACGCTGCGCGGGCGATGAATCGGCGACCGCGCTGATCGTCAGTATGCCGACACGGGCTGTGCGGGAGACTCCGCGGAACGGCAGGCTGTAGGGCGGGGGCAGCGGCTGTGCGTTGACGGAATGAATGGTCGTTCAGTATGCTCCGAGAGGTCGCGGGAATCCTGCTTCGCGACCTCTGAGAGGGACGACTGCGATGCGGATCTTTACGCTGATTCGCCAGGTGCTGGACGCCGAGGAAAGTGTCCGGGTCGAGCAGAAGGCCATGGTGCTGGCCACCAGCAAGCTGGTGATGGACACGATGGACGAGTACGGCGTGGAGGAAGCGCTGCGGCTGCGGGAGCGCGGGGTTGCGGCCGAGATTGTCGCGGTGGCGGTTGGGCCGGCGCGCCTGCAGGATGCTCTCCGGACGGCGCTTGCGCTGGGCGCGGATCGCGCGATCCACGTGGAGACGGAGCTTCCTCTGGATGCGCTCGCCGTGTCGCAGGTGGTTGCCAGGCTAGCCCGCGAGGAGGCGGTGGACCTGATCTTCGCCGGGGGGCAGCAGGCGGATTGGGATAGCCATGCGCTGGGAGCGGCCACGGCTGAGCGTCTGGACTGGCCGCAGGTTACGTGGACAAATGCGCTTGCGCTCGACGGTACGACGCTTACGGGCAAGCACGACGTCGACGAGGGGAGCGAGAGCTTCTCGGTCGATTTGCCTGCCGTGATTACCACGCAGCAGGGGCTGAACGAGCCACGGTACCCGACGCTGCCGGGCATTATGAAGGCGAAGAAGAAGGAGACCCGGAAGGAGACGCTGGACCGATTCGAGGCGGTCTCCACGGTGGTCTTCGAGGGGGCGGCGATCCAGGAGAAGGCGCGTCTGAACAGGATTCTGGACGGCAAGGATGTGCAGGGCTCCGCCGCGCGGCTGGTCGAGCTGCTCCGCACGGAAGCGCGGGTGATCGCATGATTCTGGTTGTTGTGGAACAGACTGGGGGCAAGCTCGCGAAGAGCACGCTGGAAGCCGTTTCGGCTGCGCGCGCCCTGGGGGCGGGTGAGATTACGGCGCTGGTGCTCGGGAGCGGGATCGCGGCGGCCGCGGGGGCGGTTGCGCCGTTTGTGGATCAGGTCCTGGTGGCCGATCTTCCGGCGCTTGCGCGGTACGACGCGGAGCTGTGGACGGCAGCGGTGGCCCAGATCGCGACGGAGGGGGAGGCGTCGCTGGTCTTGATCGGCGGCAGCCGCAGCGGGCGCGAGTACAGCCCGCGGGTGGCCATACGGCTGCGGGCGGCGCTGCTCGAGGACGTGATCTCGCTCGCTCGGGCGGGTACAGGCTTCAGGGCGGAGCGCTATACGTATCTTGCCCGGGTGACGGAGTCGATCCATAGCGAGGCCGCGGTGGCGGTCGTTACGATCAAGCCTGGCGTCTTCGCTGCGGCCACGGCGCTGCCGGCGGCGGCCGAGCAGTTCGACGTGGAGCTTACGCTGCCTGTTCCGCGCGTCCGCGTCACCGGGCAGGAGGCCGTGAAGTCCGACCGGGTTTCGCTGAGCGAGGCGGACATCGTGGTTGCCGGGGGCCGTGGGGTTGGGTCGCAGGAGAGCTTCTCCGCTATGATCGAGCCGCTGGCCGACCGGCTGGGAGCGGCGATCGGGGCGACCCGCGCGGTGGTGGATGCGGGCTGGCGGCCCTACGCGGAGCAGGTGGGGCAGACGGGTAAGACCGTGCAGCCGAAGGTTTATTTCGCGGTCGGCATCTCGGGCGCGGTTCAGCACCTTTCGGGGATGAACAAGAGTAAGCTCATCGTGGCGATCAACCGGGATGCCGATGCGCCGATCTTCAAGGTGGCCGATTACGGCATCGTGGGCGACGTCAACCAGCTTGTCCCTGCCATTCTGGCCGAACTGAATCACTAAGGACGCCATGCTCCCCCTTTCCAGCCGAATCGCGTTTCTTATCTTCGCGCTGGTGACCGGCGGCTGGGGGGCGTGGGGCTTCTATCGTCTGGCCCGCCGCATACGCCGCGGGCGGCCCGATCCGGAAGCTCGTTTCGACCAGCTTCCCGCACGGATCATCCGCGCGCTAGTTTCCACGCTTACGCAGAACCGGACCTTCCGGAAGCGTCGGATCGTGGGCGTGTTCCACTCGTTTATCTTTTACGGCTTCGTCCTTTACGGTCTGGTGAACCTGGTCGACGCCGTCGACGGCTTTTACCCGATGCCCCTGCACCCAAAGAACCCGGTTGTGGGCGCTTACCTTTTTCTGGCCGACGTTTTCAGCTTCCTTGTGCTCCTGGGCGTGGTGGCGCTGGTCATCCGGCGCTTCGCGCTGCCGGCCTGCCGGGACTTCCGCTTCAACGAGCGCACCGTGCTGCACGAGAGCGTGCGTGCCGGAAGGATCCGGCGCGATTCGATCCTCGTCTCCGGTTTCATTCTCTTCCACGTGGGCAGCCGCGCTGTTGGGGCCGCGGCGAAGCTTGCGCTCGAAGGTCCGAGCCGGTACGAGCCTTTTGCGAGCCTGCTTTCGCGCGGGATCGAGCCCTCCCATGCCGAAGCGTTCCGGGTCTTCGGCTACTGGGGAGCGCTTGGCAGCGTGTTGGCCTTCCTAGCTTACTTTCCCTCTACCAAGCACCTCCACCTCTTTATGGCGCCGCTGAAGTATACGGTCGCCCGCAAGCCCTCTTCGGGGGTCATTCCGCCGCTCGACGTCGACGTGGAAGCCTCGGACGCCGCCCCGCTCGGCGCGGGCAAGCTGGAAGATCTGGCGTGGCCTCGGCTGCTCGACGCCTATGCGTGCATCCAGTGCAACCGCTGCCAGGATGTTTGCCCGGCCACGGCCACGGGCAAGTCGCTTTCTCCTGCGGCGCTCGAGATCAACAAGCGGATGGAACTCAATCAAATTGCGTCGGGCGCCGGCCTTTCCGCGTTTGAGACCGGCTCTGCGAGCCCGCGCCCGCTGCTGCAGTTCGCTCTTTCGCCCGAGGCGGCGTGGGCGTGCACCACCTGCGGGGCGTGCATGCAGGTGTGCCCGGTCGAGGACGAGCAGATGCTGGATATCGTCGACATCCGTCGGCGCCAGGTGATGATGGAGGGCGAGTTCCCGGCGCAGTTGCAATCGGCGTTCAGGGGCATGGAACGCGCGCAGAACCCGTGGGGGATCAACCGGGCCAAGCGCCTCGACTGGGCCGAGGGTCTGAACGTCCGGACGACTGAGCAGAACCCGACGCCTGACGTCCTGTACTGGGTGGGCTGCGCGGCCAGCTACGATCCCTCTGCCCAGAAGACGGCGCGGGCGTTCGTCCAACTGCTGGACCACGCGGGGGTGGACTATGCCGTGCTTGGCAAGAAAGAGTGCTGCACCGGAGACCCGGCCCGCCGCGCCGGCAACGAGTACCTGTACCGCCAGCTTGCGGACGAGAACGTGTCCACCCTGAATGAGGTCGCTCCCAAGCTGATCGTCGCGAGCTGCCCGCACTGCATGAACTCGATCGGCAAGGAGTACGGGCAGATCGGTGGCGAGTACCGGGTGATGCACCACACGGAGTACCTGCAGAGCCTGGTGAGCGAAGGCAAGCTCGCCGCCATGCCGTCCGCGGCTGCTGTGACGTACCACGACCCCTGCTATCTCGGCAGGCACAACGGCGTGTACGAGGCACCTCGCACTCTGCTGAACATCCTGTCGAACGACGTGGTCGAGCTTGACCGTACCCGCGAGAACTCCTTCTGCTGCGGGGCAGGCGGCGCGCAGTTTTGGAAGGAGGAGGAGCCCGGGGACGAGCGTATCTCGGACAACCGCTTCCGCGAGGCCCAGACCACGCTGACAGCGCGGCCGGGCGAAGAAAAGGTGCTTGCCGTGGGCTGTCCCTTCTGCAAGAGCATGCTGGCCAGCACTCCCCTCGCGGGGCAGGCCGAGAACATCGCTATCCGGGACGTGGCCGAGCTGCTCTGGGAAGGTGTCCAGCGGGCCGAGGGCCTGTCGCTTCCGCCAAGCGTGGCGGTCGTCGGGGCTGAACCGGCCCCGGCGCCGATGGCTGTTGCGGACTCGCCTGAAGCTGCTGCCGGGGAACGGAAGAAATGGCAGCCCGAGACACCCGCGGCGCCGGTTGAGTTCTCCGAGCCCGCGCCCGAGCCGCGGGTGCGCGCGAAGTGGCAGCCGAAGACCAAGACCCCTGCCGAGGTTCTGCCCCCCGACCTGCAAGCTGCCACCACGCCGCCCGTGGAGCACCCGCGGGAGCCTGCCGCCGAAGCCGCTCCAGCACGGAAGAAGTGGACGCCGAAGAAGCCCCCTGATCAGGTCTGATCGGCGGGTGCTTCTTCCTTCGCTGCTTCGGCCAGCGGCATCTCTTCCACGGCGGGAGCCATGCCCCACTTGCCCCGGCCGATGCGCTGCGCCTGGTAGATGCCGGAGTGCCCGGAGAAGAGGTAGCTGAAGACGCAGGCGATCCCGGCGTACGCTCCGGCCTCCCCGCCGAAGAGCTCGACCGCCATCAGGGTCGAGGCGATCGGGGTATTCGACGCCCCTGCGAAGACCCCCACGAATCCCATCCCGGCCATCAGCGACATGGGGAGGGGCAGTGCGCGTGACAACGCGTTGCCCAGGGTCGCGCCGATGAAGAAGAGCGGCGTCACCTCGCCGCCCTTGAAGTTGGCGCCCAGGGTCATGACGGTGAAGGCCATCTTGCCGAGGAAGTCATACACGGGCAGCTTCTGGTGGAATGCGGCCGAAGTGGTCCCGATGCCCAGGCCGATGTACCTGGTGGTGCCGAGGGCGAAGACCCCCGCGCTAACGATGAGCCCGCCCAGCAGGGGGCGCAGCGGCGGATAGGCGAGGCGCCGCTTCATCCATGCGGATACGGCGTGGGCGGCGCGCACAAACGCCAGTGCCACCAGGCCGAAGACGATTCCCGCCGCCGCCGCGGTGAGAAAGCCGCCCAGACTCATCGCCGGGACACTCTCCACCCGGTCCAGCGTGTGGTGCAGGCCCCAGGACCGGGTGGTCAGGTCTCCGATGAAGGCGGCGATGAAGCAGGGGACCAGCCCCTCATAGCTGAGGCTGCCGATCGCCAGGACCTCAAACCCGAAGACCGCCCCGGCGAGTGGGGTGCCGAATACCGAGCCAAAACCGGCGCTGATTCCCGCCATCAGGAGGATTCTCCGGTTGGCCCCTGAGAGTGCCAGCGGCTTTGCCATCTGGTCGGCGAGGGATGCGCCGGTCTGCAGCGCGGTGCCCTCGCGTCCGGCCGACCCGCCGAACAGATGAGTCAGAAAGGTTCCCAGCAGGATGAGGGGCGTCATGCGGAGCGGGAGCGTGGCCTTGGGGTCGTGTGCCTCTTCGAGGATCAGGTTGTTGCCTGCGTCCGCCCGCCTGCCGACCACGTGGTAGAGCAACCCGACGGCAAAGCCTGCCGGGCCAAGCAGCAGGATGAGCCAGTGGTGGCTCTCGCGTACCCTCGTTGCGAGGTCGAGGGAGACCAGCAGCAGCGCCGACGCGGTCCCGCCCAGCGCCCCGGCGCCGGTGGCCAGCGGAATCCAGCGGGCAAGCTCCCGGAGGGTGCGGACGAGATTGAGGTAGCGGCGCGGCGTGTGAAAGCGAGCGAAGGGCATGGGTCTCCGGAAGATCTGTGGGAGTCATCGCCTCGCCCTTCGCGGGCCAGGCGGTCCCGGCGAACCCCATCGCCGTTGCGATGCCTCGACGATAGCAGGACGGACGGTCGCCTTCAAGGGGGTAGTAGTCTGTCTGGGCCAGCGTTCGTTCCGGAGCCCCCATGCCGCTCGACCCCACCCGCGTTTTTGCCGATCTTGCCGAACTCCGCGCCCTTAGCGCCGACGCGCATGGGGCGCAGCGCCTTGCCTGGACCGCGACCTGGCTTCGCGCGCGTGCCTGGTTCCAGGGGAAGGTTGCCGCGCTGGGGCTGGAGCACCATCTGGATGCCGCGGGAAACTCCTGGACTACGCTGCCGGGAGCGTCCCAGAACGCGCTCCTCCTTGGCAGCCATCTCGATTCTGTTCCGAACGGAGGCTGGCTGGATGGCTGCCTGGGCGTGCTTGCCGGCCTTGAAGTGATCCGGGCGATCCAGGAAGAGTACGCCGGCAAGCCACCCATAACGATCCGCTTGGTGGACTGGGCCGACGAAGAAGGCGCGCGGTTCGGCCGCAGCCTTTTTGGCTCCTTGGCCTTTGCGGGAACGCATTCTGCGGGCGCGGACCGTGCTCGCGTGGACCGCGACGGCATCCGGTACGAAGAGGTGCTGCGTGCATGCGGGATCGCGATCGACGGCATCGGGGACGCGGCGGAGGAGCGGAACGATGCAGCCGCGTACCTTGAACTCCACATCGAGCAGGGCCCCGTCCTCGAGGCGCTTTCGCTTCCGCTGGGTGTGGTCCTGGGCACCAAAGGCGTCGAGCGCCACGGCCTCACCTTTCACGGCCAGGAGGCGCACTCCGGCTCGACGCCGATGGCGGTCCGCCGTGACGCGCTGGCCGCCGCGGCCAAGCTTGCGCTGGAGATCCGGACGATTGCCCGCAAGCACCCGGACGCCGTCGCCACCATGGGCTCGCTCAAGACGTTGCTCGGCATCGTCACCGCCGTGGTCGGCCGTGCGGAAGCCACCCTCGACCTGCGCGACCTGGACGCGGTCGTGCTGGCCCAGATGCTCGCGGAGTGCGAGGCCTTCTCCCACCAGGCGGCCGCCGAGGAGGGCTGCACCGTGGCGTGGTCGCGGATCTGGAGCATTGAGCCTGTGCCGTTCCACCCGGACCTGATTGCGCTTGCCGAGGAGGCTATCCGCGAGACCGGGGCGCGGCCGCACCGCCTTCCATCCGCTCCATGACGCCGCCGAGGTCAGCCGGGCCGGAATTCCGACGGTGATGATGTTTGTGCAATCGCTTGCGGGGCTGAGCCACAATCCGGCCGAAGACACTCGCCCGGAACACCTTCAACAAGCGGTCCGGGCGTTCGCCTCCCTATCCGGGAAGACGCTCCGGTGGATCGCCGGCGGGCTGGGCACCGTCTCCGTGTAGAACGATGCCGCGGATAGTGCTTAATCGAACCTTCCCGAGTCCAAGTCCCACGATCCCGCGAGGCCGCTGCCGCACGATGACCCCGACGCCCGACTTCACTCCCCACCCGGAGATCGTGAGCCGCTTCCCGGACCTTCATCCCCCCTTCGAGCCCCAGGCGGCCCTGCCTGAGGCCAACCGCTGCCTCTTCTGCTTCGACGCGCCGTGCGCCACCGCATGCCCTACCCATATCGACGTGCCGCGCTTTATCAAGAAGATCGCCTCCGGCAACCTGGCCGGGTCGGCTCGTACGATTTTGGACGCCAATATTCTGGGCGCAAGCTGCTCGCGCGCGTGTCCGCTGGAGGTGCTGTGCGAGGGGGCCTGCGTGCTGCACCGGTACAACCGTCAGCCCATCCAGATTGGCCGGCTTCAGCGTTTCGCCAATGAAGCTTTCCATGCGGCGGGCGCGCCGCTGCCGTTCGAACCCGCGCTCGATACCGGGCACTCGGTCGCGCTGATCGGGGCGGGACCTGCCTCGCTCGCGTGCGCGGCCGAGCTTCGCCGGCGGGGGATTCGCGCTACGATGTACGACGCGCGGCCGCTTCCGGGGGGGGGTTAACACTTACGGCATCGCCGAGTACAAGCTGACCCTGTCGGCCTCGCTCCAGGAGATCGACCTGATCCGCCAGCTTGGCGTGGAGATCCATTCCAACACGCAGGTCGACGCCTCCATGCTTGCCGACCTTGCAGGCATCCACGACGCTATTTTTCTGGGCCACGGCCTGGGAGCGATCCACCGCCTGGGGATCAGCGGAGAGGCACTCCCTGGAGCCACCGACGCGCTGGACTTCGTCGCCGGGTACAAGTCCAGAGCGATTACAAGCGTCGGTCCGCGGGTGGCGGTGATCGGGGCAGGGAACACCTCGATCGACGCGGCCATTGCCGCTGTGCGCCTGGGCGCGACCGAGGTCACGATGATCTATCGCCGCGGCCCGGACCAGATGTCGGCGTTCCCCTTTGAGTATGAGCACGCCAAGGCAGAGGTGTCCGCTTCCTGTGGCATGTGCAGCCGGACGCCGTGGTGGGAGAGTCTACGGTGGAAGGCATCCGGCTTAGCCGGGTTGAAGCGACGTTGGACGGCGCCATCGTCCCGATCGCCGGGTCCAGCTTCACCCTTCCGGTAGAGAGCATCGTGCTCGCGATCGGCCAGGCCGCCCATCGCGCGTTTCTGAACCAGATTCAGATGGAAGGCGGGCGCATTGCGATCGACCGCGCCACGGGCCAGACGACCCACCGGAAGTTCTTCGCGGGAGGCGACTGCACCAATGGGGGCCGCGAGGTGGTGGACGCGGTGGCCGACGGAAAGCGCGCCGCCCTCGGCATTGCCGTGTACCTGGAGGCCGGCAATGCTTAGGCCCACCCTTCAGACCACCTTTGCCGGCATTCCGTGCCTGAATCCTTTCTGGCTCGCCTCCGCGCCGCCTGCCAACAGCGGCGAGCAGGCGATGCGCGCCTTCGACGCCGGCTGGGGCGGAGCGGTCTGGAAGACCATCGGCGAGCCCATCACCAACGTCAGCTCGCGCTACTCCTCCATCGCATCGGGGGTATTGCCACCTGGCGCGACGCGGCGGAGTTTTATCCTGCTCGGCTGCGGGAACGTCCAGGTCTGCACCGCCGTGATGCATTACGGCTACCGGATCGTGGAGGATATGGCAGACGGCCTGCTCGAATGGATGGCAGCGAAGGGCTATGAGACGATCGACGCTTTTTGCGGGTTGTCTCTGCCCCACGTCCGCGAGTGGCGCGACCTGAACCTCAACTTCCAGGTGGTCGCTCGTATTCACGAGTCCCTTTGCATCGGGTGCCAGCTCTGCTATACGGCGTGCTGGGACGGCGCGCACCAGTGCATCCACCTGGACCGCACGGCCGCCGTACCCAACATCACCCTGACGCCGCAGATGGTCGAAGCCGCGGCGTCCGCGCGTATGACCACCACGCCCATTCCCAAGCTCGACTCGAACGGCCTGGGCCTTCAGTCCAACCTGACGCCGCTCGAACGCGTCCCTCGCGTGGACGAGCACCACTGTGTGGGCTGCAACCTGTGCTCGCTGGTTTGCCCGGTCGACGGCTGCATCACCATGGAGCGCATCGACAACGACCTGCCCCCGCAGACCTGGGCGGAACGCACCGCGGCCGGGCTGGTGCCGGGGAATGTGACGCCCGTCTGGGCGAGGCCGGGAAGTCCTGCGGTGCGGCATCGATCATCGCCGGAAGCGCGTCCAACAGGTATGAGCTTTTTCACTAGAGATATCCCCACTCGGTCGCGCCTGCGGGCCTTTCTTCTCGGCACCGTTATTGCCCTTCTGGGTCTTGCCCCGCTGAGGGCTCAGACTGCCGCGGCGTCGCCCACGGCGAAGCAGGCGGCCACCGAGGGAGCGGCCACGCAGGGCGCGGCCAAGGCGGCCAACGGCGCCGCCCCCGGCCAGCCTACCGCGCCGACCCCCCCGACCGCGGTGCGGCTTGCCTTTTTGCCGGCGCCGCTGCCCCCGGCGCTGACGCAGGGCATCGATGTGGAGGCGCGTTCCAGGGCTATCCTGGCGCACCTCAACGAGGTCATTCGCTTTTACCGGATGACCGTTGTGCCGATCCAGAAGACGGGTGAGCCGAGCGACATGCTCTACGCCGAGCAGGCCCAGCGGGTTGCCACGCAAACCGCCCAGCTTGCGTTCCAATCCGCCCGGGATGAGGCTGCCCTGCTGGCCCGCATTCCCAGCAAGAGCGGCCTTGGCGGTCCGAAAGCGCTTGACGCCGAAAGCCAGAAGCTCGCCGCCTTCCAGGAGAACGTCGCTCACCAGATGCAGGATCTGCAGGCGCAGAACGAGACGCTTACCCGCCAACTCGCCAGCGCGCGCGGCTCCGCCCGGGTGGCAATCGAGCAGAACCTGGAGCAGGTGCAGGGACAGTTGCAACTGGCGGCCGCGACGACCGAGGCTCTCTCGAAGGTCAGCGGCATCTCTCGCGCCGATACCGGCCTGCTCGGCGAGATCGACCAGCTCCAGCATGCCGCGCCGGAGCTGGTCGACAGTAAGATCAAGCCGGTCGCCAACACGCTGGAGAGCATTGGAACGCTTCGGGACGCGGGGCTCAGCACCCAGGCGGTGGCCCTCTTTCAGCTTATCGGCACCAGCCGCGCCATCGAGCAGCGCATGGCGGAGACGCAGCGGCTGCACGACCAGGCGATCGAGCTGCGAACCCCGCTGGTGAAGATTTTGCGAGCCACGCTGGACGCGGGGCAGCAGTTGCAGAACGCTCCTCCTTCGGCCAACGGACCAAGCCTGGCCGATACGCGCAAGAGCTACGACCAGCTCACGGACGCGTTTAAGGCTATCTCCGGCGTCTCGATTCCGATCAGCCAGGAGGTGCTGCTGCTCGAGCAGTGCCGCGGCAATCTGCTCTCCTGGAGCGCCGCCGTGCAGGCCGAGCGGACGACCATCCTGCGGTCCGTTTTGCTGCGTGTGTTCGCGATCGCTCTGGCGCTTGCCCTGATTCTGGGCGCGGGCGAGATTTGGCGTCGCGCCACCGCGCGCTACGTGCAGGACATCCGGCGCCGGCGGCAGTTGCTCCTGGTGCGGCGGATGGTGATCGGGTCGCTGGGCGGCATCGTCCTGATCCTCGGGTTCGTGACGCAGTTCAGTTCGCTGGCGACCTTCGCGGGCTTCATTACGGCGGGCATCGCGGTGGGCCTGCAGACCATTCTTCTCTCCGTGGCCGCGTATTTCTTTATCATCGGGCGGTACGGCGTGCGTGTGGGCGACCGCATCACGGTGGCCGGCGTTACAGGAGATGTGGTCGAGGTGGGCCTGGTCCGCTTCTACATGATGGAGCTAGTCGGCTCCGGAACGGAGCTTCACCCGACGGGACGCATCGCCGTCTTCGCCAACTCCGTGCTGTTCCAGACGGGCACGCCACTTTACAAGCAGATCCCGGGCACGGACTATGCGTGGCATGAGATTACGGTCAAGCTCAAGGCCGGCACCGACTACCAGAGCGCGGTTGGGGCGGTTCGCGGGGCGGTGGAGGCCGTCTACAGCGGCTACAAGGCCACCATCGAGCAGCAGCATGCCAGGGTGGAATCCTGGATGGACGCGCCTCTTGCGGCACCCAGTATCGAGGCTCGCCTGCAACTGTCCGACGGCCTGGAATATGCGGTGCTCTACCCGGTGCAGATTGCCGGGGCGGGGGCGGCGGACGAACAGATCGTCCAGGGGGTGCTTCACGCGATGGCCGAGGACCCGGCAGTGACCGAGGCGATCGACGGGCCGCCCAGGGTGCGGGCGGTGATCAAGACGTAGCCCGCGCAAGATCGCTGTGGACAAGCAGGGCCGCTCCGCGAGATGGTGGATACATCCATGGGACTTCTCATCCGCAACGGCACCGTCGTCAACGCTGCGTCGTCCGTGCGAGCCGACGTGCTCGTCGAGGGCGAGACCATCGCCGAAGTCGCGACGAACATCTCGCCTGAAGGCCACACCATCGTCGACGCGGCGGGTCTGCTCGTCATGCCGGGCGGCATCGACGTCCATACCCACCTGAACATGCCGTTCGGCGGAACGACCTCCGCCGACGACTACCGGACGGGCACGATCGCTGCGGCCGCGGGCGGGACGACGACGGTCATCGACTTCGCCCTGCAGTCTCGGGGCCACACGATGCGCGAGGCTCTCGACACCTGGCTTGCCAAATCCCGCGACAAGGCCTGCATCGACTTCTCGCTCCACATGGCCGTCACGGACCTCGGCGAGAGCTTTGAGAACCTCGATGAGATGGACGCGATGGTGGCCGAGGCATCGCGTCCTTCAAGCTCTTCATGGCCTACCCTGACGTCCTGATGATCGACGACCGCCTGATGTTCCGCGTGATGCAGCGGGCGGCTGCGTTGAACGCGCTGTGCTGCATCCACGCGGAGAATGGGGCGGCGTTCGATGTGGTGGTGGCGCAGATGGTCGCCGAGGGCAAGACGGCGCCGCACTTCCATGCGCTTAGCCGCTCTGCCCTGGCGGAGGCGGAAGCCACGCACCGGGCTATCGCGCTTGCCGAGATGGCCGGTGCGTCGGTCTACATCGTCCACCTGTCGAACGAGGCTGCGCTGCGCGAACTCCGCCACGCCCAGCAGCGGGGTGTGCGGGCGCTGGCCGAGACGTGTCCGCAGTACCTCGTCCTCTCGCTCGAAGACCAGATGCCCGGCAGATCCTGGGATGAAGCGAAGTACGTTTTTACCCCGCCGCTGCGCGAGAAGTGGAACCAGGAGGCTCTCTGGGGAGCGCTCGAAGATGGTGCGCTGTCCGTCGTTTCGACCGACCATTGTCCGTTCCGCTTCGCCGACCAGAAGTCCCTCGGCCGGGACGATTTCCGCAAGATCCCGAACGGTGGCCCTGGCATCGAGAACCGTCTGCAGATCCTCTGGCACTTCGGCGTCAACTCAGGCCGCCTGACGCCGGAGCGCTTCGTCGAGCTCGCCGCGACCGCCCCGGCGCGCATCTTCGGCATGCCCGGGAAGGGAAGCGTCGCGGCAGGCAAGGACGCCGACCTGCTGCTCTGGGACCCGAACCAGATCTACACCATCCGGGCCGCGAGCCAATCCATGGCTACCGCTTACAACATGTTCGAAGGCTGGCAGGTGAAGGGTAACGCGAAGCACGTCTTCTCCCGCGGCGAGCGGGTCGTAAGAGACGGCAAATGGATCGGCGAGACAGGCCGAGGCCGCTTCCTCAAGCGGCAGACCAACGCGGAAGGCTTCGCCGGATGCTGACACCCGTGAACGGAATGCCTGACGCAGACCTACGCCTCTACAACTCCGACCTCGCCCCCACCACGCTGGTCCAGCGCACCTGGACTACCTACAACTTCATCGCCCTCTGGTTCTCCATGTCGATGGAGGTCACCACCTACATGCTGGCGTCGTCGCTCATCGCGGGGGGCATGAACTGGAAGCAGGCTATCGGCACCGTGCTCCTTGGTAACCTCATCGTGCTCATCCCGATGATCCTCAACGCGCACGCCGGGGCGAAGTACGGCATCCCCTTTCCCGTCTTCGTCCGTGCGAGCTTCGGCACGCGCGGCGCGAACGTCCCCGCGGTGCTGCGCGCCG
Source organism: uncultured Granulicella sp. (assembly GCA_965213785.1). Classification (GTDB taxonomy): domain Bacteria; phylum Acidobacteriota; class Terriglobia; order Terriglobales; family Acidobacteriaceae; genus Edaphobacter. The sequence continues at coordinate 859,732 of OZ243921.1, read as the reverse complement.
TGGTCGCGTGCGGCTGGTTCGGCGTCCAGTCCTGGATCGGCGGGCAATCGATCGCCGCGATGCTCGCCGTCCTCTGGCCCGCCACCGCGGCCAATCCCGTTGTCCCCTGGATCTGCTTCGTCGGCTTCTGGCTGCTCAACATGGCGGTGGTCTGGCGTGGAGTCGAGTCCATCCGCTTCCTGCAGGGCTTCTCCGCGCCCTTCCTGCTCGTCATGTCGCTCGTCCTACTCGCCTTTATGACGACGAAGGCGGGCGGCTTCGGCCCCATGCTCGCCGCGCCTAGCCACTTCAGCAGCCCGTCCGCGGGCGTTCACTTCTTTTTTCTCTCGCTCACCGGCATGGTCGGGTACTGGGCCACGCTCTCGCTCAATATCCCCGACTTCACCCGGTACGCGAAATCGCAAGGCGCGCAGATCGTCGGCCAGGCCTTCGGGCTGCCAGTCGCGATGACGCTCTACACCTTTATCGGCATCGCCTGCACCTCCGCCTCCACCGTCGTCTTCGGCGAGCCCATCTGGAGCCCTATCACGCTGCTCGGCCGCTTCCACCAGCCGCTGGTCGCCTTCCTGGCGCTCATCTCCATCCTGGTCGCCACGCTCAACGTCAACATCGGCGCGAACGTCGTAGGCCCCTCGAATGACTTCTCCAACCTCCATCCTCGCCTGATCAGCTTCCGCAGCGGCGGCCTCATCACCGGCTTCCTCGGCCTCGCCATGATGCCGTGGAAGCTGATGGCCAGCCATACCAACTACATCGGCTGGCTGGTGGGCTACTCCGGCCTGCTCGGCCCGGTCGCCGGCATCATGGTTGCCGACTACTTCTTCATCCGCCACACCCGCCTCGACGTCCCCGCCCTCTACCACCGCCACGGCCTCTACGAGTACACCGGCGGCATCAATCCCCGCGCCGTCGTCGCCCTCGCCGCCGGAGTTCTCACCGCCCTTGTCGGCCTCGCCGTCCCTGCCCTCCGCGTCCTGTACGACTACGCCTGGTTCGTCGGCTTCTTCGTTGCCGCAGCGGTCTACTACGCCCTCATGCTCACCGGCCGCCCAGTAGGCGCCGCCCCCCTCGAAAGCGTCGCCGCCGACTGAGCCGCATCCAACACTCGTGCGCATCCTCGTCCTCAACCCCGGCTCGTCTTCAATCAAGTTCTCGCTCTTCGACGGGCAGCCAGGCACGCAGCCACAATCCGCACTGGAGGGCGAACTCAGCGGCATTGGCCAGCCTGAAGCCACCCTCAAGATCGACGGTAAGTCCTCCCCCAACCCGCCGGCCGAGACCGCCATCGATGCCACGCAAGCCATCTTCGACACCGTCACTGCCCCAGATAAGCCCGCGATCGACGCCGTAGGCTACCGGGTAGTCCACCCCGGCCCTACCCTCGAAGACCACCAGCGCATCACCCCCGAAGTCCTCGAAGCCCTAGAAGCAGCCAAACCATTCGCCCCGCTCCACGATCCCGAAGCCGTCGCCGTGATCCGCCAGGGCCTTGCGCGCTTCCCGAAGATCCCCCACTTTGCCTGCTTCGACACCGTCTTCCACCGGTCGATGCCGGAAGAAGCAACGACCTACCCGATCCCTGAAGCGATTCGCAAACAGGGTGTCCATCGCTATGGCTTCCACGGCCTCAGCTGCGAGTCCGTCCTTCCTCAGCTCCCGCAGCCGCTGCCAAGCCGCATGATCATTGCCCACCTGGGCAGCGGATGCAGCGTTACTGCGCTGCGCGATGGCCGCTCCATCGACACCTCCATGGGCCTGACGCCCACCGGGGGCGTTGTGATGGGAACCCGCCCAGGGGACCTCGACCCCGGCCTCGTCCTCTACCTCCTGCGGCAGGGCTCCAGTATCGACGAAGTCGAATCCATGCTCAACCACCACTCCGGCCTGGTCGCCCTCGCTCATCTTCCAAACGACATGCAGGCCATCCGCAAGGCCAAGACGCCTGAAGCGCTTCTCGCCTTGCGAATCTTTACGCGGGCTATCACCAAGGCGATCGGGGCCTACACCTTTCTCCTCGGCGGCCTTGACGCCCTCGTCTTTACGGGAGGCATCGGCGAGCACGACTCCGCCACCCGCGCCGAGGTCCTCGCGGGCCTCGAATCGTTTGGCATGGTGCTCGACCCGACATTAAACCTCGGCCAAAAAGGCATCGGCGGCCAAATCCACGCATCACACTCAACAACAGCAGTCTTCTCGTTGCCCGCCCAGGAAGATCTCACCATCGCCCGGCACGTAGCCCGCATGGCCCGAACCCCCTAGCTCTCCCACCCGCGACCGCCGGCCCACCGCCCGCAAAGATCCCGCCGGGGATCGCACGAGGTCCCGCCATGAGCACCGCTATCTCCCCCATCGTCGTCGTCGACCCTCCCAGCAACCAGAGCCTCACCACAGAGACAGAGCTCCGCCTGATCGACGCCTACTGGCGCGCCTGCAACTATTGCTGCGCCGGGATGCTGTACCTCCAGGCCAACCCGCTGCTCCGCGAGCCGCTCAAGATCGAACACATCAAGAACCGCCTGCTCGGCCACTGGGGTTCCGATCCCGGCCAGACCTTCACCTGGGTCCACCTCAACCGCCTCATCAAGAAGTACGACCTCAACCTGATCTACCTCTCGGGCCCCGGCCACGGAGCCCCCGCCACCCTCTCCAACTGCTACCTCGAAGGCGTCTACTCCGAGGTTTACCCCGCCATCAGCCAGGATGAGCAAGGCCTCCAGCGCTTCTTCAAGCAGTTTTCCTTCCCCGGCGGCATCGGCAGCCACTGCACGCCCGAGACGCCCGGCTCCATCCACGAGGGCGGCGAGCTTGGCTACAGCCTCTCGCATGGTTTCGGCGCGGCCTTCGACAACCCCGACCTCATCGTCGCAGTCGTCATCGGCGACGGCGAGGCCGAAACCGGCCCGCTCGCCACCTCCTGGCACTCCAACAAGTTCCTCAACCCCATCTACGACGGCGCCGTCCTCCCTATCCTGCACCTCAACGGCTACAAGATCGCCAACCCCACCATCCTCGCCCGCATCCCGCAGGACGAGCTCGAAAGCCTCCTCACCGGCTATGGCTGGAAGCCCCACTTCGTCTCAGGCGACGACCCCGCCCTGATGCACCCGCTCATGGCCCAGGTCATGGAAGGCTGCATCCTCGAGATCCGCGACATCCAGAACAAAGCCCGCACTGCCCCCGAAGGCACTGTGCCCCAGCGCCCACGCTGGCCCATGATCGTCCTCCGCTCGCCCAAGGGCTGGACGGGCCCGAAGGAGCTAGACGGCAAAAAGGTCGAAGGCTCCTGGCGCGCCCACCAGATCCCCATCGCCAACCCCCGCACCAACCCCGCCCACCTCGCGCTCGTCGAGTCCTGGCTCCGCGGCTACCGCCCGGAAGAGCTCTTCGACGAGCACGGCACCCTCATCCCCGAGCTCCAGGCCCTTCACCCGGTAGGCCATCGCCGCATCACCGCCAACCCCCACGCCAACGGCGGCCTGCTCTCCAAGCCCCTTGACCTCCCCGACTTCCGGACCTTCGCCGTCGAGGTCAAACACCCCGGCCAGGAGGAGGTCTCCTCCACCGCCACCCTCGCCAGGTTCCTCGCAGAGGTCGTCCGCCGCAACATGACCAGCTTCCGCGTCTTCGGCCCCGACGAGACCGCCTCCAACAAGCTCGACGGCATCTACAAGGTCTCCGGCAAGGAGTGGATGGCCGAGACCCTCCCCTCGGACGCCGACGGCGGCGACCTCACCACCCACGGCCGCGTCATGGAGATGCTCTCCGAGCACACCCTCGAAGGCTGGTTCGAGGGCTACGTCCTCACCGGCCGTCACGGGTTCTTCTCCACCTACGAGGCCTTCGTCCACATCATCGACTCCATGTTCAACCAGCACGCCAAGTGGCTGGAGAAGAGCAAGCTCGAACTCCGCTGGCGCGCGCCCATCCCCTCCATCAACCTGCTCATCACCTCGCTCGTCTGGCGGCAGGACCACAACGGCTTCACCCACCAGGACCCCGGCTTCCTCGACATCGTCACCAACAAGAGCCCCGAAGTCACGCGCATCTATCTCCCGCCCGATGCGAACTGCCTGCTGAGCGTCGGCGACCACTGCCTCCGCAGCCAGAACTACATCAACGTCATCGTCGCCGACAAGGCTCCGCACCTTCAGTACCTCACCATGACGGAGGCCATCACCCACTGCACCAAAGGCATCGGCATCTGGGACTTCGCCTCGAACGACGACGGCCAGGAGCCCGACGCCGTCATCGCCTGCGCCGGCGACATCCCCACCGCCGAGGCGCTCGCCGCCACCGCCATCCTCCGCGAGCACTGCCCGGAGCTCAAAACTCGCTTCATCAACGTCGTCGACCTCTTCCGCCTCATGCCCGCCACCCAGCACCCCCATGGCCTGCGCGAGCGCGAGTTCGAAGCCCTCTTCACCCCCGACAAGCCCGTCATCTTCAACTTCCACGCCTACCCATCGCTCATCCACAAGCTCACCTACAAGCAGCCCAACCACGAGAACTTCCACGTCCGCGGCTACTCCGAAAAGGGCAACATCAACACGCCTTTGGAGCTAGCCATCCTCAACAAGGTCGACCGCTTCCACCTCGCCATCGACGTCATCGACCGCGTCCCCGCCCTCCAGCTCACCGCCGCCCACACCCGCGAGTGGCTCCAGGGCCAGATCATCGAAGCCGTCAACTACGCCCACGAACACGGCATCGACCGCGAAGAGTTCAGCGGCTGGAAGTGGCCGGACAAGCTCTAACAGCTAGTCTGTATTTCTCAACTGGCGACAACGGCGTTTACCAGGAGTAATCCGATCATGCCTCTGCTCGGCGACGACGTCGCTGCGCTCTCATAGGCCGTACCCAGATGCATATTCTGATCTCAAGACATCGTGATACCAGTCGCTGAAGCTGTTGAAGGTGCTAATCACTCGATAAGAATCGGGGTCTAACGTGACCAATTGATTCCGACGGCGCTTTCGATCCAACGACGAAGCAGACACGCACAGGCCTATATGGAAGATGAGCATTCCATCCGGCAAGCCTCTGCTCCTGTGGTAATCGTTCATCCTAAGAACATTGTCACTCTCATCGGTTGCGAGGGGTCCGAGCAGCGTTTCAGACTCGAAGATGTCGCCCCCACCAGTCCTGCGCCAGAAGTCGACCAAACCAGGATGAGCATGCAATGGAAGCGCGGTCAGCCAATCCTCGAAAGCTGCCCCACCAATCCCAAACCACTGGAACAGGTCTGGGCGGCTAATTGCGTCTTCGTAGATCGTCGGCGTAGGCATCTGTTTGTCCTTTGAAGCTTATCTGTTGTGTGGGTGTGATTCGCAATGATCACACGCAGAACGGGATTAATCCTCGTAGTCGATTACCGGCAGTGCCTGCAATAGCACTCACCTTGGAATCGACAAGACTGATCCACCATCCGTCACTCCAAAACTCGCCGTATGATCGAAGACACACAAGGTGCACCATGGCGACAGCATCGCTCTCCATCCCCGAGAACGAGTACCTGAACACCACCTACAAGCCCGACTGCGACTTCGTGGATGGCGTGCTGGAGGAAAGAAACGGGGGAGACGGTCTCCACGCACAACTCCAACTGCTCATTGGTTCTCTCCTGCTTCAACATGAACGCGAGTGGAAGATTCGTGTCTTTACGGAGTGGCGTACTCACGTAAGCGCGAGCCGCTACCGCATCCCGGACGTAACGGTGGTGCCGAGGGATTTTCCACGCTCCGGCGTTCTAGAAACGCCCCCCTTGCTCTGCATCGAGATCCGCTCACCGGAGGACCGAGTCCCACGCGTGCTCCGCCGCCTGAAGGACTTCTTCGACATGGGCGTGGAGAGCGTCTGGGTGCTTGATCCCGAGACCCGCACCGGGTATCACGCCTCAGCCTTTGGCATCATGGAGCCCGAGGACGGCATCCTTCGCGTCAAGGACTCGCCCGTGCACGTCGTGCTCTCCGAACTCTGGGCAGAGTTCGACGCCGAGTAACAGGCCTGTCCAGTAAGAGCAGCGCTCCCGTTGTCGAGCTCTGGGGTAATCGCGGTTCGCGGTTTTCGCGTCGATCCAACACTGAGCAATCAGTCGTTATCCTCAAGCAATGCCCGACCCCATCCTCAACCTCCGCCACGTCCACGTAGCCTGCGGCGAAACCGTCGTCCTCCACGATCTCTCCCTCACCATCCACCCCGGCGAACACCTCGCCATCCTCGGCCCCAACGGCTGCGGCAAATCCACCCTCATCAAGACCTTCACCTGCGAGTGCTACCCCCTCGCCGATCCCGCCACCCACGTCCGCCTCTTCGGCCGCGAGCGTTGGGACCTCACCGAACTCCGCCGCAAGCTCGGCGTCGTCTCCCCCGACCTCCCCGGCCGCCCCACCCTCACCACCACCGGCCGCGACACCGTCCTCACCGGCTTCTTTTCGAGCTCAACCCTCTGGCCCAACCTCACCGTCACCCCCGCCATGCACCAGAAAGCGGACGACATCCTCGCCCTCGTCGACGCCATCCCATTGGCCCGTAAGCTGGTAGGCGAAATGTCCGCCGGCCAGCAGCGCCGCATCCTCATCGCCCGCGCCCTCGTCGCCTCCGCCGGCACCCTGTTGCTCGACGAGCCCTCGAACGCGCTCGACCTCGCCGCCCAGCGCGACCTCCACGCCCTGCTCCGCCGCCTCGCCCGCGAGGGCACCACCCTGCTCCTCATCACGCACCACCTGCCCGACATCATCCCCGAGATCGACCGCATCCTCCTCATGCGTGAAGGCCGCATCGTCGCCGACGGCCCCAAACGCGACCTCCTCACCGCCGCCCGCCTGACCGACCTCTTCCAAACCCCTATCACCCTCACCGAGCGCGACGGCCACTACCACGCGTCCTGATGTCACGGCACTTTTTTGCGGGCGCCAACGTATACCCTTCAGTCCGCGTCTCATCCACGGGCAGTAAAACGAGGATCACCATGACCGCGCAAGAACAGCAGATGCTCCAGGGGCTCACCGACCGCATCGCCAACTCCCCGCTCACCGAGAAGGACGCCGAAGCCGAGCAGTACCTCCAGCAGACCCTTGGCCGCAACCCCGACGCCCTCTACATGCTTTCGCAAACGGTCCTGGTCCAGCAGTACGCCCTGGAGCAGGCCCAGAAGCAGCTCGCCGACGCGAAGGCGCAGCTTGAAGCCGTCCGGCAGGCGCCCCCTGCTGCCGCCAAGCCTTCCGGCAGCTTCCTCGGCAACCTCCTCGGCATGAATGACGGGCCCGGTCGCGCCGCATCCCCGCCTCCCGCGGTCTACGCCCCCGTTCCCAACCCTGGCTCCTACTACGCCCAGCAAAGCGGAGCGCCCCAGTACGCCCCGCAGTACGGTGCCCCGCAGTACGCGCAGCCCGGCTACGCCCCAGCGCCGCCGCAGTCCGGAGGCTTTCTTCGCTCCGCGATGACCACCGCCACCGGCGTCGCCGCGGGCGCACTCGCCTTCGAAGGCATCGAAAGCCTCATGCACGGCTTCGGCGGCGGCCATTCCGGAGGCGGGGGTTACGGCTTTGAAGGCTACGGCAACCAGGGCCGTCCGGAAGAGATCGTCAACAACTACTACGGGGACGCGTCTCCCCACGAGCACCACGCCGGAGGCCTGGGCTCGGACATCGAAGACCGCCGCGACGCCGCCCGCGGCTTTGCCGACACGAGCGCGGAGGACGTCTCGACCGTGGATGCCAAGGACGCGGACGACTTCGACGACACCTCCGACGATTTCAGCTCCGGGGATAGCGGCTCGGATGACAGTAGCTCAAGCTCGGACGACGACAGCTTTTAGAATGAAGGAACCTCGGAGGCCGCGTCGGCTCGTACTCGCGAAGCGGTCTCGGGCCTACCCCTAAAATGTAACCCGGGCTGCCAGCTGCACACTCCGTGCCTCTCCGACCGCATTCGCCGAACCTACCGGCGAGCTGCCTCCCACCGTTCCATTCGGCACCATGTCGTTCCGATGGTTCAGCGCATTGAAGGCCTCCGCGATCCCTTCCAGCCTCACCTTCTCCCCGAGCGCAAAGCTCCGCGACGACCTTGCATTGAGGGTAAAGAAGTCGAACCCGATGCCCGCATTGCGCCCGATCAAGGCGCCCGGCAGAGCCTCCGTACAGGGATTCGTTCCCACCAGCGAGAACCCCCCCAGACAGGGTCGCTGCGTCGTGCCTTGCCTGGTGGTTCCTCCGGTGACAATGTTGAAGGGCAGCCGCGACGTGTACTGCAGAATGCCTCCCAGCCGCCAACCATGCTCCAATCGCCCGACCAGCCCACGACCCGGCCCCACAGGCGAGTTCACCGTCGCATCGAAGACTACCCGATGCCGCTGGTCGTCATCCGAACGGCTGCGGTCCTCGCCGGGAAAGAAGTTATTGACCGGTGAACTGAAGAAGAACTCCCCCACATCGTCGATCGCCTTCGACCAGGTGTACGAAACTCTTGCACTGCCCCAAGCGGCCGGCCGCTCCACAAAGGAAACGGCCAGCCCGTCATAGTACGAGTCGGCCCGCCCGTCATACGCCTTTGCGTTCCCGAAGGCCGGGTTCGGCCGCGTCCCATCCACGTTGATGTTCGTGTTGACGGATGTCAGCAGATGCAGCCCCCGCACATGCTGGTAGCTCACGGCCAGGCTGGCCCGCGAACCCATCTTCTGCTCTACCTCCATGCTCGCCTGCGCCCCATACGCGTTCTGCAGATGCCGGTTCATCAGCGTAAAGTTCAACAACGCCCCCGCCGGAGGAGCCACCGCCACCTGCGGAAACACCGGAGCGCCCGCCTGCCCCGGCGAGAACGTATAGCTCAGCAGCCGTGCCTGCCCCACATCGGTCGTGTTGTTGGCCGAAAGCAGCGCATTCGCCAGCGCCCGCAGCGGAACCCGGTCGTAGAACAGCCCGAACCCGCCTCGCACCACCGTTCCCGCGCGCGGAGCCCATGCAAACCCCACCCGCGGCGACACATTTCGCCGGTCGGTTGCAATCGTTTCGAGAAACTGCAGGTCGTACCGCATGCCGGCGTTCAGCGTCACCCCTCGTCCCACGCGCCACTCGTCCTGCGCGTACACCCCCACGTTCGGGTTGCCCTGCAGCACCGCCGGCGTTCCGAACGACTGTGTATACCCTTGCGTGTTGTAGGTGCCGCTGAGGAAATTCGCCCGCGAAGAGAACGTATATGCTCCCCGCAGCGACTGCGGAAACGTGATCGTATCCCGGTTGTAGAGAAAGTCGACCCCCGTCTTGAACGTATGGCCCCCACGTTCCAGTACCACGTTGTCGACGCCTTCGAACAGCAGGTTTTTCCGCGCGGTGGGCGAACTTGAAAAGCGCCCCAGAGTCGCCACGCCGGAGATCGTCACCGTCGGCCCCACCTCATCGTTCGGAGGAGCATTGAGGCTGTCGTAGGTAAACTGCCCCCGCGTCTCGTTGAAGGTCCGTGCTGAAAGCGTCGCGATATTGCTCACCGCGACGGTGTGGTTCGTATCCCGCACCGCCGTCCCGTTGCTCACCGCTGCCAGCGCTCCGACGCCCCGCGCGTTGACGCTGTCCAGCGTATACACGCTGTATCGCAGGTTCATCTGGTCGTTCCCATTCAGGCGATGGTCCCCGCGCACAAAGCCGTTGTTCGTATGCACCGTCGTCGGGTACAGCGTCGTTGCCCCTGTTCCCACGGCCAGCAGCGGCGCCTGGTACGCCACCGCTGCCAGCCGCGCATCGATCAGCGCCGCGTCTGCCGGCGAGATCGTCAGAATCCCATTCGTATTCAAGTGCCGCTGCTCGAAGTTTCCATACAGAAAGCTCCGGTCTCGCACCAGAGGCCCGGAGAGGCTCGCCCCGTACTGGCCCTGCGTCAGCGGCAGCTTCCCGCCGCTCAGCGCATTGTTCGCATTCAGCCGCTGGTTCTTCAAGAATCCGTAGGCGTCCCCGTGGACCGCATTCTCTCCGCTTTTGGTTACGATGTTGAAGTACCCTCCCATGGCGCGCCCGAACTCCGCCTGGCCGCCGGAGGTCACCACCTGAAACTCCCGGATTACCTCCAGCCCATAGGAGTTCCCCGCCAGCCCCGCCGCATCGTCGTTCGCCGAAAGCCCGTCCACGATAAAACCATTCGAAAAGTTCCTTTGGCTATTCACTGAGTAGCCCTGCCCCACCACCGGCGAGGTTTCTGCGAATGTCTGCACGCTCGCCGTGTTGGTCGCTGAAACGCCCGGAACCAGCAGCGCCAGGTCGAACGGGTTGCGCCCGTTGAACGGAAGCTCCCGCGCCTCGGCTACTCCGACCGTCCCGGCGATCTGGCTTCGGCTGGCCTCCACGATCGGCGCCTCTCCCGTCACCGTGACCGAGGCGGCCGCACCCGCCACCTGCAGCACAAAGGGAACGACAAACGCAGATCCAACCGTTACCTCCAGAGGCCGCGAAGTCACGGCAAAGCCGGCGGCCTGCACCGTGACGACATATCGCCCCACGGGAAGGTAAGACAGGCGAAACCGCCCCCGCTCATCCGTCTGAACGGTCGTTGTCTGGTTAGTCGCCTGTTCGGTTGCGGTTACCGCGGCTCGGATTACTGCCGCCCCCGTTCGATCCGTCACCTGTCCGGCAATGGAAGCCGTCGTCACCGTCTCTTGCCCGCACAAATGCGAGGCGCCAAGCCCAGCCAACACAACACACACCACAGCACGCAGATACATCATTGTCTCCAGCCTCACCGGCACGGCGGTGAGCGGCACGGATCGCGGAACGCCGCCAGCGGGGAACAAGGCCCCGGAGACACGCAGGTTCGACGCGGATCAGGAAATGTCAGAAGAAGCGCAACGTTACAGCAGGCTCAGCCCAGGAGGCCCACGCTTCGGGCAAGCCTCGCCGCGCAACACACGAGACCGCGACCGGACCCGGCTCACCCGCAGCCGCCCGCTCTCAGACACCACCAGCCCAACCCCGGCTCGCGCTGCCAGCATCCCGCCCACATGGTCCGAAGTCACGGCTCCCGGGCAGTACGGACATCTGGCCTGCACCGCCCCAACGGTCGTCCCGCCCGGGGCGGCCTGCCGCATCGCGCCGATGCAGTGATGCACTCCACCCCGCCGGCAGCACACGGGCATGGTCGCATCCCCGTCCTGACCCAACAGGGGCGAAACCAGCGGCAATCCAAGCACCGCGATCAATAGGATTGAGAGCAAACGACGCATTCAGCCCGATTGAACACCAAATTGGCGAGGCCTGCAAGCCGCTGCCGTTGCTTCTGTTAAGCGCTGAGCCCAGACCCAGGAGGGCAGGTGCCAGGCCAGAACGCAACCTACCGACTCGAGTTCGGCCACGGCAATCGCGTGCGAGGGTTCGGCGCTTTAGGAACCATGGATCGGAGCCGTCGCGATCAGCGGAGAACGGCCGATCTTGTCGACGCTAGTTCGCGAGAACGGCCCGATACCGTACCTGGTTCTTTTTCACCTTTGCCACTGCCTCGTTGGCGGCCGCCATCGGGAACCGCTCGGTGGTGGCCTTGACTCCGTGCCGCGCGGCGACATCCAGCATCTCGTGCAGGTCGCGCGGGCTTCCTGTTGGGCTGCCTGCAAGCGCCTTCTGCCCGCCGATGAGCGAGAAGGCGGCGATCTGCATCGGCGAGGGGGAGGCCCCCACGACGCACAGGGTTCCCTTGGGCCGAAGCGCATTGACCAGCCCCTGCCAGTCCTGGTCCGCGCTGACGGTAGAAAGCAGAAAGTCGAAGCAGCCGGAAAGTTTCTTGAGAGCGCCGGTGTCCCGCGTGTTGACGAAGTGATGTGCGCCCAGGCTGCGTGCCTCGGCTTCCTTATCCTTCGAGGTTGAGAATGCCGTGACCTCCGCGCCGAAGGCCCGCGCGAACTGCACCCCGAGGTGCCCCAGGCCGCCGATGCCGACTACGCCTACGCGCGACGAGGGCCGGACCCCGTGGTTCCGCAGCGGGCTGTAGACCGTAATGCCCCCGCAGAGGAGCGGTGCCACATTCTCGCTTTCCAGCACCTCCGGCACGGGGATGGCAAAGTGGCTGTTGACGCGGATGCTGTCCGCATACCCGCCATTTCGTCCGATACAGGTCGGCTGGGTCTTCGCGCAGAGATGCTCATCGCCCTGGCGGCACCACTCGCAGATGCCGCAGCTATCTGCCTGCCAGCCTACGCCCACGCGCTCGCCGAGCACGCGGTCCCGAACCTCCGCTCCGATCGCGGTCACCTTGCCCACGATCTCGTGGCCAGGGATGAAGGGGTATTTGCTGAGGCCCCAATCATTGTCGATCAGGTGCACGTCGCTATGGCAGACCCCACAATGCGAGACGCGGATCTGCACTTCGTTCGGCTTCAACTCTCCTGCGTCGTACTTATATGGGAGCAAGGTGGCGCCGGCAGCGTGGACGGCCAGTCCGTTGATGTCATTCATGGGTGTCCCTGATCCTTTTTGTGCGCTTCAACACGGGCCCAACGCAACACACTCGATGCTACATCAGCCTGCAGAGGATTCGCCATTCCTTCGCTACTAGCGCCTTTGTGGGTCGCCTACCGCACCATCAGGGTCAGCACCTTGGCGCCCGTCAGGGCGTCCGGCATTTCCGCTGAAGCCGACTCTACGGCGCTCTCGCCGGTCAGGCGCATCTCCTGCCCATCTTTGAGCGGCTCCAGCACGTTCGCCATGGAAAGAGGAACCCCGGCCATCGTTCCGGCGGGCAGGACTGCCTGGGCGGTCCGCTCCAGCAGCGTCAGGTACACGCGGTGATTAGGGTGCTCGCGGTTCATCTGGGCGACCATGTCCGCCAGCCCGACGGGATGCTGCGCCGAGGCGGCGACGCCCGGCTGCACCAGGCGGTCCAGCGTCGGTCCGTCGCTCACCAGGATGCGCAACGGGCCGGCGGGCGTTCCGGCCGGGACGGTCATCCGCATGCGAAGCACGCGGGGCTCCTCATGGTATGGCCGTACGGTCGCCTCCACTTCCACGGTGTCGCCTGGCCGGGCCTCCATCCGTGCCAGCCGCGCACCTTCGATGACCGCCGTCCGCCGCACCGGCGTTGCTTCTACCCGCAGCCGGAGCCCCGTGACGACCGGCTGCTCCACCGCGTTCTGGTACACCTGCACAAAGCGCTGGCCGACGTACAGCGCAGCGTTGATGGCGGCGGGGTTGAACTCGTTCTGCGCCATCTCTCCGTCCAGGCGCACCGGCGGAAGTGCCTTACCATCGGGTCCGGCTACCAACATCTCGCCGGAAAGGCGATAGCTGATCTCCGCCGCCGAGCTGTTTGTCCCCTGGAGCGCCTGGTACACGGAAACGAGCATCGTCGAAGGCGTCAACTGGCGATTATCCAAGACCTCGAACCGCAGCGTACGGCTGGCGATGCCAGACTTGCTTTCGGGATCCGAGCCCTGTGCCACCTCCACTACGACCGGGATCATCCGGGCCTTCGCCCCGAAGCGCCCCAGGATCGCCGAAGCCCGATCCTCCGTGAAGGCCCCCACCGTTTCAGTGGCATTCACAATCTTGAAGGCGTTCATGGGGGAAGCCAGGGTGGCCACCACCTGCGTCTTCGTCATTGGAATCGAGACCTGACCGTATTGCGTTAGAGGATGCCCGCAGGCGAGCAATTGGTCCTTATCGACGTAGGTGACGGTGCACGTTCCGGCCACATTCAGATCGCCCTGCACAAGCACGGCGCTTACCGCGGAGCCCGGCACCAGCGGCTCTGGCTGCCGCGCCTCGGCGTCCACTCCGCCGAGCCCCGCCACGGGCGTCATCCCAAGCGCCCGAAAGCGATCTCCAAAGCGCTCGACCGCCTCCTGCGAGAAGCCGCTGAACACCAGCGGTGTCTCCATGGCCTGCATCATCGGTCCGCGAGCGAGGCTGGTCGACGACGCGCCGGATGTTTCCCCAGAGGCGCTTCCGCCAAGGGTGGGATGGATCGCTTCGGGTTCCCGAATGCCAGCCGCTGCCCGATCCCGCACCTCGAACATCTGCTCGATCGGCGTGATTCCCGCGATGGGCTCCTTGGAGAACTGCCCGATCCGGTAGCTGACCGCTCCCACCAGCCGCCCACCGATATAGACCGGGCTGCCGCTCATTCCCGCCACCACGCCGGTATAGGTCGCCTTTGCGCCGCCGAGCCTCCCCAGGATCATGTCCTGCCCCGGCCCGATGGCGTCCTTGAGAACCCCGAGGATTTCGACCTCCATGGCCTCGGGCACGACCCCCTCGAAAACGGTGTAGGCGACCCCCTTCAGACCCCGCGTCACGTCCCGCAGCGGGAAGACCGCTAAGCCCTCCGGCAGAGCCCTGGCAGGCTCCTTCTGCGCCCAGCACGACAACGCTGCACACAGCGCCCAACCCGCAAGAATCCGATGCAGCCAGGAAAAGTTTTTCACGTCTAAAGAGTAGCCCGTTCCGATGTTTCCCGCGGCTCCGGGCTCCAAGCCTTATGTCCGCGCTCAAATCCGGAGTAAAGTTTCACATGATGACCAACCCTGCGAACCGTGCCTCCCGCCGCGCTCCTCATCTCCTCCACCTCCTCGCGGCCGGCTCCACGCTCGCCCTGCTCCTCGCCACCTCGCCCATCCCCGCGCAGCAAAACCCGCCCAAGCCGCCGCCCGCGCAGCCCCAAGCCACCCCCGACGAGGGCCCCGCCACCGACAACGGCTCCATCATCCTGAAGAAGAAGAAGGAGCCCACCGAGCCCGAGGCTCCTGCCGCCCCGGCCGAACCCAAGATCAAGAACCCCGACAACGCCACCTACTCTCTTCGCGTCGACGTTCCTATCGTCAACCTCGACGTCTCGGTCATTTTGGATAAGACTCACCAATTCGTTCCCGGTCTGAAATCCGGCAACTTTCTTGTTCAGGAAGACGGTGTTGAGCAGCAAGTCAGCTCTGTCCGCATGGTGCAGGCGCCCATCACGGCGGTCATGCTGCTGGAGTTTGCGGCCAACTCCTACTACTTTATCCGCGACATGCAGAACGCCTCGGAGAGCTTCTTTCGGACGCTCCGGCCCGAGGATTACATCGCCGTCATCACGTACGATCTTCGTACCCACATCCTCACGGACTTTACCAACAACAAGAACACCGTCGCCGATTCGCTTCGCACGCTTACCATCCCGGGCTTTTCCGATACGGATCTGTTCGACGCGCTCTACGAGACTCTCGACCGCACCTCCCGCATCGAGGGCCGCAAGTACATCATCCTCATCGGGACCGGGCGGGACACCTTTTCCAAGCTGACCCTCGACAAGATTCTCGCCAAGGTGAAGGCGACGCCCAATGTCACCATCTTCGCCATCGGCACCGGAGCCCTCGTCAACGAACTCCGCGACTCCCGCGGGGGCATGGGCGGCATCCAGCGTCTCGACGTTCTCCAGGCCGAAAACCAGCTTCGCACCTTCGCCACCATGACCGGCGGCCTTTACTTCAACCCACTCTTCCAGGGCGCGCTGCCGGACATCTTCGCCCAGATCAACGACAGCATCCGCAACCAGTACCTGCTCACCTACAAGCCCACCAACAACAAGAACGACGGCACCTACCGCAAGATCAAAGTTACGCTCGTCGATCGTGAGGGCAAACCGCTTAAGATGGCTGACGAAAAGGGTAAACCGCTCAAGTACTCCGTCATCGCCCGTGACGGCTACAAAGCCAAGCAGACCGTCGAATAGGCTCACCGGAGAGGCATGCCGTGGCGGCTCGCGCGAAGCCGCTGACCGGATGGGTGTGGGGGTTTAGAGCGCCGGGGCGGTGGCGCACTCGGGCCTATCGTGGGCCGTGTCGGCGAAGCAGGTGGGCGTGAGAGCGGTGGGTGCCTCGGTGGCGGGCAGGAGTTTGCCGGTGGCGTCAAGGGAGGCGCGGAGGGCTTCGTAGCAGCGGGTGTCAAGCTTGGTGGGGACCTCTTTTTCCATAATGCCGGCGATGGCGGTGAGGTCGAGGCCGGGGCGGTAGGGACGGTCTTCGGAGAGGGCGGCGTAGATGTCGGCGACGGTGAGGATGCGGGATTCGAGGGAGAGATCGTCGCGGCAGAGGCGGTCGGGATAGCCGGAGCGGTCGAGTTTCTCGTGGTGCTCGCCGGCGATGGTCGCGATCTCCTGGAAGGCGCTGACGCGGCCGAGGATTTGGCGGCTGAGGCCGGGGTGACCCTTGATGATCTGGAACTGCTCGTCGGTGAGCTTGCCGGTGCCATCGAGGATGGAGTTGGGGACGCTGAGTTTGCCGACGTCGTGGAGGAGGGCGGCGCGGCGAAGCATTTGGAGCCGGTCGTGGGTGAGGCCCATGGTGTAGCCGATGGCGACGGCGGCGTCTTTGACGCCCATGGAGTGGCGGAAGGTGAAGGGGGATTTAGCGTCGACGACGTCGGAAAAGGCCTCGCAGATGGTGTCGATGTCGTGCGCCGTGAGGCTGGGTCGGCGGCCGGGTTCGAGGTCGAGGACGGCCTGGTGCTGAAGGGCGATCTCGTCGCCCGAGAGGCACTGTGGCCAGAGGGTTCCGGATTGGTGGAGGCCGATGGCGGCCTGGGTGATCTGGGGGTCGAACCAGCGGCCCGTGCGCTCGATAAGCGTTTCTATGGCTAGGGACGGGCCTTTGGACATGCAGAAGGCGTCGAGATGCTGGGCGGTGGCCATGAGGCGGGAGAGCATGGGGATGCCGTGGGCCTTGAGGCCGTGGGGATAGCCGGCTCCGTCCCAGTGCTCGTCGAGGTGGCGGACGGCGACGGCGACGTAATCGCCGAAGCCGATCTTGCGGACGATGCGGGCGGCGCGGTCGCACCGCAGGTCGATGAGCTCCTGGTTGTGGTTGTGCTTGGAGGTGGCGATGGTGAAGATGCGTTCGGCGCGGCGGAAGGCAGATTTGCCGGGCAAGACGCTCTTCCAGAGGAGGGGGACCATGTTGAGGCCGGGCCTGGTCCAGTCTTCGAACTTGGAGTTGGCCTTCATCGTGCGCTCGTCGTCGGCGCCGAAGATCTGGCACATGCGGGCGGAGTTGCTGCTGCAGCCGACGTCTTTGAGGAGAGTGGCGTAGTAGAGGTCGGCCTGCTCGGCTACGGGGAGATCGATGGCGTCGGCGAGGCGGAGGGCGAGGATGCAGCTGCGGAGGGCGTGGCCGGGGACGGCACCTTCGGTGAGGTCGAGGGCAAAGGACAGGGCGGAGATGATCTCGCGGAGAGTGGGGATCTCGTTGGTGGTGTGCGGGATGAGGGCAGAGGTCATCGGTTTGAACAAGCTGGAACTCCCAAAGTGTACTCGGCTAGATCGTGCGCCCCCGTAGAGGAACCCTTCACGAACGGTAACGGGTTCTTCGGCTGATGCGAGGGATTCCGTGATGCAGCAGAGGCGGAAGGAGCGAGTACTTTAGGTTTGCTGCCTGTGAAGCCCGCTTTGTTGGAAAGTGGTCGCGCGACGAGTGGCCGCCGCCGTAGCGGGAGCAAAGGGGAACGCGCAACAGAGACGCAGCTTCCCTGAATGGGAATCTCTGGTAAATTGATGGCTGGGACGAGCCCTCGATGTCTCCGCCCCACCCAATCTCCCTCGATTTGTATCCAGCGTTTTGCGCTGGGACGACGATCCTAAGTGCCTGTCCGATTCCTCATTCTTTGACCAAGGAGCACCATGTCCAGCGAACTACGGAATTTTCTTGAGCTTACCTACGAAGAGTTGGAAGACCTGAACCTGGCGGCCAAAGAACAGCGCAAGAGCCGGGTGGCGGCGGATGTGATCCAGGAAGAGCGGCTGAAATACCTGACGGACGAACGGACGATCAAGGCGGTGACGGTCTTGTTTTCGGACCTTGAAGGCCGGCTGCATATGCTGGATTACGACAAGAAATTCCTGGTGAAGAGCTACGACAACCTGACGTTCGATGGGTCGTCGATCCGGGGGTTTACGGCGCAGCGGGAGAGCGATCTGCGGCTGGCGATCGACTGGTCGGCGTTCTACTGGGTTCCGGCGGATGTGTTTGGGGCGGGCAAGGTTCTGGTGTTCGGCGAGGTGATCGACAAGAACGGGTCGCACTACTCGGGCGATCTGCGCGGGGTGCTGAAGAACTTCGCGAGGGAGCAGTTCGAGACGAACGGATATGCGCTGAATGCGGCCAATGAGATTGAAGGATTCCTGTTCGACGGGGTGGATGCGGAACGCTCGTTTCATGAGACGGGTGTGTTCGAGTATGTGAATAAAGGCGGGTATTATCACTCGCTGCCGGGCGATCCTTTGCGGGAGTTCATCGACACGACGGCCGAGGTGCAGCGGGCGATGGGGTTCGAGAACGAGAAGGACCATCCCGAGGTTGCGCCGTCGCAGTTCGAGATTAACTACACCTACGGGGATGTGGTCACGGCAGCGGACCAGATCCAGCTTTACAAGCTGATCTGCCGTCAAGTGGCGACGCAAATGGGGATGACGGCGAGCTTTCTGCCGAAGCCGGTGACGGGAGTGAACGGCAGCGGGATGCACACCAACGTGTCGATCACCAAGGGCGGAAAGAACCTGATCTGGGACCCGGCGGGGCAGGAGAAGACGTCGCAGTTCGGGTGGGAGTTTGTGGACCGGATTCTGACGCATGGCAATGACACCTGCCTGCTGTTCAATGCGAGTGTGAATGCTTACCGGCGGCTCGACCCGCACTTCGAGGCTCCTAACCAGATCAAGGCTTCGGCTACGGATCGTGGGTCGATGGTGCGGATTCCGATTGGGAACGAAAAATCGGCGCGCATTGAGGTGCGGTCGGTTGGGCCGGACGCGAATCCCTACATGGTGCTGTACACGGTCTTCAAGACGGGGCTGCATGGGGAGACGGCGCAGATTGCGAATCTGCGGCAGGCGGACCGGTATCTGCCGGACAATATCTACACGGCGATTGAAGACTTCCGCAAGGCTCCCTGGATCGATACGCTGCTTGGGCCGGATGTGAAGGAGCGGTATGCGGACCTGAAGCAGGCTTCGGCGGATCGCTGCCCGCGGCTGCTGGGAACGATCGTGAAGGCTGCCGAGGTGCAGTTCCACCACGATGTGTATAACCAGTTGTTGTGGGGGCAGTTCTAGGCTTCTGGCTGGTTCGGAGGATCAGGTGCTCCTGTCGTGCCGCTGACTTCGGTCAGGGTGCGGCGGGAGCACTTTTGTTTTTGCGGACTAGGGCGAAGGTGAGAAGGACCAGAAGCGTGACGGCGCTGATGAGGCTGGCGAGATTGCGCAGGGGGCTGGTGGGGTTGAAGCGGACGTCGATGCGATGGGTGCCGGGGGGGAGCGTGGCCTGGAGGAGGCCGCTGGGGCCGGGGCCGATGGGAGTGTGGGTGGCTCCGTCGAGGGTGGCGCTCCAGAAGGGATAGAAGAAGACGGGGAGGTCGAGGAGACACGGGGTGGGGGACTGGATCTCGAGAAGGCGCTCGTTGGGCAGGGTAGTGAGGGCGCGGCTGGGGCATTGCGGCGGGAGGGTGGAGGGGATGAGGGTGGCGGTGGCGGGCAGGTACTCGGGGGTTCCTTCGAAGCCCTGGGACCAGGCTTCTTCGGCTTCGGCCATGACCGGGAAACGGTTGAGGGGGAGGAGGCGGGCGAAGGCGAGGAACGGCAGGAGGGCGAGGGCGGCGGAGAGGGCGAGGGCTGGGCGGCGGAGGCGGCCGGTGGCGTCCGCGGAGAAGAGGAGCAGGGTGGAGGTTAGGCTGAGGAGGAAGAGGAAGCGGAAGGGGAACTGGACGAAGGGGAGTTCGGGCAGGACGTCCCAGAGGGGATTTGAGAGGGGGAGCTCGAAGAGGACGGAGATGGCGGCGAGGGTAAGAAGGGTGATGAGGAAGGTGCGCGGTCTGGTGGTGGAGGGGAGAGCCAGACGGGCGCTCAGGAGCGCGATGGCGGCGGCGATTAACATGAAAAGAGCGCAGACGAGAACGAGGATGTGGTGCTGGTGGGGCGTGGGCATCTCGTCGCGAAAGCTGTAGCCAAGGAGTGCGGAGGGGGCGATCCAGTGCCGCTCAGCGAAAGCCGGGAGGAGGCGGAAGGCGGCGAGGAGGAGGCCGGCGAGCTGGCTGAACGCGACGAGGATGACGGGGCGGATGGTGCGGCGGAGCATGGCGAGGACGATGGCGAGGACGGTGAGGGTGTAGGCGAGGATGATGGCGGCGGGGATGTTGGTGAGCCAGCCGAGGGCGAGCAGGAGGCTGAGGAGGAGCGAGGCGCGGTGGCGGTGCCGGGCGGCGGCGAGGTAGAAGAAGTAGAAGGTGAGGGGGAAGAGGGCTTGGACCCATGCTTCCGCCACGGCGTAGCGAGCGATGAGGGTGAGCAAGAGGTAGGGGTTGAACATGTAGGCGAGGGAGGCCGGGAGGCGGTTCTCGGCGGGGAGGAGGCGGGCGGCTCCGGAGTACATGGCGAGGCCTGCGATGGTGAGGATGAGCCAGGGGATGACGGCTGGAACCAAATGGACGGGAAGGAGAAAGGTGAGGGCGGTTCCGAGGAGGAGGGAGAGAGGGGGGTAGAAGGTAAAGCGGGGGTCTCCGTAGCCGAATTGCGAGAGGGAGGACCAGCCGAGGGTGAACTCGTGAGCGCGCCAGGCCTGGTGGAGCTCAAGCCAGGCGGTAACGTGGAAGCGGAAGTCGTGGCCTCCGTAGCCGGTGAAGGCGTAGAAGAGGAAGGGTAGGGTGGCGAGGAGAGGGATGAGGAGGTAGGGGCGCTTGGTCATGGGATGGTTTTGGCGTGACTGCAGAGTCGGTGCGGAAGACAAAACAGGGAGGAAGGACGAAAGGCGTGTTGCGAGCGTGTGTAGGCGGAGGGAACCGCAGGTCTTTCGACTTCGCTGCGCTTCGCTCAGGATGACCCGTTTCTTGTTTTCTTCGCAATATGGGGAAGCAGAGGTGATACGCGAAGGAGCTAGGCGTGTTCAAAGCTGCGTTCGATCTCTTCGAGGGTTCGGCCCTTGGTTTCGGGCAGGAAGAAGACGGCGGTGAGGAAGTAGACGACCGTGCAGGCGGCCCAGAAGAGGAACATGGCGAAGTAGCCGTAGACGGAGACGACAGGGAGGAAGAGGCCGGCGATGAGGGTGGAGACTCCCTGGTTGAGGAGGAGGGCAATGCCCATGCCGGCGGAGCGGATGCGGGTGGGCATAAGCTCCGATAGGGCGAGCCAGACGACGACTCCGGGGCCTACGGCGTAGGAGACGATGAAGAGGGCGAGGCAGGCGGCGACGAGCCAGCCGGTGCGTTCGGCGGGGACGGGGCTCAGGTAGGCGTGGCGGATGAGGAGGGGAGCGGCGGGGGCGTTGGGTTCGGGCTCGATGTGGAGAGGGGTGGATTCGCCGGGGAGGAGGGTGGCGATCTTGTCTCCCGCGCCGTAGGAGTAGAGGACGGTGAGGGCGTAGGGGGCTCCGGGTTGGGGGGCGAGGGTGGTGAGGGTGGAGGGCGGGAGGGTGAGCTGGCTTCCGTGGACGGACGGTTGGACGCGGGCCTGGAGGTCGACGCGCCGAGACTCAAAGGTGTGGAAGAGGAAGGTGGCGGTGAGCAGGGAGACGACGATGCCGGCGGTTCCCAGGGAGAGGAGGAACTTGCGGCCTTTGCGGTCAACCAGGAGGACCGCGACGACGGTGGCGAGGCAGTTGAGGACCTTGACCAGGAGATCGCCCTGGCTGGCCTGGCTGGCGGACATGCCGGCCTGGCGAAGGATGATGGCGAGATAGGCGAGGATGGAGTTGATGCCGGTGGCCTGGGTGCAGGCGAGGATGACGCAGGCGAGGAGGAAAGGGATGACGTATTTGCGCCGGAGGAGGGTGCCTGCGCTCTGCGTGGAGCCGGTGCGGGTCTCTCCGGCGAGAGATTGCATTTCGGCCATTTCGCGGGTTGCTTCGCCGGGGGAGAGGGCGCGGCGGAGCGAGGCGTAGGCGGCTTCGGCGCGGCCCTTTTTGAAGAGCCAGCGGGGGGTTTCGGCGAGGAAGAAGGAGCCTGCGAAGAAGATGAGGCCGGGGTAGACGATGGAAAGGAACATGCCGCGCCAGGCGTGATCCTGCGCGGCGCGGATGAGGGTGGCATTGCCGTGGGCGGCGGCGATGGCGACCTCTGCCTGGTGGGTGTAGAAGAAGCCGGTAAGGGCGGCGGCGATGATGCCGAGGGTGAGCATGAACTGGAAGATGGCGGAGCCGCTGCCGCGGGTCTTGGCGGAGAGGCACTCGGCGAGGTAGAGCGGGACGACGACGGCGATGAAGCCTCCGCTGAAGCCCTGGAGGATGCGGCCGAGGAGGAGCGGGACGAAGCCCTGCGAGAGAACGATGATGCCGACGGAGGCGATGAAGAGAGCTCCGGAGAGGAGCATCATCTTTTTGCGGCCGATCCAGTCGGCGAGGATGCCGGCGGCGAGCGAGGAGATCATGCTGCCGCCGAGGACGGCGGCCACGATGGCGGAGGTCTGGCTGACGGTGAGGTCGACTGTTTTGCCGAGGAAGAGGAGGGCGGAAGAGATGATGCCGACGTCGATGCCGTAGAGGAGCCCGCCCATGCCGGCGATGAAGAGGAGACCTCTGCCGTAGAGGACGGGGCTGATGCGGGGGGCGTTCTGGCTGGGCATGTGGGTGAGTTTACCTTGGGAGCGGGGCGGGGCTGTGGGCTTTGGGCGTGGGGGCGCTGAAGAGGGCGGTGAGGTCGCGCTCGAGGCGGGGGGCGTCGATGTCGACTTGAGCGTGAACCTTTTGGAGGGTGATTGCGGGTTTGTCGGTGTCAGACCAGGTGAGGACGTCGCCGTAGGTGGGGCCATGGTCGAGATTGACGTCGAGGTAGACGTCTCGGGCATGGACGGTGAGGGCGGGGTCGAGCCAGGTTGCGGCGGCGAGTTCATCCCAGGCGTATTGGGCGGCGTCGTCGTGGCGGGCGTACTGGACGAGGTAGCGGGCGGCGGGCGAGGAGGAGTTGGCGAGGTTCTTGAGGGTTCCGACCTTGCTCGTCTGGAGGGAGGCGTCGATGGTGGTGAGGGTGATGCTGGGCCAGGGGGCGGTGAGGACGATGTGGGCGGCCTCGGGATCGAACCAAAGGTTGAACTCATGGCGCGGGGCGTTGACCCATTCGGCGGCATCGGTGTGGGGATTGAGGCTGCCTCCCATGACGATGAGTTCCTGGGCGAGCTCGGCGAAGTGGGGGTCGAGGCGCTGGGCGAGGGCGAGATTGGTCAGGGGGCCGGCGGCGTAGATGGTGACCTGGTGGGGATGCTCGTGGACCATGCGGAGGAGGAAGTGGGGGGCATCTTCTTCGGCGGGCCGGGTGGTGGGATTGCCCTCGGGGAGGGTGGGGACGGTGTTCCAATGCTGCTCGAGGGGGTCTTCCCAGGCACCGAGCCAGTGAACGTTGCCGGTGAGGGGAGCGGCGAGGCGAGTGGCCTGCTGGGTGCGGACGAGCGGGAAAGCGGCGCCGGGGTAGACATGGATGTCGGTGCGGCCCATAAACTCGAGCAGGCGGAGGGTGTGGGCGACTTCGACGTCGCGCCATGCGTCGCCGGTGACGACGGTGATGCCGAGGAGATCGACCCGGGGGGACTGCAGGAGGACGAGGAGGGCGGCCATATCGGAGCCTCCGGGGCCGGCGGCGTCCTGGTCGGCGACGATGTAGCGGGTCTGGGCGGGGGAGAGGGCCGTAGCAAGTAAAAGAAGAGGCAGGAGGCGGCGGAGGGGCATCGTTCGATGGTAGCTCGTGTCCCGGTCGCTGGGGAGCTTGGTGTGATCTCTGCCAGGCTAAGAGGGTGGGCAGCTTTCGCTGTGCCCGCCGTGGGGGTGCGTCTCGGTGAGCGGTTGCGTTTAGTGGATGTCGATGTCTCCTGAGCCGGTTCCGGCACGGAGAGCGGGGCCGCCTCCGTTGACGGAGCCAGTGACGTGGTGGCCGTTGAAGGAGCCGCTGGAGAGCAGGGGCTGGCGGACGTGGATGTCTCCCGAGCCGGTGGTGGCGGTGAGATTGAAGCGGGCATCCTGCGGGAGCTTGAGGCGGATGGAACCGGAGCCGGTTTGGAGGCGCCAGTCCGCGACCGGGCGGCCCTCGATCTCCATGTCCCCGGAGCCGGTCTGGGCCTGTAGGCCGCCGGAGAGGCCGCGGAGATGGATGGACCCTGAGCCGGTATCGGCCTTGACGTCGCCCGGGGCTGCTTCTTCAAGGTCAATATCTCCGGAGCCGGTGTGGAGGGCAGCGGGGCCGTGGACGCCATGGACGCGGAGTGAGCCTGAGCCGGTGTCGGCCTTGAGGGAGAGGCCCACGTCGTCGATCTGGACATCTCCGGAGCCGGTGTGGGCGAAGAGCGTGGCTCCCCGGGGCACGGTGACCTCGTAATCGATGGAGATGTTGCGGTAAAGCTCGCGGTTTTGGCGCTCGCCGATCTGGAGGTCGTTGCCGTTCTGCTCGATGGGCG
The DNA here is from genome assembly GCA_965213785.1 of uncultured Granulicella sp. GTDB lineage: Bacteria > Acidobacteriota > Terriglobia > Terriglobales > Acidobacteriaceae > Edaphobacter. The sequence continues at coordinate 835,372 of OZ243921.1, read as the reverse complement.
GATTGTTGGCGATCTGTTCGAGGCGATGGTCGACGTCCCCGGAGCCACCGGAGAACCAACCGCCGGCTTCGGCGTGGAGGTGGGCCTTGATGTGGACCTGCGTGTCGTTGCCGGGATGGAGGTGGATGGAGCCGGAGCCGGAGAAGACGGACAGGTTGGGGTTGCCGCCGGTGCTGAGGGTTCGCTCGAAGTTGCGGTCGGCGGCGAGAGCGGAGGTGGTAAAGACGGTGAAGGCGAGGAGGATGGGGCGGATCATGCGGGCTCCTTTTCGGGCAGGGTCAGTTTACTGCTGGAGGATGACGGTGTCTGCGGGCTTGAGGCCGGTGAGGATCTCGGTGCGGGTGCCGTTCGAGATTCCTGCGATGACGGGGAGCTTGCGGCGGCCGGTCTTCTGGCCCGGGTCGGGTATCTCGACGGTCGCGTTGCGGTCCTTGTCGTAGAGGACGGCCTGCTCAGGGACCGTGAGGACCCCTTTGTGCTCTTCAAGGAGTATCTCGGCGTTCGCGGTCATGTTGGCCTTGAGCTCGCCGCCGGGGTTCTCGATGGAGATGCGGGTGTCGAAGGTGGTGACGTTATCCTTTTCGACGCCGAGAGGGGTGATGCGGGTGACGCGGCCGAGAAAGGTGTGGTCGCGGAAGCTCTCGACCTTAATGCGGGCGGGCTGGTCGAGGTAGATCTTGCCGATGCCGGACTCGTCGACCTTGCCCTGCACGTAGACGCGGCTGGTGTCGCCGACGGTCATGACGAGCGTGGCAGTGGAGCCTAGGACGAGGATGGAGCTGACGGCATCGCCTACCTCGACGTCGCGGGAGAGGACGGTTCCGTCCATGGGGGAGACGATGGTCGTGTAGCCGAGCTGCTCTTCGAGCTGCTTGAGCGAGGCCTGGGCCTGGGCGACCTGGGCCTGCGCCTGGCGGAGCTTGGCGGTGTCGACGGTGATCTGGGCGAGAGCTTTATCGCGGGTGTTACGGGCGAAGAGGAACTTCTGCTGGGCGTCGTCGAGGGCCTGGCGGGAGACTACTCCGGCGCTGGACATCTCGCGGGCGCGATCGAAGGTGTGCTCGTACATGGGCAGGTCGGGGGCTTCGGCGTTGACGCGATCGAAGGTGATGGCGGCCTCGGCGGCGTGGGCGTTCGATTCGGCGGCGGCGAACTGGGCCTTCTGGGCGGCGACCTGGGCGAGGATCTCCTGCTGGTCGAGCTGGGCGAGGATCTGGCCTTTGGTCACGTGGGCGTTGACGTCGACGAAGAGCCTGGTGACGATGCCGGAGGCTTTGGACTTGACCTCGACCTTGAGGATGGGCTGGACCTTGCCGGTGGCGACGACCGAGTGGGCGATGTCGCCGCGCTCGGCTTTGGCGAGCTGGGAGGGGTCGATCTTGGCCTTGGTGCCGCGGGCGATGGCTGTTCCGGCAGCGGCGGCGATAATAACGAAGGCGGCAACGATCCAGAGCCAGAGCTTCGATGGTTTCTTGCGGGTGGTGGTCATGTACGTAGGTTCCCTTGAGTGCTGCCGGTTGGACGTGTCTGCGGCAGATCCAGGGAGGAATACGGGAGCGGTGGAGGTTTGGTTCCGTGGGTTGGTAGGATGGGCACGCCTGAAGCTCGGGAGGGCCGGTGAGACGAGTAGTGGTGGTGGTTCTCCTGCTGGCATTGGGGGTTGGAAGCGCGGATGCGCAACAAGCTCCCGATACGCCCGTTCGCCTGTCGAGCGGGGCCATGGCGGGGCGGCTTATCAGCCGGCCCGATCCGATGGTGCCTGTGGGCCTGCGGGTGTCGGGACAGGTGGTGATGCGGGTGCTCATTGGAAAGGATGGGACGGTGGAGCGAGCCTATGCGATCTCCGGACCTGCCTTGCTGCGGCCTGCCCATCTCGATGCGGTGAAGAAGTGGGTGTACCGTCCCTACCTCGTGGATGGCGAAGCGGTGTCGGTGGACACGACGGTCAGCGTCATCCTTGATTTCGGTGGGCCGCCATCAGGCATTGATCCTGTCGCGGTAGCGGCGAAGATCGACCAGTCCGAGGGATATCGCGTCTGGGTTGCGGGCAGGCTGATGGAGCCGTTGCTCGTGAAGCAGGTTTGGCCCAAGGCCTCGCGGAAGGCGGTCGGGGTTGTGGAGGTGACGACCCGGGTAAACGAGCAGGGTGTGGTGGAACGGGCCGAGGCGATCTCGGGACCTGAAGCCTTGCGCCGGGCTGTGGCGGATGCCGTAATGCAGTGGAGATATAGCCCGTACCTGTTGGACGGGAAGCCGGTAGCGGTGAGCAGTTCGGCTTCGGTGACTTTTGGCCAAAATCGCTGAGACGGCGACGGGTCAGGCGTACTTGCGGAGGACGCCGAGGACCTTGCCCTGGATACTGACGTTCGCTGCGGGGGCGTAGATGGGGGCCATCTCGGCGTTCGATGGTTGGAGGCGGATCATGCTGCCTTCGCGATAGAAACGCTTGAGGGTGGCGTCGGCACCATCGATGAGGGCGACGATGATCTCGCCTTCGCGCGCCGTCTTGGTGCGTTCTACCAGGACGTAGTCGCCGCTGACGATGTGCTCGTCGCGCATCGAGTCTCCGCGAACCTCGAGAGCGAAGACTTCGCGGTTGCCGATGATGTCTCCAAGCGAAATCGACTCCGAGGTTTCAATGGCCTCGACGGGCTTGCCGGCGGCGATACGGCCGAGCAGAGGGAGCCGATCAAAGCCTTTTTTGCCGGTGCGGGGAGGGAGCACGTCGATCGACCGGCTCCGGTTATGCGCGCGCTGCAGGAGGCCCTTGTTCTGCAGGTTGGTGACGTGTTTGTGGACGGTCGCGAGGGAGTTGAGGCCAAGACCGGTGGCGATCTCTTCGTAGGAAGGAGAGTAGCCGTTCTTCTGGGTGAAGCTGGAGAGAAAGTCGATAACTTCCTTTTGCCGTCGCGTGATCGCCATGGCTGCGATTGTAGCGAATAAAAAGCGAACTTGGGAGATTTTCTTTTGAGCGTTGGATACACGGTGTGGTTCGATGGCTGCAATTGCCGGGTCCCTCTCCTGTTTTGAAACACGCGACCTTGGAAAACTGACTTTCCCGCTTGCCACTCTCCTTCCTGAGGGGCAAGGTTGTACATGTTTCCGACAGGAGTGATCGAGTTTCATCCAGGCCGTTGGACGGGGGTAAGGCTCTCGACTGCACGGGACAGGTGAAGGCGCCCGACGTAGGGCGGGGAGATCGGCAAGGTATCTCGACGACGAAAAGTTAAACGCAGGACAGCACAGAGCGGACGGGCCGAGGGAACAAACGATGCGGGTGTTGATTGTGGAAGACGATGCGGCTCTAGGATTGTTCCTGCAGAAAGGGATGAAGCTTGAGGGCCATGCCGTGGAGTTGGTGACGGACGGGGAGGCGGCTCTGGAACATGCGGCGACCAAGCGGCCGGATCTTATGGTTCTGGACCTTGGCCTGCCAAAGCGGGATGGGGTTGAGGTCCTGGAGGCGATGCAGGGCTTGTACCGGGGCATGGGAGTGATCGTGCTGACGGGGCGGGCGCAGAGTGAGGAACGGGTGCGGTGCCTGAACATCGGGGCGGACGACATCCTGATGAAGCCGTTCTCCCTCTTCGAGCTGACGGCGCGTTGCCGGGCGCTGCTGCGGCGGAGAGAGCAGTTTGCCGATCCGGTGCTGCGGGCGGGCGATGTGGAGCTGAACCGGATGGATCGGCGAGTATCGCGGGCGGGGCGTCCTGTGGAGTTGACGGTGAAGGAGTTCTCGCTGCTGGAGTACCTGATGCAGCGGCGGGGGCAGACCTGCAGCCGAAGCGAGCTGCTGCGCGAGGTCTGGCAGATGTCTCCGGATGCCGGGACGAACGTGGTGGATGTGTATGTGAACTACCTGCGAAAGAAGCTGGGAGCGGCGTTTGGCGTGGGCGCGGACGCGGTGATCGAGACGGTGCGCGGCGAGGGTTACCAGATCGGCGGGTCGGCCTCGACGGGCAGCGGACCGGTGCGCAAGGGCGTTGCGAGCGTGGGGATTGCGGAGGCGATGGCCCTGGATCCTGCGCGGCTGGGAGTGCGTGGGGCGGGTCCGGCGCAGGTCCGCAGCCATGGCTAAGTCGCCGGGCGGAACCGTAGCCTGCGCGACCGCAAATCCGGTGCGCCTGACGGAAGCGATGGGTGAAGTGGCGGCTGAGCTGCACCGGATGAGCCAGCCGATGACGGCGCTTCTGTGCAGCCTGGAGATCGGCACGATGACGGGAACGGTAGAGGGCTACCGCGACGCGGTTCGCGAGAGCCTGGTGCAATGCGAGCGGCTGATGCAGTCGATTGCAGCGATGCGGGCGGCGATTACCGAGGGTTTGGAGCAGCCGTAGGAGACGTTCGTGTCAGTTGCCCGGAGGCGCGTTGGCGGTCGCGACAGGCTCCGGGTGCCGCGACGGCAGCGTACGCGGTGAGACGTGCAGGGCAGGACGCAAGGCAAGGGAGCAAGCACGGCATCGGCTTTCCCGGACACGGCGAGGCGAGAGGAAGCACACGGTCCGCGGACGGCCGCGAGACGATCGAGCAACGAACGTAGGCTGCGGCGAAGCCGCAATCAGCAGAGAGAGATTGGGAGTGTCCATGACGAATGCAGGAACGTTGGGCGGGCAGTCGGTTGCGGTGCGAACAGTGGTGTTGGCTTGCGCGGATGCGGCGCTGCGGGAGAGGCTGCGGGCGAGCCTGGCGGGGATGCGCTGGCAGGTGAGAGAGGCCGCAGGCGGGGCAGAGGCGATGGAGATGATGGAAGGTGCGCGGCCGGAGGCGCTGCTGATCGATAGCTGGTTGCCTGACCTGGAGGTTGGGGAGTTTGCGGGTTTGGTAAGACAGATGTATCCGGGTGTCGACCTGCTGCGGGTGGATGGTGTGGTGGTTGCGGGCGGGGCGCGGAGTTCGCGGCGCAATGAGCTGCTGCATGCGCTGCGGGAGGCTCAGGAATCGGGCGGGGTCGCGGTGGGGACGGCGAACTCCGTGGGGAGCGAGGGTCAGGGTTGGGTTGCTCCGGCGGCGAGTGAGAGTGGGACCAAGGCAGCGGGGCGCGATGCGGTGCGGGAGGCGGTTGCGCGGGAGGCGCGACCTGCGGCGCTGCCGGTTGCGGGTCTGTCGGAGATGGTGGGAACGAGTGAGCCGATGCTCGAGCTGGGGAGCATGATTCGTCTGGTGGCTCCGCGGACGACGACGGTGCTGATCGAGGGCGAAACCGGAACGGGGAAAGAGGTGGTGGCGAAGGCGCTGCACCGGATGAGTGCGCGTGCGTCGAAGAGCTTCACGGTGCTGAACTGCGCCGCCATCCCGGAGTCTTTGCTGGAGGCGGAGCTGTTCGGGCATACGCGAGGCGCGTTTACGGGCGCGGTGCAGTCGCGCACCGGAAGGATCGAGGCGGCGCATGGCGGAACGCTGTTCCTGGACGAGATCGGGGAGATGCCGCTGGCGCTGCAGGCGAAGATGCTGCGGTTTCTGGAGTGTGGCGAGTTGCAGCGTGTGGGCGATAACGAGGTGATGCGGGTGGATGTGCGGGTGATCGCGGCGACGCATCAGCCGCTTGCGACGCGGGCGGGGGAAGGGACGTTTCGGTTGGATTTATACCATCGGCTTGCGGTGTTCCCGGTGCATGTTCCGGCGCTGCGCGAGCGGATGGAGGATCTGCCTGCGCTGGTGGAGCATTTTTTGGAGATGATGGGGCGGGATATGCCGCGGAAGCGGCTTTCGGCGGATGGGTTGGAGAAGCTGCGTGGCTTCGACTGGCCGGGGAACGTGCGGGAGTTGATGCATGTGCTGGAGCGGGGGACGATTCTGGCGGGGGATTCGGCGGAGATTCGTGGGGAGGATATCCGGCTGAAGCCGGGACGGAACACCACGTAGGCACCATGTTTCCGCTGGTTCGGATGTGGGCATTGGTGGTCTGTTGTGACGATGAGGGGTGTCCCAGGATCGCGCAGTGGTTTGGTGGTCCTGAGCGGGGACGATAGGGTGGGGAACGGATAAGAAGGCTCTCACGCGAGAGCCTTTTTGCTTGCGCCGGTTTGGTACGGGGAATGCTTCCTCTCGGGGTGGATGGAGGCCTCAACCGATGCAGACGACGATGCCCATGGCGGATGTGCTTACCCGGTACCTGGACCTGGCGAGCGACCAGATGAAGCTGACGGCGGGCAATATGGCCAATGTCGACACTCCGGGGTATAAGACGCAGGGGTTCGACTTCGAAAACGAGTTTGTGAAGCAGATTACGGGGGACCCGGGGACGGCGACGGGGCTGGGCCGTTCGGCGGACGTGGATGGGCTGGTTTCGCGGCCGGATGGGAACAATGTTTCAGTCGATCGGGAGGCTTTGCAGTTGGCGAAGACCCAGTTGCAGTTTCGGACTGGGGTAGCGCTGCTGAAGGGCGAGTTTTCGCGGGTGATGTCGGCGATTCACTCGGAGAAGTAGGTTCGGTGGTGGTTTGCACCGCGGGTCCTTCGACTTCGCTGCGTTTCGCTCAGCATGACACGGGTTTGTGGTTCTGGTCGCCCTGCGATGACGGTTTTCTGTTTTCAAGGGAGCTTTCATGGCACGGCAATTGCAGGGTAGAGGGTAGCAGGGAGAACGGCGATGAATCTTTTCGGTGTGATGGATGTGAGCGCTTCGGCGTTGAAGGCGGAGCGGGTGCGGGCCGAGGTGGTTGCGTCGAATATGGCCAACGCCGAGACGACGCGGACGGCGGATGGCGGCCCTTACAAGCGGCAGCATGTGGTGTTTGCGCAGGACCAGGGGACGTTTGGCAATGCGCTGCTGAGTCATCTGGATGCGGCGTCCGGCTTTTCGGGCGGCGGGGCGTTTGGATCGTTTTCGTCAGGGCCCATCAGCGCGGCGGTGGGTGGGGTTCAGGTTGCGGGGGTGGTGCAAGATGAGGGCGAACCGCAGCGGCGGTACGACCCGGGTCATCCGGATGCGGGTGCGGATGGGTATGTGGCCTTTCCGGATATCAATCCGTTGACCGAGATGACGGACTTGATGGGAGCTACACGGGCTTACGGGATGAATGCGACGGCGGTGCAGGCGGAGAAGGGCATGCTGGTGGCGTCGCTGGAGCTGCTGAAGTAGGGCAGAGCGTCGCCCGAGCAACAGCAAAGGCGAGATGCGTGAGTCATTTCAATGCGCTTCGGTTTGCCGGGCTGGCAAGTTTGTTTGTTTGGAGCAACAGGGACAGAAAGCAAGAGCAACGGCTAGTGCAACAGCAGATCCGCTTCGGGGATGACAACCAAGTAGAGCAAGGCAAGAACAACAACAACTGGAACGGCGAGAGAAGGCGAGGGTTAGGACGATGATGGTTGGCGCGGCTGGTTTGATGGATGTTCTAGGAGTTGGGAATGCGGCGGCCGGCAGCGGCGCGGGGGTTCTGGGCGGCGGCGGGGCTGCGGCGGGCGGCGCGCCGTTCGGCGGGTTGCTGCACACCATGATCGAGCAGTCCAGCCAACTGGATGCGAAGGCTTCGGATGCGGTGCAGGGGATGCTGAGCGGGCAAGGCGTCGAGGTGCATGACGCGATGATCGCTTCGCAGAAGGCGGATATGGCGTTTGAGCTGGCGCTGCAGGTGAGGAACAAGGCGGTGGCGGCTTACCAGACGATGATGTCGATGCAGTTTTAGGGTTGTTCGTGGTTGGGGTGCGGCGGGACCTCTCGGTTCCGCCGTTGTTGTTTAAGGCGGCGACGTGGGTGCCGGGTGGTTGTAACCGCAGGTCCTTCCGCTTGGCTCAGGATGACGGTGTTTGTCGCGACGGGTGGGTTCTCAGAGGGTTCTTAGGTGGGGTGGGGGCTTTCGGTACGGAACGTGCATTGAGTGGGGAGCGTGTAGCACGGACGGGGCATGGACTGCCGGTTCGGGTGGCTTTAAGAATTCAGTGGCGACGGATGGGGTGCGATGGCGGATTCGAGACAGGTAGAGGCAACGAAAGATCAGGCGCAGCTGGTGCGGAGCGAGACGACGACGGTGACGCCGGAGGGTGGGGTGGTGCACCAGGTGCGGACGGTGGCGGCCGGGGTGCATCAGCGGGTGATGGCGATGCCGGCGACGCGGCGGACGTGGGTCCTGGGGGCTCTGCTGTTCCTGGCGGCGGGCTGTGCGGGGCTGGCGTGGTTCTTTGAGCGGCCGGACTATCGGGAGCTGTTTACGGGGCTGGATGGGAAGGATGTGCAGACGGTTTCCTCCGAGCTGGGGGCGGCGGGGATTCCGTTTGAGACGACGGCGGATGGGGTGAAGGTTCCGGCGGACCTGCTGGACAAGGCGCGGATGGAGGTGGCGGCGAAGGGAATGCCGCAGACGGGGCGGCTGGGGTTCGAGCTGTTCGACAAGCCGAACTGGGTTGGGAGCGAGTTCGATGAACGGGTGAACTACCAGCGGGCGCTCGAGGGCGAGTTGGAGCGGACGATCGGGTCTTTGGGGACGGTGCGGTCCGCGCATGTGCATATCGTGATGCCGCAGCAAAGCCTGTTTACGACGCAGGAGCGGGTGGCGAAGGCGTCGGTGGTGCTGCGGCTGCGGAAGGCTTCGATGAGCCCGGAGCAGGCGGAGGCGATCCGCGGGCTGGTGGCGGGGGCGGTGGAAAATCTGACTCCGGAGAACGTGATGCTGGCGGATGCGGATGGACGGGTGAACCTGCAGCAGAGGGGCCGGGGCAGCGCGGCGGAGGCGGATACGGAGCAGGCGCTGGAGGCGAAGTTGATGGCGATGCTGGAGCCTCTGGCGGGCCATGAAAATGTGCGGGCGACAGTGAATGTGAGCTATGACGAGGGGACGGAGGAGCGGACGGACCAGATCTACGATCCGACGCAGAGCGTGGCGCTGACGTCGCGGAAGAGCGAGCAGAGCTCGGGTGGAGGGAAGGGTGCGGCGGCGGGGATTCCGGGGACGGCGAGCAATACTCCGGCGGCGGCCCCGGCTGGCTCTCAGGCGGCGGCGGGCGCGGCGGTGGCGGCGGGGGTTCCGCCGTTGCTGAAGGAGCCCTTGCCGGTGTATCCGGGCGGAGCGGCGGGGGGGCAGATGTCGAAGGAAGAGAGCCTGACGAATGGGGTGACGAGCCACGTGATCCATAGCCAGCAGGGTCCGGGGCGGATACGGCGGGTGACGGCGGCGGTGGTGGTGAACGACAAGCAGGTGGTGGAGGGTGAGGGCAAAGGCAAGCAGACGGTGTGGAAGCCGCGGACGGCGGAGGAGATGAAGCGGCTGGAGGCGCTGGCGCAAGCGGCGGTGGGGTTCGACGACAAGCGCGGGGACCAGGTGGTGATGTCGAATGTGAGCTTCAGCACGAACGCTCCGGAGACGGCGCTGGGCGGGATGGCGAAGGTGATGGAGGAAGGCAAGGGATTTCTGCATACGGAGCCGGCGGTGTTGCGGACAGCAATGATGGGGCTGGTGGCGCTGGCGGTGGTGATGATGGTGCTGCGTCCGGTGGCGAAGCAGGTGACGTCGACGCTGCGGCAGCCGGTGCTGCTGGCTTCCGGGACGCCGACGGGGACGGCGGTGATCGCGGATCCGGTGGTGGCGGCGATTGGGCCGGGAGCGGGGACGGCGGCGCTGGGCGCGGGGAAGAGCGCGGAGGATGCCGCGGCGGAGGCGCAGATGCGCGAGGAGCTGATGCCGAAGACGGCGACGACGCAAAAGCGTCGCGCGGCGAAGCAGGGGCAGATGCTGTTCGACCATGTTTCGCAGCAGATTATGAAGGAGCCGGTGCAGAGTACACGGCTGCTTGAAGTGTGGATTGGGACGCAGGAAGGGGCAGAATAATGGCGACGATGACGAAGGGAAGTGCGGGTGGGGCGGCGATGTTGCCGGCGGAGGCGGGGTTCGAGCCGTCGGACATGCCGGGACTGCGGAAGGCGGCGATCCTGATGGTGACGCTGGGAGAGACGCTGGCGAAGACGATGTTTCAGAGTCTGTCGGAGCCGGACATCCGGCGGGTGACGGAAGAGATCATGCGGCTGGGAGAGATCTCGTCGGACGAGTGCGTGCAGGTGCTGACGGAGTTCTACGGGCTGCTGGAGACGCAGGAGTACATCGGGAAGGGCGGGCCGGAGTATGCGACGAAGCTGCTGACGGAAGCCTTTGGGAAGAACCGGGCGGACGAGCTGCTGAACCAGGTGAAGATTCTTCAGGACCAGTCGGTGGGAGATCTGAAGGTTCTGCAGAAGATGGACCCGCAGCAGTTGAGCAAGTTTCTGGAGAACGAGCATCCGCAGACGGTGGCGCTGGTGCTGGCTCACCTGGACGCAAAGAAGGGATCGCGGGTGCTGATGCAGTTGAAGGCCGAAATGCGGGTGGAGGCGGTGCGACGGCTGGCGGAGATGCGGCAGTTTTCGCCGGAGATGGCGCAGCAGGTGGCGCTGGTGCTGCACCGGAGGATGGAGGCGGTGGGGTCGACGACGGGAAAGCGGTCTTACTCGGGCTTCAAGGCGGTGGCGGAGCTGCTGAACCTGCTGGACCAGGGAGAGAGCGGCGGGATCCTGGAGCAGATCGAGACGAACGAGCCGCAGCTTGCGATCGGGATCCGGACGCTGATGTTCACGTTCGACGACCTGTTGACGACTCCCTCGCAGAGTGTGCGGGAGATTGTGGGGGCGGCGGATAAGAAGATGCTGGCGACCGCGCTGAAGAGCGCGAAGGAGAATATCCGGGCGCACCTGTACAAGGCGATGAGTTCGCGGGCGGTCGAGATGCTGAAGGAAGACATGGAGGCGATGGGGCCGGTCCGGAGCAAGGATGTGGCGGCGGCGCAGCAGGAGCTGTTGACGCTGGCGAAGAAGCTGGAAAGCGAAGGCAAGATCGTACTGAGACTGGAGCCGGAAGATGCCTAATGCGGAGCGTGTGGTGCGAGAGATGCCGATGCCGATGCCGGTTTCGGGCGCGGTGGCGGGGGCTCCGGGAAAGCGGGAGCCTGGGGAGTTTGTGGAGCGCCGGCGGTCGGCGGCGACGCCCCTGGTGTTCGAGTCGGTCGAGCGGCGGCGGGCGAACCTGGAGCAGGCGGGGATCGACCTGATGCAGGAGGCGGCACGGGCGCAGGAAGAGGCGGCGGTGCTGGAGAGCCTGCGGGCGCAGGTGCGGGCGTTTCCGGCGCAGTTGGACGCGGCGCGGACGCAGGCGCGGATCGAAGCAAGGCATGAATGGCGGGCGGAGTTCGAAGACGGCATCGACCGGGAACGGGCGGCGATGGCGAAGGCGTGCGCGCAGGTGGCGCTCGAGCGGGAGCGTTACTTCAGCGAGGTGGAGGGCGAGGTGGTGCGGCTGGCGCTGGCGATTGCGGCCAGGGTGCTGCACCGCGAGGCGAAGCTGGATGCGATGCTGCTGGCGGCTTCGGTGCGGCTGGCGCTCGAGAAGGTGGCGAGTGAGACGGGGACCGTGCTACGCGTTCCGTTCGGGACCGAGGAGCGCTGGCGGACCACGCTGGCGGAGGGTGGGGAACCGGTGCCGGAGGTGGTCGGCGACGAGCGTCTTGCGCCGGGCGAGTGCGTGATGGAGACGACGGTCGGCCGCGTGGAGCTGGGCGTGGCGGTGCAGTTGGAGGAGATCGAGAAAGGCTTCTTCGACCTGTTGCAGAAGAGGCCTTCGTGATGGAGACGCAACCGCCCGCAAACGGGCAGGAGCGGGGCAAGCTGGCGGCTTACTTTGCGCAGCTTGCGGCGCGTCCTGCCTGGCGCTGGTCGGGCCGGGTGGTGGAAGCGAACGGGCAGACGGTGGAGTCGGAAGGGCCGATGTGCTCGGTGGGCGAGTGCTGCGAGATCGTGGATACGATGGGGCAGCGGTACCGGGCGGAGGTGATCGGGTTTCGCGGGCGGCATGTGCTGGCGATGCCGCTTTCGGCAACGCAGGGGGTGCGGTATGGGGACTCCGTGCTGGCGTTGGGGGTGGCCCCGGGGATTGGCGTTGGACTCGCGATGCAGGGGCGGATTGTGAATGCGCAGGGCGAGCCCCTGGACGGGATGGCGGCTCCGCGGGTATCGAAGAACTGGCCTCTGGACGGGGCGGTGACGCAGCCGATGCAGCGGGTTCCGATCCGCGAGCCGCTTTCGACCGGGCTGCGGGTGCTGGACGGGATGCTGACGGTGGGGCGGGGGCAGCGGGTGGGGATCTTTGGCGGGTCGGGCGTGGGCAAAAGCACGCTGATCGGGATGATGACGCGCAATACCGAGGCGGATATCACCGTCGTGGGCCTGGTGGGGGAGCGTGGGCGCGAGGTGCGGGAGTTTGTGGAGGATGCGCTGGGAGAGGAAGGGCTGAAGCGGTCGGTGGTGCTGTGCGCGACCTCGGACGAGAGCCCGTTGCTGCGGATGCGGGCGGCGATGGCGGCGACGTCGGTGGCGGAGTCCTTCGCGGCACAGGGCAAGCATGTGCTGCTGGTGCTGGACTCGCTGACGCGGTATGCGATGGCGGCGCGGGAGCTTGGGCTGGCGGCGGGGGAGCCTCCGGCGAGCAAGGGGTACACGCCGAGCGTCTTTGCGCGGTTGGCGAAGCTGGTGGAGCGGGCCGGGAACTTTCAGAACGGAAGTATTACTGCGTTCTACACGGTGCTGATGGAGGGGGACGACCAGCAGGACCCGATTGTGGATGCGGTGCGGTCGCTGCTGGACGGGCATGTTGTGTTGTCGCGGGAGATGGCTTCGGCGGGCTGGTATCCCCCGGTGGATGTGCTGGATTCCTTGAGCCGGTTGATGCCGGCGGTGACGACGGCGGCGCACCGGGAGAAGGCGGGCGTGGCGCGCAGGCTCTTGGCGGCGCACGCGCGGAGCGAGGACCTGGTGCGGATCGGCGCGTACAAGCCGGGAGCCGATGCGGAGCTGGACCGGGCGATGCGGGCGATGCCGGCGCTGAAGGAGTACATGCAGCAGGGCGCGGGCGAGCATGTGACGATGGCCGACAGCGTGACGCGTCTGCAGGGATTGGCGCTGTAAGGTGGGGGCGAAGCGGGCGGCCGGGCTGCAGCGGGTGCTGCGGCTGTATAGCGCGGTGGAGCAGATGCACGCGGTGGAGCTGCATGCGGCGAGCTTTGCGGTGAGCCAGGCGGAGAACGCCATCAAGGTGGCGCAGCGGACGAGCCTGGAGGCGAGCCGGACGGGCCGGGTGGCGCTCGGTGAGGGCGACCGCGAGGAGTGGATGCTGGCCGAGGCGCGGCAGGAGATTGTGGGGATTCGGCGGGAGCGGATGGAAGAGGTAAAGGTGGAGCGGGAAGCAGTGCGTGAGGCGGCCCGGGAGGTATTCGACCAAAGCCGGGTGCGGGCGGAGCAGATGAAGCAGGTGGTGGGAAAGATGCGGGAAGAGGCGGAACGGCATGAGGCGCGGCAGATGCAGGCGGCGTCTGACGATCGCTTTCTGATGCGATCGCGTTGGCGGGCCGGGAAGGACGAGCGGCGATAGGGCACGAAGCGGAGTGGTTCGGAATGGGGATGGATGAAGGTCTCCTAATTCCAGAGGGTGCGGGCGGGAGTTGGTTTGGCATGACGGTTGCAAATGTTGCAGATGGGAAGTGCGAGGCAAACAAGGATGAGGATGATGGCGATCACGGAAAGTTTGCCGGTTGGAAAGGACGTGGCGGTGACAGCGGGGGCCGGAAGGACGGCGACGGTGGATGCGACGGCGTTTGCGGTATCGCTGGCGGCCGCCGGGAAGGCTTCGGGCGGATTGTTTGGGGGTAAGGAGGGCGCGCTGGCGGGTGGTCCCGACGTTCCGGTGAAGGGCCAGAAGGACCTGGCGGGATGGGGGACCGGGCAGGGGACCGCGGATGGGGATGAGTTGCAGGAGGCGCACGGGGATGGCGCGGTTTCGTCGTCGATTGGCAAGCAGGTGGTGGTGGAGGCGGCCGCGGCGGGAAAAGATTTGCAGCAGGCGACGGTTGGGGCGGGCATGCAGCAGGCGGTGTGGACGGCCAGCGGGGCGGCGGACACAACCGTGCGCACGCCGGTCAAGAGCGGCGCGAGTGAAGGCTTGGCCGCGGAGCCTCGGGCAGCGGGGACGGGGCCGCTGAGTGGGAAGAGTGCCTTCGAGCCGAGCAAAGAGATCAGGCTGCCGGTTGTGCCCGCGGCGGCGCCGACGACGAGTACGGTGGCTGCGAGCCCCTTGCCGGCGGAGGCGAGTGTTTCGGTTCCGGATGCGCCGCAAGGGACGGCGGCCACGGGGCATGTCGCGCCGCAGCAGGTGCAGGCGCCGGCGGCTGCTGGAACCCTTGTGAGGCCCTCCAGCGCGATGCCGTTATCGGCCGAGCCTGGGGGTGCGCTCACAGGGACCGCTAAAGGCGTGGCGGCGGAGAAGGTTGTGAACGTGGGGCAGACGCGGGCCGGCGATCGGACAGGGCGGCAAGGCGACAAGGCCTTGGTGGCGGGGCGACCGATCCCTAAGGCACCTGTGACGGCGGAGACGACGCCTAAGGTGTCCGCCGGGGCACCGGCGATTGCTCCCGCGATGCCGAGCGAGGCTAAGCCGAGCGTGGACGAGAGCGCGGTGAAGACGAGTGCGGCGGAGGCTGCCGCGGTTGCGGTTGCGCCCGTTCCCGTGACGGATGCGGGGAGCAAGGGAGTTCGCAGGGCGGATCTGCCGCTCACGGAGCTGACGACGCCGGGCAAGACGGTGACGGCGATCGCCGCGCCGCGAGCGGCACGACGCGGGCCTCAGACGGTGGCGAAGATTGAGGCTGCGCCTGAGAAGGCTACGGCCACGGGCGACGGGACGAGTGTGCTGCCGTTGGTGACCGGGGTGGCGGTCGCGGTGCCGCAGGGCATCGCTCCGGTGCAGGAGAAGGCTGCGGCGCCGAAGGTGGGAGCCGCGGGATCGAAGGGTGGCGGCAAGGTGGAGGCCGGCAAAGACCAGGACGGCAAGCGTGTTACGGAGAGCGCGGCACGCAACACGGAGGAGCGGTCGGGAGACCATGTGGCGGCCGCGGAGTTGTCGGTTCCTGTAAGCGCTACGGGTGGGCCGGAGAGCCTGGGCGCGGGGAAGAATAGCCCGGCGCACGAGGGAGCGGCGAGTGGGTCTACGGTGGCGGCGATGGAGCATCTGCCGGTAGTGGCCTCGAACGCGCACGCGGTGGCTCCGATGGGTACGGTGGTGCCGCCGGCCGCGGTGCCGGTCCGGGCGGAAGCGGTGGCGGTGGCGACCGCGGCCCCGACGAGTAGGGCGGACGATACGGGGCTCGGCTTTGGGGCGGGAATGTCGAGCGGGCTGGTGAGCTCCGGGCAGGGGCATACGACGCTGCAGGCGACGCCCACGGTGCTGGAGGTGGGGGTTCCGGGCGGGACCCATGGATGGTTGAAGATTCGGGCCGAGCTTGGCGAGGGCGGTGCGGTGCAGGCTTCGGTGTCGTCGGCGACGGAGGCTGGGCAGGAGACGCTGCGCAAGGAACTTCCGGCGATGTCGGCATATCTGCAGAGTGAGCATGTGCCGGTGAGTTTGCAGATGGCGCATGGCGTGGCGGGAGCGGCGGCGGGCGATGGGCTTGCTGCGGGGCTTGGCTTTGGGGGCGGTAATGGAAGCCACGCGGGAACGAATCCGGAGCAGAGCCGGAACGAGGCGGCGGGGTTTGCGGGCGTTTCCACCGGGAGCGGTGAGGGCGCGGAGCCGGGTTCCGGGCGGCGGCAGGGCTCTGACGGCGGGCCAGGGAATGGCCTGACCGATGGCGTTTCGTCGGCGGTGACAGCCGCCGATGCGGATTGGACCTCGCCGCTGGGGTATGGCGGGGTATCGCTCACGACCGGGGGGAGCTGGGTGAATGTGATTGCGTAAGTGGCATGAATTTTTTCACGCGCGGGGTTGGGCGGTGAACGCCTTCAGCCGAGCGCGATAGGCTCCGGCGGAGTTTTGTTGCCGGGATAGGGATGGCGGTTCAACCAGGTTTAGCAAGCGGCTTTATCAGGAGAATGGCGATGAGCGTATTCGATGTGACCTCACAGACAGGATTGCAGAACTCGGCGACGACGGTGGCGAGCAGCCTGCTGCCGAAGAAACACGCGAAGGGGACGCTTCCGGATTTGAATGGAGCGGTGGCGAACACGGCGACCGCAAAGGCGACGACGGGTAGCGGGAGCACAGGCAGCCCGACGGGCACGAGCACGACGGCGAGCACGGGGACCATTACGTCGAACGACTTTCTGACGCTGCTCGTAAGCGAGCTGAAGAACCAGGACCCGACGCAGCCGACGGACCCGAACGCTTATATTTCGCAGCTTGTGGGCGTGAACAGCCTGCAGCAGTTGATCTCGATCAACCAGGGGATTACGTCGCTCGATACGGCGGTGGGCCCGACGAAAAAGGTCTAGCCCACCGACCGAATGGGATTTCCGGTCCGGAGGTGTGCGGCGCAGTGAGCGCGGCAGCGGACCGCCAAGCGGGGTTGAAGGCTTCGTGTTTGCGGAAGCCCGAGGGCCTTCACGACTTATAAGCAACACTAACCGGCACCAACTTGAGGAGAGACGCACATGCCATCTTTTTCGATCGCACTGACGGGTTTGCAGGCGGATTCGACCGCGCTGAACACCATCGGCAACAACCTGGCCAACCTGAACACGACGGCGTTCAAGAAGCAGGACACGACGTTTGAGGACTTGTTCTACCAGCAGATCGGCAACAACGGATCGGGCGAGCGTCTGCAGACGGGCGCGGGCGTGCGGGTTTCGGGCACGGCGAGCAACTTTGCGCAGGGCAGCCTGGCAACGACGAACGCCTCGACCGACATGGCGATGAACGGGGACGGATTCTTTGTGGTGCAGGACGGGGAGGTGCAGTCGCTGACGCGTGCCGGCAACTTCCAATTGGATAAGGCGGGCAACCTGATTACGCAGAACGGCGAGAGCGTGATGGGCTTTGCGGCGACCAACGGGGCGATCGCGACGACCGGGAACCTGACCGCGATGGCGCTTCCCCTGAACGGCAACACCGTGGCGAAGGCTACCTCGAACTTTAGCGTGTCTGGCAACCTGGATGCGACGGCCGCGGTCGGGCAGAGCTTCAACACGACGGTGACGATGTACGACTCGTTGGGACAGAGCCACATTGCGGGGGTGAGCTTTACCAAGAGCGCGGCCAACCAGTGGGGCTACACGGTGTCGTTGCCGGCCGCGGACTATACCGGCGCGGCGACGAACGCGACGGGGACGTTGACGTTCAACTCGGCGGGCGTGCTGACCTCTCCGGCGGCAAACGTGACGGCGATCAGCTTTGCGGGCATGGCGGATGGCGCTTCGGCGCTGAACTTGAACTGGGACCTGTACAACCCGTCGGGCGCTCCGTCGATTGGGCAGTCGGCCTCGCCCTCGACGGCGACGGCGAGCTCGCAGGATGGATACGCGAGCGGTACGTACCAGAGCTTTTCGGTCGACACCGCGGGGCTGATCACGGCATCGTTCAGCAACGGCAAGACGCAGGTTCTGGGGCAACTGGCGATCGCCACGGTCTCCGATGCCGAGGGCTTGACGCGAGTGGGCGGGAACAACTACCAGGTGTCGGCGGCATCGGGCCAGGCGAGTTTTGCGGGCGCGGGCGTGGGCAGCCGGGGCACGATTGAAGATGACGCGCTCGAGCAGTCGAACGTGGATATTTCTACCGAGTTCTCGGACCTGATCGTGGCGCAGCGTGCGTTTGAGGCGAACTCGAAGACGCTGACGACGTTCGATGCGGTGACGCAGCAGGCAATCGCGATGATCCGGTAAGCGCGGCCGGTCCAAGGCAAACGAAGTTTGAGCAGGGGGTAGCACGGAGACTCTCCGCGGCCAAGGCTGCGAGGGTTGCCGAGCTGCCCCTCCTTTCTTTGAGGCAGGGGCTTGATGAGGGGCGGCTAATGCTGCGAGGGCGCGGCTTGGCCCGCGAGATGCATCTAGCAAGGGCACTATGGCTTCTTCAACGGACGAACAGAAACAAGGTGCGGGTGGTGCGGATGGTGCGGCGGCTCCGGCCGCGGCGAAGCTTCCGCTGATCCCGCTTGTGGCGGCGATGCTCGTGGCAGTGGTGCTGGGAGCGGGTGGCGTCGGCGGCGGAATGCTGTACATGCTCAAGTCGGGCAAGCTTGACGGCGCGGGCGGCGGCGGAGTGCAGAAGGTGGAAGCCCATGAGGTTGTCAAGACCCACGGCATTGTGATGGAGCCGATCCTGGTGAACCTGATGGATCCGGGGGGCAAGTCGTTTCTGCGCGTGGCGATGACGATCCAGGTGGAAGACGAGCCCAAGGTAAAGGGCGCGAAGGAAGAGAAGCCGGCGCCTGGGGCCAAGGTTCCGACCGAGGCTGAGACGGCGGCGCGGGATACCGTGCTGACGGTACTTGGGCAGCAGTCTGCCGAGAGCCTGCTGGAACCGAGCGGGAAGGAAGAGCTTAAGACGAGGCTGAAGGCTGAGCTGAAGACACGCAATCCGGCGCTGAAGGTTTCCGATCTGTTTTTTACCGAATTTCTCGTACAGCGTTAGACGCTGTACGAGCCACGTGTGATGAGGTTCGTTTATGCATGAGATGAGCAATGGGGAGATGGGCGTGCTGCGTACGCGCGGGATGAAGGTGCTGCATGGTGCGCGTGTCGCGGAAGCTGAACCTGCCGAGACCCCCGCGCCGCGGGAGCGGAAGGCCACGCCGAAGCCGGTGGCGAGGCCGGAGCGCACCGACAAGGCCGGACCGGGCGGGCTGGCGGGCTGGGTGATGGGGTTGATGGCGCGGCGTGAGGGGCTGAAAGAGGCTCGGCACCTGCGTGTGCTCGAGACCCATGCGCTCGGCGGACGCAGGCAATTGATGCTGGTGCTGTGCGATGGCGAGCGGTTCCTGGTGGGCAGCGGCTCGGACCGGGTGGACACGATCGTGCGGATCGGCGAGGCCGTGAAGGCTGCGGAGGCACCGTGCTTGTAGTGCTGAAGACGATGCGGCGGCTGTGCGTGGCGGGAGTGGTGGCCGGGCTGATGCTGCTGGTTTGCGGGACCGTGCATGCGTCGGGGCAGGAGGCGCACTGGGTGAGCCGCAACGCGGCGGCCCGGGCTTCCGCGGCTGCCTCCGGGGTGCGGAGCGTGCCGGTGGCGGCCGCGAAGCCTTCGGCGGCGGTCGCCAGGCCCGCACCGGCTCCGGCTCCGGGTGCGGAGAACCCGCTGGCGCAGGCGATGGGCGTGAACGGCAGTGTGCCGTGGTCGATCGTGGTGGGGCTGACGCTGCTGACGCTGCTGCCGGCGATTATGCTGGCGATGACGCCGATGGTGCGGCTGCTGGTGGTGTTCCACTTTCTGCGGCAGGCGCTGGGAACGCAGACCGCGCCCTCGAACCAGGTGCTGATGGGCCTGGCGCTGATGATGACATGGTTCCTGATGCAGCCGGTGCTGCTGGAGGTGGAGCGGACGGCGACGACGCCATACCGGGCGGGCACGATCTCGGGTGAGGTGGCGATCGATAGAGGAATTGCGCCGGTAAAGCACTACATGCTGCGGTTTGCGCGGGAGAAGGATCTTGCGGTCTTCGCCTCGGCCGGCATGGTGACGCGGCCGCAGTCGAAGGACGACCTGCCGTTCCAGGTAGTGGTTCCGGCTTATATCCTGAGCGAGCTGAAGGCGGGATTTCAGATTGGGGCGGTGTTGTTTCTACCGTTTCTGCTGATCGATATTGTGATTGCGAGTGTGACGACCTCGATCGGCATGATGCAGTTGCCGCCGGTGGTGATCTCGACTCCGGTGAAGATTCTGCTGTTTGTGATGGTGGATGGGTGGAACCTGCTTGCAGATCAGTTGTTGAAGAGCTTTTGAAGCGTACGTTCCTGGCTTCAGGCGAGGGCTCGGGATAACGCCACCCTTCGCGTGAAGCCCCAAAGGATAAAGCACTGTCGGTTGTGGGACCGAACGCGGACGGCGGGTGCTTCGCCGAAGACGACAAAGTGGCGGTTGTTTGGGGGAAGTTGGAATCCTCTGTTGGCGGGTCTGCGGAGAGTGGCAGTCGGCTTGCTCCCGTGAGAGGACAGGCAAGGCGGCGCGAGCCGAGAGGGAAGCAACGATGGGACCGGATCAGGCGGTAGAGATCATTCGCAGGCTGCTGCTGGAGGCGATGCTGCTGAGTGCACCGCTGCTGCTTTCCGCGGCTCTGGTGAGCCTGGTGGTGAGCCTGGTGCAGACGCTGACCAGCGTGCAGGAGCAGACGCTGACGGCGGTTCCGCGTTTGGTGGTGGTGTTTGTGGTGCTGATGGTGACCATGCCGTGGACGGTGCATCGGCTGGTGGGGTACACGGCGAGACTCTGGACCGATCTGCACCGGTATATGGGGTAGCGCGATGACACCGCAGGAGACGGGTCTGATCAAGGATTGGCCGCAGTACCTTTCCGCCGGGGTGCTGGTGATGGTGCGGCTGAGCGGGCTGTTTGTGTTTGCTCCGGTGTTCAACTCGGCGGCGATCTCGACCCGGGTGAAGGCCGGGTTTGTGTTTGCGATGACGATTCTGCTGGCCCCGGCGGTGACGGCGGTGGCGGGCGCCCATGCCGTGCTGGATATGGGTTCCGTGCTTGGCGAACTGGGCGTGGGGCTGATGTTCGGGTTCTCGCTTTCGCTGCTGATGGAGAGTTTGATCTTCGCCGGCGCGATGCTCGGGATGGAGTTCAGCTTCTCGCTGGTAAACCTTCTCGACCCGAACTCGCATGTGGAGACGCCGGTGCTCGGGCAGATGGTGAGCTGGCTGGGCATCCTTGTCATCTTGGGCGCGGGGCTGGACCGAACGCTCTTGGCGGCGGTCGTCAGGAGCTTCATGGTGGTTCCGGTGGGGCGCGGGCTGTTGCAGGCGGCGACCGGCGTGGCGCTGGTGCGGATGGCGGGTGGGATCTTTCTCTCGGGGTTGCAGCTTGCCTCGCCGGTGATTGCGGCGGCGTTGGCGGTTGAGGTGACGGTGGGGCTGATCGGGAAGCTGTCGCCGCAGCTGCCGACGCAGGTGCTGAGTATTCCGATCAAGACGATGGTGTCGTACACGGTGCTGGTTGGCTCGCTGGCCGTGTGGCCGGGATGGATCGAGCGACACTTTATCTCGTTGCTCGATGCCGCGGGAAAGATGCTGGTGCGCGCATGAGCGAGAAGGGAACAGAACAGGCAACACCCCAACACAAGAAGAAGGCGAAAGACCGAGGCGACTCGGTTCGCAGCCGTGAGTTGCTTTCCGCGGTCGCGCTGCTGGGGGGCGTGCTGGTGCTGGGCGCGATGACGCATGGGTTTGTGCGCGGGTGGAGCAAGGTGTATATCGAGAGTCTGCATTCGGCGGCGATCGGGCTCGATGGAGATGCGCAGTGGAGCCATGCGATCCGGACGATGCTTTCGCCGGCGCTGATGCCGGTGGGGATGGTAATGGCGGCAAGCTTTGCGGGGGCGCTGCTGGTGGGCATCGCGCAGGGCGGTGGCGTGAGCATCCACCCGAATGCGCTGGAGCTGAAGTTCGGGCGGCTGAACCCGATTACGAATGCCGGGAACCTGGTGAGTCTGCGGTCGGCGACGCGGCTGGTGAAATCGCTGGTTCCGGCGGCGGCGATGGTGTTGTTTGGGTGGGCGGCGCTGAAAGCCTTGATGATCCCGATGCCGGTGATGAGCCTGATGCGGCTTCCCGCAACGTTTGCGACGGCGTATGGGCTGGCCGTGGATGCAGCGTGGGTCACGCTGGCGTGGAGCGGCCTGGACTATGCGGTCGAATACATCTCCTGGAACAAGCGGCTGAAGATGAGCAAGCAGCAGATGCGCGAAGAGATGAAAGAGGCGATGGGGAACCCCCAGGTGAAGGGCAAGATTCGCCAGTTGCAGAACGCGGCAAGGCGGAGGAAGGCACGGGCCGATCTTTCACAGGCAAGTGTGTTGATCACGAATCCGACGCACTATGCGATCGCGCTGGAGTTTTCGTTCGAGACGATGACGGCGCCGACGGTGCTGGCGAAGGGTCGCGACCTGCAGGCCAAGGCGATGCGCGAAGAGGCGCTGTGGCTGGGCATCCCAATGATCGAAAACCCGTCGCTGGCGCGGAGTCTGTATCGCATGGTGGAGCCGGGGCAGTCGATCCCCTTTGAGTTGTATGCAGCCGTGGCGGGCATTCTGGCATTTTTGTACCGGCAGAAGTTGGAGGAAAAGATGCGGCAAGAGCGAGTGAGGCAGCAGCGGGCGGCGGATCAGGAACGGCAGCGCAGGGCAGCGCACAGGGCGCCAGTGGCGGCTGGCCTGCGTGGCTTTGGAGGTGGCATATGAGTACGACCGTGGCAGCACCCAAGAAGGGCGGGGCGGCGAAGCTGCAGGTGTTTCTGCTGCCGGTGACGGCCATTGCGATGGTCTTCGTCATGTTGATTCCGGTTCCGGCGGTGGTGCTGGATCTTCTGCTGGCGGCATCGATCACGGCTTCGGTGATTGTGTTCCTGACGGCGATACAGATTCGGAAGGCCGTCGATTTTTCTGTCTTCCCGACGCTGCTGCTGTTGCTGACGATGTTTCGGCTCTCGCTGAACCTTGCGTCGAGCCGGCGGATCTTGCTGCATGGGCATGAGGGGACCCATGCGGCAGGATCGGTCATCGAGGCGTTTGGGCAGTTTGTGGTGGGGGGCAATTACGTTGTCGGGTTCGTGCTGTTTCTTGCCCTGATTGCCATCCAGTTCCTGGTGGTGAGCCATGGCGCGGTCAGGACGGCTGAGGTCACGGCACGCTTCACGCTCGACGCGTTGCCGGGCAAGCAGATGGCGATCGACGCGGATATGAACGCGGGGCTGATCGACGAGCAGGGCGCGCGCAAGCGGCGCGAGGCGATCGCGCGCGAAGCCGAGTTCTACGGCGCAATGGACGGCGCCGCGCGCTTCAACCAGCGCGATTCGATGGCGACGATCCTGATTACGGCGATCAACATCATCGCGGGGCTGGCGATCGGGACGCTGCAGATGGGCACCGACCTGATGACGGCGGTCAAAAATTACACCATCCTCACCGTCGGCGACGGGCTGGTGACGATGATTCCAAGCCTGCTGGTTTCGATCGCGGGCGGCATGGTGCTCACGCGGGCTTCGTCGGCGGGCACGCTGAATAGCGAACTTGGCACGCAGCTTCTGAAGGGGCGCAATACGCTGTGGATCGCGGCCGGTGTGCTGGGCGCCCTGGCGTTGATCCCGGGGCTGCCGAAGCTGTCGTTCATCCTGATGGCTGCGGGGGTGGCGTTGATTGCGCGGCGGCTGCCGGCGGACAAGGTCGAGGGCGCGCTCGAGCTGGAGACCGTGACCGGCGTCGCCAAGGCGAAGGTGGATGAGGCGGCCAAGACGGAGAACCTGGCGAGCCTGCTGAAGATGGATGAGCTCACGCTCGAGATCGGGTTCCAGTTGATCCCGCTGGTGGACGAGAAGCAGGGCGGCCAGATGTTGAACCGGGTGCGCGCGCTGCGGCGTCATCTGGCGACGGAGCTCGGGTTTATTGTGCCGCCGGTGCACATCACGGACAATCTGCGGCTGAAGCCGCGGGAGTATTGCGTGAGCCTGCGCGGAGTGGAGATTGCGCGGTGGCAGACGGAGGGCAACTGCCTGCTGGCGGTGAACGCCGACCCGAAGGCACGGCCGGTTCCGGGCGTCGAGACGCGGGAGCCTGCGTTCGGCGTAATGGCGCGTTGGATCCAGCCGGGCATGGAGGAGCAGGCTCTGTCCCTCGGCTACTCGGTGGTGGATCAGACGACGGTGATCGGAACGCATCTGGGCGAGTTGATTCGACGCCACGCGCATGAGCTGCTGGCGCGCCAGGAGACGAAGCGTCTGCTCGACAGCATGAACGAGGCGTATCCGAAGCTGGTGGAGGAGCTGGTGCCGAAGCTGATGACGCTGGGCGAGGTGCAGAAGGTGCTGCAGCAGTTGCTGCGAGAGCAGGTGTCGATCCGCGACCTGGGCGCGGTGCTGGAGGTCCTGGTGGAGGCGGCGGCAGAGTCGAAGAACGTGGTGCACCTGGTGGAGCGGGTGCGGCAGTCGCTTGGGCGCGGGCTGGTGCATCCTCTGCTGGATACGGAGGGTGGGCTGCGCGTGCTGATGCTCGAGCAGGGTCTGGAGGCGGACCTGATGACGACCTTCGACCCGGCCGGGGCGGCGCTGCTGCTGGGCGATGGGGCGCGCCCCGGCGGAATGCCGTCGGACTTCCTGCGGAAGCTGGTGGAGTCTGTGAAACGGCTAACGGGTGGCGGTTCGACGACGGCAATGCCCGTGCTGTTATGTCCATCGCCGGCCCGCTATCACGTACGTCGCTGGCTTGAGCCGTATCTTCCGAAGGTGACGGTGCTTGCGCCGATCGAGATACCTCCGGAGATCCGGGTACGCAGCATCGGGACGGTCGGGTAGCGCGTGAAGCCCGCCGCAAGGAGATGGGGTGGGGTCGATGAGTGAGCGGGCGAGCAGTGTGGCGGTACGGACGGATTCAGCGGCAGCCGCAAGGCGGCAACAACGAGATGGAACAAGGCAGAAGGAGATGACGATGGGCGGAGCAGGGTTGATTCCGATACAGGTACTGCAAGAGCTGGGGATGTCGAACATGCCGAAGAGCGCGCTCTTCGGTGAGGACGCGATGGGCTTTGCCGGGGCTTCGGCGGCGGTGGCGAACGCGGCGTATTCAGATGGCATCGGCGCGGGAACGGCGGTCGAGGAGATGACCGCGGAGGAGCGCGAGGCGCTGCTGCTGGAGCATCTGCCGACGGTGCGGTTTCTGGCGCGGCGCATCCATGAGCGTCTGCCGCAGCATGTCGAACTCGACGACCTGGTGTCGGCGGGTGTGGTCGGGCTGATCGATGCCTTCTCGAAGTTCGATCATGGCAAGAAGGTGCAGTTCAAGAGCTATGCGCAGTTCCGGATTCGCGGCGCCATTCTCGACTCGTTGCGGACGCTCGACTGGAGCCCGCGGGAGCTGCGGCGCAAGGGCCGCGCGGTCGAAGAGGCGATCCGCTCGTCCACGCAGCGGCTGGGGCGCGCCCCGCAAGAGCTCGAGATTGCCGCCGAGATGACGCTGACGCTGAACGAATATCAGCAGTTGCTGGGTGAGCTGAAGGGCCTGGAGATCGGCAGCCTGCACCTGGAGCGGTCGGAGGATTCCGGCGACGAGGAAATCGCCTACGTGGCGGGCTCGCCCGAGGAAGACCCCCTGTTCCGCTGCCTCAAGGGCGAGATGAAGCAGCGGCTGGCGGACGCCATCGAGGAGCTGCCGGAAAAAGAACGCATGGTGCTGACGCTCTACTACTACGAAGAGCTGACGATGAAGGAGATCGGCCTGACGCTTGGGGTGGTGGAGTCGCGCGTCTCGCAGATTCACTCCTCGGCGGTGCTGCGGCTGCGGACGGCGCTCTCCTCGCTTGCCGGACCCGGAGCGGCCCCGGTAAAGCAGAAGGCCAAGAAGCGGTAAGGCGACTGGGCAACAAGCAGAACGATGGGCGAGCGGCAGGCTTTGTCGCTTCGCGTGGCAGGACGTGTGTCTCGGTTTTGATGGGTGAGTCGGAGGTTTGGGATGGGCAGTCTGGAGGTCGATGCGGGTGCGGAGGGTGGGCTTGGTCTGCTCTGCGATATCGAGATGGAGGCGACCCTGCAGTTCGGTTCGCGCGAGATGGCCTTGCGTGAGGTGCTGCACCACGAGGCCGGGGATGTGGTGGAGTTGGATCGGCATGACTCGCAGCCGGTCGACCTGATGGTGGGCGACCGCATCGTGGCGCGTGGCCAGGTGGTGGTGACGAACGGCAACTTTGCCCTGAGGATTACCGAAGTAGCGACGCCGCAACTGCGGCTGGAGAGTGTTTCATGTCACTGATGGGTCGAGTTGGGCTGGGCAAACGGACGAGCGAGGCGGCAACGAACGACCTGATGGCGGGGGATGCGTATCAGCCGTCCGTGCGGGGATCGTGGTGGGGCGGTGCTGGTGCGTCGGATCCTGTGGCGACTCCGGGCGAGGCGGTGGAGGATGCGCAGCGGCGCGGCTGCGGCAACCCGGAGTGCTCGAGCGCCTGGGCCAAGCCGTGGAAGAGCCGCAGACGCCCGATCTTCGAAGGACAGTGGGGATGCGGGTCGAAGTGCCTGACGACGCTTGTGCGGATGGCGGTGCGACGTGAGCTTTCCGATGGGCTTGGGCTGCTGGAGCAGCCGCATCGTCACCGGGTTCCGCTGGGGCTGGTGATGCTGGCGCAGGGATGGATTACGCATCCGCAGCTTCGCCACGCGCTGGAGGAGCAGAAGAACGCAGGTGCGGGCAAGATCGGCGAGTGGCTGCAGCAGGAATGCGGGTTGCCGACCGAGACCGTGACGCGCGGCCTCAGCGTGCAGTGGAGTTGTCCGGTGCTGACGCTTGAAGGCTTCATCCCGCAGGAGATGGCGTTGACGATGCCGCGGATGTTCATCGAGGAGACCGGTCTGGTGCCTCTGCGGATCGCAGGATCGCGCATCCTGTACCTTGCGTTCGAGGACCATCTGGATTCGTCCGCGGCGTTCGCCCTGCAGAAGATGTCGGAGCTGAAGGTCGAGAGCGGTCTGCTGGAGCCGGACTTGCTGGCAATTGCCCGGGAGAAGCTGCTGGCCTGCCGATTCGTTCCGGCAGAGCGGGTAGAGGTTCGCGACTCCGAGCAGATGGGCAGCAGGATCGCCGAGATGATCGAGCAGCGGCAGCCGATCGGGGCGCGCCTGGTGCGGATGCACCAGAGCTACTGGCTGCGAACCTGGTTGGAGGTTGGTGCGCAGAGTGGCGCGGGAACGATTCCATCGACCACCGAAGATGTCGCGGATACGATCTTCCTGATCGGTGCGCAGGCCTGAGAGTTTGGGGCAGGAACAAAAAAGAGCCCCGATCGGGCTCTTTTTTGCTGTGTTGCGGAACAGCCTAGCGCTGGGCCGGGGTGGCTTCGGGTTCGGCGGAGGGGGTGGACGGGGTGAGGGAGGCCCCCTCGGGGGCTGCGTTCGTTGGCCCGAGGCCAAGCTTGATGATGGCGCGGGAGTCGGGGACGAACTTGGTCTGCCACCCGTTGTCTCCCTGGAGCTTCTGGAGGGCGGACTGCGTGCCGGCGTCCCAGGCACCGGTGGGCTCTCCGCTGAGATAGCCCAGGCCGATCAGCGCCGTCTGGATCTGCGTGGTGCGTTCGGGATCGATCTCGCGCTGGCTTACCGGACGCTTGACCACGGTTCGCTTGCTGAAGAGGTGGGATGAGGTGGGGCCGCGTTTGACGTGGGGACTCGCAAAGGCTGGAGACAGGGAGGTGAGGAGCAGAGCGGAGACGAGGGTAGCAGGACTGAACCGCATAGGGACGAACCTCCTGGTGCTTGATGTCTCGCTTGCTCGCCCGTCGGGCCGGACGCTGCTGATGACGAGACTACAACGAACGATGTGCACGAGCAAGGCCAAAGGCTGTAAGTGCTGTATGTAAGGATCACCCCTTCAACTCACCCCCGCAAAATAGCAACTTCCACGGTTATCCCTAGGGGTGCCCCTCATACTTGGCGCGCAAACTCTTTTTCGCGTACAGCTTACGCCTGATGACCCGCTGCAGCTGCAACAAAACAATGCCTTGTGCCTAAATATCAAACACCAAAAAACTTAGCGCTTCAAGCGGCGAACCGTCGATGCTGCTGCAGGAAAGGCTCCCTAAGAGTCTTTAGAAAGGCCTAAGACAACGAAGGCACCGGCGGAGAGATGCCGGTGCCTTCTCGTCGTGGATGAAGCGGGTCAGGGCTGCAGGGTTCCGCCGACCAGGTTGCTGCCGCGTGCCGGAGAGCGCGGGTCGCGGATGACGAAGGCCACGTCGCTTCCGGGTTGCAGGGAGCCGACGATGGCGCGGTACGAGCTTTCGTCGGTGACGGGGCGACGGTTGATCTCCGTAATGACCGCCCCCTTGCCCAGGCCGATCTCGTCGGCGAAGGAGCCGACACGAACATCGGTGACCAGGACGCCGCCCTTGATGCCGAGTTTTCCGGCCACGGCGGCGGGTACGGCGGAGACCTTGATGCCGAGCTTGTTCTGCCCCGCGTCGGGTTCCTGGGTGGAGGGCGCGGCGTCGTCGCCGCTCTCGTTTCCGGCGGTGTCGTAGGCGATCTTCGAGCGGTCGCCGATAGTGACGGTGGCGGTCTGCTGCTTACCGCCCCGCAGGTAGCCGATCTGCACGTTCGAGCCGACGCGCCGGCCTGAAATGTCGGCGACGAGGTCGTCTCCATCCTTGATGGTCCGCCCATCGACCGAGACGATGACGTCGCGGGGTTCGAGTCCGGCTTTCGCGGCTCCGCTGCCGGGGGTGACGACGGAGATGATGACGCCGTTCTTGAAGCCGTAGACGCGGCCGACGGCGGAGGAGAGCGCCGCCTGGAACTGGATGCCGAGCGAACCGCGGACGACCTTGTGGTCCGGCCCAATGAGCATGTTGTAGACGGAGGCGACGGTGTTGGAAGGCATGGCGAAGCCGACGCCCTGCGACCCCATGGACTGGGTGTAGATGGCGGTGTTCATGCCGACGACGTTGCCGGTCATGTCCACGAGCGGGCCTCCGGAGTTGCCGGGGTTGATGGCCGCATCGGTCTGGATGAACCGCTGAAACTGGTTGGTGGCCACGCCGTTGGCACCGGGACCCTCGTCGATGGAGCGGTTTTTCGCCGAGACGATGCCCGCGGAGACGGTTTGCGAGAGGCCGAAGGGACTGCCGATGGCGAGGACCCAGTCGCCGACCTGGGCGCCGTCCGAGTTGCCGAGCTTGACGGTGGGTAGGGTCTCGCCCTTGGGATCGATCTTGATGACGGCGATGTCGGTGTCCTTGTCGGTGCCCACGACGGTGGCGCGACGGCCTGGATCGCCGGGGGTGCTGGCGGGGTCCGAAGCAAGGCGCACGTAGATCTTGTCGGCTTTGTCGACGACGTGGTTGTTGGTGATGATGTAGCCGCGCGGGTCGACGATGTAGCCGGAGCCGAGGGCGTGACGTTCGCCCCCGCCACCCATCCCGTCTTCGTCGTCATCGCCGCCGCCGCCCTGGCCTCCCTGGCCGCCGAAGAAACGGTTGAAGAAGTCCTGCATGTTGCCGTTATCCTGTTGATCGTCGCCGTTGCCGCCGTTGGGGCGGTGGGGATTGCGCGGGGTGGCGCGGCGATTGGTCGCGGCGGGTTTGGG
This sequence comes from uncultured Granulicella sp., assembly GCA_965213785.1. GTDB lineage: Bacteria > Acidobacteriota > Terriglobia > Terriglobales > Acidobacteriaceae > Edaphobacter. The sequence goes on along the minus strand of OZ243921.1, from coordinate 806,320 downwards.
GAGGGATTCGGTGTTGATGTTGACGACCGCGGGCCCAACCTGCTTGGCGATGGTGGAAAAGCCGTTCGACAGGGTGACGGGGCTTGGGATGACGAGCGGGCGCGCGTCCGACGAGTCGACGTGCTGCTGCTCCTTGCCGGCGACGTTCCGGGTGAGCACGGAGCCCGCGAGGATGCCGATGGAAAGGGTCGCGAGCAGGGTGAAGCTGGTGGCGAGGGGGTACTGGCGGGAGCGGTCAAGCAGGGTCGGCTGCGGCATTTTCGGTGTTTCCATGGTTCGGTCGGACCTCGTGGATCGTCTGATAGGGCTGCTCTTTACGGATGAGTTTACGCTTGCGCCGCGATGCGGCGTGGCGATCGTTCGCCGGGTTTTGCCCGGTACGAAGGTTTAGACGCATTTTGGAGGCTAAAGACGCGGCTGGCCCTTTCCGGGGCTAATGCGGGCCGGACTCGCCTGCCGTATAGACCGTCTGGCCGTTGACGATGGTGCGCAGGACGCGGGTTTTGAGGATCTCGCGCGGCGTGGCGGTGGCGAGGTCGCGGTCGAGCACGGCGAGGTCGGCGAGGAAGCCGGGTTCGAGGCGGCCGCGGAAGCCTTCGGCGAAGTCGGCGAAGGCGGCGCCCTGGGTGTAGGCGAAGAGGGCCTCCTTGAGGGTGATCGCCTGCTCGGGGTGGAAGGTGGCTGTTCCTGCCTCGTTGGCCCGGGTGAGCGCGGCGTAGAGCCCGCGCATAGGGTCGATGGATTCGACGGGGTAGTCGGTTCCGAAGGCGAGCGTGACGCCGTGGTCGAGCAAGGACTTCCAGGCATAGGCAAAGGTGCTGCGGCCGGGGCCGAGGCGGGCGCCGGCCCAGGCCATATCGGTAAGCAGGTGGGAAGGCTGCATGGACGCGACGATCTGGTAGTAGGCGAAGCGCGAGAAATCCTGGGGAAGCAGAACCTGGGCGTGCTCGATGCGGAAGCGGGGCGAGGGCGGAAGAGGAACGTGTTCGAAGCCGCGCTGTTTCTGGATCGCGACGAGACCTGTTGCCGGATCAAGGAACGGCTGGGAGGGCGCCGGTTTCAGCTCTGGGAAGCGGGTTTCCTCGGCAGCCCTGAGCCCGTCGATGGCCATCTGGTTGGCGCGGTCCCCGATGGCGTGGAAGCCGAGCTGGAAGCCCGCGGCGGCGCGTTCCGAGGACATCCGGTTCAGTATTTCCTGGTCGAAGCGCGGGATGCCGGAGTTGGCGGGATCGTCCGCGTACGGGGCGGCGAGGGCAGCGGTGCGGGAGCCGAGCGAGCCATCCATGAAGCCCTTCAACATGCCGGTGTGGAGGAGCGGGTCGTCGGCGGGGTGGCGTGCCCGGCGGGCCTTCAGGACGTCGAGGGGGAGGGTGAAGTCGAGCCACTCGGAGAAACGCAGGGGCAGCTTGCCGGCGCGCTCCATCGATTCGAGGATGAGGAAGTCGTCCCAGTCGGAGAAGTCCTGGACGGACGTGACGCCGTGGGCGAGGGCGTCGGCGATGGCGAGGTCGAGGGCGCGGCGGCGGTCTTCCGGGGTGGCGGGGGGGATTTTGCTGAAGACGAGGTTGGTGGCAGCGGTCTCGCGGAGGATGCCGGTGGGCTGGCCCGACGCATCGCGGTCGAGTTTGGCTCCCGCGGGGTCGGGGGTCTGGGCGTCGATGCCGGCAACGGCGAGCGCGGCGGAGTTCGCCACCGCCATATGACCGTCCGTCCGCCAGAGGATGCAGGGATGTCCGCTGGTGACGGCATCGAGGTCCTGTCGGGTGGGCAGGGTTTTGCCGGACCAGAGGGTGTGATCCCAGCCCCCGCCCTGCAGCCAGGCGCCGGGTTTCGCGGTGGCGGCGTAGGTCTTGATGGCCTGGAGCATGGCGGCGAGCGACGGGGTGCGGTCGAGATCGATGGCGAGCTTCTGCCGTCCGGCGGAGGCCATGTGGGTGTGCGCGTCGTTGAAGCCGGGCAGGGCGAAGGCGCCCTGGAGATCGATCAGCCGGGTGGCTGGCGCCTTCAGGGCCAGCATGGCCGCGTCGGAACCGACCGCCAGGATTCTGCCCTGCGCGACGGCGAGGGCGGAGACGCGGGCGGGGGTGGGGGAGGGGTCGTCCGGGTGGAGGTGAGCCCCGGTGAGGATGTTGCCGTGGAAGAGGATGGTATCGGGCTGCTGGGCGCGCGCGGCGAGGGCGAGGCCAAAGAGAAGGAGGAGGGCGCGGGGGAGGCTCACGTGGTGGAGTGTACAACTCCCGGCGCGGCTTAGTCTGAGGCGAGAGCGGTTTCGGGGGCGGGCTCGGGCTGCCGGGAGAGAGCGTCGATGGCGTGCTGGACCTGGGCCGCGAGGGCGGGTGCGGGGTTGAGGGTGAGGAAGAGACGGAACTGCTCGACGGCTTCGGCGGAGCGGTTGGCGAGGTAGAGGGCGTTGGCCCGGAGGAGGACGGCTTCGTGGCAGGCTGCGGGGGCCATCTTGAGAGTTTGTGCGCTGCTGGCGAGGGCCTGCGGGGCGTCGCCGCGGCCGACGTGGGCGCGGGTGAACTCGTAGGCGACCTGCCAGCTTCCGGCCTCCGCGCCGTGGAGGGCGCGCAGAACGAGCAGGGCGTCGTCGAAGCGGTGCAGGCCGTTGTAGATGCCGGCGAGGATGGTTCCGGAGGAGACGAGGCCGGGCTCGATGCGCTGGGCCGCGAGCACGTCGGCGAGGGCAGCGTCGAACTGGAGAAGGCGGACCTCGCGAGCGGCGCGGAGGAGATAGAGCGGGGCGAAACGGGGTTCGAGGTCGAGGGCGCGGGCGAACTCGCGGTGGAAATCGGCTTCGCGGTCGCTCTGGTCGGCGAGCCTGGCGTTGCGAAAATGATCCCATGCCTTGGGCGCGATGCGCAGGCTGGCGACGGAAATGGTCGTGCCGATCTCGGAAAAGGGAGGCATAAGGTGGGCCTGGGCGAGGGCCGGGACGGCGGCGAGGGCGAGGCAGAGGGTGAGGCGGCAGGGACGGTGCATGAGGAGGTCTCCCGCGTGGGTTGCGCGTGGAGGTTTCATCGGCAGGCAGCGAGGGCGGGATGAGAGGTTTGGGCGTGCCGCGGGCCGGGGTGGGACGGGGAAGCGGCTATGGGGTGGCGGCGGTAGCGAGGAGGATGAGGAGGATGCGGCGGAGGGCGATCTCGCGGCCCGCGGGGTCGTACCACTCGGCGAGGGTGTGGATGCCTCCGCTGCTGCCCCCGGTGCCGATGGCCAGGGCGGGGATGCCGAGGGAGAGGGGGATGTTGGCGTCGGTGGAGCCGATGCGGGGCTCGGTGCGCAGGCCGAGGTGGCGGTCGACGGCGCGGAGGGTGCGGAGGAGGGGGGCGTCGGGGGGAAGGGCGGCGGCCGGGCGCTCGCCGATCAGCTCGATGGCGAGGGGAGCGAGGAGTTCGCGGAGGTGGGTCTCGGACTGGGCGAGCTGGGTGGGGTCGGTGGAGCGAAGGTCGAGGTCGGCCGTGGCGTGTTCGGGGATGGAGTTGACGCTGGTTCCGCCCTGGATGCGACCGATGTTGAGGGTGGTGCGCGGGGCTTCGGGCAGCGGCAGGGCCTCCAGGGCGAGAAGGCCGCGGGCGAGGGTGAGGATCGGGTTCGGAGCGCCGTGGTCGGTCCAGGAGTGGCCGCCGGGGCCGGTAGCGGACACGCGGAAGCGCCGGCTGCCGAGCGCGCTGGTGACGGCGCCGGCGCCGGCACCTTCAAGGGCGATGGCGGCGCGGATGCGGCCGCGGTAGGGGCCGTCCTGGAAGAGATGGCGCATGCCGCGGAGGTTGCCTTCGCCTTCCTCGCCTACGTTGGCGGCGAAGAGGATGGTGTGAGGGGGATCGATGGCGGCGTAACGCAGGGCGGCGGCGAGGCCGATCAGGGCGGTAAGGCCGGCACCGTTGTCGCAGGCGCCGGGGGCCTGGATGCGGGAGCCGTCGTCGGCGGGCTGGGTGGCAGTGCCGGGGGGGAAGACGGTGTCGAGGTGGGCGGAGACGAGGATGACGGGGGCGTCGGACGGAGCATGGGCGGCTGCGAGCTCGGCGAGGGCGTTGCCTGCGTCGTCGAGGTGGGGGTGCGCGAGGCCGAGCGCGGCAAAGCGCTCGAGGAACCACTGCGCGCGGGCGGCCTCTCCGAAGGGCGGGGCGGGAATGGCGAGGAGATCGAGCAGCCACAGCCGGAGCTGCGGCTGGTGCAGGTGCAGCCAGTGAAAGGCGCGGTGGACGGGCAGGGTGGCGGCGAGGCGCGCGATGCGGAGCTGGGCGTGGGCGGCGGTGGGCACGTCAGTCCGCGTCCCTTCCATAGTCGACGGAGGCGAGGAAGAGGCCCTGCGGCGGGGCGGTAGGTCCGGCGGCGCGGCGGTCGCGGGCGGCGAGGATGCCGGGAAGGGCCTCCGGCGGAAGGCGGCCCGCACCGGCCTCGACGAAGGTTCCGACAAGGTTGCGCACCATGTGGTGGAGAAAGCCGGAGCCGGTGACCCGGAATCGGAGCAGCGCCTCCGGACCGGGCTCGTCGCGGGTCCATGCGGAGGCGTACAGGACCCGGGTGTTCGGGGGCCTGGGTGCCGAGCCGGCCATGCGGGTGGCGGCATCGGGCTGGGCGGCGGCGAAGCTGGTGAAGTCGTGCTGCCCCAGCACATGGGTGGCGGCCTGGTTCATCCGGTCCGGATCGAGCCGATAGGGGCAGGTCCAGACGTAGGGGGCGAGCATCGGCGGGCAGATGGTTTCGAGCGCCGCGGTGCGTGGGAGGATGCGGTATTCGTAGGTTTTGCGGAGCGCGCTGTGGCGGGCATGGAAGTCTGCCGCGGCGTGCGCCAGGGCGAGCACCCGGATCGAAGAGGGCAGTGCACGGTTGACCGCATGGTGCAGGTTGGCGGGCGGAATGCGCGTGGCGAGATCGAAGCTGGCGACCTGGCCGAGCGCGTGGACGCCCGTGTCGGTACGGCCGGAGCCCTGTGGCAGCGTGCGCTCGCCCGTCACGTGGTGCAGGGCATCGGCCAGCGTCTGCTGCACGGTGGGCCGATCCGGCTGGACCTGCCAGCCGTGGAAGGGCGTTCCGTCGTAGGTGAGGGTGGCTTTCCAGCGCGTCATGCGGATGCTTTGGACGGTATCATGCTGCGGCGGGGGCAGCCGTGGTTGGTATACTCGCGTAGCCCCACGAAGGGAAGGGAACCGGACACGCCGCGCTTGCGTAGGTACACGGTATTGGTTCGGGACGTCCGAAAAGTGTCCTGATCGCACAACCTTTGCACGCCGAGTGACTCGGCGTCGTGGACAAGTTTGCGAGTCCTTTGGGGGTGGCCGGGCGTCTAGAGGTCATGCCTTCAGAAAAGCTGGCCGCGACGGGGTCACCCCCGCGCGGATGGATTCAGACGGCAGGAGAGAGCGCATCGTGAAATTACAGGATTTACAGGCGGCGGCTGCGATTGCGGTAGTGCTGATGGGAACGATGACCCAGCCGGGTCTGAGCCAGGTGCAGAAGCAGGTGGAGAAGGGCAAGGCCGGGGAGTCGAACGCGGCGGGCCAGCAGGACCTTCCGACCGCGCCCACGCCAAAGCAGACCGAGCCGCTCTTTCTGCGGGACACGGCGATCGACTATACCCAGCCCAAGGGACGCAGCTTTCTCCACTTCCTCCAGGCCTACCAGCCGAAGGACTACCCGCTTCCCCGGTTGACGAACACGCCGCGGCTCGGCGACCTGCTGCGCGACGGCAAGCTGTACCTCAGCCTTCCGGACGCGGTCACGCTGGCGGTCGAGAACAACTTCGACATCGCCATCGCCCGCATCAACCTGGACATTGCCGATACGGATATCCTCCGGACGCGCGCCGGGGGAAACTTCCGCGGCGTTTCGACCGGCCTGGTGACCGGAACGCTGGGCGGGACTACGGCCACGATCACCGGCGGCGGCGGGCCCGGCGGAACTACCACTTCGTCCGGCGGCGGGGGCGCGGGCGGCCAGGGGCTGGTGCTCAGCACGAACGGCGGCGGACCCCTTCCGGAGCTTCTGGATCCCACCCTTACCGGCACCTATCAGTACGAGCGCGCGACGACGCCCCAGGCCTCCACCTTCATTACCGGCAGCAATACCCTGCAGCAGAACACCAACACCTACGACCTCGGCTACCAGCAAGGCTTCCAGACTGGAACCTCGCTCGCCGTCACGTTCGACAACACGCGTTCCACCACCAACAGCTCGCGGTCGAGCTTCAGCCCGCAGCTCAACACCGTGTTCCGGGCGCAGGCGACGCAGCATCTCCTGCAGGGCTTCGGCACCTGGATCAACGGGCGCTTTATGATCCAGGCCAAGAACGACCGGCGCATCACCGACTCCGCCTTTCGCCAGCAGATTATCTACACCGTCACCCAGGTGGAGAGCATCTACTGGGCGCTGGTCAGCGCCTACGAGGATGTGCAGGCCAAGCAAAGGGCGCTCGATCAATCGACCAAGCTGACGGCGGATAACCGGAAGCAGTTGGAGATCGGGACGCTGGCGCCGCTGGACGTCGTCAACTCCGATAGCGCCGTGGCTACGGACAAACAGTCGCTCATCGCGTCGCAATCCAACCTGCAGTACCAGCAACTGCTGATGAAGCAGGCGATCGCCCGCGACCTGAACGACAAGGCCATCTCGGATGCTCCGGTGGTTCCGACCGACCGTGTCGGCCTGGAGCGTCTGCCCGAAGAGGATATGGCGGCCGAGGAACTGGTGCAGCAGGCCTACGTCAACAACCCGCAGATCGAGCAGGCGGTGCTGACGATGAAGAACAACGAGATCACCATCCGCGCGCTGAAGAACGGGCTGCTGCCGGTGGTCGATGCATACGGCTTCTATGCCGGGTCCGCCATCGGCGGCCAGCAGAATGCAAACCTGCAGTGCGTCTCCCCGACCGGCGTCTCTGCCCCATGCCAGGGTGGATCGGTCGCCGCACAGAACTACGGCAACGTCTTCAGCAACACGTTCAACAACTCCGCGCCGGACTACGGCGTCGGCGTCAACATCAACATACCGCTGCGGAACCGCATTGCCCAGGCCGACCAGTCGCGGTCGCAGATGGAGTACCGGCAGACGCAGATGCGGCTGCAGCAGCTCTATACGCAGATTCGCATCCAGGTGACCAATGGGCAGTACGCCCTGACCAACGACCGGGCGCAGGTCGTAGCCGCGCAGGCCACCCGCGACTTCGGCGCGCAGAGCCTGGATGCGGAACAGAAGAAGTACCGCCTGGGTGCCTCGACGACCGCCAACGTTCTGCAGCAGGAAAGAAACCTGGCCATCTCGGAGAACACGCTCATCTCGGCGACGGCCGCGTATGCGCGCGATCGGTCGAACCTTCGGCAGCTCCTGTCGAACACGTTGGACGTGTACGGGATCGAGCTGGCGGGAACCGCGATGGGAACCGTCGCGCGGACGCCGACCATTCCCGGGCTCACCGCACCCAAGGCCCCCGAGGCTCCGAAGCCGATCTCGGTGGGGACGGACCCGGCGACGAACGCGGTCCCCGTCCCGCCGCCGCCGCAGTAGGCCCCGCCCGGCAGACCGACATGGCCCGGACCCCACGTCCGGGCCGTGTCGCGTGTGGGTTGCTACAATTTGTGTTTGGCCGCAGGGCCTTTGCTTTCTAGATCGGATGGTGCGCGGGTGAGTTTTCGGTTTCGTTTTTCGACAGCGGGCGAGAGCCATGGGGAGAGCCTGGTGGCGCTGGTCAGCGGGCTTCCCGCCGGGGTCCCGGTGGCGCAGGAGTTTGTAGACCGCGAGCTGTGGCGGCGGCAGCAGGGCTACGGGCGCGGCGGAAGAATGCGGATCGAACGCGACACGGCGCACATCCTGAGCGGGGTGCGGCATGGCAGGACGATCGGTTCTCCGGTAGCGATGACCCTCGCCAATAACGACTGGAAGAACTGGAACGAGATTCTGCCGGTCGAGGTGGGCGATCCGGAAAAGCACAAGGCGGTCGCCTCGCCGCGGCCGGGCCATGCGGACCTTCCAGGATCCTTAAAGTACGACTTCAAGGATGCGCGCTATGTGCTTGAGCGCGCTAGCGCTCGGGAGTCGGCCGCTCGCGTGGCCTGCGGCGCCATGGCCAAGCTCCTGCTGCGCGAGCTCGGCATCGGCGTGGGAAGCCACGTGGTACGGGTCGGCAAGGCCGAGCTGGGGCGGGATGCGGCGTGGGACGAGATTGTCGCGGCGAATGGGCGCGAAGAGGTTTTTCTGAATTGTGTCGATGCCGACGCCGAGAAGCGCATGAAGGCGGAGGTGGACGCGGCTTTGCGGACGGGGGACACCGTGGGCGGCGTCTTCGAGGTGGTGGTGCACGGCCTTCCGCCCGGTGTGGGGACGCATGTGAACTGGGACGAACGGATGGATGGGCTGCTGGCGCAGGCGGTGATGAGTCTGCAGGCCGTTAAGGCAGTGGAGCTTGGCCGCGGCGTGACGGCGGCGGAGTCGATGGGCTCGGCGGTGCATGACGCCATCCAGTACGGGGCGGAGAACGGCGTGGAGCCGGAGGACGGCGGCCGCAAGTTCACCCGGTTTTGGCGCGAAAAGAACAACGCCGGCGGGATCGAGGGCGGCATCTCCAATGGCGAGGACGTGGTGGTCCGGGGCTATCTCAAGCCGATCTCCACCCTGCGCCGTCCGCTCGGTTCGGTCAGCTTTGCGACGCGGGAGCCCGTGAAGGCGGCGTACGAGCGGTCGGATGTGTGCGTGGTTCCGGCGGCGGGCGTCGCGGCCGAAGCCATGGTCGCCCTCACGATTGCAGGCCTGGTGATCGACAAGTTCGGCGGAGATTCGCTGGGTGAGATGCGGCGGAACTTCGAAGGATATTGCCAGCAGATTCGGCGGTTCTAGGGCCCATGCGGAGAAGCGTGTGAAGATTCATGAGGTGGTGAAGTATCCGGAGGCGGTGCTGGCGCGGCGCGCCGACCCCGTGACGGTCTTCGACGACAAGCTGGCCAAGCTGGTCGACGAGATGTTCGAAAGCATGTACGCCGCGCAGGGCATCGGCCTGGCCGCTCCGCAGATCGCCATCTCGCGGCGCATCGCCGTCATCGACGTCAGCTTCAAGGAGCGGCCCAAGGAGAAGATCGCGCTGATCAACCCGGAGGTCATCGAGCGGATCGGCCGACAGGTGGAGGAGGAAGGCTGTCTGAGCCTGCCGGAGATCCGCGAGAAAGTCGTCCGGGCCGAATGGGTGAAGGTGCGCGCACAGGATGTGACCGGAAAGACGTTTGAGGTCGAAGGGACGGAGCTTCTTTCGCGGGCTCTGCAGCATGAGATCGACCACCTGGACGGGGTGCTGTTCATCGACCGCATCAGCCGGCTTAAACGTGAGCTGGTGCTGCGTAAGATCAAGAAGCTGCAGAAGAACGGCGAGTGGTAGAGGATGCAGCGCGGGAGGCTCCGATGAAGGTCGTATTCTGTGGGACCCCGCAGTTCGCGGTGCCGACACTGGAGGCCGTTCTCGCGGCGGGGCACGAGGTGGCCCTGGTGGTGACGCAGCCGGATCGTCCCGCGGGGCGGGCGATGGAGGTGCAGACGCCCGCGGTGAAGCGTGTCGCGTTGGCGCGGGGACTGCCGGTGGTGCAGCCGGAAAAGATCAAGAACAACATGGGTTTTCGCGCGCAACTTGAACAAATGAAACCGGATGCGGTCCTGGTCGTTGCCTACGGGCGGATCATCCCGGAGTGGATGCTTGCGCTGCCGCGCTACGGGAACATCAACCTGCATGGGTCGCTGCTGCCGAAGTATCGTGGCGCCGCGCCCATCCAGTGGGCGGTGGCCAGTGGCGAGACGCATACGGGCGTGACGACGATGCTGCTCGAGGCCGGGCTCGATACCGGGCCGATGCTGCTCGCGCAGGTCGTTCCGATCGGGGAGGAAGAGACGGCGGAAGACGTCTTCGAAGGGCTGGCCGCGGTGGGTGCGCCGTTGATGGTAAAGACGTTAGCGGGCCTGGAGGACGGATCGCTGCGGCCCGTCCCGCAGGACCATACTCAGGCCACGCTCGCGCCGATCCTGCGCCGAGAGGACGGCCTCGTCGATTTTTCGTGGACGGCGAAGCAGATCTACGACCGTTGGCGCGGCTTCCAGCCATGGCCCGGCGCGTATACCGCTTTGCGGGGCAAAAAGCTGATTCTAAACCGCGTCCGCGTCGCGGAGGACCGTGACGGACCTCCCGGAAGCGTCGCGGTCGATGCTGGGCGGATGCTGGTGATTTGCGGTGGCGGATCGGCTTTGCTCTTGGACGAGGTGCAGATGGAGGGCAAGAAGCGGATGCCCGCGGCGGAGTTTCTGCGCGGCTACCAGGTGAAGACGGGCGAGCGGGTGGGCGCGTGAGACCGGGATCGGAGAAGGGGCCGGGTGTCGCGGGGGGAAGGCCGGGCGCTGCCGGGGGACGGACGAGCTTTGTAAAGGGGCGGCCGGCGAGTGCGGGGCCCACGCGTTCGGCGGGGGAGGCGCAGGCGAAGCTGTCTCCGGCGCGCCGGGTCGCGTTCGAGATTCTTACCCTGGTTGCGGCGCACAAGGGTCATAGCGATGAGCTGCTGCATGGCGCGCGGGTGGAGGAGCTTTCGCCCGAGGACCGCAACCTGGCGACCGCGCTGGTGATGGGCGTTCTGCGTTGGGAGATCGCGCTCGATGCGCGCCTTCGCACCCTGCTGGAGCGCCCGGAGCAGGCGCTGGCGGAGCCTGTCGCGCTGGCGCTTCGGATCGGGGCCTTCCAGCTCCAGCACATGGACCGCATCCCGGCGCACGCCGCGTTGAGCGAGAGCGTGGAGCTTTGCCGCGCCGCCGGGCAGCCGCACGCGACGGGCATGGTCAACGCGATCCTGCGCAAGGTGGCCGCGTCGCAGCGTCCGCAGCCGCGCATCTACGAGTCGGTCGCCGCCTTCTCCGAGCGTCTCGGCCACCCGCGCTGGCTGGTGGAGCGCTGGGTCGCCGGCTACGGCCGCGACGCCGCCCTGAAGATCTGCGAGGCCGACCAGCAGGAGCCGGTGGCCGGCGGCCTCTTCGCCCCGGAAGAGGGTCTGCCGCAGATGGACGACGGCTCGCGCCTGGTGGCGGAACTGGCCGCCGCGACGCTCCCGGAGACGCCCGGCCGCGCGGCACAGGTGTGGGATTGCTGCGCCGCGCCCGGCGGCAAAACGCTGATGCTCGCGCTGCGGCTGCCGGAGGCGGACCTCCTGGCGACTGACGTCAGCGCCCGGAGGATGAGCCAGATGGAAGGCCGTCTGCGGCGCTTCGCCTTCGCCTCGCGCGTCCGCACCGCCGTCGCGGATGCCAGCACGCCGGCTGGCGCCACCTTCGACCTCATCCTCTGCGACGTTCCCTGCACCGGGACGGGCACGCTGGCGCGAAATCCCGAGATTCGCGTCCGCCTGGAGCCGGCCGAGCTGGGACGCCAGGCGATGCGCCAACGAACGATCCTCACCGCCGCGCTCGCACGCCTCGCGCCCGGCGGGCGGCTCCTGTATTCCACCTGCTCGCTCGAGCCCGAGGAGAACGAGCAGGTCGTTGCGTCCATCCCCGCTGCCGCTTTCCGCCGTCTTCCGATCGAGCCCTTCCTGGCGCGGGTTCCCGGGCTGCGAGGCGATACCACGACCCAGGTCCGCGAGGGAGCGCTCCGAACGCTCCCCGGCGTGCATCCCTGCGACGGCTTCTATGCGGCCATCTTTCAGCGCATCTCCGAAGACGAGCGCCCCGTTTAGCGAAGCCCGCCCGAGGCAAGCAGTAGCTCCCCAGTCAGCCAGCCGGACTCTTCGGACGCCAGGAAGACGGCGACCTTTGCGATGTCCTCCGGCTGCGCGTTGCGGCCGAGCGGCGTCTGCGCGACGATCTGCTTTTCGAAGTCGGTGCCCAGCAGGCCAAGGACCTGGACGCCCTCGGTCTCGACGATGCCGGGATTGATCGAGTTCACACGGATCTTCCGCGACCCGAGCTCCCTCGCCAGCACATGCGTCACGGCGTCGACCGCGCCCTTGGTGGCGGTGTACACGACGGTGCCGGCGGGGGTGGTTTGGCTCACCGCGGAACCGATGTTGATGATCGTTCCGCCATTGGGGCCGAAGTGCGCCGCGGCTTCCTGCGTGGCCAGGATCAGCCCGAGCACGTTGATGTTGAACATCCAGTGGAAGTCGGATTCGGTGACCGCGTCGAGCGTCCCGAACTTGTAGACCCCGGCATTGTTGACGAGGATGTCCACGGCCCCGAAGGCCTTGACGGTCTCGGCGAAGAGCCGCTTGACGTCGGCCGCCTGGGCCACGTCGCCCTGCACGGCAACGGCCTTGCCGCCCGCGCCGGTGATCTCCGCCACCACGCGGTCCGCGCCTTCGCGGCTGGAGGCATAGTTCACGACCACCGCGGCACCTTCCGCCGCGAGATGCGTGGCGATGGAGGCGCCGATACCTTTAGACGCCCCGGTGACGACTGCGACTTTTCCTGCGAGTTTGCTCATGGGAAACCTCTCCGCATCCGCGGCGTCATCGGTTCGACGCTTAGATGATCGTCTAATTGATGCAGCCACGAGGCGGGGAGGTTCAGCAGGGAGAGATTAAAGTCCGGCGAGACGCTCCAGATAGGCGTGCAGCACATCGCGCTGGAGCGTCATGCTGGCGCACTTTCCGTGGCGCACGATCTGGATGAGCCCGGCGGCTTCAAGCTCCTTGAGGTGGTAAGAGAGGGTGGCGGCCGTCACTGGCTGGGCCTGCTGGAGCGCGGAGCAGGCAAGCGCGGCCGGCTCGGCGCCGATCTGCTGCAGGATCTGCAGGCGTCGCGGCTCGGCGAGGGCACGGGCGATGCGGGCGATCCGGAGGTCGTCGAGCGGCGGCGCATGGCGGGCGGGCTCGCCGGCCTCGGCGCGGGGTGTCGTCCGTCTCATGGAGTGGCCGTGGGGGCGGGTGCAAGGGTCGCGTCCGGGGCGGGCGCGGGGTGGGCGAAGCCGAGATGAACGCCCGCGCCCCGCAGCACACGGTGGCCTGCCTGCGGGTACTGCGAGACGACGTTGCCCGTGGGGGCAGTCGGCGCCACGGGGGCCGCGGGTCCGGCCAGGGGGTCGAAGGGTGCGGGATTGTTGAGGTCGGCGGCCGCGGCGACCGGATCGGGCGTGACCACGACGTGCAGACCTGCCGCCGCGGCGCGGGCCTGCGCGGCGTAGGCAGGCAGCCCGGTGAGCACGGGCATCACCAGCGCCTCCGGAGACCCCCCCTGAGCGGCCGCTCCCGGCGTGGCGACCCCCGGCGCGGCATCGCTCACCAGCAGGCTGACGTGCGGCCCGTCTACGCCTTGGGCGTTCGGCGGCGGCGTCTGCGCCAGCACGGTGCCGGGCGCGCCGTCGGCGGCCACATGCGACATGGTCCCAAGGTCGAGCGAGAGACGGCGCAGCGTGATGTTCGCCGAGCGCTCCGACTGGCCGACCACATCGGGAATGGACACGCGCTGCGCCCCCAGGCTTTCGGCCACGCGCACCTGCCAGTCGCGGCGAACCGTCTGGCCCGGCGCGGGAAGCTGGCTGAGGATGTGGCCCGCCGGGATGACGGTCGAGTAAAAGCGGTTTTCCACCAGCAGGTTGAGCCCCTTGGACCGCGCACGCTGCTGCGCCTCCGGCAGGGTAAGCCCGGAAAAGGCCGGGACCACGGTCTCCCGGCCGTGGATGGCCAGGCGCATGGTGACGAAGGCCGAGAGCATGGCCACGGCCAGCATGGCGAGCGAGCCGAAGGCGAAGGAGAAAAGGCGCTTGAAGCGGAGCTGCGTGCTCATAAGCAAAGGGTACAGGGGGCAGGGGGCCGGGGTACAGGGCGGGGCCGGGCGGTGGGCGACTTCTGGCATGTCGTCCTTCGCGGACACGGTCCGGCCGCAAGCTGCATCGAACCCGGTATGGGGGAGACGCGATGAACGAAGAGCAAGCCAAGGCGCAGGATAGGGCCCGGGTCGCGCTGGGACTGATGTTGATGACCGCGGGGACGTCGCATCTGACGTTCGCGCGCGAGCCCTTCAAGGCGCAGGTTCCGCCCTGGGTGCCGATCGACCCGGATACGGTGGTGCTGCTGTCCGGCGCGGTGGAGATCACGCTGGGCGCGGCCCTCGCCTTTCTGCCGGGGCAGAACACCCTGCTTGGGCGGGTCGCGGGCGCCTTCTTCGTCGCCATCTTTCCCGGCAACATCGCCCAGTACACGCAACGGCGCAGCGCCTTCGGTCTGGACACGGACCGCAAGCGTTTTGCCCGGCTCTTCTTCCAGCCGCTGCTGGTGGGCTGGGCGCTATGGTCGACGGGGGCGCTGCGGCCTCGGGAAGGCCGTCCGCCGTCAGAGGAAACGGCCTAGCGGCAGGCCGGGTTGGCGGCACCTTCCAGCGTCAGAAAGGTGATGGTCGCCGGGGCAAAGGGCACGTCGCCCGCCTTGACGGCAGCGGGCGTGAGCGTCGGCAGGCTGCCCTCCGACGTCAGCGCAAGGGGGCTGCCGTTGAATTGGACGGTCGAGTCGGTAAGATTCGCCGCGGAGAGCGTGTAGCGAGCCCCATCGCCCGGCAGCGGCAGCGTGCGGCTGGCGGAACGGTCGGCGTTGATGACCAGCAGGCTGACCGCGCCCGTCTGCTGCCGCCGGCAATGCGCGTAGACGTACAGGTTGGGCGCGGGCGAGGGTCCGGCATCGAGCACGGTCGTGCCCATCAGGCGGCGCCAAAGCAGGGCGGCCCAGTAGTTCGGCCGGGGCGTCAGGGTCATCTCGTCGATCAAGGCGTAATCGCTGGCGGCCAGGGTATTGTGAGCCACCACCTGGACGTTCTTGCGCGCGAGGGCCCCGAGCTGGTTGAGGTAGCGGAAGCTGTCGAGGAAGGTCGAGGCCCACGGATTGCCCCCGCACGCGGTCTCCCCGGTTTCGGTGAGCCACAGCGGCAGGCCGGGGGCAAAGCGATCGCGCAGCCCAGCGTAGAAGGCCTCCTCGTCGAGCGTGCGGTTGAGCCACTCGGCGGAGAGTGCCGTTTCCGGCTTGCTCGACGCCGTGGCCCCGGGCCGGGTGCAGCGTTGGGACACTCCGCCGTAGAAGTGGTAGGAAAAGAAGTCCAGGCCGGGTCCCTCGGCGGCGAGCATTCCGGCGGTGGGAACCAGGTGCAAGCCGCCGAGGTTGGCGATCGCGCGGCCCTCGCCCACCGAGCCGGGACCCAGGATCCTGGTGCCGGGCGAGGCCGCCTTCAGGAACGGGACGAAGACCCGGAAGTCCCGCGCATAGGCCGCGGCGTCGTACCCTTTGGGTGCGCCCCCGAGCGAGGCGAAGGTCGGCTCGTTGAACATCTCGGCGGCCGCGATCTCGCCTCCGGCTGCCCTGGTGAAGGCGAGGAAGGGCTTGGCTTCGACCGGGGTCCAGAGGCCATCGGCGTCGCGGACGCCGGTCGAAATAGCGAAGGAAGACAGGATCTTTGCGTCGGTAGCGTGGGCGAAGTCGAGGACGCCTCGCCACTCGGCCCGGGTAAGGACGTTGCCGAAGCCGGTGGGAGGCGTGGCCGGGGCGGGCGCGTCGGAGTCCTGGAAGAAAGTGGAGTTGGCCCAGGTTCCGCTGACGCGGACAAAGGCGGGTCCGAGGGCGGCGGCCAGCATCCGCAGGCGAGGGTTGCCGAGGTCGATCGGCTGGCGATAGCGGTAGAGCGAGGGGTCCATGCCCGTGGGCACGGAGGCCGCCGAGGCCGCGGGGTCCGGTGCGGTGGCCGCCTTGTAGGGCGCCCAGAAGCGGCCTCCCGTCACCTCGACCATCTCCACGTTGTAGGACTGGAACCGCTCGTCCACGGCCGCGATACGCGGCATGTGAGCCACGTCGAACGGCTGCGGAACCTGCGCGCAGGCAGAGGCCGCCGCGGAGGCGAGAAGGAGAGTGGGCAGGAGCTTCGGATGCATGGTCGCCTCGTTCCCGCGGCACGGCTTGAACCGGCGGGAGATCGTCGTGCGAATCATAGCGCAGCGACGGGGCGGCTGGCACGCCGGGTCAGGGCGTGTTGTCCGGGATCAGGCGGGCGACGGTCAGGGCTCCCGCGATCTGCGTGAAGATCACGCTTAGGTTCGAGGTGGGTTGCGCGGCGGAGATGCAGGACCCCGCGCCGCCCGCGGCGGTGTAGTCGGAAAAGAAGTTCTGCGGCGCGGAGGCGATCTGCTCCATCGTGGAGCAGGGCGTCAATCCGTTGGTATCGGTGCTGCAGCCGGCGCTGGTGGCCCCGTAGGCGACCGAGTAGACCTTGGTCCCGGCAGCCGCGGCCGCAGCCGCAGCCGTCACCGCCTGCTGACACTGGTTCTTGCTGGAAGGATAGGTGCCCGAGCTGTTGGAGGCGTTGGGCATCGCCGAGGCAGGAGCATTGGCATCGCCATCGCTCAGCAGGATCATCACGTTCTTGGTGCCGGGATGGGCCTGCGCCTGCGCGGCGAGGTCCGCCTGCGCGGCGTAGAGGATTCCGGCGTAGTAGGTCCCGTAGCCGCCTTTTGCCTGCATGCCGGGGCAACTGTCGACCCCTCCGGACGACTTCGAAAGATCGGACTTCGTGTTCAGCGTGGTGGAGCCATTCGCCTTGCGGTAGTCGCTGGAATAGCCGACCACCTGGTAGGTTGGCAGGACCGGATCCGTGTAGGGCGCGATCTGCGGCGCCACGCCGCTGCAGTTGTAGTCGTTCTGCGCCTGCGCCGCGGAGGTCAGGCCGGGAAAGGTGTAGAGGCTCACCCGGTCGACGGCATTGGCCACGTTGCCGTTGGTCGGCGACCCACAGTCGGCGATCGCGGCGCCGCAGGGCGAAAGGTTCTGCAGCAGAACCTGCATGCCCGCCAGCGCGCAGCTCAGCCGCGTGTTGCTGCAGTTGCTGTCGGAGTCGAAGTTGTTCATCGAGCCGGTGGTGTCGATGATGATCGCGACGTTGTAGGGGCTCGGAGAGGCGCCGCGCATGGCGGCGGTCGCGCTCGCGGCCACGTTCATCGTCTTGATGCCGACCAGGCTCATGAAGTAGAGGGGCACGGTCATCTGCTGCTTGACGACGATGGCGTTGCCATAGCCCGGAGCGACGCACGCCTGGCCCTCCGCCTTCAAGGTATTCAGGCAGACGATCTTCGGGTAGCCGCTCACCATGGAGACGTTCGTCAGGGTCTGCCGTGCGTTCAGGTTGCCGGCGAGGGAGCTGTATCGCTTGGCGACGAGGAGGGCGCTGGTCAGGGGAAGGCTCTGGGCGCCTGCGAGCGCCGCGGCATCGCAGGACGCCTGGAGCTGGCGATAGGTGTAGAGCGCCCGGCCATAGTCCAGAACGTACCCCGCCATAACAAGCAGGGCAAGCATCAGAACCGCCATAAAGGGCAGGACCTGCCCGCTTTCATTCCGCAGGAAGCGGCGCGCCGGCGTTGGCTGGACCGGGTTCATTGGACGAGCTCCGAGGTCTGGGCCGTCAGCAGGCAGGCCGGCGCATAGTCGGCTCCGTACACCTTCAGGTTGCAGGGATACGTGACGGTCAACGTGACGATGCTGTTCGGGGTGAGGTTCGCGGCGGCCCCCGTGGTGGTGCTCGGGCTGCTGCACGAGGCTCCGGAGTAGGAGGCTCCATTGAGCACGAAGCTGAACTTAAGGCTGGCGGCTCTGAGAGCCGGGGCCGCGGCGTAAACGGCATTGGCCGTGTCCGCACAGGGATCGGTGCTGCGCCCACGGCTGATCGCCAGCAGCCGCGCGCCCACATTCGTCGCGTCGGTCAGCATCAAAAAGCTGTTCATCGCCACCCCGAAGGTGAAGATGCCGGTCACCACCAGCAGCAGCAGGGGCAGGCACACCGCGAATTCAACCAGCGACTGTCCCTGGTCCGCGCAGGTAAACGCCGCGGCACCGGGATGCCCCGGCCGTCTGCCGCCAAGGGCCCTTGGGGGAATACACATGATGGAACCTCTTGCTTGCTGTATCGACCCTGCCGCGGGCTGCGCCATCGCCGCGTTGCCCCGCGCAGGGTACGGGAGTCATGCCTGGAGCGGATTAGCTGCTGGTGGGGTGGCCTTTCGCTTTTTTGGTTGTCGTTCCCGCAGGGAATCTGCTGGTGCCGCTGCAGTTGTTCGTCCTACAAGCCAACACCTAATCCGCTCTAGGTGCTTTTTGCTCTTTTGGTTGTCATTCCCGCAGGGAATCTGCTGGTGCCGCTGCAGTTGTTCGTCCCACAAGCCAACACCTAACCCGCTCTAGGTGCTTTTTGCTCTTTTGGTTGTCATTCCCGCAGGGAATCTGCTGGTGCCGTTGCAGTTGTTCGTCCTACAAGCCAACACCTCATCCGCTCTAGGTGCTTTTTGCTCTTTTGGTTGTCATTCCCGCAGGGAATCTGCTGGCGCCGTTGCAGTTGTTCGTCCTACAAGCCAACACCTAATCCGCTCTAGCTGCTGGCGGAGTGGCTTCTTGCTTTTTGGTTGTCATTCCCGCAGGGAATCTGCTGGTGCCGTTGCAGTTGTTCGTCCTACAAGCCAACAGCTAATCCGCTCTAGCTGCTGGTGGCGTGGCTTCTTGCTCTTTTGGTTGTCATTCCCGCAGGGAATCTGCTGGTGCCGTTGCAGTTGTTCGTCCTACAAGCCAACAGCTCATCCGCTCTAAAAGCCCGCGGTTTACCATGAACGGATGCCCTCCATAGCCTCGCTTGAGTGTGCGCGCTGCCACCACCACCTCTCAGCCGACCAGCCCCGCACCCTCTGCCCGCTCTGCGCCGGCTCCCTCTACGTCCGCTACGACCTCGAAGCCCTCAAGCGGACCGCCCACCGCGACGACCCCGCGCGCTACGCCGCCGCCTCCACTCCCAGCCTCGGCATGTGGCGCTACCGCGACGTCCTGCCCGACGTTGCTCCCGTCACCCTGGGCGAGGGCTGGACCCCCATGCTCCAGAGCAAGCGCTACCCCGGCCTCCTCATCAAGGAAGAGGGCGCCAATCCCACCGGAACCTTCAAGGCGCGGGGCCTTGGGCTCGCCGTCACCATGGCGCGCCACTACGGCCTCCGCCACCTTGCCGTCCCCTCCGCGGGCAACGCCGCCGGAGCCCTCGCCGCCTACGCCGCCGCCGCCGGCATAGAGGCTCACCTCTTCATGCCCCAGGACGTCCCCCTCGCCAACTACCTCGAAGGCATCGTCTACGGTGCCGACGTCACCATGGTCGACGGCCTCATCTCCGACTGCGCCCGCCTCGTCGGCGAACGCATCAAGGCCCAGCGCGACGCCAATACCCCGCCCGAGGACACCTGGTTCGACATCTCCACCCTCAAGGAGCCCTTCCGCGTCGAGGGCAAGAAGACTATGGGCTACGAACTCGTCGAGCAGCTCGGCTGGGAGTACCCGGAAGCCGTCTTCTACCCCACCGGCGGAGGCGTCGGCCTTATCGGCGTGGCGAAGGGGTTCGACGAAATGGAAGCCCTCGGCTGGGTCTCCGGCCGCCGTCCCCGCATGTACGCCCTGCAATCGAGCGGCTGCGCCCCCGTCGCCCGAGCCTACGCCGCCGGAGAGCCCGCCAGCACCTTCTTCGACCACGCTGCCACCTTCGCCTCCGGCCTGCGCGTCCCCAAACCGTATGGCGACGCGATCATCCTTGAGATCGTCCGTGCCTCCGGAGGCGCCGCCCTCGCCTTCTCCGACGAAACGATCCTCGCCAGCCTGCTCGACTGGGCCCGCCACGAAGGCATCTTCCTCTCCCCCGAAGGCGCCGCCGCCACCGCCGCCTACGACGCCCTGCTCGCCTCCGGAGAGCTCAACCCCAGCGACCGCGTCGTCCTCTTCAACACCGGCGCCGGCCTCAAGTACACCGACATGACCGCCGCGGCCATGAAGCTCCGCCGCCCCGGAACGCTCCCCACCAGCATGCCCGTCGGCGGCATCATTACGCCCGTCTAGCGGCCGCATGGAGGCACCATGAGCGTCCGCCACCAGATCCGTCCCATGTTGACGCTTGCCCTGCCCCTCATCCTGGCCGAGCTCGGCTGGATGACCATGGGCATCGTCGACACCATGATGGTCGGCCACATGGATCGTCCCGTCATGGCGATCGGCGCTGCCGCCCTCGGTCAGGTGCTCTACAACACCGTCGGCTTTGGCATCGCCGGCATCCTGCTCGGGCTGGATACCTACCTCGCCCAGTCCCACGGCGCACGCCGCTTCGACGAGGCCGCCCGCTGGCTCCTCCACGGGCTCGTCCTCGCCGCCGCCCTCGCCCTCATGCTGGGCATCGTCGTCGGCCTGGCCCCTCGCCTCATGTTCCGCATGCCGATCGACCCCGCCGTGCTCGCCGGCGCCGTCAGCTCCCTCCGCGGCCTCAACTGGGGAACCCCTGCGCTCTTCCTCTACTTCGCCCTGCGCCGTTACCTCCAGGCCTTCAACCACGTCCGCCCCATCGCCTGGGCGCTCGTCTCCGCCAACGCACTGAACGCCGCGATCAACTGGCTCCTCATCTACGGCCACCATTGGGGTTCCGTCTCCCTCCCGGCCCTCGGCGTCTACGGCTCCGGGCTCTCTACCTCGATCGCCCGCCTGTACCTCGCCGCCTTCATGGTGGTGGCCGTCCTGCGGGTCGATCGCCGCCACGACTACGGCCTTCGCACCATGACCCGGCGTCTGGAGAAAGCCCGCATCTGGCGGCTCGCCGCCCTCGGCGCTCCCGCCGGCGCGCAAATCTTCGTCGAGATCGCCATCTTCGGCGCGGTCACCTTCCTCATCGGCGTCATGGGCCCGCTGCCCCTCGCCGGCCATGAGATCGCCCTCAACTGCGCCAGCTTCACCTTCATGATTCCCTTCGCCATCTCCGCCGCCGCCGCGGTCCGCGTAGGCCAGGCCGTCGGCCGCAACACCCCCCGCGAGGCCGCCGCCGCCGGCTGGGCCGCCATCGCGCTTGGAGCCGGCTGCATGGCCGCCATGGGCCTCGTGCTCGTCGCCATGCCCGCCGCCATCGCCGGGGCCTTCACCCGCGACGCCGCGGTCATCGCTGCCACCGTCCCCCTGCTCTACGTCGCCGCCGCCTTCCAGTTCTTCGATGGCCTGCAGATCACCGCCACCGGCTCCCTCCGCGGCGTCGGCAATACCCACGCCGGCCTCATCGTGCAACTGGTCGGCTACTGGGTCATCGGCCTCCCCGTCGGCTGGTGGCTCGGCTTCCACCTGCATCGCGGCGCGCTTGGCCTCTGGATAGGCCTCTGCGCCGGCTTGATGGTTGCCGGCGTCGCCCTCACCACCGTCTGGGCCAGAACCACTCGCCGGCTGCGAACCACCGCGTAGAGCCGGCCAACAAAGGTTCCGCGGCCCCTCAATGCGTCAGAGCCACCGCGGTCGCGCCCGTAGGGTCCGTCCCGGTGCTCGTCGTAGCCAGCACATCCAGCTTGCCCCCCACCGTCGCGTCGAAGGAGTACATCGTCAGGTCCGAAGACCCCCCGAACGCCGCCGCCAGCAGGTATTTGCCCGTGCTGTCCCGCCCCAGCGAGGTCACCAGGCTGCCGCTCGCGTAGGGAGACCCGCTCAGCGCCGTCAACACCCCGCCACTCGCCACCGAAAATCCCGAGACCGTCCCATCCGTCCGGTTCGCCACATACAGGTACGTCCCCGCCGTGGACAGTGCCAGGGCAAACGGTGCCGTCCCCGCGGCAAACGGCGAGCCCGCCACCGCGTTCAGCGCACCGCCCGCGCCGATCAAGTACACCGCCACACCCGCCCCGGTGCCGCTCCGCGCAATGTACAGCAGCGAGGAGTTCGCATCCACCGCCAGCCCGTTGTCGCTCGTCTGCGCCGAAACAGGCAGCGTCAGCGGCAATCCCAGAGCCCCCGTCGCCGTGTTGAACGGAAACACCACGTCGCCCCCCGTGCCCATCGCGGCAAACACCAGCCCGCCGCTCGGCGCAAACTTGATCGCCCGCGGCAGCGTCACCCCGCCTGCCACCGCAAACGTCGCCCCCGCCGCCGTGTTCAGCACCCCGGTCGACGCGTTGATCTGGTACTCATCGATCGTCACCCCGCTGCCATCCAGAACCAGCAGCCACGCCCCATCCGGCGACACATCCATCGAGACCGCCGCCGTCGCCGCCAGCGCCGCGCCGCCGCTCACCGGCGTCAACTGCCCGGAGACCCCGATCGCATACCCATAGATCGCGCCCAGGCTGCCAACGTACAGAAACGTATTCGCCGGAGTCACCACCAGCGTGGTCGGCGCGATCGGCAGCCCATACGGCGAGCCCGCGACCGCCACCAAGGCACCCGTCCCCAGCGCATAGCCGCTCACCGTACTGTTCGTCGCGTTTGCAACGTACGCGTAGCTCGTGGCGCCGGTCGTGCCCCCCGTCGTCGGGGTCGTCACGGGCTTCACGAAGAAGCCGTCGCACCCGGTCAGGTTCGGCGCAAGCCCCACCAGCACCAGCACCCAAAGCCAACCCGCCCCCATCCGTCCTGAACTCTTCTCTGCCGCTTGCATGCAGCGTTAGACGCGGCCCAGCCCTTCCCGGGCGCAACCTCTTCCGGGCAAACCCTCGGACGTCACCCCTGCTGGCACTTCGCGCACAGCCCGATCACATCGATCGCGTACCGCTCCACCAGGAATCCGTCCGGCAGCCGATCCTGCCGCGAGATCGCCCCCAGCTCACTCTCCTCGATATCCGCAATCGTCTTGCAGCGCGAGCAGACGATGTGGTGATGATCGTCTCCGGCAAGCTCCACCCGCACCGTCCCGTGGTGCAGGCTCACCTCGCGCAGCACCCCGCTCTCCACAAACAGGTGGATATTCTTGTACACCGTCGCCAGCGAGATCGCCGGGAGCCGGTCCCGCACCTCCGCGTACACCTGCTCCGGTGTCGGGTGCCCCTGCATCGCCTGCATCACCTCGTACAGCACCTGCCGCTGCTGCGTCACCGCAATGCCGCGCAGCGTGCAAAGCTCCCGAAACGAAGTGGACCCTGCCTCAACCATCTCTCGATGGTAAACGACCCGTACGCCGTCCTTCAACAAATAGCGCCCGGGGCGAACCGGCCGCGCGCTCAGTTCAGCCGGTCCCGCTCGATCTTGCCGAACCGCGCATCCACCGGCCGCCGCTCCGACAGCCCCTCACCCTCCCCATGCCACGCCGTGATGCTCGCCTCGCCGATCTGCCAGCTCAGCCGCACCACCGCGCCCTCCAGCTTGCACGGAAACGCCAGCACCCCATCCTCCAGATCCATCACTTCCACCCCGATTGCGTCGATCTCCCCCAGCGAGTCGTTCGTCTCCTGCACCGCCCTCTGCCGCTCCGCATTCCGCCGCGCCGCCGCCACCACATCCACCCGCAGCCCGCCAGAAAGAAAGATCCTCTGGCTCAGCGCCTGCGCCTCACCCTCCAGCCGGTTTACCGTCTCCGCCGTCGTCCGCGCACGCCGCAGCAGCGACTCCAGCACCGGCAGCAACGTCTGCGCCTCGTTCCATGTAAAGGTCTTGGTCATCCCGCACCTCCGATCGCCCTTCCTCTATTAGACACTGCTCCTGCTTGTTAGACATAGCCCCGCGCAAAGGGGTGCCCGGGCGTCAGCCGCCCCGTCAAGTTTGTCCCTCGCCGTCCCCAACCCGTATCATAGGCATCACGTATGCCGAGCTTTCAGGATAGCGCCGTCATCTTCATCATCGCCCTCCTGCTCTTCGGCCCGAAGAAGCTGCCAGAGCTCGCCCGCCAGCTCGGCAAGCTCATGGGCGAGTTCCGCCGCGCCTCCAACGACTTCCGCATCCAGATGGAAGACGAGCTCCGCATCGCCGAGCAGGCAGACCGCCAGAAAGAGATCGCCGCCATCGAAGCCGCCGCGCCGGTCGCCCCCGCCCTCCTCGCCGATACCTCCTCCCCCGAGCAACAGCCGCACCTTCCCCCCGCCGAAGCCCCGGAGCCGCCCGACCGCGGCACCGCCCTCCCCATCGCCACCTCCGGCGACCTGCACATGATGCCCCCCGCCACCGGCCTCCCCATGGCCCGCAACGAAGCCTTCACCGGCGCCGCCGAGGAGTCCCAAGCCCTCACCCCCCTGTTCGACTCCATCCCCGAGACCCCCGACCCCATCCACACCCACGCCGCCGGATCGGACCTCCATGGTTAACGTCATCGACCCCATCGACCGCGCCCGCGCCGCCGTCAAGGACCGCGCCGAGCTCCCCGGCATGAGCCTGATGGAGCACCTCGAAGAGCTCCGCAAGCGCCTCATCCACGCCGTCCTCTACCTCATGGTCGGCTTCGCCGCCGCCTACGCCTTTCACGAGCGCCTCTACGGCTACATCCAGAAGCCCCTCGACGACCTCCACATCGCCCTCAACTACACCCACCCCACCGACCCTCTCAACCTCTATCTCAAGACCGCCTTCGTCGGCGGCTTCATCCTCGCCAGCCCCTTCATCCTCTACCAGGTCTGGCTCTTCATCTCCCCCGGCATGTACGCCAACGAGAAGAAGTACGTCTTCCCCTTCATGGGAGCCACCATCGCCCTCTTCCTCGGCGGAGCCTGGTTCGGCTACCACTACGTCCTCCCCGGAGCCCTCAAGTTCCTCATCGGCGACTTCGGCCACCGCTTCCACCCCATCATCACCATCGAGGACTACACCGGCTTCTTCCTCGCCGTCATCCTCGGCCTAGGTATCACCTTCGAGCTGCCCATCCTCATCTTCTTCCTCGCCCTCTTCGGCATCGTCGATGGCAAGTTCCTCATCAAGCACATCCGCTACGCCATCCTCGCCATCTTCATCATCGCCGCCATCATCTGCCCCACCCCGGACCCCGTCGGCATGTGCATCTTCGCCTCTCCCATGCTGATCCTTTACATGATCGGCGTAGGCGTAGCCTTCCTCGTCCACCCCGACCGCCGCCGCGCCCGCGAAAAGAAGGCCGCCGCCGTATGATCCGTCCCCGTTTTTCTTGTTTGTCATTCCCGAAGGGAATCTGCTTTGCCTTTGCAGTTGTCTGTTTGCTTTCGCCAGCAGCAACCCAGGCCCAGAAGAAACCCGCCCCCAAGGTATCCGGCACCACCATCTACACCCTAACCCAGCAATACCTCGCCGCCGCCCCCAAGCGCTTCAACGCCTCCCCCGGCCACGCCGCCGCCGAGCGCTTCCTGCAGGACCACTTCGCCCCGGAACGCGCGAAAGGCAACTTCGAGCAGGACTCCTTCACCGCCAGAACCCCCGCCGGCATGCAGTCCATGAGCAACTACATCGTCCGCTACCCCGGCAAAAAAGACGGCATCATCCTCCTCACCACCCACTACGAGACCAACTACCCTCTCCGCGACACCGCCTTCGTCGGAGCCAACGACGGAGCCTGCACCACCGCCCTCCTCATCGCCATCGGCCAGTACCTCCGCGCCCACCCGCCCGAGGGCTACTCCGTCTGGCTCGTCTTCTTCGACGGTGAAGAAGCCGTCAAGGAGTGGTCCGACACCGACTCCCTCTACGGCTCCCGCCACCTCGCCGCCAAATGGAGCCAGAACGGAACCCTGAACCGCATCAAGGCCGACCTCCTCGCCGACATGATCGGCGATAAAGACCTCAACATCGACCGCGACAGCAACTCCACCCCCTGGCTCCTCGACCTGCTCGCCCAGGCCGCCCGCAACACCGGCCACGCAGCCTCCGTCTTCAAAAACCAGACCGAAGTCCTCGACGACCATCTCCCCTTCAAGCAGCGCGGCGTCCCCGTCCTCGACATCATCGACCTCGACTACGGCCCCCACACCGCCGCCACCCCAGACGGCTTCCACCACACCCCGCAAGACACCCTCGACAAGCTAAGCCCCAAGTCCCTCCAAACCTCAGCCGACCTCTTCCTCGAAATGATCCACCTCATCGACCAGCGCTAACCCGCCTCGATCACCCTTTGTCTTTGCCTGTTGGCTTGTCATTCCCGCAGGGAATCTGCTGTTGCCCTTGCTTTTTTGTCTGTCATTCCCGAAAAGAATCTGCGTTTGCTCGTGCTGATGCGCTGAAGCAGATTAGGCATTGGTAGATAGCCGTGTGCCCCACCTTCGCGACGGTCTCATCGTCGCTAAGGTGGGCTTGTAGCGTCGAGAGACCGACCGGCGAACTACAAACCTTCAACCGAATCCGCTCTACCTTTAGTCTTTGCCTTTTGGCTTGTCATTCCCGCAGGGAATCTGCTGTTGCCCTTGCTTTTCTGTCTGTCATTCCTGAAGGAGTCTGCGTTTGCTCGTGCTGACGCGCTCAAGCAGATCAGACATTGGTACATAGCCGTGTGCCCCACCTTCGCGACGGTCTCATCGTCGCTAAGGTGGGCTTATAGCGTCGAGAGACCGACCGGCGAACTACAAACCTTCAACCGAATCCGCTCTACCTTTGTCTTTGCCTTTTGGCTTGTCATTCCCGCAGGGAATCTGCTGTTGCCCTTGCTTTTCTGTCTGTCATTCCTGAAAGAATCTGCGTTTGCTCGTGCTGACGCGCTGAAGCAGATCAGACATTGGTACATAGCCGTGTGCCCCACCTTCGCGACGGTCTCATCGTCGCTAAGGTGGGCTTATAGCGTCGAGAGACCAACCGGCGAACTACAAACCTTCAACCGAATCCGCTCTACCTTTAGACTTTGCCTTTTGGCTTGTCATTCCCGCAGGGAATCTGCTGTTGCCCTTGCTTTTCTGTCTGTCATTCCTGAAGGAATCTGCGTTTGCTCGTGCTGACGCGCTGAAGCAGATCAGACATTGGTACATAGCCGTGTGTCCCACCTTCGCGACGGTCTCATCGTCGCTAAGGTGGGCTTATAGCGTCGAGAGACCAACCGGCGAACTACAAACCTTCAACCGAATCCGCTCTACCGCGCCACCCGCTCCTTCAACCAACCCCGTACCATCCACCCCAAATACCCCAACTGCAGCACCCACATCCCCACATACACATACACCAGGTGCTTCTCCTGCATCGTGCTGAACGGAATCGCCATCAGTCTCCCCCTACATGGCTATAGGCATCCGCGTCCATCGCCGCCACCACCGCATCCTGCTGCGCCCGCTGCCGCCGCCGCTCCAGCTTGTACCGCACGATCACCAAAAACACCCCCCACATCGCCCACCCGAGAAAGTTCCAAAGCAGCGCCGGGTACATCGTCTTATCGAGCGACCCATCGCCCCCCAGCACCGGAGCCGGATGCTGCGTCCGCCACCATCGAATCGACATAAACACGATTGGCACATCGATCGCCGCGAAGATCGAAAGCACCGCGGCCACCGTATACATCTGCCCGCTCGAAGAAAACCGCCGCACCATCAGATAACTGACGTAAAGCAGCCAGAGCAGCAGCGCCGTCGTCAGCCGCGCATCCCACGTCCACCAGATGCCCCACACCGGCCGCGCCCAAAGCATCCCGCTCACCAGCCCGAACGTCCCGAACACCAGCGTCACCTCCGCCGCTGCCAGCGCCACCGCATCCGCTGCCATCGCCCGCTCAGGGTTCCGCTGCCGGTAGAACAGGTAAGCCAGCGAGGCCACCAGGTTCACATAGGGGAAGATCTCAGCGAGGATGTTCGCCGGAACATGGTAATAAAACACCCGGTAAATATCGCCCATCGTCGCCTCAACCGGCGCCACCATCAACGCCAGCCAGGTCGCATAGGCGAGCACACCCGCCGTCGCCAGAAAATACACCAGCAGCAGGGGCGAAACACGAGATCCGGAGGACGCTTCTCGAACAGCCACAATGCCCTCAGTGTACCGCGCGCCGTACCCCCCGCCCAGCCCTCTTTCACCCGACAAACATCCCCTACTCCGCGCTGATCACCGTCTCAAACAAAAACAGGCACAGGATCGTAAAGATCACGTCATACCCCGCCAGCATCCGCACCCACAACGTCGGATTGAACCCCTCATCCCCCGTTAAAATCCCCGCACTCGCATTGATCATCGCCAGCAGCGCTGGCAGCGAGATCGGAAACAGGATCAACGGCAGCAGCAACTCCCGGTTCCGCGTCCGCAGCCCCAGCGCCGCAAAAAACGTCCCATTGCACAGCAGCGCCCAAGTCCCCAGCGGCATCACCAGCGCAAACAGCCACGTCTGCCCCAGAGGATGCAGGTTATAAAAAACAATGAACAGCGGCGCAAGAATCGCCTCGATCACCCCCACAAAAAGAAGGTTCGCCAGCACCTTCCCCACAAACAGCGCCGAAGCCGGCGACGGCGCCATCCGCTGCGCCTCCAGCACCGCATTCCGCTGCTCCCGCGTCCACGTCTGGTTCAGCGCCGTCGTCGAAGCAAACAGAATCGCCACCCAAAGAATCCCCCCCGAAACCTGCCGCGCCATCGTCGGATTGGCCGTCGGATCGAAGGCCAGAGAAAACACCACCACCACCAGCAGCGCAAAAAACAGCATTCCGTTCACCGAGTCCCGCGACCGCCACTCGATCCGCAGGTCCTTCCGCAGGTGCTGCCAAACATGCCGCCAGAAGCTCACCGTACCGCCTTGCTCAGGTCCGCCACCACGCACCCGGTAGCCCGCAAATAATCCCCCGGCGCCAGCACAATCTGCACCCCCCGCATCCCCCCGAAACCGAAATCGCCGCAAACACCTCCACCGTCTCATCCGCAAACGCCCGAAACGCCTTCTTCGCCCCCATCACCGTCACCCCACCCCGCACATACCCCGTCAGCGGTTCCACCTCCTTCATTCCAGCCAGCTCCACCTTCTTCACTCCAGCCGCCACCGCCAGCTTCTTCAGATCCAGCTCCGCATCCCCCGGAACCACCGCAAACAAGCACTCCCCACCGGCCGCCACCGTCAAAAGCGTCTTGAACACCTGCCCCAGCGGCATCCCGATCTTCCGCGCCACCGAAGCCGCCGTCAGGTCCTCCGGGTCCACCGCATACGTCCGCAGCTCATACGAAATCCCCAGCCCATCCAGCAGCCGCGCCGCGTTCGTCTTCGCGGTCACCCGGCGATCACCTGCCCGCCCACCATCGTCAGCGTCCGGTCCGCCAGCGAAGCCGCCAGCGAAGCCTGGTGCGTCGTCAGCACGATCGTCCGCTTCCCCCCACCCGTCACCGGCCAAGTCCGAAAGTCCGCCAGCAGCTCCACCATCCCCCGTGCGCTCGCCACATCCAGGTTCGAGAACGGCTCATCCAGCAGAAGCAGCTCCGGATCCGTCTGGATCACCCGTGCCAGCGAAGTCCTCTGCCGCATTCCCTGCGAGTACTGCCCCACCGGCCGCTTCAAAAATGGGTCCAACCCCACCGCCCGCAGCGCCATCTCCGGATTCCCCACGCAGTCGCACCCCTCATCCCGGTGCAGCCCCGCAAAATAGCTCAGATTCTCCATCGCCGTCAGCTCGTCGTACAGCATCGGCGCATGGCTCATATACGCCACCCGGTGCCGCTGCCCCCGCGGAGTCCCCCCAAACACCGCCACCGCCCCCCGCGTCGGCGCAATCAACCCCGCAATCAGCCGCAGCAGCGTCGACTTCCCCGCGCCATTCTCCCCCAGCAGCATCGTGCACGACCCCTGCTCAAATGCCACGGTTACATTCCGCAGAGCCGCAAACGTCCCAAAGATCTTCGAGCACCCCTCCAGCGCACAAGCCGCCACATGGGCCGCCGCCGCACTCCGCGCCGGAACCGCAAATCCCATCGCACACATCTTCGCAGTCGGCACCGTCGTCTCGCTCATGCTATCGAGACAGCGTAACCGTCGCCGTAGCCCCCGGAGCCTTGCCCGGCATCACCTTCGGCCCACCCGGAACCGCCCCCGGCGCCGGAGCATACTTCGACGCGCACTTCGCCTGCAACTGCGTCGCATGGAACACCCCGTCCCGCCCATACGTCCCCACCGCCAGCGCCTGCGCATCGTCCTTGAACGTATCCGGAGGAGGCTCGCTCCCCTGGTAGCTCACCTGCAGCGTCTTCCCCAGCTCCAGCAACTGAAAGCTCGCATTCGTCCCCGCCCGCTTGATGCTTCCCGGAGCCACGTTCCCCGCCACCCGCAGGTGCCGCGTATACGCCTTCCCGCCCATCGCGTTCAGTTCCGAGATTGTCACGTAGTAGCTCTTCGTATCCCGAACCCCGGTAAACGCCAGGTACCCCACCGTCGCCAGAATCACGACAGCCGCCACAATGATCTTCGCGGGACTCTGAGCCGAACCGGGAGTAGCCATCCGCACCAGTGTAGATTCGTCCCCGCCACCCGGTCAACGTGCCGCCCGTCAGGCCACCCGGAACAGCTTCGTCGATGCATCCAGCAGGCTCTCAGGCGTGCGCACCTCCGGCACCACGAACGCCGGAAGCACCTCCACCCCCGGCCGCCCCAGCAGGTACCCCTGCATCAGCGTCACCCCGCACTCCCGCACCGCCTCGTACTCCTCCCGCGTCTCCATACCCTCCGCAACCAGGTCGCTCCCCAGCTCCGCCGCCATCCGCACCAGGTGCTTCAGGATGACGCGCGCGGTCTTCCGTTCATGCAGGTTTCGCGTCAGCGCCATGTCCAGCTTGATGACGTCCGCGCCCAGGTCTGCCAGCAGGTTCACCCCCGCATAGCCCTCGCCAAAGTCGTCGATCGCCACCTTGAACCCGCGCTTCTGGTACTCCGCCACGATCGACCGCAGATGCCCCGGATCGATCATCTTCTCCTGCTCGGTAAACTCGAAGATCAGCCGCTCCGTCGGGAACCCCACCTCCCGCGCCGTCTTCAGCGTCAACTGGATGCACGCCGCCGGGCTATACACCGCACCCGGCATAAAGTTGATCGACAGCCGCGCCCCCATCTCCACCAGCCCCAGCTTCGTCGCCAGCGTAATCGCCTTCACCCGGCACAGTTGGTCGAACGCATACCGGTTCGTCTCCGTCACCTGGCTCAGCACGGAGTAAGCCGACTCCCCCTGCGGCCCCCGCACCAGCGCCTCATAGGCATAGGCACGCCCGGTCGACACATCCACAATCGGTTGAAACGCCATCGTGAACGGAAAAGGTTCCGCAATTCCGTCCTTGCACGCACTGCACGCGGAGTAAGTTGTGGTTGTCATCGCATTAGCAGCATCGGCCTCGCCACCAATCGCGACAGACCCGAAGAAGCCCCATCCGCACTTTAGTCTGTAACCCACCCGACACAGACTCAGGTAAGCCGACGCCGCCACCCGCGGGCCGCTTCCACCAAGGCCTCCCTTCATCGTCAGGCGTCCGCGCCCGACGCTCCCCTCACCCACCGGGACAGGCGCGGCCCGGAACGCCGGACGCTAGCTTGCCTTGGCCAACCACTCCTCCTCCTGCGCCTCCGGAACCCGCCGCGTATACGGAAACCGGCTCTTCAGCCGCAGGAACCTCGCCTCGAAAAAGCGATAGCTCGCCATCGCCATCAGCGTCGAAACCCCCCCGATCACCAACGCCATCAAGACCAGCGCCGCCGCCTTCGGCATATACCGCGCAAGATAGGTCCGGCACGGCACCGCCAGGCGAACCAGCGAGTAGTGATACACGTAAATCCCGTAACTGTACTTCCCCAGAAAACGCAGAATCCGCCCTTGAAAGAAACTCTGCGTCTTCGATCCCCCCACCAGGCTCATCGCAATCAACGCGCACGACGTAACCCCGAACAAGGTGAAGCCGATCGTCGGAATCAAGCCGTCGCCAACCCAATCCAGGTTGCCATGCCGGATCGCAAGCGCCAGAAGAACCAGCACACAGCCCGCGAACACCCGCGGAGCCAGCCGCAGGATTTGCTCACGGCGCGCCGTCCTCAAGGCCGCACACAGGCAGCATCCGAACAGCAGGTTATCCGCGCAGGAAAACGTCGGCTTGTAGGGAAGATAGATGTTCTCAAAGCCCGGACTGCCGGCCTTCGCGGTCAAATACACCCGAACCAGAAAAACCGCCGCGCATCCCACCAGCGAAATCTTGATGATCTTCGCCGGAGCGCGCACCAGGTAGATCACCAGGGGCCACACAAAATAGAATTGCTCTTCCACCTGCAGCGACCACAACTGGTTCACGTCCAGGTATCCCAGGTCCAGCGGCGTATGGTGCCACAGAACCAGGTTGGCCGTGTAGGTCAAATAGTAGTACTGCCAGCCATGCCAACTCAGGTGGAACGGAATACTGAGCAACAGCATAAACAAGAGAGACGCATAGTACAGCGGAAAAATGCGCAGCGCCCGGCGCGCATAAAAGGTCTTGAAGTAGCTCTCCACGCCGAGCGAATCGAGCAGGATCCCGGTAATCAGAAATCCCGAGAGCGCAAAGAACAGATCCACCCCGCAGTACGTCGACGAGCGAATCGCCGTCATCAAATCCGCCAGCGGGGACACCTTGGCCGAGTTCGCCCAGAAAAGATGGTCCACCAGGATCATCAGCAGCGCAAACCCCCGCACCCCGTCGAGGGCCGGAATGTGGCTGAAGCCCCCCGGGTTGTCCGATCGGGTCGTTGAGGGCGGAGAAAAAGCGTCTTCCGGCATCTCTTTAGTATCCACGGTACCTTCGTTCGCGCCATGTGAAACTTGGGTGATTCCTGCTTCAGTCGACAAATTGCCCTGGCTCTCACCCGGCAACGGCGTCATCGGGCGGCCCTGCTCGCCCCGTCCCCGCTCCGGTTGCACCCCCTCAAAGTCCGGGGTGGCTTGCCTCTCGCCGCACCATCCATGCTCAGAAACACGCGCGTATACTCACCCTAACGACATGCAGGGACACAACTCGCCGCGTTCCACGGCGGCCAGTCTCCCCGGAGGGCACCACCCGTATGAGCGGAAACGCCACAGGCACCACCCAGCAGAACGGCAACCACTACCGTGTCCCCACCGGCCGCGCCGAGTGGATCGTCAACCGCAAGGCCGAAGCCGCCCGCACCGGCGACACCAATATGTCCCAGATGCACTTCGCCCGCCTCGGCCACATCACCGAGGAGATGCTCTACATCGCCCAGAAAGAGAAAATCTCCGCCGAGCTCATCCGGTCTGAAGTCGCCAAGGGAACCATGATCATCCCGGCCAACATCAACCACCCCGAACTCGAGCCCATGGCCATCGGCGTCGAGAGCCTCTGCAAGATCAACGCCAACATCGGCAACTCCGCCCTCGTCTCGAACGTCGACGAAGAGCTCCGCAAGCTCCACACCGCCGTCCACTACGGCGCAGACACCGTCATGGACCTGTCGACAGGTGGAGATATCCCGATGATCAGGGAACAGATCCTCCGCCACTCCCCCGTCCCCATCGGCACCGTCCCCCTCTACGAGGCTCTTTCGCGCGTCAAGAAGGTCGAAGATCTCAACATCGACCTCTACCTCGAAGTCATCGAAGAGCAAGCCCAGCAAGGCGTCGACTACTTCACCATCCACGCCGGCGTCCTCATCGAGTACGTCCCCCTCGTCGCCAAGCGCATCACCGGAATCGTCAGCCGCGGCGGCGCTATCCTCGCCCAGTGGATGACCTCCAACCACCGCCAGAACTTCCTCTACGAGCACTTCGACCGCATCACCAAGATCATGGCCAAGTACGACGTCTCCTACTCCCTCGGCGACGGCCTCCGCCCCGGCTGCCTCGCCGATGCCTCGGACGAAGCCCAGTTCGCCGAACTCAAGACCCTCGGCGAGCTCACCCGCCACGCCTGGAAGTCCGACGTCCAGGTCATGATCGAGGGTCCCGGCCACATCCCCATGGACCAGATCAAGCTCCAGGTAGATAAGGAAGTCGAGCTCTGCGACGGAGCCCCCTTCTACGTCCTCGGCCCCCTCGTCACCGACATCGCCCCCGGCTACGACCACATCACCTCAGCCATCGGAGCCGCCATGATCGGCTGGCACGGCGCCGCCATGCTCTGCTACGTCACCCCCAAGGAACACCTCGGCCTCCCCAACGAAAAAGACGTCAAGGACGGCATCATCGCCTATAAAATCGCCGCCCACGCCGCCGATGTCGCCCGCCACCGCCCCGGTGCCCGCGACCGCGACGACGCCATATCCCACGCCCGCTACACCTTCGACTGGGACAAGCAGTTCGCCCTCTCGCTCGACCCCGAAACCGCCCGCGGCATGCACGACGAAACCCTGCCCGACGACTACTACAAGGAAGCCGCCTTCTGCTCCATGTGCGGCCCGAAGTTCTGCTCCATGAACTGGTCCAGCAAGGTCGACAAGTTCAACGAGTCCGAGCACGGCCTCAAGAAACCCGACCTCACCCAGATCATGACCGAGCAAATGGCCATGCGCGGCTGAAGGACGAAGGCAGCCACGTCTCTCTTCAAGCCTTGAAAAGGCGGAGGCGAAAGCTGGCCTGCGTCATGCCGTCCAGAGGGGCTGACTTGACAAGTCCGGCGTCCGAAACCCGCCACCTCACCACGCACCGCAAAAACGTGTCACGAGAAAACGCGAAACTCCAGTAACGATGCGCCCCTCACCACGTTTGCTTACCGATCAAACACCACGTTAGCCACACCTTCGACCGCATCGTCACCACAACTCCATCGCGGATTGCCCGCCCGGAGCGCTCGAAACCGGAGCTTCGCTCGCGAGCGCCAGCACCAGCCGTTCCAGCACCAGCAATTTATTTGCCGGCGAACTCCGCAGCTCCAGATCGGCCTTCGCAATCAACCGGATAGCCCGCGTCAACGCCCCCCGCGACCGAAATCGCCGGGCCTGCCGAATCAAATCTTCTGCCGCGAACGGCGGCATCCGAAATCCCTGCCAAAGTACCCCCCAGATCGCCCGCGAGTCCCTAACCCCTTTCTCATGAATGACTAACATCTGCCGAAACGTCCGCGCCAGCATGTACAAATGCCCGATCGCCGCATCCTCCCCCCCATCCGAAGCGTTCAACAGCCCATGCAGCAACGCGAGCGCCCGCGGCCTGTCCCGGGCCGTGATAGCGTCCGTCAACTCGTACAAACCACGCTGCTTAGCCGCCAGAACCAGCGTCTCGACATCCCCCAGCGTGATCCTCCCGCGCGCAATCTGAGGTGCCGTCACATACATCGCCAGCTTCTCGGACTCCTGTGAAATCAACATCATATCGGCCCCAAGCGCATCGGCCAGCTCCCGCGCCGCATCGCCATCCCACAGCACTCCGCGTCGCTCTCCACTCTCCAACAGCCACTTCACGGCGTCCCCTTCCTCCACCCGCGCCAGCTCCACCAACCCACACCATTCACCCAAACTCTCCCGAATTCGCTCATATCGCTCCTTGTCCTGCATCTCCATGCGCCGCAGATCGGCAGGCAGATGCAGGTGGTCGGCGACAAACAGGATCACGGCGTGAGGATTGGGCGAGCGGAAGTAGGCCTCGATGGCCGCAAACTCCTCCTTCTTGCTCCCTCGTCCGTATAACGTCTTTAGATTCTTCACGAAGAAGACCTGGAAGGGCGCCATCAGGGACGGCGTTTGAGCCATGTCCAGCACACTGAAGATAGGCGTCTCAGCCAAATCGAGGTCGTGAAGGCAGAACTCACGCGCCTCTTGCGGGGCGAGAGCAGCGAGAACTCCGCTGCGGCAGCGCTGCTGGAGGAAGGCTTCATCGCCAAGGAGAACGTAGCCGGCGCGACGTGCGGAGGATGCCACTTCGGCCAGGAAACGTTCGGCTGCGGCGAAGCTGCGGAGGCTCAATGGAAGCTCTCCAGCATCGCGCCAACCACCGCCTGCGAGAAGTCGCGTGCGATGCGGCGAACCGCAGCAGAGTCTTCCTGCACAAAGAGCGTGAGGTCCTGCGTGGATTGGTATTGCTCACGATAGGCAAGAGAATCATTGCGATACAAGACAGTTCCGTCGTGAGCGGTCAGGAGAACGCGGGCGGTGACGGTGACGAGATAGCTGGAGGTTTGGCCGGAGCTCGCGTCGTAAGTAAGCGGTGCAACAGACTGGGCGAGGATTGTTCCGGTGAGCGTTGCGTCCGCGTCGTCAGAGGAGTCAGGAAGAATGCGGTAGCGAGTGCGCGTGTTCAACTCGCGGATGATGGCTTGTGTGAAGGCTGTTTCTGTGTGGAAAGCCTGACTGTGCGTGGTGAAGAGGGGGACGGCTAACGTGTGGACCGAGGTGGGAAGGTGAGTGGCGGCGCCAGCCTGGTGGTAGCCGCAGCCCTGGAGGGGAGCCAAAGTCAAGAGAGCTAGGAGGCTGACGGGGAGGAAGCGCATGGCTTGGACTATTGTCGCATCGCGCCAGATGTCGCATCGCGTCAGGGGGTGGGTTTCTGGGCGTTGTGGAGGTCGTGCGAGAGGAGGATGGCTTCGGCGATCTCGCGCATGGACTTGCGGCGTTGGCGGCTTTCGCGCTGCATCATGCGGTAGGCGTCTTCCTCGGTCATGCCGAGGTCGCGCTGGAGTAGGCCCTTGGCACGATCGACGACCTTGCGGGTCTCAAGCCGGTTGGAGAGTTCGGAGTTCTCGGATTCCAGGCGGGCGCGTTCGACCTCCGCACCGACGAGGTATCCGATGGTCGAGAGGAGGCGGATCTGCAGGTCCGTGTGGACGTAGGACTCGCGGTGCTGGAGGTTGATGACGCCGACGACGCGGCTGGAGCAAAGGATAGGTGTGGAGAGGATGGCTTCGAAACGGTCCTCCGGGAGGTTGACGAAGGTGCTGAAGCGCGGGTCTTCGGAGGCGTGGGCGGAGATGGCGACCGGCTCGCGGTGCTGTGCGACCCAGCCGGTGAGGCCTTCGCCGACGGACATGCCGAGGCGGTCGACGACGTCGGCGTGAGGATTCTTGGACGCGCGCAGGACGAGCTTGTCGTCTTCGCGCGTGTAAATGAAGCAGGAGTCGCAGGGAATGACGGTGACGACGAAGGCGGCGATGCGCTCGAGGACGAGGTGGAACGGATCGGCGGAGGCGATGCGGCTGCTGATGTCGTGGAGGATGTCGAAGGGTGCGAGACCTTCGCGGAAGCCTGCCAGGGTAGGGGCGGAGGGCGCGACGCGGACTACGGCTCGCATGGTCTGGACGGAGGTGCGATGAGAGTTTAGCGAAGTCTGTGTGGGGAACAGGTCGAGTTCGGCTGGTTCGGCGGCGAACGCCGAGGTGACCTGAGCTGTGGCGCGTTTGGAGGCGAGGACCTTTCCGGCGTATTGCGCGGCCTCGTTGACGAGGAAGCCCATCTTCGGGCGGGAAGGCTCAAAGTCGGGGGTGATGCGATGGTGGAAGAGCTCCTCGGTGGTTGTGGGTCCGATGGAGAGGACCGCAAGGGCGGCCAGGCCGTGGCGAAGATCGTCTGTCATGGCCATCTGCTCGGCGACGCGGAAGAGATGGATGACTTGCAGGGCGGTCCTGAAGAGGACGACGTCGACGTTGCCGTAGATGATGGCGAGAACGGTCTCGCGCAAGGGAGCGAGATCGAGGGGAAGAGCCCACTGATAGACGGGAACCTTGACGACGGAAGCGGTTCGCTCGGCGAGTTCGGCGATGAGTTCGGGGTTGGTTGCGCCGTATTCCTGGACGGCAACGCGCATGGTGGCGAGTTCCGGCCCGAAGGTGGTTTGGACGGACTTGAGGAGTTCGCGCCAGGTGCTTGGTTCCGCAGTGGTGGTTGCGACGGGGATGTTGAGCTCGCGGAGGGCTGCTTGCGGCTTGACTCCGCGGGCAGCGATCCGGGTGGAACGCATGGCGCTGAGGATTGTTTCGCGGCCGAAGTGGGGAACGAGGATGTCCATCATGGTGCGGACGCCGACGCCGGTGAGGAAGAGGAGGAGGTCGAACTGGCCGGCGAGGAGATCGGCGCCGAACTGGAGGCAGGCGGCGTTGGATGCGAGGGGAACCTCGCGCGTGGCCGGGACGACGAAGGGCTCTCCGTTGTAGGTGCGGATGAGTTTTCCAACCTCGCGGGCTCGCCTGGATTCGAGGGATAGGACGCGTAGACCTTCGAAGCTGGCGTGGGGCATGGTCGTCCTGATGGTCGGTGCGAAATGCGTTGGGCAACTCGGGAGGGCTTCGGTTTGGAATCCGCTGCGGTGTCCGGTGAAGCGCTGCTTTTCAAGCGATGGGCTTTTGAGCAACATCATATCCCGAGCGAAACGATGTGGACTGGTTTCAGTTACAAGTGGGGGAGGTACGCTCCCGTACTTCGCGGATAGGACGCTTGTTTTCTAAGGCCTACGCCCTTCAGGCGGCTGCAAGTGTAGGAAGACAGACGGCTTACGTCTAAATAGCAGCGGAAAAGCGGGTTAGCTCCTCCGTGCTATGAAGAACGGACGTACAAGAGAAGAATGTCCGGCCGCGTCTCCATGTACCTGCGGTACGCCTTGGAGCGTATCTGCTAGGCCAAGCTTAACGCCATTGTTGTGAACTACTTGCACGAATCAGGCTATGACGAGTTTTCCCAGTATTTTACAAGGCATCCGGGCTCTGGCGGCCTGGCGGAGAAGTTTGCCTGCGTGGGACGTCCCCTCAGGTAGACTGCGGGTATCAGTGAATAAGAGAGGTGTGTGGATGAGGCTTCGGAGTGCGCTCGGGTTGCTGCTGGTCGCTGCGGTGGGAGTAAGCCTGGCGCGGGCGCAGGCAGGAGCGCCGACGGCGACGGAAGACTATGTGCGGGAACACTATGCGAAGTATGAATACCGGATTCCGATGCGGGATGGGGTGAAGCTGTTTGCGGCGGTATATGTGCCGCAGACGGGGTTCAAGGATGCGGGGCCGTATCCGTTCTTGATGACACGAACGCCTTATAGTTGTGGGCCGTATGGGGAGGACAAGCTGCCGGGGCGGCTGGGGGTAAGCGCGGAGCTGCTGGAGTCGGGGTACATCTTTGTGTGCGAGGACGTGCGGGGACGGTACGAGAGCGAGGGTGTGTTCGTGGAGATGGCACCGCATATCGATGAGAAGAAGGGTCCGAAGGACGTGGATCCGTCGAGCGATATGTACGACACGGTGGAGTTTCTGCTGAAGCATGTGCCGGGGAACAACGGCAAGGTTGGGATCACGGGTGTCAGCTACCCCGGGTATTACACGTCGGCAAGCATTGCGGATTCGCATCCGGCGATCAAGGCGGCGAGTCCGCAGGCGCCGATGACGGATCTCTTCTTCAACGACGATTCGTACCATGGCGGGGCGTTTATGCTGGCGGCGAATCACGGGTTTTATGTGTTCTTCAAGCCGCAGAAGAACCCGGTGCCGCCGAAGGCGAGCGAGGAGCCGTTCGACTTTGGGACGTCCGACGGGTATGAGTATTACCTGGGCAAGGGCAATGTGGCGGGCACGGATACGGAGGCGAGTGGGACGAACGTGCTGTATCACGAGCAGGTGATCCACGATACGTACGACGACTTTTGGCAGAAGCGGGACATGTCGCGGCACATGAAGAACGTGACGGCGAATGTGATGACGGTGGGTGGGTGGTTCGACGCGGAGGATCTTTCTGGGCCATTCAAAACGTTTCATGCGATCGACCGGCTGAATCCGCCTGTGGCTGGCGGTCCGGCGAA
Source organism: uncultured Granulicella sp. (assembly GCA_965213785.1). Classification (GTDB taxonomy): domain Bacteria; phylum Acidobacteriota; class Terriglobia; order Terriglobales; family Acidobacteriaceae; genus Edaphobacter. The sequence goes on along the minus strand of OZ243921.1, from coordinate 767,028 downwards.
CACGCTGGTGGTGGGGCCGTGGGTGCATGGCGGATGGGCGTCGCAGGACGGAGACCGGTTGGGGGATGTCGGGTTCAACTCGAAGACGGGAGTCTTCTTTCGCAAGGAGATCCAATTTCCTTTCTTTGAGATGTATCTGAAGGACAAGAAGGGGAAGGCGCTGCCGAAGGCCTATGTCTTTGAGACCGGATCGAATGTGTGGCGGAAGTACGATGCGTGGCCACCGAAGCAGGCGGTGGCGAAGACGCTTTACTTCCGGGCCGGGGGGGGATTGAGCTTTGAGGCTCCCAAGGAGCCGGCGGGGGTGGACAGCTACGTGAGCGATCCGGCGCGTCCGGTTCCGTTCGTGAGCTATACGACGAACACGGTTCCGCCGCGTTACATGGATGACGACCAACGGTTTGCGGGGAGGCGGCCGGATGTGCTGGTGTATGAAACGGAGCCTCTGACCGAGGATGTGACGATTGCCGGGCCGGTGAAGCCGATGCTGAAGATTGCTTCGACGGGAACGGACTCGGATTTTGTGGTGAAGCTGATCGACGTATACCCCAACGATTACCCGAATCCTCCCGCGGCGGATGCGGGCAAGCGGAACCCTGGGGCGACGCCGCTGCCGATGGGCGGGTACCAGCAACTGGTGCGAGGCGAGCCAATGCGTGCGAAGTTCCGGGACAGCTGGGAGAAGCCCACGGCGCTGGTTCCGGGGAAGGTCACCGCGGTGAATGCGGAGATGCCGGATGTGAATCATACGTTTCGGGCGGGGCACCGGATTATGGTTCAGGTGCAGAGCTCGTGGTTTCCCCTGGCGGACCGGAATCCGCAGACGTTTACGGATATTCCCCATGCGAGGCCGGAGCAGTTTGTGAAGGCCACAGAGAGTGTCTACCGGAGCGCGGCAGAGGCGAGCGGGGTGGGTGTGCTGGTGTTGCCCCAGCCTTGAGCCTTATGGATGCCGAAGTGTGAAGGCGGGAGAGCATGGCACCGAAGGTGATGATCAAGATTTTTGCTGTTGGGGCGATGACGGTCGTCATCCTGATTGCTCTGTTTTCCGTGAGCAGCGTGATCGACGGCAGGCAGGCTTATCGGGAAGAGGCCGTAAAGAGCATTGCGGAGAGCTACGCGGGGGCGCAGGTGCTGGTGGGACCCGTCCTGGTACGGCCGTATACCCAGACCATCGAGACGATCGAGACAGGGGAGAAGGGTATCAAGAAGACGGTAGCGCATACCTCCGAGAACAGCGCTATCTTTTTTCCGCACGAATATACGTTCACGGGCACGATGGTTCCCTCGGAGCGGCGCCACGGCTTGTACAAGGTGCCCGTCTACGAGATGCAGGGCACGGTAAGCGGTGCGATCGACGTTCGGGATCAGGCCCTGGAAGGCAAGGTGGTGTACGGGGAGCCGTATCTTGCCGTATCGGTGAGCGACGTTCGCGGGATTGTAGGGACGCCGAAGACGACGGTAAACGGTACAGAACCGCAGATGTTCCAAGGGGCACCCGGGCTGCGGGGCTCGTGGGTTCCGAACCTGCGGGTTCCGCTGCGCGTGGGGCCGGGTGGGCTGCAGGGACGGCTGCAGTTCTCGGTTGAACTGGTGCTGGCAGGAACGGAAAAGCTGGAGGTTGCGCCGGTCGGGGACTCGAACCATATCGAGCTGAGATCAACTTGGAACTCCCCATTGTTCGCGGGAAGGTTTCTGCCCCGAACGCGGTCGGTGGGTGGTGATGGGTTCCGCGCTGCCTGGGATATTTCCTCGCTCGCCTCGCAAACACAGAGCCAGATGATGGAGACCGGCAAGGGACTGGATCTGCTGAACGTCAGCTTGACGAAGGTGGTCGATCCGTACACGCTTTCCAACCGCGCGGTAAAGTACGGAATCCTGTTCATCCTGCTGACGTTTGGAGGCTTTTTCATCTTCGAGATAATGAAGCAGATTCCGATCCATCCGGTGCAGTACCTGCTGGTTGGGTTTGGGCTGACGATCTTCTTTCTTCTGCTGATTAGCTTGAGTGAGCATGTTCCCTTTTTTGCGGCTTATCTGCTGGCGAGTTCCGCCTGCGTTGGGCTGCTGACGTTCTACCTGAGCTTTGTGCTAAGCGGTTTGAGCCGCGGCCTGGGTTTCGGGGCGATGCTGACCGCATTATATGGGTGTATCTATGGATTGCTTGTGTCGGAGGATAATGCGCTCCTGCTTGGCTCCTTGCTGCTGTTCACGATCCTGGCGGGCGTGATGTTCGTGACGCGCAGGGTGGATTGGTATGGTGGAGGCGGTGTGGGGAGGACCTCACCTCCGCCTCCGGCTGCAGATGAGGGCGGAGGAGCGGGGCAGGCGAGTGTGGCTGCGCCGGGTCCGGGAACGTGGGGCAGCCGGGGCTAGGGAGCATGAAGGGCTTGGTGGGCGGTGCCGCAGGTGGTTAGATTGGTGACGAGGACTAACGGCGATGATGACGTTTGAAGAACATGTGCTGCGGCAGGATGAGCGGCTTGGGCCGGATTTTGGGTGGATGCTGAGCGGGCTGGTGCTGGCGGTGCGGCGAATCGAGCGGGAGATTCGGTCTGCCGGGCTGAGCGGAGGGTATGGCGCGCTGAGGCAGGAGAACGTGCAGGGGGAGACGCAGCAGAAGCTGGACGTGGTGGCTAACGATTTGATCAAGGATTGCCTGCGCTCGAGGGCGGCGGTGGCGGCGCTGGTGAGCGAGGAGGATGAAGGGCCGGCGGTGGTCGATGGCGATCCGGCTACGGGAAAGTACATTGTGATCTTCGATCCTCTGGATGGGTCGTCGAATATCGATGTGAACGTGAATGTGGGGACGATCTTCAGCGTGCATGAGCGGGTGGACGGGACCACGCTGGAAGAGGCAATGCTGCAGACCGGGGCCGAGCAGACGATGGGCGGGTATGTGGTGTATGGGCCTTCTACGGTGCTGGTGTACACGACGGGACGTGGGGTGCATGGATTTACGCTCGACCCGGCTTCGGGAGCGTTTGTGCTGACGAGCGAGACGATGCGGATGCCGGATGTGGGGCCTTATTACAGCGTGAACGAGGCGAATGCGACGCAGTGGCCTGAGGCTTTCCAGGCTTACGTGGAACAACTGCGTGATGGCAAGCTGGGTACGGTGTATAGCTCGCGGTATATCGGGAGCCTGGTGGCAGACTTCCATCGGACGCTGCTGAAGGGTGGAGTGTTTTTGTATCCTCCTACGACGAAGCAGCCCGGAGGAAAGCTGCGGCTGCTGTATGAGGCGAACCCCCTGGCGATGATTGCGGAGCAGGCGGGGGGGATGGCGACGAGCGGATCGGCACGGATTCTGGATATCAAGCCGCGGCAGATACACGAGAGGACTGCGCTGTGTGTGGGCTCGCAACAGGAGATGGTGGCGCTGGTGAAGGCGGTTGGGGGCGGGGTTTGAGCGTGGCGGAACGGCTGTATTACGCGGCACAGGAGATGCTGGAGTTTGCGGCCGAGGTGACGGATATTCGGCTGGAGTCGCAGGGGGCGGGCGGGCACCGGTGGCAGGTGGCGCTGGATCGGACGGCGTTTTATCCGGAAAGTGGTGGACAGCCATGCGACATGGGGACGCTGGAGGCGGTGGCGCCGCGGGGAGCACGGCTGGAGGTTCCGGTGCTGGGCGTGATGGAGGAAGACGGAGAGGTATGGCACGTGGTGGAGAAGCCGCTGGGCGCCGGCACTGCTGTACGGGGAATGGTGCAGGCAGAGCGGCGGCATGACCACATGCAGCAGCATACGGGGCAGCATCTGCTCTCGGCCATGTTCCTGAAGGAGCTTGGCGCGGCTACGGTGTCGTTTCATCTGGGGCGGGAGAGTTCGACGATCGATCTTGCCGTGGAGCAGGTGGAGCGAGCGGCTCTGGTCGTGGTTGAGGAGGCGGTAAATCGGTTGATCGGGGAAGACCGGCCGGTGCGGGTGGCGACGGTTGCGCGGAGTGTTGCGGAGACGATGCTGGCGGAGGGCGCGTTGCGTAAGGTTCCGGAAAGGGACGGGCCGATCCGGGTGGTGGAGATCGAGGGGGTGGAGTGGAATGCGTGCGGCGGGACGCATGTGGGTTCGAGCGGCCGCATTGGCGGGCTAACGGTGCGTGGGGTGGAGCGGGTGAAGGCGGGAATGCGGGTGGAGTTTTGTTGCGGCTTGCGGGCAATCAGGGCTGCACGACGGGATGTGGAGACGCTGGGGATGGTGGCACAGATGCTCTCCGTAGGCGGGGCCGAGATGGCGGGGAAGGTGCGGGCAATGCTGGAGGAGGCGCGGCAGGCAAGCAAGGAGCGCCGGCATTTGCTGGAAGAACTGGCGGGTTTTGAGGCGCGTGCTCTTGCGGGGGAGGCCCGGCTGGTTGAAGCGGTGGGGCGGGACCTGGAGTATGCCAAGCTGCTGGCGGGGAAGGTGGCTACGCTGGGTAAGGTTGGGCTTGTACGGGTGGTGGATGGGGACCCGGTAACTGTCGTGCTGGCTGCGGGGCGTAGCGATGTCGACTGCGGGGCGGTGATGAAGGCAGCGTTGGCGGCTTGTGGAGGGCGGGGAGGCGGGTCGGCGGGACTTGCGCAGGGGGCGGTTGCCGCGATGGATCTCGAAAAGCTGACGGGCGAGTTGCGGAGCAGGCTTGCGGGGTACGCGGTTGAGGGTGGGGGACCGGTGCTGTTACACTGACGGTAGTCCGCGGAACATTGCCTGCCTGCGAAGGCGCAGTTCGCCGGATCCCCTTGGGGGCTGTAGCTCAGTTGGGAGAGCGCCTCGTTCGCAACGAGGAGGTCAGCGGTTCGATCCCGCTCAGCTCCACCAAAATGCCTAATCTTTGCGGTTGGTCTCTGCCCTGTGTTCACGGAGGGTGGCTCCGCGATATGATTTCTGCGATGACAAATATTCTTAGTCGCCGTAGTGTCCTGCGCACCAGCGCTGCCCTGTCTGCTTCCGCTTTGCTCGGACCGATTGCGCGTGCCAGCGGGGCGGGGACTCCGCAGGGGTACCCGGAGTCTCCGGTGCGTCTTGGGATTGCGAGCTTTACCTTCCGGCAGTTCAAGATGGATCAACTGATCGGCTTCATGAAGCAGTTGAAGACACCGTATTTGAACCTGAAGGATGTGCATCTTGCGATGACTCCGCTGGACCAGGTGAAGGTGAAGGCTGAGGAGTACCGTGCGGCGGGGATGCGGCTGACGGCAGCAGGGACGATCTACTTTTCGAAAGAGGACGATGCGGACATCCGGCCTAAGTTCGAGTATTTGAAGGCTGCGGGCATTCCGATGACCGTCTGCTCGCCGACCCATGAGGTGCTTCCAAAGCTGGAGGCTTATGTGAAGGAGTATGACATCAAGCTGGCAATTCACAATCACGGGCCGGAAGATAAAGTGTGGCCTTCGCCGCTGGATGTTCTGAAGGTGGTAAAGACGATGGACGCGCGCATCGGGTGCTGTATCGACGTAGGCCATTGTATGAGGGCAGGGACCGATCCGGTTGAGGCGATCCATGCGGTGGGTGCACGGTTGTTCGACATGCACATCAAGGATCTTGCGGACGGCAAGCTGAAAGAGAGCCAGGTGGCGGTGGGCGAAGGGGTGATGCCGGTGCGCGAGATCTTCAAGGCGCTGATCGAGACCAAATATCCGGGGAATGTCGATCTGGAGTATGAGATTCACGAAGACGACCCGATGCCCGGTGTTCTGGCGAGCTTTGCGTATATGCGGGGGGTGCTTGCAGGCATGGGCTACCGGGGCTAGCGTTTGATACACTGAGGTTGCTGGGCGGGAGTAGTTCAGTGGCAGAACGTCAGCTTCCCAAGCTGAATGTCGCCGGTTCGATCCCGGTCTCCCGCTCCATATGAGCCTGATCGCGCGGTTAGTGGAAGTCGTGTGAGCTCATTTCGAGGCATGCGTCGGTCAAGGGGCGCAGGTATTTTGCTTTTACGTGGATCACTCCATCCTGATTTTGCAGGATGCCGTCGATGAGAAGAAACTTGCTGCGAGTCACGACGATACGTTCCCTCTCAAACAGGTCTGGCGTCACGATTGCGTTGGCAATGCCAGTCTCATCTTCCAGCGAGAGGAAGACAAAGCCTTGAGCCGTGCCCGGTCGTTGGCGGGCGATGACGCATCCTGCCGTTTGGACATAGTCTCCGTCGCGGCATTGCTGCAGGTCTTGGGTTGAGAGAACGCCGCTTAGGCGAAGCTCTGCCCGACGGAAGTGCATGGGATGTCTGCCGACCGTCAGGCCTGTGCTTGCGTAATCGGCAACCAGACGCTCTTCCGTACTCATCTGGCGAAGGGGAAGGGCCGGAGACGCCTCAAGGAGGCAGTCCAGATTTTCTCTGAGAAGCGGGCCTTCCTGCTTGCCGGCGCGTTCGACCTGCCAGAGGGCATCCCTGCGATGCTGGATGTCTCCGAGGTGATTGAGAGCACCGAGCTGTGCGAGCAGGGCAAGTTCCTTACGATTGAGCAGGGGCACCCGCACCGTGAGATCTTCTATGCTGCGGAAGAGCCCGCCGGCGAGGCGAGAGGTTACGATCGCCTCCGCGGCCTGGCGTCTAAGACCTTTGGCGTAGCGAAGGCCCATTCTTAGTGAAAGTGATTCCTCGTTTTGTTGCTCGAGGGTGCACTCCCAGTTTGAGACCTGAAGGTCGATAGGCTTGATGCGCAGGCCATGACGTTGCGCGTCTTTGACCAAGACGGCAGGCGAATAAAAGCCCATTGGCTGATTGTTGAGCATGGCGCAGGTGAATGCGGCGAGATATTTGACCTTGAAGAAGGCCGATGCGTAGACGAGCAAGGCAAAGCTTGCCGCATGGGATTCCGGGAAACCGTACAGGGCGAACGAACTGATGTTTTCGACGATCGTATCCTGGGTGCGTTTGTCGATTCCGTTGCACGTCATGCCTTGGCGGAGCCTGACCTCGAGAACCTTCATGCGCTCCCAGGAGCGTCGCATCCCAACGGCGCGACGCAACTCTTCGGCTTCTGCTCCTGAGAAGTTGGCAACGGTCATGGCGATGCGCAGCAATTGCTCCTGGAATAACGGAACTCCCAAAGTGCGCTTGAGAACCGGGATGAGGGATGGATGAGGGTAGGTAACCTTCTCCTTCTCCTGGCGTCTTCGCATGTAGGGGTGCATCATTTTTCCGACGATTGGACCTGGCCGAATGATGGCTACCTGGACGACAAGATCGTAGAACACCCGGGGTTTGTTTCGTGGGAGAGAGGCCATTTGAGCCCGGCTTTCTACCTGGAACATGCCGACGGTGTCGGCGCGCTGAAGGACCTTGTAGACTTCTTCATCCTGAGCAAGCTGTGCCAGATCGACGTTGTCGCCGTAATGCTGTGGGACAAGATCGAGACAGTCTTTCAGGACAGCCATCATTCCGAGTCCAAGCAAATCGACTTTGATCATGCCGAGATCGGCACAATCTTCCTTATCCCATTGAACGACGTTGCGTCCCGGCATGGATGCACGTTCCAAGGGCACGACGCGATTCAACTGGCCCTCGCAGATGATCATTCCGCCTGAATGTTGTCCGAGATGGCGGGGCAGGTCCTGCACGCGCAGGCAGAGTTCGAGGTACTTGGCGATGCGTGGATGTTTGAGATCGAAGCCTGCACTCTGGAAGGAGTGCGCCATGGTATCGGTTGTGCCTTTCCATTCGAAATGGCTCACGAGGCTGGTTAGGCGGCCAAGCGATTCCTGATCGAAGCCAAGAGCTTTACCGACCTCCCGCGCTGCGGACTTGCCACGATAGGTAATGACATTGGCTGCCATTGCTGCTCCGAGTTCACCGTATCGCTGGTAGACATACTGGATGGCTTGCTCCCGTTTGTCCTCCGAGGGCAGGTCGAGATCGATGTCGGGCCACTCGCCCCTGCTCTCACTCAGAAAGCGTTCGAAGAGCAATTCCATGCCCACGGGATCAATGGCCGTAATACCGAGGGCATAACAGACTGCGGAGTTTGCTGCACTGCCACGTCCCTGGATGAGAATGTCCTTGCGTTGGCAGAAGCGGACGATATCCCAGACGATCAAGAAATATCCGGCAAATCCGAGGCGCTGAATGAGGTCGAGTTCGTGGGTTACCTGCTTTTGCGCGCGTTCGAGGAGCGGGCGATCGTTCTTTGGGCCGTAGCGGTTAGCTACACCTTCCTGCGCGCGTTTTTGCAAGAAGCTATCCATCGTCTCGCCGTCTGGGACGGGGTAGCTTGGAAATCCGTAACCGAGATCGTTCAGCCTGAAGGCAAGGCGCTGCGATAGCTCAACGGTGTTGGCAATGGCATACGGTACATCGTGAAACAGCATTGCCATCTCGTTTGCCGCGCGCAGATGCCGTTGATTGTTGCGGGCAAGCAAGCGTCCCGCATGATCGAGATCGGTGTGATGCCGGACGGCCGTGAAGACATCCAGAATCTCCCGCTCGTAGGACGTGGCGTAGCGCACTCCGTTTGTGGCAAGGACCGGCAGGTTAAGCGATTCTGCAATGCGGAGCGCAGCTTGATTGCGAGCTTCCTGCTCTCGTTCCTGGTGGCGTTGAACTTCTAGGTAGACGTTTCTTTTCCCGAAGACCTGGATGAGCCGTTCTAGGGTTTCACGTCCAGCCTTCTCTCCCCCATGGGCCAATGCGGATGCGAGGGGACCCTCGTCCCCGCCTGTTAAACACACGAGACCATGAGAGTACTGCTGTAGGTCGTCCAAGGTTGCCGCGCCTTCACTTTTTCCCGACTCTCGCAGCTTGAAACGGGTGACAAGCTGACAAAGGTTCTGGTAGCCGGCACGCGATTCGCAGAGCAGCGGCAGCCGCACCGGTTCGGGGGGATGCTGGTGCGGAAGCCACGCTGCCGGAGTCAAGCGTGATCCGAAAGTCGGCACCGCGATCTCGGCTCCGATATGTGCCTGAACGCCTGTGCGTCGGGCTGCTGTGTGAAAGCGAGCCGAGCCGTATACCCCGTTTCGGTCGAGCAACGCCATGGCGGGCATATCCAACTGGGCAGCACGATCGATGAGAGCTTCCGGCTGCGAAGCGCCTTCCAGGAAGCTGAAGGCGCTGGCCGCATGCAACTCGATGTATTGCTTAGTCATAGAGACTGACCATCTGCCAGGCGTGTTGTACGGGATCACGCGTCAAGCAACAGCACAGGATCGATCCGTCCTTTGCCTGGGCCAACAGGTCCCATTGCTCGTGCGCCCAGGAATCGGGAGACCACCAATCGCCCGTGGTTAGCCAGGGTCCGTAGAGGTGTTCGATTACATACTCAAGTTCATGGAAGTGCAGTGAGATCAGGCGGTTTCCTTGCCTGGTAACGATCACTGGTTCAGGAGGACGAAGCAGCCGCGTGGCTGCGGGAGCCTGACCGCATGCAAACCTTGGGCGCGTTCCGTGCTGCACGGTAAAAGGCTGGATATGGAAACTGCTTTGCTGGTGCGTGTCTCGGAGAAGGGGATGTCCGACGCAATCCTCACCGACCAGGGCGCGGATGCGGGCGAGGGTGACATCGAGCCGCATCGTTTCCGGCAGTTGCGGTGAGAAAAGGCCAAGCTGCACTCTGCTCGTAGGGCCGGGCTGCGCGGTAAGCGTGACTCCCCGGACGGCCGCCTGTGGTGGATGCGCGTCAAGGTCGAGATGCAGCAGCTTGATCCAGAGCGGACGTTCATTCGTGGGAAGAGCGGGAGAGATCGTGCGGCGGTAGGTCGTGGCTGCTTCAAGCGATAAAGCGATCGTGACCGAGGCAAGCGCGAGGACGCGGGCGGAGGCCCGCAGAATCAGTTGCTCCAACATCATTCCGAAGACAAAGAGTAACGATTCGAGCTGCTCGACCGGCGTGTCCAATTCCAGCGTTTCTTCGAGCCGAAATGTCTCGCCGATTGGGATGAATAGGTGGGGCAGCTTTCCCATGGCCTGCAAGCGCAAACGTTTGCCGTCCTGCCCCATCCGGGCGATCAAGTCAGCTTCAGGAAGAGCGGCCAAGGAGCCCAGCATGCGTATTCCCCAGGCCTTGAAGGTTTCCGATTGTTCCCTTGACAGGTCGAGCACTGTCAGAGGCAGGGGAGCTAATAACCTTGCTTCGTCGCCTGACTTGGCGAATGCTATGCGGCACGATGAGCCGCGTACCAGGCAAACGGCGGCATCAACATTGCTGCTGATCCCAATGGAGGCCGAGATGCCAAGCGCTTGCACGCGTGCCAGCAGCTCTTCCGCGATCGCTTCTGGGGTGCCGAGGAGTTTCTCGGTTCCGGCGATGTCCAGGACACAGAGAAACGAGTTGCGATTACTACGATCTTCCAGGCGTGGGGAAAAGCTGGCAGCGCATTCCAGCAACGCCGCCTTCGTGCAGGCTTCTTCTGTCGGAGACCGGGCAAGTACCGTAAGAGACGAGAAGGTATCCAGCTCCACGCGAGTCATTGCGTGCGTTACTCCAAGCCGCTGTGCTTGCGCGTTGAACGAACAAACCGTTTGCAAGGGTGGGTCGCCTGCAACAATGACGACAGCTTTCGTTCGCAGGTCAGGCCGAAGCCTGATCATTGCCTGGGCGGAGAACTCTTTGGCGAGGAGACAGGCATAGAGTTCGCGCGATGGATTCATTGGACACCTGCCCATGCGGTTCTGCTTTGCCATAGAGTGCGGCCCACTCTCTGCGGTGGCTTGCGGAGCGGGACGACTTTCTGGTGAGTGTCTGCAAAACGCTGACGAGCCACTTCGATATGGCGTTCAAGGCCGGTGAGCACGGTGCTCTGACGTTCGGTTGCACCCTGTGTTCGACATTCGAGGACCAGTTCGGCGCTGCTCTTCGCAAAGGTGTGCTGCGTGAGGAGCAGAAGACTTGCCTGGGTTCGTGCCGCTGCGGCGCCGTAGCGGAACCAGGTTGCGAGAGGAATGCGAGCGACCTGTCCAGGCGTGATGCCGGCAAGATCGAGAATGATGGCGCTGAAGCCACCGCCATGCAACAGCAGATCGGTAGCCTGAAGCGCCTGTTCGATTCGTTCCCAGGGCTTTGCGGAAGCACGCTGGATGGAGTGTGGTGTCGGACAGGCTTTGGGAGGAGGGAAGGATTTAAATTCGGGGCGCGGGGGGCGTTGAGGTTCGGCGCAGCGGGGGACACCGCAGCGGACCCACAACAGGCGGGTCAAGTCCACTCCGGAGGCTGCGGCGGATTCGGGCGACAGGGTGTCGGAGGCGTCGATCCAGGCACAGACGCGGTCGATCTTGGTGATCTGGGCCAGGAAGGAGAGAGCGAGGGTTGTGCGTCCGGAGCATTCTGGGCCGCTGATCTCGGTGAGGGCGCCCACGGGAAAGCCGCCGTGGAGGAGGTCGTCGATCGCGGGGATTCCGGTGCTGACGACCGCGCGGGTGGTGCGTGGCTGCGGCGTGAGCGCAGCGGGAATGCGGTGGGCGAGTTCGGCTTCGATCTGGGCGCGGAGAGCGGAGGCGGAAGGCATATGTTCGCCTAATATTCGCCTAATCCGCTAGAAGACACAAATAGCTTTTGCTGCGAAGAGTGTGCAGGGTGAATGCAAGTAGTTGTTAGGGTTGAGGTTATTTTTTTTGGGAAGAGCTGGATGCGGCTTCCACAAGGGTGCGGTAGAGCTCGACGGTCTGGGTGGCGATGGCGGACCAGGCGAAGGTCTGCTCGACGCGGAGGCGTCCGGCTTCACCGAAGCGGCGGGCTTTCTCAGGGTCGAGGAGGAGGTCTGTGATGCTGTCCGCGAGGTCGCGGGCGAACTTTTCGGGGTTTGCGGGAAAGGTGGTGACGGGGTCTGGGTCGAAGGGGATGAGGTAGCCGGTGGACTCGTCGACGACGACTTCCAGGATGCCTCCGGTGGCGCTGGCGACGACGGGAGCGCGGCAGGCCATGGCTTCGAGGTTGATGATGCCGAAGGGCTCGTAGACCGACGGGCAGCAGAAGACGGCGCAGTGGGAGTAGAGCTCGATAGTCTCGGCCTTGGTGACCATCTTTTCGATCCAGATGATGTTGGCCTTGGCGGCGCGGGCCTGTTCGACCTTGGCGCGCATCTCGGCGGCTATTTCGGGGGTGTCCGGGGCTCCGGCGCAGAGGACGACCTGGGTGCCCTCGGGGAGGTACTGGATGGCCTCGACGAGGTGCGTGACGCCTTTCTGGCGCGTGATGCGGCCGACGAAGAGGACAAAGGGCTCGGCGGGATCGACGCCGTACTTGAGGAGGGTTTCGGTGCTGTCGGTCTTCTGGTACTCGTCGAGGTCGATGCCGTTGTAGATGACGTGGATTCTGGCGGGGTCGACTTCGGGGTAGGCGCGCTGGATGTCGGCCTTGGTGCCGTGGGAGACGGCAATGATGGCGTCGGCGTCAAGGACGGCGGTTCGCTCCATCCAGGAGCTCATGCTGTAGCCGGAGCCGAGTTGCTCGGCCTTCCAGGCGCGGAGGGGCTCGAGCGAGTGGGTGGTGAGGACGAACGGGATGCCAAAAAGCTTTTTGGCCCAGAAGCCGGCCATGGAGACGTACCACGTGTGGGTGTGTACGACGTCGATCTTGCCGAGAGATGTCATCTGGAGGAGGTTAAGGGAGAGGGCTTCGAGGGCGGCCTTGAACTTGCCATCGGTGGCGAGGGCGCTCCAGGGCTCCTCGCCGAGGACCTTGAGCGTTTCAGTCTCGGAATCCTGTTTGCCCCAAGCGTGGACCTCGACCTCCATGAGCTTGCTGAGTTCGCGGCTGAGATACTCGACGTGCACCCCGGCGCCGCCGTAGACATTTGGGGGATACTCCCTGGTCATCAAGCCAACGCGCATTGCGTGACTCCTCCGTTTCAGACTGAAGAGCATGGTACACCGGCGGTTATCGGGGGTACCCCCCCACCCCCCCCGAAGTATGCAAAGTACGTCGAACAAAGGACTTAAGTCTGGACTCAGGTCTGAGCTTGGTTGAGCTTCGGTCAGACTTCGTCCGGACACTTCGCGTCGGCAGTGCCTATGGGCAGGGGAGGACGCAAGCGGGGAAGGAGGCTCACTCTCAGTATGACAGGGCAAGGCGATCTTCTACGCCAGCAGTAAGAGGCTCATTCGACGACGTTTACCAGCATGCTGGACTTGACAAGCGAATTTTCATCATCTTCCATGAGCCGTGTAGGGGCAGACAATCAGAGGGGTTCCGGATAGCTTGAGCGGAGCGGTCGATAGGGAAGCGCCCGAACGCAGAGGCTTTGGCGAGTCGGCGGCCGGGGATACATCTTTCTTTGCCGGGCGGCAAAGTTCCTGTAGAGTGGCACCAGTAAAAAAGGGCCTGGGAGCAAAGATGGCGTTAGCACAGCGGGTGGAATATGCATGCGAGCGCAAGATGCGAACACGAAACAAGGGCCTGTATCGGCTGACTCACTGGCCTATCTGGATTCTGGTTTTCTTTCTGTCGCCGGGTCCTTTGACGCTCGATCTGTTTTCGGGCCGTGCAGGAATTTGGAACGGGCTGTGGCTAATAGCTGTGCTGGTGGGAACGGGCGCGGCGGTTTGCCGTGGGTGTTTGCCGGGTACGGAGGCGGTGCCGTATATTCTGCGGTTCACGGAGGATCGGCCGAACCCGCTGTATCGCCGAATATGTTACGGGTTTGCCTGGAATCTGGCGTTAAGCTATGCGGGGATGAACCTGATCGGACTGGCCCTGGCGGTGGTGACGGGGAGATGGCACATCGAGTTGGTGTATAAGGTGGTTTCGCCGCCGATGTTTCTGCTGGTGGCGCTGCTGGGGGTGACGGGCAGGCTGCCGCGGGTGCGTTCGTCCACGCTGGAGGAGGCGACGGACCGGCGGCTGTTCTACGGGACGGTGTGGGCGGTAACCATGGCGCAGGGGGTACTGCTTGCGCTTTCGGCGGCGCTTCCGCGCAACCACGCCACGGATGTTATCAAGCTGACGACCTATGTGGTGGTTTTGGGAGTGGTGGGGGTGGCGGCGCACCTGGGAAGCCTACCGCGTACACGGCCGATCGTAGCGGGAGAGGTTTTCGCGGCGGATTAGAGTCGTTTCGCGGCTGAGCGATACGCCTGTGTGCCGGGGCTTTCAGCCCTTGATCTCTACTATGGCAGCGCACTTAGCCGTTATGCCTTTAAGCGTTTATGCCGCGCGCCTTTCGAGCTGGTAGCGGTTTGCTTCTTCTGCATCGCTGTATTTGCTTAAGCCTTCCTGAGCTGTGGTGTAGATCTGGTGAATTAGGAGCGGAAAGATCGTCCATCTACCCTCTCGAAGAACATTGGCAGGACTTGCAGAAGGTATGGTTCAGGCGGTGAGCGGCAATCATGAGGCCGCTGCCGCAAAACGTAATGGCTACTTCCACTGCGTGCGAAGGAAGCCGGTCGCCGAACCATGCCGATCCCGCGATGCAGCCAAGACCACACAGCATCAGCAGCAGAACGAGAGCGCGGCGGTGCCTGCGAAAGCCTGAGATCAAGGCAATGGCACCGAAGGCAGCCACCAACAGGGCGAGGCTCCGGTGGATGCTTTCTTCCGCGGGCAGGAGGTGCGCGACGACGGCCGAGAAGGAGAGCAATACGGGGGCGAGCAGACAATGAACGACACAGAGAGCGGAGGTCCAGGTTCCAAGGCGATCCGCCCATTCGCGCGAGGCCGCAATCGATGGCGGCACGGTAGATGGCATATGAGGCAAGACTATTGCGAAGGGCCAGCAACCGCAAGCTAAAGGCGCTGCGCGAATTTGATCCATCCTTCGGAGAGGACAATGCGCTTGAGGGAGTCTGTTAGATCATCATCGAGGCCTTCTTCGGAGACCGATCAGGAGGCCAGCGCTCATGCCGATCGACTGCTGGTGACCGGCGGCGAAGCTGTAGTCATAGGCGGGTTCAAAGAACCAGCCGAAGCGATGTCTGCCGTTGGGCCAGAACATGAAATCGGCGGCGACTTCAGCGGATGTGGAGTTCGACGTTTTTCCATTCTGCCGGAAGTGGACCCACTGCGGTCCGATGCCCAGCATTAACTCCGCTTTGGGAGACAAGGTCCAGGGCTTCTTGAAGAGCAGATCGGCGTCCCATTCGGTGGAGTTTCGGGTGTAGAAGGGCGAGACGCCTACTTCCAGTTCCAGCCAGTTTTCTATGGGTGTCGTCTCGGCTGCCAGATTGGGGGCGAAGCTGGCGGCCCCTCCGGTGGTGTTCCAGCTGGTGGCAGCGCCAACCTCAAGGATGATCTGTGGGTCGTCGTCCCCTTTGACGGGTTGTGGATGGGCGGAAGAAGCGCCCACGCGAATCTGCGCGGAAAGAGGCAGACACAGGAACAACAGAATGAATGTCCGTGAGGACGCGGGTACGGAGAAACGCATAGGGCTACCCTTTCCAGGCGAGTTTGTGTGTGGCCGTGCGGATGCACGGAAACCGACAAGGCTAGGAAGAGATGGCTACGCGGGGCGGTCGAAAGAGGGGAGAGTGCCGGGAAAGAGGAGACCTGGGCGGATCGTGCGGTTCCCTTGCGAGCACGTTGTGCACGGCCTTTCGATTCGGGCTTGCTCTTGGAAGGTCGAGAAGCCCGCAGCAGGAGCAAAGACCATTGCAGGTGTCGGGCGTGGAGGGCACATGGCGATGCGCGAGGGGCTGTGCGGACGCGTAAACGATCGAAAATCCATCGCATCGGTCGCAGTGGGGAGAATGGATGGCTAAGCAGATCAGGACGGCGCACAAAAGCAACGCGATTGCACCGGTGCGAGTTGTGGAAGACCGAACCACCACACCAAGCATAAACCTGAACAACTCATCCAGCAGGAGCTTCGGGGAGTTCGCGGGCGTAGAGCTGGTGGGAGACGTGGGGCGGGGTGGGAAGGGAGTGGAGGCGGCGGACGCGGTCGCGGATGGCCGCGTCGGCGGTGGTGATGCGCTCGCGGGAGCGGAGATAGTCGAGCCAGGACTCCATGACGAAGGTTTCGTTAAGGAGCTCGGGGTTTTCGGCGTCGCGGAAGATGCCCCAGCGGATGGCGCCGTCGCGGAGGCGGACGTCGCGGAGGAGGTGGATGGCGCGGGTGAACTCGGCGTAGTGGGGGATGGGGATGATGTATTCGATGGAGATGCGGACGGGGCCCGCGGTGGGGTCTTCGTCGGGGAGGCCGTCGAAGTGGGTTAGGGCGGGCGGCGGGTTCTTCCACTGGTAGGGGGTGAGGTCGGGCATGGCTCCGCGGAGGATGTGGAAGCGGAGGGCGATGGGGAGGGAGAGGGCCAGGCCGATGGAGGCGGCGACGAGGGCTTTGGGGGTGGAGGAATGCTCGGCGATGAAGCCCCAGAGGATGGAGCCGAGGGCGAGGCCGCCCTGGAAGGTCATGAGGTAGGCTCCGAGGGCGCGGGCCTGGACCCAGGCGGGGACGGAGAGCTGGACGGAGACGTTGAGGGTGGACATGGTGCTGGTCCAGGCGTAGCCGGCGACGACGAGGATGGCGATGACGGCGGCGGGGGTGTGGACGAAGGCGAGGATGAGGAGGGTGGCGATGTAGGTGAGGGTGGCGGCGGCGATGATGGTGTCCGCGGGGACGAGGCGGCGGACGCGGGGGAGGGTGGAGGCTCCGATGAGGGCTCCGACGCCGAGGGCGCCGTTGAGGATGCCGTAGCCGAGGGCTCCCTGGTGGAGGTCGCGTTTAGCGACTAAGGCCAACAGGGACCAGACGGCGGAGACGAAGAAGGTGAAGAGGAAGACTCTGAGCAGCGAGGCCTGGAGGGGCGGGGAGTAGCGGAGGTAGCGGAGGCCGGAGCGGATGGAGGCGGCGATGCGCTCGGAAGGGAGTGCGGATTTGAAGAGGGGAGTGCGCTTCCAGTTGACGAGCACCCAGATGACGCCGGCGAAAGAGATGGCGTTGAGGGCGAAGACGGTGCCTGCGCCAGTGTCGGAGTGCTTGAAGGCGGCGACCATGAGGCCGCCGATGGCGGGGCCGACGGCGCGGGCGATGTTGTTGGAGGCTGCGTTGAGGGTGACGGTGTCGGGGATGAGCGCGCGGGGGACGAGCTCGGGGACGATGGCCTGCCAGGCGGGGTTGTTCATGGCGGAGCCGATGTTGAGGAGGAAGGTGAAGGCGAGGAGGGTCCAAGGAGAGATGTGGCCGAGGAAGGTGAGGATGGCTAAGAGCGCGACCGAGGCGAGCATCCAGGTCTGCCAGAAGATGAGGAGCTTGCGGCGGTCGAAGATGTCCGCCGTTGCGCCTGCAAGTAGCCCGAGGAAGAAGATGGGGAGGGAAGCCGCGGTCTGCATGAGGGCGATGAGGAGGGGACTGGCGGTGAGGGAGGTCATGAGCCAGGTTCCGGCGGTGTCCTGCATCCAGGTTCCGACAGAGGAGATGGTGGAGGCGATCCAGCGGTCGCGGAAGAGGGGGATCGAGAGGGGGGCAAAGCCGGAGGTGGAGGCGGGGTGGATGTCCTCGAGGGTGGAGGCGGCGGTGTCGGGAGTATCGAGGGGCATCTTTCTGCATGATATGTCGGTTGGCACCGCGATGCAGGATCGGGGGAGGGCTGCGGGGAAGTGGAGGAGTTGCCCTGGAAGACGATGGCCGACTGACGGACTATGCAGGGGGGGCGGGGATGGTGGTGATGAGGATGACGCTGAGGAGGATGAAGGCAGAGCCGAGGAGGGTGCGGGGAGCGATGCGTTCGTGGGCGAGGAGCGTGCCGAGGAGGACGGCGACCAGGGGGTTGACGTACGCGTAGGTGGCGACGCGGGTGGGGGACTCTCGGTGGATGAGCCAGAGGTAGGTGGTGAAGCCGATGAGGGAGCCGGCGAGGATGAGGTAGGCGAGGGAGAGCCAGACGGCGGCGGAGACCTCCGTGGGGTGGAAGCGGGGGAGTTCTCCGAAGGTGGCGGAGGCGAGCAGGAGGAGGGTGCCGCCGAGGAGCATCTGAGCGGCTGAGCTGACGGTTTTGGAGGGGGGCAGGGGCAGGCGGCGGGTAAGGGCGGAGGCAATGGACCAGGTGAGGGCGGCGAGGAGGAGGGCGAGGGCACCCAGGGGGTCGATCGTGTTGGCGCCGAGGTGAGTGGTGGGGACGGTGAGGATGGCGACACCGAGGAGGCCGAGGGTGAGGGCGGCGGCGAGGGGGAGAGTGAGGCGGCGGGTGCGGAGGAGGACGATCTCCGCGAGGGCGGTGAAGGCGGGAATGGTGGCGAGCATGACGGCGGCGAGGCCGGAGGGGACGCGCTGCTCGGCCCAGAAGAGGAGGCCGTAGTTGAGGAGGAAGATGAGGGTACCGAGGGCGGCGATGGAGGTCCACTGGCGGGGGGTGGGGAGGGGTTCTCGGCGGGCGCGGGTGTAGGCGAAGAGGAGGGCTCCGGCCGAGAAGAAGCGGAAGGCGGCGAAGAGGAGGGGCGGGACGGCGTGGACGCCGATGCGGATGGCGAGGAAGGTGGATCCCCAGACTAGATAGAGGGTGGCGAAGGCGAGGAGGATCTTGAAGCGGGGGGTGGGTTGGGGTTGCAGTGGGGGCTCCGGAAGGTGTGTTTGGGCCGGGGTGGCGGCGGGAGGTGTTAAGACGGGGTGTTTGTTGGCAGTTTATAGTGCAAGGGGTTATGGATTTTTGGTGTTGGAGGAGAGTGCGATGGCTGGGTTGACGAATGTTCCGGGGGAGCGGCCGCTGGCGGAGAATCTGGTGAATGTTTCGCGGCTGGTGACGGCTTATTATGCGTTGAAGCCGGATGCGGGGGTGGCGGGGCAGCAGGTTGCGTTCGGGACGAGTGGGCATCGGGGGACGGCGTTTGGAACTTCGTTCAATGAGGACCATATTCTGGCGATTACGCAGGCTATCTGTGAGTTTCGGAAGCAGGAGGGGACGACTGGGCCGCTGTTTCTGGCGCAGGATACGCATGCTTTGAGCGAGCCGGCGTTTGCCACGGCGCTCGAGGTGCTGGCGGGGAATGGGGTAGAGACGATGGTGGATACGACGCTTGCGTATACGCCGACTCCGGCGCTTTCGCATGCAATCTTGACCTACAACCGGGGGCGGCGGTTCAACCTGGCGGATGGAATCGTGATTACGCCGTCGCACAATCCTCCGGAGGATGGGGGGTTCAAGTACAACCCACCGACGGGAGGGCCGGCGGATACTTCGGCGACGAAGTGGATTCAGGATCGGGCGAATGAGTTGATTGCGGGGGGGCTGGCTGGGGTGAAGCCTGTGGGGTATGCGGCGGCGCTGGCGGCGGGGACGACACATCGGCACGACTACACGACGGCCTATGTGGAGGATTTGGCGAGCGTGGTGGATTTTGAAGTGTTGAAAGGAACGGAGTTGAAGCTGGCGGTCGATCCTTTGGGCGGGGCGGGGGTGTATTACTGGCCGCGGATTGAGGAGCGGTATGGGTTGGGGCTGGCGGTGCTGAACCCGAATGTGGATGCCACGTTTCGGTTTATGACGTGCGACTGGGATGGGCGGGTGCGGATGGACTGCTCGAGTCCGTTTGCGATGGCTTCGATGATTGCGAATAAAGAGAAGTACGATGTGGCGTTTGCGGCGGATACGGATCATGACCGGCATGGGATTGTGACGCGGACTTCGGGGTTGTTGAATCCGAATCATTATCTGGCGGTTTGCATTGAGTATTTGTTTACGCATCGGCCGGGGTGGAGCGGTGCGGTGGGGATTGGGAAGACGCTGGTGAGTTCGAGCATGATCGACCGGGTGGCGAAGGGGCTGGGGCGGCCGATGCTGGAGGTTCCGGTGGGGTTCAAGTGGTTTGTGGAGGGACTGATGGATGGGACGCTGGGGTTTGTGGGGGAGGAGTCGGCGGGGGCGACTTTCTTGCGGAAGAATGGGCAGGTTTGGACGACGGATAAGGATGGGCTGATTCCTGGGCTGCTGGCGGCGGAGATGACGGCGCGGACGGGGAAGGATCCGGGAGTGTTGTACAGGGAGCTGACTGCAAGGTATGGGGAACCGGTGTATCAGCGGATCGACGCGGCGGCGACGAAGGAGCAGAAAGCGAAGCTGGGCAAGCTGGCGGCGGCGGATGTGACGGTGAAGGAGCTGGCGGGGGAGGCGATTACGGCGGTGCTGACGGAGGCTCCGGGGAACCATGCGGCGATTGGGGGGCTGAAGGTGACGACGGAGAATGGGTGGTTTGCGGCGCGGCCGAGTGGGACGGAGGATGTTTACAAGATCTATGCGGAGAGTTTTCTGGGCGAGGCGCATTTGAAGCGGATTCAGGGGGAGGCGCAGGCGTTGGTGGGAGCGGCGATTGGTTGATCCGGAAACGGGACGGTAGGTTTCCACAGGGTGGCGGAGATTTTGGCTGGGAGGGGTTGACGTGAGGTTCTGGGGAGCGTAGAGTCTTTTTAGGGCAAGGCTCCTTATCGCTTGCGACTAGTTGAGCCGGCCTTAACGAAGTCCACCCACTTCGTTGCTGTAACGGAATACCCACGCATCAGCCCCCACCGCGCTGCGTGGGTTTCCTCTTTAACTTACCTTCTTTCGAGAGGGCTGCTGCTTGACGGCAGCGGTGAATCGCATTACTCTCGGCACATGGGATTGATGTACCTGCCATTCAGCGCCTGTTGCCCTTGTTGTATGGGGAATAGCGTCTGCTGCGTGGCGTGTGTGGCGTCGTCCTCTGACAGGGCGAAGTAGCAACACCGAAAGCCCTCTGAAAGTTCAGGAGCCCACGTATCAGCGCTAGAGCGCGATATGTGGGCTTTTTCTTTTTGCGTGAAGGACCAACTGGAGAAAACAGGAGAGTGAAGATGGCGGCACAAGGGAGCGGTTTTGAGGGGCGACCGGTGGTGGCGAGGAAATTCAATGTCGATCTGCTGGCGATTGGCATTGCGCTGGCGCTGGCGGGGTTGATCCGTTTCAACGTGATTGGGCATATCGGGTTTTAGGGCTGCCAGCAAGAGCAACCGCAGGTCCTTCGACCGCGGAGCTCACGGTGAGGCTGTGAGCCCCTTTGCTGAGGATGACACTCTTATTGGTGGTTCGAATGGCAAGTGCAAGGGCAACTGCAGATTCCCTTCGGGAATGACAAACAAGGGGCAATGACGGCAACTACTTTAGAACGGAGGAGTTTGCAGGCTGGCGAGGCTCCGGTTGGAGTTGGGGGGCGGCTGCTTGGGGTTTTGCCAGGGATGTTGCTGCTGTTTGGGATTGGATTGCTGGGGAAGGGGCTGGAGGCTGGGTCGACGTGGCTGCGGGTGGTGCATCATGTGCCGGTGCCGCATATCGAGTATGTGCTTTGGGCGATTTTGCTGGGGTTGGCGATCTCGAATACGTTCGGGGTGCGGGATTTTCTGAAGCCGGGGGTAGCGACGTATGAGCTTTGGTTGAAGTTGGGGATTGTGCTTGTGGGGGCGAAGTTCCTGATGCAGGATGTGCTGCATATCGGGGGGCTGTCGCTGGGGTTGGTGGCGGTGGAGTTGGTGTTGTCGCTTTCGATGATGCATTTGCTGGGGCGGGTGTTTGGGCTGCCTCCGAAGCTGACGAGTCTGCTGGCGATTGGGTCGAGCATCTGCGGGGTGACGGCGATCATGGCGGCGCAGGGGGCGATCGAGCCGGAGGAGGAGGACACGTCGACGGCGATTGCGGCGATCCTGACGCTGGGGGCGATTGCTTTGTTTACCTTTCCAGCGATCGGGCATGCGCTGCACATGGGGGATCAGGCGTTCGGGATGTGGACGGGGCTGGCGGTGGACAATACGGCGGAGGCGACGGTGACGGGGGCGCTGTATAGCGAGGTGGCGGGGCGGTTCGCGGTGCTGGCGAAGACGGCGCGTTCGGCGTTTATCGGGTTTGTGGTGCTGGGGTATGCGGTGTATTGGGCGTCGCGGGGGCAGGCGGCGGTGGTGGAGCATAAGGGGCGGTTTCTTTGGGAGAAGTTTCCGAAGTTCATTCTCGGGTTTGTGGCGATCTCGGTGCTGGCTACCTTGGGATTTTTTACGAAGGGGCAGTTGGTTAGCTTGTCGAACCTTTCGAAGTGGGCTTTCTTGCCGGCGTTCGCTGGAGTGGGGTTGCGGACGAATCTGCGGGATCTGGTGGGGCAGGGATGGCGGCCGTTGGCGGCGGGGATTCTTGGGGAGATTGCGATCGCTCTGATTACGCTGGGGTTGGTGTATTGGAGCTACAAGCATGGGGTGCCGCGGTGAGGGTGCGCTCAATGCGGATGTGGGCTGGCGGCTTTTTGCTGCGCGCTCGCTGTTGTCGGTAGGCGAAGTGGGCTAAGCGTACCGCAGCGGCTGAAGCCGCACGGCATGGATGATTTCGGCACGGCTGAAGCCGTGCCCTTAACGAGACATAAGACGGCAACGTCGATTGACGTAAATGCAAGCCTTCATTTGTGCCCATAGGGGGCGGAATGATGCCGATTCGTTCGAGGAGAGTGTGATGATTCAGGGAAATGTTGGAAGTCTGGTTGGACGACGTGGGCTGGCGGATGCAGGGCGGCGGGGTGCTGGGGTGCGGCGGTGGGCGGCTACGGGGCGTGGGTTGACGGTGCTATCGAAGGTGCTGGCTGGGCTTCTGGCGGCGTTTCTGGCGTTGACGGCGGAGGGGCAGGTGGTGGGAGGGACGATTGCGGGGGTGGTGACGGATCGGACGGGGGCGGCGCTGGCGGGGGTTGCGGTGGTGGTGCATAACGTGGAGACGGGCAATGAGCGGCGTCTGGTGACCGGGGCGGATGGGCGGTATGCGGCGCCTTCGGTTCCGGTGGGGGTGTATACGGTGACGGCTTCGCTGGCGGGTTTTCGCCTGGAGCAGCGGAAGGAGATCGGGCTGACGGTGGGACAGAGTATTGGGGTGGACCTGGCGCTTGGCGTGGAGGGGGCGAGCGAGGTGGTGACGGTGGTGGATGCTCCGGCGGTGGTGAATGTGTCGACGCAGCAGACGGCAGGGCTGGTGGATGAGCGGCAGATCAAGGAGTTGCCGCTGAATGGGCGGTCGTACGACCAGTTGATGACGTTGAATCCGGCGACGGTGAACTATACGGCGCAGCGGTCGGGGTCGGTGGGGACATCGAACTCTTCGGTGGGGAATATGTTTTCGATTTCGGGGCGGCGGCCGCAAGACAATCTGTATTTGCTGAACGGGGTGGAATATACGGGGGCTTCGCTGATCAACGTGACGCCGGGGGGGACGAGCGGGCAGCTGCTTGGGGTGGAGGGGGTGAGGGAGTTCAACGTGGTGTCAGATACCTACTCGGCGAGCTATGGCAAGCGGCAAGGGGCGCAGGTTTCGATTGTGACCGCGGGGGGTACAAATACGATTCATGGGTCGGCGTATGAGTTTCTGCGGAACTCATTTCTCGATGCGCGGAACTTCTTCGACCAGGCGCGGATTCCTAATTTTCAGCGGAACAACTATGGGGTGTCGCTGGGCGGGCCGGTGCGGAAGGACAGGGTATTCGGGTTTGCGAACTATGAGTCTTACCGGCAGAATCTGGGGATCACGGATGTGACGCTGGTTCCGGATGCGAATGCGCGGCTTGGTCTGCTGCCGAATGCGAAGACGGGGGCTCTGCAGAAGGTGGGGGTTGCGGCTGGGGTGGGGCCACTGGTGGGGCTTTGGCCGGTGGCGAATGGGCCGGAGTTGCTGGACCCTGCGACGGGGTTTGCGACGGGGATTGCGAAGGCGTTTTCAAGCCCGACACAGCATATCCGGGAGGACTTTGGGACGGCGCGGGTGGATGTGAACTTGACCGGGAACGACCTGCTGTTTGGGGTGTATACGGTGGATGATTCAGTGGCGCATACACCGACGCAGAATCCGTTGTCGCTGATCGACGAGACGCTGCGGGAGCAGGTGCTGAGCGCGCAGGAGCAGCATGTGTTTTCCGCACGGTTGCTGAATACGGCGCGGGTGGGGTTCTCGCGGGCCAGCTTTTATTTTCTGGGGAGCACGCCGGTGGCGGGCGTTCCGGGCTTTGTGGCGGGGAAGCCGGTGGGGGCAATTGTGATTGCCGGGAGTACGGCTTCGAACGGCAGCTCGCAGATTACCGGGGCGGGGGCGAATGTGGGGTCGAACAATGGGACGGTACGGAATCTGTATACGTTCGACGATCACATCTTTTACTCGTTTGGGCGGCAGCAGATCGAGGCGGGCGGGTGGCTGCAGCGGCTGCAATCGAACGACAACCTGGCGCAAAACCAGTTCGGGCAGGCGTCGTTCGCTTCGCTCACGACGTTTTTGCAGGGAACGGTGAAGACGTTTACGGTGGTGCCGCAGGCGACGGAACTGGGGTGGCGGAGCTGGATGGGGGCTGGGTACCTGGAGGATACGGTGAAGTTTGGGCGGGTGGAGGTGCGGGCGGGGGTGCGGTTCGAGTCGACCGATGGGTTCAATGAGGCGAAGGGACGGGCGGCGGTGTACGGGTTTACGAATGGCGTGATCAACACGACGCCTACGGTTGGGACGGCGGGGTTGACGGACAATCGGGCGAAGTTTCTTCCGGAGCCTCGGGTGGGGGTGAGCTGGAGTCCGTTCGCGAGCGGGAAGACGGCGGTGCGTGCGGGGGTGGGGATGCATCGGTCACTGCTGGATAACCTGGACTATCGGCTGGATCAGGCGGCACCGTTCAATGCGACGCTGTCGTATGCGAATGTTCCGGTGGCGAACCCGACCGGGGGGGCGGCGGGTCTCATTTCTCCTTCTAACGTCCAGCCGGATTTGCAGACGCCTACGGTGATCTCGTACACGTTGAAGGTGGAGCAGGAGGTGGCTCCGAACACGTCGCTGACGGTGGCGTATGTGGGTTCGCATGGATACCACCAGGTGCTTTCGGAGGATCAGAACGAGCCGGGGTTTGTGACTTGCCCGAATGCGGCTTGCCCGGCTGGGCTGGCTTCCGGAGCGATTTTTTATCCGACGATCGTGAAGGCGAATCCGCTGGTGCCGAATACGACGTCGTGGGTTTCGCAGGGGATGAGCCACTATGACGGGCTTGAGGTGGATCTGCGGCGTGCATTCGCGGCGGGGTTGCAGGTGCGGGCGAATTATACGTTTGCGAAGAACCTGGATAATGGGTCGGCGTGGAATACGAGTGTTTCGGCGAATACTCCGGCGTATGTGTCGGTGCCGGGGCAGCCGGAGCTGGACTACGGGCGGGCGGCGACGGATGTGCGGCATATATTTGCGGTGAATGGATCGTATGAGCTGCCGGTGGGGCGGGGGAAGCGGTTTTTGGGGGATGGCGGGGCTTTGTTCGAGCGGGTGGTTTCGGGGTTTTCGTTGAGCACGATTGCCAACCTGCAGACGGGGTTTCCGTTTACGCCGCAGCTGGGGTATAACCCGACGGGATCAGGGGATACGCGGAACCCGGTGCGGCCGGATGTGAACCCGAACTTTCGGGGGGCGGTGATTCCGGGGGGGACGACGGGGCAGCGGGCGGCGCGGTTCTTCGATCCGGCGGCGTTTCAGGCTCCGGCGTATGGGACGGCGGGGAACGTGGGGCGGGATACGCTGACCGGGCCGGGGTTTGCGGATTGGGATCTTTCGTTGGTGAAGATGACGCAGGTGACGGAGCGGACGAAGGTGCAGTTCAGGGCGGAGTTCTTCAATGTGCTGAACCATACGAGTCTGCTGACGCCGAACGCGGTGATTTACTCTTCGGGGCCGGCGCAGGCTTATACGTCGGGCGCTTTGACGACGACGCAGCTTACGGCTCAGAACGCCCCTGCGGTCGGGAGTCCAACGGCGGGGGTGGTGACGTCGGCGGGGACTTCGCGGCAGATCCAGTTGGGGGTGAAGCTGTTATTCTGATCGGCGAAGTTACGGAGGCAGTTTGTGAAGTGGATCAACGCGTACCTGATGTTCGATGGCAAGTGCCGGGAAGCGATGGAGTTCTATAAGGAATGCTTTGGCGGGGAGTTGACGATGACGAACTTCACCGACGAGCAGTTTCCGGGGGCGACGGACCGGGTGATGCATGCGCGGTTGGCGCAGGGCGGTGGGTTGCTGATGGCATCCGACGGGCGTCCCGGGGAGGCGGCGACCATTGGGAACAATGTGTGGCTGGCGATCGAATGCGATGGGCCAGAGGAGCAGGATCGAATCTTCGCGGCGCTCGGTGTGGGCGGCGAGGTGACGATGCCGGTAGAGGAGACGTTCTGGGGGGCCCGGTTCGGGATGCTGAAGGACCGGTATGAGGTCAACTGGATGCTGAATTACGACCTGCCGAAGAGTTAGAGCCCCTTCGCAGTCCGCTGCATGGTGGCGGAGCTTTGTTCGACGATGGTGGCGACGCAGCTTGCGCTCTGTCGGGTGGCGGCACGCTCGGCCTTGAGCGGCGCTGGCTTCGGACCTGCCGCGGAGTCGCGAGAATCAGACCGAAACCGTCCACGGGAGTTCGCGTCGCGTCGAGAGCTACGAGAGATATTGCTTCAGCCATGGGTCGTCGGAGTGTACGAGCCCTTGCGTGTCGCCGAGGTAGACGATCTTGCCCTCGTGCAGGACGAGGAACCGGGTGCTGTCGTCGATGCCGCTGTCAGGGATGGGCTCCATTTTGCTGGTGTCGGGGTTAAAGCGGTGGGTGGCGAGGGTGAAGGCGTCCTGGAGGCGGTGGGTGATGAGCAGGGCGGTGGTGTGGGAGACGTCGCGCTGCTTGACGACAAGCTCGACGATGGTGGTGCTGGTGATGGGGTCGAGGCCACCGGTGGGGGAGTCGTAGAGGATGAGGTCCGGTTTGGTGACGATGGCGCGGGCGATGGAGACGCGGCGGCGCATGCCACCGGAGAGCTCGGAGGGGAACTTGGCTGCGGCGTCGGGCAGTAGAACGAACTTGAGGACCTCGGCGACTCGATCGTGAGACTCCTGCTGGGGGATGCGGTCTTCGTTGAGGCGGTAGGCGACGTTGTCCTCGACGGTGAGGGAGTCGAAGAGGGCGGACTCCTGGAAGACCATGCCGATACGCCCGCGAAGCTTGAAGCGGTCGACCTCGCGCATGGTGGTGATGTTCTGGCCGAAGACGGTGATGGAGCCAGAGTCGGGCTGGAGGAGGCCGTCGACGAGCTTGAGGAGGACGGATTTGCCGCATCCGGCGGGGCCGAGGATGATGAGCTGCTCGCCGGGGGCGACGGAGAAGGAGATGTCCTGGAGGACGGGGCCGGAGTCGAACGAGATAGTGACTTTGTCGAAGACGACTACGGCTTCGGTGGCGGTGGGATCAGGCATGGTCAGATGGTTTCTCGTGGGTCGATGGCGGTGAGGAAGGGGAAGCGGACGAAGTCTTTGGCGTTGAGGGTGAGGAGGTCGGTTATGCTGTGCTCGAACATGATGGCGGCGAGGCGGGCGTCGTGGACGAGGACGCCGGTGACGTTGTACTCGATCACCAGAGACCGCCAGCGGACGTAGGTGTTCGTCGTCTCTGGCAAGAGGCTGAAGCGCTCGGTTATGGAATCGATCTGTCGGGCGACGTCTTTGATGGAGAGCCCGAACCCATTTTTCTGGGACGGGCGGGTTGCGACGTTCCAGAACTCGGCTATGTTCTGCAGAGTGACGCAGAGAATAGGGACGCGAAGGCTATAGGCATCCACCGCCGCGAGGAGGGTAGCATCGTGCTGTGCGTCGAACTGGGCAATCCGGAGCAGGACGTTTGTGTCGACGAGCGCCGCGCGACGGCTAATCATGATCCTGGTAGATCGCCTCGCGGGGCCAAGTCTGGTAAGGCAGGTCAACCGGCGTTGAGGTCTGGCTGAGGCTCCTCATGGCGGCCATGAACTGTTCGTGTGATTCTCCAGCACGGGGGGCTGGCTTGATCTTCGGGACCGCGGCCTCGACTGCGGATTCAACGAGGGAGAGCAGGTATGTCTCTATGGGAACCTGGCGGAGTTCGGCGCCCGCGCGGACTTCCTGCTCAAGAGGTGTAGGAAGAGTCAGGCTGATGGTCATGGTGGTCTCCTGGATAGCTTGAAGACATTATCCGCCGAAAAATGCAATTCGTGAGCGGGAATACCGAACACAGGACGATGCCGCGGCGAGTACAGGTGGTTATGAGCGGGATTTCATTGCGTGCTCAGCTCTTTATTTTAGGGGGTTGTGATGGATGGCCAACCGTGGTGGAGTTCGCTCCGTGAGTACACTATCGGGATGGCGAAGCCGGATGATGCTGAATTGCTGTCCATCGATGGGGAGACGGTGCGGATTTCGCATCCAGAGAAGCTGTACTTCTCCCGCGAGGTCCAGGTGACCAAGATTGAGCTGGTGCGGTATTTTCTAGCGGTCGCGCCGGGAGCTCTGGCGGGGATTCAGGATCGGCCGATCGTGCTGAAGCGGTTTGTGAATGGGGCGGAGGGGGAGCCGTTTTATCAGAAGCGAGCTCCGGCCGATCTGCCGGCTTTCCTGCGAACGGTGACGCTTGCATTTCCTTCCGGGCGGACCGCGGAAGAGGTGGTGGTGGACACGGCGGCGGGACTGGCGTGGATCGTGAACCTGGGGTGCATGGAGCTGCATCCGCACCCGGTGCGGAGCGGGGATCTGGACCATCCGGATCAGCTGAGGGTCGATCTCGATCCGGGACCGGGGGTGGATTTCGCGACGGTTCGGCTGGTGGCGCTGGAGACGAAGGCGCTGCTCGAGGAGGTGGGGCTGGAGGGTTTTCCCAAGACGAGTGGGTCGCGGGGGATCCACCTGAATGTGCCTATCGAGGCACGGTGGAGTTTTACCGAGGTGCGGCGAGCGGCGCTGGCGCTAGCGCGGGCGGTGGAGCGGCGGGTTCCGGCGCTGGCCACCTCGAAGTGGTGGAAGGAGGAGCGGCATGGGGTGTTTCTGGACTACAACCAGAACGCGAAGGACCGGACGACGGCGGCGGCCTACTCGGTGCGGCCGCTGGCGGATGCGCGGGTGTCCGCGCCGCTGACTTGGGCGGAGGTCCCGGAGTGCGATCCGGCGGAGTTTACGGTGCGGACGATGCCCGAGCGGTTCGCCGCGGTGGGGGATCCTCATGCGGCGTTCGGGGCGAGCCTGGGGTCGTTGGAGGCTTTGCTGGAGCTGGCGGCGCGGGATGAGGCGGAGGGGCAGGGGGATGCTCCGTGGCCGCCGCACTTTGCGAAGGGGGAGGGGGAGCCGAAGCGTGTGCAGCCTTCGAAAGCCAAGGCCTTTTCCGATCAGATAGGCGAGGGATTTGGGGCGAAGCGGTTTCGTGGGAGGGCGAAGGCGGTTGCGGCGGATGTAGGTTCGGAGACCGCGGCGAAGCCTAGGGGACGGCAGCCGAAGTTCCCGTTGATTACGATTGCCAACTCGGGTGAGAAGGCGGCCGCAATGGCGGGGCTGGAACGGTGGAAGTCGGCTCATGCGGAGGCGGCGGGGTACCTGGCCGAGGAGGATGTGCTGGTGGACCGGATGCGGGGGAGTGCGTATGTCTGGTATCGCATTCGGGTGAATCTCCGGAATGTTCCGGAGGGGATGCGGCCGGTGGAGGGAACTCCTGATCCGGATGAGCAGCCTAAGGCTTGATCGGGCGGGTGGGCTCGGGCGTGAATGTGCCTGACGACGACATTTCCAGAGACGATGTGGAAACGTAGTCACGATTCGCCTGCATCGAACCGCATGACGATGGAATCCGATCGATCTGCGCCGACAGAAAGCCTGTTGCACGCGCTGTCTGTGGTGGTTCGCAGGCCGGTTGAGACGATTGTGCCTCCATGGAGCTGGAAGGCGGCGGCGTGCAGCGCGATTGTGCGTGCTGCCGGGTTCTTTTGCACAAACCTTCCCTCTGGCGGGGGCCAGGCTACCAAGGCGATGGTGGTGGAAGCGGTGTTTGCGGTGTTTGCCGGCGGGTTGATCGGCGCGCTTTCTCAGCTTCTGCGACGGGCCAAACCGACCTGGATGACGGGACTTTTCCTCTGCATCGTGCTACCGGCGATGATGACGATAGCGCAGTTTGGGGTGCACCATGTGGCGCGGACCCGACACCAGAGCAGCGGGCTGGCGGTTTCGTTCAGTCTGGCGGGGCTGGCGGCGGCGTACACGTGGTACGCCATGCGGCACGGAGCTATGTTGGGGGGAGTCGAAGAGACGACCGTGCGGCACGATCTGCATGCGCTTCCGGGCCTGACCTTGGACTTCCTGCTGGCCGGTCCGCGAGCGGTGCTTGCGGGAGTGAACCATGTGTTTCGAGGCTAGCGGCCGAAGAGACCGATCATGGTGCGGGAGATGAGGAAGTCGATGACGATGATGAAGACGGAGGAGACGACGACGGCCTGGGTGGTGGCGCGGCCTACGCCCTGGGTTCCGCCTTTGGTGTTCATGCCGAAATAGCAGCCGACCGAGGAGATGATGAAGCCGAAGAAGAGGGGCTTGGTGAGGCCCTGGACGACGTCGGCGTAGACGAGGGCGCGGTAGGAGGAGTGGAAGTAGGCGCTGGCGTTGAGGCCGAGGAGGAAGACGGAGACGAGGGCTCCGCCGGCGATGCCTACGGCGTCCGACAGGATGGTGAGGAAGAAGAGCATGAAGACGGTCGCGGAGACGCGGGGGGTGACGAGCTTGCGGATGGGGTCGGTGCCGAGGGCGCGCATGGCGTCGATCTGCTCGGTGACCTTCATGGAGCCGAGCTCGGAGGCCATGCCGGAGGCGTTGCGGCCGGAGACCATGAGGCCGGTGAGGACGGGGCCGAGCTCCTTGACCATGGAGAGGGCGACGAGGTTGCCGGTCATGCTGACGGCGCCGAACTCCTCGAGCGAGGTGGCGGACTGGAGGGCGAGGACGCAGCCTGTGAAGAAGCCGGTGAGGACGACGATGGGGAGAGAGCCGAAGCCGATGGAGTCCATCTGGGTGAAGATGTCGGCCCAGTAGCGGGGGGCGGAGAAGAGGTTGGAGAAGGAGCGTCCGGCCAGGAGGGAGTAGTCCTGGATGGCGGTGACTTTGTCTTTGGCGAAGGCCTCTGGGGAGATGAAGGGCATCTGGTTTTCAGGCTATCAGATGCGACGGGTTGGCTTTAGGGCTCACGGAGGTGGTAAGTGTGGTCTCGCTGAAGTTCTCTTGTGATCGGCGGACAGCCGGTCCATTCCAGGTCGCAGCAAACCGCATGTCCTTCGACTCGCGTCGCTCGCTCAGGATGACACCTTTTCTATGGTGATTCAGAGGACACCCTAGCGAGCGGTGGCGGAGCGGATGAAGGTGGCTACGTCGTCGTGGAATTGATGGAGGACCTGCTCGTTGACGTAGACCATGTGGCCGGACTGGTAGTAGCGGTAGCTGATGTTGGCTTGCAGGGCGAGGGGCATGGGGAGGTGGTGCATCTCGTACATGCCTTCGAAGAAGGGAGTGGCGAGGTCGAAGTAGCCGCCGGCGAGAAGGATCTTCATCTTGGGGTTGCTCTTCATGGACAGGGCGAGGTCCTGCATGACGTTGGTGCCGCCCTCCTGGTACTGGGCGGGCGGGCCGCCAGGAGACTGGTGGCGCAGGTCCCAGGTGAAGTTGGCATCGGTGTAGGCGCCGGGTTTGTAGGTGAGGTTTTCGCCGAAGTGGAGGTCGGCGCGGAGGTACTGGTTGATGGCGGTGGTGTAGGCGGCGGAGATGGCGATGTCCTGCGGATCGTACTCGGCCTCTTCGCTCATGGGGTTGAAGTCGGGGCCCTTGTAGCGGGTGTCGAGGCGGCCGGTGGTCAGGCCTTCGGCGTCCTGGAGGTTTTTGGAGAACTGGCCGCCGGTGACGCGGAGATTGTCCTTGAGGAGGTAGGCGAGGGGGAGGCCGGTGTAGGCGTGGAGTTTCTCGGCGATGGCCTGGCGTTGTGGGGCGGGGAGGTCGGAGCCCTGGAGGAGGGCGGACATGTAGTCGCCGAGGGCGAAGCGCTCGACTTCGGCGAGGAAGGGCTCGAGGGCGGCGGGCTGGGTGGGGAGCTTGTGGTGGTAGAAGGCGCTGGCGGCGTAGGTGGGGAGGGCGAGGGCGTAGGCCTGGTCGACGCCGGCGTTCCACTTGGGGCCGTCGACGCTGTTGTCGAAGCTGAGGATGGCGGAGAGCAGGACGATGCCGTTGAGGTCGACGTTCTGGAGGGCGGCGGCTAGGACGGCCGAGCGGGGGGTGCCGTAGCTTTCGCCGAAGAGGAACTTGGGGGAGTTCCAGCGGTTGTACTTGGTGAGAAAGCGGCGGATGAAGCGGTCGAAGGCGTGGGCGTCCTGGTCGATGCCCCAGAAGGCTTTTTCCTTGTCTTTGCCGAGGATGCGGCTGAAGCCGGTTCCGGGCGCGTCGATGAAGACGAGGTCCGAGACGTCGAGGAGGCTGGCGTCGTTGCTAACGAGCTTGTAGGGGGCTCCGGCGTCGTGCTGGGTGTCGGTGGTGACGACGCGGCGGGGGCCAAAGCTGCCCATGTGGAGCCACATGGTGGCGGAGCCGGGGCCGCCGTTATAGAGGAAGGTGACGGGGCGGGTTTCGCTCGGGGCGCCTTCCTTGAAATAGGCGGCGTAGAAGATGCGGGCGGTGGCGGGGGCTTCTTCGGGCTTGTCTTTGTCGGGGGTCTTTTCGCCGGTGTCGGCCATCATCTTGCCGTCGAGGCCGAGCAGGGCGTCCTGCTGGTCGGTGGCGCCGACGGTGAGGGTTCCGGCGACGGCGCGGTAGGCGATGGGTTGGCCGGCCACGGTGACGGTGCCGTGGGTGATGGAGTCGGGTGGGGCGGCGGAGATCGCGGGGGGCGGAGTGGCGGGGGTGCCGGTGACGACTACCTTTTCGTCCTTGGGGGTGGCGGGGGATTTCGGGTCGGGCTTTTGGGCGGAGAGGGTTGCGGCGGCTAAGAGGAGAGTCAGCGTGAGGACGCGGCCGCTGGGGGTGATGGGTGGCATGGGGGTCTTCTCCGGGGAGGGTGCGTTCGGTCAAGAGTATCGTGTGCGGGGGGCAATAGGAAGACGCGAGGGCGGCGGACGAGATTGCAGAGCAAGAGATATCTCCTTGCCGAGGACCCGTTCGGCTGGGCTAGAATGAGCGAAGACCGGCCGCCCGTAGCGTCATCCGGGCACCTAAGAGGACGCCTCCCATGAACATCACCCTCGTTCAGCTCGTTCTTGCCGTCTCCGTTCCCACATCCGTCGCCATGATCGGACTGCTTTTCAACGTCCTTGTCAATAACCGGCTTACGGACCGCATCGAGCGGCTGAACGACAACTTCAACAATCAGGTCACAACTTTGCTCGCCACTATTCACAACGTGGACGTACGCGTCGTGAAACTGGAAGAGCGGAGCAAGTAACCCTTCTGCGCGAATGCGATTGGCTTCGATGATGTGCAGCCATCGCAGCTCTCCCGAACGGTCCTGTTGTCGGGCTTCGTCGGAGCTGTCTTGTCCTTTCGCAAAGATGTACGATTTCAGGATGCGTCTTGCTTTGTCGGTTAATGATCAGAAGATCGCTCGTGCCTCACTCGAAGCAAGGGCTTTCTCAGTGCACACCTAAACCTCAGCGGCGGTTCAGTTGGCGAGGGCGGTAGCGACCTGAGCTTGGTTGCTTACGACACCTCCGAGGAGCCGAGTACCGTCAGGTCGGTCTGGTTAGCACCCAACCCCGCCGTTGGAGACAAGATCGAGATACATGTTCTTCCTGACGGGGAGAGCGATCCACCGTCGGAGGTGATTCGAAGCACTGAGTCTTCCTTGAATCTCTTTTCGGACTTAGAGCAAGCTCGGTTGCTGCTTTCAGCGGTGAAGGCGTGTGACGCTGCGTTGATGAGCGTTGTTCAGAGCGCACGAGAAGCAGAGCCGAGCGCTGAATTCGAGAAGATTCGACTTGCGGTTGGTGCTGTGATTGCTGAAATGGATGGTCGGCTTATCTCGCCTACTCTGCGAAGCCATCCTTCACTCTTGGGGCTGGCGCAGGAACTTGGCTTGTACTAGCGCGCGGCGCTATGTGTCGGGCTTTAACCCTTGAGCTTCCCCCTCGTCATGACCTAGGCCCTTCGACCTAGGCTTTTATGTGACGCGCCTTCAGCGCTGGAGGCGGCGTGGTGACGCGGGCGCGGGATGAGAAGATAGAGGGGTGACGGCGGAGATGACAGCGGCAGTTTTGTATGGGGTTGAAGACCTGCGGATGGAGCGGGTGGCGGCTCCGGTGGCGGCTCCGGGGGAGATGGTGGTGCGGGTGGGGGCGGCGCTGACGTGTGGGACGGATTTGAAGGTTTACCGGCGGGGGTACCATGCGGCGATGGGGCGGCCGCCGATGCTGTTTGGGCATGAGCTGGCGGGGACGGTGGTGGGGGTTGGGGATGGCGTGGCGGGGTTTGGGGTGGGGGATCGGGTCGTTCCGCTGAACTCGGCGCCGTGCGATCAGTGTTTCTTTTGTGGGCGGAGGCAGTGGAATCTTTGTGAGGATTTGCTGTTCAACAATGGGGCTTACGCTGAGTTTTTGCGGGTTCCGGCGCGGATCGTCGAGAAGAATACGTTGCGGGTTCCGGAGGGAGTGTGGCTGGAACACGCGGCGCTGACGGAGCCGTTGGCTTGCGCGGTGCGTGGGTTTGAGGAATCCGGCGCGAAGGCCGGGGAGACGATGATTGTCGTTGGGGCGGGGCCGCTCGGGTTGATGTTGATGCATGTGGCGGAGCTTGCCGGAGTGCGGGTGATTGCGGTGGTGAAGCGGGCGGTGCAGGGGGAGGTGGCGCGGCGGTTTGGAGCGTCCGAGGTGGTGTTGCTGGAAGGGACGGATGACCCTGTGGGGGCGGCGCGGGCGCTTACCGGGAATGGGCGGGGGGCGGATGTGGTGATCGAGGCGGTGGCTACTCCGGAGACGTGGGTTTGGGCGGTGGGGATGGTGCGGAAGGGGGGCGTGGTGAACTTTTTTGGGGGGCCTCCGGCGGGGACGGTGGTGGGGCTGGATACGAACCGGCTGCACTATGGAGACATTACATTGAAAGCTAGTTTTCATCACACTCCGGCGGCTTGCCGGACGGCGTTCGGGTTGATTGCGAGTGGGCGGTTTCGGGCTGCGGAGATGATCACCGGGCGGGTGGGGCTGGAGGAGGTTCCGGGGGTGTTTGCGGGGATGATGGTGCGGGGTGGGTCGGGGAGGCCGGAGATTAAGACGGCGGTTCTGCCGGGTGGGGTGGGGGTTTGATGGTCGAGGGTCAGCAGATTGGAGGGAGTGACCCCATTCCTAGCCAGGAGCGGCCACGGATGGGGCACCCGGAGGCTTCGGCCGACCCGTTGCGGGACGGGCCGGTGGAGTATCGGACTCCGGAGGAGCGGCCGACGCTGGAAGAGGCGCGGGCGTGGTGCAAGCGGCTGACGGGGGCGCACTATGAGAACTTCCATGTGGCTACGTTTTTTTTGCCGACGGGCGTACGGCCTTATTTTGAGAGTATCTATGCGTACTGCCGGGTGGCGGACGACCTGGGGGATGAGGTTGCGGATACCCGGTCAGCATCGCGGCTGCTGACGGCCTGGGGGGAGATGCTCAACGAGTGCTACGACATGCCGGAGCGGTCGCGGCATCCGGTGTTTGTGGCGTTGCGGGAGGCGGTGGTGGACTGCGAGCTGCCCCGGCAGCTTTTTCTCGACCTGTTGCTTGCGTTCCAGATGGATCAGGTGAAGACGGAGTATGCGTCTATGGGGGAGCTGATGGAGTACTCGCGCTACTCGGCGAACCCGGTGGGGCGGCTGGTGCTTTGGGTTTGCGGGTACAAGGAAGAGAGGCTGGGGGTGCTGTCGGACAAGGTGTGTACGGCGCTGCAACTGGCGAACTTCTGGCAGGATGTGGTGGAGGATGCGGAGCGGGGACGGCGGTATCTGCCGGGGGCGGTGATGGAGCGGTGCGGGGTGGACGAAGGGCAGATTCTGGGTCGGGTGTTTACGCCGGAGTTTCGGCTGATGATGGAAAGCCTAGTGGGGGAGACTCGGACGATGCTGCGGGAGGGCGCGGTGTTGAACGGGATGGTGGATGGGGAGCTTGGGGTGACGCTGAGGCTGTTTTCAGATGGGGGCGAGGCGATTCTGGATGGGATCGCGCGGCAGGGGTACGATGTATTGCGGGGGCGACCGGTGGTGACGAAGGGGAAGAAGCTGATGTTGCTGGGGCGGGCTCTGGTGGGGAAGGCGCGGGTTTCGCTGCGGGGCCGAGGCCGGTGACTGTTGAGCAGGCGTATTCCGTTTGCCGGGGCATTGCTCGGCGGGAGGCGAAAAACTTTTACTGGGCGTTCCGGGTGTTGCCGCGGCACAAAAGCGATGCAATGTGCGCGGTGTATGCCTTTATGCGGTGGGCGGACGATCTGGCGGATGATGAGAGCCTGACGGTGGAGGCTCGCCGGGGGGCGATGGCGGAGTGGCTGGCGAAATGGCGGGCGGCCCGGGTTGGCGGCGCGACCGAGGATCCAGTTTTCCTGGCGCTGGGGGAAGCGCAGCGGCGATTTGGGATCAAGGATGAACTGCTGGAGGAGTTGGTACGGGGAACGACGCTGGACCTGGAGGAGCACGCTGCCGGAGTAACTCCGGTCAGGGTGCGGCGGGAAGATCCCGGGGAGTCTGAGCAGCTTTATCAGGTCTACGAGAGCTTCGAGGGGCTTTACCGGTATTGCTATCTGGTGGCGTCGGTGGTGGGGCTGGTTTGCATTCAGGTGTTTGGGTATGGCGATGCTGCTGCGCGAAAGCTCGCGGAGGAGACAGGAATCGCGTTCCAGTTGACGAACATCCTGCGGGATGTGCGGGAAGATGCGGACCGGGGCCGGGTGTATGTGCCCATGGACGATATGACGGCTGCCGGCTTTGGGGTGGATGAGGTGCTTCACACGCTGCGCGGAGAGACGGGTGCGCGCGAGCTGACGGCGTTGTTGGAGATGGAGGGGCTGCGGGCGCAAGGGTACTACGGCTCTGCGGACCGGCTGCTGCCAATGATCGACCGAGATAGTCGGGCAGCGTTGTGGGTGATGGTGACGATCTACCGCGAGTTGCTGGAGCGAATTGCTGCCGGCGGGTATGACGTGACGCGGCGGGTGAGCGTGCCGACGTGGCGGAAGCTGGCTATTCTGGGGCAGGGCATGGGGATGGCGGCGTGGCTGCGGGTGACGGGGTGACGCGGGAGTGCGAGGTCGTGGTGGTGGGGGCCGGGGTGGCGGGGCTGGCGGCAGCGGGGGCGCTCGCGAAGGATGGGGCGAAGGTGACCCTGGTGGAGCGGCGGGGCTGGGTGGGGGGACGGGCTTACTCGTACCAGCACCCGGCGCTCGAGGAGGTGGTGGACTCGCAGCATGTGCTGCTGGGGTGCTGCACGAACCTGATCGCGATGTGCGACGGGGCGGGGCTGGGGGACAAGATCCGGTGGTACGACAAGCAGACGTTTCTGGAGCCCAATGGGCGCGCGAACGAGATCGCGCTGAGTGGGCTGCCAGCGCCGCTGCACTATGCGGGGAGCTTTGCGCGCGCCAGGATGCTGGGAGTGGCCGACAAGGCGGCGATTGCGCGGGGGCTGCTGGAGTTTCGCGGGGGCTACCCGACGGGCGATGGGGAGAGTGTGGCGCAGTGGTATCGCCGGACGCGGCAGACGGCCGGGGCAATTCGGCATTTCTGGGAGCCGATTGTGCTGGCTACGTTGAATGACTCCGCCGAGAACTGCTCGATCAAATATGCAGGGAAGGTGTTTTACGAGCTGTTTCTAAAGAATGCGACGGGGGGGCGGCTGGGGATACCAACCGTGCCGCTGAGCGAGTTCTACGGGACGGCGGCGAAGGCGGTGGAGCAGGATGGCGGGCGGCTGGCGCTGCGGACGAGTGTGGAGGGGCTGGAGCAACGGGAGGACGGCAAGTGGGTGGTGCGCGCCGGGGAGGTGAGCTTTATGGCGGGCAAGGTGGTGCTGGCGCTGCCGTTTGAGCAGACGGAGACGCTCGTGCGGGGCATGACGCTGACCGGTGGCGAGGAGGTGCGGGCCGAACTGCTGGGGAAGATGGGACGGTTTGTTCATGCGCCGTTTATCTCGATTTTGCTCTGGTACGACCGGGAGATCACGCAGTTGGACCACGCGTGGCTGCTGGACACGACGATCCAGTGGTTTTTCCACAAGTCGCGAATTCGGGGGAATGCGGGTGCGCCGAGCTATGTGGAACTGGTGATCGCTGGGTCGCGGCGGGAGCTTCCGATGGGGCGCAAGGAGATTCTGGAGCCTGCGCTAGAGGAGCTGGCACGGTTCTTCCCGGCGGTGCGGGAGGCTCGGCTGGTGAAGAGTGGGATTTTGAAGGAGGCGCGGGCCACGTTTTCGGTGACTCCGGGGCTGGATGCGGGCCGGCCGGAGCAGACGACGGCGCTGCCCGGGCTCTACCTGGCGGGGGATTGGACGGCTACGGACTGGCCCTCGACGATGGAGGGGGCGGCGCGGAGCGGGCGGATGGCGGCGGGGTGTGTCGTGGGGAGTCGCGAGAGGTTCCTGGCGGCGGAGCTTCCGGTAGAGGGTGGGATGCGGCTGTTCGCTAAAGAGCCCGGACGATGACCGCTTTCTCAGAAGAAGGCCGCGGCGATGGTCGACGGCTTGCAGGAGCAAACGGTATAACGAGGGCGGAAGCCCAAGAAAAATCTGAAACTTTTTTCTTGTTCCACGCAACCTTTGCCCGCTAACCATGTTGATAGAGGTACGTCGTCGTTCCGGTCCGGAGCCGAATCACTTTGGCACAGCCCTGAACCGCAAGGTGTCGTTGGCTGTGTGTTGAGGGTGTCCAGGAGGCTGGAGTGGCGAAGCTGAGGTTCTTATCGAGTCAAGTTCGGGTGGCGGCTCTGCTGGGCGGCATGAGCTGGCTGGCCGGGTGCGGCGGGGCGAGTGGAACCGGTGGATCGACCGGTCCTGCGCCGACGCCGCAGGTTGCGGTGACGGTGAGCGGGACGAACCAGGTGCGGGTTGGGTCGACGGTGCAACTGACGGCGCTGGTGACGAACACGACGAACACGGCAGTGATGTGGCAGGTGAACGGCGTAGCCGGCGGCGCAGCGGCGACTGGAACGATCTCCGCGACCGGGCTGTACACGCCTCCAGCAACGGTTCCGGCGCAGAATACGGTGACCGTGACGGCGGTGAGCCAGGCCTCGCCGACAGTTTCGGGGACGCTGGCCGAAGCGATTTTGAATCCGCTGCCGGTCGTGGCCTCCGCGGTGGCGACCCAGACGACGGCTGGGACGGCATACCTGCTGGACGTGACCGGAACGGGATTTGTGGCGGGGGCGACGCTGCAGGTGAACGGTATGACGGTTCCGGATACGCTGGTGTCCTCGACCGAGATGACGGCGTCGATTACGGCGGCGGCCGGGACGGCGACGGTTCCGGTGGCGGTGACGAACCCGAATCCGGGTGGGGCAAGCTCCGCGACGCTGCAGGCGGCGGTGCAAACGGTGAGCGTGACGGTGGCGCAGGCCGCGCGGTTGCTGGACCAGACGAGCTTCGGGCCGACGCTGAGTTCGATCCAGCATGTGCAGGCGGTGGGGATCAACGGCTACCTGACCGAGCAGTTCAATACGCCCACGACGATGCTGCCGGATATTGCGGCGACGCCGGTGGCGATCTGCACGGTGACGAATCTGACGCCGTGCGAGCAGTCGGAGTGGTGGCAGACGGCGATCACGGGCAACGACCAGTTGCGGCAGAGGGTGGCGTTCGCGCTGAGCGAGATGATGGTCGTGTCGACGAACTCGGTGAATGCGCGGTCGGTGACGAGCTACCACAACACGCTGGCGAACGATGCGTTCGGCAACTTCTATGGCTTGATGAAGGATGTGACGCTGGCTCCCGCGATGGGGCTCTACCTGAACATGCTGAACAGCTACAAGCCGGGCAATGGGCAGATCGCGAATGAGAACTACGCGCGGGAGTTGATGCAGTTGTTCACGATCGGGCTGAACCAGATGAACCAGGATGGGACGCTGCAACTCGATGCTTCGGGGAACCCGATTCCGACCTTCACGGAGCCGCAGGTGGAGGCGTTTGCACGGGCGTTTACCGGGTGGACGTTCGCGGCGCCGGGCGGCGGCGTGCCGGCGAAGTTTCCCAACGGGACGGCGAACTATAGCTCACCGATGGCGGCGGTAGAGACGGCGCACGATACGGCGGCAAAGACGCTGCTCGGGGGTACGGTGCTGTCCGCGGGAGGGACGTCGGATCAGGATCTTACAGGGGCACTGACGAATCTCTTCAACCAGGCCAACGTCGGGCCGTTCGTCTGCAAGCAGCTGATCCAGCACCTCGTTTCAAGCAATCCGACACCGGCGTACGTGGCGCGGGTTTCCGCGGTGTTCGCCAATAATGGTGCCGGGGTTCGCGGGGATATGAAGGCCGTGATCAAGGCGATCCTGACCGACACGGAGGCTCGGGCGGGGGATGCGGATGGGAACGCCGACGGCGGGCACCTGCGGGAAGGGATCCTGTATGTGGCCAATGTGATCCGCGGGCTTGGCTACACGAATACGAGTACGGCAGGCGACTACTCTTCGCTGAGTAACTACGCGTCCCCGCTGGGGGAGCGGCCGTACGCTTCGCCGAGCGTCTTCAACTTCTTCCCGCCCGATTACGTCTTGCCGGATTCTACGATCCTGGCTCCGGAGTTTGGCCAGGAGAATACCGCGACGGGGATTCTGCGGCTGACGCTGGCCGACAACATGGTCTATAACCGGATCGGCAACTTCACGGTCGACCTGTCGGCGAAGGGTGCGCTGGGGATGACCGCCTCGACGACCCCGGCGGGTGCGGCGGCGCTGGTCGATTCGCTCGGCATCATTTTTATGCATGGGCAGATGCCGGCGAACATGCGGACGGCGATCCTCAATCACATCACGACGCTGACCGATTCGGCGCAGCGGGTGCGGGTGGCGACGTACCTGGTCATCACCTCTTCGCAGTACAAGGTCATCCACTAACGTAGGCCGAAGGTTTTCTGGGGGTTTTACATGGGCGTCGATCGCCGGAGTTTCATCAAGTATGCGTCGCTGGCCGCTGCGGGAAGCGCGGCGGGGCTCAGGCCGTTCGGTGCCCTGAATGCGATGGCGCAGACGACCGCCGATTACAAGGCGCTGGTGTGCATCTTCCTGTACGGCGGCAACGATGCCAACAACATGCTGGTGCAGTTCGACACGGCGGGGTACCAGAACTACGCGACCGTGCGCGGGCCGCTGGCGCTCGCGCAGAACTCGCTGATCCAGTTGGCGCAGGCCCCGGCTTTTTCGTTGAACGGGAATCTTCCGGACCTTGCCAAGCTGTTCGACAGCAAGGCCGTGGCCATGGTGGCGAATGTGGGCACGCTGGTGCAGCCGACCACACGCGCGCTGTACCAGGCGGGCAAGACGCTGCCGTCGAACCTGTTTTCGCACACAGACCAGCAGTTGGAGTGGCAGAATGCGTCGCAGTCCTCGGTGGCTCCTACAGGTTGGGCGGGGCGGATCGCGGACACCATCAACGTCAGCTACAACGCGAACGCAAAAGTACCGATGATCATGTCCGTGGCAGGGGACACGGTCTTCTGCAATGGGACCAAGACGACGCCGGTTTCGGTGAGCACGGGCAATGTGTTCTCGGCGCAATGTTCGGAAGGGACGACGGAGTGTGGCGCACAGTTGGCGACCGCGCAGGCTCTGCTTTCGTTCAGCTCCGGGCTATCGCTGGTGCAGGCGGACAACGGCATCATGTCGAATGCCTATGGCTATGCCAAGACGCTGACCGATGCCGTGGCTTCGGTATCGGCGTTGCAGACGGTCTTTCCGGCGACGGGACTGGGTGCACAGTTGAAGCAGATCGCGCAGTTAATCCAGGTGCGGGCGGCGCTTGGGGTCTCGCGGCAGATCTTCTTCGCGGGCGTAGGAAACTTCGATACGCACCAGGACCAGTTGAACCTGCAGGGTCAGTTGCTGGCGCAGATTTCGCCGGCCATGGCCGCCTTCTACGCGGCCACGCAGGAGCTGAATGTGGCGAACCAGGTGACTTCGTTCACGATGTCCGATTTCAGCCGGACGTTCCAGCCGAACTCGAACACTGGGAGCGATCATGCGTGGGGCTCGCACCACGTGGTGATGGGCGGTGCGGTGAAGGGCGGGAAGATGTACGGAACGTTCCCGACGCTTGCGCTGAATGGACCGGATGACTCCGGGTCGAACGGGCGGTGGGTTCCGACCACCGGGAGTGCACAGTATGCGGCCACGCTGGCGCAGTGGTTCGGGGTGAGCGCAGCGCAGATGCCGGCGATCTTCCCAAATATCGGGAACTTCTCGTCGGCGAATCTGGGCTTTGTGTAACGGAGAAACCGTAGGAGAGCTGATTCGCCCTTGGTGTGCTCTCAAGAGCGAATCAGCTCGATTCCTGGTTGTAAGGCCTTTCACCCGCAAAGTTTTTCGCGTCCTATTGATGCGCGGCGGGCTGCGGCCGGTGCGCCACGGGGATGACCGCGACCACACCCTCCAGCGCATCGGGGATCTCCTCAGCCAGCTCCGGAAGCTTTCCTTCCAACGCGATTTGCAGGACCTGATCCATCTCCTCCACAAAATGCAGCTTCATGGAAGACTTCAGCAGTTCCGGAAGATCGGCAAAGTCTCTGCGATTCTCCTCCGGCAGGATCGCCTCGAAGATTCCCACGCGATGCGCGGCCAGCAGCTTCTCCTTGAGTCCCCCAATCGGCAGAACCTTTCCGCGCAGCGTGATCTCTCCCGTCATGGCGATATCGCGACGAACCGGAATCTTCGTCAGCGCACTCGCAAGGCCTGTCGCGAGCGTAATTCCGGCAGAAGGACCATCCTTCGGGATCGCCCCTTCCGGAACATGGACGTGAATATCCAAGTGCCGGTAGAAGTCGCGTTCCAGCCCGAGATGTTTCGCCCGTGAACGGATATAGCTCAGCGCCGCCTGCGCGGACTCCTGCATCACGTCGCCAAGCTGGCCGGTGGTGGTCAGCTTGCCCTTGCCATCCAGAACCTGCACCTCGGTCTGCAGGATCGACCCGCCAACCTCCGTCCATGCAAGTCCAGTCACCAGCCCGATCTCGCTCTTCTCATGCACCTGCGTATCGCGGAACTTCGCCACCCCGAGAATGCTCTCCAGGTTCTCGCCCGTAACGACCTCGGCGTGTTCCGCGCCGTTCTTCACCACACGCCGCGCCACCTTGCGGCACACGTTCCCGATCTCACGTTCTAGGTTCCGCACGCCGGCTTCCCGCGTGTATCCGCGGATGATGGTCTTCAGGGCCGAATCCTCGAAGCTGATCTGCGCCTCCGTCAACCCGGTCCCTTCCCGCTGCTTCTTCACCAGGTACTGCTTGGCGATTTCCAGCTTCTCGACCTCGGTATAGCCGTGTAGCCGCAGAATCTCCATGCGATCCTGCAGCGGGCCGGGAATCGTGTGCAGCACATTCGCCGTCGCTACAAACAGCACCTGCGAGAGGTCGTACTCGACATCCAGGTAGTGGTCCTGGAACGAGGTATTCTGCTCCGGATCAAGCACCTCCAGCAGCGCACTCGCCGGATCGCCCCGGAAGTCCGAAGCCATCTTGTCGATCTCATCCAGCATAAACACCGGGTTCTTCGTCCCCGCCTTCTTCATCGACTGGATCACCTGCCCAGGCAGGGCCCCGATGTACGTGCGGCGATGCCCGCGGATCTCAGCCTCGTCCCGCACGCCTCCCAGCGACATCCTCACGAACCGCCGCCCGGTAGCCTTGGCAATCGACATGCCAAGCGAGGTCTTGCCTACTCCCGGAGGTCCGACAAAGCACAAGATCGATCCCTTCGGGTTTTTCACCAACTGACGGACGGCCAAAAACTCGAGGATCCTCTCCTTGATCTTCTCCAGCCCATAGTGGTCTTGG
Organism: uncultured Granulicella sp.; assembly: GCA_965213785.1. Taxonomy (GTDB): domain Bacteria; phylum Acidobacteriota; class Terriglobia; order Terriglobales; family Acidobacteriaceae; genus Edaphobacter. Next base: position 723,416 of record OZ243921.1, on the reverse strand, counting down.
TTCAAAATCTGTTCCGCGTGCTCGATCGACCGGATCTCCTTCGACCGCTTCTTCCAGGGCACTGCCAGCAGCCAGTCCAGGTAGTTCCGCGAGACCGTCGACTCGGCCGACATGGGCGGCATTGCCTCCAGCTTCTTGAGCTCCTGCAGGCTCTTCTCCAAAACGTCTTTCGGCATCCCCGCCGCTTCGATCTTCTTCTTCAGCTCATCGAACTCAGATTTCTCCCCCCGCCCAAGCTCCTTTTGGATCGCCTTGATCTTCTCGTTCAGGTAGTACTCCTTCTGCGCCTTCTCCATCTGCCGCTTCACCCGCGACTGGATGGTGCGATCCATGTTCAGCTTCTCGATCGCGACGTCCAGCACATCCGCGATCTTGCCCAGCCGCGTCTCCGGCTCGAAGACATCCAGCAGCTTCTGCTTTTCGTCGATCGGCATCTGCAGGCTCGCCGCGATCATGTCCGCCAGCTTGTTCGGGTCGTCCGTACGCGCGTTGGCCGCAGCTGTCTCATGGTTCAACGATTGCTGCAGCTTCAGGTACTGCTCGAACAGCGTGTGCACCCGCTGCACCATGGCCTCGATGGGCGGCGTCAGTTCCAGTTGCGTCCGCCCCGTCCGCAGCGTAGCCACAAAGAACCCATCCGCGTCGTTCACCTCCGTCGCGCGCGCCCGCTCCACGCCTTCCACCAGCACCTTGATGTTGCCGTCCGGCATCTTTACGCTCTGCACGATGTTGCCGATCGTGCCCGTCTCGTAGATGTCGCCCGCGTTCGGCTCATCCACCGATGCGTCATGCTGCGTCGCCAGGAAGATCTTCCGGTCTCCGGTGAGCGCCTCTTCCAGCGCACGCACACTCGATTCGCGGCCCACGACAAAGGGCGTCATCATGTGCGGGAAGATCACCATGTCCCGGATCGGCATCATCGGCAGCTTCCGTACGTCTCCGCTCAGAACTTCTTTGGTTGATTGCGTCATATTTCTCCTGAGGCTTTAGACGTACTCGCCCGGGTCAACGATCCATCGGCTGGCCGGTACGTTCCAGTGATTGTAAAGGGAAGGGAAGACCCGTGCCGCTCAAACCCGCGAACGCGGTCGATCAGGTCAAAAGCCTCGACCTTCCGCGGCGACTCTATGCCCCGGGAGCTCGCAGCCCGTCGTTCCCGTCGGGCTGAAGCGTCCCCTTCGAGGCAAGCTTCAACGCTCGCCTCTGCTGGAGCCTCCGGCCCCAGCGGATAATCGGTTGCTCCAGCAGGTAGTAGCTCGCAATCGAGGTTCCCAGCAGAGCAATCACGTTCACTACCAGGAACCGTCTTCCGCCCAGCATGTTGGTCATGTTGCCGGTAAACAGCCCCTGCCAGATGTAGAGGCTGTAGGAGATCCGGCCCACCCAGCGGAGCCAGGCGGCCTCCAGCGCGCGCGCAAAGATCGCCCCTGGGAACAGAACTCCGGCCAACAGCACCAGAGGGATACCGGCCGCTACCAGGCTCCGGCTCAGCGTCTCGACGCCCACCAGCTTGGAGCACACCAGGCCGGCCATCCCGATCGCGAGCAACCCCCAGGGCCCCGCACGAAGCATCCAGGCGCGCATCCGCTCCCGACGCAGTGCGATCGCCGCGAGCACGCCATCGAAGAGAGCATCGATCCTCAGATCGGTTCGGAAAAACGTCAGCATCGGATCGCCGGATGCGTGCGCCATCACATACCCCCGCCATCCCAGCACCCCAAACGCGACCACCAGGCAGAACATCCGCGTACGACGCCAGCCATACACCGCAAGAAACATTGGCAAAATGAGGTAGAAGTGTTCCTCAATGGCAAGCGACCAGAAGTGCTGCGTCGCCCCACTCTCCGCCCCCACATAGTTCCGCAGAAAGAACGCCGCAGACCACAGATCCTTGGTGCTCGCCACCACCCCGGCCGGCCCACGCAGCAGGGCCACCACCACCAGGAACACCCAGGCCACGGGAAGGATGCGAAGACAGCGCCGAAGATAGAAGCCTCTTAGATCGATCCGCCCCCACACCTCCTGCTCACGCAGCAGAAGTGTTCCGATCAGCAGCCCGCTGATTCCGAAAAAGATCGAAACACCGTACCCGCCCACCCGCTCCACCGCGCGGGTGCTCCCAGGGAGAAAGGGCCCATAGTGCGAGAGCAGAACGAAAAGGATCGCGATCGCACGCCATCCATCCAACGTGGGGATATAGCCTTTCGATCGTTCTGCCGTGTCCACGCGACGGCCCTCATCCATCGTCATCCCGCTCCCGCCCACATCCCGCAAGAGCGATCCGCTAGCCCGCCTTTTCCAACAGCATCGGCAGCGTAAGGCTGTGCTTCTTCACCATCTCCGCGGTAATCGTCACATCCTTCACCTTCTTGTTGCTTGGCACGTAGTACATCAGGTCGAGCATCAGCTCTTCGAGGATCATCCGCAGACCACGCGCCCCCACCTTCCTCTGCAGGGCCTCCCGCGCAACCTCCCGCGCGGCGTCATCCGTAAAGGTGACCTTAACGCCCTCATAGTCGAACAGCTTCATGTACTGCTTCAAGATGGCATTCTTGGGCTTCGTCAGAATCTCGATCAGCGCTGCCTCATCCAGCTCATCGAGTACGCCAAGCACCGGCAGACGACCGACAAACTCCGGAATCAACCCATACTTCAGCAGGTCCTGCGGTTCCGCCTGCCGCAGGAGTTCCGCATCCCGCTGCGCCCGGATCGGGGTCACCTCCACGTCCTTCGCATCGGGATCGGTCAACGCGCGGAACCCCAGCGCTTTCTTCCCAATCCTTCGCCCGATCACCTTCTCCAAGCCCACAAACGCCCCTCCGCAGATGAAGAGGATGTTCGTCGTATCCACCACCGTAAACTCCTGGTGCGGATGCTTGCGCCCCCCCTGCGGAGGAACGTTCGCAACTGTCCCTTCCAGTAGCTTCAGCAGCGCCTGCTGCACACCCTCGCCCGAGACATCCCGCGTAATCGAAGGATTCTCGTCCTTCCGGCCGATCTTGTCGATCTCGTCGATATAGATAATCCCGCTCTGCGCTCGCGCCACATCCCCGTCCGCCGCCTGTAGCAGCTTCAGGATGATGTTTTCGACATCCTCGCCGACATACCCGGCTTCGGTCAGCGTCGTCGCATCCACAATCGCAAACGGCACATCCAGCATCTTCGCCATCGTTTGCGCCAGCAGCGTCTTACCCGATCCGGTCGGCCCCACCAGCAGGATGTTCGACTTCGCCAACTCGACGTCGTTCCCCCGCGTCTTGTTCATCTGGATGCGCTTGTAGTGGTTGTACACCGCCACCGCAAGCTTCTTTTTCGTCTGGTCCTGCCCAATCACGTACTCGTCCAGAAAGGCCTTCACCTCCTGCGGCTTGGGCAACTGCGTCGGGGCCGCCCCCGGAGTCGCCTCCGTCCGGTCGTCCTCCAGAATCGAGTTGCACACTCCGACGCACTCATCGCAGATATAGGCCCGCGGGTAGTCCGATGGGGATGAAATCAGCTTCGCAACCGCTTCCTGGGTCTTGTGGCAGAAGGAACAGCGGAGCGACTCATCCGATCCCCGAGACGTCTTCATAGGCACAGCAACTCCTGGATTCCCAACCGCAATCTACCTGTAAGTTTACACCTGTTTACACCGCACTCGGCCCGTTCCACCTGCCTCGGTCCGGGAACCCGCGACGCTACCCGCCACCCACGCAAAAGGCGCGGAACTCTCCCGCGCCCCTTCGCTGCCCCCGCGCGGTACCTACGTGCGCGGACGATCGATGATGTCATCGATGATGCCGTATTCCTTCGCCTGGGGAGCGGTCATAATGAAGTCCCGCTCCACATCCCGCTCAATCTGCGCCAGCGCCTGACCGGTGCTCTTAGCCATCAGGGTATTGGTGATCTCACGAATGCGCAGAATCTCCCGGGCGTGAATATCGATATCCGTCGCCTGCCCGCTCAGCCCGCCCATGGAGGGCTGGTGGATCAGGATCCGCGAGTTCGGCAGCGCAAACCGCTTGCCCTTGTGGCCGGCCATCAGCAGAAACGCTCCCATCGACGCCGCCTGCCCAATACAGAACGTCATCACATCGTTCTTGATGTACTGCATCGTGTCGTAGATCGCCAACCCTGCCGTAATCGAACCGCCCGGCGAGTTGATGTAAAGCTGAATATCCTTTTCCGGGTCCTCGCTCGTCAGAAACAGCATCTGCGCGATCACGACGTTCGCCACGTTGTCATCGATCGGCGTGCCCAGAAAAATAATGTTATCCCGCAGCAGACGGCTGTAGATGTCGTAGCTGCGCTCACCGCGGCTCGTCTGCTCCACTACAAAAGGCATGTATCCCATCGCACTCTCTTCCTTCTCTTCTGTTGTGCAGCGTCTTTAGCCTTACCGGCCCTAGGTTACGAAGCCAGCTTCTCGAACAGCACGCTGCCCGTCTTCTCCCGCCGCATCTGTTCCCGCATCCGGTCCAGACCGCCATCCTTTTGCATCCGCTCCCGCAGCGTCTCGTACGGCTCCCGGCTGCGGATCGAGGTCAGCAGAATCTCCCGATCCATCTCCTCATCCGCCACCGTCACGCCTTCCAGGTCGGCAACCTTATCCAAAATCAGCGAAGCCTTCACCTCGCTGATCGCCTGGTCCCGCTGCGCCGCGCGAAGCCGGTTGAAGTCCAGCTTCCGCATCTCGTCCGACGTCATCCCCTGCTGCGCCAGCGCTCGCAGACCACGGTCCAGCCGCGCATCCACCTGCTGCTGCACAAAGGTCTCCGGAACTGGGAACTGGTAGCGCCCGATCAGCTCTTCGAGCATCTTGTCCTTCGCCTGGTTCTCCAACGCATCCTTCTTCCGGTCCGCGCTCCGCTCCCGCAGCTTGGTCTCGAAGTCCGGCCAGTCCTCGTAGCTCCCCAACTGCTTGGCAAAATCCGCATCCCGTTCCGGAAATGTCTTCTTCTTGATCGCCTTTACCGTCACGTCGTATGTGATCGTCTGCCCCGCCAGCCGCGACTCGCCGAAGTCCGCCGGGTACGTCACTTCAAACTCCAACTCCTGTCCCACCGTGGCCCCCCGCAGGGCGTCGTTGAACGCCGCCAGGGTGTTCTTCCCGCCGACTTCGATGAGCACATCTTCGCCGGTAATCGGCTCAAAGTCCGGGGCATCCTGCACACCCTCTTCCCCTACCACCTGCGCCAGATCCTTCTTCTTGCCGGTAAAGGCGATCTCCGCCCAATCCCCCTCCACCAGCGGCCGTTCTTCTTCCACCGGCTCCACCGTCGCATGGGGTTCCAGCGCACGGTCCAGCTCCGCGGCATACTCCTCGTCCGTCAGCGCGGAATCCGGCCGCTGCACCGTCACCGTGTCGTATCCCGGCAGGTCAAGCTCCGGCAAAACCTCAAACACCGCCTTGAATCGCAGCGGCTGACCATCCGCAAGAAACATCTCCTGAATCTGCGGCTGGGATACCGGCATGATCTTCTGCTCCTCGATCGCCTGCCGGAACCGCTGCGACACCAGCCCGTCCAAAATCTCCTGCCGGATCTCCTTCATGAACTTGCCCCGAATCACCGACTCCGGAACCTTGCCGATGCGAAACCCGGGGATCCGCGCCATCTTCTGAAAACGCTTCGTCACGCTCCGGAAGCTCTTCGAAACCTCTTCCGCCGGAACCTCCACAGCGATCTCCCGCACGAGTTCCGGGTTCAGCGACGGAGCCACAGGCTCATGTCCGGAGTGGTCATGCCCCTCATGATCCTGGTTCTCGTGATGCTGGCTTTCGGGGCCTGCAACATTCTCGTGTGCCGACGTGTCCGCCATCGCGTTATCCATCGGCGTCTGCTCAGCCGCTTCCGTCATCTCAGTCGGGGTCAATGCCATGCCTTCCAGGGAGTCTTCATGTTCCGCCGCATCGCGTCCTTGTTCGCACCCGTTCCCCGCCGGTTAAGAGGAAACGAAGCAGGCGCCCACGGCAGCCAGTCCCTCTACCACTGTACGAGGCTTCACCTTGGAGGGTCAAACGCGGTGAACCCATGCGCCCGCAAGCCGCCCAAACCAGAACCCCGCCCCTACAATGAGGTGTGCTAGGCCGGGCAACAAAACAGAGCGTGGTGTATTTTCCCCAACTGGATTGCCTGCGCTTCTTCGCCTTTGTTTGCGTCTTCTTCTTCCACGTTCTACCAAGCAACGATGTAAACAGCCACACAGGCCTCGCACGGACCCTCGCTATAGTGGAGTCCACAGTCCGCATCAGCGGGCAAAGCGGGGTGGCCTTGTTTTTCCTGCTCAGTGCCTTTCTGATTACCGAACTTCTCGGGCGGGAAAAGAAGAGCCAGGGAGGAGTTCACCTCGCATGGTTCTACGTACGCCGGGCCCTTCGCATCTGGCCGCTCTACTACTTTGCCGTCTGCATCGGCCTGGCCATCTCCCTGGCATCGCCGCAGTTTGCTCTGAGCACCGCGGATCTTCTTGCCTACCTCTTCTTCTGGAAGAACTGGGATGTAGCCTTCCATGGATTCAACTGGAACCCGATCTATATTCTCTGGTCGGTGTCCGCGGAAGAGCAGTTCTACCTGGTCTGGCCCTTTCTGCAGAAGCACCTTCCTCGGAACCATCTGCTCGTGCTTTGCATCGCCTCCGGGCTGCTGATGTTAGCGGTCCCTTTCAGCCACCCTTTTGCCGCGTGGAGCGAGATGGCATTTGACTTCGTCTATTTCGCAGCAGGGGCACTGATATCCCTCGTGCTTAACGGCAGTCGATACCAGAGGAGTAGGCTCGCTTGCTCCGGCCTCTTTGCGGCTGGTGCTGTGTTCTGGCTGGGCGGTACATATCTCGTGAAAGTGGCCATGCCGCTGTCGTCTTCCAGGTTCGCCGTTGGCGACGTCGCCATCTTGTTGGGCACGGTCCTTTTGTTTCTAGCCTTTTACCTCAGCGATCCAGCCTGGTGCACCAAACCGCTCCTTTATCTAGGAAAGATCTCCTATGGGCTGTATGTCTATCACGTCATGATGATATCCATAGCGGCCTGGCTGGCAGGTCTGGCGCTTAAGACTTCCCGGATCAAGGTTCCACCCGTCATCCTCAGAGTAGGCGTGATCGCCCCCGTGGCCTTCATCCTGACTATCATCGTCGCCGCGCTCTCCTACGAGTGGCTTGAGAAAAGATTCCTCCGGCTCAAAGACCGTTTCGCTCTGATTGCCACACGCGCCGCCTGAACGGCGCTGGAATCCCGATCAGGGTGCCGAGGGCCACCACTATCCTCGCGGACCTCGCGGTCGATCCAAGTGCCTAGAACGCGGGCGTCGCGCTGCTCATCAACGAGAACAGCTCCAGCCGCACCTTCCACTCCACCGTCTCCCCCGGAGCCAACGTCTTCATCCCCGTATCTTCCTTGCCCCACTCCCTGCCGAAAGGATCGTCGTAGTTCATCTGCGGCGAGATGGACACAAAGCTCGCCTTCGCAGGGGAAAACACATGAATCGCCCTGATGGTTGGCGAAAGAGCCTGCATACGGAACCCCATCTGCGACCCCGGATCGCGCAGTTCCACCGTCGGGCTCTGGTCGAACTTCGCCCGCAGGTGAACAAACGTATCGTCGAGGCTCAGCTGGCCCAGCGCCAGTCCGTTCCGCGCGTTGAACCCATACGCCGTATCGCTCACCGTCTCCATCTCCCCCGAGGGCATCCCGGTTTCGTGGTTGGCGATCAGGCAGCGCTCGGCGGCGGGCAGCCGCAGGGTTGCCTTTGCGCGGTTCCCACTCGGAATCACGAAGCGCGGAGCCCATCCAACCCCGACCGGAGCCGCCACGCCCCCCGTATTCTTCACCTTTACCGTCAGATCAAGCACCCGGCTGCTCATCACCACGGAAATCTTCGTCTCGAGCGCCGCGGGCCACTCCCCTTCACCCGGCGTCAGGAACACCGCCGTAGCCGCGCCTCCATCCGGCATCGGCGCGGTCTGCGTATCGGTCGAGACCGCCTTCCCCAGCAGCCCGCCAAATGCCGCGGGCACCACCGTCTCCGCCCGGTTCACTGGAAGCCGGAAGCTCTTGCCTTGCCAACCCGCCACCAAGCTCTCTCCGTCCGCCGCCAGCGTTCCGCCCAGCCGACCCGCCCACGGGCTCAGGATCGGCCCACCATGCGTCAGGTTTGCTTCGCCCGCCGCATCCTCCCCGGCGCCTGTCATCGCGCGGCCAGCCTCCTCCAGAGAGCTCCCCGCGAGCAACTCCACCTCACCGCGGCCAGGAAGGTTTGCCAGGATCCGCAACACATCCATCCCACGCCCGGGCAGCAGCGTCACTGACACAAACTCCGGATTCAGGCTTCCCGGAACCACCAGCCGGCGCAGCACCACCGGCTCCTGCCCGCCTGGCAGGACCTCCCGGTTCACCGGGGCCGGCGCCTCCAGCTTCTGCTTGATCTTCGTATAGTTCCCGCGGTGATGCTCGAACTGCGCTGCCAGCGCCACGACGACGGCCAGCCCGACAAGGAGTTCGGTAACCGTTCCCACACGCCGCCTTCGCGTGCCGGAGCGCGAAAAAAATGATTCCACCTTCCCGACGAAAAGCTTCCAATACATCCTGCTGAGCCGGGGATCTTCCAAGGGTAACCGCCTGAACCTCTGAGTTTTGCAGCGCTGATTCTAGCAAGCTTCGCGCCTCCCTTGCTTTATCGTCGCAGGGCCGCAAAGCTGGAGCCCTCTACGACGCAACCAACCATTCCCCTTGCCCGCGAATCCGACCACCAGCCGGTACCGAATGCCTACCGGGGCGCTGCGGAACGAGGAACCTCACCATGATCTCCAGGAACTATACCTACGCCTTTCTGGCCGGCGTCGCCGCCGGAGCCGCCGCCGCGGCCCTCTATGCCCCGCAAAGCGGAGCCGACACCCGCCAGCGTCTCCGGCAGGGGATCGAAGACGCCGGCAACAGCCTCGGCGAAGCCAGCCAATACCTTCGTGGTCACGCGGACCGCTTGGATGCAGAAGCCCAGGCCACCCTCGCTCACACCCAGTCTCAGGTCCAGGAAGTCCTGGACCAGGCCCGCATCGCCCTCAACACGACCCTGGAGCAGGCCGGCGGAGCCTTTGCCGCCAACGCCGGCCAGGCCTCCGGTGCCATCCGGACACTCCTCAACGTCGCTACCGGCCAGCCCCCCGAAGTAGTCCCGTCCACCCTTCCGCGCAAGGCTCTCGCGTCGAACCGCGCATTAACCTTTGCGTCGTTGTCGAAGTAGACGAAGACGTCGCGTTCACCCGTAGGCGGACGCCGTCACGGCGAAGGACGTCTCCGCCAATCCACCATCCCACACGACGAACTCAGCCTCGCCAAACACAAAGCCCCAGCCGTCAGGCTGAGGCTTCGAGCCTGCATCATTTCCTATTACACAGTGGTCAACGCAAGCCCCGCCATCTTCTCCTCGCCCTCAGCCGCGATCGGACGATAGTAAAGCTGGTTGTTTTCGAGGTAAACCTCCAGGAACGCCGGTCGCTGCACCAACCCGCCCGCGATCAAGGCCTCGGACATCGGATCCTCGATATACCGCTGCAAAGCCCGCCGCAAAGGCCGCGCCCCATAACTGCGATCTGAAGCCGTCTTCGCCAGAATCCATCGCTTCGCCTCGTCGTTCACCGAAATCGTGATGGCTTTATGTACCAGGTTCACGTTCAGCGATTGCACCAGCAACTCCAGAATCTGCATCAGGTCGGCTTCCGACAGCGACGTAAACACGATCACCTCGTCCAGACGATTCAGGAACTCGGGATTGAAGGTCCGTTTGACCTCGCTCATCACCATCTCCTGCATCTTTTCGAGCACGATCTCGTCCTTCGACGATTGGAAGCCAAGCCCCTCGCGCTTCATCAGGTGCTTGGCGCCAATGTTCGAGGTCATCACGATGATCGTGTTCTTGAAGTCAACCGTATTGCCAAGCCCGTCCGTAAGCTGCCCATCTTCGAAGACTTGCAGCAACAAGTTAAAAACGTCCGGGTGAGCTTTTTCGACTTCGTCCAGCAGCACCACCGAGTACGGATTCCGCTTTACCCGCTCCGTAAGCTGTCCGCCCTCCTCATACCCGACATACCCCGGAGGCGACCCGATCAGCTTCGACACCGAGTGCTTCTCCATGAACTCCGACATATCGAACCGGATCATTGATTTTTCGCTGCCAAACAGGAACTGCGCCAGCGTCCGCGCCATCTCCGTCTTGCCCACGCCCGTCGGTCCAAGGAACAGGAAGCTCCCGATCGGCCGAGCCGGGTTCTTGAGCCCCGCCCGCGACCGGCGGATCGCCCGCGCCAGCGCCGAAATCGCCTTGTCCTGCGAGATCACCCGCTTGTGCAGCTCTTCCTCTACCCGCAGCAGCTTCGCCGTCTCTTCTTCCTTGATCGAGGTAATCGGCACCCCAGTCCAGCGGCTGACCACATCCTCGATGTCTTCCTTCGTCACAATGCCCGCGGAAGAATCGTCCAGGTGGTACTTGTCCCGCAGCGCCCGCAGGTTATCCCGCTCCTTGCGCTCCTCGTCCGAGTAGAACCGAGCCTTCTCGAACTCGTGGTTCGCAATCGCGTTCTCCATCCGGTGCACGATGAACTTGATCCGCTTCTGAACCTCCGTCAGCTCTTCGGGCAGGGAAGTCTGCCGCAGCTTAACCCGAGCCCCCGCTTCATCGATCAGATCGATCGCCTTGTCGGGAAGAAACCGGTCCGGGATATACCGCGAGGAATGCGACACCGAGTAGTTGATCGCCTCATCCGTATAGCTCACCGCATGGAACTTCTCGTACTTGTCCTTGATCCCCATAATGATCTTGATGGCATCCTCCTCATTTGGAGGAGGCACCTTGACCGCTTGGAAGCGCCGTTCGAGCGAGCGATCCTTCTCGATCGACTTCCGGTACTCTGCCGGAGTGGTCGCGCCGATGCACTGTATCTCGCCGCGGCTCAGCGCCGGCTTCAGGATGTTCGCCGCATCGAGCGAACCCTCCGCCGATCCAGCCCCCACCAGCGTATGCAGCTCGTCGATAAACACGATGGAGTTCTGGTTCTCCATCAGCTCCTTCATGATCGTCTTCAGCCGCTCTTCAAACTGTCCGCGATACTTTGTGCCCGCCACGATGAGTGAAAGATCGAGCGCCAGCACCCGCTTGTCGGCCAGGAAAGAGGGAACCTCGCCATCCGCAATCTTCTGCGCCAGCCCTTCCACAATGGCCGTCTTCCCGACCCCTGGCTCGCCGATCAGCACCGGATTGTTCTTCGTCCGCCGGCACAGAATCTGGATCACCCGATCAACTTCCGTATCGCGCCCAACCAGCGGGTCAAGCTGCTGGTCCATCGCCGACTGCGTCAGGTCCCGCGAGAACTCCGCCAGCATGCTCTGCTCGGTCCGGGCTGCCTTCCCGCTGCCCGAACCCGTCGTGGCCGGAGCCTTCTCCTGTGTTGTCCGCTGCAGCTCTTCCCGAATCGCCGGCAGCCGCAGCCCGCGCTCCTGCAAAATCTCCGCCGCAAAGCACTTCTCTTCTCTCAGAAGACCCAGAAGCAGGTGCTCGGTCCCGATATGCTTATGCGAAAGCCGCTCCGCCTCTTCTGCCGCATACGCCAAGACCCGCTTGCACTCGTTCGAGAGCGGCAGATCGACCGAGGTCGACACCTTCTCCCGAATCGTCGTATGCCCTTCAATCTGCTTCCGGATCGACTCCACCGACTGGTGCGACCGCAAAAACCGGTTCGTCAGCGCCTTGTCCTCCCGCAACAACCCAAGCAGCAGGTGCTCGGTCTCGATGTAAGGCGACCCAAACTGACTCGCTTCATACCGCGCAAAGAAGATCACGCGGCGCGCCTTTTCCGTATAGCGTTCGAACATGTTCCCCCTTAGCCTCAGTACCTCGAAAGGCCATCAGCCCGGCAACGCGCCCAAGCCCTCAGGGCAGGAAACGCCGCCGTTGGTCCCAAACCATCCCCGCGTCGATCACCCGCGAGGACCATCAGACCGCCCGGCAAAGCGGACCATCCATTTCTTCACCATCAGTGTAGCCGCCAAACCCTGCAGGGCGAAGACCCTGCAAAAGTTATGCCTAAACTAATTCATCTCCATTAGACGTCTCTGTGCAAAAACGGTCGCATCCCTGCCCCACCATCAAAACTGTGTGCCGGTTGTCCCATTTTGCTCGCCATCTCTCGAGGGAAATCCGGGTCTTCCCTTGTCGATCTGTTTGCCCGTCCGGCAATCACCTCCCCGGCCCGTCCAACCCTCGCATTCGCAACCGAACCTCCTCCACTGTCAGCCCGCTTTCCCGCAGCATCGCCGAAACGGGAGACCCCACCTCCCGCAGCAAGCCCATCAGCAGGTGCCCTGCGCCTACCTCACCGCCGCTTACCTTCGCCTCCTCTGCCGCATACGTCAGCACCCGCATCCCCTCGTTCGTCATCTCCAGAGAAGTGGAAACCCGCGTCCGCGTGGAGCTCACCTCGGCAGCGACCGCGGCCGCCGCAGCCTCCCAGGGTGGGGACGCAACCGCCCCCAAAATCCGCATCCGCTCCCGCATTCCCTTCATGGTCAGCCCGCTCGCCCGAAGCATCTCGGCGGCATAGCACCGCTCCTCCCGCACCAATCCAAGCAAAAGATGTTCCGGCCCGATAGACTGATGCCCGAGCCGCATGGCTTCTTCCGCCCCATGCCCCAGCACCCGCTTGCTCTCATCGGAAAGCGGAAGGTCGACCGACGTGGAGAACGCCGGCAGCTTTTTCAGCCGCTCCATCACCTTCTCTCGTATCGTCTCCTCCGACAGCGGAGTTTCGGAAAACGATCTCAGCAGGGCCTTATTCTCCCGCATCATCCCCAGCAGCAGATGCTCTGTCTCGATCACCGGGGACCCGAAACTGCTCGCCTCATACCGAGCAAAGAAGATCGTCCGCCGCGCCCGCTCCGTATACCGTTCGAACATCCGTGCCTCCACCCAGCGAACGCAGTATAGCTGGTGTCCTTCACTCCAGCCTCCCGTCCCGCAGCCGCAACACCCGGTCGCATCTTCCCGCGAACTCCACATTGTGCGTCACCACCACGCTCGTCAGTCCATGCTCCCGATGCATCCGCCGAATCAACTCAAATACCGCATTCGCCGTGCGCCCGTCCAGATCTCCCGTAGGCTCATCCGCCAGCAAAATGGTCGGCTCCGTCACCAGGGCCCGCGCCAGGCTCACCCTCTGCTGCTCCCCGCCACTCAGCTCCCCGGCCCGATTTGCCGTCCGATCCCCCAACCCGACCGCCCCCAGCCACTCCAGCGAACGCCGCAATGCCGCCGCCCTCCCAACCCCCCGCGCCAGCAAAGGCATGGCCACATTCTCCAGAGCCGAAAACTCCGGCAGCAAATAGTGAAACTGCCACACATACCCGATCTCTCGATTCCGGTAAGCCGCCGCCTCTCGTGCCGAAAACCCACTCACCCGCCGCTCTCCGCACCAGACCTCCCCCGCCGTCGGCCGATCGAGCGCCGCCAGCAGATGCAGCAGGGTGCTCTTCCCCGTCCCACTCTCCCCCACCACCGCCACCATCTCGCCCGATCGCAGCGCCATCGCCAGCCCGCGAAACAGCACCACCTCCGCACCCCGCCCGCCCGCCGCGGGGTAAACCTTCGCCAAACCCTCAGCTCGCAACACCACCGCAGGCCCCGAACCCTCCAGCAACGGCTCCAACCCGCTCACTCTTCCACCGCAACCTTCCCGCCATCATCGTCAGCGTCGCCGCCGGAAGGCGAAGCCTTCGGCGCCCCCTCGTCCGCGGCGCTAACGGCCGGGTTGTTCGCGGAAGCCCCCAACCGCCGCTTCTCCGCCCGAAACGCAATCCCCATCCGGTTCCACGCATTGATACTCGCCACCGCCATGGTCAGATTCACCAGGTCAACCTCCGAAAAATGCTCCCGCGCCGCCGCAAACGCCGCATCCGGCACATGCTCCGCCTGCACCTCCGTCACCTTCTCCGCCCACGCAAACGCCGCCCGCTCCCGCACCGTATACGCCTCGGACTCCCGCCAGCCGGCGACACCCGCAACCCGCCCCTCGGGCTCATGCCGCTTGGTCAGCCCATGCGTATGCAGCCCCACGCAATATTCACACCCGTTCCGCAACGAAACCAGCAGCCGCACCAGCTCCAGTAGCGAGCCCTCCAACCCACTCGCCGTGTTGAGGTAATGCTCGACCGAACTCATCGCCGCCATTCCCGCCGGCGCCAGTTCTACATAGTTCAACCGCTGTGCCATGTCGTCCCTCTCCTACTCATACCGCAAAGCCTCCGCCGGAAGCACCTTCGCCGCCGATCCCGAAGGATACAGCGTTGCCAGCAGACTTACCCCCAACGAAACCCCCGCCACAATCAAAGCATCCACCAACTGCGGCGCAAATGGCAGATGATCGATCGAGTACACCGCCGCATTGAGCGGCACAAACCGGTAATGCCCCCCCGCCCAACTCACCCCGTACCCAACCGCTAGCCCCACGACCGTACCCACCACGCTGATCAGGAGCCCCTGCAGCAGAAAAATCCTCCGCACCTGCCCTGCCGTCACCCCAAAGCTCATCATCACCGCGATATCCCGCGTCTTCTCCATCACCATCATGGTCAGCGCAATCAGGATATTCAGCGCCGCCACACACACAATCAACGCCAGCACGATAAATGTCACCACCTGCTCCAGCTTGAGCGCCCGAAACAGCTCCCGGTTCTGCTCCATCCAGTTGGTCGTCTGGAACCCCGCACCCGCCACCGCCTCGATCCGCCGCCCTACCTCCGCCGCCTTGTACAGATCGGTTACCCGAAAGCTGATAACAGAAATCAGGTCCGGCTCCGAAAACAGCCGCTGCGCATCCCCCAGCCGCATCAACCCGTAGGTCGAGTCGTACTGGTAGAACCCCGAAGCAAACACCCCCACCACCCGGAACCGCGCAAACTTCGGCACCACCCCCAACGGCGTCAACTCTCCCTGCGGACTCGTCACCCAGACCGAGTCTCCCAATCCCGCCCCGATCGTCTCCGCCAAATCCTTGCCAATCACAATCGGCGGTGTCCCCACCGCATCGGGTGCCGCACGCCTCGCCTCTGTGGCGTGAGGCTCGTCCCCCTCCAGCTCTTCCGCGCTCCCCCGCGTCACCGCTGCCAGCAAATCCCCCACCCGCCGCTCCTCACCCGGCACAATCCCCTTGATCAGCGCCCCCCCACTCCGCGCCCCCCGCGAAATCAACACCTGCCCATACAGCCCCGGCGCCGCCACCACCACCCCCGGCACCCCCCGCACCCGCTCCATTACGTCCTGCCAGCCGCGGATACCATCCCCCGCCACCCGCATCAACTCCACATGCGCGGTCGCGCCCACCAGCCGCTCCTGCAGGTCTCGCCGCATTCCATTCGTAATCGCCAGCGCAATCACCAGCGAGGCGACCCCCGCCGCCACCCCCACCACGGAGATCCCCGTCACCACCCCCACCACGGCCTGCCGCCGCTTCGCCCGCAGGTACCGCGCCGCCACAAACAGTTCAAATCGCATCAGCCTCTAGCGTACTATCTCGGTATGGCCGACAACATCATCGCCGAGATGCGCCAGCTCCTCCAGGACATGATTGCTCCTGACCTCAAAGCTCTAACCTACAAGGTAGATGGTCTTCAGAAGCAGATGGAGCTTTCGGAAAAATCGATGATGGCTCAACTGGATGCATTCAGAGCCGAGATGGGTGCCTTCCGCGCCGAAATGCGCAGCGAGTTCCAGGCACAACGCAACCTGCTGCAGAACGAAGTCCTCCGCGAGACCTCACCCATTCGCGAGCGGGTCGCCTCCCTCGAAGCCCGCCGCGCATAGCCGTCCTCGGCTGCACATCTCACCGCACCACCACCTTAGCCGCTCCCACATTCTCATACCGGTCATACACCCGCACCGCCAGCACATGCTCCCCAGTGCCTGCGGGAACAGAGAGCGAATAACCCTCCCGCAGGCCATCCGAGAGCCTCCCCATCGGCTCCACATACTCCCACGCTCCCGCATCCACCGAGTACTCCGCATGCCCGATCGGCGAAGTCGCATCCGCCGCCGCGAAGGACACCGCAATCCCCCCCGCCTTCCGCTCCGCCCGCAGCCCTGAAACCACCGGCCCAGTCGTATCCACTACAAACACTCCACTCACCCGCTCCCCTGTGAGCGTTTCCGCATCCACATGCGACGGCCCATCGCTCGCCACCACCTTCACCGCGTAGGCACCATCCGGCAAAGCCCCCAGGTCGAAGCTGTAAAACTTGTCCGAAATCTTGTCCTTCAGCAGCCGAAAGTCCCGCTCACCCTCCCCTCGATACCACACTGCATACATCAGGTCGTCGCCGTTGTCGTCATGCGCCGCCCACCGCACCGTTGCCGCGCCCTTATCCTTCTGCGCCGTTAATGGTCCATTCGAGGCATCCGCGGAAGCCGCAGGCAGAGCCGAAGCTGAAATCGGGGCAGGGAAGCTCACCTGCACCGTAGCCGCCGCCGGGGTCACCGTCCCCGGAGCCACCCGCGCCCCCATCTGCACCACCACGTCCTCCACCACGGGAGCCACGTTCCGCGGCAGATAGTTCAACCCCACCTGGTCCACCACCGCCCCAGCCCCCAACTCGACCTTCCACTGGGCGAACCGCCCCTCCGGAACCTTCCCCGCTCTCCCATCGAACCTCACCCAATCGCTCCACCCCTCCGCCGGGCTCGCCACATTCCCCACTCGCGCGAACATCCCCACAGCCCCACCCGAAGCCCGGACCTCCGCCCGCCCCCACCGCGCAAATCCCCCCGCATCGAACACCTCACTCGTATACCGAGCCGCTGTACCTGTCGCGCCAAGCCGATACAGCCGTCCGCTATTACTCGTCCCAACCAGCAACCCGCCCCCTGGAACCGAAGCCAGCGCCGTCCCCTGCGAAGCCTCCAGATGCGCCACATCGGCAAACCGCCCCGCGTCCGCCAGATCCACCCGATACACCCGCCCCCGGTTGCCCGAACTCACCATCAGCCCGCCGTTCCACACCGCCAGCCCATACACCACATCCTCCTTCAGCGAAAGCAGACGCGAAGGCGTCCCGTCCGCCGCAATCCGGTACAGCTCGCTTCCCTCCGGAATCACCCCACTCCCGCTTACCGCTCCCGCCGACAGCGGCTGCGAGAACGTCACCGTGATCCCCACCGCCCCGGTAACCGGCAGCGGCGGCAGCGAACTTCCTCCCTTGCTTCCCACCCCCGCCGCATACACATTCCCAACAGCATCCTCCGCCAGCGCCGTAATCTCCCGCTGACCCGCCGCATACACCGCAAACGGCTTCTCCCCCGTCACCCGAGGGTTCACGCGGTAGATCACCCCACCCCCATCCGTCCCTGCCCAAAGCCGCCCATCCCTCGCCAGCAGCAGACACCGCACATGCTGGTCCGCCGTCCTGAACAGCAAATCCGCCTTGCCGCCACGCACCCGGTATACCGCCGCCGGAGCCCCCGTCGCCACGTACACCACACCCGCCCCATCCACCGCCAGGTCCCACACATACTTCGGCTTCTCCGCCACGGCCGCCGCGTCGAAGATGACCGTCGGCGTCCCCCCGCCCTTGCTTAGCCGATACACCTTCCCGTCCGGCGAAGTCCCCGCATACACCGTCCCATCCGCTCCCACCCGCAAGGCTTGCACCCCGAGCTCCGTGCCCGAAAATATCTTCTCCGCCCTTCCATCCACCCCCACTCGCACCACCGCAGCCGCCCCGGAAGCGGTCCCTCCCATCCCCAAATACGCATTCCCCGCAGCATCCCCCGCTACCGCCCAAACATAGTTCCCACCGGTGGTATAAACCAGCGCGTTCCCCGGAGCCGCCTCCAGCCGCCCATCGTTCCGGATCGCCACCCCGTCGGTCGACCCCCGCTCCAACTCCTCATACCGCCCCTCCATCCAGAGCTTTGTCCCCTGCGCCAACCCCCCGCAAAACGCAACCCCACCCACCAGAACCGCCACCGCAACCCGTGCCACTCGCATCATCGTCTCCCAAATCTATTCGGCTCGCGCACAGGGGTGCCAGCCGAAGCCAAACGGCCTGTACATCGTCACTTCACAGTAAGCCCAGCACACCTCCGCGGCCTCCTTTCTGGAGGCCGCCTGCTCCAGGCGCTCTGAATCCTGTCAAGGGTAAATTGTAAAACCAGCCCGTTTGAGTTTCTTAGACGTGGTGTAGGAGTTATGCTCGATCGTCTACCCCTTGTGAATAGGAGATACTTCCCGGACTTCGTTGGAAAGCATCCCGTTCTTTCATCGTCTGCGGTGCTAGGTGCTTGGTTTGCTCATATCATTTACGGTAAGTTGCGAAGCACCGCCAGGGGTAAACTCGTCCATGACAGAATGCGTAGCCGTGGAGTACGGGGGCACCCCCTGATCGTGACTGCAATGGTATCTATCTAGCGGCAGGAACGCATTTCGACCAATCCCTAACGCCGAAGAGCCCCTGCATAGAAGCGTTCAAGGTCCGACTTCATCTGCTTCAAGGCGTCTACGTTCAGATACACCATGTGGCCGGCCGGGTAGTAGCCGAAGGAGAGGTTCGCCGCCATCGCCGGAGGGAGCACCATGTGATGAAGATCGTACTCAGTCGCAAAGAAAGGAGTGGCCAGGTCGAAGTAGCCGTTGGCGGAAAAGACCTTCAGGTGAGGGTTCTTGCGCATGGCATCCGAAAGATCGATCGCCACGTCCGGAGCCGTCTGTTCGCCTCCCGCACCCCGTGAGCCGGAAGCTCGATGCTTGAAGTTCCACTCCTGGTTGAGACCCGGGCCGGAAAGGTAGTACGTCTCCTGGCTCATGTACTTAAGCTCTTTAGCAACGTAGTCGTGAAAAGCTCCCACATACGCGCCGGAGATGCCGGTGTCCGACGGGTCGAAGCTCGGTGTTTCCCCGGCGGCGTCGACGTCGTAGCCTTCGAAGCGCGCGTCGTAGCGGCCCAGAAGCTTTTCGTCCCCACGGAGCAGTTCCTTGCGAAAACGAGTCGGATCGATGCGGAGTTTCGTCTCTTTGACATAGCCCAGGCTCAGCCCGGTGAAAGCGGCGACCCGTGTGGCTACTGCGTCGAAGTCAGCGGGCGAAAGCGCGTCGCCCTGCTGGAGCGCGGCCGCGTAAGGTCCCCGGGCAAACTCCCGGGCTTCCTGCACCCAGGCCGCCAGAGAACCTTTCTTCTGCACCTTGCCGTGGTAGTAGCCGATCGCGGCGAAAGAAGGGAAGTAGCCGATCGCTTGGGTGTCGTAGCCGGGATTGCGGATGTTGTAGTTCAGAATCGAGGAAAGCAGCGTAACGCCATTGAACTCGATGCCATCGTTGTTCAACGCGGCGACCAGGCCGGCGGAGCGCGTGGTTCCGTATGACTCGCCGAAAAGGAACTTCGGCGAGTTCCACCGCTGGTTGAGGGTAAGGTACCGCACGATGAACTTCTCGAAGGCCCGGATATCCTCGTCGGTTCCGGCGAAGTCTTTTGCCGTGCCCTTGCCGACGGCGCGCGAGAACCCACACAGCGGTGCGTCGATGAAGACGAGATCGCTCTGGTCGAGCAGGCTGTACTCGTTGGGCACATAGGTGAATGGCGGCCCAGGGGTCGCGTCCGGGCTCGCCGTGACGACCCGCACGGGTCCGACTGAGCCCATGTGCAGCCATATCGTCGCTGCTCCCGGACCCCCGTTGTAAAAAAACGTGATCGGTCGGTTCTTCGCCTCAGGTCCGTCTTGCGTGTAGGCCACGTAAAAGATGCTTCCGTTCGGTTTGTCCTTCTCATCCCGGATGAGCAGGTTCCCGGCCGTCGCGGTATAGGCGATCGGTCTTCCTTCGACCGTCAGGCTATGCCGGGTGATCGAGGTGGTCTCGGGCGGGACCGGAGCCGGCGTGTCTTCCTTGTCGCTCCGGGGTTCCGAGGCGTTTTCGGCCATCGTGTGAGGACGGGCAGAGGGTGCCTGGGCAATCGCGCCCAGACTGAGCATTCCAAGCAACACAGCGGCACAACCGTTCCACACAATCGTCATGCATGCTCCTTCGCTCATGATGCATTTGTTTTCCGCGTCAGGTCGAAGGGGGCACACGATTCGCCTGAGAGGCACGGTGTTGTACGCGAAAGGGCATCTCTTCGCAGAA
The DNA here is from genome assembly GCA_965213785.1 of uncultured Granulicella sp. Classification (GTDB taxonomy): domain Bacteria; phylum Acidobacteriota; class Terriglobia; order Terriglobales; family Acidobacteriaceae; genus Edaphobacter. The sequence goes on along the minus strand of OZ243921.1, from coordinate 703,292 downwards.
TCCTAAGAGGTTCCCTTGGCGCGCTCGGCCTTCAAAGCCCGCATGTACCAGTCGAACTCCTGGAAGAAGGGATCAGCTTTCTCCGCCATCTGCTGGGTAAGAGCGACTCCCGCTTCGCTCAGCGACGATTGAATGGTCGGAATCGGCTGCAGCGTCGGGATGGAAGGCATCCCGGCTTCAGCGAGCAGGGCGCGAAGCTGAATGGCTGCGCGGACTCCACCATAGGGCCCTGAGGAACAGGAGACGATCGCGGAGGGTTTGTACGCGTACTCTTCCAGGAAATAGTCGATGAGGTTCGACAAGGCAGGAGGCACGCTGTGGTTGTACTCCGGGGTGACGACACAGAACCCATCCGCGCGCTCGTAAAGGTCGGCCACAGGTTTGAGCTTTGCCCGTAGCGCCGCATCTTGTGGCGCCTCGCTGTTCTTCACTTCCTTCCACATCTTATCCAGGAGCGGGAGTTCGAGCTTCGCCGGGTCGACGAGAACGGCCTCGTGTCCGCGCTGGCTGAGCCGCGCCACCACCCAGGCTGCCGCGCGGGCGCTCATACGCTCTGCGCGCACCGATCCGATAAGCACCGCTACCACCATTGTTTCTCTCCCATGGTTCTCGTACAGAAGCTTTGGTCGAGCAGAGCCTACCGGGAACGTTTGGCGGGAGCTTTGCTCGCGTTTGCCGCAGCCTTGCCGGAAGGGACCGGCGCTGCAGCTTTCACGGACTTATCGGGAATCGCCTTGATAGGTGGCTTGACTGCGACGACCTTTACAGAGGTAGCTTTGGTCGCCAGGGGCTTCGCCGGGGCAGCTTTTGCCGCCTTTGATCTGGCGGGTTCCGGCTTCGGCGCGGCTGCGACGACAGCCTTGGCCGGAGCCTGGGCAGGAGTTTCAGCTTTCTTGGCCGCCGCACCTTTGCTCCTGGGGATGGCTGGAATGAGAGTGCTCTCAGGCTGTTTCTCGATTGCCGCCGGCCTTGGAGCGCGCGCCGCGGAGCCGCCGTCTTTGGGTTCCACCTTGGAGAGCTTGGGAGCGGCAGGTCTTCGAGAGTCCGGGGCAAGAGGACGCTCCGCCTTTTTTACGGGAGCGGCCTTCTGCTCCGGCTCGTCTTCAAAGTCGTCCTCATCATCTTCACCAGCCGCCGCGTGTCCGGGTGCGACGTCGGATGCGAAGTTCGGCATGGGCTCGAGGGCTTCGACCTCGTCTTCCGCATCTTCGTCAGGGTCGAGGTCGGCCGCGGCATCCTCAAGCTCGTCGTCGTCGGCATCGTCGGAGATGCTGGCGGCTCCCTTTTTCAACCGGCCCTTCTTCGCGTCTTTCTTGGCCGCGCGGAGCCGACGTACGTTCACCGGCGGAGGCGGGGCGGGCGGGGAGAAGGGCTCGAGGAAGGCCCGCATCTCTTCCGCGGTGGACAGATGTCCATCCATAAGTTCGAAGAAGAGCTTTTCGACGAGATCCTGGTATCCGGGAAGCTCCGGCGTGATGCGCATCTCCGCCATGGTGGTAAGGGGGATCTTCTGGCGGACCAGCGGCCACTCGGTAAAGAAGCTCTTGAACTTGGCCTGCAGCGCGTTGTTCCTGGTGGTGTAGGCAACGTAGAGCACGGCCTCCGGCTTAGCCCCGTGGATGAGCCGGTAACTAGCCGAAGGTGTGGCTGCAGCTTTTGCGCCTAACTGCGCAGCCAGGTCTTTTGCCTCACCCTCCAGGGCCTCGATCTGCCCGACGAAGCCCGGACGCGGGAAAGACTTCTTCAATGCCTCGACATCCTTGGCGGCCATTTTTGCGGTGAGGAGGGGAAAGTTGACGGCGGCCGCGTCGGGATGAACGCCCTGCAACTGAAGTTGGGTCTGGCTTTCGCGGACCTTGTCGAGCTCCGCGAGGTTTGCCTTGGAGGAGTTCCAGGCAGGTGCCAGGGCCTGCATCCAGCCTTCGGCCTCAAGGCGGCGCATGACGCGAAGAGGGTCTTCCTCGTGGACGATCTCCTCGGCTTCGTAGCCGCGGTGGAAGTCCTGGAGGCTGGTGATGTAGCCCTCCTGCTTCCCGGTTTCATAGCGGGTTTGGGTCTTTTCCTCGAGCGTCCAGCCGAGCCGCGCCGCAAACCGGGCCGCGCGGATGAGGCGCACGGGCTCTTCGATAAAGCCGTAGTTGCTGACGAGGCGCAGTTCGCGATTTTCAATGTCGGCTACGCCGTTCAGGGGATCCATGAGCAGGCCATAGGAGCCTTCATTAAGAGAGAGCGCCATGGCGTTGGCGGTAAAATCCCGGCGCCGGAGGTCTTCCAGGATGGTTCCGGGTTTAAAAACCGGTTTGCCGGGCTTCGGGTGATGGGCAGAGAGGGTGCTGCCGAGCTCCACCCGGACACCGCCAGGAAAGCGCAGGTAGAGCGCCTGGCCTGGGTCGTTCGAGCCGGCGAGGACGGCTCCGGCTGATTCCAGATCCTTGCGAAGCTTGAGGGCGTTGCCCTGGACGGCCACATCGAGGTCCCGCACGGGGGAGCCGCTGGTGAGGTCTCGGACGGCGCCACCGACGAGAAAGAGGGTGAGGCCCCGGGCGCGGACAAGATCCCGCAACGTGGAAAGCGCTTCTTTTTGCGCGGTCGAGAGCCGGTTTTCCAGCAGGTAGATGTAATCCGCCATATCCTGTGCTTTTGCTCCTGCCGCTCCGCGGATGCCTTCAGCTGAAGCGTAACTTACGACAGATCAACGCGTTACGTGGAATAACGGGTCCCGCGCAAAACTCGAATGTATCATAGAAGGCGCTGGCCTGCCAGCCTGCCGTGTCGGTTTCCTTGAGCGTTTTGCGGAACGAAAGATTTCGGTGCCATGCCTGTCTCCAGTAAGAAAGTGATCGTGCGTCTTCTGGCCGGCGGGCAGATGTCGGGGTATCTGCCGGCGACATCGCTGCTGCATCGCGGGGTGGACCCGGGTGCGGCAGCGCTCGAAGGACCGGACTTCCTGGATCTTCTGGACCTGGCGGGCCGAAGCCGGCTGGTGCCTCTGCCGGAGGTGAAGTATGTCGCGTTTGTGCGTGACTTCAACGTGGACGACCCTGCGAACCCGGAACGCCTGAGCCGCCGGACGTTTCTCGCGAGGCCGCGGAGTGAAGGACTTTGGCTGCGGGTTACGTTTGCTTCGGGCGAGCAACTGGAGGGGCTGGCTCCGCTGGATGCGACGCTGCTGGATGCGCTGGTGGTCGATGCGGGCTTGTTCCTGACACCTCCGGACGAGCGGAGCAATACGCATCGAATGTATGTTCCGCGGGCTGCGGTTGCGGAGGTGGAGTTTCTCGCGGTGGTGCGGACGCGGGCGCGAGTGCGGCCAGCGGAAGGGGCGGACCCGCAGACGAGCCTGTTCCCAGTGGGCTAGGCCGGGGGCCATCTACAATCGGAGTATGCTCCTGGGAGAATTAGCGCTGTACCTGAATGCCACGCTGGACGGCGATGCTGAGGCTGAGGTGAGCGGGGTTTGCGGGATTGAAGACGCCGCGGCGGGCGACCTGACGTTTGTGGCGAACCCGAAGTATGCCGCGCTGGCTCGGACGACGCGCGCGACGGCGATCCTGGTGGAGCCGGGGTTTCCGGCGATCGCCGCGGCAACTCTGCGGACGGCGAACCCTTACCTGGGGTTTGCGCGGGCGATCGAGCTGTTCTACCGGGGGCCGGCATATCCGCCGGGGATCCATCCCACCGCGGTGATTGCCGCGAGCGCGGTGATTGGGGCCGGTGCACATGTAGGACCGTATGTGGTGGTCGGGGAGGATGTGCGGGTAGGGGATCATGCGACGATTCTGGCGCATGCGGTGCTTTATGCGGGGGTTCGAGCGGGGTCGCACTTGTTTGTGCATGCCCATGCGGTGGTGCGGGAGCATTGTGTGCTGGGCGACCATGTGACGCTGCAGAATGGCGCTGTGGTGGGGGGGGATGGGTTCGGGTTTGCGCGGCAGCATAGGGCGGAGCCGCTTCCGGGCGGGCCGTGGTACAAGATTGTGCAGTCGGGGCGGGCTGTTCTGGAGGACAACGTGGAAGTGCAGGCGAATGCGTGCGTCGATCGTGCGTCGATCGGGGAGACGCGGGTGCAAGCGGGGGCGAAGATCGACAACCTGGTGCAGGTTGGGCATGGGTCTAATGTCGGGCAGGCGACATTGCTTTGTGCGCAGGTTGGGCTGGCCGGGTCTACGACGGTGGGGCGGGATGTGATCCTGGCGGGGCAGGTGGGGGTCGCGGGGCACTGCACGATTGGGGATGGGGTCGTTGCGACGGCGCAGTCGGGGATTCCGAACGATGTTGCGGCGGGAAAGACCGTGAGCGGCTATCCGGCGATCGACAACCGGCAGTGGTTGCGGTCGGTGGCGCTTTTCAACCGGCTTCCGGAGGTGGTGCGAGGGCTGCGGGATCGGATGCGGCCGGACGGAAGAGACTGATAGGCTGGACTTATGCGTTTGCTTGCTCTTCTGGCGGTCTCTGCGTGCGTCTTGTTGACTGGCGGGTGCCACTCGCGGTACGTCGAGGCGTCGATCATCAACCACACAGGCCGGGGGATCGTTCTTTTGGAGGTGGATTACCCAAGTGCAAGCTTTGGGACGCAGAACCTGGGGCCGGGGGCTACGTTTCACTACCGGTTCAAGATCCTGGGATCGGGGCCGACCAAGGTTTTGTATACGGATGCGACGCATCATGACTTCAGCTCGGCGGGGCCGGTGCTGAAGGAAGGGGACGAGGGGCAGCTTACGGTCGAGCTCACGGAGGGAAGCCCGGTGTGGCATCTGCAACCTGCGCCGGGGCGATGAGGGTGCATTTAGACTGAGCCGTATGGCAGCCGGATTCTTCATTACCTTCGAGGGCCTGGATGGTTCCGGGAAGACGACGCAACTGCGTCGTCTGGCCGCGTGGCTGGAAGCGTCGGGGCGCAGGGTGGTGACGCTGCGGAACCCGGGTTCGACGCCGCTGGGGGATCGCATTCGAAGCATTCTGCTGGATTCGCGGACGGAGACGGATTTGGGCGAAATCGCTCCGGAGGCGGAGTTGGCGCTGATGTTCGCGGACCGGGCGCAGTCGATCGCGGAGGTGATTGCGCCGGCGCTTGCTTCGGGGGCGGTGGTGCTGTGCGACCGGTTTACGGATTCGTCGGAGGCGTACCAGGGGGCGGGGCGGGAACTTGGGCGGGAGCGGGTGCTGGCCCTGCATGGGGCGCTGTGCGGCGACCTGCAGCCGGACCTTACGCTGCTGCTGCTCCCTGCGCTGGAGGTGTCGCTGACGCGGGCGCGGCGGAGGAACCAGCGGCACCTGAGTGAGGTCGGGACGGACGAGAACCGGTTTGAGCGGGAGTCGGATGCCTTCTATGCCCGCATTCACGCGGCTTACCTTGAGATTGCAGTGCGGGATGCTCACCGGGTGCTGACGCTGACGGATCATGCGTCGATCGAGACGATCGAGGTTCAGGTTCGAGCAGCGGTCGAGGAGAGGCTTTCGTACCGGGTCTGAACGGGGCACAAGTTTTGCTCAGGCTTGTTTGTCCCACCCTGCCCGCGGAACTCAGAACAGGACGAGGTGTCCCTGCTCGCGTTCTAATAGAGATGCATGATTACACCGCCCATTGTCGAAGTCGATCCGAATGCGCCGGCTGCCGGCGCGGAGGAATGGAACATTCCACCAGGTCTTCCGCGGTCTCTGCCTACCTATGCTCACAAGCCGTGGGTTCGGCTGGGGCATCCGATCCTGCTGTTTGAGTACCTGCACAAGACCTTTGGCAACATTGCGCACTACAAGCTGTTCAACACGTACATCATCTTCGTGAATGACCCGGAGTATATCCGGGAGATTCTGATCAACCAGGCGTCGTCGTTTGTGAAGGAACGGACGCTGAAACGGATGAAGATTCTGCTGGGCGAGGGGCTAATTACGTCGGACGATCCGATCCATATTCGTCAGCGGCGGATTGCCGCGCCTGCGTTTCATCGGCAGCGGATTGCGGCGTATGGAGACCGCATTGCGGCGTCCGCGGCGGCGCAACGGGACCGCTGGAAGGCGGGTGAGACGATCGACATTGCGGCGGCGATGATGGAGTTGTCGCTGGAGATCGTGGCGAGGACGCTGTTCGACACGGAGGTGACGGACGAGATCCGAAGCATCAACGATGAGGTGAACACGATCATGGGGTTGTACAACTTTCTGATCGGGCTGCCGAACCTGGAGGCTTACCTGAATTGGCCGATTCCGGGTGTGATGAAGTTCCGGCGTTCGCGCAATCGGCTGAACGCGACGGTGGATCGGCTGATCGCGGAGCACAAGCGAGCTGGCGTCGACAAAGGCGATTTGCTCTCGATGCTGCTGAGCTCCCGGGACGAAGAGGCGGATGCGGCGGGGCAACATACGGGAATGTCAGACAAACAGGTTCGGGATGAGGTGCTGACGATCTTTCTGGCCGGGTACGAGACGGTGGCGAATGCGCTGACGTGGACGTGGTACTTGCTGAGCCAGAATCGAGAGGTGGAGGCGCGGCTCCATACGGAGCTGGATGGCGTGCTTGGCGAGGGGAAAGGGCACCGGGTGCCGACCCTGGCCGACTACCCGAACCTGCGGTACACGGAGCAGGTGTTTGCCGAGGCGATGCGGTTGTATCCTCCGGCGTGGGCGATGGGACGAATGTCGACGAAGCCGGTGACGCTGGGGCCGTGGCGAATTCCTCCGGGGGCTCACTTCTTCTTTTCGCAGTACATCATGCATCGCTCGGCGGAGTATTTTCCGGACCCTTTGCGGTTCGACCCGGACCGGCACTCGCCGGAGAACAAGGCGGGCCGTCCGAAGTTCGCCTATTTTCCGTTTGGGGGCGGGGGGCGGCAGTGCATCGGCGAGGCATTTGCGTGGATGGAAGGGGTGTTTGCGCTGGCGACGCTGGCATGCCGATGGGAGATGGACTACCTGGGGGACAAGCCCCCGGTGCCGCAGGCGAAGATTACACTGCGGCCGCGGGACGCGTTGCGGATGCGGCTGAGGCTTCGGACGCGCTGAGCGGAAGCGGATTCTCTGAAGGGGTGGGACTTGGTTTGGGGTTCCTGGCGCTCCACCCCACCTTAGCGACGATGGATTGTCGCGAAGATGGGGCACACGGCCTGGTGCGAATGGCTGATCTGCTCTAGTTGCCGGTGACGACGACCGTAGCGGTGACGGTTTGGGTGATCTGGATGCCGCTGGTGGAGCTTGCGGTGACCTGATACTGGTAGGTTCCGGGGTTGACGTAGCGGAGGGTGGTGTTGGGGCCGCCGCCGCAGCCGCCGCCCGCAAGGGTGACGCAGCAGAGGAAGAGCCAGAGAAGCCGGCGGGCGACCAGGCGGCGGCGGGTGCCTTTTTTCCAGATGAAGATGAAGGCGGGGGAGAGGAAGCAGAAGAGCGCTTGGGCGAGGGAGGTGGTCAGGGCCACGGGCTGGAGGCTGGTGACGGTGGTGATCGTGAAGGCGGCGTTCTGCGGGGTTCCGGCGAGGGTCATGCCGGAGGGGAGGATGGCGCAGGTGGCGTAGGGGACGGGGTTGAGCGGGGTGCAGTTGAGCACGACCGCGCCGGCAAAGCTGCCTGCGGGGGTGATGGTGAGGGTGTAGTTGGCCGGAACACCGGAGCGTACGGTGGCGCTCGAGGTCGTCGCGCCGTCGATGGTGAGGGCGAAGGTTCCATTGGCGATGCCGGTTCCGGTGAGCGGGACGGCGATGGGCGAGGTGCTGTCGGAGCTGGTGACGGTGACGGTTCCGGGGCGGGCGCCGGCCTGCGTGGGGGTGAAGGTGAGCGTGACGGAGCAGGTCTGCAAGGGGGCGAGGGTGGTGATGGTGCAGGGAGTGGTGATGGCGTAGTCGCCGGTGACGGCGAGGGCAAGGCGATTGACCGGGGCGGTTCCGTTGTTGGTGAGGGTGAGGGAGAGATTGGCGGACGCGGCGACGGCGATGCTGCCGAAGGCGAGGGCGCCGGGGGTGACCTGGAGGTGGGACTGTGCACCGATTCCGGTGAGGGCGACGGTGAGGGGCAGCGTGGTGGCCGAGGTGGCGAGGCTGAGGGTTCCGGGGCGGGTGCCTGCGGTGACGGGGGCGAAGGTGACCTGGACGGTGCAGCTTGTTCCTGGGGCGAGGGAGGCTCCGGCGACAGGGCAGTTTCCGGCGGCGGTGTAGTCTCCCGTGGCGGTGATGCTGTTGAAGGTGACGGGGACCTGGCCGTTGTTGGTGATCTGGACGGGCTGGCTGGCGGTGGCGCCGACGAGCACGGTGCCGAAGTCGAGGGCCTGGGCGCCGACCTGGAGCGAGGCGGGGCTGGAGACGCCGAATAGGCTGACGAACTCGAGGGAGTCCGAGGCGTCGGAGGTGATCTGGAGGGCGCTGGAGTGGATGCCGGTGGTCCTGGGCGTGAAGGCGACCGTGAAGGTGCAGGTAGCGGCGGGGACGAGGGCGGCGGGGCAGGCGTTGAAGACGGTGAAGTCCGGCGTGGTGAGCAGGGCGCTGAGGTGGAGCGTGACGGAGCCGGTGTTGGCGACCGTAACGGTCTGCGTGGGTGAGGGATTGCCGACCGAGGTGCCGGGGAAGGTAAGGGCCCCCTGGGACAGGGTGTAGCTCGCGATGGGGGCGTTGTTCGCGGGGGAGTTGACGGCGACCGGGGCGGCCGTTCCGGCGAGATCGATCAGGTTGGGGCTGGCGACGGCGCCGCTCTCGACGATGAGGGTGCCGGTGTTGGGCTGGGTGGTGGGGGTGACGCCGGTGGGGATCTGGTTGAGCGGGGTGTAGGTGACGGTGATGGTGCAGCTTTGCGCGGCGGCGAGGGCGCTGCCGCAGGTGGTGGTGGCGAGGAAGGGCGACTCCGTGGTGATGCGGCGGACGGTAATGGGAGGGGCGCCGAGGGTGCCGATGGTTGCGGAGGTGTTGGTGAGAGTAAGGGTCTTGGTGGAGGACTGCCCGGAGGGGATCTGGCCGAAGTCGAGGATGCCGGTGCCGGGGGAGAGCGGGCCGGTGATCGAGAGAGTGCCGTTGATTTGCGCGGTTCCGAAGGCTTCGAGGTAGCCGAGGCCGTTGAGGGGGGCGGTGTTGTCGGTGGGGGTGGCCTGGGCGAAGAGGGTTCCGGTGGTGTCGGCGGTGGTGAGGGGAAGATAGGTGACGGCGAAGTCGCAGCTTGCGTTGGCGGCGAGCGAGAGGCAGGCGTTGGGGGTGGTGAGGGCAAACTGGCGGGGCAGGGTGAAGGCGACGTTGACGGACTTGGCGGTGAGATTGTTGAGGGTGAAGGTGCGGGTAAGGCCGAGGTTGTCGGTGGGGGCGGGGCCGAAGTTGACCTGGGCGGGGACGAACTGGAGGCCGGCGTCCTCGCTGGTGTAGGCGCCGGTGAGGGGAATGGGGTAGGCGGTCGTGGTGGCAACTCCGCCGGCCATGGTGGTGACGGGAAGGCTGAGGGTGGCGGTGGTGGGGGCGGACCCAGGCGTGTAGGTGACGGCGAGGGTGCAGGTGGCGGCGGGGGCGAGGGTGGCGCAGGTGCCGGTGGTGGCGAAGGCGGTGCCGGTGACGGTGGGCTGGGCGACCTGGATGGGGGAGGAGCCGGTGTTGGCGACGGTCAGGATCTGCTGGGTGGAGGTGGGGCCAGGGACGTTGAGGAAGGTGAGTGCGGTGGGGGAGAGGCCGATGCCGGGGTCGGGTGAGCCGAAGCCGGTGAGGGCGGCGGTGACGTTGCCGGACGTGGTGACGAAGGTGAGGGTTCCGGTGCGGGGGCCGGTGCTGGTGGGGGAGAAAGTGACCTGGACGAGGCAGGTGTTGGTGAGCGGGAGGGTCCCGGTGCAGGGGGCACCGCCGGTGGGGGCGGAGGAGAGGGCGAAGTCTCCGGAGGTGGTGACGCTCGACAGGGTGAGGCCGGCCGTGCCGGTAGAAGCGAGCAGGTTGGCCAGGCTTAAGAGAAGGGGCTGGCTGGTGCTGTTGACGGGGACGGGGCCGAAGTCCTGGGCGTTGGGGGCGGGGATGAGGCCGAGGAAGGGGAGGCCGGTTCCGGTGAGGGTGAGCTGGTAGGGGCTGGCTAGGGATGCGGAGGCGAGGGAGAGCGAGCCCGTCTGGAAGCCGGTGACGGTGGGCTGGAACTGGATGCCGAGGAAGCAGTTGAGGCAGGTTCCGGTGGTCTGGGGCAGGAAGGCGTTGGGGGGCGGGTTGCCGTGGCCGTAGCCGATGTCCTCGACGAAGAGGACCTTGAAGGCTCCGGTGGTGGAGGCGGAGAAGTTCTGGAAGGGTTGAGAGATCTTGAACCACTGAACGGTTGGCTCGGTGAGGGGAATGGCGCCGAGGTCGAGGGTGCCGTTGTTGGGGGGGAGGATGGGGGTGGCGGTTCCGGTGAGATCGACGTAGGAGGGGCTGGTTCCGGCCCCGGCGGTGACGGCGAGGAGGCCGGCGCGGGTTCCGGGGGCGGTGGGCGCGAAGGTGAGGACGACGGAGCAGCTTTGGTGGGCGGCGAGGGTGCCGGTGCAGCTTGTGGTGTCGGTGAAGTCGCCGGTGAGGACGAGGGAGAGGGCGAAGGGGGTGGCGCCGGTGTTGGTGACGGTGACGGTCTGCGTGGTGACGGAGGTGGCGGTGACGGGTACGGCGTTGCTGAAGTTGATGGAGGCGGGGGTGACGGCGAGGGAGGGGTTGGCGGCGGCGCCGTTGGCGGTGGGCTGGGGGAGGGTTTGGCCGGTGAGGAGGACGGAGAGGCCCTGGTCGAGGGTGAGGGTGACAGAGTCGTCGGTGGGGCTGGCGGGGGAGTTGTAGGCGAGCTGGAGCTGGCAGACGGAGTGGGGGAGGAGGGTGGTTGGGCAGCGATCGGTGACGGTGAAGGGGGAGCCGGCGGGGAGGGCGACGGGAGTGTGGGGGAGGGCGGTGTCGCTGTTGTTGGAGAGGTAGAGGAAGCGGGGGACGCGGAGGCCTCCGACAAACTGCGTGCCGAAGGAGATGGTAGAGGCGGAGGGGGAGAGGGCGGCTGCCTGGGCGAAGCCGGTGAGGACGACGTCGCGGGCTCCGGAGGTGGCGATGGTCCAGGCGTATTGGAGGGGGCCGTCGGGGACGGTGCTGTTGAGGGCGAAGGCCAGGATGATGTGGCAGGTGGCTCCGGTCGGGAGGGTCTTGGTGTTTGGGCTGGCGGCGGGGCAGTCGCTGGAGGCTTCGGTGAAGGGGGGCGTGGTGCTTCGGGCGAGGAAGTCGAGGGCGGAGGTGAAGGTCTGGGTCTGCTGGCTGAGGTTGGTGACGGTGACCGTGCGGAGGATGGGGGCGCTGGAGGCGGTCTGGATGCCGAAGTCGAGCTCGCGGGGGGAGAAGACGATGGCGGTGGGGGCTGCGCCGGATGCGGGAAGGGTGGCGGTCTGGGTGGGGGCGTTGCTGGCGGTGGCGGTGACGGTTCCGGGGCCGGAGCCGGAGAGGGCGATGGCGCATTCGGCGCCGGCGGGGAGGCTGTTGGCGCAGGTTGTGGCGAGGGTGAAGCCGGTGGCGGTGACCTGCAGGCCAGTGGCCATGGCGGAGCCTAGATTGCGGAGGACGATGTCCGGGGAGGAGCCGATGGAGAGGGCGAGGGACGGGGAGGCGGTACCGGTGGTGATGCGGGCGAGGTAGGCGGCCGAGCCGGAGCAGGCGCTGCCGTTGCAGGAGCCGGGGGGGAGGGCGGCGTCGGACACGGCGGAGGGGAGGGCGGGGGTGGGGGCGTTGAGCAGGGGGAGGTCGTAGGTCTGGGTGGGGAGCAGGCTGGAGCTTGCGGTGGGGGTGAAGGCTCCGGCGAAGAGGGGCTGGCCGGCGGGGTCGGTGGCGAGGGAGGTGAGCCCGACCGGGGCGCTGGCGAAGCTGGGGTTGGTGGGGACGAGGCCGCCGAGGCGGAGGGTCTGGTCGACGAGGCTGGTGGAGGTGATGTGGGCGGCGAAGGCGGTGCCGGTGTTGGCGATGGGGGTGAGGGGGAGAAGGGGGATGGTGAGGGCGCCGTCGACCCAGGTGGAGCCGTTCGGGCCGGGGGTGACGAAGGACTGCGTTCCGGGAGCGAGGATGGTGGAGGCGAGGACGCTGGAGCCGTCGAGGGGAAGACGGAGGAGGACCTGGTAGGGGGTGGCGACGAGGGGCGCCTGGACGGTGGCGACGGGGAAGAGGCCGAGGTCGACGTTGCCGGCGAGGAGAAGGTTCTGCGTGGCGGGATCGAGGGCGAGCGAGGAGACGCCGGTGCCGGGGATGAAGGTGGAGAAGGTGATGCCGTCGGCTGCGGGGGGGAGTTTGGTGAGGAAGCCGGAGGAGGGCGTGCCGGGGGCGATGCGGGGGGACAGGGCAGCCAGCGTGGGGTAGCCGGAGGCGCTGGTGTAGCCGGCGATGTAGGTGTTGTCGGAGGAGTCTGCGGCGATGGTGGAGGGAGAGGTATCTCCGTTGGCTCCGGTAAGGTAGGTGGCGTAGACGAGGGTGGCACCGTCGGACGAGAAGCGCTCGACGAAGCCGTTCTGCAGGCTGCCGCGGGCGGGGGCCTGGAGGATGGCGTTGGGCGTGACCGGGAGGGTGGCGGCGAAGAGGCTTCCGGTGAGGAAGACGGCGTCGGCGGTGGCGGTGACAGCCGTGGCCGCGAGGCGTCCGCTGCCCGCGAAGGTGACGAAAAGGTTGTTGAGGTTCGCGTCGTACTTGGCGACGAACGAGTTGGTGGAGGTGTCGGCGCGGTTGGGGAAGGCGGCGCCCCGGGTTCCGTTGAGAGTGGTGGAGGTGGTGGTTCCGGCGACGTAGAGGTTGCCGGCGGGATCAAAGGCGAGGGCGAGGCCAATGTCGCCTTTGGCTCCGAGCTGGGACTGGGCGAGGATGGTGGAGGCGGTGGGGTCGAGCTTGAGGAGGCGAACCCCGTCCTTCTGGTCGAGGAGGAGGTAGAGGTTGCCGGCTGGGTCGGTTTTGACGGCGTTGAACTGACCTTGGTTGGCGACGCTGCGGAGCGCAGCGAGGGTGAGCTGCTGGGGGCCGGTGATGGTCTGCGCGGGGGCTATCGGGGCGAGGCCGAGGATGGCGGCGAGCGTCAGCAGGAGGGTGCGGAGCGGCGCGGCGAAGGGGAACGCGGGAGCCGGTGCGGTGCGGTGCGGGGTCATCATGGCCTTGTGGCTGCGGTGGGACTCTGAGTGCAGCCTGCCCTCAACTATCCATGCTTCAGAAAGGTTTTGGTACCGAAAGAGGAATGCTGAGCGAAACGACGGGAGGATGCCTATCCCGAAATGGGACGAAGGCACGTTACGCGCTGCGCGGCGGAGGGTCGAGCAGCGCATGGAGTCCGCGAGCGTGCATCTCTGCGGTAAAGGCTTCATGGGTGGAGTATCGGAGGGTGTGCATTCCGGCGCGATGGGCGGCTTCGAGATTGTCTGCACGATCGTCTACGAAGAGGATGTGATTTGGGAGAGTGTCGAGGCCTTGGGCCGCATGGGCGTAGATGGCCAGCTCCGGCTTGGCGAGGTTGAGGGTGTGCGACCAGGTGAGGTGGTGGAAACCGCTGAGCCAGGGGAAGCGCGCGAGGACGCCGTGCATCATGGCGTCGCCGAGGTTGGAGAGGATGCCGGTGCGAATGCCGGCGCGCTGCAGGCGCAGCGCCCAATCGATCATGGGCTGGTTGGGGACGGTCCAGAGATCGGTATCGGCGTCGATGAGCTGGGTGAGGACGGGGTCCTGGGCCTCGGGGCCGGCGACCTGGCTCCAGTAGGCGAGGCCGCTGAGGTCGCCGCGGTCGTAGGCGTGGCGGGGGGCCCAGTAAGCGGCGTGGAGGGTGGCTTCGTCGTGGCCGGTGAGCTGCTTTATGCGGTTCCACGCGGTGGGGTCGGGCGGTCCGGTGAGGACCATGCCGTAGTCGAAGAGGACGGCCTGAATGTCGGGAGCGTTCGGCATGAGTAGCTGCGATTGTAGAAGATTTAGGATGGGGCGATGCGTGGGTTTTCTCGGCGGACGGGATGGGATACGGGGGAGAGTGCGTTCGCGGGGGCGATCCGGCGTGCCCGGTCGGAGGGCCGGGTGGTGGCGGACCTGACCGTCTCGAACCCGACGGTGTGCGGGTTTTTGTACGACGCTCCGGCGATTCTGGCGGCCCTGGGGGATGCGGGTTCCATGGTCTACGACCCAAACCCGCGGGGGATGCTGTCGGCGCGGGAGGCGGTGTGCGGGTACTACCGGGATCATGGGGCGGGGGTGAAGCCGGAGCAGGTGGTGTTGACGACCAGCACGAGTGAGGGTTACGGCTACCTGTTCCGGTTGCTGTGCGATGCGGGGGACGAGGTGCTGGTGCCGCAGCCTGGCTATCCGCTGTTCGATTTCCTGGCGGACCTGGAAGATGTGCGGCTACGAACGTACCCGCTGTTCCATGACTTCGGCTGGTGGATCGACATTGGCGAGCTGGAGCGGCGCATCAGCGAGCGGACCAGGGCGATTCTCGTGGTGCATCCGGCGAATCCGACGGGACACTGGACCGGGACGGCAGAGAGGCGGCGGCTGGAGGAGCTTTGTCTCCGGCACGGGTTGGCGCTGGTGGTGGACGAGGTGTTTCTCGATTATGGCGTCTCCGGAGCGGAGCGGAGCTTTGCGGTTGGCGCTCCCCAATGCCTGACCTTTGTGCTGAGCGGTTTGAGCAAGGTGGCGGCGCTGCCGCAGATGAAGGTGGGCTGGGTGGTGGCGCTGGGGCCGGAGGCGGTGCGGGAGGAGGCGCTGAGCCGGCTGGAGGTGATTGCGGACACCTTCCTTTCGATGAGCGCGCCGGCCCAGCGGGCGCTGCCGGCATGGCTGCGGGGGCGGGCGGGCATTCAGGGCCAGATACGGGAACGGCTCGGGCGGAACCTTCATTCGCTGGGGGAGAGCGGGATCGATTTCTTTCCTGTAGACGCTGGCTGGAGCGCCGTGCTGCGGTTGCCCGGGGCGATGGGCGGTGCGGAGGAGGTGCTGGAACACCGTGGGGTGATCGTGCACCCGGGAAGCTTTTACGGGCTGGGCGGACGGTCTGCGGTCGTGATCAGCCTGCTTGTGGGGGAGGCGGAGTTTGCGGCTGGGATGGCCGGTCTGCGCGGGGTGTCCTGACCGCCGGCCTCAGGCTCTCAGGGTGTCGAAGATGTCGGGGCTGCAGAAGGGATTGGAGGCGCGCTCGATGTGCATGGTGGTGGGGCGGCCGTGTCCGGGCACGATGCGGGTGTGGTCCGGCAGGGGGAGGACGCGCTCGTGGAGGGAGTTGAGCAGGGTCCTCGCATCACCGAGGGGGAAGTCGGTGCGGCCTACCGTGCCGGCAAAGAGGGTGTCACCGGAGAGGAGGAGGTTTTCCGCGGGAAGGTGGAGGCAGATGCTTCCGGGTGTGTGGCCCGGGGTGTGGAGGACGGTGGCACGGATGCCGGGGACGGTGACGTACGCGCCGTCGGCGAGGTCGTCGTCGGGCGGAGCGACTTTGGGAATGGGAACGCCGAGCCAGGCGGCCTGCTCGCCCATCATGGCAAGGATGGGAAGGTCGAGCTGGTTATAGAGGATGGGCGCGTGGGTGATGTCCTTGAGCGTGAGGGCTCCGGCGATGTGGTCGATGTGGGCGTGGGTGATGACGATGGCCTTGACGGTGAGCTGATGGTGAGCGAGGCGGGAGAGGATGCGGGGGATGTCGTCGCCGGGGTCGACGACGAGGGCCTGGCGGCTGGTCTCGTCGCCGAGGAGGGTGCAGGTGCACTGGAGGAGGCCGACGGGGAAGCTTTCCTGGATCATGGGTTGTGGGTCCGGTTCGTTTGGCGCTGGAATGATGATACGGGAGCGGTCGGAGAGGAACCCATGCAGAAGGTCCGGGCAAACCGCTGCCAGCCACTGGCATCTACTTCTAGAGAGGTGATGCATGGCAGTTGCAATGAAGAAGCAGAATGCGGAGCTGGACGCGACGCCCCAGTGGCACGCCCAGGCGAAGGAGATCCAGAAGTACGGCGAGGTGATCCAGGATATGCCGCACTATCTCGACGCCAAGGTGCGGGCACAGATGGTGGGAATGTTGAACGAGCTCCTGGCCGACTCGATCGTGATCCGGGATATGTACAAGAAGCATCATTGGCAGGTGTCCGGACCGACCTTTTATCAGTTGCATCTTCTGTTCGACAAGCATTTTGAAGAGCAGGTTGAGCTGGTCGATACGATCGCCGAGAGGATCCAACTGCTTGGCGGCATCAGCATCGCGATGGGTGGGGATGTCGCGGCGGTGACGAAGATCCAGGCTCCGCCGCGTGGCCGGGAAGAGGTCCCGGTGCAAATCTCGCGGTTGCTCGAGGCCCATCGGATCATCATGGAGGACTGCAAGAAGATCGCCGACGCAGCGGACGAGGCGGGCGATGACGGGACTAACGACCTGGCGGTCTCGGACATTCTGCGGCCGAATGAGCTGCAGTCTTGGTTTATCGGGCAGCACCTGGTGGAAGCGCCGCTGGTGTTTCCGAAGTAGCTGTACTCTTGATACGCATGAAGGCCCGGCGAGGATGCTGGGCCTTCATGCGTATCCGCAGGCCACGCGTGGCGGTGCGTCGTGGAAGAGGCCATTTGGTACAGGGGAAGTTTGAGGGATGCACGCCGGAGCGGGCGCTCGGTGCTGCCGGGCATCAAGCGCCGATCGATTGCGGCAGATAGAACGCCTATCGCTTGATCAACCACATTACCCAGCTCGCGGCGACTGTCCCACCGACCAGCATCACGAAGCAATACGCCCCGAACCGAATCATCATCTTCGACTCGGCGCGCATCGTGATCCCGAACACCACGGACATGCAGAGCGCAAACAGCAGAACGGCGGAGAAGTGCGTCATGAGGCCTTCCTCCCGGTCGCCAGCGAGTGTGCGTCGACCGCCGCGATCACGTTTAGCAGCCCCGCCACCACCAGGAACTTCGTTCCGTAGTCCGCCACCGCGACCTGCACCGAGCTGTGACCCCACTCGAACACGCGCGCCGCGGCATACAGCAGCCCCGCTCCGAGGTCTCCGGCAAAGCCGAGAATATCCAGGAGGTCGCCTGTGTTGGGCGTGTAAATCTTCCCTTCCAGGCCGATCCCGATCGCGAACATGCTTACGATCGCCAGGAACAGGAGCACGCCGCGAATGGGCTTCCGCAATAGAAAATGCCCTGCACCCGGAACGAGCCACCCCGCCAGCAGCACGAGGATCGGGGAGACCGCTACCCGGCCATCCACCCGCGCCGGCGCCTGCACTTGAGTCGTCATCCCTTTCATCCTACCGCACTCGCCGACGCTTCTTGTCCGCCGGCCCAGGCAGAGGCAGCTAAATCCTTACCAGGGAATCCTGCATTCTCCCGGTAACTTCGGCGCTGTTCCGCCGCGCGATCATGTTCACCTCATTGCGCACGCCGAATTCTCCAGCAAAGTAGACCCCCGGCTCGACCGAGAAGCAAGTTCCCGGCAGAATCCGCCGCTCATCATGTGTCTCCAGATTGTCGAGATGCGCCCCGCTCCCATGCAGCACCGGCCCGATGTTATGCCCCGTCCGATGGGTGAAGTACTCTCCCAGCCCAGCCCCGCGGAGGACTCCACGGGCCGCATCGTCCGCTTCCCACCCGGCCACCGGCACCCCCGCCGCGAAGCGCCCGGTCACCAGCGCTACAGCCGCATCCCGCGCATCCCTTACCGCAGCGAAGACTTGCTCCTCCCGCTCCGTCGGCGCTCGCCCCACCACCCCCGTCCACGTGATGTCGTAGTAGCAGGCATCCGCCCGATCGGCCACTCGCCCCCAGAGATCGATCAGCACAAAATCCCCCAACCCGATCGCCTTTGAGCTCTCCCGCGTCGGCTCATAGTGTGGATCCGCCGAGTTCGCCCCGGCACTCACATTGGGCCCGTGCTCCCACACCAGCCCTTCCCGCCGCATCCCCTCGGCCAGCCACGCCACCATGGAAAACTCATCCGTTCCCGCACCGCGCACCCGCCGCCCCATCTCTCGCCAGCCCTCGGCCAGCACCTCGTCGATCTTCCGTTGCGCCACAGAGTGCGTCGCAAGCTGCTCCTCGGTCAGCACCGCCTCGAACTGACTCACCAGGTCGGCCGAGGTCACAATCTCCTTGCCCATCCCGCGCAGCACCTCCACCGTCCCGGCGTCCACCATCGACACATACATGATTGCGTTCCGGGCCGAGTACTGCATCGCCACCCGCGTCACCCCGCCCAGCATCCGCTGCAGGCCAACCTCCAGTTCCTGCCACGACGAATACACCGCCTTCTCTCCCGGCAGCGTATCCAGCCGTCCTCCTTCAATCCGGTGCACCAGCTTGCGCGGGTCGCCGTTCGCCGGGATCAAGTAGTACCAGCGACGCGTGACATGCCCTGCCTCGAATCCTAGGATCCGGTAAGCCAGCGGGTCCCGCCCATGATGATCGTAGAAAAGCCAGGCATCCATCTTCTGTTCGCGTAACGCAGCCTGTATGGCATCGAGGTTCATAGGCAAGAGTTTAGCGCGCTCGGTCCGGTCGGGCCGCAAAAGCATCTCCTCAACGAACAAGGCTGGCGGTTGAGGTTCCTGGATCCGCGGCCTGGAAGCGCCCCTCCGCATACTGAAGGCGCACCGTATCCGGCCCCAGCATCAGCCTTGCCCCGGTCTGCGGCGCGACCGCGGTCGCCCACTTGTAGGCTCCCACGTCGCGTAGCGCGGAGATGCCGTCCTGGGGAGCCATGCCACCGCGATCGTTCGCCAGATATGTCTCCGCCTTGCTGTCGTACACCAGGATGCGTTCCACCTGCGGAGCCGCCAGCATCACCATGGACGCGTAGAACCGCGGCTGCAACGGAGGATCGATCAGGATCGCCGTACTTCCCGCCGGCGCCCCCGCGAGCAGGCCCTGCAACTCCGCGAACCGCGCCCTCTCGTTTGCCACATCCGCGTTGCCCCAGAAGTAGCCGCCCGGCCATACGGATCCGATCTGCTTCAGCCGGACATCCAGAAAGCTCATGGCAATCAGCGCGCAAAACCCGAACGCCGCTATCCGCACCGGGCCCGGCCCCCGTACCCGCGTCAGCAGGACCGCAAAGGCGAGGCTCAGCCAGAAGGCCAGCATCGTCCCGTAATACGCCTCGTTGCGCTCTGCCGCGAGCGTAAACAGCAACACCGAGCACCCCGCCGCCACCCCAAGGAATCCGAGGTCCCGCGGCCTCTCCCCCATCAGCCAGGGATAGCGCACCAGAAGAAACGTCAGCAGCCCCACCAGCAGCATCCCGGCGAGGTCCAGCAGCCCCATGGGATGCGATCGCTGAAACAGCTTGTCGCTTGGCACATACAGCGTTTCGAAGTACCAGAAGACATAGGCAAAGGTCCGCAGCACGGCGAAGCTGCTGAGCCCCATCGGGTAAGGGATCTGCTTTCCTAGCAAACTCTTGGCATGGAAGAGCACGACCGCGGCCGTCCCTCCATAGACGGCCAAAGCCGCTGAAGCCTGCATTATCCGCCTCCTCCATGGCAGCCGCTCCGCCAGCCCCGGCCGCAGCCACAGCAAGGCCGCCACCACCAGCGGCGTCGTAAACGAGCTCTGCTTGGCCAGGGTCGACACCACGAACAAGGCCCAAGCCCCCCCGTGCAGCACCCATACCGCCGCCCCCCGCCGCCGCATAGCCCTCAGCATCAACAGCACAATGACCGCGGTCAGGAAATCCACGATGCAATCTCCCATCGCCGAAACCCATCCCGACTGCGTGTACAGCACCCCACGCGAAAGATAGAGCGTCGCGGCGACGGCTCCGGAGACCTTCGAGTAGCCAAGCTCCCGCACCAGCAGGTACGCCGTGACCACACCCCCGAGATTCAGCAGAAAGTTACCCAGCAGAAACACCCGCGGAGCCAGCCCAAACAACTTGTAGAGGTAACTGACATAAAGCACCGTCCCGAGCGGCCGAAAGTTCCCATCCACCGAGTCCAGCGCCACCCAGCTTGTCGCCGGATGCGCCACCACCACATGCCGCACGGACGCCGCCGCCAGCAGCAGCCAGTCGTCCTGCACAAACCCGCCCGCCAGCAGGACCGGCAGCCAGAAGACGCAAAACAGTGCCGCGATCGTCCCTATGAAAAACGTTGTGGAGTGCTCTTCCAGCTTTCTGCCCATGCGCCGTGCCACCACATAGACGCATGCCATTGCGGCGCAGAAACAAGCCCCCGCCAGCATCGCCGACCCAAGGTGATGCCAGGCATACAGGGCCCGCGCGCTGCCGGCACGATGCGCCACCCCCCCGGCCCGAAAAGCCGCCGCGCCGGCCCCCAGGCCAAGCGCCGCGATAAGAAAAGCTCCTGGTTCCAGGTACTGCGGCTTCACCATAATTACTCTGAGTGGCGACGGTAACCGCAATCATACGGCATATTCCGTTACCATGGTGAGCCTTTTACGGAACTACCGTCTCTTCCTCCTGCTGCGCAGCAGCACCGGCGAGAACGTCGCCAGGAACGCCACCCCCAACACCCCCGCCAGGCTCCCCACCCCGCCCGCCACCGAAAACACCGTCCAAGAGCCCAGCACCCAGAACGCCATATTTGCCGAAGCCGCCACGTACACCCAGTCGGAAAACTTGTGCTGGTCCCGCACAAAATCCATCTCCCGCAGCCGCGGATACACCGTGTCTGCCCCCATCCCCGCCCGCAGCACTAGAACGGGCAGCAGGTTCACCGCCAGCACCTCCGCCACCCAAACCACCGGAGCATACCCCTGCGGATGCCGCGGAACCAGCCACCACGTCACCGCCACCGTCGCCATCACATTCACCGTCGCCCCCGCGTTCACCAGGGCAGGGAAGTGCCCCATATCCCCCAGCCTGTTCATCTCATTCAACTTCTTCTCTCCGCCATGCACTTCCGCGCCACTCGCCATCGCCACACCCTCCCCCGCAGTCTAACCTCACAGGTGCGCTCCCGCGCCCAAGGCCTTCCCCATGACCGACAACCCCCCGGCAGAATCCGTATGGGACTACCCCCGCCCGCCCCGCCTCGAGCCCACTTCCCGCCGCCTCCGCATCCTCCACCGCGGCATTCTCCTCGCCGACACCACGCACGCCTTCCGCATCCTCGAGACCAGCCACCCGCCCGTCTTCTACCTTCCCCAGGCCGACATCGCCATGGACCATCTCCGCCCCTCGTCCCGCCGGTCCAGCTTTTGCGAGTTCAAGGGCCACGCCACCTACTGGACCGTCCAAGTAGAAGATTCCCTCTCCCCCGACGCCGCCTGGAGCTATCCCAGCCCCACGCCGCCCTACGCCGCCCTCCGCGATCACCTCGCCTTCTACGCCACCCGCGTGGACGTGTGCACCGTGGACGGTGAGCCCGTCCAACCCCAGCCGGGTGACTTCTACGGCGGCTGGATCACCTCCCACGTCCAGGGCCCGTTCAAAGGGGCCCCCGGAACCCTCGGCTGGTAAGCTCTCTAACCCACGCAATCGAGCCCTTGCGGTTGTCTGTTTGACCGTGTGGCCGTCTTTTTGCTCTGGCCCTTTTTGTTGTCATTCCCGCAGGGAACCTAATTTTTTCTTTGCCCTTGCGGTTGTCTGTTTGCCTTGGGCCCTATAGCTGTCAATCTCGCAGCGAATCTGCTTCTGCCGTCGCCGTGATCCGTTTCATGCCTCGTCCTCCTCAGCAGAGTACCTTCTATGGCGTCACCGTCTTTCCTCCTCCCCCGCAGCACGCCCGTCAACCGCTCCCAGCAGCCCAGGATCCCATGGAAATCCCCCCCGATATTCGCCTCCGCCCCAATTCCACCATCCCCGCGGGCCCCGCCTTTCTCCCCCGCCTCTTCTCAGGTCAGGCCTTCCGCCAGGACGCGGCCGCCTTCCTCCTCCACAACGCCCGCACCTTCGGCGACCTCGTCCGCTTCACCGCCTTCGGCCGCACCATCCTCCAGTTCAATCACCCCACCCTCGTCCACGAGATGCTTGTCCGGGACGCACCGCACCACCACCGCAACCTCGTCATGCAGCGCTCCAAAGCCGTCCTCGGCGAAGGCCTCCTCACCTCGGAGGCCCCCTTCCATCTCCGCCAGCGCCGGCTTGCCCAGCCCGCTTTCCACCGCGACCGCATCGCCGCTTACGGCACCGTCATCTCCCACTTAACCCAACTCACCACCGACACCTGGACGGACGGCGCCATCACCGACGTTCGCCAATCCATGCTCCTCCTCGCCCTCCGCATCGTCGGCAAAACCCTCTTCGACACCGACGTCGAGCAGGACATCCACCAGATCTCCGAAGCCGTCGACTCCTTCCAGTACTTCCTCCTCCTCGCCTTCATCCCCTTCTCCAGCGCCGTGCAAAGGCTTCCCCTCCCGGCTATGCGCCGCATCCGCCAGGGCCGGGAACGCCTCGACACCCTCATCCACCGCATGATCCGTGAGCGCCGGGCCGACCTCACCGACCGCGGCGACCTCCTCAGCATGCTCCTCGCCGCCACCGACCCCGAACCCGGCCCCAACGGCGAAAGCCAAACCATGTCCGACCGCCAGGTCCGCGACGAGTGCCTCACCATCCTTCTCGCCGGCCACGAAACCACCGCGAACGCCCTCAGCTTCGCCCTCGCCCTCCTCGCCCACCACCCCGAAATCCAGGACCAACTCGCCGCTGAATCCATTCGCGTCCTCCAGGGCCGCCTCCCCACCGCCGCCGACTACCCTAATCTCCCCCTCGCCGAGCAGGTCTTTGCCGAGGCTCTCCGCCTCTACCCCCCCGTCTGGGTCACCGCCCGCACCGCCGCCGAGCCGTACGACTACCGCGGCTTCCCCATCCCCAGGGGCGCCATGCTCCTCGCCCCCCAGTTCGCCGCCCACCGCGACCCCCGCTTCTGGCCCGACCCCCTCGCCTTCGATCCCGCCCGCTTCACCCCCGCCAACAAAGCCACTCGCCCACGTTTTGCGTACTACCCCTTCGGCGCAGGAACCCGCCAATGCATCGGCGAAGGCCTCGCCTGGATGGAAGGCACCCTCATCCTCGCCGCCGTCGCGCAAGCCTGGCGTCTCGCCCCCGCCCCCAACACCCCCGCCGAAATCCCGTACACCCCGTCCGTCTCCCTCCGTCCCAAGGGTCCCGTCCCGCTCCGCGTTCACCGCCGCCCCTGAGCCCCTGCCCTTGAATCCGCCTGCCCGCGCACCGGCCCCTCCGCCAGCCCTTGTCGAGGCCCCAAGAACACCGCATCTCCAAACAGAGCAAACGGAATAAACTTGGCACAGCAGTTATCCCCGATCCTCTAGGATGGAAGACGAGAGTGCACTTCAGCCAACAGGCTTCGGAAGAAGCAGGGGGACTGAACCGCGAAGTATAGGCGGCACCCTTCTATATAACCGGAACGACACAAAAATCCGGAGATCCAAGCCGCAACGGCCGGCAGCGACTGCTCGAGCTTATCCTGCGGCACTTCAAGGAGCTCTCGAACAGGGCACACCCGATACCCACACGTCATAGAATCGGAATAAAGTTCACAAAGAGCGTGCCGCAGGGCGTAGTTTCGACAGATCGAGGGAACTGGCAGGCATCCCTGCCTGAACTCAAAGGCGTAGGCGCGACCAAGTAGGGGCGAGCCGACATCGGCAACTGAAACCAGCACCATCACCGCAAGGGAGCCCCAAGGATGACCCGACCGACCGAGCACCACCCCCAACTCACCGGAGCCGAAATCCTCTGGGCCACCCTCGTCGGGGAAGGCGTCACCACCATCTTCGGCTATCCCGGCGGAGCCATCCTCCCCATCTACGATGCACTCCGCAAGTTCCCCATCCACCACGTCCTCGTCCGCCACGAGCAGGGCGCTGCCCACATGGCCGACGGCTTTGCCCGCGCCTCCGGACGCCCGGGCGTCTGCATGGCCACCTCAGGCCCCGGCGCGACCAATCTCGTCACCGGCATCGCCACCGCCATGCTCGACTCCATCCCCATCGTCTGCATTACCGGCCAGGTCTCCTCCAAGGTCCTCGGCTCGGACGCCTTCCAGGAGGTCGACATCACGGGCATCACCTTGCCCATCACCAAGCACAACTTCCTCGTCACGCGAGCCGAAGACATCGCCCCCACCGTCCGCCTTGCCTTCCAGATCGCCCAATGCGGCCGCCCCGGCCCCGTCCTCGTCGACATCACCAAGGACGCCCAGCAGGGAACCGCCCCCTTCTCGTTTGAGGCCGCCGCTCCTGTCGCCCATCTGCCGCATCCCATGCTGCGCGCCACGTCGAACGCTTTCCAGCAGGCGATCCAGCTCCTTACCCAGGCCAAGCAGCCTATCATCCTCGCAGGCCACGGCATTACCCAGTCCGGCGCCGAGGCTGAAGTCCTCGCCCTCGCCGAGCGCCTCCACATCCCCATCGCGAGCACGCTCCTCGGCCTCGGCGCCATCCCCACCTGGCACCCGCTGAGCCTCGGCATGATGGGCATGCACGGCGAGTCCTGGGTCAACCACGCCATTCAGCAGGCAGACCTCCTCATCGCGCTCGGCATGCGCTTCGACGACCGCGTCACCGGCAACCTTGCCCACTACGCCCCCAGCGCAAAGAAAATTCACATCGACATCGATCCCTCGGAGATCAACAAGAACGTCCGCGCCGAGGTAGCCCTCATCGGCGACCTCAAAACCGTCCTCACCCAACTCCTCCCCCAACTCCCGGCGAGGGAAAGCCGAGAGCTGATCGCTGACAGCCCGCAGGCGGAGATCGACAACCGACAACTGTCGACCGGCAACCGGTCCCCGACGCCCTGGCTCCACGCCATTCACGAGATGAAGGGTACCGCCGCCGTCCGCGACATCATCAACCTCCCGGACAACGGCCACCTCTACGCCGCCCACGTCATCCACGACATCTGGCGCGAGGCCAAGGCCGCCGGCCGCGGCGACCAGACCATCATCGTCACCGACGTCGGCCAGCACCAGATGTGGGAGGCCCAGTACTTCCGCCACGACGCCCCCCGCTCTCTCGTCACCTCCGGAGGCCTTGGCACCATGGGCTTCGCCCTGCCGGCCGCCATCGGAGCTAAGGCCGCGTGCCCAGAAAAAGACGTGTGGGTGATCGCCGGAGACGGCGGCTTCCAGATGACCGCTTGCGAGCTCTCCACCATCGTCCAGGAGGGGCTCGCCATCAACATCGCCGTCATCAACAACGGCTTCCTCGGCATGGTCCGCCAGTGGCAGGAGGCCTTCTACGACAAGAACTACGCCGCCAGCCCGATTCTCAGCCCCGACTTCGTCCTCCTGGCCGCCGCCCACGGCATCGCCGGAGCCCACGTCTCCCGTCGCGCCGACGTCTCCCCAACGGTCACCAAAGCCCGCACCAGCGGAGCCGCCTTCCTCATCAACTTCCAGGTAGAAAAAGAAGACGGCGTCTACCCCATGATCGCCCCCGGAGCCGCCCTGCACGAGATGGTCCGCCGCCCCACCCAGGACCCGCTTCTGGAAACGGCGGAAGACGAGTAAGCTCACGGCCCGATCGTTGGCACAGGCACAATCTTGTGTTGGCAAGGGCACAATCTTCGTCCACTCGCCTCCCTTCTGGCGACTTCTTCCCGCCGGAGGGCGTCTGATGAGACATGATCCTTTATCTCGGTAGCCCGGCGTGCGCGATCGCCACTTCCGCCGCGTGCGTCCCCTCTGCCGCCTTGCTCCTCGCGGGCCCCTCCGCGGCCCTGCTTCATCTTTTCTTTTCGCTCGGCCTCTTTGGCGTCTTTCTCGTCTCGATCGTCGACTCCTCCTTCGTCCCTCTCCCGCTTCCTGGCCTCACCGACATCATGATTGTCGTTCTCTCCGCGCAGCGACTCGATTGGCCGCATCTCGCCCTTCTTCTCGCTCTGTCCACCTTCGGTTCCGCGCTCGGAGGATTCTTCAGCTACCAGGTTGGACAATCTGGAGGAATGGCTTTTCTCGAGAAGCGCATTCCGAAACGCATCTTCCGCCGCGTCACCCGATGGATGGAAGAACACGCCATCCTCGCTGTCGCGCTTCCCGCAATTCTTCCACCGCCAATGCCCTTGAGTCCCTTCGTCCTCGCCGCAGGAGCGCTCAAAATGCGTCGCAGCACGTTCATGATCACGTTTACCCTCAGCCGCTTCGTTCGCCATGCCATCGCGCTCGCTCTTGGCGTTCGCTATGGCTCAGCGGTTCTCGGCCTTTGGGCTCGCTTCTCCCAGAAGTGGGCAGTTCCCGTTCTCATCGTGCTCTGGACAGGAATCATCCTCAGCTGCGGCTATGCCATCTACAAGATCTACGCGACACGTCGCACGATGGGACTTCCTCGCGCGGAACCTGCCTCCTGAGTCAGCGGACCGGAGCCTGAGCCGCATACACCATGTACACCTCGAATCCCTGGGACTCGTACAGGAACAACGGCTTGTAGAGACGTCCGGAGAGCCACCGGGTCAGCGATTCGGTATCGTTCGCCCGCAGCACCAGTAGATGCTCTCCGGCGGGAACTCCGTCCGCGTCATAGTGGACCATCGGTCGATCCCGGTAGAACGCCAGACCATAATCCATGTCTCGCTTGATCGCGTGCGTGGCGATGACCTGCACCTCGGGTGCCTGCACCGAGATCTCCCGCGCCAGCGGTCGAGCCGAGTAATTCAGGTCCAGTTCCTTCCCATGGAAGCCAAGCAGAAAGATCAGCGTTGCGACCACAGGAATCAGCGTCGCGTTGGTGATCTGCAGCGAGCCCCCTCCGCGAGAGATAAGGAACACCGCAACACCCATGGCAATCGCCGCCACCGCGGCGTAAGTGAGCCACGCAGCCGATGGAACCAGCGTCTCGTACTTCATGTGCTGCGGTGCCAGAACGAGGACAAAGACCATAACCGCACACAGGGCCGCATGAGACCCGATCAACGCCGGAGAGAGTCCGCGACGGCGGGTGCGATTGAGGAAGTCTCCCGTAAGAATTGTCAGTGGCGGAATGGAAGGCAGAATGTACCCCGGAAGCTTGGACCCCGAGAAGGAGAAGAACACCACGGGAACAAGAGCCCAAAGCACGAGGAACTCGGGGAACGCGTCACCTGCTCTCGAATGCCCAAGATAGCGCCTGGGGTCTTTCCGCACTCGCCACTCAGCCCAGCAGACGCGTCCTGCGGAAGCAAAGGCTCGCAAACTGAGGACAGTCCACGGCATCAGGCCGAGCACCGCGACGGCAAGGTAATACCAGATGGGCTGATGATGCTGGTAACGATTGGTGGCAAATCGCTCCAGGTTATGCTCCAGAAAGAAGGAGCGAAGGAAGCTCGGATTGGAGCGCTGCACGGCGATGTACCAGGGAAGCACCATCACCAGGTAGAGGAGGATTCCAGGCACCCAGATCGTTCGCCTGAGCGCGGACCACTCCCGGCGCAGACCGAGGAAGAGCAGAATGATGGCAAGCGCCAGGAAGGGAGCAACAGGCCCTTTGGCAAGCGTCGCGGCGGCACCGAAGAAGTACAGGTCGAACAGCCAGAACTTCTTGCCGGTCTCGTACCACGCATACCAGCCCAGCATCCCGATGCAGAACGGCGCCGCAAGCTGCATGTCGGTCGAAGCACCGCGCGCGAAGGCGATGATCGCCAGTGAGGACGCCGTGATAAGCGCGGCATCCAGCTGACCACCAGGCCGAAAGCGCCGCATGTGCAGGAAGATCAGAACGATCAGCGCCATCGCTCCCGAGGTGGAGGGAAGACGCGCCGACCAGTCCGAAACGCCGAACTCCCGGAAAAAGCCCATCGCCCGCCAGTAGTAGAGCGCGGGCTTCTCCAGCCATGGATGCCCGTAGAGGATGGGGGTAACGGTCCCACCCAGCAGGCAGCGGCCCGAGGCGGCAAGACTGGCAGGGCGGAGGCTTCGCGGAAGAATATCCGCGTGGGCAGCCGCGCAGGCTGCGTCATGGGCGGCGAGCATCTCGCGGGCGATCTGGGCGTAGCGGGGTTCGTCGGCACCGACGAGACCCAGGCGGTCGCCCCCGGTGAGCGGGGCGAGGCCGAACATCAGGAGGAAGGTCGTGACGACCAGCAGGAGAGCCAGGTCGCGGAGTTCGGCGGTCAGGGGCAGATGGAGCGCGTGGAGAATCGCGGTAAGCGGGCCGGGACGGTGGGCGCCGGGATCGACGGGTTGCTGGGTCGTTGTCACGTTATCGTTCGTGCGCGTGGGGCTCACCGCGAGACAAGGCTAACAGAGAACCGCTGGTCACTTCGGGAGAGCGGTGGCGCGTTTGCTCTCGCGCTTCTTCATGCGGCCGAGCAGTTCGTCCATACGGCCCGTCATTTTTTCGGAGCGGTCGATGGCGAAGGAGAGTTCGGGGATGTGGCGTACCCCCATGCGGTCGCGGAGTTGGGAGCGGATGTACTCGCGGGCGGTGGTGAGGCCTTCGAGGGTGGAGTCCTCCTCTTCGGCGGTGCCCTGGACGGCGACGAAGATGCGGGCGGACTTACCGCCGGGGGCGAGGACGACTTCGGTGACGTGAGCGGGAGCGATGCGGGGGTCGGAGAGCTCGCCCTCGAGCATCGAGCCGATCTCTTCGGAGAAGGTGTTGGCGACGCGGTTGCGGTGGTATTGTCTGGCGCGTGGTTCGGGCATCTTGGCTTCTATGATAAACGGTTTATTCGTCCAGAATTTCGGCGAAGGAGTCGACGATCTGGGCGCCCAGCGTGTTGGCGAGGCCGGTGATGCTGCGGTCGATCTGTTCGAGTTGGCCCCGGAGGTAGGGGGTGGAGTTGGAGATGGCCACGATGCCGAGGGTGGCGCGGTTCCAGACGAGCGCCTCGTCGAGCTCGGCTACGCCGGCGTTGAAGGCGTGACGGAGCTTGTCCTTGAGCGAACGGACGACCTGGCGGCGGTCCTTGAGGGACTGCGCGTGGGGAATCTCGATCTCGACGATGAGCTTGCCGATGGGCATGTGCGCGGGTACCCCCCTCCCCCTACTTAAGTCTCAAAGTACGTCGGAATAAGGACTTAAGTCTGGACTTCCGGTCCGAAGTCTGTGGGGTACGGGTCGGGAGCGGGCCCAGGTGCGCCCGAAGACGATCTTTTCCCTGCCTCCAGTTTACGGGATTGGGCGGAACTGCTGTGCCAGGCGTATCTCGCTGCCTCTGCTGAAGTTGCGTTCCTTGGGGGCTTGACAGGTTCCTGACGCATCGTTTTGGGTGCGTGGCGGCGTCAGAGGGAGGATGGCGAGAGCGGGGAGTGTGGCGCGAACGGTGGGGGCGATGGCGGGGTGGGGGCTGGTGCATAGTCTGCTGGCGACCGAGCGGGCGAAGACCTGGTGCGGGCGGGTGTTCGGGGAGCGAAGGAGCCGCGCGGGGTATCGGCTGGTCTATAACGGAGTGGCCGCGGTGACGATGGCGGGGGTGGGCTGGTATCTGCATCGCCTGCCGGACCGGCGGCTGTACCGGGTGCGCGGCTCGGGGCGGGTGGCGCTGGAGGTGGGACGGGCTGGTTTGCTGGTGTGGTTGGGCTGGGCGGCGCTGGAGATTGGGGTGGGACCGTTTTCCGGGTTCTCGGAGGTGTGGGCGTATGCGCGGGGGCGGCGGGTGATGGAGGCTCCGGAGGCGCAGGGGCCCTCGGCGGATGAGAGCGGGTTGCGGGTGCGGGGGCCGTTCCGGGTGGTGCGGCATCCGCTGAACGCGGGCGCTGCGGTGCTGCTGTTTTTGACGCCGGAGATGACGGAGGTGCGGATGGCCGTTGCGGTGGTGACGCTGGTGTATGCGGTGGTGGGGTCGAAGCTGGAGGAGGGGCGGCTGGTGGCGCGGTATGGGGAGGCGTATACGCGGTATCGAGAGCGGGTGCCGTTCTTTTTGCCGATTCTACGTGCCTAGTCTTTGGTAATCACGTATCGGCCGGTACAGAATAGACTTCATCCTGCATACTCAACTATGCCGCACCCGAGGTCTCATCGTGCCGAGTTTGTCTGTCCTATGCCTCTGTCTCTCCGCACATTCCTTGTTCAACCGCATTTGCTGCATGATGCGCAGCAGTCGGACAGTTCTTCTGTTTACATTCGTTTTTGGCTGCTGCGGAGGAAAGGGCTGGGCGGCGTCGACGGCCTCGACTTTGTCCGTGACCGACAACAGTGGAGCAGCCGTCAATACAGTTGCATCTGGAACGGCCGTAACGCTTACGGCGACTGTCAATGCGGGCGGGACTTCACTAACCGGAGGACAGGTAAACTTTTGCGACGCTACCGCGGCGCACTGCATTGACTCGCATTTGCTGGCGACCGCGCAGTTGACGAACGCGGGGAAGGCTACGTTCAAGTTCTTCCCGGGGATCGGAAGCCATAACTATAAAGCTGTGTTTCTGGGAACTAGCGGCTCCTTGGCAAGTTCCTCAGCTACATCCCCTTTGACCGTAACTGGAACCTATCCAACGACATCTACCGTGATGTCCGCCGGCACGCCTGGGAACTACACTCTTACAGGCACTTTGGTTGGAACCGGAGGCAACTCTGCGCCGACTGGTTCCATGTCTTTTCTGGACACGACAAATAGCAGTTTTTCATTGGCCTCTGCGCCTCTTGGTTCCAGCGCATCGAGTCTCCAGTTCATGAACACTGCTACCCTGACCGGCAGGACTGTGCTTGTGGGAGATTTCAATGGCGACGGCAGGCCTGATATTCTCTCAAACGGAACTGTCTCCTTGGGTAACGGTGACGGTACTTTCACGGCGGTCGTCTCGACCGGCACTGTTTCCGGATTGGCAGTAGGAGATTTCAACGGCGACGGCAAGTTGGACGTGGCAAGCGGCACCGGAGTTCTACTCGGTAACGGAGACGGTACCTTCACGAATGCTCCGGGAACCTTCCCTACATTCACCACAGGGCTTGGTTCTCAGCAGGACTATGTCACAGCCGCTATAGTTGGCGATTTCAACGGTGATGGCAATGCGGATATCGCTTTTCTCAATGAACCGTATGGTAGCACCGGATACTACGTCGTCGTAGTTTTCGGGCATGGCGACGGGACGTTCACGGCTTCTTCCACTAAGTTTTCAGGCGGCAGTCACTCTACAGGAATGGTGTCTGGAGATTTCAACGGGGATGGCAAGATCGATCTGGCAATTGGCGGGTCGGATAACAACAGGGTTCTCCTGCTCCTTGGTGTAGGCGATGGAACGTTTACGGGCCCGACCAATACTGTAGCGAACAACTACAGCCTGGCCGCGGGCGATTTCAACGGAGATGGATTTACCGATCTGGTTTCCTCAGGGCAAGTGTTCCTAAGCAACGGGGATGGTTCGTTTGGGCCCGGGATGCCAATCCAAACTTCAGGAAGCTCTTCGGTGTTCGGTGGGGACTTCTATGCTGTTGGAGACTTCAATGGCGATGGCAAGTTGGACGTGGCTGGTACTTCAACGGGCGGTACCCAATATGCTGTTGAGGTTGGATTGGGCAATGGCGATGGAACATTTACTGCTTTCGCAGGAACCCTCGCCTATCCAGCAACTGCTTCGTTGCTGGCTCCGGCAGACTTCAACGGAGATGGCCTAGCCGACTTAGTCGTAGGGAATCAATTCAGCGGCACCGCATCCATGGTGGTGTTGACCCAGACTGTTCAGACACTCTCCGCGACCGTGGCAAATATTTCGCCGGTCGGTTCTGGAACGCACCTGATAAAAGCCAACTATGTTGGAGATGCGATTCATAGCTCCGCTCTGTCCAGTTCAGTGAGCTTAGCTGCGCAGTCAGGTGTCAGTACCCTCAGTCTGACAGTGAATCCTTCAAGTAGCTCCTATGGCCAACAAGTTGTTCTGAGTGCAACTATTGCACCTTATACCGTTCAGGGGCATAGTACGAACGGTGAGTCAATCACGTTCTTCAATGGGGCGACGTCGCTTGGTACCGGTGTCCTTGCCTCGGGAGTGGCGACGCTGAACCTCACCGCGCTTTCCTCTGGAACAGACAGTCTTACGGCGGTTTATGGGGGCGACACGAACTTCAGCACGGTTACTTCCAATGTCGTGTCGTACAGCGTAAGTGGCGGTGCCCCGGCAATCGGGTTTGCGGTGGGGAACCATACATTTGGTGACGCGCCGTTTGCTGTGAGTGCCACGTCGAATTCGACTGGCGCCTTCACCTACTCTGTCGTCTCCGGCCCGGCGACGATTGCGGGTGCGACTGTGACGCTGACCGGCGCGGGGACGGTGGTGCTGCAGGCGTCGGAGGTGGCAGCGGGAGCGTACAACGCGGGGACACAGCAGGCGACCTTCACCGTTGGACCGGCGGCGCAGACGATCACTTTTCCGGCTCTTGCCACGCCGCTGACCTACGGGGTTGCTCCCGTCCCGCTTGCCGCGACGGCGAGTTCCGGGCTGGGGGTGAGCTTCAGCGTACTGAGCGGACCAGCGACGGCAGCGGGCTATGTGCTAACCATTACCGGGGTGGGTACGGTGGTGGTCGCGGCGAATCAGGCTGGGAACGGGAACTATGCGGCGGCTACCCCGGTGAGCCAAATGGTGGTCGTGAACGCGGCGACCCCAGTGGTGAGCTTTGCTCAACCCGCCGCGATCGTCTATGGGACGGCGCTTGGAGGTGTTCTGACGGCTTCGGCGACGAGCGCGGGAGCCGGCGTTCCCGGCGGCTTTACGTTCAAGACCGGAACGACGGCGCTTACAGGGACGACGGTGTTGGCGGCAGGGAGCTATCCGTTGGTTGCCACGTTTACGCCCACGGATGCGACACGCTACAACGGTGCCACGGCGACGGTGACTCTGGTAGTCAACAAGGCGAGTCCGTCGGTCGTTGTGACGTCCAGCTTGAACCCGGGACAGGTCCAGAACTCCCTTGGGCTCACGGCCACAGTTGGGTCCGGTGTCAGCACACCTTCGGGCACGGTCGCCTTCTTTGATGGCGGCGCACCCATTGGGAGTGCTTCGCTGGTAAACGGCACCGGTACACTCTCGCTTGCGCTCTCGGCGGGATCGCACACGGTCACAGCGATGTATAGCGGGGATGCGAACTTCGTGAGTGTGACGAGTGCGGCCTATGCGGAGAGCGTGCAGGACATCAATCTGGCTGGAGGAGCCACGACTTCGCAGACCGTGACGGCGGGGGGCGCAGCGAGCTACACGCTATCTATTAGCCCGGTCAATGGAACTACGTTCCCAGCGGCTGTGACGTTTACGGCAACCGGACTGCCGAGTGGGGCTACCGCCATGTTTACGCCGCAGACGATCTCTCCAGGAAGCGCGGCGAGCAGCCTAGGCTTGTCGATTCAGACGGTCAAGCAGACTTCCATGTTGAAGCAGGATCGTGATTTGCGTGGTCGGCTTGCAATCATGTTGGCATTGTTGCTTCCGCTACCGATGGCGGTGCGGCGTTCGAGGCGACGACTAGGCGCACTGACTTCACTACTCCTGCTGACCTTTGTTGCAGGCTGTGGAGGGGGCAACACCGCCTCGCCATCTCCCGTGACGCCGACGCCCACAGCGCAGACTTACATCGTGACGGTTTCGGCGACTTCCGGACTTCTTTCCCATAGTGTGCCGCTAACGCTGATCGTCCAGTAGAAACGAAGCCCTCCGAATCCCTTCTTGAACCTTGATGGGTCACAGGTACCAGGGGATGTTGATGACGATGATGCGCTGGTTGCCGCGGAGGAGGAGGAGGAGTTTGAGGAGTTGGGAGCGCTGGTTGTGGAGGGGGGTTTGCCACCAGTGCTTGACGACGAGTTCGGGGATGAGGACGGCGATCTGGCGGTCGGGGTGGGTGTGTTCTAGTTGGAGGATGTGGTCGACCAGGGGCATGAGGACGAAGCGGAAGGGGGATTGAAGGAGGATGAGTTCGGGGGTAGGGAGGTTGGCGGCGCGGAGGGGGGCTTGCACGTTGCGGTCGAAGAGGGTGCAGACTTCTCCGGAGCAGTCTTCGGCGTCGACGTGGACGGCCTGGACGTGGGGGCTGATCTTGAGGGCGAAACGGAGGCCTTTTTCGGAGATGCGGGTCCAGCGGTCGAGGGGGACGACGATGAGGGGCTGGTCGAAGTGGTCGAGGGGGATGGGGCGGTCGATGGCGATGGTGGCGGCGACGGCGGTGTAGTGGCGCTTGACGGCGGCCATGAGGAGGATGAGGGCGGGGATGAGGAGGGCGGTGATCCAGGCGCCTTCGGTGAACTTGGCGACGAGGACGACAAGGAGGGTGATGCCGGTGGCGAGGGCTCCGACGGCGTTGACGGCCATGCGGCGGAGGCGACCGGGGTCGGTGGTGCGGTACCAGTGCACGACCATGCCGGCCTGCGAGAGGGTGAAGGCGAGGAAGGCGCCGATGGCGAAGAGGGGGATGAGGCGGTCGGTGACCCCGCCGAAGAGGATGAGCAGCAGGGCGGTGAAGCCGACGAGGGCGTAGATGCCGTGGGTGTAGAGGAGGCGGCGGCCGCGGATCTTGAAGACGTGGGGGAGATGGTCGGTGTCGGCGATGGCGCGGGTGAGGCGGGGGAAGTCGGCGAAGGAGGTGTTGGCGGAGAGGGCGAGGACGGAGAGGATGGAGGCGATAGCGACGTAGTAGAACCAGCCGCGGCCCATGACGGCGGAGATGAGCTGGGAAAGGATGCTCTGGTAGCCGGGGCCGGTGGGGTCGGTGGCGCCGGTGTGATAGGCGCGGGCGAGGAGGGCGATGCCTCCGAGGAAGAGCATCAGGAGCACGATGATGAGGGTGAGGGTGCGTTTGGCGTTGGGCTGGGTGGGGGCGCGGAAGGCGTTGACGCCGTTCGAGACGGCTTCGACGCCGGTCATGGCGGTGCATCCTGAGGCGAAGACTTTAAGGAGAAGCCAGAGGGAGAGCATGGAGGTGGCGGCGGGGAGGTGGGGTGGGGCGAGGACCGGGGTGGGGTGGCCGTGGGCGGCGAGGACCTTGGCGGCTCCGACGGCGAGGACTAGGAGGAGGGAGCCGATGAAGAGGTAGGTGGGGATGAGGAAGGCGACGCCGGTGTCTTTGGTGCCGCGCATGTTGATGAGGGTGAGGAGAGCGAGGATGACGAGGCAAAGGGCGAGGGTGTGGGGCTGGAGGTGCGGGAAAGCGGAGACCAGGGCTCCGACGCCGGCGGAGATGCCGACGGCGGCGTTGAGGATGTAGTCGATCATGAGGGCGGCGGCGGCGAGAAGGCCGGCGGTGTTGCCGAGGTTTTCGGTGGCTACGGTGTAGGAGCCTCCGCCGTGGGGGTAGGCGTCGATGGTCTGGCAGTAGGAGAAGAAGACGATGAGCAGGAGGCCAAGGATGGCGAAGCTGATGGGGACGATGTGGGCGATGCCGGCGACGCCGAGGGGGATGAGCAGGGTGAGAGCGGCTTCGGGGCCGTAGGCGGCGGAGGAGAGGGCGTCGAGGCCGAAGATGGGGATTCCGGCGATGGGGCCTATCTGCTCGGCGCGTTCTTCGGAGGTGGCGAGGGGTTTGCCGAGGAGAAGGTCTACGAGGGACACGTGCGCTCCAGAGGCTGCTTGGCAGCTATGGAGGAGTCTAGGGGGGCGTGGGATAAGAAAGCCGTAAAGGGAATGCGGGCAACCTGATGGGCGGGGTTTCCTTCCAACTCGTATCGGCGGTACCAGGCACGCGACCGAACATTTTACTTCGCGGAGGCGCTTGGGATGCAGGCTTTGATGACGGTTCTCCGTGCGGCTTTCGGATACTTCTTCCTGATCTTCGTCGTTCGGATCGTGGGCCGGCGGCCGGGGAAGCAACTCACTCCCTTTGAATTCGTTCTGGTTTTCTACCTGGGCGGGCTGACGCTGACGGGGATGGTCGGAGCAGAGGAATCCCTGATCAATGCTTTCTGCCAGATTCTGACGATCGCATTGTGTCACTACCTGATCAGCGCGGCGCGGCAGCGGTCTCCGCGTGTAGGTCGCATTCTGGATGGAACGCCGCTGCTACTGATGCAGAACAAACAATGGCGGGCGGACACCCTGAGCCGGATGGGGGTGCAGGACGACGACGTGATGGCGATGGCCCGGGACCAGGGGCTGAAGACCCTGGATGAGATCGATACGGCGACGCTCGAACGCAATGGCGAGGTCAGTATCATTCCGGTTGCAAACAATTGAGCGACGACGCGGGACGCGCATGACGAGATTGTGTCTCAGGAGATGACCTGTGGGAAATGCTGTGCCTTTTGAAAAACCTGTCGAAGACTCTGTTCCCAAGGTGGACCATGCGATTGCCGTGGGGGAGGATCTTGAGTTTCAACGTCGCTGGTGGCGGTTTGAGCGGATTGCGTGGGTTTTTCTTGGCTTGATCGTTCTTTGCGACGTGCTTGGATTGTTTGGCCGTGGATACCTTGCGAACGCGGAGCGAGTTTCCGCGGATGGAGGGGTCACGTTGAAGTACGAGCGCGTGGAGCGAGCCAGTACGCCCTCGATCATGACGTTCCGGTTTGGGCCTGCGGCGATCCATGACGGTCGTATTCGTCTCTTTGTCAGTGAGGACGTGGTGAAGACGCTGGGTGCGCAGAGGATTTCACCCCAGCCGGCGGAGTCCGTCATCGGTGGCGGAGGCATTACGTATACCTTTCCGGCATCGGACGCCGAGGCAACGGTCGAGGTGATGTTGGAACCTTCGTTCCCCGGGATCCACCGGTTCACGGTGGGCGTCGCCGGTTCGGAGTTGCTGCGGGAGCGGGTCGTTGTCGTTCCCTAGGCCTGTTGGTTGGAAGCCCGCTGGGCGTCCGGGTGCAGCGGGATACCTTCCGTTCTCTCGGGGGAGGCTAACAAGGAACACGAGGTCTGAAGAATGGCAACGATCGTTCACGCGGTGATTGGGTATTTCGTCCTGTTGTTTGTGGTCCGGCTTCTGGCGCGGCGGCCGGGCGCACAGATGACGCAGTTCGAGTTCGTGATCGTGTTCCTGATGGGTGGCGTGATCATCCTCTCCACCGTGGGGAACGACAAGTCCGTGACCAACTGCACCTGCGCGGTGATGGTTGTCGGTCTGCTGCATCGGACGGTGTCGTGGATCAAGTCGAAGAACGCGAAGTTTGGCGCAATCGTGGATGGGACGCCGCTGGTGCTGTTGAAGGATGGTCAATGGCAAGAGGAGACGATGGCAGGCATGCGGCTGGCACCGGATGACGTTCTTGCCGCGGCACGAACCAAGGGGATCCGTGGGGTGGCTGACATTGAATATGCGGTGTTGGAGCGGAATGGCGGAATCAGTGTGATCGAGAGGGACGAGAACGGCTCCGACGCGGAGTAAGGCTGGAACATGGCAGAGGCAGCGCAGCAGGAGCGGACGATCAAGACGGATGTACCGGGTCGCCTGGACCGGCTGCCGTGGGCCGGATGGCATTGGCGGATCATTACGGCACTTGGGACTTCGTGGCTGCTGGATGGGCTCGAGGTTACGCTGGTGGGATCGCTCGCCGGGGTGCTGCAGTCGCCGGCGGGGCTGAAGCTGACGGATGCGCAGGTGTCGGGGGCGGCAACGGTCTACCTATGTGGAGCGGTGTTCGGAGCCCTGCTGTTTGGGTATCTCACCGATCGGCTGGGAAGGAAGAAGCTTTTCCTGGTGACGCTGGCGACGTACTCCCTTGCGACGCTGGCGAGTGCTTTCTCGTGGAATCTTCTTTCCTTTTCCATCTTCCGGTTCTTTACCGGGGTGGGGATTGGGGGGGAGTATGCAGCGATCAACTCCGCCGTGGATGAACTGATTCCGGGCAAGGTGCGGGGAACTGTTGACCTGGTAGTGAATGGGACGTTCTGGGTGGGGGGCTCACTGGGGGCCGCGGCGGCGTACTTTCTGCTGCAGGGGCATGGCATTCCGGCGAACCTGGGGTGGCGCTTTGCCTTCGGGATCGGCGGGACGCTGGGGATCGGGGTGCTCTTTCTGCGGCTCTCCGTGCCGGAAAGCCCGCGGTGGCTGATGCTGCGGGGGAAGGAGGAGGAGGCGGACCGGGTAGTCTGCGAGGTGGAGGGGAAGGTCTCGAAGGGGGATGTCGGGTCGCTGCCGGAGGTCGAAGGGGAGCCGCTGAAGATCAGGGTGCGCGACCATACGCCGTGGAAGGACATCTTCGGAAACATGCTGGGGGAGAATCGACAGAGGTCGGTGTTAGGACTGGTGCTGATGGTCGCGCAGAGCTTCTTCTTCAACGCGGTCTTCTTTACCTATGGGCTGGTGGTGAAGAAGTTCTTTCAGATCTCCGATAAGGACCTGCCGCTGCACCTTCTGCCTTTTGCGCTGGGGAGTTTCCTGGGGCCGCTGACGCTGGGGCGGCTGTTCGATAAAGTTGGGCGGAAGCCGATGATTACAGCGACGTATGGGGCGGCGGGGGTAATGCTGGCGGCGGCGACGGTGCCGTTTGCGATGGGGGCGATTGGGGCACGGGGGTTTGGGATCTGCCTGACGGTGGTGTTTTTTATGGCGTCTTCGGCGGCGAGTGCGGCTTATCTGACGGTGAGTGAGATCTTTCCGCTCGAAATCCGGGCGTTTGCGATTGCGATTTTTTACGCGTTGGGGACCCTGGTGGGAGGGGTGGGGGCTCCGCTGCTGTTTGGAGTACTAATCGCTTCGGGCTCGCGGGGGATGGTAGGGCTTGGATACGGGTTAGGGGCACTGCTGATGATGGTGGCCGCGGGCTTCGAGTGGAAGATCGGAGTGGAGGCGGCGGGGCAATCGCTCGAGTCGGTGTCGAAGCCTCTGCAGAGCAAGTAGGGCTGGGTCTTGAAAGCAGGTCAGGGCTGAGTGCCCGGGGCGGCGGACTTGGGCTTGTCGTTCTGCTTGACGTCGCCGCGAGAGGTGTCTGCTTCGGGCTGGTGGCCCCAGGAGAAGCGGCGTCCTAGGATGCCTTTGACGATGAGGTGGTCGGTGGAGCTGGTGGCGCCGACCCCGATGCCCAGGTTGATCTCCCACTTGGGGGAGACGTTGAGGTCGGAGGCGAGGAAGAACTGCTGCTGCTGGTCGCGTAGGGGGTCGAAGCCGGCTAGGTTGCCGTAGGCGGCGTAGTACTCGATGCCGGCGTTGACCTTCTTGGTGAAGTCGTAGCCCGCCTTGACGTTGGGGGAGAAGGTGACGCCCTGCCCGACGCTGGGGCCATGCCAGGAGCGGTCCAACGTGGGATTGAAGGCGAGGTACCAGCGGCCGACCTGCTTGTCGATGATGGGCCGAATCTCCCAGGTCCAGGTGTCGGGGGAGAAACGAGCGCGCTGGTAGCCAATTTCATTGGAGATGCTGAGGCCGACGGGGAGGTGCCAACTGTTGGGGGCGCGGACCCGGGGGCGGATGTGG
Organism: uncultured Granulicella sp.; assembly: GCA_965213785.1. Classification (GTDB taxonomy): domain Bacteria; phylum Acidobacteriota; class Terriglobia; order Terriglobales; family Acidobacteriaceae; genus Edaphobacter. The sequence continues at coordinate 664,197 of OZ243921.1, read as the reverse complement.
TCGCCGACCCACTGCCAGCCCTGGTCTCGGGTGACGCTGGTGAAGAGGTAGAAGCCGACTTCGGCCCAGTCGTTGATGCCCTGGGTGATCTCGATGGTTTCGTGCTCGGCGTGATTGGTGGGGAAGGTTCCGTCCGCGGCATAGGGGGAGCCGGGCAGGGCTTTGCTGCCGTTGACGGTGAAGTTGCTGTGGAGCTCGACCATGGTGGTCTTGGGCGCGACGGTGTCGGCGCCGTAGACCTGGATTTCGTAGTTGTCCTGGGCGTTGGCGCCGGGGGCGAGGCAGGCGAGAGCGAGAAAAAGCAGGGTGAGGCGGGTCATCGTGGAGGATCGCAGTCGCGAGCTTACTCGGCGTGGTAGTTGGGGGCTTCGCGGGTGATGACGACGTCGTGGACGTGGGACTCGCGGAGGCCGGCGTTGGAGATGCGGATGAAGCGGGCGTTCTGCTGGAGGTCGGTGATGCTGGCGCAGCCGAGGTAGCCCATGCCGGAGCGGAGGCCGCCTACGAGCTGGTAGACCATGGCTTCGAGCGGTCCGCGGTGGGGAACGCGGCCCTCGATGCCTTCGGGGACGAACTTGGCGAGCCGGTTTTGGGTGGAGCCTTCGCGGGCGGTGAGGTTGGGGCGCTCGGTGGAGCTGACTTCGTTCATGTCGTCGCGGCCCTGGAAGTAGCGCTCGCCGGAACCTTGCGCCATGGCGGAGAGCGAGCCCATGCCGCGGTAGGCCTTGAAGGAGCGGCCCTGGTAGAGGATGGTTTCGCCGGGGCTCTCGTCGACGCCGGCGAAGAGGGAGCCCATCATGACGACGGACGCGCCGGCGGCGATGGCCTTGGTGACGTCTCCGGAGTACTTGATGCCGCCGTCGGCGATGATGGGGATGTTGCGCTCGCGGCCGGCGCGGAAGGCTTCGGCGATGGCGGTGATCTGGGGCATGCCGGCTCCCGTCACCATGCGGGTGGTGCAGATGGAGCCCGGCCCGATGCCGACCTTGACGGCGTCGGCTCCGGCGTCGATGAGGGCCAGGGCTCCCTCGTAGGTGGCGACGTTGCCGGCAAGGAGGTCGACCTCGGGGAAGGCGTGCTTGCACTCGCGGACGGCTTCGAGGACGCGGGAGGAGTGGCCGTGGGCGGAGTCGATCGCGAGGCAGTCGACGCGGGCGGCGATCAGGGCGGCGGCGCGTTCGAGGAAGTCGCCGGTGGCGCCGATGGCTCCGCCTACTCTGAGGCGACCCTGGTTGTCTTTGCTGGCGTGGGGGTATTTGAGCTTTTTCTGAATGTCCTTGACGGTGATGAGGCCCTTGAGCTCATAGGCGTCGTTGACGACGAGGAGCTTTTCGACGCGGTGCTGGTGGAGGATGCTTTCGGCCTCTTCGAGGGTGGTGCCGACGGGGACGGTGATGAGGTTCTGCTTGGTCATCACGGAGTCGATGGAGACGGTGGTGTCGGAGACGAAGCGGAGGTCGCGGTTGGTGAGGATGCCGACGAGGCGCTTGTTGCGGGTGACGGGGACGCCGGAGATCTTGTAGCGGCGCATGACGTCGAGGGCGTCGGCGATGGGGCGGTCGGGGGAGATGGTGACGGGGTCGACGATCATGCCGGATTCGGAGCGCTTGACCTTGTCGATCTCGCCGGCCTGCTGCTCGATGGTGAGGTTGCGGTGGACGATGCCGAGGCCGCCCTGCTGCGCCATCGCGATGGCGAGGCGGGATTCGGTGACGGTGTCCATGGCGGCGGACATGAGGGGGGTGTTGAGGGTGATCGAGCGGGTGAGCTGGGTCTGGGTGGAGACCTGGGTGGGGATGACGTCGGAGTAGGCGGGGACGAGGAGAACGTCGTCGAAGGTGAGGGCTTCGGGGAGGTTGGCGAGGATCATGGGGGTGCGGGTCCGCTTCTGCCCCGGCTTGGCTGTTTTGACTTGGTTGCCGGTCTGGATTTGTTCGATTGTAGGAGGGTGGGGGGCCGGGGGCAACCTTGCGGATTGAGAATTAATGGTGACGGCGGAACTAGGCGGCAGGTGGGTTCTTGGCGAGGAGCTGGTTCCAGTCCGTGACTGTCTGTTCGGCGTAGGCGTGGGCGAAGGTGAGGATGGCTTGAGAGAAGCGCTTGCCGGAGCCAAGGTAGCCGGCGATGAAGCGGGCATCTCCGGAGCGGGCGTGGCCACGGGCGAGGATTTCTCCGCAGACCTGGGCGTAGGCGGCGAGGTCCTGCGGCTTGAGGGTGGTGAGGTCGATGGAGGCTTTGTGGTCGTTGAGCTGGCGGACGAGGAAGTCGCGGCCGTCGAGGGTTGTCCAGCCGAGGAAGGCATCGGACTGGAGCTGCATGGCGATCTGGCCGTCGACGACGCGCTGACCCTGGTTTTCGCGGGTGGTGTCTGGGGAGGTGGGGAGGTAGGGGGCGTAGCAGGAGGGGGCTTCTTCTTTGATTTGCAGGAAGAGGGGGTCTTCGGGGCCGTTGCCCTGCATATAGACGCAGTAGTCGCGGAGGCCAACGGAACCGGTTCCGACGACCTTGAAGGCTACGTCGAGGGGGCGGTACTGGGCGAGGAAGTGGCGGCGGGCGGGGAGGATGGTCTCGGCGAAGGGAATGAGGGAGGCGAGAACCGCTTGGGCTTCGGCGCCGGTGACGCGACGGAGGCAGGGTGGGTCCGATCGGAAGCGACGTCCCTTGGGGGTAGATTCGGTGAGGCGGTCGAGGGAATGGAGGGGGGTGGCGCGCTCGGCGTTCCGAAGGATGACGGAGATGGGCGCGATGCGATCAATGCGATGGACCTGGAAGCGGGCTGCCTGCAGGATGGGCATCTGGGCGAGTTGGTGGAGGAGGGTGGTGTAGGCGTTCAGGAAGGTGCGCGCGGCAGCGTTGGCGGCGGGCTTGGGGAGGCGGGCGTCGCGGGCGGCGAGCAGCAGGCTGGTGGCCATGCGCTTGATGTCCCACTCGAAGGGGCCCTGGATGGTCTCATCGAAGTCGTTAATATCGAAGATAAGGCGACCGTCGGGACCGGCGTAGGCTCCGAGGTTCTGGACGTGGGCGTCGCCGCAGAGCTGGGTAGGAATGCCCGTGTTTGGGATAAGAGAGAGGTCGTAGGCCATGACCGGCGCGGCTCCACGGAAGAAGCCGAAAGGGGTTGCCGACATGCGCTGGAGTTTGAGGCCCGCAAGTGACTTGAGGCGCCCCGCGGTCGCGTGGCGTAAAAGGTTGAGAGGATCTTCTTTTCGCTTCGAGGAGTCCCAATGGGCGTGCGAAGCCCGGGGACAATGCTTGCGGCGGGCATGGCCGGCGGCGAAGGAGGCGTGTGGTTCTGGCTTTGACATCGTCGAGTGAAGTTTACTCGAGCGGAAGGCAATAAGATCAAGCGAATGTACGGTGGGGTGGTGAAAAGAAATCAGTTCTGAGACATGATGATGGAGTGAGTACTCCATCGGCTCGTCATGTGATCTCCGCGGAAAGGATCGACGACGGCGTGATCATCACGTTCGACGACGGTCGGTGTGCGTTGTACCCGGCCACACTGCTTTACGCGATGTTTTCCGCAGCCACTGAGGTGAGTACGGCGGAGACCGATCAGTGGCCGCCGGAGTAGGTGCGGACGGCCGCGTTTGAGCCCGGCTCCGGATTGGCGTATATTAGGGTTTGCAGACGAATTTGTTCCGTCGGATAGGCCAGGCGTGCGTGCACCGCGTGGGACGGAAGGAGGAGTGGGCTGACGCCCACTTTTTCTTTGCTCCAAAGGCCAATTTCGTCTCGCCTGCCCTGGTTGATCGGGGCTGATTGTTTTCTGTTCCTTATGGCGATCTCGTTGGATGCAATTCGGGCTTTGGCGGAGCGTGTGGCGGCGTCGCACCACCTGGAGGTCGTCGAGGTGGAGTTTTCCGGCGGAGCGAAGTTCCGAGCTCTGCGAGTGTTTGTAGAGAAGGACGCGGCGGCGCGAGCGGAGTTGAAGGCGCTGGCCGAGGCAGGGGCGGCGGAGGAGTTGCCGCACGGGGTTCCGGTCGAGCGGCTTTCCGGCGTGACGCATGAGGATTGTGTGCAGTTCGCGCAGGATTTCGGCACGATGCTGGATGTGGAGGACTCGATCCCGGGCGCCGAATACACGCTGGAGGTGTCCTCTCCCGGGCTGGAGCGGAGACTGTACAAGGCGGAAGATTATGTGCGGTTTTGCGGGAGCGTAGTGAAGCTGCAGACGTTCACACCGGTGAACGCAAACCGCCACTGGACCGGGCGGCTGGTGCGGTTGCACGAAGGGATTTTGACGCTGGAAGCGACGGCGGGCAAGGCGAAGGGAAAGAAGAGTTCGGCGGGGGCGCAGGCGGTTGAGATAGCCCTGGCGAACGTGGAAAAGGCGCAGTTGGTGGCGGAGATCTAAGAGCGGGCCCCGGGATCAAGGCATAGGGGCTCAGCAAGCAAGACGACTTGGTTTTGACTACGAAGGATGTGTGACGTATGGCAAGTGTTCTGTATCAGTCGATCGAGATGTTGAGCCGCGACAAGGGGATCGATCCCCAGGTGGTGGTGGGCGCGGTGGAAGATGCGATCGCGCTGGCGACGCGTAAGTACTACAAGACGCAGGAGACGATGCGCGCCGAGATGGACAAGGAGACGGGCGAGATTCGCGCGTACGTGTACAAGACCGTGGTCGAGACGCCGGAAGAGGTAGAGGACGAGGTGAACCAGATCTCGCTCGACCACGCGCGGGAGCTTGCGCCGGAGGTTGAGGCGGGCGGGGAGTTGCGGTTTTATAAGGACACGACTCCTCTGGGTCGGATCGCGGCGCAGATGGCCAAGCAGGTGATCTTCCAAAAGGTGCGCGAGGCGGAGCGCGACACGGTCTTCAACGAGTACAACCATCGGGCAGGCGAGGTGCTGAACGCCACGGTGAAGCGGCTGGAGCCAATGGACGTGATCTTCGACCTGGGCAAGGCGGAGGCGCGCATGCCGAAGCGCGAGCAGTCGCGGCTGGAGCAGTTTTCGGTAGGCGAGCGGGTGCGCGTGGTGCTGCTGCGTGTGGACCGCGCGGCGAAGGGCCCGCAGGTGATCGTGAGCCGGGCGGCCCCGGCGCTGGTGCAGAGCCTGTTCCAGAGCGAAGTTCCCGAGATCTACGACGGAACAGTTTCGATTCGAGCGATTGCGCGCGAGGCTGGGGAGCGGACCAAGATCGCGGTGATGAGCCGCGACAAGGACGTAGACCCGGTAGGCGCGTGCGTCGGGATGAAGGGAATGCGGGTGCAATCCATCATTCGCGAGCTGCGCGGCGAAAAAATCGATATCATCGAGTATTCCGAAGAGATTACGACATTTGCGGAGAAGGCGCTGCAGCCGGCGAAGGTGAGCCGGGTCTCCATCGTAGACTTGGCGGACAAGCAGATCGAGGTCATCGTCGACGACACGCAGCTTTCGCTGGCGATCGGCAAGAAGGGCCAGAACGTGCGGCTGGCGGCGAAGCTGCTGCAATGGAAGATCGACATCAAGAGCGAGGAAGAAAAGCGCCAGGAGGTCGAGCAGCAGATGCAGGCGATGAGCGGCGGGCCGACGACGCCGATCGAGCAGGTATCCGAGCTTGGCGAGCAGATTCTGGAAAAGCTCATTGCCGCCGGCATCACAACGGTCGAGGCGCTCGCGGATATGACGCCGGAGCAGTTGGAAGAGGTTCCTGGGATCGGCGAGAAGACCGTGGAGAAGATCTCGGTGGCAGTGCGGCATTACTTCGGGCAGTACAACCCGGATGAGCCGGCGCCAGCGGGCGACGAGGAGAAGGCGGCGAAGCCTGTGGAGCAGGCCGAGGAGGAGCATTCCGTGGAGAAGACACCGGAGGAGATTCTGGCGATACAGGCCGCAGAGGCGGGCAGCGTGGAAGAGGATGACACGCTTTCGGTCGAGGATCTGGCGGCGCTTGAGGAGTCGCGGGCGGACGCGGATGGCTTCAGCGATGCGGATAACCGCGAGTCGGGCATCGAGATGCGGAACGATGCGACGGACGACCTGGTGGCGCTGAGCCAGGAGGTCTCCGACGAGGGGATCGATACGGATGGGCACGACCGTGGTTAGCTGCCAGGCGCCCGGTTATTTGAGTCGCGGATGCCGCGATTTCAGCGATAATAATGATGTTGGAACACAATCCTGTAACGATGAGGCTGATATGAGCAGCTAGCGCCGCAGGGGAAGTGAAAAAAGGGACGGATGAACAAAGTTCGCATTAACGATCTGGCACGGGAACTGGAAGTCAAGAGCAGGCCGATTCTGGATGCCCTGGAGGCGCTTGGCGTCTCGGGCAAGACCCATTCGAGCTCGATCGACGAGGATCAGGCGGGAAAGGTCCGCGGATACTTCAGCGGGGCGATCCGGACGGGTGGCGGGAGCCATCGGCCGCAGGTGGAAGCAAAGCCGAAGTTCGATCTTTCGCATGTATCGAAACCGGGCGATGCGCTGAAGGCGATCCTGGAGCGGAAGCAGGCGGCGGAGGCTGCGCGGAATGCGCCGCCGGTGCGTCCGCAGGCGGTTGCAGCAGCCGCGGCTCCGGCGCGTCCCGTGGTCGCACCGGCTGGTCCTCCCGCTTACAGCGGGTGGAAGCCGGCGTCGAGTGCGCCGGTGGTGAGCCGGCCGGCGGCTCCCGTGACGGCACGGCCACCAGCGCCGGTGGTGGCGGCTCGGCCGGTGGTGGCTGCGCCTGTCGTGGCGGCGGTGGCGCCTGCCGCAACACCTGAGGGTGCGAGTGCGCCTGAAGTGACAGCCGCTGCTCCCGCGGTGGCGGCTTCGGTGGCGGCAAGTGCTTCCGGGCCGCGGCGGGTGGTTCCGCTGCCGAGCCAGGGTGCAAGGATCGTGGCTCCACCTCCAGCTCCGGCGATTGCCAGCAGGCCGCCGAGCGGGGTGAGCGTTGGGCGTCCTCCGGTGGTGGTTCCGGGGGTCGGCGTGGTGCAGGCGAAGGCGGCGTCGACGGCTCCGGCAGCGCCTGGAGCAAGGGTCGCGGGGACGAAGCCGACGATGACGGCGGTGGAGGCTTCGGCGGCATTTGCGGCCGCGGCGGCTCCGCCACCACCACCACCGCCCGAGCCGGTGGTTGAGGCTCCGGTTGTGGAGGCTGCTCCGGTGGTCGAGACGAGTGTGCCGGAGGTTCCGTCGGCTCCGGCTCCGGTGCGACGGGTGATCCTGCCGCAGACGGGACCAAGGCCGATCTATGCGGCTCCGGCCAATGCGCAGGCTCCGCCGCAGCGGGGCAGACCGATCTTCGACCGTCCGCGGCCGACTGGGCCTGGAGGACCGAGTGCGCCGAGCAGCATGGGTAATCGGGCTCCGATGGCTCCGGGCGCGCGGCGTCCAATGCATCCGACACGCAGCTTCCCGGCGGGAACGGGACCGGCGGGCGGCCCGGGCGGGGCGCCACGTCCCGGGTTCACTCCGGGTGCGGCTCGTCCAGGGTTTCCACCGCGTCCGGGAATGGGTGCGAGGCCTGGGGGCGCGCCAGGCGCGGCTCCGGGGCCGGGCGAGGGAATGCGTCCGGCCGCGAGGCCGGGACAACGGCGCGGAGGACAGCGGTACGAGAAGGTGAAGGAAGGCCCGATGAAGGGCTTCCAGCCGCCACCGCGCTACGGCGGACAGCCGATGTCGCGCGAGCCGCTGCCGATCACCAAAACCATTACCGTCACGGAAGGCATTTCGGTCAAGGACCTGGCCGACAAGCTGGATGTACGCGGCAAGGACCTGATCGCCACGCTTCTGATGCGTGGGGTGTTCGTGACCGTCAACCAGTCGCTCGAGGGCGAACTGGTGAAGGACGTGGCGCGGCAGTTCGGCGCGGATGCGACCGTGATCTCGGTCGAGGAGCAGCTGGAGAACGAGGCGATCGAAGGGTTCCTCGAGGATACGACCGGAATGGTCGAGATCACGCGCGCCCCGGTGGTCACGATCATGGGTCACGTCGATCACGGTAAGACGAGCCTGCTGGATGCGATCCGGATGACGGACGTGGCGGCGGGCGAGGCGGGCGGAATCACGCAGCACATCGGCGCGTACAAGGTGCATGTGTCGAAGCCGGACTCTCCGGCGTTCGGGCGCGAGATCGTGTTCCTGGATACTCCGGGTCACGAGGCGTTTACCCGGATGCGTGCCCGCGGCGCGAAGGTGACCGATATCGTCGTGGTGGTGGTTGCCGCGGACGATGGCGTGATGCCGCAGACGCTCGAGGCGATCGACCATGCGAAGGCGGCGAATGTGCCGATCATCGTAGCCATCAACAAGATCGACAAGCCGGGTGCAGACTCGAGCAAGGTGAAGCAGCAGTTGGCCGAGCGTGGGCTGCAGTTGCAGGGTTGGGGCGGCGACGTCGAATACGTCGAGGTCTCGGCCAAGCAGCGGACCAATCTCGACCTGCTGGAGGAGATGATCTGCCTGGTGGCCGATGTTGCGGCTCCGAAGGCAGTTCCCGAGCGTCCCGCTGTCGGCACGGTGATCGAAGCCAAGCTCGATCGCGGTCGCGGTGCAGTTGCGTCCATCCTGGTGCAGAACGGGACGTTGCGCACGGGAGACAGCTACATCGTCGGAAATACGTTCGGCAAGATCCGGGCGATGTTCGACGATCGTGGACGGTCGATCACGGAAGCTGGTCCATCGACTCCGGTCGAGATCCTGGGTCTCGAAGGGATGCCGGACGCGGGAGACACCTTCCTTGTCATGGCAGACCGCGACAAGGCCAAGGGAATCGCGCAGTACCGCAAGATGAAGGAGCGCGAGGCACAGTTGGCGAAGAGCTCGCGCGTCTCGCTCGAAGGACTTGCGGAGCAGATCAAGCAGGCTGGCGTCAAGGACCTCAACATCATCGTCAAGGGCGATGTGCAGGGTTCGGTCGAGGTCATCGCCGAGGATCTGGAGCATATGTCCACGGAAAAAGTACGGATTCGTGTGCTGCATTCCGGTGTCGGCGCGATTACGGAATCGGACATCCTGCTGGCTTCGGCTTCCAATGCGGTGGTGATCGGGTTCAACGTTCGCCCTGAGCGCAAAGCGCAGGAGCTTGCGGATCGCGAGAGCGTCGAAGTCCGGCTGCACTCGATCATCTACGAGCTTCGCGACGAGATGGAGAAGGCGATGTACGGCGCGCTCGACCCGGTCTTCAAGGAAAACTACTCCGGACGGGCCGAGGTCATCAGCGTCTTCAAGATCACCAAGGTCGGTCAGATTGCGGGTTGCCGCGTGACCGATGGACTGATCAAGCGGGCGGCGCAGGCAAGGCTGCTGCGTGACGGTGCGGAGGTCTGGAAGGGGAAGATCGGCTCGCTCAAGCGGTTTAAGGACGATGCGTCCGAAGTCCGCGAGGGCGTGGAGTGCGGCATCGATCTGGCCGGCTACAAGGACATCCGCGTTGGCGACATCATCGAGACGTTCACGACCGAGAAGATGGCCGACGAACTGGGACAGAACACGCTGGTGCAGAAGAAAGCCGAGAAGGCGGAGAAGGATCGGGAGGCGGCTGCAGCATTGGCGGCTGCTCCGGCCCCGACCCCGGTCAACGCTTAGATACCACGAGTGCATGCGAAAGGCCGGGAACCAAAATCCCGGCCTTTTCTGCTTCAGCATTCATAGAAAGACGGCTCGGGCTGAAAGGCCGACGCATCAGGACGAGAAGTGCCTCTCCCGGCCAATCCGCTGGTCACTAGAAGCACTTGTTCGTCTACTAGGCCCTGTTTGTGGCTCTGATAGCGCCGTTTATGGCAAGCGACGTGGGAAGTGCAGTGCTGAACCTCATCCTCAATCGGAACCTGCGATGAGCGAGCTGATTGGAGATCGTCCCTTCAAATCCAGTCCGACGGTACCTTCGAGCAAGAGATCGTTGCCCTCGGCCTTTGACCGGAGGATTCACCGGATGTTTGCACACCCGCTCGCGTGCCTCGACTAAGCTTGCTTTGGGGAAGGCTGCGGCTCCTTTCCCAACGAGGGACATCCTGCTTTGAGTCAGAACGCGACAAGTCAGAACCACACCGGCCAGACCGTGGTCGTCTTGGAAGACGAGGTGGACATCTCCCGTCTCGTGCAGTATCACCTGGAAGGCGCCGGGTTTGCCGTGCGCCCCTATCTGTCGGTCGGCCAGCTCGTCGCCGATGCCGAGCGCCAGCCGCCCGCCCTGTTTCTCCTCGACATCATGGTTCCCGGCGGAGATGGCCTCGACCTCTGCCGTCGGCTGCGGCAGAACCCCACCCTCAGCAGCATTCCCATCATCTTTCTCACGGCCCGCGCGGCGGAAAACGATCGCGTGCAGGGGCTCGAACTCGGGGCAGACGATTACATCTCCAAACCCTTCGCCACCCGCGAGCTCGTCGCCCGCGTCAAGGCCGTCCTGCGGCGCTTCGAGCGTCCGCCCGCTCCCTCCATCGTCAAGTTTGAAGAAATCGAGATCGACGCTCACGCCATGCAGCTTCGCGTCAACGGCGAGCTCGTCACCACCACCGCGACCGAGTTTCGCCTGCTCGACTACCTGGCGCGTCACCCCGGACGGGTCTTCAGCCGCGATCATCTGCTGGATGCCGTCTGGGGCGACGCCCGCTTCGTCACGCCCCGGTCGGTCGATGTCTACGTCCGCCGCATCCGCGAAAAAATCGAGGCCGACGCCGAGACGCCACGCTATCTGAAGACCATGCGCGGAGCCGGTTACCGCTTCGAAATCCCCAAGGCGTTGCCGGCTTGAGCTCTCGTTCGTCATAAGGATTCACCTTGAACCGCAGCCTCTTCGTCACGCTTCTGCTTCGCATCCTTGCGGTGGTTGCGGTCATGTCCGCCCTGGCCCCGGGTCTGCCCGGGGTCGACTGGTGGGCGGCTGCCGGTGCCGGCGCGGTCCTCGCGCTTCTGGTCGCCCTCTGGACCGTCCATTCGCTCGCTCAGGCCATCGATCCCCTCCAGCGTTCGTCCCTCGCCATCCTGGATACCGGCGCCGGCGCCCCCGCGGACCCGCCACGCTTCCGTGACTTCGACCTCCTCGCAAGATCCCTCGACGCCGCCGCCCGCCAGGTAAACCACGCGCTTACCGCCGCCGCGGAGAGCCGCCACGAGCTCGAGGCCGTGCTCGACAGTATGCAGGATGCCGTCGTCGCCGTCGATGCGGCCGGCCGCATCCTCTGGTGCAACCAGAGAATGCAGCGCCTGATGCCCGGCAGCTACCTGGGCGCTTCCCCCGGGAGTCCGGTCCGTGTCGGCCATGCCCTCGTGCAGACCATCCGCGATCCCGACGTCCTCCAGGCCGTGCAGACCGCGCTCGAACAGCGCACTCTCTCCCAGCGCCGCGCCACCAGTCTGCTCCCCGGCAGCCTCTTTGAGGTCAACGCCTCGCCCATGCCCGCCGGCGGCGCCGTCGCCGTGCTCCACGACATCACCCGCATCGAGCAGGTCGAGCGAGCCCAGCGCGACTTCGTCGCCAACGTCTCCCACGAGCTCAGAACCCCCCTCACCTCCATCACCGGCTACGTCGAAACGTTGCTCGACCACGAGCGCGCCCTCGGCGAACCCGCCCGCTCCTTCCTCACCACCATCCTCAAAAATGCCCAGCGCATGAACCGTCTCACCGAAGATCTGCTCGTCATGGCGCGGGTCGATTCCGCCGAGCAGGTCCTCAACCCCGCCCCTCTCAGCGCCAACCTCCTCGTGCAGGACGCCGTCCAAAGCATGAGCGGCCTGGTCCGCGAGAACGAGGCCGTCCTCGAAATCGGCGACCTCACCTCCCACCAGGTCTACGCCGACCACGATGCCGTCCTGCAGGTCCTCGGCAACCTCATCGAAAACGCCATCAAGTACGGGCAGCCAAGCCACGAAAAACGCTCCCGCGTCATCGTCAGCGCGCGCCACGTCGTCGACCCCGCCGACGCGGTCGAGTTCAGCGTCCGCGACTTCGGCCAGGGCATCGCCTCCGAACACCTCACACGCATCTTCGAACGCTTCTACCGCGTCGACAAGGCTCGCTCCCGCGAATCGGGCGGCACCGGCCTCGGCCTCGCCATCGCAAGACACATCATCGAAATACAGGGCGGTACCATCCACGCGGAAAGCGATCTCAACATGGGCAGCACCTTCTTTTTCACCCTGCCTGCCGCACAGTTTCCCATTCCGTAAACGGCAAGTGTCGATCTAAGTTCCGTCCGGTCCGCGTGCCGGCACATGGCCGCCCGGTTGCTATCATCGAGTCTGTGCCGGCAGCCTGAAAAGCCGTCCCCCTCTGAGGACGGATCGTTGAGTGAAAGAGCTTTAGGAGGACAGGTTTTGGGCGTTGGCATCCAGGTCGAGCACTTGAACGCATGGTACGGCAAGGTCCACACCTTGCAGGACATCAATCTACCGATCCCCGCCAATAGCGCCACAGCGCTCATCGGCCCCTCCGGATGTGGCAAGTCCACCTTCGTCCGCTGTCTCAACCGGATGCATGAGACCAATCCCACCGCACGCGCCACCGGAACCGTCCTGATCGGCGACATCGACATCTACAAGGACGCCTCCCCCGTCGCCATCCGCCGCCGCATCGGCATGGTCTTTCAGCGGCCCAATCCCTTCCCGACCATGTCCATCTACGACAATGTCGCCGCCGGCCCGCGGCTCGAATCCACCGGAGGCGCCCGCGCCCTCGACGAGGTCGTCGAACGCTCCCTCCGCCAGGCCGCCCTCTGGGACGAGGTCAAGGACGACCTTAAAAAGAAGTCCGGCTCCTCCCTCTCCGGCGGCCAGCAGCAGCGCCTCTGCATCGCTCGCGCCCTCGCCATCGATCCCGAGGTCCTCCTGATGGACGAGCCCGCCAGCGCCCTCGACCCCATCTCCACGTCCAAGATCGAAGACCTTGTCTTCGAGCTCAAACACCAGTACACCATCGTCATCGTCACCCACAACATGCAGCAGGCCGCCCGGGTTGCAGAGAACACCGGCTTCTTCCTCTCCGGCAAACTCGTCGAGTTCAGCCGCACCGACAAGATCTTCACCAATCCAAGCGACAAGCGCACCGAAGACTACATCACAGGGAGGTTCGGCTGATGCGCATCAAATTTCACCAGAGCCTCGGTGACCTCAGGGAGAAGCTGCTCGTCATGGCCGGCATGGCCGAACAGGCCATTCAGCGCTCCATCGAGGCCTACCGCACGCGCGATCTCAGCATCTGCGACCTTGTCCTCCGCTCCGAGCCCGCCATCAACCGGCTCGAGCGCGAGATCGACCAGCTCGCCCTCGACCTCCTCGCCATGGAGCAGCCCATGGCCATCGACCTACGCTTCATCCTCTCCGTCATCCGCATCAACGCCGACCTCGAACGTGTCGGCGACCAGGCCGTCAACATCGCCATCCGCGTCCGCGAGATGGGAGCCTTCGCCAACATCGATCTCCCCGTCGACATCCCCAAACTTGCCTCCCTCGCCCAGGCCATGGTCCGCAAGGCCCTCCAGGCCTTTATTGAGGCAGACGCCGACCTCGCCCAATCCGTCCTCGCTCTCGACAACCAGGTGGACGAGATGAACGACGCGGCCTTCACCTCGCTCAGCGGTCTCATCCGCGAGCGCTCCGATCTCACCCCGCAGTCCCTCAACGCCCTCATCATCGCCCGCAACCTCGAACGAGTCGGAGACCACGCCACCAACATCGCCGAGGACGTCATCTTCTGGGTCCGCGGCGCCGACGTCCGCCACGGTCTCCCGCAAAGCTAGAGCGGAGATGCTGGTGGATTGGCTTTTTGCTTCTTTGGTTGTCATTCACGCAGGAAATCTGCTGGTGCCGTTGCGGTTGTTCGTCCCACACACCAGGCCTCACACCGGCGGAATCCACCAGATCAGCTCGGCAAGCGACGGATAGAAGAGCCCAACCCGCATCCCCGTGGGCTCTCCTCCCCCGCTTGCCATCAGCTCCGCCATCGTCCGCGCATAGGCATCCAGTTGCGGACGGTAGAGCGCCCGCTGCTCGCCCAGAAACTCCTCCAGCCCGCCCGTCGCATGCGTTCCCGTCTTGTAATCGATGATCCACAGGTAGTCCGATCCCGCCCCCATCGGGCTCGCCCCCGCCCGGAAGATGCGGTCCAGCCGCAGCCCCGCATGGCTCCCCGGCTGCGCCGCCAGCGCGTATTCACTCGCCGCCCCCGGATGCGCCGCCAGAATCCACCGTCCCTCCGCGCTCCCCAGCGTAGCCGCAAGAGCATTGACCACCCGCTGCCCCCCACGTGCCACCACCGCCGGCGCCAGCCCCGCCCCACGCAGCATCGCCGCAGCCCGCGGCAGCCACCCCGAGACCTCGCCCCGCAGCGCCTCCGCATCGGCTCCCGCCGCAATCTGGTCCGCGGCCAGCTCCAGAAACGCATGGACCGCGTTCCCGAACGCCCGCGCCGCAAACGAGCCTTCCGGCCGAACGTACGGCATTGCAAACGCAGGGGAGTCAGCCGCATCCTGCAAGCCGCCAGACCGGCTCACCGCATCGAAGGACAGCGGCAACCGATACAGCATCGGCGCGCTGCTCGGCGTCTCCACCAGCTGCGGCCCCGCATCGGCCGCCGCGGCAAGGTCGAACGTCTCTTCCTGCTCCAGCCACGCGGACCGCACCCGGGGGCCCTGCAGATACGGCTCCGCCACGTCCCACACCGTGTCCAGCAGGCTGGTCGGTGCCGGCGGCGTCTTCCCCCGGGCCGTCGTCTCCGGGGCCGCAAACAGGTGCAGCTCCTCGCGAGCCCGTGTGCACGCGACATACAGCAGACGTTTGCGCTCGGCGATTTCCCGGCCGGTATGCACGCTGCGAATCCACTTCACCAGATCGGTCGAGTCCTCGCCGGTGCCCTGAACCGGAGCCAGCATCGCATGCGCCGTGTCCTCGCCCGCGGCATCGAGCTCCACCCAGTTCAGCAGACGGTTGCGGTCCGCCTGGGCGACACGGTGCAACCCGGGAACCATCACCACATCCCACTCCAGCCCCTTCGCCCCATGGATCGTCATCAGGTCGACCGCGCCGGCGTGAACGGAGGCCTCGGCGTACAGCCTCTCCATCCGCTGCGCCAGCACGGAAAGGTCCAGCCGCCGCCCCGCGGTCTCGAGCTCATCCACCAGCCGTAAGAAGCGGTCGGCGTTCTCCCGCGCCTCCGCGTTCAGGGGAGCATCGCCTCCCAGCGAGCGCCACGTGCGTTCGATCTCCTCCGCCAGCCGCCACCGCCCCTGCCGCGTGGCGGCCGCCTCCAGCACCGGCCACACGCGGATTAGGCGCTGCTCACCCTCCCGGCTGATCAGGTGGCCCCGCCGCGCAATCAGGTCGCCCACCCCACACTCACGCAGCGCCGGGTCATCCGCTCCGGCCAGCAGGTGCAAGTCCGCCAGCGTCAGCCCGCACCATGGCGCACGCAGGATCGCAAACCACGCCACCCGGTCCGCCGGGTGCAGCAGCGCCCGCGTCAGGGCCAGCAGATCCAGAACCTCCTGCCGCTCCCCCAGCGGCTCGATCTCGACCGCCCGGAAAGGCACCGCGCCTTCGCCCCCATCGCGCTTCAACGCCGCAACGATCGACGTCAGGTGCGGCCGCGACCGGACCAGCACGGCAATCCGCCACGGCTCCGTGCGACCCGCCGGAAGCGGCCGCCCAAGCCACTCCATCGCAATCTCCCGCACCGCGTTTGCGTCGTCGCGCACCTGCCGCCGGCGATATCTGGCCCGTGTCTCGAGAGCCGCGTCGTAGGGGACCGCCTCCACATGCCACGCCAAACCCGCGCCAAACCCACCCGGACGCATCGCCGCCGCCTCCACATACGGAACCTCCTCCGCGTGCGCCAGGTTCACCGCTGCGGGAAAAATCCGCGAAAACGTCTCGTTGAACTGCTCGACAAGCCTCGGCTGCGAACGAAAGTTAGCCGTCAGCCGCAAGGCCCCCACCGTCACCTCGCCCAGCCGCTGCTCATGCAGCGTTCGCACAAAACGCTCCACCCGCGCGTGACGAAAACGGTAGATCGACTGCTTCGGATCCCCGACCAGGAACAGCGTCTGGCTCTTCCCGTCCCAGCTCCGCGTCAGCCGGCAGATCAGGTCGTACTGGCTCGTCGACGTATCCTGCATCTCGTCCACCAGCAGGTGCCGCGTACGCACCCCAAGCGCCGCCGCCAGGTCCTCCGCCCCGGAGTCCCGCGCCAAGGCCGAGCGCGCCGCAAGCCCCAGCTCCGTAAAGTCGCATTCGCCTCGTTCGGCAAACACCAGTTGCAGCTCCACCAGCGCCCGCGCCAGCACCCGGAACAGCGCCTTCGTAATCATCCACTGCTCCGCCGGATACCGCGCCGGCGGCAGCGCCTTCAGGCCCCACATCGCATCCAGCAGATCCTCCCGGTCGCCCATCCGGCTCACCAGCTCCGCCAGCCTATCCTTGTGGCTCTTCTCCGTCTCGAATCTCAGCACATTCTTCGCAAAGCCCTTCCGCCATCCCTTCGCGGAGGGCGTCATCACCAGGTGCACCAGCGCCCTCCAATGCTCCAGGTGCTCGGCGCGATCCCCCGGCGGCTCATTGCGCCCGGCGCAGAACGCGATGGGCGATGGCTGCCCGTTGTATCCGTCCAGGTGCCCCAGCTCCGCGGCCGCTTCGGTCAACGCCTGCAGATCGCTCGAGCAGATCGTCTGGCTCAACTGCGTCAGCGCCTGGCAGATCGCAAGCTGCAGCGTCCGCTCCAGTCGCGGCAGCACGTCTCGGTCCAGCGCCGCGTCCTCCAGGTCGGCCTCCGCGATCGGGACCAGCGAACCCCACTGATCGCGCCACGCCAGCATCTCGGCGATCATCCGCTCGCAATACGGCAGGTTCCCGTCGCGGTGTTGCAGCACCGCCGCCACGGCTTCGCTCAGGCGGGTATCCGCGCCGCCGAGTTGCCCCAGCGTGCGCCGCGCCGCCTCCTTGTGCAGGCCGGAGGCATCCAGCGCAGGCGCCAGCCGCCCCCCCGTCCCGGAAAGCACCGGCAGCGATCCCGCAATCTCCGCGCACACGGCATCGATGGTGCGGATATTCAGGCGGCGTGGCTGCTCCAGCAACCCCCACCCCGCCCTGCGGTCGCGCGCGATCACCGCCTCGGCCAGCGGACGCGTCTGCCGGTCGAATTCGTTCCCCGGCGCCGTCCCCAGCGCCGCGGCCTGAAGCTGGCCCATCACCCGGTCGCTCATCTCCCCCGTCGCCTTCACCGTAAACGTGATCGCGAGCACCTGCTCCGGCGCGTCCACGTTTTCATCGGCCAGCAGCTTCAGAAATCGCTGAATCAGCAGCCCCGTCTTGCCCGACCCCGCCGGCGCCTCGACCACCCACGAGCCGCGCACATCCAGCGCCCGCTCCCGCGCGTCCCCGTCCGGAGTGTCGGCGGGCAGCCCGTCCGGCGTCGGCGCAGCGGAAAACAGCGAAAGCTGCGACAAAGGAAACGCAAGGATCTCAGCCAAGCCGGTCCGCCTCGTCTCCGTCGGCTTCCTCGACATCCTCTTCCTCCACGTCGTCAGCCAGCGCGGCAACGTCCAGCCGGCACAGCAGCCGCTGCGCGCAGTACTCGCACGTCTTCGGGTACACCTTCGGCGTCACCCGCGCATCGCCCTCCCAGACATCCGTCGCCAGCCCGGTCAGAACGCCCCGCCACTCGTCCCGCTGCGCGTCCAGGCTCCCCGCCGGAGGCTCACCGGGCTTCTTCAGCGTGCCCCACGCCCCCTCCTCGTAGCCCACAAACTCCATCTTCTTGCCCGCCACAACCTTGCCGAAGGCGACGGCATGGAGCGGCCCCTCCCGGGCCAGCAACGCATACAGCGGAAGCTGCGGCTCGTCGGGCCTGTCCCCCAGCCAGCCCGCCGCGCTCACCTCTCCCGTCTTGTAGTCGATCAGCACCGCCCCCCGCTGCGTCTCATCGATCCGGTCCACCCGCAGCGTCAGGTGCAGCGGCCCAACCGTCACGTCCTCCACCTTCGTCTCCCGTTGCACCACCCTAAACGGCACCGCCCGCTCCGCTTCGTGGACCAGCCAGCGCCGCCCCAGCGTCATCAGCCGCCGCCGCTGCGTCTCCAGATACGCCCCGTCCCAGGCTCCCTCCGCGTCACGCAGTGCCCCCGCAATCGCCCACTCGATGCTCTCCGCCAGCCGCCCGTCCCGTTCCTCCGCCGTCATCTCCCGCAGCGCCGTCTGCGTCTGCACCACCTCCCAGAAGCGTTCGAGCACCCGGTGCACCGCAATGCCGCGCTCCTTAGCGTTCATCCCCGGCTCCCGCCCCTCCAGCTCGCTCGCACCCAGACGGTGCTGGGCAAACGCCCGAAACCCGCACGCCGCCTGCGCCTGCAGCACCGCCGCGCCCCCCGGCACACGCCCCTCGGGCGGCGGGGCGATCCGCCCATCCTCGTTCACCGCCTCCAGTTCCACCAGGGCCGGCCGCACCTCCACCGCCATCCGCTCCAGCGGTTCCAGCCCAAGTCCACACAGCGCGGGCGACGGTCTCTGCCGCCCCCCCGCCGCCTCCCCCGCATAGCTGAAGATCACCGTCGCCGCCGACCCCGCAATCCGCTCCGTCACCCGCCGCGCATAGGCCTGGTCCGCCGCATGGTCGCTGCCCGGCATCCCAAGCTCCCGCCGCAGCGGCCACCCCAGCAAAGCACTTCCCCCCACCGCCCCCGGCCAGCTCAGGTCCCCCGCTCCCATCATCCACACCGCATCGAACCGCAGCCCCGCCGCCTCCTCCGGCGTCATCACCTGCACCGCCGCCTCGCGCACCGGCGCAGCATGTTCTGTTTCCTCGGCAAGGCTCCGCAGCGTGCTCAGCGCCTCCGCAAAGCTCACCCGCCCACCCTCGAAGTCCAGCGTCGCCAGCTCATCCAGCACGCTCTCCCACCCCCGCCGCGTCTCGAACTCAGCCGCATCCGCCGGGGGCGCACTCGCCCACCCCGCCGCCGCCAGCAGCTCCCGCACCGCCTCCGCCCACCCACCCCACGCCTTTCGCTCGCCCGGCCCAAACTCCCGCCGCATCACCTCCCGCGTCCCGCGCAACCCATCGATCAGCCGTCCCAGCCGCTCCCTCCGTGAAGACCGCACCAGCCGCGTCACCAGCCAGTCCAGCGAAACCTCCGGCCGCAAAAGCTGCGCCCGCCGCAGCTCGAAGGCATCGAACTCCGCCCGCGCACCCTCTTCCCCCGCCGCCCCAAGATGCCGCGAAAGCAGCAGCCGCCCCACCCGGTCGAGCGCCAGCGGCCCCACCGCCCACGCCAGCACGTCCAGCGCATCCGCCACCAGGGCCGTCCCCGCCAGCGGCCCGGAGCACCCAATCTCATAGGGCAGGGAAGCCGCCTCCACCCCGATCCCAGCCGCCTCCGGCGCCAGCACCTCTCGCAGCACCCGTCCGATCCGCGCACCGACGCTCCGCTCCCCCGCCAGCCCAGCCGCCAGCACGCCGATCCGAGCCGCCGGGTTCTGCTCCAGCAGCCCCCGCGCCCACTGCGCGGCGCTCCGCATCTCCGCCGCCTCATCCTCCGCGCAATACAAATACCGTTTCTCCGCAAACGCCTCCGGCGGCAAAACCTCCACCCCAATCCCCGCCTCCCGAACCGCCTCCAGCAGCGCCTCCTGCGCCGGAAGCAGCCGATCGAAGCCATACACCAGCAGCGCCGTGTCCTCGGCTACCAGCCCACCCGCCCGCATCGCCTGCCGCAGCGCCCCTTCCAGCCGCGCCTCGGAAAGATACCCGTCCCGCCGGCAGCGTTCGTCGAAGCCAGCCGCCAGCCGCACAAACGCCTCCGTATCCGCATTCGTCGCCGACCCGGCTAGCCGCCCCAGCCCCCGGTGCTGCGCCAGCCCACCCCACGCCGCGCGCGCCAGCCGCGCCAGCCCCCGCGGGCTCCGCAGGCTCGCCACCGCCGGCTCCCGCTCGATCAGCTCCCGCCAGATCGCCTCTTCCTGGCTCCGGTTCAGCAGCATCCGGTCCGTCGCCCCCCCCAGCAGCGCCCGGTGCCACAGCCCCGCCGTCCACGCCCGCCAGGCAAACACCCGCGGCTCCCTCTGCCCCTGCAAACTTGCCGCCGAAGGCTCCAACCCCCACCGCACCGCTCGCGCCAGCCGCCGGCTTCCGGTCAGCACCGTTCCCCCCCGCGCAAGCGTCGCAACCACCCGCGCGGAAACCTTCTGCGTACCCCGATCCATCCTTCGGTTATACGCCTTTTCTACGCTTTCCCGACAGGTCGCGCCCGCATGGCCAGCGTCAAGCCCAGCAGCATCACCGCCGCTCCCAACGGCAGCATCAGCGCCACCTGCAGCGACCCCGTCCTCGTCGACACCACCCCCATCAGCCACGGCAGAGCCGCCGCCCCCAGGCCGGAAGCCGCAATCACCATCGCCGCCTCGGACGCCTTTGGCCGCTCAAACATCAGCAGCGCAAACGTAGCCGGGAAAAACGGCGACAGGCTAAGCCCCAGCAGCACCGCCACCACCGCAATCGCCACCCCGCCATGCACCAGGCCCAGCGCCGCCACGCATGCCGCCGTCGCCACCAGCCCACCCCGCTGCAGCCCCCGTTCCGGCACCCGCAGCATCAGCGCCGAAGAGATCGCCCGGCCCGCCGTCAGCGAAGCCCACAGCAGCAGCGTCGTATACGCTCCCAGCGTAAACGACCGATCCCCATACCGCAGCGCAAACGTCGTCAGCCACCCGCTCAGGCACGTCTCCAGCCCCCCGTAGAAGAACAGCAGCAGCCCAAACATCCAGAACGCCGAAGCCGCCAACGAAGACGGCTCAGCCGCCCTCTCGCCCCCCCCGCGGCTCTCCTCCGCCAGCCGCCCCCGGACCTCCACCAGCAGGGACAACCCCACCACCGCAAACGCCCCCGCGAACCCCACCAGAACCGTGCGCAGCGCAAAGCGCGGCAGCAGCCACGCCGCCCCCAACGCGGAAAGCATCGCCCCCGCGCTGAACGAGAAGTTCAGCAACGCCAGCGCCGACCCCCGATGCTCGCTCTCCCGTTGCCCCGCAAGGATATTGGTCGCCGTAATAATTCGCCCCAGCCCAAAGCCCCCCAGCGCCAGCCCCGCGCACCCCGAAGTCATCCCCGGTGCCACCGCAAACCACCCGAACCCCAGCGCCGCCGCCACAAACCCCACCAGCAGGCTCAGCCGCAGCCGCCGCGTCACCGTCACGCCGCCCAGAAACGCCCCGCAGAACTTCGCCGCCATCAGCAGCCCGCTCTGCGCGTCCTCAAGCCCCCAGTGCCGAGCCACCACCGGCAGAATCGGCCCCAGCAGCGCCGTCCCCAGCCCCGCCAGGATCAGCCCCGCATGCAGCGTAGGCAGCGCCGGAGAAGCTCCCGAAGCATCATTCGCCCTGGTCACGGAATCCCGTATCTGTGGCGCGGTACCGTCCCCGAATCGAAGCAGCAACGCGCCCGGACAAAACAGTAGCCGCCGCACCACGGTCGACTCCGCGCCTGGACCCCTGCGGCGATCTCACAGGAAGCCTACCACGCTCCCGGCTATCATGGACTCACGGAAGGAGCTTCATGCAACCCAACCCCCGCCCACGCCTCGCCGCCATCCTCTGCCTCCTCCTTGCCGCCCTCGCCGGCTGCACCCCCCACCCCGCCACCCCGTCCAGCTCCCCGCAGAAAACCTTCCCCCTGCGCGGCCGTGTCGTCGCCACCAACCCCGCCACCGGCCAGGTCACGCTCGACCACGAAGCCATTCCCGGCTACATGGAAGCCATGACCATGCCCTACCATCTCGCCGCCCCGGACACCCTCGCCGAGCTCCACCCCGGCGACCGCATTACCGCCCGCCTCGTCGTCGATCAAACCCGCCCCAACGACCCCTCCGGCTACCGCAACCCGCGCCTCGACCAGATCGTCATCGTCGCCCAGGCCCGCCCCGACTACAAGCCCCCCGTCCAATATCACGTCCCCCAGCCCGGCGACCCCGTCCCCGACTTCCGCCTCCTCAACCAGAACGGCGACACCCTCCACCTCGCCGGCTTCCATGGCAAGGTCCTCCTCCTCACCTTCATCTACACCCGCTGCCCCATGCCCGACTACTGCCCCCGCATGTCGAAGAACTTCGCCGAGCTCGACCACGCCCTCGCCGCCGACCCCAAACTCTACGCCGCCACCCACCTGCTCAGCATCAGCTTCGACCCCACCTACGACACCCCCGCCGTCCTTAAAACCTACGGCGCCTCCTTCGCCGGCCGGCAGGACTTCGCCCACTGGGACTTCGCCGCCCCTTCCACGAAGGATCTCCCCGCCATCACCCAGTTCTTCAACGTAGGCATCACCCCCGGACCGAGCCCCGCCAACCTCAACCACTCCCTCTCCACCATCCTCATCGGCCGCGACGGCAAGATCGCCGCCTGGTACCCCAGCAACGACTGGAACCCCACCGACCTCCTCCCCCAGATCCAATCCCTCGCCACCCATTGAAACCACCGCGGCGCTTGCAAATAAATCCCATGCCAAACCAACTATGAGAGGCTTGCTCCATGCATAAACTCACCATCCTCTTCGGCGCGCTCCTCATCCTGCTCGGCGTCGGCTGCTTCGTCGCCACCGGAAGCTCCGCTCCCACCGCCCTCATCCCCGCCAGCTTCGGCCTCATCCTCGCCGTCTGCGGCATCCTCGCCAACACCGAAGACCCCAAACGCCGCATGCTCTGGATGCACATCGCCGTCACCGTCGGCCTGCTCGGCTTCCTCGCCACCATCCCCGCCATCTTCCAGACCATCCGCCTCTCCCGCGGAGCCGCCTACGCCCGCCCCATCGCCATCGAAGAAAAAGCCGCCATGTCCCTCCTCTGCCTGCTCTTCGTCTCCTTCTGCGTGCGCTCCTTCCTCCAGGCTCGCCGCGCCCGCCTCGCCTGAACGTCTAGGCCATCTGGCGTACACTCCTCACATATGGCCTCCTCGTACGGCACCTCGAACTTCGGCACCGGCATGTCCTCCGCGGACCGCCCCTCGCGCGGCGTCGGCCGCGCCACCACCGCCGAACTCACCGCCAAGCGCCCCAAGCCCAAGCTCAAAAAAATCATGCCCGAGGTCTGGAAGCTCATCCGCCCGCGCCGCTTTCTCCTCGCCGGCAGCTTCCTCATCATGATCGTCAACCGCGCCAGCGGCCTCGTCCTCCCCGCCTCCACCAAGTACCTCATCGATCGCGTCATGGGCAAGCACGACCTCGCCATCCTCCCCTGGATCGTCGGCATCGTCGTCCTCGCCACCATCCTCCAGGGCATCACCAGCTTCGTCCTCACCCAGCTTCTCTCGAAAGCCGGCCAGCGCCTCATCGCCGAACTCCGCACGGAGGTCCAGGCCCACATCGGCCGCCTCCCCGTCGCCTTCTACGACGAAAACCGCACCGGAACCCTCGTCGCCCGCATCATGACCGACGTCGAAGGCGTCCGCAACCTCATGGGAACCGGCGTCATCGACTTCTGCGGCGGCGTCCTCACCGCCCTCTTCGCCTTCGGCTGGCTCCTCCACCTCAGCACCAGCATGACGCTGCTCACCTTCGTCATCCTCGTCGCCTTCGGGGCCATCCTCCAGCGAGCCTTCAAAACCATCCGCCCCATCTTCCGCGAGCGCGCCAAGATCAACGCCGAGGTCACCGGCCGCCTCACGGAATCACTCGGCGGCGTCCGCGTCGTCAAGGGCTACCACGCCGAAGAATCCGAGTCGAACGTCTTCGCCGCCGGGGCCCAGCGCCTCCTCCAGAACGTCATCTCCTCGCTCACCGCGCAGTCCATGATGGCCCTCGCCTCCACCGCCGTCCTCGGCGTCGTCGGCGCCCTCATCATGTATCTCGGCGCCCACCAGGTCGTCCGCGGAACCCTCACCACGGGCGGCTACGTCACCTATGTCATGTTCCTCGCGTTCATGATCGCCCCCATCGCCCAGCTCGTCTCCATCGGAACCCAGCTCACCGAGGCCCTCGCCGGCCTCGACCGCACCACCGAAATCCTATCCGAGCGCCAGGAAGACGCCGACCCCGTCCGCCAGGTCGCCCTCACCTCCATCCGCGGCGACATCGAGTTCGAAGACGTCCGCTTCGCCTACGAGCCGGATAAAGAAGTCCTCCACGGCATCACCTTCGCCGCCCGTCCCGGCACCGTCACCGCCCTCGTCGGCTCCTCCGGCTCCGGCAAATCCACCATCATCTCCCTCATCTGCGGCTTCCACACCGCCACCGGCGGCCGCATCCTCGTCGACGGCATCGATCTCGCCACGGTCCGCCTCTCCAGCTACCGCGAGCAGCTAGGCGTCGTCCTGCAAGAAACCTTCCTCTTCGACGGAACCGTCCGCGAGAACGTCCTCTTCTCCCGCCCCCAGTCCACCGAAGCCCAGCTCATGGAGGCCTGCCGCATCGCCCGCGTCGACGAGTTCGCCGAGCGCTTCCCCGAGGGCTACGACACGGTCGTCGGCGAGCGCGGCGTCAAGCTCTCCGGAGGCCAGCGCCAACGCATATCCATCGCCCGCGCCATCCTCGCCGACCCCCGCATCCTCATCCTCGACGAAGCCACCAGCTCCCTCGACTCCGAGTCCGAGGCCATGATCCAGGCCGGCCTGCAACACCTCATGCAAGGCCGGACGACCTTCGTCATCGCCCACCGCCTCTCCACCATCCGTCGCGCCGACCAGATCCTCGTCGTCGAGCAAGGCGAAATCCTCGAACGCGGAACCCACAGCGAGCTCTACACCCTCCATGGCCGCTACCACGACCTCTACACCCGCCAGCACGGTCTCGAGTCCAACCTCTTCCTCGCCCCCGGCGAAGGCGATTCCATTGAAGAACCCATCGCCGCCAAGGCCTAGCCATCGCATGTACCCTGAGGTACATGGCTCTTCCTATCACCAACCCAGAGGTCGATCAGGAGGTTCGCGACCTTGCGTGCAAGAGGATTGGAGCGCATCAGCTACTGGGCTGTTTTGTTTGTCATTCCCGCAGGGAATCTGCTGTTGCCCTTGTAGTTGTTCGTCCTCTTCAGCAACAGCTAATCCGCTACAGCCTTCAACCCCCTCATCCGACGACCGCTTTGTGAGCGATGATCCAGTCATCGAGGAGATCATGCCCGAAGCTGGTCTTCTTACCGGCGAGACACCGGAGCGGGCTGTGGCGGCCCCTGCCTTCGATCGGCCAACGACATGCACGAGGACTGGAGCGCATCAGCTGCAGGTGTAGTGGCTTTCTGCTTTTTGTTTGTCATTGCCGCAGGGAATCTGCTGTTGCCCTTGTAGTTGTTCCTCCTATTCAGCAACAGCTAATCCGCTATAGCCTTCAACCCTCTCATCCGACGACCCGCTTTGTGAGCGATGATCCAGTCATCGAGGAGATCATGCCCGAAGCTGGTCTTCTTACCGGCGAGACACCGGAGCGGGCTGTGGCGGCCCCTGCCTTCGATCGGCCAACGACATGCACGAGGACTGGAGCGCATCAGCTGCAGGTGTAGTGGCTTTCTGCTTTTTGTTTGTCATTGCCGCAGGGAATCTGCTGTTGCCCTTGTAGTTGTTCGTCCTATTCAGCAACAGCTAATCCGCTATAGCCTTCAACCCCCTCATCCGACGACCCGCTTTGTGAGCGATGATCCAGTCATCGAGGAGATCATGCCCGAAGCTGGTCTTCTTACCGGCGAGACACCGGAGCGGGCTGTGGCGGCCCCTGCCTTCGATCGGCCAACGACATGCCAGAGGACTGGAGCGCATCAGCTGCAGGTGTAGTGGCTTTCTGCTTTTTGTTTGTCATTCCCGCAGGGAATCTGCTGTTGCCCTTGTAGTTGTTCGTCCTATTCAGCAACATATAGTCCGCTCTAGACGATAGGGGAAGCCCTCCAATCGAATCGAAGGCTGAGTTCAGTCGCCAAGGCTTCGAGAGGCACCCAGGAGTTGCGAGCAGACCGTGCAGGGGCATCGATCAACCCTCGACCCTAGCCACGCGAGAAGCAAATCGTTCCACAATCCGCCTCTCTCACACACTTCTACCTAATCGCTAACGCGCGATAACCGTGCTGCATGCTCGATCATCGACGCAAGACCATACCACTTTCGTTCGACCACGCTGATCACCACCTTGGCCACACATTTGCACAGTTTTGCAGCATGTTGTGCTCCTGGTGGAACATTGAAGTTTTCGCATCGCCCCTGCCTAACTCTTCTAAAACACCATACATAGCGGAATGCACCGAAAGCGGTGCACATTCAGACCACTTCCTGGGTTAGAGGTCCGACCTCTACGCCGCAGACCCAGGGAACCCCCTCCGCCTCCGCCCCAAGCGCTCCCGCAGCAGAAACGCATCATCGAACGCCACCTCACCGCCATGTACACTCTGTACATGGCGCTCCACATCAACAACCCGGCCGTCGAGCAGAAGGTACGTACCCTTGCCGCCGTCATGGGCGAGTCGATGACCGGTGCCATAGGACTTGCCGTCGAACAGTGTCTCTCACGCATCCGGCCCGAGGTCCCCGCTTCGAAACCAACAGTGGAAGAAGCTCTCGCCTATATCGCCAGCTTCAACCTGCAACCCATTAACGAAGATCTGACGGACGACGAGATCCTCGGCTATGGTCCTGACGGTATCCCCGAAGAATGATCGCCGACACGTCAGCTCTCATCGCCATCATCTTTCGTGAGCCCGATGCGGCAACCCTGCTCGCAGCCATTCGCCAATCGAACCATGTCCGCCTCTCCGCCGTGAGCTTCGTCGAGGCCTCCCTCGTCTTGATGCGTCGCCGCACACCAGGCGGTCAGGCCCTCCTCGAATACCTCATCCGGGACTTCAAGATCGAGATTGTTCCCGTAACCCGCGAGCATGCCGTCCTTGCTCAGCAAGCTTTTCGCCAATACGGCAAAGGCCGGCACCCTGCCGGGCTCAACTTGGGCGACTGCTTCTCCTACGCTCTGGCCAAGCATACCGGCGAACCCCTCCTCTTCAAGGGCGACGACTTCACCCAAACCGACCTGACCCCCGCCTAGAAGCTTGTTGAAATACCTTGTTTCGCTTCAGGGCACGGCTTCAGCCGTGCCGTAAGTGCCTTCTTTGCATCGGCTCTAGCCGCTGAGGTACTCCTTTCTGGAACGGCAAGGCTTCTTCCAACAAGCGCTTAGCCCTCCACCCCAAGCTCCCGCATCAGAAACGCATAGTCGAACGCTACTTCCTTCAGGTAGTCGTACCGCCCGCTCGCCCCTCCATGCCCCGCGTCCATATTGATATGCAGCAGCAGCGGAGCATCGTTCGTCTTCAGCGTCCGTAGCTTCGCCACATACTTTGCCGGCTCCCAGTACATCACCTGCGAGTCGTTCAAACTCGTCTTCACCAGCATCGCCGGATAAGCCCCGGCCGTCAGGTTGTCGTAGGGCGAGTAAGACCGCATATACCCAAACGCCTCCGCCTCATTCGGATTCCCCCACTCCTCGTACTCCGCCACCGTCAGCGGCAGGCTAGCGTCCAGCATCGTATTCATCACATCCACGAACGGCACATGCGACAGCACCACCCGAAACAGATCCGGCCGCAGATTCACCACCGCCCCCAGCAGCAGCCCCCCTGCGCTCCCCCCTTCGATCGCCACCCGATCCCGCGCCCCATACCCCTCCGCCACCAGCCGCTCCACCACGGCGACAAAGTCCGTAAATGTAGTCCGCTTCACCATCATCTTGCCCGCATCGTGCCATGGGTCCCCCATCTCCCCGCCGCCGCGAATATGCGCGTACGCTATCACCACCCCGCGATCGAGCAGCGACAGCCGCGCCGCCCCAAACCCCACCGGCAGCGCATACCCATAGGACCCATACCCATACACATACAGCGGATTCCCCCCATCCCGCTTGAATGCATCCCGCCGATACACCACCGAAACCGGCACCTTCACCCCATCCTCTGCCGTCACCCAGACCCGCTCCGACCCATACCGCGCCGGATCGAACCCACCCGGAACCTCCTGCCGTTTCAGCAACTTCGACTCCCCCGTCCCCAGGTCGTACTCATACACCGAAGCCGGCGAAACCAGCGACTGGTAGCTATACCGAAACATCCCGGTCTCGAACTCCGGATTCATCTGCCCCCCCGCCGTATACGTCGGCTCGGGAAACCCGATCCTCCGCGCCTCCTGCCCAAACGGAGTCACCGCCAGCACCGGAAGCCCCTCCATCCGCTTCGTCGTCACGTAGAAGTCCTGAAATAGATCGAAGTCCTCGAGCGGTGCGCCCAAATCCTCCGCCAGAAACTCCGTCCAGAACTCCCGCCCCGGCGTCCCCACCGGAGCCGTCACCACCCGAAAGTTATCCCCCGCATCGTTCGTCCGAAGATAGAAAAGCCCGTCCCGATGATCGACCGAGTACTCCTGGTCATCCACCCGCGGCGCAATCAACCGAAACGCCCCCTCCGGCTCCTCCGCCGCCAGCACCCAGCACTCACTGGTCGTATGGCTCCCCGCCTCCATCATCAGGTACCGCCGGTCCCGCGTCTTCCCCACCCCCAGGTTGAACCGCTCATCCGCCTCCACATACACCACGGCATCGTCGTCCGCTGCGCCCCCCAGCACATGCCGCAACAACCGGTCATGCCGCTTCGTCACCTCATCCTCGGTCGTATAGAACAGCGTCCGCGAGTCCGCCGCCCACACAAACGAGCCCACCCGCTCGGCCGTATCGCTCAGGTCCTCCCCCGTCCGCAGATCCCGCACATGCAGCGTGTACTGCCGAAACCCCGTGCAGTCGGTCGAGTAAGCCAGCAGCCAGCCATCCGGGCTCACCGTCATGCTCCCCACCGCCATAAACGCCTGCCCCTCGGCCAGCTTGTTCACGTCCAGCAGCACCACCTCGGCCGCCCCGTCCCGCACCCCCCGCCGCCCATGGATCGGATACTGCAGCCCCTCGACCGTTCGGGTCTGGTAAAGCCATTCCCCCATCCGGTAAGGCACCGATTCGTCCGTCTCCTTGATATGCGAAAGCATCTCGGCGTACAGTTTCGCCTGCAACTCGCGGGACCATGCCATCGCCGCCTCGGTATGCGCATTCTCGGCCTCCAGGTACGCCAGCACCTCAGGCGACCCTTTGTCCCGCATCCAGGCAAACTCGTCCACCAGCGTTTCGCCATGCAGCACCGTCGTCTTCAGCTCCCGCCGCGCCACCGGGGCCAGGGGATTTGTCGTTACAGATTCCATCGTTGCCAAGGCACTCTCCAGCCCCCAGAATACTCCGCCGAGACAACCGCACCGTACCTCGGCAACCATCCTCAGCAGCATAAGGAGCCTTCGGTTGCTCCGCATAGCCGCCGACGGTGGTATCGCCGAGGTCCCGAAGTTGCTCTCCCTCCCCCTCCACCCCGGGGAGCCGACCGCGGCGGTCCACACGTCCCAACGCCAAGCGTAGAATCGAACCAATGACGGGGATCCGAAGACTCGCGCTGGCGGCCGCACTCTTCCTCCCCCTCGCTCACGCCGAAACCGTCGCCACCCTTCCCGCCCCCACCGGCTACGTCAACGACTTCGCCGGGGTCCTCCAGCCACAAACCAAACAAAACCTCGAAGACCTCTGCACCGAGGTCGACCGGAAAGCCCACGCCCAGATCGCCGTCGTCACCATCAAGACCATCGACGGAGACCAATCTATCGACGAGTTCACGGTAGCGCTCGAGGAAAAGTGGAAGGTAGGCCAGAAAGGCACCGATCGCGGCCTCCTCATGCTCTTCGTCATGACCCCCCGCAAGGGCCGCATCGAGGTCGGCTACGGCCTCGAAGGCATCCTCAACGACGCCAAAGTCGGCGACATTGGTCGGACCATGGTCCCCTACGCCACCCAGGGCGACTACAACCAGGCCATACCACTCGGCGCGGGGCAAATCGCCCGCATAATAGCCACCGACGCCGGAGTCACCCTCACCGGCGCCGAGCCCATCCACCGCTACCATCGGGAGAACGTTCAGCAGCCCATTCACCTCAGCCTCTTCCAGCTTCTCCTGGCAGGCGGCGTCATTCTGGTCATCCTCTTCCTCCTCATTAAGACCGGAAATATTGGTCTGATCTTTTTCCTGCTCGGCAACATCATGGGTGGAGGCGGAGGCGGCCGAGACGGCGACGACGACCGTGGCGGAGGTGGCTTCGGCGGCTTCGGCGGAGGCAGTTCAGGCGGCGGCGGTGCCAGCGGAGACTGGTAGGCACGGAGCCAAGCCGAACCCTTCTCCGTACAAAACAACGTAACGGGTAGAATCACCCAAGCAGCATTGAAGAATAAAGAGGAAGCAATGAAATCAGTCTGGATTGGTCTTGGAGTCGTCGCGCTCATCGCCGTCGTACTCGTGCTCTTCGTCGGCGGAAGCTACGTCAGCACTAAAAATACCTTGGTCACTAAGAACGAATCGGTCACCCAGGCCTACTCTCAGGTCAACATCGTCCAGCAGCGCCGTCTGGACCTCATCCCCAATCTTGTCGCCTCGGTCAAGGGATACGTCAACGAAGAGACCACCATCCTCACCAATATCGCCAACGCCCGCGCCGGCGTCCTCGGCGCCACCGATCGCGCCAGTAGCATCCAGGCCAACACCAAGCTCGACGTAGCCCTCGGCCCCTTCTTCCGCCTCCAGGAGCAGTATCCCAATCTCAAGGGCAGCGAGCAGTTCACCCGGCTGGAAGATGAGCTCGCCGGAACTGAAAACCGCATCGCCGTGGAACGCAGCCGCTACAACAAGACGCTCGAAGACTACAACGTCTTCGTCCGCCAGTTCCCCAACAGCATCTGGGCCGGCATGGCCGGCTTCCACTACCGCGACGAGTACTTCAAAGGCGACCCGGGCAACAGCGCCGCTCCCAAGGTCGACTTCAGCAAGTAGGGGCCGCGGTCCTACAGGTACGCGGCCCCTGCCCCGGCGGGGGCCGCGTCGTATTGCAGAAGTACTACCTTCCACCAGTCCTTAACAGGTGTCATCCTGAGCGAAGCGCAGCGGAGTCGAAGGACCTTGGGCGCCTGCCGCCACCGCGTCACAGCGGATGACGGCTTGAGCGATCAGGCGCTTTTGAGCTGAGCTTAGAGGAGAATATTGCTGCTGCCGCCTAAGCCATTCTCGTCTGTCAACCTCCTAAACCACCTAAGCACATCAATCTAATGGAAAAAAGCTTGGCGTAGCAGATATCCCGGAAGGCGTACGGATATTTCATAACAAAGCTCTACGCACGAGGTAGGGAGCACACCCCCTATACACAGCCGCGGGAGGCATGTAAACGAAACAGGCAGCCCTATTATGGCTGCCCGTTCCAACAACCAGTACGGCGTAGTTGTTACTTCGAGAAGGAACTCACCGCGGAGGCTTCATCGTCCTTCACGTCGAAGACCGTGTACAGCTTGGTAATCTGCAGCAGGTCGTGAACCTTCTTGGTCAGGTTCAGCAGCTTCAGTTCGCCTCCCGAGTTCTTGACCGTGGTAAACGCGCTCACCAACTCACCGATCCCCGAGCTGTCGATATAGCTGATGTCGCCCAGGTTCAGCAAAATCTTGTTCGATCCCTTGGCAAGCACGTCGCGCACGGCGTCGCGGAGCGTCACACTGCCTTCGCCGAGGGTGATCCGGCCGCTGAGATCGAGAAGGGTGACGCCGTCTACCTGACGGGTCTTGACTTTCATGCTCATGTTGTTTGGTCTCCTTAGGTCCCCGGCGCTGCGGGGGTGCGGTGCTTGATCAGTGTCATTTCGGTACCGGGATGTAGCTGGCGAAAGTTTACCTCATCCATGAACGCGCGGATAAGAAAGATGCCGCGGCCGGATCCGCGTAGAATGTTTTCCGGTGCCAGCGGGTCCGGAACCGTCTCCGGATCGAGCCCGGCTCCCTGGTCGCTGATCCGGATAACCAGCGACTCCTCGGTCGTTTCAAATGCAGCGGTTATATGCTTCTCCGGATCGTACGCATTGCCATGCAGCACGGCATTCACTGCCGCTTCACGCACTGCCATTGCGATATTCGGGACCGTATCTTCGTCGAATCCAGCGCGCTCGGCCGCATCTTCGGCCATCTGCTCTACCTTCTGTACGCTGGCCAACGTCGAATCCAGGGTGAAGCTTACGCGTTTCGTCTGCTCGGCCAACTCGATTTCCTCGGAATGAAAGCAACCCAATGCCGCGCAAGCCGCGTTGTTGGCAGTGTGCTTGCCACCTGCGCACAATGTCAAGACGAAGGCGTTACCGCAACCTTTCAGCACTTTGACTAAACTAGGATCAGCCCATGAAGATCCTCTACGCAGGCACGATCTCTCCCAACGACTCAGCCCTCTATCGCTTATGGGCCCTCGAGCGTCAAGGACACACCATCGTCTCGCTCGACATGCTGGATTATGCTCCAGGAAACCCCTTCCTCCGTAAGCTCGCCTTCCACCTCTCCGCAGGACCTCAGGTAACTCGCTTCAACTGCGACCTCCTGCGTCTTGCGGAGACCGAACGTCCCGACTTGCTCTGGGCTGACAAGCTGCTTTGGCTGCAACCGAAGACGCTCGCTGCTCTCCGCGGCATGGGAGTTGCGACCGTCAGCTACATGATTGACAATCCTTTCGGCCCCAGGAAGGATCCAGGTTGGCGGTTGTACATGAAGGACATTCCGCTCTTTGACCTTCATGTGGTTCAGCGGGACCGCAATCTCGTCGAGTATCGAGAGCATGGCGCGCGCGACGTGATGAAGATCCAGACTGCCTACGAACCGACGATTCACTATCCACCTTCGGAAACCTGGTCGGATGTGGATCGGGCGCGAGGGGTGTCGTTTATCGGGACACCATACGACGAGCGAGCGATTTTTCTGACTCGATTGTGGAGGGAGTTCGACTTGCCTGTTGTGGTGTCGGGAAACCGTGTGTGGAACTCGGTGTTGAGTCGCGAGGCTGCGGCTGCGATCTATCCTGTTCCAGGCGAGCTTTACAACGAGGCTTACCGCGAAGGAATCTGGAGGTCCAAGATCAACCTGAGCTTCATTACGCATTCCAACCAGGATGAGTTTGTGCATAAGAGTTTCGAGATCGCGGGATGCGGAGGATTTTTGCTCGCGGAGCGCTCGGCCGGTCATCTGGCACGCTTTGAAGAGGATGTGGAGGCGGTTTTCTTTTCAACCCTGGAGGAGTGCGCGGAGAAGTGTAGGCGCTACCTTCCCGACGAGGAGGCCCGAAGGCGCATTGCCGCGGCCGGGCATGCTCGTGCGGAGCGAGATGGGTACCACAACGATCGTCAGGTGGCGCTGATTGTCGCGCGCGCCGAGACGCTGATTCCGACGGTCCGCGCGGCGGCAAAGTAGAGCGGAGCCCGCCTTGAGGCTCTTCCCGCGCCAAGCTTCGCTGGAGCTTTGCCGGGGGCACTTTGGCCTGTGGGTGGTTAGACGAGGTCGGCGACGGGTTTCCACTCGCGTTGCTGAGCCTGGGCTACGGCGGCGTAGGTGAGGGTCCCGTGATAGGTGTTGACGCCTTCGGCGATGCCCTTATCTTCCTGGATGGCGGCGGCGGCGCCGATGTTGGCAAGTTTGAGGACGTAGGGGAAGGTGGCGTTGGTGAGGGCCAGGGTGGAGGTGTTGGGGACGGCGGCGGGCATGTTGGTGACGCAGTAGTGGACGACGCCGGAGACGAGGAAGGAGGGGTCGGAGTGGGTGGTGGGGTGGGCGGTTTCGATGCAGCCGCCCTGGTCGATGGCGACATCGACGATGACGGCGCCCTTTTTCATCTTGTCGACCATTGTGCGGGTGACGATCTTGGGGGCGGCGGCACCGGGGATGAGTACGCCACCGATGACGAGGTCGGCCTCGCAGACGGCGCGCTCGACGTTGTAGGCGTTGGACGCGACGGTGTAGAGGCGGCCGGAGAAGATGTCATCGAGATCGCGGAGGCGGTTGAGGTTGAGGTCGAGGAGAGTGACCTTGGCACCCATGCCGAGGGCGATCTTGGCGGCATTGGTTCCGACAATGCCACCGCCGAGGATGCAGACGTTGCCGGGAGCGACGCCGGGGACGCCGCCGAGGAGGACTCCGCGGCCGCCGTGCTCCTTTTCGAGGTAGGTGGCGCCGACCTGGACGGACATGCGACCGGCTACTTCGGACATAGGGGTGAGCAAGGGGAGGGTGTTGCCGCGGTCGCGGACGGTCTCGTAGGCGATGCCGGTGACTTGTTTTTCGAGGAGGGCGTTGGTGAGTTCGGGGAGCGGGGCCAGGTGGAGGTAGGTGAAGAGGACGAGGCCGGGGCGGAAGTGGCGGTACTCCTTCTCGACGGGCTCCTTGACCTTGACGATCATGTCGGCGAGACGCCAGACGTCGTAGGCGGAACCGACGATTTCTGCTCCGGCGGACTGGTAGTCGTCGTCGGGGAAGGCGGAGAGGGTTCCGGCTTCGTGCTCGACGAGGACTTTGTGGCCGGAGTCGACGAGGGCTCGGACGCCGGCGGGAGTGATGCCGACCCGGCTTTCGTGGTCTTTGACTTCCTTGGGAACGCCTACGATCATGGGGGGCCTTTCAGGGCGGATATCGTTCTGGAGATGCCGCAGTTCAGGCCGCGGTTGGCAGCGGCATGATGCGTTTGCGCCGGGCCTGAGCGGCGTGCCAGAAGTCATACTGATTTTGCATGTTGAACCAGAAGTCAGGCGAGGTGCCAAGAGCCTCGCCAAGCTTGAGAGACATCTCCGCCGAGACTCCCGCTTTGCCCGTGAGGACGCGGGTGAGAGCAGTGCGCGAAACCCCATGATGCGCGGCGACCTGGGTAACGGAATGTCCCTCGAGGTACTCTCTGAGTATTGGGCCGGAGTGTGAGGGATGGTGCATCAACATGAGATGTCCTAGTGGTAGTCCAAATAGTCTACGAGCACGATGTCTGATTCTTCAACGCGGAAGGGGACACGCCAGTTCCCGATCACTGTGAGGGACCAATGTCCAGCCAGACGACCCTCATGCGAGTGTAGCCGCCAGCCGGGTGCGGACAGATCGTTGGGATGTTTTGCGACACTGAGAGCGGTAAGCCGTTGCAGAAGGCGAAAGGCGTGCTCCGGGTTGATTTCGCGTTTGGAGCCACTCCTGAAGAAGTCCCTAAGCCCAGCATGTTTGAAGGACTTGATCACTCGGCCAGTTTAACGCGTATCGCCACACGGCTCAAGCCTGAAGAGGGATGAGCAGCGTCTGCGTGTCGAGGACGTACAATAGGTTTTCAGCGGCATCCCCAATCTGCAGTGTCAGGAACGAACCCTCCGAATGGCCTTCAACAGCTCCCGTATTCACAATATGCGCTCGCTTTTCAGCCTGTTTTCGAGCGATCTGGCGATCGATCTCGGAACGGCAAATACGCTGGTGTACGCCGCCGGTAAGGGCATTATCGTCAACGAACCGAGCATCATTGCGGTCAATACCGTGACCAATGAGGTGGAAGCGGTCGGTAAAGAGGCCAAGGAGATGGTGGGGCGGACGCCGGGGAACATCGTCGCCATCAAGCCGATGAAGGACGGGGTGATCGCGGACTTCCGGCATACGGAAAAGATGCTGAACTACTTCATTATGAAGGCTCATAACAACCGAAAGCGGATGGTACATCCTCGGATCGTGATCGGGGTTCCGAGCGAGATTACGCAGGTAGAGAAGCGAGCGGTGATGGATTCCGCCTACCGGGCGAAGGCGTCGGAGGTTCACCTGGTGGAGCAGGCGATGGTGGCGGCGATCGGGGCGGGGCTGCCGATTACCGAGCCGGGCGGAAATATGGTCGTCGATATCGGCGGCGGGACGACCGATATTGCGGTGATTTCGCTGGCGGGGATTGTGTATTCGCGGTCGGTGCGGATGGCCGGCAACCAGATGGATGAGGCCGTGGTGACGTACCTGAAGCGGAAGTACAACCTGCTGATCGGCGAACGGACGGCGGAGCAGATTAAGATGCAGTTGGGGTCGGCCTATCCGCTCGACAAGCCGATCACGATGGAGATCAAGGGGAGAAACCTGATCGAGGGTGTTCCAAAGACGATTACGATCGAGGACTCGGAGATCCGCGAGGCTTTGGGCGAGTGCATTGCGACGATCATCAATGCGATCCGGGTGGCGTTGGAGCGGACGCCTCCGGAGCTTTCGGCGGACATCTCGGACCGGGGCATTGTGCTGACCGGGGGCGGGGCGCTGATCAAGAACCTGGACAAGCGGATTCGCGAGGAGACGGGCTTGCCGGTTTCGATCGCCGACGATCCGTTGGCATCGGTGGTGCTGGGGACGGGCGCGATGCTGTCCGACTTCAAACTGCTGCGGAAGATCTCGATCGATTGATGCGGGGCGTGAGTGGGGCGGTAGACTGATGGCCATGAGTTGTCGTGCTGTTTTGTTGAGCGTTGTGCTGCTTTGCTGCGAAGTTCTGGCTCAGTCGGGGCCTTCTGCCGCAGGGTCTGGAGCTACGGTCGCGGAGGGAGCGCGTGGGGTTCTGCAGCGGGAAACGTATACGACGAAGTTTGCAAGGGGACTTCCGGGGGATCGCGGGGAGTTCCTCGTCTACACGCCGGCGGGTTACGATCCGAGCCGGAAGCCGGGATATCCGGTGCTGTATCTTCTGCATGGTTGGGGCGATACCGCGGATGCATGGGTTAAGCGCGGACACGCCGACACGATGCTCGACCGGATGATTGCGGATGGACGCGCGCAACCGATGGTGGTGGTGATGCCGCTTGGGTATGGCGATATGACGTTTCTGACCAATGGCTTCGAGGTTTGGCGGGATCAGGCACAGATTTCAAGTAACGTAAACCTTTTTGCGAAGACGCTGCTGAACGAGATCATGCCGCAGGTGGAGACCCACTACGACGTGGCGACGGATCGGGAGCACAGGGCGATTGCGGGGCTTTCGATGGGGGGCCTGGAGGCGCTGACGATCGGGTTGAAGCATCCTGAGCGGTTTGCGTGGATTGGGGGCTTCAGTTCGGCGATCTTTCCGGTGGCTGGACAGGACCTGCTTGCGCTTGACGCGAAGGCGGAAGATCTGCGGCTGCTTTGGGTCGCCTGCGGGACGGACGACGATCTGCTGTCGCTGAATCGGATCTTTGCGGGGCATATGAAGCAGGAAGGTCTGCCGGTGACGGTGGTGGAGACGCCGGGCCGGCATGAATGGCCGGTGTGGCGGGAGAATCTGCGGCAGTTTGTGCCGCTGCTATTTACGGAGAAGCCGGCCGCCGCGAAGTAGGGAAGGTGGGATGGGCGGCACCTAGATGCCTTTCATGGCGAAGGCGACGGTATGCAGGAGGATGGCGAGGTCGAGGAAGAGGCCGTGATTCTCGATGTAGTACATGTCGTACTCAATGCTCTCGTGGATAGCGAAGCGGCGGTCGGCGCTGAGCTGCCAAACGCCGGTAAGGCCTTGTTTGACGCTGAGGCGTTGGCGCTGGTGGGAGCTGTACTGGGAGACGATGTAGGGCATCTCGGGGCGGGGGCCGACGAGGGACATGTCTCCGCGCAGGACGTTAATGAGCTGAGGGAGCTCGTCGAGGCTGGTCCGGCGGAGGAACCGGCCGGCAGAGGTGATGCGTGTGTCGGTGTGGCTTTCGGGGGAGCGGCCGTATTTTGGGGCGGTGATGAACATGCTGCGGAACTTATAAATGTGAAAGGGTTTGCCGCAGAGGCCGATGCGCTCCTGCTTGAAGAAGACCGGGCCCCTTGAGCTGAACTTGACCCAAAGGGCGCAGGCGAGGCAGAGGGGAAAGCTGAAGGCCATGATGGCAAGGGAGAGGGCGATATCGAGAAAGCGCTTGGTGAGCCGGTAGCCGAGGCTGACGTCCGCGCGGGAGGCGAAGGAGCTGATGACGAGGCCGTCCATGACCTGGAAGTTGATGGGACCGGTGGAGATGGAGGGCTGGGTGGAGGCGAGGAAGGAGAGCTTTGCGCCATACTCGGCGGTGAGGGCGGCGATTTCGGCGATCTTCTGGGGGGAGATGGCGGGTTCGGCGATGAAGATGTCGGTGATTTTGAGGCGCGTGAGCAGGTGGGCGTCGAGGTTTCCGCCGAAGACGGGGGCGTGATCCTTGAAGCGGTAGTCGTGGCTGTAGACGACGCGCTCGGTGGGGGCGGCCTGTTCTTCAAAGAAGGCGACGGGCTTGAGCTGCATGTTGGGGGAGTTGAGCAGGAAAGAATAGATGCGCCGAGCCTCGGAGCCGGAGCCGATGATGAGGACGCGACCCATGCGATCCTGCCGGACCTTGAGGCGGGCGATCATGATGCGGGTGACGTGCTTCTGCAGCAGGACGAAGAGGGTGATGAAGCTCCAGGAGAAGGCGAGCAGAAGCCTGGGCATGACGAGCTTGCCGAAGAAAGACTCGAGCGTGAGGACGAGAAGAGCGAAGGAGGAGACGCGGAGGATGCTTGCGGTGTTGCGGACCGAAAGGAGGGTGTGGTCGTAACGGTAGATGAAGTTGATGCGGCCGAAGAGGAAGAAGGCGAGGGTGTACTCGGTGGTGAAGCCGAAGAGCTTGAGGGCCTGGTGGTCGACGTGGGCACCGGCGAGGCGAGTGTAGAGCAGGTAGGCGACGAAGGAGCCGAGACCGATGGAGGCGTAGTCCAGCGCGACGGCGATGAGGGTGGTGTACTTGGCGATACTCCGTGCAGGATCTTCCGTTTGCGTGTGGTGTTGTGCTGGGCGGGCGGGAAGGGCCTGAGGGAAGGCGGGGCACCACTCCGGCTGCGCGTCGATGCTTGCTCTCATCTGGATGACTCCGCGGACCGCGTGGGCTTGTGCCCGGCATGGGAACCATAGCTGTTCCTGTGCGGCCTCTCCCTTGTTGTAGCACCGCCGTATCAAACGGTCCGGTACTTTTTAGGAGTGGGGGAGTACCTTTGGTTGGCGCGAACCGGGCGATGCGGATCGAGGGTCAGCGGGGAGCCAGCTTGAGAGCCGCCAGAGCCGTGGGCGTGATGGTCTGAGGCTTGCGGCCAAGAGCCTCCCAGGGGTCGGCGGCACTTAGGCGGCCACCCCAGTCGGCAAACTGGGCCATGGGGAAGGTGGGGCGAGCTTCTCCGCCGAGTTCGGTCCAGTCGAGGGTGACGGCTACGCCGACACCTGGGCGGGCGCGGGTGCTGAAGGGAGCTACGGCGGTCGCTCCGCGCTCGTTGCGGAGATAGTCGAGGTAGATCTTGCCGGTGCGGGCCGCTTTGGTCATCTTGGTGAGGTAGAGTTTGGGGTTTTGGCGTTCGAGGGCGTTGACTATGGCGTGGGCGAAGTCCTTGATGGCGGGCCACTGCATCTCGGGTTCGAGTGCAGGGGATAGGGCGAAGACGACGTGGAGGCCCTTGCCCCCGGTGGTCTTGACGAAGGATTCGAGGCCGAGGGTCTGAAGGAAGGCCCGGACCTCGAAGGCGGCCGCGGTGACCGTAGGCCAGGAGAGGGACTCGTCCGGGTCGAGGTCGATGACGAGGCGGTCGGGGTGTTCGAGGTCGGCGTTGAGGGAGCCCCAGGGGTGGAGCTCGAGGACCGACATCTGGGCGAGGGAGGCGAGGGCTTCGGCGGTGTCGAGTGTGATGTAGGGTTCGAGTACTCCGGTTTTTTTGTTGGGGACGTCGACCGAGCCAAGGCCCTTGGGGAGCATTTTGCTGGTGTGTTTCTGGAAGAACTGCTCGCCGCCGACGCCTTCGGGGCAGCGGACGAGGGAGAGGGGACGGTTGGCGATGTGGGGGAGGATGCGGGGGGCGGCGGCCCAGAGATAGTCGGCCAGGTGCTGCTTGGTGACGGCAGAGGTTGGGTCGAGGACCTTATCAGGGTGGGTAAGGCGGACGGGGGCGCGTCCGAGGGGCTTGGCTGGGAGGAGCTTGGCGGGGGTGAGGGCGGGAGCCTTGGAGCTGGCTTTCGGGAGGGGAGAGCCTTTGGCGCGCTTTGGGGTGGGCCCGGAGGTTTCGCGGACTACCTCGGTGGCGGGCTTGTCTTCGCGGAGGCCGAGGAAGGCGGCCTGGCGAAGCTGGAGGTCGGCGGTCCAGGTGGCGAAGCGGACCTGGGCGACGAGGGTGGGGTTGACCCAGAGGGCTCCGCGGCGGGCCTCGGCGGGGGGCTTTTCGAAGGGCGTGGTGTCGGCACGCAGGGACTCGAGCTGCGTACGGAGAAGCTTGCTGGACTTTTGGGTGAAGCCGGTGCCGGTGCGACCGGCGTAGAGGAGCTTCTTGCCTTCGTAGTAGCCGAGGAGGAGGGCTCCGACGCCCTGGGAGCCGTTTGAGGGGAGGGTGAAGCCGCCGACGACGAACTCCTGCTCATGGAGGCACTTGAGCTTGAGCCAGTCCCCTCCGCGGCCGCTGGCGTATTTGCCGGTGGCACGCTTGGAGACGATGCCCTCGGCGCCGAGCTCGCAGGCTTTGCGGAACATGAGGTCTCCGCCGGTGTCGAGGTGCTCGGAAAGGCGGAGGTGGGCTGGGTCCGCGGGTTCCAGGATGCGGGCGAGGAGGGACTTGCGTTCCGAGAGAGGAAGGTCGCGGGGATTGCGGCCCGCGGCGTGGAGGAGGTCGAAGACGAAGTAGGTGAGGGGATTGCGGGCTCCGTCCTGGAAGGAGGCCTGCAGGTCGGCGAAGTTGGTGGTTCCGTCGGGGGCAAGGACTACGACTTCTCCGTCGAGGGTGAGGTCCTCGGTTGGGAGGGCGGCGACCGCGGCGGCGACGGAGGGGATGCGAGCGGTCCAGTCGAGGCCTGAGCGTGTAAGCATGGCTACGTTTCTGCCGGATTTACGGGCCTGAATGCGGTAGCCATCGAGCTTGAGCTCGTGGAGCCAGCCGGGACCAT
The DNA here is from genome assembly GCA_965213785.1 of uncultured Granulicella sp. Lineage (GTDB taxonomy): Bacteria > Acidobacteriota > Terriglobia > Terriglobales > Acidobacteriaceae > Edaphobacter. The sequence goes on along the minus strand of OZ243921.1, from coordinate 623,560 downwards.
CGGGGGGCGTTTCGGCCTGCTGGGCGAGTTGGGGGGCGAGGAAGGTAGGCTGGTGTTCCTTGGGGAGAGCGCTCAGGTCAAGCTGCGAGGCCTTCTGTTTGGGTGTGGGCTTGGCGGGGTTGGCTTTGGCGTCCTGGCGGTACCAGGCCTGCGGGCCGGATTGGGTATCCTTGGAGTTCCAGACGTGGTCTTCGTTGTGGGCGATCTGGTCGAGATCGCGGTCGGTGATGACCGAGCGAGGCGCCTCGTCGGTGATGGCGGGGGCTTCGGGGGGGCGCTCGAAGTCGTCGTGCTCCTTGATGAGGAGCCAGTTGGGCTTGCTCTCCTTCGCGGCCTTGCCGCCCATGCGGATGAGGGCCCATTTGCCGTGCATCTTGGTGCCGTTCAGGAGGAACTTGAGGCTGCCGCTGCGGAGACCGGCTTCGACATCGGGGTATTCGGGCTGCGGTTCCCAGGTTCCCTGGTCCCAGAGCATGACGGTTCCGCCGCCGTATTGGCCTGCGGGAATGATGCCTTCGAAGCCGCCGTATTCCATGGGATGGTCTTCGACCTGGACGGCGAGGCGCTTGTCCTTGACGTTGTAGGAAGGACCTTTGGCGCAAGCCCAGGACTTGAGGACACCGTTCCAGCCGAGGCGGAAGTCGTAGTGGAGATGGCTTGCGGCGTGCTTCTGAATGCAGAACGGGAGGCTGCCGCTTGAGGCTAGTTTGGTTCCCCCGGCGGGTTCGGCGGTGATGCCGAAGTCGCGCATGGAGCGATAGCGGGCGAGTTGCTCATCGACTGCGTCGGCTGCCTTGGCGGGAGACGCTGCATTGGGAGTCTTGACTGCGGTCTTCCTCGGCGCCATCGTTAGCTCACTTGGTGTCGACACACATGGAGTAGTCGGTGCAACGCTGGTGCTGGGCGCAGACCTGCGTGGTGAGGGCATCGAGCTTGTGGAGGCGAATGGCGGCCTGAAGGAAGCCAACGTTGCCGCAGGTTGCTCCCATGTCGATGCCGCGGCAGCTCCGGTGGATGGAGGTCTGGACGACGCGGCGCTGTGCGGGGGAGAAATAGGGCATGAAGGTGTCGTCGAGGTCGCTCAGGCTTGCGGGCGAGAGCATTTCGAGGTGCTTGTCCGGGCATTTGGCGGCGAGTTGCTGACGATAAAGGGTAGAGGCGGCCTGAGGAGACAGCGTTGCCGTTGCCGCCGTGGAGGAGATTGTCGTGATGAGGAGAAAAATTGCGAGCGGGATCGGGTGGAAGCGCATCTCTCTCCTCCTGTCTGTGATCGGCTAGGCAGACTTGCGCTTGGCGGCTTTTACGGGCTTGGCCGCGGGTTGGCCGGAAGCTACAAGCGTGATGCCCTTTGCGGCTGCGGGTTGCTTTGGGGTGGGCTTCTTCGCCGGGGCAACGGGCGCGACGTCTTCTTCCTTGACGCTTCCGACGGATTTGCGGAGGGCGTCCATGAGGTTGATGACGTTGTTGGGTTTCGGCGCGGGGGCTTCGTCTTGCGGGATAGGCGCGTGCTGGATCTTGGCTTCGACGAGTTCCTTGAGAGCGACTTCGTAGCCGTCGACGAACTTGGTGGGGTCGAACTTGGCGGCTTTGCGCTTGATGAGTTGCTTGGCGAGATCGAGAGAATCTTCGTCGACGGCGGGCTGCTTGACGTCGCGGAAGTACTCCTTGGGGTCGCGAAGCTCCTGCGCGTAGCGCATGGTGTAGGCCATCATGCCGCCGAGGGTGTCGTCCTGCGTGGGGGAAAGCGCGACGACGTGTTCGCGGCCGGCGAAGGCAATTTTGGTGAGGGCGATCTTTTTTGTTTCCTTGAGAGCCTGGCGAACGACCGCGAAGGCCTGCGCCTGTGCGTCGTTTTCTGGGATGACGAAGTAGGGCTTCTCGTAAAACTCGGGATCGACGTCGGCGGCATCGACGAACTGGGTGATCTCCATGGTGTGCTTGGAGGGGACGCGAAGCTGATCAAGTTCTTTCGGCTCGATCGTGACGTATTCGCCTTTGCGGTACTCGTAGCCTTTGACGATCTCATCTTTTTCGACGACGGCTGCCGGGCCAGCGTCGTCGCTTGCGGCTCCGTTGTCGACGGCAGAGGCGAGAACCTTCTGGTGGCGGACGCGCTCCCCGGTGCTGCGCGAGATTTGGTGGAAGCGGATCTCGCTCTTGGCTTCGGTTGCGACGAAGAGCTTGACGCCGAACTGCACCAGAGAGATCTGGATTTGACCGGTCCAATAGGGACGGATTGCCATAGGGGTGCCTCGTAGTGACTGTGATTCCCCTGCGAGGCTACAGGATGTCTTTGGTTTGGCGCGAGTTAAAAGTGACGAGCCCGGTACCGGCTTGCGCCGGACCGGGCTCGTGGGATGTGCGGAAGGCTAGGCGATGCGGTCGATGGTGACGGACTCGATGACGACGGGGGTCTTGGGGCGATCCTGGCCGTCCTTGGGCAGCTTGGAGATCTTTTCGGCGACTTCGTAGCCCTCGACGACCTCTCCGAAAATGGTGTGCTTGCCGGTGAGCCAGGAGGTGTCGGCTACCGTGATGAAGAACTGGCTGCCGTTGGTATTGGGTCCGGCGTTGGCCATGGCGAGCTTGCCCTTCTGCTGGAAGCCGTGCTTGGAGCCTTTGGTTTCGTCGGCGAACTTGTAGCCGGGGCCGCCCATGCCGGTACCTTCGGGGTCGCCGCCCTGGATCATGAACTGGGGGATAATGCGGTGGAAGACGGAGCCGTCGTAGAGCTTGGGGCCTTTCTTCGAGCGGCTGGTCCACTCCTTGCTGCCTTCGGCGAGGCCGATGAAGTTCTTGACGGTCTCGGGCGCGTCGGCCTCGAAGAGTTCGCAGACGATCTTGCCTTCGGTGGTGTTGAAGGTGGCGTAGGTGCCGGGCTTGGTGGGCATAGGTTCGTGGATCTCCTTGCGGTTGGCGGTGCGTTGGATGGGAGGCTCGGAGTGGACGCGAGACTCAGGACGACAGGGTCTCCGTGTTGGATGCCGGGATTGCCGGTGAGGGCTCGGTGGGCTGCGGGCGGAGGAGTTCGAGCAGGAGGAGGCAGGCACCGGTGACGATGGCGGAGTCGGCGACGTTGAAGCTGGGCCAGAAGTGGGTCTTGATGTGGAACTCGAGGAAGTCGACGACGTGGAGGTAAACGATGCGGTCGTAGAGGTTGCCGATGGCTCCGCCGAGGATGAGGGCGAGGGCGACGGACGAGACAGTGAGGTCGCGGCCGGTGCGCCAGAGCATGAAGGCGACGATGAGGATGGCGAAGATGGAAAAGCCGATGAGGGTGTAACGGACGGCGTCGGGGGAGAGGGAGTCGGCGAACATGGAGAAGGCGGCGCCGGTGTTGAGGACGTGGTCGAGACGGAAGAAGTTGGGGATGACGACCTTGCCATAGCCGGAGAGGATGTTCTTCATGATCCAGAGCTTGGAAAGGCGGTCTAGGAGGAGGATGAGGGCGGTGAGGGCCAGGAGGGTGGGGCGGGCGTCGCGGGTTGGGGTGGCGTTGTTCATGGGTGCGGTTTGATCCGGTCGGTTCTAAAGGAGGGGGGTGCCCCTCCGTACTTCGCGGGTGACAATGGTCTGTTCCTCAATCTCTGCCTCTATTTTAGAGGATTGGAGGGATCTACTACGCTAAGTTTATTTCATTGGAATGTTGGAGATGTGGGGCTTTGAGGCTTGACAGGCCAATTTGGAGGGGATCTCCCAGGGTGGTTTGTGGGTAAAGATCTAAAATGACAGGCCGATAGCGTTAGAGGCTCGCTTTCGTGCCGGAAGAGACTTCGACATGGTTCAACTGATCTATGCAAGTGCAGCGACGAAGCCGTTCTCTTCCGAAGATTTGCATGCCCTGCTGTATCGAGCGCGACGGCGAAACGCCCTGATGAAGGTGAGCGGCATGCTGGTGTATCACGGGGGATCTTTTCTGCAGGTGCTGGAGGGCGCGGAGGAGAATGTTGCGACGGTCTTCGAGTCGATTGAACGCGATCCTCGGCATGATCGGACGAAGGTGCTGCTGCGACAGACGATCGAGCGTCGTGAGTTTGGCGAGTGGTCGATGGGGTTTGTGGACGGTGGCACCGCCGTGACCAAGCCGGCGGGGATGGTGGACTATTACCGAGGCCTACCGGAGTTGAGCGATGCGGCTACGCGGGCGCGGCAGTACCTGCGTTTTTTTCAAAACGGGCTTTACCGTCAGTAAGAGACTTCGACCATTGCTGTTGGCTCTCCGTAGGGGGGGTGTCCGATGGCAGTGAGGGCTTCGGCGCAGCGAAGGCAGACGGTGGGGTAGTTGGGGTCGGCGGCTACGTCGGGGGTGTAGCGCCAGCAGCGTTCGCACTTGGGCCGCTGAGATGGCTCGGCTGTCATGTTTGGCAGGTAGTCTGGATTGTCGGGGGTAACGGCCAGGAACTGAACTTCGGAGACGTTGAACAACTCCGGTAACGCGAACTCGTACTGCCGGAGCGTCTTGTCTGCCATGGAGAACTCGCTGACGTGGAGCGTCACGACAGCTTCGAGGGATTTTCCGATCGTCTTTGCGACGCGCAGGGTCTCCAGCCTTGCGAGCACCGCGGTCCGGGTGGTGAGGAGATGCTTCCAGCCCTCTTCGATCTGCTGGACATTGCCGGGGATGATCTCCAGCATGTCGGGGAAGAGGGCGAGGTGGACGCTGGGTTCGCGGCCTTCGACGTGGGGGAGGAGTTGCCAGACTTCTTCGGCGGTGAAGGAGAGGATGGGGGCGATGAGGCGGGTGAGGGTTTCGGCGATGCGCCAGAGGGCCGTCTGGGCAGATCGGCGGGCGGGGGCGTTGGGGGCGAAGGTGTAGAGGCGGTCTTTCAGGACGTCCAAATATAACGCGCTCAGGTCGGTGTTCACGAACTCGTTGAGGGCGTGGTAGGCGCGGTGGAACTCGAAGGTGTCGTAGGCGTGGCGGATCTTGGCGTCGAGTTCGGCGGTGCGGGTGAGGATGTACTGGTCAAGGGGTTCCATGGCGGTGAATGCGATGGAGTGCTGCGCGGGGGTGAAGTCGTGGAGGTTGCCGAGGAGGAAGCGGAGGGTGTTGCGGAGCTTGCGGTAGTTGTCGGAGACGCGCTGCATGAGGGATTCCGAGGCGGCGACGTCTTCGCGGAAGTCGACCGAGGCGACCCAGAGGCGGATGACCTCGGCGCCGAGACGGTTGGCGACGTCGACAGGGTCGACGCCGTTGCCGAGGGATTTGGAGAAGGCGCGGCCCTGCTCGTCGAGGGTCCAGCCGGAGGTGGCCACCATTTTGTAGGGGGCTTCGCCTCTGACGGCGACGCTGGTGAGTAACGAGGAGTGGAACCAGCCGCGGTGCTGGTCTCCGCCCTCGGTGTAGAGGTCGGCGGGGAAGTCGAGTTCGGGCTCGTGGTCGAGGACGGCGTGCCAGCTTGCGCCGGACTCGAACCAGACGTCGAGTATGTCCATTTCTTTTCGGAAGGCTTCGGGGCCGACGTTTTTGCAGGAGGGGCAGGTGGTGGTGGGGGCGAGGATTTGAGCGGCGGAATGGGTGTACCAGGCATCGGCGCCTTCGCGGCGGAAGAGGTCGACGACGGCGGCGTTGACTTCGGCGTCGCGGAGGGGTTCGTGGCAGCGATTGCAGAGGAAGACGGCGATGGGGACGCCCCAGATGCGCTGGCGGGAGATACACCAGTCGGGGCGGGTGGCGATCATGTTGCTGATGCGTTCTTCGCCCCAGGCGGGGTCCCAGCGGACTTGCTTGATTTCGTCGAGGGTGCGCTGGCGGAAGGTGGTTTTGGGCGTTCGCGGGAGTTCGACGGCTGTAGCTTCGGGGTTGGCGGCGAGGGCGGCGGCGACAGCGGCTTGGGTGGCGGCGTCCGAGAGGGCGGCTTCCATGGGGGGTTCCATGGCGATGAACCACTGCTCGGTGGCGCGGACGATGACGGGGTTGTGGCAGCGCCAGCAGTGGGGGTAGGAGTGCTCGAAGCTGGTGGCGGCTAGGAGTGCGCCTTTTTCGCGAAGGAGCTCGGTGATGACGGGGTTGGACTTGAAGACGGTGAGGTCTTCGTAGGACATCCCCGGATGGCCGCCATGAAGCTCGGTGTGGCGTTGACGCCCCGCATTGTCTACATACTGGATTTCTTTGAGGTCGTAGCGCTTGCCGGTGTAGAAATCGTCGACGCCGTGGGCGGGGGCGGTGTGGACGGCTCCGGTGCCTTGATCGGCGGTGACGTAATCAGCGGTGACGCCGAGGATTTCGCGGTCGAGGAAGGGGTGTTGGAATTTTGTGCCTTCGAGATGCGAACCTTTCAGGACGTCGATGATGTCGGATTGAGTCGCGGGCTCTTCGGGATCCTTCGCGCTCATCAGGTGGCAGTTGACGATGACGGAGGAGAGGAGGGCCTGGGCAACGATGTAGACCCCGGTAGAGGTGGCGAGGGCGACGTATTCTAGGTCATCCTTGAAAGCGACTGCTTGCGAAGCGGGAATCGTCCAGGGAGTTGTCGTCCAAATGATCGTGTAAATGGAAATCCCTGGGACCGTCGCTTTTTTGAAGAGGGTCAAGGCGGCGGAGTGCAGGATCTTCTCCGGATTGGTGAGTTGGTAGCGGACGTAGATGCTGGGGCTGGTGTGCTGCTCGTATTCCACTTCGGCTTCGGCGAGGGCAGTGCGGTCGTGGAGGCACCAGAAGACGGGTTTGAGGCCTTTGTAGACGAAGCCGCGCTCAAAGAACTCGTAGAAGGTTTCGAGGATGGCGGCTTCGTATTGTTTGGACATGGTGAGGTAGGGGTCGGCCCAGCGGCCGAAGACGCCGAGGCGCTCGAACTGTGTGCGCTGTAGGGCGACGTACTTTTCGGCGTAGGCGCGGCAGGCCTGGCGGACGGCGAGGGGGTCCATGTCGAGTTTTTTGCGGCCGAGCTGCTCGTCGACCTTGATCTCGATGGGGAGGCCGTGGCAGTCCCAGCCGGGGACGTAGGGAGCGTCGAAGCCGGCCATGGTTTTAGTCTTGACGACGAAGTCCTTGATGCATTTGTTGAGGGCGTGACCGAGGTGGATGGCTCCGTTGGCGTATGGGGGGCCGTCGTGGAGGATGTAGCGGGGGGAGCCGGCGCGGGCGTTGCGGATCTGGGCGTAGAGGTCTTGATCCTGCCACTGAGCGAGGCGGAGGGGCTCGTTGGCGGGGAGGTTGGCCTTCATGGGGAAGGGGGTCTGGGGAAGGTTGAGGGTGGCCTTGAGGGGCTTGGGGTCGGGCGCTTGCGGCATGTGTTCCTTCTGGGTTCGAATGGCGGCGGCGGGGTGTTTGCCGCAAAAGTCTATTGTAGACGGGATGGAATGGTTGACTGGCGAATGTGCGGCGCGTCCAATAAGGGATTTGGCGCGTCCTATAGAGAGACGGTGCGGCGAGACGGGATCGGCTGCGGGCGGGAAATGTTTGTAGACTGGACTCGTAGACGGTTTGAGACGGGGAACAGACGGCGGGGCACGGCGTGGACGCGCATCGAGGCGGGACGGAACGACACCTGGCGGAGACCGGGGTTGGGTCCTAAGAGACTTGAAGAAGGGTGGCGCGGTGGTGGAGGTTTCGCCCCGTTGCCGAAGAAACGCGGAAGATTATGGCTATGGAGACGATTACTCTGATTCCGGTGGATGAGGGCACGACGAGCCATGCGGCGCCTGCGCTGCGGCCGGCGGATGGACCGATCTGGAAGGCGGAGGTGAAGGAAGAGGGGGTCTTTGCGTCGCTGGTGAGCAGCGTACGGGATGTGTTTTTTCCGGTGAAGCTGCCTCCGCTGGTGCTGGAGTCGACGCCGATCGCGGTGATCGACCGGATGGCGGTGAAGCGGGACCCGAAGTCGACCGCGGTGGCGGTCGTGCTTCACGCGGCCGTGATCGGGTTGATTTTGTACCTGGTGGCGCAGAAGGTGCAGTTTGCGGCGCCGCCCAAGACGGAGTTGATTACGGCGCTTGAGGCGCCTCCGCCGATGAAGATTCCGCCGAAAGCGAATGTGATGGGTGGGGGTGGCGGGCAGAAGTCTCCGACACCGGTGGCGCAGGGACGGCTGCCGAAGTTTGCGCAGGAGCAGATTACTCCGCCGAAGGCCCCGCCGCTGGTGCAGCCGAAGATTGCGATCGAGCCGACGGTGGTGATGCAGAAGGACCTGAAGATGGCGAACAGCAACCTGCCGAACCTGGGGATGCCGAACTCGCCGCTCGTGGGGACGGGGAGCCTGGGGAATGGAAACGGGACCGGCATTGGGTCCGGGAACGGTGCGGGCGTTGGTGCCGGGTCTGGCGGGAACACCGGGGGCGGGGCGATGCGGATTGGCGGGGGCGTGAGCGCGCCGGTGCCGATTTCGATGCCCGATCCGGAGTTCTCGGAGGAGGCTCGGAAGGCGAAGGTCGCGGGGAATGTGCTGGTTTACCTTTGGGTGGATCAGAACGGGAACCCGACGCATGTGCGGGTGATTCGCGGCATAGGGATGGGGCTGGATGAGAAGGCAATGGAGGCGGTGCGGTCGTACAAGTTCAAGCCGGCGCGGAAGGACGGAAAACCGGTGACGGTGGAGATGAACGTCGAGGTGAACTTCCAGATCTTCTAAGGGCTGAGGGTTCAGGATTTTGATAGAGGGGTCCGGCGCGTTGGACTGCGCCGGACTCCTTGTTTTTGGCGGCTATTCGGCGGTGGCGGGGTCTTTCCTGGTGGGGAGGGAGGCGGGGTCGGGGGTGGTGAGAGGCTTGAGGATTTCGTCGAGGAGGGCGGGGGTAGATTCCACGCGCTCGAGGAAGGGGTATTTTTCTCCTTCATACCAGGGGAGGTCGACCATGGTGAGGAAGGTGTCTGACTGGATGATGAGGTGAAGGGGTTCGGTTTTCCCCTTGGCGGCTGCGATGGCGGCGCGGAGGCCGTCGGCGGTGTAGACCTGGCCGTTGACGCCGATGATTTTGCTTCCGGGAGCAAGCTTTGCCTTGTCGGCGGGGCTGGCCCAGCGGACGTCATAGAGAGTGCCCTCGGCGGTGAGGCGAAGGCCGAGGGAGTACCAGACGTCGGGTCCCATGCGGCCACCGCGTCCGGCAGGAGCGGCTTCGGGGCGGTCGGGGTGATCGAGGTAGATGAGTTTGTAGCCGCCCTGCTCGATGCCGGCGAGGTTGGCGTGGGGGGCGAGGGAGGTGATGCGGGTGTGGAGGAAGGTGGCCCAGTCGTACGGGACGACTTCCTTGAGGTCCTTGACGAGTTCGTCGAACTCGTAGGGGAGGATGGCGGGGCCGGTGTTGCCGCCTCTGCCGAGAAAGAGGTGGTGGAAGTCGGTGAGGGATTTTTTGTTGTTCGTTAGTTCGCGGATGGTGGTGTCGGCGTCAAGCCAGAGAAGTTCGCCTTCCTGGTAGTAGTCCTGACCGCGCTTCCAGTTGGCCCAGGCGGGGTCTCCGCCGCGGAGGATGCTGGCGGCGATGGCGGTGTCTTCGGTGTTGCGCCAGGTGCGTCCCGGTTTGCTGTCGAGGTTGGCTGCGGAGGCGGCCAGCTCTTCGCGGTACTGGGCAGGGGTTTCGAGGCCGGAGCGGGCGGCGAGGACGTTGCCCATGTACTGGGTCATGCCTTCGTAGACCCAGAGGAGGTCTCCCTGCTCGGGCTCAAAGAAGTCCGGCTGGTAGAGGCGGGCGGGGCGGCGGTATTTTCCGTTCCAGGAGTGGGTGAACTCGTGGGCGAGGAGGTCGGCGGAGGTGAGGCGGGCTACGTTCGAGAAGGCTTTCTCGCCGGTGCCGTTGTCGGAGGACTGACCGTGCTCGAGGCCTTCGCCACCGGCGACGTCGGAGAGGGTGAGCAGGAAATGGTAGACGTTATAGTGGCGGGAGTTGTAGGCGGCGCCGGTCTCGCGGACGAGGTTGCCGAGCTCGGCGAGGAGCTGGGGCTTGAGGTCGGAGTCTTCGGGAGAGTCGGAGACGACGTCGATGAAGTGCTTGGGGGTGACTTCGGGGGCGAGGGGGAACTCGTGGAAGTAGGCTCCGGTGATGACGGGGGAGTCTTCGAGCTGCTCGACGGTCGTCGGCGCGTATTTGGTGGTGGCCGCGATGGGGCCAACGGGGGTGAGGGCGGTGCCGATTCCCCAGCCTTCGGGGACGGTCACGGTGGGCTGAACCATGATGTCGCGGATGGGGGTTCCGACCGGGTAGAGGAGGAGCTTTTCCCATTCCAAGACGGCCATTTTTTGCGAGATGCGGGCGTGGACGATGCAGTCGAGATGGGCGTGGAGCGTGGTGACACCCTTGGGGACGGTGACGTGGAACTCGTAGAGGTTGACGTTGTCGCGGCGCCAGGGAAGGGTTTGGCCGTTCGCGGTGAAGACGACCCCGGTGATGTCGTCGACGGGGCCGGTGGGGCGGTGGTTGCCGGGGATCCACTTGGGAGTGGTGAGGGTGATGGGGCCGGCCGTGACAGGGATGTCGACTCCGGCATGGAAGAGCTTGCGGGGGGCTTCCGAGAGGTCGGCGGCGATCTGGATGGGGTTGGATTTGTAGGGTTGGGCGAGGGCGGTGGTGGCGAGGAGGAAGAGGAGGGCAGGGGTGCGGGGCATTCGGGGGGTGTCCTCTCGGATTTTGTTGGGGCGGAAGGCTTCGGGCGAACTAGGGCATAGGGATGAACGGGAGGTGCGTGGCTGACGGCTGATACTTTTGGCTTTCGGCTTTCGGCTGTTAGCGTTTGGCTTTGGTTAGGCGTTGAGGGCGGATTCTATGGCGGTGAGGACGATGGGGTCATCGGGAAGGATTTCGGGGGAGAAGCGGGCGACGAGGGCTCCGTTGCGGTCGATGAGGAACTTTTCGAAGTTCCAGAGGACTTCGGGGGGAGCGGTCGGCTTGAGGTTCTGGGTGGCGAGATAGCCGGTGATGTTCTCGCGAAAGGCATTGCCGGAGGTGGTGGTGGCCTCAGGGCGGGCGGCGGTGAGGGCTTTGTAGAGGGGGTGGGCGTTGGGACCGGTGACGGCGATTTTGGCGAACAGGGGGAAGTCGACGGAGAAGGTGGCGCGGCAGAAGGTCTGGATCTCTTCGTTCGAGCCGGGTTCCTGGCCGGCAAAGTCGTTGGCGGGGAAGCCGAGGACGACGAGGCCTGAGGCTTTGTAGCGGGTGTAGAGCTTTTCGAGGGCGTCGTACTGGGGGGTGAGGCCGCATTTGGAGGCGACGTTGACGATCAGCAGGACCTTGCCGCGGTAGTGGGCGAGGGTGGTGGTTTCGCCGTCGATGCGTTGAATGGCGAGGTCGAAGAGGGCGGGAGTAGCGGACATGCGGCTCCTTGCGAGGTGAGTGTTTTGGATTGGCGGGGAATTGGTCCGGCCATATGGGACCGCTTCGGCATCTGAGGGTGTGGTCCGGGTTTGTTCGCCGTATGCAGCAGCAGGGCGACCAGATTCTTTTTTCTGGTCGATTATAGGAGTTTTGCGTACTTTTCTGTTGCGCACTCTCCGGAGAGGTCTAGGATACGACTCGATATGTCGATTCAGGACCGAGTTTTTGGGAAGCCATTAGCTACCAGTGAAGAGCGTGCCGAGCAGATCGGCGTTGCGGCGGGAATACCGATTTTCGGGCTCGATGCATTGACCTCAGCGGCTTATGGGCCGGAGGCGGCGATGTCGCTTTTGATTCCGCTGGGGATCGCGGGGACGACGCACATTCTTCCGATTATCACGTCTATCTTGATTTTGCTAGTGATTGTATTTTTCAGCTACCGGCAGACGATCGAGGCTTACCCGAATGGGGGTGGCAGCTTTACGGTGGCGTCGGAGAACCTGGGGCATCGGGCGGGGTTGCTGGCGGCCGCGGCCCTGATGATCGACTACATCCTGACGGCGGCGGTCGGGATCTCCGCGGGCGTTACAGCGCTGACCTCCGCGTTGCCTAGGTTGCAGCCGCATACGCTGCTGCTGTGCCTGGCGATTCTGGCGATTCTGGCGGTGATCAACCTGCGAGGCGTGAAGGATACGGGTACGGCGTTTATCGTGCCGACGTTCCTGTTTATCGGGACGCTGCTGGCGTTGATCGGGGTGGGAGTGTTCAAGACGATCGCTGCCGGGGGGCACCCGATTCCGGTGAGCCCGGTTCCGCTGCCTCTGACGCCGACGGTGAAATACCTGGGTCTGTGGTTGCTGCTGAAGGCGTTTTCGAGCGGATGCGCCGCGATGACGGGGGTAGAGGCGGTGTCGAATGGCGTGATGGCGTTTGGCGAGCCGCGGGCGAAGAAGGCGCAGTTCACGCTTTCGGTGATTATCGCGATTTTGATTGTGCTGCTGTATGGGACGTCGTGGCTGGCGAAGCATTACGGGATTATGCCGATGGACCCGGATGCGACGGGGTACCAGAGCCTGCTAAGCCTGCTGGTGACGGCGGTGTTTGGGCGAGGGTGGTTTTACTTTGTGACGATGGGAAGTGTGCTGCTGGCGCTGGCGCTGAGCGCGAATACGGCGTTTGCGGACTTTCCGCGGCTGACGCGGGCGATCGCGGTGCAGGATTATCTGCCGCACGTATTCATTCTGCGGGGGCGGCGGCTGCTGTTTTCGCATGGGGTGTATGCGCTGACGACGTTCACGGCGATCATCCTGATCCTGTTCAAGGGCGTGACCGATAAGCTGATTCCGCTGTATGCGATCGGCGCGTTCCTGGCGTTTACGTTGTCGCAGGCGGGGATGGTGGTGCACTGGAAGAAGCAGGGTCCGGAGCACACGGGCCGGGGCTGGCACATGTTCGTGAACGGTGTTGGGGCGGTGGCAACGGGCATCACGACGTGTATTGTGCTGGCGTCGAAGTTTATGTCGGGAGCGTGGGTGACGGCGCTGCTGATTCCCACGCTGATTCTGCTGATGTACTCGATCAAAAAGCACTACACGCGGGTGGCGGGCGAGATGAAGGATATGACGCCGCTGAACCTGGAAAACCTGGAACAGCCGCTGGTGGTAATTCCGATGGCGGGGTGGAACCGGATTTCGGAGAAGGCGATGCGGTTTGGACTGCTGCTGTCGAACGAGATCAAGGTGGTGCATGTTCACTCAGAGGACGAGGGGCATGGGATTGAGGACGACTGGGATCACCGGATCCTGGCACCGATTGTGGCGAAGGGGATGGCGATTCCGGAGCTGGTATCGATTCAGTCGAGCTTTCGGTTTATTATCTCTCCGCTGATGGACTACATTCTGCAACTGGAGGAAGAGCATCCGGGGCGGAAGGTGGCGGTGCTGCTGCCGGAGTTGGTGGTGCGGCACTGGTGGGAGAATGCGCTGCATAACCAGCGAGTGCAGTTGTTGAAGCTGCTGTTGTTGTTGAAGGGGAACCAGCGGATTGTGGTGGTTAACATTCCCTGGTATTTGTAGGGCAGGGGACGGGCAGACGTAAAAAACACAACGGGGGCAGACGTAAAAACACAACGGCAAAGGCAAGGGTAAAGAAAGAAGCAGATTCCCTTCGGGAATGACAAATCGAAGGGGCTACGGCAACCGCAGGGGCTACGGCAACCGCAGGGCTACGGCAACGCCAACGGGCTACGCTAACGGCAACAGCGGATGCAGCTTGGTACAGGGGAGGGTTGGGCGTGAGGCTTTACCAGATGGCGGATCCGGTGCGGTATTCCCGGATGACGGCGGAGGAGCGGCGGCGTACGTTTCTGCTGGAAGGGATGTTTCGGCCGGGTGTGATCGAGTTTGCTTATGTGGACCTGGAGCGGACGGTGATTGGGTCGGCGGTGCCTACGGTGGGAGCGTTGCGCCTGGAGACCGAGCCGGAGCTGCGGGCGGAGTATCTTCTGGAGCGGCGGGAAATGGGTGTGCTGAATGTGGGTGGGGCTGGGTCGGTGACGGTGGATGGGAACAAGCTGGAGCTTGGGCGGTTAAGTTGCGCCTACGTGGGGCGAGGCGCGCGCGAGGTCTCCTTTGCCAGTGTGGATGCGGAGGCGCCGGCTTGCTTTTATCTGCTGAGCTATCCGGCTCATGCGGCGCTTCCAACCGGAATGGTGCGGTTTGAGGAGCTTGAAGGATTGAAGCTGGGAGCGGTGGAGACGTGCAACCAGCGAACGATTTTCAAGGCGATTTATCAGGAAGGGTTGAAGAGCTGCCAACTCGTGATGGGGTTTACGCTGCTGGAGGCGGGAAGCAACTGGAACACGATGCCGCCGCATACGCATATGCGCCGGAGTGAGATTTACTTCTACTTCGATATCGACCCGGCGCACCGGGTGATTCACCTGATGGGGCCGCCGGGGGAGACGAGCCACCTGGTAGTGGCGGACCGGGAGGTGGTGGTGAGCCCGGGCTGGTCGATTCATGCGGGGGTGGGGACAAAGCACTATGGGTTCTGCTGGGGAATGGGCGGGGAGAACCAGGCCTATGACGATATGGATGCGGCTTCGATCGCGGAGCTGCGGTAGGCGTGGGGGACACGGCGGGGCTGACGATCCGGGAGGCGGTGCCGGGGGCGCTGGACGTGTTGTCGCTGGGGGAGGTGATGCTGCGGTTCGATCCGGGTGAGGGCCGGATCGCGACGGCGCGGAGCTTTCGGGTTTGGGAAGGCGGCGGGGAATACAACGTGGCGCGAGGGCTGCGGCGGTGTTTTGGATTGCGTGCGGGGATTGTGACGGCGCTGGTGGACAATCCGGTGGGGCGGCTGGTGGAGGACCTGATGCTGCAGGGCGGGGTGGATCAGCGGTATGTGCGGTGGGTTCCGTTCGATGGGGTGGGGCGAGAGGCGCGGAACGGGATTTACTTTCTGGAGCGTGGGTTTGGGGTGCGGGGCGGGCTGGGGATGATGGACCGGGGGATGACGGCCATTTCGCAGGTGCAGCCCGGGGAGGTGGACTGGGAGTCGGTGTTCGGGGCGGGCGTGCGGTGGTTCCATACGGGCGGGGTGATGGCGGGGCTTTCGGAGGGGTCGACCGAGGTGGTGCGGGAGGCGATGGAGGCCGCGCGGCGTCATGGAGTCGTGGTGTCGTTCGACTGCAACTACCGGCCTTCGCTGTGGCAGACGCGGGGGGGACGGCCGGGTTCGGTCGCGGTGAACCGGAGCCTGATGCCGCTGGTGGATGTGCTGTTTGGGCACGAGGGGGATGTGGCGGCGGTGGCTTCCTCAAGCGGACCGGTGTGGCATACGACGGAGACCTTTGGGCCGATGGCGGCGCGAGTGGCAGCGGAGTTTGGCTCCGTAAAGGTGGTTGCGAGTACGGTGCGGCAGGCCAGAACGGCGAACCGGAATGGGTGGGGGGCCTTTGCATGGGCGGATGGGCAAGTGTGCGAGGGGATGGGATTTGAAGAGTTGGAGATTCTGGATAGGGTGGGGGGCGGGGACTCGTTTGCTTCGGGGCTGATCTATGGGTTGATGGCGGGGAGGGGATTGGCCTGGGCGGTGAACTGCGGGGTGGCACATGGCGCGCTGGCGATGACGACCCCGGGGGATAGCTCGATGGTGTCGCTGGCGGAGGTGGAGCGGATGATGCGCGGTGGGTCGGCGGCGGTGCAGCGGTAGGATGGTTTGGCGAGGGTTGTGATGGACAAGGCTGCGGTACTGAAGAGGATGCGAGAGGTTGGGGTCGTTCCGGTGCTGCGGGCGGAGTCGGTGTCGGGTGCGCTGGCGCTGGCGGAGGCGATTGCGGCTGGGGGCGTGACGGTGCTGGAGGTGACGATGACGGTGCCGGGGGCGTTGCAGGTGATGCGGCGGCTGGTGGAGGATAGGCCGGATATCCTGGTGGGCGCGGGGACAGTGCTCGATCCGGAGACGGCGCGGATGTGCCTGCTGGAAGGAGCGCAGTTTGTGGTGAGTCCGGCAGTGAATGTGAAGACGATCGAGATGTGCCACCGGTATTCGGCAGCGGTGCTGCCGGGTGGGCTGACGCCGACGGAGGTTGTGACGGCGTGGCAGGCGGGGGCGGATGTGGTGAAGGTATTTCCGGCGAGCGCGATGGGGGGCGCGAAGTATTTAAAGAGCTTAAAGGCGCCGCTGCCGCAGGTGGAGTTGATTCCAACGGGCGGCGTGTCGGTGGGGACGGCGCGGGAGTTTCTGGAGAGCGGGGCTTTTGCGTTGGGGGTGGGGGCGGACCTGGTGGATGCGAAGGCGATGGCGGAGGGCCGGCCGGAGAAGGTGACGGAGACGGCACTACGGTATCTGGAGATCGTGCGGGAGTTTCGGGCGGAGGCGGCCAGGGTGGTGGTCTGACGTCTTTGCGCACTTAGTAACGGGCGGTGCGCGGATCTTCCGTTCGCGCGTTGCACGGCAGGTTACGCTGGTGTAGGTGAAGACGCGAACGTTCGTGGAGGAAGGTGGTGACCTTTTGCCAGCGCGGAGGATGACCCGCAGGCAGGTCTTGTGGTGCCTGATGATGGGCGCCGGGCTTGGGTGCGCGCCGGAGTGGGCGCAGGCGCAATCGACGGCGCGGCCAAATGTGGGAGTGATCGACCGGGCCCGGATGGTGGCGCAGGGTGAGGCGGCGCTTGGGCAAATGCTCCTGGATATTACCCGTATCCCGGCAGGGCGTGGTACTGGCGGGGCGCACGACTACTACTCGGATGAGAGCTTCGTGGGGCATCGGGATGCGCTGTGGGCGATGTGCGTGGCGGTGAGTGCCCTGGCGGGAGCGTATGGAGTGACGCGCGAGGAGCGATATGCGGAGGCGGCGGCACGCTTGCTGCGCGGGTGGTTTTTGACAGAGGCGACCCGGATGACCCCTCGGATGGAGTTCGCGCAGTACCGGAGGACGTTTGCGGACCCCAGGCAGCCGGCGAGTGGGACGCCTGAAGGTTTGATCGAGGGAGTCTTCCTGGCGGAGGTCGCCGTAGGGCTGAGCTTTCTGGCGGCTTCGCCAGCGCTGACCGATGCCGATCTGGCGGGACTGAAGGGGTGGTTCGCGGACTATTTGAAGTGGCTGACCGAGCCCGGGGAGGAAGGCCCGCGGATTGCGGCGCTGGCGAGAGATGAGAAGAACCGGCATGGGTCTTCGTGGCTGTTGCAGGCTGCGGCGTTCGCGCGTTGGACGGGGAACGAGGCGGTGCTCGCGGAGTGCCGACATCGGTTTGAGCGGGTGACACTGCGGGCGCAGGTTTCAGCGGCGGGAAGCTTTCCGGCGGAGCTGACTACCGTGAATCCGTATCGGAACTCGCTTGAGAACTTGGACCTGCTGGCGGGCTGTTGCGAGCTGCTTTCGACGCCCTTCGAAAGCGTGTGGGAGTACGAGTTGCAGGATGGGCCGGGGATGCGGGGGGCGATGGCGCACCATGTTCCCTACCTCCAGAGGCGTTCGGCGTGGCCGTATCCGGCCGATGCGGCCCATTTTGGCGATTTGCCCCTGCGTCGGCCGGCGCTGGTGTTCGGGGCACGGGCGTACACGCGTGCCGAGTATGCGGATCTGTGGCGGGGGACGGCGGGAACCGTGCTGGCGGCGGACCCACCGGAGGCTGCGGACCACGCGATCGCGCAATCCTTCCCGATTCGGCAGCCGTACCTATGGATAACAAAGCCGCCTCGACGTACTTCTGGATGAGGAGCGGAGTATTTTCGGAGTGTGGCGTACTCCTTTTAGGGGATTGAACGGCTGCGTGCGTGCGATTAGACTCGGGCACGTGGCGGGCAGGAAG
The DNA here is from genome assembly GCA_965213785.1 of uncultured Granulicella sp. Lineage (GTDB taxonomy): Bacteria > Acidobacteriota > Terriglobia > Terriglobales > Acidobacteriaceae > Edaphobacter. The sequence continues at coordinate 605,999 of OZ243921.1, read as the reverse complement.
GACAGCTCACGGTGGAGTCGGTCGACAAGGGATTCGCGAGCGCTGGATGTAGGCAGAGTTGGGCAGAAGAGGATCTGAATGCAGTTGCCGATTGACGACGCAGTGCTTCTTTCGTTGCTGGTCCTGTTTTTCGCGGTGCAGCAACGCCACCGGCCGGAGAGTTATTTTCGGTTCTGGCTGGCAGGCTGGGCGCTGCTGCTGGTAAGCGTGATGGCGCGGATGTGGATGCACTACGGCGTGGCGTTGAAGACGCTGGAGTGCGTGCGGGAAGATGCGCTGGTGTGCGGTGGGGTGGTTTTCCAGTTTTCTTCGCTGGTCTCGGGAGAGAGGCGGCGTGCGGCAATCAAGACGGCGTGCGCCATCGCGGTTCCGGTCTGCCTTGGACTGGACTTGATCGTAGTGGGATGGACGCCGACGGGGGTGATGGCGCTGCTGGTGGTGGTGGGACAGGGGACCTCACTTGCGTACGCGTATTGGAGTTGTCGCGGGCGGGCCTGGTGGCTGATGGCAACCATCACTTCCCTGAGCCTGGGCCATGGCGCCTTGATGATGGACATCGTGGTGAAAGGCAGGCTGGCGAATGCCGAGCACCTGGTGTTGAGCCAGCTGTTTCTGACGGCGGGTTTCCTTTTGCTGGGGAAACGGAAGGCGAACCCGGGATGCTGGGTGGGTGCGCTTGGGTTTTTTGGGTGGGGCTTGTTCCATCTGCTGGTGTGCGACTTTTTTCCGGCGCGGCTGCAGATGGAGCCGTTGTTCAACCTCTGGATGATTCCCAAGTACCTGGTGGCGTTTGGGATGATTTTGCAGATCTTCGCCGAAAAGAACGTGGAGATCGCGGGGCTTGGGACCTTGTACCGAGGACTCTATGAAGACTTCCGGATTCTGTACCAGGGTAATCCCCACCCAATGTGGGTGTACGACGCCAGCAGCTTACGATTTCTTTCCGTGAACGATGCCGCGATGGAGACTTATGGGTTGACTGAGCAGGAGTTCCTATCGCGCAAGGTAGGCGACCTGGTGGCTGGCATAGAGAAAGAGGCGACAGGGCTGGAGGTCTCTGCCGCGGGCGCGGCACGCAAGGCTCCGGGCCGGCATCGTCGGGCGAATGGGACGGTGTTCGACGTGGATCTGACGGAGCATACGATCCACTTCAAGGGGGCGGACGCGCGGTTTGTGCTGGCCGTGGACATCACTGAGCGCGAAGACCTGAACCGCGAGTTGATGTACCAGGCGCAACATGATGTTCTGACGGGCCTCCCCAATCGGATGGTTCTGGAGGACCGGCTGGTGCACTGGCTGGCACGGTGCGGGCGGGAGAGCACCATGGGAGCCTTGTTGACGATCGACATCGACCACTTCAAGCGGGTGAACGATACCTATGGGCACTTGGTGGGGGATGACTGCCTGAAGGCCGTGGCGGATCGATTGCGGGGAAGGGTACGTTCGGTGGATACGATCGCGCGGACCGGGGGGGAGGAGTTCACGATCGTGGTGGGGAACCTCCGGAGTCGCGAGGGTGCGGAGAAGGTGTGCAGGCTGCTGCTGCAGGTGTTCCAGGATCCGATTATGGTCGAAGAGATTGAGCTGAAGGTGACGATCAGCATCGGGGCGGCGCTGTATCCGGACGATGGAGTGCAGGTGGACGTGTTGCGGCGACGGTCGGACCAGGCGCTGTATGAGGCAAAGCGTAGCGGGCGAAACCGGGTGGTGTTTGCGAGGCGGGAGTTGGAGGGCACGAGGACCTTGCTTCTGAGTGGTGGGAAGCAAGAGCTGGCCGCGGCGGACTGATGAGTGTGTCTCAGGTTGAGGCGCTTTCCAGGTGGCGGCGGCCGCGTTGCCAGGAGTAGGCGAGGCGGGCGAGGACTCCGGAGACGAGATAGCCGAGGGCAATGGCCATTAAGGTGTACTCGGAGAAGAGCCAGATGAGGGTTCCGACGCCGGCGATGAGGACGAAGAGACGGTAGGTCTTCTTGCCCTCTGTGCCGATCTCCTTGCCGCTCCAGAAGCGCCAACTGCTGACCATCAGGAAGCCGGTGAAGAGGATGAGGCCGATCCAGAGGAGAGCCATGCGCCAGTCGTCGATGGGCGAGCCATTGAAGCAATGAACGACGGCGGCGATAACGCCTGCTCCGGCTGGGATGGGCATGCCGACGAAGTACTTGCGGCCGGGAAGACCGGGATTCTTGGGCTGGGGGTTGATGCTGACGTTGAAGCGGGCGAGGCGGCTGGCTCCGCAGATGAGGAAGAGGAAGCAGACGGCGACGCCGAGATGGACGAGACGCTCGCGCATCATGGGATGAGCCATGATGGGCAGCGTGCGGAAGCCCCAGATGTAGGCGAGGACGGCGGGCGCGACGCCGAAGGTGATGACATCGGCGAGGGAGTCGAGTTCCTTGCCGAAGGCGCTGGTGGTGTGGGTCATGCGGGCGACGCGGCCGTCGAGGCCGTCGAAGAGGACGGCGAAGCCGATGGCGAGGGCGGCACGATCGAAGAAGCCCGGCTCGGCGGGAGAGCCCTGGATGCTTTGGGTGACGGCGTAGAAGCCGGCGGCGATGTTTCCGGCGGTAAAGAGGGAGGGGAGGACGTACATTCCGCGGCGCGGCTGTCCCTTTTCCGGAGTGAAGCGTTCGAGGGCGTCTTCCTGCATCAGGAGGCTGGCCTGTTGGTGGGAAGCTGGGCGAGGATGGTGGAGCCGCCGTTGACGCGCATGCCGGTCTTGACGAGGAGAACGGCGTCCGCGGGAAGAAGGACGTCTACGCGGGAGCCGAACTTGATGAGACCAACGCGCTGGCCGCGCTCGACGCGATCGCCGGGTTTGACGTTGCAGACGATGCGGCGGGCGAGGAGACCGGCGATCTGCTTAAAGCCGACTTCGTAGCCTCCGCCATCGATGACGACCAGCGTCTGCTCGTTGGCGAGGACGGACTCGGGGTTCATGGCGTTGATGAAGCGGCCGGGCCGGTAGTCGACGGTCTTGACCGTTCCGGCGATCGGGGCCCGGTTGACGTGGACGTCGAAGACGTTGAGGAAGATGCTGAGGCGCAGACGGCTTCCGGCGACGGTTTCGATCCATTCGGCTTCGGTGACGAGGCCGTCGGCGGGGGAGACGATCTGGCCGGGTTCGCTGGGGATGGGGCGGTTGGGATCGCGGAAGAACCAGAGGAAGAAGGCGGCCAAGAGGAGAGGGATGGCGATGAGAAGGTGCAGATCCGTCAGGTTCCAGAGGAGGGCTGCGACGATCCCGAGGCCAAGAGCATAGAAGACGCCATCACGAACCATAGGTGACCATTATAAGGCCGGGTGAGGGGGCGGCCAGGATGTACTCTTCGGTGTTACCTACAGGGGGTGCCCCCTCCCACACTCTGCGCATAAACCGTTGCTGATGAACAGCTTGCGCGGGTGAATCGACTATCCATATAACGGGTAGTAGGGCCAGAGCTAGAAGTGATAGATAAACCGTTTAGCTGTGACCTGCGTGAAAGAACAGGATGTTGCTCAGGAGTGTCCTTGCGCTACATCGTCACGAATCGAGCATAAGCTCTGGAGTTTGTCTCCTACGCCACGGGCAAGTGACTCATCAACAGGCGCTTCTGCGTTTTTGGGGCTCCACAGGTTTGCCGGCAAGGCCCGACGATCGACTGTGCTTGGCGGAGGTGCGCGCCAAACTCCGCGCAGGATCGATGCGGATGGTTCCGGTTCTCAGGGCGTCTTGGGGTAGAGGAGGTAGGGGATGCGTTTTTTGCGGAAGGCTTCAAGGGCGGGCTGCCAGGTGGCGGCGAGGGCTCGGGGGTCGTCTCCGCGCTGAAGGGCGGCGAGGGTGTCTGCGTTGGCGATGATCCGGATGGCGCGGTCGAGGTTGAATTGCGTGGGGTAGAGGCGGTGGGTGCAGGTCATGATCTCGATGGCCAGCTCGGGAGAATCGAGGACCTGGCGGTCGGTGATGGTGAGGTGGATGCCGGGGATGGTCTGGCCGTGGTAGGGGTAGTGGTCGGGGGTTTCGGCGATGGTGAGGGTGGTGCCGGAGAACTGGATGCCGGGGATGTGGCGGGGGATGAGGCAGGCGAGCATGTCGGCGGGGACGAGGTAGGGGGCTCCGAAGTGCTCGAAGGGGGTGGCGGTGCCGCGGCCGACCGAGAGGTTGGTGGTTTCGAACAGGCCGATGCCGGGGTAGAGGGTGGCGGCGGTGAGGGTGCGGAGGTTGGGGCTTGGTGGGGTCCAGGGGGTGCCGGTCTGGTCGAGGTATTGGCTGCGGGTCCAGTTTTGCAGGGGGACCACGGTGAGGTGGGCTCCTATGCCTTTGTTGCTGGGGGTTGGCTTCTGGGAGGTGTTTCCGGCGGCGAAGATTTCTGTGGGGGCGGCGTTTGGGGTGGCTTCGGCGTTGTAGTAACGGGCTAGCTCGGCGATAGTCATGCCATGGCGGGCGGGGAGTGGGGTGTAGTCGATGTAGGACTGGCGGCCTGGGTCGGAGACGGGGCCTTGTACGGCGAAGTCGGTGCCGGAGCTTGGGTTGGGGTGGTCGAGGACGATGATTTCGAGGTCGTGGTGGTACTCCGTGCGTTCGGTCCCGGAGGCTTCGAGGAAGTAGGCCATGGCGGTGTCGAAGGTCCAGAAGCGGTTGCCTACGTCTTGGAGGTCGATGAGGACGGCGTCGAGCGAGGCTAGCTGGACGTGGGTTGGGCGGCGGTCCGACGGTTTGGGGCCGTAGAGGCTGGTGATGGGGAGGTTCGTGGCAGCGTCGAACTCGGCGGCGATGGCGGTGGTTTCCTGCTTGGCGGAGAGGCCGTGTTCGGCGGCGAAGAGGGTGGTTAGGTGGATTTGATTTGGGGCTTGTTTGGCGATTACGTCGATGGTTCGGTTGCCCCGGGAGTCGAGGCCGGCGGCGTTGGTGAGGATGGCTAGGTTGAGGCGGTTTTGATGGCGTTGCGCGGCTTCGGTGAGGGCGGCATAGTGGGTTTGTTCGAGGACGTCGATGCCGGTGAGGGTCTTGGTTTGGGGGGAGGGTTTGGTGGGAATCCACGTCTCAGACTCGAGACGTGGGGCACCCGGCGCTAAGGATGGGACACCCGGGACTTGTGGCTGGGGTTCCGTGGTGGTCCGGCCCACCTTAGGCGATGAAGCCGCCGAAGGTGGGGCACTCGGCTGAGTCGAGGGTGGGTCCAGTTCGATGCGACTGCTGCCGGACGTCACTTGGATGTCGCAGATGGTGCTTGGAGGGCAGATGCCGAGGGCACGGGCCGCGGCGGTGGCTACCTGGCCGCGGAGGGCTGAGATGGGGGCTCCGCCTCTTGGGTGGATGGCGTTCGCTAAGAGGATGACGTAGGTGTTGCTGGTGGGGTCCATCCAGAGGGTGGTTCCGGTGAAGCCGGTGTGGCCGAAGCTGGCTATCTGTCCGGCCCCGGCGGTGGGGAAGATGGCGCCGCGGGGGCGGGAGAAGGCGGTGTTGATGTCCCAGCCGAAGCCTCGGGTGGCGATGCCTTTGGTGGGCTGGCCGTCGGGGGTGAAGATGGTGGCTCCGGAAATCGCGGTTGGGGGCTGCTCGGGGGTTGTCATGAGCTTGAGGGTGGATTGCTTGAGGGGGAAGGGGCCGGTGTTGCGGGTGAGCTTGTCGAGGAGGGCCTGGGCGTAGAGGCTGACGTCGTGGGCGGTGGAGAAGACGCCGGCGTGACCGGCGACTCCGCCCATGCGGCGGGTGGTGGGGTCGTGGACGGTGCCGCGGAGGAGGTGGTCGTAATTTGGGTTGGCTCCGGGGTTGAGCTTGGATTCGTCGTCGTGGGCGGTGGGGGCGGTGTTGTGGATGGAGGCGTAGGGGGACCAGGTGTCGGCGGGGCAGAGACTGGGGACCTCAAAGGCGCTGCCGAGCAGGATGGGGCCGAGTTCGGTGTTTGCCCCGATCTGGCGGCTGGTGCCGCAGGTCTTGGCGAAGGGGTGGTAGGTGGTGACGAGCATGCCGAGGGGGAGGAAGATGTGCTCGCGGGTGTAGACGTCTTCGGGTTGGCCGGAGAGGGTTTCGACGAGGTGACCGAGGAGGATGAAGTTGATGTCAGAGTAGACGAAGGTTTGGCCGGGGGTGGATTTGAGGGGGGTGGTGAGGGCGCGGTGGATGCCTTCGGCTTTGTCGGGGGAGGCAAGACCCCAGGGGTCGCTGAGGTCGACGTCGGGGGCTTCGCCGGAGTAGTGGGTGAGGAGGGTGCGGATGGTGACCTTGGTTCTTTGGGGGTCGTGATCCGGGTTGAAGGCGGGGAGGTATTGCTCGAGCGGGGCGTCGAAGGTGAGCTTGCCGGCCTCGTAGAGCTGCATGATGGCTGTGGCTGTAGCGAGGCACTTGGTGAGGGAGGCCATGTCGAAGATCGTGTCTTCGGTCATGGGTTCGGCTTCCCATTCGCCGTGGGGGCCGGGTTCTCCGGCAAGTTTGCGGTTGCCGAAGGCCTGGTGGAAGACTACTTCTCCTCTGTGGCCGATCAGGACTACGGCTCCGGGGAGTTTTTTGTCGACGATGGCTTGGTTGAGGAGGGTTTGGATGGGGGTGAAGTGGTAGGAGGCGGTTGACGGATGGACGGTTTGGGCTTGGAGATGCAGATTCCCTTCGGGAATGACAAACAAAAGGGCCAAAGCGACCGTGAGGGTGGCGGTTTGGCGGGTGCGGGATTGTTTGCGAAAGAGGAGGGAGAAGAGGGTTCCGGCGGCGAAGGTGACGAGGGCGCCGAGGAAGACGTACCAGGTGAAGGCTATGTGGGGGATGACCAACTCCGGTGCAGTGCCAAGGAAGACGGTGCCGTCGGAGTTGACATGGCCGCCGACCAAGAGGTCCCCCCGGTAGAGGACGTGGCCGGGGAAAAGCCAGAGAACCAGGTTGAAGGTGAAGCCGAGGATCATGCCGAGGATGGCTCCTGTCTGGGTGGCGTAGCGGGTGAGGGTTCCTAGGAGGAAGACTCCCAATAAGGCTCCATAGGCGACGGAGGCTATGCTTAGGCCGGTTTCGACCACGTGGCCGTGGCCTCCGGCTTTGAGGGAGTAGGCGGCTACTCCGAAGAGGACGATGGCCCAGAGGATGGTGGAGAGCTTGGCTACCAAGGTTCGTTCGCGGGATTCGTTTGGGGTAGGCTCCGCACAGCTTTTTGGCGCTGCGGACGAAATACAGGGGTCCTTCACTTCGTTCAGGATGACGGCGTTTTTTGTGGTGAGTGGTATTTTTTGCGTGCGGGTGCGGTAGGGGAGATAGAAGTCGATGACGGTGGTGGAGGAGAGGGAGTTGAGAGCGGCGGAGAGGTTGGACATGGCGGCGGCGAGGATGGCGGCGACGAGGAGGCCGGCGATGCCGGTGGGCATCTCGTGGACGATGAAACTGGGGAAGATGCGGTCTGGGGGGAGGATGCCGGCGGGGCCTCCGGCGAAGGGCGTCGGCCGGAGCGAGTAGAAGACGTAGAGGCCGGTACCGATCAACAGGAAGAAGGCGAACTGGATGAAGATGACGACTCCGGAGGAGAGGAGGGCTAGGCGGGCTTCGCGGAGGTTGCGGGCGGCGAGCATGCGCTGGACCATGAGCTGGTCGGTGCCGTGGGAGGCCATGGTGAGGAAGGTTCCGCCTAGGATGCCGGCCCAGAACGTGTAGGACTGGGTGAGGTTGAGGGAGAAGTTGAGCCAGTGGAACTTGTTGGCGGCTCCAGCGATGGTGTGGATGGTGTGCCAGCCGCCTTCCACGTGATTGCCTAGCGTTATAAGAGCGACGACGGTTCCGGCGACGTAGATCGCCATCTGGACGACGTCGGTCCAGATGACGGCGGCCATGCCGCCTTCGAAGGTGTAGAGGAGGGTGAGGGCGGTGATGAGGGCGATGGAGAGGAGGTCTCCGGTGCCGATGGCGATGCCGACGACGATGGAGACGGCGAAGACTCTGACCCCCTCGGCGGCGGCTCGGGTGAGGAGGAAGAGGCCGGCGGTGACCTTGTGGAGGGTGGAGCCGAAGCGCTGGTCGATGAGCTGGTAGGCGGTGAGCATCTTTCCCTCGAAGTAGCGGGGGAGGAAAAGGGCGGCGACGACGAGGCGGCCGATCATGTAGCCGAGGACGACCTGGAGGAAGCCGAAGTCTCCGGCGAAGGCTACGCCGGGGATGGAGATGATGGTGAGGGTGCTGGTTTCGGCGGAGACGATGGAGAGGGCGATGGCCCACCAGGGGATGGTGTTGCCGGCGAGGAAGTAGGTCTGGAGGGATTGGGCGGGGGCGCCTTTTTTCTGGCGGAAGCGGAGGCCAAAGAGGGTGATGCCGAGGAGGTAGAGGACGATCAGGAGGAGATCGACGGGATGGAGGCCGGTCGTGGGGGCGGGGTGGGGCATGTCTGGGAGTGTATCGGAGGTTCGGTGGCGAGTGAGTGTTGGGGGTTGGGTTCGGTTGAACGCGGGCTGCTCGTTCGCTTTGAGTTCTCAGTTCTCAGCTATCAGCTTTTGTTGTTCCTTTGGGGAAAGGGGTGTACTTTACGAGTTCTTTACGCCGTCCCTACATCTTTCTTACGGGTTGGTGGCCTGTACTTGAACAAGCCGAGCTTTTTCGGTTTTGAGAGGCCGCAACCATGAAGCACACTGTTCGTTTTGTACTGGTTTTGATTGCTTTTTTTGCCGGGTTCCAGCCGGGGGTTCAGGCGCAGTCCACGTTTGGGAGCGTCCGCGGGACGGTGACGGACGCGACGGGAGCGGCGGTGGCGGGAGCTACGGCGACGCTGCGGTCGGTGGACCAGAACACGACGGCGACCGGGGTGAGCGATGGGGCGGGGTCGTTTGTGTTTCAGAATGTGAAGCCGGGGCGGTACGTGGTTTCGGTGGCTCATGCGGGATTTTCTACGACGAACCTGAGCGGGATTGCGGTGGATGCGCGACAGGATCTGCGGGTTCCGGTGGTGCTTTCGGTGTCGGCCGACCTGACGACGGTGGATGTGGTGACCGGGGCTGACCAGATCAATACGGAAGACGCTTCGATTTCGGACTCAAAGAACAACACGCTGATTACGCAGCTTCCGCTCAATAATCGGGCGAGCACGACGAGTCCGCTGGGGTCGCTGGGGCTTTCGGCGAGCGTGCAGCAGGACAGCTCGGGTTACATCGCGCTGGGTGGGGCGAGCTCGTCGATGATCAACTTCTCGGTCGATGGCATTTCTACGGCGAACGTGCGGCAGAATGGGGCGCTGCAGGATGCTTACCCTTCGCAGGAAGGGCTTGCCGGGGTGAAGGTGACGGCGTTCAACAACTCCGCGGAGTTCTCGCAGGTGGGGGATGTGACGTTTACGACGAAGAGCGGCGGGAACCAGTTTCATGGGAGCTTGTTCGAGTACTTCCAGAACGATGCGCTGGACGCGGACCCTTACGGATTTTCGGGCAAGGCTCCGAAGCACTTCAATACGTTTGGCGGGTCGCTGAGTGGGCCGCTGGCGATTCCGCATGTTTATAAGAGCCCGTCGACGTTCTTCTTTTTCGACTATGAGGGGAATCGGCGGTCGACGGCGACCCTGCAGCAGTTCCTGGTGCCTTCGGTGCAGGATCGGGCGGGAGACCTTACGGATATTGGCGGGCCGGTGATTGCGGGCGCGCAGATCAGCCCAACGGCGAAGGCGCTGCTGGCGTATTATCCGCTGCCGAACGTGGGAGGGCAGCAGGGCTATAACTACGAGAACTTCCAGCGGACGCCGGCGCATACGGATGGGGCTGATTTGCGGATCGACCAGACGCTGGGGTCGAAGAACTCGCTGTATGCGCGGTTCAGCCGGAAGAACATCAGCTCGAGCTTTGCGAACCCGTTTCTGCCGAACGATGTGGATAGCGTGCACAACCGGAGTTTGCTGGTCTCGGATACGTACACGATTACGCCGACGCTGCTGAACGAGGCCCGGTACGGGTTTACGAATGTGGGGACAAACGTGGCGTTTCCGATCCAGGGATCGACGGCGCTGGCGCAGTTGAACCTGCAGAATGTGGACATCAGCCAGCATCCGCTGACGCATGCGTTTCCTACGTTCAACTTCAACGCAGGGACGGGGTTTACGCCAATTGGGCGGGACAAGACGGGGGTGACGCAGTCGCGGACGACGCAGATCACGGACAACCTGACCTACACGCGGGGACGGCATACCTTCAAGGGAGGAATCGACATTCGGCGGGTGCGGTACTTCGACCTGGAGAGCTTTGCGCCGCAGTATGCTTCCGATGATTTTGGTAACTTCATCTTCCAGTCGACTTTTACGGGGAACGCGTTTGGGGACTTTCTGCTGGGGGAGCCGACGACGCTGAACTTTGCGGTTTCCAGCCCGGATGTGGGGGGTACTGCGACGCAGTACAGTTTTTTCGCGCAGGATGAGTTCCAGGTTTCGAGCCGGCTGACGCTGAGCTATGGGCTGCGGTGGCAGGTGCTTCCCTCGTTCAAGGAGGATGGAGGAAACCTGGCGAACTTTGATCAGAAGAACAACGCGATCGTGGTTCCGGATGAGCTGGCGGGATACCTGACGCAGCAGAAGATCGGGGCGTCGAACCTGGCATTTCAGCAGTCCTTCAACGCATGCAACCTGAACCAGGGTGGGCCGTGTACGAAGTACCTGACGGCGAGCCAGGATGGGTTGCCGCAGGGTCTGCGGGTGAGCTACAAGGGGGATTTTCAGCCGCGACTGGCGTTTGCGTATCGGCCGTTCAACGATACGAAGACGGTGGTGCGGGGTGGGTTCGGGATCTATACAATTACCAACCTTGGGCCGCTCTCGTTCAATAACAGCGGTAACCCTACGTCGAATCTGCATGTGTATTCAAACTCGGGGACGCAGGCTACTCCGCTAATCCGGTTTCCGAATACTGCGCCTCCTTCGGTGGGGGTGGTGTATGGGGGCGGGGGGCTGGACCAGGGGGTCGATCCGCACTTCCGCGATCCGCAGTCGAACCAGTGGAGCTTGACGGTGGAGCGGCAGTTGAGCGCGAACAACTCCCTGCGGGCGAGTTATGTGGGGATGCATACGTACCGGCTGAGCATCACGGAGGACTTGAACCAGATTCAGGCGAGCGCGGTGCCGTATAACAGCGGCGCGACGGCGGGGACGTTTGTGGATGCGCGGGCGCCTTATCAGAACTGGTCGACGCTCTACAGCACGTTCAATGCGGGGAAGGCGAACTACCGGGCGATCGAGTTGGAGGCGACGCACCGGATGAAGCGTGGGCTGTACTACGACGCGAACTATACCTATGCGAAGAACCAGGCGGACAACCAGGGGGACACGCCGAGCGGGTTTGCGGGCGAGGTGAACTATGGGATTCCGATTGCGGACCGCTTCAACGTGGCGAGCACGTATGGGAACCAGGAGGGGACGCGGCGGAATCGGTTTCTGCTGACCGGGGTGTATGAGATTCCGGTAGGGCAGGGGAGGGCTTACCTGAGCCGTAAGGGGCTGGTGAGCAGTGTTCTTGGCGGATGGGATTTGAACAGCATCGTGCTGCTGGAGACGGGGCCCTGGCTGACGCCGAGCATCAGCTCGGGAGGATGCCAGCTGGCGGTGAACGCGGCGGGGAATTGCCCGACGGGAGGGAATGGGGTTCCGGCGACGAACGATCAGTCGAATACCAACGTGACGAATCGTGGAGCTTATCTGCGGCCCGATGTAATTTCGAAGAACTTCTACCAGGGGCAGTCGCGGGCCCAGTTCTTCAACCCGGGGGCGTTTGCGCCGACGCCGATTGGGGCGGGGCGGTTCGGGAACGCGGGGGTTGGGATCCTGCAGGGTCCGGGGACGCAGGCTGTGTCTTTGGGGCTGGCGAAGGTGCTGCCGATTACGGAGTCGGTGCATCTTCGGTTCGAATCGACGTTTACCAATGTGCTGAACCATACGAACTTCGCGCCACCGGCGACGCAGGTGGATAATACTTCGACGTTTGGGCAGCTTACGGCTCCTACAGCGGCGGAGAATGCGGGGAATCGGACGGGGCAGTTGGGGTTGCGGGTGGATTTCTAGGGCTCGCGGGCATGATGCCGCCGGGAATGAGAGCGATTGCTCTTGTCGCCGACGGTTTTTTGTTTGTAGGACAGACAACGGCAACAGCAGAAGCAGATTCCCTTCGGGAATGACAAACAAACGGTTTGCACTAGGCCGGGAGGGTTTGGGTGCGGAGGGCGAGGCCGCGGGCTACGGAGGTGAACTCGTTGCCGGTGACTACCTTGTGCGCGGTGAAACGAGACTCGAAGATGCGGCGGACGGCGGGGACGAGGCTGGTGCCGCCGGTGAGGAAGATGCGGTCTACCTTCTCGTGGGGCGTTTGGGTGGATTGGAGGAGGTTGTCGACGGCGACCTCGATGGCGGCCAGGTCAGGCGCGATCCATTGCTCGAAGTCGGCGCGGGTGACCTGGCGGTGGAGGTTGCGGGTGTTGGTGGGGTCTAGTTCGGGGAAGCGGAACTCGGCGGATTGGTGGCGGGAGAGGTCGAGCTTGAGGCGCTGGACGGCCTGGTGGAGCTGGTAGCCAAGGTCTTCCTCGATGAGGGCGATGAGGGCTTCGACCCTTTCGGGCTCTTCAGCGCGGGCGCGGGCGGCTCTGAGGATTTCGCTCACGTTTCGCGTTTTCAGGAACGAGAGGTAGTGCCAGCGTTCGAGGTTGGCGTAGATCCAGGCGGGGACGGCGGGGATGATTTTGAGCTCGCGCTGGGGAGGCAGGACGGGAGCGCGGCCGGCAAAGCGTTTTGGAGTGGGTGGGGCGAAGGGATTTGCGTAGGTTTTTTCCAGGGTGTCGGCGCCGAGAGCGGGGGAGACGAGCTTGCGAACGATGCGGGCGTCGAAGGCGTCTCCGGCGAGGCCGAGGCCGGAGGTGCCGAGGATTTGGCGGTTGGGCTGGGCTGCGTGCGAGGGGCCTACGGAGAGGAGGGAGAAGTCGCTGGTGCCTCCTCCGAAGTCTCCGATGAGGATGAGCTCGTCTTGGGTGAGGGTGGATTCGTAGGCGAAGGCGGCGGCGATGGGTTCGAGTTCGAAGGTGACGTTAGGGAAGCCGGCCTGTGCGAAGGCAGCGCGGAGGCGGTCGGTGGCGTATTGGTCGTCGGCTTGTGTTTCCGAAGCTACAAAGCGGACGGGCCGGCCGACGGTGATGGGGGTTTCAGGCGGGATGGGGTGGCCGAGGTGGGACTCGGTGGCCTGGCGGAGGTCGGTGAGGATGCGACTGATGAGGTCTTCTAGGGTGTAGCGGCGGCCGAAGACTTCGGTGCCGGTGAGGGAGCGGACGGGGAGGTAGGATTTAAGGGACTGGATGAGGCGGCCGGGGGATTCGGCTTCGAGGTAGTGCTGGATGGCCTGGGGCCCGGTGGAGCTTTTGATGCCGGTGCGGGACTGCTCGAGGTAGAGGACGGAGCGGAAGCTTTCGGTGGGGACGGTTGGGGTGGGGAAGCGGAGGAGTTCTACGTCGGACCCGCGGGCGAGGGCGACGGAGGAGTTGGTGGTGCCGAAGTCGATGCCGAGGGAGAGCATGGAGGTGGGTTGGATGCGGATAAGTCGTTTGGGGATGAGGTTACGGGGTGGGTGGGCTACCAATAAGGGACGGAAGATTGGAAGGTGCGGAGGAGTTGGGAGGCGAGGAGGGCGGCGAAGAGGGTGGAGAGGAGGTTGACGAGGTCGTTGCCGATCCAGCCGCGGCCTTCGAGGGTGGCTCCGAGGAGGCTGTCGAAGAGGAGGCCGGCGGTGGCGGCGAGGGTAAGGAGGAGGGCGGTGGGGGCGTCCACGGCGCCGAGGGCGAGGGCGAGGGCGGGGATGGCGGCGGCGGCGAGGAGGCCGAGGGAGGTTCCGGCGAGGCTGATGCCACCGTCGGTGCCGGGAGAGACGCGGCGGAGGGTGGTGAGGAGGAAGGTGGGGCGGGCGAGGGCGTGGCCAAGCTCAGAGGAAACGGTGTCTGCGGTGGCCTGGGCGAGGGCTGCCAGGACCATAAGGAAGAGGGTTTGGTCGGGGGAGGCGGCGAAGATGCCGGCAAGGCCGAGGTTGGCGAGGACCTGGGCGGAGGTGCGTCCATGGCGGAGCTCGCGGGGGTCTGGTGGGGTGCGGCGGCGGGCGAGGCGGCCCGCGGCGAAAGTCAGGAGGAAGAGGGCGACGAGCCCGGGGAAGGCGGTCTGGGTCCAGGGGACCCCGGTGAAGTGGCGGAGGAGGGTTTGCAGGCAGATGAGGCCGCCGAAGAGGGCGGCGGCGGGAGTGGCGGCGCGGAGACGCCAGACGAGGAGGGCGAAGGCGGCAGAGAGAGCGGCGGCAGCGAGGAACCAGAGAGGCGGGCCGGACATGCCAACGACGGTGAAGGTGGTGAGTCCAACGGATGCGGCGAGGAGGGTGCCGAGGAGGCGGACGATCCATGCGGATTGGCGGCGGTCGCGGGCAGGAGGAATGGCTTTGCGAGGTGCGGAGGGAGGAGCCGGCGCGGTGCCGGCCTCGGCCAGATGGTGACTCATTCCTCGGCGCTGCCTCCGTAGTGGTGATTTACAATCGGAGCTTAAGCATACCGAAGCGCGCGTCCGAGGATGGGCGAGCATGATGTCTCTAACGATGGGTGAGTTGGGAGTAGTTTTGCAGCCAGTGGAACGCATGTCAGGGTGTGGTACGGATTCTGCTGTTTCTTTTGCGATGGGCCGGGTGGTTCGGCTGGGCGCGTCGCTTTCGCTGGGCACTTTGCTGGCGGTGGTGGGGTGTGGAAACACCTATCGGCCGGTGGTCACGGCGATCAACCCGGTGGGTCCGGCGTCGCAGCCTCAGAAGTATGCGGCGGCGGTGTCGACGACGGGGCCGAATAGTCCGGGGCTGCTGACGCTGGTGGATTTTTCAGGCGATACGGTGCTGATTACGGCGGGGATCGGTCCGAATCCGCGATACTTTACGCTGGATGCCTCGGGTGGTACCGGGTACACGCTGAATGGCGACGGGACGCTGACCTCGTTCGATGTGTCCAACCAGTTGCTGACGAGCCAGGTGGTGGAGAGTACGCTGCTAGCCGGGGCGAATGCGGTGAGCCTGTTTTCGCAGGGCAATGGCGGGGTGTATGTGGCGGAGACGGGACGGAACTCGATCGGGCAGTTTACCGGGAGTCCTCCGGCGCTTAAGCAGGAGCTTCCGGTAGGGGCGAATGCGGTATACGTGGTGGGATCGAACAACGCGCAGAGGCTGTATGCGCTGAGCCAGGGGGCCGCGGGGAGCATTGGGCAGGCGGCGGCGATCGATGTGCCCTCGCAGACGATTACGACGAACGTGCCGGTGGGCGTGATGCCGGTGTATGGCGTGATGACCGCGGATACAAAGCGGGCGTTCATAATGAACAAGGGGAGCAATACGGTCTCTGTGCTGAACGCGCAGACGAACGCGCTGGACACGTTTACGGGGAGCACGGGGACGGGGACGATTGCGGTGGGGACGGCTCCGGTGTGGGCGGACCTGGCACCCACGCGGTCGGAGCTGGTGGTGGCGAATGCGGGGGATACGGTGAATGCGGGGTCGGTCTCGGTGGTCAGCATTCCGCTGTGCTCGGCGGCGGCGCTGGTGACGAATCCGAACTGCGACCCGGTGAACCCGGTGGATGCGGTGGGGTTTGGAACGGTGCTGGCGAGTGTCCCGGTGGGCGTGAACCCGGTGGTGGTGGCGGTGCTTTCCGACGGTACGCGGGCTTACGTGGCGAATGGGGGGAACCCGAACCTACCCTGCGCGACGACGCCGGTGGCGGGCGTGAGTACGGGGTGCACGGTTTCCGTGGTGAACCTGACGACGAATACGGTGACGGCGACGATTCCGGTGGCGGGGCACCCGGGTTTCCTGGCGGTGACAGCGGGGACTCCTACGGGCAAGGTGTACGTGACGAGCAAGGATAACAACACGATGACGGTGATCCGGACGGATACGGATACGATCCAGACGACGATCGACCTGCAGGGTAAAGGCGTGATGGTGCGGGTGACGCAGCCCTAGGCCTAGAAGGGATTTCGTTGCTTTCTTCCGAGCGATGCAGAGAAGCCATCCGGGTCCGGATGGCTTCTGTTGTTTGCGGCTCGGGTCAGGTTCAGGTTCCCTGCATGAGGATGGGGAGGGTGGGGGTTTTGGAGCCTCCATCTTCTTCGATGGTGATGCCGAAGGCTTTGGCCTCGATGCCCTTGGGGAGGGTGGTGAGGACCATGTTGGCGGTTCCGCGGGCGTCGGGGCGGAAGGTTCCGGCGGGGATAGGTTTGGCATCTTTTCCGGTAGGAATGATCCAGAGCTCGTAGACCTTGAAGGTCTGGACGGGCTCCATGTTGGTGGCGGAGAAGATGAGGACGCCTTTCTCGGCGGAGTAGACGGTGCGGCCGGTGGGAGTGAGGAGGGCGCCCTGGCGGGTGAGGGTGACGCGCTTGGCGGTCTCGTCGGTGATGGCGGACATGACATCGCGGGCGGTGGCGGCGTCGGCGGCGGTTCGGGTGAGCTGGGCGTGCTCGGTGGAGAGGGAGCGCTTGAGGTTTTCGGATTTCTGGTAGAGGTTTCCGGTGGAGAGGGCAAGCCCGGCGGCGACGGCCCACCCGGCCCAGGGGAGGACGCGGGAGGCGAAGCCGCGGCGGGTGGCTTCCTGCTCGAAGTCGACGATCTCGGCTTCATGGCGTGCTTCGCTGCGCTGGTATGCGCCGAAGCCGGGGAGCTCGGAGGCGGGGGGGCCTACGGGGATTTCGATGACGTTGGCGGGCTCCGCGGGGCGGGCCTGGACAGGCTTGAGGGGCTCGGCTGCCTGCACGGGTTGGGCCGCCGCGACGGGGCGGATGGGGGTGGCGCGTTTTTCCTGCGCGACGGCGTTAAGGAAGCGAGCGCGTGCGGCCGGGGCGGGAGAATGCATGTCCGACGCGAAGGCGATGGCGGCGAGAACGCCCTGAATTTCGGCGATCTCCTGGCGAGTGGCGGGGTTTTGATCCAGGAAGTCCTGGATGGTGACGGCCTGATCGGGAGGAAGGAGTTGCATTGCGTAAAGCGGCAGGTCTTCCGGATTGATGTGTTTTTGCGGGCTCATGCCTGGAAGGCCTTTCTCAGCGTGAGGAGCGCGCTGCGGATTCTGGTTTTGACGGTTCCGAGAGGGTCTCCGGTCATTTCGGCAATCTCTGAATGGGTAAGGCCGTCGAAGAAGGCCATTTCGAGGGTTTTGCGCTGCTCTTTGGGAAGAAGATGGATGACGGCGCGAGCTTTCTCCATCATGTTGTTGCGCTCGGCCTCGTCGGCGAGGTTGTAGGGGGAGGCGAGGGCGACGTCGTCGACGGAGTCGGTCGGCTTTTTGCGGCGAAGCTGGTCGATGGAGCGATTGCGGGAGACGACGGCGAGCCAACCCCCGAGGCTTCCTCGTGTGGCGATGAAGCTTTCGGGATGTCGCCAAATCTGCATGAAGATCTCCTGGAGGACGTCTTCCGCGGCGGCCGGGTCGCGGAGAACGCGCAGGGCTACCGAATAGACGACCTTGGAATAGCGGTCGAAGATGGAAGCCATAGCCTCCTGATCTCCGCGTTGCACCGAGGCCAACAAGGACGCATCGTCCTGGGTGGTGGCTTCCGGCATTCCTTGCACACCTGTTTCTCTATACATGCAAACGCGCACCTGTCTGTTCTAGATTGCTGGACGAACCAATTGCTTCCCTTCTCGGTACCATCGTGGCAACAAACGATTCGACAGGACGCATCGGGGTCTGTGGCCGCGATTGGTGAAGGGAAGCCCAGTGTACGGTATCGCTGCTTGCTTTCGCAGCAAACGTGAAAGCATGAGGGGTATGGCGATGGGGAAGGTGCGTTTGGACAAGCTGCTGGTGGATCGAGGGTACGCGGCTTCGCGGGAGCGGGCGCAGGCGCTGATCCTGGCGGGGCGGGTGCTGGTGGAGGAGCAGCGGGTGGATAAGCCTGGGACCGCGGTGGGAGCGGAGGCGGCGGTGCGGATGCTGGGAGACGACCTGCGGTATGTGAGCCGGGGTGGGCTGAAGCTGGAGAGGGCTCTGAAGCATTGGGAGATAGAGCTGGCCGGGGTGGCTTGTGTGGATGTGGGGGCGTCTACCGGCGGGTTTACGGACTGCATGTTGCAGCATGGTGCGGCGAGCGTGCTGGCGGTGGATACGGGGTATGGGCAGATGGCGCACCGGGTGCGGGAGGATGCGCGGGTGAGGCTGCTGGAGCGGACGAATGCGCGGCTGCTGGGGGTGGGGGAGCTGCTGACGCCGGGGGAGGCGGCGCCAGGATTTGTGGCGATGGATGTTTCGTTTATCTCGGCGACGCTGGTGTTGCCGGCGGTGCTGGGGGCTTTGACTTCAGGGGCCTCGGCGTGGCGGGGGGCAGTGGTGGTGCTGGTGAAGCCGCAATTCGAGGCGGGGCGGGAGGCGGTAGGGAAGGGTGGCATCGTGCGGGAGCCGGCGGCGCGGCAGTATGCGATCGACCGGGTGCACCAGGCGGTGCTGGGCCTTGGGGGGCGGGCGGCGGATGTGATCGACTCGCCGATTACGGGAATGGAGGGGAACCATGAGTATCTGCTGCGCGCGGTGTTTGGGTGAGGGTTTTGTGGCGGCGCGGCGGGGCTGGAGCCGTTACACTAGACGGCAATGCCGTTAGCCGCAATTATTTCGAAGCCGCAGAAGCCTGAGCTTGCCGGGATTCTTGCCGATTTGATTCATTGGCTTTCCGAGCGGGACTTCCAGTGTGTTCTGGATGCGGAGAGCGCGGCGTACTTCAGCGCGGATGGGCCTTCGACGCCGCGCGCGGATCTCCCGGGGTTCTCGCCGAACCTGGTGATTGTGCTGGGGGGGGATGGGACGCTGCTGTCGGCGGCGCGGGCGTTTGCGCATACCGAGACTCCGATCCTTTCGGTGAACCTGGGTTCGCTGGGATTTCTGACGGAAGTTCCGCTGAGCGATCTTTACCTGACGCTCGAGGCGTGGGTGGCGAACGCGGCCTATATCGAGAACCGGGCGATGATGTGTATTCGGCTGGTGCGCGAGGGGCAGGTGATCCGGCAGTGGGAGACGCTGAACGATGCGGTGGTGTCGAAGGCGACGATTGCGCGGATGGCGGACTTTACGGTGCAGATCGATGGGCAGCAGGTGGCGACGTTCCGGGCGGATGGAGTGATTGTGGCGACTCCGACGGGGTCTACGGCGTATAACCTGGCGGCGGGTGGGCCGATCATGATGCCGACAGTGGATGCGATGATCGTCAACCCGATTTGCCCACACCTGCTGACGCTAAGGCCGATCGTGGTGCCGGGGAGCGTGACGGTGACGATCCGGATTGAAGGGGTTCCAAACCAGACGATGCTGACGGCGGATGGGCAGGAGGCGGTGGAGTTGAATGTGGGGGATGTGGTGCATTGCTGCCGGTCGCGGTTTGCGGTGAGGCTGCTGCGGCACCACCAGAATGGGTTGTTCAATGTGCTGCGGTCGAAGCTCAAGTGGGGGGAGCGGTAGAGCCTAGGCGAGGTGGTCGCCTTGGCTGAGGCGGCGGTGGAAGAAGTTGAGGACGAGTTGCAGGATGGAGTGGGCGAGGTCGGGGTCGTAGCGGGGGCCCTCGTCGCGGAGGAAGGCGTGAGCTCCGTTGACCTCGATCCAGGTGAGGCGGGTTTCCGCTTCGTTGAGGCGGGCGTGGATGACCGTGCGGCCGTCGAGGGGGACGTGGGGATCCTGGCGGCCCCAGACCATAAAGAGTTCGCCTCGGATGTCGGCGGCGCGGGCGAGGGAGTCGTCGTGCTGGCCGAGGCCGAGGGTGGCTTTGTGGAGGTCGGTGGCATAGAAGCAGACGGTTCCGAGGACCTCGGGGTGGAAGGCGGTGCGGAAGGCGAGATGGCCGCCGAGGCAGATGCCCATGGCACCGAGCTGGCCGGTGCAGTCGGGTCGGGCGAGGAGATGGTCGAGGACGGCGCGGGCGTCGGCGTCATAGGCGGGGATGGATTTGGCGTATTTGTGGGCGTTGCCGCGGTCGGAGCCGGGCTGGTCGTAGGGGAAGACTTCGCCGGCGGGTTCGAACTCGTGGTAGATTTCGGGCACCGCCACGATGTAGCCGTGGCCGGCGAGGAGGGCGGCGGTTCGGCGAATGGGCGCGGTGACCTGAAAGATTTCGGAGTAGAGGACGATGCCGGGGTAGCGACCGGGGGCGGCGGGGCGGAGGATGTGGGTGCGCATGGGTCCGGCGGGGGTGTTGAGTTCGACGTGCTCTCCGTTGATGATGATCATGCGTCTCCTAGGGATATGTAAGCGGATGGCAGGGTTTTTGCGTCTTGAGTAACGACGAGAGGAAGTTTACGACATGATACGGATGATGCTGGCGATGGTGTTGGTGATGTGTGGGGTGCGTGCCGGGGCTCAGGTGGCGCTCGAAAACAACGATGTGGTGAAGATGGCGAAGGCGGGGCTGGGGGAGGCGGTGATCCTGTCGGTGATCGAGCGGCAGCCCGGGACGTATGACGTGACTCCGGATGGGCTGGTGGCGCTGAAGGCCGCGGGGGTGACGGACCGGGAGATTGCGGCGATGACCGCGAAGGGTCCGGCGGCGGTGGTGAACGACTACGATGGGCTGGAGACGGGGGTGTACTACAAGGCGAAAGGCGTGACGGAGTGGAAGGAGGTGCCGTCGGAGCGGGTGTATGCGAAGAGTGGCGGGGCGCTGAAGTCGCTGGCGACGAACAACATCATCAAGCAGGACATGAACGGGCGGCTGGATGGGCAGACGAGCAAGCTGGCGCTATCGACGCCGCTTGAGTTTCTGATTGTGACTCCTGAGGGGATCGAGGGAAGCGACTTTACGCTGGTGGCGCTGGACCAGAAGAAGGATGCGCGGGAGTTTCGGACGAAGACGGGTGGGGTGTTTCACTCGTCGGAGGATGTGTCGCGGAACGCGGTGCCGTTTGAGCAGAAGAAGCTGGCGCGGCACACGTATTTGATTACCCTGCCTCCGGGAGCGGGTAAGGGGGAGTATGCGTTCCTGGCGGCGGGGCTGACGGGGTCTTCGGCGACAGGGTCCAGGGGGAAGGCGTACACGTTCCATGTGACGGAGTGAGGGCGGCTGCGTTTGGTGGGGTCACCGTGTTGTTCGATAGGGTGAAAGCTCCGGGAAAGGTGTTGTGATGGGGAGTTGGAGTACGGGATACTGGGCGCGCGCAAGGAGCGTGCCATGGAGTGTTCGGTTTGCCATAAGGAGATTTCGGCGGGGGTGAGTTTTTGTCCGCATTGCGGAGCGGCGGCAGGGGTTGCCGCTGCCGGGTACCAGCCGGTTCGCGAGTTTACCCCGGCGGGGGGTGCGGCCCCGCCGCCTCCGGGTGGGACGGGGTATGCGGCCGGTGGGTATCCTCCGCCTCCGTCCGGGTATCCTCCGCCTGCCGGGTTTGCGGCGCCGGGCCTATCGAATACGGCGGCGGCGGCGATCGCGTACATCACGATCATTCCGGCGATCGTGTTCCTGGTGCTGGAGCCGTATAACAAGGTGCCGCTGGTTCGGTTCCATGCGTTTCAGTCGATCGGGCTGTTTGTGGCGGCGGTGGTGCTGCATATCGCGGTAACGATCCTGCAGGTTGGGTTGCACTTTGTGATGGGGACGTTCCTGCTGTTCAGCTTGCTGCATACGCTGATCTCGCTGGGTCTGTTTATCGTGTGGCTGGTGGCGATTTTGAAGGCGAGCAAAGGCGAGTGGTACAAGCTGCCGGTGATCGGGGATTTTGCCGAGAAGCAGGCTCGGGGCTAAGTTAGCTAGCCTCCGAAGCCGCGGTTCCAGTGCTGGATGACGCGGGTGGTGCGCTCCCAAGCAAGGACGCTGACGCTTCCGGTGCCGAGGCCGAAGAGTTCGCCGCCTTTGGCTGGGAGTCCGATCCAACGGGCGGCGAGGATGCGAAGGATGTGGCCGTGAGCGAAGAGGGCGACCTTTCCGCCGGCTGGGGAGGCTTCGAGGGCGCGGGCGATGACGCCGTCTGCTCGGTAGCCGACGTGCTCGACGGTTTCGCCGTCGATGATCTGTGCGTCCCAGATGGAGAACTGCGGGTCTTTCTCGCGGATCTGGGGGGTGCTGAGGCCTTCGTAGATGCCGTAGTCCCACTCGCGGAGGCCTTCTTCTACCTGGGCCTGGTCTATGAGGCCGGCGATGCGGCAGGTGTCCTTGGCGCGGGTCATGGGGGAGACGCGGACGGCGGCGAAGTGGGTGGGTGCGAGGTAGGCGCCGAGTTCCCTGGCTTTCTCGCGGCCGTTTTCGGTGAGCGGGATGTCCGTGCGGCTGGTGTGGGCTCCGGAGAGGCTCCATTCGGTTTCGCCGTGACGGACCAGCCAGAGTTCGGTTCCTGCGCTCATCGAGAAATCCTCCGTCCATAAACTATCCTATAGAGATGGACTTTCAACTGACGACTTCGTACAAACCGCAGGGCGATCAACCGCGGGCGATTGGGGAACTGGTGGCGGGGCTGAGCGCGGGGGAGAAAGACCAGGTGCTGCTGGGGGTGACGGGGTCGGGCAAGACCTTCACGATGGCTAAGGTGATCCAGGAGTCGAACCGGCCGGCGCTGATCCTGGCGCATAACAAGACGCTAGCGGCGCAGCTCTACCATGAGTTTAAGACCTTCTTTCCGCATAATGCTGTCGAGTACTTCGTTTCCTATTATGACTATTATCAGCCGGAGGCTTATATCCCTTCGGGGGATCTGTTTATTGAGAAGGAAGCGACGATCAATGAGGAGCTAGACAAGTTACGACTTTCGGCTACTCGCAGCTTATTCGAGCGGCGGGACGCGATTATTGTCAGCTCGGTAAGTTGTATCTATGGCTTGGGGTCGCCGGAGGCTTACTATGGGATGCTTCTGCTGTTAGAGCGGGGGCAGAAGATTCGGCGGGAGGATATAACGCGGCGGTTGGTCGAGATTTTGTATGAGCGGAACGATGTGGACTTTCGGCGGGGGACGTTTCGGGTGCGGGGGGACATCATCGAGGTGTATCCGACTTACGATGAGTCGGCTTACCGAATTGAACTATTTGGGGATGAGATCGATATGCTTTCGCAGATCGACCCGCTGTTTGGGACGGTAAAGCAGAAGTATCTGCGGCTGCCGATCTATCCGAAGTCGCACTATGTGGTGCAGCCGGAGCGGAAGAAGACGGCGAGCGACTCCATCCTGGCGGAGATGGAATGGTGGGAGAAGGAGTTGGAAGGGCAGGGAAGGCTGGTGGAGAGCCAGAGGATTCATCAGCGGACACGGTATGACCTGGAGATGATTAAGTCGGTCGGGTATTGCCACGGGATTGAGAATTATTCGCGGCATTTTTCCGGTCGGCTACCAGGGGAGCCGCCGCCTACTTTGCTCGATTATTTTCCGCGGGACTTTCTTCTGTTTATCGATGAGTCGCATGTTACTGTTCCGCAATTGCATGGGATGTGGCATGGAGATCGTTCGCGGAAGCAGAACCTGGTGGATTATGGGTTTCGGCTGCCGAGTGCGATGGATAACCGGCCGCTGAAGTTCGATGAGTTTGAGGGGCGGACGGGGCAGATTATTTATGTGTCGGCTACTCCGGGGCCTTATGAGCTGACCAAGGCGGCGGGTGTGGTGGTGGAGCAGATTATCCGGCCTACGGGGTTGATCGATCCGCCGGTGGAGATTCGTCCGGTGAAGGGGCAGATCGACGATCTGCTGGCGGAGATTCGGGACCGGGTGGCCAAGGACCAGAGGGTGCTGGTGACGACGCTGACGAAGCGGATGTCGGAGGACCTGGCGAACTACTACACGGAGGTGGGGGTGCGTTGCCGGTATATGCACTCGGAGATCGAGACGCTGGAGCGGATTAAGCTGCTGCGGGATCTGCGGAAGGGGGAGTACGACGTGCTGATCGGGATCAACCTGCTGCGGGAGGGGCTGGATCTGCCGGAGGTGTCGCTGGTGGCGATCCTGGATGCGGATAAGGAGGGGTTTCTGCGGTCGCAGGGGTCATTGATCCAGACGATCGGGCGGGCGGCGCGGCACCTGGAGGGACGGGCGATTCTGTATGCGGATAAGATGACCGACTCGATGCGCCGGGCGATCGATGAGACGGATCGGCGGCGGGAAAAGCAGATTGCTTATAACGAGGAGAATGGGATTACGCCGGCTTCGATCATCCGGCCGCTTGAGATGGGGCTTGCGGGGATTCTGAAAGCGGACTATGCGGACCTGACGGATGACGCGGAGGGGATGCCGGAGTTTGTGACGCAGGCGGAGCTGGATGTGTATATCGGGAAGCTGGAAAGCGATATGCGGGAGGCGGCGAAGAAGTTCGAGTTTGAGAAGGCGGCTAAGTTGAGGGATACGGTGAGGGAGTTGCGGACGAAGGAGTTTTTGTTCAGTTAGATCGGAGTTGCTGAAGGTGCGGCGCCTGAACCGACTACGGGGCTCATATACCGCCGTGAGCTTCTCGCTCAGCACGACAGATTCTGGGCACGTGACATCGATACAAGATGCTTTGTAAAAGAGGGAAACAGGGTGGCGGGCCATTCTTGTGGGGAGTCCACGGTCTGGTCGGGTTGGGCGGCGGCTAGGGTTTGGGGGGACAGGCCGAAGGTACAGGCGAGGGAGCGCGCGCCGGCGTTGCGGGCGGTGAGGATGTCTACGTCGGAGTCGCCGATCATGACGGTCTCCTGCGGGCGGATGAGAGAAGCGGTTGGGTTGAGGGCGTTGGCTTCGGCGATGAGTGTGAGAAGGCCGTGAGGGTCGGGCTTTTTGGTGTGGAAGGAGTTGCCGCCGTAGTTCTGGAAGAAGAAGCGGTCGAGGCCGAAGTGGGCGCAGATGTCGCGGGAGGGGTGGACGGGTTTGTTGGTGAGAACGGCCATGGGGACGGCGGGTTGGGTGCAGCGGATGGTTTCGAGGGCTTCGAGGACGCCCGGGTAGACGAAGGTGAAGTCGAGTTTGTGGGCGCGGTAGAAGTCGAGGAAGAAGGTGAGGGCGCGGTCGAGGAGGATGTGGTCGAGATCGTCGGGGTCGCCGAGTGCGCGGCGGATGAGCATGGAGGCTCCGTCGCCGATGTAGGAGGCGATGACGGCTTCGGGGAGGGCGGGGCGACCGAAATGGGACAGGGTGGCGTTGACGGAGTTGCAGAGATCCTGGCGGGAGTCGATGAGGGTTCCGTCTAGATCGAAGATGAGGAGGCGGGGTGGATCGGCGGGCATGGAGGTAGCATAGCGGCTTCGCGATGCTCCGTGAGACTGGAAAGATGGTCGGGGC
The DNA here is from genome assembly GCA_965213785.1 of uncultured Granulicella sp. Taxonomy (GTDB): domain Bacteria; phylum Acidobacteriota; class Terriglobia; order Terriglobales; family Acidobacteriaceae; genus Edaphobacter. Next base: position 580,832 of record OZ243921.1, on the reverse strand, counting down.
GAGAGGATTCGAACCTCCGACCCCCTGGTCCCGAACCAGGTGCGCTACCAGACTGCGCTACGCCCCGAACTTCGCATGTGTTTTGCGGGAGTGACGGCGCAAAAATGATGCGGCGCCTTGGGAGGGGAACTCCCGGGACGCCATCGCCCCGTCTCTATGAAGATAGCAGAAAAGGGCTGGGCTGGGGTGGTTGGGTCGGCGCGTACGGCGGCTCACTGATTGCGGAGGAGCTGCGACGGGGGAAAGAGCGATTGCCCAGGCTGCGGATGGCCGCGAGAACGAGGAGGCGGTTTGATGACGGCTCTATGGGAATATCTTTCCCGTCCTGCTGGGGCGGCTTCGGCGGCTCTGGTGGCTTCGGTGTGGCAGGGCGTGTTGCTGGCGAGAGGCATGGGGCTTTGCCTGAGGATGGTACCCCCGCTGAGCGCGGCGACCCGGTTCGGGCGTTCTGGTTTGGTGTTTCTGGAGTTTGAGGAGTGCTCAATACTCATATGCCACTGTTCCGGTTGGGAAAGGCTGGCTGGTGCTTCTACTCTAACGAAGGTGCAGGAAAGTCCCTGGGAGGGATGAACGATGGTCGGATTGACTTATCGCTGGTGGTAAAGAGGACGCTCGGTGTTGCTGGAGTGGTCGGTGCGTTCGCGCGTGGTGGATGGGGTGCGGTGAAGGTGACGCTGCATGACTAACGCCTTGATGACGGCGAAGGCGGGTGGCGTGGGCAAGCTGACCGACCTAGCGGTGGTGAAGGCGAATGCGACGGACCTTCCGAATATCCTGTGGGGGGGGGTCGACGAAGCGTCGGCCCCGGCAGGCGATGCTTGCGTTTGGAAGCCCATTCGGGTACTTCCAGTTTCCGTGACGCGGGGCTTGTGAGCGCGGTGGATCGGTTAAACCCGTACTCGGACGGCGGTCGTGGCGCAGGTGACTCCGGACTCGCCGCGAGCCGGGCGGGGCTGAAGACGGGAGATGTGTTTGCCTCGACCAACGGCAAGCCCGTGGTGAATGGCGGAGCGTTGCAGGTGGCGGTGAGTCAGATGGGCCGGCAGCCGAGCGGAAAAGGCGGGGAGACGGCCGGGGATGTGATCGTGGAGGTGGATTGCCGTGCGCTGCTTCGGCGAGCGACTTCGTGGGACAAGTAAAGAAGAACTTGGCGGGGAAGGACTGCTGCTGATGTGGTCGACGGGCGGGGCGAGCTACCGGACGGCGCTATCCGGAGGTGGACGGGAGGCGGATAGTTCCGGGACAAAGACGAAGAGCGGCCGAGGATAAGCCCTGGTGGCATTTCTATTTGGTGGAGATGGCTCTCGATCGTTGCGATCTTGTGAACAGACGAGCAACGATTTTCCCGTCCTGGGACTCAGATAGTTAGTTGCGGAGGCCGCTCGCCGCCCCTGGAGATGCAATGCTGATCGCGCTGGTTATTTTGATCCTGCTGTTTGGCTTTGGTGGGTATCGCATGGGCCCGGGGCTTGGGTACTATGGCGGCGGAGGGTTGAGCCTGATCCTGACGATCGTGCTGATCCTGTTCCTGTTAAAGGTGGTTCAGTTCTAGACGTTGGCGAAGCGGGGAGAGACATGGTCACTGGCGACGGCTCCATCGCGGATGGTGACGACGCGGTGGGCGTACTCGGCGATGTCGGGCTCGTGAGTGACGAGGACGATGGTGTTGCCTTTGGCGTGAAGATCGTCGAAGAGGGCCATGATCTCGACGCCGGTTTTTGAGTCGAGGTTTCCGGTGGGCTCGTCGGCGAGGATGATGGACGGCGAGTTGACGAGGGCGCGAGCGATAGCGACGCGCTGACGCTGGCCGCCGGAGAGCTCGTTGGGCTTGTGCATCATGCGTGTTCCGAGGTTGACGGATTCGAGGACGGCTTTGGCGCGGGCGGTGCGCTCTGCGGCGGGGGTTCCGTTGTAGATGAGGGGAAGCTCGACGTTGTGGAGGCTGGTGGCGCGGGCGAGCAGGTTGAAAGTCTGAAAGACGAAGCCGATTTCCTTGTTGCGGATGCGAGCGAGTTCGTCGTCGTTCAGCTCGGAGACGTCGTGGCCGTTGAGCCAGTACTTGCCCTGCGAGGGCGAGTCGAGGCAGCCGATGAGGTTCATCAGGGTGGACTTGCCGGAGCCTGACGGGCCCATGATGGCGACGTACTCGTTGTGGCGGATGCGAAGGTTGACCCCGCGGAGGGCGTTGACCTTCTGGTCGCCCATTTCGTAGGTCTTCCAGAGGTTGGAGGTGACGATGACGTCTCCGGGGTGGGGGCCGTCAGCGTTCTGGATCGTGGATTCGGCAGGTAAGGGCAGAGTTTCGAGGGACATCCGGGTCTCCGGGTGCTGCTGTTCGCTGGGGCTATTTGTCGGTCGTGGTGGCGTCGGCGGAGTTATCTCGTTTGACGGCGGTTCCGCTCTTCAATGTGCGGAGGATTTTGTAGCGGCCGGTGACGAGTTCGTCTCCGGGCTTGATGCCGGAGAGGACCTCGATGTCGGTGGCCCCGGTGACGCCGGTGGTGATGGGGACGAAGCGGGTGCGGAGCTTGCTCTTCTGGGCTTCGAGGACGTAGACGCCCTGGACGAGCTTGGCCTTGGAGGCCGCGGCGACGGTGTTGGCGGACGTCTTGCCGGGGTGGGCGGCGGCTTCGGCCTCGGTGGCGGGGTCACGCTGAACGAGGGCCTGGATGGGAATGGTGAGGGCGTCGGGCTTGTGGGCGGTGGTGATTTTGGCGGTGGCGGAGAGGCCTGGGCGGAGCTCGTCGTGGGAGATGCCGGCGGTTTCCAGGGTGACGACGACCTTGAAGTCCTTGGCTTCCTCGGTGCCGGTGGTGCTTTGGCTGGTGGCGACTCCGGTGGTGCGGAGGAGGGCCTGGTCGCCGACCTGGGTGACGCGGCCGCGGAAGGTCCGGCCGGGGAGGGCGTCGACGGTGACGTCGGCGAACTGGCCGAGCTCCACGCTGACGATGTCGGTCTCGTCGACCTTGACCTCGGCGGTAATGACGGACATGTCGGCGAGGGTCATGAGGGTGGAGCCCTCGGCGTTCTGGATGCCGACGACCATGGTTTCACCCTCGCGAACGGGGACGTTGGTGACGAGACCATCGAAGGGGGCGCGGCTAATGGTCTTGTCGAGGGAGTCGTAATTGGCGCGCTGGCTGGCGATGGCGGTGTTGACGTGGCTGCGTTGGGAGGCGGTCTGCGCCTGGGCCTGGGCAAAGGCGGCCTGGCGCTGGGAAAGGGTGGCGGTGGAGACGTCGAGGGCGGCCTTCTTGGCGTCGTAGTCCTGCTTGGCGATGAGCTTTTCGTCGTAAAGGCTCTTGGCGCGGGAGTAGTCGAACTTCTTCTGCTCGAGATCAGCCTGGGCCTGGACGATGTTGGCCTGCGCGGTCTGCTCGGCGGCGAGGAAGGAGTTGACGTCCGTTTTGGAGCTAACGATGGTAGCTTGCTGGGCGGCGACGGTGGAGGAGGGCTGGACGTTCTCGATGGTGGCGAGGACGGTTCCGGCCTTGACGTGGTCGCCTTCTTTGACGTTGAGGTGGGTGATGCGGCCGAAGGCGGTGGCTCCGATGTTGACATACGTCTTGGGCTTGATCTGTCCGGTTCCGCTGACGATGGAGAGGAGATCGGTCCGGGACGCCTTGGCGGTGGTCACGGCGAGGACGCTGGACTTATCGTGCAGAATGGTGCCGATGCCGATGCCCGCGAGAACGAGAACAATGACGACGAGAATAATTATCTTTTTCAGGCTCATGTTCCCTTTAGATCGGTGTGCGTGACGGTAGTGTTCCGGCCCGACCATCTCCGCTTTGCTTGGCGGGGGGCAGGGCACCCGAACCAGACCCTGCTGGGTGGTATACGCGGCAGAGCCGGTAGAAGTTCCGGCAACGTGTTCCGGGGCCGGGGAAGATCTGCTGTCCTTTCGACGGACGGGCAGTCCAAGTGATATCGCTGCCAATGGTGTTTGCGAATGATGATAGCAGGGCCGGGTACCGTGGAGCGGGAGCTTGTTGTGTTCGGGTTGGCTGGCCTCTACAATAAAAGATGCTTCCGGAGTCTCTCGGCTATTCCTATGAAAATTTTGTTCGGTCTTCCTCTTTTCGCGATGATGCTTCTTCCCGGGCTGGCCGTTGCGGTGGCGCAGGCGCCGGCCGCGGGCGTGACAAAGGGGCCGGTGGTAGTGGAGCACCCCGATCCGCTCAAGACGAGGATCTCGGATAAGCAAAGGTTTGCCCAGCAGAAGCATGTGCGGGACGAGTTGAAGGGCGGCTACAAGAAGTGGCTGGATGAGGATGTTCGATGGATCATTACGGACGAGGAGCTTGCGGCATATAAACAGCTTTCGAACGATGAGGAGCGGGATCAGTTCATCGAGCAGTTCTGGCTGCGGCGGAATCCGAATCCGGATTCTCCTGAAAATGAATTCCGCGAGACGCACTACCAACGGATTGCGTATGCGGATGAGCACTTTGCGGCGGGTAAGCCTGGGTGGCGGACCGATCGCGGGCATATCTATATTGCGTACGGCAAACCGGACTCGATCGACTCGCACCCGAGCGGGGGAAGTTATGAGCGGCCGATGGAAGAAGGCGGCGGCAACACCTCGACCTTTCCGTTCGAGATCTGGCACTATCGATACATCGAGGGAGTCGGGGACAATATCGATATCGAGTTCGTAGATAGCTGCATGTGCGGCGACTATCACGCCACCATCGATCGCTCCGAGAAGGATGCGCTGAAGTACACGCCGGGCGCTGGCGAGACGCTGTACGAGCAGCAGGGGCAGGCGAAGAAGGCTGACCGGTTCTCGAGCGGCGGGTTGGAGCAGCTTGGCGCAGGGCCTGGGACGTCACAGAACCAGAGCAAACAGTTCGACCGCCTGGATCGGTTTGCTAAGCTGATGGCTCCGCCACCGATCAAGTTCAAGGACCTGGAGGCCTTTATGGCTACCGGGAAGATTCTGAGCGGGCCGCCGTTCCTGTTCGATGTGCGGACGGACTATGTGCGGGTGACGAACGAGACGATCCTTGTTCCTTTGACGCTGCAAATTCAGAACAAGAACATCACGTTCTCGAACAAAGACGGCGTGGCGATGGGGACGGTGAACATTCTTGGGCGCGTGTCGAACCTGAATCATAAGGCGATTCAGACGTTTGAAGATACGGTGAACGTGCAGGTTCCGAGCGAGTTGCTGGCAAAGACGCAGAACAACTTTTCGGTGTACTGGAAATCGCTTCCTCTGCGGCCGGGGCTGTACAAGGTCGACATCGTGATCAAGGATGTAAACAATCCGGATCATATCGGGACGTGGCGACGGAGCGTGAACGTTCCGAAGTACGATGACGATCACCTTGCGGCGTCGTCGCTGATTCTTGCGGACCAGATGGAGCGGGTGCCTTCGCGGGAGATTGGGGCGGGAAACTTCGTGATTGGGGATACGAAGATTCGGCCGCGGGTTCCTACGGGGATTGCGGCCCCGGTGACGTTTCATCGCGGGCAGAACCTGAACTTCTGGATGCAGGTTTACAACCTGGGTATCGATGAGAAGAGTAAGCAGAACGGGGCGACGCTGCAGTACGAGATTACCGATATGGCGACGAACAAGATGATCGTTACCAGCAAGGAATCGACGAACAAGCTGAGCCCGAATGCGGACCAACTGACGATTGAGAAGAGTATGCCGCTGGCGAGCCTGCAGCCGGGCAAGTACCAGGTGAGCATCAAGGTGGACGACGGCGTATCAAAGCAGCAGTTGGCGCAGTCGGCGCCATTTATTGTTGATTGAGGGCTGTAGAACGCAGCACTTGGACTGCAGAAGACGGGAAGCCTACGCGGATTAGGATAGCGATGGGTGGCCCCGGCGGAACGAGAAGACTTCTGGAGAGGGCCGGCGACGTCACGGTGCCTTATTTTGCGTAGATTCCAGGTCGAATTCGTTGTGGCGGCGCTGCTGGTGGCGGCACCTGTTTGCCTCGCGGCAGGCTCTGACTCGATGGTGTCCGGCTTTGTTCGGGATACGCAAGGCGTGGCCCAGATGGGGGCCCTGGTGCAGGTGCTGAGTGGTGTGGGCGGCCTGCCGATCGGCTCGGCGTATACCGATCTGAACGGACACTACAGTGTGGGGCACCTAACGCCCGGCAGCTACCAGGTGAAGGCATCGGCGGCGCTGTTTCTGCCGGCGACGCATGGGAACCTGCGGCTTCCTGGGGGGGCGCGGGCGGTGGTGGACCTGACGCTGAGCACCATGTTTCAGCCTACGGGCTGGCTTCCGGCGGAGCGGCGGCGAACCGACGAGCCAGTCGACGATTGGAAGTGGACGCTGCGGTCGGCGGCGAATCGGCCGATTTTGCGGCTGGTGGAAGAGGACGACAGCGGCGCCGTCGTGATGGTCTCGTCAAGCGCAAAGGATGCGGTGAGGCCGACGCAGCATGCTTCGGCGGCTGTGACGAGCGGAGACGGGGGGTTTGGGCTGGGGGGCGTGCATCATCGGCTTTCGGTGGACCAGGTGTTGGAAGACGGTTCGGCGATCGTGCTGCGTGGGGACCTGGGGGCCGACCTGAGCGAGCCGGGACGCGCGCCGAGCTCGAACTTTGATGCGGGGTATGAGCGGCGGATGGGTTTTGCCGGGGCGGCTCGCGTGGTGGCGAGTGTCCAGACGCATCCGGAGATGAGGAGCACGGGTGGCGTGGGCGGGCTGCAATCGATTCGGCTGGCAAGTGCCCAGCGAACGCAGATTGGCGATCTGATCGACCTGGAGTATGGGAGTTCGGTTTCGGCGATCCGGGTGGATGGCGTCGGGTTTGCGGCGCGGCCGTTTGTGCGGGTGACGGTTCATCCTGTAGAGGGCTGGTCGGCGAGCTACCGGATGGCGACCTCGCGGGAGTTGCAGGCGTATGACGCGCTGGATTCAGTGCAGGGCGACACGCCGGTGGCGACCATGGTGAATGGGCGCCTCGGGCTGGAGAAGGGAACGCACCATGAGCTTGGGATCGCGCGGCATGATGGGCGCGGCCTGGTGCAGGTTGCGATCTACCGGGATGCGATTGGGAGTGCGGCGCTGGCGGGGGTTGGGGTCATCGGCACGGGAGACCTGCAGCGGCCCGGGGTGCAAGGATTGCTGGTGGATACGACGACGGATAGCTTCCGATTGTTGAGTGGGGCTTATTCGGGGCAGGGGGTCCGGATTACGGTATCAGAGCCGCTGACGCAGGCGCTCTCGGCGGCATTTACGGTGGCTACCGGGGAGGCTTTGTCGACCCGGGCGACGGGCGCGGTGACGCTGGCCGGGGTGAACGAGAGTCTGCGGCCGCGGGCAGGGCAGACCGCCACGTTGGCCGTGAAAGGAAGGATTGAGCATACGGGCACCAAGGTGCGGGCGGCTTACCGGTGGCAGCCGCGGAGCATGGTGACGGCGGTTGATCCGTATGGTGCCTTCAGCGACCAGGTGTTCCTGAGTTTTTACGTGGCGCAGCCGCTGCGGTGTGGGGGCATGCTGCCGGCGGGGTTGAGCGCGGTGGTAGATGTGACAAACCTGCTGTCCCAGGGATATCAGCAGGTACTGGGTAAGGATGGGCGAACGGTATTTCTGGCCCAGGCTCCGCGCGCCTTGCAGGCTGGATTGTCGTATACGTTTTAGGCTTCAGCGGTCGCGGCTTGTGACGAAGCCGGGAACCCAGAGGAGGGCTCGCTTCGCGTCGGACTCGGGGAGGACGGCTAGGGAGAGGCGGGCAGCCTCGGCGTAGGCGCAAGCGGTGTCCATGGCGTAGGCGAGGGAGCCGTGGCGGTTAAGGATCTCGATAATCTGGGGGTGGGAGATGCGGGTGAAGCTGCGGTCGGCGAGGACGGTGCGGATGGCTTCGCGGTCGGCTCCGGTGCCGCGTTCGAGGGCGTGGATGACGGCGAGGGTGGCCTTGCCCTCGCGGAGGTCGGAGGCGACGGGTTTGCCGAGGACGTCTTCGGTGGCGGTGAGGTCGAGGACGTCATCGACGATCTGGAAGGCAAGGCCGAGATTGCGGCCGTACTCGCCGAGGCTGTTGGAAACCTCCTCGGAGGCATGGGTGATGGCCGCGCCAAGCTGCATGGAGACGCTGAAGAGGCAGGCGGTCTTGCGATAGATGAGCTCGAAATACTCTTCCTCGTTGATGAGGTGGCCGAGCTTTTCCATCTGGAGGAGTTCGCCCTCGACCATCTGCTGGGTGAGGGAGATGAGGAGGTCGAGAACCTGGAAGTTGCGTTCCTGGAGCGCGGTGTGAAAAGACTGCATGTAGAGCCAGTCGCCGGCGAGGACGCATTTTGCGTTGCCCCAGGTGGTGTTGGAGGAGGGGCGGCCCCGGCGTGTGTCGGCCTCGTCGATGATGTCGTCGTGGACGAGGGTGGCGGTGTGGAGCATCTCGACGACGGCGCCGAGGCGGATGCGGCTGTGGGTGGTGCAGCCTAGGGCCTTGGCGGAGAGCAGGAGGAGAAGGGGGCGGATGCGCTTGCCGCCGCCGGCGATGAGGTACTCGGCGATGTCGGTGACGACGGCTACGGGGGAGTCGGATTGGCGGGAGAACTCCTGCTCGATGGCGGCGAGGTCGTCGCGGACGAGGTCGTTGACGTCGGCTGCGGTCGCGATGGAGAGCGTGCTCACTTTGGATTCAAGACTATCAGGGCGGCTTTGGGCGGCCTGGGCTGCGCGGGACGGGTTTCGATGGGGGGCACAGAAGGGGGTTGGGATGTGGCGCGGGTGGAACGCGCGCCCATCGCGGGACAGAGGAATGAGCTAGTTGGAGCGGAAGTTGGTGAACTGGATCTCGACGCCGAAGTCTCCGCCGCGGAGCTTGGCCATGACCTGCTGGAGGATGTCGCGGTCTTTGGAGACGATGCGGACGGTGTCGCCCTGGATGCTCGCGTTGGCCTTGAGCTTGGAGTCCTTGACGACGGCGACGATCTTCTTGGCGTTGTCTGAGGCGATGCCCTGCTTGAGGGTGATTTTCTGGCGCACGGAGGAGTTCGAGGCGGGCTCTATCTTCTCGTACTCGAGGTTCTTGAGGGAGATTCCGCGCTTGACGAGCTTTTGCGAGAGGATTTCGATGACCGCCTTGAGGGTGTACTCGTCCTGCGAGGCGAGCTGGATGGTTTCTTCGCCCTCGAGCTCGATCTTGGACTTGGAGCTTTTGAGGTCGAAGCGGGCGTTGACCTCTTTGGTGGCCTGATCGATGGCGTTTTTCACTTCCTGGATCTCTACCTTGCTGACTACGTCGAAGCTGTTATCCGCGGCCATGTTCGTTTGTTTCCTCGAAGGCGATTCTACCGCAGGGCGGCGGTAGGGAAGAGCCGATGGAAGTTTTGGGTGGTGAGTGCGGCGAGGGTGGCGGGGGGTAGGTTGCGGAGTTGGGCGAGGAGGGTGGCGGTGTGGGTGATGAGGGAGGGCTCGTTGGGGCGGCCGCGATAGGGTATGGGGGTGAGGAAGGGGCAGTCGGTCTCGACGAGGATGCGGTGGAGCGGGGCTTCGGCGGCGGCCTGGCGGATGGCGTTGGATTTGGGGTAGGTGAGGTTGCCGGCGAAGGAGAGGTGGAAGCCGGCTGCCAGGGCGAGGCGGGCTTCTTCGGGGGTGCCGGAGAAGCAGTGCATGACGCCGCCGAGTTCGGGGGGCCAGTGGGCGGTGAGGAGGGTTAGGAGATCTTGCCAGGCGTCGGCTTCGCCGTACCTGGCCTTGGCTTCGGGCTTGGCTAGCTCGGAGGTGCGGAGGTGGATGAGGATGGGCTTGCGGAGCTGGCGGGCGATGGCTAGCTGGGCGACGAAGGCGGCTTGCTGGGTGGGGATGTCGGGGTTCGAGGCGTGGTAGTAGTCGAGGCCGATCTCGCCGATGGCGATGATCTTCGGGTCTTCAGCTAGACGGGCTAAATCGGCGAGGGCTTCGGGGGTGGCGTTGTGGGCCTGTTCGGGGTGGATGCCGATGCTGGCGTAGATGGAGGGCGAGCCGGTGTGGGACTTGGCGATGGCGAGGGCCTGGTGCATGGTGTCGGGGCCTTCGCCGATGCCGATGGCGAGGATGGTTTCGACTCCGGCTTCTGCGGCGCGGGCGAGGACTCCGGGGAGGTCTTCGTAGGTTTCGAGATGGGCGTGGGAGTCGATGAGCATCGTTGTGTGGTACCCCCCTCCCCCCCTCTAAAGTCTAAAGTACGTCGAACATTGGAGTTAAGTCTGGACCAGGTCTGGCGAAGTCTGGACCATCAGCGGGGCAGACCGCAGGTCCTTCGACTTCGTTCGGCGCACTACGCGCCGAACTACGCTCAGGATGACAGTGTTTTTCTACTGGTTCCATTTTACGGGATGGTGGGGGTCTGCTACGCCAAGTTTCTTCTAGCGGAGGCGGGTGCCTACGGGGATATCTTCGGCGAAGGTGGCCAGGATGGGTCTGCCGGATTCGCCTTCGGAGGCGGCGAGGAGCATGCCGCGGGATTCGAGGCCGCGCATCTTGCGGGGGGCTAGGTTGGCGATGATGACGATCTTGCGGCCGATGAGCTCTTCCGGGGTGTAGTGCTCGGCGATGCCGGAGAGGATCTGGCGCTGCTCGTAGCCGAGATCGACTTCGAGGCGGAGGAGCTTGTCGGCCTTGGGGATGCGTTCGGCTACGATGATTTTGGCGACGCGGAGATCGATTTTGGTGAAGTCGTCGATGGTGATTCCGGGGGTGTCCGGAGCCTGTTTTTGTGATTCGGCTGTGAGCTGAGAGCTGTGAGCTGTGAGCTGAGAGGCGAAGATGCCGGAGGCCTGGGCTTCGGTGTGGGATGGGGTGCCGTCGCGCTCGGTGGTGAGGGCGTTGCTGGCGGCGACGTGGGCTCCGGGGTTCTCGGCTTCAAGGGTGGAGGTGCGCGGTGGGGCGGCGGGGTGGGTGGGGTCTTGCTTGTCGCTGTGGTCTTTGAGTGGTTCGGCGGGGTGGGTGGTGGGGGCGGCGGGTTGCTGGGTGGTGTCTGGGGTGGGTTCTGGCATGGTCTTTTCTTTTGGGGGATTGTTGGCGGCTTCGAGGTCTTCCATAAGGGTGATCAGGGATTTGTCGGCGCGCGGGAAGATGGGGGAGAGGGGGCCTAGTCTGGTGCCGGGTTTGAGGCCTCCCCATTGGAGGTTGGTGAGGTCGCCGTTGGCGGCGGCTTGTTCGATATCGTCCAGGCCTAGTTGTTGCCAAACTTTTGCGGTGGCCTGGGGGAGGATTGGGTAGAGGAGGGCGGTGATGATGCGGATGTCCTCGGCGACGCCAAAGAGAACAGCCTTGCGACGGCTAAGAAGTTCACATTCACCTTCGCCTTCAGCCGCTTTCCAGGGTGCCTGCTTTGAAAGGAAAGCATCGGTGACTGCGATCAGGCGCATTGCGCTTTGCAGGACTGTGTTGAAATCAAGTGTTTCAACGGTCACCAACTTAGCTAAGTCTTCGAACGAGTGAAATGCCTCGTCCATAGTAGAGGCGTGTAGGTGTAGGTAGTAGTTTGCCCGAACTCTGATGAGAGGCACAGAGTCGTGACTAGGATCCGGCATTATGCCGTCAAAGTACTTCTCTATCATGCTCAAGGAGCGCTTTACCAGGTTGCCATAACCATTGACTAGGTCGGCGTTGTAGCGGGTAATCATGGCTTCGAAGGTGAAGCTGCCGTCCTGGCCGAAGGGGATTTCCCGTAGGAGATAGTAGCGGAGGATGTCGGCGGCGAAGAGGTCTTGCTCTGCCTTGGTGGGAGGGCGTACCTCGGCGGCTAAAGCCGTCGTGTCGCTGTCGGCGGATGGCACGGCTGAAGCCGTGCCCTTAAGCGAGGCATCTTCGGTTTGCCCAGAGGCCTTGTGGACGGGGGGGCAGAGGCGGCCGAAGGCTTCGAGGATGGTTTCGGTGCGGACTACGTTTCCTTTGGACTTCGACATCTTGCTGTTGTCGAAGAGGAGCCAGCCGTTGGCGGTGACTTGTTTGGGGAGCCATTGGGCGGCCCAGGTGCGGTGAGCTTCCGGGGAGAGTTCGGGGATGACGGGGCTTTGGGTTAAGCCGGGGACTTCCCTGGCAGCCGCACCCACCTTAGGCGGTAAAGCCGCCGAAGGTGGGGCACACGTGTCGTGGTCGAAGGCACGTATCTCTTGGTTGATGGCAACGGCTGGGTTGAGGGCGAGGAGGAAGGCGGGCCAGTAGATGCAGTGGAAGCGGGTGATCTCCTTGCCGACGAGGTGGAGGTCGGCGGGCCAGTACTTTTTGAGCTGCTGTTTTTCGGCTTCGGAGTCGCCGCCGTAGCCGACGCCTGTCATGTAGTTGGCGAGGGCGTCGAGCCAAACGTAGATGACGTGAGGCTGGGTGGTTTCGGCTTTCTGCTGGATGTCTTCGGGGACGGGAATGCCCCAAGTGAAGCTGGAGCGGGAGACGGAGAGGTCCTTGAGGCCGCCGCGAATGAAGCTGAGGACTTCGTTGCGGCTGGATTCGGGGGTGATCTTGAGGGTGTTGGATTCGATGAGGTCGAGGAGGGGCTGCTGGAAGGCGGAGAGGCTGAAGAAGAAGTTTTCTTCGGTGACGGTTTCGGTGGGGCGGCCGTCGGGGCCGATGGTTCCGGGGGGGCCTTCGACGAACATCTCTTCGCCGATGCTGTACTGGCCGGTGTAGGTGGAGAGGTAGATGTGGCCTTGCTCGTAGAGTTGGCGGAAGAGCTTTTGGACGCCTTGTTTGTGGCGGGGGTCGGTGGTGCGCATGAAGATGTCGTTGGTGATGCCCATGCGCTGCCAGAGGTCTGAGAAGGTTTTGGAGACCTGGTCGGCGAACTGCTGGGGGGGGATGCCGGCGGCGGCGGCGGAGCGTTCGATCTTTTGGCCGTGCTCGTCGGTTCCGGTGAGGAAGAAGGTGTCGTGGCCGAGGAGACGGTGGCGGCGGGCGAGGACGTCGGCGACGATGGTGGTGTAGGCGTGGCCGATGTGGGGGCGGGCGTTGACGTAGTAGATGGGAGTGGTGAGGTAGAACGTTTGCCGCGGTTCGGGGTGGGATTGGGGAGGCATGGGAGAGGTCAGTTTAGCAGTTCGGGTGGGTGGCGGCAGCGAGGGCGGGCGGGGGAGTGGTGCCGTGCGCGAGCGAGCTATTTCTTGGATGGTGCGGTCCAGGTTTTGCTGCCGGAGAGCTGGGCGAACTTTTCGGCCATGGCGGTGATGGGCCTGGCGGGTTGAGGGCGAGGCTGGGTGCGGAGGGTTGAGGCGCTGGGTTGGGTTGGACGCTGGGTTGGTGGTGTGGAGGTGCGCTGGGTGGGGGCCATCAGGGCTTTCATGGAGAGGGCGATGCGTTTGGTGCGGGCGTCGGCGGAGAGGACTTTGACCTTGACGATTTGACCGGCTTTGACGGCTTCGCTGGGGTCCTTGAGGAAGCGGTTGGAGAGCTCGGAGATGTGGACGAGGCCGTCCTGGTGGACGCCGATATCGACGAAGGCTCCGAACTTGGTCACGTTGGTGACTACTCCTTCAAGGACCATGTCGGGGAGGACGTCGGCGAATTCTCGGACGGACTCGGAGAAGGTGGGGGCTACGAACTGGTCGCGGGGGTCGCGGCCGGGTTTGCGGAGCTCTTCGAGGATGTCTTTCGCGGTGTAGAGGCCCGTGCTGAGAGACTTGGGGTCGAATGCGGCGAGGAGGTCGGGGGACTGGATGAGGGTGGGGATGGGGGTGGCGAGGGAGGCGGCGATCTGCTCGACGACGGGGTAGGACTCGGGGTGGACGGCGGTGGCGTCGAGGGGGTTATCGCCGTGGCGGATGCGGAGGAAGCCGGCGGCCTGCTCGAAGGATTTGGGGCCGATGCCGGGGACTTTTTTGAGCTGGGCGCGGGAGCGGAAGCGGCCGTTGCTGTCGCGGAAGGCGACGATATTGAGGGCGGTGCGCTCGGTGATGCCGGCGACGTAGCGGAGGAGGGTCCAGGAGCTGGTGTTGAGGTCGACGCCGACGCGGTTGACGCAGGTTTCGATGGTGGATTCGAGGGATTGCTGGAGCTGGCGCTGGTCGACGTCGTGCTGGTACTGGCCGACGCCGATGGATTTGGGGTCTACCTTGACTAACTCGGAGAGGGGGTCCTGGAGGCGGCGGGCGATGGAGATGGCTCCGCGGACGGTGAGGTCTAGGTCGGGGAACTCCTGGCGGGCGATGTCGGAGGCGGAGTAGATGCTGGCTCCGGATTCGGAGACGGTGACGGAGAAGACCTGATTTTGTGGGCGGTCGCGGAGGAAGTCGCGGACGAAGGCGTCGGTTTCGCGGGAGGCGGTGCCGTTGCCGATGGCGATGGCGCGGACGTTGTGGCGCTGGATGAGGGATTCAAGGGTTTTGGCGGCGGCTTCGGCGGCGGACTTGCTGGTGTGGAGGTAGAGGACTTCGTTGGCGAGGAATTTGCCGGTTTCGTCGACGACGGCGACCTTGCAGCCGGTGCGGAGGCCGGGGTCGATGCCGAGGACGGCGATGGGTCCGGCGGGCGGGGCGAGGAGGAGGTGGTGGAGGTTGTCGCGGAAGACCTCGATGGCCGCAGTGTCGGAGCGCTTTTTGAGGTCGAGGCGGAGTTCGCCTTGGATGGAGGGGTTGAGGAGGCGCTTCCAGGCGTCCTCGAGGGCGAGTTCGAGGTGGGGGGTCCAGTCGCCAGGGGTGCGGAGGGTGTGGCGGCGGAGGATGGCGGTGGCGCGCTCGGGTTCGAGCTCAATGAGGAAGAAGAGGATGGATTCTTCTTCGCCGCGGCGGATCGCGAGCATGCGGTGGGAGGGGATGGTGCGTGCAGGCTCGCGGAAGTCGTAGTACATGGCGAACTTGGACTCGGGGTCTTTGGTCTCGGCGTCGGCGGACTTGCGGCTGACGACGATGCCCTCGGCGGCTAGGAGGGTGCGGAGGGCTTTGCGGACTTCGGCTTGCTCGGCGATGAGCTCGGAGACGATGTGGCGGGCGCCTTCGAGGGCTTCTTCCGCCGTGGCTACACCTTTTTCGGGATCGATGAAGGTGGGGGCGAAGGTGGCGAGGGGCGTGGCGGTGGGGGTTTGGTTCCAGAGGTAGAGGGCGAGGGGTTCGAGGCCGCGCTCGCGGGCGATGGTGGCCTTGGTGCGGCGCTTGGGGCGGTAGGGGAGGTAGAGGTCTTCGAGCTCGGACTTGTCGAGGGTTTTCTCTATGCTGGCTCTGAGGGGGTCGGTGAGCTTGCCTTGGTCGTCAATGGACGACAGAATTGTCGTCTTCCTCGCAGAGAGGTCGCGGAAGTAGGCGAGTTTTTCTTCGATGTCGCGGATCTGGACTTCGTCGAGGTTTCCGGTGGCTTCCTTGCGGTAGCGGGCGATGAAGGGGACGGTTCCGCCTTCGTCGAGCAGGGAGATGGTGGCGCGGAGACCTGCTGGGGGGATGTTAAGGAGAGTGGCTAGGTGGGTGAGGATGGTGGGGGCGAGGGTGTTGGGGTCGGGCTTGAGTTCAGACATGCTGGATTGATGGTAGCGGGGTTGGCTCTTGAAAAGAGCGCGCGGAAGGGATGGGGAGCGATAATGGGACGGTAGAAATCTGTTGGGCGCGAGGGTTTTCCGGCATGAGCGACGAGATGGTATTGGGGCAGGCAGACGCGGGGTTGGATGAGCCGACCGAGGCGACGGAGTCGTTCGATGCGATCTACAAGGAGTTCGAGAAGGCGAACCGGCGGCGGGAGGGGGAGGACGGCAAGCAGATTCGCGGGACCGTGATCTCGGTGACGGCGGATGCGGTGTATGTGGACATCGGGTTCAAGACGGAAGGCGTGCTGGCGGTGGCGGCGCTGGGAGGGAAGGCGATGGCGGCGGGCGAGACGATGATGGTCTCGGTGAAGGGGCGGAACGAGGAGGGGTACTACGAGCTTTCGCTGGTGAAGGTGGCGGCGCCGAAGGACTGGGGGTCTTTGCAGAAGGCATTTGAGGAGGGGGCGGTGATTACCGGGACGGTGACCGGGGTGGTGAAGGGCGGGTTCTCGGTGGATGTGGGGGTGAGGGCGTTTCTGCCGGCTTCGCGGGGTGGGGTGCGCGAGGCGGCGGAGATGGAGAAGCTCGTGGGGCAGGAGATTCGCTGCAAGCTTACGAAGGTGGATGAGGCGGACGAGAACGTCGTGGTGGACCGGCGGGTGGTGATGGAGGCCGAGGAGAAGGTGGGACGGGATCGGCGGTTTGGCGAGGTGAAGGAAGGGGATGTGGTGACGGGGACGGTGCGAAGCCTGACGGATTACGGGGCTTTTGTGCAGATGGGGGATGGGGTGGATGGGCTACTGCATATCTCGGATATTGCGTGGAGCCGGGTGGCGAAGGTAGCGGATGTGCTGGAGGTGGGGCAGGAGGTGACGGCGAAGGTGCTGAAGGTGGATCCGGAGGGTAGGCGGATTTCGCTGGGTATGAAGCAGATGCTGGCGCATCCGTGGGAGGGGATCGAGGGGCGGCTGAAGGTGGGGGACCGGGTGCGGGGGACGGTGACGCGGGCGGCGGACTTTGGGGCGTTTGTGGAGGTGGAGCCGGGGGTGGAGGGGATGATCCATGTGTCGGAGATGTCGTGGGCTAAGAAAGTGAGGAAGGCGAGCGATGCGCTGAAGCCGGGGGAGGCGGTGGAGGTGATGGTGCTCGGGATGGATACCGTGGCGCGGCGAATGGCTCTCGGGCTCAAGCAGGCGCTGGGGGACCCGTGGGCGGAGGTGGCGGAGCGGTTTCCGGTGGGGTCTACGGTGGAGGGGCCGGTAGTGAGCTTTATGGCGTTCGGGGCGTTTGTGCAGGTGACCGAAGGCGTGGAAGGGATGATCCATATCTCGGAGCTGGTTGCCGGCCCATTGCAGAACGACAGGCGGTTGAACCATCCGCAGGACGTTCTACGGAGCGGGCAGGTGGTGAAGGCGAAGGTGCTGGAGATCGACCGCGAGAAGCGCCAGATGCGTCTCAGTATGAAGCAGCTGATTCCTACCGGGCTGGACGAGTTCCTGGCGGACCATGCGGTAGGGGATGTGGTGACGGGGCGGCTGGTCGAGGTGCGGGATGGCCGGGCCACGGTGGAGCTGGGCGAGGGGGTACGGGTGCAGTGCGCGATGGAGATGACGAAGCCCGAGCAGGCGAAGACGATGGATGGTCCGGTGGACCTTTCGTCGCTGAGCTCAATGCTGGCCGCGCAGTGGAAGGGTGCGGGACCCGCGAAGGCGGCGAAGGCGGATCAGCCGCAGGCGGGACAGATGCGGAGTTTCCGGATTACGAGCCTGGACGTGGCGGGGAAGACGGTGGGCGTGGAGGCGGTGGGTTGATGCTGTTTCACCGACGAATGGGGTGGGGATGGGTGCTGGCGGCGTTGATGGCGGGGCCGGCTGTGGCGCAGCAGATGGTGCGGGTGCGGGTGGTGGATGCGGCGGGGCTGGCGGTGGCGGGGGCGGCGGTCTCGGCTGGGGGGAGCGGCGGCAGGGATGGCGTGACGGATGGGGCGGGGGTGGTGCTGCTGCAGGAATCCGCCGGGGTTTCCCTGCGTGCGTCGGCGCGGGGGATGAGCTCCGCCGTGGTGCCGGTGTCCGGGGGCGAGGTGGTGCTGGTGGTGCGGCCGGGACGGGTGGCGGAGGCGGTGACGGTGACGGCGACGCGCTCGGAAGGCTATACCGGGGAACATGCGGAGACGATCGATGTGCTGAGCGAAGGAGAGCTTCGGCAGTATGCGGCGGTGACGCTGGATGAGAGCCTGCGGCAACATGCGGGGTTCGAGCTGTTCCGGAGGGCGAGCTCACGGGTGGCGAACCCGACGAGTGAGGGAATCTCGCTGCGGGGGTTGGGTTCGACGGCGGTTTCGCGGACGCTGGTGCTGGCGGACAGTGCGCCGCTGAACGATCCGTTTGGGGGGTGGATCCACTGGGATGAGTTGGCACCGGAGGCGGTGGAGGCGGTGACGATTGCGACGGGCGGTGGGTCGGACCTGTATGGGTCGAGCGCGCTGGGGGGCGTGATCGACGTGGTTCCGGCGCGGCCGCGGCGTGGCGGGGGGGAGCTCGATGCTTCGGGGGCGGAACAGACGACGTCGGATGTGAGCGGGCGGCTGGATCGGGGCGTCGGCAGGTGGCTGGGGATGGTTGCGGGGGAGGGTTTTCGGACCGCTGGGTATGTTCCGGTGACGCCGGTGAGCCAGGGTGCGATCGATCGGCCGGCGAATTCGCACTTCCAGACGGGGCATACGGAGGTGGATCGGCGGGTGGGCGAGGCGGGACGGGTGTTTGTGACGGGGAACCTGCTGAACGAGGCGCGTGGGAATGGGACGCGGCTGACGAACAATGGGACGCGGCTGTGGCGGTACCTGGCGGGGGACGACTGGACCGCGGGGGAGCGGGCGAACGGCAGGCTGCGGCTATTTGGGAGCGATGAGGGGTATCGGCAGACGTTTTCGTCGATCCCAGCGAGCCGGGCGACGGAGACGCTGACGCGGCGGCAGCGGGTGAGGACGCAGGAGTTGGGGGCCTCGACCGATGCGGCGCTGCACTGGGGCAACTTTGCGGGGGTGGTTGGGGCGGATGCGCGGGACATCCGGGCGAACGATGTGGAGACGCCGATTGCGGGGGGGGTGGTGACGTCGGCTCAGGATACTTCCGCGCGGCAGCGGTTTGCTGGAGGGTTTGGTGAGGCGCTCTATGCGCGGGGCGGCTGGTCGGGTGCGGCCTCGGTGCGGGTGGACCATGCGGCGAACCTGGATACGGTGCAGCGGCTGAATGGGGCGGGAACGCCGACGGCCGACCGCGCGGAGGTTGTGGCGAGCCCGCGGGTAGGGGTGGTGCGGCGGGTGAATGGGACAATTTCGGTGAAGGCGGCGGCGTTTCGGGCGTTTCGGACGCCGACGATGAATGAGCTTTACCGGACGGGGCAGGTGGGGCAGGAGATTACGCAGGCCAACGCGCAGTTGCTCTCCGAACGGGCGACCGGGTGGGAGGCGGGGATGAATGTAGGGCAGCCTGGGGGGCGGTTCTCCGGGGTGGCGACGTATTTCTGGACGGAGATCAATCGCCCGGTGTCGGCGGTGCTGGTGTCGCAGACGCCGACGACGATCACGAACAAGCGGCAGAACCTGGGGCAGTTGCGGAGCCAGGGGGTGGAGCTGAAGGCTGAGGGAGGCTTTGGGCGAGGGGTGTTCGGGTCAGTGGGATACCAGTTTGCGGATGCGGTGGTGACGAGGTTTTCCGCGCAGACCGGGCTGGTAGGGAACCGGCTGCCGGCGGTGCCGCGGCAGGCGGTGACGGCGCAGTTGCGGGTGGCGACGGCGCGGGCGGGGAGCTACACGGTCTCCGTGCGGCGGAGCGGCGAGGTGTTCGACGACAGCGCGAATACGCTGTCGCTGCGGGGGTTTTTGCAGGCGGATGTGTATGGCGAACGCGTGTTAGGAGCGCGGTGGACGGTTTTCGGCGCGGTGCAGAACGTCTTCAACCAGCGGGCCGACGTTTCGCGCACTCCGGTGTTGACGTTGGGGAGCGGGATCCTGGCGCAGGGCGGGGTTCGGCTGCGGTGGGGTTCGGGAAGCTGACTCTCCCTCTCGCTGGCTAAAGCGGATTCGCTGATGGGGTGTAGGACGAACAACTGCAACGGCACCAGCAGATTCCCTGCGGGAATGACAACAAAAAAGCAACAAGCCAGTGCACCAGCAGATTCTCTGCGGGAATGACAACAAAAAAGCAATAAGCCAGTGCAGCAGCAGATTCCCTGCGGGAATGGCAACAAAAAAGCAACAAGCCCCTGCACCAACAGATTCTCTGCGGGAATGACAACAAAAAAGCAATAAGCCAGTGCACCAGCAGATTCCCTGCGGGAATGGCAACAAAAAAGCAGCAAGCCAGTGCACCTGCAGCTAATCCGCTCTAGATGGTGGGAGGCGCGCCTGCGAGGTGCAGGGAGATGCTGCGGATCTCGTCGCCATCCATGACGGCGACCATGATGCAATCGAGCTTGAGACCGTCGTCGCCGGCTGGGATAAACCAGGGCATGATCTGCATCTCTTGTTTTGGCGATCCTTCCGGCTGCGTCGTCATATTCACCTCGCGTCTAGGTGTTGATCGGCGCGAGATTTCCGGGGATTACCGGATGGCGCAAATTGCGACAAGGATGGACCTGGGAAGGGTTCCCCGGGCGCTTTCGCGGCGGCTTCAGTGGAGGCGCTGGAGGCTGGCGATGAGTTTTTCGGCGAGGGGCTCGCCGGACTCGGTCCAGAGGAGGCGGCTGGAGAGGGTGCAGTGTTTTTCGACCAGGAGGGTGAAGGCGAGGAGCATTTCGACGTTTTCCTGGATGTGGCGGGCGGTGTCGGGGGCGGTGGTGCTGGGGCCGGATGGGAGCGGGGCTTCCATGGTCCAGGGAGTGTCGAGGCCGAAGTCGACGCGGATGTGTCCGTTCTGGCTGTATCCGGCGGTGTCGAACTCTGGCCCGAAGCCGAGGATGCGGACGGTGGAGGGGCGACGTTTCCAGAGGGAGTCCCGAGGAGGGCTGGGGGATGGTGCGGGGAAGGGGATGACCGAAGGTGCGGTGGGGCGGGGTGCGATGTCGTCGAAGCTGTCGTCGAGGTCTTCCGGGTCGTCCGGGTCTTCTTGCGGGTGAGCAGGGTTGGCGGCGCGGGTGGGATCGGGAAGCCAAAGGTTCCAGGCCATCTCGAACTCGTAGGCCATGTCTTCGTGGAGTTGCTCGGTGGCCTCGGCGACGGCGTGTTCGATATGGGCGGCGGCGGTATCCGGGGTTTCGGCGGCGCGTTCGTCGGTGACGAAGATGCGCTGGTAGGTGGGGGACTCGGTGAAGTCCAGGGGGTAGGCCGAGGCGGCGCGGACGCGGGCGTCTTTGGCGATCGTGGCGAACTGGCGGAGAACGCCGATGAGGGCCTCGGGAAGAGCTTCCAGGCGGAAGTTGGGGAACCAGAGGCTAAGGTAGAGCTGGTCGGCCATCGACTTAGTTTACGCTGTCGGGATTTGCCTGGTGGGCGGCTTGGGCGACGAATAGAAGCGACGCACTTCCACGGGACGCACAGGGGCTTTGGAGCGGTGAACATCGTGGGGAGCTCCGCGGAGAGGGCTGGTTCGCGGTCCGGCCCGGGTGCCGTGCTCGCTCGATTTCGGGGCAAGCTCCCATGTTTGCAGTGTTTAGCCCGCCAACGGCCGGGTGCGGAGGATGGTTTTGTGAGGACTGGATACTGTGTCGCGCTGACTGCCCGAGGGCCGGTAACCGTCGATTTCAATTACCCCTGGTGTTTTTTCGAAGTGCGGGGTTGACTCTCCGGATGGTCCGTTCTATCGTCAAGCGCATTGTCCGGGCCCCAACTTTTCCTTGTCCAAAGCCTTCGGGAGTGTTCCGCTCCTTCCGTCTGCTGGACAGCCTCCGCTCGCACGTGGTGAGAGGTTCGCGGGTGGTTGTCCGGTGAAGCGAAACGATGAAGGCCAGCGGAGTGCATGTGAGACGAGGATCGGCTTGGATGGGAATACGAGGGTCTCGGAACAGGGTTACGGCGGTGGTGCTATGCGGGTTGCTCTCGGGAGTGCCGGGGCTGGCGCAGTTGAGTGCGGCGGTGGTGCCGGGAACGGCGCCGATGACCCTGCACATCGACATTCTTGAGGGCGATGGCGCGTTGAACAATATTCGGCAGCGAGACGCGCGTGAGCCGGTGATCCAGATTACGGACGAGAATCACAAGCCGGTGTCGGGCGTGGCGGTGCTGTTTCTGATCCATGGCGGGAGCAACGGGTCGGGAGCTACGTTCGGCGGGCAGGCGCTGTCGCTGACGACGACGACGGGGGCGGACGGCATCGCGCATGCTCCGGGGATGGTGCTGGGGCAGACGCCCGGGAGCTTCACGATCGGGGTGACGGCGACGCTTGGGGCGCTGGCGGCGACGACGGTGATCCACCAGAGCGCGGTGTTGACGGCTCTTGGGGCTGCCGGGGCGGGAGGTTCGGCAGCGGGGGCGGCGAGCTCCGGGACGGGTGCTGCGGTGGCCCACCATACTATTTTCGGGCTGAGCAAAGTGGTGGCGATCGCGGTGGGTTCGGCGGCGGTGGCGGGGATTGTGGCGGGCACGCTGGTGGCGACCAATGGCGGAGGCACCAGCGTGACGCTGGGGCAGGCGACGGTGACGCAGGCGCACCCCGGTCCGGCGAGGCGATAGGCGATGACAACGGTGAGGGAAGCTCGGGGACAGGCGATGCGACGCATGGTGAAGGCTGGGAGTGCGGGATGGATCGGCGCGATGGCGGCGGTGCTTTGCGCGGGACTGGCGGGGTGTGGGCAGGGTGGCGCGATCGTGTCTTCGGCGATTCCGGCAGCGGCGGTTCCGGGAGCGCCGGCGGGGCCGATGCTGGGGTTTGCATGGTCGAGCAAAGATGAGACGCTGCGGCCGCTGCTGGGAGTCGTCGGCTCTTCGGTGGTGGGGCAGTCGATCGTGCCGGCGGGGGCGTATGTGGCAGGGGCAGCCTCCAGCGCGAGCGACCTGGGCGTGGTGGAGGATGTGGCCGGCACGGTGTACTTGCTGGCTCTGCCGACGCCGACCCCGACGCGCCTGGCGGGGGGTGCGCCGGATCATGCGCAGATTGCGATGGCTCCGCAGGGGGGAGCGGCAATTGCGTATGCGGCGGGCGGAACAAGCTTAATGGTGATGACGAACCTGGCGGGTACGGCGAAGGTGACGACGCTGACGATGCCGGCGGGTGCGACCATCAACGCGGCGGTGGTGAGCGACGCGGGGACCGTTCTGGTGGAGACGGGAAGCAGCGTGGCGGTGCTTTCTGCCGCGGGGACCCTGCTGAAGGTGGCGACGGTGGCGCAGGCGGGCGGCATGAGCTTTGTGCCGGGGACGGAGGACGTGCTGGTGGCGGACGGCGGGAAGAGCACGGTGGCTCTGGTGCATGGCGTTTCTGGAAGTGCAACGGTGCAGGGGCTCAGCGCGACGGGGGTGAACCAGCCTTCGGCGATTTCGATTTCGCGGGATG
Organism: uncultured Granulicella sp.; assembly: GCA_965213785.1. Classification (GTDB taxonomy): domain Bacteria; phylum Acidobacteriota; class Terriglobia; order Terriglobales; family Acidobacteriaceae; genus Edaphobacter. The sequence continues at coordinate 557,938 of OZ243921.1, read as the reverse complement.
GGCGCTGGGGCGTGGTGGCCAATGGGGGCGAACAGAGCGTGGTGTACCTGGACCTGCAGAACGGCGGGGCTCCGGTGAAGATGGCGTGCGCGTGCCAGCCGACGACAGTGAATGCGCTGAGCGGCGGGAAGGCGTTCCGGTTGAACGAGGTGAGTTCCGGACCGGTGTGGATGGTGGATCTGAGCGGGACCTCTCCGCGGATGTTGTTTGTTCCGGCAATCCAGTAGGGACGATGGCACGTTGGCAAGAGAGTTACGGAAACCGATAGATAAACGATGAGCCTTTGCGCGACAATCCGGACGGAGCACCCTGAACGGCGCGGGCGCGCACGGGTGCGATCCCTGCTGGGGTTGCTTTGCGTGTTGGGCTGCCTGCTGGGGAGCTGGGCGCGGGCCTTGGGGCAGACGCCGCTGTACCAGATCGCGGCGTCGGTGCCGGCCTCCGTGGCAGCGGGGGCGAACGGGGCGACGCTGACGCTGAGCGTGACGCGGCGGGTAACGACCTTTGTGCCGCCGGATCCGCAGGGGTGTTTTTATACGGGATCGGGAAGTACCACGCCGTTTACGGTGGGCCCGGCGAGCGGGCAGGTGACGGTGACCGTTCCGGCCTCCGTGATCACGGCGATCCCGCCGGGAAGCTTTACTGCGGCAAATGGATACGCGGTGGCGGCGCGAGTTTACTTTGTGGCGTCCGGGGGATCTTGCACCGGTGCGTTCGATGCGGCCTTGACCAACCAGCTGACGGTGCCGGTGGTGGCACCGACGCTGAGTGCGTATACGGGGCCGACGAATATTCCGCAGACGAATACGGTGACCGGCATCCAGGCGGCGCCGAAGACGATTACGCTGACGGGCAACGGTTTTGTGGCGGGGGCGAACGGGACGACGGTGAACCTGGGGTCATTCGGCGCGGTGGTGCCGACGGTTCTTTCCGGCAGCCTGCTCAGTCTTCCGGTGCCTCCGGTGTTTGCTTCGTCTCCGTTCGGGACGGTGGCGGGGCTGAGCATCTGCTATGGGGGCGCGGCTTTGCCAACGTGTTTACCGCCTTCCTCCATCGTTCTTACGGTCATTCAGTTGAACGAGGGGTCGGGATCCCTGACGGCCTCGCCGAACCCGGTGACGACGGCGGGGCAGACGACCCTGTCGGCGCGATTTCTGGAGGGGGATGGGGGTGGCGACCTTGGCGGTGCGCCCTCGGGCGCGGTGACATTTACGGCGGCCGGTGCGACGGTGGCTCCGGCGAACCTGATCCTGGATCAATCGGCGCGATTCGTCACGGCGAGCAGTGCGGTGACGACTCCGGCGGCGGCTACCCCGGTGCTTGCGCCTGCCGCGGGGAGCTACCTGAACAGCGTGACGGTGACGATCACGGACGCGACCGCGGGGGCGTCGGTGTACTACACGGTGGACGGGAGTACGCCTACCACGGCTTCTACGCTGTATGCGGGACCGTTTGCGCTGACGGCCTCGGCGACGGTGAACGCGATTGCGGTGGTGGCGGGGTCGTTGAACAGTGGGGTGGCTACCGCGGCGTACACGGTGACGGTGAGCCCGCCGACGCAGCTTGCGTTTGTGGTGCAGCCGACGAACGCGGCGACGAGTACCGCGATCGCTCCCGCGGTGCAGGTTGCGGTTGAGGATGTGAATGGGAACACGGTGACGACGTCGTCGGCCCCGGTGACGGTGGCGTTGAGCAGCAATCCTGGCAACGGGACGCTGCTGGGGACGACGACGGTGAACGCGGTGAACGGGGTGGCGACGTTTGCCGACCTGAGCATCGCAAACATTGCGAACGGGTATGCGCTGCGGGGGACGAGCGGGAGTCTGACGGCAGCGACGAGCGCATCGTTCAACGTGACGCCGTACCCGATTACGGTGAAGCTGCAGAGCGCGCTGATCGGGATCGGCTCGACGCTAGGCGGGACGTTTACGCTGAGCCAGGCGGCCCCGGCGGGTGGGGTAGTGGTGTCGCTGGCGAGTTCGGTTCCGGCGAACGTGACGATCTCCCCGGCGACGGTGACGGTGGCACAGGGGGCGGTGACGGGGAGCTTCACGTATACGGGCGTGGCGGGGGGATCTTCCGACCTGACGGCGAGCGCGACGAACTACCAGACGGGCACGGCGACGGCGACGGGGACGGCGGCGCAGGTGAGCCTGGGGACGATTCCCCCGGTGGCCCCGGGGCAGATGGTGAGCCTGGCGCTAAGCTTGCCGATGGCTGCGCCGCCGGGCGGGACCACGGTGACCTTTACCAGCAGCAACACGAACGTGGCGACGGTGACGTCAAGCGTGTTTGTGCCGGCTGGGCAGAGGACGGCGGCGACGAACCCGCAGATCAGCGGCGTCATCATCGGGACGACGACGATTGTGGCCTCGGCGCCGGGGTTCGCGCCTGACTCGCGTGCGGTGAACGTGACGGTGGTGGCGTCGTTCAGTCCGACGACGGTGAACCAGAACCTGGTGGCGTCAACGAACACGACGCTTAACATTGCAGCCCCGGCGCCGGCGGGGGGAATCACGTTTACGCTGAGCTCGGATAACACGGCGATCGCGACGGTGGGTTCGCCGGTGACGATTGCGGCCGGGGCGACGAATGTGCCGGTTTCGATTACGGGCGTGGCGAACGGGACGACGACGATCCGGGCGAACTCGCCAGGGGTGGTTGAGGCCTCCGCGGCGGTGAACATCAACGCGCAGATCGTGGTTCCCGCAGAGACGACGGGCGTGAAGCTGCAGTATGGTTTCAACCTATATCTGCCGGTGGGGCCGCCGGTTCCAACGAACGTGACGGTGACGGTGAGCAACCCGGCGATCGCGACGATCTCGCAATCGACCAGTACGGTGGGCGCGGCGTCGATCACGGTTCCGAACGTGATCAACAGCAACGGGTACATCGGATATTTCGTTTTGCAGGGTCAGGCGCAGGGGACGACGACGCTGACGGTGTCGGCGCCGGGCTATACGACGGGAACGGCGACGATGACGGTCGATCCGAGCGGGTTCACCTACTACCCGTACTACCAGGGTTATAACGACATCAATACGACGAGTTTTTCCGCGCCGACGCAGTTCACGATCTTTACGACCATCTTCGATCCAACGAGCGGGAACTACGTCAACCTGCAACTGCCGCTGAACCCGGGCATTGCCGATGTGACCGTTCCGCTGACGAGTTCGAACACGGCGGTGGGGACCATTGTGACGAGTCCGGTGGTGTTCCATGCGGGCGATGCTGCGCAGGTGGGGAGCTTCAAGCCATCTTCCTCGGGGACGACGACGGTGGCGTTGGGCACACCGCCTGCACCGTTCAGCGTGCCGAGCTACTTCCAGACGTTGACGGCGACGGTGACCACCCCGGTGATCCAGGCGTCCTCCTCCTACACGGGGGTGAAGCTGCTGACCAGCCAATATCTGTCTCTGCCGGTTGCCCCTCCGAGCGGTGAGACGGTGACGGTGACGAGCAATAGTCCGAACCTGCTGACGATCTCGAAAGATCCGACGGTGGCGGGGGTTGCGACGCTGACCTTCCCGAACACGACGGGATCGGGCATCGGCACGATCTACCTCCAGGGGGTAGGGGCCGGGACGGCGACGTTGACGATCTCGGCGCCGGGGTATACGAGCGGGACGGATACGATCACGGTGTACCCGTCGGGGATCACGTACTACTACTACTACGGCAACAACGACTTCAGCGGGGTGACGACGGATGGTCCGCGGCAGATCACGATCTATCCGTCGACGCTCGATCCGACTTCGCTGACGCCGAACTCGTCCGGGCTGGCGCTGGCGCCGGGGGTGACGGCGGTTGTTCCCCTGACGAGCTCGAACACGAGCGTGGGGACGATTGCGATGAGCCCGCTGACGCTGGGCCCGGGGGATACGCAGGTGTCGACGAACTTCCAGGCGGTGGGGGCGGGGTCGACGGTGTTGACGGTCGGCGTTCCCGCGGGCTTTACGACGCCGGGGAACCACACCACGCTGACGGCGACGATCACGGCTCCGTCGCGCACGGTGTCGATCAATGGAGATGTGACGACGGGGGTTCAGCTCGCGAACTCGGTGGCGGTGTACCTGAGTTCCGCTCCGGCTACGCCGCTGACGGTGACGGTGACCAGCAACAACTCCGCCGTTGCGACCGTGTCGAACGCGCAAGCGACGACGGGTACGGCGAGTACGACCTTTACCAACGTAACGGGCACGTATGTGGGGACGGTGTATGTGCAGGGGCAGGCGCGTGGCAGCACGACGCTGACGGCCACGGCGACCGGCTACGCGAGCGGGACGGACAATATCACGGTGAACCCATCGGGCTTCGGGTTCAGCTACTACACGGGTAACTTCAGCACGACGACCTTCTCCTCCGCGAACAGCCTGACGGTTTATGCGGAAATCCTGGATCCGACCAGTCTGGCCGTGCAGGGGTATCCGCAGATGCTGAACCCGAATGTGGGAACGATCAATGTGCCGGTGATCAGCTCGGCGCCGTCGGTGGGAACGATTACGACCAGTCCGGCGGCGATCACGGGCGGCAACTCGCAGGCGACGACGATGTTCCAGCCGGTGTCGGCGGGAACATCGACGATTACGCTGGGTACGCCTGTGGGATTCAGTACGCCTTCGAACTACAACAGCATCACGGCGACGGTGACGGCCCCGGGGATCGGCGTGGGCAACGTGGAGACAGGGCTGCACCTGCAGACGTCGATGTACCTCTACCTGCCGCAGACCCCACCCAACCCATTGACGGTGACGGTAACCAGCAATGGCCCACAGATCGCCGTCCTTTCGAAGGATGGGACGGTGGTGGGCGGAACGACGTTGACGTTTACTAACGTGACCACGACGAACGTAGGCACCATCTACATCCAGGGGCAGAGCCTGGGCGCGACTACGCTGACCGTGTCTGCGCCGGGGTACACCAACGGAAATGGCAACATTACGATCGATCCTTCGGGGTTCGGGATCGTCTCCGCGAGCGATTTTTCGACGAGTACCACGTCGAACCCAACCACACTGACGGTGTACCCGGTGAGCTTGACGCCAGGGACGCTGAGCCTGATCAACTACGGCTTCAGCCTTGCGCCGGGCTTCGGCAACATCAGCGTTCCAGTGGTGAGCGGGACTCCGCGCGTGGGTACGATCACCACGAGTCCGCTGGTGTTTACGCCGGGAGGACAGGCTTACCAGCAGACGAACTTCCAGCCGCTTGCGGTGGGGAGTTCGGTGTTGAGCGTTCAAGCACCGTCCGGCTTCAGTACTCCCACGCAGTATCAACAGGTCACGGCGACCGTGACGCAGTAGCAACTCGCAGTGAAACTGGATTCGAAAAGGCTTGCCACGGTTATGACGACACGATCCACCATCCAACGGTCCGCAACGAGACGCAATGGCGCGATGGCGTTGCTGCTCGGGTTGATGGGATGGCTGTGTGTCGGGACGATGTGGGGAGGGAACGGGCAGGCGGGACTTCCGGTGATCGTCGCAGACTTCAACCATGACGGGATACCGGATGCGCTGGTTCCGGCGGCGAGCGGAGCGACGGCGACGCTGGCGTTTGGGTCAGTTCCGTATGGCGGCTTCAGCAGCACGGGCCGGGCGGTGGTTTTTCCGAGCGCGTGTACGAGCTTTGTGGCGGACTCCGGGAACGCCGGGAACCTGCTGGCGGGAGACTTCAACGGGGATGGATTCGCCGATCTTCTTTTCGTATGCAACACGGGCAGTTCGGCGACGCTGACCGGGGTGATGCTGGGGCTTGGGGATGGGACCTTTGGTCCGGCGGTGACGCTGACGACCTCGTACTCCGGAGGAGCGGTGCTCGCAGACTTCAACCACGACGGCAAGCTGGATGCCGTGGTGATCGCCTACCCGAACGGCATCAACGGAACAAACGATGAGACGCCGTCCATCCTTTTCTACGGCGGGAATGGGGACGGCACGTTTGCGCCGGCGGTGTCATCTGCGCTGGGAAGCACGGCGACGTTCCAGACGGGGCATTTTCTGCTTGGGTCGCCGGTGGCGGCGGATGTGAATGGGGATGGGTATCCGGAGATCGTGCTGAATGCGGCGTATGGCTACTCCCCAACGAGCTATGCGGGGGCAACCCTGACGATGAGTGTGTTCGGCAACCGCAAGGATGGGACGTTTGGGGCTACGGTGCAGGGGCTGCGGGTTCCGGATGCGACGGCGGCGGTGGGGACGTACCCGGCATCGAACGATTTGAAGGTGATCGCGGGGAGCTTTACCGGCCAGGGCACCACGGACTTTGTGGTGCCGGATGCGGGGACGCCCGGATACTTCCTGGTGAAGAACACGAGTACCGCGACGACGTACTCGCTGGCTACCGCGGTGAAGACGGCCTATCCGAGGCTTGCGGCGGCCCAGGGTGGAAGCTTTACGGGGAGCGGGTTGACTGACCTGGTCGTGGCGAACGGGTCGGCCCTGGTGGTGCTGGCGAACGACGGAACGGGTAACTTCACGGCGAGTTATGGGTCGCTGGCGATCGATAGTTCGAGCAGCGTGTTCGCCGTGGCCGATGCCAACCTGGATGGGTACTGCGACCTGTACACGGCGACGCCGGGAAGCACGCTTGGGCTGCAGGTGAGCCTGGTTCGGGGGTCGGCGACGGCGACGACGCAGCCGTTTTCGCTGGGCCTCGGGACGAATGCGATCTCCGCGAACTGGGTGGGCAACGTTCTGTTTACGGGACGGACGCTCCAGGGCACGCAGACGGTGACCGGGGCGCCGTCCGTGACCGGGCTGGTGAGTTCGAAGAATCCTTCGACGGCCGGGGACCAGGTGACGTTTACGGCCTCGGTGGCTTCGGCGGCGACTTCCACGGCGCTTCCGACGGGTTCGGTGGTCTTCAGCGATGGGACGAACCCGCTGGGGAGTGTGGCGTTGGACATGAACGGAAGGGCGGCCCTGAGCACGTCCGCGCTGACGGTGGCAACCCACTCCATCACGGCGGTGTACGCGGGTGACGGGTTCTACGCGGGCTCCGCCTCCCCGGCGGTCTCGCAGGTGGTGAGCCAGGCGCTGCAGGTGGCTCCGACGCTGACGTGGCCGGTGCCCGCGGCGATCTCTTACGGAACGCCGCTGAGCGCGACGCAGTTGAATGCCGTGGCTACCAACGCGGCGGGTGCGCCGGTGACGGGGACGTTCGCGTATGTTCCGGCGGCGGGTACGGTGCCGAATGCGGGAACGCAGACGTTGGGGGTAACGTTTACGCCGGCGGACCTGACGACCTATGCGGTGGCGACCGCCTCGGTGCCGCTGACGGTACTGCCGGCGGGTGCGACGACGGGGCTTGCGTTGAGTTCGGGTGGGGCGGCGGTTTCGAGCGTGGCGGCAGGAAGCGTGGTGACGCTGACGGCGACCGTGAGGGCTGGAACAGTTCCGGTAGCCCTGGGGCAGGTGAGATTCTGCGATGCGGCGGCGGCGTATTGCACGGATATCCATCTGCTGGGGACGGCGCAGTTGACGAGTGCAGGGACGGCGGGGCTGCGGTTGGTGCCGGGGATCGGCGCGCATAGCTACAAGGCGGTGTTTGTCGGGACCGGAAACGACGTGGGGAGTGCTTCGGCCGCGGCGGCGCTGACGGTGACCGGAACGTTGGGGACGGCGACGACGATCGCGCAGAGTGGGGTGGCAGGAAACTACACGTTGACGGCGACGACGGTTGGGGTGAGTGGGACTGCGGCGCCAACGGGGACCATGTCGTTCCTGGATAGCAGCAATGGGAATGCTGTGCTGGGCAGCTCGGCGCTGGGCAAGGCGACGTCGCGGCTGAGCTTTACAAATACGTCCACTCCGGCCACGGGGCGGAGCCCGATCAACATCGCTTCGGCCGACCTGAATGGGGACGGGAGACGCGACCTGGTGATGACCAATGCCGGGAGCAATACGCTGACGATCCTGCTGGGGAATGGCGATGGAAGCTTTACGGCGGCGGCGAGTCCGGCTACGGGGGCGTATCCGGATTACCTGGCGATTGGGGACTTCAACGGGGATGGCAAGCCGGATGTCGCGGTTGCCAACTTCCTGGATGGCAATGTGACGATTCTGCTTGGCAATGGGGACGGTACCTTCGCGGCGGCGGCCAGTGTGCCGACCGGTGTGGATGCACGGTCGATTGTGACGGCGGACTTCAACGGGGACGGGAAGCTCGACCTAGCTGTCGGCCGGGATAATTCCCTGGCGGTGCTGCTGGGGAATGGGGATGGCACGTTTGTGGCGGCGGCGAGCCCTGCGGTTGGAAATGGGCCGAACTACAGCATCGCTACCGGAGACTTCAACGGGGATGGGAAGCCGGACCTGGTGGTGAGCAACTACGGCGGCAATACGCTGACCGTCCTGCTGGGCAACGGGGATGGGACGTTCACAGCGGCGGCGAGTCCGGCAACGAGCACGTCTCCCGAGACCGTGGCGGTTGGTGACTTCAACGGGGATGGCAAGGCTGACCTGGCGGTGGCCAACGAAAACAGCGCGGTGCTGACGATCCTGCTGGGAAATGGAGATGGGACGTTTACGGCGGCGGCCAGTCCTTCGTCCGGGGCTTCGGGAAGCGCGCCGCAGAGCGTGACGGTGACCGATCTGAATGGGGACGGCAAGGTGGACCTGGTCGTGGTGAACCAGAACACGAACAGCATCACGCTTCTGCTGGGTAACGGGGATGGTACGTTTGCCGTGTCTGCGGGGCCGACGGTGGGGACAAATCCGGATCGGACGGCAATTGCGGACTTCAATGGCGATGGGGTGGTCGACCTGGCGGTGACGAACGTCAGCGACGGGACGATCAGCGTGCTGCTGACTCAACTGACGCAGACGGCGGCTGCTACGGTGATGGCCATTTCTCCTGCCGGCTCGGGGCCGCACCAGGTCGTTGCGAGCTACCCGGGGGATGGGGTGTATGCGGCGAGCGTTTCCGCAGCGACCAGCCTGACGGGACAGACCGTGACGCCGGTGCTGACCTGGACTCCGGCGGCGTCGACGATTGTTTACGGGACCGCGCTCGGGGCCCAGCAGTTGAACGCGGTGGCTACGGGAGCCGGCGGGGTGTCGGTGCCGGGAACCTTTGTCTACACGCCTGGGGCGGGGACGGTGCTTGGAGCGGGGACGCAGACGCTGGGGGTTGTGTTTATGCCGGCGAGCAATGTGTATGTTCCGGTGAGCGGGAGCGCGACCATTACCGTGACGCAGGCGATGCCGAGGATTACGTGGGCTGCTCCGGCGCCTATCGCGTATGGGACCGCACTGAGCGGGACGCAGTTGAACGCGAGCGTGGCAGGCGCCGGGACGGGCGCGCTGGCTGGGGTGTTGACCTATGCTCCCGCGGCGGGGGCGGTGCTGGCTCCCGGAACGCAGACGTTGACGGTGAGCTTTGCGCCCACGGATGGAGTCGACTACGTATCGGCTACAGCCAACGTTCCGCTGACGGTGACGGGGCTGGTGCTGAGCTCGATTTCGCCGACGGCGGTGCCACTGGGAAGTCCGGCGACGACGGTGACGCTGACGGGCTCGGGGTTTGTGCCGGATTCCGTGGTGCAGGTGAACGGGGCCGCAGTTGCCACGACGTATGTGAACCCCACTTCGTTGTTGGCGGTGATTCCGGCGACTTACCTGGGGCAGACGGGGACGCTGGCGGTTCGTGTGCTTGATCCCTCGATCACCGCGCTGAGTGGGGCGCTGAATCTGACAGTGGTTCCGATGAATCCGTCGATCACGCTGAGTGGGCCTTCGGTGACCTCGCCGGGATCGCAGCCCACCGTGACCCTGACGATCGTGAATCCTTATCCTCTGCCGCTGACGGCTACGTTCTCACTCTCGTTTGCGTCCTCGGGGGCGAATGCGGTGGACGATCCGGCGATTCAGTTCGCGGCAGGTGGGCGGACGCTGACGATTGTGGTTCCAGCAAACTCGACGGTGGTTCCGCCGATACAACTGCAGGCGGGGACGGATGCGGGGACGATCACGATTCCACTCGTGCTGACGACGGCAGGCATCAATGTGACTCCGGCGGGGTTGGCACCGGTGGTGATTGTGGTGCCGGCTGCGGTGCCGACGATCTCGACCGGGACGATCACGCGAGGTGCGGGGACGTTCAGCGTGGCGATTCATGGGTTCTCGAACACGCGGGAGGTAACGATGGCGACGTTCCATTTGGTGGCGGCCCCGGGGGCGACCATCTCCACACCGGATATCACGGCCCCGGTGGGAACTGTCTTTGGGGGTTGGTTCGGGTCGACAGCTTCGGTGCCCTTTGGGTCTACGTTTACCTATACGCAGGTGTTCAATGTGAGCGACGATCCGAAGAATATAGATTCTGTGCAGGTGACGCTGACGAACGGGGTTGGACCTTCCGCGCTGGGTGTGGCGCGGTAGACGGAATGCGCGACCGTATGGTTTGTGCGGCCCTGTCCTCCGCTGTCATCAAGAGCGATCAACTCAGCGGGTGAGGAGAAAGACCCCGGCGGCGACGAAGAGGATGGCGAGCCAGCGGCGGCGGTCTACGTTCTCGCGGAGGAAGAGCCGCGCGGCGATGGCGTTGCCGATGTAGTTGAAGCTGGCGATGCCGGGGGCGGCGAGCGAGAGATCAACCAGCGAGAGGGTGTAGAGCATGGCGAAGAAGTTGAGCGCCATGCAGAGGGCTCCGGCGAGAAAGGTCGAGTTGGCGAGGACTGCGCGGATCGCTCCGGGCAAGCCGGCGCGGGCGCAGATCTCGTCGAGGTCGCCGACCTGGCGCATGGCGGCGGCTATGAGGACCTCTCCGGCGATGGCGAGGAGGCCTACGACGGCGATGCAGGACCACGCGACGAGCGGGGTAGCGTTGTGGATTGGCCTCAAACGGCGATCCCGGGATCAGGCGCGTCCAGGTGGGTGCGGGCAGGGGTGTTGGCGACGAAACCTACGGCGGAGGTGAGCAGGAGGATGCCGACCCAGCGGGAGAGGGAGAGGTGCTCGTGCAGGAGGAAGCGGCTGATGAGGGCGATGACGACGTTGCCGAAGGCGGTGGCGGGCATGACGAAGGTGAGATCGGCCCAGGAAAGGGCGGTCATGTAGCAGGCGAAGAAGGCGAGCAGGAGGAAGATTCCGGCGACGATGTTGGGGTTGGCGAGCGCCTGGAGGAGGAGACCAAGATGGTGGAGGTCAGCGGGGCCGACCTGGGCCATGCCTCGGGAGAGGAGGGCGTCGCCGAAGGAGGCGGTGAGGACCACGGCGAGGAGCACGGCGTATTGGCTGGGAGCAAGGCGGTGAGTCATGGCGGTGTTGGCGGGTGGTGGAGCGTTCGCCTCCTCCCATGCACCATGATAGCGGTTGAAGGGGAAAGCATGGTGTGCTCTTCCTGGGTGATGGTCAGCGCTTGACGATGACTCCGCCCTTCATGACGAAGGTGACGTGTTCGACCGCCTCGATGCGTTCGAGGGGGTTGCCTTCGACCGCGACGACGTCGGCGAGATAGCCTGGCCTCAGCTCGCCGATCTGGCCTGCCCATCCGAGCAGCTGCGCGTTGTGCAGCAGGTCTGCTTGGAGGACATCGAGCGGCTTCATGCCGTAACGAACCATCAGGACGAGTTCGCGAGCCTGCGTTCCGTGGGGGAAAGGGCCGACGTCGGATCCGACCGCCATGGGAACGCCCGCGGCAAGCTGCTGCTTGAAGCTGGCTACGTGGAAGTCCTGCATGGCGCGCTGGCGGGCGGTTGCCGCGGGCGATCCGGCGTGCTCGGCGAAGTACTCAGAGATGGCAAAGGTCGGGACGGCGAAGATGCTTTTCGCGCGCATGGCCGCCATGGTGGCGTCGCTGAGCTGGTAGGCGTGATCGACGGATTCGACTCCCGCTGCGACGGCGTAGCCGGTGCCGGGTTCGGTGGTGGCGTGGACGGCGATGCCGTGGCCGGGTCCGCGGCGGAATCGTGCGGCCTCGGCGACGGCGGCGCGGAGTTCCGCCTCGGTGTACTGGTAGGGCGCCGTCAGCGTTCCGTCGGCGAGGTGATCGGGTCCGGTCTCGTAGACCTTGGTAAAGTCTGCGCCTTCCTTGCGCTGGCGGCGGATGACCTCGACGAGTTGCTGGGCGGAGTCGGCGTAGTCGGCGTTCGAGAGCACGTGTTGGGCGGGGTTGAAGCGATTCGCGTCCTCGTGGCCACCGATGACGTCGACGGCGTTGCCGCTGATGCGCAGTCTCGGGCCGGGAAGCGAGCCGTCGTCGATGGCGTCGCGGATGGCGGTGTCGGCTGATCCCGCGCCTTCGGTTCCCATGTCGCGTTCGGCGGTGAAGCCTGCCATCAGGTCTGCCTGGGCTGCGGCGGCGGCGAGCAGGGTGCGTTTGGGGACGCTCTCCTCGACGGTCTGCAGGTCTTCGGAACCTGGGTGCAGGAAGAGGTGCACGTGCGCGTCGATCAAGCCTGGCATCAGCGTGCGATCGCCGAGGTCGATCACCTCCGTCTTGCCGGATGGCCGCTCGACGTGCGCTCCGACGGCGACGATCCGCTCCCCGCGCACCAGCACTTCGCCGGGAGTCACGATGCGTCCCGAGGCGACATCAAGCATCCGCGCGGCGTGCAGAATGACGGTCTGGTTCGGCTCCGCAAGCTGGGCCTGGAGGTGAAGGGAAGCGGCGCCGAGTGTGGCGGCCAGAAGGGCGGGTAAAGTTTTCATCGTCCCAGCAGCATACCGCACCGGCGATCCGGGGCAGGGTGCCGATGAGAGCCGTTTTCGGTTACACATGGGGGTGTCACCCCATACTTGGCGAGTAAACCCTTGCTTGCAAAACAGCTTATGCCCCATTGGCGGCTGTAACTACGACATGCAAAGGACTTACGGCTCGATATCAGCAAGGAAACGATTAGGCTTTTGACACGATTCAGGGCACTTCGTCCCAGGCTCAGATGCGGCAGAGCTCCGCGCTGATCGTCTCGCGCCGGTCAAGGGCAATCTGCGCGAGGTGATTGAGGTTGCCGCGGTAGAAGAGCGCGGCTGCCACGGCGAGGACGGCGAAGACGGGAACCGGCAGCCACGGCTGGGCGAGGTGGTGCGCGAGGAAGAGCGTGGCCGCGCCGAGCGCGAGGCAGGTGAGCAGCACGCCGAGGCCGATGAGCACGTTCAACTGGCCCTGCCGGCCCTGCCTGAACTTGCCGAGGTCGATGACGCGCGGCGCGTAGACGCTGCGGATGTTTCCCAGCGTAAGATTCAGCGTCAGGGTAAACGCGAGCCAGAGATAGGTGGCGCAGAGCAGAGGGAGCGGCGGCACCGCGGTCGCGGTCATCACGATGATCGAGGCGATCGCGACCTCCATCAGCACGAGCCCCACGCCGACGAGGTTTTTGCCGACCACGATATCGCGCAGCCGGATGGGCGCGAGAAAGTAGAGCTGCACCCCGGCGCCCTCGGTCCCAAGGATGTTGTACATGCCCGCGGTGAGCCCGAGGAGCGTGTAGGCGAGGGTGGAGGGCAGAAGCCACTCCGTGGGAGTGCGGGCGATGCTGGTGCGGGTGACGATGAGGAAGACCATGAAGATGGGCGTGATGAGCGCAAACAGGAGCGGCTGCGACCGCACCAGGTAGCGCAGCTCCTTGCCGATGACGGCGGTGGTCGCGGGCGAAAGCCACCCCCTCTTGGCGGGGCTCGGCGCCAGGGGAACCGCGACCGGCATCCTGGGGCGCGGAGCCGGGGCGGCAGTGGCCGGAGCCTCGCTGAAGCTTTCCCCGCGGAACTCGCCGCGCAACCTCCGGCTGAAGAGGAACAGGAACCCTGCCGCGTAGCCCGTGAGCCCGAGGAGGGGGAGCGCCGCCTGTGCGGGAGCGCCTTCCGCAACCCGGCTGACCGCGGTGGCCGCCAGCCCGGGAGGCAGCGCGTGCAGTCCTGGTGACGCCGTATGGGCCACGCGCTTGAGCGCTGCCACCCGCTGCTCATGCCGGGCTCGCGCGACCGGGTCGCGTCGGCCGTGCGAGCCCATGTTGTAGGTGACATTGGCGAACTGGAAGCCCAGCATGGCAACAAACAAGAGCCCGATGAGGATTTCGCGGGTCTTGCGCTGGGCGAACCAGCGATCGAACCACAGGAAGATCATGCGGAAGAAGCAGATGACGGTGACGGCGAAGAGCAGGAAGATTGCCGCGGCGGGGATAAAGAGGGACGGTCGGGCGATGCCGATGCCGATTGCCGCTGCCAGCAGCGCGAACGAGCAAAGCACCGTCGGCACATCCAGGAGGCCGAAAAGCAGGCGGAGGACGAGGTAGGTGGAGAATCGGAGGGGGAACCGGATCAACATGCCGAGGTCGAACGTGGGGGCGGCGGTCTTGGTGCTGATGACGAAGGTCTGCCAGAGGAAGAAGAGGATCCAGAGCAGGTAGGCGAAGTACCGAAACTGGTGCTGCGCGACGATGTAATAGCCGCCAAAGCCCGCCCCGACGACGGGCGCGAGCGCCAGGAGGCCGAAGAGCGGCATGAGCAGGACGCGCGCCACGAGCTCGCCGCGTGCGCCCTTTCGGCGGAAGGCGTTGAGGAAGAGCCGGCCGCGGAGCCAGGCGACGGCGGCGAGCTGGCTGGTGCGGCTTGGGAGCGCGGCTAGCCCAGCCATGTGAGCTCTCGTGCGGGCTCGTCCGCGGTGTGCTGCGCGCCGACGACGCGGATGAAGATCTCTTCGAGCGTCATGTGCTGGGGGGGCTCACCGGGCTGAGACGCGGCCTGGCTGCCTGCGCGCAGCTCTTCGAGGGAGCCGTGGGTGATGAGGCGTCCACGGTCGATGATGGCGATGTGCGAACACAGCCGCTCCACGATCTCCAGCACATGCGAGGTGAGAAAGATGGTGGCGCCGCGGGCGATCATGCCCTGGAGCATGCTCTTGAGGGTTCCGGCGGCGATGGCGTCGACGCCCTCGAAGGGCTCGTCGAGGAAGAGGATGCGGGGCGCATGGATGACCGCGGCGGCCAGGGCAAGCTTCTTCTGCATGCCGTGGGAGTAGTCGGTGATGAGCTTTTTCGGCTCGCTGGCCAGGCCCATGAAGTCGAGCAGTTCCGCCGTGCGCTGCGCGGTGAGGGCGCGGTCGAGGCCGTACATCTGCCCGACGAAGCGGAGGTACTCCGCGCCGGTTAGCCTGCCGAAGAGCGCCAGCCCTTCGGGCACCACGCCGATCTGGCGCTTGACCTCCATGGGGCTGGCGGTGGCGTCGAGGCCGAGGATTTCGATGCGGCCGGAGGTCGGGGCGAGGAGGCCGGTGAGCATTTTGATAGTGGTGGATTTGCCTGCGCCATTGGGCCCGAGGAAGCCGAAGAACTGCCCGGGAGCGACGGCGAGGTCGATCTCCTGGACGGCGGTGAAGTCTCCGAAACGGCGGGTGAGTCCGGTGGTCAGAACGGCTGGGGTCATGGTCTTGAGGACAGCATACGCAAAAACCTGGGGTAGAGTGGGGCGGGAAGGTGAGTCATTCGCGCACGGGAGATGGGAGTTGAACGGGTTCAGAATTATCTTGACTCTGGATCTGGTGCGGTGCATGATTTGATCGTGTTCAGAAAATTGGGCTGACACCTGGAGGCATGGGGATGGAGCAGGAACCGCAACGAAGCTGGGGAGAGATTACGTCGGCACAGGGGAGGTTGATCGCCACGATTGCGGCGGTCGCGGTGGGCAGCGTGGTGTACCGGCTGCTGGTGCGGCACCACCTGGAGCAGACTTCGCTGCTCTTTATCGGGCTGCCGACGGTGCTGGCGGTGGTGCTGGCGATGGCTCCGCCTGCGAAGACGCTGACCGGCGGCATCCTGCGGGGCATCTCGCTGTTTCTGCTGCTGTGCGGGCCTCTGCTGGGGGAGGGGTTCATCTGCGTGCTGATGGCGGCTCCGCTGTTTCTGCTGGTGGGGCTGGTGGTGGGGCTGGCGGCGGAGTACTTTGGCAAGCGTCACAAGGATGCGACGCTGGGCTGCTGCCTGCTGCTGCTGGCGCCGATGAGCCTGGAGGGGACGAGCGCGCGGCTTTCGTTTGCGCGGGTGCAGCGGGTGGAGGCTTCGGCGGTGGTGGCGGGCAGCGTGGCGGAGGTGCGGGAGCGAACGGCGCGGAGTCCGCGGGTAGCGGTTCCTTTGCCGACGTATCTGCGGATGGGTTTTCCGCGGCCGTTGTGGGCGGCGGGCGAGGGCCTGGCGGTGGGGAATGTGCGTCGCGTTCATTTTGCCGGGGGTGAGGGGGCTCCGGGGGACATGGTGCTGCGGGTGGCGGAGGCGGGCCCAGGCTACGGGCGGTTTGTGGTGGCGAGCGATGAGTGTGCGGGGATGCACTCGGTGGGGCACTGGGTAGGGGTGCGGGAGGCGGAGGTGCGGTGGGCGCCGGCGGGCCCGGGCAGGACGCGGGTGAGTTGGGCACTGACGTACGAGCGCCGGCTGGACCCGGCGTGGTATTTCGGGCCATGGGAACGGTACGGGGTGGGGCTAGCGGCCCGGTACCTGATCGACGCGAACGCGGGTGGGGAATGATGGACGCGGCGCTGGCCGGGCGGGGGCTGGCGGTGCGGGCTGCTGGGCTGTATGGGCCGGTGGCGTGCGCGCTTGGCCTGGCGGTGTGGCGGAGGCCTTCGCGAACGATGGGGGCGGCGGTGCTGCTTGGGGTGCTGTGGATGCTGCCCGCGCTGCTGGCGCTGCAGATGTTGAACCAGGGAATGGGCTGGTGGCGCTTTGCGACGGAAGGGCCGGTGCTGCTGGGGATGCCGGTTGAGTTGTATCTTGGTTGGTGCTTCCTGTGGGGGGCGGTGCCGGTGCTTGGGCTCTGGCGTTTGCCGGTGCGGTGGGCGGTGGCGGCGATGGTGCTGCTGGATGTGGCGATGATGCCCTGGTGCGGGCCGGTGGTGGTGCTTGGGCGGGGGTGGCTGGTGGGGGAGGCGGTGGCGGCGTTGGGGGTTCTGCTGCCGGGATTGCTGCTGGCGCGGTGGACGGTGGACGGGCGGCGGGTGGGGGCCCGGGGAGCCATGCAGGCGCTGATGGCCGGGGGGATTTTCTGTTTGTGCTGCCGGAGGTGCTGTTTGCGGTGCTTGGGCGGCCGCTGGAGTTTGCGCTGCATGGGTGGCGGCTTGAGCTTGCGCTACAGGGGCTTGCGGTGGTGGCTTTGCCGGGGTTGTCGGCGGTGCAGGAGTTTGCCGAGCGGGGGGGTGGCACGCCTCTTCCGTACGACGCTCCGGCGCGGCTGGTGGTGAGTGGGATGTACCGGTACGTTGCGAACCCGATGCAGGTTGGCTGCGCGGCTGTGCTGCTGGGCTGGGGGGCGGTGGTGGGGAGCGGGTGGCTGATGGGGGCGGCGGGGATGGCCTGGTGTTACGGCGTGGGGCTGGCGCGGTGGGACGAAGGGCATGACCTGAAGGCGCGGTTCGGGGAGGGGTGGGTGCGGTATCGCGGGCAGGTGCGGGACTGGCGGGTGCGTTGGCGGCCGTTTGTGGCGGGGGAAGCGGCTCGGCTGTACGTGGCGGGGGAGTGTGGGCCGTGTTGCGAGGTGGGCCGGTGGTTTGTTGGGCGGCGGCCGCTGGGCTTGATGGTGGTTGCGGCGGAGGAGTACCCGGGGGAGCCGTTGCGACGGATGCGGTATGTGCCGGGGGATGGCGGGCCCGGCGAAGATGGCGTTCGGGCCTTTGCGCGGGGGCTGGAGCATCTGCACTTCGGGTGGGCGATGGCAGGGGCGGCAATGCGGCTGCCGGGCGTGCGGGCTGGCTTGCAGGTGTTGCTGGATGGCGTGGGGTTCGGCGAGAGGGAAGTCCGGGGGGGCTACATGGGCGGGGGATGATGCGGATCGACCTGGGCGTGGGGCTTGGCGGGGGACTTGCTTTTGGTCTTCGCCTCGGCGTTGACGAGGTCGCGGAGCTCCTTGGCGGGCTTGAAAAAGGGGACGCGCTTGGCGGCGACTTCGACCCGTGCGCCGGTCTTCGGGTTGCGTCCGACGCGTGGGTTGCGCTGGCGGGTGCGGAAGCTGCCGAACCCGCGGATTTCTACCTTGTCGTCTGCCCGGAGCGCGCCGATGACTGCGTCGAAGAGGGTGTCGACGATGATCTCGCCGTCGCGCCGGGTGAGGTCGCCGAGCGCGGTAACTTTTTCGACGAGGTCGGCCTTGGTCATGTGTCTCTCCGGGAGGAAGCTTTGCTGCGTGGGTTGATTGTAGAGCGGAAACCCGGCCGATGCTTGGAAGTTGCGCTATCGAGAGGACTTGTCAGACGTATCTTCACACAAGCCGCCGGGGCGGGCTACTTCCACATGAAATAGAAGCCGGGCGCCTGGTTGAGCAGCTTGGCCGGATTGGGGAAGAGGTCTTCCGTGTCGCCGTTGAGCGCGGCGAGCAGCCCTTTCTTGGCGGAGGCCGGGCGCACGATCGCCGGCTCACCCGCGATGCCTACGTCCTTTGCCGTATCCATGAGCGCGACCCGGTAGCCGCCTACCTTGTCGATGAGGCCGAGCGGGAGCGACTGCTGGCCGGTCCAGACCTGGCCAGTGGCGAGGGGGCGAATGCGGTCGTCGGTGGTATGGCGGCCGCTGGCGACGTCGTGCACGAACTGGGCGTACATGTTGTCGACGAGCGACTGGAAGTAGGCCTGCTCCTTCGGCGTGAGGTCGCGTGTGGGGTCGCCCGCATCTTTGAGCTCCCCGGCGTGGATGATGACGCTCTTGAGCTTGGCCCAGCGCATGAGGTCGCCGTAGTTGGTCCACTCCATGATGACGCCGATGGAGCCGACGACGGAGGCGTCGTTCGCATAGATTCTGTCGCAGGCGCTGGCGATGTAGTAGGCTCCCGAGGCTCCGACGGATTCGACGGAGGCGACGATCTTCTTGTGCTTTTCCTGCCGGACGCGGAGGACCTCGTGGTAGATCTCCTGCGACGCGGCTGCGCCGCCGCCGGGCGAGTTGATATGGAGCAGGATCGCTTTGACGGAGCTGTCGTCGCCGAACTTGCGGAGCTGCGCGTCGACCTTGTCGGCGTCGAGGATGACGCCGTCTACGTCGATGACGGCGATGGAACTTGTCGCGAAGGCGGTTGTCTGGCCTCCGGTCAGGCTATGGACGGTGGACCACATCATGGCCGCGAAGAGCAGGGCTGCCGCTGCGAGCGAGCCGCCGATGACCGCGACCCAGAAGCCGGTCGAGTGCCGCCGGGGAGGCGCCATGGGGTACGCGTAGGCCGGCCGGCCGTACGGCTGGGCAGGCGCATACCCATATGGCGGATACTGCGTCGACGGCGCGGCCGCGGCGGGCGGAGGAGGCGGCGTGGGAGGCGTCGGGGCAGGCTGATCGATGGGGAAATCCGGCATGGTAGGTGAAGTTTAGCAGGCCCTGCCGTCCCGTTCCCGTCACGGTAGCGCGCGTATTTGTTCCCTCCGGCCCGACGCAGTATGATGATGGCCTGTATGGCCGGAAAGGCTCTCCGGCCCGCAAGAAAAGAAGGACGACCCATCCAGGCGGCGCATCCACACCTCAGCATCATCATCCCGGCTTATAACGAGGCAGCCCGTATCGAGTTGACGCTCGAGCGCGTGCTTGCCTGCGTTGCCACGCGCGGGTGGGACGCCGAGGTCCTGGTGGTGGACGACGGCTCCACCGACAGCACCCCGGAGATTGTCGGACGTTGGATGACGACGCACCCCCGGCTCCACCTTTTACGCAATCCGGGCAACCGAGGGAAGGGCTATTCGGTGCGGCACGGCCTGCTTGAAGGCGCGGGGGACGTGGTGATGTTCACCGACGCGGACCTCTCCGCCCCGATCGAGGAAGCCGAGTTCCTGCTGGCCGCCTTGATGGAGGGCGCGGATGTCGCGATCGGCTCCCGATGGCTGGACAAGGAGCGCCAGACCGCGCACCAGCCTATGTACCGCCGCTTTTTTGGCCGATGTTTCAACGCCGTCACCCGGATCGCCATGCGCCTGCCCTTCAAGGACACGCAGTGCGGCTTCAAGGCCTTTAAGCGGCCCGCCGCGCAGGTCATCTTTCGCTTGCAGCGGATCGAGCGTTGGGGTTTCGATCCCGAGATCCTCTTTCTGGCCCGCAAGCTGAAACTCTCCGTTCGCGAGGTCCCCGTAAGCTGGGGCCACGACGAGCGCAGCCGCATCTCGTACCTGAAAGACGGCATGAGGATGCTCCAGGACATCTTTCTGATTCGCTGGAACTTTCTGACCGGCCGCTACGACGAGGACATCGCCCGGCAGGACATCCAGCGGGCCGCCGAGACGACCCGCACCGTCCGCCTGTAGCCGCGGTTAGACTTGAGGGTGATGCTTCGCTCCTTCTTTCTCGCGCTCTCTACCAACCGCGCGCTGCGGTCCTTCTCGGAACGCTCCGCTGCCGGCCGCGCCATGTCCAGCCGCTTTGTCGCCGGGCTTTCTCCCGCCGAGGCTCTCGCGGCCTGCGAGCGCATCAACCGCGAAGGGATCGCCGCCACGCTTGACTCGCTCGGCGAAAGCGTCGCCACGGAAGCCGAAGCGCGGCGTTCCGCCGCGGTCTACTTTGAGTTGCTCGGCGCGATTGAAAGCCGTGGGCTGAAGGCGAACGTCAGCCTGAAACTGACGCAGATGGGCATGGGCGTCGACCCGGCGCTCGCCGAGCGGATCGTGGGAGAACTCCTGGTTCGCGCCTCTGAGGCCGACTCTTTTATCCGTATCGACATGGAGGGCTCGAATCTTACGGAGGCCACCCTGGCCCTTACCGAGCGCTTGCATGCCCGGTTTCCCGGCCGCATCGGAACGGTTCTCCAGGCCTACCTCTATCGCACCGCCGAAGATACCGAGCGGTTGTTGGGGCAGGGGATCCGGATACGCCTTTGCAAGGGGGCCTACAAGGAGCCGCACAGCCTTGCGTTCCCGGAGAAGAGCAAGGTGGACGAGAACTACATTCGGCTGATGCACCGCATGGTGACCTCAGGGGTCTTCTGCGGGATCGCCACGCACGATGAGGCCATCATCCATAACCTGCGCGGCTTTGTGGATGCCGGAAAGCTCGACAAGCGCCTCTTCGAGTTCCAGATGCTGTACGGCATTCGCCGCGACCTGCAGCGCAGGCTGATCGCGGAAGGCTTCGGGGTGCGCGTCTATGTTCCCTTCGGCACGGAGTGGTACCCGTACTTTATGCGCCGCCTGGCCGAGCGCCCCGCCAATGTCCTGTTCCTGGCGCGGAACTTCTTCCGGCGGTAGCGGGGCTATTTCGGCGGGCCGCCGGGAGGCAGCGGCAGGACGGCGACGTTGTGGAAGGACGCGATCCACCACTCGCCCTTCTCCTTGGTCATGACTTGTTGCAGCTTGACATGCAGGGCGCCGTCCGGGCCGGCCTGGATGCCCGGCGGCAGGCGCGCCACGCCGCTCAGCGCACCGTCGATGTCCACGACCGCTACGTCGGGTCGGACGAAGATGATCTTGCCGACCGACAACGTATTCCGGCTGCCTTTGTAGATGGTGGTGAAGATGGCCTCGTGCTGCGCGATGAAGGCTTTGCGCCCGTAGAGCTGTTGGCCCAGGATGTTGGTAAAGCTGCCGTTTTCCGCGAACCGGGCGCCGAACGCGGCGGAGTCTCCCCGGTTCCAGGCGTCGGACTCGCCTTGTACGACGGCGTGGATGGCCGCCTCGTCAGCAGCCTGGCTTTGGGCCGGCCCGGAGAGGGTGATGAGACACAGGGCGCATCCCGCGAGCAGGAGCGAAGTGATTTTTCGCATGGTTTACCTCATTCGCCTGGGGGCAGACGCCTCAAGACAGGCACGATCTGGCACTCACGATGGTACGGCCGGGTTGACCGCGGAGGATGGTCACGATGGCGGGTCCGGAGACCTAGCCGGCAGAGGCCCCGGTGAGCCTGAGGTCTGCGGCCTTCGCTTGCATTGCCGTCAGGCAGTTGCCGATGTGCTCCTCGACGGGGATTCCGAGCAACTCCGCTCCGCCTGTGATGTCTTCTCGCAGCACCGCACGGGCGAACGCCTTGTCCTTCATCTTTTTGCGCACGCCTGCGACCTCCACGTCGTGGATCGACTTTGTGGGCTTGACCAATGCGCAGGCCGTCAGGAATCCGGAGAGCTCATCGCAGGCGAAGAGCGCCTTGTCCAGGTGGGAGACACGCGGGGTTCCGCTGTAGTCGGCGTGCGCGAGGATGGCGTGCAGGATGTTCTCGGGCCAGCCGTGCTGGCGCAGGTAGGCGACGCCGACGAAGGGATGCTCCTGGACGGATGGGTGCCGGTCGTAGTCGAAGTCGTGCAGCAGCCCCGCGCAGCTGTAGGTCTCGGCCATGACGGCGGTTTCGGCCGGAGAGAGCCCAAGCCTTGCCGCCTCGCGAACGCCGTATGCCTCGGTGCAGCAGGCGACGGCGAGCCCATGCTTGACCAGCGAGGCCGAAGCCGTCCATTCCTCGAGCAGGGCTCTGGCCCGCTCCCGTGTGAATTCGTCCGTCATCGATCGTCTCCGGCGCAAGTTACCAGCTTGGTTCTTTTTGGGGTTTCTTCGGCATTTTACCGAGTCCCACCGGTTTGTCCCTTGACTCTTCCGATACCCCGTGGCAAGCTAGGCACATCGTACGCCTGCGTTATCGGACGTGCGCCGCGGTCTCTGCTCTGGGTCCGCCCGCAACATACAATTCATGGCAACCATGATGGCGTCTGTCGAGCAGCGGGAGGTTCTCCGCTGCGACCACTGCACCCTGGTGCAATTCCGCACTGCCAACGCTCTGTGCCGCAAGTGCCACAAGAGCCTGGCGGTTCCGGTTCCTGCGCCGCCTCCCCCGCCTGTGGCGATGATGCCCGTGCACATCGTGGATGAGACGGGCCTTCAGGTGGCCGCGGCGGTACGGGATCTGCGGCATGTTCGCAACCTTTCGCAGCGCCAGCTTGCCGGGCGGATGGGCGTTCCGCGTACCTATATCTCGAAGATCGAGAACGGAAAGGCGATGCCGACGCTGTCGTCGCTGAACCGGCTGGCCAAGGCGCTCGAGGTGGAGATGAGTGCGCTGCTGCGGGACGCCCCCACGCGCCACCGCGACGAGACGGCCGTGCTGATGACGGACCCGTTTCTGGCCGAGATTGCGGCGTATACGTCGAAGCTGGATCCTCTGCAGCGTTCGATCTTTCTGAACCATGTACGGGAGCTTGCCGCGGGGCATCGGCGGTCAGCCTGACGGGCGGAGAGTTCCCTGCCGGAGGCCCGTGCGTGTCTTCGCCCGGCCTCTTTTATCGTTTGCCCGCCGTGTGCCGATGTACACTTCGGTCACGGCATTCTGAACGCCCGTGTGCCCCAGGTCGAAGCCAGCGAGGTTGTTGTGCGCGGATACATCCCAACGAGCGCTTCTCCCCAGCCGCCGCCGCGCGTCCATGAGCTTTCGCCGGAGGAGCAGGCGGTTTTTGCGCGGCTCGACCCGGATCGCGCCCCGCAGCATGTCGCCATCATCATGGACGGTAACGGGCGCTGGGCCGGCAAGCGGCTGCTGAAGCGCCTTCTCGGGCACAAGCAGGGTGCGGAAAGCGTGCAGTTTGTGGTCGAGACCGCATCGCGCATCAACCTGCCGTGGCTCACGCTGTATGCCTTTTCGCTTGAGAACAACCTGCGCCGGCCGAAGTCCGAAGTCAGCTTCTTGATGACGCTGCTGAAGAACTACCTGGTGGGCAACGTAAAGCGGATGAACGATAACAACGTGCGTATGGCGTATATCGGGCGCATCCACGAGCTTCCGGCCGAGGTTCGCGACACGATGCAGTGGGCGTCCGAGGAGACGTCGCGGAATACGGGGACGACCCTGACGCTCGCGCTGAACTACGGGGCGCGGTCGGAGATTGTGGACGCTACCCGGGCCATTCTTACCAGCCTGATCGCGCAGGCCCATCAGCGGGGCTGCTCGCTGGAGGATCTGCTGCAGGTCGATGGGATCGATTCGCACCTGGACGAGCAGCACATTACCGGGCACCTCTACACGGCGCACATGCCGGACCCCGACCTCGTGATACGGACCTCCGGCGAGCAGCGGATCTCGAACTTTCTGCTGTGGCAGATTGCCTATTCTGAGATCTTCGTCACGGACCGCCTCTGGCCCGATTTCCGTGGGGTGCATTTGCTGGAAGCGATCGCGGACTACCAGCACCGCGAGCGCCGCTTTGGCGGGCTGGGGCAGGGAACGGACGAGCACCTCGCGGGACTGGAGCCGGCGAGCGAGGTCGCCGAGGAGATTTCCAGCCAGCTCACCCCGCAGACCGAGTTCAGCCGCCGCTAGGGCCGGGGTGGGCGGTTTGGCCTCGCGCCCTGTATCGTGGGAAGCGGTTATGCAACGAATTCTGACCGCTCTCGTGCTCATCGCCGTCGTCTTTGCGCTGATCTTCTTCGGGCAGATGTGGATGATTGCCCTGTTCGCCGCGGTGGTGGCGGAGCTTGCCGCCTGGGAATACCTGCTGCTTGCGCGCGCGGGCGGCGCAAACATTCCCGCGCCCTGGATGGCTGTGGCCACCGCCGCCCTCTTTTTGGCCGTGGTGCCGAGCTGGCCGCTGGAGGCCCAACTTCCCTGGCTTAGCGCGCTCGCCTTCGCCCTGTTCGCCTGGAACGGGTTCAGGGCCCCGCTTGAACGTGTCCTGCCGGATACGGCGCAAGGCCTCTTCGGCCTGGTGTATGTTGCGTTCCCGCTGACGCTGCTGCCCCTGCTGTGGCACCAGGAGGATGGTCCCGCCCTCCTGCTGTTTCTGATGGTTTGCGTGTGGTCTGGCGATATCGCTGCGTTGTACGTGGGACGTGCCTTGGGCCGCCGCAGACTGGCCCCGCGCCTGAGCCCCGGAAAGACCGTCGAAGGGGCCGTGGCTTCGGTGGCCGGCAGCGTACTGGCGGGGCTTGCGGTGGTTTACGCGAGCGACCTTCTGGCTGCGCGGGGGAGCACCTTTTTGCACATTACGGAGCCCGCGTGGCAGTCGGTGCTGCTCGCCATGCTGATCAATGTGGCGGCGCAGGTTGGCGACCTGCTGGAATCGGCCATCAAACGCGGGGCGGGCGTCAAGGACTCCGGCACCATGCTGCCCGGGCACGGTGGCATGCTGGACCGGATCGACGCGCTGCTGCTGGCGGCGCCCGTGCTTTGGTACGCCCTCCTGCTGAAGGATGCCTTCAAACTAGGCGCGTTTTAGGCCTCCAGCCCCGTGCTCTGCGAAGATAGTCCAGTGAAGAGACTTGCCATTCTCGGTTCTACGGGTTCGATCGGCCAAAGTACGCTCTCGTTGTGCGAGAGTTTTCCGGAGCGGTACCAGGTGGTCACGCTGGCTGCCGGCACGAACGTCGATCGGGCGCTGGAGCAGTGCCTCCGGTGGACGCCGAAGCTCGTGTCCATGGCTTCGGAACCCGGCGCGCAGGCGTTGGACAAGCTGCTCCGCGAGGCGGGTGTCGCCGACATCGACGTGGTGTTCGGTGCGGCGGGAACGGTTGCCGTGGCGACGCATCCCGCGGTGGACTTCGTGGTGTCGGCGATCGTTGGGGTGGCTGGGCTGGAGGCGACCTATGCGGCGATCTGCGCGGGCAAGACGATCGGGCTGGCGAACAAGGAGTGCCTTGTGGCGGCGGGGGACCTGATCCTGGCGGCGGCGCGCGCACACGGGGTTGCGCTGCTGCCTATCGATTCCGAGCACAATGCGGTGCACCAGGCGATGCGCGGGGGGACGCAGGCGGAGGTGAAGCAGGTTTGGCTGACGGCTTCGGGGGGACCGTTCCGCAAGACTCCGGCGGCGGAGTTTGCCGGGATCACTCCGGCGCAGGCGCTGAAGCACCCAACGTGGACGATGGGGCAGCGGATCACAATCGACTCGGCGACCATGATGAACAAGGGGTTCGAGGTGATCGAGGCGTGCAAGCTGTTCGACCTTCCTCCGAGCCGGGTTCGGGTGACGGTGCATCCGCAGTCTACGGTGCACTCGCTGGTGGAGTTCGTGGACGGCTCGATCCTGGCGCAGATTTCGGTGACGGATATGCGTCTGCCGATTTTGTATGCGCTGGCTTATCCGGAACGTCCAGTGACGGCGGACAAGGTGGATCTGGGATTCGATCTGGCGGCGTTGAGCCACCTGGATTTTTCTCCGCCGGACCTGGAGAGGTTTCCGTGCCTGCGCCTTGCGTACGAGGCCGCTTCGGCGGGACAGAGTGCGTGTATCGCGCTGAACGCGGCGGATGAGGTTGCGGTTGCGGCGTTTCTGGAGGGGCAGATCGCGTTCCTGGGCATCCCCCGGACGATAGAGCGGGTGCTGGCGCAAACCAAGGCGACCACACCATCGTCTATCCAGGAGGTGCTTTCCGCGGACAGGGCTGCTCGTGCGCTGGCGCGAGAGGTTGTCGCACGCGGTTGAGCCCGATTTGAGACAATGTTGTTAAGAGGATCTTCGTTTGTCCCTGCTCTCGCATCTTTCGCCTTCCGCCATTCTCGAGTTGCTCGTCGTTCTGGGCATCATGGTCCTGGTTCACGAGTTCGGTCACTATGCCGTGGCGAAGCTGTGCGGCATCCGGGTTGAGACGTTTTCGGTCGGGATGGGCAAGCGTCTGATCGGGTTTAGGCGGGGCGATACGGATTATCGTCTCTCGCTGCTGCCGATCGGCGGGTACGTCAAGATGGCGGGCGATGTTCCGGGGGAGGCTCCTTCGGGCGATCCTGGCGAGTTCAACGCGCATCCGCGGTGGCAGCGGACGCTGGTGGCGCTGGCGGGGCCGTTTGCCAACTTCATCCTGGCGCTGCTGATGATGACCGGGCTTTACATGGTGCATTACGAGCGTCCGCAGTACCTTGCAGGCCCCGCGGTTACGGACTACATCCCGGTGAATACGCCGGCGGCGAGTGCGGGAGTGCAGGCGGGCGACACGATTGTGCATTACGACCAGATCGAGAATCCGACGTGGGAAGACGTCGGGATTCGGTCTTTGCTGAACCTGAACCAGACGGTGGCGTTTTCGTACGTGCATGACGGGCGGCGCGTGAATACGACGATCCACCTGGAATCGAAGGGTGCCGCGGAGAGGTTTACGCTGGACAGCATTGGGCTGGACCCGCGGATTCAGTCGGCTCCGATCCAGATACGGGAGATCAGCACGGGAACTCCGGCACAGCGGGCGGGTTTGCAGGCGAACGACGTGATCGAGCGGATCGATGGGCTGACGTTTCACTCTCTGGGTGCGCTGCTGGATTATCTGCAGGATCGTGCGGGAAAGCCGGCGCAACTGACAATTTTGCGTGTCGGGCAGGAGGTGCCGATCGGCGTGACTCCGGCGTATACGGAGCTTCAGGGGATCAAGGCGTGGCGGCTCGGGATCGCGATCGCGCAGGCTCCCGTGGTAGTGGAGAAGCTTGGTTTCGGGGCTGCGGTGGGGGAATCGTGGACGTTCTTCCGGAAGAATTCGCTGCTGATCCGCGATGTGCTGAAAGGCATGTTTACCCGGCATGTTTCGGCGCGTCAGCTTTCGGGGCCGATCGGCATCGGGCAGGAGGTTCATGAGGCGTTCCAGGTTCCGGGATGGAGCCGGATTGTGGAGTTGATGGCAGGGATCTCGATCAACCTGGGTATTTTCAACCTGCTTCCGGTTCCGATTCTCGATGGTGGGATGATTTTGTTTCTGGCGGTCGAGAGTTTGTTCCGGCGGGATATCAACCAGGTGGCGAAGGAGCGAATCTACCAGGCGGCGTTCGTTTGCCTGATCTGCTTTGCGGCTTTTGTGATCTTCAACGATCTGACGAAGCTGGTTGCGCGGTAGGTCGGAACGTGCGTGCGGTGGGGGATGGGGTCTCTCCCGCCGAGCCGAGGAATATAGAAGGAGAAGCGAGAACGCGGCATCGGCGATGCTTTAGGCTGTACGGATGGAACTGATGGGGAAGAAGGTGTTGGTGGTGGGGTTGGGGCGGTCGGGGCTTTCGGCTGCGCGGTTCTTGCGGGGGCGGGGTGCCCGGGTGACGGTGTCGGACTCGCGCAGCGCGGGGGCGCTGGCGAAGGATGTCCCGGCGCTGCTGGAGGCGGGGATCATGGTGGAAGCGGGGGGGCATGGGCTGCTGACGTTTCGGCGGCAGGACCTGATTGTGG
The DNA here is from genome assembly GCA_965213785.1 of uncultured Granulicella sp. Lineage (GTDB taxonomy): Bacteria > Acidobacteriota > Terriglobia > Terriglobales > Acidobacteriaceae > Edaphobacter. The sequence continues at coordinate 529,940 of OZ243921.1, read as the reverse complement.
TGTCGCCGGGGGTTCCGCTGGATACGCCGGAGGTGCGGCAGGTGATGTCGCTGGGGATGCCCGTGATTGGGGAGTTGGAACTGGCTTCGCGGTTTCTGCGGGGTAAGGTCGTGGCGATTACCGGGTCGAATGGGAAGACGACGACGACGACCCTGGTGGGGAAGATTCTGGCGGATGCGGGGTTGGCGGTGCAGGTGGGGGGGAATATCGGGCTGCCGGTGGTGGAGTTGATTGCCGCGGATACGGCGGAGACGTGGGATGTGCTGGAGGTTTCGAGCTTTCAATTGGAGACGGTGGAGACGTTCAGGCCGAGGATGGCGGCGGTGTTAAACCTGACGCCGGACCATCTGGATCGGCATGGGAGCTTCGCAGCGTATGCGGCGGCCAAGGCGAGGATTACGGAGAACCAGACGGCGGAGGACGCGCTGGTGCTGAACGCGGAGGATAAAGAGACGCAGATGGTGGCGGCGAAGACGCGGGCACGGGTGTTCTGGTTCAGCGGGCGGCGGCCGATCAAGCAGGGGGCGTTTGTGCATGGGGAGAGCGTGGTGTGGATGCCTTCCGAAGGGGGGCGGGCGGAGGGGGTGATGCCGGTGTCGGAGATTCCGCTGAAGGGGGCGCATAACGTGGAGAATGTGCTGGCGGCGGTGGCGATGGGGCGGCTGGCTGGGGTGGCGGGGGAGTCGATCCGGCGGACTGTCGCGGGCTTCAAGGGAGTGGAACATCGGCTAGAGCTGGTGGCTACGGTGAACGGGGTGGAGTTTTATAACGATTCGAAGGCGACGAATGTGGATGCGACGATGAAGGCGGTGGGGTCGTTTGCGGGTGGAGTTCATTTGATTCTGGGGGGGAAGGATAAGGATTCGGACTACGGATCGATGGGGCCGCTGCTCCGGGAACGGGTGCGGGTTGTTTATACGATTGGTTCGGCGGCAGAAAAGATTGAGCGGCAGTTGGCAGGAGTGGTGAAGATAGAGTCTGCCGGAACTTTAGAGATGGCGGTGGCGCGGGCGCGCGAGGCGGCGATGCCGGGGGAGGTGGTGCTGCTGGCGCCGGCTTGCTCGAGCTTCGACCAGTTTGAGAACTATGAGCATAGGGGACGGGCGTTCCGCGCGGCGGTCGGTTAGACGTAGGCGATGTCTTTTTGACATCGACTGCCAAAGTTGCAAAGGCGAATACAGGGATCCTTCCCTTCGTTCAGGATGACGGTGGGAGACGGGCAACGGCAGACGGCGTTCGTAAGGGGAGTGAGTTGGGATGGCGAAGAGGGTCGGGGTCGATAAGTGGCTCTTCGGGGTGATCCTGCTGCTGGTGCTGTTTGGGCTGGTGATGGTGTTTTCGACTTCGGCGGTGATGGCGAAGGCGACGGTGGGGTCGCCTTACTCGTATGTGTTGAAGCAGGCAGGGTGGGCGGTGCTGGGGCTGATTGCGCTGGCGGTGCTGATGCGGGTGGACTACCGCCGGTATAACAACCCGAAGGTCGTGTTTCCGGCGATGGCGGGGACGATGCTGCTGCTGCTGGTGGTGTTTGCGTTTCACGACTCGCACCATACGCACCGGTGGGTGAAGTTTGGGGGAATGTTCACGTTTCAGCCGTCGGAGCTGGCGAAGCCGGTGATTGTGCTGTTTCTGGCTTATTTTCTGCAGAACCGGATTCACCAGATGGATGACTGGAAGGGTACGATCTTGCGGGCGGCTCTGCCTCCGCTGCTGTTTATCGGCTTGATTTTGAAGGAGCCCGACCTGGGGACGGCGCTGGTGTGCGCGGGCGTGACGATGCTTCTGCTGTACCTGGCGGGGATGCAGGTGAAGTGGCTTGGGCTGGGGGTTCTGGCGGCCTCGCCGGTGCTGTACTACATGCTCTTCTGGGTGCCGTGGCGGCGGGCGCGGATGCTGGCGTTCATGAATCCGGATCTCGATCCGCGGGGGGCCGGGTTCCATATTCTGCAGTCGCTGATTGCGGTAGGGACGGGCGGGATCCAGGGACTGGGATTGATGGAAGGGCGGCAGAAGCTGTTTTACCTTCCGGAGCCGCATACGGACTTCATCTTTGCGACGATCTGCGAGGAGTTGGGGTGGATTGGGGCGATTGCGATCGTAGGGCTGTTCTGCGTACTGGGGTACCGGGGGCTGCGGGCGGCGATTCTTTCGACAGATCCGTTTGCCCGGTTTCTGGCGTTTGGGATTACGTCGGCGATTCTGATCCAGGCGTTCTTCAACATCAGCGTGGTGCTGGCGCTGGTGCCGACGAAGGGGATTACGCTGCCGTTGATTTCTTCCGGGGGCACTTCCGTGTTTATTACGCTGGCGGGGCTTGGGGTGCTGCTGAACATTACGCGTGAGATCGATTGAGGGCAGGGATGAGGGTGTTGATCGCCGGTGGGGGTACCGGCGGGCATGTGATTCCGGCGCTGACGATCGGGCGGGCGCTGCGGGAGGAGGATGGGGCGGAGGTCCGGTTTGTGGGGACGGCGCGTGGGTTGGAGACGCGGCTGGTTCCAGAGGCGGGATTTGCGTTGGAGCTGATCCGGGTGGGGCAGTTGAAGGGCGTGAGCGTGATGACGCGGGCCCGGACGCTGCTCGATCTTCCGCTGGGGGTGGCGCGGTGCATGGGGCTGCTGCGGCGGTTTCGGCCGGATGTCGTGGTGGGGGTGGGGGGGTATGCGAGTGGGCCGGCGATGATGGCGGCGATTCTGCTGCGGATTCCGACGCTGGCGTATGAGCCGAATGCGGTGCCTGGGTTGGCGAACCGGCTGGTGGGGAAGCGGGTGAGCGCGGCGGCGGTGGCGTTTGAGCAGACGCGGAGGTTCTTTCGGAATGCGGCGGTGACAGGGGTTCCGGTGCGGGAGGCGATCTTCCGTGTGCCGGCGCGGACGGGGAACGAGGCTCCGCGGCTGCTGATTACGGCGGGCAGCCAGGGGGCGCGGGTCTTCAACGAGATGCTGCCGGAGACTGCGGGGGAGTTGCTGGGGCGGGTGCCGGGGTTGACGATCGTGCACCAGGCCGGAGCGCCGCATGTGGAGAAGACGGCTGCGGCGTATGCGGCGGGTGGGGTAGCCCCGGCGCAGGTCCGGGTGGTGGCGTTTCTGGAGGATATGCCGGGGGAGTATGGGGCGTGCGACCTGGTGTTATGCCGGTCAGGCAGCACGGTGGCGGAGCTGGCGGCCGCGGGGAGGCCCGCGGTGCTGGTGCCCTATCCGTTTGCGGCGGACGACCACCAGAGGAAGAACGCCGAGGTGCTGGTGGAGGCGGGAGCGGCGGTGATGATGGTGCAGGAGGAGATGACTGCGCGGAGCCTCCGCGACGAACTGGCGCGCCTGCTGCTGGACAGGGCGGGGCTTGGGAGGATGGGAGAGCGGGCGAAGGCGCTGGCCAGGCCTGGTGCGCTGGGCGAGATCACCGGGATGGTGCGGGGGCTGGCGGGCGGGGCGAGGTCAGAGAGGCCGGGATAGGGTCCCGGCCCCTCTGGGTCTTGGTAGTGGATGGCTAGCGGCGGCCTCCGCCAAAGGAGCCGTGAAAGCCTCCGCCGCCCTGCCCGCCGGTCGGCGGGTTCATAGTCTGCGGAGGGTTAGCGGTGCGGGGCTGGAACCGGTCGAAGTTGCGGCCGGAGGGCTGGGCAGCGGATGGCTGCTGCTGCGTCGCCGGGGAGGCCGCATAGGGCTGCTGCTGAGGAACCCGGTACTGAGGGAGATTCGCTAGCTGGGGGGCGCGGTTAGGTTGCGCCACCTCCTGTTGGGGTGGGCGGGTCTGCTGGACGGTGTTCTGCTGACCTTGGGGTTGGCTGGTGCGATTGATGTTGTAGCCTCCCTGGGGCATGGGCGCGGCGTGAGCATTGCCGCCGAAGCGATCGTTCGGCTGGTTCTGCTGGGTGCCGCGGTAGCCCTGGTTCGCTTGAGAGCTGAAGCCGCCCTGGCGGGGGTTGTCCACCGTGGAGGGAGCGGGGTTGCCGTGGAAGCCCTGCCGGTCGTCGGACGCGTTGCTGCGTTGGTCGCGGCCATCGTTGATGCGGCTGCCGCGCTCGTCCCTGTCGTCTCCCCGGTTAAAGGCACCGTTATCGTTGCGGTCGAAGCCGCGACCTTCGCCGCGGCCGGCCCAGGTGGGGGGGTGAGGATCAAAGGCGCGTCCGCCGGGATGGACGTAGGTGCCTCCGTGGCCGCGATCGTCGTAGGTGTTGCGGATGCGGTGGTCGTCGACGTGATTGTAGCCACGATTGTAGAAAAAGAGTCCGCGGTTCCAATAGCCGCCGTAGAAGCCGGTTCCGACGTAGCCGAAGCCGTAGTCGATGCCGCCGTAGTAGCCGACGGTGTTGCCCCAGTAGCCGGGGTTCCAGAGGTAGGCTCCTTCGTCGTAAGCCCAGTATCCAGGCGTCCAAAGGGCACCCTCGTAGGGGGCCTCGACCCAGGCGCCTTCGACCCAGAAGTAGCCGCGATCGCCGTAGGCCCAGTAGCCGGGCGTCCAGAGGTAACCCTCGCCGGGGCAGAAGGGCTGATCGTAGATGGGAAGCGCGGGCGGGGCGATGGTGACGGAGAAGAAGACGCGGGCATCGGCGCGGGTGGGTGCGAGGAGCGTAGCGGCCAGGAGGGCGGCGGCGATGACGCCGGTGAAGCTGTTGCGAGCGGCGCTGCGAAGGGTAGTCATGGCGATCCCCGTTTGGCGCCCACCCAAGGGGCTGGCGCGCCGGATTTCCGGCCTCGATGTGGTGTCCGGGGTCCAGTGATCCGATTGAATAAACACGACTTAGCGGGAATCGTTGCGCGTGCCGACCGGTGCGGTGGTGCATCAGGCCGATTGGAGGATGATGTTGGCGTACTGGGTGGTGTCGCCGGTGCGGATGAGGCCGATGGCGGAAGGGACCCGGAGCTTCATGGTGTCGTGAGGCTCCCAGGTGATGGGGGTCTTGCCGGTGAGGCGGGCGAGACGCGCGAGGATTTCGGGGGGGTTCTGCTGGCGGAACTCCTCGGCCATGAAGAAGTGGCCGATGGAGAAGTTGCCCTGGATGGCGCGGAGGACGTCGGTGACGGTAGGGATGTCGTCGGTGAGCGCGATGTCGACGGTCTCGATGTGGGGCCAGAAAGGGAAGGCGCGGTCGGCGAGGACCAGCGTGTTGGTGTGGCGGACGCGGCTGAGCAGAGCGTTGATGTGGGGGTTGAGGATTCCGGTCTTGAGCATGTCTTTTTCGCGAATGCTGCCGGCTACTGCGTAGGGTTCTGGGCCTTGGGGTCGTCGAGGAGGTGGAGGTCTTTGCCGGGCTTGAAGCGGACGGCCTTGCCGGGGATAATGCTGACCTCTGCCCCGGTGCGTGGATTGCGGCCGATGCCGGTCTTGCGCGGCTTGACGGTGAAGACGCCGAAGCCGCGGAGTTCGATACGATCGCCGGCGACCATACTCTGCTTCATGCAGTCGAAGATGGCATCGACCGACGCCTCCGCCTTGGTGCGGGGGAGGCCGGTGCGGGCGACGATGCGCTGTACGAGGTCCTGCTTAATCATGGATTGGACGATCCCTTCGTGCGCTCCGCGAGAGAGCCTGGTGGCGAGCCCCGGAAGGCAAACCTGCAAGATACCTTGCGGACTGATGCGAGGTTTCCCTTGGGACGATAGTAGGAAGTCGGCGGAGGAATGTCAACGCGGGACAAGGCTCGTGGAAGACGTGCCATACTACTGAAAAGCAAGGCCAGAGGCCGCGGCGGTGAGCCGGGGGTTAAGAGGACGAATGTCGATCAAGAGCGACCGGTGGATCCGCCAGCAGGCGTTGGAGCACGGGATGATTGCGCCGTTCAGCGAGAAGCAGGTGCGCGAAGGGGTGATCTCGTATGGGCTGTCGTCGTATGGGTACGACCTGCGGGTGTCGCATGAGTTCAAGATCTTTACGAATGTGAACAGCGCGATCATTGATCCGAAGGCGTTCGACGAGCGGTCGTTTGTGTCGGTGGAGGCGGAGAGCGTGATCGTTCCTCCGAACTCGTTCGCGCTTGCGCGGTCGATTGAATACTTCAAGATCCCGCGGGATGTTCTGACGATCTGTGTGGGGAAGTCGACGTACGCGCGGTGCGGGATCATTGTGAACGTGACGCCGTTTGAGCCGGAGTGGGAGGGATACGTGACGCTTGAGATCTCAAATACCACGCCGTTGCCGGCGCGCATCTATGCGAACGAGGGACTTTGCCAGATTCTGTTCTTTCAGTCCGACGAGGTCTGCGAGGTGAGCTACGCGGACCGCAAAGGCAAGTATCAGAATCAGCAGGGTATCGTGCTTCCAAAGCTGTGATGCGGCTGCGGGGCGACTGAGGTTGACGGAAGCTGGACCAGGTCGAAGATGCAGGACGGGTCGGCAGCATGAGCAGAGACGAGACAGGCGTTGCGGGGACGAAGCTGCGGGTGGGATTCGTCGCGGCCGATCCTCTGCGGCAGGCGGGATTAGAGGCCATTCTGGAGGAGTGGCGGGGGGCGGATGGTCGGCCCTTGGCGACCTTGGTAGGGGTCACCCTTCAGGGGATCCTAGACGATGGTGGCCTGACGGTGATGATGATCGATGCGGGATGCACGGATCATCTGTTCGCGCTGCTGGAGACGATACGGCGAGCACGTCCGGGTCTGCGGATGATTGTTCTGGGCGAGTCGGAGGACCAGAGTTACATGCAGCGGGTGATCGGTGCGGGGGCGAAAGGCTACCTGACGCATACGGCGCGGGCGAGCGAGGTTCGCATGGCGCTGGAGATTGTGAGCGACGGCTCTGTGTGGGCTCCGCGGAAGGTGCTGGCGAGACTGCTGGACAGCGCCGCGGAGGCTTCGGCAAGCGAGGCGGAGGCGGTGGTCCGGTTTACCGGGCGGGAGGTCGAGGTGCTGCGGTTCCTGGTCGCGGGACTGGGGAACCGTGAGATTGCGAAGGAGATGAAGATCGATGCGAGTACGGTGAAGGCGCATCTGTCGCGGCTGATGCGGAAGGTAGGGGCGACGAACAGGGTGGAGTTGACGATGCGGGCGATGCGGCTCGGGGGGTGACTGCTCGATTAACGATGGGGTTACGTTCGGCGCTAGACGGAGGTACCGTTGTAACTTCTCGCGAGGCGGGAGAGAGTGATGGAACGCAACACAGACCTGGGAGGGGGGCTCTGAGTTGGGAAAGAGTTTGACTCTTTCTCGCTCAAAGCCCCCAATTTTTTGGTCTGTGTGGGTTGCTGGGATGCGGTAAGGATATGGAGAACCGCCGGCGGATGGTGGCAACCGCAACCCGGAAGCGTACATCGTATGCCAAAGAGACGCAGAGGATGCGCGCCCGGATTTTTGTGTGACGAAAGGTTACCCGATGAAGAAGATGACTGCTCTTGTATGTTCCATGGCGATGGCCGCCACCACGCTGACCACGTTTGCCGCGGACAAGGCCAAGTTGGACGAGAGACTTACGAATGCGGCGGCGGTAGTGAATGAAGTGATGGCCACGCCCGACAAGGGTATTCCGCAGGCGATCCTGGCGGGTGCGTCTTGCGTGGTGGTGATTCCAAGCTTCAAGAAGGGTGCTTTTGTGGTTGGCGGGCAGTACGGTCAGGGTGTTGCGACCTGCCGGACCCCGAAGGGCTGGAGCGCGCCGGTGTTCGTGCAACTTGCGGGCGGAAGCTTTGGGTTCCAGATCGGCGGGCAATCGACCGACCTGGTGCTGGTGGCGATGAACCAGAACGGTTTGCAGCACATGCTGGAGAGCAAGTTCAAGATCGGTGGGGACGCGGCTGCCTCGGCCGGCCCGGTTGGGCGCAACGCGCAGGCCGGTACGGATTGGAAGCTGAACGCGGAGTTCCTGACCTACTCGCGAGCGAAGGGATTGTTTGCCGGGATCGATCTCGACGGTACGGTGCTGTCGCAAAATGAGGACGACACGCGGACCATTTATGGGTCGAACGTGCCCTTCAAGACGGTGCTAAGCGGCGGTATCCCGACGCCAGTCGATGCTCGTCCCTTCGTGCGGACGGTAGCGAAGTACTTCGTGATTGCGAAGAACAGCAAGTAGTCGCGACCTGAACGGACGTCAAGGGCGGCCTTCGGGCCGCCCTTGGACGTTTGGAAGACATTTAGAATGGTGATTGTGAAGGAAGCATCGCGGGCTATTGTGAGGGAAGCTTCAAAGAGACATCGTGTGGAGTTTGTGCTGCTCCGCGCCGTGGTGGGAGTCCTTGGGGTGCTTCCGAGGGAGGTTGCCCGGCGCGTCGGCATGGGGATCGGCATGTTGGCGTACCGCCTGTTTGGCCGCTTGCGGATGGTGGGAAGCCAGAATCTCAGGATGGCCTTCCCGGCTTACGATGGGTGGAAGGTAGAGCGGATTTTACGGGGCACGTACCGCAACCTTGGAGTGCAGGTTGCGGAGTTTTGCAGGATGGGGCGGTACCGGAAGGAACAGGTGAGCCGCTTCGTCCGGTACGAGGGGCTGGACAACTTTGTGCGGGCGCAGGCGCGGGGTAAAGGGGTTCTGGTGCTGACGGGCCACCTGGGGGCGTGGGAGCTTTCAAGCTTCTATCACTCGCTGATGGGGAACCCGATGGACATCGTCATTCGCCGGCTGGATAACCCGCTGGTGGACGCGTTTGTGAACCGGATTCGGTGTCTGCATGGGAATCGGGTCTTGCATAAGGATGATTTTGCGCGAGGGTTGATCGAGTCGATGCGCGCGGGCCGGACGGTGGGGGTGCTGATGGATACGAATATGACGCCTCCGCAGGGAGTGTTCGTGCCGTTCTTCGGCAGGCTTGCCTGTACGGCCTCCGGCGTGGCGCGCATTGCGCGAAAGACGGGGGCGGCGGTGCTTCCGGGGTTTCTGCTTTGGGAGGAGGCGGAGCAGGGGTATGTGCTTCGGTTCGGCGAAGAGATCAGCCTGCTGCGGACGGACGATGCCGAGAGCGATGCGCTGGGAAATACGGCTCGTTTTACGGAGGTGTTGGAGGGGTACATCCGGCGGTATCCGGAGCAGTGGCTCTGGATGCACCGGCGGTGGAAGACGCGGCCGGTGGGGGAAGAGGGGATCTACTCGGCATGAGGCTCGGAGATCTTGTGGGGGTTGAGGGCGGAGACGTGGAGGTGGTGCGGGTCGCCGGCCTTGGCGATGCGGACGGGGGGGCGCTGGTGTTTGCGACCGATGCAGCGACGCTAGCGGAGGCGGTTGCCGGGGACGCGGGGGCGATCCTGGCGAATGAGAAGCTTCGGGAAGGCCTGGGGGATGCGCGGATTGTCTGGGTGAAGGACGCGCGGTATGCCTTTGCGGTGGCGGCGAGGAGGCTGCAGGCGCGAAGGGGCGAGACGTGGGTTCATCCGGCGGCGGTGGTTGGGGCGGACGTGGAGATGGGTTTGGGATGTTCGGTGGGTGCGGGGGCGGTGATTGAGGAAGGGGTAAGGATGGGTTCGGGCTGTGAGGTGGGGGCGCGGGTGACGGTTGGCGCCGGGACGCGCATGGGGGACCGGGTGGTCGTGCAGGCGGGAGCGGTGCTGGGTTCGACGGGGTTCGGGTATGCGCGGGATGGGGCGACGGGGCGGTATGTGCTGTTCCCGCAGCAGGGACGCTTGGTGATTGAGGATGATGTGGAGATTGGGGCGAATACGACGATCGACCGGGGGGCGCTGGGCGAGACACGGATCGGGGCGGGGACGAAGATCGATAACCTGGTGCACATCGGGCATAACTGCACGATCGGGCGGGATGTGATCATTGCGGCGCAGAGTGGGATTTCAGGATCGAGCGTGATCGAGGATGGAGCGATCCTGGGAGGACAGGTGGGGATCGGCGACCATGCAACGGTGGGGGCTGGTGTGATTCTGGGCGGAGGCGCCGGGGTGCTGACGGGCAAGAAGATGAAGGGTCCGGGGCAGGTGTTCTGGGGCCGCCCGGCGCGTCCGCTGAAGGAGTACCTGCGGGACCTGGCACGGCTGCGGAGGGGATAGCGTGGCGATTGTGGTGGTGGGGGGGCATACGAGGAGTATCGGGAAGACGAGCGTGATGGCTGGGTTGATTAGGGGGACGCGGGAGATGGGGTGGACGGCGTTCAAGGTGACGCAGTTCGGGCATGGGGTGTGCTCGGCGAACGGGAAGCCCTGCGACTGCGAGACGGCTGACCATGCGATGGCGATGACGGAGGAACGTGAACGGGGGAGTGGGACCGATTCCTCGCGGTACCTGGATGCGGGGGCGGTGCGGTCGTTCTGGGTCAGGACGCGGCAGGGGCAGTTGGGGGAGGCGATGCCGCGGGTTCGGAAGGAGCTGGAGCGAGCGGGCAATGCGGTGATCGAGTCGAACAGCGTGCTGCGGTTTCTGCGGCCGGACCTGTATGTAAGCGTGCTGGACCCGTCAGTTGCGGACTTCAAGGACTCGGCGAAGCGGTACCTGGACCGGGCGGATGCGGTGCTGGTGCCGGGCGGGGTGATCGGGACGCCGGCCTGGGAGGGAGTTTCGCTGCGGCTGGTGGCGGGGGCGCGGGTGTTTGCCATGCAGGCTCCGGTGTATTGCCCGGAGGAGTTTGTGGCGTTTGTGCGGGATCGGCTTGCGGGCCAGAGCGGATTAGCTGTTGGCGTGTAGGACGAACAGCTGCAACGGCACCGGCAGATTCCCTACGGGAATGACAACAAAACCGGTAGCTAATCCGCTTTAGATGGACTGGACGGGGAGGAGCATGAGATCGGCGGCGAGGCCGACTTCCTTCAGGACGAAGGGCTCGGCGTAGCGCACGCCGGCGAGCAGGCCGTAATGGCGGGCCGAGGCGAAGGTGCGTTCGCGGATTTCTTCTTCAGGCACGAAGAGGCCCCCTCCCTGGGGTTGGTTGGCGTATTGGGAGCGGTAGGCGAGGAGCGAGGCGAGACGCTGCTCCATATGGGGGGTGATGTCGACGACGAAGGTGGGGCGGACGTCGGCGTAGAGGGAGGCGTAGAGGATCTTGTAGGGGCGGTGGGGTGCGCCGGGGATGTCGAGCCTGGTGAGGCCGGCGGCGAAGCAGGCCTCGTAGCCGAGGGTGGCGGCCGTGTAGTGATCGGGGTGGCGGCCCTGCCAGTAAGGGAGGATGACGACGCGGGGGCGCAGGCGACGGAGGGCGGCGGCGAGCTTGAGGCGGCTTTCGAGGGTGTTCTGGAGGCTTCCGTCGGGGAGGTCGAGTGCCTCCCGGTGGGTGACATGGAGGATGCGGGCGGCTGCATTGGCCTCGGCTTCGCGTTCGGCGGCGGTGCCTCGGGTGCCTGACTCGCCCTGGGTGAGGTCGAGGATGCCGGTCTTCCAACCGAGCGTGTGCTGGACGAGGAGGGTTCCGCCGCAGGTTTGCTCGACGTCGTCGCGGTGGGCGGCTATGGCGAGAACGTCGACCATGAGCCGGGCCTAGTTTGCCTGGTTGGTGAGGGCGTCCATGTAGGCGACGTCGAGGGCGGTTCCCTGGACGACGATGAACTGGTTGTTGATCTCGGAGCCGTCGACGGTGTTGAAGGCGTGGACCTGGCCCCCGTAGGCGGTGTAGATTTTGTGGTAGTTCTGGACCCAGCAGAGGCCGGTGAGACTGCCGTAGTACTTGAGGTTGTTGTCTCCGTTGGGGTAGGGGACGGAGGAGGCGGCGGAGGTGGGGTCGACGGCGGGGACGATGGTGGGGGTCTTGGTGCCGAGATCGAAGCGGGTGAGGCAGTTGTAGTTCTGGTTGTTCTTTGCGCGCTCGCCGGTCGCGCAGAACTGGCTGCCGATCCAAAGGGTGTTGTCGTCGGCGAAGAGCATCTTGGAATGGTTTCCATCGGAGATGGAGTACTGGCCGGTAATGGCAAGGGTGGAGAGATTCAGGGTCGTGAGATTGCCTGCGAAGAGGCCATCGGGCATCTTCTGCTGGCCGGCGAGGTAGAGGGTTGCGCCGTCGGAGATAGCGGCAGTGACGCCACCGGGAATGGGGATGTTGGCGGTGACGGGATTGGTGTCGGGGAAGCTGGTGGGGATGGTGTTGATGCTGAGCGGCGCGAGAGAGAGGAAGGAGACGCTTGCCGTGGTTCCGCCGGATTCCGAGCCGGCGTTGAGGACGTAGACGCTGGTTCCATCGAGGGAGAAATAGGCATTGGTAGGCCTGTCGTAGGTGCCGGCAACCGGCACGACACAATAGACGGGCAGGTTGTAGGGCTGGCAATCCACGGCGCCGGGAGGATTCGCCTGGTTGGCGTTGAGCTTTACCACGCGGTAGAGGGTATTGGAGTTGCGCACCATGGCGAGGACGACGGTGTTGCCCTGGTTGGCCACAACCTGGTAGACGTTTGGGAGGTTGAGCCCGTAGCTGCGGGGTGGATTGGCCGTCTTATCGATGATGCCGAGGATCCCGATGGACTCCTCGGCGGAGTAAACGCTTTGGCCGGAGGGCGGGATGGCCAGGCCGGTGGAGGGAGCTGGGAGGGTTCCGGCCGAGCCGCCGGTGGCTTCGGTTCCGTAGTTGACGATGGCGACGCTGCCATCGGTTTGGGAATAGACGTAGCCGGCGGTCTGCTCCGGGTAGCTGATGATGCGGCTGGGATAGCCTCCGGCGTATCCGGAGATGCCGAAGCCGGTGACGGTGTTCTGGACGTTGCTGCGGAGGTCGCGGAAGCCGTCGAGGATGGTGAGGGCTCCCTGCGATCCGTTGACGGTGACGCCGACGAGGACGCGCTGGGCGAGCTTGCTGGGCGGGATCGGCCGATTGGCGAAGGTGTACTGGGGGAACTTGTAGAGCTGCTGGCCGCAGGAGGACAGGGCGAGCGTGACAACGGCAAGCAGGAGACCGCGTGCGGCCTGGGTGCAGAGACTTCGGTTCGTCAACGTATACAGCTCCAGACCAGAGGGCTCCGCGGCAGGGTTCTCGCAGCAGCCGGATGCGGGGTTCGAGCCCGTAGGTATGACGCAAGTATACCAAAGGGCGTGAGCGAGGCGGCTGCGGACCGGTGGCTGGACGAGGCTGGCTGGCTTAGGATGGAGGGATGGGCTGGGGCGGCGCTTTGGGCCGCCGGCGAGGAAGCGGGAGCGGCATGGTTGAGACCGGGGAGGGAGTTGCGGGCGTGGAGGCAAGACGCGGCGTCGCGGGTACGGCGCTCGACCTGGTGTTTGGGCGGCGTGAGGCCGAGGGGGCAACTCGGCCGCGGACCGTGCTGTGCGATGGGGCGATGGGGACCATGTTGTACGAGCATGGCGTGTTCATCAACCGGTCCTACGACGAGCTGAACGTGTCGCAGCCGGAGATGGTGCGCGCGGTGCACGCGGAGTATCTGCGGGCGGGCGCGGAGATCATCGAGACGAATACGTATGGGGCGAACGCGTTCCGGCTGGAGCGGTTCGGGCTGCGGGAGCGGGTGCGGGAGTTGAACGTCGCCGGGATGCGGCTGGCGCGGGAGTGCGTGAACCAGATGCGGGAGAAGCAGGCCTCCGAGGCGTATGTGGCGGGCGCTCTGGGACCCCTGGGTGTGGCGCTGGCTCCTGAGGGGAGCGTGACGGCGGCGGAGGCGCGGGAGGCGTTTCGGGAGCAGGTGAGGGCGTTGGCCGAGGGTGGACCTGGTGTTGGCGCGGACCTGTTCGTGGTGGAGACGATGATGTCGCTGGCGGAGGTGGAGCAGGCGATTGGGGCGGTGAAGGACGAGGCTCCAGGGCTGAAGGTGCTGGTGATGGTGAAGGTGGATGAAGGCGGCGTTTGCGGGGATGGGACCGCGGTGGAGGATGCGGCGCGGAGGATGGAGGCCTGGGGAGCGGATGCGGTGGGTTGCAACTGCGGGTCCGGACCGGGAACGGTGGTGGAGGCGGTGGCGCGGATGCGGGCGGTGACGACGCTGCCGCTGGCGGCGATGCCGAATGCGGGGATTCCGCGGGATGTCGATGGGCGGCAGATGTATATGGCCACGCCGGAGTTTATGGGGAGCTTTGCGCGGAAGGCGGTGAAGGCGGGCGCGACGTTTGTGGGGGGATGCTGCGGGACGACTCCAGGGCATATTCGGGCGATGCGGCATGCGCTGCGGGCGCTGGGCGCGATGGAGGCTGGTGTGAGCGCGGGGGTGGAAGCGGTGGTGGCGAGCGCGGTTGAGCCTCCAGCTTTGGGGGAGCGGTCGAAGATTGGGGGGATGATCGCCTCGGGGGCGTTTGTGACGCTGGTGGAGATCGTGCCTCCGAAGGGGATCGACTGCGCGAAGGAGCTGGAGGGCGCGAGGCTGCTCTATCGGCTTGGGGTGGATGCGATCAACGTGCCGGACAGTCCCCGAGCGAGTGCGCGGATGGCGGCGCAGAGCCTGTGCGTGCAGATTCAGCAGCAGGTGGGGATTGAGACGATTCTGCACTACACGTGTCGCGACCGGAACGTGCTGAGTATGCAGAGCGACCTGATTGGGGCTTCGTCGATTGGGCTGAAGAACGTGCTTTGCCTGACGGGCGACCCGCCGAAGATGGGGAACTATCCGGATGCGACGGCGGTGTTCGATGTGGATGCGATCGGGCTGGTGAAGATCGTGCGTGGGCTGAATCATGGGTTGGATATTGGGAAGAACGCGATTGGGGGATCTACGGGCTTTGCGATCTGCGTGGCGGCGAATCCTGGTGTGGCGGATTTGGACTATGAAGTGAGGCGATTTGCGGCGAAGGTCGAGGCGGGAGCGGAGTTCTGCATTACGCAACCGGTGTTTGATATGCGCTTGCTGGAGGAGTTTCTGCGGCGGATCGAGGGGTTTCGGATCCCGGTGATTGCGGGGATTTGGCCGCTGACCTCTCTGAAAAATGCGGAGTTTATGAAGAAGGATTTGAAGGTGCGGGTTCCGGATGAGGTGATGGCGCGGATGGCCTCCGCGGGGAGTGTGGAGGCGACGCGGGCGGAGGGGGTGAAGATTGCCCGGGAGATGCTGGCGGAGGCGCGGACGCTTGGGCATCTGAAGGTGCAGGGGGTTCAGGTGAGTGCGCCGTTTGGGAAGTATGCGGCGGCGGCGGATGTGTTGGGGTTGGGGGAGACGAGTTAGGTATGGCGAGTTTTGAGGAGAAGCTGACGGCGTTGGAGCAGGTAGTGGAACGGCTGGAGCGAGGGGAGTTGTCGCTCGATGAGTCGGTGCGGCTGTTCGAGGAGGGTGTGGGATTGTCGAATGCCTGCCGGGGGGAGTTGGAGGCGGCGGAGGGGCGGATTCAGGTGCTGGTGGAGCCGGAAAGCGGGGAGGTTCGGGTGCGGGAGTTGGTGGTGGGGGAGGAGGAGTTTGCGGAAGAAAGCTTAGGAGAGGATTAGAAGACCTGGTGTGCATCGGAAGTAGTGCGAGGAACGACATCTGGAAGCGCTGGCGACATGATCAGGGTTGAGCCTTGACGCTCTCTGTAAACTAGAGCGATGCTCTTGTCACGCCGTAGCGTGTCACAATTTGAAGTTCATACGAAGCGGCGGTGGCGTTCGTAGCATCAACACCGAACGAGACGCTGGATCCATCCGCGCTCGCCTTTACGTCCGTGATGATCACTTCCTTGGGACGATCAGCCACAACGGTTGCATTCTGAAGATTGATGCCCGCGAATGCTAGTGTAGCGGTTGAACCTTTTGGCATGACCAAGACGCTTGAGGTTACAAGCGGACCTATGTGAGCCTCCTGCTTGTCTTCATCCTGAACAACCCTTATCCGGTTCAAATATTGAATGGGTTGGCCAATAAGGACGATTCGGCCAAGGTGCGCAACTACATCCGCAGGGCGAAAGTTCTGGGCATATGGTAGCCGAGTATCTCCGGGCCTACAATCCCAGTCAAAGTGTGAGGTTCGAGTGCTAAGCGAATACCAGTGTCGTGGGAAGCCGCACTGTACAAGTTCACGGCTGATAAAAGCATTGATCCGGATCGCGCTGTTGTTCGGGATCACCGCACCATCCCTAAGAGCCCTATTGTCCAGACTAATTAGATGGTTGGTGGTCAAATCGGGGTACACCAGCTCGAGCCCCTTTTCGAAGGGACTGACGAATATCTCAGTTGCTCGATTGAACGAGTCAGTTGCAGGGAAGTATGCTCCGCCGACACCAACAAGAATAGGCCCCGCAGCTTTAACTAGGTTAACCACGACTGCTCGCGTTCCAACAAACTGTTCTCGCTCAACAGTCCCTCTAACGATCGGGTACGCATCAACAGGCATGGTGGGCTTGTCCGTGGAGGAAGCGTCAACCGGTTTGAGCAACCCGAATTTATTGAAGGGATCTTTGCAAGACCGGCTAGTGTCGAACTTTTGAGGAGTAGTAGAGACATCGCAGATGAAACTTGGAGATTCAAAACCAAGTGCGGCTATTTGCAGGTCATATCCTGTCTGGTTGCCGAAAGTAGCCTCGATTGCGAAGAACCCGTCAGCTACCCTGCTACCGTAACTGTCGGCAACGGGTTGACGGGGTAGCACCTTCCACATGATGTCCAACTGTGGTGCCGGAAGGCCAGGAGCTATCGGACCTGCCTGAGTCGGATTCGGACTGCGTATCGATAATGTGACTATCCCCAATGTGAGATCGCTGAGGCTTTTGCTCTTTAGTAGCAGCGAATTTCTACCTGAAAGAGCCAGAGTAGCAACGGATATAGGAACAGTGATCTGACATGCATTGTTCAGAACTCGAGAGTAACTCCCAACGATGATCTCTGACGGGGAAGATGAGACGACGCTCCCGAGATCATTAAAGGAATGCGACTTTGGGCAATCGGAGGCGGAGTCCTCAAGCGTCACGGTGTATTTCTGTCCGGCATCCAGCATGGTTCGGTCCGCAGTTAGCTTCCACGGTGACGTTGAACTCGGCGGCTGGGATGCAACCGCAGCGGTGGGCGGGCTGGATGAAGCAGAGGGTATCGGCTTTTGCTGAGGAATGACCGTGGGGTCAGTCTGACACAAGCCCCCTCCCGAACAGAAGAGTACTGCAACAACAACGCCGTAAGCTCGATTCATAACCGTCCCTTTGAGGGAGGATTATTGCATTAAGATGAGCAGAAAGCGCCAAATTATTTGTCGGCAGAACACTAGATCTGAAGCTCCTCTAAGCTCCTTTCGCAGCGTGTTTATGAGGATGGGCTACTTATACTCCGTGGCAGTTCTTGTATTTTGCGCCGGAGCCGCAGGGGCAGGGTTCGTTGCGGCCTACTTTTTGGCCGGCGGCGCGAGGACTGTTGCCGTTGGTGGTGGGGGCACCTGCGGAGCGGGCAGCATCGAGTTCGCGCTGCTTTTTGCGTTGGAACTCTTTTTCGAGGGCGTCGATGGTGGTGGAGGGGGCGCGGGTGGGGACGGCTACCGGGGCGGGTTGTTGCTGGGGTGGCCGGGTGGCTCCGACGTGGTTGGTGGAGCTGGGGGGGAACGTGCGGCTGCCGTTGGTGGGGGCTGGGGGGCGGGGTGCGGTCGGCTGGGGGGCGCTGAGGGCTTCCATGAGGTTGCCCTGGCCCTGGGGAACAAGGTCGAGGCCGCCGACGGCTTCGAGGGCGGCGTTTTCGAACATGGTTTGCTGGGCGTTCTGCAGTTGGGAGGCTTGCTGGGCGGCGGCTAGTTGCTCGGCGGTTTCGATGGGGGTGCCGTCGGGGCCGATGATCTGCATGCGGAAGAGGTGGCGGCAGGTGTCCTCCTGGAAGCGCATCATCATGGCTTCGAACATTTCGAAGGACTCCTTTTTGTAGGCTACGAGGGGGTCCTGCTGGGCGTAGCCGCGGAGGCCGATGCCTTCCTTGAGGTGGTCCATCTGGAGGAGGTGGTCCTTCCAGAGGCCGTCGAGGACGGAGAGCATGACGATGCGCTCATGGTAGCGCATGGCGGGGGCTCCGAGGATCTCTTCCTTGATGTCGTAGCGGGCGCGGAGTCTTTCGAAGATGGTTTCGCCGAGTTCGTGGCGGTTGAGGGTTTCTACGTCGACCTCGTCCTTGAGGCGGGCTCCGAAGAGATCGTAGAGCTGCTCGAAGAGCTGGTCGGTCTTCCACTCGGTGGGGTTGGCCTTCTCGGGGATGGTTTCGTCGAGGAGGTTGGACATGAGGGTGGAGACGTAGTCCTCGGTAATGAGCTGCTTCTGGTCGACTCCACTTTCGGGGCCTTCCATGAGCTGGCGGCGGAGGCCGTAGACGGCTTCGCGCTGCTTGTTCATGACGTCGTCGTACTCGAGGATGTGCTTGCGGGACTCGAAGTTCTGGGTTTCGACGGCTTTCTGCGCGGCCTCGATGCGGCGGGAGATCATGCCGGACTCGATGGGGACGCCTTCTTCCATGCCGAGGCGCTGGAGGAGGGTGGAGACCCACTCGCGGGCGAAGATGCGCATGAGGTCGTCTTCGAGGGAGAGATAAAAGCGGCTGGCTCCGGGGTCGCCCTGGCGTCCGGCGCGGCCGCGGAGCTGGTTGTCGACGCGGCGGGACTCGTGGCGTTCGGTGCCGAGGATGTGCAGGCCGCCGAGTTCGATGACGGCGTCATGTTCTTTCTTCGCAGCTTCGGCGTGGGAGGCGACGGCGTTGTCCCAATCCTGCTGGGTGGCTTCGAACTCCTGGCCGGCGTAGAGGAAGCGGAACATGCCGGGGCCGGCGACGGGCTGGATGGCTCCCTCGGACGCGGAGACGGCGCGGGCGCGCTGCTTTTTGACGAGGTCCTGGCGGGCCATGAAGTCGGAGTTGCCGCCGAGGAGGATGTCGGTGCCGCGGCCGGCCATGTTGGTGGCAATGGTGACCATGCCTAAGCGGCCGGCCTGGGCGACGATCTCGGCTTCTTTTTCGTGGAACTTGGCGTTGAGGACGACGTGGCGGACGCCCTTGCGCTTGAGGATTTCTGAGAGGAGCTCGGATTTTTCGATACTCGTGGTTCCGACTAGGACCGGCTGCTTTTCGGTGTGGAGGCGCGAGATCTCGTCGGCAAGGGCGAAGTATTTTTCCTGGTTGGTGCGGTAGACGACGTCCGGGTTTTCCAGCCGCTGCATGGTGCGGTTGGTGGGTACGACGACGATGTCGAGCTTGTAGATCTTGTCGAACTCGGCGGCTTCGGTTTCCGCGGTGCCGGTCATGCCGGAGAGCTTCTTGTACATGCGGAAATAGTTCTGGAAGGTGATGGTGGCGAGGGTCTGGTCCTCCTTGCGGATGGCGACGCCTTCCTTGGCTTCGACGGCCTGGTGGAGGCCGTCGGACCAGCGGCGGCCGGGCATGAGGCGGCCGGTGAACTCGTCGACGATGATGACCTCGCCGTCCTTCACGACATACTCGACGTCGCGCTTGTAAAGGTTGTGGGCTTTGACGGCGACTTCGACGTGGTGCTTGAGGTCCCAATTTTCGGGGTCGGCGATGTTGCCGATGCCGAGGAGGCTTTCGATCTTCTCCCAGCCCTCGTCGGTGACGGTGATGGAGCGAGCTTTCTCGTCGACGACGAAGTCCCCGGTGTAGGTCTTGGTCTCGACGGTTTCGGTGAACTCGCCGAGCTCGAGCTGAGGGATGATGAGGTTGACGCGGGCGTACTTGTCGGTGGTCTGGTCGGTGGGTCCGGAGATGATGAGGGGGGTGCGGGCTTCGTCGATGAGGATGGAGTCGACCTCGTCGACGATGCAGAAGTAGTGGCCGCGCTGGGTGGTGTCGGCGAGCTCGAACTTCATGTTGTCGCGGAGGTAGTCGAAGCCGAACTCGTTGTTGGTGCCGTAGGTGATGTCGGAGGCGTAGGCTTCGCGGCGCTGGTTGTCGGAGAGGTCGTGGACGATGACGCCGACGGAGAGGCCGAGGAAACCGTAGATCTTGCCCATCCACTCGGCGTCGCGCTTGGCGAGATAGTCGTTGACGGTGACGACGTGGACGCCGCGACCGGCGAGAGCGTTGAGGTAGCAGGCCAGGGTGGCGACGAGGGTTTTGCCTTCGCCGGTCTTCATCTCGGCGATTTTGCCCTGGTGGAGGGCCATGCCGCCGATGAGCTGGACGTCGAAGTGACGCATGCCGACGACGCGTTTGCCGGCCTCGCGGACGACGGCGAAGGCTTCGGGGAGGAGGGCGTCGAGGGCTGCGCGTTCGGCGGCGTAGAGGTCTTCGGCGTGGTCGCGGTCGTCGGGGATTCCCTTGATGGCCTCGGCGATGCGGGCGCGGAAGTCGGCGGTTTTCTCGCGGAGGGCGTCGTCCGACAGGGCGGCGATGGTGGGTTCGAGGGCGTTGATCTGTTGGACGGCGGGGAGGAGCTTCTTGACGGCGCGTTCGTTCGAGGTTCCGAAGACTTTGGCGAGGACGTTGTTGAGCACGGTGGAAATCCTTTAGGGGAGCTTGCGCGGGCGGATACTGCATCGGTGGGGAGGGTTCGGCGCGGTCGGGCGCGGTGCCGGAGCCGGGGCGGACGCGCTGGGCCGGCTTGCATGCTGGGCAGGAGATGGCTCAGGGTGCGTTGGGAGGGTGGCCGAGGAATGAACCGGGGGTGCTGGGATGCGACGGCGGCTCCGCGGTGCGTGCCGTGGGCACTGGGGCCCGGCTGCCGGCTCGCGCAGCAGACTTGGGGATCGGCCCGGGGTTGGCCTGGAGGGTGCGGCCGGTCTGCTGGACGCGGGGGGCTCCGTGGGTGGCGCGAAGGTGGGACGGGCTGCCGGCGGACACGGCCGCGGCGAAGAGGGTGTGGGCGTGCGCCGGCGCGACGGAGAGGAGAATCGCGGCGATGACGAAGACGGCGTACATCACTTTAAGGTACCATCCGCCGGGCGCATTTCGCTCGCGGAGCAGGACGAGAGGGTGCGTGTCGGTGAGGTGCTACTGGGTGGGGGGTGGCGGCTTGCGGCGATCGATGACGCTGTAGCCATCCGGTGGCTGGAAGAAGCGCGGGTCCGGCTCGGTGGTGGTGATGTCGGTGACGGTGAAGGTCTGGCGGCCGAGTTGGGGCGTGTCGAGGGTGGAGGAGAGATTGAAGCCGAGATCGGGGGAGAAGCGGAACTCGCGGATGGTGCTCATGGGGCGGTCGTTGCCGAGCACGCCGGGGTTGAGGGTTGTGGTGTCCCGATAGCCGTGAACGGGGAGCCCGGCGAAGTATTGCGCGCCGAGATCTTCGTGGGTGCGGGTTCCCTTGTTGTCTTTGAGGGGGCCGGAGGTGAAGAGGCTGGGCTGGGTGCGGAGATTGGTCCGGTCGGTGAGGACGACGAGATCGCAGATCTTCGTGCGGGCGTTGCATTCGTACAGGGTGTGGGCGATGGGATCGGCGATCTGGATCCAGCTCATGCGCGAGGGATGGGTGCTTCCCTTGGGGGAGAGCAGCCAGCGTTCCTGGTAGATGCGTCCGATGCGGTCGCGCTTGATGGGGCGGGAGTTGACGACGATGAAGGAGCCGCCGTTGGCGATGGGGCGGGACCACTCGGTGGCGAGGGTGAGGCTGAAGGGCGCGTTGGGCAGGTAGGGGACGAAGATGCTTTCGAGGATCTCCTGGCCGCCGCCGTCAGTTTCTACGGAGATGCCGCCGTCTTCCTGCGCGTGGAGTGGGCAGGGGAGGTGCGCGACGGCAAGGATGATGGCGAGGACAGGAAGTGAGCCGAGGCGGCGCAGGAGTGAGAGCCGTTTAGGGAGAGGTCCGGGGGAAGGATGCATGCCGAGGGCTCCTGGAGCCGATTGTAGCGTGGATGAGAGCGGGTGGCTGTGGAGCGAGGCAGGGACGTGCTGGCCGGTGAGAGGATGATGGTGTGGATGCGCTGGTTCTGCGGGTTGGCGGGTGGGAGTTTCGTGCGTTGGCGGCTGGTCCGGCGGGTGGGGAGCTGGTGCTGCTGCTGCATGGGTTCCCGCAGTTTGCGGAGAGCTGGGTGGCCGTGATGGAGGGGCTGGCCGGGGCGGGGTATCGGGCGGTGGCGGTGGATCAGCGGGGGTACTCGCCGGGGGCGCGGCCGGAGGCGGTCGAGGCGTATGAGCTGGATCGGCTGGTGGAGGATGTGCTGGGGTTTGCGGAGGCGCTGGGTGGAGGGCGTTTTCACCTGGTGGGGCATGACTGGGGCGGGCTGGTGGCCTGGCAGGTGGCGGCCGATCATCCTGATCGGCTGCGGACGGTGGCGGTGCTGTCTACGCCGCATACGAGTGCGTTTTCGGACGCGGTACGGAGGAGCCTCGACCAGATGAACCGGTCGAAGTACATCCTGCTGTTCAAGGCTCCGGGGCACCTGGCGGAGAGGCTGCTGCTGGCTTTCGGGGCGAAGGGGCTGCGGTCGGTGTACCAGGGCAAGGTGGCGGAGGCGCAGGTGGAGACGAATGTTCGGCGGCTTGCGGAGGAGGGGGCGCTGACGGCGGCGCTGAACTGGTACCGGGCGCTGCCGCCTTCGGCGCGGGCGGGAAGGGTGAGGGTTCCGGCGCTGTATGTGTGGGGCGAGAAGGATGTGGCGCTGGGCGAGGCGGCGGCGCTGGGGACTGCGGGGTATGTGGATGGGCCGTACCGGTTTGAGCGGGTCGCGGGGGGATCGCACTGGCTGGTGGATGAGGCTCCGGAGCGGATGACGGCTTTGCTGGTGGAGCACCTTGCGCAAAATAGGGCAGGATAGAGCAGAGAGGGTCATGATGATGATCGAAGCGGCGGTTGGGTTTGCGCGGGAGAACGGAGAGCGGTTTGTCGAGGAGTTGAAGGCGTTGCTGCGGATACCTTCGATCTCGACGGACCCGGCGCGCGTAGGGGATGTGCGGAGGGCGGCGGAGTTTTGCGCGACGGAGTTGCGGCGGATTGGGCTGGCGAACGTTCGGCTGATCGAGACGTCGACGGGGGAGCGGACGGGGCACCCGCTGGTGTATGGGGACTGGCTGGGGGCGCCGGGGAAGACGACGGTGCTTTGCTATGGGCACTACGATGTGCAGCCGGCGGAGCCGCTGGAGGAGTGGACGTCGCCGCCGTTTGAGCCGGAGGTGCGGGAGGGGAACGTCTATGCGCGGGGGGCGGTGGACGATAAAGGGCAGATGTGGATGCATGTGAAGGCGCTCGAGGCGCTGATGGCGGCGGGTGGTGGGGTGCTGCCGGTGAATGTACGGGTGATTCTGGAAGGGGAGGAAGAGGTCGGGGGCGAGGGGATTGCCGCGTTTGTGCGAGAGCATGGGGAGGAGCTTAGGGCCGATGTGGCGCTGGTTTCTGATACGGAGATGTTTGCTCCGGAGCTTCCGACGCTGTGCGTGGGGCTGCGCGGGATGATCTATACGGAGATCGAGGCGCGTGGGGCGCGGACGGATCTGCACTCGGGAATGTACGGGGGGGCGGCACCGAATCCGTTTGTGGCGCTGGCACAGGTGATTGCGAAGCTTAAGGATGAGGAGGGGCGAATTCTGATTCCGGGGTTCTATGACAAGGTGGCGGCGCCTTCGGCGGAGGAGTTGACGGCGTGGGCGGCGTTGCCGTTCGACGAGGAGCACTACCGGGAGACGGAGGTTGGATCGACGGAGCTGACGGGGGAGCCGGGTCTGAGCGTGATGGAGCGGACATGGGCTCGGCCGACGCTGGATGTGCATGGGATGCCCGGCGGGTTTACCGGGGCGGGGGCGAAGACGGTGATTCCGGCGAAGGCGACGGCGAAGGTAAGCCTGCGGCTGGTTCCGGAGATGACCCCGGCGGAGAGCTTTGCGCAGTACAAGGCGTATGTGGACTCAATTTGCCCGCGGGGGATCCAGCTTGAGGTGCGGCTGATCCATGCGGGCGATCCGATTGTGGTAAGTACGGACAATACTTATGTGCGGGCGGCGACGGAGGCGATGCGCGCGGTGTTCGGCAAGGAGACGGTGTTTGTGCGAGGTGGTGGGTCGATCCCGATTGTGGGGGATTTTGTGCGGGAGCTGGGGATTCCAACGTTGATGATGGGGTTCGGTCTGCCGGACGACAACCTGCATGCGCCGAATGAGAAGTTTCACCTGGCGAACTTTCACCGGGGGATCGAATCGATCATTCGCTGGCTGGGAGCGCTGGGGGCTGCTTGACGGGGTATGTGCTGGCGGGCGGGCGGAGCACCCGGATGGGGCGGGACAAGGCTCGGGTGGAGTTGGCGGGCAAGCCGCTGGTGGCGCACGCGGTGGCGAAGCTGCGGAAGGTATGCGGCGAAGTCTTCGTCTTGTCGAACGATGAGGGTCTGGAGGAGTTTGCGCCGGTCGTGCGGGATCTGCACCCTGGGTGCGGGCCTCTGGGGGGGATGGAGGCGGGGCTGACGCATACCGGGTCTTCGTGGAACGTGTTTTTGCCGGTGGATGTGCCGTTCGTGCCGGCGGAATGGCTGCGACCGGGCGGGGAGGCCGCGCGGGTAAAGATGTTTCGGGCCGGGGGCCGGATGCAGCCGGCGGTTTGCCTGTTGCACCGGGAGGTTTTGCCGTTTGTGGTGGAGGCGGTCAGCCGCGGGGAGTGGAAGCTGCTGCCGGTGCTGGAGGGAACGGGGCGGGCGCTTGCGGGGAGGGTTGGGGCACCGTACGCGGAGGTGTTCGAGGTGGTGGAGACGGGACCGGGCGAGTGGTTTGCGAACCTGAATACTCCGGAGGATCTGGCGAGGGCGGAGACGCTGAGGCATCTTCTGGATACTTCGGGCGGCGGTGGCATCGGATAGGCTAAAGGTTTTCTGGGAGAGTGTGGATGAGCGTGCGGGAGGAGCAGTACGGGGAGAAGAAGCCGGATAGCGAGGCGGAGCGTCAGCAGCCGGAACACGGAGAGACGGACGAGAATACGCCGCTGATCGCGGATGTGTCGCCGGACGTGGCTCCGGCGGTCGAAGAGTTTATGGAGCAGGCGGCCCAGCAGAACGAGGCGGCGGCGGAGGCGGCGCAGGAGGGGAAGGACGCACCGGGGCCCTATATCTCGTTCGATCATGTGTGCAAGGCGTTCGGCAGCTTTGTGGTGCTGAACGATGTGAGCTTCTTCGTCAACCCGGGGGAGACGCTCTGCATCCTGGGACGAAGCGGGGTGGGGAAGTCGGTTTCGCTGCAGATGCTGATGGGTTTTCTGAAGCCGGACCAGGGCAAGGTGCTGGTGGCGGGGGAGGATATCACCACGTTCGACGAGAAGAAGCTGCAGGAGATCCGGCGCAAGGTGACGATGGTCTTTCAGAACGGGGCGTTGTTCGACTCGATCTCGGTGGGCGAGAATGTGGCGTTTCCACTGCGCGAGCGGGGCGACCTGGCGGAGGACCAGATCTTCCAAGTGGTGAAGGGTTTGCTGGAGATGGTGGGGGTGGCGGGGATGGATGGGCTGCTGCCTTCGGACCTTTCGACGGGGATGAAGCGCTCGGTGGCGATTGCGCGGGCGCTGGCGTCGCAGCCGGAGGCGGTGCTGTATGACGAGCCGACGACGATGGTCGATCCGCTGATGGCGCATTTGCTGGGGGACCTGATCAAGCGGCTGAAGCAGCAGTTGCACCTGACGAGCATCGTGGTGACGCACGACATGCGGTTTGCGAAGAAGCTGGCGGACCGGGTGATGTTTCTACACGAGGGCAAAGCGCGATTCTTCGGCACGATGGAGGAGATGGAGCGCAGCGAGGACGAGTTGCTGCGGGAGTTTCTGACGCTGGACTCGCTGGTGCTTCCGGCGTAGGAAGACGCCGGGGCGGCGGCGGCACGAGCGCGATGTGGAAAACCAATCTGGGATTGCCGGCGTAAGTAATTGGTACGTAAAGGTTTCGTGCCCTTGCACGGGGTTGCCGCGATTTGCCACGCGCCGGGGTCCTCACGTAGGCTGTTGAGTATTCGGAGAGATTGTCGGGGGAAGACGCCCATCCAGAGCATCGTTTCTCTTTTTGCCGTGTTCAGACCACCAGGCAGAGCCGTCGGTAGTTCCGCGTGGCGAACTTTGCGGCAGGCTGGGCCGAACGCGGGGCCGGTGTTTGCAGGCGGAATGAGTACAGATCCTTGTGTACCCCTACTGATTGTGACCCCTATTGAAAGCTGGGAGTGAGCTCGATGGCGACACCGGACTACCTGCAGCAAGTCATCATTTCGGGGCGTCGCAAGAGCAGTAGCTCGGGGCTTGCACGATTTGGGTTGCTGCAGAGGCCTTCGGTGACGAGCCTGGTGTGGGCTTCGGTGGATCTGCTGACGGTGATGGTGGCGTGGGCTTTGGCGACGCGGTCCCGTGGACTGTTTGAAAGTGCGGGAAGCGCGGCGTTGGGGATGCATTCCTCTTTCTCGCTGAGTGCGCTGTATCTTGGCTGGTTTGCGGCGTGTCTTATCTTTTTTGCGCGGTCGTACGGGCTGTATGGACCGGTGCAGGCGCAGAGCGGGCTGCATGAGCAGCGGATGACGGTGCAGGCGACGATGACTGCCGGTCTTCTGCTGTGTGGGGGGCTTTATCTTTCGCGGGCGGACGTGATCTCCCGGATTGTGGTGATTCTGACGATCGTTTTTACAGGGTTGCTGCTGTGCACGCGGCGCGCCGCGTTCCGTCACGTCGTCTACCGGCGATATCGGGAGGGCCTGGAGACGCGCAACGTGATGATCATCGGCGCGGGTCGGGTGGCCCATGCGTTGCGGAATCATCTGGAGTCGCTGCGGCATCTGGGGTTCCGTTTCAAGGGCTTTGTGGCGCTGACGGAGCGGGAGGCGGAGTCCGGCGACGCGGATGTGATCGGCGATGTGCGGAACTGCCTTCCGCTGGCGCGGTCTTTGTTTGTGGACGAGATCTTTTTTTCGGTTCCGGCGGATAAGAAGCTGGTGATCTCGCTGGTGGAAGAGGCGCGGTCGGCGGGGATCGACGTGCGGGTGGTTCCGGATTTGTATGACGGGCTGGCGTGGAATGCTCCGGTTGAATACATTGGGCAGTTCCCGACGATTCCGCTGCATCGGCGGGAGTTCCCGATCGGCGCTTTCCTGCTGAAGCGGGCGCTGGACATCACGGTTTCGGGGATCGGGCTGCTGCTGATCTCGCCGCTGCTGCTGGTGCTTGGGACGGCGGTACGGTTGAGCTCGGATGGGCCGATCTTTTACCGGGCGCAGCGGATTGGGCGCAAGGGACGGACGTTCTCGTGCTTCAAGTTCCGCACGATGGTGGTGAATGCGGACAAGCTGAAGGCGGAGCTGGCGCACTTGAACGAGCGGGACGGGATCCTGTTCAAGATGGCGAAGGACCCGCGCGTGACGAAGGTGGGCGCGGTGCTGCGGAAGTACTCGCTGGATGAGCTGCCGCAGCTTTACAACGTGCTGCGGGGGGATATGAGCCTGGTAGGGCCGCGGCCGCCGATGGCGGCGGAGGTGGAGCAGTACGACCTGGCGCATCTGCGGCGGCTGGACGTGCTGCCGGGGATTACCGGGTTGTGGCAGGTGGAGGCGCGGCAGGACCCGTCGTTCGACAGCTATATCTCGCTCGATACGGCGTATGTGGAGAACTGGAGCTTGTGGCTGGATCTGAAGATCCTGGCGCGGACGGTGGGGGTGGTGTTCAGCGGGACGGGGTCGTAGCCCCCGGGGCCTTGCTGGCGTTAGACTTGACCGTGTGAAGATTGCGCTGGGGCAGATGAATCCAACGGTGGGGGATTTCGCGGGGAATACGCGGAAGATCCTGGATTTTGCGGAGCGGGGCGGGGCACTGGGAGCGGAACTGGTGGTGTTCCCCGAGCTTGCGGTGTGCGGGTATCCCCCGGCCGATCTGCTGGAGAAGACGGAGTTTGTGGCGCGAGCGGAGGCGGCGGCGGGGGAGATTGCGGCCTGGAGCGCGGGCACAGGGCGGCCGGCGGTTCTGTTCGGGTCGGTGATGGCGGCGCATGCGGGCGAGGGGAAGCGGGTGCGGAACGTTGCCGTGCTGGCGAGCGAGGGGAAGGTGCTCTCGGTGCAGCAGAAGCGGCTGCTGCCGTTCTACGACGTGTTCGATGAGCAGCGATACTTCGAGCCGGGTGGGGCGCAGGCGCTTGCGACGTTGAAGGGGCAGACGGTGGCGATCACGATCTGCGAGGATGCGTGGAACGACAAGGGTTTTTGGCCGGAGCGGCGGTACACGGCTGACCCCGTGGAAGAGTTGATGGGGCAGTGGCCGCAAGGGGCGGGGGCTACGCAGAAGCTGATGGTGAACCTTTCCGCTTCGCCTTACTGGCAGGGAAAGCAGCGGCTGCGCGAGGAGATGCTGGGGGCTGTGGCGCGGCGGGATGGCGCGTGCGTGGTGATGGTGAACCAGGTGGGAGGCAACGATAGCCTGGTGTTCGATGGGTCGTCGTTCGCGCTGGATAGGGAGGGGAGGGCGATCGCGCGGGCGGCTTCGTTTGCGGAAGATCTCGTTTGTTTCGATACGATTGCGGCTGGCCCCCTGGGTGAGTTGGGCGAGGATGTGGGGGATATTGCGGCGACGTGGCGGGCGCTGGTGCTGGGGATCAGGGATTATGTGGGGAAGTGCGGGTTCTCGAAGGTGCTGCTGGGGTTGAGCGGGGGGATCGACTCGGCGCTGGTGGCGGCGCTGGCGGTGGAGGCGCTGGGCAGGGAGAATGTGCTGGGGATCGGGATGCCGAGCGAGTTTTCGTCGACGGGGTCGGTGGAGGATGCGCGCGCGCTGGCGGAAAACCTGGGGATACGGTTCGAGGTGGTAGCGATCCGGGGGATCGTGGAGGCGTTTACCGGGGCGCTGGGGCCGCTGTTTACGGGAACCTCGTTTGGACTGGCGGAGGAGAATCTGCAGGCGAGGACGCGTGGGGCGCTGCTGATGGCGATGTCGAACAAGTTCGGCTCGCTGGTGCTGACGACGGGCAATAAGAGCGAGATGGCCACGGGGTATTGCACGCTGTATGGCGACATGGTGGGTGGGCTTGCCGTGATCGGCGATGTGATGAAGACGCGGGTGTATGGGCTGAGCCGGTACGCGAACCGCGACCGGGTGGTGATTCCGCTGAGTACGATCGAGAAGCCGCCCTCGGCGGAGCTGCGGCCGGACCAGAAGGATACCGACTCGCTGCCTCCGTACGAGGTGCTCGATCCGATCCTGGAGGCGTATGTGGAGAGCTACCACTCAGCGGAGCGGATTGCGCGGGATCAGGGCGTGGAGATCGGGGTGGTGCGGCAGATTGTAAAGCTGGTGGAGCGCGCGGAGTACAAGCGGCAGCAGGCGGCTCCGGTGTTGAAGGTGACGAAGAAGTCGTTCGGCAGCGGGCGGCGGTTTCCGATTGCGGTGAAGGTGGATGTTTAGGGGAGGCTTGGCTTGAGGATGTTTGGGATGTTTTGCCTGGCGCTGTTGGCGAGCATGAGGGCGGGGGCGCAGACCGTTGCGGCTGCCGATCCGTTTCCTCCCGTGGACCAGAAGTACTTTACGGCGACGACGCCGTCGGTGGAGACGGTGAATGCGTTTCTGCGGGCGCAGTGGGGATTCGACCCGGCGCGGAAGTGGCGCGTGATGGGAGTCCAGGCGACTGCCGCGGCGAACGTGAGCAAGGTGACGGTGTTTCTGACCGATGCGACGCGGGAGGCGAAGGTGCAGTCGTTTTCGTTCTTTGCGCTTCCGGACGGGAAGCACGCCATTGCGGATGGGTCTGGCGTGATTCCATTTGGCGCGAAGCCGTTTGCGGATAACCGGAAGATGCTGGCGGAGCGGGCGGATGGGGCGGCGCATGGCGCGGCGGGGAAGGACCTGCTGCTGGTGGAGTTCGCCGATCTGCAGTGTCCGCACTGCAGGACGGCGCAGGACATGATGAAGCAGGTTGCGCGGGACTTTCCGCAGGCGCGGATCGTGTACCAGAGCTTTCCGCTGGTGGCGATCCATCCGTCGGCGTTCCAGGCCGCGGCTTACGGGGTTTGTGTGCAGAAACAGAAGAACGATGCGTTCTTTGTGTACGCGCAGGCTGTGTTCGACCACCAGGAAGGCTTGACTCCGGAGCGGACCGATGAGGTGCTGAAGGCGGCGGTGGTGAAGGCGGGGCTGGACCCGGCGGCGGTAGCGGCCTGCTCGACCAGCGAGGCGACGAAGGCGGCGGTGAACGCCTCCGTCAAGCTGGCTGAGGATGCAGGGGTGGACCAGACGCCGATGCTTGCTGTGAATGGGCACCTGCTGCCGATGACGGAGATTCCGTACGAGACGCTGAAGAAGATGATCGCGTTCCAGGCGGCGGAGGATGGGGTGAAGTAGTCAGCGGCCCATCCATCCTCCATCGACGGTGAGGATGGTTCCGGTGACATAGTCGGAGGCCCTGGAGGCGAGGAAGAGGGCGGCTCCGGCGAGGTCCTGGGGCTGGCCCCAACGGCCGGCCGGGATGCGTTCGAGGATCTGGCGGTTGCGGGTTTCGTCGGCCTGGAGGGCTTCGGTGTTGGTGGTGGCGAAGTAGCCGGGTGCGATGGCGTTGACCTGGATGTGTTTTGGCGCCCACTCGTTGGCGAGGGCCTTGGTGAGCTGGGCGACGCCGCCCTTGCTGGCGGCGTAGGCGGGGACGCGGATGCCGCCCTGGAAGCTGAGCAGGGAGGCGATGTTGACGATTTTGCCGGGAGCGTTGCGGGCGATGAGGTCCCGGGCGAAGAGCTGCGAGAGCTGGAAGAGGCTGGTGAGGTTGACCTGGAGGACCATCTGCCAGTCGGCGAGGGCGACCTCTTCGGCGGCGGCGCGGTGGATGGTTCCGGCGTTGTTGACGAGAATGTCGACGTGGCCGAAATGCGCTTTGACCTGGCGGAAGAGGTCTTCGGCGCCCTCGGGGCTACCGAGGTCGGCGCGGAAGGCACGGGCGGTGGGGCCGATGGCGGTGGCGGTGCCGGTGGCGGGACGGCGATTGCCGTGTACGGCGATCTTGGCTCCGGCCTGGGCGAGAGCCTCCGCGATGGAGGCGCCGAGGCCGCCGGCGGAGCCGGTGACGAGAGCGACCTTGCCGTCGAGACGAAAGAGATCGAGGACGCTGGGGGATGCGGGTGGGCTGAAGATCATGACCTTGCTGACTGTATCCGGGGCGGGGGCGCATGGCAATGGGCTGGTCGGGCATAGAGGGGTGGATGGGCGTGCCGCAGCTTTGCCGAGCAACGTGCGCGGTGCCGGGTGGGGGTTGGGCTATGCTTTGAGGAGTTGACCGCGGGCGATGGTGGCTGGACGAGGTTCTGGCGGACGAGGAAAGAGGATGCGTGTGATTGAGGCTGCTGACGATGGAGGCATGATGGGTTCGGGACGTGTTCGGCTGGCGTACCTGGTGAGCCACCCGATTCAGTACCAGAGCCCCCTGCTGCGGCGGCTGGCGATGGAGCCGGGGATCGACCTGACGGTGTTTTACGGGTCGGACTCCTCGCTGCGGGGCTATCGGGATAGAGACTTCGGCAACGTGGAGGTGAAGTGGGACGTGCCGTTGACGGAGGGGTTCCGGCATGAGTTTCTTCCGGCGCTGCGGGACACGGGGGAAGAGGGGACCTTTAGCCCGATCAGCCGGGGCATCATGAAAAGGCTTCGTGGATTCGACGTGCTGTGGGTGCATGGGTATGGCACCGTGAACCAGGCGCACGGAATCCTGGCGGCGCGGGCGCTGGGGATTCCGGTGCTGGTGCGGTCGGACTCGCAGTTGAAGGATCGCCCACGGGGCGGGGTGAAGCTGGTGGCGAAGAAGCTGTTTTTTGCGATGCTGCGACCTCTGGTGGCGGGGGTGCTGGTGTCCGGGACGCTGAACCGGGACTATTGGCGGCACTACATGGGGGAGGATTTTCCGCTGTTCATGCTGCCGTATGCGGTGGACAATGCCTGGTTTGCGGAGCAGTGCGCGGCGGCGGCGCGGAGGCGGGGCGCGCTGCTGGCGGAGCTCGCAATGGAGGCGGGGCGGCCGGTGATCCTGTTTGCGTCGAAGCTGCAGACCAGGAAGCTGTGCGCCGACCTGGTGACGGCGTATGGGTGGCTGGTCGCGGGGGTCCAGGCGGAGGAGAGGCCGTACCTGCTGATTGTGGGGGATGGGGAGGAACGGGGGGCGCTGGAGCGGCAGGTGGCGACGCTGGAGCTGGGGGAGGTGCGGTTCTGCGGCTTCCGGAACCAGACGGAGATTCCGCGGTTTCTGGAGCTGGCGACGGTGTTTGTGCTGCCGGCGCGGTATGAGCCCTGGGGCTTGATCGTGAATGAGGCGATGGCGTCGGGGTGTCCGGTGATCGTGAGCGACGATGTGGGGTGTCATCCGGACCTGGTGACGGATGGCGTGGAGGGCTTTGTGTATCCTGTGGGCGCGGTGGAGGCGCTTCTGGATAGGCTGCAGACGATCCTGGGAACGCCGGGAAGGGCTGCCGCGATGGGGGAGGCGGCACGCCGGAGGATCAGCCAGTGGAGCTTCGAAGAGGATGCGGCGGGGCTGAAGCAGGCGATCGCCGCGGTGACGCTAAAGCGGGTTTGAGGTTGGTGGCGGAATGCCGAGGTCGCTTGCTGGGGGGAGGGTGGTGGCGGCGGCGTACTGGCGCTGGGCTGTGCGGAGTTTGTCGACGCGGTTGAGCCATAGTGCAATGGCCTGGTCGTAGCGGGCGAGGACCGGGCGGAGGGCGAAGGGGCGGTTGGTGCGGAGCCAGGTCTGGGTGTAGAGCTCGCGCTGGTGGGAGTAGGTGTGGATGAGGTCCTGGTAGCGGCCGTTGACGCCGTTGATGTCGGAGAGCTCGCGGGAGGTGGTGCGATGGATTAGCTTATCGGTGCTGGTGGCGGCCACGTAGGCACGGGCATAGCCGGCGGCGATCTCGTCGGTGAGCTGGAACTTTTCGGCGAGGAAGTCGATGCGGCGGGCGCCGAACTCCATGGCGTCGAGGGCGTTAGGTTCGCGAAGGGTGGTGGGGGTGCTGGGGTAGGCGTTGGCGGGGTCACTAGGTTGGGCGAAGGCTAGTGCGGCGTCATCCTGGGAGTTGCTTTCACTGGGCTGCGCCATAGCGTTAGCGCCTCCGAGAGGCGTCGCACCTTCCATGCGCTGAAGCTTCATGCCAGGTGCGGCGGCCCGAGCTTCGTGGATGAGGGTGATGGCGCGTTCGGCGTGGAGGCGGAGGGCGGCGTTGAGGGGGCGCATTTTGGCGGCGAACTTCTGGCCGTCGGGAGTGAAGGGGTCGACCCAGAAGAGGCCGTCGGAGCCTTCGGTGGCGGCGATGACCTTGGCCTGGGTCATGAGGTCCATGGCGGCCATGAGCTCCTGTTGGGCCTGGTTGATTTTCCCGGTTGTGTCGCCGTGGAAGACGGGGCCGAAGGCTTGCTGGAAGGCGGGGATGGAGGACTCGCCTTGCTGCCAGGCGGCGGCGGCTCCGAAGAGGAGGCCGTACCAGTTCTGGTCGGCGAGCGATTCTCCGTCGTCGTTCCAGAGGGTATTGAGCTGGCCGGTGGCTCCGGCGCGCTGGCCTTCGTGGGTGAACTGCTGGATGTCGGGCAGGCCGAGGTTGAAGTTGGGGTAGACCTGGCGGTAGTTGTTGATGGCGGGGGCGACCCAGGTTTCGATGCCGGCGTTGGTGTAGGGGTGGATGATTTTGGCGAAGCCGCCGACCGGGTTGGGGGAGTAGCCCCAGGCGATGGCGATGGTGGAGTCTTTGAAGGACTGGGGCATGGCTTTGAGCTGGGCGGGGGCGTCCTGGGCGACGTCTCCCCAGAAGAGGAGGCGGCGGTGGAGGGGCTGGAGGGTGGCGACGATCTGCTGCATGAAGTCGAGGTAGACGGTGGCGCGGCCGCGGGCGTCTACGTCGGTTTTGGTTTGGCCTACGCCGAGCTCGATGGTTTCGTCGGCACCGAGGTGGAGGAACGGGGAGGTTGGGTAGTCGGCGGCGAGCTCGGTGAACCAGCTTTTGATGAGGGCTAGGGAGCCGGGCTGGGCGGGGGCGAGGACGGCGCCGTGGGGGGTTTCGGCGAGCGGGCTGTACTGCTCGTACTTGAGGACGTGGCGGAGATGGCCGAAGGCTTCCTGCTCCGGGACGACGGTGACGTGGTAGCGGGCGGCGAAGGCGGTAAGCTCGCGGGCATCGCCGGGGGAGAGGGAGCCTCCCGTGGGGGCGGCGACCGGGGAGGCGGCGTATTGCTGGGTTTCTTCGAAGTAAGGGGAGTAGAGGTTGACCTTGTAGGCGGCGAGGGTCTGGATGAGGTGCTTTTGGAAGGCGAGGGTGGGGACGGGGCCGCGGGAGAGGTCGTCGTGAAGGCCGCGGTACTTCATGGCCGGCCAGTCGCGGATGGTGGCGGCGTGTAGGATGGCGGGCTGGCTCGCGGTGGCGGGCACGATGAGTTGCTTGACGGTCTGGGCTCCGTAGAAGAGGCCGGCGGGGGTGGCGGCGGAGACGGTGAGGGTGTTGCCGGAGACGGCGATCTCGTAGCCCTCGGGACGGGCGGCGGGAGGGAGATCGGCAGGAGCGTTGGGGGAGAGCTGGAGGGTGAAGCCCGAGGGGGAGAGAGGGATGCCGCGCGATTGGAGGGTCTGGGCGAGGTCGTCGGCGGCAAACTGGTCCTCGACGGTGCAGCCGGGGCAGGTGATGTGGACCCCGGCGGGGAGAGGCTGGTCGGGCAGGAGGTGAAGCTCGCGGGGAATCGGGATGAGGGGAAGGGCCGGAACCTGGGCGGCACTTGCGAGGGAGAACAGAAGGGTGGCGAGGGGGAGAGATCGCATGTGGTTTACGGTACATGAAGGGCGCGGCGAGAGGGAGCCGCGGGGGACGGAAGCGGACAGAGGCCGGACGATTTTGGTAGGCTGATCGGGTTTGCGTCTGCTAAGAAGCGCCCATTTTGGAAGAGGTGATGGATGTTGGATGCCAACAGGTTGTTTCCCGCCGAGGCTTCGGCGCGGGCGGTGGCGGTGAAGCTGTATGAAGCGGTGAAGGGTCTGCCGATTATCTCGCCGCATGGGCATACGGATCCGCGCTGGTTTGCGGAGAACAAGGCGTTTGCGAATCCTGCGGCGCTGTTTATTCAGCCGGATCACTATGTGTTTCGGATGCTGTACTCGCAGGGGGTGACGTTGGAATCGCTTGGGATTCCGCAGGGTGGGGCGGCGGGCGATCCGACGGCAGCGGACAAGGCTGACCCCCGGGAGGTTTGGCGGGCGTTTGCGAAGCACTACTACCTATTTCGTGGGACGCCGACGCGGTCGTGGCTGGACTACTCGTTTGCGACGCTGTTTGGGATGACGGAGCGGCTGGGGCCGGGGAATGCGGACGTGTACTACGACACGATCGACCGGGCTCTGGCGACGGCGGATTTTTTGCCGCGGGCGCTGTATGAGCGGTTCCACATGGAGGTGCTGGCGACGACGGATGCGGCGATCGACTCGCTGGAGTACCACAAGGCGATCAAGGCTTCGGGGTGGACGGGGCGGGTGGTGCCGACGTTCCGGCCGGATGGGGTGGTGGATGCGGAGTTTGCCGGTTTTCGGCAGAATATCGAGAAGCTGGGGGAGATGACCGGCGAGGACGTGACGCACTGGAAGGGGTATCTGAACGCGCTGCGGCAGCGGCGGGCTTTCTTCAAGGAGCATGGCGCGACGGCGACCGACCATGGGCATCTGACGGCGATGACGGCGGACCTGCCGCTGAACGATGCCTCGC
The DNA here is from genome assembly GCA_965213785.1 of uncultured Granulicella sp. GTDB lineage: Bacteria > Acidobacteriota > Terriglobia > Terriglobales > Acidobacteriaceae > Edaphobacter. The sequence continues at coordinate 494,656 of OZ243921.1, read as the reverse complement.
GGCTGTACCAGAGGATCTTCAGCGGGCGCCCGGAGGCTGGGGATGTCGAGCTCTTCCAGGCGCAGATGCTGACCGAGATGGCGGGGATGAGCGTCGAGGATGGGCTGGTGATGCAGCTCCATCCGGGAAGCATCCGGAACCATAATGCGGCGGTCTACGAGAAGTTTGGGCGGGATAAGGGGGCCGATATTCCATCGCCGACGGAGTATGTCCGCAGCCTGTGGCCGCTGCTGTCGAAGTATGGGAACGACCCGCGGTTCACGTTCATCGTATTTACGCTGGATGAGACGACGTTTTCGCGGGAGTTGGCTCCGCTGGCGGGCCACTATCCTTGCCTGCGGCTGGGGCCGCCGTGGTGGTTTCACGATTCGCCGGAGGGGATGATGCGGTTTCGCGAGACGGCTACCGAGACGGCGGGGTTCTATAACACCGTCGGGTTTAACGACGACACGCGGGCGCTGCTTTCGATTCCGGCGCGGCACGATGTGGCGCGACGGGTCGATTGCGCGTTCCTAGGACGGCTGGTGGCCGAGCACCGGCTGGATGAGGAGGAGGCGTTTGAAGTAGCGGAGGCGCTGACGGTGGGGTTGGTGCGGAAGGCTTATCGGCTTTAGGGCGTCAGGGGATTGTGCCAGCGGACTCCGGGGAAGCGGGCGAGGTCTCGGTCGTGGGTGTGGATGGTGGCGTTGTGATCGAGGGCGAGAGGTGCGATCGCATCCAGGCGCCTCGACTCTTCGCGCAGCCGCCGCTTGATGTCACCCGCGAGATGGACCGTGAAGCTCATAGGCTCATCGTGGCTTGGGACGCCTTGTTTGTCAATGCAGGACCAATGAGTTGCGCACGAAGTACTCGCTTGACGACCTGCTCGATGGTCTCGCCGGATCGGTGTGACTCGGCTTGAAGCAGTTCGAAGACGTCATCGTCGAGCGTTGTCGTCATCACCATGGCGGTATGCTACTACCCAGTGGAGATGGTGAATGAGTTTGTTCTTTGGTATGGGATCGTCTACGACGGAAATGACCTCACAGGAGGTGAAGGCGGGTCTGTTTGCGGCGTTGGGCCAGCTTGGAGAGCGACGGCGGGTGCTTGCGGTGCCTCCGGATTTTACGCGGTTTCACTCGAAGGCGGGGGAGCTGACGGAGCTTGCCTGGGAGTACTTCGGGGATCGTCTGGTGGATGTGCTCCCGGCGCTTGGGACGCACAAGGCGATGACCGATGCTGAGATTGGGACGATGTTCGGGGCGACTCCAAGGAGCTTATTTCGGGTGCATGACTGGCGGAACGACATTGTGACGCTGGGCGAGGTTCCGGGCGAGTTCATGCGGGAGGTGAGCGAGGGGAAGCTCGAGTACCCGTGGCCCGCGCAGGTGAACAAGCTGCTACGCGACGGGGGACATGACCTGATCCTGTCGATTGGGCAGGTGGTTCCGCATGAAGTGGTGGGGATGGCGAACGGGTCGAAGAACATCTTCGTCGGAACGGGCGGCGTGATGGGGATTCACCGGTCGCACTTTCTGGGGGCGGTCTATGGAATGGAACGGATGATGGGACGCGCGGACACGCCGGTGCGGCGGGTGCTGAACTATGCCAGCGAGCACTTCGGCAAGGAACTGCCGCAGATCGTGTATGTGCAGACGGTGGTGAACAAGGCTGCCGACGGACGGCTGGTGATGCGGGGGATGTTTATCGGGGACGATAACGAGTGTTTCGAGCGGGCGGCGTCGCTGAGCCTCGAGTGCAACTTCCTGATAATGGATCGTGAGATCCACAAGGCGGTGGTGTTTCTGGACCCGCATGAGTTCCGGTCTACCTGGTTGGGGAACAAGAGCGTCTACCGGACGCGGATGGCGCTGGCGGATGGCGCGGAGTTGATCGTGCTGGCTCCGGGTGTGCACGAGTTCGGCGAGGATGCGGCGATCGATGCGCTGATCCGGAAGTATGGCTATTGCGGGACGCCCGCGACCTTGGCGGCGGTGAAGCAGGATGCGGCGCTTGCAGGAAACCTGAGCGCGGCGGCGCACCTGATCCATGGATCGAGCGAGGGGCGGTTCCGGATACGGTACTGTCCGGGGCATCTGACGCGCGAGGAGATCGAAGGCGCGCACTTCGAGTATGGGGATCTTCGAGAGTATGCGGCCCGGTATGACGTGAGGACGCTGAAGGATGGGTGGAATATGGTGGATGGCGAGGAGATCTTCTTTGTGTCGAATCCTGGGCTGGGACTCTGGGCCTTCCAGGGACGGTTCAAGGACTAGGGGATTTGCCGGAGGAGTTTGTAGCCGGTATGCTTTGGGGGCGGCAAAGTGGTATGACCAGATGCCGTAGGGGAGTCGTGGCGAATGAGTGATGGATTGGTGCTTCCGCGCTTCTCGTTGGGGGTTGGCGATCGGTTCGCGCATCAGGCGAAGGCGCAGTTGGCGGCATGTGTGATGGCGCTTGAGGCTGGGGTCGCGGTGGTTCCGGTGTGGAACAAGTCGAACCGCGAGCACACGATCATTGGCTCTGAGCCGAAGCAGACCCGCAATGCCGCGGATACGGCGGTAAAGGAACTTGGCTGGACGAAGCCATACTTCTTGGATGCCGACCATATCGACCTGAAGACCGTCGATCGGTTTATGGAACCGTGCGATTTTTTCACGCTGGATGTCGCGGCTATGATCGGCAATCCTGCCGATGCGAACGAGGTGATGGCGTTTGTGCATCGGCACTCCGAGCTTGTGGGTTCGGTCGAGATTCCGGCGATTGCGGAGCCTTTCCGGACCGATCTCGAGTCGGTGAAAGACGTGGTAAACAAGTTCCTCGTGGCGATCCAGGGTGCGGGGAAGATTTACCGGAAGATCGCGGAGTTCAAGGGCGTGGGACGATTTGTGCCGGAGGTTTCGATGGATGAGACCGATGTGCCGCAAACGCCGGTCGAGTTGCTGATCATCCTGGCTGCCATCGCGGACGAGAAGATTCCGATCCAGACGATAGCGCCGAAGTTTACCGGGCGGTTCAACAAGGGCGTCGATTACGTGGGCGACGGGTCGCAGTTCGCGAAGGAGTTCAACGAGGATATTGCGGCGATCGCCTACGCGGTCAAGCAGTATGGGCTCCCGGCGAATTTGAAGCTGAGCGTTCACTCTGGTTCGGACAAGTTTTCGATCTACAAGGCGATCCATGATGGGGTGACGCAGTTCGGGGCGGGCGTTCATGTGAAGACGGCGGGTACGACCTGGCTGGAGGAGTTGATCGGGCTGGCGGAGGCGGGTGGGCCTGGGCTGGAGATCGCCAGGGAGGTGTATGCGGAGGCATACGCGCATGCGGATGAGCTGTGCGCGCCCTATGCTTCGGTGATCCATATCGAGTCCGCGCATCTGCCCACGCCGGAGACGGTGAATGGGTGGACAAGCGAGCAGTACACGTCGGCGCTGCGGCACGACCAGGCGAATCCGGCTTACAACCGGAGCTTCCGTCAGTTGCTGCATGTTGGGTTCAAGGTGGCGGCGAAGATGGGCGACCGGTACCTGAGGGCGCTTGAGGAGAATGAGGAGAGCGTGGCGCGGAACGTGACGACGAACCTCTTCGAGCGGCACATCAAGCCGGTCTTCCTGGGAGTCCCGGCATGATCGTGGTGTTGATGGGAGTGAGCGGGTCGGGCAAGACGACTATAGGCACGCTGCTGGCCCAACGGACCGGCACGACCTTTGCGGACGCGGACGACTACCACCCTGCTGCGAACAAAGCGAAGATGGCGGCCGGCCATCCGCTCGACGATACGGATCGGCAGCCGTGGCTGGAGGCGCTGAACGGCGTGCTGCGTGGATGGTACGGCGGGGCTGGATCCGGAGTGCTTGCCTGCTCCGCCCTGAAGGCCAGGTACCGGGAGACGCTGGAGGTGGGGATGCCGGCGGGCACGGTGCGATTTGTGCTGCTGGATGGCTCGAAGGCGCTCTTCGCCGAGCGCATGGCGGAACGTCACCATGAGTTCATGAACCCGGCGCTGCTGGACAGCCAGTTCGCGACGCTGGAGGCTCCGGCGGAGGCGGTGCGGGTGGTAAACGATCGGGCTCCGGGCGTGGTGGTGGACGAGATCGTCGCCAAGCTTGGGGCGTCGGTTTAGAGAAGCTTTACGGGGGAAGCGTGGACTCCGGCCGGTCTGCGCGGGCGCTGGTGGGCGGGTCGAACTGACGTTCGATAGTGGAAGAGCAGAGGATGGAGGAGAGAGGAAACCATGGGACACACGCTGTTCGATTTGAGCGGTAAGGTAGCGGTCGTGATCGGCGGAACGTCGGGCATCGGGCTGGCGATGGCGGTCGGGCTGGCGGAGGCTGGCGCCGATGTCGTCGCGAGTTCGCGGCGGGAGGAGCAGGTGGCAGAGGCAGCCACAGCCATCGAGGCGACGGGCCGCAGGGCGCTGCGGCTGACCTCCGATGTGGGAGATCGTGGGTCGATCGAGAGGCTGCTGGAAGGGACGCTGAAGGAGTTCGGCAAGGTGGACATCCTGATCAACTGCGCGGGGAAGATCAAGCGTGCGCCCACGGTAGATTTTCCCGAGGATCAGTGGGACGACATCATGGATACCAACGTGACGGGAACGCTGCGCGGCTGCCAGATCTTTGGCGCGCACATGCTGGAGCGTGGGTATGGCCGTATCATCAACATCGCCTCGCTGAACACCTTTGTCAGCTTGAGAGAAGTCACGGCGTACGCCTGCTCCAAGGCCGCGGTGGGGGCGCTGACGAAGTCGCTGGCGGTGGAGTGGAGCTCACGCGGGGTGACCGTCAATGCGATCGCCCCGGGGGTGTTCCGGACGGCGCTGAACGCGGCCTTTCTCGATGGCAGCGAGCGGGGGCAGGAGCTGAAGCTGCGGACGCCGATGGGACGGTTCGGCAAGACGGAAGAACTGGTTGGGGCGGCGATCTACCTGGCGAGCGACGCTTCGACTTTCGTGACCGGAGAAATCCTGGTCGTCGACGGTGGCTTTCTGGCGAGCGGAGTGAACCAGTAGCAAGAGAAAGGGGCGGCTTATGGCCGCCCCGGTTTACCTCTCGTTGCGCGTTACATGGAGGGCATGGGCGGCGTGGCGATGCCCTTGGTCTGGGCCATCTGGTCGATCATGTCGGTGTGCATCTTGACGACCTGCTCGCCCTGGGTGACGGTGGCCTTGAGGTCGGGGTTGGCGGTGGTGGTCTCTTCGGTCTTGAACTCACCGAGGTCCTTGTGGTGATCGGCAACCATGGCAGTGATGTATTCCTTGTCGAACTTCTCGCCAAACATGTTCTTCAGACGCTGCGCCTCCTGCTGGTGGGCCGGCTTCAGCTTGGCCGGCGGCTGCACGCCCATCTGGTCCGCAAAGGGCTTCATGTCGGCGATCAGCTTCGTGTGGTCGTCGATCATCTTCTGCGCGTAGGTCTTCACGTCGTCGTTCTTGGACTTCCTGAGTGCGAGCTTGCTCATGGCGATCTCCGCCATGCTGCCTTCGGCGGAGTTCATCAGAAAGGTCTTATCCTGGGCGGCGGTGGAAGAGGGGGAGCCGCCGGTCGCGGTGGAGGACTGCATGTTGGAAGATGCCATTCCTGAAGAGGCGCTGGACTGACCGCTGGTCGAGGGGGCTGTCGGCGGTGTGCTGGGTGCGTTGTCCTGCGAGAGAGCCGGAACCGTGCAACACAGTGCGGCGATGCCGGTCATCATAAGCGAGCGAATAGAAGTGGAAGTCATGGGAGCCTCGGAACCTTGGTCTTGCGTCGTTCTTTAATGCACGCACTTTGTTTGTTGTTCTGGTTCAAGCAGACGTTGCCTGTGGCTGCGCTGCGTTGTTCCAAAGAAGCAGAAGAGCAAGTTGATGAACTGAACATCTGCAGGGTTTTCTCAACCGAGCCACTTGGGGTTTTGAGCCGTGCCGTCGAAGTTGGGGGTGGTTTTGAAGAGCTCGTAATGGCCCTTGCTGGCTGCCTCTTTGGTGCGGCTGAGGAGGGCGGCCATCTCGGTCTGTGACATGGGCTTGAAGGTCCGGGCGGCGGTGAGGGCCTGCTCGAGGATCTCGGGCTTGTCGATGCCGGTGATGACGACGGAGACGGGCTGGGAGAGGCCGTAGTGAAGGGCTTCCATGGGTTGGAACGTGTTCGACTGGAGCAGGATCTTGTCGCCGAAGGTCTTCATGGCGAGGACGCCGATGCCTTGCCTGATCGCCACCGGCATGACCTGGTGGGTGAACGACCGGAAGTGGGCGTCCATGACGTTGATCGGCATCTGGACCGTGTCGAAGTGGAAGCCGTGGGCCTGGGCGGTCTCCAACATGCGCAGGTGGATGGCGGGATCCTTGTGGCCGGTGAAGCCGATGTAGCGAATTTTGCCGGCCTGGCGGGCGGCGACGGCAGCTTCGAGGGCACCGCCTTCGGCGAAGATGCGGTCGGGATCCTCCATGCGGATGACCTCGTGGAATTGCACCAGGTCAATGACGTCGGTCTGGAGGCGGCCGAGGGATTGCTCAAGCTGCTTGGCATACTCGGACTTGGTGCGACCGTCGATCTTCGTCATGAGGAAGACCTTCTGGCGGTATCCGTCCTTCAGGGCCTGGCCCATGCGGACTTCAGAGATGCCGTCGTTGTAGTCCCAGCAGTTATCGAGGAAGGTGATGCCGCGGTCCACGCCGGTGCGGATGAGCTTGACGGACTCGGCCTGCGTGGGCTGCTGGCCGATGTGGAAGCCACCCATGCCAATGGCGGAGATGCGCTCGCCCGTGGTGCCGAGCTGGCGGTAGAGCATGTCGGGGGATTCCGGGCGGGTGGTGGGGGCGGGAGGCGCGCCGAGAGTGGGGGCTGCGGCGGCGCTCAGGGTGGCGGCGGTGGCGGTCTTGAGGAAGTCTCTGCGCTCCATGTTGGTAAAGGCCCCTGGAATGTCGAGTGGCGTGCTTTAGCCGGTTGGATGCGCGGCGCGGGCGATGAGGGTAGCTGTGTAAGCGGCGCCGAAGCCGTTGTCGATGTTGACCACGGAAACATTCGGGGAGCAGGAGTTCAACATGCCGAGGAGCGCAGCCGCTCCCGCAAAGGAGGCACCGTAGCCGACCGAGGTGGGCACGGCGAGGACCGGAACGGCCACGAGGCCGCCGACGACCGACGGCAGCGCGCCCTCCATCCCGGCGCAGACGATTACGGCGTGGGCGGTAAGGAGCTGCTCGCGCACGGCGAGGAGACGGTGGAGGCCGGCGACGCCTACATCGTAGAGGCGGGTGACGTGGACGCCGAAGAGTTCCGCCGTGAGGGCGGCTTCTTCGGCGACGGGGAGGTCGCTCGTTCCTGCGCAGAGCACGGCGATGTGGCCGCGGGGGGGCTCTGCGGGGGACTGGCGAAGGCTGACGATGCCCGCCTGGGCATGGTAGGCCGCCTCGGGGTGCAGCGAGCGGACTGCCGCGGCGGCTTCGGTGCTGGCGCGGGTGGCGAGCACGTCCGCGCCCGCCGCGGCCATGCGGGAGAAGATTTCAGCGACCTGCTGGGGCGTCTTACCGGCGGCGTAGATGACCTCGGGCAGGCCCGTGCGGAGGGCGCGGTGGTGATCGATGCGCGCATGGCCTATGTTCTCGAAGGGAAGGGTGGCGAGGCGGGCAGACGCCTGCTCGGGGGTGAGGGTGCCGCGCTGCACTTCGGCGAGGAGGTCCAGGAGGGCGGTAGGGGTCATGGCTTCGGCTGCACGCCCTGGTAGGCGGCGATGGCGGACTGGAGGACCTGCTTGACCGGGACCATGTGCTGGGTGGCCGAGGCGCGGCAGTCCTCAAACTCGGGGGCGGCGTTGAGGACCTCGCCGTCGCGGGAGCCCAGCTTGATGCGGATTTCTCCGTAGGGCGTTTGGATGGGGACGTGGCTGCGGTCGAGGCAGAGGCGGCGATCACGTCGAACGCGGATGCCGAGGGTGGTTGTTTCACGAAGAAGAAGATCCTGGAGGGCGGAGACGTGGGTCTCGTCGGTGAGGATGGTGATGAGGGTGCCGTGACGGTTCTTTTTCATGTGGACGGCGGTGGTCATGACGTCGTGGGCTCCGAGGGCGAGAGCCTGCTCGGTGACGTGGGCGAGGATCTGCGGAGAAAGGTCGTCCAACGCGGTTTCGAGGACGATAACCTCCTCCGTTTGTTGGCTTTGCGCCTGAGACCCCACGGAGAGTCGAAGGACGTTGGGGAAGTTCTCCGGGTTGCGGGAGCCGGCGCCGTAGCCGATGTGCTCGACGCGCATGAAAGGCTGGGGGCCGAAGGTGGGGTTGAGAAAGCGGAGGATGGCGGCTCCGGTGGGGGTGACTAACTCCTTCTGAATGTGCGCGCTGTAGGTTGGCACACCGCGCAGGAGGTCGGCGGTGGCGGGGGCGGGGACGGGAAAGCGGCCGTGGGCGCAGTCGACCATGCCGCCGCCGACATTGACCGGAGACGCGAACCAGCGGGTAAGTGACTGAGAGGATTGCAGATACTGGATGCCGGCCGAGGCGCAGACGATGTCCACGATGGCGTCGACCGCGCCTACCTCGTGGAAGTGGATGGAGTCGACGGGTACGTTGTGGATTTTCGCTTCCGAACTCCCGAGGAGGGTGAAGATTGCTGAAGCTGCGGCTTTCACTTCGGGTGCTAAGTTGCTGTCGGCAATCAGTTTAGTGATGACGGTGAGCGAGCGCCCGTGGCTGTGGGTTTCGCTGTGGGAATGCTCTGGAGAAGATTCGTGGGTGTGTGGATGGCCGGCTTTGTGCTGGTGCTGGGTACGCGGATGGTGCTGGTGAAGGGCGGGCGGTTGCTGGTCCGGACGTGGTGGCGCATCGGCACTACGCTGGCCTTCGAGGACATCGACCTTGGTGGAAGAGATGCCGCTGCGGTCGACGGTGTGGACGCGGAGGGAGACCCCGAGGTTGAGCGCGGCGGCGGCGTCGTGAAGGACCGCGGGAGGGACGCCCGCACCCAGGAGGGCACCGAGGAACATGTCGCCGGAGATTCCGGCAAAGCAATCGAGATAGGCGATGCGCAGGGAGGACTCCTTGACGAGGGGGCGGGGTGAAGGATTTGATTCGGCTATCGGCTATCAGCTATGGTTTGTCTGTTATCAGTGTCGTTTGGTGTGGTGGCTGCGCGGTGGAGTTCTTGTAGCCGGCTTTCCTTTGGATGCGATTGTAGGATGTGCGGCTTTCTGCTTGTGTCGGCTGCGCGATGGTATGATGAGGCTTGTGCCGGGTCCTACGCGACGTAATCCCGCCAACCCCGCCAGGTCCGGAAGGAAGCAACGGTAACGGGCTAGTATGGGCGCAGTAGGTCGCCCGGTACACTTTCCTTTCGCTCCCTCTAAAAAAACTCAATGGTGTTTGCGCGACTCCGCGATGGCGGCGGGCGTGTAGGACTCCCATTCCCAGGGAGTCACCGTGTCTCCAAGGATTTTTTCGAGCAGGGTCCGGAAGGCGGACTCGCCGTTTTCGCTGTTGGTGAGCAGCACCATGCAGTCGCTGTGCTGGCGGAAGCAGATCATGTAGTTCTGGGCGCCTTCGCCGTGGCCTTCCTTAAAGAAGGCGGGGCCGAAGCGGGTGGCGGTGAGCAGGCCCCAGCCGAGGCCGTAGGCGAGACCGACCCGGGGGCCCTCCTCACTGTGGCTGTCTGCCAGCGTGGGAAACTGGTGGGCGGCGGTGATGGGGATCTGCGGCTGGAGCATCTGGTTCTGAGCGTTCGCCGTCATGATGCGGCCACTGAAGAGGCCGCTGAGGAAGCGCCCGATATCCTCGCCGCTGGTATCCATGGAGCCGGCGGCGCGGGCGTTGGTGCGGTGGGGGTGGCCGAGATTGGTTCCCGACGGATCGTAGCCGATGGCGGTGTTGCGGGCCAGGCCCTCCTGCCAGACGAGCGAGGTGTGGGCCATGCCGAGCTGGTTGAAGATGCGCTCGTTCATCATCTCCTGCAGGGGCTTGCCCATGCGTTTTTCGACGACGAACTGGAGCAGGTTGATGCCTTCGCCGGAGTAGCCGAAGCGGCTTCCGGGCTCCCAGTGGATGCGGAGCTTGCCGTCGGGCTCGAGCGAGGCGAAGTTGGCGAGGCCGGACGTGTGGTCGAGCAGGTGGCGGGCGGTGATCTTGCGCCAGCGGACGTCGCCGGCGAGGTCCTTGTAGCGGTCGAACTGAGGCAGGGGCTTGCCGAGGTAGTTCCAGACGGGCTTGTCGAGGTCGAGGTAGCCGGCGTCGACGAGGGTCATGACGAAGGCGGCGAAGATGGACTTGGTGAAGGAAGCTCCCTGCATGACGGTATCGGGGGTCATGGGGAGGCGGGCGGCGACGTCACGCAGCCCGAAGGCCTCGGACCAGACGACCTTGCCGGCGTTCAGCACGACGATCTGCGCCCCGGTGACGTGCGCGTCGGCGAGGGCCTTGCGGGCGATGCCGGAGGCCTTGGCGGAGGAAAGGGAGGAGCCGTCGAGGCGGCGGAACCTGCCCTTTGCCTGGGCGCGGCAGTGCGTCAGGGTCAACGCGAGGAGGAGCGCCGCCGCCGCGCGGAGGCCGGGAAATCGATGGTTGCGCCACAACGCCATGTCCTCAGCATAGACGTGTCCGGGGCGCGTGGGGGCGCGGGGCGGTTGTCTTGGCGGGAACTCCGGCGAGCGCGGGACGTACACTTGAGGCGGTGGCTTACACGTTCAGGCAGAGGGTGGTGCTGGCGGTGGTTCCCGCGATGGCGGCGGGGGTGATCCGCCTGCTGGGGAGGACGCTGCGGTATCGCGATGTGCAGGCCCCGGGGGCTCCGCTGGGGTACCGGGTGCCGGGACCGACGGTGTATGCGTTCTGGCATCGGTGCCTGCTGGTGTGTGCTTACCGGTTTCGGGGGATGGGGATCGCAATCCTGATCAGCCCATCGTTCGACGGCGAGCTGATTGCGCGGACGGTGGAGCGGATGGGATTCCGGGCGGTGCGGGGGTCGTCGTCGCGGGGGGGCGCGGGAGGGCTTCGGGGGATGGAACGAGCGTTTCGGGAGGGTCATCGGTGCGCGATCACCGCGGATGGCCCGCGCGGGCCGGCGATGGTGGCGAAGGCGGGGGTGGCGCAACTCGCGCAGTTGGTGGAAGCCCCGATCGGGGTCTTCTACGCGATACCCGACCGGGCCTGGGAGCTGCGGTCGTGGGATCGGTTTTTGATCCCGAAGCCGTTCAGCCGGGTGACGTTTACGTGGCCGGCGCTGGTGGCGGCCGAGGAGCCGGCGGTGCAGACAGCGGTGCAGCGGGCGCTGGATGAGGCGGTGGCGATGGCGGCAGAGAGATGAAGACCAGCGAATTTCATTTTGAGTTGCCGGAGGAGTCGATCGCGCAGACGCCTCCGGCGGTGCGGGGGACGAGTCGGATGTTGGTGTTGGATCGGCTGACCGGGGCGCGGGTGGACGCTGGGTTCGGGGATCTGCCGAGGTATCTGCGGGCGGGGGATGTGCTGGTGCTGAACGACTCGCGGGTGCTGCCGGGGCGACTGTTTGGCGTGCGGGCGCGAGGTTTGCGGACGCAGGGGTCGTCGCCGGACCCGAGCGGGCGGATCGAGGTCTTGCTGACGCGGTGCGTGGGGCCCGAGACGTGGGAGGCGCTGGTGCGGCCGGCGCGGAAGGTCGTGGTGGGGGAGCGGCTGGAGTTCTTCTTGGGCGGCGAGCGGGTGTTGGAGGCGGAGGTGGTGGGGGCTGGGGAGTTTGGCGAGCGGACGCTGCGGTTTGGGGCGGTGGCGGACTTCGAGGGGGTGCTGCAGAGGATTGGGCATATGCCGCTGCCTCCCTACATCCGGCGGGAGGCGGAGGCGGAGGACTCGGCGGAGGATCGGGAGCGGTACCAGACGGTGTATGCGGCGGCGGTAGGGTCGGCGGCGGCGCCTACGGCGGGGCTGCACTTTACCCCGGAGATGCTGGAGCGGGTGCGGGCTCAGGGGGTGCTGGTGGAGACGGTGACGCTGCATGTGGGGCTGGGGACGTTTCAGCCGGTGCGGGCGGAGCGGGTGGCGGATATCAAACTACATGCGGAGAGCTATACGCTGCCGGGGCGGACGGCGGAGGCGATCAACCTTGCGCGGCGGGAGGGGCGGCGGGTGATCGCGGCCGGGACGACGACGACGCGGACGCTGGAGCATTGTGCTGGCCGGGGGCCGGAGCTGTACGGGCACTCCGGCGAGACGAGCATCTTTCTTGGGCCGGGGCACCGGTTTCGGGTGGTGGATGGGCTGCTGACGAACTTCCATCTGCCGGAGTCGACGCTGCTGATGCTGGTGTGTGCGTTTGCGGGGAAGGACGCCGTGATGGCGGCGTATGGGCACGCGGTGGGGGTGGGGTATCGGTTCTTCAGCTATGGGGATTGCATGTTGGTGGTGTAGGAGGTCTTTCCGCAAACATTGAATGCCCTTCATACGGCGGGAAGTCAGAGGAGCGTGCTTCCTGGACAAAAGCGGTTGAGACGGAGGTGGTATTCTCGGTCACATCTCGCTTGTCTAAAGGGCCCTTGATGCCACGTTCGCGATCGCTCTGGCTAGTTCTCTGCCTTCTTGCCGTTCTTCGTCTCTCGCCGTCTGCCGGTGCTCAGGTGTCCGTTTACGGAACCGGTGCGATCGCCACCTATGCACTGAAACCGGTGAACTCCTCTAGCTACTCGTTCAAGTCCAATGCTCCTGGGTTTGTGATCGGGGCCTTCTATAACTTTCCTATCGCCAGCCGGGTTACGGTGGGACTGGAGGGGAGGTTGGCTGAGAGTCCGGGCGCCAAGGGCGGAACGGCGAGCGCGATTGCCTTTCGCGTCGGCTTTGTCCCGCATCACGTTCCACTCAGGCCTTACTTCGAGATCGGCGGGGGTGTCCTCAGCACCTCGACGAACGCTGAGTTGGTCAACGATCAGGTTCGCGCCGGAAGCTACACCAATGGAGCTGCCATCATCGCGTTTGGTCTTGACATCCCTGTTGCTCACGCGATCGATGTTCGTGTGCTCGATATTGGCTCGGAGGCGGGTGGTTCGAGTGGCGCTGTCTATGCGGACACGGGGATTGTGTTTCACTTTGGGCGTCGATAGGGCTGTATTGGTCTTGCTTGCTGGCTTGAGGTGAGTGGCTACGGTTGCCAGCTTGGCTTTGCCCCGATTACAGGCGATTCGACCAGCTTGGCTCCCCTCTACCTTCAGGCTTCAACTCACTTCTCAGGCTGTACAACCGTCACGGTTGCTCCAAGGCTCTGCGTATCTCCTGAAGACCTTCGAGCTGCTCCGTGGTGAGGCGATCGAAGAACTTCTCCTTCAGGATTCGAGCCAGGATGGGCGCCACGGTGCGCTGCTCTTTGCTTCCGGCTTCCTCCAGCAGGATATGGGTCGCCCCCTTTTCACCCTTGGCTCGCTTGATCCAGCCGCGCGCTTCCATCCTTGTGAGGACGTGGGACAAACGAGTGCGGTCCCAGCGCATGGCGTCCGCCAACTCCTGCTGACGCATCGAGTTCTCCGGGACCTGCGTGAGGAGAGACAGTACCCCGAATTGACCGCCAGACACTCCCGTGGCCGCCATGAGAGCCCGGCTGACGCCCAGGCTTGTCTCCTCGACCATGTAGCGAAATCCGAGCCATGAGTCGAGTTCCCGTTTTGTCAGGGTGCCGCGCACCTTACAATCGTAGCGAGGAGCAAGTTGACACGTCAACAGCCGCCGGGATATGTTGTTGATGCGTCAACATGCGTGCGGAGTCCGCGGGCTTCCTGCATGATCCAAGGTTAGAGGAGTCGTACATCGATGCTTAAGCTTCAAATCATTATTGGCAGCACCCGTGAAGGTCGGAATGCAGATCCTGTCTGCCGCTGGTGTGTGCCTGCGGCAGTGTCGCATGGTGCGTTTGAGGTAGAAACGCTCGATCTAAGGGACTGGCCGCTTCCTATGTTCCAGGAGACGATCGCCACGGTAGGGAACTTCGCCAATCCGACGTACTCAGATCCTCTGGTGAAGCGATGGAACGACAAAATTAAGGAAGCGGACGCGTACGTGATCGTGACGCCGGAGTACAACCGCAGCCTTCCGGCCGTGCTCAAGAATGCGATCGACTCGGTTTTTTTCTCCTTTCGCTTCCGGCAAAAGGCCGTCGCGTTTGTCGCTTATAGCCTTGGCCCTACCGCAGGGGCGCGGGCGGTCGAGCACCTAACCCAGATCATGGTGGAGACGGAGGCCGTCCCGGTGAGAACGCCGACGCTGATTCCGTTGGTCGCAGGGGCGTTCAACGAGGTTGGTCAACCCGTGAATCCCGGCCTGCAGGCAAACCTGACGGTCATGCTCGACGATCTCGCGTGGCTCGGCAACGCCCTGAAAGCAGCACGACTCCAGGGCCAACTGCCTCCTTCCGCACTTCGCATTCGAGAGGCGTCGGGACGGAAGTAGGTGTGGTTGGGATCCACGTCCGTTCGTGCGGTAGTCCCTGCCGCAGAGATACCTTGTTTGATGACGGGTTGCCGCAAGCGAGAAAGCGGGAGCCCGGGTGAAGCCACTCGCGGGCCGTGGCAGGGCGCGGTACCATCGGAGTGCGATGGCAACCAAGACCGATAAACCCCCTGTTTACCTGCTGGACTCGATGGCGTTCATCTTTCGTGCGTATCACGCGATGCAGCGGCAGCGGCCGATGTCGACGCGGACGGGGATTCCTACGGCGGCGACGTATGTGTTTGTGAACATGATTAACAAGCTGCGGAAGGACTTTGCGCCGCAGTATCTGGCGGCGGTGTACGACGTGGGGGCGCCGGTGCATCGGAACGAGATGGCCGAGCGGATGAAGGATGTGCAGAAGTTCAACATCAAGACGCAGGCGTTCGAGGCGGTGGAGTATGGGGGGTACAAGGCGAATCGGGCGGAGACGCCGCCGGATTTGATTCAGCAGCAGCCGTATATCCGGCGGGCGCTGGAGGCGTTTCGGATCCCGATCATCTTCTACGAAGGGTTCGAGGCGGACGATGTGATCGGGACGATGTCGTGTCAGTTGTCGGCGTTGGGGCACAAGGTGTTTGTGGTGTCGTCGGACAAGGACATGATGCAGTTGGTGAACGAAGATGTTTCAATTCTGAACCCTACGAAGGACAACCTCATCCTGGACGCGAAGGGGGTGGAGGGGATTCTGGGGGTTCCTCCGGAAAGGGTTATCGACGTAATGGCGCTGCGGGGGGATGCGATCGACAACATTCCGGGGGCGCCGGGCATCGGGGACAAGGGGTCGGTGGAGCTGATTCAGCAGTTCGGGACGGTGGAGGCGGCGCTCGACCGGGCCGGCGAGGTGAAGAAGAAGACGTATCGGGAGTCTTTGCAGAACAACCGGGAGAACATTCTGCTGTCGAAGGAGCTGGTGACGATCCATACTTCGGTGCCGATCGAGTTCTCGCTCGACGATATGCGGACGCAGCCGGTGGACAATGCGGCTTGCCGGGAGCTGTTTGCGGAGCTGGAGTTTACGACGCTGTTGAAGGAGCTGGCTCCGGCGGCGGACAATACGGCGGTCGCGTACAACCTTGCGCCTTCGGCGGAGGAGCTGGCGGGGCTGTTTGCGGAGGCGCGGGTTGGCGGGCTTTCGGTGGCGTTGATTCCGGATGCGCGGGCGATCGCGGAAGAGGTGGCGACTCCGGAGGGTGACGAGGGGGAGCCTGAGCCGGAGATGCCGATGTCGCTGTTTGGGGTGGAGGCTGTGGTGGCGGCGGCCCCGGAGGGGAAGGATCTTGCTTGCCGGGTGGGGCTGGCCGCGGGGCCGTATGCGGCTTTCGAGGTGGGGCTGGACGCTCCGGGGCTGCGGGTGGCGCTGGAGGAGGAAGGGCTGCCGAAGCGCGTGCATGATCTGAAGGCGGTGCTGCGGGCGCTGGGACCGCACGGGGTCAGCCTGCGGGGGGAGATCACGGATGTGATGTTGCAGAGCTACCTGGTGAATCCGACGCATGGGTCGCATACGCTGGTGGATATCGCGGCAAGGACGACCTCGCGGGCGTTGACGCATCAGCCGGCGAAGTTGAATCCGAACGATCCGAAGCGGCTGGCGGAGGCCGCGGCGGCGGTGTATCGGCTAGCTGAGGCTTTGGGGGAGCAGCTTGCGCAGGCCGGGGGGACGCGGGTGGAGGTTCCGAAGGATGAGCCGGGGCTTGGGGGGGCGGTCACGCTGGGGATGCTATTTCCGGAAAGGGCTCAGGGCTCAGGGCCCAGGGTTCAGAAGGCCGAGGCGGGGCCGCCTGGGCCGGATGCTTCGTTGATGGACGTGTACCGGGGAATGGACCTGCCGCTGGTGCCGGTGCTGCTGCGGATGGAGCAGGCGGGGGTGCGGATCGATCCGGAGTTTCTGCGCGCGATGTCGTCGCGGCTGGCCGTCGAGGTGGATCACCTGGCGGACAGGATCTATGAGGCTTCGGGGCATCGGTTCAACATCAACTCGCCGAAGCAGCTGGGGGACATTCTGTTTACCCAGATGGGGCTGCCGAAGCCGATGAAGTATGGCAAGGGCAAGGTGGTTTCGACGGCGCAGGATGTGCTGGAGGAGCTTGCCGCGGAGCACCCGATTGCCGCGATGGTGATTGAGCACCGGCAGTTGCAGAAGCTGAAGGGGACGTACCTGGATGCGCTGCCGCAGTTGGCGGATGCGGAGGGGCGGATTCATACGACCTTCAACCAGGTGGGAACGGCGACGGGGCGGCTTTCGAGTACGAATCCGAATTTGCAGAATATTCCGATCCGGACGCCGGTGGGGCGCGAGATTCGGGCGGCGTTTATTGCCGCACCGGGCAATGTGCTGATGTCGGCGGACTACTCGCAGATCGAGCTGCGGCTGATGGCGCATTTCTCGCAGGACCCGCTGCTGCTGGACGCTTACCGGACGGGCAAGGACATCCATACGCTGACGGCGGCGGAGGTGTTTGGGGTCGATCCGGAGACCATGTCGAAGGAGACGCGGGCGCGGGCGAAGGCGGTGAACTTCGGGATCGTGTACGGGATCAGCCCGTTTGGGCTGGCGGCGCAGCTGGGGATCGACCAGAAGGTGGCGAAGACGTATATCGAGACCTACTTCGACCGGTACCGGGGGGTGCGGGCGTTCATCGACCGGACGCTCGAGACGGTGCGGACGGAGCAGGCGGTGAGGACGGCGTTCGGGAGGGTGCGGCCGATTCCGGATATTGGGTCGCGGAACCCCAATATGCGCGGGTTTGCGGAGAGGACCGCGGTGAACACGCCGCTGCAGGGGACGGCGGCGGATTTGATCAAGCTTGCCATGATTGCGCTCGACCGGAAGATGGCGGAGCGGGGGATGCGGTCGGCCATGACGCTGCAGGTGCACGACGAGCTGCTGTTCGACGTGGTACCCGAGGAGGTGGAAGCGATGCGGGAGCTGGTGAAAGCCGAGATGGAGGCGGTGGGGAGCTTTACCGTACCGATCGTGGCGGAGGTGGGGGTGGGGGCGAACTGGCGGGATATGGCGTAGAGGCTACACCGGGCCTAAGGGGAGGTGGGGTTCCGGCGGGAGCGTGATGGCAATGGCGTCGCCGGGGTGGACGTCGCCGGAGGCAAGGACGATGCCCATGATGCCGGCGTCGGGCCGCTTGCCGGAGAAGAAGGCCTGCTTGAGCAGGCCCGGGCCATGCTTGTAAATCTTCCAGCAGGGAATACGGTAGCCGGTGATCTCGATGACGGCGTCGCCGACGGCGAGGCGCGCGCCGGTGGGCAGGGCGTGCAGGTCGAGGTGGCGCGTCGTAAGGTTTTCGCCAAGCTCACCAGGGGTGAGCCCGAGCCGGTCAAGCAGCTCCGCGTGGAGCAGGTGAACCTGGGTCAGATTGCGCCGGGTGGGGTCTTTGCGGAGCAGGTAGAGGTGCTGGGTGGTGCCTCCCGCGTGGACGTCCCCTCGCACACCGTGCCCCGCCTCAAGATGGATGAGAGGCTGCGGAGTCTTCGAGAAGCCGTGTTGCGCGGAGAGGCTGGTAGCGATCAGCGTGGGCGTGGCCATGCCCGTTCAGGATACCGTGACGGGCGTCTTCGCGAGAGGGGTGGCCTGGGTAGGAAGGAAGAGCGTAAAGACCGTACCGGAGGGAGCGGCCTGCCGGCTGCGTACGCTCAGCCGGCCCTTGTGCCGCGCGACGATCTCTTCCGACACCCAGAGCCCAAGCCCGGTGCCGTGGATGCCCTTGGTGGTGTAGAAGGCGTCGTACATGCGGCGGGAGGTTTCCCCGCTCATGCCGCAGCCGGTATCGGCGACGGTGATCAGGGCTCCGCGCGCACCGGTGCGCCAGTCGGTGGCCCGACGGCTTCGGATGAGGAGCCTGCCGGGCTCTCCGTGCATGGCGTCGCTGGCGTTGCGGATGAGGTTCGAGAGGACCTGACGGATCTCGCTTTCGAGGCAGACGATCGGCTCGCACGGCGCCTCCCGCATCTCGAGGACGATGCTGGCTGCCTCCAGGCGGCCGCGATACAGGTCGAGGATCGAGGAGAGCATCTCGCCGGGCTGGACGCTGGTGGGCGCGGTGGATTGCCGGTAGAACTTGAGTGATTGCGAGGTGAGCTGGGCGACGCGCTGCAGCTCACGCTCTGCCTGCTGGATATACCCGAGGGTCTCGCCCTGATTGTGCGTGGTGCGCGCCAGGTAGAGCAGGTTGGTGAGGGCCTCGAGCGGGTTGTTGATCTCGTGGGCGATGGAGGCGGCGAGGCGTCCGGCGGTGGCGAGCTTTTCGCTCTCCCGCAGGGTGTTCTCGTACTCGATGCGGGCGGTGACGTCGTTCTGGATGCCGACGAAGTGGGTGACCTCGTTGTCGCGGTTGCGGATGGGCGAGATGGAGAACTCGTTGTAGAAGAGTGTGCCGTCCTTGCGGTAGTTGCGGATGACCGCGGTGACCTCGCGGCGCTCGCGAATGGCCTCGCGAATGAGCGTGAGGCCGGGCTGATCGGTGTCTTCGCGCTGCAGGAAGCGGCAGTTACGGCCGAAGGTCTCCTCCGCCGTGTAGCCGGTGATGATCTCGAACGCAGGATTGACGTAGATCAGCGGCATGTCCTCGTCGGTGGCGCGAGAGACGGTGATGCCGCTGGTGACGGAGCGGAAGATGCGGCGGTTGAGTTGGAGCTCGTCGAGCGCGGACTGAAACCGCTGGGCGTAGGCGCGGTGCGCGTAGAGGATGATGCTGAGCTGGGCGACCACGACGGCCGGAAGCTCGGGAAGCAGGAGGATGCCGTCGAAGACGGTTTCCCGGTCGCGGAAGGGAGGGTCTGGCGCGGCGAGGCTGGAGCGCACGGCGACGAGGGCCGGGGTGGTTCCGGAGGCGAGATCGTGGGGCTCGTTGAAGACCTCGCGGATGCGCCGGGCGACCGGCTCGTCGGCGAGCAGGAGCTCGAAGCCGGCGAGTTCGGCGCGTGTGAGTGAAGACGGGGAAAGCTCGATCGGGGTGAGGTCGAGCTGCGCGGAGATGCCGTCGATCAGGCGGCGGCTGACGGCATCCTCCAGCAGGAGGCCAAGCTTGCCCTGCGTGGCTGGATAGGGCTTCCGGGTCTCGTGCAGGAAGGCCATAGGCGCGTCCGGCGACTGAGAAGCCGAAAAGAACGGCGCCCGGTCCGGTGCTGGATCGGAGGGTGAGTCTGAGAGACGGTCCGCGGGGTGCTGCACGGGGCCGGAGTAGGTCGTAAGCGGAGCCTGATCCATCGGTCTGTTAGTTTGGTGACAAACGCGGGCGCTGGGTTGCTTGCGGCCGTTCCCGTGGACTCGGATCAGCGTGGTTGTAGGGTCAGGGTGTGCGCCGCGGCGCGGGAGGTCGCAGCCTCGGTGAAGGCGAGGGGATAGGTGATGCCGTGCAGCCAGGCCTGGAACTGGTCCAGGAAGAAGGGGCTGGCGGGATTGCCGGACTGGCCGAGGACGAGGTTGAGGGTGGCACGGTCGGGGTCTGCAAGCGAAACGGTGAGGCGCTCGGACGGGCCGAAGCTGCGGCCGACCTGCTTGACCGTAGAGGTGTCGCCGGACTGCGGCTGCACGCCCGTTCCGATGGGCAGGCCGAGCAGCCGGGCCAGAAGCCGCGACTGGCTGTAGAGCGGGTGCTCGATGTCGACCGGGTGGAACGGGCCGCTGGACCAGCGGGCAAGGTCGAGCGGGGCGTGCGCCTGGGTGAGGCCGTGCTCGACGGCGGCGGTGAGCAGGTCGTCCCAGGTGGGGAAGGCGGGCGGAAGCCAGCGGGCGGGCGCGTGCATGATGATCTGCTCCTGCGCGTAGGCGGATTCGCCCCAGGTGTAGAGGGGGATGGCGGCGGGGCCGAGGCGCGGGCCCAGCAGCATGGGCCAGAGGGCGGCGCGGGTGGCGTCCACGATGGCGGGCGCGGGCGCGTCGGGGTCGAGCACGCCGTTCCAGTTGCGGAGCAGGTCGGCGGCCTGGTGGAGGCGCTGCCGCTCGAGCGTGAGGCGCGGCTTGCCCTCGGGGCCGGGGCGGTCGGCGGCGTGGTCGAGCGCGTAGGCCAGCCGCTGAGCGATCACATGATCGAGGTCGGAGTAGACGTCGGTCTGGATGGGGAGCATGTCCTCGGGCGCGAGGCGGGGTTTGGCGGCGAGGAGCTTCCAGATGCGCTCGTTGCGGTACGGGTCGGCCCAGTTGAGGGTGAGCGGGAAGGCGTAGCCGTCGGGCGTGACGCGGGCGTTGGCGGTGGCGAGGAGTCCCCCAAGTGGGTCGACCACGGAGGGCAGGGAATCGAAGGGGAGGTAGCCGGACCACTCGTGCTGGGCGGCATCGGGGGCGGTGGCGTCCATGGGGATGGGGGCGAGGGGCTGCGGCTGGGTGGGGTCGGAGCCGCGCAGGGGCACCTGGCCGACGACGTGGTAGGCGATGTGGCCCTGGTCGTCGCCGTAGACGAGGTTCTGGGTGGGGACGCCGAGATGGGCGATGGCGGCGAGGAAGGTGGGCCAGTCCTGGGCCGCGTTGACGTCGTAGAAGGGCGAGTTGGGGACGGTGGGGTCGTAGATGGTCCAGCGGAGGGCGAGGTCGCGCTTCTCGGTGGGGAAGATGCCGGAGATCAGCGGCGTCGGCATGGCACCGTGGTGCGTGAGCTGGACGTCGAGGACGACGGTGGGCGCGTTGCGGACGTGGATGGTCTCAGCGCGGTGCTCGACGGGGTGCCAGGCGCCGTCGGCGGCCTGGAACTCGCTCGTGCTGCCCTGCCCGCGAAGATGCTCGATGTAGACGTCCTGGACGTCGCCCCCGAGATTGGTGAAGCCCCAGGCGAGGTGCGCGTTGTGGCCGATGACGATGAAGGGCGCGCCGGGAATGGCCACTCCGGCGGCGTGGAAGGGGGAGCCGTCCGGGTTCGGCGCGGCGAGATCCGTCTCATACCAGATGCCGGGAACGGTGTGGCTGAGGTGGGTGTCGTTGGCGAGGATGGGCTTGCCGGTGGTGCTGTGGGCGGGGCCGACCACCCAGTTGTTGGAGCCGGCGCGGCAGGCGTCGCAGGGGGCCGCGCCCGGCAGGGTGGGGAGGACGGCGAGCAGGCCCGCGGCGTGCTCCGGCGTGGCGAGATCGGGGTCGAGCAGGCTCTGGGATTCATCGAGCGGGACCTCTTCGATGCGGTCGACGGGGCGGGTGAGGTCGACGGTCTGGCCCGGGGGGTGATCGCGCCAGGAGCCTACCGGGTACAGGTCGGCGGCGAGCTCCGGCGGCAGCTTCGCCATGACGGCCTCGCGGCCGAGCTTTTGTGCGAAGCTGGTGCCGAGGTCCTGGAACATACTGAGGGCGATCAGCATGCTGTCGCGCGGAGTCCAGGGGGCCGGCTGGTAGCGCAGCAGGCGGAACTCGAGCGGCAGGTGCGGGCGCTGCGCGGCGATGGAGGCGTTGACGCCCTGGGCGTAGACCTCCAGCCAATGGCGCTGGGCGGGGGGCAGGGCAGCGGCGGCGCGTTCGGCGGAGGCGCGCATCTGCAGCAGGCGCTGGGCGCGGTCGTGCGCGAGCAGGGCAGAGCCGAGCACCTCCGCAAGTTCGCCGGCGGCGTTGCGGCGCAGCGCGTCCATCTGCCACAGGCGGTCCTGCGCGGTGACGTACCCTTGCGCCAGCACCAGGTCGTCGAGCGAGGCGGCCTGCAGATGCGGCACGCCGTGCGCGTCGCGACGCACCGTAACGGGAGCCGAGAGGCCAGGCAGCGTGAGGCTGCCATCGAGCTGCGGAAGGGAATCGCGCAGACCATGGCGGAGCCAGAGACGCGCCCCCAGGAACAGCCCTGCCACCAGAAGGAGTAGGACGGGGAAGACTGCCAGCACGATCCGGACGACGCGGAAGCGGGACCGCCCACGCGCCCGGGCCGCGGCATAGCGGGAGGAAAAGGATTCGGTCTCAGGGTTGGCGCGGGTCAGCAGGGTAGGTTCCTGGTCCGGGGAGCTCATGCTCGTTCGAGTCTATAACCCGGCCTATCCCGCGAAGCCCACCGGGCGCTCGGCCGCGACGCCGAACTCCTGCTCCAGCGCCATGCCCACCCGCGCCGTGAGCCCCTCGCCGAAGAGGTGGCCGATGAGGGTTACCCCATGCGGGACGCGCCGCGGCGGAGAGAACTTCGGCAGCGGATGCGCGGGGTCAGGTGCCCAGTCGCTGCGCGCCTCCGCGACCTCGACGAACCCAGCGCGGAGCGTGAGCGACGGGTGCCCCGTGAAGTTGAAGATGACGAGCGCCTCGTCTCGCAGGCTGGGCACCAGCAGCACGTCCACCTCGTGCATAATCCGGTTCATCTCCAACGCGACCTTGCGGCGCAGCCGGTCTGCCTGCACCAGGTCGACGGCGCTCAGAAAGCGTGCCTGCCGGAAGGTGTTCGGCCACGCGTCCGGCGTCTGCATCTTCAGCCGGTCAAGCCGGTGGTCGAGCGTGATCTCCTCAAACGCCGCGGCAGCCTCGGCGAAGAGGATGATGTTGAGCGAGTCGTACGGCCAGTCCGGCAGGGTGATGGGCGTGGGGATCATGCCGAGCTTCTTTACCGTTTCGAGCGCGTGTCGGTCGACCTCGGTCGCCGGCGCGTCCTTCATCCACTGCGGAACGTAGCCGACCCGCAGGCCGGCGATCGGCTGGCGGGCGTCGAAGGCGACAGGCAGAGAGTTGCTTGCGGTGTCGCCTGCCGCGACGCCGCTGATGGCGTCCAAAATAAGGATCGTGTCCTCGACCCCGCGCGCCATCGGCCCGAGCTTGTCGCAGGTCCAGCTCAGCGTCATCGCTCCGGTGCGCGGAACCTGCCCGTAGGTGGGGCGCAGGCCGGTCACGCCGCAGCGCATACTGGGGCTGACGATGCTGCCCTGCGTCTCCGACCCAATGGCAAAGCCGACCAGCCCCGCGGCGACCGCCGAGCCTGGTCCGGCGCTCGACCCCGACGCGCCTTCCTCGGGCAGCCACGGGTTCATCGTCTGGCCGCCGAACCAGATGTCGTTGAGGGCCAGCGCCCCCAGGCTCAGCTTGGCGACCAGGACGGCTCCCGCGGTGTTCAGCTTGGCGGTCACGGCGGCGTCGGTCGCAGGGATGCGATCGCGATAGAACTCCGCGCCCCACGTGGTCGGAATCCCCGCGGTGTCGAGCAGGTCCTTCGCACCCCAGGGGATGCCGTGCAGCGGGCCCCGGTAGCGGCCCGCGGCGATCTCCCGATCCGCCGCCCGGGCCTGCGCCAGCGCATGCTCCTCGCACAGCGTGATGACGCAGCGCAATTGCGGGTCGAACCGCTTCAGCCGGTCGAGATAGATTCGCGTCAGCCGTTCCGAGGTCAGCTTGCGCGCTTCGATCCAGCGCGAGAGCTGCGTCACCGTGCTGAAGGCGATCGCCGCGTCCTCCGAGGGCAGCGAATCGGGCCCGGCGGCGCTCCGGAGCACCGTGCGCGGGCGCTCCGTCCCCCTCGCCCCAATGCCCTTCATCTGCGCGTCAAAGACCGTCGCCGGGGCGTCGTCCACGCCCAGCGCAATCCTTTTCGGGCCATTGCGGCGCTCGTACACCGGCGCCATCGCTTGCCGCCAGTTACCCGCGACCTGTGCGCGGTCTCTGGGCGAGAGCGGCGCCTGCACCAGCTTCCCCGCCTCTGCGAACGTCGCCGCCGAGACCTCCGGGCCCACCGCCTGGGCCGTCGAGAAGACGGGCGGGGCTCCCGGAACCGGGGTCTGCCCTCCGGCCGTCTCGCCCAGAGCGATGCCGGCCGCCATCAGCGCGGCCTCCCTGCCAAACTGCCTGCGTGTCCGCTGTTTCTCCGCCATAGGCCAGATTGTAGCCGCCTCGCGCCTCCGCGTATCCTTGTCCGCAGCCATGTCAACCCTCTACGAGCAAGCCCAGGCCGCCGCCCACCACGTTCGCTCTCTTTCGCCGGAGATTCCCACGGTCGGCATCATCCTCGGCTCCGGCCTCGGCGACTTCGCCGCGCAGGTCGAGCAGCCGATCGTCATCCCGTACGGTGAGATCCCGCACTTCCCCCAGTCGACCGTGGTTGGTCACTCCGGCAAGCTGGTGCTGGGACGGATCGGCGGGGTCGCGGTCGCGGTCCTGCAGGGCCGGGTCCACGCCTACGAGGGCTACACCATGCCGCAGGTCACCTTCCCGGCCAGGGTGCTTGGCCTGCTGGGCTGCCGCACTTTGGTCGTCACGAACGCCGCCGGCGGCATCCGCGCCGACCTCCCGCAGGGCGGCCTGGTGGCCCTCTCGGACCACATCAACCTCACCGGCACCAACGCCGCCATGGGGCCCAACGAGCCCCGCTTCACCGCGACCCCCGGCGCGGGCCAGCGCTTCTTCGATATGTCCTCCGCCTACTCCCCCCGTCTGCGGGCGCTGGCCCAGGCGGAGGCCGCACGGCAGGGAATCGCCCTGCCCGAGGGTGTCTACCTGGCCGTGCTCGGGCCCTCGTACGAGACGCCCGCCGAGATTCGTGCCTTCCGCACCCTGGGCGCGGACCTCGTCGGCATGTCCACCGTGCACGAGGTGATCGTGGCCCGGCACATGGGCATCGAGGTGCTCGGACTGTCGCTCGTCACCAACATGGCGGCCGGCTTGAGCAACGAGGCTATCGACCATGAAGAGGTCATGGACATCGGCCGGCGTGTCGCGGCGCAGTTTACTGCGTTGCTCAAAGCGCTCATCCCGCAGTTCGGCGCATAGCCGCGCTCCCCTCATGGCGAAGGCAATCGGCCCCGCTTCCGTTCCCCGTGCGCCCGGTGGTTCTGGCAGTGCCGGCTGCTCCGGCCCCGCAAGACGACCCCGGCCCGCGAGCTTACCTGCCAGCCTGAAGCGACGCCGCTTCCGCTCGACTCCACGACCGCTCGATCGGATTTTCCGCCGCCTGCACGATCCGCGGCTGGTCTAGAGCGCCACCCCGCCCAGCCCTGCCACCGCCCGCCGGGCCTCTTCGGCCGCGGCCTTCCGATGCAGCACATCGCTCGAAAACTCGATCGGCGCCTGCGCGTACCGCACGGTCACCCGCAGACCGCGCAGCCCCATCAGCTTGAAGATGTGCGCGAGCATGTTGCGGTCGCCCCAGAAGCACACATCGTCGGCAAGGGAGACGTCCGGGCCGTTGTCCTCATCGAGCGAATACTTCAGAAAAGCCGCCGTGATCGCTTCGCCGCTCGCCATAGCCTGCGCCAGCAGGCCGGAGTGGAACGTCAGCAGGCCCGCCCCGTTCGATGTCGTGCCTTCCGGAAAGAACACGACCGGAAGACCGGCTGCGCTCGCCGCCTTCATCCCGCTTGCCGCCTTGGCCGCCGAGCCACCGCGCCCGCGCTGCACGTACACGGTTCCAGCCATCGTCGTCATCCACCCCAGCACCGGCCAGTGCTCGATCTCCGCCTTGGAGCAGAAGACGCAGCGGTGCAGCGCCGCGAAGGTGACGATGTCGACATAGCTGAGGTGGTTCGCGATCACCACGCCGCGCTCGGGAATCGGTCCCTGCACCTCCACCCTGACGCCCAGTCGCTTCATCGCCCGCGCACAGAAGCCGTGGAGCCACTCCGCCCGCTCCACCCGGGTCTGCGGCCGGCGAAAGAGCAACTGCATGCCAGCATAGAAGAACACCCCTACCAGCACGAGGCTTCGCCCCACCGAACGCCAGAATCTCAATGAAATCCGTCTCCTCGGGGCCCCTGTGGCACGCCTGCCCGTCTCCGGCAGTCTATCCTGTCTCTAGTGCCCAACCACGCCCATGCGCCCACCGCGCCCGGCTTCTTCCACCGTCTCCTGGTAGCGCCTTTTGTGGAGCTTCTCCACTTCGGAGCCAGCCCGCGCCATCTTGCCTGGAGCATCGCCATTGGCCTGGCGGTCGGCCTCAACCCGCTGCTGGGTTCGACCACCCTGCTGGCCCTGGCCGCCGCCGCCCTCTTCCGCCTCAACCTGGTGGCGTCGCAGCTTGCGGCGCATCTCGCCTATCCGCTGGAGATCCTGCTCTTTTTCTTCTTCATCCGCGCCGGCAACCGGCTCTTCCACACCGGCCGCCTGCCCCTTCACCGGCAGGCCCTGCTGTCCGCCGTGCGGCACCATCCCTGGGACACCACGCGCCTCCTGTGGCGTTGGGAGTGGCACGCCCTGGTCGTCTGGGCCGCCCTGGCGCTCGTCCTGACGCCCCTGGCCGCTCTCCTCCTCACCGCGGTCCTGCAGCGCATGGCAAGGCGCCGGCTGGGCCAGAACTCGGCCGCCTGAAACCCAGCCGCTCCTACTGCGCTCCCTTGTATTCCGCCACCGGGTCCGCGCTGCGCACCCAGGCCGTGTCGATCAGGTCGCGCAGCTCGATCGCACCCGCCGCCAGCCGCTCCTGGGTGAACGCCTTCGCCTCCGGACTGCCCGCACCGGTGAACCCGCCCGCCTTCTCCAGTTGGTACGTCTTCTCGACATACGTGCTGGTGTGCCGCAGATAGGCCAGGTAGTCCGTCCATTCATCCGCAAGCACCTGCACGGGCGCGGCCGCCACCAGCGGCTGCACCTCCTTGCGGCTGACGTTCGCCGTCACATACACCGACTCGAACTGCGAGTGGATGCGATGTTCCGTGCTGTAGCCGCGCGGGTTCGCCCCGGTCCAGCCGTTGTACTGGAACGTCGTATGCAGGGGCATCGAGCCATCCGCCACGTAGTGGCCCAGCCAGCCCGCGTAGAACAGGATCACCGTCTCCACCGGCCGCGTCTCCTTCTTCGCCGCGCGCAGCCCGCGATACTCGCGCATCGCCGCTTTCAGCCGCTGGTAGATCTCCTCCACCGCCCAAGGCTGCATCCCCACCTTCTCCGGCGTCAGCGCGACGTCGGGGTGCTGCGGCTGCGCGGCCGCCAGGGCCCGCACAAAGTCGTACCGCCGCCGCGGCAGCGTTCCCACCAGGTCCGCATATTCCAGGTCGATAAAGTGATCCGGCGCCGCGCCCACCGCAAGCTCATCCTCGGCTCGATTTCGCCAGCGGTCCGGCTCCGGCCCCAGGTACTCCAGCAGGTCCAGCGCCGGCTCCTCCCGCAGAAACGCCGGAACATCGGCCGGAAGCTGCTCCGCCGCCAGCCGATTGATCATGGTGTGCCCGTCGCGTCCCCAGGCATGCCCCTGCCGTACGGCAAGCGCCAGCACACATCCTGCTGCCAAAACCGAAATCCTCATGTGCCCCAGTATATCGGCGTCCTCGTTGTTATCGGCTTCCCGCGGGTGCTCCCGCCGCCGCGACCATGGCCTGCCACGCCATTTCGGCAACCATCTTCTTCATGGCCTGCTTCTGTTCGCCCAGCACACCCTCTCCGCTGCTGCCGGCCTGACCCTGTAGCGCCGACCGCCTCCGCTCCAGATCGGCCTGAACCCAGTTCCTCGCCTTCTCCAGCAGCGTCATCTGGCTCCTCATTAGGCTGCGCGGACGCAGGTCGAGCACGCACACGCTGCCCATCCCAAAGCCGTCACTCGAAAAAATCGGACACCCCGCAAAGAAGCGTATGCCAAGCTGCTTCACCAGCGGATTGTCGCGGAACCGTTCGTCCAGCAAGGTATCCTCCACGATCAGCGGCGCAAGCTGCTGCATCCCGATCGAGCAGAAGCTGGTCGACCGCGGTGTCTCCTTGCGGTCGAAGCCGCGTGCCGCCTTGAACCATTGCCGCTCGCGGTCGACAAAGGTCACCGCCGTCCACGTGCACCGGTAAGCCTCGTGCACCAGGTCCACCAGCCGCTCGTAGTTCGGTTCCGGCGGCGTATCCAGAATCCGGTACGATCGCAGCGCCACCAGACGCTCCTCGTCGTCGATCCGTATGCGCGACCGGTCGACGGTGCTTCCTACCCGACTCAGTTCCATGCCTCTTCTCCAGTTTTCATGACGGCATAGGTGGTCGTATGTCGCTTCGGACCTGACACCGGCCCTAATTCCCTATATCGCAGGTTTTCCGCAATCCTTTACCCCAGGAGTGCGCCCCGGGAAAACGCCTAAACCACCACCGGCGCCCCCTCTTCCGCAAAGGTCCCAAAGACTCCCCGATACCGCGCCACCGCCTCAGCCGGCCCCGTCGACTTCCGCGCATTGTCAGACAGCTTCACCGCCGGCAGCCCATCCACCGTAATCAGCTTGCACACCAGGCTGATCGGCTCCAGATCCCTTTCCCCCCGCGGATGGCATTCGCGAAAGTCGTTCGTCAGCAGCGTTCCCCAACCGGCCGAGAAGCGTATGCGCCCCGCGAAATACCGGTGCAGCGCCAGGATCTCCTCCACATCCAGCCCATCGCTCGCGATGAACCGCTTCCGCCGCGCATCCCGCCCGCGCGAGGCCAGCCACGCACAGTACTCGTCTCCCGCCACAAACGGGTTCTTGCTGTCGGCGCGCTGCCCCGTCCAGTCCGCCACCCAGTCCGGAGCGCCCGCCAGAAATTGCGTCGTCCCAAAGGTATCCGGCAGCATCACCAGCAGCTCCCCCCCGTAGCTCTTTTGCCAAAGCTCCAGAACCCGGTACTGCGATGCCCGCAGCTCCTCGTCGCTGCCCTGTGCCGCCAGCGCCGCCAGTGCCATCGGGAGCTCGTGCGCGTTGGTCCCCATCGCCTCCAGATCGTGCTTGTACGCCAGAAACGTGTTCGACGATCCGGTCAGCGTCGGCCCCAGCATCTTCCGCATCGCCTCCACTACGTACTCCTGCCACAGAAAGCTATGCCGCCGCCGCGTCCCGAACTCCGAGATGCGCACCTCCGGAACCCCGCGCAACAGCTCGATCTTGTCCCAAAGCTTCGTCTTCGCCCGCGCGTACAGCACATCCAACTCCATCTCGCTCAGCCGCGCCAGCGCAGACCGCGTCCGCATCTCGCTCACCAGAGCCAGCGCGTACACCTCCCACATCGTCACTTCGCTCCATAGGCCCGTAAAGCAGATCTTCAGCTGCCCGCCCTCCTCGCTCACCACGTACTCCGACAGGCGAAAATCGTTCTCCAGCCACGTCAGAAAGCCCGGCTCGAAGATCGTCCGCGTGCCGTAAAATGTGTTCCCCGCGAGCCACACCAGCTCCGACCTCCGGAACCGCAGCCCCCGCACATGCTCCATCTGCGCGACCAGCGCCTCCACCGGGACATGCTCCGCCAGCCGCACCGTATGCGTCCGGTTCACCACCTCGCTGGTCACCTGCACCGCGGGAAAGTTCTTCCAGATGAACTGCAGCATCAGCAGTTTGTAAAAGTCCGTATCGAGCAGAGACCGCACAATCGGGTCCAGCCGCCAGTTGTGGTTATGCGCCCGCTCGGCGAAGTTCACATTCATACCAACGATTCTCCCCCGGACCCCTGGGGCGCACAACTCTCAACCTAAGAGTGTGACAAGCGGACTTGACATGCGGCGCGGCAGCGTTGTAAAGTTAGCTTGTCATTATGTAAAGTAAACCAACCATGAGCCTACTGCCGAAGAATCCCGCCCAGCGCCTCTATGTCCTCCGCCTTGCCACCGCCATGACGGCCTACCTCCTCTTACTTCTCCTCGCCAAACACACCCTGGAGCATCATCACTTCAGTCAACCCCTCACCTGGATCATCGCGGTCCTTCCCGCCCTTCCTATCGTCGCCGTCCTCGCCGGCGTTGGCCTCTACCTCGCGGAAGAGAAGGACGAGTTCGAGCGCACCATCACCATGCAATGCATGCTCTGCGGCATTGCGGCCACTCTCGCCGCCGACTCCGTCTGGGGCTTCCTGGAAATCTTCGCCGCGGCCCCCCATGTCGCCCCCTACCTCAACTTCTGTGTCTTCTGGTTCTTCGCCGGCATCGCCAATCCCCTCGTCCGCGGGAGGTACCGTTGAATAACCGCCTCCGCATCCTTCGCGCCGAACGCAACTGGTCCCAGGCCGACCTCGCTCAGCAGCTTCAGGTCTCGCGGCAATCCGTCAACGCCATCGAGACGGGCAAGTTTGATCCCTCCCTGCCGCTCGCCTTCAAACTTGCCCGCCTCTTCGGCACCACCATCGAAGACATCTTCACCGACGATGTCGCCCCATGACACCTGTCCTCGCCCCATCGTGCTCCGCGCCCTTACCCGCAAGCCATCGTGGCCTATCGAATCACCCGGTTCCGCCCCAGCATCGAGTCCATGACAGCGAACGAACGTGAGCCCCCTCCGGCGTGAGCCCCCTCCGGCTGGCGCGAGCGTACCCAGAACTCCCCAGGAAGTTGCTGTTTCTGGTGAAAATATAGATTTTCTTCTTTCCGCAACAGGTGTGCCACCTTTGTGTCTATCTCCTCCGTAAGCAGTCGCAGCATGATCCAAACGACTGCGGAACACAACTGGAGCCAGTCATGAAGAACGTTGTCCTCACCCTCGCCGCCACCGCAATCCTCTCCGCCGCACCCGCTCTCTTCGCGCAGACCACCACGCCCACGCCTGCCGCCAAACCCACCATCAATCAGCGCAAGGAAAATCAGCAGGACCGCATCGGTCAGGGCGTCAAGAGCGGGCAACTCACCGCCGGCGAAACCAGCCACCTGGAACGGCAGGAAGCCGGCATCAACAAGGAGGAACGCGGCATGAGAGCCCAGGATAACGGCAAGCTGACCAGGCAGGATCGGAAGACGCTGACCGCGCAGCAGAACCAAGAATCCCGGCGCATCAAGCGCGACAAGCACAACGCCGCAAAGCAGTAAGACCGGGCGCGGCAGCTGCTAGGAGCCGACGGAGAGGCACTCAAGAATCGCGGAGTGGCCTCTCCGCTGCGTTCAACGCAGCAGCCCCACGTAGGCGTATCCCAGCGCCACCGCCCCGATCGTCAGCCACAGCACGTAATCGCCGACCTCTCCGGACTGCATCCCGCGCAGCAGAAGCAGCGGCCCTTCCAGGTAGGCCCCCAGCCGCAGAGCCCGCCCGAGCCTGGCCCGAAAGACCGAAGTGAGGGCAAGCAGAAGCCCCAGCGACGCAGCCACGGCGCCCCGCACCGCGGAGCCCCTGGTAGCCAGATCGAGCGGGCCTGGCAGCTGAACCGCAGGCATAGCGCCCGTGTACACCGTGTGCAGGTACGCCGGCTGAAAGGTCAGCCGATTCGCCGCCTCCAGCATGTGCCCCGGCAGCCCGGGCAGCCACGCCAGCAGCATGGCGGCGGCGATGCAGAAGATCGGCGGAAAGATCTGGTACCAGAACGTCTTCTTGTCGTCCTCGGAGTCTTCCGGAAGCTCGTCCGTCGCCGCCGCCTCGTCCGAGATCGGGCAGGTGCCCCAGCCGAAGAACGTATGCAAGCCCACCCGGAAGACCGCCGCAGACGTCATCACGCCCGCCAGCAGAAAGACGAACGAGACCCACGAGAGCCCGCTGGCTTCGGCTGCGTTCGAGGTGTAGGCCTCGCCCCGCATGGTAGCGAACCCCGGAAACGCCGCCAGCCCAAGGCCCCCCAGGAACCAGAGTGCCGCGGTGACGGACAGGCTTTTGCCCCGGGCAAACAGCGCCGGCTCACTTGCCGTGCGCAGCCGGTGCAGCAGGATTCCCGCCACGAAGAAGAGCGCGGACTTCACGAATGCATGGCCCAGCAGGTAGGTCAAAAACCCCGCCGTCGCCAATGTCGCCGGGCCCCCAGCCCCCACAGCGACAGCGATCAGCATCAGCCCCGCGTGAGCGATCGTCGAGAACGCGAGAATGCGCTTGATGTGGTGCTGCGCGTAGCACATCAAGCTTCCCAGCAGCACCGTGATCACGCCAAAGCTGAGCAGGATGGCCCGCAGCATCGAAGCCCGGACGCCCAGCGCCGGAAGGAAGATGACCGCGTACAGCCGCAGCACGGCGTACAGCCCAAGCTCCACCATCAGCCCTGAAAAAAGAACGCAAACCGGGGTGGGCGAGACGGCATGGGCGTCCGGAAGCCACAGGTGGAAGGGCACGATCGCCGCCTTGGTCAAAAACCCGCACGTGATTAGCGCGCAGGCGAACAGCACCAGCGGATCGTGCCGGTGCACCAGCAGCAGCCCAATCTGCGCCATGTTCAGCGCGCCCGTCACCGCATACAGGAACGCGATCCCGGTCAGCACCATAAAGGCCGCGATGGTGTTCGTCACGGCGAAGTTGAAGGCACCCTGCAGCGGCGCGGGCTCCCGCGTCTTTAGCCCGCACAGCGCGAACGCCGCCGTACTCATCAGCTCGAAGAAGACGAACAAATTGAACAGGTCGCCGGTCAGCGAGAACCCCGTCATCCCAGTCAGAAAAATCAGCATCAGCGGCTGCAAGTGGTTCCCTCCCGCATCCACAAAGCGCCACGAGAACAGCAGGGCCAGCAGCGTCAGCGTAGCCGCCAGCGCCGCCAGGCCGGCCGAAACCGGGTCGACCACAAAGGTGATCCCGAGCACCATCGAGCCCCGCGGATACCAGTTGCCGAACCAGTACACGATCGTCCGCGCCTCCGCCTGGTGCAGCAGCGTCAACGCCAGCCCCAGGTTCGCCGCCGCCACCGTCATCGCGATCACATCCGCCGCGGCCCGTGGAAGATGCTTCCGAAGCCCCGCCAGCAACGCCGCCGCCAGCAGCGGCAGCGCGATCGGCAGGGCAGGGAGTGCATTGGCCATCATCGTCATCCTCGCAGCGTCCGCAGGTCTCGCGGGTCGATGCACCCCGACTTCTCGTACGCCTTTACGACGATCGCCAGCAGCAGCGCCACCACCACCGCCTCGACCACGACGTCCGTCAGCATCAGCGCCTGCACCACCGGGTCCACCGTCATCTTGCCCGGGCTGATGTCGGCGAACACCGGCGCCGCCCCGCCCACACGGTAGCCGATCCCCAGCAGCAGCATGTACGTGCTCGTCTGCAGCACCGCCAGACACACCACGGTATGCACCAGGTGCCGGCTGCTGATGATCCCATACAGCCCGCAGCAGAAGAGCCAGGCGGCGACAACATACGGAAGCATGGAAAGATGGGGTGGCATCGCGCTTCAGTCCTCCGACACTTCGCCGCTCACGATCTCCTGCAGATACGTAAACGTCACCAGCAGAAAAGCAGCCGTCACCTCAAAGCCCACGCACGCGCTGATCAGCCCTACGTTGCCAGCCGAAAACACATCGCCCGTCGTCCCCAGCGGCAGAATGTTCGTCATGAACGGCACCCCCACCAGCAGCGGAACGACCCCGATCAGCGCATAAGACGCCGCCCCGAGCGCCTCCACGACCTCGATGCCCGGATGCGACGTAACCCGCACAAACGCCTTCGTATCCTGCGCCAGGTAGATCAGCACGGGTGCCGTCGCGAGAATCACCCCCGCCTGGAACCCCCCACCCGGCGTCAACTGCCCATGCAGCCCGATGTAGAACCCGAACAGTACCGTCAGAAACACCGCGGGAAGCGCAATCGCCTGCACCGTGGGGCTCAGCGGCGCCGCGTCCCGCACCTTCACCCCACCCCCGTCCCCATCCTCCTTGCGCAGCAGCAGCATCACGCCAAGCACCGCGGTAAACAGGATGAACTCCTCGCCCAGCGTGTCGAACCCCCGATAGTCGTAGTTGATCGCATTCACCGCATCCGTCGCATGACGCTCATACACCGCAAGGTTGGCGATGAAGTCCCCGTAAGGCCCTCGGTAGAACCCCCACGCCGGCAGGTTGGCCGAGGCATAGCAGAACAGCCCGAAGAACAGCGTCCCAAAAACCAGGAACACCCTCACCCGTACCCGCTCAGTCATGCTCCTTGCCCTCCTCACGCCGCCGCGTCGCCGCATCGCGAAACTTCATCCGCGAGATCGCCAGCATCACCATCAGCGGCAGCGCCACCGCTCCCACGGTGATCTGCGAAAGCGCCACATCCGGAGCCTGAAAAAAGAAGAACATCAGCGCCGTCACCAGCCCGTAGAACCCCAGCGCCAGAATCTGCTGCGTCACATCGCGCGTCCGCACCACGGCAAACCCGCTATACCCCACCAGCAAAAGAAGCCCTGCCCCAACATACATCATGGCCGCCCACGCTCCTTCGCCACAAACTCCATCGGATCCCCATCCCGCGGCTCCCAGTGCCCCAGCTCCCGCGTCCGAAACGCCCGCGCCGTCGCATGCGTCACCACCGAGTTGATCCCCAGAAGAATCAAGGCAATCAGCCCCGTCTTCAAGCTCGTCGCCCCCAGCCCCGTCTCCGACACCACCGCCCCGGTCAGCGCCAGCATCCCCGCCGTGGCCGGCATCACCAGGTATTGCAGCGCCTGCATCGGCTCCCGCATCCGCAGCATCCCCGCCACCCCCAGCCAGCACGAGATCACCGTAGCGCCCAGCAGCACGTCCGTCACGAACCCATGCGCCGTCACAGGTGCTTCTCCAGGAACCGCGCAAACACCAGCCCTCCGCCAAAGCTCATGATCGCCAGCGCCAGCGGCAGGTCGATGAAGATCGACCGCCCGAACCCCACCGTAAACAGCACCATCGCAATCGTGATCAGCAGGCTCGCCATCTCCAACCCCACCAGCCGCCGCTCCGCCGGCCCTCGCAGACACATATCCGCGCACGGCACCAGCGATGCGCTCACCGCGGCCCCCGCCACTAACCAGGCGTTCACCGGCGCCCCCTCATCCCTTCGCTCCCAGCGCCTTCGTCATCTTCGGTACCGTCGTCGGCGCAATCTGGTGAAACAGCATGCGTGACTGCGCCGGATCGACCCCGATCACGATAAAGTTCGGCGTCGCCGTCGTATAAGCGATCGCCAGGATCGTCCGCGCCTGCCGCACCGGATCGTGCAGACTCGTATCGAACCCGCACACCCGGTAAAGCGACGCCGCCCGCTTCCCCCCCACCAAATCCTTCATCGCAACTGCCGCAACCGTGTAGACCCCACTAACGACGTACCCGGGAATCCGCCACAGCTGCATCACATCCCGCGCCCGCAGCGTCAGCGCCACATCGCTCGACCGGCACACGAAGATCGTAAACATCAGCGTAGCCACGCTCACCGCCGCTCCCAACACCAGCTCATGCGGATTCCCGCTCGCCACAAAAAGCACCCACAGCGCAGGCGCCAGCAGAACCCCGATCCCCACCAGAACCGGGTGCCGTACGCTGCCCACCGCAGAGGAAAACCACGTCATGGCTGCTGAGAAGCCGAAGCGGAAGGGAAGGATGCCTCTTCGCGGGCTGGAAGATGAAAGCGGTGGAAAAGCTCGGTCGAATCGCGCCGCTCCACGCCGCTCGGGCACGAGAATTCATGCATCCTCGCCCCTCGATACGGTATCTTTAACTACTGCGATGACCACTAAACAAGACCTCCTCCAAGCCCAGATTCAGCATATTGACATCACCCAGCACAACGTCGTCCCCCTCGTGGACGCCATGGCCTCCATGGCCTACAGCGCCCGCGACACCGCCCGCGCCGCCGGCATCTACGAGCGCATGCTCCGCGACACCGATTGCGGCGTCATCCTCTGCCTCGCCGGCTCGCTCATCTCCGCCGGCCTGCAAAAGGTCTTCGTCGACCTCCTACGCAACAACATGGTTGACGCCATCGTCTCCACCGGAGCCAACATCGTCGATCAGGATTTTTTCGAGGCCCTCGGCTACCGCCACTACATCGCCTCCGACCAGTACAAGTACGGCAACGAGGACGGCGTCCTCCGCGAGCTCATGATCGACCGCATCTACGACACCTTCATCGACGAGGAAGAGCTCCGCCTCTGCGACGAGGTCACCTGCCAGATCACCAATTCGCTCGAGCCCCGCGCCTACTCCTCCCGCGAGTTCATCCGCGAGATGGGTGCCTACCTCGTCGCCAACAAGCGCACCCCGGCCCACGGGAACAAGGATTCCATCGTCCTCGCGGCCTACGAGCTCGACATCCCCATCTTCTGCCCGGCCTTCTCCGACTGCTCGGCCGGCTTCGGCCTCGTCGCCCACCAGCACGCCCGCCAGGGTAAGCCGGTCGTCTCCATCGACTCCGCCAAGGACTTCTACGAGATCACGAAGCTGAAGATCGAGAACCCCTCCACCGGCCTGCTCATGATCGGCGGCGGCGTCCCCAAGAACTTCGCCCAGGACATCGTCGTTGCCGCCGAAATCCTCGGCGTCGACGCCCCCATGCACAAGTACGCCATCCAGATCACCGTCGCCGACGCCCGCGACGGCGCCCTCTCGGGCTCCACCCTCAAGGAAGCCAGCTCCTGGGGCAAGGTCGACACCGTCTGGGAGCAGATGGTCTTCTCCGAAGCCACCCTCGCCCTGCCCCTCATCGCCGGCTACGCCTACCACAAGCAAGCTCATGCCGCGCGCAAAGGAAAGCGCTTCGCCCAGATGCTTGAAGCCGTCCCCGCCACCGCCTAGAGCGCCAGCCGCTGAGGGAGAGACGTGTGCCCCATCTTCGCGACGGCCTCATCGTCGCTAAGGTGGGGCGGAGCGGTGATGGGCCCGGAGGCGAACGGCACACCCTAAGCTAATCCGCTGCGGCTCCCCCGTCCCAATCTGGTAAGGCTGCCGGGCACCTCACCGGCCGCCCGGCGGCGCGCGCCTTGTGCTGCGGTAACCTCGGTCCAGATGATCCAGATGACCGTCCCCGCGGCCCTGCTCTGCCTCGCGCTCACCCTCCTCTGCGCGGCGCTCTTCCTCGCGCTCCGCCGTGTCCGCCGCGCCATCGCTGCGCTCAACCTGCAAACCGAGCAGCACCGCCAGCAGCGTGCTGCCCTCGACGCCCTCAAGGACGAGCTCATCGGCAACGTCTCCCACGAGCTTCGCACCCCGCTCACCAGCATCCGCGGTGCCCTCGGCCTGCTCTCCGCAGGCCCCGCCGCCACACTCGACCCACGCGGCCAGCACCTCCTCCGCATCGCCCTCACCAACACCGACCGGCTCATCCGGCTCGTCACCGACATCCTCGATCTCGAACGCATGGCCTCCGGGCAGGCCGGCCTGCACTTCCGCCGCTGCTCCCTCGCGCACCTGGTGCAGCAGGCCATCGAGGCCATCGCGCCTACCGCCGAGGCCGCCGGCGTCACCCTTCACTTCACCGCGCAGACGGCTCCCGCGTCTCCCCCGCAGCCGCTCCCCGCCCCAGCGCCCACACACGGAGAGCAACAGACCCGCGACCGGCGAACCCCTCGGCCTCCCGATCCCGCCATCCCCGAGCCCGCCTTCTTCGACGCAGACCCCGACCGCATCTTGCAGGTCCTCACTAACCTCCTCGCGAACGCCATTAAGTTCTCCCCGCCCGAAAGCGCCGTGGACGTCACCCTCACCGCCACGCCCGATGCTCTCCACCTCCGGGTCGCCGATCAGGGCCGCGGCATCCCAGAAGACAAGCTGGAGAGCATCTTCGACCGCTTCCAGCAGGTTGAGGTCACCGACTCCCGACAGAAGGGAGGCACCGGCCTCGGACTCGCCATCTGTCGCACCATCGTCCAGCAGCACGGCGGCTCCGTCCGGGCAGAGAGCAACCCCTCGGGCGGCGCCTCGTTCCTCGTCGATCTCCCCCGCCTCCAGCGCTTCTCCGACCAGCCGTTCGCCCCGGAAGCCGCCTACACCGAAACCCTTGCCCTCTCCACCTGAAGCGCACGAACCGTTGGCCGAGGAGTCTCGTCCCCTTTTATGTTGCCCAACACTCACGGATTACGTCTTTAGCTCCCCAGAGTCCCACCCGCCCTATGCGCCGCATCCTCATCATCGACGACGAAGACGATATCCGCG
Organism: uncultured Granulicella sp.; assembly: GCA_965213785.1. GTDB lineage: Bacteria > Acidobacteriota > Terriglobia > Terriglobales > Acidobacteriaceae > Edaphobacter. Next base: position 456,689 of record OZ243921.1, on the reverse strand, counting down.
ACATCGCCGCCATGTCGCTTGAAGCCACCGCCGGTTGGACCGTCACCACTGCCGCCAGCGGCCCGGAGGGTATCCGCGCCGCCCTCGCCGCCGACCCCAGGCCCGAAGCCATCCTCATGGACGTCATGATGCCCGGCATGGACGGCCCCACCACCTTCCGGCAGATGCAGCAAACCCCCGGGCTCCGCGGAATCCCCGTCCTCCTCCTCACCGCAAAGAGCAGCGCCGTCGACCAGCGCCTCTTCGGCAGCCTCGGCGTGGCCGCCGTGCTCGCCAAACCCTTCGATCCCCTCACCCTCGCCGCGGAGATCGCCGCCGTCCTCCACTGGCCGGAGCCGCCCGCCGTCTGACCCGGAACAGGTCAGCCCGCCGCCCGCCCTCCGCACCGGTCGAAGAAGCAGAAAACCATGGCTCTCCACACTCCACCTCTCCCAACTCCCTCGCGCGCCGCCTCCTCCGCCCGCCGGCAAGACACCACTTCACGCATTCACGCCCTCTGGCAGCAGAACCTCCCCGTACTCCATAGCCGGCTGGACCGCCTCGCCTCCGCCGCCGCCAACGCCGGCACCCTCTCCGCTCCCGAACGCGAGGAAGCCATCTCCATCGCCCACAAACTCGCCGGGTCGCTCGGCCTGTTCGGCTTTCCCGAAGGAACCGTCCTCGCCAGCCGCCTGGAAGAAGCCTTCGCCGCCCCGGCGACAGAGTCCAGCACACTCACGCACCTCGCCGACCAGCTCCGTGCCAGCCTCGTCCGCACCGCCTGAGCCTAGCGCGCCTGGCCCGCAAGCCACCCGGCCAACTCCACGCCCGCCGCAAACGTATCGATCGACGCCGGGAGGTTCCGCCCGTCCGTGTACTCGTTATAGAGCCACGGATCGACCACCGCATAGACCGTCCCTTTGCCGTACCGCGCAACCGCCATCATCACATCACCCTTGTCCGTCAGCACCGCCTTTGCCCCACCGGACACCGTAATCGTGCACGTGTCCTTCATGTACGTGTGATGTTCCGCCCTAAAGATTCCCCCGGTCCCCGCCGGGATCGTCAGCAGCCCCGGCGTTCTGTCCTCGCCGATCACGTGGTTCCGCAGCACCGGGTTGAAGTGAATCCCGAACCGGTCGCCAAGCGCATCGAACCGCGCGAACTCCGCATTCGGCCCATCGTTCTGCATCAGCACCAGGACCCCACCGGCCTTCACCCAGTCCGCGATCACCTCCACACTCCGGCCGTCCATGGAATGCGGCTTCGGATTCTTGCTCGGGATGTCCGGCGACGCCAGCACATACACCTGCGCCTTCTTCAAATCGTTCGCCGTTGGCGCGGTCGTCTCCTCAGCGAGCCTCATCCCGAACCGCTGAAACATCCTCCCAAAGAAGGAGAAGCCACTGTTCGAGTCGTCCTCCCACTTGTAGTGGAACAACTCTCGCTGTCCCGCCGCGTTCATTCGCGTCTGCGAGTTGAACCATGCATCCATCAGCACCGTCTTCCCGCGCGCGTTGCCCGCAGTCTCCGCCTGCTCCATCTCGCTTCCTGCCATCAGGAACGCTCCCACGTCCTTCGCGTCATCTGCCATCACCGGCTCATGCACGGAGTCGTCGAACGTCCCCGATCGATACGGCTTTCCGCCCAATCCTCCCACCTTCACCGTTCCGCCAAGCGACATTGTTCCATCCGCACCGCTCGTCACGAACTTCCGCTGCAGACCTTCCCATCCTCGCCGCGCACTCGCCGCATCCGCCGCGGGCAGGTATCCCATCCGAACGCCCTTCGCCAGCGCATACACGAACATCGCGCTCGCCGAAGCCTCCACGAAGTTCCCCCTACGCCCGCCTTTGTCCATCACGGGCCACCAAAGCCCCGTCTCCGCATCCTGCACCTTCACGGCAGCCGTCGCGGTCCGCGCGAGCGACGTGATCAGCTCTCCGCGCTGCGGGTGCTCTTCCGGAATCCAGTCCAGCACATCCACCAGCGCCCTCGCGTACCAGCCCATCGCCCGCGCCCAAACCTCCGGACTCAAGCCCGTAGTCTCGTCTGCCGAAGCCATCGGCCAGGACTCGTTCCGTCCATGACGCCTCGGCCCGGAGCTCGGCACGCGCATCTTCGCCTCCATTAGCAGCAGTTCCGCCGCGACCTCGTCGAAATCCTCCGGCTCCTGGAACGTTGCCCCGTACTCCGCCAGGAACGGCCCTGCCATGGGCACGCCATCCAGCCACACCCGGTTGGTGTAGACGTCCTTGTGCCAGAATCCGCCGCTCGCCGTCCGCGTCTGCGCCCGCAGTTGCTCGCGCACGTACTTCGCCGCGCGGTAGTACTTCGGGTCCAGCGTCACCCGAGACAGCGTCAGCAGCGCCTCGCCGGTCTGGACGTTGGCCAGCGAGTGCTGCTCCGCCGGATACCCGGCAATCGTCGCTTCGCCGCGCGCATCCCCTACGAGGCGCGCATCGATCGTCTCCTTCACGTACCGGAAGTAGCGCCCATCGCCCGTCGTCCGCCACTCCGCCGCCATCCCGTCCAGCAGGACGCCTTCTTCATACGTCCACTTGCCCGGACTGTTCAGCGTCGGCATCATGCCCTTCGGCCACTTCGCCACCACCGTATCCGCCATCCGCAGCGCGGGGCTCGCCGTCTGCCCCAGCGCACAACCAGTCAACACCACCCAAAGCATCCACCAAGCCCGCATCCGTGACCATCCTGCCTGGCGGCCCTGCAGACGCCCGTCCGAAGCTCCACCAGCATACCTAATCGCACTCCAGCGCCGTCCACACGCCGGCCGCGTTGCCGGATGCGCCCGCCACCCGCAGGTCCACGAAGCTCCCCGCCGCAATCCCCACTCCTCCATTTGCCGTACACGCATTCCCCGACGTGACCGAACATGCCAGCCCTGAATCCGCCATCGTCGCCGGCGAAGCTCCCACTCGCAGCGTTACCGTTATCGGGTTCTCCTGCTGCGAGAACACCACCAGCCGGTTCGCCGTACACGCTCCCGCGACCCACGTCGCGACGCTCGGCGTCTCGGTAAAGGCTGCTGCCCCGCTGTTCACCCCGTAGTACACCGCGTTGTACGACACGGCATGGTACGTAGACACAAACGGGAGCCCGCTCAAGCTCTGTCCCGCGCCGCTCCCGCCGCCGCTGCCCGTCCCCGCGGCACCTTGCGGGATGACGAAGTCCAGCACCGCCGCTGTCGCCGTACCGCGGTTGGTGACGGAGGCCTGCGAGCCCGCTGCTCCCGTCGTCACGCTCCCCACGTTCACCGTCGCCGCCGGCCCGCTCGGCCCCGCGCTTCCCCCCGGTGCCAGCAAGGTCCACGCACCGGGATACTGGTCCGGAGCAAGCCCCGTCGTCGAAGCCGTCGCGTAATAGCTGTTCCCGCCGGATAGCACCGCATCCCGCACCTGGTACGTCGTCACCGACGACCAGGCCCCACGGTAGTTCACCCCCGGGATCCCCGCCGCTCCGTCCGCACCCGCGGCGCCCGTAGCTCCCGTCGGCCCGGGAACTCCCTGCGGTCCGGCAGCCCCAGTCGCGCCCGCTGAACCGGTTCCGCCCGCCTGCGCCAGCAAACCCCAGAACCCCGGGCTGATGTCCGGCTGGTTCGCATGGTTCCCCGCGGCCAGAGAGAGATACGTCGTCCCCCCGTAGACCACGCCATCGTTCAGGGCATAGGTCGTCGCCGCCGCGTAGGCTCCCCGATAGGCCAGCCCCGAAGGCCCCGCGACCCCTTGCGGCCCAGCCGGCCCAACCGTCCCCTGCGTTCCCGTAGCCCCCACAGGCCCAGCGGTTCCGGCCGGTCCCGACGGCCCCGTCGCCCCGGTCGCCCCTTGCGGGCCAGGGTACCCGGTCGGCCCCTGCAGCCCCGTCGGCCCCGCGGGCCCAACAGGTCCCGCCGCTCCCGCCTGCGCCTCCAGCCCCCAGTACTGCGGGCTGATATCCGGCTGCCGCCCGGTATTCGGCGTCAGCGCCACATAGCTTGAGCCCCCGTAGCTCACCGCCGTGCCTACCGGATAGGCAGTCCCCGTCAGCCACCCTCCGCCGAAGGTCAGCGGAGGGCCGGTTGCGCCCGCTGGTCCCGCTGGCCCCACAGCGCCGACCGCTCCCGTGGCCCCGGGAGCCCCCGTCGCCCCGGTAGCCCCGGTTGTCCCCTGCGACACCAGAACCTGCCACTCCCCCGCCGTCTGACCCGGCGTATTCCCATGGTTGCCATCGATCATGGACACAAACGTCGACCCGGCGAAGCTCACCGCATCCCGCGAGGCGTAGTTCGTGGTGGAAGCGTAGGTCCCCATATAGTTGACTACCGAAGGCCCCTGCGGCCCGGTAGCCCCCGGTGTTCCCGGCACACCCTGCGGCCCCGCGGGCCCAGTCGCCCCCGTCAAGCCGGTCGCTCCCGTCGGCCCCGCGGTTCCCGTCGCCCCGGGAGCGCCCGCAACCGCAAACAGGCTCCACGCCCCCGGACTCTGGTCGGGCGTGTTGCCCGCATTCCCAGCGATCAAGGAGACGTAGCTCGATCCCTGCCAGGAAACCCCATCCGCCAGGGCATAGTTCACCGTAGACCGGTACGGTCCGCGAAACGTCATCCCCACCGGTCCGGCAACGCCCTGGGGCCCGGCAGGTCCCGAGAGCCCCTGCGCCCCAGTCGCGCCGGTCAGCCCCTGCGCTCCAGCCTGCCCCGCAAGGCCTTGCATACCCTGAGGTCCACGATCTCCCGGCGGCCCCACCGATCCCGGAAGCCCTTGTGGACCTTGCGGACCCGCCGCACCGGTGGTGCCGACCGCGCCGGTCGCCCCACGCTGCGACAGAATCCCCCAGGAACCTGGGCTCGCATCCGGAGTATTCTCATGGTTCCCCGCCACTAACGAGCTATAGGTCGCGCCCTGCCACAGCGTTACGTCGCCCACCTTGTAGTTCGCCGTCGATTGATACGTTCCCTGGTACGTCAGCCCGGGCAACCCCTGCGGACCCGTCGCGCCGGCCACTCCGGGCGTTCCGGCCAGTCCTTGCGGCCCTTGCGGCCCAGTGAACCCCGCCGGCCCCTGCGGCCCGGTGAGGCCCGTTGGCCCCTGCGGTCCCGTGCTCCCCTGCGCCAGTACACCCCACCGTCCGGGCGTTTGGCCCGGTGTGTTCCCCACATTTGCAGGCACCAGGGAGATATAACTCGAACCCTGAAACGTCACGACGTCATTCATTGCATAGTTCGTTGTCGACGCATAGGTTCCGGCATACCCCAGCCCCGGGTTTCCCTGGGGTCCTTGCGGCCCGGCCGGTCCTGAGGGTCCCGCGGGGCCAACTCCGGTCCCACCCTGTGCCAGAACCCCCCACTGTGGGCTCACGTTCGGGGTATTTCCATGGTTCTGTGCTACCAGTGAGATATAGCTCGATGACCCATACAGCACAATATCGTTGAGCGCGTAATTTGTCGTCGACGCGTACGTGCCCTGGTAGGAGACCGCCACGCTCGGGTTCCCCGAGGTGCCGGTACCACCCGCGGCCAGCAGGCCCCACTGTGCGGGGCTTGCTCCCGGCGTGTTGCCGCGGTTCTGCGCCACCAGCGACAGATAACTTGACCCCGCATAGACCGCCACATCGTTCAGCGCGTACGTCACGCCAGACCCATAGTTCCCCTGGTACTGGAGACCCTTGCCGGCGGCTCCCGCTGGCCCGATCGGGCCCTGGGCTCCCGGCGGCCCCACGGCACCCTGCGCCCCCGGCGGTCCGGCCGGACCTGCTGCGCCGGACGCCCCCGCCGGACCCACGGCTCCCTGCGACACAAGCGTTACATCCAGGGACGCCGGATGCGCCGTCTGATCGTTCTCCTTGCTGTCGAACTGCAGCACCGCCGTCGCCGTCGTCAGCGCGAGCCCGTGGTTTGTCGCCGGAGCGGTGACCCAACCCTGCACCTGCGCCGTCACGTCCACCGCCACATAGCCCCCGGCCTGGTTGATCGAAACCGTCTGCACCGCACTGCCAAGCAGAGGCAGCGTCGCATAGGTCAGGCTGCCCTCGCTCCAGGCCCCGTTCACCGGCTGCACGCTCACAGTACCCGTCACATCCGCTCGGTTCACATACATCCGCAGCACCGCACGCGACACTTGCGGTGCCGTCGTCCCCGCCGGGAGCAGTCCAAGGTCGAACTGCAGCAGGGACGTGTACCCGCCACCCACATTCAAATTCGATAACGCCCCGCAGTTGACGGTCGGGCGGTCGCTCGAAACATGCGCGTCGGCCACCAAGGTCGCCTCGGTCGCGCGCGCCTCAAGCGTCAGGCCAAGGCAAAAAACCATCGCGTAGCCGCAAAGCTGCCGTATTCTTCTTTTCCGGCCCATTGACTCTCCAGAACCGCTCCCACAAGCGATCCGGCCGCCGCACCTCGACCTAATGGTCGATCATGCGAAGGCGCCGGCCCGATGATCCTGAAAGCCATCGAGGCGGGACAAAGCCGTGGGAGGGACACTGTTCACAGCGGAACGATCGTTACTCTACGTTGCACGTTGCCCGAACGAAGTGACACAAAGCAGGCATCTTGGAGAGCGGCAGAGGGGAAGTCAGGGAGGTCACGCGCGCAGAGCGTCGTAGACTCTCCTCTTTCCTCCCGTTTTAGGCCTTGTGGACCAAAAAGGCAAGAAGTTTTCACCAATACGGGAAAGTTGCCGTGGGCGAGAAGATACATCCTGTTCACCCTGTGCACATCCATCCAACGCGTTCGCCGTCCTTTGCGGGCCGCGTCCCATGGTAAGGCTATGTCGTTTCGATCCCGTACTTTGCAGCCACTGGCCACATAGAATCAACATTTTAGCTGCAGGGTACCAGGCTAAGTCCAATGGATGACGTACTTTAGACTTTTAGGGGGGGGGAGGGGGTCCCCCCCCCCTGGCGCGCGCCTTGATCGGCGCGCCACCAGGGTGCTTGAACCTCTAGCGGCTCGCCGTGGTCAGGGGCTTGTCGCTCGGCTTCGCGCGATCGACCAGGGCCCGCGCCTCCGGAAGAAACGTGATCGCCTTGTTGACTTGCGGGTCCCACTGCGCCCGCACCTTCATTCCTTCAATCTGCCCGAATTGCGTCGTAAACAGATCGCTTTTGATGCTCTCCTTCAACCAATCGAGATTGGCCGCCACGTCGGCATCCGTAAACTCGACCTTCTTGGTCCTGAGGAAAGCCTGGAACAGCTGCAGGACTGCGTCGTCTACCGTGAAGTCCTTTTGGATCGAGCGGTTGGCCAGGTACATCCGCGTGAAGTCGAAGAAGCCGTAGTGCTGCAACACGCTGTTCTGGAAGGCATTCGCCTTTACGGGCTCGATCTTCTCGTCCGGCGTAATGCCCCCCCCGCCATAAACCGTTCGCCCCGAATCCGTGAGTTTTACCTCGAGGTTCGACTTATCGGTCTGTTTGGACCCGTCCCGAACCACATAGTAGTCGTACAGGCTCATGTGGTCGTAGTTGCGCTGTATCAGACGCCCGGATGGCGTGTAGTAGTGATAGGTCGTCAGGGCCAGCCCGGAGTTCTCGCTGATGGTGAACACGGTCTGCACCAGGCCCTTGCCAAATGTCGTCTCGCCTACAATCAACGCGCGGTCATGATCCTGCAGGGCGCCCGACACAATCTCCGCCGCGGAGGCCGTATTCCGGTTGACCAGCACGACGATCGGATACTTGGCGCTGGATCCGTGGGCCGCCCGGTACACCTGATCTGGAAACGCCCGCCCCTTTTGCGACACGACGATCTGCCCCTTCTGCAGGAACTTGTCGCTCATGTTGACCGCTTCATTCAGCAGTCCGCCTGGATTGCCCCGGAGATCGATCACCAGTCCACTGATCGGCCCCTGCGCGGCGAACCGTTCCAGCGAATCGCCGACTTCCCGGCTGGTCGTCTCCATAAACTGCTTGACGTGGATATACCCCACCCCGGCCTTTGGCTCGAACGCAAGGTCCACCGACGGTTGTGGAATCTCATCGCGCACCAGGTCGAAGACAAGGTGATGAGACTGACCTTCGCGCGCCATGGTGACAGACACATGGGATCCCCGGGGCCCTTTCAACAGAGCCGCCACCGCAGCCGAATCCATGCCCTCGGTCGACTTGCCGTCGATGGAAAGGATGGTGTCACCCGGCCGGATACCAGCCTTGTAGGAAGGCGTTCCCTCAAAAGGGGCAATGACCACTATCTTGGTGGTGGCGGGCTTGTCTCCGTCGGCAGGCTTGTCGGGCTGCGGCTGGATCGACATTCCTACGCCGTAGTAGCGCCCATGCTGGTCCTCCCGCATTTGGGCGAAGGCCTTTGGATCGTAGAAGTTGGAGTGAGGATCGAGCACATGCAGCATGCCGGGAATGGCACCGTCGTAGATGGCTTTATCGGTTTTTTCCGTGTTCAACGGATCGGCATAATTCTGCTCCACGATCGAGTAAACGTTCGTGAACTGATGAAGCGAGTCGCGAAGCGTCGACTCGTCGGTCGCGGACTGCGCGGCAACCTTCTGGCTGATGACCGACCCGAGCACGCCGCAGGTCGCTAGAAAAACGGTGATGGAGAAGAGAGCGCGGCGGGTGCGTGGAGCCATCGTCTTTATTTCCTCGGAAGAGACCTGCGTTGGACGGAGTATATACCTGGACGTAAGCCGCGGGAGCGTCCTGAACGCTGCGATTCGAGCTGAACGCCGAGGCAGGCAGCTTCTTGCCTGAGCAGCCCCTTTTCACAAATCACTTCGGCCTTAGAATAGAGACGGCACCATTCGCTACATGCTCCGTCCAAAATGGGAGAGCATAAGGTGTGGTCGCTGCAGGTGTGGCCTGTCTGAGACAGGCATAAGGGTTTGCCGGAATGATTGATGGATCGTGGATGAATCGTATTGCGCGCGTCGTGGTGGCTAGCTGCGCTGTGTTGTCCTGGGGCACCGTACGGGCTTCTGCACAGGCGCCACGCTATCAGAGTCCGATCATGGCGCCTGCCGCGCCCGCCGCCCCCGCCTTGCCGACGCCCCCCGCGATCACGCCGAATGGCACGGTGGTCGAAGACGTCGTCGTCCGGGTGAACGATCAGATCATCAGCCGAAGCGATGTGGCTCGGAGCCAGGCGCAGTTGACGCAGGAAGTGGCGCAGGCCAATCTGCCGGCGACCGAAGCCTCCGAACGGCAGAAAAATATGCTGCGGGACATGATCGATCAGCAGCTTTTGCTCTCGAAGGGCAAGGAGCTCGGCATCAATCCTGACGCCGAGGTGATTCGGAGACTCGACGAAATCCGCAAACAGAATCACCTGGAGTCAATGGAGGATCTTGAGAAGGCGGCCCGGTCGCAGGGAGTTTCGTTCGAGGACTTCAAGGCGAATATCCGGAATCAGATCATTACGCAGCAGGTGGTGCGGGACGAGGTCGGCAGGCGCATCGGTCAGATGACCCAGGCGCAGGAGCAAGCCTTTTATGAAGCCCACAAACAGGAGTTTGAGCAGCCGGAGCAGGTGCGCCTAGCCGAGATTTTGATCCCCACCCCGGCGGACGCGCCGGATGCCCAGATCGCCCAGGCTCAGGCGAAGGCGAACGATGTCGCAGCGAAGATGAAAAACGGCGCCAAGTTTGAAGACCTCGCGAAACAGTATTCGGGAGGAACGACGGCCGCGCAGGGTGGCGAACTAGGTATGTTCAAGCGCGGAGCGCTTGGCAAGGTCCTCGAGGACCAGACGTTTCCGCTGAACGCCGGAGAGGTGACAGCACCGATCCGGACCAGGCAGGGATTTGTTCTTCTGAAGGTCGAGGAGCACGTCAAGCCGGGCGTTCCCCCGATGAAGGATGTGGAGCAGGACATCCAGCAGGCCATCTACCAGGACTCGATGGCGCCGGCGCTACGGACTTACCTGACCAAGCTGAGGGAGGATGCGTATGTCGACATCCGTCCCGGTTACGTGGATTCCGGTGCAAGTCCGAAGCAGACCAAGCCAATCTTTTCGGCTTACGCGCCGCCCGCTCCAAAGAAGAAGAAAGCCCAGCAGAAACAGCGCTACGATTCCGGGCAGTTCCAGCGCGCCTCTGTCGGTTCCGCGGCGAGCCACGATGTTGACACGACCCCGGCGGTGCCCGCGGCGGCATCGTCCGGATTGGCCGGGACTCCCGTCTCCGTGCCGGTAGCCGGGAATGCGGTTGGGTCTAGTTCCGTCGCGGCTGGCTCCGCCACTTCCCTCCCCGCGGGAGGGGTGTCGGCCACATCGTCTTCCGCGTCGGCCGTCGATGCGCGGGTACCGGCTACCGGACGGATGGCACGTGCCACCACAGTGAAGCAGCTAAAGCAGAAGAAGATTCGGCGGGAGAAGGTTCGGTTCGGGCAGGCTCCGCGGGATGCACTCCCGGCAGGACCGGTTGAGGTGGCGAGCGAGACGACGACGCCGGGCAATGCGGTGGGAGGCATTCCGGCGGCGGCTGAGCCGGTGAACGCCGAGGATCCTCTCGCTCCGCCTCCCCCTGTGCTAAAGAAGACGCGCTACTCGGCCCGCGCGCCTGAGGTAAAACTGCGCAAGACGCAGACGAAAAATGCGAAGCTTCGGGAGAGAGCAATCGCGACCCCTGCCGCGGCAGGAGCTGTCGAGAAGGCGTCGTTGCAAGTGCAGGCCGCGCCTCTTGGGTTGAACGGCGACACGACCAAGAAAAAGAAGAAGCGGAAGAAGGGCGATCCGAAGGAACGGCTGCAGGATAAGCCGGCAGAGCCCAAAGTGGACAAGTTCGCTAACCCGACGGGTCCTGGGACGACGAACGATCTCTCGAAGGAGCCGGTTGGGGGCCGGACAAGCACGACGACCCCTGCTTCCAATCCCAGCACCTTGCCGCCGGTGACCGCGCCAGCGCCGGGGGCGCCCGTTGCGCCTACGGTGCCGGGTAGCACGATGCCGCCGGCGGGCAGCAACCTTCCGGCTGGTACCCCGCAGAACCGGTGAGACCAAGTGCCGGACTTCCCGCAGGGGCTTCGGCCTCCGCGTTTTCTCCGGGGGTTAGCAGGTATTCTGGTCGGGATGAAAGACTTCTTTGTTGCGGATGCGGCTCGTTTTGAGAATGCGGTGGTGACGACCTACCTGGCCGTCGCTTCGGTGCAGGTGAGGGATAAGAAGACCGGGGGGGGGCAGTACCTAGCGCTCACGCTTGCGGATAAGACGGGGACCCTGGAGGCGCGGATGTGGGAGGAGTTCGCCGACGCCGTTTCGACCTGTCTGGAAGGCTGCTATGTGAAGGTGCAGGGGCAGATCTCAAAGTACCAGGGCAAGTTTCAGATCACCCTCACGAAGATGCGTCATGCAGCGGACAGCGAGGTGGATACGGCCGACTTCGTGCCGACGACGCGGTTCGATGTGAGGGAGATGTGGGGGGAGTTGCGGGGGTATGTGGATGCGTTTGTGAGCGACGACCTGCGACGTCTGGTGCTGGCGTTTTTGGAGGATGAGGAGATCGGGGGGGCGTACCGGGTGGCTCCGGCGGCGAAGGTGCTGCACCATGCGTGGCTGGGGGGGCTGCTGGAGCATGTGCTGACCCTGGTGCGGGTGTGCCGGGCGACGGCGCCGTTCTATCCGGAGGTGGATGCGGACCTGCTGGTGACGGGAGCGATCCTGCACGACATCGGGAAGGTTCGGGAGCTGAGCTGGAAGAGTACCTTCAGCTACACCCTGGAAGGGCAGATGATCGGGCACATCTCGATTGCGCAGGGAATGCTACGGGAAAAGGTAAGGGCGATCGCACCCTTTCCGGAGAAGCTGCGGGTGCTGGTGGAGCATATGATCCTGAGTCACCACGGAAGGTATGAGTTTGGGTCGCCGAAGCTGCCGATGACGCCGGAGGCGGTTCTGCTGAGTGCGCTGGACGATCTGGAAGCAAAGATGCAGAACATGCGGGCGGAGTTTGGGCGGGCGGTGGCGAGTGGGAGGGGTGGGGGGGAGATGACCGACTGGGTGCGGAGCATGGAGCGGCCGCTGCTGGACTCGCGAGCCTACCTGAGGGAAGCGGAGAGCGGGGGCTCGGCGCTCGCAGGCGATCCGGGCGATGGAGCATAGAATCGGCTGCGAGGACCACCCCCCTCTCCCCCCTCCAAAAGCCCCAAAATATTCCTTATAAAGGACTTAGGTCTGTACCCCAACCTAAAATATTGAAAACAAAGGAGTGGTATCTGTAAAATCTTCAAAACAAAGAAGATGACCGGATCACGCCGCATGCTGCGAAATACGCTCCTCGGTCGTCACGGCGGATGAGCTGAGAAGGCGCTGGTGTTTCCAGGAGACCGCGCCGAGGGCGATGAGGCTGAGGATACCGGCGAAGAACTGGCCGCGGATGATGCCGAGCGCCCCGATGTGCATCTCGGTGACGTCCGTGGCGAGGGGGCGGAAGTTGAGAACAGCGATGACGGCAAGGCAGGCCAGGAGGAAGCGGGAGGGGTGACTCCGGTATCTCTGGGCGAGGGCGACAAACGGGATGAGGAGGATGAAGGAGTAGTGGGTCCAGGCGATAGGAGCGAAGAGGGTGGCGGCGAGTAGCCCCATGGCGGCTCCGCCGTGGGTGGGCGGCTCGCCTCGCGCTTCGGTCCGGCGGTCGATCCAGCCACCGGCTGCGGTGCAGGCGACCATGAGGCCGGCGGAGGCGAGGCGGATGGCGGGGGTGAGGGGCAGCATGTGGAAGAGGGCGATCTCGGTAGGCGGATAGAAGAAGCTCATGGCCCAGGCGGCGAAGGACTGGTTGTTCTGGCTGAGGAGGAGGACGTTGGAGATGCGGTGGAGGTCGGCGAGGTAGGCGTGCATGACCTCCGGGCCGGTGGTGACGAGGGTGAGGGCGGCGAGCGCGGCGGACCAGAGGACCATGCTGGCGGCTGCCCTGCGGCGGCCGGTGATTATCCAATAGAGGAGCAGGACGGCGGGGGTGATCTTGACGGCGGCGGCGAGGGCGAGGCAGAGCCCGGCGAGGAGGGGACGGCGGCGCTCGGCGAGGATGAGGGCGACGACGGCGAGAAGCATGAGCAGGATGTGTGTCTGCATGAGCCGCATGGCGTAGCGGAAGGGTTCCGCCAAGAAGAGGCCGAGGGCCAAGAGGGCGAGGGGTGCGGGACGGGCGAGGTTGGGCGCCCAGAAGAGGGCGGCGAGCCAGAGGAAGGCGGCGAAGGCGAGCATGGTGAGGAGGGCGAAGATGGATTTAAACGACGCAAAGCGGGTGTGGGTGCAGAGGGGCTGCAGGGACCAGGCCCAGAGGGGCGTCTGGACGTAGGGGTGGAGGAAGCCATCGAAACCACCCTGGTCGGCGGCGTCCTGCCAGGGATTGCCGGGCTCGTCGGGGCCGACGGCGGCGAAGTTGGTGGGGTCGTAGCTGTAGAGGTGGTCGGCATCCTGGCTGGCGATGAGGCGGCAGCCGATGTAGGAGCTGGCGAGGTCGTCGCCCTGTGCGTCACGGAAAGACAAGACCCCGGCAACGACGAAGAGGGCGAGTACGGTCAAGGTCTTCCATGCGTCGGCGATGGCGTGGAGCGGGTGGGGGCGCAGGGGCAAGCCGGATGTACCTGAGGGAGATTGAGGAACGCAACGTGCGCAATCGGTAGGATGCCGGCTTGTTCGCGGCGGTAGAAGCTATTTTTCGAAGAGCTGGGAGAGGTCGGCGAAGGCCTTGAACTCGAGGGCATTGCCGGCAGGGTCGAAGAAGAACATGGTGGCCTGCTCCCCGGGGAGGCAGAGGAAACGGGTGTAGGGCTCAATTTCGAACGGGACGCCTGCAGCCCGGACGCGTGCGGCAAGGGTGTGAAAGGTTTCCATGGGGAGGACGACCCCGAAGTGGGGGACGGGCACGGCGTGGCCATCGACGGAGTTGCTGTGGCGGCGGCCGGGGGCGTTGGGAGAGAGGTGGGCGACGATCTGGTGGCCGAAGAGGTCGAAGTCGATCCACTCCGGGGCGCTGCGGCCTTCCGGGCAGCCGAGGACACCGGCGTAGAAGGCTCTGGCGGCGGCGAGGTCGTCGACGGGGAAGGCGATGTGGAAGGGGGTGAGAGGCATGGCGATAGGATGCCGAGGGGAGACTACGGGGAAGTCCCGAGCCGCTCCAGGAGTTTCCAGGCCGAGTCCGATTGTTCGCCAAGCCTGGACTGACCGGTTTGCTGGGCTGCCTGCCAGTATGCCGTGGCCGCCGCTGAAGGAGCAGTTGCGGGCCATGCGACAGCGTTGCCTGATCGACGGCGAGGGCCTCGGCAAGCTGGACCTGCGACACTCCTGGGCGGGCCTGCAGATAGGCCTGGGCACGCTGGGCAAGGGACTCCCCACGCTTTACGCAAGCAAATTGGTCATGGAAATGGCGCAGCTATGCAAAGGGTGGAAAACGATGAAGCCGTTTCCCACCCTTCGCACAGCCGCTTGGAAGACGCTGATGAAGCTCGCGTCTCCCACATTCCCACGACCACGGCGACGAGATTAGATAAGAAGAACAAGCAACTGCGACTGCTTCACCAAAGCATCGGTCTGTTCTTGTCACCTGAGAATGCCGGGCGGATTTGCGACTTTGAGGTGAACCGCGAGCTGCCCAGCTCCTGTTTGCTGCACTCTTGCCGAAAACACGACTTTGCGGAAGCATGGGATGGGCACACACTGCAGCCGTTTGCTCGAAGACGAAGGAGGTCTTCTCCAGGGTCTCCAGCACAACACCATTCAGAGGGTCAACGCTTTGCAACACTGGCCGTGGCGCAAGATCATTTCAGGGGTGGCAGTCTCACTTATCCTCGTGGGACTAGCTCCCGTTGCTTACCTGGAATGGTGGGATAGTGCGCACAACATTGAGCCGCTCGTCTTCCCTCTGTCGCTCAAGCGTGGGACTTTTACATCGCCATCTTTTCAAACAGATCTGGAGGACGACTATCAGGTCGAGCTCTACTTCGTTCCCAATGATCGGAGCCGGCTCGACCTGGATTGGAAGATCGTCGATGAGAGTGGAGCTGCAATACGAAAAGGCAGCTACAGGGAAGATCGGCCAACAGGCGGCAACGATGTAATCCTTGAACGTCATTATCGACCCAAGCTTGGATCACGGCAGAGAGCCATCGTGACCATCCTTCACGATGTCGAGGCTTCGGACCCGAACACGAGTCTGCATGTAGGCATACCGGAAAGAGGCCTCGCAGACAGCTATGCAATTCCTTTAGCCATCACTTGGGCCGCTGTCGTAGCAGGCATTGGGGGCGTTATGCTTCTTTTTGTTGCGATCCAGCGAATGACCCGGCGCGAGGTCCCTTAAGCGCTCGCAGAAATGGCGTTTCCGGAAACTTAGCCGAGCCTAGGTCCCGATGAACGCTTTCTCATGAGAAGTGTTTCTGGCTTGATGACCAAGTCGGCAATACACTCGCCATCATGCCGTCGCAACTATCAGAGGGTTCTTAGCGAAGGTGCTGTCTCGTCTGGCTTTATCAAAGTGCTTCTGCGTTTTCAGCAGAGCGATCAAGACTCCGAGCAGTCTGTCGGCTAAACCGCGCAATGCCCGTGGGTGCTGGTGGCCTGTTGCCCTCAATGCGTCGTAGTGTTTTCGGCTCCTGGTTCACAGCAGAGACTGCTTGTTGCCCAGTAGAACACCGCGTTTCGCAAGCGCGGACTGCAAGCCTGACGCATGCCGACGGTCTTTCTCTTGCCGCTTTGCCGGGTAACCGGAGCCGTGCCTGCATAACAGCGCAATGCTTCGTAATCCCGCTCCCGGATCGGCTTGGAGGCTTCCGTCAGACGAGCTGCGGAGATAGCAGGGTCGATACCAGGGATAGATAGGACCAGGCCGGCATCGCACGGTGGCTGATTGGTTTCGGCGTTCGCCTCAGTCATGACGGTTAGGAGGCACTTGACGCGATTGCCCACCTCCCGAAGTTGCTCCTCCAGTAGCCTCACCTGGGGAAGCAGCAGTTGAACATGCTTACAGGCTGCCTCGGCTGCGCCTGGAGCCAGTACCAGTGGGGCAGTCCTTAAAGCCGCGTGTACCTCGTCCACTGAAACCTTCCGTATTCGGTTCGCCCTGAGGATGCGGAGAATGCGAAAGGAAGTGATCTTCGCCCCTGATGCAGGCGTCGGTGCCGCCTCCAGCAGATCCCGCATGAGCCGATCATCCGCAGCCGGACTGATGGCAAGCATCTGTGGATAGTACCGGTGAAGTTGCTGCCATAAGCGGTTGGTCACGCATTATATCCATGTTTACGCTGTTGGAGGCAGATCGCGTTTGGGCGCTGTACGTCTCCGCACCAGCGGTCTTGGCGTTTTGTCTCTGGAAGAGGTGGAATGCAGGGCTTGGCGGGGGTGGCGAAAAAACATGATTTTGGGAGGGGCGGCGTCGGCTATGATCGGACCTGACGCAACAACCTAGTGAGCCCGGTTCGGCGTGGGCGTGCGGAACGTGAACAAGGGCAGAACCATTCCCCCCACCGAGCGGAGTTTCAAGGGCCGATGAGTACAGTAGATTCCGAGATGTCCGGCAGCAGCTTCGCGACGCCTGAGCCGGACAGTCTCTTTGAACGATGTTCCTGGTTTTATGCGTTGTGCCGGGAGTACCTTTTCCGCGACCATACGGATGAGATCGCCACTTCTCTCTTCCCGGCGGTGGGCCCGGCGATGGGGACGCATGTGGTGGAGCTGGGATGTGGGCCGGGGTTTTACTCCTGTCGTCTGGCGATGGAGTTTCCGGGAATCCAGGCGACGGGGATCGATCTTTCCGAAAACCTGATTTTGCGGGCGAAGGTGCGGGCGGCACGACGGCGGCTGGTGAACTGCGACTTTCGGCTGGGCGATGCCCATGCGTTGCCGGCAACGATCGGGAATGTGGATGCGGTGGTGGTGTCGCGTTTGTTTCTGATTGTTCCGGCTCCAGAGGCGGTGCTGTCGGAGATCCACCGGGTGCTGAAACCGGGCGGGCGATGTTTTATTGCGGAGCCGACTTCAGGGTTTCGGACGCGGATCCCGTTGAGCTGCATGTGGCTGCTGTCGAAGCTGACGTCGAGCCCGGCGGGAAGCTACCGGGAGCCGCTGCAGGCGCATGTGATGACGCGGCCGGCGTTTGCGGAGCTGGTTCAGTCGCAGCCTTGGGAGTCGGTGGAGCTGGAGTATGACGGGTGGTACCAGTATGCGGTGTGCCAGAAGAGCCTGACGGCGGGTGACTCTTCCGGGCAGAGCGCGGCCTAAGCGGATGGGGTACAGGATTCTGCATCCGGAGAGCGCGGCGGGGGTGGGCGCTGGGCGGTGCGCGCTGGCGGTGATGGCGAAGGCTCCGCGGGCAGGGAAGGTGAAGACACGGCTTTCGCCGCCGCTGACGCTGGCGCAGACGGCGGCGCTGAATGTTTGTTTCTTGATGGATACGACGGAGAACCTGGAGGCAGTGGCGCGGGAGCATGGGGGGGCGGGGCTGGTCTCGTATACTCCGGCCGGGGAGGAGGCGCTGTTCGAAGGGATTCTGCCAGGGACGTTTGCGCTGATTGCGCAGCGGGGGGATGGGTTTGGGGAGCGGCTGCTGGCGGCGGCGGAGGATATCCTGGCGTGTGGGTATGGAGCGGTGTGTTTGATCGACTCGGACTCGCCGACGGTTCCGGCGGCGGCGTTCGAGCGGGCGGTGGCGGAGCTTGCGCGCCCGGGGGATCGGGTGGTGCTGGGTCCCTCGCAGGATGGGGGGTACTACCTGATTGGGATGAAGCAGGCGCATCGGGAGCCATTCGAGCGGATTAGCTGGTCGACGGGAACTGTGTGCGCGGAGACGGTGGAACGGGTGCGGGCGGCGGGGCTCGAGTTGGTGATGCTGCCGACGTGGTATGACGTGGACGATGGGGCTACGCTGGAGATTTTGCGGGGGGAACTGCTGGGAGGAATCGCTCCGGCCTTTGCGGAGATGGCGGGGTATAGGGCTCCGCATACGCGGGAGTTTCTGTCGGAGCTGGATGGGCCGGATGACCTGATTCGGCAGCCGGAGCGGCGGGCTTGAGGCGGGCGGAGTGGCACGAAGCGCGAGCGTGGCAGACGAACCTGGCGCTGCTGCTGCTTGGGGTGGGGCTGGTGCTGTTTGCGCACCAGTTTCTGGCGGAGTCGGATGAGTTCTGGATTGGATTTTCTGGGTGCTCGGCGGGGAGCGCGGTGCTGTACCTGGTGGCGTGCTGGCTGGTGCTGACGAAGCCGGTGGATCGGTGGACGTTTCCGCTGGTGATTGCGGTGGGGTGTGCGTGCCGGTTGGTGACGGTGTTTGGGGAGCCGTTTCTTTCGTCGGACATCTACCGGTATGTGTGGGATGGTGTGGTGCAGCATGCGCACATCAGCCCGTACCGGTATGTGCCGGGGGATGCGGCGCTGAGCTTTCTGCGGCAGCCCAATCTTGAAGCCTTCAACAACATGAATCGGCGGGATTATGCGCGGACGATCTATCCTCCGGCGGCGCAGATGTACTTCTACCTGGTGACGTTCTTTTCGCCGACTGTGACGTGCATGAAGACGTTTATGGTGTTGTGCGAGGGAGTGACGGCCTGGGGCGTGGTGCGGCTGCTGCGGCGGATGGGGTATCGGCGGGAGCAGGTGCTGCTGTATGCGTGGTGCCCGCTGCTGGTATGGGAGATTGGCGGGTCCGGTCATCTGGACGCGGTGGCGATGGCGTTTGTGACGCTGGCGCTGGTGGCGCGGTTCGAGCGGAGGGCCGTGTTGACGGGGGTGCTGCTGGGGCTCGCGGTGATCACGAAGATGTATCCGCTGGTGCTGTTTCCGGCGCTCTACCGGTGGGGGGAGGGGCGGCGTCCGGACTGGACGATGCCGGCGGCGATGGTGGGGGTGATTGTGGGGGGGTATGCCTGCTACGCGAGCGTGGGGCGGTTGGTGTTCGGGTTTCTGACGGACTATACGAAGGAAGAAGGGATAGAGAGCGGGGCGCGGTACTTTCTGCTGGATTGGGCGCAGCGTGGGGTGGGGTCTGGGCATCTGCCGCTGGGGGTCTTCTATGGCTTCTGCGTGGGGGTCTTTGGGGGACTCTCGGTGTGGGCCTGGCGGGTCGCGCGGGAGAGTGGAGTCGAGCGGGGGGCGTTTCTGGGGCCGGCGTTCGGGCTAGCGGCGGCGTTGATGTTTTTGTTTTCGCCACACTATGCGTGGTACGTCGCCTGGCTGGTTCCGTTTTTTGCGCTCATGCCGAGGCTTCCTATGGCAACCTATCTTATGGGCTTTTTTTACGGGTATACGACGTGGCTGGCGGACCCGGGGCCGAAGATGTTTCTGCTGAACGAGCGGCTGTATAGGGCGACCCTCGTGGCGCTGATGGTGCATGTGGCGCTGCGGGCCTGGAGGCCGTACCGGGCGAACTTTATGGTGGAAGCTGGAATGGAGATTTCTCAATGAGTACCTTGCTGCCGATTTTGCCGCCGGATGAACTGCTTGCGAAAGGGGCGGCTGATGCGCTTTCGCCCGAGGCCCAGAAGGCGGAGGAAGAGAAGAATGCGATGCGGCGGTACTTTCAGAAGCCGGGGTCGCAGTCGGAGTTGACGGGCCATGCCGAGCAGGAGCCGGTGTGCCTTTACCTGGAGACGACGAACCGGTGCAACCTGCTGTGCGTGACGTGTCCGCGGACGTATGAGCAGTTGGAGCCCGAGGCGGATATGCCATGGGAGCTGTTTACTTCGCTGATCGACCAGTATCCGAACATTGCGCGGGTGGTGCTGCATGGGATCGGGGAGCCCATGCTGGTGAAGGATATCGCCCAGCGGGTGAAGTACCTAAAAGACCGGGGGATCTATGTGCTGTTCAATACGAACGGGACTTTGCTGAACGACGCGAATGGACGGGCGTTGATCGAGGCTGGGCTGGATGAGCTGCGGGTGTCGTTGGATGCGGCGGAGTCCGAGGTGTACCAGATGGTGCGGGGGAAGGACTTCTTCGCGAAGATTGTGCAGAACGTGAAGAACTTTACGCGGCTGCAGCGGGAGATGGAGGCGCCGAAGCCGCGGGTGTCTCTGTGGTTGACCGGGTTGCGGGAGACGGTGGACCAGCTTCCTGACTTCGTGCGGCTGGCGCATGAGGTAGGGGTGACGGAGGTTTATCTGCAGCGGCTGGTGTTCTTCGACAGCGCGGAGGCGAATGAGGGGTCCATGGCGCGGGCGGAGTCGGCGTTGTTCGAGCATACGACGGCGTCTGAGGAGGCGCTCATCGCCGAAGCTGGCAGGGTTGCGGAGGAGCTGGGGGTGATGTTCTCGGCTTCGGGGGCGGTCGACCCGGGAGAATCGATCCGGATGAAGCAGTCGGATGCCCCGTGGGCGCTCTGCCGTAGGCCGTGGTCGCTGATGTATATCACGGCGAATGGGCGGGTGCTGCCGTGCTGCATTGCGCCGTTCAGCATGAAGGGTTATGGAGCGTTTACGCTGGGCGATGCGACCCAGGAGACACTGCGGGAGATCTGGAATGGGTCGGAGTACCAGCGGTTCCGGGAGGGGCTGCTGACGAGCGCCCCACCCCCTGCGTGCAGCAACTGCGGCCTTCGCTGGAGTCTGTAGCGTTGGCCACCCGGGTGCCGGGCCTCAGCCGATGAGGCTGTCGAGCAGCTTGCCGGCGACGTCGCTGGCTGAGACTGAGTAGGTTCCGTCGGCGATGCTCTGCTGGAGCGAGGCGACCTTGTCGAAGCGGACGTCGCTGATGGAGAGGGCCTGGGAGATGAGGGTGCTGGTGCTGCTCAGGCCCGTCTGGGGGTCCACGGCCGCCTCGACGGTGGTGGGGACGCTCGAGGCCTTCAGCGCGGCCTCACGATTGAGGGTGGCGTTGGTCTGGGCCACGGATTGAACGACTTGAAAGCCTCTTGCTGGAATGTATGTCATAGGTAACCGCCTGCTATCCACATCGGCACTCTATTAGGAATCTTTAACCCGCGGATGAGAGAAAGCAAAGAAAGGCTCCGGAGTGTTCCGGAGCCTTTCTTGTTGGATGTAGCTGGTTTGGCGCTTAGTACATGCCGTCCATGCCGCCGCCGCCACCGTGGTTGTGTCCTCCGCCGCCCGCTTCCTTTTTCTCCGGGATCTCGGAGATCATGGCTTCGGTGGTGAGCATGAGGCCCGCGATGGACGCTGCGTTCTGGAGCGCCGTGCGGGTGACCTTGGTGGGGTCGATGACGCCGGCCGCGACCAGGTCCTCGTAGGCGCCGGTTCCGGCGTTGTAGCCGAAGTTGTTCTCCTTCGACTCGTGGATCTTGCCGATGACGACCGCGCCTTCTTCGCCAGCGTTCGAGACGATCATGCGGAGGGGCTCTTCGATAGCGCGACGGATGATGTTCGCGCCGATTTTTTCGTCGCCTTCGAGGGTCTTGATGATCTCCTCGACCGCCGAGGTGCAGCGAACCAGCGCGACGCCGCCGCCGGGGACGATGCCTTCCTCGACTGCCGCACGGGTAGCGTGCATGGCGTCTTCGACGCGCGCCTTCTTTTCCTTCATCTCGGTTTCGGTGGCTGCACCGACCTTGATGACGGCGACTCCGCCGACGAGCTTGGCGAGACGCTCCTGGAGCTTCTCACGGTCGTAGTCCGAGGTGGTCTTCTCGACCTGAGCGCGAATCTCCTTCACGCGGCCCTCGATCTCGGTGGCCTGCCCGCCGCCGTCGACGATGGTGGTGTTGTCTTTGTCGATGGTGACGCGCTTGGCGGT
Organism: uncultured Granulicella sp.; assembly: GCA_965213785.1. GTDB lineage: Bacteria > Acidobacteriota > Terriglobia > Terriglobales > Acidobacteriaceae > Edaphobacter. Next base: position 435,091 of record OZ243921.1, on the reverse strand, counting down.
GCCGAGATCCTCGATCTTGACGCCCTCAAGCTTGATGCCGAGGTCTTCGGTGATGGCCTTGCCGCCGGTGAGGATGGCGATGTCCTGCAGCATTGCCTTGCGGCGATCGCCGAAGCCGGGGGCCTTGACCGCAGCGACGTTGAGGGTTCCGCGCAGCTTGTTGACCACGAGGGTCGCGAGGGCTTCGCCGTCGACGTCTTCCGCGATGATGATGAGCGGCTTGGCGGTGCGGGCGATCTGCTCGAGCAGCGGGAGCAGGTCCTTCATGGACGAGATCTTCTTCTCGTAGATGAGGATGTAGGGGTTCTCGAGGGCGGCTTCCATGCGCTCGGCATCGGTGACGAAGTAGGGGGAGAGGTAGCCGCGGTCGAACTGCATTCCCTCGACGACATCGAGCTGCGTCTCCATGGTGCGGGACTCTTCGACGGTGATGACGCCGTCCTTGCCGACCTTTTTCATGGCCTCGGCGATGATGAAGCCGATCTGGGAGTCGGAGTTGGCGGAGATGGTGCCTACCTGGGCGATCATGTCGCCGGAGACGGGCTTGGAGAGCTTGGAGAGGGCTCCGCCCTGGGAGACGCCGTGCTCATCGCGCTTGCCGATGATGGCCTCGACGGCTTTGTCGATGCCGCGCTTAAGGGCCATGGGGTTGGCTCCGGCGGCAACGGTCTTGACGCCTTCGCGGTAGATGGCCTGGGCGAGCACGGTGGCGGTGGTGGTTCCGTCGCCGGCGACGTCGGAGGTCTTGGAGGCCACTTCGCGGACCATCTGGGCGCCCATGTTTTCAAGCGCGTTCGAGAGCTCGATCTCCTTGGCGACGGTGACGCCGTCCTTGGTGATGGTGGGGGAGCCAAACTTCTTCTCGATGACGACGTTGCGTCCCTTGGGTCCGAGCGTGACTTTTACCGCGTCGGCCAAGATGTTGACGCCGCGCAGGATTGCCTGGCGGGAGTCTTCTCCATGCAGAATTTGCTTTGCCATAATTTCCTCTGGTTGGTGCTGGATTGTGCTGAGTTTTCGCCCGGGTGCGCCGGGGCTTGCGTCGAAGACGGTGGAACGATGCTTATTTCGAGAGGATGCCGAGGACTTCTTCCTCGCGCATGATGAGGAGTTCCTCGCCGTCGAGCTTGATCTCGGTTCCGGAGTACTTGCCGAAGAGGATGCTGTCGCCGGCCTTGACGTCGAGCGGGAAGACCTTGCCCTCGTCGTTGGATTTACCCTTGCCGACCGAGATGACCTCGCCCTGCTGTGGCTTTTCCTTGGCGGAGTCCGGGATGATGATGCCGCCGCGGATGCTCTCGCCCTCTTCAATGCGACGAACCAGGATGCGGTCGTGCAGCGGTGTGAATGACTTCGACATTGCGTGCTTCTCCTTCGTGTCTGTTTAAGGTGTAGTGTTCTATGGGTGAGCCTGACCCGGTTTTTAGTGCCCGGGGCGTGCTGGGGAGCGATGCGGTGGAGCTCCGGTGTTCGGAGGCTCGTTAGCAGTCTTCCCCTTCGATTGCTAACACTAAGGCAGCCGCAGGTGGATGTCAACCTTCGTTGTGTGAAATGTGAGTCAATGTCGCGCAGGTCGTTGAGCGCGTTCAACGACCGCGGGGGTGGGTCTCTTCGTAGACGCGCTGGACTTGACCGACGGTGAGCTGGGTGTAGCGCTGGGTGGTAGAGAGACGCTCGTGGCCTAGCATCTCCTGAATGGCGCGGAGGTCGGCGCCCTCTTCGAGCATGTGGGTTCCGAAGGCGTGGCGGAGGGTGTGAGGGTGCACGTCGGCGGGAAGGCCGCGGCTGAGGGCGATGGTTTTGACGATTCTGCCGACGGAGCGGGTGGTGAGCCGGCAGGTTCCGCGCATGCGGAGGTTGGTGACGAGGGGGCCAGGGGCGATGAGGCCGGTCTTTCCGGCGGCGGTCAGCCTGGCGGCGCGGATGGGGAGGAGGGCGTGGATGGCTGCGGCGGCTTCGCCTCCGAGGGGGACGTAGCGTTCCTTCCTGCCTTTGCCGCGGACGAGGATGGCCTCGTTGCTCCACTGGACGTCGGGAAGGTCGATGCCGACGAGCTCGGAGTTGCGGATGCCGCAGCCGTAGAGGAGCTCGAAGATGACGCGGTCGCGTTCGGGCCAGGCGGCGACCTCGGGGTCGTCCTGGGCACGGTTGGAAGGGCAGGCTTCGAGGGAGTTGAGGACGCGGTTGACGGCCTCCATGCTGGGGACGCGTGGGAGGTGTTTGGCCAGCTTGGGGGTGGAGACGAGGGTGGCTGGGTTGACCTCGACGTGACCCTCGCGGGCGAGCCACTTGAACCAGCTTCGGACGGCGGCGAGAGCGCGGGCGGCGCTGGTCTTGCCGAGACCTCGGGAGTAGAGGAGGCCGAGGTAGGCGCGGATGTGGAGGTGTCCGGCCTGATCGACGGAGGCGATGGCGGAGGCTTCGAGGTAGGCCGCGAAGGCCCGGACCTCGCGGGTGTAGGCGCGGACGGTGTGCTGGGAGGCTCCGCGTTCCGTGGCGAGGAGGTTGAGGAAGTGCTCGGCGAGGGCCCTGGGGGTGTTCACCGGGCGGACTCGCGGCGGATTCCGCGGGGATGGTGGGTGCGGTGGACGGTCTTGAGACGGTCCATGGCGACGTGGGTGTAGACCTGGGTGGTGGCGATGTCGGCGTGGCCGAGGAGGGTCTGGACGGTGCGGAGGTCGGCTCCGTGGGCGACCATGTGGGTGGCGCAGCTGTGGCGGAGGCGATGCGGGCCGGCACCTCCGGAGGCGGCGCGGACCATCTCCCAGACCCACTGACGGGTGAGGGGGAGGCCGCGGACGCTGAGAAAGAGGGTGCGCTGCATGGCGCGGCCGGCGGCGGCGAGTTGCGGGCGGCCGAGGGCGAGGAAGCGCTCCAGGGCGTCGATGGCGGCGCGGCCGAGGGGGACGATGCGCTCTTTGTCGCCTTTGCCGCGGACCTGGACGCGGTTGAGGTCGAGGGCGAGGTCCTCGACGCGAAGGGCGCAGATCTCGCCGACGCGGAGACCACCGCCGTAGAGGACCTCGAGGATAGCGTGGTCGCGGAGGGCGAGCGAGTCGGCGTCGGCAATGCGGGCGGCGGAGGCGCTGCGTTCGAGGAGGGCGGCGACGTCGGATTCGGCGAGAGACTTGGGGAGAACCTTCCAGGCTCCTCCGGACTCGACGGTAAGGGTGGGATCGGCGGCGATGCGGGCGTCCATGAGGAGCCAGCGGTAGAAGCCTTTGAGGGCGCTGAGCTTGCGGGCGATGGAGCGGGCATCGACGGCGTCGCCGCGGAGACGCCCGAGGAAGGCGGTGACGTCTTCGCGGCGGGCATCGGCGAGGAGGGCGTGGCGGCGCTCGACGTGCTCGGCGAACTGCTCGAGATCCGTGCGATAGGCCTGGCAGGTGGCGGGGCGAAGGCCCTTCTCGACGCGGAGGTAGGCGTCGTACTCGCGGAGCATGCGGCCGTTTCCGTCTCCGGGTGAGGGCATAGAGGCGATTATGCGTTGCGTGGGACGAGGTGGGGCCGATTACGCGGAGGGCGCACCAATGTCGGCAGCATCCAGATTGCTACCCCGATCGTGGCAGGGGAGGCGCCGGGGAGGCGATGGTATTCTGTGGGGTATGAAGTTTGGTGTGCTGGTCTTTCCGGGTTCGAACTGCGACCGCGACACCTATCACGTGGTGGAGGCGCTGGTGGGCGCGCCGGTGAGGTTGCTGTGGCATGCAACGGAGGACCTGGAAGGATGCGACGCGATCCTGGTTCCGGGCGGGTTTGCGTATGGGGATTACCTGCGGACGGGGGCGATTGCGCGGTTCTCGCCGGTGATGCAGGCGGTGGGGCGGTTTGCGCGCGGCGGCGGTCTGGTGATGGGGATCTGCAACGGGTTCCAGATCCTGTGCGAGGCGGGTCTGCTGCCTGGCGTGCTGATGCGGAACCGGGGGCAGCAGTACCTTTGCAAGCAGGTCACTCTGCGGACGGAGACGGCGGAATCGCCGTTTACGGCGGGGCTGCGGCGCGGGCAGGTGCTGCAGATGCCGATCGGGCATATGGAAGGGAACTACTTCTGCGATGAAGCGACGCTGGCGGCGCTGAACCGGGAGGACCGGGTGGCGTTTCGGTACGCGACGCGCGAGGGAGAGGTGACCGCGGAGGCGAATCCGAATGGGTCGCTCGAAAACATTGCGGGTGTGCTGAACGAGGGGCGCAATGTGCTGGGATTGATGCCGCATCCGGACCGGTCGAGCGAGGCGCTGCTGGGATCGAGCGATGGGTTGGCGTTGTTTCAGGCGATGGCTGGGGCTTTGACCGCGGCGGGTGGGTAGACGAGCATGATCGATCTTCATCATCACCTGCTCCCGGGCGTCGACGATGGGGCGGTCGACATGGAAATGTCGGTGGCGATGGCGAAGTTGGCGGTCGCGGACGGGATTACGCATATTTCCTGCTCGCCGCATGCGAATAGCCGCTATCGCTTCGATCCTTTGGGGAATCTCGAGAAGGTCGAGGCTCTGCGGGTGCGCCTGGCGGAGGAGGGGGTTGCGCTGACGGTCGGTTTGGGGTGCGACTTTCATTTTTCTTACGAGAATCTGCAGGAGGCGCTGGTCGATCCCCAGGGGTTCACGATCAACCGGACGGGGTATTTGCTGGTGGAGCTTCCGGATTTCGGGCTGCCGAAAGGGCTCACCGAGCAGTTTCTGCGGCTGGTGCGGGTGGGGATTACGCCGATTTTGACCCATCCGGAGCGGAATCCTACGATCCAGGGGAGCCTGGAGCGGGTGGCGGACTGGCTGCGCGCGGGCGTGTTGATGCAGGTGACGGCGGACTCGGTGACCGGGAAGATGGGGAAGCCGGCGCAGAAGATTGCGCAGCGAATGCTGGAGAGCCGGTGGGTGCACTTTCTTGCGAGCGATGCGCACAATACGTCGTCGCGGCCGCCACGGATGAGCGAGGCGCGGAAGATGACGGAGAAGCTGTGCGGAGCGGACTATGCCCATGCGCTGTGCCGGGAGAATCCCCGGGCGGTGTTCGAGGGCAGGCCGATGCCGCCGCAGGTAGAGCCGGTGGGGCTGTACGGATACCCGGAAGAGAAGAACTGGCTGCAGCGTTTGTTGGGGCGCTAGAGGCCGAGGCCGCCGTCTACGCCGAGGAGCTGGCCGGTGATGAAGTGGGGGCCGGTGGCGAAGAAGAGGCAGGCGGCGGCGACGTCCTGGGCGGTTCCGTTGCGCTGCATGGGGGTGCGATGGGCGAAGTGTTCGTAGGCGGGGCCGACCTCTCCCTGGACGATCATGCCGGGTGCGACGCAGTTGACGCTGACCTCGGGGGCCCAGGCCTTGGCCATGGTCTGCGAGAGCATGTGGAGGGCGGCTTTGGAGGTGCAGTAGTGGGCGTGGGTGGCCCAGGGATGGGTTCCGCCGAGGGAGCCGATGTTGAGGATGCGTCCGCGGGTGGCGCGGATATGGGGAAGGCAGGCGCGGGCCATAAGGAAGGGTCCGCGGGTGTTGGCGGCGAACATGGCGTCCCAGGCGGTGCCGGAGATGTCTTCAAGGGGCTGCGAGGCAAAGATCCCGGCGTTGTTGACGAGGAGGTCGAGGCGTCCGAGGCGGGAGGTTACCTGCTGGACGGCTTCGTCGATCGACGCTTCGTGGCCGAGGTCGCAGAAGACGGCGAGGGCGGGGGCACCGGCGGCGAGGAGGTCCTGCTCGGTTGCCTGGGCTTCCTGCCGGGAGCCACGGTAGGTGATGGCCACCGAGGCGCCCTGGGCGGCGAGGGCGAGGGCGACGGCGCGGCCGATGCGCTTGGCTCCGCCGGTGACGAGCGCGGTCTGCCCGGTGAGGGGGAGGGGAGAGGTCACTGATTGGGGTGCGGCGTGGGCGCGGGGTTCGAGACGGGGGCCGGGGTGTTCTGCTCGGAGGGCGGCAGTGGGGGCGCCTTGGGAGGCGTGTTGGTGGGGGGTACCCTGACGGCCTTGGAGGCGGAATCGGGGGACCTGGGGCGGACGGGCTCCTGCACGCCGTACTTCAGCTCGGAGGCTTTGCCGGAGTTGTCCTGGTAGGCGGAGACCTGCTCACGGGGGCGGAGGAGGGCGATAGGAATCTGGCGGCTGGACTCGCTGATGAGAAAGTCGTCGGCGAAGGTGGCGAAGCCGGTGGCGAGGACCTGGACGCGGAGGTTGGTGCCGATGGGGATGACGTCGATGACGGCTTTGCCTTCGGGGTCGGTCTTGACCTCGAGGTTGCCCTGGTCGCGGCCATCGGCGGCTAGCTCGTGGAAGATGACGGCGGCATTGGAGACGGGCTTGTGGTTGTAGCCCTTGGTGACGATGACCTCGATGTGGGAGGTTTCGGGTGGGGGTTTGTACTTGCGTCCTCGGCCGTGGGTGGACTCCTGCGCGGCGAGCAGGGCGGCGGTGGAGAGGGTGAAAGCGGAGAGGATGGCCGCGTTGCGCAGGGGCCGCGTGAGGCGAACGATCATGGTTTATCTTACGGCTTTTCCGTGATGGGTGGGAAGGCGGGGTGGCGCTGCTTGCACGGTGCGAGGGCGGTTGGGGGGTGTGTCCAGCGTGGAGTGTTCATAAACGGACAGCGCGCTTCGCAGGTGGACGGAACCTGGGGGGCGGGGGCGGCGTAAGTGGTTGATAGCAGGGCGCGTGACTTTGGCGCAGGACTTGCAATGGTAGGTGTGGTATGGATATTTCTAGGCCGGACCTCAAGCGGAAGAAGCGACAGCGGCAGTGGGTTGTGGGCGGGGTGGTGCTGGTCGCGCTGGCGGCGGCGGCGTGGTTCGTGGCGCGGCTGAAGCCGGCCTCACCGACGGTGGACCGGGCGACGGTGTGGACGGATACGGTGAAGCGCGGGCCGCTGCTGCGGCAGGTGCGGGGGCCGGGGACGCTGGTTCCGCGGGAGGACCGGATTCGGCTGATTCCGGCGGAGACGGAGGCGACGGTGGTGCGGATCCTGGTGCTGCCGGGAGCGAAGGTCGAGCCGCAGACGGAGATCATGGAGTTGGTGGACCCGGCGACGCAGCAGCAGATGCTGGACGCGCAGCTGCAGTTGAAGGCGGCGCAGGTGGACTACCAGAATATCCAGGCGCGGCTGCAGAGCGACCTGATGACCCAGAAGGCGGGCGCGGCGACGGTGGGGGGGGATCGGGCGCAGGCGCAGTTGCAGGCGCAGACGGATAAATCGCTGTTCGACCTGGGAGTGATCAGTGGATTGACTTACTCAGCCTCGAAGGGGAAGGCGGATGAGCTGACGACGCGGAACGACCTGGAGAAGCAGCGGCTGACGCTGAACGAGCGGGCGATTGCGACGCAGCTGCTGGTGCAGCAGACGAAGGTGGAGCAGGCGCAGGCGGTGCTTGGGCTGCGGCGGAAGGAGATGGCGGGGCTTACCGTGCGGGCCGGGATCTCTGGGGTGCTGGTGGACCTGCCGCACCAGGTGGGGGAGCATGTGGCGCCGGGGACGACGCTCGCGAAGGTGGTGCAGCCGGACCAGTTGAAGGCGAGCTTGAAGATTGCGGAGACGCAGGCGCGGGACATCCAGATTGGGCAGCCAGCGGAGGTGGATACGCATAACGGGGTGATTGGGGGGAAGGTGATGCGGATCGATCCGGCGGTGGCGAATGGGACGGTGACGGTGGATGTGGAGTTGGCGGGGGGGCTGCCGCAGGGGGCTCGGCCTGATTTGAGCGTGGATGGGACGATCGATCTGGAGCGGATGGGGGATGTGCTGTTTGTGGGGCGGCCGGCGTTTGGGAATGAGAACTCGGTGATCAGCTTGTTCAAGGTGACGGGGGATGGGAAGACGGCGGTTCGGGTTCCGGTAAGGGTGGGGCGGGCTTCGGTGAATAGTCTGCAGGTTTTGGAGGGGCTGAATGTGGGGGATACGGTGGTGCTCTCGGATATGTCGCGGTGGGATGGGGTGGATCGGGTGCGGCTGGAGTGAGGCCGAGATTAGGGGTCAAAGGGCAGCGGCAACGACAACGACAGAAGCAGATCCCCTTCGGGGATGACAAATAAAGGGCAACGGCAACGGCGGCAACGGCAACGGCAACGACAGAAGCAGATCCCCTTCGGGGATGACAAATAAAGGGCAACGGCAACGGCGGCAACGGCAACGGCAACGGCAACGGCGGCAACGGCGGCAACGGCAACGGCAGCGGGCAGGGCAACGGCGGGTTAGGGGGATTGGATGGCGGCTTTGATTGCGATCGAGCAGATGACGAAGGTTTTTTATACGGATGAGATTGAGACGCATGCGCTTTCGGGGGTTCACCTGGAGATTGCGAAGGGGGAGTATGTGGCGATGTCGGGGCCGTCGGGGTGCGGGAAGTCGACGCTGCTGTCGATCATCGGGCTGCTGGACACGCCGACTGGGGGGACGTATGTGCTGAACGGGAAGCAGGTGGCGAACCTGAACTTTGCGGATCGGTCGCGGATTCGCAACCAGGAGATCGGGTTTATTTTTCAGAGCTTCAATCTGATCGGGGATCTGACGGTGGCGGAGAATGTGGAGCTTCCGCTGACGTACCGGGCGGGGATGGCGGCGGCTGAGCGGAAGCGGCGGGTGCAGGAGTCGCTGGAGCGGGTGAATATGGCGCACCGGATGCGGCACTATCCGGCGCAGCTCTCGGGCGGGCAGCAGCAGCGGGTGGCGGTGGCGCGGGCTCTGGCGGGGACTCCGTCGATTCTGCTGGCGGATGAGCCTACCGGGAACCTGGACTCGAAGAACGGCGAGGCGGTGATGACGCTGCTGGCTGAGCTGCATCGGGAAGGAGCGACGATCTGCATGGTGACGCACGATCCGCGGTTCGCGGCTCATGCGGAGCGGCAGGTGCATTTGTTCGATGGGAAGGTGGTGGCGGAAGGGGAGATGACGGAGATGCTGGCGGAGGCGGTAAGGGGTGGGGGCGTAGGAGAGCGGGCAACGGCAAAAGCAAAGGAAGAAGCAGATTCCCTTCGGGAATGACAAACAAAAGGCAATGGCAGCGGCAAGAGCAACAGAAGAAGCAGATTCCCTTCGGGAATGACAAACAAAAGGCAATGGCAACGGCAAGAGCAACAGAAGAAGCAGATTCCCTTCGGGAATGACAAACAAAGTGGCAAGAGCAAAGGCAACTTTTGGGGCGGTGGGTGCCATGGGCGAAGTGATGCGGAATGTTCGGTATGCGCTGCGGCAGATGATGAAGGCTCCGGGTTTTACGGTGACGGCGGTGTTGACGCTGGCGCTGGGGATTGGGGCGAATGCGGCGATTTTTACGCTGGTGCATGCGGTGCTGCTGCGGTCGCTGCCGGTGGCGCACCCGGAGCAGTTGGTGCGGGTGGGAGATAACGACGATTGCTGCGTGAATGGGGGGATTCCGGGGGACAACGACTACTCGATTTTCGCCTATGACTTGTATGAGCATCTGCGGGACCATACGCCGGAGTTTGAGCAGGTGGCGGCGATGCGGGCGGGGTTTGGGATGGGGTCGGTGACGGCGCGGCGGGAGGCGGGGAGTGCGCCGGCGGCTCCGGCATCGGGGGAGTATGTGTCGGGGAATTACTTTCTGCTGTTTCAGTTGAAGGCGGCGGCGGGGCGGCTGCTGGTTCCGGCGGACGATAGGCCGGGAGCCGCCATGGTGGCGGTAATGGGGTACGACACGTGGCAGCGGGAGTATGGGCGGGACCCGGGTGTGGTGGGGAGTACGTTTGTGCTGAACGCGCATCCGTTCACGGTGGTGGGGGTGGCTCCGGAGGGATTTTATGGGGATCGGCTGAATACGCCGGTGGGCTACTACATGCCGTTTGTGACGGAGCCGGTGCTGGAGGTGGGGGCGCTGCTGCATAAGAAGGAATCGAACTGGGTGTACGTGCTGGGAAGGGTGAAGCCGGGGGTGGCTCTGCCGGCGCTGCAGGCGAAGCTGAGCGGGGAGGTGCGGGACTGGCTGGGGGCGAACGTTTCGCTGTACCAGACGGAGGATGGGCGTCAGCAGTTGACGAAGACGCATGTGGTGGTGACTCCGGGGGCGCTGGGGGTAGGGATCGCGCAGATCCAGTTGAAGTCCGCTCTCCATCTGCTGATGGGGATTGCGGTGCTGGTGCTGCTGATTGCGTGCGCGAACATTGCGAACCTGGTGCTGGTGCGGGGGCTGGCGCGGCGGGCGGAGGTGTCGGTGCGGATGGCGCTCGGGGCTTCGCGGACGCGGCTGATGCGGCAGATGCTGACGGAGAGCGTGCTACTGGCGGTGGTGGGGGGGGTGGCAGGAATCGGGGTGGCGTATGCGGGGGCGCGGGGGCTGCTGGCGATGGCGTTTATGCCGACGGACAGGATGCCGATCGATGCGACGCCCTCGGGGGCGGTGCTGGGGTTTGCGTTTGGGGTTTCGCTGCTGACGGGGGTGCTGTTCGGGCTGGCGCCAGCGTGGATTACGAGCCATGGAGAGCCGGCGGAGGCGCTGCGGGGGGCGGGGCGTGCGACGAAGGATGGGGCTTCTGTGCTGCAGCGCTCGCTCGTGGTGCTGCAGGCGGCGGTGTCGCTGGTGCTGCTGGTGCTGGCGGGGCTGGCGACGCGGAGCCTGAATGGGCTGGAGCACCAGGATTTTGGGTTGGAGACGGAGCATCGGCTGGTGGTGCACCTGGCCCCGGATAACGCGGGGTATACGCCGGAGCAGTTGCAGGGGCTGTATCCGGAGATGGAGCAGAGGCTGGGAGGGCTGCCGGGGGTGGAGCGGGTGGGGATGGCGTTGTACTCGCCGCTCGAAGGAAATAACTGGGGTGAGGGGGTTCGGATTGCGGGACAGCCGGAGCCTGGGCCGCGGGACAATAACGGGGCTTCGTGGAATCGGGTGAGCCCGGATTACTTTCAGACGATCGGGCAACGGGTGGTGCGGGGGCGGGGGATTACGGCGCAGGATACGGCGACGTCGCGGGGAGTGGCGGTGGTGAATGAGGCGTTCGTGAAGAAGTTCTTCAAGCATGGGGAAGACGCGGTGGGGCAGCACTTCGGGGTGAACGGGCCGAAGAGCACGGGGGACTTCGAGATTGTGGGGGTGGCGAACGACGTGCGGTACAACAACGTGCGGGAACCGATCCGGGCGATGTATATGCGGCCTTTGCTGCAGGTGGCGGCGAGCGGGCTGGTGGATGACAAGATGCTGACGTTTGAGCGGCGGTCGCTGTATGTGAACTGCGCGGTGCTGCAGATGCGGGGCCCGGCGGAGGGGATGGAGGCGAGGGTGCGGCAGGCGCTGGCGAGCATCAATCCGAACCTGACGGTGGTGAACTTCGAGACGTTCAAGGCGCAGATTGGGGGGCAGTTTACGCAGGAGCGGATGATTGCGCGGCTTTGCCTGCTGTTTGGGGTGCTGGCGCTGGTGCTGGCGGCGATTGGGTTGTACGGGGTGACGGCGTACACGGTGGCGCGGCGGACGCCGGAGATCGGGATCCGGATGGCGCTGGGGGCGGAGCGCGGAAGCGTGGTGCGGATGGTGTTGCGGGATGCGCTGGCGCAGACGGGGCTGGGGCTGGCGATTGGGATTCCGGCGGCGCTGCTGTGCGGGCGGTATGTGAAGGCGCAGCTTTATGGGGTGACTGGGCATGATCCTGGGGTGATGGTGCAGGCGACGATTGCGCTGGCGGTCGCGGCTTGCATGGCGGGGTTGATTCCGGCAGTTCGGGCGGCGGGGACGGACCCGGTGAAGGCTTTGCGGGCGGAGTAGAGGGGGCAGGGGCGGGGCAACGGCATAGGCGGAGGCAAAGGCAAAGGCAAAGGCAAAGGAACAAGCAGATTCCCTTCGGGAATGACAAACAAGAGGGCAAGGGCAAGGGCGAGGGCAAGGGCAAGGGCGACGGCAACGGCAACGGCGGCAGCAGCTTGGTTTCTGGAGGGGTGATGGGCGAGGTTTGGATGGGGTTGGGGCAGGATGTGCGGTATGGGGTGCGGCAGATGATGCGGGCGCCGGTGTTTGCGGTGACGGCGGTGCTGACGCTGGCGTTGGGGATCGGGGCGAACACGGCTATTTTCACGGTGTTCAACCAGGTGCTGCTGCGGATGCTGCCGGTGGAGCGGCCGCGGGAGTTGGTGCAGGTAAAGTTTATCGGGTCCGATAGCGGGCATATGAGTTCGTTTGGGGGGGACCAGTCGCTGTATTTCTCGAACCGGATGTACCGGGATCTGCGGGAGAAGAACACGGTATTCGGTGGGCTGCTGGCGAACGTGGAGACGAGCGCGGGGCTGGTGTGGAAGGACAAGGGGGAGGTGGCGGATGTCGAGATGGTGAGTGGGAACTATTTCGACGTGCTGGGAGTGAAGCCGCAGCTGGGGCGCGTTCTAAAGGATGCGGACGATCGGGAGAAGAACGGGTCGGCAGTGCTTGTGTTGAGCTATGCGTACTGGACGACGCGCTTTGCGGCGGACCGAGGGGTGTTGAACCAGACGGTGCAGGTGAATGGGCATCCGTTCACGATTGTGGGTGTGGCGGCGGCCAACTTTTCGAGTGTGATCGGGGGCTTCAAGCCAGCGGTGTTTGTGCCGATCACGATGGAGCCGGTGGTGACGCCGGGGCGGGACTACCTGGATGACCGGCGGTCGCGCTGGCTGAATGTGGTGGGGCGGTTGAAGCCGGGGGTCAGTGCGGCGACGGCGCAGGCCGCCTTGACGGTGCTTTGGAAGCAGATTCGGGCGGGCGAACTGGCGGAGATGAAGTATCTGTCGGCGAAGTTTGCGGATCGGTTTGTGGCGCAGTCGAGCGTGGTGCTGGTGGATGACTCGAAGGGTTTTTCGCCGCTGCGGGACGGGCTTAGGACGCCTTTGCTGGTGCTGATGGGGATGGTGGGTCTGCTGGCGGCGATGACGTGCATGAACCTGACGAGCCTGCTGCTGGTGCGGGGGGCGGGGCGTGGGCGCGAGTTTGCGGTGCGGTATGCGCTCGGGGCGGGGCGGGGAAGAGTGCTGCGGCAGATGCTGGTGGAGGGTCTGATGCTGGGGCTGGTGGGGGGCGGCATTGGACTGGCGGTGGCTCCCCTGGCGGCGGAACTGCTGGTTCGCCGGGTGACGGACGCGACGGGAGAGATAGCGTTCCGGACGACGCCGGACGGCTGGGTGCTGGGCTTCAATTTGCTGCTGTCGCTCGGGGTGAGCGTGATCGTCAGCATGGTTCCGGCGCTCGAGATGCTGAAGCCGGATACGACGGAGGGGATGCGGCAGAAGGCGGGCACGGGGCTGGGTTCCGGACAGAGACTGCGAACGATAGCGATGGGGATGCAGATTGGGCTGAGCGTGCTGCTGCTGAGCGGGGCGGGGCTGTTTGTGCGGACCCTGCAGGAGTTGAAGGGGCAGAGGATGGGGATGGTGACGGACCATGTGGTGCGGTTCTCGCTGAATCCTACGCTGGCCGGGTACGACAGCAGGGACTCGCTGGGGGTGCATGAGCGGGTGTCCGCGGCGTTGGCTGGGCTACCGGGGGTAAGGGCTGTGGGTGGAACGACGGACGCGGTGCTGGGGGACAGTGATGCCTCCGGGAACGTGACGGTGGAAGGATATGCTCCGACTCTGGATGAGGACATGAATGTGGAGCTGCCGATGGTTACGCCGGGATACTTCGCCTCGCTGGGGATTCCGATAGTGATGGGCCGTGACTTTACAGAGGCGGACCGGGAGGGTGCTGCAAAGGTTGCAGTGGTGAGCCGCGGTTTTGCAGTGAAGTACTTTGGCGGGCCGGAGAAGGCACTCGGGCACCTGCTGACGAGGGGCGGGGCGGCGGTGAAGCTGGATACGCAGATTGTGGGTGTGGTGGAAGATGCGAAGCACAAGATTCGCGAAGGGGCGGCGCCGACACTGTACCAGGCGTATGCGCAGAACGCGGGCTCGAACAAGCTGACGTCTTATGTGCGGACGGCGCAGGCTCCGGAGGCGGCGGAACACATGGTTGTGGAGGCGGTGCGTGGGGTAGACGCGAAGCTGATTGCAAACGGGATCAAGACGATGGAGGAACAGATCGACGACAGCTTGTCGAATGAGCGGATGATTGCGCTGCTGGCGGCTTGCTTTGCGGTGATTGCGCTGGTGACGACGGCGGTGGGGCTGTATGGCGTGCTGGCGTATGCGACGGCGCAGCGGACGCGGGAGATCGGGATACGGATGGCGCTGGGGGCTCAGCGTGGTGCGGTGGTGCGGCTGGTGCTGGGGAGCATGGGGAAGGTGGCGGGGGTGGCGATTGTGCTGGCTCTGCCGGTGGCGGTGGGGCTTGGGAGAATGGCGCGGAGCCAGATGTTTGGGGTGTCGCCGTTCGACCCGGTGGTGCTGGTGGGGTGCGTGGTGGTGACGGCGGCGATGGTGCTGGTGGCCGCGGCGGTTCCGGCGCGGCGGGCGGCTACGGTGGAGCCTACGGAGGCTTTGCGGGCGGAGTGAGGCGGAAGGCAGCGGCAAAAGAAGAAGCAGATTCCCTGCGGGAATGACAAACCAAGAAAGCAACGGCAACAACGGAACGGCGGCTGAGGAGAGCGGGATGACGGGATTTGGGCAGGATGTGCGGTTTGGGTTGCGGCAGATGCGGAAGGCCCCGGGGTTTACGGGGATGGCGGTATTGACGCTGGCGCTGGGGATTGGGGCGGCTACGGCGGTGTTTTCGCTGGTGGATACGGTGCTGCTGCGGCCGCTGGCGTTTCCGGAGGCGGAGCGGGTTGTGGCGCTCGATACGCTGTCGCAGCCGCGTGGGGGGAGTGGGGCGGCGGAGGTTCCTTCGGATACTTCGTACCCGAACTTTGCGGACTGGCGAGCGCAGGCGAAGAGCTTTCAGGCGATGGCGAGCTGGCAGGGTGGGTCGTTCACGCTCGAGGCCAAGGGGGAGCCGGCGCGGCGGGTGGATGGGATGGTGGTGGCGGCGGACTTCTTCCGGGTGCTTGGCGTGCGGGCGGTGGTGGGGCGGGATTTCCTGCGGAGCGAGGAGGCGGCGGGGACGCGGTCGGTGGTGCTGAGCCATGCGCTTGCGGAGGCGGCGTTTGCCGGGAGCGCGGGGGCAGTGGGGCGGACGATTCGGTTCAGCGATGAGGTGTACACGGTGGTCGGGGTGATGCCGGCTTCGTTCCGGTTTCCGAACTCGCCGGACGCGCAGATGTGGGTGACGCCGGCGATGACGCTGGAGGGGAAGAACCCTTCGGGGCAGCAGCGTGGGTGGAACCAGTTGAATGTGATTGGGCGGCTGGCGGCGGGGGTGAGCCTCGCGCAGGCGCGGGCGGAGATGCAGACGATTCAGCGGGGGCTGGCGGCGCGGTATGTGGAGGACGACGGGATCGAGACGGCGGTGAGTGTGAAGCCGGAGCTCGAGGACCTGGTGGGGGATGTGCGGGGGCCGCTGCGGATTCTGTTTGGGGCGGTGGCGCTGCTGCTGTTGATTGCGTGCGCGAACGTGGCGGGGCTGCTGCTGACGCGGATGGCGGGGCGGCGGGCGGAGTTGGCGCTGCGGGCGGCGATGGGGGCGAGCCGGATGCAAATTGTGCGGCAGTTGCTGGTGGAGTCGATGACGCTCTCGGTGCTGGGTGGGCTGGGCGGGTTTGGGCTGGCGGCGGCGGCGCTGCGGGTGGCTCCGAGGGTGCTGCCAAGCGACCTGCCGCGATTGAACGAGTTGGCGTTGAACCCGCGGGTGCTGGGGTTTTCGGTGGCAGCGTCGGTGGCTACCGGGCTGCTGTTCGGGGTGCTTCCGGCGTGGCGCAGCTCGAAGTTGGACCCGGCGCTGGCGCTGCGGGATGCGGGGCGGTCGACGACGGCGGGGCGCAGTCAGCATCGGCTGCAGAGTGCGCTGGTGATTGCGGAGACGGCGCTGGGGCTGGTGCTGCTGGTCGCGGCGGGGCTGCTGATCCGGAGCTTCGACCGGCTGATGTCGGTCGATCCGGGGTTCAACGCGCAGCACCTGATTGCCTTCCGGGTAGGGATGCCGCCGAAGCGGTTTCAGGACGAGCGGCTGTTGCGGATTTCGGAGCAGATCGAGGCGCGGATGGCGGCGCTGCCGGGGGTGCAACAGGCTACGTATGGGTTTCCGCTGCCGCTCGCCGGGGGCGATATGAACATTACGTTTTCGATTGTGGGGCGGCCTAACCCTCCGGGGAAAGATCCTGGCGCACGGGTGAGCCTGGTGCCGGAGAACTTCTTCGCGGCGTTGCAGCTTCCGCTGCGGCGGGGGCGGTTGTTTTCTTCGACCGATGAGCAGGCGAAGAGTGCGGGCGTGGTGATTGTGAACCAGGCGTTTGCCGACCGGTTCTTTGCCGGGGAAGAGCCCCTTGGGAAGCGGCTGGTAAGCGGGTTCGCGACGGAGGAGACGCCTTCGGCGGAGATTGTGGGCGTAGTGGGGAATGTGAATCGGGGGAGTTTGCGTGAGACGCCACAGCCGGAGTACTACCTGCCGTATGGGCAGGTACCGGGGGCTCCGCCGTACTTTGCGCTGCGGGTGGCGGGCGATCCGGTGAACTATGTGGATGCGGTGCGGGCGGCGGCGGCTGAGGTAGACCCGACGCTGCCGGTGTATGCCGTGCGGACGAATCTGCTGACGCGGTCGACGGCGCAGCAGAGGTTTCAGACGGAGTTGATCTCGGGGTTTGCGGCGATGGCGCTGCTGCTGGCGGCGATTGGGCTGTATGGGGTGCTGAGCTACATGGTGACGCAGCGGCGGTTCGAGCTTGGGCTGCGGATGGCGCTGGGGGCGCAGCGGGGGGATGTGCTGGGGATGATTGTGCGGCGTGGCCTGGTGCTTTGCTGTGGGGGGCTGGCGGTGGGTCTGGTGGCTTCGGTGGGGCTTAGCCGGTTTTTGGCGGCGCTGTTGTTCAAGACACCTGCGCTCGATGTGGCGACCTTTGCCGCGACGACGATGCTGCTGCTGGGGATTTGCATGGCGGCTTGCCTGGTTCCGGCGTGGCGGGCTTCGCGGCTGGACCCTAATGACACGCTGCGGGAGCAGTAGAGAGAGGATGCACATGATCGAGTTGCTGAATCTGGAGCGGAGTTACAAGGCGGGGACGACGGAAAACTGGGTTCTGCGGCGGGTGAATCTGACGATCCACGAGGGAGAGTTTGTGACGGTGATGGGGCCGAGCGGGGCAGGGAAGAGCTCGCTGCTGAACGTGCTGGCGATGCTGGATGACGGGTGGAAGGGGGAGTTCCGGCTGGGCGGGGAGGCGGTGCATGCGATGAACCGGAAGCAGCGGGCGGAGCTGGCGCGGCGGCAGATCGGGATGGTGTTTCAGAGCTATCACCTGCTGGACGACCTGACGGTGGCCGAAAATATCGAGCTTCCGCTGACGTACAAGAACATGGGCAAGGCGGAGCGGCAGGGGCTGGTGGCGGATACGCTGGACCGGTTCAGCATTGTGGGGAAGAAAGACCTGTATCCGAACCAGCTTTCGGGCGGGCAGCAGCAGTTGGTGGGGATTGCGCGGGCGGTGATCCACCGGCCCGCGCTGCTGCTGGCGGATGAGCCTACGGGGAATCTGCATTCGGCGCAGGCGGCGGAGATTATGGAGATGTTTCAGCGGTTGAACCGGGAGGGGACGACGGTGGTGCAGGTGAGCCACTCCGAGGCCAACGCGGGGTATGGGTCAAGAACGATTGAGCTGCGGGACGGGTGGGTGCATCGGGATACGGGTGTGGCGGCGGAGGTGGGGGCTTGAGGGCGCGGGGGTTGGTGGGCTGGGCGCAGATTTGGTTGGTGGTTGGGGCGGCGGGCGGGCAGGTTGCGCCGGCGGGTGGGGCGGAGAATAAGGCGGTGGAAGGGATGGCGGCGGCGCAGGCGCGTAACGGTACGGTGCAGAGTGCGGCGGTGGCGCGGGAACCGGCGTTGCGGCTGGATATTCCGCACTCGCGGAGTGTGCTGGGGCCGTATCGGGCTACGCTAGTGGCGGCGCCGAACCTGGCGAACTCGCCGCGGATCGATGCGCTGGTGGTGAATGGGGAGCTGGTGGTCTCGCTCAAAGATGCGATTGCGCTGGCGCTCGAGAACAACCTGGACCTGGCGATTGCGCGGTACAACATCCCGATTGCCGAGGCGGATATTCTGCGGACGCGCGCTGGCGGGACCTTTCGCGGAGTGAATACGGGCGTGGTGCAGAATACGCCGGGGGGCGGTGTGGGTGGGTTTGGGTCGGGGTCGAGCGGGGCTGGGGCGGGTGGGACTTCAGGGGGTGCGGGCGGGGCAGGGTCGGGGGCTTCGGGGCTGGTGCAGTCGACCCTGGGGACGGGGACGAACGTGTCTTCGTACGATCCGGCGATTACGGGGTCGTTGAACACGGAGCATGATACGGAGCCGCTTTCGAATACTTCGATCTATGGGACGCAGTCGTTGCAGCTAAATACGATCAATGGGAATATCGGGTACTCGCAGGCGTTTCCTACCGGGACGCTGCTGACGGCGGGGTTCAACAATAACCGGCAGGCGACCAATAGTCCGTTCAGCATTCTGAATCCGACGTTGAACTCGAACTACCGGGTGCTGCTGCAGCAGCAGTTGCTGGCGGGGTTTGGGCTGGGGCCGAACCTGCGGTTTCTAAGGATTGCGAAGAATAACCAGAAGATCTCGGATGAAGCGTTCAAGCTGCAGGTGATTACGACGATCACGCAGATTGCGAATATGTACTGGGACCTGGTAGCGGCGTATGAGGATACGCAGGTGAAGGTGCGGTCTTTGGAGTTTGCGAATCAGACGCTGGACAGCGGGAGGAAGCAGCTGGCGTTGCAGGCGATTCCTGCGATGGATGTGATGAAGGATGAGGCGGAGGTGGCGAACCGGGAGCAGGATGTGACGATTGCGAAGACGCAGTTGCAGTTTCAGGAGCTGTTGATCAAAAATGCGCTGACTAAAAATCTGGACGACCCTTTGCTGGAGGCGATGCCGGTGCGGCCGACGGACCGGATTGTGGCGGGTGCGGCGGCTGCGGGGCCAACGGAGGACTTGATCGCGCGGGCGCTGCGGGACCGGATTGAGTTGAGCGAGTCGGGGATCGATCTGGAGAATCGACGGATCAGCCGGGATGCGGCACGGAATGCGCTGTTGCCGCAGGTGGCGTTGACGGCGTTCTATGCGGGGACGGGGCTGGCGGGGGTGCAGAATCCGGGCGCGGGGGTTGCGTCGACGGCTCCGGTTGGGTTTCCGGGGGCGGTGGGGAATGCGTTCAACAACAGTGCGCCGGACTACTATGTGGGACTGTCGATGAACATTCCGCTGCGGAATCGGGTGGCGAAGAGCGATCAGTACCGGTCGGAGCTCGAGGCGCGGCAGGCGGAGCTGCGGCTGCAGCAGCTGCGGAAGCAGATACGGATCGAGGTGCGGAACGCGCAATATGCGCTGACGCAGAGTGAGGCCCGGGTGGTTTCGGCGCGGAAGGCGCGGGATCTGGCGGAAAAGACGTTTGGGATTATGGGAAAAGAGCAGGAGCTGGGGGCGGGATCGCAGGTGCAGACGTTGACGGCCCGGCGGGACTTTGCGGCGGCGGAGAGTACGCTAGTGGCTGCGATGACGGCATACCAGAAGGCGAAGATCGAGCTGGACCGAGCGGTGGGGACGACGCTTGAGCAGAATGCGATTGGGATCGATACGGCGCGGACGGGCGTGGTGGCGGAGGCGGGGAAACGGTGACGGGGAGCGGGATGGACAGGTGCGGGGATTGCCGGTTGCTGATCGCGGATGATCATCCGCATGTGATCGAGGCGCTGGAGCTGCTGCTGAAGCCGGAGGGCTACGGGCTGAAGTGCGTGCGGACGCCGGCGATGGTGCTGGATGCGTTGCAGCATGAGAGCTTCGATGGGGTGCTGCTGGATTTGAACTACTCGCGCGATACGACGAGCGGGGCGGAGGGGTTGGAGCTTTGCTCGCGGGTGCATGCGCTGGACGCGCAGGTTCCGGTGATCGTGATGACGGCGTGGGGGAACATTGAGCTGGCGGTGGAGGCGATGCGGCGGGGGGCCGTGGACTTTATCCAGAAGCCGTGGGAGAACGCACGGCTGCTGACGGTGTTGCGGACGCAGGTGGAGCTTTACCGGAGCCGCAAGCAGGCACGGCGGCTGGAGGCGGAGAACCGGATCCTGCGGGCGGCCGATGGGGCTCCGGAGATGATCGCGGGAGCCCCGGCGATGCGGGCGGTGGTGGAGATGATTGCGCGGATCGGGCCGTCGGATGCGAATGTGCTGATCACCGGGGAGCATGGGACGGGCAAGGAGGTAGTCGCGCAGACGCTGCATCGGGTGAGCGGGCGGGCGGCGCGAACGCTGGTGGCGGTGAATACAGGGGCGCTGAGCGAGGGAACGTTTGAGAGCGAGATGTTTGGGCATGTGAAGGGCGCGTTTACCGATGCGAAGGCGGACCGGATCGGGCGGTTCGAGCTGGCGGATGGGGGGACGCTGTTTCTGGATGAGATTGCGAATATTCCGATTCGGCAGCAGGCGAAGCTGCTGCGGGTGCTGGAGTCGGGGGAGCTGGAGCGGGTAGGATCTTCGCGGACGAAGAAGGTGGAGGTGCGGGTGCTTTCGGCGACGAATGCGGATCTGCCGGCGGCTTGCGCGGCGAAGGAGTTTCGGGAGGACCTGCTGTTTCGGCTGAATACGGTGGAGATTCGGCTGCCTGCGCTGCGGGAGCGGAAGGAGGATATTCCGGCGCTGGCGGGGTACTTTCTGGCGCGGTATGCGGCGCGGTACCGGAAGGCGGTGCATGGGGTTGAGGCCTCCGCGTTGCAGGCGATGATGCAGTATGGGTGGCCGGGGAATGTGCGGGAGCTGGACCATGCCATCGAACGGGCGGTGCTGATGGCGCGGGGCGGGGAGCTGGAGGTAGGGGACCTGGGGCTCAATGCGGCGAAGGCGGGGGCGCAGAGCGTGGATGAGATGAGCCTGGAGGCCGTGGAAAGCTTGCTGGTGCGGAAGGCGCTGGGGCGGGCTGGTGGCAATGTGAGCCAGGCGGCAGAGGCGCTGGGGCTGAGCCGGGGGGCTCTGTATCGGCGGATCGAGAAGTATGGGCTCTAGCCGGAGGCGGCTGGCGCTGGGACCGCGGGGGCGGCGGCTGAGTTTCGAGCGGGGGCTTTCGCAGCGGCTTTGGCTGATGGGGATTCCGGCTGGGGTGCTGTGCGGGGTGGTGCTCTGGGGGCAGGGGTGGGTGGTGGCGGGGGTGGCGCTGCTGTGCGTCGCGGCGGGGTGGGGGATCGTGGTGGCGGTGGTGCTGGAGACGGTGGTGCGGCCGCTGCAGACGCTGGCGAACGTGATTGCGGCGCTGCGGGAGGATGATTTTTCGTTTCGCGCGCGAGGTGGGCGGAGGAACGACGCGCTGGGGGATCTGGCGTTAGAGGTGAACGCGTTGGCGGCGTTGATGCAGGGGCAGCGGGGGAGTGCGCTCGAGGCGGTGGCTCTGGCGGAGCGGGTGATGAGCGCGATGCAGACGCCTGTGGTGGCGTTTGATGGGGCTGGGCGGGTGAGGATGCTGAATCCGGCGGCGGAGGGGACGTTTGGGGTGCGGATTGGGGAGGTGCGGGGGCGGGAGGCGGGGGAGGTGGGGATGGGGGTGCTGCTGCGGGCGGGTGGGGAGGAGTCGGTTTCGCTGGGGGGGAGTGCGCGGTGGGTGGTGAAGCGGACGGGATTTCGGATGCGGGGGGAGCCGCATGTGCTGGTGGTGCTGTCGGAGGTGAGCTCCGCGCTGCGGGAGGAGGAGCGGAACGCGTGGCGGCGGCTGGTGCGGGTGATGGGGCATGAGATCAATAATTCGCTGACGCCGATCAAGTCGATTGCGGGGAGTCTGCGGGGGCGGTTGCGGGTGCTCGATGGGGGGGCGGTAGCGGACCTGGAGCGCGGCTTGGGGGTGATCGAGGGGCGGGCGGAGTCGTTGAACCGTTTTCTGCAGGCGTATCGGCAGCTTTCGGGGCTTCCGGCGCCGCGGCTTGGGGTGGTGGCGGTGAGGGGGCTGGTGGAGCGGGTGGCGGAGCTGGTGGGTGGCGGGATTTGCCTGGTGGAGGGTGGGCCTGGGGTGGAGGTGCGGATCGATCAGGACCAGGTGCAGCAGGCGCTGATCAACCTGGTAAAGAATGCGGTGGAGGCGGCGACTGGGCCGGATGTGGGTTCGGAGGCGGCGAAGGTGACGGTCGGGTGGAGCGCGGCTGGCGGGGAGGTGGTGGTGGCGGTGGTGGATAACGGGCCGGGGGTGACGAATCCGGGAAATCTGTTTGTGCCGTTCTATACGACGAAGCCGGAGGGGACGGGAATTGGCCTGGCGCTGGCGCTGGAGATTGCGGAGGTGCATGGGGGGACGGTGCGGCTGGAGAATCGGGAGGACGGAGCGGGGTGCCGGGCGGAGTTGCGGCTGCCGCGATATGGGGGGGCGGCAACTTTTAAGGCTGGGTGATAGAGGCTCGGGCTGAAGAAGGGTTTTATACTTCCGGCATTGGCACCATCCTGCTTGCGGACCGATTTGACGACAACCGAGGGTTCTGGCTAGGACTCCCCTGGCCCGGGCAGGGATTGATGTCTGAGGCGGTCTTGGCGGTGACGGACTTCTGGTTCGGCTCTCTCGGTCGCACTATCCTGCGCACGAAGAAGGCCGCAGCCAATCTCCCGTCACGAAGACTGTCGGAAAAGATGGGGATGAGGAAGACGGGAACTCATCTGCACGGCTTCGTTTCTGGAGAGCTGCCGGCCGAGATATGGGAGATAACGGCCGCCGAATGGGCGCGACATGGCGGACGGCACGGTTGATGGGGGCGGGATCGAGAGACCACCGGGCATCTCGCCGACTGATTGTGTGGTTGGCCCGCTTC
This sequence comes from uncultured Granulicella sp., assembly GCA_965213785.1. Classification (GTDB taxonomy): domain Bacteria; phylum Acidobacteriota; class Terriglobia; order Terriglobales; family Acidobacteriaceae; genus Edaphobacter. The sequence continues at coordinate 412,353 of OZ243921.1, read as the reverse complement.
TTCCGGGGGTAATTCTTGAGGAGGTGGGGGTATACTTTGGGGGCATTCGGTGTCGGGAAGACGGTGGGAATCCGTCGCTACCCAGTAACTGTATGTGCGGAGAGTCCGGCGGGTTGGTGAAGCCACTGGGAGCGAGTGTTGCTCCTGGGAAGGTGAGCTGGATTTGTTGAAGCACAAGTCAGGAGACCGGCCGGATGCCAATCTGGGCTTGATTCGGCTTCTAGGGAGAGCTGGAGAGCGTTCTTGCCGGTGTCTTTGTGAAGGAGACATCCGGCGGGTGAGCTGCCTAAATCTTGATCCTGCCTGTGGCCTGCGCGGCCTGGGTGATGGAACGACAATGGCGGGTTTGCGTGTCTGGTTGATCGGTGTGGCTGCGCTGGCGGCGGCGCTGCCGTGCGTGGCGAGCCGGGTGGTGGTGGATGAGACGGGGGTGCGGGTGACGGTGCCGGACCATCCGCATCGGGTGATCTGCCTGGTGCCGAGCGTGACGGACGCGGTGTATGCGCTCGGGGCGGGCGAAGATGTGGTCGCGGTGAGCGACTATACGCACTATCCGGCGGAGGCGGCGAAGAAGCCGAGCGTGGGGACGATCTTGACGCCATCGCTTGAAGCGATCGTGGGGATGAGGCCGGACCTGGTGCTGGCGATGCGGACGGAGAGTGGGGCGGCTTCGGTAGCGACGCTGCGGCGGATGGGCATGGCTGTGTATCTGGTGGACCCGCATGGGCTAGAGGGGATCTTCCGGGCGGTGGTGAGCCTGGGGGAGGCGTTGAATCGGGGGGCGGCGGCGGACGCGGAGGCTAACGGGCTGCGGGCGCGGGTGGCGCGGGTACGGGCGGGGGTGCAGGGCAGGCCGGTGGTACGGGTGTTTTTTCCGATCGGTTACGACCCGGTGATTACGATCGGGCGGGGGGCTTTCTTGACGGAGATGATCGCGGTGGCGGGGGGGCGGTCGGTGACCGACGACCTGGGCCAGGAATGGCCGCAGATGAGCGTGGAGGCGGTGGTAGCGCGGGCTCCGGAGGCTCTGTTGTTGGGGCGGGGGGTGACGCTCGCGGTGCTGCGGGGCCGGCCGGGGTGGCGGGGGATTCCGGCGGTGGTGAACGGGCGGGTGTATGCGCTGGATGGGCGGCTGGAGTTGGCGAGTCCGGTGGCGGTAGATGGGCTGGAGGCGCTGGCGGGGGAGTTGCATCCGGAGGTGCGGGGGATCAGGGATCAAGGGGCAGGGCTTAGCGGGCGGGGTGAGCTTGGGCGGTGAGCGTCTGGTGGGGGGTCGGCTGAGCCGGGACGGGGGCGGGATGGCAGGCGTGCGAGGGGTCGCGGATGGCGCGACGGGATTGCGTGGCGGGTACCCGGTGTTGCTGTTGGGGTTGGGGTGCTTGCTGGGGTTGGTGGTGGTGGGTTCGCTTGGGGTGGGGGCGGTGCGGGTGGGGGTGGGGGCTCTGCTTGGCGAGATCGCGGGGCGGCATACGCTTTCGGCGATGGAGCGGTTGATTTTGCTGGAGATTCGGCTGCCGCGGGTGCTGGCATCGGCGGTGGTGGGGGCGGCGCTGGCGGCGGCGGGTTTGCTGTTTCAGGGGCTGTTTCGCAATCCGATGGCGGACCCCTATGTGATCGGGTCTTCGGGGGGGGCGGTGGTGGGGGCTTGCGTGGGGATCCTGTTCTTCTCGCAGGTGGCCTTCCTTGGGTTCTCGGCTACGGCGCTGCTGGCGTTTGCTGGGTCGGTCGGGACGATGGTGGTGGTGTACTGGCTGGCGCGGAGTGGGGGCGGCACGAACATCGTTGCGCTGCTGCTGGCTGGGTTTGCGGTGAGTACGATGCTGGGGAACAGTACGTATCTGTTCGAGATGCTGGACCCGGACCCGGCGCGGGGGACGCGGGTGCTTTCGGCGTGGCTGCGGGGCGCGGTCGGGACGCCGGGATGGGGGCAGCTTGGGGTGGCGGCGGGAATGCTGCTGCTGGCTGGGGTGGGGGCGATGGCGCTGGCGCGACGGCTGAATACGCTGGCGCTGGGCGATGAGTATGCGGAGCAGTTGGGCGTGCGGGTGGAGCGGACGCGGGTGGCGATCATCCTGGTGGGGTCGTTGTTGACGGCCGTGGCGGTCTCGCTGGGGGGTTTGATCGGGTTTGCCGGTTTGATCGTCCCGCATGGGGCGCGGATGCTGCTGGGGCCGGATCATGTTCGGCTGATGCCGGTGACGGCGCTGGCCGGGGCGATCTTTCTGGTGGTGGCGGACACCGCGGCGCGGGCGGTGTTTGCGCCGAAGGAGGTTCCCGTGGGGGTGCTGATGGTTTTTCTCGGGGGGCCGTTTTTTCTGTACCTGCTGCGTCGGGCGAAGCGGGAGCATGGGCTGTGAGCGGGGCTCTGCTGGAGGTGCGGGGGGTAGGCTTCTCGTTTCCGGGGCGGGAGGTGCTGCGCGGGGTCCAGTTTTCGCTCGCGGAGGGGTCGGCGACGGCGCTGATTGGCGCCAACGGGGTGGGGAAGACGACCCTGCTGCGCGTGGCTGGAGGGGCTTTGCGGCCTTCCACGGGGCAGGTGTTGCTGGAGGGGCAGGAACTGGGAAGTTTGGCGCGGAGGGAGCTGGCGCGGCGGGTGGCGGTCGTGCCGCAGCGGATGGAGATGGCGTTCCGGTTTACGGTGCGCCAGATTGTGGAGCAGGGGCGGACACCGTATGTGGGGGCGCTGCGGGGGCTGGGGCGCGAGGACCGAAGGGCGGTGGAGCGGGCGATGGAGTTGGCGGATGTGGGCGGGCTGGCGGGGCGGGTGTTCAACGAGTTGAGCGGGGGGGAACGGCAGCGGGTGAAGATTGCGCTGGGGCTGGCACAGGAGCCGCGGCTTCTGCTGCTCGATGAGCCGACGCAGAACCTGGATATTGGGCGGCAGGAGGAGCTGATGGTGCTGCTGGGGGTGCTGCGTGGCGAGGGGATTACGGTGCTGGCTTCGATGCATGACCTGCACCTGGTGAAGGGGAGATTCGACCGAGTACTGATGATGGGGCCGGGGATGGCGCTGTTGGAGGGGACGGCGGATACGGTGATGACGGGGGAGCGGCTGGAGTGGGCGTTCGACTGCCCTCCGGGGCGTGAGGTTGGAACATAAGGTGAAAAAGGCTGGTCCCGGGTTGGGACCAGCCCTGGTTGGCGATGCGTAGCTTAGTTGGCTCCGGCTGGTTTGGGGTTGGTGGGGTCGAACTTGGCGATCTGGACCTTCTTGGCCAGGCCGGCTTTTTCCATGAGCCAGATGCCGTAGTAGTTGACGTCGAACTCGTACCAGGCGAGGCCGTGGCGGGCGCTGACGGGGTGGGCGTGGTGATTGTTGTGCCAGCCTTCGCCGCCGGTGAGGAGGGCGACCCACCAGTTGTTGCGGGAGTCGTCGCGAGTTTCAAAGCGGCGGTTGCCCCAGAGGTGGGTGGCGGAGTTGACGAGCCAGGTGGCGTGCAGGCCGACGGTGGTGCGGAGGAAGGTTCCCCAGAGCATCATCGAGAGGCCGCCGAGGAAGTGGCCGGTGAGGGCCCAGCCAAGGGCGATCTGCGCGAGGCCGGTTCCGACGAGGGGCAGGTAGTGATATTTGGAGAGCCAGACGTGGCCCTTATCGCGGGTGAGGTCCGGGGCGTAGCGGCCCAGCAGGGCGGTCTCGGAGTGGAGAGCGCGGCCGGAGAGGATCCAGCCGGCGTGGGCCCACCAGGTTCCGTCGTGGGGGGTATGCGGGTCGCCTTCGTGATCGGAGTTCTGATGATGGACGCGGTGGGTGGCGACCCAGAAGATGGGGCCGCCCTCCAGCGCGAGGCATCCGCAGGCGGTGACGAAGTACTCGAGCCACTTGGGAACCTTGTAGCCGCGATGGGTGAGCAGGCGGTGGTAGGCCATGCCGATGCCGACGTTGATGGCGAAGAAGTACATGATGAAGAAGGCGGCCAGGTTCTTCCAGGAGAAGCAGAAGAGGGCGGCGATGGCGCCGACGTGGAAGGCGGTCATGGCGGTGGTGGTGATCCAGTTGATGCGGCCCTGCTGGTGCTCGCGGCCCATGCGGAGGTCTTGCTTGACCTTCGCGGCGACCGAGGCGGCGGCGATGTTGGCGGCGGCCATGGATTTGACGTTCTCGCCGGTGAAGGCGACACCGCGGACGCGGACGGTGGTGTTGGAGAACTCGCTCATGGCGGCGATCTGTTCGGGGGTCTCGTGCGTGGCGGCTTTTTCGGAATCGAGAAGCGTAGGAGTCATAGGTTGTGTGTTCGTCCTCATGGTGTGCTATCGACAACGCTAGCAGGAGGGCGAGGAGGGTGGGTGTAAGACTTTTGTAATGGCGTGTTACCCGGGATTTGGTAGGGTGTTGGGATGATGACGTGGAAGGTTCTGGCTGGATTGGCGATGGGCGCGACCGCGATGTGGGGGCAGGCCAGGGAGATCGATCTGCCTTCGTCGAAGAGCCTGGGAGCGGTGCCGGGTGGGCCGCAGCGGCTGAACTCGCTGCCGATGGCGATGGCGGTGTCGCCGGACAAGCGGTATGTGGTGACGGTGAATGCCGGATTTGGGACGTATGAGTCGGGGTACATGCAGTCGCTGGCGGTGCTGGACACCCAAACGGGGAAGCTGGAAGACTTTCCGGAGGCGCGGACGGCGCTCGAGGTGAAGCAGACGCTGTACTCCGGGCTGGCGTTCAGCGGGGATGGGCGGCACGTGTACGCGAGCATGGGGTCGGCGACGGAGCCGCTGGGGGACGGCAAGGGGAAGACGGGGAATGGGGTGGTGGTGTATGGGTTTGCCGAGGGAAAAATTGCGGCGGAGCGGTTTATCCCGATTGGGCTGCAGCCGTTGGCGGGGAGGAGGCGGACGAAGCTGATCGGGGGGGTGGATGGGGCGATGGCAGTTCCGTTTCCGGCGGCGATTGCGGTTGTGCCAGCAACGGCGGCCCACGATTCCAAGACTCGTGGGGAAGTGGCTGCGCGAAGCGAAATGCTGTTGGTGGCGGATAACCTTTCGGACGATGTGCTGGTGATGAACGCGGCGACGGGGAAGGCGGAGCGGCGGTTTGACCTTGCAGAGACGGACGCGGTTCCGGGGACCTATCCGATTGCGCTGGCGGTGTCGGCGGATGGGGCGCGGGCGTTTGTGGGCCTTTGGAATGCGAGCGAGGTGGTGGAGCTGGACCTCGCGAAGGGGACGGTGGGGCGGAAGCTGGCGCTGATGAAGCCGAGCGATCCGGTGAAGCCGGGCACGCACCCGTGCGCGCTGCTGATGAGCCCGGATGGGCGGACGCTGTATGTGGCGTTGTCGAACCGGGATGCGGTGGCGGCGCTGGACGTGAGCAAGGGTGGGTTTGCGGTGCGGGGGTACTTCGATGCGCGCTTGCCAGGACAGACTTACTTCGGCGCGGAGCCGGAGGCGCTGGCGGTGAGTGGCGATGGACGGCGGCTGTATGTGGGGAACCTGGGGTCGGATGCGGTGGCGGTGATGGATACGGCGAAGCTGACGGGGAAGGCGGCGCGGGACGGGATGGTAGAGCCGGTAGGGTTTGTGCCGACGGAGTGGATGCCGATGGCGATGGCGATGGTCGGGGGGCCCGGCGGAGAGAGGCTGTATGTGGCGACGGCGAAGGGGAAGGGAACCGGGCCGAACAACTTTGCGCAGCGGGTCACGGAGTCGATGAAGAACTCGCGGCGGGCGAAGTCGAGTTCGACGTACATCGGGACGCTGCTGTATGGGTCGCTGGCGATGCTAGACCCGAAGGCGGTGGAGGCGGGGCTGCCGCGGTACACGGCGGAGGTGCTGGCGTCGAACCGGATGAAGGCGGCGGAAGAGACGATTCCGTTCGCGGGGGGCAAGAGCCCGATCAAGCATGTGATCTACATCATCAAGGAGAACCGTACGTACGACCAGGTGTTCGGGGACCTAGGAGTCGGTAACGGAGACAAGACGCTGACGATGTATGGGCAGGACATTACACCGAACCAGCATGCGCTGGCGAAGCGGTTTGGCGTATTCGATAACTTCTTCGATTCGGGGGAGGTGTCGGGGGATGGGCATGTGTGGTCTAACGCGGCGATCGGGACGGACTACCTGGAGAAGACTTGGGAGCAGAACTATCGCGGGGGGGCGCGGACGTACGACTTCGAGGGCGTGGTGGCGGATGGGTATCCGCTGGAGCAGAAGATTCCGGATGTGAATGAGCCGCAGAGTGGCTACCTGTGGGGGAACCTAACGGCGCATCGGAAGACGCTGTACCACTTTGGGGAATACATCTCGACGGTCTTCTGCGACGAGAAGAATGCGAACAAGGTGGTGGAATCGCAGGCGGGAGCGATGCCCGGGGAGACGCGGGCTTGCTCGCCGAAGGAGATTCCACCGGGCGGCGCGATCCCGGAGGTTTGGGGCGGCGGGGTGAACAAGTGGCCGTGGGGCATTCCGCTGATGGCATCGAACCGGGCCACGAAGCCGGAGCTGGTGGGGCATTTCGCGGTGGAGCAGCCGGACTTCAACCTGCGGATTCCAGACCAGATACGGTTTGCGGTGTTCGAGCGGCACTTCAAAGACTGGGTGAAGGATCGCGCTGCGGGAAACGATACGATGCCGAACTTCGTGATGCTGCGGCTGGCGAACGATCATACGGCGGGTACGACTCCGGGTGGACCGACGCCGAAGAGCTCGATTGCGGACAACGACCTGGCGATCGGGCGGGCGGTGGAGGCGGTGTCGCACTCGGCTTTCTGGGAGGATACGGCGTTCTTTATCCTGGAGGACGACGCGCAGAACGGTGCGGACCACGTGGATGCGCACCGGAGCCTGGCGTTGATTGTGAGCAAGTACGCTCCGCAGGCGCTGAATGTGGATAGCCGGTTCTACTCGACGGTGAGCATGCTGCGGACGATGGAGACGGTGCTTGGGCTGCCCCCGATGAACAACAACGATGCGTTCGCGTCGTTGATGGGGACGGCGCTGAGCGGCGCGGGCGATCAGGCGGCGTTCGACGCGGACTTCCGGAACCGGGATAATGGGTTGATCTTTACAGCCAATGCAAAGGCGGCCCCGGGAGCGAAGGCTTCGGCGAGGATGGACTTTCGCCATGCGGATCGAGCCGATGCACGGAGATTGAACGTGATTCTGTGGCAGGATGCGATGGGAACGAAGCAGGTTCCGGCGCTGCTGACGGAGAAGCGCAAGAAGGGGAAGAAGGATGACGATGACTAAGCTTCTGGGCGCTCCTTACCGGCTGGAGCCGGTGTTCAGCGAGAGGATATGGGGGAAGGCGAGCCTGCTGCCGTGGTACGAGACGGGCAGTTCGGCGGCGGTGGGAGAGGCCTGGCTGACTGGGCCTGAGTGCCCGGTGGCAAGCGGCGAGCTGGCGGGGACGAGGTTCGGCGAGGTGGCGGGAGAGTTTCCGCTGCTGGTGAAGATGCTGTTCCCGAACGACAAGCTTTCCGTGCAGGTGCATCCGAACGACGAGGAAGCGCAGGCGATGGGACAGCCTCGGGGGAAGACGGAATGCTGGTATGTGCTGGAGGCCGAGGCGGGTGCGACCGTGGCGCTGGGGCTGAAGGCTGGCGTTCAGGTGGAGGATCTACGCCGGGCGGCGCTTGCGGGGACGATGGAGGAGCTGGTCGAGACGGTTCCGGTGAGCGTGGGAGAGATGGTGTTTGTCGACGCGGGGACTGTGCATGCGATCGGGCCTGGCGTGGTGCTGCTGGAGGTGCAGCAGACGTGCGATGTGACGTTTCGGCTGTTCGACTATGGACGTCCGCGGGAACTGCACCTGGAGCAGGGACTTGCCGTGACCAAGGTGGCGACGCGAGCGGGCAAGGTGGCGGCGCGAGCGATGGAGGGCGTTGTGCGGCTGATCGAGGAGCGGTACTTTGTGGTGGATCGATTTGAAACGATGGGACAGACGGTGGTGGAGTTTGCCGGGGTGGGGTGCCTGGTCGGGCTGTCGGGGGAGGGACTGGTGCGGACGGAAGCAGGGGCGGTGCAGCTGGTAAGGGGGCGGGCGGTGGTGTGCGATGTGGGCCGGGTGACGGTTTCCGGCGACGGGGTGGGGTTCGTCCGGTGTGTTGCGCCGGAATAGGCGGGAGTGTAGGCAGCTATTAGCGGCCACACTCCCTGCGGGTTTGACCTAGACGAGCTTCATGGCCTTTGGGTCCCAGTGGACGATCTTGTCGTGCTCGTAGCTGAGGTTGGCGAGGAGGGCAGCCCCGGCGGCACGGTAACCGAAGGTGGCGTCTTCGACGGGCTGCTGGCGGGTGCGGACGGAGTGGAAGAAGTTGACGAAGTGATCGTAGGAGTCGAAGTAACCCTTGGGCGGGGTGAATCGTTCGGAGCCCATGGGCGGGGAGCCTTCGGGGTGTTTGATGGGGTACTGGGTGCGGTACGCGGCGGTGATCTGCTTTTGGGTGGCCTCGGTGAAGGTTCCGATGCTGGCGATGCCGGGGTCGGACTCGCGGGGAACGCGGTTGATGGTGACGCCCGTCGAGCCGATCTCCATGGTGCCTTCGGAGCCGGTGAAGGTGAAGCCTTCGCCTTCCTCGCCCCCGTTGACGAAGTTGACGCGGAGGCTGAGGTTGAACTCCTGGTCGGGGTAGTCGAAGAGGGCGAGGAGGACGTCGGGGACGTCGCGGCCGTCCTTCCAGTAGCGGAGGCCGCCGTTGGCCATGGCGCGGGTGGGTCCGATGGCTCCGGTGACGAAGTGGGTTCCGCTGAAGAGATGGACGAAGAGGTCTCCGGCTACGCCGGTGCCGTAGTCCTTGTACTTGCGCCAGCGGAAGAAGCGTTCGGCGGAGAAGGGGATCTTGGGGGCGGTGCCCTGGAAGCGGGTCCAGTCGCAGGTTTCGGGCGTGGCGTCGGGCGGGATGACGTAGTTCCAGGCTCCGTTGGCGGTGTTGCGGTCCCAGTGGGCCTGGACCATGTTGAGCTTGCCGATGGTTCCGGCGGCGAGGAGTTCCTTGGCCTTGAGGTAGACCATGTTCGAGACGCGCTGGCTGCCGACCTGGAGGATGCGTGCGTGCTTGCGTGCGGTCTCGATCATGGTGGGGCCGTCGGAGTAGAGGTGGATCATGGGCTTTTCGCAGTAGACGTCCTTGCCGGCGCGCATGCTGTCGCAGGCGACCTGCATGTGCCAGTGGTCGGGGGTTCCGACGATTACGGCATCGAGGTCAGGGCGGGCGAGGACCTCGCGGTAGTCGCGGGTGGTGAAGACGTCCGGTCCCCAGAGCTCCTTGGCGCGGTCGAGGCGGCCCTGGTAGCAATCGGCGACGGCGACGAGCTTGACGCCGGGGACCTGGAGGGCGAAGCGGGTGTCGGACATGCCCTGGCCGCCGGCCCCGATGAGGGCGAGATGGACGGTGTCGCTTTTGGCGGGGGAGGCCTGCGGCTCGGCGAGCGCGAGGAGGTGGAGGCGCGGGGCAATGAGGGTGGAGACGGTGGTGGCGGAGGCGGCTTTGAGGAAGGTGCGGCGGGAGTTGAGGTCCATGGGGCCTTTCGGTAAGCGCGATCGCGGAACGCCGCCAATTTTACTTCAACCAGGGGGTGCCGGCTCATGTCCCGGCAAGGCTTGGTTCAGAGGCCGCGCGCAGGGGCGGTCGAGCGGGTGGAGGCGGCGCCGACGGGGACGCGTTCGACGATTTCCACGCCGAAGCCCTGGAGAGCGGGGACGTGGGTGGTGGAGTTGGTGAGGAGGCGGATCTTGTGGATGCCGAGGTCGGAGAGGATCTGGCCGCCGAGTCCGACCTGGCGGAGGGTTCTTTGCTCGCTGCCCTCGCGCTGGCGGGCTTCGAGCTGAATGCCGATGCGTCCTTTGCCGCCGGGCATGGCGCCGCGCTCGACGGTGAAGCCGGGGGTGCCGTTGTGGAGGTAGAGGAGGGCTCCGCGGCCCCATTGCGCGATGCTGCGGAGGGAGTCGTCGATGACGGAGCGTCCGTCGCCGAGGGTGGTTCCGAAGACGTCGGCGGCGAGGTTGTGGGTGTGGACCCTGACGGTGGCGACTTCGTCGGCGGCGACGTCTCCGAAGACGAGGGCGACGTGGGACTCTCCGCGCTCGACCTCGCTCTCGTAGGCGACCATGCGGAACTCGCCGTAGGGGGTGGGGAGGACGCCTTCGGCGACGGCGCGGATGTAGCGTTCGTGCTGGAGGCGGTAGCGGATGAGGTCGGCGACGGTGACCATTTTGAGGGCGTGCTGGGCGCAGAAGGCGACGAGGTCGGGGACGCGGGCCATGGTGCCGTCTTCGTTCATGATCTCGCAGATGACGCCGGCGGGGACGAGCCCGGCCATGCGGGCGAGGTCGACGGAGGCCTCGGTCTGGCCGGCGCGGACGAGGACTCCGCCTTTGCGGGCGCGAAGGGGGAAGACGTGGCCGGGGCGGGCGAGGTCGTTGGCGGTGGAGGCGGCGTCGATAGCGACGCGGATGGTGTGGGCGCGGTCGGCGGCGGAGATGCCGGTGGTGACGCCCTCGCGGGCTTCGATGGATTCGGTGAAGGCGGTTCCGAAGCGCGAGGTGTTGTCCTGGGTCATGGGGCCGAGGCGGAGATAGTCGGCGCGGTCTTCGGTGAGGGTAAGGCAGATGAGGCCGCGGCCGAACTTTGCCATGAAGTTGACGGCTTCGGGGGTGCAGAACTCGGCGGCGAGGGTAAGGTCACCCTCGTTTTCGCGGTCCTCGTCGTCGACGACCACGACCATGCGGCCGGCTTGAATCTCGGCTACTGCCTCGGCGACGTCGCAAAACATAGGTAGTGAATCCTCTTCCGCCATGATAGACGTCCTGCAAAAAAGACGACGCCACCCCTTGGGATGGCGTCCGGTGCGGTTCGGCTTCAAACGATTCGTTTAGAGGGTCGACTCGATCTCGAAACCCCAGGCCTCGAGGAGGGCTTCAGGGATGTATTTGGAGTTTTTGTTGCGCCGGGCCCATTCGCGGAGGCGGGTGGACCGGATGTACTGGTCGGGAGTGAGCTTGTACTCCTTGACGACCTGCTCGAACGAGGTGACGGTGGGGACAACCGGGCCGATCGGCTCGGGCTTGCCCCAGTTCGGATTTCCGCGACGTTTTGCCATGCGTGATGTCCCTCGATGGACCGGAAGTTGCTTTCCGGCTCGGTAGAGTGTTGCCTCCAGAGCGGTGAAGTGCGGAGGAGGCGTGAGGTCTAGTCTACCGCAGGCTATTGCCTTGAACAAGATCGGCCTGGTGGCGGTCCGCTGCGTGAGGTGCGGGAGACGGGGTATGCGGGGTTCGAGACTAGGTTTATCAACCTGCGGAGGGACCGCCCACTTATACCGTCCGGTAACACCGATCCGGTACAAGAGTGCTGCGGCCCTCTCTCATCCCCTGCTCAGCGCTCCTCCTCTCCGCCCTCATGGACGAATGAACCCCAGGAAAGCGACCCCCCCGAGATCGCCGACGCCCCTTCTTCGTCATCACCTTAGACCTCCACGCTACCCGCAAGGCGCCGTAGCCGCCCGCAACGACGGGGCTTCCGCCCATCAGGGTCACCCCCCCGGAACCTCACACCGAGACGGCAACGGCCACCGGCAAGCACTCACGGGCACAGCTAATTGTTTTTTGCCCATCCTTGCCCCGGGAGGCGTATGCTTTGCTCGATTCAAAATCGAGCGTTCGGGCCGCCATCCCGAAGCTTGCAACACCAACCCTGCCCAACCCTTTCGGAGGCTTTTCGTGCCCATCAGGACCCTGATCTTTTCCTTCCTGCTCCTCGCTCTTCCCCTCACGACCGCCCTCGCGCAATCCGACAGCTCCTCCCTCTCCGGGGCTGTCTCCGACGCAACCGGAGCCCTCCTGGCCAACGCCAAGGTCACCGTCCGGAACACCGGCGACAACAGCGAACGCACCGTCACCACCAACGAGAGCGGCAACTTCACCCTCCCCAATCTCCCCTCCGGAACCTATACCGTTCGAATCGAGTCCGCCGGCTTCCAGTCCGTCACCGTCAACGACGTCCGGGTCGACCCCAGCATCGGACGCCGCGTCGACGTCGCCATGAAGCTCGGCGAATCCACCTCCACCGTCACCGTCGAGGCGGTGGCCAACAGCGTCCAGACCGAAAGCGCCGCCGTTGGACAACTCGTCACCCAGGAGCAGGTCCGGAGCATCCAGCTCAACGGCCGCAATCCCCTCTACCTCTCCCAGCTTGAGCCCGGCGTGGTACGCAACTCCTCCATGGCCTCCTTCGCCTTCGGCCTCGACAACAACGTCAACATCGGCGGAGCCCGCAACCAGGAAAGCGTCATCACCCTCGACGGCGCACCTATGGTCCGCACCCGTTCCAACGGCACCTCCGTCGGCGTCGCGGACGTCGATTCCACCTCCCAGGTCCAGATCCTCACCAACAGCTACCAGGCAGAGTACGGCCGCTCCGCCGGGGGCCAGATCCGCATGGTTCCCAAGAGCGGCGCCAACACCTATCACGGCTCCGCCTACGAGTTTTTCCGCAACACCGCCCTCAACGCCAACACCTGGCAGCGCAAGCTCCCCACCAACTCCCTCGCCATCCGCTCCAAGCCCCAGGGCTTCCGCTACAACCAATTCGGCTGGAACCTCAACGGCCCCGTCAGCATCCCCCACCTCTTCAACGAGAACCGCACCAAGCTCTTCTTCCTCGTCGCCCAGGAGTACGTCAAGTACAACCACGACGACACCGCCTTCCAGCAGGTTCCCACCGCCCTCATGCGGAACGGCAACTTCAGCGAGCTGCTCTCCCCGAACACCTTTTATAGCTGCCTCAGCCCCAGCGGCGCCGCCACTACCGGAACCTGCGCCAACGGCCAGATCTTCAGTCCCACCACCGGCCTCCCCTACTCAGGCAACATCATCCCCGCCTCCGATCTCAGCGCCAACGGCCTCGCCCTCCTCCGCGCCTACCCCAACCCAAATGCCAGCGCAACCACCTACAACTGGGCAGACGCCGCCCTCTACTCCGAAAAACAGCGCAAAGACACCATCGTCATGGACTTCATTCCCCGCGACGCCCACCGCATCCGCTTTACCTCGCTCAACTACAACTACGACGACTACGAGCCGCACTACGGCAACTTCAACCGCAATCCCCGCATCTTCCACCGTCCCAACCAGGTAGGCGTCCTCCACTACGCCTGGACCGCCAGCCCCAGCCTCATCAACGAGCTCGTCGTCTCCGCGGCCACCGACCACGTCTTCATCAACATCGACACCACCAAGGGCCTCTACGACCGCACCCTGTACGGCATCAACTACCCCTTCCTCTACTCTGCCTCCACCAAGACCATTCCCAACAAGATCCCCACCATCGGCATCTCCAACTTCGGAACTCTCGACGGCGGCCCCTATCCCTCCCACTCCGGAGGCATCGTCTACGGCATCGGCGACAACGTCACGAAGGTCCTCGGCAACCACACCCTCAAGGCCGGCTTCAACTTCGAGTACGCCGGGGAAAACAACTTCGACCAGATCAGCGTCTCCAGCACCGTCCCCGGAGCCACCAATAACCAGAACGGCTTCTTCCGCTTCACCGACACCCGCAACAACCTCAAGAACAACGGCATCGCCGCCTCCACCGGCAAAGCCGTCGCCAACTCCGCCGTCGGCCTCTTCGACACCTACGGTGAGATCGGCCAGCGCTCCTACACCCTCTACCGCGGCACCATGTACGAGGGATTCCTCCAGGATCAGTGGCGCGCCCGCCCCAACCTCGTCATCGAGGCCGGCATCCGCTACTCGCTTATGAACCCCTACTACGCTAAGTGGGGCAACCAGGACGTCTTCAGCCCCTCCAGCTACAACCCCGCCAACGCCGTCACCGTCAACCCCACCACCGACATCGTCACCGGCGGAGATCGCTACAACGGCATCGTCATTCCCGGCAGTGGCTTCCCGTCCAGCGCCACCGGACACGTCGATCCAGCCATCCTCTCCGGCTTCTCCGGCCTCTTCCGCGGCTTCTCGAACACTTACTCCCCCACCGTCAAGACCAACATACAGCCCCGCGTCGGCTTCGCGTGGCAGGTTCATCCCAATACCGTCGTCCGCGCCGGCGGCGGACGCTACTTCCAGCGCCTCGGCATTACCGACAACGTCTTCACGGGAGGCAACGCCCCCTTTCAGCCCTCCTCGACCGTCACCAACGGCAGCGCAGACTCCCCCGGCGGCGTCGGAACCAACAACTTCCCCTTCAACTTCTCCTCGCAGGCCTACAATCTTCCCAGCCCCGAAGCCTACAACTGGAATCTCACCGTCGAGCAGGAACTCAACGGCGTCGGAACCTTCACCATCGCCTACGCCGGCCGCCGCGGCATCCACCTGGAGCAGCTCGCCAACATCAACCAACTCCAGCCCGGAACCGTGCAGGCCAACCCCGGCATCCAGGCTGACGCCCTCCGCCCCTACAAAGGCTTCTCCAACATCACCGAGTCCCAGGATAAAGGCGCCTCCGCCTACCACTCCCTCCAGGTCAACCTCAAACGCCGCCTCGTCAAGAGCCTCCTCTTCGGCGTCGCCTACACCTGGTCCAAGAGCACCGACTTCGGCTCCAGCAACGGAACCGTTCTCCCCAACGCCTTCGACAAGTCCATCTTCTACGGTCCCAGCGACTTCGACACCCGCCACGTGTTCGTCTCAAACTTCGTCTACAACATCCCGTACTTCGCTCACTCCACCCACTACGCCACCCGCAGCGCCCTCGGAAACTGGCAGTTCTCCGGAACCCTCCAGGCACAAACGGGCCGTCCCCTCAACGTCTCCTCGGGCAGCGAGTACGCCGGCGTCGGCCCCGGCTCCGGAACGCAGTTGTTCCCCCACCTTGGCCCCGTCCATAACATCAAGGGCTTCGCTGGTCAGACCGGGTCCGACCTCTGGTTCGATACCTCCGTCTATCCCACCGACGCGCAGATGAAGACCACCTTCGCGGGCAAGTTCTCTCCCCGCGGCTCCCGCAACCAGATCTATGGTCCCGGCTTCCAGAGCTACAACGCGGCCCTACAGAAAACCATGCACGTCATCCCCGGGCACGACAACCACGTCCTCGTCTTCCGCGGCGAAGCCTTCAACCTCGCCAACCACCCCACCGCCGACAACCCCACCACCAACCCCACCTCCGGGACCTTCGGCCGCAGCACCACCAAGGGCGGAACCTACGGCGCCGACCGCCAGTTCCAATTCAGCCTCCGTTACGCCTTCTAGCCGCTCCCTGAACCCACCGGGATCCCTCCACCCGAGGGATCCCGCTTCCTTTCTAAAACGTAGCTCGCAGCGCAAAACTGGATCACTCGCGGGGCGGAGGATGACGTAATCCGCCCATAGCTCGCCGTCGCCGCCACGGACGCGCCCGGATTCCCGAGATTGGCGTGGTTGATGACGTTGAACGCTTCCGTGCGGAACTGGACCTTCACCCGCTCGCTCACCGGAATCACCTTGAAGGCCGACACGTCGGAGCCCACAAACCCGGACCACGCAACACTCCGCGGCTGCTCGGTCCAAACGTGCCGACCGCTGCCAATTGGAACGCCGACGTGTTGAAGTACTGCGTCAGCGGGTTCGCCCCGGAGCCTTTTCCCGGATTGCCACCGCGATCCGCATAATCGTTCCCAACGCCCGAAAGAGAGCGATCCGTCCCGCTCACCACGGTCACAGGGGTTCCCGTAGCCGCACTCAGAATCGTGTCGAGTCGCCACCCGTTCACGACAGACCCTGCATAGCGATTCACCCGCACCCTGGGCACATCGTAGACCGCCGACAGGTTGTAGCGCAGCGCCACATCGTAGTCCGCAGGACCGCGCGAGCTGTTCAGGTCGAAGGAACTGGGCGGCCCACATTCCGTTCGGTCGCGCTTGAACTCCTGTCGATGATCTTTCCATAAGTCGGGTTACTCAGAACGTGCAGCCCCTGCGAAGAGTCGCCGGGTGCCCGACCGCGTCGAAAGCTGCACCAGCGCCCCCCGCCCGGAAACTCCGCCGAGTAGTTCGACGACTGGATCGTGAACTCCTGCAACGCATCCGACTCGGCAGGATCGCACCGAATCGAAAAAGCGGTTGTTGTAGATGCCATTGTCCAGCAGGTACGTATTCTGCGTAGGCCGCAGACCATTCACCGTCAGCCCTAGATTATCCTGCCGCACGGACTTCTGGATGGGGACGGGGGAGTGCGGGAACGAGCAGAAAGGAAACGGACTCCGGGTCAGTCGCCCGAGACAGCCCCTCCATCTCCTTCTGCCGATACTTATACTCCGGCCAATGATTGTGACACGCCAGCTTCAACCCCTGCGTCTGGGCGAACCGTTCCCCGCGGTTCAGCTCCTCCGCCTTCCATTCGAACTCTTCAGGCGTCACTGCCGGAGATGCGCTCAGGATCAGCCGCTGCGCTCCCACCGCCGCTCCCGTCCGCGCCACTGCCTCATACAAAGCTCGCGGAGCCACGCCCGTCGCCGCAATCTGCCTCCGCGCCTTCGGGAACGTGTTCGTCTGGCGGAACGCCACCGCGAAAAACTCTGTACGATCTTGAGTGCAAGACTACGTTTCGGCGGGATGGATCGATGAACAAATCAGAAGATCGCGTGGAGATCGCCGGGACAGCGTATCCGGGCGATGGCCGGCTTGTAGTTCCGCTCACCCTGTTCTTTTTTTCGGGTCTGGCTCTCATTTTTGTGCTGCCTTTGTTTTCGCATGCCTCCTGGCTGGTCTTTGTGCAGGACGATCTTCTTTACTACCTAAAAGTGGCACAAAGCATTGCGCACGGTCGAGGATCTACCTTCAACGGGATCGTACCCACCAACGGTTATCAGCCGTTGTGGCTGCTGGTCCTGGTCGGGCTTAGCTGGCTTACCAGCGATTCCAAGGTGATCCTCGGGTTTATTGCGGCGACCAACTTCATCGCGGCGGTGGCGACGTTTCTGCTCGCGCGCAGGCTGCTCCGGAGCTCTGGGGCCCGTCCGCTGCTGGTCTTTGTGCTGGCAGGGTGGACGACGTTGTACTCCGTCACGCTGTTCTTTTATGGCATGGAGGTGACCCTTACGGTTCCTATCGTGCTTGGGGTGCTGTGCCTGCTGGCGAACCTGGAATGGGTGATCGATCGCGGGAGCCATGCCTTTCTTTTCGGGCTGTTGCTTTCGGCGATGGTTCTTTCACGCATCGATACGCTGATCCTGGGCGGCCTGTTGCTGGCGGGCATTCTGCTCGTGCCGACTTTGCGGCGTTTGGTTCGGGCCGATCTGCTGGTGGGTGTGGGTTTGGGGCTGCTGCCGGTGGTTTGCTACTTCGTGTTGAATCGGTTGCTGTTCAACACATGGCTGCCGATTTCCGGGATGGCCAAGGAGTTGAAGCAGGGGCCTATGCCTTCGATCGAGCCGTGGCTGGTGTTCTTCCATCCGTTGGCGGGGGCGTTTACTTCGATCATTCTCAGCGGCTTGGTGCTGCTGTTCCGGGTTCGGCAACGGATAAGCCCGATGCTCCGGGTGGCGTTTGGTTCTGCGCTTCTGTTTCCGTTCCTGTACTACCTGATCCTGAGTTGCGTGAGCGACTGGACTCTCTGGGGGTGGTATATGTACCCGATCCGGACGGCCGTTTGCGTGAGCTTCGTCCTCTTCTGCATGTGGGATCGTGGACGGCGGGTCCTGGAGCAGACGGTGGTGGTCTGGATGCTGGTGGTGAGCGTGTTTGGGTGCCTGGCGCTGCTGCGCTGGACGCGGCAGCAGACGGATATTTACGCGGCGTCGGTAGAGATACAGCAGTTTGCGGCTGCTCATCCGGGGGTATACGCAATGGGGGATCGGGCGGGGCGGGTAGCTTACTTGATCTCGGATCCGGTGGTGCAGACCGAGGGGCTGATGATGGATCGGGAGTACCTGGGCTATGTCGCGCGGCAGACACCCTTGCGCGAGATGCTGGCGCATTACGGGGTTCGCTACTACGTGGCTACGGCATATGAGCCATTTACGGGCTGCTTTGAGGCGCAGGAACCGGCGAAAGGTGGGCCGAGGTCGGCGAAGATGCGAGGGGAGTTCTGCGAAGCGCCGGTGGCCCACTATGTGCATGAGGGAGTGGAGACGCTGATCTTTGATATAAGCTCGGGCCGCGATATGAGCTCGGGCCGCGATATGGGTTCAGGCCGCTTTTAGGGCCTCCCTAGGCTGGTCGACCGTGGGTTGCATGTGGCGGTGGGAGACGACTCGATCCTCGAGCAGAAGGATGCAGGCGATGGCGGTATAGCTGCAAAGTTCGCCGTAGACGCGGGTTTCGAGGATGACGCCGGTGTACATCATGGTGGCGAACCAGAAGGGAAGGATGTAGAGATAGTTCGCGAAGCGCGTGGGGCGGATGCGGCCGTGCTGGAGGAGCACGATAGGGAGGACGTAGCCGCAGATGTTGAGCAGGGTGGGCCAGAGGCGGGGGCGGAAGCGGCCGAGGTTACCCCACAGGCGGACGTAGTTTTCGGAGTTGTCGTTGTGCTGGAAGTGGTGGTAGAGGACGAGTTTGACGGCGAGCCAGATGAGGAAGAGGGTGGCTGCGCGGCGCCAGGGGACGCGGAAGAAGTCGAAGCGGTCGCGCAGGCGGGGTGTGACGGGGAGTTCGCGGGAGGCGGCGTCGAGGATGTAAATGCCTACAAGGAAAAGGGTTGTCTCGCGGTTGAGGGTGCCGAAGAACATGATGGGGAGCAGCGGCCAGAAGCGGCGGGTGTAGATGGCGAGCAGGCCTCCGGCGAAGAAGGCGAGGGAGGGCATGTCGTAGGGGTAGGAGTAGTTGGCGTCGATGTGGACGACGTAGGTCCAGAGGGTGAGGACCATGAAGAGGGGGAGGACGAGGGGGGCGAGGAGGCCGGTGGGATTGAGGGCGCGGTAGAGGCGGAGGACGAGGAAGCTGGCGATGGAGAAGGAGACGAGGGAGAGGATGTAGAAGGCGAGGGACTCGGGCGTGGCGGCCGACGGGGTGTAGACATCTCCTTTGTTATGCGCTAGATGGCGCATGAGGAACAGGGAGTGGTTGATGGGGTACATAAGGAAGATGGGAAGGACGCGCTCCTGAAAGGGGAGGCGCTCGCGGCCGCTGAGATAGCGGGGCATATCGAGGTAGAAGAGGCTTCCCGCGACGTAGAAGCGGATGAACTGAAGGGTGGCACAGCTGTACAGGAACCACAGGAAGGCCGGGAAAAGTTTTTGGCGAGAGAGCATGGAACTCCGTCGTCCTCCGTGCAATTTTGTGGTGCAGATCGTGGGCGGATGTATGGCTAACGTGGTGTTTTATCCTGCAGCAAACGTGGTAGGGGGCCCGTCCTTATTGGCTTTTATCGCTTTCGACGGTGCAGAATTTCTGGCGCGTGGTGAGTGGTGCGGTTCTTGGGGTGCGGTGACGGGAGTGTTTGTCAAGTGGAGGGGATCCGGTCAGACGTCCTTGAGGAGGTCGGACAGGGTGATGTCGAGGCCGAGGGCGATGACCTCGAGCATCGGGAGGGAGATCGACTTGCGTCCCCGCTCGACATCGGAGATGAAGCTGCGGTCGATGCCGAAGATGCTGGACATGCGGGTCTGCGTGAGGTTGCGCTCGCGCCTGAGCTCGCGGAGGCGTGCTCCGAAGCGTGAGGTGACATCAAGAGAGAGGAAGCGGGGAGAAGAGGCAGGCGCTTCCGCGACGAGGCTGGACGGACCGGGCAGGTCTCGCCGCGTGTCGCCTGAGGCGAGCAGCGTGGCGCTGGTGCGGGGTGTGTGACAACTGGACGGTGACCCCAGGGAGACCCTGGTATAAAGATCGATCATCGGGTGCAGACTCCTTGACGACGTTCTGCTTGAGGAGCCCGGCGCTCGCACGACGGACGGCGAGTCTCTCCGACTTAGGCTCCAGATCAGTTGAAGGCGTTGCTCTAAGTTGACGGGCTCCGGCGTGCAGCGAAGGTCTTGCGGAACACGGAGAGGGAGGGCCGGAGATTTCTCATCCTGGGGATTGGATGAGAGGCAGGGCGATGCAAGATGCTTCCGCGAGGCGAGGGAATCGTGTGCCGGTTAGTACAAGTAGAAGCGGTGTTTGGGATGGGAGGGTCGACGAGGGGGCTCCATTACCTTGGGGAACGGGGCAGCGCACATCGATAACCCCAGGGGGGTTACTTTATCGGCTGTAGCCTACGGGATACATCCGTGGACGGTGTGGGGTCCGTCAGCTTACCAGTATGACGAAAATCGGTCCACGTCTTCTTCTCGTTCTAGGACTTCTTGCCCCCGTATGTTTGGGAGGCGATGTTGCGTTTGCCCAGGAGACGCTGAAGCGCCGTGAGCCGCCGGTGCAGGAGTTTGTGTTGGGGCCTGGGGACCAGGTGATGGTGCAGGTTCTGGACCTGGAGGAGTTGGCGAACAAGCCGGTTCGCGTGGATGCGAACGGGTTTGTGGATCTTCCGATGGCGGGACGCATCGAGGCTGCGGGCCTGACGATGGAGCAGATGAAGGCGGCGCTGGCGGCGAAGGTAAGTAAGTACATCAACGATCCGCAGATTACGCTTACGATCGTCGAAGGTCAAAGTCGCCCGGTTTCTGTGGTGGGCGCGGTGAACACTCCCGGGGTGCAGCAACTGCAGGGG
Organism: uncultured Granulicella sp.; assembly: GCA_965213785.1. Classification (GTDB taxonomy): domain Bacteria; phylum Acidobacteriota; class Terriglobia; order Terriglobales; family Acidobacteriaceae; genus Edaphobacter. Next base: position 391,829 of record OZ243921.1, on the reverse strand, counting down.
CCGAAGAGCCTGATCGAGGTGATCTCGATGGCCGGAGGCGTTCGCCCGGACTCTGGGCCCAGGGTTATTTTGACGCGGCAGATGAAGTGGGGGAAGATTCCGGCGCGGGATGCGCGGCTGGATGGGAGTGGCGCGTTCACGACGGCGTCCTTTTCTCTGGACGAGCTGATGGCGGGCACGAGCCCGGCGGAGAATGTGCTGGTGCAGCCGGGCGATGTGGTTTCGGTTCCGAAGGCGGACCTGGTGTACGTCGTGGGCGATGTGAAGAAGGCGGGGGGATTCACGCTCTCGACACACAGCAGTGTTTCCCTACTGCAGGCGCTTTCTCTGGCCGAGGGCTTCGGTCCGGATGCGTCTCCGAAGACGAGCAAGATTTTGAGGCAGGCTCCTGGCGGGGATGGCACCCCGAAGGAGATCCCGGTAGATGTGCGGCAGATTTTTGCGGGCAAGGCTCCGGACGTGGCGCTGTATGCGAACGACATTTTGTTTATTCCGACGAGCGGCGCGAAGGTGGCGACGCGGCGGACGATCGAGGCGGCAATCGGGGTTGGTTCGGGGCTGTTGATTTATCGGCGATAGGGAAGCTGCCGTGGCTTGTTTTCGGCGAGAGCGGGAGACAGGGTTGAGACACAACGAGGCAAGACGCTCGGCTCTATCCACAAGAATGAAAAGAACGACAGGATGGCCGGATTGACGGATTGACGGATGGGAGACGAGCGACGGTTGCTCGGTGAGAGGAAGAGGGCGTCGGCTGCGGCACAGGTTAGAAGAGACACGGGCGATTGAAAGAAAAACAGGCGCAAGGCATGGACCGGCGCCGATGGGACGGCATACACAATGAAAGCTTTCGACCAGGATGTTGATGTGAGGGATAGAACAGGGCAGACGCCGATGGTGCAGGCGGCGCGGCCGCGGCGGGGTGCGGAGCAGCGCGGGGAGTTTGAGGGTCCTCCGGGACGCGGGTTGGTGGGAGAGTACTACCGGACGGTGATGCGGTACAAGCGCGCGATCGCGGGATGTGCGGTGGCGGGGATGGGGCTGGCACTGCTGTCGGGACTGGGGGCTCAGCCGGTATACCGGGCTCGGACGTCGTTGAACATCCAGAATCTGAACGGCGAATTTATGAACCGCAAGCAGATCGACCCGACGTCGGGGGCGGACGCGACGACGGAAGAGAATGTGCAGACGCAGATCAAGCTGCTGCAGAGCGAGACGGTGCTGGAGACGACCGTAGAGCGGTTGAAGCATGAGGGGCATGCGGCGGGCGTGGCGAAGGCGGACTGGCTCTCGCGTGCGCGGCGAATGCTTCATCTGGGGGGTGGGGGTGAGATTGCGTACGGGACGCTGGTGGACGAGGCGGCGCAGCAGGTGAAGGTGAAGCCGATGGGGATGACGCACCTGGTGGAGGTGACGTGCGACTCGCGGAGCGCGGCGTTTGCGGCGAAGTTCTGCAATACGCTGCGGGAGGAATACCAGAACGCGGACCTGAACACGCGTGGGGCGGAGACGCAGCGGACGGGCGACTGGCTGAACCGGCAGGTAGCGGAGATGAAGGGGAAGGTGGAGGAGACGCAGAGCGCGCTGGAGAGGGCGACGGGGGGGAACGGATTGGTGTTGAGCCAGGACAGCACGACGGTGGGCGAGGACCGGCTGAAGCAGTTGCAGGCGGAGCTGGTGCGGGCGCAGGCGGACCGGATGCAGAAGGAGGCGGAGTCGCGGGCGGCGTCGACGGCTGCTCCGGAGACAGTTCCGACGGTGATGGACAGCACGAGCTACCGGGCGTACCAGACGAAGCTGGCGGACCTGAACGCGCAGGTGGCGGCGCTGGTTCCACCGCTGACGGAGGCGAACCCGAAGGTGATGCACCTGCGGGCGGAGATTCGCGAGGTAGAGGCGGGGATGGCGGCGGCGACGACGGCGAGCGCGGGAAGGATGCAGAACGAGCTGGGCGCGGCGCGGCACCGGGAGCAGCTGCTGGAGATGTCGTACCGGGCGCAGATGGGCGCGGTTTCGGGGGATTTGGAGAAGATGTCGCGGGTGTCTCTGCTGCGCAAGGAGCTGGAGAGCGACCAGATGCTGTACCAGACGCTGCTGCAGCGATCGAAGGAGGCGGGGCTGGCCTCTGCGATGACGACGAGCACGGCGCACGTGGTGGATGCGGCGCGGGTTCCGCGAATGCCGTTTGCGCCGCAGCGGACGAAGACGGCGGCTGCGGGGCTGATGGTGGGGACGCTGTTCGGGCTGGGGCTGGCGTTTTACAAGGACCGCCATGCGCGGCTGTTCCGGGAGCCGGGCGATGTGGAGCGGGTGCTGCATGTACCGGAGCTTGGGGTGATTCCGTCGGCGCAGGCGGCGGGGCGGCAGAGGGCGGTGTCCGGCGGTCCGGGGCCCGTGAAGCTGCTGGAGGGCTCGACGTTGGGCCGGCCGGTGAGCGCGGACGGGGCGGTGGGACGTGCGCGGTGGGACGACCAGTTCTCGATCGTGGCGGAGGCTTACCGGAACGCGACCTTCTCGCTGATGCATGCGGACAAGACGCGGCGGACGCGGGTGTACGTGGTTTCGAGCCCGAGCCAGGGCGAGGGGAAGACGACGGTTACGTCGAACATCGGCGTGGCGCTGAGCAAGGCGCGCCTGCGGGTGGCGCTGGTGGATGGCGACCTGCGGCGGCCTAGCCTGCACACGGTGTTCGCGGTGGACAACGACTACGGGGTGCGGGACATCCTGCGGGACGGGCTGGATGAGACGCGGCCGATGTGGCAGCCGACCGGATTTCCGAACCTGTCGGTGATTCCATCGGGGACGGGGTCGGAGGATGTGGTGGAGTTGCTGCATTCGGCGCGGGTGGAGGCCTTGCTGGAGCGTCTGGCGAAGGACTTCGACGTGGTTTTGATCGACACGCCGCCGATGCTGCACATGGCGGATGCGCGGATTTTTGCGGAGCGGGCGCAGGGGGCGATCCTGGTGATCCGGTCGGGAACGACGGGCCATGGCCAGGCGGAGGCGGCGCGGGACCTGTTCGACCATGACGGGGTGCGGATCCTGGGGACGATTCTGAACGATTTCGATGCGGCTCGGGAGGGACGTGGGGACTACTACACGTCGTACTACCGGTATGCGCGGGAGTCGGCTTCGGCATGAATCTCGAGATTGTGGAGGAGGCCCCGGCATCGGCGGGGGTACCGGGGCATGTGGCGCGGCGGGTGCTGCATGGGACGGCGGCTCTGGGGCTGGGGATCACGATCGAGCGCGGGCTGGGGTTCGCGGCGAACGTGCTGGCGGCGCGGCTGGGGGGGAGCGCGGTGTTCGGGGCGTATTCGCTGGCGATTACGACGGCGAACAATATTTCGACGTATGCGGCGGGGGGGATCGGGTCTACGGCGGCACGGTTTTCGGGGAAGTATCCGTATGGTACGGCGGGGTATGGGACGTTGGCGCGGGTGCTTGCGGTGGTATCGGTGGTGTCGGCGGTGGTTGCGGCGGGAGGGCTTTGGCTGGGGGCGGTCCCGCTGGCGCATCTGCTGGGAAAGGAGAGCCTAGTAGGGCTGCTGCGGTGGGCGGCGGTTTCGGCGGCGGGGATTATCGTGCTCGAGTGCGCGCGAGGGTTCTTTGTGGGGCAGCGGCGGCTGGCGGCGCTGGTGCTGCTCTCGGTGCTGGTGGGGGTGGGGATGCTGGTGCTGGTTCCGGCGGCGGCGCGTGCGGGGAACCCTGAGCGGATGATCGTGACGCAGGGGCTGATTACCTCGTGCGCGGTGGTGGCTTGCCTGGTGCTGGCGCGGCCGCTGGGGTTGTTTGGGGCTTTCGATGGGGAGCGCGTGCCGCTGGGGCCGATGCTGCGGGAGGTTTGGGGGTTTGGGTTTGTGCAGCTGGCGGGGCTGGTGGGGGTGAACCTGGCGGGGTGGTGGCTGACGACGCTGATCGCGCGGGGGGATACGACGCTGGCGCAGATGGGCTTCTTTGCGATTGCGAGCCAGCTTAGAAATATTGTGGCGTTGGCGCCTAGCCTGCTGACGGAGGGGAGCTATGCGAGCATGGCAGACCCGGATGGGGCTTCGCGGACGCCGCAACAGTTGATGGCGGTGTGCGGGTTCGCATCGACGGCGGTGTCGCTGGGGCTGGCGGCGGTGGGGGTGGTGCTGGTGCCATGGCTCCTGCGGGCGATGTACGGGCGGGCTTACGGGGCGGCGGGGCTGGTGGTGTCGCTGGGGCTGGCGGTGGCGATACCGCATATGGGGAACGCTCCGGCGGCGGCTCGGCTGTCGATTGTGTCGATCAAGGCGGCGGGGGCGATCAATACGGTGTGGGCGGTGTTTGTGGCGGGGGCGGCGACTATGTTTTTGCTGCGGGGGGGGAGTGCGGCGGCGGGGATGGGGATCTACCTGGGGGCGCATGTGCTGTCGGGGGGTCTGGTGATGTGGGTGCTGGCGAGGAAGGATCGGGTTCCGGCGGGGACGGTGGGGGTGTTTGTGCTTGGGGTGGCGACGAGTTTGGCGTTGGCTGGGTTGGCTTACCTGCGGGCAGTGCGGGGGGATCTGAGTGGGATGGCTACGTTGGGGATGGTGGGGGTGCTGGGGGTGGCGGGGGTGGGGCTATTTGTGAGCGGCGGGCGGCATGGGTGGCTGCCGGATGCTCGGCGGGTGAGGGGTTTGCTGGGGCGTGCGGGATGACGACGTTGGCACAGCTTTCCGAAGCAACGATAAAGACCGGGGGGGAGGCGCTGCGGGTGCTGGCTTATGTGCATCTGCGGAATATTCACGACTCGACCGGGGCGGGGCGGGTGGCGCGGCAGATGACGGAGCACCTGGCGCGGCGGGGGGATGTGGACCTGCGGGTGTTGGCGGATGCGGGGGACCTGGAACGGGTGCTGCCGTTGGTGGGAGCGCCGTGGACGGGGTATCGGTACGAGACGTTTGCGGAGGAGACTTCGCGGCAGCAGGCTCGGTGGTTCTGGCTGCGGAGCCCGAAGGCGGAGAGCTACTGGGCGGAGGCGCAGGTGGTGTTCTGCACGGGGGAGTCGTTTGTGCCGGTGAAGCGGGCGAGGCTGGCGGTGACGGTGCATGACGCGGCTTATTTTGAGGCGGGGGCGCACCTGCGGGATAAGAGCTACTGGATGCAGCGGGCGAAGTGGACGCTGCTGTTTCGTGAGCTGGGGCGGAAGGCGGACATGATCCACACGGTGTCGCATTTTTCGGCGGACCGGCTGGGACACTTCTTTCCGGGAATGCGGGGGCGGATCCGGGTGGTGCATAACGCGGTTTCGCCGCACTTTTTTGGGGAGGTTGCGGAGGCGGGAGCGGCATTTCTGGAGGCGCAGGGATTGGCGGGGCAGCGGTTCGTGCTGATTCCGGGGGGGCTGCATTTCAGGAAGAACGCGGAGTTGATTCTGGAGGCTTTGCCTGCGCTGCGGCGGCGGTTCCCGGAGGTGGTGTTCGCGGTGGTGAACCACTCGAACGGGGAGTATGCGGAGCGGGCTACGGGGCTGGGCATGAGGATGCTTGGGTTTGTCAGCGATGAGGCGCTGCATGCGCTCTATGCGGGGGCGGCGGCGGTCTGGTTTCCATCGCGGTACGAGGGGTTCGGGATGCCGGTGATCGAGGCGATGGCGTGCGGGGCCCCGGTGGTGGCGAGCGATGCTTCGTCGTTGCCGGAGATTGCGGGAGCCGCGGCGGTGCTGGTGGACCCGGGGAGCGCGGAGAAGCATGTGGCGGCGCTGAGCGAGTTGTTGACGGATGAGAGGGCGAGCGCGGAGCTTTCCCGCGTGGGCAGGGAGCGGGCGCGCACGTTTACGTGGGACGCGGCGGCGGAGCAGATGAAGCGGTATTTCGATCGATTGGTTTAGCAGACCTAGGGCCCGGATGATGATGACTGAGATGGAAGAGAGGATCGAGACGCAGGCAGGCCCCAGGACGGGGACGGCGATGGGTCGTGTGCGCAAGGCGGTGGTGGTGCATAGCGGGGCGCGCGATGCGTACCAGATGGCGCTGGCGCTCGATGAGGCCGGGATGCTGGAGGCCCTGGTGACCGACTTGTTCTGGCCGACGGACAGTTCGCGTGGGTTGGCGCTGGCGGGGATGCTGCCGGCGCGGGTGAGGGCGATGCTGCTGCAGCGGAGCGAGTCGCGGCTGGGAACGGGGCGGGTGCGGCTGTGCGCGGGGGTTGGGCTGGCGACGTTGCTGGCCGACAAGATGCCGCGAGTGCCGTTGGCCGTGCGGCGGTGGATGACGCGTACGGCGGATGCGCGGCTGGGCCGGGTGGCGGGGCGGCTGGCGAAGCGGACGGGCTCGGCGATGGTGAGCTACAGCTACTACGGATACGACGCGTTCCGGAGCGCGGGGCGTGCGGGGATGCTGTTCCAGATGCACCCGCATCCGGCGGCCATGCGGAGGATCTTGACGGAAGAGCTGGAGGCGCATCCAGACTGCGCGGCGTCGTTGCAGCAGGAGTGGGAGCTAGCGCTGCCGCAGAGAGACTTCGACCACCTGGTGGGGGAGACGGAGATGGCGGCGGCGTTTATGGCGGCGTCGAGCTTTACCCGGAGGACGTTGCTGGAGAACGGGGCGGCGGGGAAGGCGATCCGGGTGATTCCGTATGGAGTCGACTGCGGGCGGTTCCGGCCGGACGCGGAGAGACGCGGGCCGCGGGAGGGTGTGCTGCGGGTGTTGTTTGTGGGGAGGATCAACCAGCGGAAGGGGATCAAGTACCTGCTGGAGGCGGTGCGGCTGCTCGGTACCCGGCAGGTGGAGGTGACGGTGTGCGGGCGGGTGGTGGATGGTCTGGAGCTGTTTCGTGCGTTTGGGGACCAGGTGAGGGTGCGGCCGTCGGTGAGCGCGGTGGAGCTGGTGGCGGCGTACCAGGCGGCGGACCTGTTTGTGTTTCCCTCGGTGGCGGAAGGGTTTGGGCAGGTGCTGCTGGAGGCGTTGGCGTGCGGGCTGCCGATTCTTTCGACGACGCATACGGCGGCACCGGACTTGATCGAAGAGGGGCGCGAGGGGTTCGTGGTGGAGCCGCGGAGGCCGGAGCAGCTTGCGGCGCGGATGGAGTGGGCGCTGACGCATCGGGCGGAGCTGGCGGCGATGGGCGAGCGGGCGCGGGCGACGGCAGAGACGTTTACGTGGGAGCGGTTCCGGCGAGGCGTGGCGGGGGCGGTTGGAGAGTTCCTCGCGAGCCAAGGAGGAGACGATGTTTGAGTTTCTTCTTCTGGCCGGGGTGGTGATCTGCCTGGTGGGCGTGGCGATTGCGTTCGACGGGAGCCGGGATGCGTTTCATCCGCTGATGTTTATTGGGCCGATGCTGCTGTTTCTGTATGGCTGGATGCCGTGGAAGCTGTACGCGGCGGGGGGGCTCGATCGGTTCTTCGATCAGGAGCAACTGGTATCGGTGCATACGCTGAATGTGCTGGGGATCCTGGCGTTTGTGGCGGCCTGCCTGAGCGTGGGGGTGCGGCTGAAGGGGCGGAGGGCGGCGGAGCGGCCGGCGGGACTGACACCGCTGGGGTATCGGCGGCTGCTGGTTGGTGGAGCGCTGGCGGGAAGCATCGGGCTGACGTGCTGGGCGATCAGCATTGTGAATGTGGGCGGGTTTGTGCAGGCGTACAGCAACTCCTACGCGGGGGGCTGGGACGACAGCGGCTATGTGCGGGATGGAAGCCTGCTGCTGCTGGTGGGGGTGCTGCTTTCGGTTTCCACGCTTTCCGCGGCGCTGGCGAAGGGTGGGGTGGCGAACGCCGCGGGGCTGAAGGGGTGGGCGCTGGGGCAGACGGCGGTGTTCGGGCTGCCGTGGCTGACGACGGCGCTGCTGACGGCGCGACGTGGGCCTACGTTTGCGCTGGTGGTGGTGCTGCTGATGGGCTGGTACATCAACCGGGGCAAACGGCCGCCGCTGCTGGCGGTCGCGGTGGCGGGTGTGTGCCTTGGGTGGTTTGTGCTGTTCCTGGTGACGAACCGGAGCGAGCTGTACCTGGGGTCGGAGATGGCGGTGACGACGGATGTGGGCGAGATCGTCGACAAGCCGGATACAGGCAATGAGTTCATCTACGGGACAGGGACGGTGCTGAGCACGGAGCGGCGGGGCCACTACTTCTGGATGCGGCGGTACCTGGCGCAAATTTTGGTGCGGCCAATTCCGAGCGCGATCTGGACGAACAAATATGAGGATTTCGGGGTTCCGGAGCTGCTGCATAACGGCGGGACGGGCGAGGGCTTTGGGGATGCGCTGGGGTGGGTGGGCGCGGTGGGATCGGCGCCGGGGATTGTGGCGGATCTGTTTCTTGAGGTGTGGTGGCTGGCGATTCCGGCGATGGCGGCGCTGGGCTGGATGTACGGGTGGGTGTGGAAGCGGGCGGTGCTTCGCGGAGGGCCGTGGGCGACGCAGTACGTGGTGCTTTCGGCGCTTTCGATCTACCTGGTGATGCAGACAATGGAGGCGGTGATCTTCCGGTCGTTGCTGCTGTCGATTCCGTGCTGGGTGAGCTGGCGGTGGGCGAAGCGGGCACCGGCGCGGAAGGGTGGGCGTGTGTTGCGGCGGATCAGTGAGCAGGAGCTGGTGTACCAGGCGGAGGGGGAGTATGTCTGAGGTTTTGGCGGTTCCTTCCATGGAGGGTGTGGCGGTCTCGGAGGCCGCGGGGTGCCGGGTCGCGGTGCTTTGGATCGACTGGTATGCGTACCACGTGGCGCGTTTTCGCGGGCTAGCGGGAACGCCGGGGCTGGCGGGGCGGGTGGTTGGACTGGAGCTGGTGGGCGGGGTGGGAGTCCATGCGGGGATGAAGTTCCGCGAGGAGCTTGCGGCGGACCTGCGGGTGGAGACGATGTTTCCCGAAGGGGATTGGGGCGGGACGTCGAAGGGGGCGATGGCGCGGGAGGTTTGGCGGCGGCTGAACCGGTTGAGCCCCGAGGTGGTGCTGGTGCCGGGGTACTACACGGTGCCGGGGCTGGCGGCGGCGGTGTGGGCGAAGATGCATGGGCGGGTGAGCGTGCTGATGACGGAGAGCACGGCGGAGGACCATGCGCGGGTGGGCTGGAAGGAATGGTTGAAGTCGCGGCTGATCCGGACGCTGTTCGACTGGGCGGTGGCGGGGGGGAAGGCCCATGCGCGGTACCTGGGGCAGCTTGGGTTTCCGGCAGGGAGGATTGCGGGTTTTTACGATGTGGTGGACAACGGAATGTACCGGGAGGGCGTGAGGGCGGCGCGGGTGGCTGGGCGGGCGGCGTATGGGCTGCCGGAGAAATATTTTTTGTATGTGGGCCGGTTGGCCCCGGAGAAGAACGTGCGGGGGCTGGTGGCGGCGTGGCGGACGTACCGGGCGGATGGGGGAACGTGGGCGCTGGTGCTGGTGGGAGATGGCCCGGAGCGGGCGGGGCTGGAGGCATCGGTGGTGGGCTGCGAGGGTGAGGTCGTGTTCGCGGGGCACCAGGGGTCGCGGGCGATGCTGCCGTTCTATGCCTTTGCGGAGTGCTTTGTGCTGCCGAGCGAGCGGGAGCCGTGGGGGCTGGTGGTGAACGAGGCGATGGCTTCGGGGTTGCCGGTGATCGTGTCCGCGCGGTGCGGGTGCGCGGAGGACCTGGTGGAGGACGGGGAGAATGGGTTCTTGTTCGACCCGGGGGTGGAGGGGGCGCTGGCGTTTCTGCTGAGGCGGATGGAGGACCAGGGGGAGGCGCGGCGGGCGCGGATGGGGAACCGGGCGGCGGCGCGGGTGGCGGAGTATACGCCGGAGCGGTTTGGGCTGGAGATTGCACGGATTGCGGAGGCTGGACGATGACAGCGACGACGCTGGAACCTTTGCGGGAGGGACGGCTGCGGGCGGTGAGCGCTTCGCGGTGGCTTTCGCTGGTGTCGCACCTGGAGCCGAAGTATGGTGGGCTGAGCGCGGCGGTTCCGCAGATGGCGCGGGAGGTGACGCGTACGGGCGCTGCGGAGGTCTCGCTGGCGGGGTTCTGCGTGGCGGGGGAGGAGGCGGTTCCGGAGGGGTTTGCCGGAGGTGGGCTGAGCCATTGGCCGACGAGCCGTATGCTCTGGCTTCGGGATCGCGGCTTGCGGGCGCGGCTGGGGGCGGAGATCCGGGCGGTGGACGGGGTGCATGTGCATGGGCTTTGGGAGCAGAGCACGGCCGTGGCGTGCGGGCTGGCACGCGCGATGCGGCGGCCCTATGTGCTTTCGGCGCATGGGATGCTGGAGCCCTGGGCTTTGCAGAATAAGCGGCTGAAGAAGCTGCTTTATGCGGCGGCGGTGGAGCGGGGGAATGTGCGGGGTGCGGCTTGCCTGCATGCGCTGACGCGGAACGAGGCGCGGGCTTACCGGGAGTTCGGGGCGCGGGGGCCGGTGGCGGTGATTCCGAACGCGGTGCGGGTTCCAGCGGGAGCTTCGGGGGAGCTGTTTCTGGGAGAGTTCCCGGCGCTGCGGGGGCGGCGAGTGGTGCTGTTTCTTGGGCGGCTGCACCCGAAGAAGGGACTGGACCTGCTGGTTCCGGCGTGGGCGGCGGCGGCGCGGCGGTATCCGGAGGCGGTGCTGGTGGTGGCGGGGCCGGACTTCGCGGGGACGCGGGCGGGGATAGAAGCGTTGGTTGGGGAGTATGGGTTGGGCGGGCAGGTGGTGTTTGCCGGAATGCTGGGCGAGGCGATGAAGGGGAGCGCGCTTGCGGCGGCGGAGTGCTTTGTGCTGCCGTCGCGGTCGGAAGGGCTGAGCATGGCGGCGCTGGAGGCGATGGGCGCGGGAGTTCCGGTGGTGGTGACGGAGCCGTGCAATATGCCGGAGGTGGGGGAGATTGGGGCGGGGTGGGAGGTGGCGGCTTCCGTCGATGGGCTGACTGGGGCTCTGGGGGAGATGCTGGGGCAGACGGCGGCGGCGAACGCGGCGATGGGGGCGCGGGGCGCGGCGCGGATCGCCGAGCGGCATGGGTGGGCGACCGTGGCGCGGCAGATGGCGGCGGTGTACGGGTGGGTGCTGGGCGGGCCGGTGCCGGCGGATGTGGAGGTGCTGCGTGGGTAAGGTGCGGCTGGGAGCGTACGACAACTCGTGGTATCGGCCGGGGCGGTCGGTGGCGTGGCGGGCGGCGTGGATGATGCTGGGAGCGCCTGTCGTTCGGTGCGGGTGGATGCCTTCGTCGGGCGTGCGGGTTTGGCTGCTGCGTGCGTTCGGCGCGACGATCGGGCGGGGCGTGGTGGTGAAGCCGGGGGTCGAGGTGAAGTATCCGTGGCACCTGGTGGTGGGGGACGATACGTGGATTGGAGAGAATGCGTGGATCGACTGCCTGACGACGGTGCGGATTGGGAGCAACGCGTGCGTGTCGCAGGGAGCTTACCTGTGCACGGGGAACCATGATTGGACGGACCCGGGATTCGGGCTGATGGTTGAGCCGGTGCAGGTGGGCGAGGCGGCGTGGGTGGGGGCGAAGGCGATCTTGATGCCGGGATGCGTGCTCGGCGAGGGCGCGGTGGCGGGAGCGGGAAGCGTGGTGCGGGGGGTGGTTTCGGACTGGGAGATCTATGCGGGGAATCCGGCGGTGTTTGTGCGGCGGCGGGAGATCCGGATGACGCAACGTGTTGCGGAGGTTGTGTAGATGCGGATTTTGTTGATGAACCAATTTTTCTGGCCGGACTCTTCGGCGACGAGCCAGTTGCTGACGGACCTGGCGCGGGGGCTGGCGGACGAAGGGCATGAGGTTTGGGCGATCTGCGCGGATGGCGGCTATGCCGTGATGGACCAGGGGGATGCGCCGCGGGCGAACGTGCGGCGGGTGAAGGCGCTGCCGTTTGGGCGGGGGAAGGTGGGGCGGGTGCTGTCGTACCTGTCGTTCTATGGGGGGGCGGTGTGGGCAAGTTTGCGGGTTCCGCGGGCGGATGTGGTGGTGACGCTGACGACGCCGCCGCTGCTTTCGGTGCTGGGGACGCTGGCGAAGGCGATGCGGGGGGGAAGGCACTTCATCTGGGAGATGGATATGTATCCGGATGTGGCGGTGGACCTGGGGTACTTCAAGGCCGGGAGCGTGGTGACGCGCGTGACGGGATGGCTGGCGGACCTGTCGCGCCGGCGGGCCGATGGGGTGATCGCGCTGGGGGAGTGCATGAAGGATCGTCTGATGCGGCGGGGAGTTCCGGCGGGGAAGATCGCAGTGGCGGACAACTGGGCGGATGGGCGGGGGATTCGGCCGGTCGCGCGAACCGGGGATGGCGGGCGGCTGGTGGTGCTGTACTCGGGGAACCTGGGGCTGGCGCACGATCTGGAGACGGTGGAAGGGGCGATGCTGCGGCTGAAGGACGATGCGCGGTTCGGGTTTCGGTTTGTGGGGAGCGGCGGGCGCCGGGAGGAGCTGAAGGCGTTCTGCGAGGCGCATGGGATCGGGTCTCTGGAGCTGGCGCCGTATGTGCAACGGGCGAGCCTGAGCGAGACGCTGGGTTCGGGAGACGTTGGGCTGGTGACGCAGCGGGACGCATGCTGCGGGACGGTGGTGCCGAGCAAGGTGTATGGGCTGCTGGCGGCGGGACGGCCGGTTCTGTTTATCGGTCCGCGAGAGGCGACGCCGGCGCGGATCGTCCGGCGGTTCGGCTGCGGATGGCATGTGGCGTGTGGCGACGTGGACGGATTGACGCGGCTGCTGCTGCGGCTGGCGGAGGATCGCGGGGAGATTGCAGCCGCGGGGCAGCGGGCGCGGCAGGCGTTTCTGGAGCATTACGATCTTCCGCTCGGCGTGGCGCGGGTGGTTGGGATTCTCGGTGCGGGTTCCGCGGAACGTGCGGACGCGCGGGAGGCGGCTTAGCGATGAAGGCGAACACAGGCAGCGGTACGAATAGCGGATTCAACTCTGGGAGGTTTTAGCATGTCGGCGATCATTATCCTGGGCCTGGTGGCCTTCTTTCTGTGCCTGCTGCTTACGCCAATGGTGCGGGATGAGTTTATCCGGCGCAAGCTGGTGGATGAACCGGACGGCGGGCGCAAATTTCACCTGACGCCGACGCCGCGGGTGGGGGGGATTGCTATCGTTCTTTCCTACGTGGGGTCGCTGGGGGTGGTGTACCTGGTGGCGCCGCATGGGGTGAGGCTGTATGTGCAGCACAGCCGTCTGCTGTGGTCCCTGCTTCCGGCGACCGGGCTTATGTTTCTGACGGGGCTGCTGGACGATTTGAAGAATCTGCGGCCATGGCAGAAGCTGGTCGGGCAGAGCCTTGCGGCCGGCCTGGCGGTTGGGCTGGGCGCGCATATGACGATGGCGCATGGGCCGGTGTGGGTGAGCAGCGTGATCAGCTTTGTGTGGCTGATTGCCTGCGCGAACGCGTTGAACCTGATCGACGGGATGGACGGGTTGGCCTCCGGGGTGGCGCTGTTCGCCACGCTGGCAACGATCGTGATGGCGCTGATGAGCGGCAACATGGGTCTTGCGGTGGCCACGGTTCCCTTGGCGGCTTGCCTGGTGGCGTTTCTGCGCTACAACTTCGCCCCGGCGACGATTTTTCTGGGCGATTGCGGAAGTCTGACGATCGGCTTTATGCTGGGCTGCTTCGGGCTGATCTGGAGCCAGCGGACGGGGTCTTTCCATGGACTGGCGGCGCCGCTGATGGCGCTTGCGCTGCCGCTGATCGATGTGGGGCTGGCCATCGGCCGGCGACTTCTACGGAGCGTTCCGATCTTCGAGGGGGATCGGAGCCACATTCACCACCGGATGCTGGCGCGTGGGCTGACGACGCGGGGTGCGGTGCTGGCGCTGTATGGAGTGTGCGGGACGGCGTCGATGCTGGCGCTGCTGCTGAGCTTCAGCGCGCACCAGTTCAAGTGGGTGATTGCGTTCGTCTTTTGCATTCTGGCGGTGGTGGGGATCAACAAGCTGCGGTACGTGGAGTTGAGCGCGCTGGTCCGGAGCCTTTCGCGCAGGTCGATGCTGCGACTGGTGCAGGAAGAGATCTATCTGCATGAACTGGAGCAGGCACTTGCCGAAACGGACACCATGGAAACGTTCTGGACGATAGCCTGCACGGCATGCGAGGATCTGCGGTTTGCGACGCTACAGATGAAGTTGCGGGGCAAGCAGTACTCGCAGGTGATCGTGGCAGGCGAGACGAACTCGTCGTGGCGGCTTACGGTGCCGCTGGGAGGTTCGGGCGAGATGACGTTGACCCGGGGGGCGGAGGCGGGGTTTCCGCCGCGACTGACGATGGCGGTGCTCGAGCGGCTCCAGGATGCGGTGCAGGACAAGGAGCGACTGCGGAACAGCTTGCGTGATGCCGCTCCGTCGTTCAGCTATCGAGGGGCGGCTTAGGGGTGATGGGTTGGCGGATTTCCTAGGAGATGCCGACGATGAGGAAGGCGTCGCTAGCGCATGACGAGGATGCCGGCGATGTTCGAGAGGAGGGTGCTGTTGTTGATGTCGTGAGCCCAGAGTTGGAGGGTATGGGGGCCGGGAGTGAGGGCAGAGGTGTCGAGCGTGTAGAGGTAGGGGGCTGAGCCGATTCTGCGGGTGCCCCACTCGGCGCCATCGACGAGGAGAAAGGAGCCGGCGGCGTCGAGCGTCTGGCCGATGAGGCCGGCTACCTGCACGACGCCGGAGATGGCCTGGGCGGAGAGCGGATAGGTGAGGCCGATGGGGAAGCCGGACCATGGGGTTGTTCCGGAGGTGGGTGGGACCGGGATGGGTGTGGGTGCCGGGGCTGGGCTGGGTGCGGCGGCGCCGTTGGCGACTGTAACGCTGACGGGAGTGGAAAGGTCTGTGTTGTTGTTGAGATCGTGAGCCCAGACCTGGAGGGTGTGGGGACCGTTGGCGAGGGTGGCGGTGTCGAGGGGGTAGGCGATCTCCGATCCCTGGTAGCGGGCGGTTCCGACCTCCGCGCCGTCCACCATGAGGTAGGAGCCGGCGGCATCGAGCGGGACGCCGATCTGTGCCTGGACGGAGATGCTTCCGGCCAGGGTGGCGGAGGCCGTTGGCGAAAGGATGACGACGCTGCTGGAGACGGGCGGATTGGTGGGGGTTGGGGTTGGGGTTGGGGCGGGTGCGGGGGTTGGGGCTGGGGTTGGGGCCGGTGTGGGGATCGGAGAGGTGCTGACGCCGGCGTCCTTGTAGATCTGGACGACGATGGGGTTGTTGGCCTGCCAGTAGTCGGCGTGAGCCATGAGGATGTCCCCGTTGCGGACGGACTGGGTGAGCTGGGCGCGGTGCTGCGCGAGCTGGGTGGGGTCGACGTCGTTGATGAGGATGGCGGAAAACGCCCTGGGGTAGAAGCTATAGGTGGCGGGGTTGGTGCCGGTGTCGCCGTGAAAGATGAAGGTCTGGAAGGGCGCGGTGTAGGCGTAGAACCTGGGAGTGCTTTCCTCGGGGATGAGGAGGGAATCGGGGAGGGCAGCCGCGGCTTGCTGGAAGATGCCGGCGTCGAGGACGGCACCGTTGCTTTCGACGGTGGAGTCGAGGTAGAAGAGGGTTGCGCCCCAGCGGTCGTGGGCGTACTTCATCTTGCCGAGGATCTCGGCCTGGACGGCGGAGGTGGGAAGGGATGCCTGCTGGGCGGTGCCGTCCGGGTTGAGGGTGAAGTGCTGCGGGCGGATACAGACACCGACGCGGAAGCCTGCGTCGCGCATGGTTTTGAAGTAGGCGTCGTCGAGCTTCATGCCGGTGTAGGGGGAACCCTGGTCGGTGACGATGCTTTCCATCTCCGGGGCGACGCGGGCGATCTGGTCGGGAGAACAGACGTAGCTGGTCTCCTGCGGGAACTGCTGGCCTTCGAGGTCCCAGGTGATGACGCCCTGGGCGTTGAGTGTGCGGAGATTGGCGACGGTGCTCTGGGCCTGCTGGAGGACGCGGGCCTGGAAGGCGGCGAGGCCGGCGGGGGTACGGAGATCGACGCCGGAGGGGTCGTTGAAGTAGCGACGAGGATTGCCGGGAAAGCCGGCGGGCTGGTTGATGTTGCCGGAGGGTGGGGCGCTCGAGAGGTAGGCGGTGCCGATGATGCGGCGGTCGGTCCAGTTGAGTTGCGGGGGCCAGGTGGCAGCCCAGTTCCGGTAGGCATCGAGGGCGAGCGTGGGGGCGGTGGTTCCGGAGGGGGCGAACCGGAGCGAGACGGTGAAGGTGTCCGTCTGCCCGGGGCCTACGGGACGGTCGTTGTGGGGCTGGAAGGTGGCGAGGCCGTCGGGGGCGGTTCCGCTGATGAGGGTGGTGTAGGCGTTGGGGGGACCGGCGGGCTGGAAGCCGCTGTAGAGGGGGCGGGTTGGGTCCGGGACGACCGCGGCGACCAAGCCGGAGCCGAAGTCGGCGAGGGTGACGCTGGGGCCGGTGGTGTTGAAGGCGAGCTGGGGGTAGGCGGGATTGTTGAAGCCGGCGGGGAGCTGGGGAAAGTTGAGAACGAGGGGATAGATGACGGCACCGTCGAGGATGACGCCGGAGTCTGCGGAATTGGCCTGGGTGACGAGGAGGTTGAGGGTGTCGCCGGACTGGAGGTACTGGACCCGGATGGAGCCCCAGGTGAAGGGATAGGTCCAGGTGTGGGTGGCGGCGTCCCAGGTGCGGCCGTTGTTGTTTTCGCCCCAGCCATACTGGCCGGAGGTGACGGGATTGCCCTGGAGGTCGGTCATCTTGAGGTGCCAGATGTGGAAGCCGTCAGCGGGAGAGGCGGCGAGGTCTTCGAGGACCGATCCGTTGTAGGCGAGTCGCTGGAGGCCCTGGGCGCCGAAATCGAGTTTGAGGGAGGGCTGTGCCGCGGCGGGTCGCGGGAGGAACAAGGCGAGGAGGGCGGCGGCTGCGGCCACGGCGGCGAGGGCAAACTTCTGGGGAGCGTTCATTTCGATCGGCCTTGCCTGGCATCGTCACGTTGCCGAGGTATGGCTTTATTCTAGGGGCGCAATGGGGGATGGAAGCGCTCAACGGAACCGGTGAGCGTAAATTGTGGACCGGGATGGGCTGCCGGCCTACTCCGGGAAGAGGGAGAGGAGCCGGGCGTGCACAATGAAGCGCTTTGGAGCGGAGCCAATGAAGTCGAAGGGGTAGCAGGTGACGAGGGCGAGTTCGGGGCGGTCGCGAATGGCGAGGACCTCGACCTGCTCGGGGCTGACGATCTCGGTGGAGTCGACCTGGTAGCGATAGGTTCCAGTGGCGTCGGAGACGCGGATCTCCATGCCACGGGCGATGCGGCGGACGGGGCGGAAGAAGGTGTCGCGGTGAGCGGCGAGGGCCATGGTGCCGAGGCCGCCGGGGGTTGCGGTTCCGGGGACGTGGCCGGCGCCGCGGCGGAGGGTGGGGGTGTCCACGTCGGAGAGGATCGGGACAGAAAGACCGAGGGCGGGGATCTGAAGACGGCCGGTGACCGCGGCGGCTTTCGCGGGATCGGCGGCGCGATTGTTGTCGTCGCTGAAGTCGCGGAGGGGGTGGGCGGTGTGGCTGCCGAAGGCCTGCGCTTGGCGTGCGGCGGCGCCCGCGGAGAGGCTTGCGGAGAGGAGCAGGGAACCGCAGAGGGCGGCGCCAAGCCAGAGAAGAGGCTCGGCCAGGCGGCCGAGCCTCTTCGGGGTGTGCGGCAAGAGAGGCAAGAGGTTAGACTCCCGCGGGCGCGGAGACTGCCTTGCGGAATCGCAGGGCGAGAGCGCCGAAGAGGGACAAACCACCGAAGAGCCAGACGAGCGGCATGGAGCTGCCGGTCTTCGGGAGGCGGGCGGCGACGGCCCTGTGGGGGGTGTTCTGCGCGATCTGCAAGGGCTGGGGGGCGGGCGTGGGGGTGACCGCCTGGTAGGCCGGCGCAGGACGCGGGGTGGGCTGCGGGTTGCTCGCCACTTCCGGCTGAGGGGACGCCGTCTGCGCCGGAGCTGGCGCCTGGTAGCGCTGCGCGAGGACGCCGGTGGGCTTGCTCTCCGTGCCGACAAAGGTGGGCGAGAGGAGCCAAAGCGTGACCAGGGTCATGTCCTGCTTGGACAGCTTGTTGTCGGCTGGAAGACCTTCAGAAGGAGGATCGATCGCGGGGACCCTGGTGGAGTTCTGCCGGGCGATGGCGACGGCCTGCGCCTTGGGGTAGACGAACTCGACGGAGGTTCCGTCGCTAAAGGCGAAGCCACGAAGGGCGGCATTCTTTGCGTCGCCATAGGGGATAGCTCCCGTGCGGCCGGTGGCTGCTTCCGACTGAGGGAGCGCAAGGAAGGTGGAGCGGGTCTTTCCCTGCTCGTTGTCGATCTGGAGGACCAAGCGGTCTGTGAGGTGATCGAGGACGCGGATGGAGTAGTGACCCGGTGTCAGGGTCGATCCGGGGACCTGGGTTTTTTCGGTGACGTCGAACTGGGAGGAGGGAAGACTGGCATCATTGAGCGGAGCAGCCAGGAGACGCGGACCAAGAGCGAGGGAGGAAGTGAGAAGGAGTGCCGAGGAGACGATGGATCGAATGTTCATGAAAGACCTCACGTTCGAGTGTGTGACTGAGAATTTGATGCGCCCTCTGCAGTGAGGCGTTCCGAAACGGAACTTTTATTTGCGCCGCGGTGTGGTGGCCCGTGTCGATGCCGGGTTTGAGGCTGCCGAGGAATGGCGGAGAGGGAGGGATTCGAACCCCCGGTACCCGTAAAGGTACGTCTGATTTCGAGTCAGGTGCATTCAACCGGGCTCTGCCACCTCTCCGTTTGGTGCGGTGGGCTTGCACTGAAGGCGGACGCCAGCGTGTGGGCGCGCGTCGTGATCAGGCCGCCTCTCGGCGACTATTGCCAGTCTAGCGGGTAAGAGGGCTGGAGGGCAATGCCGGCGGCGCGGGCCGCCGCCGGCGGTCGGGTTAGAGGCCTTTGGCTACGAGGAAGAGGATGAGGTCCTTGACGCGGGAGGAGTAGCCCCACTCGTTGTCGTACCAGCTGATGACTTTGCCGGTGTTGGTGCCGACTACCTTGGTGAGTTTGGAGTCGACGATGGAGGAGAGGGGATTGCCCTTGAAGTCGGAGGAGACGAGTTCCTCGTCGGTGAAGCCGAGGATGCCCTTGAGGGGGCCGTCGGCGGCGGTCTTGAGGGCTTCGTTGATGGTCTTGTCGGTGATGGGCTTCTCGGAGACGAAGGTGAGGTCGACGACGGAGACGTTGGGGGTGGGCACGCGGATGGCGAAGCCGTCGAGCTTGCCGTCCATGGCGGGGACGACGAGCTTTAGAGCTTTGGCGGCGCCGGTGCTGGACGGGATCATGGACAGGGCGGCGGCGCGGGCGCGGCGGAGATCCTTGTGGGGGGTGTCGAGAATGACCTGGTCGTTGGTGTAGCTGTGGATGGTGGTCATGATGCCGCTTGCGATGCCGAAGGTATCGTGGAGGACCTTGACGACGGGAGCGAGGCAGTTGGTGGTGCAGGAGGCGTTGGAGATGACGTGGTGCTTCGCTGCTTCGTACTTGTCGTCGTTGACGCCGAGCACGATGGTGAGGTCCTCGCTGGTGGCGGGGGCGGAGATGATGACCTTTTTGACCGTGCTGCCGAGATGGGCCCTGGCCTTGGTGGCGTCGGTGAAGAAGCCGGTGGATTCTACGACGATTTCGGCTCCGACGGAGGCCCAATCGAGCTTGGCGGGGTCGCGTTCGGCGAAGACCTTGACCTGTTTGCCGTCGATCGCGATGAAATCCTCACCGTGGGTGATGGTCTGCTTGAGGTTTCCCAGGATGGAATCGTATTTGAGCAGATGGGCGAGGATGGCGGGGGTGGTGAGGTCGTTGACGGCGACGAAGTCGATATCTGGATTGCCGAGGGCGGTACGGAAGACGTTGCGTCCGATGCGGCCGAAGCCGTTGATGCCTACTTTCACTGCCATGAACCGGGTACTCCCTCTCTGCTGCGTGTGTGGCGGGTGGGCTTTGGATTTCGCTCTAAGGCTACTCCAGCGTGGGGGTGGGCGCAAATGGGTGGGGGTGGCGGGGGAGGGACGTGGGGGTGGCGGGCGTTGCCCGGGGGTGTAGGCTGTGTTACAAGCGGTTCATGCGCCACTTGCGCGATTGGATACAGGCAACGATGAGACGACGTTCGAGACGTGGACCGAATGAATCGGAGTCCACTGGGAAGAGTGGGCAGGAGCTGCCGCAGGGTCAACTGGCTCCGTTGCGGCCGAACTATACGGAGGCTTCACCGGTGCGGTCGGAGGTTGCGACGCCGGCTCCGGTCGAGCGGCCTGTCCCCGTAGAGCGGGAGCGACCGGTTGAGGTTGAGAAGAAGATTGAGGTGGAGACGCAGCCGGAGAACCTGGGGATGCCGCCGGCGGAGTTGACGCCGCTTTCTCCGAAGGAACCGCGGGGGTATGTGGTGCTGGCGATCGGGCTGCCGGGGTCGGGCAAAACGACGTGGTACAAGCGGCGGGGGGTGACTCCGCTTTCGAGCGACCTGCTGCGGACGCTGCTGTTCGACGATATTACCGAACAGCGGTACCAGGGGCTGGTGTTTTCCACGCTGCGGAGTTTGTTGCGGGCGCGGCTGATTGCCAAGATGCCGTGGAACTATGTGGATGCGACGAACCTGAGCCCGCACGAGCGGCGTCAATGGATCAAGATGGCGAAGAGCTTCCAGTATGAGGTGCAGGCGGTGTTTTTCGATGTGCCGCTGGCGGTGTGCATGGAGCGGAACTCCAAGCGGGACCGCGCGGTGACGGACGAGGTGATGCTGAAGATGGGGGAGAGATTGCGGCCTCCGACGTTCAAGGAAGGGTTCGACAAGATTACGGTGGTGCGGGTGAAGGGGGCTCCGGGGACGGAGGGCGTTGGGACGGTGGGGGCGGTCGCGGCGGAAGCGGCGGCGGGGGGAGAGGCTATGGCGGATTCGGAGGCGGCGGTTTAGCCGGGGCGGCGTTTGGAGTTTGGAGGGAGGATTGGAAGGGTCTGTAGTTTGCGATTCGGTTGTCGGTAGTGCGTGGTGTGTCGTGGTGGTGGGATGGCTGACTGGGGCGTGGAGTTTGCGGGGGTGAGTTATAGGCTTCGGGCCTCCGGCGGCGAGGCGGCGGGGCGAACGCTGCTGGATTCGGTTTCGTTGCGGCTGGAGGCGGGGACGACGACTGCCTTGCTGGGGCGGAGCGGGAGCGGCAAGACGACGCTGCTGCGGATGGTAAACGGGCTGGTGCGGCCTAGTTCCGGGGAGGTTCTGGTTGCGGGCAATCGGGTGAGCGACGCCGACCTGGTGGCGTTGCGGCGGGGGATAGGGTATGTGATCCAGGAGACGGGGCTTTTTCCGCATAGGACGGTGGAACGGAATGCGGGGATGGCGCTGGAGCTTGCGGGACGGGGAGAGACGGCGAACCGGGTTCGGGAGGTGCTCGGGATGGTGGGGCTGGGGTATGAGGAGTTTCGTGGGCGGTATCCATGGCAGTTGAGCGGGGGGCAGAGGCAGCGGGTGGGGTTGGCGCGGGCCCTGGCGATGGACCCAAGGGTGCTGCTGATGGATGAACCGTTCGGGGCGCTGGACCCGCTGACGCGGGCGGAGATGCAGACGATGCTGCGGGAGCTGCTGGCGCGGGTGAAGAAGACGGTGGTGCTGGTGACGCACGATTTGGATGAGGCTCTCTACCTAGCGGGGCGGGTTGTGTTTTTGGAGGGGGGGCGGGTGGTGGCGGACCTGGCGGCGGGGGAGGTGCTGGGGTCGGACAACGCGCAGGTGAGGGAGTATGTGGCGGCGGTGCATCGGGCGGTTCCGGCGTGACGGGGCTGCGGAGCTTTCTGGCGGCGAACGGATGGACGATCGGGCGGCTGACGTTTGAGCATCTTTGGCTGACCGTGAGTGCGCTGCTGCTGGCGGCGGCGATCGGGATGCCGCTGGGGGTGTTGCTGGCGCGGCGGAGGCGGCTGGCGGGACCGGTGATTGCGGTGGCGAATGTGGTCCAGGTGATTCCTTCGCTGGCGCTGTTCGGGTTGCTGCTTCCGGTGCCGTGGCTGGGGGAGAATGCGGCGCGGCTGGCGATCCTGGCGTTGACGGGGTATGCGCTGCTGCCGATCTTGCGGAATACGTATGCGGGGATTACGAGCGTGGACCCGGCGCTGGTGGATGTGGCCGAGGCGCTGGGGATGACGGCGGGGCAGAGGTTGTGGAAGGTGGAGCTGCCGCTGGCGGGGAGCGTGATCCTGGCGGGGGTGCGGACGGCGACGGTGACGTGTGTGGGGGTGGCGACGATTGCGGCGGCGATTGGGGCGGGGGGGTTGGGGGAGCTGATCTTTCGCGGGGTGGCGAGCGTGGATAACGGGCTGGTGCTGGCGGGGGCGATTCCGGCGGCGGTCCTGGCGCTGGCGGCGGATGCGGGGCTGGGGTGGCTGGAGCGTCGGGTTGCGGTGAGGCGAGCATGATGGCGATGGAGGAAGAGCTGCTGGGGATGCTGGGGCGGCCGGGGCTGGGGCGGGATGCGGTGTACCTGTTGTGTGTGCGGTTGATGGAAGAACGGCTGCCGGGGGGAAAGGTGGAGTTCGTGGAGGAAGAGGCGGTGCGGATTACGTGGCCGGGCGGGGAGGAGAGCACGTTTTTTCTGGGGAATCTATGGTCGGAGTACAGCCGGGAGCCGGAGGCGCGGGTGGAGGTGGTGGAGCGGTACCTGGAGTCGGTGCTGGGGCGGGACCGGGAGGAGGAGGTCGGCGTCCGGGATGTGGTGGCGCTGGTGAAGAACGAAGATTATGTGCGGCAGCTTGGCGAGGACGGCGGGGAGGTGACGGATCACCTGGTGGGGGATCTTTGGGTGGTGTACGCGGTGGATCGGCCGCAGTCGATCGTGTCGATCAGCGTGGAGCAGAGAGAGCGGCTGGCGCTGAACAAGGCGGCGATGCGGCGGGTGGCGCGGGTGAACCTGAGGCGGCTGCTGGCGCGGGTGGAACGGCATGGGGATGGGGAATGGTTTCTGCTGACGACGCAGCCGGAGACGGCTTCGTATGTTTCGAGCCTGCTGCTGCTGGAGGGGATCTGGGAGGTGCTGGCGGCGGAGGTGGCGGGGGATCTGGTGGTGGGGGTTCCGTCGCGGGATGTGGTGCTGGTGACGGGGAGCCGGTCTGCCAAAGGGCTGGTGGCGGTGCGGGAGCAGGTGGAGGCGATCTGGAAGGTGGGGGATCATCTTGTCTCGCGGGGGCTGCTGCGGCGGAGCGGGGAGAGCTGGGTGGTGCACGGATGAGGCGCGGGGTCTGGCTGGTTCTTGTGTGGGCGTTGGTGGGGTGTGGGCCTCCGCGGTCGAGCCGGGTGGTGATTGGGGCGAAGAACTTTACCGAGCAGGTGGTGCTGGGGGAGATGCTGGCGCAGGAGATCGAGGCGGTGACGGGGGAGCGGGTGGAGCGGCGGTTCTACCTGGCGGGGAGCTATCTTTGCCAGCAGGCGCTGGTGGGTGGGCGAATCGATGGGTATGTGGAATATACGGGGACGGCGTTGTCGGCGATTTTGAAGCAGCCTTTACCAGAGACTGGGCCGGGACCGAGGCGGGGTGGGGAGGTGCTGGGGCGGGTGCGGGAGCTGTATGAGACGCGGTATGGGGTGCGGGTGGAGGCTCCGCTGGGGTTTGAGGATACGTTTGCGATGGTGGTGCGGGGGGACGATGCGCGGCGGTTGGGGGTGCGGACTATCTCGGAGGCGGTGGGGCCGGCGGCGGGGTGGCGCCTGGGGGTGGGGTATGAGTTCGAGTCGCGGCCGGATGGGCTGGCGGGGCTGGAGGCGGCGTATGGGTTGAAGTTTGCGGGGCGTCCGCGGACGATGGAGCTTGGGCTCTTGTATCGGGCGCTGGCGGGGGGGCAGGTGGATATCGTGGCGGGGAACTCGACGGATGGGCCGATCCGGGCGCTGGGGTTTACGGTGCTGGCGGACGATCGGCGGTACTTTCCACCGTACGAGGCGGTTCCGCTGATGCGGGAGGATACGCTGCGGCGGCGACCGGGGGTGCAGGTGGCGATGAATAGGCTGGCGGGGAAGGTGACGGCGGAGGAGATGCAGCGGATGAACGATGCGGTGGATGCGCGGCACGAGGATGTGGGGGCGGTGGTGCGGGCGTGGCGGATGGCGAGAGGATTGTGATGGTTGAGCCGTGGTTGCGGGGGACGCGGGGGGAGGTGGATGCGGTGCGGCGGCAGGTGCTGCATGCGCTGGAGCTGGCGGGCGAGGATGTGGGGCGGTGGTGTGCGGGGATGACGGATGGGGAGATTCATGGGCGGCCGTTTGGAGTGGCTTCGGTGGGGTTCCATCTGCGGCATATGGCGCGGTCGTTGGACCGGCTGCTGACGTATGCGGAGGGGCGGGGGCTGGATGAGGGGCAGATGGTGGCTCTGCGGATGGAGATGGACGATGGGGGGACCGCGAGCGAGGTGAGGGAGGAGTTTAGGGCTGGGCTGGCGAAGGCTGCGCGGCGGGTGATGGCGATTGATCCGGCGACGTTTGAGGAGGTGCGATGGGTGGGGAGGGAGCGGCTGGCGACGACGGTGGGCGGGCTGGTGGTGCACTGCGCGGAGCACACGCAGCGGCATGCGGGGCAGATGGTGACGACGGCGAAGGTGGTGCGGGGCAATGCGACGTAAATGAGGAGAGGGCGGTGTGGCGCCGAGAGGAGGAAGCGGGGTGAACGGTGGGCGGGGATGGGCTGAAGAAGGTGCGGGAAGCAGACCTCGAAGGCAGCGGCGACTGACGGGCGTCCGTGGGAGTGGCGGCGAGAGGGACGGCAGAGGAAGCTTGGCGGTGGGATCGTGAGGGTCTTCTAAGGGCGGGGTGGGGGGGCTTGGCCCTTGAACTGCTTTGGTACGGGGCATGGATAGCGGACTTTACGCAGCTTACAGCGGATTGCTGGCACGGACGCAGGCTCTGGACACGGCGGCCAATAACCTGGCGAATGCGGGGACGAGCGGATTTCGGGCGCAGCGGGATTACTTTCGGACGGTTCTGGCGGGGAGCGTCGAGAACACCGGGTATGGGAGCTCGCAGGTGGGGCAGGCGGTGAACGACTTCGGCGTTCTGGGCGGGAATGGCCTGAATATGACCCAGGGGCAGATGACGACTACGGGCAATCCGCTGGACTTTGCGGTGGAGGGTGAGGGGTTCTTTGCCATTCAGACCAAGCAGGGGGCGCGGTATACGCGGGATGGCGGGTTTACGCGGTCCTCGACCGGCACGCTGGTGACGCGGCAGGGGGAGGCGGTGCTCGATGACAAAGGGAAGAGCCTTACGATTCCGACGGGGGCGATCTCGGTGAGCGTGGATGGGACGATTTCGGTTTCGACCGCGGCGGGGAATGCGATTGCGGGAAAGATCGGGCTGTTTACGTTCAAGGACCCGACGGTGCTTTCGGCGGAGGGGACGAACCGGTTTGTGGCGCGGGAAGGGGTGAACCCGATCGCGGCTGGGGGGGAGATCCATGAGGGGGCGCTTGAGGGGGCGAATGAGGACGCGGTGCATGGGACGATGCAGTTGCTGCTGGTGCAGCGGCAGGCGGAGATGATGCAGAAGGCGATGACGGTGTTCAATAACGATTTCGACAAGGTGGCGGCGGAGGAGTTGGGGAAGATTTAGGGGTGAGGCAAGTGCGGGAGCATGTGCAACCGCAGGAGCCCGTGGGGGGGGGGATGGCTCGAATCCCGCTTTGGCCTGGTCTGGGTGGTTGGGGTTCTTTTCGGGCGGGGATTTGTAAAGCAGCGGCAGGAGCAAGAGCAAGAGCAACAGCAACAGCAGATTCCCTTCGGGAATGACAAACAAAAGTGCAAGAGGAACAAAGGCAAGAGAAGCAACGGCAATGGCAACGGCAACAGCAACGGCAAGATCAACAGCAGATTCCCTTCGGGAATGACAAACAAAAAGCGACAAACAAAAGGCGACAAACAAAAGGCGACAAACAAAAAGGCGACAGAAACAAAGGGCGACAGAAACAAAGGGCGACAGAAACAAAGGCGACAGAAGCAAAGCGACAGAAGCAAAAGCGACAGGAACAAAAGGTAGCGGAAGCAAAAAGTAGCGGCAGGTTTCTGGAGGATGTGATGATTCGAGCTTTGTATACGGCGGCGAGTGGGATGAGTGCGCAGCAGGCGAATTTGGATACGGTGGCGAACAACCTGGCGAACTCGGCTACGGCCGGGTTTCGGCGGCGGCGGCTGCAGTTTGAGGACATGGTGTACCAGAACCTGGTGACGCCAGGGTCGGCGCAGAGCCAGCAGACGGTGGCGGCGGGGCTGCAGATCGGGCTTGGGACCAGGGCAGCGGCGACGGAAGTGATCATGACGCAGGGGGACTTCAACCAGACGGGCAACACGATGGACGTGGCGATCCAGGGGCAGGGATTCTTTCAGGTTTCGCGGCCGGATGGGACGACGGCGTATACGCGGTCGGGGAACTTTCACCTGACGGCGCAGGGGCAGATTGTTACGGCGGAGGGCGACCAGATTCTGCCTTCGATCACGATTCCTTCGAACGCGACGAATGTGACGATCTCGCAGTATGGCGTGGTTTCGGCGACGATTCCGGGGCAGACGACGGCGGCGCAGTTGGGGATCATGCAACTGGCTACGTTTGCGAATCCTGGCGGGTTGAACTCGCTGGGCGGGAACCTGTTCCTGCAAAGCCCAAGCTCGGGCAATGCGATTACGGATGCTCCTGGGGGGACCACGGGGTTGGGCGTGTTGCAGCAGGGGTACCTTGAAAACTCGAACGTGGATGTGGTCGCGGAGTTCGTGCAGATGATCCTGGCGCAGCGGGCGTACGAGAGCAATTCGAAGGTCATCAAGACGGCGGATGACATGTATTCGCAGATCAACAACCTGGTTCGGTAGAGGCTTGCGATGAAGGTCTTCTGGATGATTCCGGTGGTGCTGGGGTTCGCGGTTCCCACGGCCGCGTCGGCTGAGGAGACGGCGACCACGCCGTGCGCGGAGACGCCGGCGGCGGCGGTGGCGGCGTTCGAGAGCGGGGCGAAGCTGGCCGGGGCTGAAGGATACCGGGTGACGAGTCTGCGGCGCGACGCGGTGCTGGGGATGAACTGGGCGGCGGTGGAGCGGTGCGGACATCCGGGGTGGCCGGCGGTGGCGGTGCCTTCGAAGATGGCTCCGGTACCGACGGCGGCCGAGGTGGCGGCGGTGCGGGCTGGGGGACGAGTGTTGGGCGGCGGGATCGTCGAGCGGCGGGCTCCGCTGGTGCGGGTGGGGGAGACGGTGCGGCTGTGGCAGCAGGACCGGAATGTGCGGCTGCAGCTTGCGGCGGTGAGTGAAGAGAATGGGGCGGTGGGGGATCGGGTTCGGCTGCGGATGGGGGACCGGCTGGCGGGGCGGGATGGGCCGCGAACGGTGTATGGGATGGTGCGGGGGGTGAGGGATGTGGAGATGGAGCGGTGAGGGGCAGGGCTTGGAAAACAAATAAGGGCAAGGGCGAGATACGGGGTTCCTTCGCGTCGCCCAGGAGGACGGCGTGAAACACGCAACGGCGAGGGCTCGGCGAGGGCACGGGCAAGCCAAAGACCATCGCTTCGGTAGGGCCATGGGTTGGTGTGGGATGACAGGTTTCTGACGGAGGAGGATGGGATGACGAGCGACTTGGAGTTGGGAATGGACGAGCTGGTGGCGGGGCGGGTGGTGAGCCACAGGGAGAGGAACGCGGCGGGAGAGGGGCCGGTGGTGCTTGCGGCGGAGAGTGCGCGGGTGGAGCGGCGGTTTGACCCCGTGGTGCTGTGGTTTGCGCTGGGTTCGAGCGGGGTGCTGCTGCTGCTCGGGGGGGCTTGCCAGATGCGGGCGCAGGATATGCCGAATCCTCTGACGCATCCGGTGGCGGCGGCAAAGGCGATGACGGCTCCTACGCCGCATCCGGCTTCGATTTCGCTGGCGAACTACCTGGCGCGGGTTCATGCGGTGACGACGATCGATCAGCCGATGAATGGGTCGATCTGGACCGATAGCGGGCGGTTTTCGCGGCTGACGACGGATGTCCGGGCGAGCCGGCCGAACGATCTGATTTCGGTGGTGGTTTCAGAGAGCCTGGCGGCGTCGACGGACGGGACGGTAAAGGGCTCGCGCGCGTCGACGGCGAACTCGCAGCTTTCGTCTTTGTTTGGGCAGCTGCATGCGGCGAATGCGCTGCAAAACCTGGTGAGCCAGAGCTCGGCGGCTACGCTGGGCGGGGCGGGGACGAGCGCGACGAACTCAAGCCTGACGACGACGTTCGGCGGGCAGGTAATTGAGGTGCTTCCGAACGGGATGCTGGTGATCGAGGCGGCGCGGGAGGTGGAGTTCTCGCAGCAGACGCAGACGATCATTCTGCGGGGACTGGTGCGGCCGGAGGATATTTCGCAACAGAACCAGGTGCTTTCCACGGCGATTTCAAGTTTGGAGCTGGAGGTTCGGGGTAAGGGGATTATCAACGACTACACGCGCCGGCCGAATGCGCTGGTGCGGTTGCTGCAGAAGATTGTGATCTTCTGAGCCGATTTGCGGGCGGGAAGCTAAAGAAGAAAGGCGAGCGCGGGTTGGGGCCTGCGCTCGCCCTTTTTTGTGCGCTGTGGGAAGGTGGGAGTTTTCTTGGGGTTGATGGATTTGTTTGGCGGGGGATGTGCTTAGACAGAGTTGGAAGATTTCTCTCAGGATGAAGGCTGGCTATGCATTCGACTTGTGACACGACGCGGGTTTCGGGGTTTGGGTTGGGGCTGCGGCTGGGCGTGGCGATTCTGCTGCTGAGTGCAGCGGCGGCCTGGGGGCAGGGAGGCACGGTGGGTCTGACCCCGGCCGGGTTGGCGGCGCTGACGGGAACCTCTCGTCCGTTGAAGGATGAGGCGGAGCCGGCGGATGGGGATGGGACTTCGGTGGTGTCGGCCAAGGCGAAGACGGGCGGGGTGGCGGCTCCGGTGGTGGTGGTGGCGCCGGTGATTGCCCCGGCGGCGGTGGCGCGACCGCAGGCGACGGTGGAGTTACCTTCGGCGCCGGTGTACACGGCTTCGTTGCCGCCGGTTGCGGTGGCTCCGGTGCCGGTGAGCCCGGTGCAGCGGCAGGCGCGGGTGAAGGATATTTCTACCGTGGAAGGGATTCGCGATAACCAGCTGGTGGGGTATGGGCTGGTGGTGGGGTTGCAGGGCACGGGGGATAGTCAGCAGACGACGTTTCCGACGCAGACGCTGGCGGCGATGCTGCTGCGGATGGGGGTAAGTGTGCCGGCGAGTGCGATCCGGGTGCAGAACCTGGCGGCGGTGTTTGTGTCGGCGACGCTGCCGCCGTTTTCGCGGTCGGGGACGAAGCTGGATATTACGGTGTCCTCTGCCGGGGATGCGAAGAGTTTGGAGGGTGGGATTTTGCTGCTGACCCCGCTGTATGGGGCGGATGGGGCGATCTATGCGCAGGCTCAGGGGGCCCTGGTGGTGGGGGGATATACGGTCAGCTCGAATGGGAATGCGCGGCAGGTGAACCATCCGAACACGGCGCGGATTCCGTACGGGGCGATGGTGGAGCGGGCGGTTCCGAGCGAGCTTGCCGGGCGGGATACGTTTGCGCTGTTGCTGAACGATGCCGACTTCAAGAGCGCGGGGGCGATGGCTCATGCGATCAACCTGGAGCTGGGACGGGAGGCGGCGCGGGCGGTGGATAGCCGGAGGATTGCGTTGAAGGCGGAGCCGGGCGAGGAGATTACGACGCTGCTGGCGCGGGTGGAGGCGATCGAGGTGCCGTTCTATCCGCGGGCGAAGGTGATTGTGAACGAGCGGACGGGGACGGTGGTGATTGGGGGGACGGTGGTGCTGCAGCCGGTGTCGATTCTGCATGGCGGGCTGTCGGTGAACGTGGTGACGGAGTTCCAGGTGTCGCAGCCGAATGCGTTTGGGCAGGGGACGACGGAGACGGTGGCGCAGACGCGGGTGGAGGCGAAGGACAAGCCGGTGAGCAAGATCGAGCTGCGGCAGGGGGCGACGGTGGACGACCTGGTGCGGAGTCTGCAGGCGATCGGGGCTTCGGCGCGGGATGTGATTTCGATTTTGCAGGCGATGAAGTCGGCGGGTGCTTTGGAAGCGGAGATCGAGGTGCTATGAGCATGATTACGGGGATTGCGGCGGGACAGGTTGGGGCGGGGCAGAAGGCTGCCGATCCGGCGGCGCAGGCGCTCGAGAAGAAGAAGCTGACGGATGCGGCGCAGCAGTTCGAGGCGGTGTTTCTGCAGGAGCTGCTGAAGCCGATGCGGTCGGGGACGGGCGCGGATGCGGAGGGGTCGGAGGATGCGGATGCGGTGCCGGGGGCGGATACGATGTCGAGCTACGGGACGGAGGCCCTGGCGGCGGCGCTGGCGAAGAGCGGCGGGATGGGGATTGCGCGGCAGATTGTGGCGAAGGTGGCTTTAGAGAAGACGCAGCACGGGGGTACCCGGTAGGGGAGCCCGAATAAAGATTAGGGAACGCTAATTAGTACTAAAGTTTGATGGCATGACGCCGATGAGTGATCTAGACGGAGGAACTGATCATGGCTTACTCAAACGGACTTGGCAACCTGCTTCATCTTCTTGGGAATCTCGCGGTGAACTCGGCGCGGGATGTGAAACGGGCGGAGCAGACGGCGGCTGCGCAGACGCTGACGACGAACGGCGTTGCCGGGGCGTCGACGCTGGATGAGCTGGACGGGACGCAGTTCAGCACGGCGAGCAGCCTGCTGGGCACGGCGGTCTCCGGGCCGGACGTGCGGTACGACAAGGTGGCTTCGCTGCAGGAGGCGATTGCCAATGGAACTTATAACGTTTCCTCAGCGGATGTGGCGAGCAGCTTGCTTAAGTCGTTGTTGGCATAGTGCTCGCGTCCGCGGTTGAGGCGTTGAAGACGGGGCGGCTCCCGGGCAGTGTGAGGGGCGTTCCTGCGATGGAGCTTTGACGATGATGAGCGGGATAGGCGTTGGGATGAGCAACGGGAGTGCGGCGGCGGGCGTGAGCGCGGGAACGGCTCCGGCGATGTCCGCCGAACAGATGACGGCGCTGCTGGACGAGACGATCGCGGCGCTGACGAAGCTGGATACGACGCGGCTGGAAGCGATGGCGGCGGCGGTCGAGACGAAGGTTGGGGCGGGGGAGCTGGCGGCGATGCTCTTGCCGGACCGGACGATGTGGGAGCAGGAGCTGAGCCGGATTACGGCGCGGCACCGGCTGCTCGGCAAGGTGCTGGAGAATACGGGCGCGAACCTGCGGGTGCTTGAAGGATTGAATCGGCGTAACCGGATTGGGGAGCAGACATGGGCACGCTGACGTCGTTGCTGGACCTTTCAAAGAGCGCGCTGAGCTCGAACCAGGCGGCGCTGGATATTGTCAGCAAGAACGTGGCGAACGCGAGCGTGACGGGCTACACGCGGGAGACGGTGAACTGGTCGGAGGATGTGGTTTCGATCCGCGGGCAGGGGCTGGGCTCGGGGGTGAACACGGGGCTGACGGCGGTGTCGCAGCGGGACCGGATTCTCGAGAAGCGGGTGCAGCAGCAGACGCAGGCGTTGAGCCAGGCGACGGCGAAGCAGAGTGCGCTGAACCAGTTGCAGACGATCTTCGGGCTGACGTCGTCGACGGCTTCGGCGGTTTCGACAACGCTGGGGAGTTCGATCGATGCGTTCTTCAACTCACTAAGCACCTTGGCGAACCAGCCGACGGATACGGCCTCGCGGCAGGCGGTCTTGAGCACAGCGGGGAGCCTGGCGACGGCGTTCCAGTCGGCCTCAAGCCAGGTGGCGGCGGTGAACGAGGATCTCAGCCAGTCGGCGGGATCGGTGGTGGACAAGATCAATTCGCTGACGACGGAGATTGCGCAGTTGAACGTGCAGATTGGGAGCCTTCTGCCGGAGCGCGCGGATGCGGGGACCCTGGAGGATCAGAGGCAGCAGGCGATTGCGGATCTCTCGCAGTACATCGGGCTGGACCAGGTGTCGACGGAGAGCAATGGGATTACGCTTTCGACGACGAACGGAACGGTGCTGGTGAGCGAAGGGCAGACGGTCGCGCTGAGGGCGGCGACGACGGGCGGCACGACGGAGATTTACTCGGGCAGTGGGACCACCGACCTTTCGGGTCAGATTACGGGTGGGCAGTTGGGCGGTCTGCTGGCGGTGCAGAGTACGGAGATTGCGCCGTTGACGAGCTCCCTGGACCAGCTGGCGTATGCCATTGGCACGGCGGTGAACACGCAGAACGCGGCCGGGCTGGATGGCAATGGAACGGCTGGGGCTGCGCTGTTTTCGCTTCCGGCGACCGCGACAGGCGCCGCAGGCACCCTTGCGGTGTCGACAACGGATGCGTCGAAGATTGCCGCGGCCGCCGCGGGGCAGGGAAGTTCGGGGAACGGCAACGCGAACGCGCTCGCGAACCTGGTGAATGCAACTCTGGTGAGCGGCCAGACGGTGACGGGCTTTCTGACCGGTGTGCTCTCCGGGCTGGGGACGTCCGAGGCGAATGCGACGACCGACCAGACGGCACAGCAGGCCGCGCTGGACCAGATTACGACGCAACGCAATGCGTTATCGGGAGTATCGCTGGATGAAGAGGCGGCAAGCCTGACGCAGTACCAGCGGTCGTACCAGGCTGCGTCGAAGCTGTTTTCGATTGTGGATACGCTGCTGGCGGCGGCGATCAACCTGGGAACTGAGACGACGGTGTAGTGCCTGAGGAAATACAGGCAGGGTTTTACCTTAGGCGGGGATGCGTTGGTTGCCCAGCTAAGAGGGAGGGCTAGAACGAATGCCGGGTCCTCCGCTTCGGTCGGGATGACAGGAGTATCGGTAGCTAAGAGCAAGAGCAAACAGCAACAGCAAGGCTACGGGAAAAGCATCTAGAGCAGCGAGCGATTGGGAGCGAAGCGATGCGGGTTGATCCGAACTACATCTCGAACTTGTCGGCGACCTTGTCGCAGTCGACCCTGCAGGAAGCAATCTTGACCAATGAGCTTTCGAGCGGGCTGCGGGTGACGCAGCTTGGGGACGACCCGGTGGCGGCGGCG
Source organism: uncultured Granulicella sp. (assembly GCA_965213785.1). Taxonomy (GTDB): domain Bacteria; phylum Acidobacteriota; class Terriglobia; order Terriglobales; family Acidobacteriaceae; genus Edaphobacter. Next base: position 359,028 of record OZ243921.1, on the reverse strand, counting down.
CAGGCTCTGCAGTTGGGATCGGCGATCTCGCGGGCCGACACGTTTGTGCAAACGGCTACGCGGGAGAGCGGGGCCCTGCAGGTGGCGGACTCGACGCTGGGCGAGGTGGTGACGCAGTTGACGTCCGCGATCTCGCTGGCGACGCAGGGGGCGAACGGGACGTTGAGCGCGTCGAACCGGGTGGCGATCGTGAACCAGCTGCAGGATATCCAGAAGCAGATTCTATCGCTCGGGAATACGAGCTACCTGGGGACGCACCTGTTTTCAGGCAGCCAGGGGAATACGGCGCCGTTTGTGCAGGATCCGGTGACGGGGGCGGTGACGTACCAGGGCGACGCGGTGCAGAACACGGTGCAGACGCCGAGCGGGCAGCAACTGGTGACGAGCCTGACGGGGTCGAGCGTGTTCCAGGCGGCGGGCGGGGATGTGTTTGGCGCGCTGAGCACGGTGATCGCAGATCTGACGGCGAACGCGGCGGGGGCGACTTCCGGCGTGGACACGGGGGCGCTGTCGGCGGCGCTGGCGAATGTGTCCGAGCAGCGGAGCGTCCTGGGGAGCTCGGCGAACCGGCTGCTGGCGACGAGCACCTATACGCAGGCGCAGGAGACGACGTTGAAGGCGCAGCAGGGGACGCTGGTGTCGAGCGACTATGCGGCGGTGGCGACGGAGTTGAAGTCGGCCGAGACGCAGCACTCTGCGCTGATCAGCCTGATTGCGGCGTTGAGCAAGGGAAGCTTGTTCGACTACCTGAAGTAGGGCGGGGCGCGATGGCTTGCGGTTGGACAACCCGGCAGGTCCGGGGCGGCGTTTGCGGCTGGATCGGGGAGCTATGCGCCGTTCGACCAGTTGTTGACGGGGACGTACGCGCTGGGGCCGGGCTTGTGCCGCGGGCGTGGGGGTAGACTGAAGGCATGATCTTTCTTTGGCGGGCGACGCGTGGGTACCGGATGATGCCTTGGCGAAGCCCGTATCTTCGGTGGCGGCTGGAGACCTATACCGGCAAGCCGGCGGAGACGGTGACCGCGATGGATTTTGTGCGGCTGGCGGCGCGGGACTGGCGGCAGATGGTGCGGTTTCTGCGTTGGACGGCGGAGATGCAGGGGTATGCGGGCGCGGGGAAGCATTAGAGGTTTGTTGTAAGCGCCGCGGGAATGAGTTTTAACAGGGTGAACATTCCGGCGAGGCTGGCGCTCTCATCCTTGTACGGCAGGATGGCCCGGCGTAGGATGGCGGCGCGGCGCAGAGAAGGAATATGCGGCGGGAGAGATGCCATGAGCCTCAAGGAAGAGCCGCTCCATGTTGTTCCAGTCGCGATGCCGGTAGGGAAGGCAAGCACCCCTGTTCTCTCGGACTCTCCCCTGCGAACCACGGGTGGGATGGGGGGGCTGCTCGGACGAGGCGGGATCGGGTATACGCGAGCCTTGGTCCACAAACCGAACACGTTGCACTTTACGAGGTCACAAACCTGCTACGCCGTGCTGCAGAGTATGCACCGTATGGCGGTGGGAGACGCGGCCCACGCGATTGTGCGTATTACGGGAATCTCCGATGCGAAGGGCGCGAAGGATGTTTACCTGAAGACGCGGGCGGCGGCTGTGGCGTTCTGCGTGGGGTCGAAGCGGCCGCAACGGCGGACACTGTTCCGGGAACTGCTGACCTTTGCGACCGCGAATAAGTCGTTCGACGGCTTGGAAGGGCTGTTTCTTACCGGGTTGCGGGCGCAGGAGGAAGAGGGCAACACCGCGCTGGTGCATCAGGGTGTACAGACCTGGAAGAGTGTGGGGTTAGGCAAGACGCGGGATGCCGGCGCATCCGGGAGCGTGTTCCTGGACTTGGGCACTGCGACGCTGCTGATGGTGAACGGCAAGGATCTGGCGGCGCTTGGCACGGATTGGAAGGGAACCGGGTCGACGGTGTTCGGAGTTTTGAAGCTCCCAGTTCCTTTGGGGGCACCGGGAAGCTCGCTTCATGCGAGCGTCAGGCCAGCGGTCGCGGGGCCCTCTGCGGGGTCCGGGGCGGTCTTGCCTGGACGGCCGGGTGTGCCCGGAGGCTTGGGCGGACCGGGCGGGGCGGGCGGCGTGGTGACTCAGACCGCCAAGGATGCCGGCAAGGGCTTTCTCACTGAGATCTTTGGCGATCAAACCGCCAAGGAGATAGGAATAGCCGTCGAAATTATAGGAAAGGACACGGCGGCGGGCGCGGCGGCCGGTTCCCTGTTTGGAGGTGTCGGGAGCACTATTTGCTCAATCGCCGGATTTATCTATGGGCTATTCCAAGCAGCGGAAGCGATCGACGAGGAAGAGGGCCAGCAAAAGGTCTCAGACCTCGGAAAGCAGTTCGATGACCTGGAGGACCAACTGGATGCGATGACGAGCGAGATCGATCAAGCAGCGGACGAGGTGAAGAAAGAGTACCCGGAGCAAAGCAACAGTAAAGATGATGACGATGACTCGAAGGACGACACGACCGAAACGCCACAAACCGGCGATGATCCGAACGACGGCAAAACGGACACCCCGTCTGATCCGCCGGAAGGGACTGGTACGAGTGCGATAGGGGATGCGGGTGACGACAACGGGGACGATACCGGGGGAGGAGCCAACAATGTCGATATCAATACGCATTGGCCCGCGCTGGTACCGATTGGCGGTGGGGGAACGGGCGATCCGGGAGATGGTGGCGACCCTACCGGCAAGCCGGTGCCAGTGCCCACGGGTAACAAGGGAGGCGGACATCCCGCTTATCCAATCATCGACGGGGGATTGGGGGACGACACGGGTCTGCATGAGCTTCCGCCGATCAAGATCATCGGCGGGGGAACGGGGGATCATACGGGCGATCAGGACAATCTTGGGAAGGTGCACCCGATTCCCACGCCGGGCAGCCTGCTAAATACAACGGGGATGGGTACGATCAAGAGGTTCAGCCTGACGCATCTTGGCGGTGGGGCGGTGCAGGTGACGAGGAGGCAGGCCTAGAGCGAGGGGGCACGCTATCCATACCTTTTCCCTGTTCGGTCGTCTGTCGGGGGGGCGCCGGGTAGATGGATCGGAGCATGCGCCTGGAGTTTGCCGGCTTGTTCGACCTTTCGGCTTGATGCTTGTCGCCTATGATGGTGCGAGGAGGTCGTGCAGATGGGTGAATGGGCTAAGTTGACGGCGGCGGATGGGCACGTAATGAACGCGTATGGGGCGGAGCCGGCGGGTGAGCCGCTGGGCTCGGTGGTGATTGTGCAGGAGATCTTCGGGGTGAATGGGCATATCCGCTCGGTGGTGGATGGATATGCGGCGGAGGGGTACCGGGCGGTGGCTCCGGCGCTGTTCGATCGGCAGCAACGGGGGGTGGAGCTGCGGTATGAGGGCGAGGACGCGAACAGGGCTTTTGGGATGATGCAGGGGCTGAAGCCGGAGACGGCGCTCGAGGATATTCGGGCGGCGTTCGTCCACGTGAAGACGGCGGAGCGTGGAGTGGCGGTGATAGGGTTCTGCTATGGGGGGCTGATGAGTTGGCTCTCGGCGACGCGTGGGCCGGCTGTGGGGATGAAGCCTGCTTGCTGCGTGGGGTACTACCCGGGTGGCGTAGGGAGGGTTGCGGAGGAGGAGCCGGGGTGCCCTGTGATGCTTCATTTCGGCGCGAACGATTCCCATATTGGGCCGGAACAGGTGGAGGCAGTACGGGCAGCGCATCCGGAGGTGAGGGTGTATGTGTATGAAGGGGCGGAGCATGGGTTCAATTGCGAGGCTCGCGGCAGTTACAATCCCGGGGCGGCGGGGCTGGCGCGGGAGCGGACGCTGGGGTTCTTGAAGGTGCATATGAGGTGAGTTGCGGAGTGGATTGCTCCCGGTGGTAAGCAGTGCTATCGTTACGGTAGACACTATTGTGAGTGGACTAGAAGATCAGACAAGATCAGGAGCAAGATCAGCTGTGTTGGCACCCGTAAAGAAGACAGACATTATTGCGAAGTTTCGCACCCACGACTCCGATACTGGAAGTCCTGAGGTCCAGATTGCGATTTTGAGCGAGCGGATTGGCGAACTGACGGAACACTTTAAGACGCACAAGAAAGACCATGGTTCGCGCCGCGGTCTGCTGATGCTGGTGAGCAAGCGCCGCCGGCTGCTGGACTATTTGAAGAAGATCGATGCCGATCGGTATCGCGATGTGATCGGGAAACTCGGCATCCGGAAGTAGTTCCGTGGGGCTCGGCGTTGTGCGCCGGGCCCGTAATGCAAAGTTTTCCCTGCATGTCGGCCTTCAGGAAGATTTCCCAAGCCATGGAAGTTCGCTGTACCCGTGACTCATCGGCCCAATACCCTGTCCAGGATCGTTTGCGGTCTTGCGGCTGGAGCAGGTGACGATGCCTCTCTGCGGATGCGCTTGCTTTCCCGAACCCTGCTCGCCTGGTGCGATGTGGACCCTGGACAAAGTGAGAGAGCACGACCTGCGCGGGGCAAACCCTGCGAGTTCCAGGTCGTGCCCTTTTGTTTTCAGTGGTCCGATGCCCGCGAGAGAACGAATGACTGCATAGAGAGAGAAAGAAGAGGCGAACGATGAAGCAGGATGTGACGGTAGAGCTTGCCGGTGGCAAGCAGATCAAGTTTGAGACGGGCCGGATGGCCAAGCAGGCTCCTGGAGCGGCGTTTACCACCAGTGGCGATAATGCGATTCTAGCGACGGCCACGGCTTCGCCGGACCCGAAGGAGGGAATCGACTTCTTTCCGCTGACGGTGGAGTACCGCGAGTTCACGTATGCGGGTGGACGGATTCCGGGTGGTTTTATCAAGCGGGAAGGGCGGCCGAGTGAGAAAGAGATCTTGACCTGCCGGCAGATCGATCGGCCGATCCGTCCGCTGTTTCCTGAGACGTTTCGGAACGAGACGCAGGTGGTGGCGTTCGTCTACTCGGCGGACAAGGAAAACGATCCGGATGTGCTTGGGATCAATGGGGCTAGCTGTGCTTTGGCGCTGAGCGACATCCCGTTCCATGGGCCGGTGGGCGCGGTGCGGATCGGAATTGTGGACGGGGCGTTTGTGGTGAACCCCACGTATGCGGAGCGGGCGGTGAGCACGCTGAACATCATGGTCGTCGGGACGAAGGATGGCATTGTGATGGTGGAATCGGGCGCGAAAGAGTGCTCGGAGACGCAGGTGGTGGACGCGATCGAGTTTGCACATGTGGAGATCAAGAAGATCTGCGCGGCGATCGAGGACCTGGTGAGCCGGGCGGGGAAGACGAAGCGGACGGTGGTTCCAGCTGAGACGGATGTTGCCTACCTGAACGAGTTGAAGGTAAAGGCGGGGGCTCGGCTTGAGGATGCGTTGGATACGCGGAAGCATCCGAAGTTCGAGAGCTATGCCCTGGTCAAGACGATCAAGGATGAGCTGAAAAAGGAGCTCCCGGAAGGTGACGCGTCTGCGGGGAAGAAGCTGAGCAAGTACTACGAACTGCTGCGGGAGAACATCTTCCGGGAGCAGGTTCTGGATCAGCGGATCCGGCCGGATCACCGGGCTTTCGACCAGATACGCGAAGTGACGGTTGAGGTTGGGGTTCTGCCTCGGGTGCATGGATCGGCACTGTTTACGCGGGGAGAAACGCAGGCGCTGGTGTCGGCGACGCTGGGGACGACGGACGACGCGCAGCGGCTGGAAAGCTACGAAGGGGAGCAGAAGCGGCGGTTTATGCTGCACTACAACTTCCCGCCGTTCTCGGTGGGCGAGGTTGGGCGCATGAGTGGGGTTGGGCGGCGCGAGATCGGGCATGGCGCGCTGGCTTACCGGGCGATCGAGGCGGTGCTGCCGGCGGAGGATGAGTCGCCGTATACGCTGCGGGTGGTGTCGGACATCCTGGAGTCGAATGGGTCGTCTTCGATGGCGACCGTTTGCGGGGCTTCGCTGGCGTTGATGAAGGCGGGGATTCCGCTGAAAGGCGCGGTGGCGGGCGTGGCGATGGGTCTGGTGAAGGAAGGCGACAAGTACGCCATTCTGAGCGACATCGCCGGTGCGGAAGACCACTACGGCGATATGGACTTCAAGGTGGCCGGGACGCGCAAGGGCATTACGGCGCTCCAGATGGACATCAAGATCATGGGGATTACGCCGCAGATCATGCGGGAGGCACTGGAGCAGGCGCGGGTCGGGCGGCTTTCGCTGCTGGATACGATGGATGCGACGATCTCTACGGCTGCGTCCGAGAAGTCGGAGTTTGCTCCGCGGATCCATACGATCCAGATTCCTACGGACAAGATTCGCGACCTGATCGGGCCGGGCGGGAAGGTGATCCGCGGGATCATCGACGCGACGGGCGTGAAGATCGATGTGGACGATACGGGCCGGGTGAATGTGGCTTCGAGCGATGCCGACGGGCTGGCTCGGGCGATCCAGATGATCTCCGATATTACGGCGGTGCCGGAGATTGGCAAGATTTACCTGGGCAAGGTTGTGCGGATTGCGGAGTTCGGGGCGTTCGTCGAAATCTTCCCTGGGACCGATGGGTTGCTGCACGTGTCGGAGATTGCCGAGCATCGGGTGAAGGAAGTGAAGGACGAGCTGCGGGAGGGCGACCAGATTCTGGTGAAGGTGCTTTCGATCGAGGGCAACCGGATCAAGCTTTCGCGGAAGGCTGTGCTGCGTGAGCAGCGAGCGAAGCTTGGGCTGCCGGAAATTCCGCAGCAGGGTGGATCGGACTATCCGGCTCCGCGGCAGGCGGCTCCGGATACGGAGGAGGAGACGGCCTCGGATGAGGACGGCGAGGACTTCGACTCAGAGGAGAGTGAGGAGAGCGATGAGCCCAACTTCAACCGGGCGGATGCTCCGGTGACGGTGCAGGCTGGGGCTCCCGGTGTTCCCAGTGGCAGGCCGCAAGGGGGACCAGGGGGCGGCTCGGGTGATCGGCGTCCGGGCGGCGGCGATCGTCGCCGGCGTCGCGGCGGTCGTCGTCCGGGAGGGCCGGGTGGTCCTGGCGGATCCGGCAACGGCGGATCTGGCGGTTCTCAGGGCGGCGGTGGCAATCGCTAACGGCTGGGCGAAGTTAATTCACAAGGGCCATGCGATGCGCATGGCCCTTCGTTTTGCAGGAGGCCGAAGGTGAAGTGGCGGCAGTGGGTGGGGTTTGGGACACTTTGCCTGTGGGCGTCGCTGGGGTGGCTGGCAGGGGATTTGCTTCCTGTGGGGATGAGTTCGTTGGCGGGTGCGGGGTTGCGCCTGCTGCTGCTCGGGCTCGGCGGGGCAGCGGTTTATCTGAAGGAACGGCGCTGGGTTGGTTGGCGGCGGGTTGGGGAGGTTGCCGGGGTGGGACTGGCTCTCGTGGGCGGGCCCGCTTTGCTGCTCAATCTTGCCCGGGGGCGAGCTTCGGCAAGTCTTGGGTTGTTGCTGTTTGCGTTGGTCCCGGTCGGGATCGTGATTGTTGAAGGCGCCATGGAACTCCTGGGTTGGGGACTGGCCGGGGTGGCGGGCGTCTTGTTGCTACTGCCGGTGGCTTTGCCCGAGAACGGACGTGGGCTGGCCGGGATCGGCTTACAGGCTGGCGCGGCTGGGTTGACAGCGGCCGGGCTGTTTGGGATGCGGCGTTTAGGGCCTGCGATCGGGCTGGCGGGTGCGGTGGGGGCGATTGGGCTGGGAAGCGGGCTGGTGCTCCTCGTATTCGGGATCGGGGGAGGGGCGGGTTGGCGGTGGGACGCGTTGGGGGCTGAGGTGGTGCGGGCCGTGTTGGTCGACCTTCCGGAGGTGGTGCTGCTGGTCTGGCTGGCGAGGCAGGTCTCACCGTTGAGGGTATCGGCGCGTTACCTGATGTCTCCGCTGCTGACCGTCATGGAAGGATGGTTTGTGGTGAGGGAGGGGATCGGTTTGCGGATGGTCTTAGGAATCGCGTTGCTTGCCGGCGGGGCTTTCGGGCTGCTGCGCGGGGAGATTGGCCGCAAGGAGGCGGAGCGTTGAGTGGCTTGATGGCGACTTCGTTAGCGGAGAGGCGGTTTGAAGACGAGAACAAGGGCACATGCTGAGGTCTCCTCCACCGGCCCGTGCGGTTACGCCGGAGGTTCGGTCGGGATCGCGCGACTTATTTGCTGGTGGGAGGCTGCATGGCTTTGGCGGAGATGAGAAAATCCCCTTGCCTGCGAAGCGGGCTCTATGGGCTTGGTGCGAAGGTAAGCCTCCGGGAGAGAGGATAACGATGAGCACGGGTAGGTTAGGGGTTCGTATGGAAGGGCGGGTGAGGATGAGGCGAGGGTTGGTGTTCGTTCTGGCATGCCTTTTGGCTGGAGTTCCGGCGGTGTCGGGCAGAGCGCAGGGTGCGGGTCGAGGGCAGCGGGAGCAAGTGATCCTCGACACGGATATTGGAGACGATATCGACGATGCGTTTGCGTTGGGGTTGGCGTTGTCGGATCGGCGCGTAGAGCTGCTCGGCGTGACGACGGGGTACGGGGACACCCGTTGGCGGGCGGCTTTGGCGGCTCGGTTTCTGAAGGAGACGGGGCATGGGGACGTACCGGTGTTTGCCGGGCGGTCTTCGGCGGCTCCGGCGGGGCAGATGACGCAGGCGCGGTGGGCTCGGGGTGGAACCGACGCGGAGTTCGGCGAGGCGGTGAGATTTCTTCGGGATACGATCGAGGCGCATCCTGGACAGGTGACCTTGATTGCGATTGGGCCGGAGACCAACCTTGGGGACCTGATCCGGCAGTACCCGGCTACGTTTCGGAAGCTGAAGCGGGTGGTGTTGATGGGTGGGTCGGTGTATGCCGGGTATGGGGATCTGGGGTACAAGGCACCGCATGGGCGGGATGCTGAGTGGAACATCAAAGTCGATCCGGCGGCGGCGAAGCTGGTGTTTGGGTCGGGGGTTCCGCTGTTCGTGATGCCTCTGGATGCGACGCAATCGAAGATTGACGAGGTGAAGCGCGGGGTGCTGTTTGGGGAGGGAACGCCGTTGACGGATGCGCTGGCGGTGCTATATCACCTTTGGAGTTCCGGGACAGGACAGGTGACGCCTACGGCGTTCGACGTGGTGGCGGTGGCGTATGCGCTTGATCCGGCGGTTTGTCCAGCCGTGCCGATGCGGTTGGAGGTGGATGATCGAGGGTTTACCGTGCCGGTTGCGGGAGTCGCTAATGTTCAGGTTTGTTTGCGGGTGAGTGAGGATCGGTTGTTTCCGCTGATGATGGGGCGGTTGCTAAGGCCGGAGACAGGAAGCCACTAAGGCCTGCGTGCGTCCTTTGGGGATCGATCGTTCTGTCCCTGCTGCACCAACGCGCGTCGCAGGCTGACAGAAATCAGGTGCTTCGGCACGCCGTTTCGGATGGGAGTTTGAGTCATGAACTGAGTGGCGGTTGGATCGTGCTTCAGGTAAGAATCCAGGAACTCCAGTAGATAACGCGCCATCCAGTTATAACTCTCCATTCCATCCTGAAGAGTGTAATCCGCCGGAACGAATTGAAGGCCTTCCTTGCTGAATCGTTCACTGCGCTGGTACAGGGAGCTGAACTGTATATGTGAGACTGCAAGCAGATGAATGTGGAGAAGGTCGCCGTGAGTCCATTCATTCAGTACATTGGGTGCGGTCATGCACTGTGCTTTATCTTTTCGTAAGGCATCCCAGCTTTCGAGCGGCTCCTCGGCTCTGCTGAAGACCAGGAGCGGAATCTTCATCTGCTCGGGATGGATATCCGCGGCTTGCTGTACGGTCTCCGGAGAGTAACGAAAGGACCCATCGAGCGAGACGAGTGCCCCGATGCGCTTGTCGCGGCTCGATGCGAAGAGGGCTGACATGCCGCCCCAACTGTAGCCGATGACCGCTACCTTGGACATGTCCGTGTTCGGCTGGGTTGCGGCAAAGTCGATGAGGAAGGAGATGTCCTGGGCTTCCGCGTCTGCTCCGGGCAGGTCGAGCGTCATCGTGCGGGAGTGTGCCCCCATACTTGGGCTGGCGATGACGACAAAGCCGTGACTGGCGAGATACTCGCATAGCTCGATGTTCTCTGTTGCGGGGGCGTTCACGCTCGGTGCATAGATCAGAACGGCGAAAGGACCTGTCTGCATGGTCGCGTCTCTGATGGCCCGGGCGTGGAGATCGGTGGTGCCATGCATGAACGTCTCAACAAAGGACTGAGGCTTACCTTGTTCTACGGGCTTGCCGAAGCTCGTTTCGGTCTTGATGAGCGCACCATAGTCTCCCAAGGTCATCGTCTCGCGGCTCGATTTTTCCGCGGGATACCACACGAGCGTTTGAATCGGTCGAAAACCTTCGGTACCGGCTGAGCTTACAGAGGCCGATGCGGCTTGGAAGCTCCGTGATCGGTCAAACTGCTCTACAACTTTGAATCCTGTGGCGTGTGTGCCGGGCGGCGCTTTGAACTCGAAGCGGAAGGCCGGAGCCGTTTGTGCACCCGCGCTCTTGTATGCGGAGTGAACCAGTGTAAAGAACACTAACGAAGAGTAAAGTAAGCGCGTCATTCAGCCTCCTATTTGGTTGCGCTATTCGAGGAGGGCGGCGGAGCGGTTGAGGGCGGCGGCGAGGGCGGTGAGTTGGGATTGAGCTCGGAGGGCGTTGGGTTGGTCGATGGCTTCGTTGACGCCGGGGATGACGACGGCGGCGTAGCCGGTGAACTCGCCGGGGGCGTAGATGGTGTGGCGGTACCAGGGGCGGCCGGGGAGGCCTTCGGGGTTGATGAGGGCGGTTTCGGCTTCGCGGAGGGTTCGGTTGAGAGTCTGGGTGTCGGCTGAAGGGTTGAGCTGGCGGGTGTGGATGCTGTTGCCTGCGGCGGCGAAGCGGCGGGCGGCGGTGAGGGCGGGGGCGAAGTCCAAGGGGAGGTTGGCGGCGGTGGCGCGGCGCTGGGCGGCGTGGACGTAGTTGAGGATTTCGCGGCCGTAGAGGGCGTAGTCGTAGGGGAGGACGTCGGCGGAGGCCATGTGGAGGATTTCGAGGCCGAAGACACGGGCCTGCTGCTGCTCGTAGACGAAGGTGGGGTCGGCGTTGAGGGTGAACCAAGCGAAGTTGTCGAAGACGGAGTGGTAGACGCCGTAGGGGCCGTCTGAGCCGATGTCGGTGGAGGGGACGCCGACGTGCTGGAGGAAGGGGGTGTAGTCGGAGCCGGAGCCGAGGGTTCCGATTTCGACTTCGGTGGTGGATTTGGCGATGGGGCGGGTCCTGGGGGCTTCGGCGTCATCGTCCACGGGCGGTGGCGGGGCGGCGGCTCGGTCGTCGGTGCGCTTGGCGGCCTGGTCCCTGGCCCATTCGTCGTAGACGGTGCCGCCCTTGGGGCTGGGGACTTGTTTGGTGAGGTCGCGGACAAACTGTTTGAGAGAGGGGACGGCGGAGGCGTTGAAGTTGGGGCCGGAGACGCCGACGTCGGTGTTGAAGTAGGCTACGGCGTGGCGGAGAGCGTCCTGATGCTGCTCGACCCACTCGGTAGAGCCGATGAGGCCTTCTTCCTCGGCGTCCCAGGAGGCGATGACGATGGGGCGTTTCGGCTTCCAGCCTTGCTTGAGGAGCTCGCCGAGGCCGTGGACGGTTTCGAGCATGGCGGCGGTTCCGCTGTTGGGGTCGACGGCGCCGTAGACCCAGGCGTCGCGGTGGTTTCCGGCGACGACCCAGTTTTGCTGCTCGGCGGGGTCGGCGCCGGGGATGCGGCCGATGACATCCCAGATGGTGCGGATGGCGTAGTCCTGCTCGAGATGCATGTGGACGGTGACCTTGCCGGACCCGAGGTGATAGGCGAAGGGGAGGGCGCCCTGCCAGGCGTGGGGGGCGGCGGGGCCGGCGAGGGCGCGGAGGATGGGGGTGGCGTCCTTGTAGGAGAGGGGGTTTACGGGGATGGAGGGCTGGTTGGACTGGAGCTTGTCGGCCGGGATGCGCTGGGAGTCGGGGAGGTCCATGGTGGAGGCTACGTTGGGGGTCTGGGGGTCGCCGGGGTAGATGGGGAGGAACTGGGAGGAGCCGCGCTGGACGGCGGACTCGGCGCGGTAGGGGCCGTTGGGGTAGAGGTCACCTTTGAAGTAGCCGTCGTCGGCGGGGTCGGAGTAGATAAGGACGCCGGCGGCTCCGTGCTGCTGGGCGATGTAGGTCTTGACGCCGCGGAAGTTCTGGCCGTAGCGGACGAGGACGATCTTGCCCTTGACGGAGAAGCCGAGTTGATCCAGCTTCTTGAAGTCGGCGATGGTGCCGTAGTTAGCGTAGACGACGGGGGCGGTGACGTCTCCGGAGGCGGAAGACCCGTTGAAGGCGGGGAGGATGCGTGGATCGTTTTCGAACGGGTCGGTTGGGTCGACGTGCTCGGGGGTGGGTCCGGACATGAGCTTCTGGCCCTGGGGGCCGAAGGCTTCGATGAGGATGGCTCCGGGTCTGCTGACGGGCTTGTTGAGGAGGACGCGGTAGGGGACGATTTCGGTCTGGAGGCCGGCGGCTTTGAACTTTTCGGCGACGTACTGGGCGGTTTTGTAGTCCTCCGGGGAGCTGGCCCAGTGGGGGGCACTGGTGAGGATCTTGAGGTGCTGGCCGGCGAGGGCGGCGTCGGGGACCTTGAGGAAGGCGGCGTCCCAGCGGGCCTGGGGGGCGAAGTCTCGGAAGCCGAAGACGGCAGGGGTTTGGGCAAGGGCGGTGACGGTGGTGAGGGGAAGGAGGCAGGCCAGGGTGCGGAGAGAGGTCATGGTGCTCCAGAGGCTTTGGGTGGGTGGGTACCCCCTACTATCCGTGCAAAATATTCAAACGAATGGACTTAGGGGAGTACCTTCGTAAAATATTGCTACAAAGGGACTTAGCGGCAAAATATTCAAAACAAAGGGTTTATCCTGAGTGGCGCAGGGCTTGGGGGACGGTGTTGATGGGAGACAGTTTTATTGTACGAGACGACAGGAGTCTCGTGCGCCAGGCGCATCCTGTTGAGAGCGTAGAAGTTAGAAGCGGCAGGGGGTTGACAGGCCACCGTGGCCGGGGAGGGAGCGGGCTTGATGGCCCCGCTCCGCGCCTGAGTGGCGGCTAGACCGGTTGAGCGCAGAACTTGCAGCGGGTGGCGGCAAGAGGAATCTCGGAGAGGCACTGGGGGCAGGTGCGGGTGGTGACCAGGGCCTCGGGAGCCTTGCGGAGGGACATGAGGTAGTTCATGGGGACGATGATGAGGAAGTAGACGACGGAGGCGAGGAGAAGGAAGGAGATGACGGAGTTGAGGAAGATGCCGTACTGGATGACGCCGCCGTGGAGGGTGAGGGTGAGGGCGGAGAAGTCGGGCTTTCCGACGAGGGCGGCGAGCAGGGGCGTGATGATGTTGGTGACGAAGGAGGTGACGATGGCGGTGAACGCAGCGCCGATGATGACGGCGACGGCCAGGTCGATGACGTTGCCGCGGAGGATGAAGTCGCGAAAGCCTTTGATCATGAGGTGGTGCTCCTGAGAGAGGGTAGAGCCCTGTGGCGGAAGTTATTCGGGGAAGTTTAGCACTTCGGCCGACACGCTGCTGCGCGGAGACGGCAGGCGCCGACATGCCGGTTCGGACAAGGAACCGAAGGTCCTTCGACGGCGGGCTCACGATGAGGCTGTGAGCCGTTCGCCCAGGATGAGGCTGAATAGGCGTGGGCGAGCGGCGTTCGGGAGGAGCCAATCTCAGCCTGAGCGGACGCGGTCAGGGAAGGGGGCACCCCGAAGGATGGTTAGCGGAAGGTTAGGCCGGCGTAGGGGTAGAGGAGGAAGAAGAAGATGAGGGTGAGGATCATGAGGTCCATATAGAGGCAGAGGATGACGCCGCCGTGGTAGAAGTTCCAGCGTTTCTGCATACAGCGGAGGGTGTCGAGGGTGCCGAGGAGGGCGGTGAGGGTGGGGAGGATGAGCCAGAGAGTGGCTCGGTTGCGGGGGAAGTCCGAGAGGAGAAAGGCGGCCAGGAGGCTGAGCAGGACGAGGGCATTGGCGCGGACGAGCGAGCGGAAGCGGGGCTGGAGGACGCGGGGTAGGGCGTGGGGAAGAGTCATGCGGCGGGTACCTGAAGCTGGGCGCGGAGGTTTGGGGGTGTTCGGATACTGGCGAAAAGGTGGCTTGGTTACGCCCCTAAGGCTAGAACAGGCAAACGCGAAGGCGAAGAGCAAATACAGGGGTCCTTCGCTTCGCTCAGGATGACGGCGGTATTCTTTATGCGACGAATATGGAGTTCGGGTGCGGATTGGGTTGGGCTTGAGGGGCGCGGGCTGGCGGCTTTTGGCTTGGCGGCTTTCGGCCAGCGGGGGCTGGACTCTGCCCTCCTGGGTTGAAGACTTGTGGGATACAAGGACTTCCTTCGTGGAGTGCCCCATGGTCGAGGCTAGCGGGGAAGGTTGTTGAGGGTGGGAGGGACGCGGGAGGGGTCGGCCGGTTTGGGCGGGGGTGGCGGGGCTACCTCGGCGAGGTGGCTGACGGCGGCGATGGGGACTTCGACGGCGCCGATGTGATCGACGAGGAGATCGTGGACGGCGAGGCGGAGGAAGAACTCGCCTTTGGCGGGGACGCTGACGACCTGGCGGTACTGGAGGCCGGACTTGGCGATGGACTGGATGGCGGCGGTATCGATGTTGGTGTGGATGGTCTGGCCGGCGCTGTTGACGGCGGCGCCGTTGGGGTCGTAGGCGATAGCGACAAACTGGAGGGCGAGGTCGTAGTGGCCGGGGGAGGTTGGTTTGAGGGTTAGGTCCTGGGGGGAGACGGCGTAGCTGACGAGGTATTTGCGGAAGGGGCCCCTGATGGTGGGGGCGGGCTGGTTGTTGGTGGCGGGAGCGTCGTCGGTGGGTGGGCCGGCGGGGGCGACGAGAACTTTGAAGAGGATCTGGGTGGGAGTGGGGGCTCCGCGAAGCATGGCGGAGCGCATGGTGGGCTGGGTGGCGGTGGCGGGGGCGGCGGGGTTGGTGGTGAGCTGCTGACGGGTGGAGGCGTTGGGCGAGTCGGCGAAGTAGCCTCGGCGATAGGCGAGGTCGGTGCCCGGGTGGTCGGTGGTGAGCTGGATCTTGCGGAAGGAGCCGTCGAGTTTGGGGCTGGTGGGAGTGTAGGTGAGGGTGTAATAGCTGGAGCCCTGGTCGATGGCTTTGCTGACGGCTTCGGCGAGGCCGTTGGTGTTGACGAAGGCCTGGCCGCCAGTCTGGAAGGCCATCTGGCGCATGGTGGTCTGCTCGTCGGCGGTTTGGGTGTTGAATTTGGTGAGGTCTTTGGAGTAGGCGGAGGGATTTCGGGCGTACTTGGAGCCGCTTTGGGAGGCGTCGAGCATGGGGGCGGACTGGATGCCGCGTGCGTCGATGGGGTAGACGGCGACCTGGGCGCGGCTGAGGAGGCTGGTGGTGGCGCGGAACTCGTCCTGCATGTCGGCGGTGACGTTGAAGGGGTTGGGGAGGTCGCCGTCGGGGAGGATGGAGATGGGGAAGGAGCCGGAGAACCAGAGGAGGTTTTTGCGGCCGGGGATTCCGGAGAGGTAGCGGGCGAGGTTGTTCATGGCGTCGAGGGTGTAGCGGACGCGGAGCTGGGTCTGGAAGCTCTGCTGGTCGGCCTCGAACTGCTGGACGTTGGCGAGGACGGTGGCGGAGGCTCCGACTTCGGCCATGTCGTCGGCGAGGGAGGGGTCGTTGGGGGAGTCGAGGAGGGCGGATTGGCGGGAGGTGTTCTTCTTGCCTTCGAGGGCGGCTAGGAGGAGGGCGGGGTCTGCGGTGAAGCTCTGGAGATAGACGAGCTGGGTGTTGAGGCCGAAGATGGCGAGACGGGTTCCCGGCTTCATGTGGCGGATGAAGGTGAGGAGCTGATCTTTGAGGAAAGGCTGGGATTGGAGGGGGGTGTTGAGGCGGTCGATGAGGAGGATGTTGACGGGGCCGTTGGCGGGGGTGAGGGCGTAATTGGTAAAGATGCCGGGGGGGAGCTTGGCCATGGGCTCGGCGGGTGCGGCGTTGCTGGGGGTGTGTTCTTCGATGGTCTTGATGGTCTGGTCGGCGCCGGACTCGCGGAGGTGGAAGTCGGCGGCCTTGAGGTTGTGGAGGGGGGCGTGGTTCTTGTCGGTTACTACGACGTCGAGGATGACGAGGTTGGAGCGGGCCTGGATGGTTGGGGTGGGGGGCTGGGTCTTGGGGGCGGCGGCGGGGGTGTCGGAGGTCTGGGCGAGGCCTGGCGTAATGAGGAGGAGGAGGAGCGGGAGGAAAGGCTTCAAGGGGTCTCCGGGCACGTCCGGCTTTTGTTGGCTGGGACGGGCTGAATCAGTTTAGACGAGACGGTGATCTGCCCGGCTGCGGGCTCGATGAATGCACCCCTCCAATGCGTTCGAGACGGTAAGACGATACGCGGTAAGGACTCGTGACGGGGAGCTTATCGGTTGTTCGAACCGCAGGTCGTTCGACTGCGCCCAGGATGACACTTTATTTGCTTGAGCCATCGTAAGAGCGGATTGCTTCAGGAATGACACGACAAGGGGCTATGATGCTTGCGTTGGGAGGGCTTGGGTATGAATCGTCGGGATTTTGGGCGGATGGCGGTGGGGGTGGGTGCTGCTGCGGCTTTGCCGGGGTTTGGGCAGGGGGCGGCTGGACGGAAGATCGGGTATTGCGCGGTGGGGTTGGGGCGGATCTCGGTCGATCACTTTATGCCGGGGACGCGGACGAGTGAGCACGGGCAGATGACCGGGTTGGTGAGCGGGCATCGCGAGAAGGCGCTGAAGCTGGCGAAGGAGTATGGGGTTCCGGAGAGCTCGATCTATAGCTACGAGGAGTATGACCGCATGCGGGACAATCCGGCGATCGATGCGGTGTATATCGGGTTGCCGAACTCGATGCATGCGGAGTACACGATTCGCGCGGCGCAGGCGGGGAAGCATGTGCTGTGCGAGAAGCCGATGGCGACCACGGTGGCGGACTGCGAGGCGATGGTGGCGGCTTGCAAGAAGGCGGATAAGCGGCTGATGATCGCGTATCGGCTGCATGTGGAGCCGACGACGCTGAAGGCAAGGGAGATTGTGCAGAGCGGGCGGCTGGGGAAGATCGAGGCGATCGAGAGTGCGAATGGGTTCAACATAGCGCCGGGGGAGTGGCGGTGCGATGGGAAGCTGGCGGGGGGTGGGCCGCTGATGGATGTGGGGATTTACTCGTTGAACGCGGCGCGGTTTCTGACCGGGGAGGAGCCGGTTTCGCTTTCGGCGTATAGCTCGGTGATCGACCAGGATGGGCGCTTCAAGGAGGTGGAGGAGAACCTGGGGTGGACGATGAAGATGGCTTCGGGTGCGGTGGCCTCGTGCACGACGACGTATGGGGCGAATATGGATGGGTTCATTCGTCTGCATGGGTCGAAGGGGACGCTGACGGTGAATGGGTTTGGGTATGAGGGGATTCATGTGACGGGGCGGATCAACGGGGCCTCCAGAGGGATGCCCGCGGAGATGGTGGATGTGATGGAGCAGGAGAAGGATCCGTTCCAGTTCAAGCTGGAGTCGGATTATTTTTCGAAGTGCGTGATGGAGGGGACGAAGCCGGGGCCTTCGGGAGAGGAAGGGCTAAGGGATGTGGTGTTGATGATGAAGATGTATGAGTCGGCGCGGAAGGGTGGGGCGATGATGAGTGTTTAGGGGCCAGGGTACAGGTGCAGGGATCAGGTAAGGACCATGCAAAGGCAATGCAGATTGCCTTCCTTTTGTGGAGAGGTGGGTACATAAGTTCTGCTGATGCAACTTCTGAGGACGTACACTGCGATGTATGACGGCGCAGTTGGTTCTGCAGTTCGTGACATCTGAGGATTTGGACAGCTACGACAAGCTGATCCGCTTTGAGGAGGCGTTGATTTCATTGCTCGGCAGAAGCGCCGTGGTGGATGGCCACGATTTCGGGGCTGGTGAGATGAACATTTTTATCCTCACTGAGGATCCGAACGCAACCTTCGCCCTCGTCCAGCAAGCGGATCATTCGTTACGACCCAGCCAGGAGATGAGGGCTGCTCACCGTCTCCTAGACGGAGAGGAGTATATATGTCTCTGGCCGCCTGAGCTAAAGCAGTTCCATATACTTTAGACGGTTCTCCGAAACTGTACCGATGGCAGTCACGCCAATGATAGGCATTCCTACCAGGGTCCTGAGGAGGAGGAGATCAAGACGAGCGACTACGTTGTGTCGAGATTGAAAAAGCCAACGAGGTAACCGGTCCACTGAAGTGCAGCAGTGATGTTGCGCAGCACTCTCGCCCGTGTTTCTTCCCCCAGGGGCACTCCAGCGGGCTCGCTCCAGGTCAAAGTGGCAGTCAAGAAGATGTCCATCTGACCTGATCCACCCTCGCCTTTTAAAACTAGGTGACGCCCCGCTTCAAAGTAGTTGTATCTGTCAACGCGACTACCTCCGGAAAACGAGAGTGACCATCCCTGATCACAGACGATTTTACTGCTGAACCATCGCTTACGAAGTTTTAGCAGAGGGCAGACATCCGGCTGCAACACAGCCGTCCTCCCTTGCTGGGGCGATGCAAGTTCTAGCGTCTCCAAGGATCCTCCAATCATTTGAGCCGAGCTAAAACCGCCAGTCGGGGGAGAGGAAAAGATTAGTACTCTCAAACGCAGTTGTGTGAAGTTGAGCACGTATGCTGTCACAAACCTTCGGCGCATCTATAACCTACAACGGTCCGTTCGTCGCAATCAGCCAAGGGATGGTTGCACGCGCTTCTCGCTCAGCACGGTCAGCGGAGTCACAAATCGTCGAATAAGGCGGGAGCCTGGACCAGTAGCATCCGACTTCATCGGCATGGTAAGCATCCTCGCGAAAGCCGTACAGATTGTCCAGGCGGACGAAGATTACCGCCCGCCGTTTGCCGTCTGGGCTGAGGATCACTCGCAGTGCGCGGTCGGGATTGTAATTCTCAAGGCCGATTGCAGCGTCAACTTCTCCGCTATGCACCATAAGCCCTCATTTCTCACGACATCCCACTGCCTATGCCAGCTTACGCGCTGTCGCTCACGGAAAACGGGGTTTGCGGCAACATCGGTGAACTTGCCGACAATGTGACTCCGCGGGGGGTGTAGTGCAGAGTCAATAAATACCTTGGCTAACGCAGTCAATATCGCGGATTATTGCGAATCCAGCAGGCACTCTAGGTCGGATTCCGTCTCGGCAAATTGCTCGCGTATCTTGCGAATGTACTCGGTGTCCTGTTCTTCGGGGCGGATATGGGAGAGCACCTTCTTAAGGCCATCGATCTTGCCTCGCAGTCTACTGTCGCGAAATCCCATGCCAGCCATCCTCTCTGGCGCTCCAGCGAGATGCAGTAGCCATTTCTTACACTACCAAACCAACCTGTCGAAATACGGGATTCTGGGAAACTTAGCCGAGCTGATAAGTCCTGGTAAAACGCATTTGTGGGAAGTTGAGCATGTGTGCTTCCACAACCTTCGGGAATGACGGAGGAGCGGCAAGGGCGACGGCGGACTATGTGGCTGGCTTGACTTTGGAAGGGTTGGTGCGGAGGGCTAGGATGATGAGCCCGGAGGCGGTGACGGCGAGGCTCATCAGCAAGAAGCCGGCGCGGTTGTTGCCGGTGTGGGCTTCGAGTAGGCCGACGAGATAGCTGCCGAGGAAGGCTCCGAGGGCTCCGCAGCTGTTGATGAGGGCGGTGACTTCGCCGGCTACGTTGGTGGGCAGAAGCTCCGGGATGATGGCGAAGAAGGGGCCGTAGGGGGCGTACATGGTGGCTCCGGCGAGGACGAGGAGCCAGAAGGAGACCCAGAAGTGGGTTCCGGCGACCAGGTAGGAGCCGTAGAGGGCGATGCCAGCGAGGATGAGAAAGGGCCAGATGAAGCGTTTGCGCTGGAGGTTGCGGTCGGAGAAGTGGGAGACGGCGACCATGAGCAGGATGGCGAAGGCGTAGGGGATGGCCGAGAGCAGGCCGGTGATGGCGATGCCGCGGGTGGCGCCTTTCTGGACGATGGAGGGAAGCCAGAGGACAAAGCCGTAGACGCCGATGCTCCAAAGGAGGTACTGGGCGGAGAGCCAGAGGACGGTGGGGTTGCTGAGGGCGGCGCGGATGTTGGGGACGGCGGGGATGGCGGTCTGCTCGTGGGCGAGGGTTTGGGTGAGGTGGTCGCAGGCCTCGGGGGGCATCCAGGCGGCGTCGCAGGGGCGGTCGCGGATGAGGTAGAGCCAGGCCAGGCCCCAGAGGATGGAGGGCAGGCCCTCGATGATAAAGGTCATCTGCCAGCCGACGGCGCGGATGATGTAGCCGGTGGCGGCGGACATCCAGAGGACGGTGACGGGGTTGCCGAGGATGAGGAAGGTGTTGGCGCGGGAGCGCTCTTTGCGGGTGAACCAACTGGTGAGCAGGATGAGCATGCCGGGGAGGATGAAGCTTTCGGCGGCTCCGAGGATGAGGCGGTCGAGGGCGAGCAGCCAGAAGGAGCGGATGATGCCGGTGAGCGACGCGAGGACGCCCCAGGAGACGAGCGCGAGGAAGATGAGGCGGCGGGCGGAGCGGCGGCGGGCGTAGGCGGCGCCGGGAATCTGGAAGAGGAAGTAGCCGAGGAAGAAGAGGGAGCCGAGGAGGGCGGAGCGGGCGTGGGAGATGTGGAGGGTTTCGGCCAGGCCGGCGGCGGCGCCGAAGCCGTAGTTGGCGCGGTCGACGTAGGCGAGGGAGTAGGTGATGAAGACGGCGGGGATGATCTGGAGCCAGCGGCGGCGGAGGGCGGTCTGGGCGGGTTGAGCGAGAGTTGACGGGGTGTACATGGGCGTCGATGGATCCAGGCGCGGTGGGTGAGGCAGCGGCGGAATGAAGCGACTCTACGCAGATCAACCGGCGGATGCAACCGAAGCCGCGAGACGGGACGCTGCACCTAAGTTTTCGTGGAGCCCGATCTCGGTGCCCGCTGGCGGCTCAAGCCTATAAGATGAGGCATGTCAGGAGCTAAGACGACTCTAAGTACATCTGCGGCCAAGATTCTGCCGCTCACTTCCGCACGCTTTTTTGCCGCACTTTTCGTCGTCTTTTATCACGGCTGGCAGATTCTTCCCGCGTATGCGCATGAACAAGGTGTGCTGACTAGAATCATCGGTTTCGGCTACGTGAGCGTAAGTTTTTTCTTTATGCTTTCCGGCTTTATCCTAGCTATCGTTTACCTCAACGAGGATAAGGCGATCGACCGGCGTAGATTTTACGTAAGCCGCTTCGCTCGTATTTATCCGCTGTATTTCGCCGCGCTTCTCCTAGACCTGCCGCACTTTCTGCATGTTTATCTGTCCGTAACGCATGGCGACCGTTGGCAAGCTTTCGGCAAACTTGCCGCAACGGTCGGCCTCGTTCAGGCGTGGTCTCCTGGTTTGCGAGGGATCAATGATCCTGGATGGTCGCTTTCCGCGGAAGCGTTTTTCTACTTGCTCTTTCCCTTTCTCGGGCCCCACATCGCGAAGTTCCGCCTGAGCACTCTTTTACCTTTCAGCATTCTTACTTACTGCGGTGGAATCTGGATCGTCGAGTCCCTCCATGCCAGCGGCCAGACCTACTCCCCTCTTCCTCATCTCTTTGTCTTCGTTTTGGGGATCAATCTTGCCCGGTTCTACGGGTGGATCGGAAGGGCATCTGAGCGCAGACTCACTCTTGAACGCTACGCTCCGTGGATGCTCTTCGGCAGTGTGGCTGCGTTTCTCGCTATCCCTATCCTTCGGCTTTCCGTGCCTGAAATTCTCTTGCAACACGGTCTGCTCGCTCCTGTTTTCGCACTCACCATTCTCGCCCTCGCCAGTGGCAACCGGCTTATATCGCGGCTGCTGTCACCAAGTTGGCTGATCGTCCTGGGCGAAGCCAGTTTTGCGCTCTACCTGCTGCACGAACCACTCGCCACGATGCTTCGACACGTCATCCAGCTTTATGGCACTCCCATGTTCTTAGGCTATGTATCGTTGTCAGTCGGCTTGAGCGTGTTCAGCCTCCTCTTGTTCGAGACACCATGCCGGCTTTGGATCCTTAAGAAAGATAAGGTTCGCAGCCTCGAAACTCAGGTCAGTAGCGCTCTGATGCAATAGCCACTCCAGGTCTTTCTAAGCCGTGCCTGCAAGCGCGGGAACGGAGTCACCTGAGAGTGAAAGGCGGCGACTAGTGGTCCTTGGGGGTGACGCGGAAGACTCCGCCGGGGCGGGCGTCTTCGAGGAGCCAGAGGGCTCCGTCGGGGGCTTGTTCGACGTCGCGGATGCGGTGGCCGACTTCCCAGCGTTCGGCGGGTGTGGCTCCGCCTTTGGGGTCGAAGGTGATGCGGAGGAGGGCCTGGCTGGCCAGGCCGCTGATGAAGCCGCAGTTTTTCCACTGGGGGAACATGCTGCCGGTGTAGAACATGAGATTGCCGGGGGCGATGATGGGGGTCCAGTAGATGACGGGCTTGCTGAGGTCGGGGCGGGTGTCGGGGCTGGGGATGGGGGTTCCGTTGTAGTTGGTGGCGTAGGAGACGAGAGGCCAGCCGTAGTTTTTGCCGGGCTGGATGAGGTTGAGCTCGTCGCCACCCTTGGGGCCGTGCTCGACCTCCCAGAGGCGGCCGTCGGGGGCGAAGGCGAGGCCGTAGGGGGTGCGATGGCCGGTGCTCCAGGTCTCCGCCTGGCTGAGGTTGGGGCCTGGGAAGGTGTAGGTGCGAACGACGGGCGCGGTCTTGGCGGCTTCGGTGTCGTCGGGTGGGTCGATGACTGGGACGGTGGGGGCGCCGATCTTGCCGGCCATGGGGTTGCCGGGGGCGGGCTTGCCGTCGAGGGTGAGGCGGAGGATCTTGCCGAGGGGCTGGTTGGGGTCCTGGGCGGGGGTCATGCGCTGGCGGTCGCCGACGGTGAGGAAGAGGTATTTGCTATCGGGCGAGAAGGCGATGGCGGCGCCGAACTGGCCTCCCTGGCCGCGCTCGCCGTCGCGCCAGATGACCTTGAGGTCGTCGAGGGAGGCGGAGTCGGTGCCGAGGGTGAGCTTGGCGCGGGCGAGGGCGAGGCTGGAGCCGCCGGGGTCGCCGGGCTCGGAGTAGGTGAGGTAGACGAAGTGGTCCGACGCGTAGTGGGGGGAGAGGTAGACGCCCAACATGCCGCCCTGGCCGCGGTGGAGGACGGCGGGGACGTTGCTGACCTTGGTCTTGGCACCTAGCTGGGTGACGACCCAGAGGGCACCGACCTTTTCGGTGATCAACATGCGGCCGTCGGGGAGGAAGGCGATGCGCCAGGGTAGGTCGAGGGTGGTGACCTGGGTCATGGTGAAGGGGACGCTGGGCTCGGGCTTTTGTGCGCCGGCGTTGATCTGTGCGGTGGCGTGGGTTGCGGCGAGAGCAAGGCCGAGGCCTGCCGTCAGGAGATGCTTCATGGGGAGCTTTCCTCTTGGGGGTGTTGGTTAGGCGTGGGCCAGGGCTGGTTGGGCTAGTGCTTGTATGGATGCGGAGAACGGGGCGCGGAGAACGCCGCGTTCGGTGATGATGGCGGAGATGTACTTGGCGGGGGTGACGTCGAAGGCGGGGTTTTCGATGGCGACGCCGTTGGGGGTCATCTGGATGCCGTTGGAGTGGGTGACCTCGGAGGCGGCGCGCTGCTCTATCGGAATGCCTTCGCCCGTGGCTGTCGAAAGGTCGAGGGTGGCCCAGGGGGCGGCGACGTAGAAGGGGATGCCGTGCTCTTTGGCGAGGATGGCGACGGCGTAGGTGCCGATCTTGTTGGCCGTGTCTCCGTTGGCGGCGATGCGGTCGGCGCCGACGACAACGGCCTGGATGCGGCCTTTGCTCATGAGGTGGGCGGACATGTTGTCGCAGAGGACGGTGGTGGGGATGTTGTCCTTCATGAGTTCCCAGGCGGTGAGGCGGGCGCCCTGGAGGAAGGGGCGGGTTTCGTCGGCGAAGACGTCGATCTGGTGGCCGCGCTCGATGGCGGCGCGGATGACACCCAAGGCTGAGCCGTAGCCGCAGGCGGCGAGGGCACCGGCGTTGCAGTGGGTGAGGACGGTGCCCTGTCGGGGGAGGAGGTCCGCGCCGAACTGGCCGAGTTGCTTGCAGTTTGCGATGTCTTCGTCGTACATCTGGCGGGCGCGGGCGACGACGGCTTGTTTGATTTGCGCGATGGGCGTGTTGGTGGCGGCGAGGGTGTTGTAGAGGTCGCGGATCTGGCCGATGCCCCAGAAGAGGTTGACGGCGGTGGGGCGGGTGGCGGCGAGGTGGGCGCAGATTTCGGCGACTTCGGCGGTGAGGGCGGGAAGGGTCGTGGCGGCGCTGCGCGCGATGCCGATGGCGACGCCCATGGCGGCGGAGACGCCGATGGCCATGGCACCGCGGACGATCATGTCGCGGATGACGGTGGCGACTTGCTTGTAGTCGGTGGCGAGGACGTAGGTTTCTTCGTGGGGGAGCTTGGTCTGATCGAGGAAGCTGATGCCGGTGGGGAGCCATTCGAGGGTGGGGATCATGTCTGGTTTAGTTTATCGCGCATGGGACTACCATGCTGCTGTGGGTTCGATGCGTTTCAGCGGCGTCAGCTTCCAGATCTATACGCACGATCATCTTCCGCGTAACGTGGATGCGCGTTATGCAGGGAAACGGTTGATTCTCGAGTTTGGACAGGCGGCGTGAGAGTCGGTCGACGTTCGGACCGCCTCGAGCCGCGCGATGCAACGTGTAGCGACCTAGCACTTGTTCTGACGGTGGCGCGGTTACGAGAAGAGGAGCTGAATAGGCTGTGGGTTGAGACGCATAGACAGGAAGGCTGAGGTCGAGGCAATTGATTCGGTTGTGCTTACCCGGGAAGGTGAGGCGGATCTTGACGGGACTCGCCAACGGACGCGATCCTGAGGACGAAGAAGTGGCACTTTCGGCGTACTTCGAACCGCGGCTTCCGATACCCTGTGTCGGATTGAAGACCGGGGCAGCGGCTGGGAGTATCACAGGAGGACTTACAAGGGATCAGCGATGCAGACCCGGGTTGGATCCCAGGTTGTGGGTACCTGACGGGTGGGTGATTTCCTATTTTGGCAGGCTCAGCATCCACAGATGAAATGAGATTTCTTGCGATAAACCGACTCCTGAGGAGGTGCTGCTTCCGCTGGCGCGTTCGTTTCCGGTAAAGAATGCAGATACGGCTCCGATATGGACTTGAGAGAGAAGCGGCGCCTCAGGAGTTTGTTTGAGGAAGTTTGACACGCGGGTTCGAGCATGGGCGGTAGAGGTTTTAGAAAGCTGAGTCTAAAACAGAGGTGTGCCCTGGGTTTGGGGTCACTGCTGACCATCATTGCTTTGATGGGTGTGGCGGGCTTTCGCTTCGCAGCGGCGAATGAAAGAGCAGCGCGCGAGGTCGTGTTGTACTCGTCGTTGAAAGACGGGACGCGCACGCTCGAACAGGGCATTCTGAACCAGCGTCTTGGAGTCCGCGATGTGCTGATGGGCGGAGATCCCGACGGGACGCATCGATTCGTCGAGAATGGCGAGACGCAGTACTACGAAGGAATGAGGAGCCTGGAACCGATGCTTCCGGATGATCGGACGCGGGAGCTGTGTGCACGATTAAAGCTAGCGGCGACGGCGTACATGCAACGCAATGCGATGGTGCTTGCGGTTTACCGGAGTGGCGACGCGACCGCTGCGGCAGAGAGGTTCAAGCGGGCAGATGGAAAGGCGCTCAGCACCGCGCTGGGAGTGGCGGTGAACGATCTGATGGAGGAGTTTGAACGTCGGCGATGCGATTCGTTGAGCCGACAGGTAGCGAGCGATCACCACGCCAAGACGATGATGCTGACGCTCATGTTCGCAGGGCTTACGGTGGGACTGTTTATCGCCAGCTTGATTGCGCGATCGATCCTTGACGCGCTTCGGGGCATGTTGGCGATGATCCATACGATTGCCTTGAATAACCTATCCGTTGCCGACATGGAGGTGGAGCATGACGATGACCTGGGCCGGGCGGCAGGGGGGTTGAACCAGATGAAGAACGGCTTACGCGATCTTGTCCTTTCGATTGGCTCGACGGCGGTGAGCGTTTTAGGTTCAAGCCGGGAGATCGCAACGACAGCCTCGGAATCCGCGGAGCGAGCGAGGCTAGGGAAGCAGCAGGTGCAGCAGATTGCCTCTGCCATGGAGGAGATGGCGAGGGCAGTTCGCGAGGTTTCGCAGCACTCGCATCGCGCCGCCGCAGCCGCGCGCAGCGCCGCGGAGAGCGCGCGTGAGGGTGGCAGGATTGTGGAGGGTACGCGCGGAGGCATGCGTCGCATCGCACAGGCGGTGCGTGAGTCCGAGTCAAGTATCGGCGACCTGGGGCGGCGTTCTGATGATATTGGCAAGATTGTGAATGTGATCGACGACATTGCGCGGCAGACGAATCTGCTGGCTCTGAATGCGGCGATTGAAGCGGCGCGGGCTGGGGAACATGGAAGAGGCTTTGGCGTGGTGGCCTCCGAGGTACGTCTTCTTGCGGAGCGGATTACGAGCGCTACGAAGGATATTGCGGTCGTGATCAAGAGTGTCCAGGGGATGACAGCGGACGCTATGGAGCAGATGTGTCTGAGTACGACGGCGGTGGAGCAGGGTCTTGAGGTAACGGGGCGCGCAGAGGACGCGATTGAGTGCATTATTCGCGAGGCGGATACAGTGGGAGGGCTGGTGGCACAGATTGCCGGCTCGGCCACACAGCAGGCAGCGACGACCGAGGAGGTGAGTGCCAGTATGAGCGAGATCAGCAAGATAGCCGTCTTGGCGGCGAACGGCGCGCAGCTCTCCGCTGGCGCCTGCGAGCAGCTGCTTCAACTTGCGCTGGGGATGCAAAAGCTGGTCGACCGCTTCGACGTCGGTCAAGCCTCTCCGGCGATGCTATAGACCCCCGACTGGATGGCGACATGGGCCTGGCGTACCTCGGCGGCGGTGAAGAGTGGGACGAAGGGTACCGATTGCGTGGCTTCGACGGGGGGGATCGCGGCGAGAGCGCGCACGATGTGGGTGCGGCCGCCTTGTTCGCGGTCGACGAGGCAGAGGACGGCGATGACGTTCATGCCGGCGGCGCGGGTGGCTTCGATGGCGGTGATGGTGGAGCCTCCGGTGGTGCAGACGTCGTCGACGATGACGACGTTGGCTCCGGGCTGCAGGAAGCCTTCGAGGCGGCGGGCGGTGCCGTGGGTTTTTTCCGCTTTGCGGACGAGGAAGCCGTGGAGGAGGGGGGGTGGGGGGCCCAGGGAGTCGGGGTTGTCGGGGGGGAGGGCGGCGTCTTCGGGGTAGAGGGCGGCGATCTCGTCGTACTCGGCGAGGGCCCAGGCGCTGGCGGTGCTGGTGGCGGTGACGAGGGGGTCGGCGCCCATGGTGAGGCCGCCTACGGCCTGGGCGTCTGGGGCGTGTTGGCGGATGAGATCGAGGAGGACGAGGCCGGCGAGACGGCCGCCTTCGGCGTGGAGGGTGGTAATGCGGCAGTCGATGTAGTAGTCGGACTTTTGGCCGCTGGCGAGGGCGAAGTCGCCTAGTTTGAAGGAGTGGGTGGCGAGAAGGTGGAGAAGGCGGGTGCGGACCGTGGGTTGTTCAGGGAGGCTCATCGCTCAGTGCCTCAGTTGCCGGGGAGGATCAGTTTGGAGGAGCGTTGCGCGATCGATAGGGTGTTCTCGATCACTGCCAGGCGGATATCGTGCTGGTTTGTCTGTTTGGTGAGTTCCTTGACCTCGCTGGAGAGGCGCGTTAGCTCCTCACTGACCAGAAAGATCTTCTTGACGATACCGAGAACGTCGCTTCCGATGGTCATGCGGGATGCGCGCTCCGTTGTCTGATCTGGGCTAGGTTTTCGGCGATCTCCGCACGATCTGCACGTACCTGTTCAAGAGCTTTGTCCAGCGAATGGTTCATCTCGCTGAGAAGACTTTGGAAATCTTCCTGTTCGCTGCGGGAACTCGACTGGTAAGCCTGAATGCAGCGACGAACGATCTCGCTTGAGGAGACATTTTCCTGGGTGGCGAGCGTCTGCAATCGCTTTTTTTCCTTGGTGCGGAGGAGAACGACGACCCTGTGCTGCGCGTTGTCTGAGGCGGGCGTTTGCATGGGAGAATCGTAGCACATGTGCGTGAACCTGTGCGCGAAAAGCACATGAGTCAACGAGTGAGTTTTTCGAGGTGGCGGAAGGCGCCGGAGGCGACGAAGGCGGTGAGGAAGACGGAGAAATTGTAGCTGGCGTGGAGGAGGGCGGAGCAGGCGACGGACTGGGTGCGGACGCGGATGAAGGTGAAGACGAAGGAGACGCCGAGGAGGATAGCGACGGCGGCCCAGGTGTGGGCGAGCTGGGCGGCGTGGAGGCCGGCGAAGAAGACGCTGGTGAGGAAGCCGGAGAAGAAGAAGGACGCCGTGGTGAGGGTGGTGGTGGAGCGCCACTCGAGGATGGCTTCCGGGGTGCGGGGGAGGGAGAGCCAGTCGTAGGCGATGGCAAAGGCGGGGAAGAGGAAGCCGCGGAAGAAGATCTCCTCGACGGCGGGGGCGAGGAGGGTGCCGAAGGCGGTGATGAGCCAGACGTCGGTGCGGTTGCGGAAGAAGTCGTCCATGGGCATGGACTTGGGCATGGTGATGAGGCTGGAGAGGGCCTGGACGATCCAGGATAAGGCGAGACCGAGAGGGATGAGCTTCCAGGCGAGCGTGCGGGCCCGGGGAGCGTTCCACTGGATGCCTTCGGCGAAGCCGCGCTGCCAGAGGCGGGGAAAGATGAGCCATGCGGCTGCCAGGGTGATGAGGTAGAGGGCGGCCTGGATGGCGAGAAGGACTTTGGGGTTGTGGGCGGCGGCGGCAAAGCGGGCGGGATCGCGGAAGCCGCCGAGGGCGGCGAGCAGAAGCCCCTGAGCGAGCACCAGGACGATGATGCCGATGGCGGTAAGCAGGAGCGCGTGGCCGAGGTGGGGGATGCGCGGGGGGGCTTCGCCCTCGACGATCTTGTGTGGAGGTGGGTCGTAGCTGCCGTCTTCGACAGGGACCGGAACGAACGGGGGGAGGGTGCTCATTGGGCTTGGACCCGTTTGGCTGCCTTTCGGGGAGGCTTTTCGTTCTTGGTCTGGGGCTTGGGGGTCTCGGTGCCGCCGGGCTGGGTGGTGGCGCGTCCTGTCTTTTTCTGTGGGGCTTCGAACCTGGGGCGGAGGCTGCGGTCGCGGTCGGCCGCGGCGGCTATGCCGGCGTGCTGGGGGCCGGCGTTGGCAGCGCTGGGGACGATGGGGGATGCGCCGGGGCGGGTGTTGAGGTGGTTGGCGAGGAACTGGCCGGTGTAGGAGGCGGCTACCGTGGCGATCTGCTCGGGGGTGCCGTGGGCGACGACGGTGCCCCCGCCCTCGCCGCCCTCGGGGCCCATGTCGAGGATGTAGTCGGCGTTTCGGATGATGTCGAGGTTGTGCTCGATGATCATGACGGTGTTGCCGAGGTCGGTGAGGCGATGAAGGACTTCGAGGAGCTTGCGGACGTCGTCGAAGTGGAGGCCGGTGGTCGGCTCGTCGAGGAGGTAGAGGGTGCGTCCGGTCTGGCGCTTGGAGAGCTCACGGGCGAGCTTCATGCGTTGGGCTTCGCCGCCGGAGAGGGTAGTGGCGGACTGGCCGAGGTGGATGTAGCCGAGGCCGACGTCGACCAGAGTTTTGAGCTTGGTGTGAACGGCGGGAATGTCCTTGAGCAGGGGGACGGCGTCTTCGATAGGGAGGTCGAGAATGTCGGCGATGGAGAGGCCGTTGAAGCGGACGGAAAGGGTCTCCTGGTTGTAACGGCGGCCGTTGCAGACCTCGCATTGGACGTAGACGTCGGGGAGGAAGTTCATCTCGATGCGGCGCTGGCCGTCGCCCTGGCAGGCCTCGCAGCGGCCGCCCTGAACGTTGAAGGAGAAGCGTCCGGGTTTGTAGCCGCGTTCGCGGGATTCGGGGAGCATGGCGAAGAGGTCGCGGATGGCGGTGAAGACGCCGGTGTAGGTGGCGGGGTTGGAACGGGGGGTGCGGCCGATGGGAGACTGGTCGATCTGGATGACTTTGTCGAGCTGATCGACGCCGAGGACGCGGCCGTGCTGGCCGGGTTCTTCTCTTGAACCGTATAGTTGTTTGGCTAATGCGCGGTAGAGGATGTCGTTGACGAGGGTGGACTTGCCGGAGCCGGAGACGCCGGTGATGACGGTCATGACGCCGAGGGGGAAGTGGGCGGTGACGTCCTTGAGGTTGTGCGAGACGGCGTGCTGGACGGTGATCCAGTTGCCGGTGAGCGGGCGGGGCTCGGCGCGGGCGACGATCTCGTGCTTGCCGGCGAGGTACTGGCCGGTGACCGAGGCCGGATTGGCCATGATCTCGGCGGGGGTTCCGTCGGCCATGATGACGCCGCCGTTCTTGCCGGCGCCGGGGCCGAGGTCGAGGATGTAGTCGGCGCGGCGCATGGTGTCTTCGTCGTGTTCCACGACGAGGACGGTGTTGCCGAGATCGCGGAGGGCTTCGAGGGCGGCGATGAGTCGTTTGTTGTCGCGCTGGTGGAGGCCTATGCTTGGTTCGTCGAGGACGTAGAGGACGCCGCGGAGGCGGGAGCCGATCTGGGTGGCGAGGCGAATGCGCTGGCCTTCGCCGCCGGAGAGGGTTGCGGCGGAGCGGTCGAGGGACAGGTAGCCGAGGCCTACGTCGACGAGGAACTCGAGGCGTTCGGTGATCTCGCGCTGGAGGCGGTCGGCAATGAGGCGGTCGCGTCCGGTAAAGGACATGGCGCGGGCGGCGGTCAGGGCACGGTCGAGGGAGAGCCCCGTGAAGTCGGCGATGCTTGGGCTGGCGTCCGCGATGGGGATGGTGACGGCGAGCGACTCCGGGCGGAGACGGCGGCCTTTGCAGCGGGGGCAGGTGGTCGCGGACATGTACTGCATCATGTACTCGCGGTAGCCTTCGGACTTGGTCTCTTCGAGGTTGGACCGAAGGTAGGCGAAGATGCCGTGAAAGCCGGTGCGCCCGGCCTCGGAGCGGGGGGGGCCGTAGAGGAGGACGCTCTGCTGGTCGGGGGTGAGGTCGGCGAAGGGCTGCTTGAGGTTGATCTTGTACTTGTCGGCGGCGAGCTTGATAAGGCGGAGGAGGTATTGCGAGCCGGAGCCGGGGCCCATGGCTCCGTCGAGCAGCGGGCGGGACCAGTCGGTGATGGTCTTGGCGGGGTCGAAGTCGTAGATGGAGCCGAGGCCGTGGCAGTCGGGGCAGGCGCCGTAGTTCGAGTTGAAGGAGAAGCTGCGGGGTTCGAGCTTGGGGACGTTGATGCCGCAGTCGGGGCAGGCCATGGAAGAGGAGTAGAGGGTTTCATCCACTTGGCGGGCGGCGTTCTGGATGCCGATGAGGACGAGGCCGTTGGCCATCTGGAGGGCTTTAGCGACGGAGGTTTCGAGGCGGCGCGTGTCGTACTTTGGAGCGGTCGGAATGCCGCCGGGAGTGGCGAGGGCGGGGTCGGCATTGTCTGGGGTCTGGTCGGGGAGGGGCTTGAGGATGATGCGGTCGACGACGGCTTCGATGGTGTGGTTCTTGCGCTTCTCCAGGCGCATGCCGTCGATGAGCTCGGTCATTTCGCCGTCGATGCGGGCGCGGAAGCCTTGCTGGTCGAGGGCCTCGAGTTCCTCGCGGAACTCGCCTTTGCGGCCGCGGACGATGGGGGCGAAGACGGTGATGCGCTCGCCGGGGGCTAGCTGGACGATGCGTTCGACGATCTGGTCGGCGGACTGGCGCGAGATGGGGCGGGCGCAGTTGGGGCAGTGGGGTTGGCCGACGGAGGCGTAGAGCAGGCGGAGGTAGTCGTAGATCTCGGTGATGGTGCCGACGGTGGAACGGGGGCTGCGGGAGGTGGTCTTCTGCTCGATGGAGATGGCGGGCGAGAGGCCGTCGATGGCGTCGACGTCGGGGCGTTCCATCTGGTCGAGGAATTGGCGGGCGTAGGCGGAGAGGGTTTCTACGTAGCGGCGCTGGCCCTCGGCATAGATCGTGTCGAAGGCGAGGGAGCTCTTGCCGGAGCCGGAGAGGCCGGTGACGACCGTGAGCGTGTTGCGCGGGATGGCGACGCTGACGTTCTTTAGGTTGTGCTGGCGTGCGCCGCGAACGGTGATGTGAGTGATGCCCATGAGTTCAGTTGGCGCCGAAGGGTGATGGAACCAAGTCTCTAGGATACGGCATCCGCGGGGTGAGTTCGCGGAGAGCGATCAGTGGTTTTGAGGAGGTAAGGGAAGTCAGGGTTTGTGCCGATAAAGGACGTGGCGGCGCTGCGGCGGGGCGGGGGAACCTAGGTCTGCAACTTCCGTTGCAGCAGATTCTCAGCGACGATGGTTTCGCGGATACAGCGTGCTGCGACAATGGTGCTGCCGCATAATGTTTGAGTTGTACGGGAGTTTGCTGTGGTCGTTTCGTTTTTGCTGGTGTGTGCGGTGCTGGGATCGTTGGCTGCCGGGGTGCTGGTGGGCTACGGGGTTTGCGTGGCGATGTTTGGGGTGTTCCGGCTTCATGCGCGGCAGGTGGGAGTGGGCAGCCGGGTGGCGGCGCGGGCGGTACTGGAGGGGTAGGGCTCGGCGGATGGTGGCGGTTTCGTAGACCCCCTCACACGCCAATACTTGGCGTGCAAGGGTTTAATCGTCTAGCCCGTACCGATCGCGAACCGCCTTAAATACATTTCGCGCTTCATCTTCCGCGCCTTGACACCACTCATAAGTCGATTTGGCTGCATCGATCTGTACACCGATAGACTTCTTTTCTATGCCTGCATTTCGGGAACTAAGAAGGCCGGCTTCGAAATGCGCTTGTAGATTCTGCGTTTTCAAGTTGATTTGGTCTAGGTCCGCTTTGAGATCTTCGCCACAACGGCTGTGTTCAAACAGGTCAGTAACCGCGCTTTGGAAAGCTTCGAACACTTCACGGTCATGCGCTGTTCGTACCTGCACCCGCGCCTCCCGCATATATAGCTGCTCGTCGACCCAGGTTGTGTGGCTGTGAGAAACGGCCATTAGTGATCGGCGCAGGTCATGACTCATGTAGTAGTGGTCACACATCTCATAAGCCACGATGCTAATTACAAGCATTGCAGGGAGGATCGCCGCGATTTGCTTCATTATCACTCCTTGGGTGCGAAGCCACGGCTTGTTCTACTACCCGGTTCAGAACGCTTGAAGGGCTAACGAAGCTGACTGCAATCAGACCTTAGCGCGTAGCGGTGTCTACGTGGACATTGCACTCGTCCTGATGCTGGGTGCACCAGAGGGTGGCGGCGTTGTCGCGTGAGGTGGCGGCGATGGGGATGTTGGGGAGGGTGGCGATGCCGGCGCGGCGGGCGAGTGCGAGGATCGGGGCCGGGGCGATGCCGAGGAGGATGGTGGCTGCTACGGCCAGGGTGAGTCCGGCTTCGGCGGGGATGGTGACGTGCCGGAAGGGGATGCGGGCGACGCCTTCGGCCTGGCGGGTGTAGAGGGCGGCGAGGAGGCGGAGGTAGTAGAAGCAGGCGATGCCGGAATTCAGGAGGCCGATGACGGCGAGCCAGACGTGGCCGGCGTGCATGGCGGCGGTGAAGACGTAGAACTTGCCGAAGAAGCCTCCGGTGAAGGGGATGCCGATGAGCGAGAGGAGGAAGAAGGCGAGGGTGGCGGCGAGGACCGGGCGGCGGAGGGCGAGGCCGGTGAAGTCGTCGAGGGTGCGGGCCTGCTCGGTATAGCCGGCGACCTGGGTGATGACGGCGAAGGCACCGACGTTCATGGCGGCGTAGGCGGCGGTGTAGAAGCAGGCGGCGGCGATGCCTTCGCGGGGGAAGGCGGTGAAGGCGACGAGCAGGTAGCCGGCGTGGGCGATGGAGGAGTAGGCCAACATGCGCTTGACGTCTTTTTGGAGCAGCGCGCCGAGGTTGCCGATGGTCATGGACAAAGCCGCGAGGACCCACATGAGGACGGCCCAGCGGTGCTGCATTCCGGGGAAGCCGGAGAAGGTAATGCGGAGGAGGACGGCGAAGGCGGCGGCCTTGGGGGCGGTGGACATCATGCCGACGACGGGAGAGGGCGCGCCCTGGTAGACGTCGGGGGTCCAGACGTGGAAGGGAGCGGCGGAGACCTTGAAGCCGAGGCCGATGATGATCATGGCGAGGGCGAGGAAGGCCATGGTGGGGGTGGCGCTGGTGCCTAGACCGGCGGCGATGGCGGCGATGCTGGTTGAACCCGTTGCTCCGTAGGCTAGAGCCACGCCGTAGAGGAAAAAGGCGGTGGCGAACGATCCTAGGAGGAAGTACTTGAGGGAGGACTCGGAGCCGGTGGCCTGGCCCTTGCGGAAGCCGGCCATGATGTACGTGGAGATCGAGGAGATTTCGAGTCCGATGAAGACCATGAGGAGCTCGGTGGAGGAGGTCATGAGCATCATGCCGACGGCGCCGAAGAGGGAGAGGGCGAAGTACTCGCCGGCGTGGGTGCCGGTGCCTGCGTTTGCGTCGAAGAAGTCGAGCGAGCCTAGCAAGGTGACGAGGACTACGGCGGCGATGACGAAGTGGAAGAAGACGGAGAAGGCGTCGACCTGGATGGTTCCGGAGAAGGCGTTGATGCGGCCGAAGGCGAGCTGGTACCAGCTTGCTACGGCGGCGGCGAGGGTGCCGAGGATAGCCAGCCAGCCGAGGGGCTTCCGGGAGGCGTTGGGGGGTAGGCAGGGTTCGGCGACCATGACGAGGACGCCAATGGCGGTGAGGACGATCTCGGGGAGGAGGGCGAGGAGGTTGGGGGACATTAGCGGGTGGCCTCCTTCGCGGCTCTCAGGGTGGGATTGGCGAGGATGTAGTCGGTGTGGATAGCTGGCGCCTTCTCGTTGGCGGCTTGTGGTTCGAAGCCCGTGACGGGTTTCTGCGGTTGGGGCAGGACGCGGGAGAGGGCTACTCCGGCGGGGTCGATGGCGCGGAGGAAGACGGGGGAGGCCAGGCCGAGGACCACGAAGGTGAGGGCGAGGGGCCAGAGGGCCAGGTGCTCGCGGAGGTCGAGGTCTTTGGTTTTGCGGGTGGCGGTGTTGGGATTGAGGGCGCCGTAGAAGACGCGCTGGATCATCCAGAGCATGTAGGCGGCGGAGAGGATGACGCCGGTGGTGGCGAGGGTGGTCCAAAGGATGTGGTGGGGGATGGTGGACTGCATGGCGCCGGAGAGGATGAGGAACTCGCCGACGAAGTTGTTGAGCATGGGCAGGCCGACGACGGAGAGGGTCATGATGACGAAGAGGGTGACCATCCAGGGGAGGCGGGCGGCGAGTCCGCCGAAGTCTCGGAGGTCGTAGGTGCCGAAGCGGTCGTAGAGGAAGCCGAGGAGGAGGAAGAGGGCGGCTCCGGAGAGGGATTCGGAGAGGATGTGGAAGATGCCGCCGTCGAGGCCGGAGACGGTGAAGGTGAAGATGCCGAGGGTGATGAAGGAGAGGGCGCCCATGGTGCCGAAGGCGGCGAGGCGCTTGAGGTCGGTCTGGGTGAGGGCGAGGAGGGCGCCGTAGACGATGCCGATGGCGCCGAGAGCGATCATGAGGGGGGCGATGCGGTGAGACTCGGCGGGGAAGAGGCCGAAGGAGAAGCGCAGGATGGAGTAGAGGCCGAGCTTGCCGGCGAGGACCATGACGGCGGCGGTGGGGGCTTCGGCGATAGCGTCGGCCAGCCAGCCGTGGAGGGGGAAGACGGGGACCTTGACGGCGAAGGCGAGGAGGAAGGCGAGGGAGGCGAGCCAGAGGGCGGCGGGGCTTGCGCCGGAGAGGAGATGCTGCGAGGCGATGGTGGGGAGGTCGAAGGTGCCGGTGCGGATGTAGACCCAGACAACGGCGACGAGGAGGATGGCGGAGGGGATGAAGGCGTAGAGGAAGTAGCGGAGGGCGGCACGGCGGCGGTTGGCGGTGCGGCCGAAGGTGGCGATGAGGATGGTCATGGGAACAAGCGAGAGCTCCCAGAAGGCGTAGTAGAGGAAGAGGTCGAGCGAGAGGAAGACGCCGAGCATGGCGACCTGCTGGAGCAAGAAGAGGACGTAGAAGGTCTTGCGGCGGCTGGCGATGGTGTTCCAACTGGCGAGGATGCCGAGGGGGGCGAGGAAGCCGGTGAGGACGACGAGCCAGAGGGAGAGGCCGTCTACGCCGAGGTGGTAGTGGATGTTGGGATTCGTGATCCAGGTGAGGTTCTGGTCGAATTGGAAGGCGCCGGCGGCGGCGGCGTAGTTGTAGTGCGCGGGGAGGTGGAGGGTGGCGAGGAAGGTGAGGAGGGTGACGGCGAGGGCGACGGATTGCTGGAGGCGGGCGCGGTCTGGCAGGAGGGCGAGGAGGAGCGCGCCGGCGAGGGGGATGAGGAGGATGAGGGTGAGGATGGTGTGGTCGAAGTTCATCTTGAGATTATCCGGTCCTTCGTGGTGCGGGAAGAGGCAAAGGCAGAGGCGAAATACAAGGGTCCTTCGCTTCGCTCAGGATGACGGCGTGAAAACAAGCAACGGCAACGGCAAGTACAAGGGAAATGGCAAGTACAACGGCAACGGCAGAAGCAGATTCCCTTTGGGAATGACAAGCAAAAGGGATGGGACAAGAACGGCCGATTCAGTGGCGACTAAAAGTGGGCGAAGATCATGACGGCGATGACGGCGGCGGCTCCGAGGGCGAGCCAGCCGGCGTAGGAGCGGATATTTCCTGACTGGATGCGGCGGGTGAAGTTGCCGAGGCTTTGGGTGGAGAGGGCAGCTAGTTTGCCAGAGCCGTTGACGAGGCCGCGGTCGACGACGAGGTCGAGGATGAGGCGGGTGAAGGCTAGGAGAGGGGTGAGGAGGACGGTGTCGTAGAGTTCGTCGATGTAGAACTTGTTGGCGACGAGGGGGTAGAAGCGGGATTTAGCGGCGAGGGCGCCGAGGGTGCCGGGGCGCTGGTAGTAGAAGACGAAGGCGAGCAAGGCTCCGGCTGCGGCGGTGAGGACGGAGATGGCGGCGAGGATGAGTTCGAGGGAGTGGCTGACGTGGTCGGCGTTGAGGGCGGCACCGGACGGGGTGGCGACGGCGAAGAGGGGGTCGAGGAAGTGCTCGAAGTGGTTGGCTCCGCCGAGGGCGGCGGGGATGCCGATCCAACCGCCTACGACCGAAAGGATCGCGAGGACCACCAAAGGGATGAGCATGACGGCGGGGGACTCTTGGACGCCGTGAGGGTCGGCGGCCTGACCGGAGTCGTGCTCGGCAGCCGAGGGAGCGGCGCGGTTCTGATGGAATCGCTCGGGGCCGAAGAAGGTCTTGAACCATAGGCGGAACATGTAGAAGGCGGTCATTCCGGCGGTGAGGAGGCCGATGGCCCAGAGGAGCTTGCCGAGGGGGCCGGAGGCGAAGGTCTGATATAGGATTTCGTCTTTGGAGAAGAAGCCGGCTAGCGGGGGGATGCCGGCGATGGCGAAGACGCCGGCGGACATGGTCCAGAAGGTGACGGGGATGCGTTTGCGGAGGCCGCCCATGTTGCGCATGTCCTGCTCGCCGGAAAGGGCGTGGATGACGGAGCCGGCGGCGAGGAAGAGAAGCGCCTTGAAGAAGGCGTGGGTCATGAGGTGGAAGATGGCGGCGGAGTAGGCGGCTACTCCGCAGGCGAGGAACATATAGCCGAGTTGGCTGACGGTGGAGTAGGCGAGGACGCGTTTGATGTCGTGCTGGACCATGCCGATGGTGGCGGCGAAGAGGGCGGTTGCGGCTCCGATGCAGGCGACGACGGCGAGGGCGAAGGGGCTGCGGTCAAAGAGGACGTGACAGCGGACTACGAGGTAGATGCCGGCGGTGACCATGGTGGCCGCGTGGATGAGGGCGGAGACGGGGGTGGGGCCTTCCATGGCGTCGGGGAGCCAGACGTAGAGGGGAATCTGGGCGGATTTGCCGGCGGCTCCGAGGACGAGGAGGAGGCAGAGGGCGGTGAGGAAGCCGCCGTGGACCTCCGGGTGGGAGGCGATGGCGGCGAAGACGCCCTGAAAGCTGAGGGTTCCGAAGTGGGCGATGAGGAGGAACATGGCGAGGAGGAAGCCGAAGTCGCCGATGCGGTTGACGATGAAGGCCTTCTTGCCGGCGTTGGCGGCGGAGTCCTTGGGGAAGTAGAAGCCGATGAGGAGGTAAGAGGCGAGGCCGACGCCCTCCCAGCCGACGAAGAGGAGCAGGAAGCTTTCGGCGAGGACGAGGACGGACATGAAGAACATGAAGAGGTTGAGGTAGGCGAAGAAGCGCCAGTAGCCCTCTTCGTGGGCCATGTAGCCGGCGGAGTAGAGGTGGATGAGGAAGCCGACGCCGGTGACGACAGCGAGCATGATGAGGGTGAGGTGGTCGACGGCGAGGGTGAAGTCGACCTGGAAGCCGGAGATCTTGATCCAGGGCTGGGGGAGGGTCTGGATGCGTTCGGGGCCGCCTGCCGCGAGCATGGTGGACCAGAGCCCGGCGACGATGGCGGCGGGGATAGCGGTGAAGAGGAGGGCGATGCCGGTGACGGCGGCGCGGGGCAGACGGCGGCCGAGGGTTCCGTTGAGCAGGAAGCCGGCGAAGGGGAGGAGCGGGATGAGCCAGAGATAACTTGGGGGCATGGGTGCGGGTCTCGGGCGTTATAGCTTCATCAGGTTGATCTGATCGACGTTGAGGGTTTGGCGGGTGCGGAAGATGGCGATGATGATAGCGAGGCCGACGGCGGCTTCGGCGGCGGCGACGACCATGACGAAGAAGACGAAGATCTGCCCCTGGACCTGGTGCCACATGTGGGCGAAGGCGACGAAGGTGAGGTTGACGGCGTTGAGCATGAGCTCGATGGACATGAAGATGGTGACGATGTTGCGCTTGATGAGGAAGGCGGCGATGCCGATCGAGAAGAGGATGGCGGCGAGGACGAGGTAGGCGGCGATTGGGACCATGTTAGTGCTGCCTCCTTTGGCTTGAGCGAATTAAGCGGAGGGACATGACGAGGCTAATGGTGATGAGGACAAAGGCTAGAAGGC
Source organism: uncultured Granulicella sp. (assembly GCA_965213785.1). Lineage (GTDB taxonomy): Bacteria > Acidobacteriota > Terriglobia > Terriglobales > Acidobacteriaceae > Edaphobacter. The sequence goes on along the minus strand of OZ243921.1, from coordinate 320,219 downwards.
TCGCCGTAACGCGGACCGGCTTCGATGCTGCAAACACGGATAGCGATTCGGAGGTGAATCCAAGTGCCATCAAGATGTTGCTGAGTCGTCCAGGACGACTCGCGAAAGCCATATACGTGACCAGGCAGGTCCATAGAATGCAAACGCTCCCACAGATCAGTTGAAAAGTATCCATGTCACTGCTCCTTTCTCGCGAGCACGACGGCGCCGAGGATGGCGACGAGGATGAGGATGCTGGTGACCTCGAAGGGGAGCAGGAGGCGGGTGAAGAGGACCGTGGAGATTTCGCTGATGTTGCTGATGGCTCCGTTGAGGGTGTCGCCGATGGCGGTGGTGCCGAGGGCCTGGCGGTTCGACAAGAAGACGAAGCTGAGCAGGCAGAAGATGGCGGCGGCTCCGGGGAAGCCGGCGAGGTAGGCGGCGCGGGAGCCGGTGGTGCGTTCTTCCACGCCCGCGTTGAGCAGCATGATGACGAAGACGAAAAGAACCATGATGGCGCCGGAGTAGACGATGACCTGGGCGGCGGCTAGGAACTCCGCGCCGAGCGACCAATAGAGGACGGCGAGGGACATCATGACGACGACCAGCGACAGGGCAGAGTTGATGGGGTGCTTCTGAAAGAGGAGGTTGAGCGCGCCGAGGACCGCGAGCAGGCCGAAGATGATGAAGAGGGCAAGTTGCATGAGTGTGGGCTGGTCTCTCTCTCCGGGGTGGTGCGGGTGACTGGGTTCGTGTTGATTGTAAAGCAGGATGGAGAGGAGGCGGGTGCATAATGTGGGGAGGAGAGTGCCATGGCCACTTTGTCTACTGTTCCGGCGCTGGTTGCGATCGAGGAATATTTGACCTCCAGCTATGAGCCCGATCTGGAGTTTGTGGATGGGGTGCTTGAGGAAAAGAACATGGGGGAACGGGATCACAGTTATCTGCAGATAGCGATCGGCGCCTGGTTCTTCAATCATCGTGCGGAGTGGAAGATCGATGTGCTGGCGGAGTATAGGACACGGACTTCCAAGTCGCGGGTACGCTTGCCGGATGTGTGCGTAGTGCGGCAGGGAGAAGGGGCCGAACGGGTTCGCGTGACGCCTCCGTTGCTGGTTATCGAGATTCTTTCGCCGGAGGATCGGCCCGGGCGGGTGATGAAGCGGCTGGACGATTTTGTGGCGATGGGCGTGGAGAATATCTGGATTCTCGATCCGAGCGACCGGTCGGCGGCTACCTACTCGCGGTTTGGGATGAAGCCGGTGAGTGGGGATCGGCTGGAGATTGCGGGGGCGGAGATCTATCTGGATGTCCGGGCGACGTTCGCCGAACTGGGCCCTCAGGAGTGGGGCTCCGCGTCTTCGAACGAAGCCGCGCCGTATGGCTCAGTCGGTGGGTCTATCCGCGCCACGCCATGACGAGTGAGGTGACGACGATGTTGGCCATGGCGACCGGGAGGAGGAACTTCCAGCCGAAGCCCATGAGCTGGTCGTATTTGAAGCGGGGCAGGGTGGAGCGGACCCAGATGAAGAGGAAGAGGAAGAGGAAGATCTTTGCGACGAACCAGAGGATGGAAAAGACGGCGTGGAAGGCGGGGGTGTTGAGGACCGCGTCGAAGAGGTGGCCGAAGGGGCTGGAGGCTCCGCCGAGGAAGAGGAGGGTGGCGACCGACGAGATGGTGATCATGTTGGCGTACTCGGCCATAAAGAACATGGCGAACTTCATGGAGGAGTACTCGGTGTGGTAGCCGGCGACGAGCTCGGACTCGGCTTCGGGCAGGTCGAAGGGGGAGCGGTTGGCTTCGGCGTAGGCGCTGATGAGATAGGTGAAGAAGGCGACGATCTGGAAGCCGCCGACCAAGGTCCAGACCATGGCGCCGTGGCCGTTGCTTTCGCGGGCGAGGCCGCCGAGGATGTTCCAGGAGAAGGCACCGTGCGCGGACTGGGAGTCGACAATGTCGCGGAGGCGGAGGGAGCCGGCGCGGAGGACGACACCGACGAGTGACAGGCCCAGGGCGAGTTCGTAGGAGATCATCTGGCTGGTGGCGCGGAGGGAACCTAGCAGGGCGAACTTGTTGTTGGAGCTCCAGCCGGAAAGGGCGATGCCGTAGACGCCGATGGAGGTGATGCCGAGGATGACGAGTAGGCCGATGTTGAGGTCGGAGACCTGGAAGAGGTCGACGCCGACGCCGTTGGCGTAGACGCGGGTGACGGCGCCGAAGGGGACGACGGCGATCGAGACCATGGCGCAGACGAGCGCGATCATGGGGGCGATGAGGAAGAGGGGGCGATCGACGGCGAGAGGCATCATGTCTTCCTTGAGGAAGAGCTTGATGCCGTCGGCGAGCGGCTGGAGGAGGCCGAAGGGGCCGGTGCGGGAGGGTCCCCAGCGGTTTTGCATGCGGCCGATGATCTTGCGCTCCAGCAGGACCGTGTAGGCGACGGCGGTGAGGGTGATGACGAAGACGACGAGGAGCTTGACGAGGGTGAGGAGGAAGAAGGTGAGGAAGGGGCTTAGGTGGGTCATCGGCTCTTTCTACGGAAGGTTCTGCAAGTGAATTGGGTGGAATTTACCGAGCAAAGTTCGTTAGGAAGAAAACAGCCACTGCCATGAGTGGGCAGTCCCTGACAGCAGAACCTCGTAGACGTTTTGAGCAAAAGAGCAGATTTCGTACGAATAAAGCATTCCGAGACATGCAATCAGAAGAACAAGCATATGTCGAAGAGAATCCCTGTTGAGGCCAGTTCGCAATACCATGGTGGTTGTCAGCACTAGAACGAGGGTAACGGACAGTAATACACGATGTTGAGAAAGAAGCGTACCGAGCCAAGGCCGTTTATAAAAGATCACAGCAGCGAGAAGGGCCACGAACTGTCCGCCTGCTAGCCATTTGTCGGACGACGACATAGTGAATCGTCTTGGCCGCCGGGGTGTTCTGACCGCTTCAACCGAGTTGGGTAAAGAGGCACTCATGTGTTGTCTAGTCCGCGGCGGCTTGGGTGTCGATTTGGGTTAGATTCTGGGCGTCCAGGCGAGCGGCGTTTTCCTGGAGGTCCTGGAGCATGTTGGAGTAGCGGCCGAGGGTTCCGGAGGTGAAGAGGAGGTCGTTGGCGGGGAGGACGAGGTCGCGGCGGGGGGCGATCTGGGTGAGGGTGGGGGCGTTGGGTTCGAGGTGCTGGGCGTTGCCGGAGAGGAGTTGGAGGCGGAGGAGCTTGTCGTAGCCGGGGACGAGGCGGTGGATCTCGTCGAGGATGGCGTTGGGGTCGAAGGGGGAGAGGCGTGGTTCGAGGTTCTGGGCAGCGAGGAAGATGGCGTGGCGGTCGGCCTCTCCGGACTGGGCTCCGCGGGTCTGGCCCATGTCGGCGCGGGTGCCCTTGCCAAAAGGGACGAGTTCGCGGACGTTCGCGCCCATCTTGTCGGCGATGCGGACGATCATCTCGAAGTCGGTGCGGACGCCGGCGCGGTCTCCGGATTTTTTGACTTGCTGGAGGTCGCCGTAGGAGTTGGTGACGGAGCCGGACTTCTCGTACAGGTTGGCGGCAGGCAGGACTACGTCGGCGAGCGCGGCGGTCTCGGTGAGGAACATCTCCTGGACGACGAGGAAGGTGTTCTTGAGGGTGGCGGGGGCGATGTCGTAGCGGAGGACGGGGTTGGCGCCGACGACGTAGAGGGCGGAGAGGTCGCCCTTGGCGGCGGCGTCGAAGATTTCGAGCATGTCTTTTCCAGGGGAAAGACCACCAGCGGGCGTGGGGGTGTAGCCGGGGAGCATGTCGGGCAGGAGGCCCATGTCGGCGGCTCCGCGGGAGTTGACGTAGTCGGCGAGGAGGGCGAACTTCGCGTTGGGCAGGGTGAGGCCGAAGTCGATGAGACGCTTGAGGTCGGCGCCGCGGAGTTCCGAGCCGATGAGGATGAGGAGGGTCTCTTCCGCTTTGATGGCGTCGCGAAAGTTGCTCGCGGCGGTTGAGTTGGAGGTGAGGTTCGCGGAGGCCCCGTCGTCTCCGGCGAGGTAGGCACCGAGTGCGCCGTAGCCTAGCTCCGAGATGTGGAGGAAGGATTTGGCCTGGCGGGTGAGCTTGATCTGCTGGTGGTTGACGATGTGGAGGCGGGCGGCGTTGAGGCGAACGTTCGACCGGAGGTTCCAGGCGGTGAGGGGGTTTTCGTTGGTGGGATCGCCGCCGACGAAGAGGACGGCTTTGGCGGTGGTGTTGTCGGCCTGGGAGGCAGTGCGGCCGGGGTGGCCGGCGAGGGCCTGGGCGAAGGCGACGTAATCAGCGGTGCGGTGGTGGTCGATGTTGTTGGTCTGGAGGACGGTGCGGGCAAACTTCTGGAGGAGGTAGGCTTCCTCGTTGGTGAGACGGTTGGAGCCGATGACGCCGATGCTCTTTCCTCCGCGTTGATCGCGGAGTTCGCGGAGTTTCTTGCCGGTGTAGTCGAGGGCCGCTTCCCAGGACACGGACTTGAGGGTGCCGTCGGGCTGACGGAGGAGCGGGGTGGTGATGCGGTCGGGGGAGTTGGCGAAGTCGAAGGCGTAGCGGCCCTTGTTGCAGAGGAAGTCGCCGTTGAGGCCGGACTTGTCGCGGTTGTCGCCGCGTACAATTTCGCTTCCGTCGGAGGTGCTGCGGACGCCGAGGGTGGTCTTGCAGCCGTCGCCGCAGTGGGTGCAGATGGTGGGGACGTGGTTCATCTCCCAGGGGCGGGTTTTGTACCGGTAGGTTCCGGAGGTGAGGGCGCCGACGGGGCAGGCGTCGATGCACATGCCGCACTGCTCGCAGTCGACGTGAGCGAGGTCGTCGGGGGATTGGAGGGCGGGGATGTTGGGGGCGATGACGGAGGAGCTGCCGCGGTTCTGGATGCCGAGGGCGAAGACGTCCATGCCTTCACCGCACATGCGGACGCAGCGGTAGCAGAGGATGCAGCGGGGGCGATCGAAGAAGACGACGGGGGACCATTGCTGCTCTTCGCGGTGGTTCTTGGGCTCGGCGTAGAAGCTGTCGGCCGCGCCGTACTTGAAGGTCATGTCCTGCAGCTCGCATTCGCCGCCGGCGTCGCAGACGGGGCAGTCGAGGGGGTGGTTGCCGAGCAGGAGCTGGAGGGTGGCCTTGCGGGCCTGGACGATCTCGGGGGTCTCGGTGGCGACGACCATGCCTTCGGTGACCGGGGTGGTGCAGGCGGTCTGGAGCTTGGGCATCTTCTCGATGCGGACGACGCACATGCGGCAGGCGGCCTGGAGAGAGAGACCGGGATAGTAACAGAAGGCGGGGATCTCGATGCCGGCGGTCTTGCAGGCCTCGATGAGGAGGGTGCCTGCGGGGGCGGTGATCTTGTTTCCGTCTACGGTGAAGGTTACGTCTGGCATGGGTGCGGTTCCTTAGGCAGAAAGTGCGTAGCTTGCATCGGCGGGCAAGGAAATAGGTACCCACTGGACTATGTAATAGCTCGCTTCGTCGTCTTCCGGTTCGCGGCTGGAGTCAAACATCGTGGTGACGGGCTGGGGCATCGGGTCGTAGTCGCTTGCCATCCAAGTTAGGTGTGCTTCTGCTGCTTCGAGATACCGGTCCCGTGTCTGGTCCAGAGTCTCCCCAATCGCGCAGCAACCCGGTATATCTGGGGCAAAGGCCGAGAAGCTTGTCTTTCCGGCCTCGAATACCACCAAGAAGTCTTTCTTCATTTCAACCCCGCTTGTTGCTTCATCTTTCGGAGTGTTCCGGAGGAATGTCGACGTTTGGATGACCGGCTACCGTGACCTTGCCGGGCTTGGTCGCGTGGACCCAATGTTGATGACTGCCCTCTTGTGATTTTATCGTCCAGTGATCGTCTTTGAGCAGCCTGGTGAACTCTCGGTACTTCATGCTCGATGTTGCTTCAGATCGATTGACTGCTCGATCAGCTTGCGAAAATGTTCCGGATGGTTGCCTACCATCTCGGGCGTCAGTCCAGGGAAGATGTAACTAAACTCAAATTTAGGCTCACTTGAAGGGTGTTTGATGGAATGAACGCCCTCGGCTTCAAGATGTTCGAGTAGCTGCTTATCCTTAGTGGAGAAGCTGGTGCCTTCGACATACTGGGTATTTTCTGCATATATTGTTACAGCAATACGTCTGCGCTTCTTTCCAACGGATACCAGCAACGCGAGGTAGTCGTCTGTGGGACGACTTCTTTCAACGGCACACGGGGCTAAAGATACCAGCGTTGAGTACATAGCCTCCATCTGCGGCGTGATCTTCAATGCGCAGCTCCGACGAGCTCTCCTACCGGCTTGATGGCGATGAGCGGGTGAGCAACGCGTTTGCCCTCAATGTACTCTTCGAACTCCTTGCGGAACTTCTTGACAAAACCGAGGGTGGGCATGGCGGCTGCGTCGCCTAGCGGGCAGAAGGTGCGGCCCATCATGTTTTCGGCGAGGTATTGGACGTTGTCGATGTCCTTCTTGCTGCCGCCTCCGGCGTGGACGCGGGTGAGGGTCTTCTTGATCCAGTCGGTTCCTTCGCGGCAGGGGATGCACCATCCGCAGGACTCGTGCTGGTAGAAGGCGATGGTGCGGAGGGCGAACTCGACGATGGAGACGGACTCGTCGAGGACGACGATGCCGCCGGAGCCGAGCATGGTGCCGGCCTTGCCCATCTGGTCGAAGTCGAGGCCGACGTCGATCTCGTCGGCGGTGAGGACGGGGCAGGAGCTTCCGCCGGGGACGACGGCCTTCAGCTTCTTGCCGTCCTTGATGCCGCCGGCGACGTCGTAGATGGCTTTGCGGAGCGAGTAGCCCATAGGGAGCTCGTAGACGCCGGGGCGTTCGACGTGGCCGGAGATGCCGAAGAGGCGGGTGCCGCCGTTGCGTTCGGACCCGAGCTTGGCGTAGGCTTCGCCACCCATGAGCAGGATAGGCGGGGCGGCGGCGATCGTTTCGGCGTTGTTGATGACGGTGGGGCCGCCGTAGAGGCCGACGACGGCGGGGAAGGGGGGCTTGATGCGGGGGATACCGCGTTTGCCTTCGAGCGACTCCATGAGGGCGGACTCTTCGCCGACCTCGTAGGCACCGGCGCCGGTTTGAGTGATGACGTCGAAGTCGAGGCCGGAGCCGAAGATGTTCTTGCCGAGGAAGCCCTTGGCGTAGGCGTCGGCGACGGCCTTCTCGACGATCTTGAGGAGGTAGCGGTACTCGCCGCGAAGGTAGATGAAGCCCATCTTGGCGCCAATGGCGAGGCCCGCGATGAGGGTGCCCTCGATAACGGCGTGGGGGTCGTGGAGGAAGATGACGTGGTCCTTGCAGGTGCCGGGCTCGGACTCATCTCCGTTGACGAGGACGTATTTGGGCTTTTCGGACTGCTTGGGGACGAAGGACCACTTCATGCCGGTGGGGAAGCCAGCACCGCCGCGGCCGCGGAGGCCTGAGGCTTTCATGGTGTTGATGATCCACTCGGGGCCGTTGTCGATGGCGAGTTTAGCGGCCTTGTAGCCGTCGAGCTCGATGTACTTGTCGATGTCGGCGGCGCCTTTGCCAAAGCGGTGGGAGAGGACACGGACTTCGTCGGGGTGGGAGACGAGCTGGGGCATTTACTTTTCGTCCTTTCCGCGGCCTTCGCGGTACATCTGGAAGACGTCGTCCATCTTGGCGGGCGAGAGGTTGTCGTGGAAGTCGTAGTTGACCTGGACGGCGGGGGCCCAGCAGCAGGCACCGATGCACTCGACCTCTTCGAGCGAGAAGAGGCCGTCGGGGGTGACTTCCTTGTGGCCGATGCCGAGAGTGTGTTTGCAGTGGTCGAGGAGCTCGTAGCCGCCGCGCAACATGCAGGAGATGTTGGTGCAGACCTGCACGTTGTATTTGCCTGCGGGCTTCGTGCGGAGCATGGAGTAGTAGGAGAGGACGTTGCGGACGTCGAGTTCGTAGATGCCGATGCGCTGGGCGATCTCGGCGACGACGGGCTCGGAGATGTAGCCGATCTCATCCTGCGCGTAGAGCAGCATAGGGACGAGGGCGCTGCGCTTGAGCGGGTAGATGGTGACGAGATGGTCGAAGCGGGCGGCTAGCTCGGGGGAGAAGATCGTGTTGGCGATTGTGCTCATACGGGTTGTTTCCTTAACCGCGGGATTCCAGCTTTGCCATGCGCTCTTGGAGCGGAACCATGTAGCCCATCAGCATCTTCATGCCTTCGTGGTGCGTCTTGTTGATGGCGTCCATTCGCTCATTGAGTTTGGCGGTCATGGCGTCGGGTTTGTCGCTCAGCCGGTTGTTGTCCGCTCGTGAGAGAAACCAGCCGATGATCACGGTTGTGAGAGTTGCGAAGCTGGCCAGCGTGGGGAGGCCGATAGCGAGGTAGAGCTGGGTGTTGTTCATCGTGACGGCCTCCTTGCTCTATACAGTTTGCATCATTTCACGCGCGAAGCGTTCGGCGGCCATGTCCATCTCTTCTTCCTGCTTGTCCTGTCCAGCGGCGGTGACAGCGGTACCTTGCTCGGTGAGGGCGAAGGCTTGTTTGCGGCCGTCGCTGAACTGCATGGTGGTGTGGGTGAAGAGGAGCCAGTGGGTTCCGACGCGGAGGGTGATCTCTTCGGGGCCGACTTCGACGACGGCGTGCTGGGGAGAGTTTAGGCCGTGGGCGGCTGCGTAGGAGCGGAGCAAGGAAGCCCAGGAGGTCCAGAGTTCGGTGTGAAGTTGAGCGGTCAGCCTGTACCTCAAGGGCTTACGCCCTGCTTCTGCAACAACGGTGAGTGACGCTAACGGTCGATTTCGCCGAGAACGATGTCGATCGAGCCGATCACGGCCACCACATCCGCCAACATGCGGCCTTTGCACATGGTTTCGAGGGCCTGGAGGGTGGCGAAGCTGGGGTTGCGCATGTGGACGCGGTAGGGTTTGGCGGTGCCGTCGGAGACGACGTAGTAGCCCATGACGCCGCGGGGGCTTTCGACGGCCTGGAAGACCTCTCCGGCGGGAACGGCGAAACCTTCGGTGACGATCTTGAAGTGATGGATGAGGGATTCCATCTGGGTCTTCATCTGTTCGCGGTCGGGGAGGACGATCTTGGGAGCGTCGGCGACAATGCGGCTGTTGGCGGGCATGGCGGCGAGCTTGTCCATGGCCTGCTGGCAGATCTTGAGGCTTTCGCGCATCTCGATGAGGCGGACCTCGTAGCGGGCCCAGACGTCGCCTACCTGGGAGACCGGGACCTGGAAGGTGTAGTTTTCGTAGCCGGAGTAGGGCATGTCGCGGCGGAGATCCCAGTCGACCCCGGAGGCGCGGAGGGGCGGGCCGGTGACGCCGAGGGCGATGGCGTCTTTGGCGGAGAGGAAGCCAACGCCCTTGAGGCGGCCCATCCAGATGGGGTTGCCGGTGAGCATCTCCTCGTAGGTGTCGATGCGGGAGGGCATCTTGTCGAGGAAGTCCTGAACTTGCTTGTAGAAGTCCATGGGTGGCTCGAGGGCGAGGCCGCCGATGCGGAAGTACGAGCTCATCATGCGCTGGCCGGAGACGTTCTCGTAGATGCGGGAGATGTCTTCGCGTTCGCGCCAGCAGTAGAGAAACATGGTGAGGGCGCCGATATCGAGCGCGTGGGTGCCAAGCCAGACGAGGTGCGAGGAGATACGGGTGAGCTCGTTGAGCAGGACGCGAAGGACCTGGGCGCGCTCTGGGATGTCGAGGCCGAGAAGCTTTTCGACCGCCAGGCAGTAGCAGAGGTTGTTCGTCATCGGCGAGAGATAGTCGATGCGATCGGTGAGGGGAACGACCTGCTGGTAGAACTTGGCCTCGCAGGTCTTCTCGATGCCGGTGTGCAGGTAGCCGATGTCGGGGGCGCAGCTTACGACGGTTTCGCCGTCAATTTCGAGCACCAGGCGGAGGACGCCGTGAGTGCTTGGGTGCTGCGGGCCCATGTTGAGGACCATGGTCTGGTCTTTGGAGGAGGCGTTGTCGTGGTGCAGCTTGGCGTCGGCGACTACATCTTCGACGCCGGGGTCGATCATGTCTGGAGCGGCGAGCGGAGCCATTAGCGGTAGCCCTCGACCGGATAGTCCTTGCGCAGGGGATGACCCTGCCAGTCCTCCGGCATCATGATGCGCTTGAGATTGGGGTGGCCGGTAAAGGCGATCCCGAAGAGGTCGAAGACTTCGCGCTCGTAGAAGTTGGCAGACGGCCAGACGGAGGTGATGCTGGGGATGGTGGGGCTTTCTCCGGCGAGACGGGCTACGAGGCGGACACGCTGTTTAAGACTATGCGAGACGATGTGATAGGTGACCTGGAAGCGGGGCTCGGACGGGGCCCAGTCGACGGCGGTGCAGTCCTCGAAGAAGTTGTAGCCGGCGGCTTGCACGGCGGCGGCGGCGGCTACGATGTTCTCCGGGGCCACCGTGAAGGTGAACTCCTTGCGGTCGAACTTGGCGTCGATGGCGAGGGTCTGGAGGGCTTTGACGGCGGCGTGGTCGGGGTACTCGGCGAAGACGGCTTCGGTTCCGGTGAGCTTGCGGGGTCGGCGACGGCTTCCATGCTAGAGGTCTCCCTTGTCGTTGGACCAGTCGAGGATGCCCTTCTTCCAGACGTAGAAGAGGCCGACGGCGACGAAGCCGATGTAGACGAACATCTCCCAGAAGCCGAACATCCGCTGGCCGGTGATGGCGGGGAGGCGGCGGAAGATGACGGCCCAGGGGAGCATGAAGACGGCTTCGACGTCGAAGAGGATGAAGAGCATGGCGACCATATAAAAGCGGACGGAGAAGCGTCCGCGGGCGTCGCCTACGGGGTCCATGCCGCACTCGTACGGGCCGAGCTTGGTGCGGGAGTTTTTGTGCTTGCCGATGAGGAACGACGCGCCCACCATGCCGACGGCCATGCCGAGGGCGACGAGGACTTGGAGGACGAGGGGGATGTAGTTCCAGATGTAGGGGAAGTTCGGCATTGGCATCTCCGATTCTAATGCAGACCTTAGGAGGGTGGCTGGCAAGTTTCAAGGAGCGAACGGTTATGTTGCGGCGAGATGCGTGCTACGGGAAAAGGGCGAGGTATCGTGCGATGAGGGTGGGGCCGAAGGCGGCGGCGAGGAGGCCTCCGGCGGCGAGGAAGGAGCCGAGGGGGAGACGGGTGGTGGGGGTGGCGCGGCGGCGGGCCAGGAGGGTGAGGGCGTAGACGGCGGCGGCGAGGACGCCGAGAAAGAGGGCGAGCAGGGCGGGGCGGAAGCCGAGGAAGGCGGCGATCATGGCGAGGAGCTTGACGTCGCCGAGGCCGAGTCCTTCGCGGTGGCGGAGGAGCTGGTAGGCGGCCCGGACGGCGAGGAGGATGGCGGCGATGGCCAGGATGGCGAGGAAACGCCCGCCGATGAGGGATTCCGGGCCGGTGAGGAAGACGTTGCCTTTCTCGACCGACATGGCGGCGGTGATCGGGGCTTTGTGGTGGAGGAGGACCTGATCTTCCTTGGGGCCGAGGAAGATGGCCTGGGTGCAGACGAGGAAGAGGGCGATGGCGATGCCGGTGAGGGTGAAGGCGTCGGGAAGGCGGAGGGTTTGCCAGTCCATGACGAGGAGGCCGAGGAGGAGGAAGCCGAGGATGGCCAGGGCGAGTTCGCCGAGGAGTGCGTTGATGAGGGCGTCGACTGGGATAGGACCGAGGGAGTTGAGGAAGAGGATGTGGGCGATGCGGGTGGCGACGAGAGTGAACCAGAGGGCGGTGGTGAGTTCGACGAGCGGGTACTGGACCGAGATGGGGGTGCCGCAGTCGCGGCAGCGGGCGCGGAGAAGGAGGAAGCTGAGTATGGGGATGTTGTCGTACCAGCGGATGGGGTGCTGGCATGTGGGGCAGTGAGAGCGGGGGTTGACGATGGATTGGTGGTGGGGGAGGCGACTGACGCAGACGTTGAGGAAGCTGCCGAAGAGGAGGCCGAGGAGGAAGGCGGCTACATCGAGGATGGCCGGGGAAGTCACCTTTTATAGTGTATTTGACCTTCCGGGAGTGTGCATGCAGCTCACCCTGGAAGGTAGGCGGTTGAGCCTTTCTTACCCTGTGCCGCGTGTCAACCACGAAGCTGCGGTCGATAGGACGAGTCGATTTGCTCGATCGGATGGCTTCGGTCGAGACAGGAGCGCAAGGGACAGGCTCACGGGTGGCGGCGCTATCCCCTTTACGCCTGGAAGGCAGGTTAGTTGGTGAAGGCGGTGTTGAGGGACGACATCATCACACTCGTGAAGGTGGCGAGGGGTATGTCGAAGTGAGCGGTGTTGGTGCTGGCGTTGGGGATGAAGAGGGGGGCGACAGCAGGAGGGGAGGCAAGGGAGAGCACGGTAGCATCGTGCTGCTGATCCATGGTGGCGGCGTTGTAGTAGATGCGAACGATGTTGTTGCCGGTCGGGTCCTGGCGGAGTTCGAAGACCATAGCGCCGCCCGGAGGTGTGTCATCGACGGCGAAGGTAGGAAGAGCCCAATCGGCGTGGAGCAGCCCGCCGACGGCGGCGAGTTGATTATCGTGGCCGGTGAGCATGACGAGCTTCTGTCCCGGGGCTCCAAGGGCGTGATCCGTGGCGGTGCCGGTCGCTGCCTGGTTGATGGTGTTGACAATGTGCAGGAGGAGGTTCGAGCCAAGAGTCTGGGCGAGGTAGGGAGTGCGGTCGAGGAGGTCAAAGTCTTCGGTATGGAGTTTCGCAATGTCGATGATCTGCTCGCGGGAGAGGCGTCCCCAGCCGATGTTGCCGCTGTCCATCCCTTCGCAGTATTCGAGGATGAAGATCTCGGCGAGGGTGGAGGCGGTGTCGATGGAGCCGGTGAAGTTGGCGATGCTGCCGCCGGTGCCCGCAGAGACGGCAATCGGCATGGCGCCGATGGAGGTGATGTAGCTTGGGGACCAGGTGGGGTCTCCGATGGGAGTGTTGAGGAGGACGGCTTCAAGCTGGGCGAGTTGCGCCCGATAGGCCTGGGCCAGGGCTGCGGGATTGGCTCCAATACGACCGTTGAGGGCGGCGGCGGCGAGGCTGGTGTTGGGACTGCCGAGATTCAGCTTGACGGGATAGAAGAGGGGGTCGGTGGCGCCGTTGGCGAGCTCGTTGACCGTCGAGGAGACGGAGGGAAGAAGCCCGGCTGCGAGCGCCTGGCCAGTGGCATAGGTGCGCTCGGAGTTGTCGGCGTAGAAGTACTCGGAGTTGACGTCGGCCGCATCGACGCCGGTGAGGAGGCCCTGCTTGATGAAGTATTGGCGATAGTACCCGCCCATGATGGTCATCAGCTGCGCACCGTGGAGGGTGAGATAGCCGGGAGGAACGGACCAGTCGGGAAAGCTCTGGGACGCGTAGATGTTGTAGTTGTCGTTCGTCTTGGTGGGAGGGCGGACGCCGTGCCGGCTGAAGACGAGGGCGAACTTGAGGGTGGTATTGTCCGTGGTTGCGGTTTGGGCGTTTAGAGGTTGGATGGGGCCAAGCAGGATGGCCGTGGTAAGCAGGCCGGCGAAGAGCTTGTTCTGAAGTTTCATTGGGAGGAGCTCCTGGAAAGATGTCGAGATCGCACTCTCGCAGGGCGTTACCAAGGGAGCATGAAAGCCTTATGAGAAAGCGGTAAAACTGCTGGCTTATCCATGGGGATGAAGGCGAGAGTTTAAAAATCGAGGTGGAGGCGGACGGATTCTACGAGGACGGGGCCGCGGTCTGCGTTGTAGCCGGGGTGGGTGATGTACTGGGCGTCGAGGGCGTAGAAGAGGCCGCGCCAGGTGTGGAGGTTGTAGTAGGCCTCGAGGATGTCCTCGCGGGCGTAGTGGAGGGTTCCGTCGCCGAGGAGGAAGCCCTGGCCGCCTAGTTGGAGGTAGTTCTGGTGGTCGCGCTTGATGGCGTTAGAGACGAAGGTGAGGCCGGCTTTGTCGAGGGGGCGGTGGTGAGCCCGGAGGGCGTAGTCGGTGCCGAACTCGAAGGTTTGGTCGACCTCGGTGTAGGCGTAGGACTCATGCTGGCCCTCGTTCCAGCCGAAACGGCCGAAGGCACGGAGGTTGGGGGTGAGTTCCTGCTCGAAGTTGAGGCCGATGCCGTACTTGACGGTGGTGGCAGGGGGGTGGGCGGTGATCTGCGGGGTGGGGGTGAGGCCGGCCTGGAAGTTGCGGACGGCGGTGCGGTAGAGGCCCATGTTGGCGTGGTTGACCCAGCCGAGGAGGCGGATTGAGCCTTTCCGCTCGGGGGCAACAAGGTTGGGGAGGAGGGTGTGGCGGAGTTCGAGCTCTACATCCTGGCCGCTGGCGCGGCGGAGGTTCCATTCGAGGTCGATGCCGTTGGCGACGGTGGGCATGAGGGCGAGGGTGTAGCGGGCGGAGACGAAGCGGTCGTCGTACTCAAAGACGGCGGCGTAGGTGTAGCCGCGGGTGTCGGCGGCGTAGTCGAATGCGCCGTTGTTGTCGACGGTCCAGTTGAGGAACTGGAGATGGGAGTCGGTGCCGATGGAGTTGAGGTCGAGGACGTCGGGGAGGCTCATCTTGCCGACGCGGAGGTCGAGGCGGCGGACGGGGACGCGGGTGGCGAGGGAGAACTGGGTGCGGGGGGAGTCGGTGAGGGGGTTGGTGCGCTCGGGGCCGAGCCCGATGGTCTGGTGGAGCTGGATGCGGGCGAGGTAGGGTTTGGAGCCGAGGGTGGGGTTGCGGACGACGTCGAGGTTGGTAAAGCCGGCGAGGCCGAGGGCCTCGGAGATGCCGCGGCCGCCGGCGGACTCGAAGTCGAGGAGGAAGTCGGTGTTGAAGCGCGGGGCGCGGACGAGCTGAGCACCGAGATAGAGCGTGCCGAGGAGGGAGGTCTTGTACTCGCCGCGGCCGAGGAGGGAGTTGCTATCGCTGTAAGGGCTATGGAAGGGGGCGTGGGCCTGAAAGATGATGTTGGCCTGGCCTACGGCAAGGAAGCGGGAGGTGTCGGAGTGGGGGAAGAGGGTGGCGGGGGTGGGCTGGGGGTTGTTGGGCTGGGTGGTGGGGGCAGGGGCTTCCGGAGTCTGGCCGGGGAGTACGGACGCGAGGAAGAGGATGCCCGGAAGGAGGCAGAAAAGGAGTGGGCGTCGATTGGACATTCGTGTGTGGCTATCTTAGCCGCGGGAGATGAAGGGAAGGGAAACGATTCGGTTGCGGAGGGAGCGGAGAGGATGTTCCCGAGGCTTGCGGGAGCAGGCCTGCGTGGGCTTGACTCCGGGAAATGCTCCGCGCTATGCTTTGAGTACACGGGAAAGGAGGATGGTCCAGCCTATGAAAATTGATGGTAAATGTAGTTCAACAGCACGTGAGGTGACTGAGGCTTAGAGCGTTCCGCTCTAGTCCTGGCATTCTGCAGTGTGAAGTAGCAGTTTCAGCCGAGGTCCTGTCCGAGTGTGGACGCCTCAAGTCAATCTCAACAGCTCACCGGTGACGGCTCGACTCTTTCCAGGGATTTCTGGTGGGTCGGGCCGTTTGCTTTTGGTGGGTTCGGAATGTTTTCCGCGGTGTCTAAGTGTTATGGCTCGCATTTGGCTTATTGGTCTGATGTTCGTTCCTTGCGTCTGCCCGGCTCAGGTTACGGGCACGTTCTCTATGGAGAAAGCGGTTTTTGCGCCGGGAGAGCCGGTCTATCTTTCGCTTATGTTGCACAACGGCGGCAAGGAGAGCGAGGACGTTGTGACGGCGGACCCTTACTCTTTCTGCTCAGGGTACCGGATTCGGATTACGCGCGATTCTACCCCTGCGGCGGCTTGTTTCAGGGCCTCTGGGGGAAGCTGCATGAGCAGCAAGGTCTCACTTGCGCCGGGCGCTTCGCGTACGGAACGAATCCTGCTCAACAATCAGGGTGAGTCTCGCGGAGAGGTTTATGTTCCCGTGAAGGAACCGGGTTCGTACAACGTGGAGGCTTCTTATACACGCACGAGCCCGGAATCGACCTTCGGCGCACTGACCCAGGCGGACGTGCAGAAGACCTTCCACCTCCGGGTGGATGAGAATCTTACGGTGGCACCTGTGGTTTACTCTGCTCTCGTTCAGCAACTCGCGTCCAGTGACGTTATGACCAAGCAGGAGGCGGCGCGAACGTTGGCGACGCTGGCGCCGCCTGCACTTGAGCCCATCTTGTTGACGTTTGCTACGTCGAAGGATTACCTGATCAAGCAGTTTGCTCCGCTGGCGCTGGCGAACCTGAATACGAAGGCGAGCCTCGCTGCCCTCGCGGAGATGCTTGTACAGAACAAACCCGGGAGTTACGAGTTCTCCATGGCGGCCAGTCTCCTGGGCAAGACGCATGATCCTGTTTGGCTTCCGCTGCTGCTGGAGGTCGCGGACCAGCATGGGGGCATGTACCTGCGCTATGCGGCCCAGAGTGGCGGAGATTCGGCAATACCGGCCTTGCTGGCGCGGGTACGGAGCCGAGACGAGGGAGTTCGGAACGCTGCGATTTCGGCGCTCGGAGAGATCGGCAGCCGGGCGGCGATTCCAATCCTAATCGGTTTTCTTGGGGTACGAGGAAGCCCAAACGATGAGATGGATCATGGGCTTGCTCGGTCCGCGGAATCGGCGTTGATGGAGCTGACGCATGTTCATGCGGATTCCACGGTGGCCAACGACCCGCAGATACAATCGCGCTGGCAGCATTGGTGGTTTACTTCGGGGGCCACCGCTGAGGTTTACAGGCCGGAAGATTGTGCGGCTTACACCAAACTGCCGTAGGGGTTTCTTTAGAATAGACGGATGATGCGGATGGAACCTTTGGTGATTGCGGGACGGAGCTTTGCTTCGCGGCTGATTGTGGGGACGGGGAAGTATAAGGACGGGGCGGAGACGCTGGCGGCGGTGCAGGCCTCCGGGGCGGAGATGGTGACGGTGGCTGTGCGGCGGGTGGAGCTGGATCGGACGAAGGAGTCGCTGCTGGATTTTCTGGACCCGGCGAAGATGTTTCTGCTGCCGAATACGGCCGGATGCTATACGGCGGAGGAGGCGATCCGGGCGGCTCGGCTGGGGCGGGAGGTGGGGCTCTCGAGCTGGGTGAAGATTGAGGTGATCGGGGATCTGGCGACGCTGTATCCGGATGTTCAGGCTACGGTCGAGGCTACGCGGGTGCTGGTGAAGGACGGGTTTACGGTTCTGCCGTATACGACGGAAGATATTGTGTTTGCTAAGCGGTTGATCGATGTGGGGGCGGCGGCGGTGATGCCGTTAGGGGCGCCCATCGGGACCGGGATGGGGCTGAGCAATGCGCATGGGCTGCGGATTCTGCGGGAGCTCGTGACGGAGGTTCCGCTGATTGTGGATGCGGGGCTGGGGACGGCGAGCGATGCGGCTTTGGCGATGGAGATGGGTTTCGATGGGGTGCTGCTGAACACGGCGATTGCGGGGGCGAAGGACCCGGTGCTGATGGCGGAAGCCATGAAGCACGGAGTGATCGCGGGGCGGCAGGCGTTTGTGGCGGGGAGAATGCCGCGGAAGATGTATGCGACGGCGAGCTCGCCGATGGAGGGGATTTCGCGGTAGGTTCAGGAGGTGTGGGGGGGGGGGAGATGGGGTAGACTCCGGCTATGCGGGTGTTCGGAATCGACTGCGGGACGGAGTTTACCGGGTACGGCGTGGTGGAGATGGATGCGAAGGCCCGGATGCCGCGGCTGCGGCACCTGGCGGCGGGCACGATCCGGCTGAAGAAGAAGGATGCGACGCCGCAGCGGCTGGCGCAGGTGTATGCGGAGCTTGTGGGGTTGATCACGGTGCATGAGCCGACCGTGGTGGCGATCGAGGAGGTATTCTTTTCGGCGAATGCGAAATCGGCGCTGAAGCTGGGGCAGGTGCGGGGAGTGGCGATGCTGGCTGCGGCGACGTGCGGCAAGCCGGTGGTCGAGTATGCGCCGCTCTCGATCAAGAGCTCGGTGGTGGGGTATGGGCTGGCGGCGAAGGAGCAGGTGCAGTTTATGGTGACGCGGTTGCTGGAGTTGGAGGTGGCTCCGGATTCGGCGGATGCGGCGGATGCGCTGGCGATTGCGATCTGCCATCTGCATACGGCGCAGACGCTGGCAATGCAGGGGGGGCGTTGAGGCGGCTGGCTGCTTTGCTGGGGATGATGGTTTGCCTGCCGGCGATGGGGCAGGTGGCTACGGTGACGTACCACCAGGATCGGCCTCAGCTCGAGGTGCAGCACTTTACGATTACCGTGGGGGAGGATGGGGCAGGGACGTACCATGCGGAGTTGGCACCCGCGAAGGCTTCGGGGGGTGACAGGGATCTACCTCTGGCGACCGGGATGGTGGTTGATCGGGCGTTTGCGTTGGGGCCGGGGACGGTAAAGAAGATCTTTGAGCTGGCGCGGGCGGCGGACCGGTTTGCGATGGTATGCGCTTCGAAGGCGAAGAACATTGCGGATACGGGGGCGAAGACGCTGCGGTATGCGGGGGCGGATGGGGCGGGGGAGTGCGGGTATAACTACTCGGAGTCGAAGCCGGTGACGGAGCTGACGGACGTGTTCCAGGGGATTGAGGCGACGATGGAGGTGGGGCGCCGGCTGGATTTTCTGCGGAGATTCGACCGGCTGGGGCTGGATGCGGAGATCAGCACGCTGGGGAGCATGGTGACGGATCATCGGGCGTGGGGGGTGGAGGCCATCGGGGCTACGCTGCGGTCGATCGCCAATGACACGGAGCTGTTGCAGCGCGTACGATTGCGGGCAGCGAAGCTGATGGAGCAGGTGGACGGCGCGCGGTAGTTTGAAGGGCGGGCGACGATGAGAAGGACGGTTTTGGGGCTGGCGGTCTGGGTGGGGACGTGTGGGGTGGGCTGGGGGCAGGGGGTTGGGGCGGAGCAGGTTCCTGCTCCGGGGGAGCAGCAAGCTGACGGCGGGGGGATTGTGGCGCGGGCGGCTCGGCTGACGTACCTGGCGGATGGGGGCGTGCGAGTGACGCGGGAGGATGATCCTGAGGGATCGGCTGGGGTGCTGAATATGCCGCTGGCGCAGGGGTCGCGAGTGGCGACGGGGGAGCGGGCGCAGGCGGAGATCGAGTTTGAGGATGGGAGCGTGGTGCGGCTGACGCCGGGGTCGGCGGTGCGGCTGGAGTACCTGGGGAGCGAGGGGGACGCGAAAGTGACGTCGGTGCGGGTGATGGGGGGGCTGGTTTACTGTGAGCTGCGGGCCTCGGGGAGGTACCGGTTCAGCGTGCTGGCGGGGGCGGAGACGGTCTGGCCGCTTGAAAATACGACGGTGCGGGTGAATATGGATGAGCCTCCGGGGGGGTATGCGGTGCTGGCGGGCTCGTTGATGGTGGTGCATGGGACGGGGGAGGGTGCGGGGTATCGAACGGAGGTACGGGCGGGGGAGAGCCTGCGGGGGGATCGGACGAATGGCTCGCGGTACTTTCTGACGAGCAGCGTGCCGGCGGAGCGCTGGGATAACTGGAACGAGGGGCGGGACCAGGCGGCGCTGAATGCGCTGGCGAGTGAGACTTCGGTGCGGACGGGGTTTGCGGGGGCGCAGGGGTATGGCTGGTCCGATCTGGATGCGGGGGGGAGGTGGTACGAGCAGGGTGAGCAGGCCCCGGTGTGGCAGCCTGCTGAGGCGCTGGCAGCGGACTTCGATCCGTATGGGTATGGGAGCTGGAGTTACTTTCCGGGGGGCGGATACACGTGGGCTTCGGGGTATGCGTGGGGGTGGACGCCATATCGGTGCGGGCGATGGCGGTATTGGGACCGTTTTGGGTGGGGATGGCAGCCGGACGGGGCTTGCCGGACGAACTGGCGGTATGGGGTGGGTGGGGGGAATGTGTATGGGGGGCCACGGGGGTATGTTCCGGTGCGGGTTCCGGTGCGTCGGCCAGTGGGGGTGCACCCGATCCTGCAGGGGCCGCATCCCGGGGAGCGGCCACCGACGGCGCGTGGGACGTGGGAGCAAGGGGAGCGGGAGATTGGCGGGGTGAAGGTAAGGCCGATCGGGACGTCGGGGCAGGGAGTGACGTCGCGGGGCGGCAGTGCGGTGGGTTCGGCGCTGCGGCGGGATTATGGGGTGGATGAGCGGACACGGCGTCCGGAGATCGGGGTGGTGGCGGACCCTGCGCGGGTGCGGCCGCCTGCGGGTGCGGTGGGGGTGACGTTACGCCCGGAGCCTCCGGTGGGCGAGGGAGATGTGGTGCGGGGGGTGATTGTGGGTGCCGGACGAACGGCGGACGTGAGGCCAGTCCGGGGGAGCGGGTATGGGGACGTGGTGCCGACGCGGGGCCGGGATTGGGATACCGGACGGACGGGTGGGCCGACGACGGTGCATGCAGAGCCGGTGCGGGGGCCGGTTCGGCCGGAGCCGGAGCCGGTGATGGGGAACAGCCATACGCAGCCGGTGGTTGGGCCGATCCGGTCGCAGCCGGTGCGGCCTGAGCCGGGGAATAGCCACCTGGATCCGGTGCGGAACGAGGTGCCCTCGCGCCCGGTGATGCAGCCGGGGAGCCATCCGCAGCCGGGTCCGCAGCCGGGTTTCCGGTCGCCGCCGGCGGCTCCGGCGGCTCCACGGATGGAGATGCGTGTGAGTCCGGCGGCCCCGGCTGCGACATCGGCTGCTGCACCGAAGAAGTAGCCGGTCAGGAGCGGGTGGTTTATTGCAGGGCGCGGTAGAGGGCGGCGGTTTCGGGCAGGGTGAGGGTTTCGGCGCGGACCTCGGGGGCGAGGGTGTTGGGCCAGGCGGTGGCGATGGCGGCGGAGGACCAGCCGGCGGAGCGGAGGTTGTTGCGGAGGGTCTTGCGCTTCTGGGCGAAGAGGTGGTGGAGGAAGGTGTCGAAGCCGTCAGGGTCGACCTGAAGCTCGGTGAAGCGGGGAGCGAACTCGAGGCGGAGGACGGTGGAGTGGACGTCGGGTGGGGGGGAGAAGGCGGCGGGGGGTAGGGTGAAGAGGGGATCGATGGTGGCGTGGAGCTGGGCGGTGGCGGCGAGGAGGCCGTAGTCGCGGACGCCGGGGGCGGCGGCGAGGCGGTCGGCGACCTCGCGCTGCACCATGAGGACGGCGCGGCGAAGGTGGCCTGCGCGGGCGGTGGCGAAGAGGTGGAGGAGGATGCTGGAGGTGATGTAGTACGGAAGGTTGCCGATGACGTCGGCGGTTTCGTCTGGGGGGATGTGGGCGGCGAAGTCGACGGTGAGGACGTCGGCTTCAATGACCTCGACGGACGGGGTGTCGCGGAAGCGGAAGCGGAGTTCGGCGGCGAGGTGGGGGTCGAGCTCGATGAGGAGGAGGCGGCGGCAGCGGGGGGCGAGGAGGTGGGTGATGGCTCCGTGGCCGGGGCCAATCTCGATGACGGTTCGGTCGGTGGTGTCTCCGAGGGCTTCGGAGATATTTTTCTTGGCGCGGTCGTCGATGAGGAAGTTCTGGCCTAGTTTGGGTTTGCGGATGTGTGCCTGCCTTTCTTGGGGGCACCCCCCTCCCCCCCCGTCAAGTCTAAAGTACGTCGAACATTGGAGTTAGGTCTGTACTCCGGTTTAGACTCTGGCGGTCAAACTAAAGGGCCCGGCGGGTAGCCGGGCCTCTCGTCTCCAAAGATATGGTAGCAGGCATGTCAAGGGAGCTTCGATGATGCAAGGACTAGTTCCCACCGAGCGGGGGGCTAATCCGCGTCTACAAACTTCGAGTTTGTAGCGTTGTGGAGGGTGGTGTTGAAGTCGGGCCAGGTGCAGGAGAGGTCGGCACGGCCACAGGCGGGGAGGAAGAGTTGGACGCGCTGGGGTGGGTTGGCGGGGGTGAGGGGGGTAGATTCGCGCATTTGCTCGAGGGTTTGGCCGGTATAGAAGGTGCGGACGTCGAAGGCTTTCGTCAGACGGTTCTGCCAGAGCTCGAAGACGAGGGCGCCTCCGGGGGCGGTGTCGTTGGGGCGGGCGTCGGCGATCCAGTTGAGGCGGAGCATGGCGGCGAGGTTGAGCAGGTTGGTGTCGTGGCCGACGAGGAAGAGGGCGAGGTCGGTGGATTTGCCGGGTGCGCCCTTGACGGGCTGGCGGGTGACGGCCTGTTCCATGGCGCGGCGGATGTGATCGAGGAGGTTGGAAGCCTGAGCGGTGGCGAGGGTTGGGGTGCGCTGGGTGATGTCGGTGGCGGCGGTATGCAGGGCGATGAGGCTGCGAATGGCGGGGGCGTCGACGCATCCCCAGCCGACCTCCGCGGTTGGTTTGCCTTCGGTATAGGCGAGCAGGAGGTTTTCGGTGAGGGTGGAGGCGGTGTAGAGGGGGCCTTTGAGTTCGGCGAGGTGGTCGCCGTTACCGGGGCCGAGGGTGGCGGGCACGGAGAAGAGGGACTTGCGGTCTGTTTTTTGCAGTGCATCCTTGCCGCAGGTTGCCAGGAGATTGTCGAGGGCGGCGATCTGTGGGCGGAATGCTTCGGTGAGTGCGTTGGGATCGTTGCCGATGCGGCCGGAGAGGGCGGCGGCGGCCTGGGCGGAGGCCTCGGTGCTCGGTGCGTCCGGCAGGTGGTGGAAGAGAGGGTCGTTGGTGCCTTCGGGAAGGCCGGCGACGGGCGGGGGGCAGGTGGGGAAGAGGCCTGCGGCGAGGGCTTTGCCGGTCTCGCGGGTACGCTGGTCGGAGTCGGCGTAGAGGGTGACGCGGGGGGCGACTTCGCAGCCTGTGGACGGCAGGAGGCCCTCGCGGCTGAGCTGGAGGCGGTCGAAGGCGCCGAATTGCTCCATCAAGTGAAAGCCGTGAGGGGTGAGGTAGCCGGGTGGGACCGGCCAGGTGGGCCAGGGTGCGGCGGAGAAGGCGTTGAAGGCGGCGGATTTGCCGGTGGGGGAGCGGACGCCGTGGCGGGAGACGTAAAGGACGTAGCGAAGATCGGACAGGGGATCGGTGTCCCTGGGGGTGGCTGGGAGTTGGGCGGACGCGGGGAGGATGAGGGCGAGAGAGAGGAGGGCGGCGTTGATGAGTCGCATCAGTTTGGAGCGCACTTTCGATGGCGGTATGAGGGCTATGTGCCGGGCTTTCAGCCCTTGGGCTGTTCTGCTATGGCTCACCTAGGCCTTCGGCCCAGGCTGTTATGTGGCGCGCCTTTGGCGCTGGATCAGGTGACGTTCCGATCTCTAGCGTTCGCGGGTGAAGTTATAGCGCATGCCGAGGCTGTAGGTGGGTTTGTAGAACTCGCGTTGGTTGATGAAGATTTGGCTGCCGGTGTAGTAGCCGAAGACTTCGTTGTTGAGGTTGAGTCCGGAGGCGACGACGCTGAAGCCGTTGACGACGCGGTAGTTGACCTGGGCGTCGACCTGGAAGTGGAGGAGGGTGTAAACGTCGCCGGAGGGGCCGGTGGGGCCGAGGCCGCTGACGTCGGCGGGGGTGGTGTAGTTGTAGCTGAAGAGACTGGAGCCGTTGTAGGCGAGGCCGACGCGTCCGGAGAAGCGCTTGGTGTCGTAGGTAGGGCTGAGATTGAAGGTGTTGGGGGCCTGGTCGATGAGGACGGGAGAGTCGGGGCGGAGGGGCAGGCCCTTCTCCCTGGACTTGGTGTAGCTGTAGTTGGCCGAGACGCCGAGGCCGTGCAGAAGGCCGGGCAGGTAGGTGAGGTGCTGCTGGAAGCTGAGCTCGAAGCCGTAGAGCCAGGCGTTCTGCCCGTTGATGAACTGGGTGATGGTGTCGCCGGGGTATTGGGCGGCGGCGGCGGCGAGCGATGGGGGCAGGGAGGCGGAGGAGGAGCCGGCGGGCAGGACGGTAAGGGCCTGGGGGGCGGTGAGCTGTTTGAAGAAGAAGCCGGCCTGGACCATGCCGAGGGGGCGGAGGAAGTTCTCGTATAGGAGGTCGTAGTTGTTGGCGTGCTCCGGGCGGAGGGTGGGGTTGCCGACGCCGACGGTGACGGGGCTGGCGGAGTTGTCTTCGGTGACGTAGGGGACGAGCTGGTAGACGTCTGGACGGGCAATGCCGCGGGCGTAGGTGGCGCGGAGGTCGGAGTCCGGCGTGAGGCGGTAGCGAAACTGCATGGAGGGGAGAAGGTCAATGTAGGAGGGCTTCTGCTCGACGGGGCTAGGGATGCCGCAGCCGGTGTTGACGGCGCCGCCGCAGACGGGCGAGTTGGCCTTGAAGAGCTGGACGTTGTAGCCGAAGGCGTCGAGGTTGGTGGCCTCGATGCGGAGGCCGGTCTGGACGTGCAGACGGCCGAAGTCGATGGTGTTCATCAGGTAGCCGGCGGGGATCTGCTCGATGGTGTGGAAGATGTTGGGATAGCTGGCGGCGGCGGTCTTGATGCCGTCGACGTAGCCGGCGTAGTTCTGGAGGGTGTAGGCCTGGACGAGGTTGAAGTCGGAGACATTGGTGAACTGTCCGCCGAAGTAGCTGCCGTTGTAGTAATCCGTGTTGTGGAAGTCGCTTTGGAGCTGGGCGACGGTGGGAGTTCCTGAGCCGGCCTTGGTGGACCAGCCGTCGTAGACGACTTCGGTGGCGTCCTGATACTTATGAGCGTTGGCGAACTTGAAGCCCGCTTCGAAGGTTCCGAAGTGGCCCCCGAGGTCGTAGGTGCGGGTGGCGGAGAGGGCGGCGGTGAGGTTGAGCTGGGCGGTGAGGCCTTTTGAGGTGGTGATGTCGGCGAAGGTGTAATTGTTGGGGTTCTGGAGGGCGGAGCCAGCGGCGTCGCAGTTGCCGAAGTGGGGGCGGTTGGCGTCGGTCTGGGCAGAGGGAACGTAGTTGCAGAAGACGGAGGGGCCAGTCCAGGCGAAGTCGGCCTTGGGGTTGCCGGCGGAGCTGACCTCGAAGGAGCGGGAGGCGGAGGCCTGGAAGTTGATCCAGTAGCGGGTGTGGACGTCGCGGACGCCGAAGATGACGCTCGAGACGGAGGCGTTGGGGCGCTTGCTGGAGGTATAGAACTTGGGCGCGGAGGAGGCGGTGGCGGGATTGGGAAGGACGCCGGCGGCGGAGATTTTGGCGGAGACGGGGGAGACGTACCACTTGTCGCCCCAGTCCTTGAAGTTGGAGTAGAGGCCGCGGGCGAAGAGGCTGACCGAGTCGTTGACGCGGTAGTCAGTGCTGCC
This sequence comes from uncultured Granulicella sp., assembly GCA_965213785.1. Lineage (GTDB taxonomy): Bacteria > Acidobacteriota > Terriglobia > Terriglobales > Acidobacteriaceae > Edaphobacter. The sequence goes on along the minus strand of OZ243921.1, from coordinate 295,355 downwards.
GGCGAAGCCGTAGCGATAGCGGTAGTAGCGGTACTCGCGGATGGTGTTGGCGTCGTAGAAGGGCGCGGCGAAGGTGGAGCGGGGATCGAGGGTGGGCTGGATGTTGTCGATGCCGCGGCCGTTGTAGTCGTAGGCGCCGTTGAAGAGGAGGCCGAGGCGCTTGTCCTGGAAGAAGCGGCGACCGACGGTTCCGCCGAAATCGTAGGAGCCGCGACCGTTCTCGATGTTGGTGCGGCCGCCGTCGCCGTAGGCGTTGTATGTTGGGCGCTCGCCGGCGTCCTTGGTGCGGAGGTTGACGGAGCCGCCGATGCCGTTGGCGTCCTGGTTGGCGGAGAGGGTTTTATTGATTTCGACGGCTTCGACGAGGTCGGAGGGGATGACGTCGAGGCGGACCTGACGGACGGTGGGCTCGGGCGACGGCAGGGTAATGCCGTCGACGGTGACGTTGGTGAGGCGCGGTTCGGTGCCGCGAACCTGGATGTAGACGCCTTCGCCCTCGATGCGGTAAAGGGTGACGGAGGGCAGGCGGCCGATGGCGTCGGCGACGTTGGCGTTGGGTAGGCTGCGGATGACTTCGGTGGGGAGGACCTGCAGGATGTTGTCGGAGGTGCGGGTGGCGTTGATCGCCTCGGCCTCGCCGTGGGGGCGCTCGGCCGTGACGAGGATCTCCTCGTTGCTAGAGGCGACCTTGAGCTTGAGGGGGAGGGTGAGGGCCTGGCCGGGGGCGAGATCGAGAGCGGTGGTCTGAGTCTCGAAGCCGATGTAGGAGACGGAGAGGGTGTAGTGGCCGGGGGGGACGGCGGGGAGGTAGAAGGCGCCGTCTGCGGTGGAGGCGGCGACGATGCCGACTGGGTCGAGGCGGAGCTGGGCGGAGGGCACGGCGGCTCCGGCGGAGTCGACCACGGAGCCGGAGATGACGGCTTTAGGCGCCTGCGAGCGGGCGGAGATAGCAGGAAGGACGAGGAGCAGAGAGCAGGCGAGGGCGCGCGGAAGCACCATGGAAAGAGGACGATTCATGCAATCCTTGTGGGCCGGGATGATTAGTGGTCCGCATGAGTATGGCGGGAGTTTGAGAAGGGGTTACGGGCAGGTTACGGCCGCATAAATGTTGCCGGCTTCAGGGTGGCTTAAGGCAGCTTGTCTACCTGAGGAGCGCTAGATGTACTCCTTGGTGTCGGGCCAGTCTGGGAGGAGGGGGCGCTTGCGGTGGTGGAGGAGGACGATGTTGCGGTGCTCGTAGGGCATGGACCAGGGGTTTTCGATCGTGCCGATGAGTTCGACCTGGGCATACTGCTGCTGGAGGCGGGCGATGGGGGTGGGGGTCATGGCGATGACGACTTCGCCGGTGCAGCCGTGGGGGCCCCAAAGGAAGTAGTTGTTGTGGCCGGAGATGGCGGGGGGTAGGTTATGGCCGAGGAAGTCGATGGCTCCGGCTTCGCCGTAGTTGGAGCCCCATAGGCAGGCGACCGCGCGTTCGTTCTCGGGAAGGGCGTTGTAGGTGCGGGTGATGAGGTCGACTTTTTCCTGCCAGCCGAAGCGGTCGGCGTAGAACTGGCCAGGGGGCCTACTTTTTCGTTTTCGGTGTCTCCGGCCCGGCCGAGATGGGTGATGCGGCCGAAGGTGACGATTGCGGCGGGTTTGAGGATGGGGATGGAGAGGGGCATCAAGGCGAAGGCGAAGAAGAGGATCGTAGCCTGGGCCAGGGGGAAGGCGAAGATGCGGTTTTGCTGGACGCTTCGGCGGGTGGCGGAGCGGCGGTCTATCAGGCGGCGTTCCCAGGCGATGCCTCCGGCGGCGAAGAGGATGGGGTAGATGGGAGTGACGTAGTAGTCCTTGGCGTGAAGGGCCATGGTAAGGGCGAGGAAAAAGAGGTAGGTGAGGGCTAGGAAGCGGTAGGGTTTGCTTTTTAGCAGCAAGATCAGGCCCGGGAGCCAGATGAGGACCGTCGGGGGAAGGAGGATGAGGATCTGCTGGGCGAGGAACGCGATGGGAGTGAGGGCTACGTTTTTATGCTGGGCGCGGCCGTTCTGGAGGAACTCCCAGGTGGGCCAGTGGTTGTGGGCTTGCCAGAGGAGGTTGGGCAGGACGATGAGGAGCATGAGGGCGATGCCGGCGGCGGCCCAGGGGGTGGCGAGGAGACGGCGTTGGGGGGTGAGGAGAAGGGCGGCGAGGAGGGCGACGAGGAAGAAGGTCATCGACGGTTTGTTGAGGAGGCCGAGGCCGGAGGCGATGCCCCAGAGGAGCCAGAGCTTTGGGGAGGCGGGGTTGGGGCGGAGCTGGAGGATGAGGGCCAGGAGGGCGGTCATCCAGAAGAGGGATTCGAAGGAGTTCATGGAGAGGTAGCCGTCGATGGCGAGGTAGATGGGAAGGATGAGGACGGCGGTGAGGGCCAGGGCCTGGGCGGGGCGGCGGCCGCCTAGAGCCCAGCAGAGGATTCCGGTGAGGAAGACGCGGGCGGCACCGGCGAGGGCGGAGAGGAGGCGGATGCCGAGGAGGGATTTGCCGAAGAGGAGAAGGCCGAGGAGGGCCTGGAGGGCGACGATGGGGCCGAGATCGACGAAGCCCCAGGCGAGATGGCGGCCGCAGGCGATGTAGTAGAACTCGTCGCGGAAGTAGCCGTAGCCGAGATGGACCTGCCAGAGGGTGGTGAGGATGTGGAGGGCGAGCTTGAGGGCGGCGAAGAGGGCGGCGAGGCGCAGGGCGGGGCGGAGGGTGGGGTCTGGCGGGCGGACGATGGTGGTGGCCATGATGGGGAGGATACGGGGAGAGTGGGGTTGTGGTTCGTTTGTTTTTAGGACGGAGAGAGTTCCTCTTCTTTTTGGCGATGGCTTTGAACACCCAAGGCTGAATGGGGTACCTGAAGAGCGGCGGCAGCGGCTGAGTGGGCCGACTTTGCATCGATGGAGAGGGACGGTAGGCTAGACTGCAATACGGAACGCAGGAACGGGGAGGATCGACGAGATGGATTGGACGCCGGGCGGGTTGAGTGACGATATTGAGGATCGGCGGGGAGACTCAGGCGGTGGTGGCGGTGGGTTTGGGTTTGGTGGGGGCGGTGGCGGGGGGCTGGGGATTGTTGGGGTGGTGGTGCTGGTGGTGGCTAGCCTGGTGACGGGGCACAACTATATTGGGAGCTATTTGGGCGGGGGCTCCGGGTCTGGCGGAGGGACGCAGAGCCAGTATGAGGGGCCTGGGCAGCCGCAAGGCCCGCGGCAGCCGGTGCAGGCTTCTTCGGCCGAGGACCGGTCGGCGCAGCTGGTTTCGTTTGTGCTGGGGGATGCTCAGAAGTTCTGGAATACGACACTGACGGGGCAGGGGATGCAGTATCGGCGGGCTAAGGGGGTGCTGTATCGAGGGCAGACATACTCGGGGTGTGGGACGGCTGAATCGGCGGTGGGGCCGTTTTACTGTCCGGCGGACGAGAAGATTTATATCGACCTGGGATTCTGGGAGGAGTTGGCGAAGTTTGGCGGAGGGACGGCGGAGTTTGCGCAGGCCTATGTGGTGGCGCATGAGTTGGGGCACCATATCCAGAACCTGCTGGGGACGGAGCAGAAGGTGAGGCGGCTGGATCAGCAGGAGCCTGGGGAGAAGAACCATCTCTCGGTCGATGTGGAGTTGCAGGCGGATTGTTTTGCGGGGGTTTGGGCGAAGAGTGGGGAGGATCGGGGGTTTATTCATTCGGCCGACATTCAGGAGGGATTGAAGGCGGCGGCGGCGGTGGGGGATGACCATCTGCAGCAGATGAGCCGAGGGACGGTGCGGCCGGATACGTTTACGCATGGGAGTTCGGAGCAGCGGGAGAAGTGGTTTACTCGTGGGCTGCAGGGGGGGACGGTGCAGAGTTGCGATACGTTTGGGGCGGGTGGGGATTTGTAGCTACTCGGTGACGCCGAAGAGTTTGGCCATTTCTTCGTGGAGGAAGCCTTGGCCGGGGCGGTAGGGTTGGATCCATTTGCCGTCTACGACGAATTGGGGGATGGCGCGCTTGCCTACGTTGGCGAGGACTTCGTCGGCGGCCCCGGGGGTGGCTTCGATGTCGATTTCTTTGTAGGGGATGGCGTGCTTGGCGAGGAACTTCTTGGCTTCGCGGCAGTCTCGGCACCAGGAGGCGGAGTAGAGGGTGAGGTCCATGAGGGTAGTTTACCTGTTTGGGGTTGGGTGGGTGGAGAGACGCGGATTCCCTGCGGAGATATAGATAGAACGGCAAGGGTTACGGCAGAGGCAAGGCAAAGGAAGAAGCAGATTCCCTTCGGGAATGACAACCAGTGGGGCAACGGCAGCGGCAACGGCAAGGGCAACGGCAAAGGCAAAGGAAGAAGCAGATTCCCTTCGGGAATGACAACCATTGGGGCAACGGCAAGGGCAACGGCAAGGGCAACGGCAGGGGCAAGGGCAACGGCAGCGGCAAGGGCAACGGCAGGGGCAAGGGCAAGGGCAACGGCAGCGGCAAGGGCAAAGGAAGAAGCAGATTCCCTTCGGGAATGACAACCAGTGGGGCAACGGCAAGGGCAACGGCAAGGGCGACGGCAAGGGCGACGGCAAAGGCAAAGGCAAAGGCAAAGGAAGAAGCAGATTCCCTTCGGGAATGACAACTAGTGGGGCAACGGCAAGGGCAAGGGCAACGGCAGCGGCAAAGGCAAAGGCAAAGGAAGAAGCAGATTCCCTTCGGGAATGACAACCATTGAGGCAACGGCAGCGGCAACGGCAAGGGCAACGGCAGAGGCAAAGGAAGAAGCAGATTCCCTTCGGGAATGACAATTAGTGGGGCAACGGCAGCGGCAAGGGCAACGGCAAGGGCAGCGGCAAGGGCAAGAACTTCGCGGGGGGTGGGGCTATTGCTCGTGGTAGTTGCGCATGAGGCCGCCGTCTACGACGAAGGTTGAGCCGGTGATGTAGCCGCCTTCTTCGGAGGCGAGGAGGACGGCGAGGCCGGCGACATCTTCGGGTTTGCCGAGGCGGCCGAGGGGTATGTTGGCTAGGAGGGCGTTGAGTTTGGGTTTGTCGGCGAGGAGGGAGGTGTTGATGGGGGTGTCGATGGCTCCGGGAGCGATGTTGTTGACGGTGATGCCGAGGGGGCCGAGTTCGACGGCGAGGTTGCGCATCATCATGCGCATGCCGCCTTTGGAGCAGCAGTAGGTAGTGAAGTTGGGGAAGACCATGTCCTCGTGGACGGAGGAGATGTTGATGACGCGGCCGGGTTTTTTGGCGGCGGCGAGCTTGCGGACGAAGGCCTGGGTGAGGAAGAAGGCTCCCTTGAGGTTGACGTCGAGGACGGTGTCGTAGTCCTGCTCGGTGATGTCGAGAAAGGGGGCGTTCTTTTCGACGCCGGCGTTGTTGACGAGGAGGTCGCAGCCGCCGAGTTGGGACCAGGCCTGGTCGACGAGGTTCTGGTTGTCGGCTAGTTTGGAGACGTCGGCCTGGACGGTGATGGCCTTCGCTCCGGCGGCTTCGATCTGGGATTTGGTGTCGTTGGCGCCCTCGGGGTGGCTGCGGTAGTCGACGACGACGTCCGCGCCTTCCTGGGCGAAGCGGATGGCGATGGCCTGGCCGATGCCGGAGGAGGATCCGGTGACGATGGCGACTTTTCCCTTGAGGCGGTCGGACATGGAGTGCTCCTGCTGGCGAAGGCTACGGGCGTGAGGGCTACTGCGGATCGGGAGGTTCGAGGGGTTGGATGCCGGGATGGGGGTCGGCGTTGGTGGTGGTGGGCGCTTTGCGGCGGGAGCGGAAGAAGGCGGTGAGGAGGTGACTGGACTGGGCGGCGAGGAGGCCGGATTGGACCAGGACGCGGTGGTTGAGGGCGGGATGGTTGAGGACGGTGAGGGCTGAGCCGCAGGCGCCGGCCTTGGGGTCGGGCGTGGCGTAGAGGAGGCGGAGGATGCGGGCGTGGAGGATGGCTCCGGCGCACATGGCGCAGGGCTCGAGGGTGGTGACGAGGGTGCAGTCTTCGAGGCGGTAGTTCTGGAGGAGGCGGCCGGCGGCGCGAAGGGCGACGATTTCTGCGTGGGCGGTGGGGTCGGCGTCGCGGATGACACGGTTCTGGCCGGTGGCGAGGAGGTGGCCGCGGTGGAGGATGACAGCGCCGACCGGGACCTCGCCGGCCTGCTGGGCGGCGTGAGCTTCGGCGAGGGCGGCTTGCATGGCGGCTTCGTCGGTCATGGGGCGGGCTTGGGGAAAGGGCGTTTTCTTCGGCCGTTGGAGAGTCAATGGTCGTCACTTCTGAGCTGTGGGTTGTGAGCTTTGAGCCGTGAGCTTACAGGGTCAGATATAGTGTTCCAGAAGTTTCGCCGCTATAGAGTCGAAGGCGGGGCGGCAGCGGGCGAGGTGGGCATCGGTGGCGGCGAAGTCTTTATGCCAGATGGCGTTCAGGTGGTTGAGGATGAGAGCGTGGGTGGTGTCGCCGGGAGGGAGGGCTGCGAGGGCGGCGGTGAGCTGCTCCATCTCGGGATCGTATTCGTCGGCGGGGGCTCCGGCGGCGAGGAGGCCTTCGGGGTCATGGGTGGCGAAGAGCTCCTGGAGGGATTCGCGGTCGATGGTCATTGCTTCGATTGTACGGAGTGTGAAGCGTGGGGCGGCGCGGGGCATCGTAAGGGGTATGACGATGTTGCGGCGGGCGAGCAAGGTGGGGAGACAGTTTCAGAATCCGGTTCCGACGACGGTGGGTGGATTGAGCACCGTGTTGAAGGTGTTGCCGCTTTATGTACGGAACACGGCAGAGAAGTTTCCGAAGGTGGCACCCGGGCCGTTTCGGACGGATGCGGGAGTGTATCGGAGGGCTCCGGCGAGTGGGCTGCGGGTGACGTGGTTTGGGCACAGCGCGTCGCTGGTGGAGATGGATGGGGTTCGGGTGTTGATCGATCCGGTGTGGGACGAGCGGGCGGCCCCGGTGCGGTGGGCGGGGCCGAAGCGTTTTTTCTCGCCGACGCTGCCGCTCGAGGAGATGCCGCTGGTGGATGCGGTGTTGGTCTCGCACGATCACTACGACCACCTGGGTAAGGAGACGGTGCGAACGCTGGCGCGACTGCCTGGATGGGCGGGGGTGCGGTGGATCACTTCGCTTGGCGTGGGGAAGAGTCTGCGCGGGTTTGGGGTGGAGGCGGAACGGATTACGGAGCTCGACTGGACGCAGGAGACGACGGTGGCGGGGCTGGAGCCGGGATCGGAGGTGAGACTGACGGCGCTTCCGGCGCGGCACTTTTCCGGGCGTAGCGTCCACAACCGGAATGAGACGCTTTGGGGATCGTTCGTTCTGCGGGGGGCGCGGCATGGCGTGTATTACGGGGCGGACTCGGGGTGGTGGGATGGGTTTGCGGAGATTGGGGCGGCTTATGGGCCGTTCGACCTGACGATGCTGGAGGTGGGGGCGTTTCATCCGCTCTGGAAGAGTATCCACCTGGGGCCGGCGAACGCGCTGCGGGCGTTTGCGGCGATGGGGGGCACGGGGATGCTGATGCCTGTGCATTGGGGGCTGTTCGACCTGGCGTTGCATGGGTGGCGTGAACCGATAGAGCAGGTGGTGGAGCTTGCTGGCTCCCAGGGGGTGAGGCTATGGTCTCCGGAGCCCGGGCTTCCGACGGAGGTGGTGGGTGGGGTGGCGGTTAGTTCCCCGTGGTGGCGGGTGGGATGAGGTTTTGGCTTGTAGGCGGTAGGCAAAAGGGGTACAAGGGCGTATTGCTTTCTTGGGGGTGCGATGGGGGGTTCGGCGCAGGCGACGATTCGGGAGGTGATGGACATCCGGCAAGCGGCGGATTACCTGGGGATCAGCGGGGATACGCTGTACCGATACGCGTCGGAGGGGTTTGTGCCGGCGTTCAAGCTGGGGAACCGTTGGCGGTTCAAGCGGAGCCTGCTGGATGCCTGGATGGTGGAGAAGAGTGGGGTGGTGGCAGTCGCGCCGGTGGGGGTGACGGCGAAGCAGAAGAAGCCCGTGGGGCGGGCGCGGTAGGGGTGCGGGGTACACTGGAGGAGTTGTCCACTCCATGCGGATTCTGACACGGTACGTTCTTCGCGAGGTAGTTTCGCACGCCCTGCTGGGTGGGGCGCTGTTTACGTTTGTGCTGTTTGTGGGGCGATTGGGAAAGATCGTCGACCTGGTGGTGCGGGATTCGGCATCGCTGGGGCAGGTGGCGCGCATCTTCGGGTACCTGCTGCCGGATGCGTTGACGATGACGATTCCGATGGCGGTGCTGGTGGGGATTTTGCTGGGGCTCTCGCGGCTGGCGGCGGATAGCGAGATTACGGCGATGCGGGCGATCGGGATGAGCGCGCTCGATTTTGTGAAGATTGTGTCGATTGTGGCGCTGGCGGCGGTTGGGGTGGGGCTGGTGAACTCGCTGTACCTGGCGCCGCGGTCGGCGCGGGCGTTGCTGGCGCTGGAGGATGAGCTGAAGACGACGCAGGCCTCGTTCGAGGTGCAGCCGCGGGTATTTTACGAGGACTTCAAGAACATTGTGCTGTATGTGCAGGATGTGCAGCCGGCGGCGGGGGCGGCGGTGTGGAAGCACGTGTTTGTGGCGGACCTGACGAAGACGGCGAGTCCGGCGGTGACGACGGCAGACTCGGCGGTGGTGGTGGCGGGGCCGAACGATGCGGGGACGGGGCAGACGGTGCGGATGCACCTGCTGCATGGGGGGCAGCACCAGGTTTCGGCGACGAATCCGGATCAGTACGACATTTCTACGTTTGCGACGATGGATTTGCCGCTGCAGCCGGGGGCCCAGGAGGATGCGCGGGTTTCGCGGATGGAGGCTCCGCTGTTGGCGCTGCCGTTCGGGGAGCTTTGGCGGCGTGCGTTTGCGGGAGACCGGCGTGGGGCTGGGGTGTACCGGATCGAGTTGAATCGGAGGTTCTCGTATCCGTTTGCGTGCCTGGTGCTGATGCTGGTGGGGGTTCCGCTGGGGCTTTCGTCGAAGCGGGGGGGGAAGTCGACGGGGTTTGTGCTGACGATTCTGCTGGTGTTTCTGTACTACTTTTTTTCTTCGGTGGGGGTGGCGTTGGCGAAGCAGCAGAAGGTTTCGCCGTTTTTGGGGGTTTGGGGGGCGAACCTGCTGTTTGCGGCGGTGGGGGTGGTGCTGCTGCAGGAGATGACGCGCGGGGGCGCGGTGGTGGATGCCTTTGCGAGCGTGGGGGCGAAGCTCGCGGGGATGCTGCCGGGACGCCTGGGGTGGGACGGAGCGGTGGCGGCGGGCGGAGTGGAGGAGCCGCTGGGGACGGTTCTGCTGAAGCGGGTGAGGCGGATGCGAAGTGTGCTGCGGATACGGTTTCCGCTGCTGCTGGACGAGTACGTGATGCGGGAGTTTGGGCAGAACTTCGGGCTGGTGCTGCTGACGTTTTCCGCAGTGTTTGTGATTTTTACGTTCTTCGATCTGGTGGGGGACATTGTGCGGAACCGGACGGCGGTGGTGACGGTAGGGGCCTACCTGCTGAACCTGCTGCCGTTCATCCTGGACCGGGTGGTGCCGATCTGCTCGCTGGTGGCGGCGCTGCTGACGTTTGGGGGCCTGAGCCGGACGTCGGAGCTGACGGCGATGAAGGCGAGCGGGATCAGCGTGTACCGGATCATTGCGCCGGTGCTGGTGCTGACGCTGGCAATCGCGGGAGGATTGTTCGCGTTCGACGAGTTGTATCTGCCGGCGGCGAACAGGCGGCAGGAGGCGCTGCGCTCGTCGATCAAAGGCAAACCGGCGCAGACGTTTTTGCGGCCGGAGCGGAAGTGGATTTCGGGGCAGAGTTCTGGGCTGGGCGGGCCGATGCAGGTGGTTGGGGGCAGTGCGGCGGAGGCAGAGCCGGCGAGGATCTTCTATTACCAATTCTTCGATCCGGACAAGGACGTGTTTGCGAACTTGACGGTGTTCGAGTTTCAGCCGGCGAGCTTCAACCTGCAGCGGAGGATCTTTGCCGCTTCGGCGCGGTGGGACAGGCGGGCGGGCCGGTGGGTGTTCGACAACGGGTGGCAGAGGACGTTTGTAGGGGAGACGGTGGGGACGTATCAGCGGTTTACGATTGCGAGTTTTCCGGAGATACGGGAGCAGCCGGGCTACTTCAAGAAGGAGGATTTGCAGTCGCAGGAGATGAGTTATGGGGAGCTGGAGCGGTATATCGGCGATCTGAAGCAGTCGGGGTTCGATACGATGCGGCTGCGGGTGCAGTTGCACCATAAGCTGGCGTACCCGCTGATTACGTTCATCATGGCGGTGCTGGCGATTCCGTTTGCGCTCACGATGGGAAAACGCGGAGGGCTGGCAGGGATGGGCTCGGCGATCGGGATTGCGATTTTGTACTGGGTGGTGGCGAGTACGTTCGAGGCGATGGGAAATGTGAACACGCTGCCGCCCATGATGGCGGCGTGGACGCCGGATGTTCTGTTCGGGATGGCGGGAAGTTATTTGCTGCTGCGGACGCCGACCTGAGGTTTGAGTGTGGGTTTGCCTTGTGTCAAGAGAAGGTGATACAGATAGCAGGGTTTACGGAGCCGGCAAGTGCGTGGCGAGAGGACTTGTAAGAAGTCGCCGCTAAGGTAGAGGCATCCGCCACGACGGATGGGAGCGGATGATGGGACGACCGGTTTGTAGCATCTGTGGGCGGGACGAGACGCGGCGGGTATCGCGGAAGGGCTTCTGGCAGCGCGTGGTGCTGTACAAGCTTGGGTATCTGCCGTGGGAGTGCGTGTTTTGCCGGGAGACGTTCTTCCGCAGGGGTTAGTCCAGGGGGAGGCCGGCGAGGAAGATGCGAGAGACGGTTGCGCCGCGGGTGGGGCGACGGAGCTGCGGAGGGGGATGTGGCGGTGGTGATCTTCTGCGAGATCCAGAGGCCGAGACCGGCGCCCCCCTTGGGGTCGTGATTACGACATGGCTGGCGTGCTGTACCGTGAAGGAGTTGGGTCTGCGACGGGATGGTGGGTTTCAACGCCGACATCCTTATGACGGAGGGACCGGTGGAGATTCCGGAAGACGCGGGAGGGGCGGTGGACCGGCCGAGGCGCGTGTTGGCGCTGGATGTGGTGCGGGGAGTCACGATCGCGTTCATGATCCTGGTGAACGATAACGGCAATGAGGCGGATGCGTATACGCCGTTGAAGCATTCCGCGTGGAACGGGTGGACGCTGACGGATCTGGTGTTTCCTTCTTTCTTGTTTATGGTGGGCATTGCGCTGGTGTACTCGACGGAGGCGCGGCTGGCGCGGGGAACGGCGAAGGTGGAACTGGCACGTCATGCGCTGGGGCGGGCGGGGTTGCTGTTCTGCCTGGGGCTGGTGGTGAATGGGTTTCCTCATTTTCACCTTGGGACGCTGCGGATCTACGGGGTGCTGCAGCGGATTGCGTTGTGCTACCTGGTGGTGTCGCTGGTGTACCTGGTGAGCCGTCGGGTGTGGACGTTCGTGGGGCTGACCGTGGTGGCTCTGCTGAGCTACTGGGTGGTGATGCGGTGGGTTCCGGTGCCGGGTTTTGGGGTGCCTGGGCGGGATATTCCCCTGCTGGACATGGACCGGAACTGGGTGGCTTACCTGGATCGTATGCTGATGCCGGCGGCACGGCTGTACCAGCGGGTGCGCGATCCGGAGGGGCTGCTGAGTACGCTGCCAGCAGTAGGGACGGCGGCGCTGGGGGTGCTGACGGGGATGTGGCTGCGGGGGACGGCGAGTCGGCGCGTGAAGGCGATGGGGCTGTTCGGCGGGGCGGTTGCGGGGATCGTCTGCGGGGAGGTTTGGAACGTCTGGTTCCCGATCAACAAGAAGCTTTGGACGAGCTCGTATGTGCTGTTTGCGGCGGGATGCACGCTGCTGCTGTTGGCGGTGTGCTATGTGCTGCTGGACGTGTATGAGGTGCGCAAGGGATGGACGTACCCGTGGCGGGTGTTTGGGTCGAACGCGATTACGGCGTACATGATTTCGGAGTTGCTGGCGGCGGCGCTGGGGTCGATCCACGTGGTGTACGACGGGAGCCGGATGAACCTGCAACACTACGTGTTCGAGCGGGTGTTTGTGCATGTGGTGAATCCTGCGTTTGGGTCGCTGGTGTACTCGCTGGTTTATGTGGCGGTGTGTTTTCTTCCGAACCTGGTGCTCTACCGGAAGAAGATTCTGCTTCGGATTTGAGGGCTTGGGACAAATGGCCTACGTGCGACGAGCCACGTTGCGGGGGAATGCAGTAGAGTGCAACGAGCGGCAGGTAGACTGCCCCAGGAGAGGATGATGGCCGTGGTGCGACGTACGCGGGTCCGGTTCTTTCTGGCGTTCTGGCTGTTTGTGCTGAGTGGGGTGGCGTTTCTCGATCGGACGAATATCTCGATTGCGGGGTTGCAGATCAGCCGTGAGTATGGGCTGGGGAATCAGCGTCTGGGATGGATTTTCTCCGCGTTCTTGATTGGGTATGCGGTGTTTCAGCTTCCGGCGGGCTTGATGGCGGCGCGGTTTGGGCCGCGGCAGGTGCTGACGTTCGGGGTGTTCTGGTGGGGGGCGGCGACGGCGCTGACGGCGATGCTGCCGACGGGGGTTCCGCACGCGGTGGCGCTGCTGGTGGCGGTGCGGTTTGCTCTGGGGGCGGGGGAGGCGGTGATCTACCCGGCGGCGAACCAGTTTGTGGCGCAGTGGATTCCTCAGCAGGAACGGGGGTTTGTGAATGGGCTGATCTTTGCCGGAGTGGGCGCGGGGAGCGGGCTGACGCCGCCGCTGCTGACGTGGATCATCCTCGGGCAGGGATGGCGGGCGGCGTTCTGGTTCAGCGCCGCGATCGGGTTTTTGGCCGGAGCGGTGTGGTGGGTGTTTGCGCGGGATACTCCGGAGGAGCATCCTGGGGTGTCCCGGACGGAGCTGACGGAGATACGAGAAGGGCTGACGCTGGATGGATGGGATCGTGGAGCGGCGGTGCCGGGGAAGGGGATTGCGATCTCCTGGCGGGCGATTTTCACGCGGAAGGACCTGGCGGCTCTGATGGCGGGGTACTTCAGCTTCGGGTATATTGCGTGGGTTTTCTTTAGCTGGTTCTTTCTGTACATGGCGCAGGTGCGGGGGTTCGACCTGAAGGCGAGTGCGCGGTATGCGACGCTTCCGTTTCTGTGCATGACGGTGTTCTGCCTGGCGGGGGGAGCGCTTTCCGACCGGCTGACACGGCTGTATGGGTTGCGGTTCGGGCGGTGCTACCTGGCTTCGTTCTCGCTGTTTTTGACCGCGGTGTTCCTGGTGCTTGGATCGCAGGTGCGGAGCCCTCATTGGGCCGGAATCATTCTGGCTGGGGGGGCGGGCGCTTTGTACCTTTCGCAGAGTACGTTCTGGTCGGTTTCGGTGGATATCGCCGGGCGAAGTTCGGGGGTTTTCAGTTCGCTGGTGAACATGGGGGGGCAGTTGGGTGGGGCGCTGACGGCCTCGCTGACGCCGTGGATTGCGCAGCGGTTTGGGTGGACGACCTCGTTTGCCGTGGCGGCGGGGCTGGCGGTGGTGGGAGGGATGTGCTGGCTGGTGGTGCATCCGGAGCAGGCGCTGGATGCGTGAGGGCCTGATGAAGCAGATTCGTGTGCTGCTGATCGAGGATCATTTTCTTGCGCGAACGGCGCTGAAGTCGGTGTTGTCCGGGCATGGGCAGATCGTTGTCGTGGGCGAGGCGGTGGATGGGGAGCAGGGGTTGGAGATGTTCCGGGCGCTTCGTCCGGATGTGGTGGTGCTGGACCTGCGATTGCCGCGGATCGACGGGTTTGAAGTGATCTCGCTGCTGCGGAAGGGCTCGCAGCCGGCGCGGATCGTGGTGCTGTCGAACTACCATGGGTCGGAGGACATCTACCGGGCGGTGCGAGCCGGGGCGATGGCTTACCTGACGAAGGATGCAAGCGGGGAGGAGTTGATCCAGGCGATTCAGAATGTGGATCGGGATCTGCGCTATTTGCCGCGGGTGGCGCTGGACAGGCTGGCGGAGCGGATGCCGGCGGTGGATTTGACTCCGCGAGAGAGCGAGGTGCTGGTGTGCCTGACGCAGGGACGGTCCAACCGTGAGATAGCGGAGCAGTTGCGGATTGCGGAGAAGACGGTGCGGATCCATGTCTCGGCGGTGCTAGAGAAGATGGGAGCTCGCGACAGGACGCAGGCGACGATCTACGCGTTGCAGCGGGGGTTGGTTCACTTCGATTGAGAGGCGGGGGGTAGGGCTTTTGGCCTATATTCCTCTGCGACAGTTGCCCGTTGTGCGCACCAGGACGATGTGTTCAGATGATTACAACCGCATTACAGTATTGAAACAACGCTGGGCGAAGGATTCGTTTTCGTTCTGCTGAAAGAGCGGCCGCTTTCGCTGCATCCTTTCCCGGCGATGCTGAGGTTAATGGAGTTCACCCGCTATGAAGAAGATCGTTTTCTCTCTTTGTCTCTTTCTGGCCGCCTGTATGGGGCATGCCCAGGTCGCCAACAACACCTCACTGGTGGGGACGGTGAGGGACCCTTCGGGGGCGGTGGTCGCAGGTGCGAACGTGACGGGCATCAACCGCGATACGATGGTGGAGTACCCGGGAAAGACGAACGCGGAGGGGTACTATGCGATCCCGTTTGTGATTCCGGGGACGTATGACGTGGCGGTGGAGATGGCGGGGTTCCGCAAGGTGACGGCGACGGGTGTCGTGGTGACGCTGAACCTGGCGGTGCGGACGGATGTGGTGCTGACGGTGGGTTCGACAGGCGTAGGGGTAACGATTACGGCGGAGACTCCGGCGCTTTCGACCGACGATGCGGTGATCGGGGAGACGATTACGACGCAGCAGGTGGAGAACTTGCCGATGAACTCGCGGCGGGTGCTGGAGTTGGCGGCTACGGCTTCGAACATCATTGTGGGGCCGAAGACTTCCTATACGGGGGTTCCTCCGGGGGCGAATTTTATCGGGGCGGGGACGCGCGAGGTGACGAACTCGCTGACGCTGGACGGCATTACGATTATGAACTCGCTGATCTCGTCTTCTCCGGTGACGCCGAATCCGGATGCGGTGGCGGCGGTGCAGACGCAGAATGGCAACTATACGGCGCAGTACGGCGCGTATATGGGCGTGCACATCAACGTGGATACGAAGTCCGGCACGAACAAGCTGCATGGGACGGTGTACGACTATGTGCAGAACGACTTCTTCAACGCGAAGCCGTTTACGGCGCTAACGACAGCGCGGACGCCGGTGCTGCGGTTTAACCAGTTCGGTGGGGAGGTGGGTGGGCCGATTGTGGTTCCTTTTCTTTACAACGGGCGGGACAAGGCTTTCTTTATGGGGTCTTATGAGGGGACGCGGCGTATTTCGCAGGCGACACAGACGGGGCAGTTGATTACGGATGCGATGCGGACGGGGGATTTCTCGGCGCTTTGCAGCGCTTATACGGCGGGGCTTTGCAATGCAGGAGCTGGAATCCAGCTGAAGAACCCGGCTACGGGTGTGGCTTACCAAAACAACCAAGTAACGAATATTTCGCCGATTGCCACTGCGCTGCTGGCATATTATCCGCATCCGAACCAGCCGGGGATCACCACCAACTTCAATGGACCGATCGCCAGTGTGTTCAACAAGAACGCGACGCTGGACCGGGTGGATTACAACATTGGGGAGAAGGTTCGTCTGTTTGCGCGGTACACGTATGAGAAGAGCAATGCGGTGAATGGGTCGATTGTCGCGACCTCGCAGAGCTACTCGCCGACGACGGATTCGAATGGGGTGATCGGGTACACGCATATCATCACGCCGAACCTGATCAACGACCTGCGGCTTGGATATAACAAGTTCCACTCGAACCAGCTCAACTACTTTGCACAGAATGGGCTGACCGGGGCGGGGACAGCGCTGGGGATTCCGGGGTTCACGGCGGATACGACGAACGGGAATCCGGGAATTCCAACGATTGTGATTAACGGGGGATACCAGGGGCTCGGAGCGGAAGGCACGAACTGGTTCCAGGAAGACCGTACGCTGCATGGGTACGACCAGATCAGTTATACGAAGGGCAAGCACAACATGATGGCGGGCGTGGACCTGCGGCGGATGACGATCGGCCGGGCTGCGACGAACCAGAATCGCGGGCAGTTTACCTTTACGGGGAACTATTCGGGCAACGCTGCGGCAGATTTCCTGACCGGCTATTCGCAGACCATTATTACTCCCCTCGCTCAGGTGAAGGGTTCTGTCGGTGAGTTCCGGGACGGATTTTTTATTCAGGACAACTGGCAGGTATCGCAGAAGCTGACCGTTCTGTACGGCGTTCGTTATGAGTTGCCTACGGTCCCCTATAGTCTGAACGGTATTGGACGCATCTTGAATTCCACGTACACGGCCTTGATTCCGACGAGCACGGCGACGACGGGTGGAACGTATACGCCGATGCCGGGCTTCAAGTTTCACGGACCGAATCACGATCTTGTCTCGCCGCGGCTTGGGCTGGCATATCGCGCGACGGAGAAGATCGTCGTTCGGGCGGGTGGGGGAATTTACTACAACCCGAATCACCTGAATGCGTTTACGCTTTCGACGAGCAACTACCCGTTTGCGGCCTCGACTACCTTTAGCGGGCCGACGAGCGGGATTGCGACGCAGAGCTTCAGCAATCCTTCGGGTGGCGGGACGGGATCGGTTTCGACCCCGGCCGGAACTCCGGGGTCGTACCAGACGGCGTTTACGGACAACTACTATTTGCCTACCCCGAGACTGTACCAATGGAATCTGGACACGGGCGTGGAGCTTGCCAAGGGGAGTGCGCTGGAGTTCCAATACCTGGGTTCGCATGGCATTCACCTGGATCACTCGCTGTATCCGAACCAGCCGCTGCCTGGACCGGGCGCGGTGAATGCGCGGCGTCCCTACCAGCTATTCGGGCAGATCCGGCAGATTCAGAACGATGGCCTTTCCACCTATAACGGGCTTACGGTCGTTTACCGGCAGCGTACGTTCCATGGGCTCGATGTGAATCTGGGGTATACGTGGTCGCATACGATCGACACGTCGAACGATGCAAACGGTGGCGGGACACCGATGATCCAGTACAACCTGAAGGCGGATTATGGCAATGCGAACTGGGATATTCGGAACCGCTTTGTGGGGACGGTGACGTACACGATGCCGAGCCTGGCGCGCTTTGGACACCTAACGAATACGCTGGCCGGAGGATGGCACGCGAACACGATTGTGACACTCCAGGGCGGGCAACCGTTCAATATCGGCATCACGAACGACCAGGCGAACGTAGGCGGGATTGGGACACAGCGGCCGAACTATCTGCACGCGCCGACCTTTACCTGCGGCAAGGCACAGTACATTGCGAAGATGTCCTGCATCGACGCGTCGGCATATACATTGCCGGCGCTGTATACGTTCGGGAACTCGCACCGGAACGATCAACGGGGGCCTGGCGCCGCCAACACGAACCTCTCGGTGTTCAAGGATTTCCGCATGTTCGAGAGTGTGGCGTTTCAGTTCAGGGCGGAAGCCTTCAACGTCTTCAACCATGCGAACCTGGCGAACCCAGGCAATACGACGCTGCCAACCGCTCCAGGAGGCGTGTTCAACTTCACCGGATCGACGTTCGGGCAGGTGACGGGAACGCCCCCCAATGCGCTCGGGGATCCACGCATTCTGCAACTGGCGGGGAAGATCAACTTCTAGGCTGAGGTCGAGGGCGGCCGTTCGCGTAAATTGGAGCGGCTGCTTTGTTTTATGGTTTAGAACGGTTTAGGATGCTGCTACTGTTTGCTGCTTCTGGGGATGACTGCATGCCGGTGCGTTCTGGAGAGAAGAAGACGCGACGCGGGGTGAAGGCTGGAGCCGGATTGCTGTTCGCGGCGGCTTGTGCGACGGGCTTTGCGGTGCGGGCGGATACTCCGGTGACTGTGGCCGAGTATGAGAGGGACCCTGGGCGGATGGTGGAGGCTTACCGGCATGTGGAGGCTGCTTCGGTGTCGGACGCCGAGGAGCAACTGCTGCATGAGAAGCACTACATGTCGCACCGGATGCAGGCGATCTTTCCGACCAAGTTCGCGGGGACGGCGCTGACGGTGTTGCTGAAGAAGGAAGAGAACAAGGACCCGAATGCGCTGAGTGGCATGCTGGCGGCGATCGATCGTGGCGGGCCTGGCTCGGTGTACGTGATGAAGGTGGAGGATGGCGCGGATATCGCGGGGATGGGCGGGCTGATGGGGACGGCGATGTTTGCGCGGGGGTTCGCCGGGGCCGTGGTGGATGGCGGCGTGCGGGACCTTCCGCAGTTGAAGCGGATCGGGTTCCCCGTGTATGCGACGGGGCCGGTTCCCTCGACCTCGGTGGGGCACTACCGGTTCGGCGGGATGAATGTTGCGGTGGAGGTGGATGGGACGCTGGTGAAGGCGAACGATATCATCGTCGCGGATCAGGACGGGGTCGTGGTGGTGCCGCGGGAGCGGGCGGCGGAGGTGTTGTTGCTCGCGCAGAAGCTCGACAACAGCGAACACAGCATGTATCCGTATATCGAGAAGTTCCGCTCCATCGTGGATGCGGTGAAGCAGTTTGGCCGGATATAACAATCAGCGATGGACGGAGTAGGCCTTTGTCAGGAACAACCAAGTCGTTTGTGGGGATGCTGTCACGCCGCCGTTTTTTCGGTTGGGCGAGTTGGCTGGCCGCTGCGCTGGGGACCACGCCGCTGGCCGGGTCCGCGAGCGTTTTTGCCGAGCATCCGGCAGAGGCTGCCGGGCTGGACTACTACGACAAACTGGGTGTGACGAAGATCATCAACGCGGCGGGCACGTATACGACGTTGACCGCTGCGTGCATGCCTCCGGAGGTTGTGGCCGCGGTGCAGAAGGCCGCCCTGCATCCGGTGCGGCTGCATGATCTGCAGCAGAAGGCTGGAGAGTACCTGGCGCAACGGTTGAAGTGCGAAGGAGCGGTGGTAACGTCGGGAGCGTCGGGGGCGATCACGCTGGCGACGGCGGCTTGTCTGCAGTATGCGAATGACATCAAGCCGATGGCGATGCCGCAGGCCGTAGACGGGCTGAAGCATCAGGTGATCGTGCAGCGGGCGCATCGCTACGGGTACGATCATGCGATGTTTCTGTGTGGCGCCCGGGTGACGGAGGTGGTGACGCTCGACGACTATAAGCGGGCGTGCGGCGCGGGGAACGCGATTATGACCAACTTCTTCAATGCGGCGGAGGAAGAGGACGGGATTGCGGGAAGCGCGCAGATTGGGCGGGAGGAATGGCTGCGGGTGGCGCATGACCACGCCATCCCATGTCATCTCGATGCCGCGGCGGATATGCCACCGATTGAGAATCTGTGGAAGTACACGGGGATGGGCTACGATCTGGTGGCGTTCTCCGGGGGTAAGGGGATACGTGGCCCGCAGAACGCCGGGCTGCTGCTGGGCAAGAAGCACCTGACCGACCTGGCGCACCAGAACAACAATCCGGGCGATGGGGTAGGGCGCGGGATGAAGGTGGCCAAGGAGCAGATCGTCGGGATGGTGGCGGCGATCGACTGGGTGCTCTCGCATACGGAGGAGTCGATGCAGGCGGACTATCAGAAGCGCGTCGAGGTGATTGTGAATGCGTTGAAGGGTGTGCCTTCGGTCAAGACCGAGACGGTAGTGCCGAAGATCGCAAATCACGTTCCGCATCTGCTGATTCGGTTCGATCCCACCGTGACGGGTGTGACGACTACGGAGGTGATGGCCGCGCTGCGCGGGCAGACACCGTCGATCGAACTGAACCCAAACAGCGGGAATCGGCCGAACCAGGGAATCCCGTCGGACGCGAATACGCTGGTTGTCGGCGTCTGGATGCTGCGACCGGGCGAGGATGCTATTGTTGGGCGGCGGATCCGTGCGACGCTCACCCGTAAAGCTTAGCAACGTAACTGGAGGAAGAAGCGATGGAAAAGCAGACGCGTAGAGGGCTTTTGAAGAATGCGGCGGCGGTGGCTGTGGGTGCTGCGGCGATGGTGCCCGAGGCACAGGCACAGACGGGTGTGGTGTGGCAGAAGAAGGCCGTGCAGCGTCCGCGACCCGCGGGCCAAGCCGCTCCGGCAGCGCCGCCGGCGGGGAGTCCGGCGGCCAAGCCGCCACTGTTCAGCAGCATTGTGACGTTCGGCAACCTGGTCTTTCTTGCGGGGGTTGGCGCGCATTTTGCCGGGACGATCGAGGAGCATACGAAACATGTGCTGGATGAGATTGAACAAAATCTGATCCTGGCTGGGTCGTCCATGGAGAAGGTACTGAAGGTGAATGTGTACCTAAGCGATCTGGCGAACTATGCCCGGATGAACTCGGTCTATGCGGGGCGCTGGGGGGCGGTGCCTCCGGTCCGTACGACGATTGCGGCGGCTGGGGGGATTCCCGGGGATTCGCTGGTGGAGATCGACTGCATCGCCTCGCTTTAGAAGGTTTCGATCGCCGGCAACAGAAGAGGCTTCACGAAGAGAAAGGCTGTCGTCTTATGTCGTTTCCGCCAATCCCGAAGACGCGCTGGTCGCGCCGCGATGTATTGTTGCAGGGCGGAGTGCTTTCCGCGGCTGCCGCGGTTGCGCCTCTGTCTGCCATGGCAGCTCCCGCCGGGGTCGCCGCGATGCCTGCGGGTGTGGTGGGTCCAGCGGCGAAGAATCTCTTTACCGAGATCGGACTGCGCCCGATCGTGAACGCGCGGGGTACGTTCACCATTATTTCCGGCTCGCAGTCGCTGCCTGAGGTGAAGAAGGCGATGTACGAGGCGTCGCAGTACTACGTTCAGATGGATGAGCTGATGCTCGCTGTGGGCAAGGAGATCGCCGGGCTGATGGGGTCGCCGAGCGCTATCGTGACGACGGGCTGCGAGGCGGCAATCGCGTTGGCGACAGTGGCGTGTATCTGCGGGACCGATCCGGAACGGTCGCAGGCCATGCCCTACAGCAAGGCGCGGAGCCAGGTGATCGTTCCAAAGTACTCGCGGAACCCCTATGACTTCGGGGTGCGGATGTCGGGACCCGAGATTGTGGAGGTTTCGACCGAGGAAGAGATGCGGGCGAAGATGAGCGAGCAGACGGCGATGATCTACATCCTCTCGGGCCCGCGTGCGTTCCAGGAGCCACTGTCGATCAAGACGATTTGCGCGATTGCGAAAGAAAAAGGCATTCCGGTGTTTGTGGATGCGGCGGCGGAGGAGCCTCGGGTGCCGAACATCCATCTAGCGGCCGGGGCGACGTTTGTGGGGTACTCGGGGGGGAAGTGTATGCGGGGACCGCAGGCGGCGGGGGTGCTACTCGGCCCGAAGGATCTGTGCGCCGCGGCCTTTTGGAATGCAGCGCCGCACCATAACTGGGGGCGTGCGCTGAAGGTGGGCAAGGAAGAGGCGATGGGCATGCTGGCCGCGGTGCGCATGTGGTATGAGCGCGACCATGAGGCCGAGCAGAAGCAATGGCTGGCCTGGAACAACTCCATTGCCGATGCGGTGAAAGGCATTCCTACGGTGACGACGAAGATTGCCATGCCGGATGAGGATCTGTCGAACAGGGCGCCGACGCTGAGTATTTATTGGGATGCGGCAAAGGTGGGAATTACCGGCACGGAGCTGGTGCAGCGCTTGGATGCGGGTTCCCCGCGAATCCTGGTGACGGGTGGGGTTGGGAAGCGACCGGATGCGATGGAGTCGTCGATTGGGGTGATGCCCTACATGATGCAGCCGGGAGACTACAAGATCGTCGCGGAGGCGATTGCAAAGCACCTTCGTGAGCCGGGGCACTTCGACAATCCTCCGGTGTATACGGGGGCGACGGCGAGCCTGGCGGGGACGTGGGACGTGACGCTGCAGTATGTGCGGGGCGTGGGAAAGCAGACGTTTGTGCTGCGGCAGGATGGGGTTGCGGTTTCGGGCGACCAAAAAGGGGAGCTGTTCGACGCGACCCTGAAGGGCAAGGTGGATGCGGACCATGTGGTGCTGAGCAGCGTGATGCGGGCGAATGGCTACCAGGTTCCGTTCAACTTCAGCGGGGTTGTGACTGGCGCTACGATGTCTGGCGATGTGAAGATGGGCGAGTATGGGCTGGCTACGTTTACGGCCACAAAGGCCTAGTTTCCGGGGGAATTGCATGGTTTCGATGGGTAGGCTGGTGGCTGTTCTTGGTTTGCTGACGGTTTGTACGACGGCGATGATGGCTCAGGAAGAACGACGCGGGCCTCCGCTGCCGCCGAATCCGCTGGCCTACGATCTGCTGCTGAAGGGCGGGCACCTGCTGGATGACAAAAACAAGATCGATGCGGTGCGGGATGTAGGCATCAAGGATGGAAAGGTTGCGGCTGTAGGAGCTGACCTGAACGCGAAAGATGCGTTGAAGACGATCGACGTAAAGGGGCTTTATGTTGCGCCGGGGTTGATCGATCTGCATGTTCACATCTATGCGGGGACGGGGGAGAAGGGTTCGTATGCGGGGGACTTGTCCCTTTATCCTGATGGGTTTACGCTGCGGAATGGAGTGACGACGGTGGTGGATGCGGGAAGCTCCGGGTGGCGGAACTTCGACGATTTCAAGGACAAGATCATCGACCGGTCGAAGACGCGGGTGCTGGCGGAGTTAAACATTGTCGGTGCGGGGATGCGGGGCTCGAAGTTTGAGGACAACCTGGAGGATATGGACGGGAAGCTGACGGGGGAGAAGGCGAAGATGTTCCCGGGTTTGGTGGTGGGGATCAAGAGCGCGCATTTTACCGGGCCGGAGTGGAAGCCTTACGATCAGGCGGTGATGGCGGGGAACATCGCGAATGTGCCGGTGATGATCGACTATGGCGCGCGGCGTATCGAGCGGACTTTATTGGAGTTAGTGACGTCGCACCTGCGGCCGGGGGACATCTACACGCACTGCTTTTCGGGGTTGCGGGGGGAGCAGAATCCGGAGACGGGGGGGCCTTCGGAGGCGCTGCTGGTGATGCGGAAGCGGGGGATCTACTGCGATGTAGGGCATGGGGGTGGGTCGTTTGCGTGGACGGTGGCGGGGCCGCTCGTGAAGGCGGGTTATCTGCCGGATTCGATTTCGACGGATT
This sequence comes from uncultured Granulicella sp., assembly GCA_965213785.1. Lineage (GTDB taxonomy): Bacteria > Acidobacteriota > Terriglobia > Terriglobales > Acidobacteriaceae > Edaphobacter. The sequence continues at coordinate 272,368 of OZ243921.1, read as the reverse complement.
TGCATGTGGGGTCGATGAACAATGGAATGAAGGACTTGCTGAACGTGGCGGACAAGATGATTGCGTTGGGGGAGAGTGTTCCGGAGGCGATTGCGGAGATGACGTCGCATCCGGCGCATGAGATCCGGCAGGAGCAGTATGGGAACCTTTCGGTGGGTTCGGGGGCGGATGTGGCGGTGTTTTCTATTCAGACAGGAGCCTTTGGCTTTGTCGACATGTACGACACCAAGATGTTGGGAACAAAGAAGTTAGTGTGCGAGATGACGCTGCGGGATGGGAAGGTTGTTTACGATTTGAACGGGATTTCTGCGGATATGTGGGATGCGGCGAAGCACTCGGCGGATGAGAGCCAGTCGCGGCGGTGGACTACGTTCAATGAGAGGCCGTTCGGGGCGAGCCAGGGGAAGCGGTTTCCGCAGTCGGTCCCGGTAGGCGCCCTACCGGCGAATGCTCCGCGCTGAATTGTGCTGGTTGGATGTGGGCGGATGCGTGGCTAACGTGGTGTTTTATCGGTGATCAAACGTGGTGGAGGGTGCGTCGTTGTTGGGTTTTGGTGCGTTTGCGTGGTGAGAATTTGTGGTGCGTGGTGGTTGGGGGCTGGTTGAGGCGTGGATCTGTCAAGGGGAGGGGACTTCAGGATGAACCTCAAAGCTTCAGGACCTAGGACGCATCCCTCGGAGATTCCGGGGTTCAGCAAGCAGAGCATACCCCGGGGGCTAAAGCGCCAAACTCTGGCCATGAGCAAGGCCCAGGCTGAAGCCTGGGCGTACGTCAGGGTCAAAGGCGTGTGGTGGGCTAGCCGTCTATTTGGAATGCTCCTTGGGTTCAGCAAGCAGAGCATACCCCAGGGGCTAAAGCCCCAAGCTCTAGCCGTGAGCAAGGCCCAGGCTGAAGCCTGGGCGTACCTCAGAGGCAGCATACCCCAGCGGCTAAAGCCCCAAGCTCCAGCCGCAGCGAGTGCGCAGGCTAGAGCCTGGGCGTACCTCAGAGGCAGCATACCCCAGCGGCTAAAGCCCCAAGCTCCGGCCGCGGCGAGTGCGCAGGCTAGAGCCTGGGCGTACCTCAGAGACAAGGGCGGCGCTGTCGCAGTGTTTTTGTTGCTAGGCTATGTCGCGCAGGTGACGCTGGCGCAGGTGCGGGTGCCTACGGCTGTGCCGGAGAATGCGCTGGCGTATGACTTGCTGCTGCAGGGTGGGCGGGTGATCGATCCGAAGAATGGGTTGGATGGGGTTGCGGATGTCGGGATGAAGGATGGGCTGATTGTGGCGGTCGGGCCACATCTGAAGGCCGACGATGCGATCAAGACGATCGATGTGTCGAAGTACGTGGTGACGCCGGGGATCATCGATCTGCATGGGCACCTGTATGCGAGCGCGAAGGATTCGCCTTCGTATGCGCAGGAGATTTCGCTGTTTCCGGACCCGTTTACGCTGCGAAACGGGGTGACGACGATCGTGGACGCGGGGACTTCGGGGCGGAAGAACTTCGAGGACTTCAAGGCGAGAGTGATCGATCCGGCGCGGACGCGGGTCTTGGCGTTTGTGAACATCGTGGGCGAAGGGATGCGTGGATCGGAGTATGAGGACGACCTGGAAGACATGGACGGGGCGGCGACGGGGGCGTTCGCCAAGAGCTATCCGGGGCTGATTGTGGGGATCAAATGCGCGCACTTCAGCGGGCCGGAGTGGAAGCCGTATGACCAGGCGGTGATTGCGGGGAACGCTGCCAACGTTCCGGTGATGATCGACTATGGGGCGCGGCGGATTGAGCGGCCGCTTGCGGACTTGTTTGCGACGCATCTGCGGGCGGGGGATATTTACACGCATATGTACTCCGGGCTGCGGGGGGAGCAGGACCCGGTGACGGGGCTGGCTTCGGCGCCGATGCTGGTCGCGCGTCGACGGGGGATTTATATGGATGTGGGGCATGGGAATGGGTCGTTTTACTGGACGGTGGCGAATCCGCTGGTGAGGAGCGGGTATGTGCCGGATTCGATTTCGACGGACTTGCACAATGAATCCGTCAACCAGCAGATGAAGGATATTTTGAACGTGGCGGGGAAGTTTCTGGCGATGGGGGAGACGTTGCCGCAGGTGGTGGCGCAGTTGACGTGGAATCCGGCGCGGGAGATCAAGCAGAGGCAGTTGGGGAATCTTTCGCCTGGTTCGGTCGCCGATGTGGCGGTGCTTCTGGTTGAGCAAGGGCAGTTTGGGTTTATGGATGTGGCGAATACGCGGATGATGGGGAGGGAGAGGCTGGTGGGGGAGTTGACGGTGCTTGGCGGGAAGGTGGTTTGGGATTTGGATGGGATTTCGGTGGAGGCTTGGGATGCGCGGAAGCGGGCTACGGACCCTAAGCTGGCGCGGCGGTGGACTACGTTTGGGATGGGAGCGTTTCCGGCGGGGCGGGAGCGGTTGACGGTGTATCCGCCGGTGGCGGCGCGGTAGGGCGGCGCGCACGGGTCCGGGTTAGAGGTACGTGGGGGAGCAGGGGCACGCCGGTGCGTCGCTGGGTCGTAGATGGGAGCAGGGGAACTTCTGCAGAGTGCCGTACGTATGCTGGAGAGACCTGACGATCTGCCAAGAGGAAGTGCCGGCATGCGCCTCCCGCTCCTGATCCTTCACATCCTCGGTGGCACGCTGGGCCTGCTTGCGGGGATGATCGCGATGCTTGCCCGCAAGGGGGAGCGCGTTCATCGCGTTTCGGGCAATGTCTTCACGCTGGCGATGTCGACCCTCTCGTTGAGCGGCTTCTGCCTTGCGCTTCTTCGGTCGCAGACGAGTAATGTGATTTCCGCGGTGCTCACGTTTTACCTGATCGGCAGCGCGTGGCTGGCGGGACGGCGTCGCACCGGCATTGGCCCGCTTGAGTGGGGGGGCTTGCTGGTTTGCATGGTTTCGGCCGCCGTGGTTCTTACGCTTGGGGTGCAGGCAGTTCATTCCGGCAAGGGTACGGATAATGGAGCGCCGGCGGCGATGAGCTTCATTTTTGGCGCTGTGCTTCTGATTGCCGCGGTCGGCGACGTGCGCATGATTGCCGATGGCGGAGTTTCCGGGCGTCCCCGCGTGGTTCGTCACCTGTGGCGCATGTGCTTCGGACTGTTCATCGCGACGGGTTCGTTCTTCCTGGGTCAGCCGCAGGTCTTTCCGGCGGCTCTGCGCGGCTCGATCTACCTGATTGTCCCGGCGGTGCTTCCGCTGCCCTTGTTGATCTTCTGGCTGATCCGGGGGCGTTTTCGAGGTGCTTACCGGATGCGATTGCCGACCGGGGAGAGTGGATCAGGTGAGATGGGGCTTCGCTTCGGGCAGGATGACATGGCGGGGCGAAGAACATGAAGCGGCCTTATCCGGTGACCCCCGATGGGCGGTACTTTGTGGTGAGAGGGCGGCTTTGGCGATGCGCGAATCCCACGATCCCCGCAGCGACAAAGCAGCTACTAGTGCATGAGTTGATGCAGGCGCGCCGGGAGAAGGGGGCGGCGATGCGGATGGGCGACGGTCCCGGGCGGGAGGCAGCGCGGCGGCGGGTGGATGAGGCCAAGCACCTGCTGGGAGAGCGAGGTGCGGCCTGGTGGACGGATGGTGCGCCTGACTGGAATCGCCGTATGGTGATGGATACGCCCTATGCGGAGTGGTTTTCGGGTTTGTCGGTTTAGAGCTTGTTGAACACGCTTTGGCCCAGGCGAAAGACGTACCTTTGCGGCTCGTCTAGAGCCTTCTTGCAAGAAGGTAGTTAGGGCACGGCTGAAGTAATGCCCTTGAGCAAGGCGGGCTTTCCGTAGCCTGTAAAGCCGTGCTCTTGGCCGAGCCAGTGTGCGGGATGGTTTATGCCTGGGCTGGGAATAGAATCCTAGTTGCGGCAGTGTTGTAGCGGAGGGGATGCGATGAAGCGTCTGGTCTGGTTGGCTTTGTTCTCGGGAGCGCTGCTTGCCGCGCCCGGTGGGCCGGTGACGGTGGGGTGGGGGACGTTGAAGACGTTGACGGCGGATAAGGGGATGTCGCCGGCGCGGGCTCTGGATAAGAAGATGGTGGCGGTGCCGGGGTTTATGGTGCCGCTGGAGGACGATGCGGACCAGGTGACGGAGTTTCTGCTGGTGCCGTTTGCGGGGGCTTGCATTCATGTTCCGCCGCCTCCGCCGAACCAGATGATTTATGTGAAGTTGAAGCCGGGGATGAAGGCGAAGATGTCGTTTACCGAGCCGATTCTGGTGACGGGGATGCTGCATGTGACGACAGTGCAGAGTCCTTATGGGGATGTTTCGTTCGATTTGGATGGGGATGGGGTCAAACCGTATGTGCAGTAGGGCCCGAGTGGATGACGCGCGGTCGGGCGCAAGGTGTTCAGCTTCTGCTTGATCGCTGCATCCGGCGTGCGCCCTACGTTACCCCCGCGGACCGTCCGATTTTCCGATGCTCCCCCAATCGAGAGGCAGCATGTCGTGCCTGAGCGCCGGGGCTTAAAAGGAGGGCTACAATTACGCCATGGAAGCACACTTCTGGAAGGGCTGTGCGCAGATCGACATCGACCCGGAGATCGTTCATGGGGAGCCAGTGTTCAAGGGGACCCGGCTGCCGGTTGAAGCGGCCCTGGAGAGCTACTATGCCTACCGGGAACTTGTAGGTATGTCGCACGAGGAAGCCATCAACGCCACGTTGGACAGCTTTCCCACTATTCCAGGCGGTGCGGGCGGCCTGCGGGTTGTGCTGGCGTATGAAACGTCGCGCGAACGCCAGTTTGCCTGATGCGAGTCTTTCTGGACGAAGGAGTGCCGGAGAATCTGGCGGCATATCTGGTGGGCCATGAGGTGCGAAGCGTTCGACAGGTGGGGCTAAAGGGCACGAAAAACGGCAAGTTGCTCAAGGAGATAGAGCTTGCTGAGTTTGAGGTGTTCCTTACCAACGACAAGAACATGGAAGCTGAACAGCAACTGCTCCGGCGTCCGTTCGCGATCCTGATTTTGAGCGCGTGTAACCTGCCCGTGCTCCTGCCGCATATTGAGACGATCAAGAGGGCCGTGGATGGAGCTATGCCGGGCACGGTGGTGCAGGTGAATTGCGGTACGTTCCGTCGCGTGCGAAGAGGGTCGGCGAGGAACATTTAGAGAATGGTGCGGACGGGATGACGAGTGCGGTGGAGCTGCGGGGGGTTCGGTTTGCGTATGATGGGGGGCGTCCGATGCTTGCCGTGGAGGAGATGCGGGTGGAGGCTGGGCGGCGGGTGTTTTTGCATGGGCCTTCGGGGAGTGGGAAGACTACGCTGCTGTCGTTGATTGCGGGGGTGCTGGTGGCGCAGGCGGGGAGTGTGCGGGTGCTGGGGGAGGAGATGGGGGGGATGAGCGCGGGGGCGCGGGATCGGCTGCGGGGAGAGCGGATGGGGTATATTTTTCAGGGGTTCAACCTGATTCCTTACCTGACGGTGGAGGAGAATATTGCGCTGCCTTGCAGGCTCCATGCGGCGCGGCGGCGGCGCGTTGCGGGGCCGGTGGATGCGGAGGTTCGGCGGCTGGCTGAGCGGCTGGATATTGCGGGGATGCTGGGGAGCCGGGTGACGCGGCTTTCGACGGGGCAGCAGCAGCGGGTGGCGATTGCGCGGGCGGTGATTGGGCGGCCGGCGCTGGTGATTGCGGATGAGCCGACGTCGGCGCTCGATACGGATCGGCGGGATGCGTTTCTGGATCTGCTGACGGAGCTGACCGGGGGAGAGACGACGCTGCTGTTTGTGTCGCACGACCGGGGGCTGGCGGGGCACTTCGATGAGGTGGTGGAGCTGGGGGCACTATGATGCTGGTGCGGCTGGCGCTGGCTTCGCTGCGGTCGCGGGCGTTGACCACGGGGTTGACGGTGTTTTCGATTGCGCTTTCGGTGATGCTGCTGGTGGGGGTGGACCGGCTGCGGGGGGCGGCGCAGGCGGGGTTTTCGGGGACGCTTTCGCATACGGACTTGATCGTGGGCGCGCGGGGGGGCGGGCTGCCGCTGCTGCTTTCGACGGTGTTTCACATCGGCAATGCATCGAACAATATTTCGTGGGAGAGCTATGAGCACTTTGCGCGGCATCCGGCGGTGGGGTGGACGATCCCGATTTCGATGGGGGACTCGTACCGGGGGTATCGGGTGGTGGCTACGGATGGGAACTTTTATGCGCATTACCAATACCGCGGGGGGCGCGGGCTGCGGGTGAGCGTGGGGCGGGAGCCGGCGGGGCTGATGGAGGTGGTGGTGGGGGCGGAGGTGGCGCGGCGGCTGGGGCTTGGGGTGGGGCGGCAGATCGTGCTGGCGCATGGGGTGGAGGAGCGGTCGATTCTGAACCATGAGGCTACGCCGTTTACGGTGGTGGGGGTGCTGGAGCGGACGGCTACGCCGGTGGATCGGGCGCTGTACACTACGCTGCTGGGCGAGGAGGCGATGCATTTTGGGTGGACGGGGGGGACGCCTCCGGCGATTGGGGAGGCGGTGCCGAAGCTCGAGCCGGCGAAGCTGAAGGTGGAGCAGATTACGGCGTTCCTGGTGGGGGCGAAGTCGCGGGTAAGTACGCTTTATTTGCAGCGGGAGATCGATACGTACAAGGGGGAGCCGCTGACGGCGGTGATTCCGGCGTATACGCTGGAGGAGCTTTGGGGGCTGCTGGACTATGCGGATACGGCGCTTTCTCTGGTGAGCGCGATGGTGCTGGTGGTGGGGCTGCTGGCGATGCTGATTGCGCTGTATACAGCGCTGAACGAACGGCGGCGGGAGGTGGCGATTCTGCGGGCGGTGGGGGTGCGGGCGGGGCAGGTGTTTGGGCTGTTTGTGGTGGAGTCGACCTTGATTGCTTTTGTGGGGACGGTGGTGGGGGTGGGGGCGGTGTATGGGCTGTTGTGGGGGCTGCGGGGGTGGATGGAGAACCGGTTTGGGCTGCCGGTGGTGCTTGGGGGTTTGTCGGGACGGGTTGAGGCGTATGGGGCGGCGGTGGTGGTGGGGGGGGCGGTGCTGGGGATGATTCCGGCTTGGCGGGCTTATCGGAACTCGCTGGTGGATGGGCTGAATGCGGGGTGAAGGGGGTATGCTTTGAGCATGGCGATGAGCAGGCGTGAGGTTGTGGTGGGGATGGGAGCTGCGATGGTGGCGGGACAGGGCGCGTGGGCGGCGAAGCGCGGGGCTGGGCGGATGTTTGTGGGGACGACGGGGGAGGTGAGTAAGGGGATTTACTCGGCGGCCTGGGATGGGGCGACGGGAACGATCGGTGCGGTGAGGCTGGCGGCGGAGGTGGCGAGTCCGAGCTTTCTGGCGGTGGAGGGCGGGCATTTATACGCTTGCAGCGAGGTGGATGGGGCTGGGGCGAAGGCTACGGCGTACCGGGTGACGGCGGCGGGGCTGACCAAGGTGAACGAGCAGCCGACGCTGGGGGGTGGGACTACGTTTATCTCGGCGCGGGGGCGGGGGGTGTTTGTGGCGAACTATGGGGGCGGGAGTGTGACTTCGTTCCGGGTGGGGGAGGATGGGGGGTTGTCGGCGGCGGTGTCGCATTTCGAGTACACGGGGTCGGGGCCGGTGAAGGGGCGGCAGGATCGGAGTCATGCTCACTCGGCGGTGCCTTCGCCGGATGGGCGGTTTTTGCTGGTGAACGACCTGGGGCTGGATCGGATCGTTGTGTACCGGATCGATGGGAAGACGGCGGCGCTGGTGGCGCATGAGCCGGCTTACTTTCAGGCCCGGGCGGGGGTGGGGCCGCGGCACCTGGCGTGGCATAAGAATGGGCGATGGGTTTATTGCGTGAATGAGCTGGATTCGACCGTGGACTTGTTGGAGTGGGACAAGAAGCGAGGGGTGCTGACGGAGCGGGGGTTTGTGTCGACGCTCGAGGCTGGATTTCCGCAGGGGACGGCGTTTGCGGGGGAGATACAGATCTCGCGGGATGGGCGATTTGTGTATGTGGGGAACCGGGTGGGGAGCGATACGATTGCAATGCTTTCGGTGGCGAAGGGGACGGGGGCTTTGCGGCTGGAGCAGGTGGTTTCGAACGGGGGGAAGAATACGCGGTTTTTGACGCTGGACCCGACGGAGCGATGGCTGGTGCTTTGTAACCAGGCTTCGAATGAGTTGGTGGTGATGGAACGGGACCGGAAGACGGGGCGTCTCGGGGCGGTGCGGCAGAGGGTTGCCGTGGATAAGCCGCAGTGCGTGGTGTTTGCTTAGGAGTTTGAGCCCAGCGGCCGATTGACATGGCGATGGCGGGTGTCGGATAGTGGGATTTTTCGGGGTTTCTGGCGTCGGGAGGGGCATGGCTACTACGGTTTCGCGGGAGGATTCGCGGTATGCGATGGCGCATCGGGGGAGGAACCTGAGGTTTCCTTCGGCGGAGGCGGATGCGGCGGGACGGGTGGAGTATTGCGAGTCGGTGGAGGATGTGGCGGGGGCGCTGCAGAAGGTGGTGGACGCGGGGCTGCGGCCCACGGTGCGGTCTTCCGGGCATTGTTATGAAGATTTTGTGGTGAACAATCCGAACGGGGCGATCCTGGATGTGAGTATGCTGAACCACATCGGGGGGACGGGGCCGTTTACGGTGCAGCCGGGGGCGATGCTGGGGAACATCTACCAGGAGTTGTACAAGCGGGCGAACGTGACGATCCCCGGGGGGAGTTGCTTTACGGTGACTGCCGGTGGGCATTTGAGCGGCGGTGGCTACGGGGTGCTGGCGCGGAAGTACGGGATTACGGCGGACTGGGTTTCCGCCGTGGAGATCCTGACGGTGGATGCAGGGGGCAAGGTGGTGGCGCGGCATGTGGATGCGTCGCATGATCCGGATTTGTTTCGGGCGCTGCGCGGGGGGCAGGGATCGAACTTCGGGGTGATTACAGGGTTCACGTTCAAGGAGCTGCCGGCTTGCCCGGTGCAGATTGCACAGCCGGGGATTTCGTTCGACTGGTCGACGATGACGGCGGACCGGTTTGTGTCGATTCTTCGGACGTTTGGCGACTACTGGGTGGAGCATGACGGGAAGCAGGAGACTTGGGGGCTGTTTGCGGCGTTGGGGCTGAACAACAAGGCTTCCGGGCGATTCGGGATTGGGACGCAGATGGCGTGCATGGATGGGTCTGGGCGGGAGTTGGCGGTGGTGAATGACTTTCTGGATCGGTTTCAGCATTGCAAGCCGCTTGCGGAGGCTCCTCCGGACTGGCACGCGCAGCAGGGGGGAGGGCAAGGAAGGGGATTTCAGCGGGTTCCCCCGGGGGATTCGGCCTGCTACGGGGAGCGGACGATTGAGCGAGCATCGTGGATCGAGGCCTCGACGAACGGTTCGGGAGGCGGGCTGGGGGGAGGGTCGCGGGCGAAGTACAAGTCGGCGTATATGAAGAAGACGTTTACGGAGGCGGAGGCGCTGGCGCTGTATAAACTGCTGACGGATGATGTTTCGCGTGGGTTGATCGTGGCGGTGGACTCGTATGGCGGGGCGACGAACAACCCGGCGCGGGCGCGGGATACGGCGGTGGCGCAGCGGTCTTCGGTGATGAAGCTGCAGTACCAGACGTATTGGCAGGATGCGAAGGACGATGCGGGGCGGCTGAAGGGGATTCGGGATACGTATACGGCGGCTTACTCGGCCGGGACGGTGGATGCGGATCATGCGGGGACGCCGTTCTGGGGGGAGCATTACGAGGGTTGCTACATGAACTATCCGGATGTGGATATGCTGGCGCATGATTTCTGGCCGCAGCTTTACTACGGGACGGGGGAGCTGTATCCGTTTCTGCAGGGGGTGAAGCGGCGGTACGATCCGCATAATGTGTTTCACCATGCGATGTCGGTGCGGGGGTAGAGATGATTCTGGATCGGCGGCGTTTTCTGGCGGCGGGGGCGATGGCGGGGGTTGCGGGAGGGCTGGGGTTCTCGGCTGGGCCGAGGGTGGCCTATGCGGTCGGCGACCGGAACCGGGTGTGTGTTTTTGCGGAAGCATGGAGTGGGTGGCACCTGGTGGAGACGGTTCGGTCGCCCATGGCTTTCGGGCTGACGGTGTCGCCGGATAGGCGGATGGTGTACGTGGGGAATGCAGTGGACGGTTTTGCGGGGCGGCCTTCCGGTGCGGTGGAGGCTTTTGCGATCTCCGGGGATGGGCGGCTGAGGAGGGCGGGGCAGGTGGGGTTGGGTCTGTTTGGGCATGGGCCGGAGCGGCTTGCGGTTTCGCCGCATGGGCGTTGGCTGGCGGTGGGGCTTGCGGGCGGGGGCTATCGCCTGCTGGGGCTTGGCGAAGATGGTCTGCCGGGGGATGTGGTGAGTTCGCTGCGGAGGATTGGGGATACGGGCGGGGGGGCGCTGCGGTTTGCGGCGAACGATCTGCTGGTGAACTTCTCTGGGGGGAAGCGTGAGGCTGTTGCGGTGGGGGAGGATGGAGCTCTGAGGTTTGTGGAGGGTGGGCGAACGGGTTCGGCCTTTGGGCGGGAAGGCTTGCCGGTGGGGTTGGTGAGGGCTTTGGAGGAGGCGGGGGTTGAGGAACAGGGTGCGGTGATGGTTGGGTGAGGGAGGGGTTTGGTGGGAGAGAGACGACCGCAGGTCCTTCGACTGCGCTCAGGATGACCGTGTTTGTTTTAGTTGTCGACGGAGTCGGTGGAGGATGGCGCTCAAGATGGCACCGTCCTGGAGCGGATGATCGGAGGGTGTGGAGTTTGCTTCGGGGCTTCGCCCCACCTTAGCGACGATGAAGCCGTCGCTAAGATGGGGCACACGACTCTACCCCGAAGGCTAGTCCGGTCTAGATGTTGAAGCGATTCGTAGGATAGCCTCGCCTCCTGGAGGGGACGGAAACTCATTCGGCTGGGTGGGGCTTAGGTTGGGCGCCTGGGAGTAGACGCAAAGGATGTTGGAGGTTTTGCATGAGGATGCTTTCTCTGGTTGTGTTGGGCGCGGCGGTGTTGGGCGGACCGGCTTCGGCGTGGGGGGCGGACTGTCGTACGGTGCCGCATGGGGATCATCCGCGGGTGAGGCTTGCGAATGGGGCGGTGGAGGCGGTGCTGTTTTTGCCGGACGCGGTGAACGGGTACTATCGGGGGTCGCGGTTCGACTGGGCGGGCGTGATCGGGTGCCTGGCTTACAAGGGGCATACGTATTTTGGGGAGTGGTTTCCGACGTACGATCCGCTGTTGAACGATGCCATCACGGGGCCGGTGGAGGAGTTTCGGGCTCCCGGGGGGGAACTGGGGTACGACGTGGCGGGGGTGGGTGGGCGTTTTTTGAAGATCGGGGTTGGAGTGCTGCGGCGGGTGGACGAGAAGCCCTACAGCTTTGGGGGGGCTTACCCGATTGTGGATGGGGGGAAGCGGACGACCAAGGTGGAGAAGCGGTCGGTGACGATGACGCAGGAGGTGCGGACGGAGTTTGGGTATGGGTACCGGTATACAAAGACGGTGCGGCTGGATGGGGATGGGGCGGGGATGACGCTGGAGCATCGGCTGGAGAACCTGGGGACGAAGCCGATTGTGACAGAGGTGTACGATCACGATTTCTTTATGCTGGATGGAAGGCCGACCGGGCCGGGGATGGTGGTGCGGCTAGGGTTTGCGCCGGTGCCGGATAAGCCGTTTCCGGCGACGGCGCGGATTGTGGGGCGGGAGATTGTGTTCGACGAGGTAGTGGGGGGGCGGAACGGTCCGCAGGGGTATTTGAGCGGGTATACCGGGGGTGCGGGGGAGTACCGGATCTCGGTGGAGGACCGGGTGGGGAAGATTGGGGTGGAGCAGACGTCGGAGTCGCCGCTTTCGAAGTTTTACTTCTGGTCGACGTCGCGGACGATCTGCCCGGAGGCGTATGTGCCGATCGATGTGGCGCCGGGGAAGGCACAGAGCTGGTCGATCCGGTACGTTTTCCGGGCGGAGTGAGCGGAGGCGCAGGGCTCGCGCGAGGCTCCACGGGGCGGAGACTGTCAGGCTACGCAAACGGCGTGGAACCGGTCGTGCAGGTTGCGATGGCCAGGTTCGAGAACGCGGTCGTGATGGGGGATGTTAGCCCGTCGCCTGTGTGGGCAGAGGAGGGGATGGGATGAAACTTCGGGATGCTCTGCAGCTGATTCTTCTTTCGGCGATATGGGGGGCTTCGTTTCTGCTTATCCGGATCGCCGTGGGCAGCTTTCCGCCTGCGTGGGTTGCGCTGGTTCGTCTTCTGTTCGGCTCGGCCTTTCTTTGGATCGTGTTGCTGGCGAAGAGGCGCACGCTGCCGCCTTTCCGGCTTATGACCGTGTTGCTGGTTGTCGCCTTCTTCAACAACGCGGTTCCGTTTGTGCTATTCCCGCTCGGTGAGCGCTCGGTTCCTTCAAACGTCGCGGCTGTTCTGAACGCCACCACGCCGATCTGGACGTTGCTGCTTGGCATGGGCTTTCTCGGCAGGAAGGCGGAGGGTGGCACGATTCCGGGTGTACTGCTCGGCTTCCTGGGGGTGGTGCTGGTGGTGTTCTCCCACACGGCGACGGCGGCCAGCAGCTCGCATCGGGACTATCTTCTGGGCATCGGTTTAATTGCCCTGGGGAGTGCGGCTTATGCGATTGCGACGGTGATCGCGAAAGCGAGGCTGGTGGGCCTGGATCCGATCGGGCTGGCGACGACGCAACTGACGCTGGCGCTGCTGATGATGGTGCCGGTTGCGCTGCTGGGCCCGCATCCGGGAGCTATCCGGCGGGGCTCGCTTGCGGCTGCGATTACGCTGGGGGTGCTGGGAAGCGGATTGGCGTACCTGCTGTTTTATACGCTGCTTGACCGGGTCTCCTCGACGCGGGTCGTGTCGGTGACGTATCTTGGTCCGGTTTGGGGACTCTTCTGGGGCAAGCTGGCGCACGAGAGCATCCACGGCGGAGCGTACGTGGGAGTCGGCCTTGTGATTGCGGGGCTGATCCTGCTCAGCCGTGGGCAGGGGCCAAAAAGCGAGGATGAGGTGGGAGAGCGGATTGCCGTGCCGGTGGGATCGGTGTGCGATGCCTCCGATCCTGCTGTTTAGACCCAGGTGTAGGCTGGCCGATGGTGCGGGCTCCAACGCGAATCAGGCCGGTTCCTGCTGGGTCATGCAATGAAGGGCTCCGAGGCCCCAGATGAGGTCTACGGAGTGGATTCCGACGACCTGGCGAGTGGGGAAACACTCGGCGAGGAGGTTGAGGGCGTGGCGGTCGTTGGGGTCGTTGAAGGTGGGGACGAGGACGACGGAGTTGGCGATGTAGAAGTTGGCGTAGCTGGCGGGGAGGCGCTGGTTGTCGAAGAAGACGGGTTCGGGCATGGGGAGTTCGCGGATGTCGAAAGGCTTGCCTTGGAGGTTGCGGGCCTCGCGGAGGCGGGCGAGGTTTTCGGCTAAGGGCAGGTGATTTTCGTCGGCGGTGTTGGGCTCGACGCAGGTGAGGATGGTGTTTTCCCCGACGAAGCGGGTGATGTCGTCGACGTGGCCGTGGGTGTCGTCTCCGGCGGTGCCGCGGTTGAGCCAGAGGGTGTTTTCGATGCCGAGATAGTCGTGGAAGGCTTGTTCGAGGGCCTTGCGGGTTTGCGACTCGTCGCCGAGGCCGGGGTTGCGTTCCTGGACTTTGCTGAGGAGGCATTCTTCGGTGGTGAGGAGGACGCCGGCTCCGTTGGTGTCGATGCTTCCGCCTTCGAGGACGAGGCGTTGGGGGCCTTTGGGGGTTTGGGACTCGGGGCAGAACTCCTCGATGGCGTAGAGTTCGGCTACGTGGTGGGGGATGAGGTTGTCGCGGCGGTGATTGTCGTACTTGGCCCAGGCGTTGAACTTCCAGTTGGTGAGGGCGAGGTCGCCGGCGGGATTCTTGAGGAAGATGGGGCCGGAGTCGCGGAGCCAGACGCGGTCGGTGGGCCAGTGGTGGAAGTGGAGGCGGGCCATGTTGGCTCCGTTGCGGCGGAGCATTCCGGCGGCGCGGGTCTCTTCGGGCAGGCCGTTTACGAGGAGGTGGACGTCTTCGACGCGGGAGAGATGGCGGACGATTTCGGTGTAGACCCAGGGGATGGGCTGGAACTTGTTGGGCCAGTCTTCGGCGTTGTGGGGCCAGGCGAGCCAGGTAGCGGCGTGGGGTGCCCACTCGGGGGGCATGCGGAAGCCTAAGGCGCGGGGGGTGAGGGTGGCGGCGGACATGTGTGGCTAGTTTATGGCACGGCGGCTAGAGGCCGATGGAGAGGCGGGTGCGGGGGTCGAGATGGTCGCGGAGGGCGTCTCCGAGGAAGTTGAAGGAGAGGACGGCGAGCATGAGGGCGGCGGCGGGGAAGAAGACGAGGTGGGGAGACTCGAAGAGGTGGGAGCGGCCGTCGTTGAGCATGGAGCCCCAGCTGGCGGTGGGGGCGGGGATGCCGAGGCCGAGGAAGGAGAGGGTGGCCTCGGCGAGGACGGCGGCGGCCATGCCGATGGCGGCCTGGACGATGAGGGGCTGGAGGATGTTGGGGAGGATGTGCCGGACGAGGATGCGGGCGTCCGAGGCACCGAGGGCACGGGCGGCTTCGACGAACTCTCGCTGCTTGACGGCCATGACCTGGGCGCGGACGAGGCGAGCGTAGCCGACCCAGCCGGAGAGAGACAGGGCGAGGATGAGGTTGGTGAGGCCGGGGCCCAGGAAGGCGACGAAGGCGATGGCGATGAGGATGCCGGGGAGGGCGAGGAAGGCGTTGGTGACGTAGACGTTGAGGATGGTGTCGGTGAGGCCGCCGTAGAAGCCGGCGAGGGAGCCGGCGAGGAGTCCGAGGGCGAGGGAGATGGTGACGACGGCGAGGGCGACGGCGAGGGAGATGCGGGCTCCGAAGATGGTGCGGGAGAGGATGTCGCGGCCGAGCTCGTCGGTGCCGAAGAGGTGGGAGGCGGTGGGGGGGAGGAGGCGATGGGGGAGGTCGAGTTGGGCGGGATCGTGCGGGGCGAGCCAGGGGGCGAAGAGGGCGCAGGTGAGGAAGAGGGCGAGGAGGGTTAGGCCGAGGGCGGCTAGGGGTTGGGCGCGGAGGCGGTGCCAGACGGGGTTGGGTTGGGTGGGCAGGGAATTCTCTCCGGTGTGCTTTCAGGATCGCCTGGGCGGTTGTTTGGATGCAAGGGTTGGCACGACCGTGGCGGAGAAGCAGGCCATCGGCTGATTGGGATTTGTTTCGCTCGATTGGACGTCGCGCCGGACACTTCCGAGAATGCGACATCTCAATACCAATCCAGGATGAGTCAGTGAAGTCTTGTACCAGCAAGAGTTGCGAACCGTCCGTCCTTGAACCAGCAATCCGCGTCAGCGAAGCCTGCTGCACGCATCCAGGTCATCTGGTCTTCAACGGAAGCACAATGATCCGCTTGCTGGCGAAAGAGCGAATCGCTGATTTCCTGTTCTGTAGCTCCAAGCGCCTTTACTTTGTGGAGCCATTCTCTTTTGTATCGTTCTTCCAGGACGGGCGTGGGGCCAAGAACCTGTTCGGCATTCACGAACACTCCTCCTGGCAGAAGAACGTTCCTGATCGTTTCGAACAGAGTGCGCTTTGCATCATCCTTCAGGTGATGAATGGACAATGCCGAAATCACAGCGTGATACCGGCCTTGAATCGTTTCAACTGAATAGTCTCCGACCTCAAAGGTGACTCGCTGGTCGCCTGCGAACCGTTCCTTAGCTTTATCGAGCATGGCTGCCGAAAGGTCGATGAGGTGAAAATCGGCATTCGGGAAGCGTGCCCTTACGAGGGACGTAAGCAACCCAGTCCCAGCGCCCAGATCTAGAATTTGAGTAGCATTGGCGGGCACCAAATCCACGGCCCAGCGATAAAGGCCCTCAAAGCCCGGAATGAGTCGGGAGCGGTTTGAATCATAGAGGGCCGCTGTAGAAGAAAAGGCGTGCTCAGTTGATAAGCTCACATCCCCACTATAAGCAAGTTTGATGACTTGTTCGACAAATATAAAAAATACGAATGGAAGCATTCGATCAGTCACGGCCAAGTCCCCATAAACGCCGTTGTGGTGATGTGAGCGGGCTCCTGCTGGGGTGGAGTGTTGTGCGAGAGCGTTACGGGGGGGTGGCGGAGTCTGGCGAGTGGTTCCGGGCTGGCGGCGGGTGCCGGTAGAATGGCGGTTGACGCTCTGGTCGGCCAGGATGGTCGGCGGGAGGGGAAAGGGATCTTCTGACTGGCTCAACGCTGAAGGATCGGCCGCTGCGCATTCTGGTGTATGGGTTGAACTATGCTCCGGAGTTGACGGGAATTGGGAAGTATACGGGGGAGATGGCGGCGTGGCTTGCGGGGCGCGGGCATGAGGTTCGTGTGGTGGCGGCTCCGCCGTACTATCCGGCGTGGAAGGTGCGGGAGGACTACCGGGGGAGGATGTACCGGACGGAGCGCGGGGTGGGGGAGCCGACCGTGTTTCGGACGCCGCTGTATGTTCCGGCGAAGCCTTCGGGCGTGAAGCGGATACTGCATCTGTTCTCGTTTATGGTGGGAAGTCTGCCGGTGATGCTGCGGCAGATCTGGTGGAGGCCGGATGTGGTTTGGACGGTGGAGCCTACGTTTTTTGGGGCTCCGCTGGCTTTGCTGGTGGCGCGGGCGGCGGGGGCGGCGAGCTGGCTGCATGTGCAGGACTTCGAGGTGGACGCGGCGTTCGACCTGGGGCTGCTGCCGGCGAAGGGGCCGGTGCATGCGTTGGCGCTGTGGCTGGAGAAGGTGTTTACCGATGCGTTTACGAGGGTGTCGAGTATCTCGCCGAAGATGGTGGAGCGGTCTGTGGCAAAGGGCGTAAGCGTTGCCGACGCGGTGCTGTTTCCGAACTGGGTGGATGTGGACGCGATCGTTCCGGGGCCGACGGAGCCGAACGGATTTCGGACGGAGCTGGGGCTGGTGGGGAAGACGGTGCTGCTGTACTCGGGAAATATGGGGAACAAGCAGGGGCTGGAGCTGCTGGCTCCTTTGGCGGGGGCGTTCGAGGCGGAGGAGAGGGTGCATTTTCTATTTTGCGGGGATGGGGCGTTTCGGCCGCAGCTGGAGGCGCTGGTAGGGCAAAGGAAGAATGTGACGATGCTGCCGCTGCAACCGTTTTCGCGCCTGAATGAGCTGTTGAACGCGGCGGACATTCATCTGTTGCCACAAAAGGCTGGCGCGGCGGATTTGGTGATGCCTTCGAAGCTGACGGGGATGCTGTCGAGCGGGCGTCCGGTGATTGCGACGGCGGATGCGGGGACGCAGGTGGCGCAGGTGGTGGCAGGGGCTGGGGAGCCGTGCGGGGTTGTGGTTCCGGCGGAGCGGGAGGCGGCGTTGCACGAGGCGGTACGGGAGTTGGTGGGGTCGGAGGCTCTGCGGGCGGCGATGGGGGCGGCGGGACGGCGGTATGCGGTCGATCATCTGGGGCGGGAGCAGGTTCTGTTACGGTTCGAGGAAGATCTGCTTCGGCTGGTGTTTGGCGACAAGAGGGGTCGGGTAGACTAAGGCATCGGCTAGACTGAAGATCGCGGCGCCTGTTGGCCGCCAAGATATATGGAGGCATAGGCTTTGAAGAAGGCGCTGATTACCGGTGTGACGGGGCAGGATGGGGCGTATTTAGCGGAGCTTCTGCTGGATAAAGGCTATGAGGTACATGGGATCAAGCGGCGGTCGTCGTTGTTCAACACGGCGCGGATCGACCACCTGTATGAAGACCCGCACCAGCCGCATCCGAAGCTCATTCTGCACTATGGGGATCTGACGGACTCTTCGTCGCTGATCCACATTGTGCAGAAGGTGCAGCCGGACGAGATCTACAACCTAGGTGCGCAGTCGCATGTGCAGGTGTCGTTCGAGCAGCCGGAGTATACGGCGGATGCGGATGCGCTGGGGCCGCTGCGTCTGCTGGAGGCGATTCGGATTCTTGGGCTTGAGAAGAAGACGAAGTTTTACCAGGCCTCGACGTCGGAGCTGTATGGGTTGGTGCAGGAGATACCGCAGCGGGAGACGACGCCGTTTTATCCGCGCAGCCCGTATGCGGTGGCGAAGATGTATGCGTTCTGGATCTGCGTGAACTACCGGGAGGCTTATGGGATCTATGCCTGCAATGGGATCCTGTTCAACCATGAGAGCCCGCTGCGGGGGGAGACGTTTGTGACGCGGAAGATTACGCGGGGTCTGGCGCGGATCAAGGTAGGGCTGCAGAAGGAGCTGTTTCTGGGCAACCTGGATGCAAAACGGGATTGGGGGCACGCGCGGGACTACGTGGAGATGCAGTGGCTGATGCTGCAGCAGGAGAAGCCGCAGGACTTCGTGATTGCGACGGGTGAGCAGTTCAGCGTGCGGGAGTTTGTGCAGCGGTGCGCGGCGCTGCTGGAGCTCGACCTGACGTGGTCGGGTTCTGGGGTAGAGGAGAAGGCGGTCGACAAGGACGGGAATGTGGTGGTGGCGGTGGATCCGCGATACTTCCGGCCGACCGAGGTGGAGACGCTGCTGGGCGATCCGTCGAAGGCGAAACGGGAGCTTGGATGGGTGCCGCGGACGCCGTTCTCGCAGTTGGTGAAGGAGATGGTGGAGTCGGATCTGAAGTCGGCGCAGCGGGATGCGCTGGCGATCAAGCACGGGTTCGATGCTTATAACGTGCGGGAGACGTAGGGACGGGGTAGGCTAGACTCATGGAGAGGTTTGCAATGGGAACGTCGATACAGGGCACCGTTCAACATCCTTTGAGCCCGTCTGAACAGGCGGAGAAGGAAGCCGCGTTCGAGGAGTTTCTTGCGATGCGGGGATCCTTCCGCGAGCTTTACGATCGGTTTGGCGGGGTGGAGGCTGTCATTCGGGACCGACATGGACTTGAGCCAATCGATGAAGTGGAATGAGCCTGGTCTATCTCGACTCAAATGTTTACATCTACTCGTTGAACGATCATCCTCAATTGGGGGACGCGGCACAGACCATTTTTAGACGGCTTAAGGGCCGTGAGCATCAGCTTTGTGCGAGCTTGTTTACGGTTGGAGAGCTTCTCGTTCAGCCCCTGCGCATTGACGATGAGTTCCGGGTCGCTTCGCTCCGGCGGTTTTTCCGTGCGCCGGAGGTACTTCTTCTGCCGTTTACCCCGGAAGCATCCTTGCTCTACGCCAGACTTCGAGCCCGTGACCGCGTGAAGCCTCTGGATGCGCTTCACCTTGCGTGCGCGGCCACTGGCGGGGTGGACCTCTTTGTGACGAATGATCGGGGGCTTACGGGGCTTCGGGTGCCGGGCATCGGCGCGATCGTCACGATGGATGTGAGCTTTTAGAGAGAGGTTGGTATTCTTGTTCAGGGGCAGGCTGGCCTGCGCCGAGGGAGATGCCGATGTCTTCGTATATGGCGGCGGATGCGCGGATTTATATTGCTGGACATCGTGGGTTGGTGGGGTCGGCGATTCATCGGGAGTTGAGCCGCCTGGGGTACAGGAACGTTGTGACGCGGACGCGGGGTGAGCTCGACCTGCTGGATGGGGCGGCGGTTCAGGGCTTCTTTGCCGAGGCGAAGCCGGAGTATGTGGTCCTGGCCGCGGCGAAGGTGGGAGGGATTCTGGCGAATAACACCTACCCCGCGGATTTTATCCGGGACAATCTGGCGATTCAGAACAACATCATCGAGGCTTCGCGCAAGGTTGCAGTGGATCGGCTGCTGTTTCTCGGATCCTCGTGCATTTATCCGAAGATGGCTCCGCAGCCGATGCCGGAGAGCTGCCTGTTGACGGGGCCGCTGGAGCCGACGAACCGGCCGTACGCGCTGGCGAAGATAGCGGGCATCGAGATGTGCTGGAGCTACAACCGGCAGTATGGGACGAAGTACCTGGCGGCGATGCCGACGAATCTTTATGGGCCGGGAGACAACTTCGACCTGGCGAACTCGCATGTGCTTCCGGCGCTCATACGCAAGACGGCGGAGGCGAAGGGGGCGGGAAAGCGGGAGCTGGTGGTGTGGGGGACGGGGACGCCCAAGCGGGAGTTGCTTTATTCGGACGACCTGGCGGAGGCTTGCGTGTTTCTGCTGAACCTGGATGCGGCCACGTACGGGACGCTGCTGCGGGAGGATGAGCCGCCGTTGATCAACATCGGGACCGGGGAAGATGTGACGATCCGGGAGCTGGCAGAGACGGTGGCGCGGGTGATCGGGTTTGAGGGGCAGCTGGTGTTCGATACGACGAAGCCGGATGGGACGCCGCGCAAGCTGATGGATGTGGGGCGGCTGCATGGGTTGGGATGGCGGCATACGACGGGGCTCGAGGACGGGATTCGACGGACCTGGGAGCTGGTGAAAGGGCAGATGATGGAGACGGCCGGGGTGGGTTTATGATGCGGACGAACGGGGAGGATGGGATGCCGAGGATTTCGAGGCTGCAGCGGGATGAGGTAGAGGCTGGGGCGGTGGCGATCTACGACCGGTACCTGCGCGATCGGGGGAATGTTCCGAATATGTTTCGGACGATGGCGCACCGGCCGGCGATCTTCGAAACGATCATCGCGCATATGGAGGCGGTGCTGAATACGGGCACGCTGACCAAGGCGCTGAAGGAGTTGGTGATTGTGCGGACGTCGCAGTTGAACCGGACGCCGTATTGCCTGGCTTCGCATACGGCGATCTGCCGGAAGCTGGGATGGTCGGATGCGCAGCTGGGGGCGATGGATCAGCCGGGAAGCGGTGAGTTTACCGAGCGAGAGCGGGTGGCGATTCACCTGGCAGAGGTGATGACGCTGGACGCGCACGGGTATACGGAGGCGGACTTCGCGCGGCTGCGGAGCTTTTTCTCGGAGGGGGAGGTAGTGGAGTTGATGGCGGCGATTGGGCTGTTCAACTACTTCAACCGCTTCAACGATCTGCTGGAGATGGAGCCGACGAAGCCGGCGAGCGCGGAGGAACTGGCGAACGCGGGGGTAGCGGCAACTGCCTGATTGCTGCACGCGCCGGCCGGGACTGGCGATGGTGAGAGGTGCTTTTCGGCTTTGACCACGGTGGGGAACTTTGGTATAACCGAGGAGTTGGTGTTGCGGGGTGTGGCCGCATCTGGATCATTCCTGAGTAGCTCAATGGCAGAGCATTCGGCTGTTAACCGAAGGGTTGTAGGTTCGAGTCCTACCTCAGGAGCCATACTTTAGAAGAGAGAAGCAGTGGATCATGCCGCCCGGGAGGGTGGCATTTCTGTTTTGTGTCATGGTTTAGCCGTGGCGAGGAGGGTCTGGACCTCGTTCCACCGGGGCATGGAGGGCTGGGCGCCGGGACGGGTGACGGAGATGGCGGCCGCAGCGGCGGCGAAGCGGACAGCGTCAGCGGGTGGGTTGCCGAGGCAGAGAGAGGTGGCGAAGGCTCCGTTGAAGGCGTCACCGGCGGCGGTTGTGTCTGTGGCGGCGACCTGAAAGGGCGGGAGGAGTTCGCCGGGATGGCTGGGGCCGGCGAGGAAGGCTCCGCGGGCTCCGAGCTTGAGGACGACGCCTGAGGGGCCGTCGGCGAGCAAGGTGGCGGCGGCCTGCGCGTGCGACGAGGAGGGGCGGCCGGAGAGGAAGAAGGCTGCCTCGGACTCGTTGGGAGTGAACCATGTGACGTGGCGGAGGAGCGTGCCGGGGAGAGAACGGGCGGGGGCGGGGTCGAGCATGAGGGGGATGTTTTCGCGGTGGCAGAGATCGGCGAGGTGGCAGAGGGTTTCGAGCGGAATCTCAAGCTGGGCCAGGACCATAGGGGCCGCCCGGAGGAGATCCAGGTGTCGGTCGAGGTCGTCGGGGGTGAGGGCGAAGTTGGCGCCGGGGGTGACGACGATGCTATTTTCGCCAGCGTCTGAAACTACGATGACGGCTACCCCGGAGGAGCCTTCGGAGGTGGCGACGCCCTGGAGTCCGACGCCCGCAGCGTGGAGGTGACTCCTGAGTTCGTCCGCAATGGGATCGTTGCCGAGGCGGCCGATGAGCTGAACGGGGTGGCCAAGGCGAGCGATGGCGACGGCCTGATTGGCTCCCTTGCCACCGGGATGCCTTTGGAAGCTGGTGCCGATGACCGTTTCGCCGGGCCGGGGGATGTGAGGGGCGAGGGCGACTAGATCCATGTTGATACTGCCGACTACGAGGATGGGTCTACGTGGTTCCGACATGTGGGGGTCTCCCGGAGATGAGCGAGGCTAGTGAAGGGGCGCCAGAGCGACGGCGAGAAGGCCGCAGAAGAAGAAGAGGAACATCCAGGCGACGAAGGAGCGGGCACGGGGCGGAGCTTCGGCGAACTCCCGCCAGATGAAGACTCCCCAGGCGGCTGAGACCATGGTGGCGCCCTGGCCGATGGAGTAGGAGACGGCGGGCCCAACGACATTTGCCTGGGAGGCGACGAAGTTGAAGACGGCGCCGGTGCACCAGATGAGGCCGCCGAAGACGCCCCAGAGATGCCAGCGAAAAGGGGCGGTCCAGAAGCCGGTCATGGTGATGGGGGCGCTGGCATCGAGAGGCTTGCGCATGAGAAAGAAGTTGACGGGGAGGGCGCAGAGGGCGACGCCGACCGCGAAGACGAGGGCTACGGCGTAGGGCCCGAGAGCGTGGGTGCCAGACATGGACTTCGAGACGAAGGGGTAGAAGCTGCCCATGAGGAGGCCGGCGATGAGACTGATGCCGACACCGCGAAGGCCGACGCGGCGATGCTGGGCCTCGCGGAGCCGATAGGCGAGGGCGTCGAGGACGATGGCCACCATTACAAGGGCGATGCCGCCGAACAGGAGGTAAGGGTTGCCGTGGGGGGCGAGGAGATAGCTCGTGACAGCGCCGACGATGAGGGCAAGGCCAATGCCGATGGGAAAGGCGACGGCGAGGCCGGCGATCTCGATGGCAGCGACGAGGAGAAGATTGGCGATGTTGAAGATGACGCCGCCGGTGATGGCGAGTTGGAGGTGGTACCTGTCGGCTTGCGAAAGGTCGTGCAGGAAAGAGTTTCCGGAAGTTCCCAGGGATCCGAGGGTGAGGCCCCAGAGCAGAGCGCCGAGCAGGAGGCCGACGAGGTAGTCCCAATAGAAGAGCTGGAAGCGATAGCCGGGACAGGCTTTGAGGGTGTTGGCCCAGGAGCCCCAGCAGAACATGGTGATGACGACTAGGAGAAGGGCGACGCCGTAGGTCTGTGGCTGGTACATGGATCGGTCTCCAGGGAGAGGGTGGGTGTGCAGAGCGGGCTGCTGAAAGCTTTCATTGGTTGCGGCGATCCTAGTGAGCGAGAATACAGGTTGTCAATGACATGGCGGCGGATGGCAACGACGGGGCGGACGTGTTGAAGGATAGGGCTGGCAGGGGATGCAGTATGAGGCGAGTGTGAATGCCGAACATGAAAGAGATCGCGCATCTTGCGGGCGTGTCGCTGGGAACGGTGTCGAACGTCTTGAACGGCTCCCCGACCGTGAGGGAATCGATGCGCAGGAAGGTGATGGAAGCGGTCGAGGCGACGGGCTATCAGCCGAGCCAGTTGGCGCGTGGGCTGCGGCGCGACAAGAGCGACATGATCGGGATGATGATTCCCGACATCACGAATCCGTTTTTTCCGGCGGTTGTGCGCGGGGCGCAGGATGTCGCCTTCAGGCAGGGCTTCCAACTCATTCTCTGTAACACCGACAATGATTCCGAGATGGAGGCGGCGCATCTGCGATCGCTGCGCACGTACCTTCCGTCCGGATTGATCATGATTCCTTGCAGCCTGAGCAACCTGACCGCGCAGACGGAGGGATACGCGAAGGCGGGGACGGCGGTGGTCTGCGTGGATCGGCTTCCAAAGGACTGGAGCGGGGATAGCGTGACGGCGGACAATGAGCGAGGTGGGTATCTCGCGGCGGAGCATCTTCTGCGGGCGGGACATCGCTCCGTGGCGATGATCAACGGACCGCGGCAATTCGCGAATGTACAGGACCGAATGAAGGGTTTTCAGCGGGCGCTGCGGGAGAGCGGGGTGGAGGTTCCTCCCGAATACGTGCAGGAGACTGCGTTCGACCAGTCGAGCGGCTACAGGAAGACGCAGATGCTGATGAAGCTCCAACCGCGGCCCACTGCGATCTTCGCGGGGGGTGATGTGATTGCGTTCGGGGTGTTGCGGGCGCTCGATGAGGCTGGTCTGCGCTGCCCGGGGGATGTGTCGGTGGTGGGGTTCGACGATCTGGATCTGTCCGAGAACACTTCGCCTCCGCTGACGTCGGTGTCGCAGCCTGGGTACCAGATGGGATCGACGGCGGCGCGCTTGCTGATCGAGCGGTTGGGAGGCAAAAGCGGTGCGGCGGAGCATGTGCTTCTGGCGACTTCGGTGCGGATGCGGGAGTCGGTGGGGCCACCCCCTGCCAAAGGCGCGGCGCATGGGGCGAGAAGTGCGGCGACGCGGGAGGATGGGGTAGGCGTGGAAGGGGGCGGGGATGCCGTTTTTGAGAGATAGGCGACAAGTGGTATCGTTGTGGGCGCGCGGTGAAACGATTCACATGGACGTGCGGGTTGAAGGCGAGAGTGATCTCGAGGGCGATTCGGGTGAGTTCAACGGGAAGCGGTATTCCGGGTCCGCTCGCTCTGAGCCTCGGCTGATCGAGTACAGGCCCGTTCGATGGTTGGAGAAAGGCTGGAGCGACATGCGGAAGCGATGGAGAAGTTGGGCGGCTGCAGCGGGGATGTTGCTGAGCATTCCGGCGTTGGGGCAGGACGCGGGATTCACGATCGCGGATCACCAGATCTCGCTTCCCCGGTGCACGGACATGATCTCGCATGAGCAGGGGTATGCTCCGTGCACGCGGGAGGAGGTGCTGGCGTGGCGCAAGGACGTGTTCCATTGGCGGGATGAGACACGCATCCGGATGGGGTACAACGATGCCGAGTACCGGCGGAAGCAGTTGTTGTGGGCGCAGTCCAGCTTTATGCAGCCGCAGATGATGGTCGAGGATCGGTACTTCTACGATCCGGCGAGTGGCAGGTACACGGTGGACCGGTACCTGGATGACCTGGATCGGCGGATTGGCGGGATCGACAGCGTGCTGATCTGGCAGAGCTATCCGAACATCGGGGTGGACGACCGGAGTCAGTACGAGCTGATCCGCGACATGCCGGGAGGAATCCCGGCGGTGAAGGCGATGGTTGCGGACTTCCACCGGCGTGGGGTGAAGGTGCTGTTCCCGATGATGATGTGGGACCAGGGAACGCGCGGAGAGGGGATCGCGAACTGGGAGTCGACCGCGAAGATCATGGCCGAGGTGGGAGCCGATGGCGTGAATGGGGACACGATGGACGGGATTCCACGTGCGTTCCGGGAGGCTTCGGACCGGACGGGACATCCCCTGGTGTTCGAGCCTGAGGGATATCCCGCGGCGAACGAGATGCTGGCCTACAACAACATGAGCTGGGGATACTGGAAGTATCCGTTTACGCCTCTGGTGAGCGAAGGCAAGCTGCTGGAGCCGCGGCACATGATCAACATCTCGGATCGGTGGAACCGGAGCAAGACCGACGACCTGCAGTTTGCCTTCTTCAATGGGGTCGGTCTGGAGACGTGGGAGAACGTCTGGGGCATCTGGAACGGGTTTACGCCGCGCGGGGCGGAGAGCATCCGGCGCGTGGCCGCGGTGGAGCGGACGGTGGCGCGATTCCTGGTGAGTCAGGATTGGGAGCCGCTGGCGCCGACGCTGCACTTCGGGGTGTTTGCGTCGCGTTGGCCTCTGGAGGGAGAGGACGTGTTTACGCTCGTCAACCGGAATGAATATACGGTAAGTGGACCGCAGATGGAGGTGGGCTATGTGGCGGGAATGCGGTACTACGATCTGTGGAATGGGGAGGAGCTGAAGGCGACGCGAAGAGGCGATGTGGTGTCGTTGAGCTTTAGCCTGGAAGGTCGCGGATTCGGAGCGGTGCTGGCGACGGAGAAGCCTCTGCCGGAGGCGGTGAAGGCGCTGATGGGTAAAGAGAAGGCGTGGTCGGCTGTGCCGCTGGACTCGCTCTCGGACGTGTGGAAGCCGCTTGCGCAGGAGATCGTCGCCATCAAGCCGACGGCGGTGGCGAACGCCGCCCCTGTGGGGATGGTGAAGATTCCGGCGATGGCGAACTTCGTCTTCCGCGTGGATGGTCTGGAGATCGAAGGGGACGATTGGGCTGGGCTGGATGTTCAATATCCGTGGGAGGACGCGCCGCGGAGACACCATGTGCACGCGATGGAGGTGCCTGCGTTCTGGATCGATCAGCATCCGGTGACGAATGCGGAGTTCAAGAAGTTTGTGGAGGCGACGCGCTATAAGCCGAAGGATGCGTTCAACTTTCTTCGGGACTGGAAGAATGGGACGTTTCCGGCGGGATGGGAGTTGAAGCCGGTGACGTGGGTGTCGCTCGAAGATGCCCGGGCCTATGCGGCATGGGCAGGGAAGCGGCTGCCGCATGAATGGGAGTGGCAGTACGCGGCGCAGGGGAGCGACCAGCGCACCTACCCGTGGGGGAACACGTGGGACGATGCGGCGGTTCCGCGTCCGGACATGACGCGGCAGCTTACCTCACCGGATGCGGTGGACGCACATCCTTCGGGTGCGAGCCCGTTCGGCGTGATGGACCTGGTTGGCAACGTGTGGCAGTGGACGGAGGAGTTCCAGGATGAGCATACGCGGACGGGGATCTTGCGCGGGGGGAGCTACTTTCAGCCGCAAGGCTCGCGCTGGTACTTTCCGAAGGCGTTTCGCAATACCGAGCATGGCAAGTATCTGCTGATGGCCCCGTCGAAAGACCGGGCGGGGACCGTTGGGTTCCGGTGCGTGGTGGATGCTGCTTCTTGATGCGTTTGCTTTCGCTTTGAATAAGCAAGTGCTGAGGTTACGTATAGGGGTGCCCCCTATACTTCGCGGGGAAGGCCTGTGTTCTACGGTTCGGCCCTTGACAGGTCTCTTCGGCTGCTTCATACGGGCTTTGCTTGCCAAGGGTGGGACGCGGTTCAGCCGGCGGGGTCGTAGTTGAGGCTCTGGCTGAGCCAACGCTCGGCGTCGGCTTGGGGGATCGCTTTCCGTTGGGCGTAGTCGGCTACCTGGTCGCGGTCGATCTTGCCGAGGGAGAAGTAGCGGGAGTGGGGGTGGGCGAAGTAGAGGCCGGAGACGCTGGAGCCGGGCCACATGGCGAAGGACTCGGTGATCTGGATGCCGGTATTTGCTTCGACGTCGAGGAGCTGCCAGATGGTGGCTTTTTCGGTGTGGTCGGGGCAGGCAGGATAGCCGGGGGCTGGGCGGATGCCGCGGTACGTCTCGGCGATGAGCTCGGCGGGGCTTAGGTCTTCCTCAAGGCCGAAGCCCCAGGCGTCGCGGGCCTGTTTGTGGAGGCACTCGGCGAAGGCTTCGGCGAGACGGTCGGCGAGGGCTTCGGCCATGATGGCGTTGTAGTCGTCGTGCTGGGCGCGGAAGGTGTCGCAGAGTTCTTTCAGGCCGATGCCGGTGGTGACGGCGAAGGCTCCGAGGTGATCGGGGAGGCCGGTTTCGCGGGGGGCGATGAAGTCGGCGAGCGAGCGGCAGGGCTCGTTGCCTTCGCGGTTGGTTTGCTGGCGGAGGAAGTGGAAGCGCTGGAGTGGGGTCTTGCGGTCGCAGCAGGTGTAGAGCTGGACGTCGTCGCCCAAGGCGTTGGCGGGGAAGAAGCCGAAGACGCCGCGGGCGGTGAGGAGTTTCTGGTCGATGACGCGGTCGAGAAGGGCGTTGCCTTCGGCGAAGAGGAGGGTGGCTTGCTCGCCCTGGGCGGCGTCGTGGAGGATGCGCGGGTAGATGCCCTTGAGGCCCCAGGTGTGGAAGAAGGGGGACCAGTCGATGAAGTCGCGGAGGGTGGCGAGGGGGAAGTGGTTGAGGACGCGGCAGCCGGTAAAGGCGGGCTGGGGGATGTCTTCAGGGCTCCAGGTGATGGGGGTGCGGCGGGCGCGGGCAGTGGCGAGGGGGACGGCGGCGGCGCGCGGGCGTGCGTGGGCGCGGCGAAGGGCCTCGTAGTCGGAGCGGTGCTGGGCGACGAAGGCGGGTTTGTGCTCGTCGGAGAGGAGGCTGGTGGTGACGGGGACGGCGCGGCTGGCGTCGAGGACGTGGACGACGGGCTGCGAGTAGTGCGGGGCGATTTTGACGGCGGTGTGGGCGCGGCTGGTGGTGGCTCCGCCGACGAGCAGGGGGAGGGTGAAACCCTGGCGCTCCATCTCGCGGGCGACGTGGACCATCTCGTCGAGCGAGGGGGTGATGAGGCCGGAGAGGCCGATGAGGTCGGCGTTTTCTTCGCGGGCGCGGGCGAGGATCTTTTCCGCCGGGACCATCACGCCCATGTCGATGACCTCGTAGTTGTTGCAGGCGAGGACGACGCCGACGATGTTTTTGCCGATGTCGTGGACGTCTCCCTTGACGGTGGCGAGGATGATCTTGCCCTGGGCCTTGACGACCTGGCCGGAGGCGGCCATCTGGGCTTTCTCGGCTTCCATGTAGGGCGTGAGGTGGGCGACTGCTTTCTTCATGACGCGAGCGGATTTGACGACCTGGGGGAGGAACATTTTGCCCGCGCCGAAGAGGTCGCCGACGATGCTCATGCCGGCCATGAGGGGGCCCTCAATGACGAGGAGAGGGCGGCCAAGCTTCTGGCGGGCTTCTTCGGCGTCGATCTCGATATAAGCGTCGAT
Source organism: uncultured Granulicella sp. (assembly GCA_965213785.1). Lineage (GTDB taxonomy): Bacteria > Acidobacteriota > Terriglobia > Terriglobales > Acidobacteriaceae > Edaphobacter. The sequence continues at coordinate 243,867 of OZ243921.1, read as the reverse complement.
GCCCTTGACGAGGGCGTGGGCCAGTCGGTCTTCCACGCTGCCGTTGCGCCACTCTTCGGCCTTCTTTTCGGTGACTACCGTGCCGACGTTTTTGAGCTTTTCGCCGTGGTCTACAAGGCGTTCGGTGGCGTCGGGGCGGCGGTTGAGGAGGACGTCTTCGACGAGGACCTTGAGTTCGGGCTCGATCTGCTCGTAGACCTCAAGCATTCCGGCGTTGACGATGCCCATGTCCATGCCGGCTGCGATGGCGTGGAAGAGGAAGGCGGAGTGCATCGCTTCGCGGACGGTGTTGTTGCCGCGAAAGGAGAAGGAGATGTTGCTGACGCCTCCGGAGACCTTGGCGTGGGGGAGGTTCGCCTTGATCCAGCGGGTTGCCTCGATGAAGTCGACGGCGTAGTTGTTGTGCTCCTCCATGCCGGTGGCGACGGTGAGGACATTGGGGTCGAAGATGATGTCTTCGGGGGAGAGGCGGACTTCGTCCACGAGGATGCGGTAGGCGCGCTCGCAGATGCGGATCTTCTCGGCGAAGGTGGCGGCCTGGCCCTGCTCGTCGAAGGCCATGACGACGACGGCGGCCCCATATTTGCGGACGGCCGCGGCGTTCTGGCGGAAGCGGGCTTCGCCCTCCTTGAGGGAGATGGAATTGACGATGCCCTTGCCCTGGAGACACTTGAGGCCGGCCTCGATGACCTCCCACTTGGAGGAATCGACCATGAAGGGGACCTTGGCGACCTCCGGCTCACCGGCGAGAAGCTGGAGATAGCGGGTCATGGCGGCGACGCCGTCGATCATTCCCTCGTCCATGCAGATGTCGAGGATGTTGGCGCCGTTTTCGACCTGCTGGCGGGCTACGCTGACGGCTTCTTCGTACGCACCCTGCTTAATGAGCTTGGCAAACTTGGGCGAGCCGGCTACGTTGGTGCGCTCGCCGATGAGGATGTAGACGCCGGGCTGCTGGGTGAAGGGCTGGGAGCCGGAGAGGCGGAGGGGCTTCATGCGGCCTCCTGCGGGATGGGGCGGGGGGGGGCGTGTTCGAGGGCCTGAGCGATGGCAGCGATGTGGGCGGGAGTGTTGCCGCAGCAGCCTCCGGCGATGTTGATGAGGCCGGCCTGGGCGAAGGTGGAGAGATAGCGGGCCATGTCGGGCGGGCCGAGGTCGAAGCCGGTTTCGGCGAGGGGGTTGGGGAGGCCCGCGTTGGGGTAGCAGGAGATGGCTACGTCGGCCTTGGCGGAGAGCTCTTCGAGGAAGGGATACATGAGGTCGGGGCCGAGAGAGCAGTTGAGGCCGACCGAGAGGGGTCGGACGTGCTGGACGGCGGTCCAGAAGGCCTCGGTGGTCTGGGCGGAGATGAGGGTTTCACCGCCGCGGCCGACGGCGGCGGAGATCATGATGGGCAGTTCGGTCCCATCGGCGTCGAAGACCTCGCGGATGGCGACGAGGGCGGCCTTGGCATTGAGGGAGTCGAAGATGGTTTCGACGAGAAGGAGGTCGACGCCGCCCGCGATGAGGGCGCGGACCTGCTGCATGTAGGCGGACTTGACCTGGTCGAAGGTGACGACGCGGAAGCCGGCGTCGTCGGCGTCGGGGGAGTTGGAGAGGGAGACGGTGAGGGGGCCGATGGCCCCGGCGACGAAGCGGGGGCGGCCGGTGGTGGCGGCGGCTCGGTCGGCCTCGGCGCGGCATTGCTGGGCGGAGGTTTGGTTGATGTCCCAGGCTAGAGTTTCGAGGAAGGGGTCTTCGAGGATTTTCTGGTAGAAGGCGGGATCCTTGCGGCCGCCGTGTTCGCGGGGGTCGTCGACGAAGAACTCGGATTGGGTGATGCTGGTGGCGCCGAAGGTGTTGGTTTCGATGATGTCTGCGCCGGCCGCGAGAAAGCGGCGATGGATGTCGGAGATCATGGCGGGCTGGGTGAGGGAGAAGAGGTCGCCGTTGTTGAGGAGGTCCTTGGTGGCGCCGGCGAAGCGGGTGCCGCGGATGTCGGCTTCCGTCATGCCGTAGGTGCGGATGGTGGTGCCCATGGCACCGTCGATGATGGCGATGCGGGAGGTGAGGAGCGTTTGCAGCGGGTGAGGAGCGGCTTTAGTCATGTGTGCGGGGAAGGACTTCCGGGCCTGATGTTGTCTCTCGAGCCGGACTCGTGCAGCTTCTGAACTGGTACAGGTGTGTCTGCCGTTGTGGTGCCCGGAGGGGGACTTGAACCCCCACGACCGTTTCTGGTCTGCGGATTTTAAGTCCGCTGTGTCTGCCGATTTCACCATCCGGGCGATGGAGTGCTTGCTTCGTAGTTTCGCATGGGCGTGGGACTGCCGGTATGGCGTGGGCGGGCTAGATGCCCTGGAAGAGACAGGTGAGGGGGGTTGCGGGCTGGGGCTGGATTGCGGCGGCGAGGGTGTAGAACTCGTTGGCGCCGTGCTCGTCGAAGAAGGTCTTGGTGCGCTCCATGAGGGGGGCCTGCGAGCTGTGTTGGCGGAAGGCTTCGCGTTTGCGGTCGAAGACGGTGCGGATATCGAGGGTGACGGTATAGGGGGCGGGCAGGGGGGCGGGACGGTCCGGGAGGAAGAAGTCGGTGCTGAGATAGAAGAGGCGGGAGGGTATGAAGGGGGGTCCGGCGGTGGGGAAGCGTTTGGGGGAGGCGGCCCAGTGGAAGGCGGCGGTGGTGAAGAAGGAGACCATGGCGTGGTCGGGGTGGGTGTTGAGGGCGCCGTCTCCGCCGAAGGTGAGGACGACGTGTGGCTGGAAGTCGCGGATGCGCTGGACGAGGCGGCAGGCGGTGGGGGAGAAGTCGGCGTGTTCGAGCTGGGCGTCCTGGTAGTCGAGGAGCTCGTGGCGGGTGACGCCAAGGACCTGGCAGGAGGCGGCGAACTCGGCGCGGCGCATTTGGCCGAGGTGCTCGGAGGAGGCGGCGTCGCCGCGGTGGGTGGCGGCCTGGCCGTCGGTGAGACAGATGACGGAGGTTTCGGCACCCTGGGAGGAGGCGAGGGCGAGGGCGCCACCGAAGGCGAAGCACTCGTCGTCCGGATGGGCGACGACGCAGAGGAGCTTGCGGCCTTTGAGTGGCTGACTGGTGGCTAGATCCATGCTTCTCCTGTGGGGAAGGACTCGTCGGCGGCTTCTAGGTCTGCCGGGTCGAGGGGGAGGTCTTCGATGGCGAAGGATTCGTCGAAGTCGAGGTAGGGGGTGCCGGGGGTGCAGGCGCGGACGGGGGCGAAGGACTGGCGGTGGAGGGGGGTGGGGCCGTGGGCGGCGAGGGCGCGGCGGTGTTCGGGGGTGGCGTACCCCTTGTGGGAGGCGAGGCCGTACTCGGGATGTTGGAGGTGGAGGGTGCGCATGAGGGCGTCGCGGTGGACCTTGGCGACGACGGAGGCGGCGGCGATGGAGAGGCAGAGGGCGTCGCCGTAGAAGAGGCGGGTCTGGGGGGTGGTGTGGTCGATGCGGAGGGCATCGATGAGGAGGTGGTCCGGGGGGCAAGGGAGGGAGACGACGGCCTGGAGCATGGCGAGGCGGGTGGCCTGGTAGATGTTGATGCGGTCGATGGTGGCGGCGTCTACCTCGGCGATGGAGAGGGCGATGGCGCAGCGGCGGATGCGGCGGTCGAGGCGCTCGCGGTCGGCGCGGAGGAGCTGCTTGGAGTCCTTGAGGCCGGCGCGGGCGAGGGCTGCGACGGCTTTGGGGAGGATGACGGCGGCGGCGACGACGGGGCCGAAGAGGGCGCCGCGGCCGACCTCGTCGACGCCGGCGATGTGGCGGAAGCCGTGGTAGCGGAGGGCTTCCTCGGGGGCGTTGGAGCAGATGAGCTGCTTGAGCATCTGCTGCTTGGCGGTGGCGGCGGCGATGGCTTTCGGGGTGTTCTTGAGGGCCATGTCTGCTGTAAGGATAGCGGAGTTGCGGGCAGGGAAAAGCCACGGCTTGCGCCGTGGCTCGGTGTACCGCTGCGAGGGGACTAGACGGCGCGGGCGACTTCGCGGAGGCGGGCGGCCTTGCCGCGGAGGCCGCGGAGATAGAAGAGCTTGGCGCGACGGACTTCGTAGGAGCGGATCTTCTCGACCTTATCGATGACCTTGGAGTTGTAGGGGAAGATTCTCTCTACGCCCTGGCCGAAGCTCATCTTGCGGACGGTGAAGGTGCCCTGGGGGCCCTTGCGGGTGGCGATGACCATGCCCTCGAAGGCCTGGAGGCGCTCTTTCTCGCCTTCCTTGATCCTGACCTGGACGCGGACGGTATCGCCTGGGGCGAACGGGGGGAGGTCGGTCCGCTCGAACTTGGCGGCCAGCTTTTGCATGATGGGATGTATGGACATAACTGCTTTCTCGCTACTAAAGTCGTCTCTCAGTGTACAACAGTTTGTTGCGGAAACGGTGCTCTTTGTGGTGCCTGGAGGATTGCGGAACGGATTTGCGGGGTACCCCCCACCCTATGCGTTAAGTCCGAAAGTATTCAAAACGTTTGGGTTAGGTCTGGACTGGTCTGGCTGGGTATGGCGGGGGCAAGGGGTGTGAGGGGCGCTCGCGGGGTGGGACCTGTCAAGGGGAGGGCCCTATGTCCGGGGTGGATGACTGCCGGTCTTCCGTTTCCAGTTCTTTTAGGATTTGCCGGTCGGCGGGGGTGAGGGTGGCGTGGGTGAGGAGGTCGGGGCGGTTGCGGATGGTTTTTTCGAGGGCGGCGCGGCGTCGCCAGGCGCGGATGCGGGTGTGGTCGCCGTCGGTGAGGACTTCGGGGACGAGGATGCCGCGGAAGTCGGCGGGGCGGGTGTACTGGGGGTAGTCGAGGAGGCCTCCCGCACCGTGGGTGGAGCGGGGAAGGCCGTTTTCGCCGGGATTGGGGGTGTCGGGGGCTCCGAAGCTCTCGTGGCGGGAGGAGTCGGGATTGCCGAGGACTCCCGGGAGGAGGCGGACGACGGCATCGAGGATAACGGCGGCGGCGAGTTCACCGCCGGAGAGGACGTAGTCGCCGATGGAGAGCTCGCGGTCGCAGAGGAGGGTGTTGACCCGCTCGTCGATTCCTTCGTAGCGGCCGCAGAGGAAGACGAGGCGGTCAAGCGGGGCGAGCTCGTGGGCGATGGCCTGGGTGAAGGGGCGGCCCTGCGGGGAGAGGAGGATGACGGACTCGCGGGCGGGGTTGCGGGTGGGTTTGGGGGTGACCTGGAGGGCTTCGACGGCCTCGAAGATGGGCTGGCATTTGAGGAGCATGCCTTCGCCTCCGCCGAAGGGGCGGTCGTCGACGGTGCGGTGGCGGTCGTGGGTGAAGGCGCGGAGGTCGTGGTGGTGAATCTCGATGAGGTTCTGCGCGCGGGCGCGGGCGAGGACGCCGTGGGTGTGGGGGCCGGAGAAGAAATCGGGAAAGATGGTGAGGATGTCGACGCGCATGGTGGCGATTTTCCTTGTGTCGCCGGGGGGGTGGGGACGGACACTATTGTATGGTTTGGCGGGCTGGTTCGGCCGGGAGGATGGCGGCAGGACGAAGGCAACTACAGGAGTCCCTCGCTTCGCTGAGAGTGACGGTGTGAAACAAGCAACGGCGAGGACAAGTACGGTAAGAGCAGAAGCGGGGACGATAGCAGAAGCGGGGGCGACCGCAGCGGCAGACCTCCCTGCGGACCGCCAACAAGGTGACGGCAACCGAAGTGGGGTGGCAAGTTGGTTTGTAAAGCAAGCGGGAGCAGAAGACGAGCAGGAACGGTGAGGTGGCAGATTCTGGATCGCAGACGTGGTGCGGGGAGAGTGCGGGCGGTGTTGGCAGCGGGGTGGTTTTGGCTGCTGGCGGCTGGGGTAGCGGTTGGGCAGGGGCCGGCCGGCTTTGTGGGCCTTCCAGAGAGCCCGGAGGCGGTGAGTGGGTCTCTGGCGGGAGACGCGGGGGCTTCGTCTTCGCTGGGGGCGGCGGGGGGACGGCGGGGGCGGCGGGTGGAGGTGGTGACGCTGTATGACCGGCCGATCCGGCCGTTTGCGGAGTACGGGATGGCGTTGAAGTTCGGGTCGCTGGGGGCAGGGTTCGAAGTGGGGACGACGCTGCTGCGGAACTGGAACCTGCGGGCGGGGGCTAACTTTATCGACTATGGGCGGCAGGGGACGACGGATGGCGTGGACTACAGCGGGGAGCTGCATTTCCGGTCGGGGCAGATGAGCCTGGACTGGTTCCCGCGGCATGGGGGGTTCCATATCAGCCCGGGGGTGCTGCTGTTTCGGTCGCGGGTGTTTGCGCAGGCGATGGTGCCGGGGGGCGGGACCTATACGTCGGATGGAGTGGTGTATACGAGCAACCCGGCGGACCCGGTGCGAGGAGTGGGGCAGATCCAGTACAGCCGGCGGGTTTCGCCGGCGCTGACGGTCGGGTTTGGGAACATCATTCCGCGAGGGGGCAAGCGGTGGACGATTCCGGTGGAGGTGGGCGTGGCGTATGTGGGGGCGGGGCGGGTGAGCGCGCAGATTGTGGGGCAGGCGTGCGACGCGGATGGATGCTTCGATGTGGCGACGGACCCGGACTCGCAGGTGAACCTGAAGGAAAATCTTTTCGATGTGAATGAGACGCTGAAGCGGGTTCCGATCTTTCCGATGCTTTCGGTGGGGGTGGGGTACCGGTTCTAAAGAGGCTGGGCTGACCTGAAGGTGGGAGCGGGGTTGCACGATGGTGCGCGTCTCGGATTTCGACAGTTCTCATGGCTTTTGCCTGGGGGCCGATAGCGAGCAAGACGGAGATCAACGATATGCCTCTTGCTTTGACGAATGCGCCTGTATCGCACGCTGCTCTTCCAGTCGAGCTTGCCGAACCGTTTCGTGGGCCTGCGCGGATCCCGAAGGCGCGGCCCCGCAATGCCCAGGCGATCTCGCGGCGGCCGGGGCGGGAACAGGGCCTGGCGCTGGAACAGCTTGGCCATGCGGTGGAGTACCTGATCGACTCGCGGATGTTTCTGACGGGGATTGCGTATACGCGGGCGGAGGAGCAGGCGCTGCAGATTCTGATGGCGGCGAGCCGTGAGGTGTTCGAGGGGTGCCCGGCGATCGTGCCGTGGCGGAAGGCGCTGGGTGGGTGGTTTGGGCGGAGCTGGCGGGGAATGATGGGCCGGCAGGCGGTGCGACGGGTGAGTGAATAGGCGGGAAAACCTGCTAGGCTGGGCGTGAGATGTCTCTGACGCTGACGCTGAACGGGCAAGTGCGGACCTTTGCCGTGCTGGAAGAAGGGGCGGACCTGGCGGCGCTGGTGGAGGCGCTGGGGCTGAAGAGCGACCGGGTCGCGCTCGAATGGAACGGCGAGATCGTTCCGCGCGGGCGTTGGGGGGCGACGCGGGTGGCGGACGGAGATAAGGTGGAGCTGGTGCATTTTGTTGGGGGCGGATGCGCTCGCCTCTGTTAAGATCGGGAGCCATGGGGCTAAGGTGGAGTGGCTGCGTGTTGAACCCGGGATGCGGTGCCGGCGCTGATGCGGTGTTGCGTTGAGCGGAGTGAAGGGAATCGCCAAGAACCTGTCCGCGCTGCTGTCGGCGCGGGTGATTACGCTGGTGCAGCAGGTGAGCCTGGTGCCGCTGTTCATCCATGCGTACGGCAAGGCGGGGTATGGGCAGTGGCTGGCGATTTCGGCGGCGGTGTCTTACCTGGGGACGCTGGATTTTGGGGTGCAGACGTTTGTGAACCAGGACCTGACGGTGCGATACCACCGCGGGGACATGGATGAGTTTCACCTGAACCAATCGACGGCGCTGCGGCTGTTGCTGGGGATTGTGGGGGCGGCGGGGGTGCTGTCGGTGGGGCTGTTGTTTCTGCCGCTGCAGCGGTGGATGAACATGGACGGGCGGCACGGGGACCCGATGGTGAGCGCGCAGGTGGTGCATGTGGCCGTGTTTGTGATGGCGATGCAGGCGCTGGTGAACATCATCTTCGGGTACTTCAATGGGACGTTCATGGTGATCGACCGGTCGTACTACGGGGCTTACTGGAACAACGCGCGGATGCTGACGCAGTTCCTGGCGGTGCTGGGGTCGGTGTTTCTGCGGGCGAACTTCGCGGAGATCGCGCTGGCGCAGTTGGGGTCGCTGGCGGTGTGCCTGGTGCTCGAGTTATGGCATTTGCACCACATGGCGCCGCAGATTTTTCCGACGCTGAAGTATTGGGATCCGGCGCTAGTGGCGAAGATCCTGAAGCCTTCGGGGTATTTTGCGTTGATTTTTTCGAGCGGGTTCCTGGTGTACCAGCTTCCGGTGCTGATTCTGCAGCGGACGGCGGGCGGGGCGGCGGTGACGCTGTTCTCGGTGATGCGGACGATCTTTTCGATGACGCGGACGCTGCTAAATGGGCCGACGCAGGCGATCGGGCCGGAGATTACGAGCCTGTTTGCGCGGAACGACTGGAAGGGGCTGGCGCGGCTGTACGACTACTCGGAGCGGATGATTTTTTCGTTGATTCCGTGCGTGAATATGGGAACGCTATACCTTTGCCCGTTTCTGCTGACGGTGTGGATCAAGCAGCCGCAGTTGTTTCTGCCGGGGGTTTACCTGACGAGCGCGGCGTTGTCGATCGTGATGTCGACCAAGGAGCACAAGTTCCAGTTTCAGTTTTCGACGAATACTCACCAGGAGCTGGCGCGGTTCATGTTTGCGACGTACCTGCTGCTGGGCGGGCTTTGGATGGTGATGATTCCGCGGTATGGGGTGGCGGGGTTGATGGGGTGCTGGCTGGCGGTGGAGACGGCGCAACTGGGGTATTTGATCTGGTTGAATGCGCGGTTCTTCCGGGAGCATGAGGCGATCGAGCGGCGGTACCTGACGCGGCTTGGGGGGCTTTCGGTGGCGGGTCTGGCGGTGGCGTGGGTGACGGTTTCGGCGACGCGGCTGCTGGGGCTGCCGTCGCAGGTGGCGATTGCGGTGATGGCGGGGGTGGTGCTGCTGGGGCTGGCGGTGCCGATGTTCCACCTGCTGCCGGTGTGGGCCGGGGTTCGGGAGCGGCTGCGGACACGGTTCGCGCAGGCTTCGGCGACCTGAGAGGTCAGGGCTTGCCGGTGAGGGCGTGGAGGTGGTCCGCCCAGAGCTGACCGTAGGTGTGCCAGCCACCGAAGCTTTTGACGCGTTCGATGGCGGCGCGGCTCATGCGGTGGCGGAGGTCGGGGTTCTGGGCGAGGCGGGTGAGGCGATCGGCGATGGCGGCGGGGTCGCGGATGGGGACGATGAAGCCTTCGATGGAGTCGGTGAAGAGGTCGTCGGCGCCGGTGTTGGTGGTGGCGACGACGGGGCAGCCGCAGGCGAGGGCCTGACCCTGGACGAGGGCGAGGCCCTCCTCGATGCTGGGCAGGACCAGGACGTGGCTGGTGGACATGATCTCGGGGAGACGGGCCTGGGGGACGGAGCCGAGGAACTCGACGTTCTGCAGGGGAAAGCGGCGGAGGAAGGCTTCCATGTCGCGGCCCATGCCGCCGACGAGGCGGAGGCGTTTTTTGCCGACGTTGAGCTGGGAGAAGGCCTGGAGGAGGTAGGGGAGGCCTTTGCGCATTTCGTGGACGCCGACGTAGAGGACTTCGAAGCGGTCGGTTGGTGGGGCGCCGGTTGGGGCGAAGTTTTCCAGGCGGACTCCGTAAGGGATGACCTTGAGTTTGGCGGGGTCGACGCCCATGGCGATGAAGGAGCGGGCGGCGGCGTGGGAGGGGACGACGATGCCGTCGGCCTGGAGGTAGATGGCTTCCTCGCGGGCGAGGTCGCGTGGGTCGCTCTGGGGGGGCGTGAGATTCCAGAGGCGGTACTCTTCGGCGATGATCTGCTCCTGGAAGCGGTGGTGGGAGGAGCCGCGGTCGCAGAGGAAGATGCCACCGCGCTGCTGGACGAGGCGGCCGGTTTTGAGGCTGGAGCCGGAGAGGGCGATGAGGGCGTCGCAGGGGGGGATGTTGCGGAGGGTGTACTCGTCGAAGAGGAGGGCGTTCGCGTAGCCGGTCTGGTCTTCGAGCCAGGCGGGGAGGACGTGGTAGCGCCGCATCATGTACTCGAGGGTTTGGACCCAGGGGAAGGTTTCGAGGCGGGCGGGCGGGAGGCCTTCGCGGTTGAGGCGGGCGCGGGGCCAGGTGGAGAAGATGCGCTCCAGGTGGTGTCTTGCTTCCAGCTCGCGGGCCAGGTCGAAGTGATGGAAGGCCTGGAAGACAGTCTGGACGATGCGCATGGTGAATCCGGCTATCGTACCATGCAGGTGCGGCGTTCTTGGCTTGTGGCGCGCCGGGTCGATGGGGGAGTGTACCGTGCGGGTGCTGGTGGTGGAGGATGAACGGCGGCTGGCGGAGAATATTGCGAGTGCGCTGCGCGAAGGGGCGGGGTACGCGATCGACCTTGCGCACGATGGGGAGGAGGCGCTGCTGTTTTGTGAGTCTGGGAGTTACGACTTGATTTTGCTGGACCTGATGATTCCGCGGCTGGATGGGCGGGGGGTGCTGGCGCGGCTGCGGTCGCTACGGAACGCGACGCCGGTGCTGGTGCTGACAGCCAGTGGAGAGACGCGGACGACGATCGAGCTGCTGAACCTGGGAGCGGACGACTATATGACCAAACCTTTCGATCTCGGGGAGCTGATTGCGCGGTCGCGGGCGCTGATCCGGAGGGGGAAGGGGGCGACTCAGGCGGTGTTGACGTTTGCGCGGATACGGATGAATACGGCGGAGCAGACGGTGATCAGCGAGGATGAGCCGGTGGACCTCTCTCCTACGGAGTACCGCATCCTGGAGTACCTAATGCATCGGCCGCGGGCGGTGGTGTCGAAGCGGGAGCTGCTGGAGCACCTGTACGACTTTACGTGGGAGCACCACTCGAACGTGATCGAGGCGCATATTTCCAACCTGCGGAAGAAGCTGCGGCTGACGACGCCGGTCAGCCTGCTGGAGACGCTGCGGGGGCGTGGCTATCGGCTGGCGGCGGGGGAGCCATGAGGCCGGGATCGCTGGTGGGGCGGGTGGTGGGGGTGGTGCTGGCGGCGGAGTCGATCTGTGCGGTGGCGCTGGCGGGCGGAGCGCTGCTGCATGAGCGGCAGACGCGTCTGCGGGCGTTCGACGTAGTGCTGCAGGGGCGGTCGGACTCGGTGCTGGGGGCGATCCAGGATGCGGAGGACCCGGACGATAACGTGGCGATCGACCCGGCGGAGCTAAGGCTGCCGGAGCATGACGTGTACGCGGTGTACAACCGTGGGGGCAAGCTGGTGGGGTCTTCGGCGGAGGCTCCGGCGGAGTTGGTTGAGCGGCGGGGGGATGGGTATACGACTCGGACGGGGCGGGGGAGGACGTTCCGGGTGCTGGAGCGGAGCGCGATGCGGGTGATCGACCGGGCGGAGAACAAGGGGGTGGGGCTGCGGCGTCCGGTGACGATCGTCTATGCGGCGAGCACGGGGAGGATGTGGCACGAGATTCGCGAGGCGGCAGGATTTTCCGTGGTGGCCAGCCTGGCGATGCTGATGCTGACGGCGGGGCTGATGATCGTTCTGCTGCGGCGGGTTCTCTGGCCGATCGAAGCGCTGGCCGTGGAGGCTTCGAGGGTTTCGCCGACGTCGTTGAGCTTCGAGGCTCCGCGGGCGGCGCTCGAGCTTCGGGAGCTGCGGCCTTTGGCGGAGACGCTGACCAGGGCAATTGGCGGGTTGCGGCAGGCGATGCAGAATGAGCATCGGTTCGTAAGCGATGCGGCGCACGAGTTGAAGACCGGGGTGGCGGTCGTGCGGTCAACGATCCAGGTGATGATGATGCGGTCTCGGACGCTGGAGGAATACCGGACCGGGCTGAAGCGGCTGCTGGAGGACAATCGCCGGGTGGAGGAGCTGGTGTCGCGGATGTTGACGCTGGGGCGGATGGAGGAGGATGGGGGGAGGGAGCGGGCAGTGACCGACCTGGGAATGGGAGTACGGGCTGCGGAGGGGCGGCTGAAGAGCTTTGCCGAGGCGCACGCGGTGGAGCTGACGGCGCAGGTGGAGGCAGGGGTGATGGTGCGGGCGACTCCGGAGAAGGTGGATGTGCTGCTGTCGAACCTGATTGTGAATGCGGTGGAGCATAGCGGGCCGGGGAGCCGGGTGGGGATCCAGGTGACGGTGCATGAGGGCGAGGGGCTGCTGCGGGTGGAGGATCGTGGGTCGGGGATCCCGGCGGAGGCGCTGCCCCATGTGTTCGAGCGGTTCTTTCGGGCGGACCCGTCGCGAAGCCGCGAGACGGGCGGGGCCGGGCTGGGCCTGGCGATCTGCAAGTCGATCGTGGACTCTGCGGGGGGAACGCTGTCGATCGAGAGCGAGCCGGAGCAGGGGACGACGGTGTCGGCTTCCTTCAGGCTGGCTTAACCTGCCGGGGCTATGTTGAGTGCGGCGGCGGGCCGCCCCTGGGAGATCGATTATGCGTTTGTTGGCGTCGTGTGTTGCGTTGGCGTGTGCCGGGTCGTTTGCGGTGGGTGCGGCGCAGCAGCCGTATCGGGTGGTGGACCGATGGAAGATTGGCGGGACGGGTGGGTGGGACTACCTGCTGGCCGATGCGGCGGCGCACCTGCTGTATGTGACGCACGGGGGACGGGTGGAGGTAGTGGATACGCAGACGGGGAAGACGATCGGCGCGATTACCGGGATGAAGGGGACGCATGGGGTGGCGCTTGATTTAGAGGGCAAATTTGGGTATGTGAGCGATGGCGGGAGCAACGCCGTGGTGGTGTTCGACCGGAAGACGTTTGCGACCCTGGCGACGATTCCGACGGGGACGAATCCGGACGGGATCGCGTACGAGCCGGTGACGAAGACGGTTTGGGCGTTCAACGGGCGGAGCAAGAATGTGACGGTGATCGATACGGGCACGCGGACGGCGGTGGCGACGATTGCGCTGGCGGGCAAGCCGGAGTTTCCGCAGGTGGACGGGAAGGGCAGCGTGTTCGCCAATATCGAGGACACGAACAGCATTGTGCGGTTGGATGCGGCGGCGAAGAAGGTGACGGCGACATGGGCGCTGACGGGGTGCGAGGGCCCTTCGGGGCTGGCGCTCGATGGGGGGCACCACCGGCTGTTTGCGGTGTGCGACGGGAAGAAGATGGCGGTGGTGGATAGCGAGACGGGCAAGCAGCTTGCTACGCCGACGATCGGCGAGGGGCCGGATGCGGCGGGGTACAACGCGAAGGAAGAGCTTGCGTTTGCCTCGAACGGGGGCGGGACGTTGAGCGTGGTGGACGCGGCGCATGGATACAAGACCGTAGCGACCGTGGCGACGGTGCAGGGTGCGCGGACGATGGCGTATGACGAGGCGGCGGACCGGGTGTACCTGGCGACGGCGCAGTATGGGGCGAAGCCGGAGGCCACGGCGGCGAACCCACGGCCGCGGGCGGCGATTCTGCCGGACAGCTTTACGATTCTTGTGGTTGGGCGTAAGTAGGGGCGGCGCGCAGCAGGGTGTAGACGCCGAGCACGAAAAGCAGGACAAGGAGCGGGCCGTCGAGGAGCTTGCGGGTGTCCCAGCCCGTGAGCCCGATGGCATTGGCTACGAGGAAGAGGACCGTGAGGAGGATGGCGGCCGTGCGGGCCGTGGCGAGCGGCCTGAGGAAGCGCCAGGCGATCAGGGCGAGAGGCAGGGTGAGGGGGGCCACGTCGTACTCGATAAGGCGGGGGTTGAGGAGGATGACGCCGACGAGCAGGACGGGAGCCCAATGGCGCAGAGGGAATTGGCCGGCGAAGAAGCGGCGGGCGAGGACGACGAGCGTGGCGAAGAGGGGTACTGCGTAGGCGAGGTAGAAGAGCGGGGTGAGGCGGGCGTAGGGGATGTGGTGGTTGTAGAGGACGTCGCTGAAGAGGCCGGCGGGGCTGCAGCCGAACTCGCGGCTGAGGCTGAGGAGGAGGTCGATGGACTGCAGGTAGTGGTGGAACAGGGTGGGGCAGAGGAGGGGCTGCAGGGCGAAGAGGCCGACGCCAGCGGCCAGGGTGACGGCGGCGGGGAGCACCTGGCGGCGGGCTGAGAGCGCGGGGATGAGGGCGAGCGAGAGCAGGGGCACCTTGACGCAGGACGCGGCGAGGACGACGGCGTAGAAGAAGCGCCAGGAGGCTCCGCGCCAGGCGGCAACGGCGGCCACGAGGACGGCCCCGTAGAGGAGGTAGGCGATGTTGCCGCTGAGGACGATGCCGTTGGCGAGCAGGCCGGGAAAGAAAGGCGCGAGGGGGGCCAGGTAGAGGAAGACCGGGCGCTCGCCGGGGTCGGCGGCCCAGAGGCCGGCCCAGCTCTGGGCGAGGACGGAGGCGACATAGAAGAGGCAGAAGAGAGCGGCGGCGAACCAGACGGGGAGGGTTCCGATGGCGCGGAGGAGCGGGATGGTGATGGGGGAGTAGACGTAGCTGTAGGGTGGGTCGATCTCGACGACGGCGGGGTGGAGGGTGCGCTGGGTCTGAATGAGCTCCTGAACGGCGATGGCGTCGGCGTAGGGGTCGACGCCGCGGTGGACGGAGCGCATGGCGTTGTAGTAGACGGCGAGGTCCCAGCCGGGCTGGTCGAAGGCCATCCAGAGGGGGAGCGCGACGAGGACGAGGGTCCAGAGGCAGAGGAGCTTGCGAAGACGGGTGATGCGTGGGCGGCTGGTGAGGGGCTCGGCGAGGACGGTCAACGAAGGATCCCCGGTATGTGGGCTGGGGTGCGGGGCCTCTGGGCGGCATCGACGGGTGGGCAAAAGCTCTGCGGCACGGTAGAGGTTGGATGAGCCGTTACGTGTTCCAAGGTCATGCGTGCGGAGCCTTTGGCGATGCGATCGGGTGTTGCACCAGGTTGGATGCAGGGGGAAGATCTGCACCCTGTCGGACGCGGTCAATGGCGGGAGCGATTACAGCCACTTTCAGAGTTTAGCTAAGTGAAGGTAGACACGAGGGTTAGAGGAATGTTGCGGGGTCAGGTTCGATCGGCGAGCGGCGGGCTGGCGAAGACCCTGGCGGCGCAGACGAGGAGCACGGGGAAGAGCTCGAGCGTGTAGCGGGGCTCGGAGTTGTCGATGGTGGCGAGAAGGCAGCAGCGGAGGAGACAAAAGACCAACATGCCTGCGAGGGCCGGGCCTGGATGGAAGCGGAGCCGGGCGAGACCGAGGGCGGCGAGGGCGAAGCAGGCGAGGTTGAGGAGGGCGAAGGTCAGGGCGAGAGTTGAACTGGGGCCGCGGTGCCACCAGTCGAGGGGAATGGGAAGGAGTTCCGTACGGGGGCGGAAGAGCATGTTGGCGAGGCGGGCGAGGGGGAGGGCGACGTAGTAGCGGAGGGGGGCGGCGTGGATGCGCTCGTCGGCGAGAGCGCGGAAGCGGGCGTCGAAGCCGGGGGTGGCGGTGGTGGTCTGGTTGTAGACGTCGAGGAGGGCGGCGGTGCGCCGGTACTGCTCGGGGGTATCGAAGGCGCGGGTGGGGAGGTCGGTGAGGAAGATGGGATCGGTGTCGTAGTGCCAGTAGACCTGATCGGTGGAGATGAAGTCGACGCCCCAGGTGCGGAACCAGCGCTGGAAGCCGATGGGGACCTGTTCGCCGGGGTCGTTGGCGTTGCGGGGAGCGAGGGGCTGGAAGACGTGGAAGGTGATCCAGTTGCGAACGGTCCAGGCGGCGAGGGGAGCGGCGAGGAGAGCGGCGGCGATGGCGATGGACATGAGGCCGCGGCGGGTTGGCTTGTGCCAGGCGATCCAGGCCATGGTGGGGAGGACGGCGGCGGCGAGGAGGCCCTGCTCCGGGCGGAGGAGGACGGCCGAGGCGAGGGAGGCGCCGAGGAGGGCGGCCCAGCGGTTGGCGTGTGCGGTCTGCCAGCGGACGAGGGCGTGGAAGGCGGCGACGACGCAGAGGAGGCTGAGGGTTTCGGTGAGGGCGACGGCGGTGTAGTTGGCGGTGAAGGGGCAGAGCGCGGCAAGCCACAAGGCGGCGCGGGCGGCACGGTGGCCGAAGAGGCGGCGGGCGGTGGCGGCGATGAGCGCGCAGGTACCGAGGTCCAGGGCGGCCTGGACGTACATGACGGCGCGGTAGTGCTCCACGCCGAAGAGGGCGAAGCAGGCGGCGAGGAAGATGGGGTAACCGGGGAGGCGGAGGAGGGTTGGGCGGGGGGCGGCGCCTGCCTGGGTGAAGCCGTAGACGCCGTGGTTGAGGAGGTTCCTGGCGATGTCGCCGTAGACGAGGGCGTCTCCGGTGATGGCGGGGCCGTGCAGGATGAACCAGAGGCGCAGCAGGAGGCCGGCGGCGAGCGCCGCTGCGACCGCGACCCAATGGTTGGTTTGCCTTGGCGCTGCGATGTCCATCTCTGCTGGCCTATGATACCGCCCGGGCGGCGGCGATCACCTGCTACGATTGACGGTAGCCAACGTCCATGAACAAGCCTGTCTTTTACGATCCGCAGCGGAAACGGTGGAAGCGCCTTCGCCGCATCTTCGACGTTCTCGCCCTGGCGGGCCTGCTGCTTGGGCTGCTGTTTGTGATCGGGCTGGCGCGGATGAAGCCGCTGCCGGAGCTGCTGCTGCAGACGCAAAAGCGGAACTACCGGGCGCTGCAGAACGAGCCGATTCCTGCGTTGAAGCCTGGACAGAAGCTGAAGACGGCGGCGCACCGGCGGACGACGCTGAAGCCTTCGGATGTGACCTTGAACACGGGAGAAGGGCTGCGTGCGGCCTACTACGTGGACGATGATGCGGCGAGCTATTCGTCGCTGAAGCAGCACATCAAGCAGATAGATCTGTTATTCCCGGAATGGCTGCATGTGGTCAATGCGGATGGCTCTTTGACCGCGTACACGACCGGCGATAGTACGCCTTACGCGGTGGTGGATCGTGATGTGGTTCACTCGGTCGATGCCGAAAACAAGGTGGCGCATGTGATCGCCTCGGCCGGGGTGGATACCGAGGTGTTTCCCCTGGTGGACAACTACAATCCGGCGACCCACGTCTTTATGCCGGGGATTGGGGGAGTGCTGTCGGACGCGGGAAGGCGGGCGAACTTCCTTCGCCAGGTGGAGACCTTCCTGGGAGCCAATCCGCACTACCGCGGGCTATCGCTGGACTTCGAGGAGATTCCCGCGGAGGACGAAACAGGGTATCGCACGCTGATCGCGGACCTGTACCACGAGCTGCACACGCGTAATCTGCGGCTGTACCTGAACACACCGATCGCGGATCCTGACTACGACTTCAAGTTCTTCGCGGACCACTCGGATGGGCTGCTGCTGACGGATTACGACCAGCACCAGAACTCCAGCGGGTCGGGCCCAATTGCGGCGCAGGACTGGTTTATTGACAACCTGACGAGCATCCTGAAGGTGGTGCCGAAGCAGAAGATTATCTGCTCGCTGGGCAGCTACGGGTATGACTGGACGGTGGAGCTTCCTGCCCGGGCGCTGGTTCGCCGGGGCAGGAAGGCTCCGCCACCGCCCCCCGAGAAGGTGCTGGCGACACGTTTTTTGACGACGCAGGATGCGTGGCAGGCGGCTTCCGATTCCGAGGCGGCGGTGGAGTTGGATCCGGATTCGCTGAACGCGCACTTCGCCTATGACGATATGGACGGGCATGTACGGCACCAGATCTGGTTTTTGGATGCGGTGACGGTGTTGAACCAGATGCGAGCGGCACGGGCGCTAGGGATCCAGACGTTTGCGCTGTGGCGGCTGGGGTCGGAAGACAACTCGCTGTGGAAGGTTTGGGATGCGCCGCTGCACAGCGATCCGGTGAAGGCGCTGGCCGACGTGCCGCCAGGGTACGACGTGGATACGGAGGGCGATGGGGACATTCTGCGGGTGACGCGGAAGCCGCAGACGGGCAAGCGGATGGTGACGCTGGACGACGACGACCAGGTGAAGCCGGAGAACAAGATGGTGACGGCCGAGAGCATGTCGGCGTACCCGCTTTCGTACACGGTGGAGCAGTATGGGTACCATCCGCGGCAGGTGGCTTTGACGTTCGACGACGGGCCGGACCCTGACTGGACGCCGCGGATCCTGGACATTCTGAAGCGGTTCAACGTGAAGGCTACCTTCTTCATGATCGGCGAAGAGGCGGGCAACAACGTCGGGGTGATGCAGCGGGCGTACCGGGAAGGGCACGAGATTGGTAACCATACATTTACCCATCCAGATATCAGTGAGATCTCGCCGCGGCAGGTGGACCTGCAGCTGAACCTGACGGAGCGGCTGTTTGCTTCGAAGCTTGGGGTTCAGCCGCTGTACTTTCGGCCGCCGTATTCGATCGACCAGGAGCCGGATACGAATGATCAGGCGGCGCCGGTGGATCGGATACAGGGGCTGGGGTATGTGATTATCGGGAACAAGATCGATACGAACGACTGGGACGAACATCCGCGGAAGACGCCGAAAGAGATTGCGGATTCGGTGTTTGAGCAGATGGGGGATATGGATGCGCACCCGTGGACCCGGGGGTCGGTGATCCTGATGCATGATGGGGGGGGGGATCGGTCGGCGACTGTTGCGGCGTTGCCGGTGCTGATCCAGACGCTGCGGGACCGGGGGTACGAGATCGTGCCGGTATCGCAGCTGGTGGGGAAGACGCGGGCCGAGGTGATGCCGGCGTTGACGCCGCACCAGCGGTGGCAGGCGCGGGTAGATTGGGTGGCGTTTCTGCTGTACGCCTTCTTCAACTTCTTCGTGGTGCATGTCTTTTTTATCGGGGATGTGCTGATGAGTGCGCGGCTGATCATCATCGGGGTTTGCGCGGTGATCGACCGGTTGCGGAAGCGGAAGGAGTGTGCGGGGGCGGACTATAACCCGCGGGTTGCGGTGCTGATTCCGGCCTATAACGAAGAGACGGTGATCGTGCGGACGATCCGGTCGGTGATGATGTCGAACTACAAGAACATTCGGATCGTGGTGATCGACGATGGGTCGACGGATGCGACGTATCGCGTTGCGCGGGATGCTTATCCGAAGGATCTTGAGTCGGGGCGGCTTACTGTCTTGACGAAGCCGAATGGCGGCAAAGCCGAGGCGCTGAACTTCGCGCTGGAACAGACCGATGAAGAGATTTATGTAGGGATCGATGCGGATGGGGTGGTCGCGCATGATGCGATCTCGCGGCTGGTTCCGCATTTTGCGAATCCGAAGATCGGGGCGGTGGCGGGGAATGCGAAGGTGGGGAACCGGGTGAATCTTTGGACGCGGTGGCAGGCGCTCGAATACATTACGAGCCAGAACTTTGAGCGGCGGGCGCTGGATCTGTTCGATGTGGTGATGGTGGTGCCGGGGGCGATCGGGGCGTGGCGGACGGCGGCGGTGAAGAAGGGTGGGTGCTATGCGGTCGATACGGTGGCCGAGGACGCGGACCTGACGATGAACCTGCTGGAGCAGGGGCTGTGGGTGGTATATGAGGATCAGGCGCTGGCGTTTACCGAGGCTCCGGTGAATGTGAATGGGTTGATGCGCCAGCGGTTCCGGTGGTCGTTCGGGATTTTGCAGGCGATCTTCAAGCACAAGGGCGCGATCCGGAACCGGCGGGCGATGGGGCTGTTTGCCTTGCCGAATATCCTGGTGTTTCAGATCATTCTGCCGCTGGTGTCACCGTTGATCGACCTGATGTTTGTGGCGGGGGTGATTCACTACCTGCTGGACCTGCATTTTCATCCGGAGACGGCTTCGACCGCGAGCTTTTACAAGCTGCTGACGTTCTTTCTGGCGTTCCTGGTGATCGACTTTGCGGCTTCGGCTCTGGCGTTCACGCTGGAGCGGAAGCACCCGGCAAGTAAAGGCGATGGGTGGCTGCTGTTCCATATCTGGATTCAGCGGTTCAGCTATCGGCAGGTGTTTTCGATCGTGCTGTTCAAGACGCTGAAGCGGGCGATCGATGGGAAGCCGTTCAACTGGGACAAGCTGGCGCGGACGGCGCAGATGTCGAAGGAGACGGAGCAGATTACGGCTGGGGATTGAGGGGTCGGCGGAGGCCTGGAGGGTAGGGAGGGTGATTTCGTCGTCGTCGTCTCCGCAGAGGTTGCGGAGGAGGCGGCTGGCCGGGCTGAGGGCTTCCTCGCGGACGGTGTATTCGGCTACGGGGGCGAGGGGGCCGTGGGTGGGGTCGGCGACGATCTCCCCGGAGAGTTCGAGCTCGTCCTGCTCGTAGCGGGCGTCTTCCCGGGCGGGTTTGGGAAGGTTGAGCGAGGCGATCTGAAGGCCGTAGAGGAGGAGGCCGGCACGGCGGGGGTCGATCTCGTTGCGGGCGATGCGCTGGAGGATCTCGCCGATGCCGAGCTGGATGGCGGCGCGGTCTTCGGGGAAGGGGAGGTCGAATACACGTTGGGCGGCGGCTTCGGCGGGCGGAGCGGGCGTGGTGCGGGGGAGGGGCTTGCGGGTTTTGTGGTGGTAGTAACAGAACTCCTCGCCGCGGAGGGACTTGGAGCCGCAGCGGCGGCCGTCGGTGAAGAGGTGGCGGCATTGGTAGGTTTTGGGTGATGCGGCGGTGGCGTCGGGCATGGTGTATCCCCCCCTGGGGTGGAAGTCTGAAAGTATTTGATCGAAAGGACTTAGGTCTGGACTAGTATCTGGACCTTTCGCTGGTTAAATGCGAATCCCGGCTTGTGGGCCGGGATGGTGTTTTTTTGTCTGATTTAAGTGTATGGGATTGGGGGGAACTGGTACGCCAAGTTTCTCTTGCTGTGGGAGGGGCGTCTTTGTTGGGGATTGCTATGTGGGGACTGCGGCTGGGGGCTTGACAGGTTTTGGTTGAGACAAGGTTCAGCTCTGAAACCTTTTACAAGACGATGGAGACGCCCTCTTGCCTTGCTGCACCGATCAGCGCGGAGTCGAGTG
Organism: uncultured Granulicella sp.; assembly: GCA_965213785.1. Taxonomy (GTDB): domain Bacteria; phylum Acidobacteriota; class Terriglobia; order Terriglobales; family Acidobacteriaceae; genus Edaphobacter. The sequence continues at coordinate 223,168 of OZ243921.1, read as the reverse complement.
TGGCGAGCGGAAGCGATGTTCGGAGGGCGAGATCAAGATAGACCGCGTCGTAGAAGGTCAGCTTGTGCGTGATGCTGAGGGCGAATGTGGCATGTGCCTGCTTGACGGAGAGAGGCGGTTCGATGGCGATTCGGAGTGCGGCGAGTCTGTCGAGGAGCTGTTCGGCTCGCGGACGGTCAATGCGTTTGCGGCGCGTTGCCATGAGTAGGCCGTTCGAGACTTCGGTCAACCAGTGAGCGGGGATGATGGCCTGCTCTCCGGCGGCGATGCGGTCCAGGAGGGCTTCGGTGGCTGCGGTTGCCTCGTCGGGGAAACACCACGGGAGCGTAGCGGAGGCGTCAACGACGAAGGGCATCAGTACTTGCGGCCCTCGTCGATGAGTTCTCGGATGGAGAGGCCGTCGAGGCTTAGGCCTTTGCGGAGTTCGCGTATCTGTGCGACGGCTTCGGCGGGGGATTCGGGGCGGGGCTCGCCAGCGTGAGCGTTCATGAGGTCATTCAGGTAGCTGTCAAGCGCGAGACCTCGCGCCCGCGCCTGCATCGCCAAACGGGCTTCGACTTCAGGTTGGAGATCGAGGTGGATCATGCTGAGGAAAGGATAGCACTCGTCTCGCCGAAGATTCGTGGCTCGTCAAAGTTCAACTTAGGCGCAAGCCGGCTTCGTTGCGGATGCGGTCTTCGCGGTGGCCGGTGTGCCAGACTTCTCCCTGGAACTGATTGCGGATGGCGAAGGAGAAGCCGCCCTTGATGAGTTGGACGGCTTTGGCGGTCGATTCGGATGGCGTTAGGAGGACGTGGACGTGGTCTGGCATGATGACGAAGGCGTGGAGGAGGAAGCGGGCTTGCTCGCGGTAGCGGACGAGGGTTGCGATGAGGAGTTCGGCGTTGGCCGTTCGCTGGAAGAGGCGATGGCGGGCGTGGGTGTTGATGGTGAGGGCGTAGGTTTGGGGCTTGAGGCGCATGGGGTCTTGATAGGAGAGCATACCCCGGGGGCTAAAGCCCCTGATTCTTTTTTTGGCGGGCTGTAGACCCAAGGCTAAAGCCTTGGGGTACCTCAGGAGCAACGGCAACGGCTCGGTGAGCGCTAATCTTTCGGCTTCTGCGTCGGGGATGCAGATGCTGAGACGTTTTCCGAGGTGAGAGCGATCTCTACTATGTCCAGGCCCAGAACCATCGATCGTTCTATTCAGCATCTTACGGAGTCACGTCTCAAGATCGAAGCATGTGTACAGCACTCGTGGGGTGCCTACATCTCAAGACTAAGATGTGGCACCCCATATCGATTGCCTGCGTCAAATGGGCGGATCCGCCCTGACTAGTTCTGCGCCTCATTGGCTTTATCTGTCACCTCCGCCATCGTGATCTTCGTGATCGTGATCCGGCTCGTTATGATCAGGCTCGTTATGATCTGGATGATTTGACTCTGTGATTTCACGATTTGCCGCTGCTTCTCGGGCGTTCGATTCTGCCATTTCGGCTCTGTCGCGTGCTTCCTTAAGCTCTTGGTCGGTCGGCATCTTTAGTCTCCTAGGGTTTGGGTTAGATCAGTCGTGCTGATCGTTCTGAAGTCTATCTGCTTTTTTTGTTGACAGATACCGTGCTAACCGAGATTATTCGTACACCGAGCCCTCACTAACTACAATACAGGAGCCGAGATGACCGACGGCAGTGTTCAAGCGACGTCCTCCGGTCCGTCGGATCGCGAGCGACGAATTGGCGAGGATTTGAGAAGGACTGCGATTGTGCTATTGGGGATTTTTGTCCTCGGATGGGCGGCCATTTTTTTACGTGCAATCGCAGCTGGAATAGCTGGTCCTGTGCCTGGAGCTTACGCTGACACCGCTCAACATTACGGGTGGACCATATTCGGAAGCGTAGTTGTCGCCTTCTTATGGAGCCTAGCTTCACTCGCGTTGGGCTTTGTCTTCGGCTTCATCTTTGGCGTTCCAAAACTACAAACAGCTCTCATTTCCAACACCTCTGCGCAGGCCTTAGGGTTGCGCGATGATGTTCCCCGTCTGAAGGTGAATACGAATCTCGAAGACATTTCAGATTGGCTAACTAAAGTCCTTGTCGGAGCCACCTTAACCCAGATAAGCAAAATACCGCCTGGGGTCAAGAAAATTGCAGAGTATATGTCAACCCAAGACGACACATTGACTCAGTTCAATTGCGCGATTTTGCTCTACTTCACTGCATTCGGCTTTCTTGCTGGCTACATCATGACTCGAATGTTTTTCGCAAGAGCGTTTGCGCGTGCCGATTAGCAGGAGATTGGAAAAGACTGGATGGCCTGGTCAGGAGCGAAATTAAGCTTAGATACCCTGCTAAGACTAGTGCCTTACCTTCCGAACTTCTGGCGGCCTTGCATTTGGCTCATCATTCTTTGTTGGGCCTTGATGCCGCCGCCTCCACCCATGGTTTTGAACATTTTGGACATTTGGGAGTATTGGCGGAGGAGGTTGTTGACTTCTTGCACGGTGGTTCCGGAGCCGGCGGCGATGCGTTTGCGGCGGCTGCCGTTGATGAGGTCGGCGTTTTGGCGTTCCTTGTTGGTCATGGAGCCGATGATGGACTCGATGCGGGTGAACTGGCCTTCGTCTACGTTTTCGGCGGCCTGGGCCATGCCGGCGAAGGGGCCTACCGAGGGAAGCATCTTGAGGATGGACTTCATCGAGCCCATCTTCTTGATTTGACGGAGTTGTTCGCGGAAGTCTTCGAGGGAGAAGCCTTCGCCGGAGAGGGCCTTCTTGGCGAAGGATTCGGCTTTGCCGCGGTCGAGTTTTTCTTCGGCGCGTTCGAGGAGGGTGGCGATGTCGCCCATGCCCATGATGCGGCTGACGATGCGGTCGGGGTGGAAGGCTTCGAAGGCGTCGGGTTTTTCGCCGGTGCCGAGGAACTTGATGGGGGCTCCCGTGACGTGGCGGATGGAGAGGGCGGCTCCGCCGCGGGCGTCGCCGTCCATCTTGGTGAGGATGGCTCCGGTGATGGTGAGGAGGGTGTTGAAGGCCTTGGCGGAGTTGACGGCGTCCTGGCCGGTCATGCTGTCGGCGACGAAGAGGATTTCCGACGGGTTGAGGAGCTTTTTGAGCTCGGCCATCTCGTTCATGAGGACCTGGTCGATGCCGGTGCGGCCGGCGGTGTCGACGATGAGGATGTCGCAGCCGAAGTTGGCGGCGTCGCGTTTGGCTTCTTTTGCCAGGCGTAGGACTTCGGGGGTTCCGTTTTTTGCGGTGGGGTCGAGCTTGCCTTCGTAGATGTTGGCGCCGGTGGCCTTGGCGACGAGGGCAAGCTGCTCGCGGGCGGCGGGGCGGTAGACGTCGACGGAGACGAGCATGGGGCGGTGGCCGCCTTTTTTTAGCCATTGGGCGAGCTTGCCGGAGGTGGTGGTTTTGCCGGAGCCCTGGAGGCCGGCCATGAGGATGACGGTGGGGGGCTGGGAGGCGAATCGGAAGCGGGCGGTGTCTTTGCCGAGGAGGTCGACGAGCTCGTCGTGGACGATTTTGACGATTTGTTCGGAGGGGCTGAGGGCGGTGGTGACCTTCTCGCCGAGGGCGCGGGTGCGGATGTGGTCGATGAGCTCCTTGACGACTTCGAGGTTGACGTCGGCTTCGAGGAGGGCGAGGCGGATCTCGCGGAGGGCGTCGGCGATGTTTTCGTCGGAGATGGTGCCCTGGCCGCGGAGGTGCTTGAAGGATCGCTGGAGTTTGTCGGAGAGGGTTTCAAACATGGCTCTGCTAGTTTACAGGGCTAGAAGTCGCGGCGGTGTTCGAGGGCGCGGGACATGGTGACTTCGTCGGCGTACTCGATGTCGGAGCCGGCGGGGATGCCGGTGGCGATGCGGGTGATGCGGAGGGTGGGCTTGGCGCGGCGGAGCTCGTGGGCGAGGTAGGTGGCGGTGGCTTCGCCCTCGGTGGTCGGGCTGGTGGCGAGGATGACCTCTTCGACCTCGGCGAGGCGGGTGAGGAGGTTGGCGATGCGGAGCTGCTCGGGGCCGACGCCGCCGATGGGAGAGAGGGTGCCGTGGAGGACGTGGTAGAGGCCGGTGAAGGTGCGGGTTTTCTCGATGGTGGCGATGTTGGTGGGTTCTTCGACGACGCAGAGGGTGCTGTGGGTGCGGTGAGGGCTGGTGCAGAAGGTGCAGGGGTCGACGTCGGTGATGTTGTTGCAGACGGAGCAGAGGCGGAGGTGGGCTTTAAGTTGCTCGATGGCGTGGGAGAGGGCCTGGGCGTCCTCGGCGGGGGAGCGGAGGATGTGGAAGGCGAGGCGCTGGGCGGTGCGGGTGCCGACGCCGGGGAGCTTGCGGAGCTCTTCGATGAGGCGGGACATGGGTTCGGCGAAGCGGGTGGAGGGCATCTAGGTTAGGCCGGGGAGGTCGAGGGAGCCGAGCATGTTGGCGGTCTGGGACTGCATGGCTTCGTCGGCTTTGCGGCCGGCCTGGTTGACGGCGGCGGTGATGAGGTCTTCGAGGAGTTCGAGGTCGGCGGGGGTGCTGCCGAGGGCGGTGGGGGCGATGGTGAGGCGGAGGAGCTCCTTGCGGCCGTTCATGCGGACTTTGACCATGCCTCCGCCGGTGTCGGCCTCGACGATGGTGGCGGAGAGCTTTTGCTCCATGTCGTGCTGCATGGATTGGGCGTTGCTGAGCATGTCCTGGAGTTGGGAGAGGTCTGGGAGGGGCATGGGTGTCCTTTATTTTTCGTCGCGTAGGTCGATGACGTTGCGGATTTCAGCGTGGAAGAGGCTTTGGGCGCGTTGGACGACGGGATGCTCCTGCGCGCGGGCCTGGGCGGAGCCTATGCGGGGGGTGCGGGGTTTCTTTGCGGCCTGGGTGGACTGGGGGGTGGCGGGGAGGAGGTCGAGGTGGCGGATGGGGGTGGGTGAGGAACGGGTGAGGGTGGCGCGGAGGATCTTTTCGGCTTCGGGGTTGATGACGACGCGGAGCATGGTTTTCGAGAGGGCGGTCTGGATGGTGAGCTGGTCTGGCTGATTGTCGGCGAGGGTGAAGGTGGCGTCGGCGAGGGCGTCGGCGGCGGAGCCCTGGCTCGGAGCGGATTGGAGGGCCTGGACGACGGCGGCCTGGAGGCGGGTGGCGGGGGTGTCCTCGACGGACTGGGGCTGGATGGGTTCGGGTGTTGGGACGGTGGTGGCTTCAGGCGTGGGTGGGGGATCGACGGGGGTGGGTGGCTCTGCGGGGATGGGGGCGGGAGGTGCGGGAACTGGCGGGGCAGGGACGGTGGCGGGTGGATTGACAGGAAAGGGAGCCGGGACGGGGATGGGGGGCGGGACCGGGAGGGGCCCTGTGGCGGGATGGGCTTCGGTGGACGGGCTTGCGGTGGCGTGAATCGAAGAGATCTCGCCGGGTTCGGGGAGCGTGGGCCTGACTGACGGGGACGATGGAGCGGCTGGAGGAGGAGCAGCCACTGTGTTGGCAAAGACAGGGACTGGGGCTGGCGGGAGTGTGGGCTGGTTGCCGGCGGGAATGCTTTCGAAGCGTTTGCGGTTCTTGTCGGACTCGAAGGGGGAGAAGGCGGGGCGGGCGGGGGCGGGCTGTGGTTCCCCGGCGGGCAGAGGGCGGGGGGGGACGGGGGAGGTGGGACGGGGTGATGCGGATTGCGGCCTGGGGACGGGGGAAGGGCGCGGTGAGGTGGGGGGCTGGGTGGCGGAGAACTGGCTGAGGAGGTCCTCGACGGGGAGGAGGCGGCGGAGATGGACGAGTTTGAGGAGGCCGAGCTCGAAGTGGAAGCGCTGTTCCTGACGGTAGCTGAGCTCGTCAAAGGTGCGGAGCATGGTCTGGAGGAAGCGGGTGATCTCTTCCTCGGTGAAGAGGGCGGCGGTGCGGGCGGCGCGGCGCTGCTCGTCGGGGGAGATTTGCAGGAGCTCGGCGGCAGCGGGGTCGTTGGCTTCGGGGGAGAGGTTGGTGATCTTGGCGATGAGGGTATTGCGGAGGTAGCGGACGGCCTGGCGGGCGAGCTGGGAGGCGGAGTTTCCGGCGTCGAGGAGCTGGTTGGCGACGGTCATGACCTCCGCCGAGTTGTTTTGGTTTACTGCATCCAGGATGCGCTCGAAGACGGCGTTAGGGACGGTGCCCATGAGCTCGCGGATCTGCTGGGCGCTGAGGCGTGGGCGGCCGGGTGGCTCTCCGGGCGAGGTCGGCTCGATGGGGGCGGAGGCGATGGCCTGATCCATGATGGAAAGGGCGTCGCGCATGCTGCCGTCTCCGGCTTCGGCGAGGAGGGCGAGGGCGGTTTCGTCCGCGTCGATGCCCTCGTGGGCGGCGATGGCGCGGAGTTCGCCGAGGATGTCGACAAGCTTGACGGCGTGAAAGGAGAAGTGCTGGCAGCGGGAGCGGACGGTTTGGGGGATGTCCTCGGGCTGGGTGGTGGCCATCATGAAGACGACGTGGTCGGGGGGCTCCTCGAGGGTCTTAAGGAGGGCGTTGAAGGCGGCGTCGGTGATCTGGTGGGCTTCGTCGAGGAGGTAGATCTTGTATTTGTCGCGGGATGGCCGGTAGCGGGCGGCGTCGCGGAGTTCGCGGATTTCATCGATGCCGCGGTTGGTGGCGGCGTCGATTTCGATGACGTCGGTGGCGTTGCCGTTACGGATTTCGGTGCAGGACTCGCAGACCTCGCAGGGCTCGGCGGTGGGGCGGAGTTCGCTGCCGATGGGGTTGCGGCAGTTGAGGGCGGCGGCGAGGATGCGGGCGATGGTGGTTTTGCCGATGCCGCGGTGGCCGGAGAAGATGTAGCCGTGGGCGATGCGGTTCTGGGTCAGCGCGTTCATGAGCGTGACGGTGACGTGGTCCTGGCCGGCTACGTCGGCGAAGCGCTTGGGGCGGTACTTGCGGGCTAGAACTTGGTAGGCCATGGGGAGTGTTGAGAGGCTATTCTATCGGGATCGGTCCGAGGATGCTTCGAATGGGAACACGCTCAAAGCTCCCAGGGATGGACCGTTCGACCGCCAGACGAATGACATCCGCATCGGCGAGAACAAGACGCCGTTTGATCTCGGACAGGAGCACAATTGCAATGACGCGCCTGCTATTGTTCGGCTGATACACGATGTTCTGATCGCCTGTGATCATGGTTTCGAAGCCATGCCGGTGAGCGGTCACGAGGAGTTCGCCGTTCTTCAACTGGTCCCAATCCATTTGGCGTGCGCTGAACACATCGTGCCCATCAAGCCGGGAGATGAGTTGAACGGGGATGTTGTGGTCGAGCAGAACCTTCAAGAGATGGCTCGCAGACCCTTGGCTTCTGCGAATGCAATGATCTCTTCGACTGCCTGGCGATCTACGCCGAAGCTTTCGACGATATCTTCAATGGTCAGCCCATCCTGATAGTTCAGTAAGACGCCATCGGCGTCCATGCGGGTGTGGAGGACAGTCGCGCGTCCGCCGAGTTTTTCGGGGTCGAATCTGACTGCGGCGCAGCCGTGCCAGTCGTACTTGTCGGGGAATCTTGGCTGGTGCATCTGGTACCTCTCTCATCAGATTCTAGCCCCTCTGCCAACCTTCCGGTTAGATCATGCCGATCCAGCTTGTGTGCTACGCTCGGCACATTCGAGGTGCCATCGCCATGGCTGGAAGCCTGAGGCTTTCCGCAGTCGTCCAGGTGTTCCCGTGCCTGAATTGTGGACAAACGATCAATACGTCTGCACAGCGCTGCGAATTTTGTGGTCTGCCAGTAGATCATGAGGCAGCGGAGTCGGCTGCTGCAGCCCTACGCCTGGTCAACCGGGCTTGCAGCGATGCGAGTTATCTCAAGATCATGTGCGCGATGTTTGGAACGTTCTTCCTTCTTCGCCTCGTGCCTCTTCTTGGTCTTATCGGTATCGCGGGCCTGTGGTTCCTGGAGTTCGCTATTCCGACCATGGTCATCCGCTGGTGGATCAACTTCCGAACGGTCAAGACGGTTGATGCAGAGTTTCACTCGGCGAAGCGAACTGCATTCCTGGTCGGCCTCGCGGCCATGCTTTTCTGGATCCTTATCCTCACCCGAATTCTCCATCTGTAGTCGAGGTCTAGCAGGAAGTGTCGGCTGTCTTTCTGGTGTGCGGCGTCTCAGCTCTTTAGCGCTGGAGTTCCATGAGGCGGTTGCGCCAGAAGAGTTCCCAGGCGCCGGGTTTTTCGATGGGGGTTCCGCTGGTGGCGAGGGCGAGGGCGTCGAGGGGGGCTTTGGGGGTGCGGTCGGCGTAGAGGAGGCCGTTGGCTTCCTGGTAGGTGTCGGTGAACTGGGTGTAGCAGAAGCCGGCGAGGGTGGGGAGGGAGCGGACGGCCTGGAGAAGGGCGGTGTAGCGGGCGAGAAACTCCTCGGGCGTGCGGCAGGTGCTGTAGCCCCAGGTTTTGTCTTCGGGGTCGAGGGTTTGATCGCGGAGGGCGATGCCGCCGAACTCGGTGAGGACGATGGGCTGGCTGCCGGGCTGGCTGTTGGAGGTGGGCTCGGCGAGGCGGAGCATGCGGCCGCCGGGGCGCTCGAACTGGAAGAGGCGGGCTGCGACCTCGTCGATGCCGTAGCGGCGGGCGAGGCGATCGGGCTGGTCGTCGTAGTCGTGGATGCCGACGATATCGGTCGCGACGCTCTCCCAGCCGTCGTTGCCGATGACGGGGCGGGAGGGGTCGAGGGTCTTGGTCATGTGGTAGAGGGCCTGGACGTAATGGCGCTGGGCGGGGCTGTCGGGGAGGTCGGGGACGCCCCAGCTCTCGTTGAAGGGCACCCAGGAGATGATGCAGGGGTGGGAGATGTCGCGTTTGAGAACGGCGACCCACTCGCGGACGAGGCGGCGGACGGAGCGGGTGGTGTAGCGGTAGGCGCTGGGCATCTCTTCCCAGACGAGGAGGCCGACGTGATCGGCCCAGAAGAGAAAACGGGGATCTTCGACCTTCTGGTGCTTGCGAACGCCGTTGAAGCCCATGGCCTTGGCGAGGAGGATGTCGGTGAGGAGCGCGTCCACGTTGGGCGCGGTCTGGCCGCTTTCGGGCCAATAGCCCTGGTCGAGGACGAGGCGGAGGGGGTAGGGGCGACCGTTGAGGATGAAACGGTCTCCCTGGATGGCGATGGCGCGGAGGGCGGTGTAGCTGAGAACGGAGTCGATGACCTTGCCGTCGCGGTCGAGGAGGTCGAGTTCGACATCGATGATGGTGGGTTTGGCGGGGCTCCAGAGGAGGTGATTGCGGAAGTCGTCGATGCCTGGGTCGGAGAGGGCGATGCGGCGGTGGATCTCGCTGGAGCAGCGGGCGTTCGAGACGATGGAACTGGTGACGAAGGCGTAGGTGTCGTCGACGAGAGCCTGGTCTCCGGTGTGCATGCGGACGGCGAGGCGGCTGCCTTCGGGGAGGTTTCCTTCGACGAAGAGGTCGAGGCCAAGCTCCCAGTGCTCGAGGTTGGAGGTCCAGGTGAGGGCGGAGATGAAGATTTCGGGCACGACTTCAAGCCAGACGGTCTGCCAGATGCCGGTGGTGCGGGGATACCAGATGGAGTGGGAGTCGAGCTGCCAATCCTGCTTGCCGCGGGGTTTTTCGAGGTCGGCGGGGTCGTCTTCGGCGCGGACGACGATCTCCTGGGGGCTGTCGGGCTGGAGGACGTGGGTGATGTCGACGGAGAAGGGGGTGTAGCCGCCTTCGTGGTCGCGCACCCTGAGACCGTTGACCCAGACGGTGCTGTTGTAGTCGACGGCGGCGAAGTGGAGGATGAGGCGCTGGCCGGGCTGGAGGGTGGGGGCGGTGACGTGGCGGCGGTACCAGACGGCGGTAAAGAAGGTGGTGTCGGCGATGCCGCTGGCGGCGGTTTCGGGCGCGAAGGGGACCTGAATGGTGCTGTTCCACAGGACCTGTTCGGGGCGGGAGAGCTCGGCGCGCGGGTCGAGGGCGAAGTCCCAGGGGCCGTCGAGCGAGGTCCAGCCGGGGCGCTGGAGCTGGGGGCGGGGATGGGCGGATTGGCAACCGCTGGAAGGGTTGGTGAGAAGCTTCATTGCTGCTCCGGGTTTAAGATGGGCGGCGGACGCGATGAGGTTGCGCGGCCGCTCGGATTCTTCGCATCTGATGCAGCGTGCGCGGTTAGCGTTTGCGTGGTCAAGCCCGGTTTGCAGATTGTAACGGCAGCAGTGTCCAATCGGGACGCGGTGTGGGTCAGGAGGGGGAGACGGCGGGACTGGGTTCTGCGGCATTGCGCCTCAGGGGCAACGGTTTTTGGTGCGTTCAACCCGCCTGGCAAGCCGCAAATTCTATTCGCCGTTCTGTGGTTTGACTTTGTCGCTGCTGGGGAAGATGATTCCGGCATCTTCGGCGTTGCTTGTTTCGCGCCTCCCGATCGATGGAGCGTTGTGCGGCCGGTTCGTCTTGAACGTACGTCTACCCCCACATCCCCCAGAGCTCACAAGATGATTGAAGCGATCCACACTTCGTGGTATTCCGCAGTCTCGCTTCAGGCGGGCGTTTCCGCCGCTTTTTCGCGGAAGTTGCGGATCTTGATTGTTCGCTTGCTGGGCCTTGTCCTTTTTGCGCCATGTGTTGGTACGGCGGGCTGGGCTGCGAAGATGCCGGTTTCGACCACGTTGACGGTGAGCGCTGGCTCGGGTGCGGGTGCGGTGACGACGGTTGCGGCGAAGACGGTGGTGACCTTGACGGCCGCAGTCTACGGTGGCGGGCCGGGGGGACAGGTGACATTCTGCGATGCCTTGGCGCTGAGTTGCTCGGATATTCATCTGCTGGCTACGGCGCAGGTGACGGGCCTGGGAACGGCCACGTTCAGGTTTCGTCCGGGGATCGGGGTGCATTCGTACAAGGCGGTGTACCTGGGGACGGCGCAGAATGCCGGGGCCATGTCCAACACTGCCGCGCTTACCGTGATGAGCCCCTATGCGTCGACGACGGAAACAGCACTCACCGCGAGCGGAGCCGTGGGGAATTACACGCTGACAGCCACGGTGTATGGCACCGCGCCCAGCACGCCGACCGGGTTGGTCTCGTTCGTCGATGAAAGCAACGGCAATGCGCTTCTGGGAACGGCGACGCTCGGAGGCAGACAGCAGGGCCTGAGGCTGACGAATGTGGCAACCCACGCGATCAGTCCCGGTTCGCTTACGATGCAGTCGGCGGACCTGAATGGCGACGGTATCCCGGATCTGGTCCTTGGGCACCAGGCCGCGCCGGTGAAGGTGCTGTTGGGGAACGGAGATGGGACGTTTACCGAGAAGACCGATGCGACGCTCCCGTCGAACGTCAAGTCCCTGGTCATTGCCGACCTCAATGGGGACGGAGTCCCCGACCTCGTCACCGGAAGCGATCAACAGGAGGTGACCTGCTTGCTCGGCAATGGGGACGGAACTTTCCGTCAAGCCGGGGGATTTAACTTTCGTGGAGCGGGAGGGGGGCCAAATACTTTTGAACGCCAGGATATGGCGAGTGCCGATTTCAATGGAGATGGCATTCCCGATCTCATCGATGCACTCGACGCGAACCACACCGTGGAGATCAGGCTTGGCGTCGGAGATGGAACCTTTGGCAATCCGATGATCGTGGAAGCGGGTGGCCCGGTATTTTCCTTCGCCGTGGGTGACTTCAATCGAGACGGCAACGTGGACGTGGTTGCGAATCTCGGAGGAGCGGGGGCGAATGAGTTCCTCGGCAACGGAGATGGCACTTTTACAACAACGATTCTTGCTGCACTCGGGCGTCCCGACACAGCCGCCAGTATCCAGGTAGCTGACTTCAACCAGGATGGCAATCTGGACCTCGCATTCGCAGGCGGTTTCAACGGATTCATCGCCCTCGGCAAGGGCGATGGCACCTTTACGACGATTCAAGATCCGAATGTCGTCAATGGTAATCTCGGCAGAGCACCGTCGGCGACTTCAACGGGGATGGCATCCCCGATCTTGCTTTTGCCTCGTATCAGAGCCAGGTGGATGTGGAGCTTGGCAACGGTGATGGAACCTTTACCTACCGCCTGTCTCTTCAACCGGCAGCAACCGCTCTGGTCGCGGCCGACTTCGATGGCGACGGAGTCTCCGATCTTGCGGTGACCAATGACGTGACCGACACGGTCAACACGTTGCTGGCGCTCACCGTGTCGGCTACAGCAAACGTCACCGGCGTAACTCTTCAAGGGGCCATCCAGCACGCGGTCACGGCGAGCTACGGAGGGGACGACAGCCATCGTGCCGGCATCTCCAACATCGTGAGCCTGGTGGCCGCGCAGGACACTTCGCTGACGCTGACTGCAACCCCCGCCGGAGGTAGCAGCTACGGCCAACTGGTATCCCTGATGGCCGTGCTGACGCCGAATATCGGGACCGGGATCGGGAAGGTTGCGGAGGCGGTCCTCTTCTTCAATGGCACCGAGTATGTAGGCGCGACGCAGTTGTTCAACGGTCAGGCGACGCTGAATCTGACGACACTCCCCAGAGGCGTCCTCAGCCTGACGGCCGTCTACTACGGAGACGGGACCTATAAACCAAGCACCAGCGTGCCGCTGCGCTATGTGGTGGCTCCCTTGGTGCCGCAGATCAGCTTTGCGGTGGCAAACCAGGTGTACGGCGTCGCTCCGTTTGCGGTGAGTGCCACCTCGGACTCGCCAGGTACGATCACGTACTCGGTGGCGAGCGGGCCGGCGACGATTGCGGGCAATACGGTGACGTTGACTGGGAGTGGAACGGTGGTGCTGCTGGCGAGCCAGGCGGCGTCCGGAGGCTATGCGGCGGGGTCGCAGACGGCGACCTTTGCCGTGAGTGCGCCTTTGACGATGGTGACCCTGCGGCTGTTGTCGACGAAGCTGGTGTATCCGCTGCCAACGATCTTCGAGGTGTCGATCGGGCTGCGTGGGAAGGTGGTGCCTACGGGATCGGTGCAGCTTCTGGATGGGGCTACCGTGGTGGGGACGTACCCGGTGTTCGCGTTTCTAGGTGGGTATGCCTTTGGGCTGACGCCGCAGTTGACGGTGGGGCCGCATACGTTGACGGCGCGGTACCTGGGCGATCAGCATCATGCGCCGGGGGTCTCCGCACCGGTTGCGGTCACGGTAAGTGCGGGGGGCAGGAGGTAGGTCAGGGAGCGGTGGTAGCCTGGCGGGCTGCGGCGCGCGCGAGGCGGGCCCGGCGTTTCAGTTCGAGGGGGCTGAACATGGTTCCGCGGCATTGGGGGGCACCGCAGTGGCAGTCTGCGGTGGCGTCGTCGGAGTCGTAGAGGTTGTACTCGTAGGTGAGCTCTTCGCCGGGGCGGATGGGGCGGAGGGTGGCGATGTAGATGCGACCGTCGATCTCTTCGGACTCGCAGTTGGGGGCGCAGGAGTGATTGAAGAACATGGGGGTTCCGAAGCCGTCGATGACCATGTCCCCTTCGCCGTAGCCGAAGAGATAGGTGACGAAGCGGTCGGCGTAGCGTGTGTCGGCGACTTCCTTGGTCATGCGGGGGCCTTCGTACTCGCAGACGCGGGCGCCTTTGCGGAAGGCCCGGGTGGTGTAACAGCCGGCGGCGTGGATGGCGGAGGAGCGGATGATGAGGGCGGGAGGCATGGCGCGGGGTCCTGTAGGCGGGCGTTGGGGTTGGCGGCTGGTGGGAGGATAGCAGAGTGGGTTTTGTGCGGCGTCTTTGAGGGGGTTGGTGCGTCCAATGAGCATGGTTGGGATGCGAAGAATGGCGGGGCGGTGGTGGCTCGGGGTGGTGCTGGCGGGGACGTGCGGGGTGGCTGCGGCGCAGGGTGGGGGGAGTGCGGCGGGGAAGGATGCTGCCTGCGTGGCGGCCAAGGGCAAGGAGGATGTGGGGAAGGGATGTCCGGCGGGAGGGCGGGAGCCGAGTGTGGCGGAGCAGTTTCCGTTTCCGGGTGAGGCTGCGGGGAAGGTCGAGGGGAAAGGGGGGAAAGAGCAGTTTCCTTACCCGGGGGAGGGCCCTGGGCAGGCTCCTGGGCAGGCTCCTGGGCACGCTCCTGGGGAGGCTCCGAAGGCGGGAGAAGGGGCGGGGGATCGGTTCCCTTATCCGGGGGAGGCTCCTGCGGCGGCGGGGGAGAGTTCGAGTAGCTCGAGCGCTGCGGCTGGTGGGGCGGCGGATGGGGAGGGGAAGCCGGCGTTGAAGGACGAGGGGAGCGAGGGGGAGGCGCAGCCGCAGCATCGGCGGAGGTTGCGGCCGCCGGCGCAGAAGACGCTCTCGGACGAAGAGCGGGTGGAAGAGGATCTGACGGTGGCGCATTTTTATCTGCAGAGTGGGAATGCGATGGGGGCTTATCTGCGGGCCAAAGATGCGGTGAAGCTGCAGCCGGGTGTGGCCGATACGCACCTGACGCTGGGGCTGGCGGCGGAGAAGCTGGGCAAGCGGGAGGAGGCGGTGGCGGAATACTCGGCGGCGGTGGCGGCGGATCCGGATGGGGAGGGGGCGAAGGGGGCGAAAAAGGCGCTGGGGCGGCTGAAGCCGTGACGATGGGGAGTGGGATGGGGTAGTCTGCCGCAATGCATGAGGTTCTGGAGCGGCTGCGGCGGGAGTTGGCGGAGGGGGTTGGCGGACTGACAGCGGAGCAGACGCAGGTGCGGCCCGGGGCGGGGCGATGGAGTATCCAGCAGGTGGTGGAGCACCTGACCTTGAGCTATGGGGCGAGCTCCGCGGTGGTGGAGACACGGCTGGAGAAGGGGACGGCGACCAAGGCGAGGCCCGCGCCGGGGCAGCGGGTGGGGCAATTTGTGATTACGCGGATGGGGCTCTTTCCCGGGGGGCGAAAGGCTCCGTTGGCGGTGATGCCGCGGGAGGTGGCGGAGAGGCTTTCGGGCGAGGAGATGGCAGAGGAAGTGGAGAAGGCGCTGCGGCGGATGGATGGGCTGCTGATGCAGGCGGAGGCGACGTTCGGGGGGGCGCGGGCGATCAGCCATGTCGTGCTGGGGCCGATGAGCGTGCGACAGTGGCGGCGCTTCCACCTGGTGCATGGGGAGCACCACCTGAGGCAGATCGCCGCGGCACGGGCGGGGCTGGGGCGACGGTGAGTTCAGGCGTCGTGGAGGTCGTGGGCGGAGTTGGTGTCAGCGGGTTCCTGGGCGTTGGGCGTCGCGGCGGTGTCGGGGTCGACGTCGTCGAGGACGGGGAGGTAGCGACGGATGTAGCGGAGGGGGTCTTCGGCGGCGGCGAGCTCGCGGAGGTGGTAGAGCCAGACGTCCTCGCGTGCGCTGCGGCGGGTGAAGGCCTTGCGGGTGACGGTGCCGATGGTTCCATCGGCCTTGCGGCGGAAAAAGGTCTGGGTGGGGACCTGGAAGGTGATCTGCTGGCCGGCCTTCCAGAAGTGGGAGGCGAAGTCGTGGGAGAAGAGGAGGACGTAGTAGCGGCGCTGGAGGGCGAGGGACTCGATGGCCTGGAGGTTGCCGGGCCAGGGAAGGCCGAGATACGCGGTGTACCACTTACGGAACTCGAAGCCGTTGGTGCGGGCGTGACCTACGAGCAGATGGAGCAACTGGAGTTTGGTCATAACGTGAGTCTCCTCGATGATACGGTGAGAGTGCCGCCCGTGCTGCTCTGGGGGTGCGGCTACGTCCGACCACGGGACGCGTCACGGGTATAGTCAAATCTGGGCCGGCTTAGGCAGCCCCGACGAAACAGGGACGTTTGGGGCGGGGGATTGGATGGCGCTTGCGTGAGAAAATTGTGTGGGAGCCGGGTACGTTCAAGGTGGGGATGGCTGTGGCTGCTGGCGGTAGTCGTGCCGTGCGTGGCCAACGTGGGACGAACGCAGGGCGGCGTGGCTGCTGCGGCGCATACCGACCCTCTGAACCTGGAGCCCGGGGTGCGGGACGGGTATGAGCACTTTTACAACCTGGACTACGACGGGGCGGAGGCGCGGTTCGAGGGGGTTCGGAAGGCGCATGGCGACCAGCCGATGGCCTACAACTACCTGCTGATGGTGGTGATCTTCCGGGAGCTGTACCACCAGGATTTGCTGGACACCACCTATTATGCGCATGATTCCTTTCTGACGTCGAAGCGGACGGTTTCGATTCAAGAGGGTACGCGGCAGCGGATTGAAGCGCTGACGAACATGGTGACGAACCTGTGCGATCAGCGGCTGAAGGCGAATGGGCAGGATAAGGATGCTTATTTTGCGCGGGGGTACGCGCATGGGCTGCATGCGGCGTTCATTACGCTAGCTGACCATAGCTTTACGGCGGCGGCGCGGCAGGGTTATGCGGCACGCAACGATAGCGAGCAGGCATTGAAGATCGATCCGCTGTATGCGGACGCGAAGATGGCGGTGGGGATTCAGCAGTTCGCGGTGGCCAGCCTGCCGCGGTTTGTGCGGATGATGGTGGGGATTGTGGGGGTGGGGGGGAATAAGGAGAGGGGGCTGGAGATGCTGCGGGATGCGGCGGCTCATGGGGTGGCGACGAAGGTGGAGTCGCGGACGACGCTTTCGCTGTTTCTGCGGCACGATGGGCGGTATCCGGAGGCGCTGGCGGTGCAGCATGGGCTGGCGGAGGAGTATCCGCATGACTATCTGTTTCGGCTGGAGGAGGCAAACCTGACGAAGGATGAAGGGAACGGGCCTGCAGCGATTGCGGCTTACCGGGCGGTGATTGCGGATGCGAAGCGGCCGGGATACTTTACCGATCCACGGCTGCAGATGGCTTATTTCGGGCTGGCGGATACGCAGCGGGGGCAGAACGATGTGAAAGGCGCGGCGGAGAACTACCTGCTGGCGGCGGGGCAGCCGAACTGCAGCGACTGGCTTCGGCGAAGGGCGCAGTTGAATGCGGGGGAGATGCTGGATCTGCTGCATGATCGGGCGGGAGCGGTGAAGCAGTATCAGATGGCGGCGGCTCCTGCGGGGGATCAGACGCAGGCGGATTTGGCGCGGAAGTTGATGAAGACGCCGTATGCGGGGAAGTAGGGTGGACTTAGAATGAGGGTGAAGGGTGCGATGCGCGTGAGCGATTGGATGGGGCGGGTGGACAAGGCGTTTGTGCTTCCGAAGGGCCGGGGGAAATTGACGCGGCCGCGGTATCCGCGGGTAATTGCCGGGGTTTGTTCGGGGGTGGCGGAGCACTTTGGGTGGGATTTGGCAGTGCTGCGGTTTGTGGTGGTGGTGTTGACGTTTGCGAGTTCCGGGCTGCTGCTGCTGGGGTATGCGTTGGGTTGGGTGCTGATTCCTGAGGGGATGCGGGCGTTGCCGTCGGGGAGAACTGCTTCCTGATGGCGGGACGGGGAGCGCAGGATGGGCTGGGGGCGCGGGCGTTTGCGTATCGTGACGGGCAGCTTTGCTGTGGGAGGGTGGCGCTGGCGAGGCTCGCGGAGGAGTTCGGGACGCCGCTGTATGTGTACTCGGCGGACCAGATGCGGGCGCGGCTGGGGATGTTTCGTGAGGCGTTTGCGGGGCGGGCGCATACGATCTGCTACGCGGTGAAGGCGAACTCCTCGTTGGCGGTGCTGCGGCTGCTGGCTCGGGATGGGGCTGGGTTCGATATCGTGTCTGGCGGGGAGTTGGAGCGCGTGCGGCTGGCGGATGCGGGGGCGCTCGGGCGGGTGGTGTTTTCTGGGGTGGGAAAGCAGGTTTGGGAGATTGATGCGGCTTTGCAGGCGGGGATACTGCTGTTCAATGTGGAGTCGGAGGCGGAGCTTGGGCTGTTGGCGGAGCGGGCGGAGCTCGCCCGGGTGCGGGCGCGGTTTGCGCTGCGGGTTAATCCGGATGTGTTTGCGGAGACGCATCCGTACATTTCGACGGGGCTGCGTGAGCATAAGTTCGGGATTGCGATTGGGGAGGCTCGGGGGATTTATTTCAAGGCGCTGGGGCACGCGTGGCTGGATGCGGCTGGGGTGAGTGTGCATATCGGGTCGCAGATTCGGTCGGTGGAGCCGTTCCGGGCGGCGCTGGAACGGGTGATGGGGCTGGTGGCGGAGCTGCGGGCGGATGGGCACGCGATTCGGTATGTGGATGGTGGGGGCGGGTTGGGGATCGAGTATGGGGGGGATGCGGGGTTCGATGCGGCTGGGCAGGTGGCTGTGTACGCGGAGGCTTTGGGGGCGGCGCTGGGGGGGGATGGGGCGCATCTGCTGCTGGAGCCGGGAAGATTTTTGGTGGGGCAGGCGGGGGCGTTGGTGAGCCGGGTGCTGTTTGTGAAGCGGAATGGGGCGAAGACGTTTGTGGTGACGGATGCGGGGATGAACGACCTGATTCGGCCGGCGCTTTACCAGGCGCATCATGAGATTGTGCCGGTGGTGGAAGGGCTTGAGGCGGAAGCGATGGTGGATGTGGTGGGGCCGGTGTGTGAGTCGGGGGATTTTTTTGCGCGGGACCGGATGATGCCGGAGGTTGAGGCGGGGGAGTTGGTGGCGGTGCTCGATGCGGGGGCTTATGGGATGACGCTGAGCTCGAACTACAACACGCGGGGGCGGCCGGCGGAGGTGCTGGTGGAGGGGGATGGGGTACGGGTGATTCGGCGGCGGGAGACGATGGAGGATTTGCTGGGGCCGGAGATGGTGGGGTAAGTCTTTTGGTTTGGATGGCGGATTTCAGCAATGACAACCGGAGTTGTCGTGGGTAGATAGCCACGATGGAAGAGCCGAGCAACGTGCGGCACGAGCGATTATCTGTCGGCTGCAATCACATCATGCGAGCATGTTTTATGGCTTTTCAGAGCATCTGGAACAAAGCGGCAAGAGCGGGTGTGACTCTGGCCGTGTTGTCGTTGTCAGGGTGCGGCTATTTCTACGATCCTACAGTTTGGGTGGAGGACCTTCGTTCTCCTGATGGAGCATGGACTGCTACAGCAACAACCAGGCAATGGGGTGGCTTTGGTTCGGCATGGGTCGAAACCACCGTCAGCATTCGGAAGATCGACAAGACCGTGAACAAGGGAAAACCATTTGATGTTTTCAGCTACCCGGGTGGTGGTCGGATTCCGAAGACATATGTTCTCAGCGCAGAAAACGCCGATGCTGATCTCCAGGTGTCGTGGCTCACACCTAATCATCTTCAGATCGGACACAAGTCGCCGGTCGAGCCTGATTTGGCCGTCATTCGCTTTGCAAACGTGGACGTCACCTTTGTACCGGGAACGTTCTAGCGGAGAAACTGCAGCTTGTACTCACTGAGACGACGGTTCAGCGTTGTACTCACAATCAGGCCACGACTTCCAAGCCCTTCTTGTCGACGAGGGAGAGGAGCTTGAGAGAGGCTCCCTGAGGGTGCTTCTCTCCACGCTCCCACTTGCTGACCAGGCTAGGGGTGACGTTGAGATATGCGGCAAAGACCGTTTGACTGGCTTTTTCGCGGGTTCGCAGGGCGCGAATTTTCCCTGGCGTCATCTCCTGGATGGGCGTGAGACACAGGGCGTCGAACTTACGCATTGTCTTTCGATCCATCCCACCGACGCGGTGTAGATCGGTTGCCGTCTCGTGGATGGCAGCTAAGGCGTCACTTCGATGTTTCCGTGCCATTGTGTTCTCCTGACCCTTCCACGCGGAAGAGCGCTCCATCGCTTACTCGTTGTTCGATCTCGGCATCCGTGTAGCCGAGGATCACGTCGGCAAGTTCTCGAAAGGCTTCCAGTTCCCGCCGATCGATGTTGGCTGCGTTCTTCTTTTCAAATCCGTAGACGTACACAGCACGATCGTTCTCTTTGAAGAGGATGATTGACCGTGAGCCCCCGGACTTACCTTCTCCTGCGCGCGCAATTCGTTGCTTGATGACCCCTCCACCCAGGTCGGCGTCGATCAGACCATCGTTCGCCCGCTGTGCTGCCTGCCAAAGATCGGAGTCGGTGATGCGAGCTTTCCTGGCGAAGCGGACGAACGCTCTACCTTTGTAGACCGACAGGGATCTTGAGGATGCCGGTCTCATTGCCTAAAGTCTAGCACTGAGTGCTATAGATCGCGGGATCTAATCCCCTCAGGCGGCGACAGGATCGTCTTTTTACTCCTGAAACGGACCTTTCGGGCGTTACGTTCCGTCAATGACCGGCGGGAATCAGTCGCGGCCGCGCTTCTTTACTTCTACGTTGAGGCGCTTGATTTTTTGGTTGAGGGTGCTGAGGGGGATGCGGAAGAACTCGGCGGCTTCGGTCTGGTTCCAGTGGCAGCGTTCTAGGCGGTCGGCGATGATGCGGCGTTCGATCTCTTCCATGAGGTCGAAGAGGCTGGCGTCGGGGCGGTGCTCGAGGAGGGTGGCGGAGTAGGTGTTGCCGGTGAGTTGCGAGGGCAGGAGGTCGGGGGTGATGAGGCGGCCGGTCGAGAGGACGACGCCGCGCTCCATGGCGTTTTCGAGCTCGCGGACGTTGCCGGGCCACTCGTGGTCCACGAGGATGCGGAGTGTGTCGGGGGCGAGGGCGCGCTCGGACATGCCGTTTTCCTGGGCGTAGAGCTTGAGGAAGTGGGCGGCGAGGATGGGGACGTCTTCGCGGCGGTTGCGTAGCGGGGGGAGCTGGAGCTGGATGACGTTGAGGCGGTAGAAGAGGTCTTCGCGGAACTTGCCGTCGCGGACGGCAAGCTGGAGGTCGACGTTGGTGGCGGCGACGATGCGGACGTCGACCTGGATCTCGGTGGTGCCGCCGAGATGCATGAAGCGGCGGTCTTGCAGGACGCGGAGGATCTTGGCCTGCATGTCCATGGTCATGGTGCCGATTTCGTCGAGGAAGAGAGTTCCTCCGTTGGCGACTTCGAAGAGACCTTTTTTCGAGGTGTTGGCGGAGGTGAAGGCGCCTTTGACGTGGCCGAAGAGGGTGGATTCGAGGAGTTCGGACGGGACGGCGCCGGTGTTGACGGGGACAAAAGGGCGGTCTCGGCGGGGGGAGTTGGCGTGGAGGGCCTTGGCGATGAGCTCCTTGCCGGTGCCGGATTCGCCCTGGATGAGGACGGTGGAGCGACTGGGGGCAACCTGGGCGACGAGGTCGAAGAGGCGGAGCATGGGCTCGGATTTGCCGATGATGTTTTCGAAGTTGTAGCGCTGCTTGAGGGTGCGCTTGAGCTGGACGACCTCTTCCTCGGCCTTGTGGCGGGCGATGGCGGTGCGGATGTCGGCGAGAAGCTTCTCGTTGTCCCAGGGTTTCTGGACGAAGTTTTCGGCTCCGGCGCGGATGGCGTCCACCACGTTGCCCACTGTGCCGTAGGCGGTGATCATGATGACGGGAAGGTCGGGGTGCATTTCGACGATGCGCGGGAGGAGGTCGATGCCGGACTCGCCGGGGAGGGCGAGATCGAGGAGGAGGAGATCGAACTGGTGGCGGGCGAGGGTGTTGAGGCCGGAGGGGCCGTCGACGGCCATGGTGACGGTGAAGCCCTCGAAGGTGAGGAGGGTGTCGAGAGACTCGCGGATGGCGGCCTCGTCGTCGATGATGAGGATGCGGGGGAGGGTGGTGGCGGGGTCGGCGGCGGTGCGGGGAGCCGTGGGGGGCTCGAGGATTTCAGGCATGAATGCGGTCCTTGCTTGGTTCGGATGACGGGGTGATGCGGGTTCCGGCGGCGGGGAACTCGAGGCGGAAGGTGGTGCCGGTGCCTACCTCGGACTCTACGTGGATCTTGCCGGCGTGCTCCTGCATGATGCCGTAGGTGACGGCCAGGCCGAGGCCGGTGCCCTTGTGCTGGCCCTGCTGGGGTTTGATCTTGGTGGTGAAGAAGGGGTCGTAGATGCGGTTGAGGTGCTCGCGTTCGATGCCGGCGCCTGAATCCTGGATGGTGGCGAAGACCTTTCCGGAGCCGAGGGCGAGGTCGTGGCCGGTGCGGAGGGTAAGGGTGGCGTTCGGGATGCCGAACATGGCGTCTTTCGCGTTGAGCATGAGGTTGAGGATGACCTGCTGGAGCTTGCCCTGGTTGCCGTGGATGCGCGGGAGGGTGGGGTCGAAGCTGGTTTCGACGCGGATCTGGGCGGTTTTGAACTGGTGTTCGAGGAGGGTGGCGGTGTCGCGGAGAAGCTGGTTGAGGTCGATGGCGGTGAACTCGGAGCCGCTGGTACGGGAGAAGTTGAGCAGGCCGTTGACGATTTCGGAGGCGCGGAAGGTCTGCTGGGTGATTTTTTCGAGGACCGGGGAGATGCGGACGTCGTCGCGGAGGGTTTTTGAGAGCATCTGGGTGTAGCTGGAGATGACGGCGAGGGGGGTGTTGACCTCGTGGGCGACTCCGGCGGCGAGGAGCCCGATGGAGGAGAGCTTTTCGGCCTGGGTGAGCTGGGTTTCGAGCTGGATGCGGTCGGTGATGTCGTCGACGAGGATGATGCGGCCGACCTTGACGAAGTCGCGGGTGACGAGGGGGGCGATGGCGATGTTGGCGATGCGGGCCTCGCCGGTGGGGAGGGTGACGCGGAACTTGTAGAGGGTGTGGGTGCCGAGTTCGTCGCGGACGGCTTCGAGGCGGGCGGCGAAGTCCGGGGGGAATAGGGCGGCGATGGGCTGGCGGAGGGCGGCCGAGGGGCGGATGCCGTACATGGTCTCCATCTGGGCGTTCCAGCTTTCGACGCGGTCGTCGAGGTCTACGGCGAAGATGCCGATGTTGATGGATTCGACGATATTTTCGTGGAACTCCTTGAGGCGCTCGAACTCGGTGATCTTGTCTTCGAGGCGGGCGTAGAGCTTGGCGTTCTGGATGGCGATGCCGATGTAGCCGGCGAGGGATTCGAGGACTTCCATGTCTTCGGAGGAGAGGAAGTCGCCGTCGTTGGTGCGGCCGAGGCCGATGACGGCGACGGTGCGGGTTCCGGCGCCTTCGCGGTTGGCGACGCGGCATGGGAGATAGTAGTTGAGGTCGAGGCGGCTGGCGGTCTGGCGCTGGGGCTCGGGAAGGGCGAGGGCCTGGTGGGGATTTTCGAGGAAGAGGTGATTTTCCGCGCCATAGCGGTCGAAGTCGAAGAAGCCGAGGTCGAGGGGGTCTGGGTCAAGGGAAGAGGGGTCGAGGTTGGGGAGGCCGTGGGCGGCGGCGAGCTGGAAGGGCTGGGCGCGGCGGGTTCCGTCGTCGTCGTTGTCGAGGAAGACGGCGACGCGGGTGATGAGAAGCGCCTGGGGAAGGCGTTCGACGATGGCATCGAGGAGGGCGCGGAGATCGGTTTGGGAGTTGAGGCCGCGGCCGAAATCAACGAGGGTTTCGCGATAGTCGAAGCGCTTGCGGTCGAAGATGCGGTCGATGCGGGCCTGGATGATGCGCTTGAGCGGGTCGAAGAGGAGGCCGGTGGTGATGATGGCGGCGAGGAGGCCCCAGGTTCCGAGGCTCTGGAGGCGGGAGCGGAGGATTTCCGCGGTGAGGCCGACGACCCCGAAGTAAAGCCCGACGATAGAGGCAGTTGCCAGGGTATAGGTGACGCCGCGCTTGAAGATGAGGTCCACATCCATGAGGCGGAAGCGGATGATGGCCCAGCTGAAGGTGAGGGGGATGAGGACGAGTGACAGGCCGGAGAGCTTGGCGATGAAGGCGGGGAGATTCCAATCCGCGAGGAACGGAATGACGTTGAGGACGGTGAAGGGGACGACGGCGAGAAGGGTTCCGCGGGTGAGCCATTTGAGCTGCTGGCGCTGGAGCGGGAAGGCGGTGCGGTTGTAGCGGATGCTGAAGACGGCGGCGGCGATGACGTAGTACAAGGCGAGGTAGCCGAGGTCGATCTGGTCGAGGCGGTGGCGAAGGAGTTCGGTGGCGGACCAGAACTGGAGGGCGACGACCTGGAGGGCGAGCAGGCAGAGGCCGGGAAGATAGAGGAGGGCGACGAGGGCGGCGCGGCGGAGGCGGTCCGGCCGGGAGGATTGGGAGAATGCTACGGCGAAGTGGAGAAAGAGCGCGGGCTGGAGGGCTCCGGCGGCGGTGCTGCCCCAGAAGATGAGCCAGTCGAAGGTGTCGAGCTGGCCGGTGTACTTGAAGGTGTAGAGGACGAAGGAGGCGAGGCAGAAGATGAAGAAGTGGGTGGATTTGGGAGCGGTCCAGCGGCGGAAGAGGACGTAGAGGCCGATGGAGAGATAGACGAGGGCGATGAGGCGGAAGGGTTGGTTGACGCTGCGATCGGCGGGCTCGAGGATGACCTGGACGTCGAGGTGGGCGTAGGCGGGGGCGATGGAGGAGGAACCGTTGAGGGCGCGGGCGATGCTGTAGGTGGCGTGCGACCAGGTTCCGCTGCGGTAGGTTTCGCGGACGAAGGTGGCGAAGTGCGGGGTGGGGCGCTCGTTGACGGCTTCGAGGAGATCGCCTTTGCGGATGCCGGCGCGGTCTCCGGGGGAGGCGGCGGGGACGTGCTCGGCGTAGAGGCCGGCGGTGCCCTCGATCCAGGAGATTCCGTCGGAAGGGGAGTCGAAGTGGTTCTCCTGCCAGAGGTTCATGCCCGCGAGGACGCAGGCGGCGAGCGTCGCGAAGGCGAGCGCAAGGGCGAGGACCCGGGTCTGGAAGGCTTCCTTCATGGCTCGACGCTTTGGAGATGCACGTTGATCGCCAAACGGTGGTCTGGTCGATCGGGGGAAAAGAACGCGGTGCCGGGGATTCTCCGGTGGGATACGGGAGGGCGTGGCCGGCGGTTCCGGATAATCATAGAAGCTTCCAAATAAAGGATGTGGCTGCCGGGGAGTTCCAATGTGAGACGGATTGGGCAGGCATTCAGAGAGGTACGGGATTCGGCGATGGATGGCTTGACCGATGGCTGGGCGGTGGGGTGAACTAGGGAGATGGAAGATTATGGGCAGGGGCTGGAGGCACGCCGCGTGTTGCAGCGCGATGAGGATCGGATGCTTCCGGTGTATGCGCGCTACCCGGTGGTGATGGAGCGGGGCGACGGGGTGTACCTGTTCGACGAGGATGGGAATCGGTACCTGGACCTGATGGGGGGGCTGGGGGTGAATGCGCTGGGGCACGCGCATCCGCGCATGGTGGCGGCGATGACGGAGCAGGCGGGGAAGATGGTGCATCTTTCGCCGCAGTACAGCAACCGCAATGTGAGCCTGCTGGCGGACCGGCTGTGCGAACTGGCCGGCATGGCGGGGGCGTTCTTTTCTACCGGCGGGTCGGAGGCGGTGGAGGGCGCGTTGAAGCTGGCGCGGAGCTTTGGGCGGCAGGCGGGCGGCGAGCGGAAGCATGAGATTGTGGCGCTGCGGGCGTCGTACCACGGGCGGACGTACGGGTCGCTTTCGGTGACGGGGCAGGAGAAGTACCGGGCGGACTTTGGGCCGGGGCTTCCGGCGGTGACGTTTATCGAGCGGAACAGCCTGGCGGCGCTGCGGGGGGCGGTGAATCGGGATACGTGCGCGATTCTGCTGGAGCCCTTGCTGGGCGAAGGGGGCGTGTACGAGTGCTCGGATGCTTTTTTAGCGGAGGCGCGGCGGCTGGCGGATGAGTTTGGGGCGCTGCTGATCTTCGATGAGATCCAGAGTGGACTTGGGCGGACGGGAGACTGGTTTGCGTGTGAGCGGTCCGGGGTGCGGCCGGATGTGCTGATCCTGGGGAAACCGCTGGGGGGGGGGATTCCTCTGAGCGCGCTGCTGGTGAAGGATGCGCTGTTCCATACGTTTGGGCTGGCGAAGCATGGGAGCACGCTGGGCGGGAGCCCGATGGCCTGCCGGTTGGGGCTCGAGTTTCTGGACGTCATGGAAGAGGATGGGTTGCTGGCGCGGGTGCGTCGGACGGGCGATCATCTTGGGCGGCGGCTGGAGGCGCTGGTCGAGGAGTTCGAGGTGGCGGTGGAGGCGCGGGGGCGGGGGCTGCTGCGGGGCGTGGAGCTGAGTATCCCGGCGCGGCCGATCGTCGAGAAGGCGCTGGCGCAGGGGGTGATGCTGAACTGCGTGCAGGGCAACGTGGTGCGGTTTCTGCCTCCGCTGACGCTGGAGGTGGAGCATGTGGATGTCGCGCTGGACGTGCTGCATGGGTTGCTGGCCGAGCATGCTCCGGCGGCGGTGGATGCCGGATTGGCGACGGTTGCGGTGTAGCCTGGCGATGGGGCTTTACCTGCGATTCATCGTCCCGTAACATAGGCGATGAAGGAACCCCTTTGGGGCCGGGTGAGGGCTTTGCGGCAGCAGCAGACGTTCGAGGTGGAAGACCGGTTTGTGGTGGTGGATGGGGTGCGGGTTCACTGCGGGGTGGCCGGGACGGGGCCTGCGCTGGTGTTGATCCATGGGTTGGTGGGGTCGGTGGCGAACTGGCGGAGGAACGTGCAGGAGTTGGCGCGGGATGCGACGGTATATGCCGTGGATATGACGAACATGGGGCAGTCGGACCGTGTGCGCGGGCTGGATGCGAGCATGGCGGCGACGGCGGACCGGCTGGCGGGGCTGATGGCGGCGCTGGGGATTGCGCGCGCCGATGTCGCGGGGCACTCGCACGGGGGCGCGGTGGCGATGATGTTCGCGGCGCGGCATCCGGAGCGGGTGCGGAGCTTGATTCTGTTCGCTCCCGCGAATCCGTTTTGCGATCTTGGACACTTCCTGGTGCGGTTCTACCAGACGCGGACGGGGCGGGCGCTGGCGCGGGTGGTGCCGTTTCTGCCGCGGCGGGTTCATGCGATCTCGTTGCGGAGGATGTATGGGGACCCTCGCCGGGTGATGGCTGGGTCGCTCGAGGGGTATACGGATGGGCTGCGGGTTCCGGGGACGATGCAGCATATTCTCGGGATCGTGAGCCACTGGTTTGAGGATATGGGGGTGCTGCGGCAGGAGCTTGGGCGGATTGCGATGATTCCGACGCTGCTGGTGTGGGGGGACCGGGATCGTGCGGTGGGGATTTCGTCGGCCGGTCCGTTGCAGGCGGCGCTGCGATGCTCGCGGCTGGTGGTGGTGCCGGGGGCGGGACATATTCCGTTTGAGGAGATGCCGGAGGAGTGCAACCAGGCGGTGCATGGGTGGCTGCGCGGGCCGATGGTGGCGGCTTAGAGGGCGAACTGGTCGGTGAGCCAGGTGCGCATCGCGGCCTGCATCTGCATGAGCTTGGGGGCGGGGGAGGTGGGGATGCCCTGGAAGAAGTGGTCGGCGTCCTCGATCCAGACCATGCGTTTGGGATCGGGGGCGGTGGCGACGACCTGCTGCATGGCTTCGGTGGGGCAGAACTGGTCGTGGGAGCCGCTGACAAAGAGCTTGGGGGCGGTGCACTGGGGGAGAAAGCCGTAGGTGTAGTCGCGTCCGGCGGCGCGGACGGGGAGCCCGAGACCGACGAGGCCGACGACGCGGGGGTCTCCACAGCAGGCGCGGAGGCCGACGTTTGAGCCGAAGGAGAAGCCGGCGAAGAGGATGGGGCGGCGAAAGGTGCGGTCGAGCCAGTCGAGGCCGGCATGGACGTCCTGCTGCTCGCCCCGGCCTTCGTCGTGGGCTCCCTCGCTGAGGCCGGTTCCGCGGAAGTTGAAGCGGAGGACGGGAAGGCCGAAGGCGGAGAAGGCCTTCATGGCGTGGTAGACGGCCTTGGTGTGCATGGTGCCGCCGCTGGGGGGGTGGGGGTGAGCGACGATGGCGGCGTAGGGGGCATCTGCGCGGCCGATGTTGAGGAGGGCTTCCAGGCGGCCGGCCGGGCCCTGGAGATCGGGGATGGTGAGGACCTGGGAGGGAAGGGACATGCTGGGACCAGTGTATCGGGTATGCTGAGGGGGCATGCGACCTGATCCTATCGAGCTTACGCGGCAGCTTGTCGCGATTGAATCAACGACGTACCACGAGGGGGCGGCGGGGCACTTTCTCTACGATTACTTGAGGGATCAGCGTTATGACGTTGAGCGCATGGCGGTTACCCAGCCCGATCCGGCGTTGACTCCGGGTGGTGGGACGGGGGAGCGGTTCAACGTGTATGCGACGCCACCCGGGGTGACGGCGGAGGTGGTGCTGTCGACGCATATGGACACGGTTCCTCCGTTTTTTGGGGTGACGGAGGATGAGGAGTATCTGTATGGGCGGGGGACGTGCGACGCGAAGGGGATTCTGGCGGCGCAGGTTGCGGCGGCGGACCGGTTGCGCGAGGCGGGGGTCAAGGTCGGGCTGCTGTTCGTGGTGGGGGAGGAGCGCGATTCGGCTGGGGCTCAGGTGGCGAATCGGAACCC
The DNA here is from genome assembly GCA_965213785.1 of uncultured Granulicella sp. Classification (GTDB taxonomy): domain Bacteria; phylum Acidobacteriota; class Terriglobia; order Terriglobales; family Acidobacteriaceae; genus Edaphobacter. Next base: position 195,240 of record OZ243921.1, on the reverse strand, counting down.
TCGGGGGTCGCGATTCCTGATCAATGGGGAGCCTACGGACAATCGGCTGGCGCTGGCGACGAAGGGGGCGCTGCGGGTGGAGATTCGGGCGAGCGGGCGGATGGCGCACTCGGCCTACCCGGAGCTGGGGGACTCGGCGATCGATAAGCTGCTGGCGGCGCTGTACGACGTGCAGAAACTGGAGCTGCCGGTGGAGCCGGAGATTGGGCCTTCGACCGTGAATATCGGGTTGATCGAGGGAGGACGGGCACCGAATGTGATTGCGGATCGGGCGGAGGCGCATCTGTTGATCCGGACGGTGGGGCCTTCCGGGCCGGTGAAGCGGGCGATCCTGAAGGCAGTGGGGGATCGGGCGACGGTGACGTTCTCGCTGGATTTGAGCTTTGTGCGGATGCGGCGGGTGGGAACGCTGCCGACGATGGTGGCGAAGTTTGCGACGGATATTCCGACGTTGACGAACTGGGGGGAGCCGTTTTTGCTTGGGCCGGGGTCGATCCATGTGGCGCATACGCCGGAGGAGCGAATTCGGAAGGCGGAGCTGCTGGAGTGCGTGGATTTGTATGTGGAGCTGGCTACCAGCCTGGTGGCGGGTACACCCCTCTGACTGATAAGTCCTGAAGTGCGTCATGAGTCGAACTTAGGTTTGGACTGCCGCGGTAAATATCGGGGCCGGTAGTAGGTCTTCAGATATTCGGCGATCGGAATCAGGACCGAGGGAGCCATGGGTTCGCTTGGAGTCTAGCAGAGGAGCTGGCTTTGTGATGGCAGGCATAGCCGTTTTGAATCTGGAGGGTTGTCCGTCTATTCGCCGACGTTGAGGGCTTCGAGGCCGAGGAAGGAGGCGGCCTGGCCGAGTTCTTCTTCGATGCGGAGAAGCTGGTTGTATTTGGCGATGCGGTCGGTGCGGCTGGCGGAGCCGGTCTTGATCTGGCCGGCGCCGGTGCCTACGGCGAGGTCGGCGATGAAGGTGTCTTCGGTCTCGCCGGAGCGGTGGCTGATGATGCTGGTGTAGCCGTAGCGGCGGGCGAGCTCGATGGCTTCGAGGGTCTCGGAGACGGTGCCGATTTGGTTGACCTTGATGAGGATGGAGTTGGCGACCTTGGCCTCGATGCCTTGCTGGAGGCGCTTGGTGTTGGTGACGAAGAGGTCGTCGCCGACGAGCTGGCAGACGTCGCCGACCTTTTCGGTGAGGATCTTCCAGCCGTTCCAGTCGTCTTCGGCCATGCCGTCTTCAAGCGAGACGATGGGGTATTGGCGGACCCAGTTCTCCCAATAGCTCGCCATCTGCTCGGAGTCGAGTTCGGATTTGTCGGATTTCTTGAAGATGTACTTGCCGGACTCCTTGTTGTAGAACTCGCTGGAGGCGGGGTCGAGCGCGATGGCGATCTGTTCGCCGGGGGTGTAGCCGGCTTTCTCGATGGCTTCGAGGATGAGGTCGATGGCTTCGGCGTTGGATTTGAGCGAGGGCGCAAAGCCGCCTTCATCGCCGACGGCGGTGTTGTAGCCCTTGCGCTTGAGGACGCCCTTGAGGGTGTGGAAGACCTCGGTTCCCCAGCGGAGGGCGTCGGAGAAGGTCTCGGCGCCGATGGGCATCACCATGAACTCCTGGAAGTCGACGTTCGAGTCGGCGTGGGAGCCGCCGTTGAGGATGTTCATCATGGGGGTGGGGAGGATGCAGGCGTTGACGCCGCCGAGGTAGCGGTAGAGGGGGAGCTTGAGGGCGTTGGCGGAGGCGCGGGCGCAGGCCATGGAGACGGCGAGGATGGCGTTGGCACCGAGGCGCGACTTGTTCTCGGTGCCGTCGAGGGCGAGCATGGTGGCGTCGATGAGGCGCTGGTTGGCGGCGTCCATGCCGGCGAGCTCGGGGGCGATGGCGGTCTCGACGTTCTCGACAGCCTGGAGGACGCCCTTGCCGAGATAGTGCTCCTTGTCGCCGTCGCGGAGCTCGACGGCTTCGTGCTCTCCGGTGGAGGCTCCGCTGGGGACGGCGGCGCGGCCCATGGCTCCGCCGTCTACGGTGACGTCGGCTTCGACGGTGGGGTTGCCGCGGGAGTCGAGGATTTCACGGGCGCGGATGGAGACGATCTCGGTCATGGTGCTCCTGTTATTCGTGTCTTGTGCTGGGAGGATGCGGTGGTGGAGGCGGTCGTTGAGGCGTGGGCGGCGGTCTACGCGGATGTCGCCGCGGGGGCCTGCGATGCTCTCGACCAACTCCATTGCGTGTCTCCAGGGTTCTTGCGCATTCTAGCAAAGGCGGGTTGCGGGGAGTGAGGGGAGGGTGGGAGTGACGGGATCGATTCCCCGGTGGAATTGCCGTTGGACGGCGCGGGCGGGGGGGCCTAGGCTGAGGGACAGCTACTCCCCCGAGGATTTTCCGCCATGAAGATTGTTGCCGCTGCCGTCTCCGCCGCTGTGTTTGCCTGCACGCTGCCTGCTCTTTGCCAGGAAACTCGTATGGGGGTTTCGACGCCTCCGCCCGCGCTCGCCGCGGGGGACCTGGGTGCGGCGGATGCGACGGGATACCGGCCGACGCCGGTGACGGCTCTGCCGGCCACGGCTGCGACGGCGCGGCAGGAGACGGGCGGGGAGACGAGCTTTCGGGTGGTGGGGCCCTACACGGCGAACGTGCCGCTGGCCGCGAAGGAGGATGTGGACGCGGGGATCGTGATGGATGTTCCGCATGGCGCGAATGAGTGCCCCCCGGGGACGCTGCTGAAGGTGCGGATGCATGAGACGCTTTCGACCAAGACGACGGCGCGAGGGACGAACTTTACCGCGGAGCTGACCGAGCCGGTGCGAGAGAACGAGCGGGTGTTGATTCCGGCGGGGTCGACACTACGCGGGCGGGTGACGTATGTGCATGGCGGGAAGCGGATCGGCGGGGTGGCGGCGCTGCACCTGGAGGCGCATACGCTGGTGCTTCCGGATGGACGGGAGTACGCGCTGCGGGCGCAGGTGATCGATACGGACCAGAGCTTTGCGACGCGGATCGACGGCGAAGGGACGATTGTGCGGCGGGACCACATCAAGGGCACGCTGGCGGCGATGAGCCTGACGACGGGGAGCGCGGCGGTGGCCGGGGCGGTGATCGGCGGGGGCGTGGGTGCGGCGGTCGGGGCGGGCGTGGGCGCGGGGTTGAGCGCAGCGTGGTGGCTGAAGCAGGATCGGCAGACGGTGCTGCCGCAGGATACGGCGGTGACGTTCAGCCTGAACGACTCGCTGGAGCTTGGCGGGAGCCGGCTGGCGGGAGCGGGACGATAAGGACGGCCGTGACCGATGAAGGGGGTTCGGGAGCGTAGAGGGCTTCTAGCGCTTCTTCATCTTCTTCATCACATTGGCGAGGGTGGTCTGGTTCATGGCCTCGAGGGCCTCGGCGCGAACCTTTTTCATGACGCCGTCGACGGCGATGTCGCCGAGGATGAGCCAGTCGTCGGTGACGGCGGCGTAGACGGTGCCCATGCCGATGTGCTTGGCGCCGAGCTTGAGGCGGGCTCCGCCGTTGGGGCCTTTTTTCTGCTCGATGAGGCCGGCCTTGTGGAGCCTGAGAAACATGCGGCGGACGACGACCGCGCTCTCGTCCAACTGCTCCGCGATGACCGCCGACGTATGCATGGCGGCGGGCCCCTGGGCCAAGACCGTCAGCAAACGAACCCCCAACCGAAACTGTCCGCTCTGGGCCACGCAAGGAAACTACCACAGCTTGGGAAAGCGCGCTGTGAGCGTTGCGGGCGGCGGCGAGGACTGGCCCAAAGACGCATGCGGACTGTCGAGTTTCACGCCGCAGACGCCGTGCCGAGGGCGGAATCTGCTAACCTCAGCCGAGTGAATATCCTGTTTGTTGGCGACGTGTTTGGGTCGGCTGGCCGCCACATCGTTCGAGAGCATCTGCCGCATGTCGTCGCGACCCATGCGGTGGACCTGCTGGTGATCAATGGCGAAAACGCCGCGGGCGGATTTGGCCTGACGCCTTCGCTGGCCGAAGAGCTGTTCGACCTGGGCGCGCATGTGATTACGACCGGCAACCATGTGTGGGACAAGCGCGAGATCTTCGATTACATGGCGGTTCCGGCGGAGAGCCACGAGCGGGCGCGCCGTGTGCTGCGGCCGGCGAACTACGCGCATGGGACGCCTGGGTTCGGGACCTACCAGGGCGTGCTGGCGGACGGGACCGCCTATGCCGTGATAAACCTGCAGGGGCGGGTGTTCATGTCGGCGTGCGACGACCCGTTTCGCAAGGCGGACGAACTGCTGCGGAAGATTACCGCGAAGGTGATTCTGCTGGATATCCATGCCGAGGCCTCGAGCGAGAAGGTGGCGCTGGGCTGGTACCTGGATGGCCGCGTGACGGCGGTGCTGGGAACGCATACCCATATTCCGACGGCGGATGAGCGGGTGCTGCCGATGGGGACGGCGTACCAGACGGATGTGGGTATGTCGGGGCCGTACGACTCGGTGATCGGGGTGGAGAAAGAGCTGGTGCTGCAGCGCTTTCTGACCGGGATGCCGGGCAAGTTCGAGGCCGCCAAGGGCAATCCGAAGATGTGCGCGGCGTTGATCGAGTGCGATGCGGCCACGGGGCGGGCCTCGCGGATACAGCGGATGATGCTGGGGGAGTGAGGGCCGCTATTTCGTGGACCGGGGCGCGACCTTGACGATGGTGGACTTGCAGGACGGGACGGCGGGGCAGGCGATGGGCTGAAGCGTCTTCGAGAGGCAGGCCTGGGCGGCGGTGAGCGCGCCTCCGCTGCAGGAGAGGGCGAAGCTGCCCTTGGGGAAGGTGGGGTTGGCCTGGGCGAAGTCCGCGAGCAGGGTGGCGGGGGGGACGGAGAGGCCGGGCGGGACGACGGTGAGCCGGGGCGGGATGACGACCTCGTGGAAGGCCTTGCGGATCTGGGCGAAGTAGGCGTCGGCGGCGAGGCCGGAGCAGGTGCCGTGGGTGGTCCACTCATGCGCGACGAGGTGCGGGTCGGGCATGATGTCGCTCCAGGAGGCGGGGTTGGTGGGGCCGGGCTGGTGGTTGCAGTTCTCGGGGTAGGTCCCGTTGTTGTTCTGGGGCCAGAGGCCGTGCACCGTGAAGCCGAGATGGAGGGAGCACTCGGCATCCTGGCCGTGGGTGAGGCAGAACTGCGGGGACCAGGAGAGAGTGAGCAGATAGAAATCGAACTTTCCCGGGGCTGCCGTGGTCTCAGCCGTTGCTGAGGCGGAGGTGGCGGGAGTGCCGGCGGCGGGGGTGCCGGCGGCGGGGGTGCCGGGCGATTTGCAGCCGGCAAGCAACAAACCACAGAGCAGCAGGATCTTTCTCATGCGAGGCTTCCTTCTCTACGACCGCGGGTGCCGGGGGATGAGACATCGGCTGCGGTGAGGATACCGCACGGGGAACGGGAGCGCTACCGCGGGGCGTTCTGCTGCTGCTGTTGCTCCTGCTGGCGGAGGCGCATGAGCTGCTCGTAGATCTGCTGCGGGGTGCTGACGCCGTTGGGGGACTGGGGCTGGCTGGGGTCCGGAGCCGGCTGGACGCTGGGCTGGGCGGTGGCGTCGGGAGGGTTCTGACCCGCGGGGACGAAGGCTCCGGGGGTGGTGCCGAGGTCGGCTCCGCCATTGATGGGGGCTCCGGTTTGTCCGCCGTTCGAGGCAGGCAGGCCGCCGAGGCCCGGGGGGCCGGTGACGATCGGCAGAGGCTGGGCTGGGGGGCCGTTGAACTGTTGCTGGGGCGTCTGCGGGAAGGATTGCTGGGGGACGTCGTCGTTGTAGGCGGCGTTCGGGTTGGGCGGGGTGGGGCCGCCGCGGCGTGGCGTCAGGATCAGCTCGGCGGGGGCGTCGGCAGCGTTGTCGACGAGCAGGAGGTTGGTGCCGGTGCCGTCGAGCAGGGAAGCGAGGACCTCGCTGGCGGGGGCGGGGCCGTAGGTGCCGAAGACGCGATCCTCGGTGACGCCGCCGGTGATCTTCATGCCGGTGACGCGGCCGATCTCGCGGAGGATGAGGTTGAGGCTGGCGTTGGTGGCGGAGACGGTAAGGAGGCCGTTGGTGAAGGTGACCTCGGGGCGGCGGGTCCCGGGCTTCGCCGGGCTGGCGGTTCCGGTGGGGAGGAGCGCGGCGGTGGGGGCGGTGGCGGGCAGGCGCTGCGCGAGCGCCGGGAGGGCGAACAGCGTGGCCAGCAGCCAGGCGGCACGGCGGGTTGGCGCGGAGGCTCGCATACAGATAAGACGCGCAGGGCCGGGGGATGGTTCCCGCGCGGCGGCAGCTTTGTCCCCAGTGTAGAGCATGGCGGTTCCGGCGTGGGCGCGGGTTAGTCTAGACTGACTCTGGTGCACAGGAGTGGGCGGCGTGGGTGAGGGGTTGACGAGGAAGGCGGCGCTGGCGATGGCGATGGGGCTTCTGCTCGCCGGGGCCGGACGCGCGGAGCTTTGTACGACGCAGTCGCAGATGAGCGCGGCGGATCGTGAGGCGATTGCGTCGGCGGCACGGAGCCTGGCGACGGCGGTGCAGGCGGACGACCTGGCCGGCCTGAAGGCGCAGACGGTGGCCGAGTATGCGAAGGATTTCGGGGGGATTTCGTACGTGGTGGGGAATACGGCGCCCAGGGTGAAGGACGGCGCGGCAGTGGTCGACCAGGTGTATCTGTTGGACGCGACCATGGTGAAGCGGCAGACAGATGGGAGCCTGCCGGATGCTCAGTTTTTCTGTTCTCTGAACAAGTCTCCGCGCGAGACCGACTTCGTGATTCCGAATCTTCCTCCGGGGCGGTATGCGTTTGCCATGGTGGACGTGGCGAGCACGCCGGCGTGGCGGCTGTCGTTCCTGATGCGGCAGGATGCGGGCCGGTGGCTGCTGGCGGGCTTGTTTCCGCAGGCGCAGACGGCGGCGGGGCATGATGGGCTTTGGTACTGGCGGCAGGCGCGGCTGTACGCGGCGGCGAAGGAGCCGTGGAACGCGTGGCTGTACTACCAGCAGGCGCAGAGTTTGCTGCGACCGGCGGGGTTCGTCCAGAGTACGCACCTGGAGCAGCTTCGCACGGAGGCCGCCAAGGCAGCGCCTCCGGCCTTGTCCGAGGGCGTCGGCGCGGATACGCCGCTGGTGGTGAAGGGTGCGGGCGGGGCCGAGTATCGCTTTACCTCGCTCGATACCGACGACACCCTGGCCAAGGATAAGGTAGACCTTGCCGTGCACCTGAAGGCCGAGGCGGCGGCAGACCCGGTGGCGGCGCGAAAGCGCAACACGGACGCCATGACGGCGCTGCTGGCCGCGTATCCGGAGATGCGCAAGCCCTTCCACGGGGTGTGGGTGTACGCCGATACGGGGACGCCCAGCCCCTTCGCGACGGAAGAGGCGATGGCGGCCATTCCATAAACGCCGGGCAGGCAATCGGGCTTGATGTTGCGGGAAAGCGCGCAGGATTCTTTGGGCCGGGTTGTAGAGGGATGCAATCGAGAGCAGCAGTCGACGCTGAATTGGCGTTCACTCAGGTAGGACCAGACGAGGCCACGCGATGCCGAAGACGATGAAGACCCTGGCGGAAGCCATGCACGACCGCCGGTCGACGCCCAGCTTCGATGGCGCGCCGCTGCCGGAGGAGGATCTGAAGACGATCCTGGAGGCCGGCCTGTGCGCCCCCAGCGGCTACAACATGCAGCCTTGGCGGTTTATCGTGGTGCAGGATCCGGAGCATAAGCGGCGTCTGCGCGCAGCCAGCTACAACCAGGCAAAGGTCGAAGAGGCCTCGGCGGTGATCGTGGCCTGCGGCGACGCAGACGGGTGGCGTCGCGACCTGGACCTGATGCTCCAGATGGGGCGCGACGGCGGGATGCCGGAAAGCTATGCCGCGCAGGCCAAGCACAGTGTTCCCAGCTTCATGGCGAGCTTCTCGATTGACGAGATGAAGTGCTGGTTGAACAAGCAGGTGATGCTCGCCGTAACCAGCATGATGTGGATGGCCGAGGTGATCGGGTACGACACCGCGCCGATGGAAGGCTTCGAGCAGGAGAAGGTCCACGAGGCGCTGAAGCTTCCGCTCAGCTATCACGTAGTTGCGCTGCTGGCGGTCGGAACCCTGAAGGGGCCGGACAAGTTCCACGGGGGCCGCTTCGACCTGCGGCATACCGTGTTCGGCGAGGAATACGGCAGGCCCCTAAGGTAGCGGGCTTGCACGGAGCGGGAACAATGAAGCTTTTCTTGAAGACCGTCGTCGTTCTCCTGCTGCTTGCGGCCGCGGCGGCCTGGACCTTCTATCGGCATCCCCTGTGGGTGGCCGACCAGCGCATCCGCCTTCATCTGCGGCAGGCGAAGGTGCGGAGCGAATACGTCGACGTGGACGGGTACCGGCTGCACTTTTTGGAGGCGGCGGCCCCGGCGGGGACTCCGGACCGGCCGCTCGTGCTGATCCACGGTCTAGGATCGCGCGGCGAGGACTGGGCGCCGCTGATCCCCAGCCTGGCCGCGCAGGGCTTCCACGTGTACGTGCCGGACCTGCTCGGCTATGGACGATCGCCACAGCCCGACGTCAGCTACTCGATTACGCTGGAAGAAAAGATCGTCGCGGACTTTCTGGACGCGGTCCATGTTCCGCAGGCGGACGTGGGTGGCTGGTCGATGGGGGGATGGGTCGCCATGAAGCTCGCGGTCGACCATCCTGGGCGCGTGCGGCGGTTGCTGCTCTACGACAGCGCGGGGACCTCTTTCAAGCAGCTTCCCGTCCCCGGGCTGTTCACGCCGAGCGATCCAGCCGGCCTGGCGCGTCTGATGGCCGCGATCTCGCCGCACCCGAGGGCGATGCCGCCTTTTATTGCGCGCGATGCGATCCGCAAGCTGCAGCGCAACGCCTGGGTGGTGAACCGCAGCATGAACCAGATGCAGGCCGGACAGGACCTGATGAACTCTCGCCTGCACGAGATACAGCAGCCGACACTGGTGGTCTGGGGCGGCGCGGACGCCCTGATCCCGCCCTCGACGGGCGACGCGATCCACCGCGGCATTGCCGGGTCCGTGCTGGAGGTGGTGGATGGATGCGGGCACCTGGCCCCGGCGGAGTGCTGGAAGCCGGTCCTGGGCGTGACGCTCGACTTTCTGAGGGCAGAGCCTGCCCCGGCGGGCGGCGAGCACCACGTGCCTGGGCAATAGCGGGGCTACCCGGGGATCCAGGCCTCGGCCTCGATCTCGACCTTCCAGCGCGGGTCCAGCAGCGCCGACGCCACCACCATGGTCGCGGCGGGAAGAATGAGCGAGAAGAACTTGCCGTGGATGCGGGCGATCGCCTCCCAGTCTTCGGGCGAGGTGAGATAGATGCGCGTGCGGGCGACGTGCTCGATGGAGCTGCCGGCCTCCTTGAGAGCTTTGGCGATCAACGTGAGACACTGGTCGGCCTGGCCGGCCGCGTCTTCGGTTTCGCAGCCCACGGGGCCGGTTCCGGAGACGTAAACGTGGGCGCCGATGCGCACGGCGCGGGAGAAGCCGATGACGGGTTCGTAAGGGCTGGTACCGGGGAAGTTCTGTCGGGTTGCCATACGGGGTTTGGATGCCGCGCGGCGCCGTGGCGACCCATTTAGCCCGCGCAGGCGGCTAGCGCAGGAAGGCGCTCAGCTCCGTGGCGGCGTTCCTGAGGTAGGGCAGAAAGCGGGTCTGCATGTCGTAGACCGGCATCCTGGGTGCGTTGCCGGAGAGGTTCACCGTCGCCACAACCCGGCCGGAGGGTGCGAAGACGGGGACGGCGAGGGAGCGCAGCCCCACCTCCAGCTCCTGATCGACGACCGCGTAGCCGTTGCGACGGACGTTGCGGAGGGCGAGTTGCAGCTTTTCTACGGTGGTGATGGTGCGGGTGGTGTGGGGCGTCAGCACGGCGCGGGCGAGGTACGCTTCCAGCTCTTCGGGAGGCAGGTAGGCCAGCAGCACGCGGCCCATGCTGGTGCAATAGGCGGGCAGCCGCGAGCCGATGTGGAGGTCGACGGCCAGCACTCGCGAGCCGACGGTCCGGGCGACGTAGACGATGTCGTCGCCGTCGAGGGTGGCGACCGAGAAGCTTTCGCGGAAGGTGGCGGACATGCGTTCGAGGATGGGCTGGGCCGCGGTCGAAAGCGAGCTGGAGGCGATGTAGGTCTGCGAGAGGGTGAGCAGGCGCGGCCGCAGCGAGTAGCGTGAGCCATCCTCCGCACCGGCGAAGCCGAGCTTGGTGAGCGTGTACAGGCAGCGGCGGACGGCGGCGCGCGACAGGCCGGTCTTGACCGAGAGCTGCGAGATCGTCATCTGCGGGCTGGCCTGCGAGAAGGCCTGGATGACGACGAGGCCGCGGGCGAGCGACATCATGAAGTTGGGGTCGCCGATGTAGCCGTCGAGTGAGCCCGCGGGGGTCTCCGGGGCAGTGGCAGAGGCGAGGGCGGGAGGGGCAGTAATCGGATGTTTTAAGACATTCATGACAATGTTTGGTTGTTCAGGAATCTTAAGTTCTTCTCCCACGACACCCTCCGCCCTTCTCACAAAGAATCTACTGCGGTTAAGCCTTCTAATTCTTTCGGTGAAGATCGACTTGAAAGACATACCCCGAAATCGTAGCTACCGTGCTGAACTGTATCCGGTCCGACGAGGCACTCCCCTGGATCGAGGTCGCGGTGTCGCTTGGCCGATTGCGCTTTATATCGCCGCCGAGATTGGCTTCCAGGCGCAACCCGCCTGCGGCCGCTTGTGTGAGTTCCGGCGTGGACCAGTTCCCCAGGGAAAGCCCGGTAACCTTGATCTCTCTTGGCGATTCGGCCCCGATCTGCAGTGTTCCCTGTCCGCGATAGCGTTCTAGAAATCCATCGTACATCTGAAGATTCAAGGAAAAAGAGCCCTGTTGGTCGACCGGAATGGCCGGATTGTAGCCATCAGCGTAGCTGGTAATATGCGCAGCGCCGATCCATTCTCCGCTTAGGTCGGGCTTCTTTCCCGCTGATCCCTTCTTGGTCGTACCAGCCCGAAGCACCGACCACCACAGCGGGGAGGTGATCACGGCCAGCCAAACGAGGATCCAGAAGATCGAACGAGGAGTGAAGTGTACGAAGTTCCTAAAGGGTGTGGCTTCCATAGAGCCTTTCAGCGAATAACCGTTCGCAGGGTGGTCCGCGTTTTCAACCGATGTCCTTGGAATAGAACTTCGATTCGAGGTGGATGCGTCCGTTCGGTGCGCGCAGGATGATGTCGCCCGTGTCGCATTCCTATAATGATCTGCGTGCGTCCGGTAAGGAGAGCGCCATCGTGGATCCTTCTTCGGAGTGCGGTTGGGAGCGGTCCGGCTGGGCAGTCTCCGAGGCTGCTGTTCGTTAGCCGGACACTTACTACGATAAACGCACACGCACCGAGGGTGCAAGAAAGTATCTCGCCCGCTGGCGATTCGTGCGATGATCGCCCACCGTATGGCTCGGACAGGCTTCGCGCCGTATGATGGACGTCGCGGCGTTCGTGCGTTGCAGCCGCATACTTTGAAGAAGAGGGATGGCGGAACACCATGCGGAAGAAGGTCACGATCGTCGGCGCAGGCAATGTGGGAGCAACCGCGGCACACTGGATTGCCGCCAAGGAACTGGCCGATGTGGTGCTGATCGACGTGGTGGAGGGTGTGCCGCAGGGCAAGGCGCTGGACCTGCTGCAGGCCATGCCGATCGAGAAGCGTGACTGCAACCTGGTGGGCACCAACGACTATGCGGACACGGCAAACTCGGACGTCGTGGTGATCACGGCGGGCATCCCGCGCAAGCCGGGCATGAGCCGCGACGACCTGCTGAACACCAACTACAAGATCATGTCGGACGTCGTGTCGAAGGTGGTGGCGCAGTCTCCGGAGACGATCCTGATCATCGTCTCGAACCCGCTGGACGCGATGGCGCAGGCCGCGTACAAGCTGGCGGGGCTGCCGCGCGAGCGCGTGATCGGCATGGCGGGGGTGCTGGATTCGGCGCGCTTCCGGACCTTCATCGCGGAAGAACTGAAGGTATCGGTCGAGAATGTGACGGCGTTCGTCCTGGGAGGCCATGGCGATACGATGGTGCCTCTCTCGCGCTACTCGACCATGGCGGGCATCCCGATTACGGAGCTGATCGCGCCCGACCGGCTGAAGGAGCTGGAGACCCGCACGGCCAACGGCGGGGCGGAGATTGTGAAGCACCTGAAGACCGGCTCGGCGTATTACGCGCCCTCGGCCGCGGCGGTCGAGATGGTGGAGGCGATCCTGAAGGATAAGAAGAAGATTCTGCCGTGCGCGGCGTACCTCGAGGGGGAGTATGGCATCTCCGGCTTGTACGTGGGCGTGCCGTGCAAGCTGGGGGCGAAGGGGCTGGAGCAGATCATCGAGATCAAGCTGACGCCGGAAGAACAGGCGGCGCTGCAGAGGTCAGCCGACTCGGTGAAGGAGCTTTGCACCGTGATCGGCGTGCTGTAGCGATCGGGTATACTCGAGTTAGTTCTTTGTACGCTCCAACGCAATGTTGGGCCAGCTTCCAGAATGGGGGCGTCACGGCTTCGACGGGATTGCTTGTGGCAGAGAGGCATGCCGGGGTGGGTACACCCGTAATCGCGCCCAAAACTATAAGTGCCGAACCTCAATTCGCGCTTGCTGCTTAATTAGTTAAGTAGCCGATCGCTCAGGCTTTGCCTACGGGCTTGTACCGATCGTCGCACAGTAGGCTGGTCCCAACTGCTCCGCCTGCGCGGAAGGGACGAGATCGATCAGGCTGGTCGACGGCGCGTCTTCGTCCGTTCTAAGCGTCGTCGACGAGACAAAGAGGAACGTGAAAAAGCATGAATGCTCTCTGTTGGAAGTTTTTTCGGACGTGGGTTCGACTCCCACCGCCTCCACCATTCTCGCTTTTTAGGAAAGCCCGCCTGCGGGTCATCCTCTAATCCTTTACTGCCCATAGCTCCGGCCGCCGGGACCCTCATCACGCCCGCCGGCCTGCTCGTTCGTCCGCTCATCACGGCTCTGAACCCGCACCTCACGCGCGGTCCCGTCCATGCCGGCCAGGGCTAACGAGTCGGACGCCCGCCACCCTGCGCCACCCACGCGTCGACTACCTGCTCGAGCGTGTCCATCGGCAAAGCCCCGTCGCCCACGACAACATCGTGGAAGTCCTTCAAGCGGAACTTCGCGCCCAGCGCCTTCTGGGCCTTGGCCCGCAGCTCCAGGATCTTCATCTGCCCCATCTTGTAGCCGAGCGCCTGCCCCGGCCAGGCTATGTACCGGTCCGTTTCGGCCTGCACGTTGGTCTCGTCGATCGCCGAGTGTTCGTGGAAGAAGTCGACCATCTGCTGCCGCGTCCAGTGCTGCGAGTGCACGCCCGTATCGACGACCAGCCGGATGGCCCGCCAGATATCCGCCTCCAGCCGCCCATAGTCGCTGTACGGGTCCTGGTAGAAGCCGATCTCCTTGCCCAGCCGCTCGCTGTAGAGCGCCCAGCCCTCGGTAAACGCCGTGTAGTAGCTCTGCTTGCGAAACTCCGGAACCCCCGACATCTCTTGCGAGAGCGCAATCTGCAGATGATGCCCGGGAACGCCCTCGTGGTACGAGACGGCCTCGACATCCGCCAGCGATCGTTCCGTGGCATGGTACAGATTCACATCGACGCGTCCTGGCCGCTTCCCGTCCGCTGTCCCCTGGTCGTAATACGCCGCCGCCTGGTCCTTCTCGACGAACTCCGGCACCCGCACCACCTCAAGCTGCCCCTTCGGCAGCCTCCCGAACAGCTCCGGCAGCCTGCCCTGCATGTCCGCCAGATGCCCGCGGTAGGCCGACAGCAGCGCCTCCCCGCTCGCCGGATGCTCCTTCGGGTTCGTCTTCAGCGCCGCGTTGAAGCTCTTGAGGTCCGCGAAGCCCAGCTTCTTCGCGATCGCCAGCATCTCGGCCTCGTCCCGCTTTACCTCATCGAGCCCGATCTGGTGGATCTCCGCCGCGCTCTTCGTCAGGGTAGTGCTCTGCGTTATACGGAACGCGTAGTACGCGTCCCCATCGGGCAACGACCACGCGCCGGGGTCTTTCCTGCCCGCCGGGATGTAGGCGGCGGCGATAAACCGCCCGAGCCGCACATAGCTCGGCAGCACCGCATCGGTGATCGCCTCGGTCACGTCGGCCGAGATGCGCTTGCGGTCGTCAGGGGCAATGCTCTTCGGAAAGCGCTTCAGCGGTCCCGCAAACGGGCTCGCCGCCGCTGTCTGCCCGCCCATCCCCTGCACCTGCGCCAGAACCTTCTCCAGGATGTACCGCGGCGGAACCCGCCCTTCATCGATGCCGAGTTGAATATTGGTCATCACCTGCGAGAACGCCGCCGGAACCTTCTTTAGCCGCGCAATGTAGTCGTCGTAGTCCTTCACGCTCTCGAACGAGAGCTGCTCCACCAGTTGCGGAAGCTGCGTATGCAGCCCGTTGAACTGGTTCAGCGGCATCTCCCACTCCTTGAAGCGCGCCCCCTCCTGGTCTTCGACGAGCGAGCGCAGCAGCAGCTCCGCGGAGAGCCTGGTCTGCTCCGGCACTCCGGCCGTGTCCACCTCCGCAAGCCGCTGAATGTAACCTTGCCCCCGTGCCAGCCCGGCGTTCACCGCTGCTGGCGATAGGTCCGAAAGCTGGTCGTTATACCGCTTGTCGCCGAGAAACGACGCATACTCCGGCTGGTGCTTCAGGGTCTCTTCCCAGTAATCCGCGAAGATGCGGTTCAACGCCGCCGTCCGTGCCGCTACGGCAGGAGCCGGAGTCTGCGCCCCGACACTCCCGACCCCCATCAACCCAGCAGCCAGCAGACCCGCCCAAACCCTCTTCGCCAACGCCATGCCACGCACCCCGGGGCCGCCCTGCGACCGAGACCCCAGTTTACCGCGCGACCCCTTAGAAGCTCGAAAACCCCTCGCCCGCCACGCAGCTTTCGAGCATCCGGTACAGCGTCGAACGGCTGATCCCCAGCACCTCCGCCGCGCGCAGCTTGTTGCCCGCGCACCGCGTCAGCACGCCAAGCACATGCTGCTGCACCACATCCTGCAGACGCTCCATCTTCACGGCGACTTCCTCCGCCGGCTCGTCGACGTAGAGACCCGGCAGATGCTCCAGCCCGAGCAGCGTCGCGCCTTCCGCCTGCTTCGTCGCCGCCCAGATCGTCTTCTCCACCTCCGCCAGGTCGCCCGGCCACGCGTGCTCCAGCATCCGGTTCAGGGCCGCGTCCGTCAGCGCCAGGTCGCGGTCGCCCCCAACCTTCTTCAGCACCTCGGCAATCACCGCCGGCAGGTCCTCCCGCCGCTCGCCGAGGGCCGGCACGGCGATCTCCACGCCCATCAGCCGCTGCGCCAGGTCCGTGCGAAACTGCCCGGTCACGCCCATCGTCCGCAGGTCGCGATGTGTGCCCGCGACCACCCGCATCTTGCCTTTGCCGGCATAGGTCCACACCCGCAGCAGCGCGCTCTGCAGCGCCGGGGGCACCTCGCCCACATCGTCCAGAAACAGCGTTCCCCCCGCCACCGCCTCGATCACTGCGCGGCCATCCTCCCGCAGCATCGCCTCGGCCATGGCGGAGGCCTCGCAGCCCACAAACTCGCCTTCCCCGCACGGGCTCAGCGCATGCAGCATCCGCGCCACGCCTTCCTTGCCCGTCCCCGCGAGCCCGGTAATCAAGGCGGTCCGGAAGTAGGGTGCGATCCGCGTCACCTGCGAGCGCAGCCGCTGCATCGCGTCGCTTTTGCCCACCGTGGCCGATGCATACGCCAGCGCGTCCACCCCACCCACGCCCGCCCGCGGCCGCCGCAGCGCGCTTACCTCCGCCCTGGTCTCCTCCGCCGGGTACCGCGCCGTACGAAACGATCGTGCCGAAGACGATGCCGGCGCAACAGGCCGGGAAGAAAAGGGACGCGCCGGGGTGCTGGGAAAGGTATCCATGGTCAGACTTAACATCGGCAGAATGCGCCATGGGTTGAGCCCCCGCTCGTCCTCCGCCGCCGCTCCGAGAGACCTCGCCCTCCACAATCCGCTCCGCGGTACCCTTACCGGCGAGTGCGGCAGCCCCAACGAAAACGGCTCCCACCCCGGCAGGGAAGGGAGCCGTACCGCAAAGCCGAAGCTCTTAGGCAGTCGCCTTGGCGCAATACGTATCGAACGCCCGGGCGAGCTCCTGCGCAATTGCCGGGGCCGTCGAGGTCTCGATCGCCGAACGCTGCATCAGGTACACCAGTTGGCCGTCCCGGAGAATGGCGATGGCGGGGGAGGTCGGCGGATGCCCGCCGAAGTAGCTGCGCGCCCGCTCCGTCGCCTCGCGGTCCTGCCCGGCGAACACTGTGACCGCATGCTCCGGCTTGGTCGTATGCTGCATGGCCAAGCGCACGCCCGGCCGCATCTTGCCCGCCGCGCACCCGCAGATCGAGTTGACCACCAGCATCGTCGTCCCCGGCTGCTTCACCGCCGTATCGACCTCGGCCGCATTGCGGGCCTCCGTCACACCAGCGCGCGTCAACTCCTCGCGCATCGGAATCACCATAATCTCTGGATACATCGCTCAACCCTCCAAAATCTCGTCCGTCATGCCGATTCTACTCCGGCCCGGGCGCAGCGTATACGCCCGCATGACTTACCTTCAATAAGGATGCATCTTCTCGAAAACGTTCCCCTCGCCCCGCGCACCACCTTCCGCATCGGCGGCCCCGCCCGCTGGCTCGCCGAGGTCCGGACGGAAGACGACCTGACCGAAGCACTCGCCTTCGCCACCACCCGGAACCTTCCCCTCTTCGCCCTCGGCGGAGGGTCGAACCTGCTCATTCCGGATGGCGGCTTCGACGGTCTGGTCCTCCACCTGGACCTTCAGGGCTCCCTCGAGCGCACCGGCAACCTGGTCGACGTGCCCGCCGGAACCGACTGGGATTTCCTCGTCCGCACCCTGTGCGAGCAGAATCTCTGCGGCATGGAGTGTCTCGCCGGAATCCCGGGCCTCGCCGGCGCCTCGCCTATCCAGAACATCGGCGCCTATGGGCAGGAGGCCGCCGAAACCATCCACACCGTCCGCGCCTACGATCGCCACACCCGCCAGTTCGTCACGCTGCCCCGCGAGGCCTGCCGCTTCGCCTATCGCTCGAGCCTCTTCAACACCACGGCCCGCAACCGCTACTTCATCACCCGCGTCACCTTCGCCCTCGACCCGGCGGCGCGGCCTAACCTCACCTACGCCGACCTCCGCGCGCACTTCGCGGGCAACCCGAACCCCACCCCGCTCGAGGTCTACACGGCCGTCCGCGAAATCCGCCGAGCCAAAGGCATGATCCTGCTGCCGGACGGAGCCGAAGGCGTCGACGACACCCGCAGCGCGGGAAGCTTCTTCAAGAACCCCATCGTCCCCGCCTCGGTGGTCGGCACCATCGCCGAGGCGCTCGCCCTGCCGGAGGAGTCCATCCCGCGCTACCCGGCACCCGGCGGCATGGTCAAGCTCCCCGCCGCGTGGCTTCTTGAAAGAGCCGGCTTCCACAGGGCCTTCGCCATGGGACAGGCCGGCATCTCCTCACGGCACACCCTCGCCCTCATCAACCGCGGCAACGCCCGCTACGCCGACCTCGCCCGCCTGCGCGACCACATCGTGGCGACGGTCCAGGCCCGCTTCCACCTGACCCTGGAGCAGGAGCCCGTCGAGCCGTCCTGACGCGGCCTCCGCGTTCCGATTCGGTCCCAAAACAACTCCCTCGTCTTACAGCCCCGCGTATTTCGCCTTATCCGCACGCCGCAACCGCCGATACTGTCTTAGGGGGAGGGGCGCGCACCGGGTGGAGTTCGCCCAGCCATCTCCTCGCCACACCGTATCTTCGGCCCGGGAGTCTCCATGAATCGTCTTCGCCTCGCCTCCGCTCTCCTGAGCCTGGTCCTTCTGGGAACCGGCTGCAACCAGATCATCACCGCTCCCATCGGCGTCTCGGCGACAGCCCTGCCGGTCTCGGTCGCGGGGAACTGGCAGATCGCCTCCAGCGACGCCGTCGCGGCAAAGCTTCCGTCGCTCTCGGGCGCACTCGCCGGGGCAGGCTCGGCGATCACCGGCGTCGTTCACGCCAACTCCAGCACCGCCTGCATCGCACCCGCCACCACCATCGCCCTGACGGGCTCGGTCGACGCCGCCAACCAGATCACCCTTAGCGGCGCCAACCTCGCCGGGGGCTCGCTCAAGATCGCCGGAACCCTCGCCGCCGACGGCAAATCCATCACCAACGCCACCTACCTGGTCTCCGGCGGAACCTGCGCCTTTACGGCCGCCGCGGTCGCCACCGCGCAGTCCTTCAGCTCCATCAACGGCAACTTCACCGGAACCTTCTCGGACCCCTACGGCCAGGTGCTTTCCATCACCGCCATGCTCACCCAGACGCCCGCCTCCGACCCGAACGGCAACTTCCAGCTCTCCGGAACCGGAACCCTCGGCACGAACCCATGCTTTACCAGCCCGGCCACCATCTCGAACTCGCAGGTCACCGGAGGGAGCTTCAGCCTCACCTACAACGACCCCAACCTGGCAAACTCCGTCACTGCCTCGGGCACCTTCTCCACCGACGGAATGACCCTGACGGTCACCAACTGGACCCTCAGCGGCGCCTGCGGAGACGACTCCGGCACCGGCCTGCTCACCCGCCACTAGACCGAGCAATGACCGAGGCAAGGCCGTGTGCCCCACCTTCGCGATAGCTCCATCGTCGCTAAGGTGGCGGTCAGCCCGGGAGCTTGACCATCTCGCTCACGTTTGCCCGGTAGCCCTCGAAGCACCACTTCGCGCCAACTGCGCCGCAAGCCACGCCCGCTCCTCCCGCAGCACCGTCTGCGCCGCGCCCTGGGCGGCCACCTGCCCCGCCACCATCCGGATCACCTCCGCATCGAGCGACAGAACCTCTGCCACATCGTGCGTCACCTGCAGCACCGGAACGCCCCGCGCCGTCAGCCAGCCCCGCACCTGGCCAATCAGCTCCTGTCGCGCCGTCGTATCCAGCGCGCTGAACGGTTCATCCAGCAGCAGCACCCGGCATGCCGGTGGCGCCAGCGCCCGAGCCAGCGCCACCCGCTGCCGTTCCCCGCCGGAGAGCAACGCCGGCATCGTCCCCGCCAGGTGCGCGATCCCGCATAGCCGCAGCATCTCCTCCACCGCCTCTCCACGCCGCACGCCATACGCCACATTCTGAAGCACCGTGCGATGCGGAAACAGCGCCGCCTGCTGCCCCACAAAGCGCACTCCCCGCCGATGCGCCGGGAGAAACACTTGCGAGCCCGTCTCCGTCAGCGTAATCGCCTCCCCCTCCCCGGGATGCCACACGACCGACCCAGCCTGCGGGCGCAGCAGGCCCGCCAGCAGCCGCAGCACCGTACTCTTACCCGCACCGGAGGGCGCAAACAAAACCGTCCACGGCGCACGGAGCGTAAACGCCACCTCGATCGACATCGCCCCGCGCGCATAGCGCAGCGACACCTCCAGCCGCCGGCCCTCAGACAAGCCGCTCCCCCTCCGCAGAACCTCGCCTATACAGCACCAGCAGCCCCGCGAACGCCACCCCCAGCAGCACCCCGGCGGTCAGGTTGGCCTCCGCATACCGCCCATCCTGCACCTGGTCGAAGAGCGCAATCGACAGCGTCCGGGTCGCTCCCGGGATGTTGCCGCCAAGCATCAGGACCACTCCAAACTCCCCCACCGTATGGGTCAACGTCAGCACCGCGCCGGTGATCACACCACGCCGCGCCAGCGGCAGCGTGACGTCCCGGAACACCCGCCACGGCGACGCCCCGAGCGTGCTCGCCGCCTCCGCGTACTCCGGGCTCACCCCGGCAAAGCCAGCCACCATCGGCTGCACCGCAAACGGCAGGCTATACAGCATCGACCCCACCACCAGCCCGGAGAAGCTGAACGCCAGCGGATGCCCCAGCACCCGGATCAACCCCCGTCCGGCAGCCGTCAACGGCCCAAAATCGACTAGCAGATAAAATCCCAGCACCGTAGGCGGCAGCACCAGCGGAAGTCCAACCACCGCCTGCACCGCCGCCCGCCACATCCCGTCTCCCCGCGCCAGCCACCAGGCCAGCGGGACCGCAACCACCATCAGCAGGGCAGTCGTCACCACCGCCAGCCGCGCCGTCAACCCCACCGCTGCCCAGTCCATACCAAGCAGTCTACCGGGGCCGCCCTACCGGATCGGGTCGAGCCCGAAGTCCTTCAGCTTGCCCTGCACCTCTTCCGACCGGACAAAGTCCAGAAAGGCATCCCCATCGCTGCGGTGCCCGCTGTTCTTCATCACCACGCCGTACTGCACCAGGTCCGGATACGCCACCGCCGGTACCAGCACATAACTCCCAACCTCCTGCATGGGCTTCGAAGCCGCCAGCGTCAGCGAGATTAGCCCCACCTGCGCGTTCCCCGACACCACAAACTGCGCCGCCTGCGCGACGTTCTCTGCCACCACCAGCTTGCTCTTCACCTGCGCCATCATCTTCAGCTTCTCGAGCGCCGCGTACGCCGCCCGCCCATACGGCGCATGGAACTGGTCTCCCACGGCGATCTTCCGCACCCGCGGATCGGTCAGCGCCTCCAGGTGCAGCGGCTGCAGCGGAGAGTCCTTCCGGGCAAACACCACCAGCGTCCCCTTCGCATAGCTCTTCGGCGCGGAGGCCGCCAGATTCGCCGCCACCACCTTTTCCGGAAACACGAAATCCGCCCCCAGGAACACGTCGAACGGCGCCCCGCTGATGATCTGCTCCGCGAGCGACGCCGACGACCCGAACGATGCCTCCACCTTCACGCCCGTCTTCTTCTCAAAGGCAAACGCCAGCGCCGGCATTACCGGCTGCAGGTCGGACGCCGCCGCGACCTTCAGCGTGCGCGTCTGCGCCGGAGCCGCGGGACCCGAAAAAGCTACAAAAAGCGCAAACCCAAGCACCGCGAGTCTTGGAACCACTCGCCCGGTACGGTACCCTAAAGCCAGACACGAACCCCATGATCTCTTCACACCAGCTTCGATGCACGGATTGCGCCGACGAGATACCCGGCCCGCAGGTAGCCAGCGACTTCCGCTGCCGCGTCTGCCGCGGCCTCTTCGAGGTCTTCTACCCGTGGTCTCCCGCGCCCAACGACCCGGCGGACACAGCCCCGCACTCCCCCGCCACCCCAAACACCGGCGGCCCCGTCAATCCCGCCGCCCGCCTGCCGAACCCCTCCGCCCTGCGCTACCTCTGGGAAGAACGCCGCACGTCCACCATGCCCCTCGACCAGTCCGGCGTATGGCGCTTCCGCGATCTTCTGCCCATCCTTGACGACCTGCAATCCGCCGTCACCCTCCGCGAGGGCAACACCCCCCTCTACGATCTCCCCCGCAACGCCCGCGCCCTCGGCCTCGACTTCCTGCTCGCCAAGCACCAGGGCATGAACCCGACCGGCTCCTTCAAAGACTGCGGCATGACCTCCGCCCTGTCGGTCGCCCGCGAGCGCGGCTTCGAATGGGTCGCCTGCGCCTCCACCGGCAACACCAGCGCCGCGATGGCCGCCTACGCCGCCCGCGCCGGGCTCAGGTCCATCGTCTTCATTCCCGAAGGCAAGATCGCCTGGGGCAAGCTCTCGCAGTCCATGGACTACGGCGCCCTCACCCTCCAGCTCCGCACCGACTTCGACGGCTGCGTCCGCATCCTCACCGACCTCGTCCAGCGCTTCCCCATCTACCTGCTCAACTCCGTCAACCCGTACCGGCTCGAAGGCCAGAAGACCCCCGCCTTCGAGATGGCCGAGCAGCTCGACTGGCAGGTTCCCGAGCACATCGTCGTCCCCGGCGGCAACCTCGCCAACTCCGCCGCCCTCGGCAAGGGCTTCGCGGAGATGCATCACCTCGGCCTCATCCCCCGCATCCCCACCATCTCCGTCATCCAGGCAGAAGGCGCCAATCCGCTGGTCCGCAGCATGCGCGAGCACGAGGGCAGGGAACTGACCCCCGTCACCGCCGACACCCGCGCCTCCGCCATCCGCATCGGCTCCCCCGCCTCCTGGCGCAAGAGCGTCCGCGTCATCCAGTCCACCGGAGGCTGGGTCGACCAGGTCTCGGAAGCCGAGATCGCCCTCGCCAAGGCCCAGATCGGCGCCGAAGGCATCGGCTGCGAACCCGCCAGCGCCGTCACCCTCGCCGGCCTCAAAAAACTGGTCGCCCGCGGCCACATCCAGCAGGGGGAGCGCGTCGTCCTCATCCTCACCGGCCACACCCTCAAGGACTCCGACTACACCATCCACTACCACCGCGACGAACTCCTCAACGCCGCCGAGCAAGCCACCATGCCCGCCGCCGAGCGCGAAGAACACGCCACCCTCCGCAAACCCCCCATCGTCCTCGATCCCAACCCCGACCAAGTCCTCCGCACCCTCGAAACCCACATGGCCTTGCAACCCGCTTGAGCGGGTGAGCGGGTGTAACATTTCCCCTATGGTTCAAGTTCGTAAGACGCTTGAAGAAATAGTGGTTCATTCGGGTTCGGGAGCGAGAGCTTCGGAGATCGTCCTAGACCTTCATGCTGTCGGAGATTCAGCCGAAGAAGATCGAATGAGGAACTTCAACAAAGGGCCCTTGTGGCGGTATGGCGCTTTGGTCCGGCGAGCGTGCGAAGTTTTCGGTGATGATGCCCGCGCATCGCTGTGGTTGTCGACCCCGAGTGTGGATTTCGGCGGTCAGGTGCCCTTGAAGGTTGCGGAAGAGGATGGCTACTCCCTCGAACGCCTGGAGCCCGTCTTTGTTCGGCTTGAGCACGGAATCGATTTTTGACCGCGAACGACCACCGTCTCGACCACACGCTATTTGTCGACAGGAGTCAGGTCTCACTCTATCGTCTTGCTCAGGCGAAATATGCCAATCTTTCAGGTATTGGTGCCGCTACCTACCCTGGCCGCTGGAACCGGACGGGGCAGGAGGCAATCTATACATCGACCGAAGTTGGTGTACCTGTCCTTGAAAAACTTGTCCATACCCCCAAAGCTTCCATCCCGACAAACCTATCGATGATGCATCTCTCACTGAAGGGAGATTGGACCTTTACCGCGTCTCATGACACGGCCCTGATGAAGAATCGAGCCAGTGAAGGTGTCATCTTTCTTTTCAGCACCTTGTACGCTGCACATGAGGCGTTCGAAAAGCGCGCCTTGTTCGAGGAACAGCCTCTTGCGGTTGCTAGCCCTTCCGTCATCGTGCCTGTCTGGAATGTCGTTCTCTATCCTGCAGGCCGGGCATTCTGGAATCATGTCGAGTTGCTTTCGGTCGAGCAGTTCGCCTTCGATCCACGGCTCTTCCCGTAGCTTGAGCCGCTTCAGTTACGGCCCCGATGACATCCAATGGACAGGCAGCCTACTCCATAGAACAAACGGTTTATCAGCAAGAGGTTTGGCGTAGTAGTTCTCCCACTTCTCTATAATAGTGACAGGGATCAAGAAAGAATCGGCGGCGGCCTTCCTCCGGGGAAGCCGCCGCACTCGTTTCTAGCCGGACCTTGCGATACTGGGTCCAGACTTAAGTCCTTTGTTCGATGTACTTTCGGACTTTACAGGGGGGGAGAGGGTACCACACGATGACCATGCCGCTACAGCACGCCGGCCCGCTCCGCCTCCGCCTCCCCGCCACCTCCGCCAACCTCGGCCCCGGCTTTGACGCCCTCGGCCTCGCCCTCTCCCTCCACCTCACCGTGGAAGCCGAGACGGTCGCAGGCCCCACGACCCTCCACGCCACCGGCCGCAACGCCGCCCAGATCAGCCAGACCGGCCGCAACCTCATCCTCACCACCTTTCATGAGGTCCTGGCCGGGCAGGGAATTGCCGCGCCCGCCCTTGGCCTCCGCATCCACAACGAGATTCCCCTCGGCATGGGCTGCGGCTCCTCCGCCGCCGCGCTCCTGGCCGGGGTCCACCTCGCCAACCACTTCGGCCGTCTCCGCTGGACCCCCCGCCAGGTCCTCACGGAGGCCTGCCTCCGCGAAGGTCACCCCGATAACGTAGCGGCCTGCGCTCTCGGCGGCCTCACCGTCTCCACCCAGCAGGGAAGCGACATCCACACGGCCAGCCTGGGCCTGAACCTCCCCTGGCTTCTCCTCCTCGCCCTCCCCGGCGCCAGCCTGGCCACGGAAAAAGCGCGCGCCCTCCTCCCCCCTACCTACGCGCGGCAGGACGCCGTCGCCAACATCCAGCGCACCGCTCTGCTCACCGCGGCCTTCGCCCTTGCACGCCCCGACCTTCTCGCCACCGCCATGCAGGATACGATCCACCAGCCTTACCGGGCCGAGGCCTGCCCCCTGCTCCCCCGCCTGCTCCCGCTCGCCGGCCAATACGGCATCTACGGCGCGGCGCTCAGCGGCGCGGGCCCGTCCATCCTCTTCCTCGTCGATCCCGCCGCGCCCACGGCCCCTCTCGAGGCCGCCATCCGCACCGCCGCCCAGGACCCCGCCCTCGAACTCCTCTGGACCGCGATCGCCGGGCCAACCGTGGTGACCGTGCCATGATTACCGAAGGAATCTTTACAATTCCCGCGCCCCTGCCTTACCGTCAGAAGGTAGCCAGTTCTGGGGAGGACTGCTGCGCCGCCCGTCGATCTCCACAACGAGAGGTCCGGGCGTTCTCCTTTAAGCCCCCCATGAACCCCCGTAAGCCCGCGCCGCATCTATTATGGAGAAGCAAAGGCTGCCCCGCGGGTCGGGTTTGCAGCAGGAGGATTCACCCCATGGCAGGACAGTTCGTCACCGAAGTCAGCGACGCCACCTTCGACAAAGAGGTGTTGCAGTCCGATCAGCCCGTACTCGTGGACTTCTGGGCAGCCTGGTGCGGCCCGTGCCGCGCCCTTGCCCCCGTCGTCGACCAGGTCGCCACCCAGTACAACGGCAAGCTCCGCGTCATGAAGATGGACGTCGACGCGAACACCACGACCCCCGGCCGCTACGGCATCCGCGGCATCCCCGCCCTGCTCCTCTTCAAGGGCGGCAAGGTGGCCGACACCATCGTCGGCTTCGTCCCCAAGGACACCATCGACAAGTCGATCGGCAAGGTCCTCGACGCAACCACGGTCAACGTCTAAGTCCGCGAACACCGCAGCCACGCGAAGCCCGCCACCCGGCGGGCTTCGCTCGTAGGGGAGGCAGAGAGCAAACATGAGCCAGTTCGACCATCTCGCCTGGGCGAAGGCGCTCTTTCCCCTCCTGCTTGCCGTCGTTCCGATTGTTACCCTGGTCTTCGCCGTCCGCACCTACCGTCTCAACAGCCGCACAAAGGTCGCTGAGTTCCTCCTCAAGCTGCACCAGTCCTTCTTCGTCGACGCCACCTACAGCAAGATGCGCCAGACCCTCGATGACGAGTCCCCCACCGGCCCCGCCACCATCGCCGCCCTCGTCGCGCAGGAGCCGATCGACTTTACCGACTTCCTCAACTTCTTCGAGCTCGTCGCCTACATGAGCAAGCGCGGCGATCTCCGGCAGCCCGATGTCGATGCCTTGTTTGGGTACTATCTCCGCATTTTGACAACAAACCCAGACCTTCACGCGTACATTACTATCAAGAGCAAGAGCTTTGAGCATCTCAATGCCTTGCTGGACCGCTTCAAAGCCACCGAGAACGGAGCCTGACCTTGGCTGACACCCTCTTCGTCTACGGCACCCTCCGCCCGGAGCACGCCCCCGATGAGATCTCCGATGTCGTCACCTCCCTCCAGCCCCTGGGCGAGGGAACCGTCCGCGGCCGCCTCTACCATTTTGGGGAGTACCCCGGCGCTGTCCTCGACAGCCGCTCCAAAACTCGCATCCCCGGCCAGCTCTTCACCCTGCCCTCCCATCCCGAAACGCTCTCCCGCCTCGACTCCTACGAGGAGTACCGCCCCGGCGACCCGGACGGCAGCCTCTTCAAGCGCGTCAAGACCACCGTCACCCTTGCCGACGGAACCCGCAAACGCAGTTGGATGTACGTCTATAACCAGCCCGTAGCCCAGCCCGCCCTGCTCACCGCCTGACCGCGATGCTAAACTGAGCCCATCGATGCTGGAATGGATGCTCTTCCGTGCGCTCCTGGTGGCCGTCTTCATCCTGGCCAACAGTTTCTTCGTGGCCGCCGAGTTCGCCCTCATCAGCGTCCGTGAAACCCGCCTCGACCAGCTCATCGCCAGCGGCCGGCCCGGCGCACGCACCGCCCTCCAGCTCAAACGCAACCTGGACGACTTCCTCCCCGCCGTCCAGCTCGGCGTCACCCTCGCCGCCCTCGCTCTCGGCTGGATCGGCGAACCTGCCATCGCCGAAATCATCCTCCACGGCGCCTCCCGCCTGCTCCACACCCTGCCGCCCTACGCCACCCTCTACGCCCATGCCCTCGCTGTGGCGCTCGCCTTCGCCTTCATCACGTACTTTGAGGTCCTCCTCGGCGAGCTTGTCCCCAAATCCCTCGCCCTGCAGCGCACCGAGCGCATCGTCCTTGCGATCGCGGGGCCCATGGACGTCTTCATCCGCATGTCCCGCCCCGCCGTCCGCCTCATGAACCGCTCCGCCGCCGCCGTCCTCGGCCTGTTCAACGTCCCCCTGTCGGGCGAAGGCCCCGTCCACTCGCCGGAAGAGCTCAAGCTGATCGCCACCTCCACCCGCCGCATGGGCCTCCTGCCGGAGTTCCAGGAGCAGGTCATCCATCGAGCCATCGAGCTTTCCCACGTCACCGTCCGCGAGATCATGACCCCCCGCGGCCGCATCTTCTCCCTGCCTGCGGATCTCGCCGTCGAGCGGGCCAGCGCCCGCATCATCGAGGAGCAGCACTCCCGCATCCCCGTCTACGAGACCTCCCACGCCCGCCACCGAGGCCGCCACGCCGACGCCGACCAGATCGTCGGTATCGTCTACTCCAAGGACATCTCCCGCCTCATGCACTTCCGCGCTGCCGCCCTCTCGCTCGGCAGCACCGGAGAGTCCGGGCTCACCCTCCGCCAGGTCATGCGCGAGCCCTTCTTCGTCCCCGAAACCAAGCTCGCCGTCGACCTCCTCCAGGAGTTCCAGGAGCGCCGCCGCCAGATCGCCGTCGTCGTCGATGAGTTCGGCTCGACCGTCGGCCTCGTCACCGCCGAAGACGCCCTCGAGCAGATCGTGGGCGAGCTCGAAGACGAGTTCGACGTCGCCGTCCGCCCCACCCTCACCTCCGCCACCGGCGTCATCACGCTCGATGGTGCCGCCCCCCTGCGCGACCTCAACACCCAGCTCCAGTGGACCTTCCCCCGCGAGGCTGGCGTCGAGACCCTTGCCGGCTTCGTCCTCGCCCACCTCGGCCACATCCCGCAGCCCAACGAAAGCATCATCTGGGACCATCGCCGCTACACCGTCGCCGAGATGGCGGGCCACCGCATCAGCCGCGTCCGCGTCGAAATCCTTCCACCTGAGCCCAGCGCCTCCGATCTCGCCTTCGAGGCCGCCGAGGTCGCCCCGTGAGGGCCTTGCCTCGCCCTCTGCGCCGCGTCCTTCTCACCCTGCCCGTCCTCTGGGTCGTCGTCACCGTCGTCTTCCTCCTCATTCACCTCGTCCCGGGAGATCCCATCGTCCAGATGCTCGGCGAAGGCGCCACCGCCTCCGACATCTCCGTCCTTCGCCATGCCTACGGGCTCGACATCCCGCTGCCCGAGCAGTACGTGCGTTACCTTACGGGCGTCGCCCACGCCGACCTCGGCCAATCCCTACGCCTGCACGAGTCCGTCCTCCGCCTCATCCTCCAGCGCTACCCCTACACGCTCGCCCTCACCTTCGCGGCGCTGCTCTTCGGCTTGCTTGCCGCCGTCCCCGCCGGCATCGCGTCGGCGCTCCACCGCGACGGCTGGCAGGATCGCACCCTCGGCGTCGTCTCCCTCCTCGGCCTCTCCTTCCCCAACTTCGCCCTTGGCCCCCTCCTCATCCTGCTCTTCTCCATCCGGCTCGGCTGGCTCCCCGTCTCCGGCCCCGGCACCGACGCGCCCACCTTCCTCCTCCACCTCATCCTCCCCGCCTTTACCCTCGGCTGCGGCCTCGCTGCCATCCTCACCCGCATGGTCCGCACTGCCATGCTGGAGGAGCTCAGCCAGGACTACATCCGCACCGCCCGCGCCAAGGGCCTCACGGAGCGCCAGGTCGTCTACCGCCACGCCCTGCGCAATGCCCTCGTCCCCATCCTCACGGTCGTCGGCCTCCAGTTCGGGTCCCTGCTCGCCGGCGCCATCGTCACCGAGACTATCTTCAGCTGGCCCGGCATCGGCCGCCTCACCCTCTCCGCCATCTCGAACCGCGACTACGCCCTCGTGCAGGGCTGCATCCTCACCGTCGGCCTCACCTACGTCGCCGTCAACCTCCTCACCGATGTCGCCTACACTCTCGCCAACCCGCGCATGCGCGCATAACGCCGGATCGATCGCACGTCCTGCGGAACCGGCGGAAAGGAGACGCTATGAAAATGACGGAACGAATTAAGCGCAATATGCAGCCCGACCAACCCATGACCCTGATCTCCCTCCGTTTGCCCCATCACGTCATCGACGATCTCAAGGAGGTCGCCCCGTCGCTCGGCTTCGGGGGCTACCAGGCGCTCATCCGGGCCTACATCTCGAATGGACTGCGCAAGCACCTGGCCGAGAGGGAAGCGCAGCGGGCCAAGGACAGCACCGTCGAGGAGTTCAGCCAAAGGCTCATCGCTCACGGCGTGCCGGAGCAGGCGATTCAGCAAGCAGTGGCGGAGATGAGAGCCGGAAGGTAAGCCGCCGGCGCAAACTCGGCTCAAAGCCGCGTCCCCCTCCACCGCCACAACCTCATGGTGGCTTGGGTGCACGCGCAAAAGGCCAGCCCCACCCGCCCTAAACGCCGATCGAAGGCGGCTTCGGCGGAGCCGTCGCATCCACCTTCGCCTGCATCACCAGCATATCCGCCGAGACCCCCAGCGGAATCCCCTCCCGCTCGAACGCCAGGATCACGCTCCGCCGCATCTGCCGCAGCACGCCATCCTTCTGGTTCGCCCGCACCCGCAGGCTGATCGGGTACAGCACCTCCCGCCCTCGAATCTCCCCCACCCCAAGCACCTCCGGAGCCGCCAGCATCACCTCCCGGCTCGCCGCGTCTTCGTACAGCTCCTTCGTCAGCCCTCGCAGCACCTCCATCACCCGGTCGGGGTCTGCCGAAGCATCCACGGAGACCGTCAGCGTTCCCACCGCATAATCCCGCGAGAGGTTCGCCACCGTCGCCACCTGCGAGTTCGGGATGATGTACAGCGTCCCATCCCCGTCCCGCAGCCTGGTCGACCGCAGGCTCAGGCTCTCCACCGCCCCCTGCAAACCTGCAATCTTCACCACCTCTCCCACGTTGTACTGGTCTTCCACCAGGATGAAGACACCGTTGATGATGTCCTTGAACAGGCTCTGCGCCCCCAGCCCGATTCCTACCCCCACAATCCCCGCCGAAGCCAACAGCGGCCCATACGGAATGTTGAACAGGTTGAGCAGCTGCAGAAACGCAAACAGCGCGATCACCCCGTAGGCCGTCGCCCGCAGCGTCGAGGCGATCGTCCGCAACTGCGCCGCCCGGTGCGTGTTCTCCATCTGCCGGTCCGCCAGCCGCTGCATCCGTAGAACGAAAAAGTGCACCACCCGCTGCAGAAGGAAGAGAAGAAACAGAATCGCAAGCACCTTCGGCAGCCGATCCCGTACCATCACCAGAAGGTCCTGGTGCCAGCCGCGTTCCAACCCCTGCGTGATCGGTTCCTGTTGCGGGATGAGTCGAAAAAGGAGCATGATGTCGGTGTCTGGACCTCGTTTTGTGGCGTTAGCGGCTCACCCAATGGATGCGCCCCGGCATCGATGCGAAACAAGCACGTCGAAGCGGAGGGGAGGAGAGGCGATGAGCATAGGTCGAACGGTACGCGTCTGCACGCTGACGATTGCATTCCTGCTGGCCAGTCACCGCACCGGCGCGGCCCTGCAGCGCAACGGCACCATGCCGCCCGTCCAGGCGCCCACCCCGGACTACTCGGCCGGCAAGCCCTCCCCCAACAGTCTAGGCGGAATGCCCGATCTCGGCGACCCCACCACCCGCCACGAGATGGAGCAGCGCCGCGGCAACATGCTCAACATCGAGCGCCAGCGCGCCATGGTTCGCGAGGCGGGCCAACTCGTCCAGCTCGCCGCCGAACTCCAGGCCAGCCTCGCCGGCGATCCCCAGGGAGCCGCCCGCGAAGAGGCCCTCCACCGCATCGACACCATCGAGAAGCTCGCCCGCAACGTGAAAGAGCGCATGAAAGGCGGCCGCTAGCATGCTTGGCCCTCTTCTCTGCCTCTTCCTCCTCCAGGCTCCCGCCCCGCAACCCGCTCCTCACGTCTCCGACAAGCAGAAGGCCATCGACGCCGACACCGAAAAGCTCGTCCAAATGACGGCCGAGCTCAAGGTCAGCGTCGACAAAAGCACCAAGAATCAGCTTTCCATGGACGTCATCCGCAAGGCGGAAGCCGTTGAGAAGCTCGCCAAGAGCCTCAAGGAACGCGTTCGCGACAATCGTTAGCCCATCGCGGCCTGGTGAGCCGCCGCCAGGTCATCCTTCAGAAACGAAAACAACTGCACCCCCGTAGCCTGGTCCCGCGCCCGCAGCACCGCGCTCGGATGGATCGTCGCCATCACCTGGCTCGCATACGGCGTCTCCAGCAGCTTGCCCCGATCCCGCATCAGCGCAAACGTGCCCCCCAGCAGCGACTTCGACGCACTCGCTCCGAGGCACAGCACCACCTTCGGCCGCACCGCCTCAATCTCCGCCAGCAGCCACGGGCGGCAAGCCGAAATCTCCGACATCCGCGGATTCTG
Organism: uncultured Granulicella sp.; assembly: GCA_965213785.1. Lineage (GTDB taxonomy): Bacteria > Acidobacteriota > Terriglobia > Terriglobales > Acidobacteriaceae > Edaphobacter. Next base: position 164,471 of record OZ243921.1, on the reverse strand, counting down.
GTGCAGCCGCAGCTTGCCCCGCTGCACGAACTTGAAGTGCTTCACCGCATTGGTCAGAAACAGCGTCGCCCGGTCGATCCGCAGCTCGTCGAGCGCCCGGTCGAGCACCTTTCCCGCAGGCCCCACAAATGGCATCCCCTGCAGGTCTTCCTGGTCCCCCGGCTGCTCCCCGACCAGCATGATACGGCTCCCCGCGTCCCCGTGTCCGGCCACCACCTGCGTCGCATGGCAATAGAGCTCGCACCCCCGGCACCCCGGCAGGGCCGCCCGCAACCCCGGGATCGTCCGGCCTTCCGCATTCTGCGGCACATACGCCGCCGCACTCGGCTGTTGCTGCTGTCGCGTCACCATGGCATCCACCCGTGTTCGAGATTGCGTGATCAGCGCCGGCAGCAGCGACACCTCCGGCAGCTCCTTCCAATACCGCACCGGCATCTCCGACCGCATCGCCGCCGGGTTCAGCCGCGCCGGGTTGAAGATGCTCGCATAGTACGTCCGCCAAAGGTCTTCCAGCTCATCCGGCTCCGGAGCCGCCACCGCGTCCCGTGGCAGACCTGCCGCAAACGCCAGCCGCTTCGTCTCCGGGTCCCACGACACGCTTCCATCCGGCGTCAGGATGCTCCAGTGCAGGATCGCAAAGCGCTCCGCAAAGAACGGCGCCGCCAGCGGCAGAATGCGATGATCCGGCTGGTACCACGCGATAAAGTGCTCACACTCCGCCATCGCCTCGGCCGGCGGCTCACAGGGCTCGATCTCCGTCCGCGTCACCCCGAACGGCGTCGCGGTCGCCAGCACCAGGTGGTGCGGCTCGGGCTCCTCCGCCACTGTCGGCACCAGCGGCTCATCCAGCACCACCGGCCGTTCTTCCAGCGCCGCCAGCGCTTCCCCCGGCTTCAGCACCTTGTGGAACCGCACAAACGCATGCATCTTGTGCAGATCGCGCCGCACCTGCGCCGTCAGCCGCAGCAGCTCCGCCACGTCCGGGTCCGTCTCCAACCGCAGCACGTCGCGCTCCACCTGCAGCCGGTACAGCAGCCGGTACAGCAGGTTCCACCGCGCCGGATCACGATGCACCGCCGCCAGCTCCGCCGCCTCTAGAAACGCCTTGGACGTATGCGGCCGCGGCACCGGCGTCCCTGTCGGCGGCCCCTCCGCCTCCAGCGCCAGGGTAAGCGGGGCAGGGAACGACGCGTCCTGCAGGTCGATCTCCTCCGGCCGATACCCCGCATGCAGCGCCTCGCGTGCCGCCGTCCGCCACGCCTCGAAGCTCGGTTCCACCAGAACGTGTCTCATCCGCTGCCCGTAGGATGCACGACGACGCTCACAGCGAGCCCGTCAGCGCGCTTACCGGCGCAAACAGGTCGAGCTGATTCGCCGGGGGTTCCATCGGCTGAAGCAAAGCCGCCGGAAGATGGTCCGGCGTCACAATATACGGTCCAGCCTGCTTCACCCGCACATGCAGCTTCCGCAGGTCCTCTATGCCCAGCGGATGGTACCGCCGGATCGAAAGGATCCGCTCCACATTCCGATACCCAATCCCCGGAACCCGCAGGATCGCCTCCCGCGGGGCCGCGTTCACATCTACGGGAAAAAACTCCGGATGCGTCCGCGCCCACGTCGTCTTCGGGTCTTCCGTCAGCGACAGCGACGGATTCTCCGCGCTCGTTAGCTCCCCAGCCTCAAATCCATAGAACCGCATCAGCCAGTCCGACTGGTACAGCCGATGCTCCCGGATCAACGGCGTAGCCCGCAGCGGCAGCCGCGCATCCGCCTCGGGATACGGCGAAAACCCCGTGTAATACACCCGCCGCAGCTTGTACTGCCCATACAGGTGCGTCGCCGTCGAAAGAATGTCCCGGTCGCTCGCCGCCGTGGCCCCCACCACCATCTGCGTCGATTGCCCCGCCGCCGCAAACCGCCCCGGCTTCAGCCGCTCCGGCAGCCGCGACCGCCCGCGCTCCTCGTCGGACTCCGTCTTCTGCCGGTCGATCTGCCGCATCGTCGTCTCGATGACAGCCGACTTCTTCTCCGGAGCAAGCTGCACCAGGTCCTGCTGCCGCGGCAGCTCGATGTTCGCCGACAGCCGATCCGCATACAGCCCCGCCTGCGCCACCAGGGCCTCATCGCACCCTGGAATCGTCTTCAGGTGGATGTACCCGGCAAACTTGTGCACCCCCCGCAGCGTTCGCGCCACCTGGATCATCTGCTCCATCGTGTAATCCGGAGACTGAATGATCCCCGATGAAAGAAACAGCCCCTCGATATAGTTCCGCTTATAAAAATCCAGCGTTAGCCCAACGACCTCTTCCGGCGTAAACCGCGCCCGCTGAATATCCGACGACACCCGGTTCACGCAGAACACGCAGTCGTAGGTGCAGAAGTTCGTCAGCAGAATCTTCAGCAGCGAAACGCACCTCCCATCCGGCGTATACGAGTGGCAGATCCCCGTTCCATCCGAGCTCCCAATCCCCTCGGAGGTCCCCTTCCGCTTCGCCCCGGAAGACGCGCACGACGCGTCGTACTTCGCCGCATCGGCCAGGATCGCGAGCTTCTGCGCCACCGTCATCATTCCTTTAGTTTAGCGAAGGGAAGGTGAATCGCGCGGCCCCTTCCGCGTCCTTTTCAGGCCCTCAACATCTATCCCTCTATGAGCCTCGCCCTCTCCGTCCTGGATCAATCCCCCGTGCCCGCCGGCAGCACGCCCGCCCAGGCCCTCCAGAACTCCATCTCCCTCGCCCGCCACGCGGACGCCCTCGGCTTCCGTCGCTTCTGGATGTCCGAGCACCACGCCATGGGCACCCTCGCCTGCACCGCGCCCGAGATCATGCTGGCCCGCCTCGGGGCCGAAACCCACCGTATCCGCCTCGGCTCCGGCGGCATCATGCTGCCCCACTACACGCCCCTCAAGGTCGCCGAAACCTTCCGCACCCTCGACGCCCTCTATCCCGGCCGCATCGACCTGGGCATCGGCCGCGCCCCCGGGGGCGGCCCCATCGAGTCCGCCGCCCTCCGCCGCAACCGCAACGTCCCCCCTACCGACGACTTCCCCGACCAACTTACCGAACTCCTCGCCTTCCTCGAGCAAACCTTCTCCGCCACCCACCCCTTCTCCCGCATCCGCGTCATGCCCGAAGCCCCCACTGCCCCGGAGGTCTGGATGCTCGGCTCCAGCCTTTGGAGTTCCGCCGCCGCCGTCGAGTTCGGCCTCCCCTACGCCTTCGCCCACTTCTTCTCGCCCGTCCACACCCGCCAGGCCATCGAGCAATACCGCCGCAGCTTCCTCCCCACCTCCCGCCGCGCCCACGCGCAAGCCACCGTAGCCGTAGGCGTCATCTGCGCCGAAACCCAGCAGGAGGCCGACTACCTCGCCGCCAGCGTCCGCCTCCTACAGCTTCGCATCCGCCAGGGAGACCGAAGCCCCGTCGCCGCCCCCGAAGACGCCCTCCGCGAGCTCCGCGGCTGGGGCGATCTCCCCCAGGAAGAAGGCGAGTGGCCCCGCTACTTCGTCGGAGCGCCCACCCGCGTCGCCGAAGACCTGCAGAGCATGGCCCACGACCTCAAAATCGACGAAGTCCTCGTCAACACCATCGTCTGGGACCACCGCGCGCGCCTCAAAAGTTACGAACTACTTGCCCGCGCCCTCGCCGCCCAGCCAGCATCCTCCACCCCGGAGCTCGCAGCGGCTACCCCGTAGGCGCCACCCCGGCGAGGTCAGTGCCCGATCGCTTCCTCCGGATACAGCCGGATATCCGGAATATTCCGATAGATCTCCGCATAATCCATTCCATACCCGACCACGAACTGGTTCGGAATCCTGAAGCCGATATAGTCTGCCTCCATCGGCACCAGCCGCCGCTCCGGCTTGTCCAGGCACGTCGCAATCTTCAGCGAAGCAGGCTTGTGCTGCAGCATCAACCCGCGCAGGTAAGAAAGCGTCAGACCGGTATCCAGAATGTCTTCGACCAGGATCACGTGCTTGCCCTCGATCGGGTTGTCGATGTCCTTGATCAGCTTTACCGCGCCCGAAGACACCCGCGCCCGCCCATAGCTCGACACCGCCACAAAATCGAACGTATTCGACACCTTGATCGACCGCGCCAGGTCCGCCAGAAAGATGGCCGCACCCTTCAGCACGCCGATTAGCACGATCGGGTGCGTGCTGGAAGATTCGGCCGCATACTCTTCGGAGATCTGATCGCCCAGCTCCTGCACGCGCGCGGCAATCGCCTCACGGGAAAAAAGCACCTGCATCGCGGAGGCGGGAGGAAAGGAGGGCACAGTCAAGGACATAGGCCCTCAGGGTAACCCGAATCCCCCTGTGAGGAAAGCGCCCCGAACCGCCATCGGCAATCAAGCCTGGCTCTGCCCGACGTGCCGCTGCCTTTCCACAGCCAATTCCCACCGAAGCGAAGCGCAGTGCAGGGGACCCCCGCATCTCGTCTTTGCGCTTGCGGTCGCACCTTCCACGCAACCGGCAAAGGACCTCATCTGTTCTCGCCTTGCTCCATACTGCTCATCTCCCACAAAACAAAGCAAATAGGTGCATGCCCTCACACGCATATACTGACAACGACGAACTAAACGGGGATCCGTCTGCCTTTCCCCTTCAAACGAGGTCTATGTTCCCTTACATCCATCTCGGCCCGCTGCAACTCGGCACCTTCGGCCTTCTCCTCTGGCTCGCCGCCGTCGCCGCCACCATCGCCCTCCACCGCAACTTCGTCCGCAACGGCGTCGACGCGGACGCTCTCTCCGTCGTCGCCCTCGTCACCGTCGTCGGCATCTTCGGCGCCAAGCTCTGGCACGAGCTCCAGGACGTCCACGCGCTCGTCGAGTCCATGCGCCAGATCGCCCTGCCTGGCCGGTCCCACCCGCTCGAGGTCCTCGTCGGCTTCCTCCGCTACTTCCAGGCCGGCTTCGCCTGGTTCGGGGGCCTCCTCGCCGGCATCCTCACCCTCGCCTGGCAGGGCAGGGAAGCCCGCCCGGACGGCCTTTCCAAGGGCTGGTCCGCGATCCGCATGCTCGACCTCGCCGCGCCCGCCGCCGCGCTCGGCTACGGCATCGGCCGCATCGGCTGCCTCACCTCCGGAGATGGAGACTACGGCATCAACACCACCCTCCCCTGGGGCGTGCACATGGCAAAGAACGCCCTCGTCCCCCCCACACCGCCCGACGCCCTCGTTCAGCCGACCCCCGTCTACGAGCTCCTCTTCGCCATCGTCATCTTCTGGCTCCTCTGGCGTCTCGGCCGGCGCGCCCTCCCGCTCGGCTTCCTTACCGGCCTTTACCTCGTCCTCAGCGGCATCGGCCGCTTCCTCGTCGAGTTCGTCCGCATCAACCCCAAGCTCTACTGGGGCATGAGCAACGCCCAGGTCGCCGCCCTCGCCAGCGTCGCCGTCGGCATCGCCGTCATCCTCTGGTCCCGCAGCAGAAACGTCCGCGTCCCCGCCCCCATCGACCTCGAACCCGAAGCCGCCGCGGTCTCCGTCACGAGCACCTAGATCCAGATGGGTCTCCGGTAGAGCGGCATTGCCCTCGCTCTGTCCCTTGCTCTTTGGTTGTCATTCCCGAAGGGAATCTGCTTCTGTCGTTGCCTTTATTCGTCCTGCACACCAACGACGAAGGCCGCATCGTGACTTTACAAGAGCCTCAGATACGCCTTCGCCTCGTCCAGCTCCGGAAACAGCCGCTCCTCCGCCTGGAACTCCCGCGAGTGCACGCAGCGACGCCCCGCCTTCACCCGCACTGGGTGCTTCAGGTGCAGCATCTCGTGGTACAGCAGATACTCCACCGCGCACCGCGGCGTGTCCGCCCGGTCGAACACCCGGCTCACCACGATGGTGTTATGCGCCGCATCGTAGTGCCCCAGCATCCGCCGCGCCTGCTGCGTCGACCACGTCAACACCGGCCGCCCCAGCAAACCATGAAAAAACCGGGCGTTGAGGCTCTCGAACACTTCATTCAGATCGTAGTAGCTGCCTTCCGCCGTCGTAATCCGCTTCCGCCCCCGCGTCTGCCGAATCTGCTCCGCCTGCCGCGAAACCGCCTCCGAAGACACATGTCTCCGATAGCGGTCCGCATGAGCCGGAGCAATCGGCTTCCGGTAAAGCTTGGCCAGCAGAATATGCGCGATCGCCCGATGCACCGTCTCCGGAGCATGTTCCAGCAGGTCCGAGAGCCGCACATGCAGGTTTCCCTCTCGCAGCCGGATCGTCGTATTCAGCGACGTAAACCGCCGAAACCGAATGTCCAGCGGAGGCAAAGGTGCACGCGGCCGAAGCTCTCGATACTGCTCCGCAAAGATGTGGGTAAGGGTCTCGGGCACGGCTTTCGTCAGGTTAACACGCGCTCGCCGAACCGCCGCCTCCGGCACCGTTGCCGCGTCAGGTTCACCGCCGAAGCAGCGCCTCAGACAGCCTGGAAGCCGAACCCTCAGCGAGGTCGCCGCTCGCTCGCATCCGGAGTCTGATCCTTCGCCGGAGGATGCGCCAGAAACCATGCCTTCTGCTCCTCCAGCAGATGCGTCGAAGCCTCCCGCAGATCGCGCACCGCCTCCAGAGCCAGCTTTCGGCTTACGTTGTACGCCTCGTGATCGGCCGGAGTCTTCAGCGCCGTATTCCACCGCTCCGTCGCCGCCAGCAGCTTCGGCAGAGCCTTCCTGAGGTCCCGGTGTCGCGGCCCGTAATCGTCCAGGTTGTCGTCGAGCTCGTCCGCGATGGCCGTGAACTGCTCGCAGCGGTCGTGGATATCCTGCTCCCGCCCGGGACGCCGCGGCTTCGTTGCCAGCTCCTGGATCGAGCTGCTCCGCTCATCCAGGAACTTCACGAACGCCAGCACACGATCCGATGCCGCATACGCGGTATCCCGCAGCGTCTCCACCTCGGCCTCGGATAAAGCAGACTCATGCCGCTGCGCACGCACGACCGGCGAAAGCAGCACCAGCACGCCAAGCAGCAGACAGAGACGCTTCAGCATAGCCAACCTAGTGATTGAACACCTGATCCAGAAGCTCGGTCTGCAAGTTGTCCAGCTGCTTCAGCGTCGCCTCAAGCGTCGCCTTGTCCTCGCTCGAAGCCACATGCAGGTATCCGGAAAGCCGGTACGTCGTCTTGTGCATCATCATCTCGGCGTTCTTCAGGCGCTTGGTGTCCCTCGCCAACCCAAGATGGATCAGGTTCGCATAGTGCTCCACCCGCTTCAGCGTCATGCTCGCATGTTCCGTGTCGCCCTCGAGCATCTGCTTGCCCGCAACCTCGGTCATGTGGTGCACCAGCTCGGTGTACAGAAAGCACTGCTCACGCGGATTCGCCTGGGCAGCGCGCGTCTCGAGCTGGGCGATCCCCTGCGCATCCAACGCCAAATCGTTGCCCGACGCACCATGGCAGACCGGGGTGGACAGCGCCAGAGCGAGAAGAGGGAGTGCGGCGGCAAATCGAAACCGAAGTCGCATGGAACACCTCGAAAGGGCTGCGAAAAGTTTGGATCGGCGCGGCTCAGGGGTCGAAAAGGCCCGGTAAACCGTGATTCGGGGTGCGCTTGCTGTCGTGCTCTGGGAGTGCCGTGCTGCTAGCGCCTCTTCTCAATCGCAATCAAGCGATGGCGGGCTTCAAACTCTTCGTCCGGAAACTTGCCGCTGGCCGCCGCAAGGAACTCCCTGTAGCTATCGGCGGCCCGCCTGTACTCATGAAGCTTGTCGTACGCCGTCGCCGTCAGGAACATGGACGATGGCGACCGTGGCAGGACTGTAGCACGTAGATCGAGCGCACGCAAGACCGTCCTTGGATCCTGGTTGTTCGAGGCGGCAAACGCCAGGTGCGAGGCCGCCATCGCAAAGCCCTCGCGGGTCGGAAACGCCGTTGGATCGGCCACCGCCCGCTCCAGCAGCGCCTGCGCCTCCGCGTAGCGCCTCAGCTTGATCAGCGCGTCCGCACGGTCGTCCAGCAGCGTCGCGTCCATCGTCTTCGACAGCAGCGCCGCGTACAGCGGCTCGGCCTTCCCGGGCTCTCCCGATTCGGCATACAGGTGAGCCAGCAGGCGCGTCAGGTTGGCATCCGCCGGGTTCGCGGCGTGCAGCGCCTCCGCCAGCGGAACCGCCTGCCCGTACTTTCCCTCCGCCGCGTAGACCGACGCCATCTGCGCCGACAGCGCCGCATCGCCCGGATGCACCGACAGCGCACCGCTCAGCATCGCCTCCGCCTCCCCCGGACGATCCTTCGCCACCAAATGCGCCAGCCCCGCCGTCGCGGTGGGGTCGTTCGGCGTCCCCGCCAGCACGCGGCGATACTCCTTCTCCGCCGCCGCGCCATCGTCGGAATCCTCGGCCAGCTCCGCCGCCATCAACGTATCGTCCGCGGTCTCCGGCGTAAGTCTCAGCGCGGCCAGCAGCTCATCCCGCGCCGCGTCCGGCCGTGCCTTGAGATCCAGCCGCGCCATCGCTCGATAAGCACGTGCCCGCAGCCGCGCGTCGCCGCCCGCCGCCTCCGCCGCCAGCCCCAACTCGTTCCGCACCGCCTCGCCCTGTCCCGTCCGCGCCAGCAGCAGCCCAAGCCCCAGATGAGCCTCCACTAGTCCCGCATCCAGCCCGATTGCCGCCCGGTAAGACGCCTCGGCATTCGTCGTCTGGTCCAGCGAGTCCTGCGCGTAGCCAAGGTCGTATCGCAGCCGCGCATCCTTCGGGCTCTGCTCCACCAGCCCCGCCAGCAGCTTCACCGCGCCTGCAAAGTTCCCCTTCTCCAGAGCGTCTTCCGCCGCCGCGCGCCCCGCCGCCTGCGCATCCAGAGGAGCCGTCTGCGTCGTATCCTGAGCGCCCGGAGGGAGCTGCGCCTGACCAGAGACGGCCATCCCGCACGCCAGTCCGACCGCCAGCAGTCTCACGCCATCACCGCTTCCCGCGCCGTGAGCCCAAGCACCGGGGCCAGCCAATGCCCCGTATGGCTCATCGGATTCGCCGCAATCTCCTCCGGAGTTCCCACGGCCACGATCTGGCCGCCGCCGCTTCCGCCCTCCGGCCCCATATCCACCACCCAGTCCGCGCTCTTGATCACGTCAAGATTGTGCTCGATCACCAGCAGCGACCCGCCCCCGTCGATCAGCTTCCGCATCGCCAGCAGCAGCTTCTGCACGTCGTCGAAGTGCAACCCCGTCGTCGGCTCGTCGAGGATGTACAGCGTCCGGCTAGCCGCCTTCTTCGCCGCATCCGTCCCCCCCCGGTTCTGGATACTCCGCGCCGTCGCCAGGTGCGACGCCAGCTTCACCCGCTGCGCCTCCCCGCCCGAGAGCGTCGTCGCCGACTGTCCCAGCCGCACATACCCCAGCCCCACCTCGTCCAGCACCGCCAGCTTGTCCACGATCTTCGGGTGCCCGGCAAAGTACCCCATCCCCTCCTTCACCGTCATGTTCAGCACATCGTGAATTGACTTGCCTTTGTACTTCACGTCGAGCACCGTCGTCTTATACCGCGTCCCCCCGCAGTCCTCACAAGGCAGCTCGATATCGGCGAGAAACTGCATCTCCACCGTCACCGTTCCATCCCCCTCGCACACATCGCACCGGCCGCCCGGCACGTTGAACGAGAAGCTCCCGGCCGAAAGGCTCTTCCGCTTGGCATCCGGCTGCGCCGCAAACAGCGCCCGAATCTCGTCAAACGCCTTGATGTACGTCACCGGGTTCGACCGCGGCGTCCGGCCGATCGGCGTCTGATCGACCAGAATCACCTCATTCAGATACTGCGTCCCTGAAAGATCCCGATACAGATGCGTCGGATCCCCCGACCCCTCCGCCTGCCCCAGCGCCTGCATCAGCGCCCGGTACAGCACCTGGTGCACAATCGTCGACTTCCCCGATCCCGAAACACCCGTCACGCAGCACAGCAGCCCAAGCGGAATCTCCAGGTCCACGCCCCGCAGGTTATGCACCCGCGCCCCTGTCAGCCGCAGCCTCTCCCGCCCCGGCTCCCGCCGATGCTGCGGAACCGGAATTGTCATCCGCCCCGAAAGATACTTCCCGGTGATCGAGTCCGGATTCGCCGTCACCTCCGCCACCGTTCCCGCCGCCAGCAGATGCCCGCCCAACTCCCCCGCTCCCGGCCCCAGGTCCAGCAGGTAGTCCGCCGCCCGGATCACATCCGGATCGTGCTCCACCACCAGGATCGTATTCCCCAGGTCCCGCAGCTCTTCCATGATGTGGATCAGCTTCGCCGTATCCCGCGTATGCAGCCCAATCGACGGCTCATCCAGCACATACAGCGCCCCCACCAGGCGCGACCCCAGCGACGTCGCCAGTTGAATTCGCTGGGCCTCCCCTCCCGAAAGCGTCGAAGCCAGCCGGTCCAACGTCAGATAATCCAGCCCCACCTCGTGCAGAAACCGGGTCCGCTGCCGCACCTCCTCCAGAATCTTCCCGGCAATCTCCATCTGCCCCGGCGTCAACTCCAGCGCGTCGAAGAAATCGCTCGCCCCGGTAATTGTCAGCGCCGAAACCTCGGAGATGTTCCGCCCGCTCAGCAGCACCGCCCGCGCCTCCGCCCGCAGCCGCGTCCCACGGCAATCCGGACACGTCGCATACCCGCGGTACTTCGACAAAAACACCCGCACATGCAGCTTGTACTTCTTCTGGTCGAGCTCTGCGAAGAATCCTCGAATGCCCGGGTAGCCGCCGCCGCCATCCTCAATAAACCGCTGCTGAGCCTCCGTCAGGTCGAACCAGGGCACATGCGTCGGAACCCCCGCGGCCTTCGCCGCCCGCTTCATCTCCCCATGCATCGGCCGATATTTGCCGCCCGCCCACGGCGCAATCGCATCCCCGTCCAGCGTCTTCGAAGGGTCCGGAACAATCAGCCCCGGATCGAAGTCGATCGTGTTCCCAAACCCCTGGCACCGCGGACATGCCCCAAAAGGGTTGTTGAACGAGAACAGCCGCGGCTCCGGCTCCCGGTAAGCCCGATGGCACGTCGTGCACTCGAACGCCGCGCTATACCGCCGCGTCACCGCCTCGCCCTCGCGCGGCACCGTCCGAAACTGAATCTCCCCCGCCTCCCGGTACCCCGTCTCAATCGCATCCACCACCCGCGACCGCACCTCCGCCGAAAGCGCCAGCCGATCCACCAGCACATAGATCGGCCGGTCGAAGTTCAGCTCCAGCAGGCTCTCCGGCGTCGAAAACTCGACGATATTCCCCGCCTCACCCTCCACCGGCTGGAACAGACGGTTATACCCCCGCCGCCGCAGCTCCAGCAGCCGGTCTTTCAGCACATCCGTCAGCGTCATCGCCGCGATATTCCCCGAGGCGGGCTTGGCCGATTTCACCGCCTTCTTCGCCGGACGCGCCAGAGCCGCCTCAACCGGCATCTGCATCGGCTCGAGCTTCACCTCCGCCCGCACAATCGGGAACAGCGCATACACCCGCGTCCCTTCTTCGAGCCCCAGCATCGCCGCCACGATCTCGTCCACCGTGTCCCGCTTGACGACTCCGCCGCAGTGCAGGCAAGTCACCGTCCCGCACCGCGCATACAGCAGCCGCAAATAATCGTAGATCTCCGTAGCCGTAGCCACCGTCGACCGCGGATTCCGCGTCTGGTTCTTCTGCTTGATCGCAATCGCCGGAGCCAGCCCGTCCATATGGTCCACATCCGGCTTCTCGATCCGCTCCAGAAACTGCCGCGCATACGCCGAAAGCGACTCCACATACCGCCGCTGCCCCTCCGCATATACCGTATCGAACGCCAGCGAACTCTTCCCCGACCCCGACACCCCCGACACCACCGTCAGGGCATTATGCGGAATATCGACGTCGATGCCTTTAAGGTTGTGCGTCCGCGCCCCCCGAATCGTAATGGCTTCGATCGCCCCTACCCGCCGTTCGCCCGCCGCCGCCTGTTCCGTCATTTCCTCGATCATGGCCACTCTTCATTGTCGAACAGATAGCCGCACTTGGCCAATCGCCACACCAGCAAACGCTCTTCGGGGCTAACGTCCAAGTGTGGCAATAATTGCCATGATGCTCTATGCTAGAAAAAAAGATCGCTCATGCCGACACGAAACGTCCATCTGACCGAACATTTCGACAGCTTAATTGCCACCGGCATTGAGTCCGGCCAGTTCAGCAACGCCAGCGAAGTCGTGCGTGAAGGCTTGCGCTTGCTCGAGCAGCGTCAACAGGAAGACAAAGCCAGGATCGAGTCGCTGCGCAGCGCCGCCCAGCAAGGCATTGACGCCATCGAACGCGGCGACTACACCACGTTGCGTTCCCGCGCCGTGATCGGTTTTTTCGTCCGTAGTGCCGGCAGCGCGCGGCGGTAGCCGTGACCAAGCACAAGCCGTACGAAGTGCGAATCGCCGCGCCAGCTCTCATCGACATCGGCGACATCTGGCTGTGGACCGTGGAGCGCTTCGGCCACGCCGCCGCGCTGCGCTCTGAGACGCTGATCGAACAGGCGATCGCCGACCTTGCCGACGACCCAACACGCCCGGCCGCGAAAGAGCGCCCGGATGTCCTGCCCGGCATCTGCTTCTATCATCTTGCCTTCAGCCGCACGCATGTGCCAGGTGACCAGGCGGTGAAATCACCGCGTCATTTCGTGATGTTCAGACACCTGCAGCCAGGCGTCATCGAGATTCTTCGCATCCTCCACGACAGCCGCGATCTCGCCCGGCATCCACCGCCAGTCCTCCAGGACGAGTAATACGGAAATTTGGCGAGTGCCGAGCGATGGCTGGTCGCTAAAAGGGATGTTTGTCTACTGACCTCCCTCGGAAAGATTCGCCGATAGAACGCTAGAACGGATATCGTCGTCTGAGATCTCGGCTTCACCGTGGTCCGTCTTCGGGCTTCTGTAATGCTGCCGACGCAGTACGAATTTCTCTTCGTTGGCACCGATCCAATCCCAACCTCTGCCGGTTATCGCCGCACCCTTGTATGGCTCGTCGCCGTTTTCTTCTATCCATGCCTCCTCGATGAATTGCTGGCCGACAAGTTCGCGCCAAAGCGTAAAACCAAAGCCTGCCCCCGCGCCCCCGAGAAGCCGCCCTTAGTCGGGGCGCCCCCTCGCCCCGGCGGATTGCCAAACCACGGGGAGCGTGACACAGCCCTATTCGCTCCTTGCCATTTCGCTCCTCTTCGCCATCCGGTGTGAGACTATGTCTGCGTATCTTCGACGCGGCTGTCCGCCCATCCGAAACGGCGGAAGCACCGTAAAGAAGAGCAGCCGCAACGCCCCCGGGGCAGTACCTCCACACAGTTCTCGATCAAATCAGTCCATCGCCTCGCGATGCCATCACGACTCAGGAGCACTTCGAATGACCGCAACCATCGCACCGCTGGGCGAGCGCCCCGCCTGGAAGGCCCTCGCCGACCACTACACCTCCCTTGCACCCCAGCAACTCCGCCAGCTCTTCGCCGACGACCCCGCACGCGGAACCCGCTACACCGCCGAGTTCGGCGGCATCTTCCTCGACTACTCCAAGAACCGCATCAACGACGAGACCCTCAAGCTCCTCACAGAGCTCGCCGAGCAGTCCGGCCTCAAGGCCCGCATCGAGGCCATGTTCACCGGCGAGAAGATCAATATCACCGAGAACCGCGCCGTCCTCCACGTCGCCCTCCGCGCCCCCAAGGGCGAGTCCATCTTCCTCGACGGCGTCGACCAGGTTCCGCTCGTCCACGCCGTCCTCGACAAGATGTCCGGCTTCGCCGACCGCGTCCGCTCCGGAGCCTGGAAAGGCCACACCGGCAAGCGGATCAAAAACGTCGTCAACATCGGCATCGGCGGCTCCGATCTCGGTCCCGTCATGGCCTACGAGGCGCTCCGCCACTACAGCCAGCGCGACCTCACCTTCCGGTTCGTCTCGAACGTCGACGGAACCGACTTCGCCGAGGCCGTCGTTGACCTCCAGGCCGACGAAACCCTCTTCCTCGTTGCCTCCAAGACCTTCACCACGCTCGAAACCATGACCAACGCCCACTCCGCCCGCGACTGGGCGCTCAAGGGCCTCGGCGGCGACGAGTCCGCCATCGCCAAGCACTTCGTCGCCATCTCCACCAACGCCAAAGAGGTTTCGAAGTTCGGCATCGACACCGAAAACATGTTCGAGTTCTGGGATTGGGTCGGCGGACGCTACTCCATGGACTCCGCCATCGGCCTCTCCACCATGGTCGCCATCGGCCCGGAGAACTTCCGTGCCATGCTCGCCGGCTTCCACGCCATGGACGTCCACTTCCGGACGGCACCCCTAGAGAAAAACCTGCCAGCCCTCATGGGCCTGCTCACCGTCTGGTACACCGACTTCTTCAACGCCCAGACCGTCGCCGTCCTGCCTTACGAGCAGTACCTCAAGCGCTTCCCGGCCTATCTCCAGCAGCTCACCATGGAGTCGAACGGCAAGCACATCACCCTTGACGGAACCCCCGTGGACGCCGACACCGGCCCCATCTACTGGGGCGAACCCGGCACCAACGGCCAGCACTCCTTCTACCAGCTCATCCACCAAGGCACCCGCCTGATCCCCTGCGACTTCATCGGCTTCTTCAAGACGCTCAACCCGCTTGGGCCACACCATGACATCCTCATGGCCAACGTCTTCGCCCAGGCCGAGGCCCTCGCCTTCGGCAAGACGGCCGAAGAGGTCAAGGCCGAAGGCGTCCCCGAAGCCCTCATCCCCCACAAGGTCTTCGAAGGCAACCGCCCGTCGAACGTCATCCTCGCCGATGAGCTCACTCCCGAAATCCTCGGCAAGCTCATCGCCCTCTACGAGCACGCCGTCTTCACCCAGGGCACGATCTGGAGCATAGACTCCTTCGACCAGTGGGGCGTCGAACTCGGTAAAGTCCTCGCCACCCGCATCCTCGGCGAGCTCACCAGCGCGGATGCTCCCAAGCTCACCCACGACACCTCCACCAACGCCCTCATCGAGATGTACCGCAGCAAGAAGTAGCCCCACCAGGAAAACAGGCCACCCCGCCCAGGGTGGCCTCTCTGTTTACAAAGCAGCCAGAACGTCCGCAGGTTCCGGTCGCACATGGAAGTCCGCGTGTGCCTCGGCAAACGCAATCGTCCCATCCTGGCGCACAAGAAACGTAGCCGGCAGCGGCAGCGTCCAGCTTGCTTCCGTCGCCGTGTCGTAGCTGAGCCCCGCATTGGCATGGGGAACGTTGACCAGGATCGAGCGATAGTACGATCGATGCGGCACCGCGACCGTGTACGCCAACCCATACCGCCGCGCAACCTCCGCGCCAGGGTCGGACAGCACCGGGAAGGGAAGACCATGCTGCTGCACGGCAAAGTCATTCTGCCGCTGCGTCTGCGGCGAGATCGCCAGCAGCATCACCCCACGCCGCCGCAGCTCTGGATACATCTCCCGCCAACGCTCCAGCTCCGTCACGCAGTAGGGGCACCACCGCCCGCGAAAGAACTTCAGCACCACCGGCCCAAGCGCGAGCACATCCCCCAGCCTCACCCGCTGCCCGGTGGCCGCGTCCCCCAGCGCAAAGTCCGGGGCCGCCTCGCCCACCCCTAGCACCCCATCCTCAATGCCGGAGCCCAATAGCTCCGCCGTCGCTGCCTCCGAGACGGCCAGCCGCTCCGCCTGCACCAGCGCCCGCGTCTTCTGCGTGATTCCGTCGAGTTGATCCTGCAGCGTCGCCATGGTCTCCAGTCTAGCTCCCGGTCCGGCCTCTCTCACAATGTGGGAAAGCCCCCATGCTTTTCTTCTTTACAACCGCCCCGTCCTCTGCCACTGTAGACGAAGAAAAGGCGAAACCATTGCCGCAGGAGATCGAAACATCAAAGATCGCTGGTGCCTGCAGGGCGGTGGGGGCAGGCACCAGCGGAACTACTTACAGCAGGCGCCCCTCCGACAACTCCCGAATCAACCCAAGATCCGCCGCCAGAAAATCAAATCGCGGCAGCTCCCCCAGCGTCGACCAACGCATATCGTTGAAGATCCTGTTCTCGATCGTCCCGCCAAACTCCCGCACCACAAAGAACTGCAGGTCGATCGCCCCGCCATTCCGGTACGTATGCCGCACCCGCGACACCCGCCTCCCAATCACGGCATCGATCCCCAACTCTTCATTCAACTCCCGCGCCAAAGCCTCTTCCGGAGTCTCCCCCGCCTCGATCTTCCCCCCGGGAAACTCCCACTTCAAGCTCATCGGCTGGTCGGGCTTCCTCTGGCACACCAGAACCTCCACCCCCGCCTCCACGCCACCACGCAGAATCAGCGCCGCCACCACCATCCGCAGCGGCCTTCCTACCGCCGAGTCTCCACGAACGTCAAGCTTGCGTATGGGTTGTTTCATGGTCTTCCACAGTTTAGACGGGATTCGCCAAAGGACGTTCCGCGGCACCACACTTCGGTGCCGCTGCCCTAAACCCGCGCCGCATCGGGAAAGTAGACCGCCCATCCTTCCCGCGCACTCCGCTCCACCAACGCCTCCGTCGGATTCACGGGGAAGGCCCTCCGCGCAATCCCCAGCATGGCCGCGTCATGCACCGAGTTGCCGAACACCGCATCCGGAGCCGTCACGCCCGCCCGCCGCAGCGAAGCCACCTTCCCCTCATCCGTCGGCACATCGAGCAGCGTGTCCGTCACCAAGCCCTCAACCACCGCCACCCGCGCCGCCAGCGCCCGCTCCGGCGTGATCCCGAACCGCCGCAACCCCGCCTCGATCACCCAGTCGCAGGTCGAACTCACCGCCCAAAGCTCCACCTCCTGCCGCCGCAGCTCTTCCACCAGCGCCCGCATCGCCGGGAAGATATGCGGCTCGATCCGCTCGGCGAAGAATGCCTCGGCAGCCTCCCGCATCGTCGCCTCGCTCAGCCCCGCGAACACCTGCACCATCTCCCCGCAGATCGCCAGCTCCGAAACCGTCCCCGCCTTGTAGCCCTCATACCGCCCCGCCAGCCAGGCCGCCGCCTCGCCCGGCACGACCCCCCGTTCCACCGTCCAATGCATAAAGCCCGACCCGGCATCCACTCCCCACAACGTCCCATCGCAATCGAACACCGCCACGCGCGGTGCCAGCCCGTACACCGCCGCGTAAAACTCCTCCGTACTCAGCATGCCTCTCCTTCGGTCCCCACGTGCCATATCGGAACGCAAACCTTCCCGCATTCCTGAATCTGATTCTAACGACCTGCCGGCACGCATCGGTCCCGAATCGGGGAACCCGGCCGCCGACGGCAGACAACCCATCTCCGCAAGCCTCATCCGCCGTGCATCATAGACCTCAGGAGGAAGTACCCAATGAGCGAGCAAAAGCAACTCAGCGGCCCCGAAGGTCTCGAGAAGATCGGCGAAATCATCCAGGACATCCGCATTGCCATGTTGACCACCGTCGCCGAGGACGGCTCTCTTGACAGCCGGCCCATGGCCACCCAGCAGCCCCAGGCCTTCGACGGCCGCATCTGGCTCCTCACCCGCGATGAAAGCGGCAAGGTCGCCCAGATCAAGCAGAACAGCCACGTCTCCCTGCTCTACGCCGAGAACGGCGAGTCCACCTACCTCGCCGTCAAGGGCCTCGCCAACGTCAGCCACGACCGCGTGAAGATCCAGGTCCTCTGGAATGCCATGTACAAGGCCTGGTTCCCCGAAGGCCAGGACGATCCCAGCATCGCCGTCCTCACCGTCGACGTCACCGAGGCGCAGTATTGGGAGGCCTCGTCCAGCAGCATCGTCCGCGGCCTCAAGTACCTTGCCGCCGCAGCCACCGGGGGCCAGGTCGACATCGGCGAAACCGGCAAAATCCAGGTCGCCCCGCAGGGAAGCATCCCCGTCGGTCAGCCCACCACCACCAACACCGGCAACATCGCGGTCGAAGAACGCACCCGCGAGCTCGTCTAGATCGGCGGAAGGCCTTCGACGACGCTCACTCCCGGCGGCGCGGCAAAGGTAAACGCCTTTGCCGCGATCGCTGCCTCTTCTCTCAGATCCGAAAACGTAAACTCCGTCGCCGCGCCATCCAGCTCTTCCAGCCGCAGCATCCGGATCGCCCCCGCCTCATCCACCTGCAACGCCAGCTCCCGGAACCGCGCCTCCATCCCGCGCGGAACCCCTGTGATCCGGTGACCCCCCTCGATCGCCACCACCCGAATCCCCATCAGCTCCTTCGCCAGGTGTGTCTGCCCCAGCAGAAACCGCAGCGGCGAGCGCAGATCGTCCAGCTTCTTCGCCGCCACCCGCTGCACCTGCGCGTCGCCCGGCGTGTACGACCACGCGTACTTCCCATCCAGCACAAACACCTTGCCCACGGGGGCGTCGTAGTCCCACCGCATCCGCCCAGGCCGCGCCAGCAGCAGCGTCCCGGCCTCCGTGCGGTCCATCCCCATGCCCGTGTAGTGCTCCACGTAACGGGCTCGCAGCGTATGCAGCCGGTCGTAGTGCCCATCCACCCGCTTCAGCACCGCCGCCGCATCCTGCCCCGCAGCCGCGGCGGCCGCGCCCAGCAGCAGCGCTACTGCAGAGGCTGCGTGCAATTGGTCCCGCCCTGCGGATCGACCCGGATGATGTTGTTCTCATCCGAGCAAAATCCCCGGTCCCCCGTATGCCCCACCGACGTCGGAACCGCCGTCACCTGGAACGTCGTGAACATATCCTGGTTGTTGACCGTCACCTTCGTGCAGTTGCTCACGGCAAACGTGTAACCCGCCTTCTGTCCGGCTGCCAGCTCCGGGGGCAACATCTGCGCCTGCTGCGGTGTGGGCGCCCCCGCTGTCGGCACGCCCCCCATGGCCGAAAGCGTGCACGAGAACCCGTTCGCCGGGTACGCCGAGCTGTACTGCAGCTCCGCCTGCGCAATCGTCCGCACCGACTGCATCGCGGAGGTCTCATTCGCCGATTTCTTCAGCTTTAGCAACTGCGGAATCCCGAGCGTCATCAGGATCAGCATCACCGACATCACAATCAGCAGTTCGATCAGCGTAAAGCCCTGCTCGTCTCTAGCTCTCTCTACGTTCATACCAACCTCATCGTCCCAATCGCACCCTAACAACAGTAGCCGGCCCGCTCAGCAAGCCAGGTCGTCCCGCCCGATCTTCAGCTTGCCCAGGTTCCCCAGCATCGTCAGCGCAATTCGTTCCCCGTCGAAGAGTTCACGTGCAATCTCCTGCACCATCTCCCGAGTCACCGCCTCGATCTCCCGCGTAATCTCGTCCACGCCAAAAAATCGGCCGTAGTACATCTGCTGCCGTGCCAGGTTCGACATCCGGCTGCCGCTACTCTCAAGCCCAAGCACGATGTTGCTCTTCAGTTGATCCTTCGCCCGCTTCAGCTCCCCCGCCGTCACGGCTTCGTCTTTCAGACGCCGAAACTCCTTCAGGGTAAGCCGCAGCAGCTTCTCCACCTTGTCCAGCGACGTCCCCGCATACACGCTCAGCGAGCCCACATCGCGGAACGGGTTCATCTCCGAGTAGATCGAGTAAGCCATCCCCTCGTCCTCGCGGATCGTCTGAAACAGCCGCGAGCTCATCCCGCCGCCCAGCATCGTGTTCAACAGGTAAATCCCATACCGCCGCGGGTCCTGCACCGAAGGCGCCGGAACTCCAAGGCACACCTGCACCTGCTCCAGAGACTTCTTGTTCTTCAACGTGATGTGCGGATGCGGCACCGGGGTCGCTACCGCTCGCGGAGCCATCGCCCCCGTCGCCGCCAGCCCGGAGAACTGCGCCTCCACCTGCGCCACGAACGTGTCGTGCTGAATCTGCCCGGCAGCGGAAAACACCATGTTCGCGGGCGTGAAACGCTTGCCGTACTCCTCTCGCACCGTCTTCTGGTCGAAGCTCGCCACCGTCTTCGCCGTCCCCAGGATCGGCCGGCCCAGGGCATCGCCCTTCCAGAACCTCTGCGTAAACAGCTCATGCACCAGGTAGTCCGGATTGTCCTCGTCCATCTTGATCTCTTCGAGGATCACGCCCTGCTCCCGCGCGATATCCTCCTCGGCAAAGGTCGGGTGCAGCACCAGGTCGCTTAGTAGGTCGAGCGCCGGGACCAGGTTCTCGTCCAGCACCTTGATGTTGAAGCACACCTGCTCCTTGCCGGTAAACGCATCGAGATTGCCCCCGATCTGGTCCACCTCACGCGCCAGCTGCTGTGCCGTCCGGCTCTCCGTCCCTTTGAAGACCATGTGCTCGACGAAATGCGAGATGCCGTTGACCCCCGCCGCCTCGTCTCGCGAGCCGGAGTTGATCCACACGCCCATCGACACACTGCGAACATGCTCCATGCTTTCCGTCAGGACCAGGAGCCCGTTCGAAAGCACCGTCTTGCGGATGTTGCGTGCCGGACTCACGACCGGCAAAATCGGCTCTACCAGGGTTGCGGACATGCGGCTCCTTCATCGTTCATTGTGTCACAGCTGCCCCTTCCCGGGCTGCCCCCAACCCTCCTCGCACAGGCGGCCGCGCGCACATCGGCACTCCACCACAAGCAAGCCCTCCCGTTGGCCGCCGCCAGGTGCGGAAGTAGACTGACATACAATGAAGGCAACACCGAGCTCCACCATGACAGAACAAGAAGCGACACGATCGGCCCAGGCTCCCCCCCCAGCACCGGTTCCCGAGGCATGGATTCGTACCGAGCTCGCCCGGGATCCGCAGCGCCCCTACCCCATGGACTTCATCGAAGCGCTCTTCACCGATTTCTGCGAAATCCACGGCGACCGGCACTTCGCCGACGATCCCGCCATGAGCTGCGGCATGGCCTTCTTCCACGGCGAGCCCGTCATGGTCATCGGCAACGTCAAGGGCCGAACCCTTAAGGACCGCGTCGCCCGCAAGTTTGGAAGCCCCGAGCCTGAGGGCTACCGCAAGGCCCTCCGCGCCATGAAGATCGCCGAAAAGTTCAACCGGCCCATCTTCACCTTCCTCGATCTCGCCGGGGCCTATCCCGGCATCGGGGCTGAAGAGCGCGGCCAGGGCGAGGCTATCGCCCGCAACCTCATTGAAATGTCCCGCCTCCGCGTTCCCACCATCGCCACCATCACCGGCGAGGGAGGCTCCGGGGGAGCCCTCGCGCTCGCCGTCGCCGACCGCGTCGTGATGCTCGAAAATGCGATCTACTCCGTCATCTCCCCCGAAGGCTGCGCCTCCATCATGTGGAAGGACGCCGGCAAAAAACAGCAGGCAGCCGCCGCCCTGAAGTACACCTCCTTCGACGTCCAACGCCTCGGTTGTGTCGACGACGTCATCGGCGAGCCTCCCGGTGGCACCCAGGCCGATATCCCCGCCGCCCTCGCCCTGGTCGACGCCCGCCTCACCCATCATTTCAACGAAATCTGTGCCACCCCAATCGACCAGCTCCTCGCCGCACGGTACCGGAAGTTCCGCAACGTCGCCCAGTTCTACACGTCTGTCTAGCAGCGGAGAACTCCGCCCCCGGGACCGCCCGAGAAAGACTCGTCTTTGCCGTTGTATCCGCCCACCCACCGCGTCCGCCGCCTCCCCGATCTCCTGCTCTTCGCGGGCTCCACCGCATGGTACTTCGGCGCCAGGGCCCTCGCCGCCAGCTCCGCCAACGGGCTCGCCGGACGCTTCCCCCTCGGCCCCGCACGCGACCTCGTAGAGGCCGCCTTCCATCTCTTCCTCCTCATCCTCGGCTTCGTCGTCCTGCGCGGCATCGCCCGCCAGACCGTTTCCCTCCGCGAACTCACCGCCCTTCCGCCGCGCCCCACCCAGGCCCGCGAAGTCCTCTCCGGCGCCGCCCTCGGCTGGGCCATCGTCGTCGTCTGCCTCCTCCCCCTCCTCCTCTCCGGCCACCTGCACACCCGCCTCATCCTTACTACCTCCGCGGCCGGCGCCGCCGTCCTCTCCGTCGCCACCCTCGCGCTCGCCACCCTCACCCACGAGATTGCCTTCCGCGGCTATCCCTTCCGCGCCCTCATCCGCGCCCTCGGACCCTCCGGAGCCATCCTCGTCATGGTCGCCGCCGCCGGCTTTTCCACCTGGCGCGACCCCGACGCCTCCTCCTCCGCGGTGCTCGCCGCGATGCTGCTCACCCTCCTGCTCTCCCTCACGTGGCTCCGCACCCACGCCGTCTGGTTCGCCTGGGGCCTCCGCTTCGCCCTCATCGTCAGCCTCGGCGTCCTCTTCGGCCTGCCCTCAGGCAAAGCCGGAGACCTCAGCTCCCTCATCCAGGGCACCACCTACGGCCCGGACTGGCTCACCGGCGGAACCTGGGGCCCCACGGCCGCCGCCTTCTCCACCCTCGTCCTGCTCGCCGCCATCCCTATCCTCTACGGCATTACCCGCAACTTCGCCTGGAGCTACACCCACGCCCCCATCCTCCCCGCGGGCTACGAAGTCACCATCGCGCCCCCCGCCGCCCACGCCGCGATGGAGCAGACCCCCGCCCCACCCGCCCTCATCCAGATCCTCCCCACCACCCCGCAGACCTTCTCCGCCCCGGGCTCCTCCGGCGTGCCTCCTCCACCCCTCCCCGACCGCCTCCACTAGCTAAGACGCTCCTCACCCACAGGCTTGTATATTTGGCCGAAAAGGTGCAGCATCGAATTTAAAGGTCCGCGCACTCGCCGGACCTCGAAGGCGGATGGGCCATGTTTCCTCGGTATCTCCTCGCGATCGCCGCTGCAGCCTTGTTGATCCCGTGCGCTTCCGCGCAGGTCTTCGTCGTCGGAGAAAAGACCGCCACCGCCGATCTCCCCACGGACTTCACCCCCACGGACCTCGTCCTCCCCGAAAGCAAGCTCACCGACCGCGGCCGCCGCGAGCTCGTCCGCGATCTCGATGCCGAGCAGGGCTTCGCCCATCGCGCCCTCCCGCTCGGCGCCGCCCTCACCCTCCAGGCCAACGGCCCTCTCGCCCAGACCGCCGAACAGTATCGCAAACTCATCTTCAGCAAGGGCCAGGCCTGCGCCCCCGGAGACCGCGTCCTCATCACCGCCCTCGAGATCAAGGGCGATCGCATCCAGATCGACCTCAACGGCGGCCCGTACGAGAAGCACCGCTTCCTCAAGCACATCCAGCTCAACGACAATCCCGTCGCGCAGGACACCGGCCAGCGCGTCACCGGCTCCCGCATCACCCTCCTCTTTCCCGGCGGCATCCCCGAGGTCTCCGCCCCCGAGGTCAAGGCCCTCCTCCAGCCGCTCGTCGACTTCGGCGTCAAAACCGGCGTCCAGGCCTACGCCGACACCCTTCCCGCGCCCGTCAAGCGCGCCATCGCCCAGCACGATGTCCTCGTCGGCATGGACCACCGGATGGTCCTCGCCGCCCTCGGAGCTCCCGAGAGCAAGGTCCGCGAGCATGCCGGAGCCGACCCCTCCCAGGCCCGCTACGAGGAGTGGATCTACGGCCAGGTCCCCAAGACCATCAAGTTCATCCGCTTCACCGGCGACAAGGTCACCCAGGTCAAAATCGCCGCCCTCGGCAAGCCCATCGAGGTCCGCGACAAGGACGAGATGGCCGCCTACCTGCCCGCCGAAGCCCCCCACGAGATCCCTATGGGCGACAGCCGCACCGAAGGCGAGAACGCGACCGCGAAGGCCCCGCCCTCCCTCCACCGCGACGGCGACGCCCCCTCTGCCGTCCCCAGCGCCGTCGGTCGCGTCCAGTACCCCGTCCCCGCCAAGCCCGATCCCGCCCCCCAGACCACCGCCCACCTCCGCTAGCCCTTCGCTGGTGTAAACTTACCCCTGCGGTACCGGTTGATCCTGCCCACACCCGCAGGCGCGGTACGGACACACATTTTTTCAGGGAGACACACAATGGCGAAGATTGCCAAGACCGGCGACCGTAAAAAGGTCATGGATACCAACAAGAGCACCGACTGCCCCAAGTGTTCCAAGCCCACCCGCATCGTCAAGCGCGTCAAGGATCGCGAGCGCAGCATCCCGGGCGGGGTCTATATCTCTTGCTCCGCCTGCGACTTCTTCGAGAAACTCTAGCATCCCGTCAAGACCACCGCCCTACCCGAGAGACCCGCGGCAGGGTCTCTTTCCTTTTGTACCGAAGCGGGAACTGCATCTCCCTCATGACTCGCGTGGACACCCCCGATAAATAAGTGGAGGAAGGACTTGACGATCGTCCTTCACGGTGGGCAGACTCCAGAGCGAAAGTAGGAACCGTCTTTATGTCGAGCAACACTGCATCCCTTGAACACCCGCCCTCCGGCACCGCCCAGACCACCGAAACCGCTCCCCCGCACTTCTCCCGTCCCACCTACCTCATGTGTCCCCCGCAGTGGTACGACGTCGGCTACGTCATCAATCCCTGGATGGCCGGCAACCTTCACCGCCCCTCCCGGGACGCCGCCTTCACCCAGTGGAAGGGCCTGTACCAGAGCCTGCAGCGCCTCGCCGACGTCCGCCTCCTCCACGCTCGCGCCGGCGCGCCGGACATGGTCTTCGTCGCCCACGCCGGCCTCGTCCAGCACGGCATCGCCGCCGTGTCCAGCTTCACCCACCCCCAGCGCCGTCCGGAGGAGCAGCACCTCCGCACCTGGCTCCGGCAGCACGGCTTCCTCACCTGGGAGACCCCCCGCGAGACCCCCTTCGAAGGCGAAGGCGACATCCTCTTCGACGCCGAGGGCAGCCGCCTCTGGGCCGCCCACGGCTCCCGCACCTGCCTCCAGAGCCACCGCCACGTCGCCGACGCATGGCACGTTCCCGTCACCTCGCTCCACCTCGTCGATCCGCGCTTCTACCACCTCGACACCTGCTTCGCCCCGCTCGCCGGAGGCTTCCTGCTCTATCTCCCGGCCGCCTTCGACGCCGCCTCCCTCGAGCGCATCGCCGCCGCTTATCCGGAAGAGAAGCGCATCCCCGTCACCGAGGCGGAGGCCACGCAGTTCGCCTGCAACGTCCTCAACATCGGCCGCACCGTCCTGATGGGCGAAATCCAGTCCGATCTTCCCGCACGCCTTGCCTCCCGCGGCTTCGAGGTCGCGCAGCACCCCTTGTCGGAGTTCCTCCGCGGCGGAGCCTCGGCCAAATCGCTCGCCCTGCGTCTCAGCGACTCCGCCCTCACCCACGCCGGATCCCGCTAGACCGCACCCGCAACGTCAGGAAACGGCGCTGGCGATCTCATCCAGGATCGCCCGCGCCGCAGCCCCGGGGTCGGCAGCCTGCGTAATCGGTCGTCCCACCACCAGCAGGGAAGCCCCCTGCGCGATCGCCTCCGCCGGCGTCGCCACCCGCCGTTGATCGCCCGCCTCCGCCCCTGCCGGCCGGATACCCGGCACCACCAGCATCGTCGACTCCTTCAGCGACGCCCGCAGCATCCGCGTCTCCTGGGCCGAGCAGACCAACCCATCGACCCCGCACGCCTCCCCCAACCGCCCCAGCCGCAGCACCTGCCCGCCCGGTTCGTCCAGCAGACCCACCCCCGCCATCTCGCCCCGGTCCATGCTTGTCAACACCGTCACCGCAAGCAGCCGCGGAGCCCCGGCCGTCTCGGCGGCCGCGCGAACCGCCGCCCGCAGCATCGCCTCACCCCCCAGCGCATGGATCGTCAGCAGGTCCACCCCAAGCGAAGCCAAGGAACGCACCGCCCCCGCAACCGTATGCGGTATGTCATGCAGCTTCAAATCCAGGAACACCCGCAGGTCCCGCGACTGCAGCTCCTCGATCAAGCCATTGCCCGCCGCATAGTACAGCTCCATCCCGACTTTCATCCATCGGCAGCACCCTTCCAGCCGGTCGACGCAGTCCAGCGCCTCCCGCGCGGAAGGGAAGTCCAATGCCACCGCAAGCCGTTCCGCCGCTGCACCATCTCGTTGCGTAGCCTGGCTCTCCATGTGCCTTATCATAGGCCGCTCCGCCGGTTTACCATCACGGAAGGAGAAGCCGATTGCCAACACTGCTGACCATCGCCGGCTTCGATCCATCCTCCGGCGCGGGCATCACCGCCGACCTCGCCGTGTTTGCCGCTCACGGCCTCTTCGGCACCTCCGCCGTCACCGCCCTCACCGTGCAGTCCACCCTCGGCGTCGCTTCCATCCATCCCGTCGATCCCGCCATCCTGCGCGATACCCTCGCCTGCCTGGAGGCCGACCTTCCTCCCGACGCCATCAAAATCGGAATGCTCGCTACCGCTGGATGTGTCGCGGTCGTCGCCGGCTACCTTGAAGGTCTGCATCGTGCCGGACGCCGGCCCACCGTCGTCCTCGACCCCGTCCTGCGCTCCTCCTCCGGGTGCGCCCTGCTCGACGAGCAGGGAACTCACCTGCTCCGCACCCGCCTGCTCCCGCTGGTCGACTGGGTCACCCCGAACCTCGACGAGCTTCCCATCCTCGTCGCTCGAGCTCTTCAGCCAAACCGTGAGGACGTCCTCTCCGCCGCCCGCGCCCTCGCGGCAGCATACCCCAACCTCACCCTCCTGGTCACCGGAGGCCACATGGACCCACCGGACGACCTCCTGGTGCTGTCCGCCACCTCCGCGGTCCACCTGCCGGGTCACCTGTGGCTTCCCGGGGAGCGCGTCCTCACCACCTCCACCCATGGCACCGGCTGCGCCCTCTCAAGCGCACTCCTGTGCCGCCTTGCCCTTGGCGACGCCGCTCCCGCCGCCGCCACCTCCGCCAAGCGCTATGTTGCCGAAGCCCTCCGCCGCGCCATACCTGTCGGGCACGGGCACGGACCCATCAATCTCCTCTGGCCGGCCCTGTCAAGCCCCTCAGCCGCCTAAGTGTCGTGCAATGAGACACTTACCCTTGGCGTATCAGTTGCCGGGTGCCACGTAGAATGGAATGAGGAAGAATCTCTCGTCGGCATATTGGCTACAGGAGGTCACGCCCGGCACTCCGCCAGTTCTCCGTCGGCCGCGAAGGCGGAGAAGCCGTCGGTCTCGAACAGACTCTCAGCCCGGAAGAGCTCGCCAAGCTGACCCACCAGAGCCCCGAAACCTGCTCCACCTCTAACCCGCTGTCGAGGCGTCATTGAATGGTTGTATCGACCGAGAACGTCTGCGAGACGACAAAGCTCGAGCCGCTAGGCAGCAAGCCATACGCGCTGTTCGAGCTCTCACCGGTTGTCGCGTTGTTTGCAACGCACGTCGGCAGCGATGAGAGCGCCGTAAGCGGTAGCGACGCCAGATACACGATCTTCCCCGCTCCCGAGACAAAATGAGCATGTTGATAATCACCCGGACCCACAAGGTTCAACTCGAAAGCAGTGATTGGAGCCAAATCCGCCGTCGTAATCTGTTCCCCACTGCTGAGCTTGCCCGATGTTAGGACGATCGGTTTGGGAGTACCCCCAGGCGTCAGGTTGAACGTCCCCCCGGTCACATTGCCGGCACTGTCGAACGTCAATTGGATCGAGATGGTGCTACCCGCCGGAATCGTATTGGCGCGCGCCAACGTGGCAACCTGTTGAGCGGGAAAATCGATTGATTGATTGCCGCTCAGCGACGCCGCGGTAAAGTTATTCGCCGCGCAGAGCATACTGTTTCCACCGATTCCGATGATGTACTGCTGCCACACCGTCCACTCCGCGTTCTGAGGATTGGCCGGAACGGAAGAGGAGCAGTTGAATTGAAAGGCAAACCCTTGCTGCTTGTTCTGAGGCGTCCCTGTAGGGGCCGCAGTCACCAGATCCTCGGTGATCCCGATCAGAACCTGGACTCCCGCAAGATGAGCACAGTTACTTGCGAGGAAGTAGTTCGACCCGCTCCGCAAACCCGCACCAGGCTGGGCGACCGGAGTTCCCCCCGGCACCGGGTCCTGTCCTGTCGAGCCCACCAGCGGCTGCGTGTGCGGAGCCCACGTCGTCCCGTTCAGGTGCGACATCCAGAGCGTGTTATCCGCGCCAGCACCCTTCCACATCGCGTACAGTACACCGTTATATGCCGAGATCGCCGGACCCACGCTGCTTCCAACTCCCGGAACCTGCGCCTGCGGCGCCCAGCTCTTCCCATCGAACGACGACCAGTACAGCCCCTGGTCCGCGTCCAGTCCCTTCCACATCGCGTACAGCTTCGTCCCCACTCCAGCGAGCGAAGGTCCCACGCTCGACGACGCACTTGGAATCGGTTCCGCCGCCGACCAGTTCGTTCCGTCAAACGACATGTAAAACAGGTGTTCGTTCCCATACACGCCCCGAAACGCCACATAGAGCCTGCCGTTATAGAGCGCCAGGGAAGGCCCCACGTTCGACTCCGGCCCTGGGATCAGCTTACCCGCACTCCAGGCCCTTCCGTCGAAAAGCGAATACCACAGCGTCTGATCCCACGCGTTCTTCCACACCGCGACCAACTTGTTGCCAATCGCTCCAAGCGCCGGTCCCACGTCGCTGTACGCCCATGGAATGGTCGCTTGGGGGGACCAGATCCCGTTCGTGCCAATGATGGCATAGAACAGCCGCGGATCCCCAAACTGTCCCTTCCAGGCCGCGTAAACCGCACCGTCGTAAACCGTCACGGACGGCCCCATGCTTGTAAGACCCTGCATCGGTGCCTTCGGAGACCACGGACCCGTACCGTTCCACCTCGAATAAAAGATTCGCTCGTCGCCTGGGATGCCTTTCCACATCGCGTACAACTGTCCATCATTGGACACCAAACCTTGTAAGCTCGCCATCAATCCCCCAACTTGCGTTTTGCAGACTAAACCTAACTACTCGCAAAAAAATACGCAAGATCTTTTTCGTCACAATTTCGACTCATAAACCTCCACCGTCCCCTTACGCTGACGAACCCCACTGGCCCATACTCCCCTCCCGAGCAAAACTTTGCCCCGGGGCCCCCGGAGCCTACGCCTTTGACCTCTCCCCCTGCCACCGTGCGGCCGGCACACCTCTCCCGCCGCCTCCTCTTCTTCCTCCTCATCCTCGCCGCCCTCCTCGCCCTCGCCGTTCGCAACCGCGAACCTCTCTCCGTCCCTATGCCCCAGTACCTCGCCGACGCCCGGCAGTGGACCTCGCACATCGGCATGTCGTTCGGAGGAATGATCGACACCTGGCTGTGTTGCAAAAAGTAGGCATGGACAGGGGTGCCCGGGGGGGGCGGTTCCATCCGGGCGTCAGGCCAGTTGGAGTTCGATTTGTTCACTGATTATGCGGCTGCTTCGGGGAGCGCACCTGCAACGACTGGGGGTCTGAGTAGCAACGGAACAGAACACAACATAAGGGATTGGCGCGTCGGGCTTACGGCTCGTCGATGGTGGCGGTGGCGGGGTTCCGCAAAGGCCTGAGTTCTCCCCGGGTGACGGCTTCCGGCAGGGTGAAGGCGTATCTGCCAAGCAGATATTGATGTGCTTGAAGGCAGACGAGCGTCCACGGCTGCCCGTAGGGCCGTGACACTGGCGGGTTCGTCCACTTTATCGAGCGCGTCGACGGACAGCTCGACCTTATCGGTACCGACGATCTCCACGCGGTGTTCGCCGGCAACCGAGCGGCGGTCTCGCGGTAGGCGAGAATTGTGACCGGTTTCAGGACCCAGCGGAGCCAATCTGCGTCGCCAAATTGCCCCTGGTGACAGCGTCGTTGGGTCCAGCCCTAAACCTATTGTTCGACGTACTTTAGAAAATCGCACCCGCATAAACAGAGACTTTGCGGATACTGGCGCAGTCAAATCCAGACTTAAGCCTTTTGAATTGAACACTTTCGGAATTTATGGGATAAGTGGGGGCGTACCTTGAGAGGCAGTCTCTGCCATCGCAGGCACCCCTCACGGAACTCGAGTCACCGATACCGGCGACTCGGCCCGCGCGGCGGACTTCAGCCAGTCCTCCAGCTCCCCGGTCTGGCGCAACAGGTTGACCTGGGTCTTACGGAGCTGGTATCGGGCGTCTTGAAGATCGATAAACCGCTGCCGCTCCTGGATGCGCGCGTTCTGCTCATCCTTCGGCGTCAGTTGCGGAGTGTTCGGGTCCGAGGGGCTGGCCTGCAACTGCAGCACCGTCGCATCCAGTTGCTGCTGCGCGATGTCCTGGTCGATGTCCGCCAGGTCCAGCCGCGCCTGCAACTCGGTCGCCGCGTGCTGCAGCTTTACCCGGCCCTCCAGGAGCTGGTTGCGGGTATCAATGGCCTCCCGCTCGGCATGGACCGCGTCCGCCGCCGACTCCCGCGCCTTCGACCGGCGGAGCCGGTCATAGAACGGGACGGTAATCTGCACCCCGATCTCCGCCGCGTTGTACTGGAAGTGGAGGTAGTACTGCTGGTAGTTGTTGAAGGTGGAGAACCGGCTGTACTGCGCGAAGAAGTACACCTGCGGCCTGAACGCGTACTTCGCGTCGCCAAAAGCCAGCTCCCGTTTAGCCTGGGCGTTCGCGAAGGCCGCCCGCACCCCCGGCGTATCCGGCGGAGAAGCAGTCCCCCCCACCCGTGCCGGGAACGCCGGGATACTGGCGGAATCCGTTTGAATGAGACCCGTGGTCAGCTCGTCGAGTCGCCCCAGATGGTCTCGCAGCACCGCCGCATCGTCCGCCAGCAGAAGCCGCTGCAAGCGCATCTGCGCCACGGTCCGGCGAGCCTTCGCCAGCTCCATGCCGGTATCCCGCCCAGCATCGAGCCGTGCCTGCACGATCGAGACCAGGCGCTCGGCGGCCGTATACTCGTCCTCCATCGCGGCCCGCGAGTGCTCGATCCGGTCGATCGACAGGTACGTGACGGCCGCATCCTCCGCCACCTCCTGCCTCACCTCCCGCAACGCCTCCGTCGCCGCCAGGACCCCCTGCCGGGCAGAACGAATATAGTCCCGCTGCGAATAGTTGAAGACCAGCGACTGAGAGGAGAAAGTGAACAGCGTCGGCTGCCCAAGGGGAAAGCCGTAGGAATAACCCAGCCCCGACCCCCCGCTCAGGTTCGGAAGGTACGCATCCGTGGTTTCGCTTGCGGCCGCACGAGCCTTGTCGAGGTTCGCCTGCGCCATCTGCACCTTCGGGCTGTTGCGCAGCGCCAGATCGACCGCGGACGTAAAGGAGAGCTGGGCTCGCATCGTTCCAGGCAGAGCGAGAACGGCAGCGGCAAGGAATAGGACGGGGCGGGGAAGTTTGAGCACGGGCGGGCTTAGGCTCCCTTGGCTGCTTGTTGTGCAGGGACGAAGTGAGGGGCGAGGGCCAGGCAGGCGGCATATTCCTGTCGAGCGCCCCTGAGGTCACCTCGGCGGGCGAGAAGCTGGCCAAGCTGCAAGTGCACCTTGAACACCGGGGCCGCGTCGGTCTGAGCAGGAGACGCAAGATAGGCCCGCAGGCACTGCTCGGCGAACTCCGGAGCGCGCTTCATCTCGATCAGGATGGAAGCGGCGTCTACCAGGGCCGCACCCCGGGAAGCATCCGCCCCCACCCCCATCCGCAGCGCAGCTTCCGCCTGCTCGGGCCTGGCAATTTGCTGATAAAAAAGCGCCAGATCCAGATAGGCGGCCGGTGTCTTTACGGCCGCCACCTCAGCTAGAAACTCAGTCTCCGCGGACCTGATGTCTTTCTGCTTGACCGCGATGTAGCCCCGGATGCGGTGAGCCCCAGCAGGGAAGCGACCCTGCACGGCTCCGGCAAGGCTTTTCGCCCGGTCGATGCCGCCCCCGACGATCGACGGAGCGGCGACGTAGAACTCTCCAAGATCGTTCACCGCCGCGGCGTTGGCGGGTGAGACCTCCAGAGCCCGCTCGAAGGCGACATGAACCTTGCGGGCGAGCGCGAACGCCGCGAAGGGGCTGGCGTGTCTCGCCTTGAGACCGTACGCCCGCCCGAGCCAAAGCTGGTTCTGCGTATCGTCGGGCGCGTCAGATACGGCGGCCTCGCACTCGGGAACGGCTCGCTCCGCCTGATCCTGCGCATAGAAGACGCGGCAAAGAAGCTGGTGCGCGGAGGCGTCCCTCGGGCTTTCGGACAAGGTGGCCCTGAGGCTGCCCTCAGCCTCTGCGACGCGACCATGCTGGAGGGAGGCGAACGCCTGTGCCGTGTCTCCTAAAAGAGGCGCCGGAGCCAAAAAAAGCGCAAACAAAAGTTTGGAGGCTTTCTTCATCGCGACTCTGCAATCGAGACCGCGAGACCGTTAGTAAGGTCGCGGTTGGTTGTAGTGTTCAAAGCCACGATGTCTCCTTGGCTGAGTCCAGAGACAACTTCGACCCGAGTCAGATTGATCACACCGGCGACAATAGTCGTACGCTGCAGATGGCCGCTCACAACGCGATAGACGTAATTTCCTGCATCGGTGTGCAATGCCTCTCGAGGCACGCTAAGGGCGTTCATCCGCTGCGAGGTTGTGACTGTCACCGTGACGTTCGTATTCGGGAGAAGATCTCCTTTTGCATCGTCTACCGTGATGATGCACTCACCGACGTTACGGGTGCCATAGGTGATGACCGTCGTCGGAGCCCGTTCTACGTGGCCATGCCACTTCTGTCCTGGCTTTCCATCCCAGACGATGGACACGCTTTGGCCCTGTTCCAGCTTCCCGATCTCAGGTTCGTCGAAGTAGGCACGAACGCGCAGGCGATTCAGGTCGGCTACGTCGAGCAGGTCCTCTCCGGCGGGAACAAAGTCGTACTCGGAGACCGGGATGGCATACACTGTCCCGGAGATCGTCGTGCGGATGTTGTCAGCGGCGTACGCGGACCGCGCCGCCGACAGCGCGGCCCGGGCATCCGCGACCTGGGCGGTAGATCGGCTGAGGTCGGATGAACCATAACGCGCTGTACTGCGCTGCTGCACCGCACGGAGGCTGCTCTGTGCGTTCTGGAGGCGCTGCTGAGCCTGCGCCACCTCGTTCGCCGAGGCGGCACCCCGCTGCTGAAGTTGTTGCAGGGCCGCTACATCCTTTTCCGCCTGCGCCTGCTGCGCACGGGCCCGGTCTAGATCGGCAGCCATGGAGAGACGTTCGTCCTGGGTGCCCCCACGTGCCAAGTCCTGCGCATTCGCCTGCGCTGTGCTGAGTGTCGAGGAAGCACTTGCGACACGTGCGACTGCGTCGCTGTCGGACAGGCTGACGAGAAGATCACCCTCCGTCACCTTATCGCCGATTTCGACATAGATCCGCTTCACAACTCCTGGACCTGCTGCGTGCGCTTGGAACTCTTTTACAGGCTCAACCTTGCCATTTGTCGAGACGGAACTGACCAGGTTCTCGCGAGTGGCTTGTGCTGTCCGCACTTCCACCGTCTCACGTGAGAAAGACCGATATCCAAGGAAGCTGAGCACCACGACGATGGCAAGTACGAGCCAAGCTAGCGCGGAAAGAGGTCGTCTTGTCGAGGTAGGTGTGGGCATTGCGTCAGAAGGCCAGTATATAAGACGTCGGAAGGCCAACGAGGAAGCAGTCTTTTTGTCTCGTGGCCGGATTGGGTTCTGCTTTCAAGGACATGGGACGTGGGAGCGCAGCGCGACAAGTTCCAGCTGGAGCTCCGCAGCCGATCGAAAATCGCTGGTGCGAAGATGCCACAACACATCTACACGGGAGCCTACGTCAAGACCACAGGCCTTACAGTGGGCAGGCCAGTCGACGACCCGACTCCAGCCTAGCGCTTCGAAGGTGCGCGCCGATGGGCTGGCGGTATCGCGGAGGGTCAGGCAGAGATGGCGATCCTGAATGAGGCGAGGTAAGGAGACAAGGGTAAGGTTCCGGCTGAGAAAGATTGGCTCGGGCGCCCCATTGCCAAACGGCTGAAGGCGCTCCATCCATTGATGGAAGCCGTCATTCACTTCTGACAGGCGCACTTCGAGGTCGCTGCAAAGGGGTGGAGTGAGGACTCCCGGGCCAAGATGCTGAGCTGCGTGGCGGGTCATCCGGGTGCGGAGTTGAGAGAGGGCTGCGGAGGGGAGGGAGAAGCCGACAGCATGAGCATGACCGCCAAATCGGGTGAAGAGGTCCGACTCTCCGTGCCCGGTATGGACCGCTGTAAGGGCATCCAGCAGGTGAAAGCCTTCGATGGAGCGTCCGGAGCCGTGGGAGGCGCCTTCCTGGTGAGTGAGGATGAGGGCCGGGCGGCCGGTGCGCTCGACGACCCGCGAAGCAAGGATGCCGAGAACACCGCGATGCCAGTCCGGGTGGTCGAGGATGATGCAGTCGGGCTCGAGGGTGGGCGAGGCTGCCCGGAGGCGGGCGAGTTCCCTCTCAATGGCGGAGAGGGCTTCCGCTTCGGTGGCTCGGCGTTCCTGATTGAGGCGGTCGAGCTTCTCGGCGAGTAACCTTGCTCGGGCTGGGTCCCGGGTAAGGAAGAGCTCAACGACGTCGGCGGCCACGTCCATGCGGCCAGCGGCGTTGATCCGTGGGGCGAGACGGAAGGCGACCTCGGGGGCGGTGGGGGGGCGGTCGAGGGGGAGTTTGGCGACCTGCATGAGGGCGCGGAGGCCGGGCTGCATGGGGTTGGCGAGCTCGCGGAGGCCCAGGGTGGCGATGACCCGGTTCTCGCCGGTGAGGGGGACGGAGTCGGCGATGGTGGCCAAGGCGACCAGCTTGAGGAAGGAGGGCAGGGTCTTGGTGCGGAGGATCCGGTGGGCTAGTGTTGGGTCGGCGGCCCGGTCAGCGTGGGAAGCCATGAGGGCGTAGGCCAGCTTGAAGGCTACGGCAGCGCCGCAGAGGTGCTTGTTGGGGTAGGGGCACCCGGATTGGGCGGGGTTGATGACGGCGTGGGCTTCGGGGAGGGCGGTGTCGGGGAGGTGGTGATCGGTGACGATGAGGTCCAGCCCGAGGACCTTGGCCTCGGCGGCGGCGGCGATGGCGCGGATGCCCGTGTCTACCGAGATGACGAGGCGGATGCCGGAGGTGGCGGCGAGGCCAAGGACGTTGGCCTGGATGCCGTAGCCCTCGCGGAGGCGGTGGGGGACGTGGTAGGTGACCTGTGCGGGATTGCCGGGCGGGGCGACGCGCTCGATGGCGGTCTTGAGGAGGACGGTAGCGGTGGTGCCGTCGACGTCGTAGTCGCCGTAGATGAGGATGGGCTCAGAGGCGGCGAGGGCCTGCTCGATGCGGACGACGGCGGGGGCCATGCCGAGGAGGAGGTAGGGATCGTGGAGGTGGTCGAGGGTGGGGTAGAGGAAGGCGTCGGCAGAGACCTCGCCGGCGATGCCGCGGGTGACAAGGAGGCGGGCGATGGAGGGCGGACAACCCAGGTGACTCACGAGACGTTCGGTGAGGGACTCGTCCGCGGCACGGACGAGCCATTCGGGCTGGGCGGTCACGGACGCCGGCTAGTTGCGGTCGCTGTCGTCGTCGCGGTCGTCGACGACGATGCCGCTGAGGTCGCCGATGGTTTCCATAAGCTCCTGGAAGGAGTCGTACCAGTCGGTGGCCATCTCGCAGACGAACATGACGCCCTGGTGGGCGAAGCCGAGCTGGAGGTAGCCGACCTTGCCGACATGCTTCATGAGGAGTTCGGCTTCTTCGACCTCGATGGCGTCGGCGTCGGGGAAGGCCTGCTCGCGGAGTTGGTCGAGGAGAAGGGTGATGTCTTCGCGCTCCAGGACGACCTCGCTCATGGTGACGAAGGCGGCGTTGGCGGCCTTGGCGTGCTCGACGAAGTCCTTCCAGCCGTCGGCGTTGTCTTCCTCGAAGAGGACGGTAGGGACCTCTTCGGTGACGTATCCGTTGAGCCGGCGCATACCATGACCGGCAATGAAGGCGATCATGTCGTCTTTGATCGAGATGAGGTTATCTGGTTGCATCGATGAACTATTGTCTCAGATACGGAGACGCTTCGTATCGGTTTCTGCGGGCCCGGTGCGTGGTATAGTCGAGGCAAAGTCCATGATCTTTTCTAAAGAATATGTTGGGTACCTGGCGCGCCAGACGGTGAAGCATCTTGTAGCGGAGAAGATGATCCAGACCGAGAAGCCGGCTGTGGTGAACGAGCGGGTTGCGTCGGCCATGGTCGAGGAGCTGGCTCTTGAGGATCGCATCAATGACGAGGTTCGGGTGATCCTGGAAGCGTTCCAGGATGACATGCGGAAGACCGGCGCGAGCTATCCGGAGATGTTCAAGAAGGTGAAGACGGAGTTGGCCCGGAAGTACAAGGCGGTGCTGTGAGGATTTCCGCGGACAAGGTGAACAAGCTGGCCCACACCGTCGCAGATGCCCTGGCGGAGATTCCGGAGTGCGATTTTCTGGAGGATCGGAATACGATCCGGCAGGAGGCCCGGAAGGCGCTGAGCAAGCTGCTGATGGAAGAGCTGCGGATCGACCAGGCGGCGCGGCTGAAGATCGCTTCGCAGCGGAAGATCATCGTCGAGGGAAGCCAGGAATGGGACATCCTGTACCGGAAGTACTACAACGA
The DNA here is from genome assembly GCA_965213785.1 of uncultured Granulicella sp. Lineage (GTDB taxonomy): Bacteria > Acidobacteriota > Terriglobia > Terriglobales > Acidobacteriaceae > Edaphobacter. The sequence continues at coordinate 128,320 of OZ243921.1, read as the reverse complement.
CGAGGTCAAGAAGCTCGGTTTGTAGGCACCCCCCCCTCCCCCCTTGGAAGTCCGAAAGTACATAATCGAAAGGGTTTAGGTCTGGACATGTCCAAGCCGTTTCCCTCAAAGTCTCTGTTTACGCGGGTGCTGTCCCGCAAAATACGCGGAACAAAGGATTTAGCTGTCATAAAAGAAGTTGCTGTCACGTCCGGTCTTCTGCTCGAGTGCCCTCTGCGTTCACTCGATCGTCTACCTCCAGTTTACAGGAGGCGCTCTATCTGCTACGACATGCCCAAGTTGCTGGTGGGAGACGGTTTAGGTGATTTCAGGGGTTGACAGGCTTGAAGCGGACCTCTGCGGTGGCGGGTTGTGGGTGGGTTTGCTATACTTTGGGAGTTGCCGTGGTTGAGGCTCCGGTCTTCTGCTGCAGTGAGTTCTGCTTCCTCATGGCGTTATGGTGTAACTGGTTAACACGTCGCCCTCTCAAGGCGAAGAGTCCGGGTTCGAGCCCCGGTAACGCTACCAAAAAATTACACAAAAGAAAAGTGTTTTCGTTCATCATTTCGAGCGCGAAGTGTGGCTGTGCCTCTCAGTGAGGTGCGTTTGAGATTCCCGGCGGCTGCGGAACCGACCGACGCTGGCCGCAGATTTCTGCCGATGGCAAGGCAGATGCTCCACATGCGGACGCATGCTGTTAGGACTGCTTCCCGCACGAACGCCGAAGTTACTTGGCCGCAAGTCAAACACGTCCGCGGGTCCTCGACCGGATGTGCACTTTACAGAACACTACTCTCAGACAAAGCGAGTGTCCGTCGCTAAACAAAGCGAGTCTCTTTCGACTGGCACACGGAGTGTGCAATCGACGGCTTTCAGAGAGGATGTCTCCGCAACGCCTCACCCAGCATCTTTGTGTTGCCGGAGGCACTCACAGCTCCCAGATGCCAAGTCTGGCCCAACGGCGGTATAGTTTCACTTGAAGGCTTAGAGACTCTTCCGTGCAGCTACCCGTCCCAATGTGTTTCCTCGCTCCCTACGCGCTCATTGTCTTGAGTGCGGGATCGTATGCTCAATCAACTGGCAACTCACCGAAGCTTGCAGCAGCACCTGCACCATCCTCTGCGACACAGGAGATGCAGTTCTCGGATCAACCAAACTTCTCCGTTGCCGGCGTCACGGATTGGACAGCTGTCGGTGGCCACGGTTCCGATTCGACCTTGCGAACTACGGAGTCGCTCGCTCTTGCGACCTCAGCGCTGAAATCTGATGACTCTGCTCCGGGGAACTCGTCGCCATCCAAGCCCGGGGCCAACAACGACGCCGATGGATATCGTCTCTCTGGTAAGCGCTTCGAGGCTTCTGGCGACGCTCTCTTGGCCGTCCATGCCTTTGAGCGTGCCGCTACCCTCGATCCTTCGGAACAAAACTATTTTGCTTGGGGTTCTGAACTGCTTCTGCATCGAGCTATCTGGCAAGCGGAAGAAGTTTTCCGCAAAGGGGTCGTCGCATTTCCCAAATCGGTCCGTATGAATACGGCTCTGGGCACTGCGCTTTTCGCTGGCGCCCGATATGACGAAGCGGCACAACGCCTCTGCAGTGCCTCGGACCTCGACCCCCTTGCTACCGAGCCATATCTTTTTATGGGGAGAATGCAAATCACTGCTCCTGACGCTCTGTTGTGCGTCGAAACCCACCTTTCTCGATTCGTCGGGCAGCAGCCCCAGAACCCTGTAGCCAACTACCTTTATGCCATGGCGCTGCTAAAGAGCCAGGAGATCGCACCCAACCCGGTCACTGTACAGCACGCAGTGTTCCTCCTCGATCAAGCCGTTGCGATCAATCCTGAGTACGGCGATGCCTATCTGCAACTCGGCGTCCTCGCTAACGCACGGCACGACAATCTAGAGGCGATCCGGTACTACAGCAAGGCCATACAGTCGACGCCGTCCTTAGCCGACGCCCACTACCGTCTTGGAGTTCTATACGATCGCACGGGCGATCATGCGAGGGCGAAGCAGGAGTTTCAAGTCCACGAACAGATCAAGCGGCAAGAGGCGGCACTCACGGAGCAGCAGCGGCGCGACATCAAACAATTTCTCTTTACGGAACCGGATAGCGGATCGCCCGTCAGGGTGCCGTGACGGGGCAAGCTAGCGGTTCGGCTTCGGCTTCGGCTGATAGGTCGAAATAATCCCGTGTCCCTCGCGGATGGTCAATATCTGGTTTGCCTTCACCTTCGCAAAAGTTTCAACCTTCTGTGTCGTAGGCCACTTCACTTCAATCATGTCTACGGTCCCAGCGCTCCCCAAGCCAAAGTGCAGACGCAGATCGCTCTGCGACATGACGCTGGTGCCACTATTTACCTCGTCCATCTGGACGTGTTTCCCGGTAATGACGCGCACCCGCGCTCCAATAGCGGTTCGATTGCACACAGTTCCCACCAGCTTGACCTTAATCCAGTTCAGTTTGTCCCCTCCCTCATTTCGCAGCAGGGAAGGTAGATCATTCAGGTTCAGGACCAGTACATCCATGCAGCCGTTGTTGAGGTAGTCTCCAAACGCCGCGCCTCTGCTGGAGAACTTCTCACTAATCCCAGGCCCCATCTCCGCAGACACATCCTTGAAGGTTCCGTTGCCTCGGTTCTTGTACACGAGACGTTGGTTCTTGAATGATTCGCCAGAGTTGTACTGGTCTACCTCCGGATACACATGACCATTCACCTGCACCAGATCGGCCCACCCATCATTGTCGACGTCGATGAAGCCACAACCCCACGCTACATACCTATTGTTCACGCCGATCCCTGAAGTAAGAGTGACATCTGTAAAGGTTCCATCCCCGTTGTTGTGATACATGTTGCAGGTGTCGTCGACAAAGTTGGTCTTGAAGATGTCGAACCAGCCGTCGCAGTCGTAGTCGGCCACGGCTACCCCCATGCCTGCTTGCTCATGGCCGTCCTCGTTGTAGGCGCACCCCGCCATCACGGCCACGTCTGTAAATGTGCCATCGTGATTGTTCTTGAACAGGATGCTCGGCTCTGAATCCACCGCGATATAGATATCTGGCCAACCATCATTGTCAAAGTCATACGAAACGGATGTGATGGAGTATCGCGGCCCTGGTTTGAGGATGCCGGACTTCTCTGAGACATCGGTGAAGGTGCCGTCGCCATTGTTGCGATACAGAATGTTTGTGTCTGCGGGGAGTCCACGCGGACCACACATAATCGGGATACCCTTCCACTGGCAGTACTTGGTGTCGCTTGCGATGGGAATCTTATCCGGATCGATCTTGATGTAGTTGCAAACGAATAGATCAAGGTGGCCGTCACGGTCGTAGTCCAAAAAGCTGCAGCCGGCTCCCCAGCGACCTTTCTCGTGGTACAGCCCGGCTTTCTTTGTGACATCGGTAAATGTGCCATTGCCATTGTTATGGAAGAGCATGTTGTGACCCAGGAAGCAGCAGAACAGGTCGTCCCATCCATCGTTGTCGTAGTCACCCACGCAGACTCCGGTTTGCCAGCCAGTGATTGCCAAGCCTGATTTTTCCGTCACGTCGGTAAACGTACCGTCGCGGTTGTTCTTGAACAGGTGTGATGTGGGTGCTTTGCCCGCTGGCCAGACGGTATCGAGCCGGTTGCCATTGGTGAGATAGATGTCCAGCCAGCCGTCGTTGTCGTAGTCGAAGAACGCCAGACCGCTGCCTTTGGTCTCAATGATGGACCGCTTGTGGTCGACGCCGCCCCACACGTTGGGGACGTTCAATCCGGCATCCCTGGCTACGTCGACAAACTGGACGCCCCTGCCCAGTGCTGGAGATTCTGCGGCTTCAACAGTGAGACCCTGCTCCCATCGCCACAGGGGCGTTGTAACGGCTTCGGCCAGGGCGCCACCCATGACGAGCAAAGACGCACCAATAAATCGACGACGGGGAAACATCATAGGCTGCACCAATTGTAGGTAATAAGTCTCAACGCATCATAGCGTTTTCTCGGCCAGGTACTTCGCCAACTGAAATACCTGAAGTCGCTCCTTCATCCCCATCACCTTGCCGTCATTTTGGGGATTGTCGGTTGTTCCATCCAGTGCACTCTCAATTCGCCGCAAGTCGAGTCCGCCAGGGGCGCCGTTGTTTCTGAACCTCTGAAAGACCTCGCGCGCCTTGCTCACCTGACCGCTTTGAAAGTAGAAAAATCCGAGAGTTGCATAGCTCCCCGGCCACTCCGGCATCAAGTCCACTGCCCGCTCGAGATCATCACTCGCCGTTTCTGTGTCACCTTCCAAAACGGCTGCCAGTCCAAGTCCCCAGTAGATCTTTCCAGAACCAGGAACTCGCTCCTGCCCTCGCTGCAGCGTCTGCTTGGCTGCGGGAACTCGGTTCTGTAGGAATTCAAGAAGTGCGAGGGACAAGTATGCCTGGTCACTGTCTGGATTTCGTGCCATGGCGCCGCGGTAGAGATCTTCCGCTTCGGCTGTCTTTCCGAGGTGGGCATCGATGTCCGCCACGAGTGATGCATAGGAGTCATCCTTGCGTCCTGTGTCGCTAATCGCCTCGGCTGCGGTGCGTGCACTCAAGTAGTCGCCCTTGCGAAAGTGTGCTGTTGCGAGGTTGAACTTTGCGTCGTCGGCGTCTGGCTTTACGCTAAGCGCCTTCTGAAACTGTGCGATGGCATCGTCGTACATTCCGTGACGCGCGAGCAGGATGCCCAGCCCTGTCAGCGTTCGTACATCTTCGGGGTGCTGTTCGTTGAAGGATGTGACTGTCTGGCGTGCCTGCGTCAACTTCCCCGCCTTCAGGTAGGCCTCAGCGAGCGCGTACGATATTTCTGCCTGGTCGGGATGCGCCTTACTTTCTGCTTCCAACGTTACGACATCCTGCCGCGCCCGCTCCGTCGCAGACAGTTGGGAGCGGCTATCCAGATAGTCGAGGAGATGATCGTAAGGGTGGGGGGAGTCGGGCTGCTCTTTCGAAAGCCTCTGAAACTCCGCTAGATCATATTGCGCGGCGGCTGCGTTCTGCAGCTTTTTCTCCACCATGCCCAGCTTGTAATAGCCGGTTGCCGCGGCAGGATTTACCTTCACATATCGTAGTAGCAAGTCGCGCGCCTCGGCGTAACGCGTGGCATCGACGCGAAGGTTTGCCAACTCCAGCAGAGCCGCCGGGTAGTCTGTGTGAACGGTGAGGACCCTTGTCAGGATCGTCTCTGCGGCGGCGGTGTCGCCTTGAAGTTTGGCAACGTAGGCGAGCTGGAAGAGACAGAAGCTGTCAGTTGGCTCGATTTTGAGCCCCTCGTTGAAGTCAGCCTTGGCTTCTGCAAATCGGCCCAGATAGGTGTGTGCCATTCCCAGGTAGGCGTGATCCTCGACCGATCTGTGCTGTTTCGCCAGTGCACTGAAAATCTCAATCGACCGCTCGATTTTATCGGATTTGAAGTAGCACTCGCCGATTGCGGTTTGCAGGTCCAGACGCTGCGGTGCGATAGTCAGGGCCTCTTCGAGCAGAGGAATGGCATCCTCAAAATACTTGCGCGACATCGAGATCTCAGCCATCAGGTAGAGGACGTCGACGTTCTTTGGTGTCAGTCTTCTTGCTCTCACTAACGAATCGAGCGCGTCGAGTGGCCGCGACTCCTTCGACTGCACCTGCGCGAGGAGATATAAGGTCGCGCCCTTATCGTCCGGGTGCGGTGACAGGGTTCCAGCTTCGCTGAGAGTTTGCTCGGCGTCCTGATATTCTCCGAGATGCAGATACACCTGTCCGAGGTTGAACAGGATAGCAAATGTGCCCGGCGCTTCTGCGTTCGCTTTCTCCAGCAACAACCGAGCTTCCTTATAGCTATCTTTTGTGGCGAGTTGCAGAGCTTCAGACAGATATCTTTGGGCGCTGGCCTGCATCTTCGCAGATGGTGTCGGCGTTGCGGTCTGGGCCAAGCCCGTGGCGCAGCAGAGTACGCAAATGGCAAACGCGTGGGTCGGATTGCAAGCTCGCAATCGTCTCATCGGAGTCCATCCAATGCTTTTGTCGCTGCGGCATTGGACGATTGCCGCTTCAACAAATCCTCGAGGATCAGCCTTGCCTTTGGCTTGTCCATCTGGATCAAGGCGAGCCGCGCCATGTTGAGATAGGCCTGATCACTATCGGGCGCAACGTCCATTCCGGTCTCGAACATTTGCTGGGCCTTTGCGAAATCTTGCAGCCTTACATAGACGATGCCCAGGTTGTTCAGCGCCTCGGGGTATGTGGGGCGCAGCGCAATAGCTTTTTGTAAATACTCACTCGCCCGGGGCAGATCGTTCTGTTGCGCATGCAACATGCCGAGGTTGTAGTTGACTTCGGGATCATCGGGTTGAATAATCAGGGCCCTGCCGAGACTTTCTTCAGCCTTTGCAAACTGGCCCTGTCGGCGGTATACATTGCCGAGATTCATCAGCGCAATCTCGTAGGCTGGCCGTAACTCCATAGCCTTCTGGAAATATGAGATTGCCGCTGGGTCATCGCCACTCTGCGCCGACATCATGCCGAGATTGTTCCACGCCTCCGGATAGTTTGGCCGCAGCTCCAGCGCTTTTTCCAGATACGTCCGAGCACGCGCAAAGTCGTTTCGACGCAGGTTCAGTGTGCCCAGATTGTAGTAGGCTTCGGGATCGTTTGGCCGGGCCTGTAGAACCTGTTCGAAGGACTCCGCCGCCTGGGCGAGATAACCATGCTGGAACAGAGCCACGCCGTAGGTGAAGTCGTTGCGGTGGAACGATCCTTGTATCAAATCTCCGGGGAAGGGGAGCGCGCGTGTCACCTGCTGGGCTGCACTGACGTTGAGGGCTTTGGCGTCCCGCGCGACCTGTTCGGCATCCACGGCGCCTTGGTATACCTTTACGATTTTTCCATCAGCGCACAGCAGGAAGGACGTTGGCAGCGCAAGGTCACGTCGGCGATCGTAGAGATAGCGGAAGATGATGTTGTATATCCCGGCAACTTCTTGGGTCGCGACAACAACAGGGAAGGACACACGTTCTTCGGCAACTGCTTTACTAGCTGCAGAGGTGTCGTCGGGTGAGTCGGCATTGAGGGCAAGTATTTTCAGGCCGCTGGCTTCAAGCGCCGCCTTGTGCGTTTGCAGGTTGCGAAGCTGCTCGCGACACTTTGGCACCGAGGATGACCAGAAGTAAAGCAGCGTTGGGCCGCCGGCAAAGTCTTTGAGCCGATGCGATGTTCCGGCCGCATCCGGCAACTCGAATGAAGGTGCCTGCAATGGCGAAATTAGCCAGGTTTCTACGTTTTCCGGTAGAGTTTCGGTCGGCGCGGCTGTGTGTGCGGTGGCTCGGCTGTAGGCCTCGGGCACCTTTAAGAACGGCTTGGATACGAACGTTGAAATGCCTTCCGAGAGCACAATTCGCTGATTTCGCTGCAGGCCGTCGAAGCTCTGGAGCAGTCCGCTCGGCCAGCGGACCGTGGCTTTCGCAGGCCCGATAGACTTGCCGAGACCGAAGAAGATTTCTTTGGAGTGTTGGCCGAGAAAGCCGGTTCCGGCCTGCAAATAGCGTGTCTGGACCAGATCGCCGCATTGCAGCGTGACTGTCGCTCCAATCGCATCGCGATTGCTCTTGTATCCACGCAGCCGCAGAACGACGGAGTCTCCAATGTCCTTCATTGCGTTGCGCAGGATTCGGAGCTGGGGTGCGTTGCGGTTCTTCACGATGACTTCGAGCCGTCCATCGTGGTCGATGTCGGCTAGGGCGAACGACCTCCCATCTTCAATGCAGTCGAGGGCCAGAACTCCGGATGCCTCCGAGAAGTTACCATCGCCGTGGTTGATGAAGACCACATTTCGCTCCAGCGCATTCCAGGAGTTGTCCGAGCGTACCAGCTCATTCATTGCATTCCATCCGCGCTCATACGCCAGCATCGAGGTACCGTCCTCAGGAGACTTAGCCACCACCTGCCTCCAGAAGAAGCCTGCAATGTCTGTCCGCTCCGGGCCAGAGATGTATCCGTCTGTGACATACAGGTCCGCGAAGCCGTCGTGGTCGATATCCCAGAAGTCGGCGGACCAGGACCACCGTCCCATCGCCACTCCGGATTGCTTACCATTATTCACGAAGGTTCCATCGCCTTTGTTTTGGTAAAGGGCGTTTCCGCGCGCATGGCGCTGATACAGGGTGCGAGTCGCCGGCGGCGCTGCCCTATGAAATTGCGGTTGCCCGGAGACGCGCTGGCCAGCTGCCTCCCACATGCTCGTGATGTAAATATCTGCATGGCCATCATTATTTACGTCCGACCAGCACGCGCTCATACCAGCGCCGACGTCTTCAATGTGCGAGTCCTTCGAGGCAAATGAAAACGTCCCATCCCCGCGGTTGCGATATAACTGTGACGTACCGAAGTCATTCGCAACCACCAGATCGGGCAGACCAGTCTCGCCCGAATATCCCCACGCACATGCAAAACTGTAGCGATTGTTTTCAACGTTCATCCCCGCAGCCGCAGTCTTCTCTACAAACCTTCCCCCACCTTCGTTGTGCATCAGGTAGTTCGGTGGTCCGTTGCGAGCGTCGTAGTACGGGACCGGATAATGATATTGATCCAACCCCAGGTAGTACTGGTAGGTGCAGAAGTAGATGTCTAATCGCCCGTCGCCGTCGTAGTCGGCGATCGCTGCATGAGTAAACGTTCCCTCTGGTGAGTTCGCGAATTGAAATGCGTCGCGTTTCAACTGGAATGTGCCATCACCCTGGTTCTGAAACAGTAACGGCCCGCTCCCGCACACGACGATCAGGTCCTGAAACCCGCGGTTCTCAAAGTCGGCAAATAGCGCACAGGCAGTATTGTCCAGTACGCCGACACCCGCTTTCTCCGTCACATCGTGAAACGTGCCGTCACCCCGGTTTCGATAAAGCCGATTGGGCAAACCCGCCGGCTGGCAAACATAAAGATCGTCGAACCCATCGTTGTCATAATCACCCGCAGCCACGCCGTTGTTCGCATAGATATCGATGCCGCATGCACCATCCAGCACCGTGCGCCAGTAATCGACCCCGTGCAGCAGTTGCGTCGTGTATGACTCAGCGCCACCCAGAGCCTTCGCTGTCACATCCACAAAGCCGACTTTAGGCCCAATGCAACACCGCTCGTGACCCGCTTCCCAGCGATGGATCAACCATGGCCCCGCAGCTTCTTGTGCAAGCGTCATCGTCCAGGTGCCAACCCGTTCTTCACGCCGTCCGCCGTCGTGCGAGCCGACCAAGTTGTAGCGCAGCACGACGCTCACGAGCAGGGGCGATGCCGACACCTTTGCGATGTCGAAGATATCGAACTCCGTCACTTCCAGTTGGGTTAGTCCATTGAGCCAAACAGAAAACTGACCGAGGAATTGCTCGGGCGATACGTTAACTGGCGGCCCGAATCCTCGCTCAGTGACTTCGATGCCATAGTCCGAACGCAACAATCGACTGGAGACGGGGATGAGCGACGAGGCAAAGTGGTCTGACAACATCGCCCGTAATCGTGCGGTGTCATGAAGATCAAGCCGGATTGACTCGCCCCAACGCTTCAGCTGCTCGCCAATCTGAAACGTGGATTTTTCGGTGGTGTACTCATCCGATCCTGGCGGAACTAATCGCAGCAGGTCCGTGAGGGGGGGCTGAACGGGGTAATGCGGGCGGAATCGAACTTCGCTCTCAGGAAAACCAAGATTCGGGCGTCGAAGCTCCCCGGCGTCCAATACCGCCATACCCCAGAGTGATGCCGGGTGTAGGAGCAGTGGTCCGGCGGTCACGCTGGCGCCCAGACCCTTAAGCAGGATCCTGCGCGATAGCTCTGGACTTTTCTCCTTGTCCGATTTTGTCATTTCGCCATTGTCTGCCGGCCGCCCAACGCCCACTAGTCTCATCCAGTCGCCCGTTCTGCCCACTCTGTGGGCATCGAAGGTTTCCCTTGACAGGAGCAGCCTTCACATCGTCTACTCGCTCGTCGCGAAATGCAAGCCATTACAGAAGTTCAACTCATCGACTTCAGACGGACTCTGCTTCGCCGATTGGCACCAAAACTGGTATGACTGTTTTCTCAATCTTCTGGTTGACAACATTTGGAAGTTTGTACTAGAGTTTAGCTCGCAATCTGTAACCGCTTACAAGGTATTCCAAATCGAATGGATTCCTCTCGCAAGAGGAGCCTGTCATGTGTCGTTGCCTTGTTCGCCTATAAAGTCTGGCTCAATTTCAGGAGAAACCACCGATGACACAGGATCGCACTCGATTCAACAGTGTAACGAGAACCGTCTTGACCGCGCTTGCGTGTCTGGCCATCGTCTCGGGCTCGAACCGTTTTGCGGACGCGCAGGTGGATCAAGGCTCCATCGCAGGCCTGGTCACTGACTCTACCGGAGCTGCTGTGCCCAACGCCGCCGTGACCCTTCTCAACACGGATGTGGGCCTGTCCTTAAAAGGAAACACCAGCGCCCAGGGCGACTACACCTTTTCGCCGATCAGGATTGGTCACTACTCAGTGAGCGTCGTCGCTCCCGGCTTTTCCAGAACGACGCAGGAAAATCTGGCGCTCAGCGTGTCCCAACATTTGGAGGTCAACGTCACCTTGAAGACTGGTGCCACAACGGAGACGGTGGAGGTTACAACGGCGCCGCCCGTGCTCCAGACCGAAGAGTCATCGGTCGGCCAGGTCATTACCGAAAAGACGATCAACGATCTCCCGTTGAATGGCCGTAACTTCACCTTCCTTGCCCAACTAGCCGCCGGTGTGCAGTCCTCCCAAGCTGATACGCGAGGCAACGCCTCATCCGGCGCATTCTCAGCCAATGGCCTTCGGCCCTCCCAGAACAATTACCTGCTCGACGGCATCGACAACAACTCCAACGCGGTCGACTTCCTGAACGGCACCAACTATGCCGTCCTGCCTCCGCTCGATGCCATCTCGGAGTTCAAGGTGCAGACCGCCGACTTCACGGCTGAGTACGGCCGGTCGGCGGGTGCTGTGCTGAACGCCACCACCAAGTCCGGTACTAATAGCTTCCACGGAGCCGTCTGGGAGTTCTTCCGTAACGATAAGCTCGATGCCAAAGACTTCTTCGATACGAAGAAGAGTGAACTTCGTCAGAACCAGTTCGGAGCCTCAGTTGGCGGTCGCATCATTAGGAATAAACTCTTCTTCTTTGGAGACTACGAAGGTTTCCGTCGTGTCCAGGGAACAACGCAGGGCGGCAACGTGCCGACTCTCAGCGAGGTTGGCAGCAACTTCACCAATCTCGCCGACTTGATCACCAAAGGAGGGGGCAAGACCCAGACCGATGAGCTCGGTCGCATCGTTCCAATCGGCACTGTGCAGGATCCCGCGACAACCCGCTTCGTGGCCAACGGGGCGATCGATCCGGTGTCTGGACTCTCCAATCTCTCCGGCACCTCCGGCTATGTCCGGGATCCGTTTGGCGCCTGCCCTGCCTCTACGTTAAACTTCCAGACGGCAGGTTGCAGCTCGAGTTTGAATCAGCTTCCCGCAAATCGTCTCGATCCGGTTGCTCTCAAGCTTCTGTCTCTCTATCCCAAGCCGAACGCAACAGGTGCGAACAACTACGTTGTTAGCCCCGGCATTTTTGAGCACAAGAATGCCTTTGACGTTCGCGTCGATTCGAACATCAGCGACAAGGACCAGGCATTCGTCCGCTTCAGCTATCAGGACGATCCACAGTTCATCCCGGGCATCTTTGGCGGCATCGCAGACGGCGGCGGATTTCAGCAGGGCCTACAGACCTTCAAGTCCAGCCAGTCGGTGCTCGGATACACTCACATCTTTACCCCATCCGCGGTCAACTCCTTGCATGTTGGCTTGAATCACCTCCACACCACTCGCTTCGGGCCAGATGGTACTGTCAGCGGCATCCCGGCGCAGTACGGCATCCAGGGCATCCCGCAGTTCCCTGAGAACGGCGGCCTCCCCTCTATTGGAATTGGTGGTCTCCAGACTCTCGGCAGCAACGCCTTCCTTCCGTCCGATGAGGTGAGCCAGACCCTGCAGATTACGGATGACTTCACCAAAATCTACAAAAGCCACAGTTTCAAGGCCGGTATTGAATCTCAGCAGGTAAAGTTCTCTACGCTACAGCCAGGTTTCTCGCGTGGAAACTTCGACTACAACGGCAACTACACCGACATCCCGACCAAAAACAACGGGGGTACTGGTCTGGCACAGTTCCTCGTCCTTCCCACAGCTACAACTGTTCCCAACGGCCTCAGCTACTCGGGTGGAGCGGATTCCATTAACGCTTCTAACGTCAACAAAACCTATGACTACCGTCGCTACCTCGCTGGGTACCTCCAAGATGACTGGAAGGTCAATAAGAAGCTGGTCCTGAACCTTGGCATCCGCTGGGATTACTTCTCGCCTATCAGCGAAACGAACGGTGGTCAGGCAAATTTCATTCCCGGCGGCCCGCCAAATGGCGTGCCGACCTTCCTCATTCCCGCCAGTGGAAAGGACGACCGTACCCTGTCCACCAGCTTTACTACCTTGCTCGCCAAAGATGGGATCAAGCTGCAGCAGACTGACCAATACGGTCAGGGTTTGACCCAGGTGCAAAAGAGCAACTTCGCCCCGCGTGTCGGCTTCGCTTACCAGATCAGCGACAAACTGGTCATGCGTGGCGGCTTCGGCATCGCCTATAACGCATTTGAAAACCAGGGATACGGGCCAAACATTGGTGAAAACTATCCCTTCGTCTTCAACTTCTCCTACTCAGGCCAGACTACTGGCACTAACAACGGCCAGCAGGGGGTGTCGCCAATCAGCTACAACACCCCATGGAATGGATGCTCCACCGCAGGTCCCGGCAGCACAGCGACCATAAGTGCGGGTCTCTCCTGCGTTGCGTTTACTCCTTCGGCCGTGAATGCCTCAGGTCTGGGCCTGGAAGGTCTGCAGTTCAACTACCAGACACCTCGCACTTACAGCGCCAATTTCACGACGCAGTACTCCCTTACTAACACCCTCTCTTTCCAGGCTGCTTACGTGTACACCCGCGGCCAGAACCTGCAGGCTGGTATCGGGAGCAACGAAGTCACGGCGCTACTCCCACAGGGCGCGAACACAGTCAACACAGCTTCGCCGGGTGCGGGCGGCACTATTCCATTCCCGGACTTCTCTTCTGGTGCCAGTTACCAAGCTACCGTCGGCACCAGCAACTACAACGGACTGCAGACGAAGCTCGAAAAACTCCCGAGCCATGGCTTGTCGTTCCTGCTCACCTACACCTGGTCAAAGGCCCTGTCGGACGCGCTTGACCTCCTCAACGGCGGCAGCCTCGGCGGCTTCCGTGCTCCTGCGGTGCCGGGTCTCGGACCGATGTTCGACTACGGCCCGGCGGACTTTGATATTCGTCAGGTTGTCCACATCAGTGGCACCTATGAACTGCCGTTCGGCCACAATAAGCAGTTTCTGGGCAGTGTCAGCAAGCCGGTCGACTACATCGTAGGCGGTTGGTCAGTGAATACGATCGTTTCCCTTCAGGGCGGTCAGCCGATCACCCTCGGCTGTCCCACAAGCACGACGTCCGGAACTGGTTGCAATGCGATTCGGGTTCCGGGGCAAGATCCGAAACTCAAGATCAACATCACCCCCGCTGGCGTTCGTTGGTTCAATAATCCGGCAGCGTTCAATCAACCTTGCGCTCTCGGTGCTGGTGGCGCTCCAATCCCGAATTCACCCGCTGGCTGCGTTCCCCTGTCAGGAGCAGCAGCTCTCGGCTTTTCGCAGGGAACTACCGTTGGGCCGGGTTTCCATCGCCTCGACCTCTCGTTCTTCAAGGACCTGAAGTTCACCGATCGTTACCGCATGCAGTTCCGTTCGGAGTTCTTCAACATCCTCAACCATCCAAACTTCAATGCTCCTGGTTTCGGAGGCAACGGTGTCGTCGCCATCTCCAACTCGGGCAACTTTACCAACGCCAACTTCGGTTTGATCGGCTCCACGCGTGACAACCCAGGTGACCAGCGTCAAATCCAGCTCGCTTTGAAGTTTTACTACTAGCTCCACCCGTACAAACCCCAGAAAGGTCGCCGACAAGGCGCCTTTCTGGGGTTTATTGTTTCTACAAGAAGTCTCTCCAATCTTGTTGGAGCAGGGGCAGGTCTTGAGTACGTTTCAGCGGCAGTTCATCGGTGTCATCGCCACACTTTTTGCCGGGATTGCAGTCCCCCTCGCGCCGCGATCGCTCGCCCAGAAAAGCTCTAGCCTGTCGTCCGATCAACAGTTCCAGTCCGCCGTCGCGGAATACGAATCGCATCAGTATCCCTTGGCCGCCGCGCGGTTGGAAGAACTTCTCGCAACCATCTCAGACAATTTTGAGGTAGAGGAACTCCTCGGTCTCAACTACGCCGCTATGTCAAAGGATGCCAAGGCCGTCCTACACCTTCAGGCTGCGGTGCGACTCCAGCCAGGGTCTGCTCCATTCCGGACAAACCTTGCGGCTTGTCTCAACCGCCTTGGGAAGATCACCGCGGCAGAGGAGCAGTTTCAGAAGGCCCTCGCCCTGGTTCCTAACGATTACACCGCCAACCATAACCTCGGCGAGTTCTACATCCAGCAGGGGAAACTGACTACAGCACGCCTCCTCCTACAGCATGCCCAACAGATCAAGCCAGACGCATACGACAACGGGTACGATCTTGCCTCTACCGATCTGCTCCTCAAACAGTTCGCTGCAGCACGTCAGGTCGTGCAGACCCTGCTCTTGCAGCAAGACTCGGGAGAACTCCACAACCTACTGGGTCAAATCGACGAGCAGGACGGCCAGTTCGTCGCTGCTGCCAACGAGTTCGAATCTGCGGCCCATCTTGATCCCAGTGAGCCCAACCTCTTCGACTGGGGGAGTGAACTCCTGTTGCATCGCACCTACGAACCTGCGATCGATGTCTTCCGCACGGCTACGTATCGATACCCGACTTCTGCTCGGGAATTCATTGGGCTCGGCATGACGCTTTATGCTCGGGGCCTATACGAAGCTGCCGTCGAAGCACTCTTACAGGCTGCAGATATCGACCCGGCCGATCCCCGCTGCTACCTCTTTCTCTCCCGCGCGTACGATAGCTCTCCGTTGCAAGCCGATGAGGTCAGTCGCCACTTCCAACGCTATGCGCAGCAGCAACCCGCCAACGCCCTCGCACAGTTCTACTACGCCATGAGCCTTCGCAAGGTAAGGCGTGTCGAAGGCGCCAGCGCTGACCCTCTCATCGAAGGCCTACTAAAGAAATCCATCGCACTCGATGACAATCTCGCGCAGGCCCACTTTCAGCTCGGCAATCTCTACGCCGACCAGCACCAGTATGAACGCTCCCTGCCCGAGCATCTCCGTGTTATTGCACTGGATCCCAATCTCGCCGACGCGCACTACCGACTCGGCACCGACTATACTCATCTCGGCCAGAAGGATCGCGCCCAGGCCGAGTACAGCGTCTATCAAAAGCTCCGCTCCGAGCATCTCGCCGAGATAGAAAAAGAACGCGCTGAAGTCCAACAGTTCGTCTATGCCTCTAAGGGAACAACCCCGCAAACAGCTTCACCGCAGTAACTGCAGGGAAGGAAATCACAATGCGGCACGGATCATCCAACAGAGTCGACAAGCAGCTACCCTGGCATGCTTCGCTTTCTGGCCAACAGGCTGCGCGCCATCTTGGGATCACACGCCGAGACTTCCTCCGTGACGCCACGGGAATTGCTGTAGGCTCTAGCCTGATGGGAGCGAGCCCCTTCGTTAACGCTGCCGGTGCCGTCAAAAAGCGCAAGGTCGTCGTCGTTACGTTTGGTGGCGGAGCGCGAGATCAGGAAACCTTCGCTCCCCAGGGACAGGTCAACATCCCTCACATGATGAAAGAGCTGATACCCCAGTCCAGCTTCTTTACACACGTTACGAATGAAGGCATCCTCGGCCACTATGTTGCCACAGCAAGCCTCGCTACAGGTGTGTACGAAACCTTAAACAACTTCTCGTCCGTCCCGCCCGATCACCCCACCATCTTCGAGTACTTCCGCAGAGACCTTGCACGTCCGGCGTCGGATGCCTGGGTCGTCGCACCGAGTAACGGGTTCAACCGTATTGGTGGGAGTGAATCTCGTGGCTTTGGTCCTGGCTTTGCTGCCCGGGTCGTTCTTCCGAAACATCTCCTCGGTGCGGCCAGTGCTGGCGGCAAGACCGACTACAACCACCTCCTGCACGATAATTACGAGACTCCGCTTTACGCCCCGCAAGTTGCCGGCGGAGAAAACGAACTTGAGCAGCTTGAGCGCGTCCTCAAACTCTCCGTCGACGACTTCACCACCCACGCCAGCACACTCTCCAGCCCCGATGAACTCTCCTTGTACATTGCCCGACGGCTGATGCGCGAGCAGTCCCCCAGCCTCCTCTGGATCACCATGCATGACATCGACGTCGCCCACTCCGGCGCATTCTCTTTGTACATTGACGCTATCCGCCGCACCGATCGTCTCTGCGCCGAACTTTGGTCTGCAATCCAGAAGGAGCCAGAGTATGCCGGAAATACCACTCTGCTCATCCTTCCCGACTTCGGTCGCGATGCGGACGAAGACTCCGGCGGCAACGGTTTCCAGCACCATCGCACGGGCGACCCCGCCTCGCGGACCACGTGGATGATGGCCCTTGGTGCAGGGGTGCGTCAGGGTGTCATCTACGATAGCCCGCTGCAGTCCATCGACGTGGTCCCCAGCATTGGAGCCATGATGGGCTTCAATGCCGCGCAGTCGCAGGGGTCGCTCATCAAGGAGTTGCTCTAGCTATGCTCCCCACCGCTCTCACGTCCAGCTCTTTCTCGTCTTACCCCCCGCTAGCGCGCAAGGTCGCGATCGATCATCTCGTTCTGTTTCAGCGTCTTCCTCTCGCATTCCTGCCTTCTCTCCTCCGCGAACTCATCGACTACGACGACAGTTTTCCAGCGGAGCGTCTGTCCATCGACTCCGAATTTGCCTGGCTGGCATCCTTGAGTCCGTCGCAGCTGGACGCGACCTTCCAACCCTTCACACAACTAAGCATCACCGCGCAGCTGGTCGCCAGTGACTGGGTCAACCACCCGGCGCAATTCGTCGAGCAGGAGTCTGCCCATCTCTGGTCTACCCATCAACTCGATGCGTTCCGCCGTGCAGCGACTCGATATGGAGAGACGCTAAGCGCGGCGACTCCTGCGCCGCGCCTTCCGCTTCCACGTCTCGGGATCGCCGTTATCGGTCAGGGTGCCGCCACAGCCGCAGAGCCTCTGTTCCTCAAGCTGCGTCAACACGGCACGTTGTTCACGAAGGTCGATCCAGAGAACGGCCTCGATCAGATTGTCTCGGTCGTCGAAAGCCGCGCCGCCGCGCATGCCGCACCTTATGCGCACTGGTATGTGGATGGCGGGCAGCCCGTGCGTTCAACGCCATCGCTCACCAACGTCGCATATCGAGAGCTCGAACCACTCCGTTCCAAACTTCTCAAGTTTATGGATGCCCAGATCGCCCATCCAGGTATGGGTCCGGAAGAACTCCGCACCAAGCTTGCGCTGCTTACCCCGGCGGACCTCGGCATCCACAAGCCAGCAGATCCGGTTCTGGAACGCTTCCAGTTGCGCCTCTTTACGGAAGGCTCTGGCACTCAGATCTTCGCCACTACCTTCGCACAATGGGCTACCCGCGAAGTACTACGACGTGCACAGCCGTTGACGCTGCTCGTACGATACGCTCCACGTCAACGACAGAGACCCATGAACGAACTGCTCGCCTCCGCCGACGCCCACGTTGAACTCGACCCGGCCGGTTCGCTGGTCGACGCCGATATGGCAGCCTGGTATCACTGGCTCAATCAAAAGCGCCTCCCCGGCGCCGACCGCTCGGCTTTCCTTGTCTGGTTCGAGGGGCAGCGTCAGGCTTTGGTCGTCGCACCGTCTCTGCCGCACGGCGTCGGTTCGGATTCCGCGGTAGACCTGAAGGCGCTGCTCGCTCTCGCAACCGATGGATAATTGAGCAGACTTGCTGTCCACGCGGTGATTACTCACCCAAATGTAACGCTTACTTTACGCATATTTGACGTTTATTGGGTAGTGCGTTCAGGTGGATGTGATTTATGGCGCCCACATTTCCCTTCGAGGTCACCAGTACACCGGCTGAAGTTCGCCGCCGCCGTTCAATCCAAATGCGTAGGTGACACCTCCGCCATCAAGCCGAAATACCTTCGTATTGGAGGTATAAAGTGTGGTGCCCGGGTTTGTTGTAGAGCTTTCATTTCACCAGAAATGATGGTCCCAAGGCCAGCGCATGAATTAGAGTTCTGGTTGTTACTCTCATCGTTCTCCATCTTTCTTGCCTTCATCGTGATCACCTCGACGTACTGTGTAGGGAAGTACTAAGTATCTTCCAGACACAGCCTATACTTGCGTTTGGCAGAAACCTCGAATGTCTCACTCGTTCTTCTTGACGCTCTTTTTTTGCGCCGCGCCCTTCGTCCCCTGCTTCAATCGCTTTACCGGTCCAGTAGAACCCCTGACCACCAGCCGAGGCGTTACCAGGCAGTTCGTTCCGGTCACGGGCTTCTGCCCCGTCGATGAAATCGCAGTCCAGAGGGCTCGAAAGGCAGCCGTCGCAATGTCCGCACGCGGCAAGCTCACCGTGGTGAGGGGAGGCATCGTAAACGCGCTCAACTGGATGTCGTCATATCCGATCACAGAGATGTCGTTTGGCACACGCAAACCGGCCTCTGCAATCGCACTGATAGCACCCATTGCGGTTAAGTCATTCGACGCCATTACGGCCGTCGGTGCCACGCCGGACGACAGAATCCTGGCCATCGCGTCATGTCCGCCGTCCACTTTGTGGTTGCCCTCAGCCATCAGTCGGGGATCACTGTCGAGATGGTCATGCACCGCGCTTTCGACAAATGCCTTATAGCGCATCTGTGCAGATTGCAAGCGCAGTGGTCCGCTGATGAAAGCGATGCGCCTATGACCGAACGCAATTAGGTGTTCAACGGCCTCATCAATACCCGCTGAGTAATCGATCTGTACACTGCTCACGCCGGGTCCGGCGGTTGCAGCATCGAGAAACACTAACGGTATTTCTCGCCTGCTAAAGTCCTCCACTAGCTTGTCATCCATTTCGGATGTCATAATCGCAACGCCATCCACGCGACGCTGCAACATCCGCTGCACACAAATCTGCATCCGCCCCTGGTCATAGTTCGTGTTTCCGATCAACACGTCCTGACGGTGAGACACGGCAATGTCCTCAAACGCCTTTACGAGTTCAGGAAAGAATGGGTTCGTAATGTCAGAGATGATTAGGCCAAACAGGTTACTGCGTCCCGACCCCAACGCCCGCGCATTGGTATCCGGATAGAAATTTAGAGCCTTGATAGCCATCTGCACGCGCTCGGCAGTGTCAGGACTCACTGTCGCGGTCCCGTTCATCACGCGCGACACCGTGGCGGTCGACACTTGCGCACGATCTGCAACTGCCTTGATGGTCATTGCATTCTCTTCAGTTATAAACTGCAGAAACCGCTCTGTGCTTTTAGGTTAACCGCTTACAGCGGAAAGTGTACCATCGTACCTGGGCGAAAGGCGGGCCAATTCGATGCGATCATCTGATAGGTTGTCAGCCATTGGGGCAATGTTCTGGATCAGCCTCGTCACAGTTAGTCTGGCAGCTATAGCTCAGCCCCCGAAGACCACGCCGGCTCCTACTTCTGTCGCTGCTTTCTCCGACATCACCGCAAAGTCCGGACTCAACTTTACCGCCGTTGCTTCGCACACACCTCACAAATACCTTATCGAAACCATGGGCTCCGGAGTTGCGACCTTCGACTACGACAACGACGGCCTGCTCGATGTCTTTTTTGTCAATGGAGCTCATCTCGCGGACCCTACTTCCAGAGGCACTAACCCCAAAAAGTCAGGTCCGCAGGATTGGAATCGCCTCTATCACCAGAAAAAGGATGGCACGTTTGAAGATGTAACCCAGAAGGCTGGCCTTCAGGGCATCGGGTATGGCATGGGAGTAGCTGTCGGTGATTACGACAACGATGGCTTTGAAGATCTTTACGTCACAGGCTACGGTGGGAACCATCTGTACCATAACAACGGCAACGGCACGTTTACCGACGTCACGGCCGTCTCCGGGACAAGCGGCCCAACCGCGCCTGGAGAATCCTGGTATACCTCTGCCGCCTGGGTCGATCTCGACAACGACGGCAAACTGGATCTTATGGTCCTCCGTTACGTCCAGTGGGACTTTGACGATGCCTACTGCGGCGAGCACCGCGAAGGCTATCGTAACTACTGCCATCCCGATCTCTTCCCCACACTCTCGGCGCTGGTCTTTCACAACGACGGCAATGGTCACTTCAGTGAGGTCTCCAAAAAGCTTGGCCTCAATGTTCCAGGCAAAGGCCTGGGCATCGCCATAAACGATTTTGACCAAGATGGCCACGTTGACATCGCTGTCGCCAACGACTCTATGTTTGAGTTTCTCTATCACAACAAGGGCGACGGGACCTTTGAAGAGGTAGGCCTCGCAGCGGAGGTCGCCGTCAATGAAGACGGCAAGACCTATGCCGGAATGGGCATCGACTTCCAGGACTACGACAACGACGGACTCCCCGACCTTGTAATTACCGATCTCGCCCACGAGCGCTACGCGCTTTATCGCAACAGCGGCGACGGCTCTTTCGCCAATGCCACCTACGTCTCCGGCATCGGACGTTTCACCTCACTCCACTCCGGCTGGGGAGTCCGCTTCTTCGACTACGACAACGACGGTCTGAAAGACATCCTCGTAGCACAGGGACACGACGTCGACAACGTAGAACTAAACTTCCCGCAGATTCACTACCGCGAACCTATGCTCCTGCTTCGAAACATCGGCAAGGGTGCCTTCAGCGATGTTGGTGACTCAGCCGGTGACGTGTTTCAGCAGGCTTGGGTGTCTCGCGGCCTCGCTCTCGGCGATATCGACAACGACGGTCGCATTGATGCTGTCGTCACCACCAACGACGGCGCAGCGCACCTTATTCACAACGACTCGGTGAACGACAACCACTGGCTGACTCTCTTCCTCGTCGGACACACCTCCAATCGCGACGCGATCGGCGCCCAGATTAAGCTCACGTCGGTCCACCATACACAGTCACTGATGGTATCTACCGCTGGGAGCTATCTCTCCTCATCGGACAAGCGCGCTCACTTCGGTCTCGGCGCCGACAAAAGCGCGAGCACAATCGAAGTCCGCTGGCCCTCCGGTATCACCCAGACCCTCAGTCATGTCTCCGCGGACCAAATCCTGCGCATCGATGAGCCCCCGCCAACAAAGTAGCCTGACCCATTGCCTGGAAAGCTGCCTCGATTATGCAAGCGACCATTCTCCCATGGTCAGCTGGGTTTGACCCAACTCGTTCAATAAGCCAGTTTGAACGAAAACTGTTCGCCGAATACGGAGTCGGTGTGGTCGATTGCGGCCACCCCATGACCCTTCAAGCCGAAGTTCTAGGACAGATACTTTAGAAAATTGCCGAGTATGGATGAGGGTATCGCGTTGCACACAATGCGTAGCTTGTTTATTTCCAATCCTCAACCTGACCTTAGAGGCACCCGGCGGAATACGATTACTTCGGACCTCGTCGGGCGGCAGCCACCTGGATGGTTCCCATGACCGCCAAGGGACAACTGATGGGCGGGTTCGGGGTCGTTGGGACTGCCAGGGCGTACTGGAACCTCCCGGCGGTCACCAGCTTACAGCTACAGTCCGGCGACTGAGGTGGCGTGTCGCAGGGGGACTTTCCTTGCTCGAAGGTGATGGTCGCCAGCCCCGCTCCTCCAAACGATTGCCAGGTGATGACGTCATCGACTGCCAACTTGTCCTCCGTTGGAGGATCGACCATGGCCTGCTGACCCTTGCAACTGTACTCGATTTGCCCGGGGATGCCGCCCAGCCGCGCAGAGGGCGGCGGGGTTCCGCTCCCCTCGCCGGGGGCTCCCATGATGACGGGGCCAGGAGGGGGGTCCGGCAGCGTGCTGGGAGGAGGATCGTCGGTGGAGCCGACACCGGTGATGTAGTTGGGCGGACAGCCCCCGCATCCGACAATGCGGAAGGGGACTTCGTGAGAAGGCGTGACCTTTCCTGAAAACGTCTCCGGCGAGCGGCTGCCAGCATCTGCAGCGGAGGGAAGCTTAGGGTTTGTGGCGGGTGCGATGACAATATAGGTGTAGTTGGAGAGGTTGACCTGCCCCTCGACGGTGCAACGGGCGGGATTCTTCGCCTTTCCGTAGAGCAGGAGATGATCCGGACCGCAGGGGCCGGCACCCTGGAACTGGACGAGGTAATCCTTGTAGCCGCTTGCGTTCAGGTCGAAGATGAGCTCGGTTCCGTTGGCGGCGAGCTGGGTGGCGTATCCCCTGGGAGAGATGCTGATGTGATTTACCGGGTGGGGTGCGGGCTGCGGCTGGGGAGCAGGAGCCGGTCGACAGCCGGAGAGGCTGAGAAGGGAGAGAGCGGCGGCGAGGTGAAGGATCATCGTGCAGCGCATGACAGGGCTCCTGAAAGGGCTTAGAGGCTGAAGCGGTTGGGTGCCTGTTCGGCGATGAGCTGTTGGTAACGCGGATCATCTCTGAGGGCGTCCATATCCGGCGAGAGTTGGAATTGAAAGGATGTGGCTCCACGTCCGAGGCAGAGTGCGACCGCGGTGAGTGATCCCGCGCGATCGCCGAGTAGTTCGAGGGTGCGCGCCTTGTAGAGCTGGGAGTCGACATCGTTGGCGGCAAGGAACTCTGCGTGGGCGATCCATGAGCGTGCGGAGGAGAGGTTCCCGCTCTTTACCGAGGTGAGCGCGAGAACCATCCAGCCGGGGCCGTTACGGGTTTCAGTATCAAGTTGGTTCCTCTGAGCCTTCACGGCGCGGAGATATGCCTGCAGGGCATCGCGCCGCGTGGCGGGGGAAAGGGAGTAGCAGTCTCCGAGTTCGAGCCAGCTGAGGGCGTCGGCGGGAGAGAGCTCAACGGCTTTGAGAGCGTAGCGAACGGCCTGCTCCGGTTTGCGCTGTACCCGGTAGGCTGCGGCGAGGTTGGACGCGCACTCCGGGCCCGGTTTGAGGTCGAAGCTATGCTGCAGACTTTCGATGGCTTCCACGAGCTTGCCCTGAAGGAGCAGAATCGCACCGATGTTGGAGAAGGCCACGGCTTGCGATGGCTGGGCCATGGTGGCGGCGCGGAACTCTGAGAGGGCCTTGGGGTACTTGGCCTGCTGGCTGAGGAGGACGCCGAGTTCAAGGTGGGCGAGCCACAGGTTGGGGCGGGCGCGGAGGACGCGGTTGAAGGTGTCTTCGGCGCGGTCCCAGCGGTTGAGGGAGGCATAGAGACGGGCCTGCTCGATGAGGGTGCGCGGGTTGGAGGGGTCGAGGGAGAGGGCGGAGGCGAACTCGCGGAAGGCTTTCTCTTCCTCGCCGGTGCGGCTGAGGACGCCGGCGAGCGCGATGTGGGCATCGACGGAGCTGGAGTCGAGATGAAGGGCGGTGAGCGCGTTTGCCCTGGCGATTTCAAGGGCGGCGGCGTCGAGGTGGACGACGTAGAGGCGAATAAAGGCAAGCGCGAGCTTGGCGTAGGCGGCGGCGTAGCGTGGGTCTGCGGCGGCGGCTTGCTGGTATTTGGCGATGGCGGCGTCAAGTCCGGCGTCGTTGGGCTGCTTGACGAGGGCTTCGGCCTGCTGGAAGAGCGCGTAGGCGTCGGTGCTGCCGGTTCCGGTGCGGAGGCGCTGCTCGTCGGGTTGGTAGCGATCGATGTCGAGGAGGCGGGCGGCGGCGGTGACGGTCTGCCGGGGGAGGGAGTCCTGATCGGCGGCGAGGAGGGTGAGGGTGTGCGTGCGGAGGGGCGGGCTGGTGGGAGAGTCGAGAATCTGGAGGAGGACTTTGGTCTTTGCGCCGATGCGGGAGACGGAGGTGGCGAGGATGAGGTTGGCGCCGAGGGAGGCTTGCGCCTCGTCGACCTGGGCGGCCGTGGTGAGATCGGCGGCGGTTCCCTGGGTGGTGAGGAAGAGGTTGCTGTCGAAGGCCTCGGCACGGGCGAGTTCGGTAACGATGACGTCGATGAGACCCATGAGCATGGGCTTGACGTCGGCGTCGCGCGGGGGAGGCCAGCCGAGGAGGGCGACGAAGCGCTTGGCGGGCAGCGGGTGCATCCAGTTGTCGATCTGGGAGCGCTCGAACCAGACGCCAAGCGAGGCAGCGCCTACGATGGCGAGGCCGGCGCGGAGGAACGTGCGGCGGGAGAGGGAAGGATGCGGGACGGCAGGTTTGGGGCGGGTGACGACGCGGAGGCGACGGGCACGGAAGCGCTCGTTGCGTTTGCCGCGGATGGTTTCTTCAAGAGGGTAGAGGAGCTTCGACTCCGGGGAAAGGAGCGCGAAGGAGGGGGCATCGATGACGATCTCGCCGGGACGGGCGGAGCACTCGAGACGGACGGCGTTGGCGATGGCGGTTCCGGCGTACTCGGACGGGAGGTCCGAGGAGGCGGTCTCGCTGACGTCGCCGGTGGCGATGCCGATGCGGAACCAGCGCTGAGCGGTGGCCTCGCTGCGGAGGTGGTTGTGCTCGCGGGCGAAGAGGTGGACGTGTTGGGCGAAGTGGTGGGCATCCTCGGCCTGGTTGAAGAGGATGATGATGCCGTCGCCGGTGCGGGAGACGATAAAGAAGGTTTGATCGCGGGGCAGATGGTCGAGGGAGCGGGTGATGAAAGTCTGAATCTGCTGGTTGAGTTCGGTGACGCTATTGACGCTGATGTTTTCTTCGAGCAGGCGGGCGATGGTGCTGTAGCCGACCATGTCGACGACGGCGACGGTGCGGCGGAGCGGGGTGCTCCGAGGCAGGGCGGGAGATGCGGCGATCTGGGCCAGACTGCTCATGCGCGGAGACTACCTGAAAGGATTACGGCTGCAGGGGCCCGGGGGATTGTTGCGTGATGAGAGCAAGCTATCGGTTAGGCGGCTGGATTGCAAGGTGAATTGTTGGCAGAGGCCGTTTCGTGGTGGGCGGGCTTATACTTCAGGGGTGAGCAAGACTTTCTATATCGAGACGTTTGGCTGCCAGATGAACGCGCATGACTCCGAGAAGGTGATCGGGACGCTGGAGCATGAGGGGTATCGGCAGGTAGAGGATGAGGCGGAGGCCGGGCTGATTCTGTATAACACCTGCTCTATCCGGGATAAGGCGGAGCAGAAGGTGTTTCATCGGCTGAACGAGTACAAGAAGATGCAGGGGGAGGGGAAGAAGTTCGCGGTGCTGGGGTGTGTGGCGCAGCAGGAAGGCGAGCGGATCTTTGACCGGGCACCGTATGTTTCGCTGGTGTCGGGGTCGGCTTCCTATCGGAATCTGCCGGGGATGCTGGCTCGGCTGGAGGCGGGGGAGACGCGGATTACAGGGCTCGACGACCGGCAGACCGAGGAGACGTTCGAGACGGAGTTTGTGGCGCGGACGAATCCGCATCGGGGGTACATCACGATTATCGAGGGGTGCGACAAGTTCTGTGCGTACTGCGTGGTGCCGTATACGCGGGGGAAAGAGCGGTCGCGGGCTGCGAACTCGGTGATCGATGAGGCGATTCGGATTGCCGATGCCGGGTTTACGGAGATTCAGCTGCTGGGGCAGAATGTGAACTCGTATCGGGACCCTTCGGCGAAGATGAGCTTTGCGGAGCTGCTGGCGGCGGTTGGGAGCGTGCCGGGGATTCGGCGGGTGCGGTTTACGACGTCGCATCCGCGGGACTTTACGAAGGATATTGTGGATGCGATCGACGCGGTGCCGACGCTGTGCGACCATGTGCATCTGCCGGTGCAGAGCGGGTCGACGGCGGTGCTGAAGGCGATGAACCGGGAGTACACGCGGGAGTGGTACCTGGAGCGGATCAGCTGGATCAAGGCGGCGCGGCGGGAGATCAGTATGACTTCGGACATCATCGTGGGGTTTCCGGGGGAGACGGAGGCGGACCTGGAGGAGACGGCTACGCTGCTCGAGGACGTGGGATACGACCAGGTGTTTGCGTTCAAGTATTCGCAGCGGCCGAATACGCCCGCTGTCGGGATGGCGGATACGGTGGCGGAAGAGGTGAAGGTGGCTCGGCTGCAGGTGATCCTGGAGCGGCAGCGGGCGGTGCAGAAGGCGAGCTATGCGCGGCATCTGGGGGAAGTGATGGAGGTGATGGTTGAAGGGCATAACCATCAGCGGGGACAGGTGACGGGGCGCAGCACGCAGAACAAGACGGTGAACTTTACGGTGACCGAGCCGATTCTGCCGGCGACGGGAAGCTATCGTGCGGTGAGGATCACGCAGACGTTTCCCAATAGCCTGGTGGGAGAAGCAGTGGGGGTGGGGTGATGGCGGATGCGAAGGTCGAGGTAGAGATGCAGATCCGGGGGCTGATGATGGACCCGGTGACGAATATGCCGATCGTGGTGCTGAAGGATGTGGCGAGCGATGCGGTGCTGCCGATCTGGGTGGGGATCTTCGAGGCGAATGCGATCGCGTTGGAGCTGGAGAAGACGACGACTCCGCGGCCGATGACGCATGACCTGCTGCGGAACCTTGCGCGCGGGCTGAATGGGCGGGTGGAGAAGGTGGTGGTGTCGGAGATGCGGCAGGATACGTTCTATGCAGTGATCTGGATGGAGCAGGCGGGCGAGATGGTGACGCTGGATGCGCGGCCTTCGGATGCGATTGCGCTGGCGCTGCGGGCGGATGTGCCGATCTACGTGGCGCTGGAGGTGTTGGAGCGTTCGCGGCAGGTTTCGGACGGTGCTGGAAATATCAACGCGGATGAGTTGCGGAAGTGGCTTGAGAATCTGAACGACGACGAGATGGGCCGATACAAGATGTAGGTGTTTGTTCCCTGGGGGCGAAGTGGGAATTGCGGCGAGCGCGAAGGCGGCGGGATTTGCCGGGTTGGCGATGTTGGAGCGGGTGGTCAAGGGCGGCGGAACTCACGTCGACCTTGCGGGCGCGAGGAACTTTCTGGTGCTGCAACATGCGTCCGCGCTGGGAACGGTGGTGCATACCACTCCTCTGATGGCGGCGCTGCGGGAGGCTGTTCCGGGATGCAGGATCGTGGTGGCGGCGAGCGGGATGTCGCGGGAGATCTACCGGCTCGATCCGGAGGTGGATCGGGTGATCGAGACGCCGAATCCGACGAAGGATTGGAAGGCCGCGGGCAAGGCGTTGCAGACGGCTGATCCGTTCGGGCGCGAGGATTTTTGCACGCTGCTGCCCTCGGGGAACGAGCGGACGACGGTGCTGCTGCAGACGGCGATGAGCAAGGGCTGGAAGCGGGTGGGATTCAGCCTGGTTCCGCAAATGTTCGTGGCTCCGCTGGAGTATGACCCGGGCGTGAGCCAGATTGCCAACAACCTGCGGATCGTTTCGGCGCTGGGACATGCGGTGAGACATCACGAGCCGAGGATCTGCTTTGGCGAGGAAGATCTGACGTTTGCGCGGGAGTTGCTGCGGGAGAGCGGCGCGGAAGCGGGACAGACGATTGCGATCTTTGTGACGCAGACGAGCGTGACGCAGCGGAAGAGCTGGCGCGCGGAGCGGTTTCAGGCCGCGGCACGATTTTTGCGGGAGCGGTTCGGGGCGTTGGTGGTGTTTGTGGGGACAGCCGGGGAGGCCGCGGCGATCGAGGGGATCCGGGCAGGGCTGGACTTTCCGACCGCGAACGTGGCGGGACGGACGAACCTGCTGCAGTTAGCGGCACTGCTGAGCCTGGGAGATTTGGGGTTGACGCTGGATACGGGGACGATGCATCTCGGGCGGGCGGTGGGATTGCCGATGGTGATTGTGGCTCCGGCGTGGTCGCCCCCGCTGGAATGGCTGCCGCTGGGGGATGACCGCTTTGTGATCTTGAAGAACCTGGATATGGCTACGGCGCCCGAGGACTACGTGATCGACGAAGTGAGCGTGGAGGAGGTAACGGGGGCGCTTGGGGGGCTGCTGGCGCGGTATCCGGCAGGGACCTGGAAGGGTTAGCTTGGATGCCTGGCGCCCGTGGCTCTGGGCAGGGCTGGGCCTAAACCTTGGCGTGGATCGGGTGGCTGGATTTCCGCACTGGCGAGGTTGTGGCCACCTTTTCGCAGGCTGCGATCAGGGAGCCCGCGTCGGTCAAGTTCTCTTTGACAGCGGGGACCTTGAGGGAAGCGTAGTGAAGGGCCTCGCTCTCCCAAACCTCCGTGATCCAGAGAATGTCTTGTTCGGTGGCGTCTTCGGCGACGATGAAGCTGAGGCATCCCGGGATGGTGTGCGAGTCTTCGCCGCCCATTGCAGCGATGAGTTCGTCGCGGCGTCCCGGTGCGGAGGTGAGCTTTACGATGAGTCCGTACATGGGCTAAACCTCGCGAGTAGCTGAAGGTAGCATACGAACTAGGGGTGAGGAGGGGGCGGTGTACGGGTCCTGCCGGGGACCCATCCAAACGCCTGAAGCAGGTTTGTTGCCTTGGGCCGGCTCACGGACAACCGGCCCAAGGACTGTGCATCCCGGAGTGACAGGAAAGGTTTACCGCCGGAAGCCGCGAAATCCACCGCGATAGCCCCCGAAGCCGCCATAGTAGCCGAAGCCGAGACCTATGCCGAAGGGATAGCCATAGCCGTAGGGATAGAAGCCATAGGGGTAGCCGTAGCCGGAGGCGTAGAAGGGATAGAAGCCCTCGTAGCCGCCGGGATAGAAGTGGTCGCGGGGTCCGTCTCCGTGGGACGGGCCGGAGCCAGGGAGGAGGTCGGCGGTGAGTTCGTAGGGGTAGGCGTTCGTGGCTTTCAGCTTTTCCTTGTTGAAGAAGGAGAGCTGCTGGGTTTCCTTGACCTTGGTTCCCTTGCCGATGGCGTGGGGGTCGAGGAAGGCTTCGGCCTCGCCGTGGAGGACGCGGACGGTGTTCGTGGCGGTGTTGAAGGTATAAAGGCCATCCTTAAAGAGGGAGACCTGGCCACCGGGGAGGTCGACGAGGATCTGGGTGTGGTTGGTGGGGTGATGGACGGTGATGGTGG
Source organism: uncultured Granulicella sp. (assembly GCA_965213785.1). Lineage (GTDB taxonomy): Bacteria > Acidobacteriota > Terriglobia > Terriglobales > Acidobacteriaceae > Edaphobacter. The sequence goes on along the minus strand of OZ243921.1, from coordinate 99,297 downwards.
CCCGTCCGTGGAGGAGGCGAAGTTCGGTAAGAGCTTCGGTGGCGGTGAGGGCTTCCACGCCGTTGGGGGTGTCTGTGCGGACGAAGATGCCGGCACTGGGTTGAAGGTCGAAGGTTTGCGCCGCGCCGAGGCGGCCCTGACCGGGGTAGGACCGGACGATAGGCGCGGCGGGGACTGAGGGATCGGCTTGCGGGGCAGACTGGGCGTTTGCTGCAAGCGCGGGGAAGATACCGGACAACAATGCAAGTACAAGGGTGTTTCGCATACTTTAGCTCCTACCGATTAGACCCATTTTCTGGGGGAAGGTTTCAGTTGCGGGGGTTGTGCGACGAGGCGGCTTCCGCCCCCGGGGCCCGACGCCGTACGCCCGACGCTTGCTTGACATGGGGTTCGCACCTTGTTAGCTTCGGTCCATGTCGCCCCTTCGGCATTACACGGCTTGTTGTCCCCTCCTGTAGACCCTTCGTTGCCGGTCCGGTAGTGGATGCGAGCCGCACGTGCAGGTTTGTCAAGGCCAGGGGCCACGCACAACCGACTCGTGTACCCCGGGGGCTAAAGCCCGATTCACGCTGCCCGTGGAATGTCTGGGCCAAAGCCGAAATGCCTCAGGAACGAAGCCAACCCTCACCCTAGTACGACGCACTCTGCGTCGGGTTTGTCGATTGCTGTCGAAGAGGAGCGTGCGGAGCTTCCCGGCAGACCTCGATCGTCCGAATCGACCGCGGAAAGGATGTTTTCCTTATGGCTCCAGACGCTCCAAAGTCCAAGCTGTCGCTCGATGTGTGGGCGGTGCTGTTTGCGTTGCTGCTCGCGCTGATCGTTCGCGTGGGCGGGATACAGGCCGTTCCGTGGTAACGAGCCGTTTTTCGGTTCCGAAAACTTTTTAGAGACGAGGCATACTATGTCGGTTGATAGAGCCGTTCAGGGGCAGCGGACCATTCTTTCTGCTCCTTCTTCGCCGATGGCACGGCTTGCGCGGACGATTCCCGGGGTGCTGCTGCTGGCGGTCGTGGGCTATGCGGGCAAGATCATCGAACACACGATCGCGACGTACGGGAAGACCCACCACCTGGTGCTTCCGAACATCGAGTATGTGCTCTGGGCGATTCTGCTTGGGGTTGCGATCTCGAACACGGTCGGGGTGCCTGCGCTTTTTCGCGCGGGGGTGGCGACGTACGAGTTCTGGCTGAAGGTGGGGATCGTGCTGCTGGGTGCGCGGTTTCTGCTGGGGGATGTGCGCCGGCTGGGGGGCTTGTCGCTGGGGTTGATCGTGGTGGAGCTTGCGCTGGCGCTGACGTTTATGACGTACCTGGGGCGGGCGTTCAAGCTGAAGCCGAAGCTGATCAGCCTGCTGGCGGTGGGGTCTTCGATCTGCGGGGTGTCGGCGATTATCGCGGCGCAGGGAGCGATCGATGCGGATGAGGAGGATTCCTCGTACGCGATTGCGGCGATCCTGGCGCTGGGGGCGATCTCGCTGGTGCTGTTCCCGCTGGTGGGGCATGCGCTGCATATGAGCGACCGCGCGTACGGGCTGTGGACCGGGCTGGCGGTGGACAACACGGCGGAGGCGACGGCGGCGGGGGCGCTGTACTCGGACGCGGCGGGGAAGGTTGCGGTGCTGGCGAAGACGTGCCGGAATGCGACGATCGGCTTTATTGTGCTTGGATACGCGATCTACTGGGCGTCGCAGGGACAGGCGGCGGTGGTGAGCAACAAGGCGAGCTTTCTGTGGGGGAAGTTCCCCAAGTTCATCCTGGGGTTTCTGCTGATCTCATTGCTAGCTACGGTTGGTTTCTTTTCCAAGCCGCAGGCGCTGGCGCTGGGGAACCTGTCGCGGTGGGCGTTTCTGCTGACGTTTGCGGGGGTAGGGCTGCAGACCAACCTGAAGGAGATGTCGAAGCAGGGGCTTCGGCCGTTTATCGTGGGAGCGGTGGGCGAGGTGGTGATCGCGCTGATTACGCTTGGGCTGGTGTATGGTGCGGACCGGTGGTATCAGCTTTGAGGTTTATCGGCCCATGAGCTTGATGAAGTAGAAGGTCATCTGGGTGTTGCCAGTGTTTTTGACGCCGTGGAGGGTGTTGGCTTCGGCGAAGACCATGTCGCCGGCTTTGACCCTGGTGAAGACGCCGTCGATGGAGAACTCGCCGGTGCCTTCGCCGACGATCATGACCTCTTCTTCGGGGTGGCGATGGGGTGGGTGGGGCTGGGCGCCGGGCTCCAAGGTGACGGAGCCGGCGGCGAGGGCAGCCAACTGGTCGGTGGGGCCATTGAAGTGGACGTAGGCTTTGGCTCCTGGGGCGGCGCCCTCGGCGGGGAGGCCGGCGGCGGGGACGACGCTGCTGCGGAGTTGGGTGCCGGTGGTGTTGGTGTCGACGTGAGTGATGGGTTGCTGGGGGAAGGCGGCGGGGAGAGCGGCTAAGGAGGTGACGAAGGTGCGTCGGTTCATGGGGCCTCTTCTCTATGGCGGATTCGCAGTCGATGCAAAGACAACAACACCGACGACAGAAGCAGATTCCCTTCGGGAATGACAAGCAAAACGTTGCTCCAGCGGTTCAGGCGGGGCAGAGATTGGCGAGATGGGTGAAGAACTCGGGGAAGCTGATGGCGGCGGCTTCGGCGCCTTGGATTTCGGATTCGCCTTCGGCGCGGAGGGCCGCGATGGAAAAGGCCATGGCGATGCGGTGGTCGGCGCCGGAGTCGATGGAGGCTCCGTGGAGGTGCTGGTTGCCGGGGATGTCGAGGCCATCTTCGTGCTCGGTGAAGGTGGCTCCCATGGCTTTGAGGTTTTGGGCGACGAGGGCGATGCGGTCGGACTCCTTGACGCGGAGTTCGCGGGCGTCGCGGATGCGGATGCCGGTGGTGGTGTAGGGGGCGATGGCGGCGAGGACGGGGAGTTCGTCGATGAGCTGGGCGGAGAGGGCGCCGGCGATGTCGATGCCGCGGAGGCCGCCGGGGGCGCGGTTGACCTGGAGGGTGCCGAGGAGCTCGCCGTGGTGCTCTTCGACGTTGAGGACGTGGATTTTGCCCCCGAGGGCGGCGATGACGTCGAGGAGGGCGGCGCGGGTGGGGTTCATGCCGATCGAGTCGAGGATGAGGTTGGAGTCTTCGAAAAGCAGGGCGGCGCAGAGGAAGAAGGCGGCGGAGGAGAGGTCGCCGGGGACGGTGAGATTGGGGACCGCGGTGAGGGTTTGGGGGCCGGGGATTTCGAGGCGCTGGTTGCGCCTGGTGAGGGTGGCTCCGAAGGCGCGGAGGGCGTGCTCGGTGTGGTCGCGGGTGCGGATGGATTCGGATAAGGTGGTGGTGCCTTCGGCCTGAAGGCCGGCGAAGAGGACGGCGGTTTTGACCTGGGCGGAGGGGATGGGGGTGTCGAAGTCGATTGCTTTGAGGGGCTTGCCGACGATGGTGATGGGGGCGTGGCCGTCGGTGAGGGTGATGTCGGCGCCCATTTGGGCGAGGGGTTTGCGGATGCGCTCCATGGGGCGGGGGGTGAGGGAGGGGTCGCCGATGAGGGTGTAGGTGCCGGGGTGCGAGGCGACGAGGCCGGCGATCATGCGCATGGTGGAGCCGGAGTTTCCGCAGTCGAGGGTGGTGTTGGATGGGGGCCAATGTCCGGCTGTGCCGGTGACGGCAATGGTTTTGTCGGGCTCAGTGGTGATGGTTGCGCCTAGGGCGGCCATGCAGGCGAGGGTGGAGTGGGGGTCGGCTCCGGTGGAGAAGTTGCTGAGGCGGGTGGTTCCGGCGGCGAGGCCGGCGAGCATGGCGTAGCGGTGGGAGATGCTCTTGTCGCCGGGGAGGGTGAGAGAGCCTTGGAGGGTGCGGGCGGGGCGGATGATTTCTGTGCGCGTTTCTGGGATAGACATGAGGGTCCAGTTTACGGGATGGCGGGGAGGCGGGTATGGTTGGGGGCTATGAGAGCTTGGCTGATGGCGGTGTTGGTGGCGGCGATGGCGGGCCGGGGTGGGGCGGAGACGGTTTCCGGGTGGCGGATGCAGGATGTGGCCAAGGTGACCGGGGATGGAGCAGCGGTGGCGGGGGCGGGGTACAAGGCGGACGGTTGGTACAAGGCGACGGTGCCGGGGACGGTGCTGACGACGCTGGTGGATAACGGAGTGTATCCGGAGCCGCTGTATGGGGAGAATATGCGGGCGATCCCAGAGACGCTGAACAAGACGAGCTACTGGTATCGGACGGTGGTGCGGGTTCCGGCGGCGAATCGGGGGCGGCGGACGTGGCTGCATTTTGGCGGGGTGAACTATGCGGCCGAGGTTTGGGTGAACGGGCGTCAGGCGGGCACGATGCGGGGAGCGTTTGTGCGGGGGGACCTCGACGTGACGGAGTTTGTGAAGGCGGGGAAGGAGGCGGTGGTGGCGGTGCTGGTGCATCCGCAGCCGCATCCGGGGGTTCCGCATGAGCATACGGTGGCGCTGGGGATTGGGAAGAACGGCGGGGAGACGGCGCTCGATGGGGCTACATTTTTGTCTACGATCGGATGGGACTGGCTGGCGGCGGTAAGGGATCGGGATACGGGGATTTGGCTGCCGGTGACGATGGATGCGACCGGGCCGGTAGTGGTGCGGGATCCCTTTGTAACGAGCGAGCTGGCGGGAGACCATGCGACGGCTGACCTGAAGGTGGTGGTGCGGCTGGAGAACAAGACGGCGAAGGCGGTCACGGGGACGCTGGTTGGGACGATCGGGGAGATTACGTTTCGGCGGGCGGTGACGGTGGGGGCGAATGAGGTGGAGGCGGTGGCGCTCGACTCTGCGAGTACGCCGGGGCTGCATGTGGCGGGGCCGAAGCTCTGGTGGCCGAATGGTTATGGGGCGGCAAATCTTTACAAGCTGAGGCTGCGGTTTGAGGTGGGGAAGGCGGTTTCCGACGAGACGGAGACGCAGTTTGGGATTCGGAAGATTGCGTACGAGGCGGCGGGGTCGGAGTTTTTGACGATTTCGGTGAACGGCGTGAAGGTGATGGTGCGTGGGGGGAACTGGGGGCTGGATGAGGCGATGAAGCGGGTGTCGCGGGAGAGGCTGGATGCGCAGTTCCATATGCATGCGCTGGCGAACCTGAACATGATCCGCAACTGGGTGGGGCAGAGTACGAGTCCGATGTTTTACGAGATGGCGGATAAGTACGGGATGCTGCTGTGGGACGAGTTCTTTCAGCCGAACCCGGGCGATGGGCCGAATGTGGCGGATATTCCGACGTACCTGGCGAATGTGACGGAGAAGGTGGTGCGGTATCGGAACCATCCGTCGATTGCGGTGTGGTGCGCGCGCAATGAGGGGTATCCGCCGAAGGAGCTGGACGATACGCTGCGGGCGACGATGGGGAGGCTGGACCCGACGCGGCTGTATCAATCGAACTCGGCGGACGGGCGTGGGGTTTCTTCGCATGGGCCGTACTACTGGCGGTCGCCACGGTTCTTTTATGCGAATAATGAGGCGTTCAAGACGGAGACTGGGTCGGTGTCGGTGCCGACGATGGAGTCGATTCAAGGGATGATGCCGGAGAAGGACTGGGAGACGATCAACGACGACTGGGCGCAGCACGATATGGCGGCGGGGGCGCAGCGGGGAGACGAGTATCCGCAGATGCTGGCGAAACGGTATGGGCCGGTGCGGAATCTGGCGGACTTTGCGCGGAAGGGCCAGATGGCGAACTACGAGGCATTCCGGGCGATGTACGAGGGGCGCAATGCGCGGATGTTTGTGGAGACTTCGGGGGTTCTGACTTGGATGAGCCACCCGGCGCAGCCAAGCTTTGTCTGGCAGCTTTATCACTACGACCTGGAGGCGAATGCTTCGCTGTATGGCGCGAAGAAGGCTTCGGAGACGGTGCATGTGCAGCTGAACGAGGCGCTGCGGGGGATCGAGGTGGTGAACAACCGGCCGGAGGCACTGACAGGGGCTACGGTGCGAGTGACGACTTACCGGATGGATGGGACGGTGGATGGGGTTAGGAACTATCCGGTGGCTTCTGTGCCGGGGAGTTCGGTGGTGAAAGCGGCGCAGATTGAGGTGAATACGCGGATTTCGGCGGTTTACTTTGTGAAGCTGGATTTGGTGGGGCCGGATGGGGGCGTGCTGTCCACGAATTTGTACTGGCAGAATGTGGCGCAGGACGACTTCGCGGCTTTGGGGACGATGGCGATAGCGCGGGTTGGTGTGACCGGGACCTCGCGCGTGGAGGGCGAGAGGACGGTGCTGGAGTTGACGGTGACGAATCCGGGGACGGGGATTGCGTTGATGACGCATCTGCAACTGCACCGGAAGGAGAGCGGGAAGCGGGTGCTGCCGGTGTTTTACTCGGATAACTATCTGTCGATGGTTCCGGGGGAGAGGCGGACGGTGACGGTGGAGTGCGCGACGAAGGACTTGCAGGGAGCCGTGCCGCTGGTGTTGGTGGATGGGTGGAATGTAACGGTTTCTGCAGCCGAGGGGGCGGTGGCGGTGGGGTTGAATGAGAACGCACAGCCGGGACATTGGCCGGCTAGCGGGCTGGTGCCGATGGTGGCGGAGTAGGCCAGCCCTTCCGGGAAGGTTAGGGGCTCTTGATCGGAGAGCATTCCCCGGGGGCTAACGCCCCTTCTTGTTAGCGGAGGCTGAACCCCAAGGCTGAAGCCTTGGGGTACCTCAGGAACGACGGCGCTGGCCTTTGTGGACTAGCTGAAGCCCTAGGCTAAGGTCTTGGGGTACGTCAGGAGCAATGGCGATGGCGGTCTATCGCCTGTCCGCACCTCGGTTGAGTGGCGGAAGATCAGAAGCAGATTCCCTTCGGGAATGACAACAAGAAGGGCAAGAACCTTGCGGTGGAGGCGAACCTGGCCTAGCGGCGGGTGAAGACGAGGACGGACCAGCTTGGGAGGCTGATGGGGAGTTGGTTGTCGGTGGCCTGGAGGTCGAAGCCGAAGTTGCCGGGGGTGTCGATGCCTCCGTAGGTGGGGGCCTGGGAGTTGAAGGCTTCCTGCCATGAGCCATCATCGCCTGGAAGTGAAACGTCGTAGTCGTGGGAGGACCACTGGTTGTCGCCGGCGTTGACGACGATGAGGAGGAGGTTGCCGCCGTCGTTCCAGCGCTTGAAGGCGAGGACGTTGTTGGTTCGGTCGATGTGGACGACTTGGCCGGCGGGGCCGCGGAGGGCGGGGTGGGCCCAGCGGAGTTGGTTGGCGTCGTGGACGAGGCGCTGCATGGGGGCGCCGAGTTCGTCGCCGATCTGGGACCAGTCGAGGCGGTGGTCGCCGCCGGAGACGACCGGGTCCCAGAAGCCGTCGAGGTGGCCTTCGGTTCCCATGAAGAGCATGGGGGTTCCGGGGAGTGTGGCGTTGAGGGCCCAGGCGAGGCGGGCCTTGGCGCGGGCGAAGCCGTTGCCGCGGCCTCCGAAGCGCTGGGTGAGGTAGAGGCCGTCGCGATGTTCGCCAAGGTAGATCTGGTCGTGGGAGCCCGTGAGGTAGGTGATGGAGCGCCAGTTGTTGGGGTCGGCGAACTGGCCAATGCGGCGGAGGAGCAGGTCTACAGTGTTTTCGCCGTCGAGGAGCTTCGAGGTGTCCCAGGGGCTGTCGAGGTCCCAGGTGGCGCAGAAGCCGAGGGGGCCGAGAGGGTCGACGAGGGCTCCGGCGGTGTTGCGCTGGTCGAAGTGGCTGTACTCGGCGATGAGGTACTTGTCGGGGAACTCGTGGCGGAGGTTCTGGACGATGTAGGCGACGGCGTCGGGGGCGATGGCGTGGGCGGCATCGAAGCGGAGGCCGTCTACGCGGAAGTCGCGGAGGTACATGCGGGCGTTGTCGAGGAGGAAGTCCTTGACCTCCTGCTGCCAGGTGGCGAAGCCCTGTCCCCAGCAGGTAGAGAAGCCGTGGACGTGGTAGATTCCGCCGCCATCGTCGCCCGGGGAGTGGTTGCCATCGTACTGCCAGTAGCGGTTGTCGATGGTGCTGGCGTGGTTGTAGACGACATCGAGGATGACGGCGAGGCCCTTGGAATGGGCGGCGTCGATGAGTTCGAGGAGTTGCGGGACGGCGAGCTCGGGCGAGGTGGCGTAGGCATCTTCGGAGGCGTACAGGTCGCATGGACCATAGCCTTCGCCGGCGCCGTTGAGGTCGTTGCGGGCGTCGGTGATGGGAAGGGGGCAGATGGCGTTGAAGCCGAGGCTCTTGATGTAGTCGAGCTTGCTGATGCAGTCGACGAACGTGGCGGTGTGGGCCTTGACGTCGATGCCGTCGTTGCGTCCGGCGAAGGAGCCGATGTGGAGCTGGTAGAGGAGGAAGGCGTCGAAGGGCGGGGTGGTGAAGGGCTGGCGCTGGTCCGGGAACGGGGCTACGACGTATCCCTGAGATTGCTGGCCAGAGCTTTCGACCTGGAGGGCGCGGGCGTCGGTGCGGAACCAGGGTTGGGAGGTGTCGTTGTCGGGTCCAGGACGGGTGGTGATGATGTATTGATACTTGTCGCCGGGATTGGCCGGGATCATATCGGCGGACCAGTTGCCGGAGGAGCCCTCGGAGGCGAGGTCGATGGGAGGTGCGCCGTTGAGCATGAGCTGGACGCGTTGCGCGTTGGGGGCCCAGACGCGGAAGCGGCACTCGGAGCCGAAGATCTGGGAGCCCATTCCATCGCTGTTGGGGGCGGGAGCGCGCATGGGAACCTGCCTTGGGGGAGGAGATAGGGTGCGGGCCGGGAGTGTCGGGGCGTGACGGGTATACCGTACCACAGGTCCGTGGCTGGGCCTGGTGGCGGAATCAGCCGGCGCGGAGGACGATGACGGTTTCGTCGTCGAAGTGGTCGGTTCCGGCCTGGAAGTGGGTGACGGCTTCGAGGATGGCGGTGACGGCAGCTTCGGCGGAGGTGTGGGCCTGGGGCTGGTCGGTGAGGAGGCGGCAGAGGCGGTCTTCGCCGAACATATTTTGCTGGGGGTCAAGGGCGTCGACGATGCCGTCGGAGAAGAAGACGATCATGTCAGCCGGAGCCATGGCGAAGACGGTTTCCTCGTAGGAGACGTCGGGGAAGAGGCCGAGGGGGAAGCCTTCGACCTGGATGGTGCGGACGGAGGCGGGTTGGGCAGCGACGTAGAGGGGCTGGACGGAGCCGGCGTTGGCGAGGGTGAGGGTGCTGGTTCGGTCGTCCCAGAGGGCGATGAGCATGGTGACGTATTGGGCGGCGAGTTTGCGCTCCTGGAGCTGGTCGTTGAGGGCGGCGAGCATGTTGGCGGGGCTTAGGTGCTGGGGAGCGAGGGAGCGGAGGATCCCGGAGACGAGGGCGGCGTAGAGGGCGGCGGGGGCGGCCTTGCCGGAGACGTCGCCGAGGACGACCGCGGTGCGGCCGGCGCCGTAGTCGAGGAAGTCGTAGAGGTCTCCCCCAATGGAGCGGGCGGCGAAGAAGCGAGCGGCGATTTCGGCGTTTGTGGGGCGTGGGGGCGCGGCGGGCAACAGCCGGAGCTGGACTTCGCGGGCCATCTGGAGGTCGCGTTCGAGGCGCTGCTCTTCCTCGTGAATGCGCTGGTAGAGGCGGGCGTTGGCGATGGCGACGGCGACCTGGGCGGCGAGGGTGGAGAGGGTCTTGAGGTGGTCCTCGTTGTAGTAGAGGACCTTGGTGTGTTCGAGGTCGATGACGCCGATGACGTTTCCCTTGTAGATGAGGGGGGCGGCAAGCTCGGAGCGGGTCTCAGGATTTTCGTTGACGTAGCGGGGGTCTTTGCGGACGTCGGGGGAGAGGATGGGCTGGCGCTGGGCGGCGGCGGTTCCGATGACGCCCTCGCCGAGGCCGACGGAGCGGCCGCGGGTGACGCGTTCGCCGTAACGGGTGGAGAAGCGGTGCTCGAACTGCTCGGTGCGTGGGTTCCAGAGGAGGATGGTGAACATCTGGAAGTCGATGACGCGCTTCATGGTGAGGCCGATGCGCTCGAGGAGGTCGTCGGGGTCGAGGATAGAGGTGATCTCGCGGGAGATCTCGTTGATGACGGTGAGGGTCTGGGCCTGGCGGGAGACGCGGGTGTACAGGCGGGCGTTTTCTACGGCGACGGCGACGCGGGAGGCGACGAGCTCGAGCAGGCGCTGGTGCTCGCGGGTGAAGAAGGTGGGGTACTCGGACTCGAGGTCGATGACGCCGATGACCTTATTTTTGAGGATGAGGGGTATGGCGAGTTCGGAGCGGACGTGGGGGTTGGCGTTGATGTAGTGCTCGGCGTGGGGGGCGGCGGTGACGTCTTCGACGAGGATGGAGTGGCGGAGGAGGGCGGCGCGGCCTACGATGCCGTGGCCGATTTTGACGCGGCGGCGCTCGACCTCCGGGAGATGGCCGACCTGGAAGCGCATGTAGAGCTCGTTGGTGCGGTCGTTGAGGAGGAGGATGGCGAAGATGCGGTAGTCGATGACGGCGCGGACGAGGTCGGCGACGCGGTGGATGAGGGTGTTGAGGTCGAGGGTGGCGTTGAGCGCGTCGGCGAGGCGGTGGAGGAAGTCGACGGCGAGGGGCTCGACGCGGATGTTGGGGTCGGGAGCGTGGGGGTGGAAGAGGGCGCGGGGTGCGGGTTGGGGATCGGTGGACATTGGATCAAGGTCCATAGTATGCCGATGCGCCGGGGAGCGTGGGCTGAGGATTTGGGGATGGGTCGGGACCCTTTGGATGGCCGTGGATGGACGTTCATAGGGAGGCGCTGGTTGAGTAGGACGCAGCGCTGGACCGGCGCGGGGAGGCGGCGGAGGAGACCGCGGCGGGAGGGAGCATCTACCTGGATAGGGCTTGCGGTTGTTGGCTTCGGCCTAGTCAGGAGGGAGCGACGGGTGGAGTGATGCTCTGGCGGGGAAGGATGAGGGGGAAAGGCCTGAAGCTGCCGCTGCAGGGAACGGGGGATCAGGGTGGGCCGCGTTCAGTAGCCTGCCGAGACGGCGGGGGGCTGCGTCTGGCCGGTGAGTTCGCCGAGGATGCGGACGCTGGCGCTGGCTCCGATGCGGCTGGCCCCGGCGCGGAGCATGGCAGTGGCATCGGCCAGGGAGCGGATGCCCCCGGAGGCCTTGACCCCGGCGCGGGTGCCAGCGTGGGCGCGCAGGAGGGCGATATCGTCGGTGGTGGCTCCTCCGGTGGAGAAGCCGGTGCTGGTTTTGAGGAAGTCGGCTCCGGCGGCGAGGGCGAGGTCGGCGGCGCGGTGTTTTTCTTCGAAGGTGAGGAGGCAGGTTTCGAGGATGACCTTGACGATGGCTCCGGAGGCGTGGGCGAGTTCGACGACGCCGCGGATGTCCTGCTCGACATGGTGGTAATCCTCGGGCGTGGCGGATTTGAGGAGGCCGATGTTGAGGACAATGTCGACGTCGTGGGCGCCGTGCTTGAGGACGCGAACGGTCTCGTCGCGTTTGGAGCTGGAGAGGGTGGCCCCGAGGGGGAAGCCGATGACGACGCCGACGGGGACTCCGGTTCCGGCGAGGGCGGCGGCGGCGGTGGAGACCCAGGTGGGGTTGACCATGGCACAGGCGAAGTGGTGCTCGGCGGCTTCGGCGCAGAGCGCAAGGACCTGGGAGCGGGTGGCCTCGGGCTTGAGCAGGGTGTGGTCGAGGGTGGCGGCGAAGGAGGCGGGGGAAGAGAGGGCCTGGTGGGTGAAGGCGATGGGGTCGAAGGTGAGGCTGGACATCGGTGAAGGAAACTCCTGCGAGGGTTGGCCGGGCTGCGGTCGAACGCAGCGTCTATGGTATGCCAGACGGGTTGCTCGCGGGTACTCGATGCGGGTCGCTAGGGGTGGAGGGAGGCGGCGGTGATCTGGGGGGTGGGGAGGCCGGGGAGGGTGTTGGCGGAGGCGCGCATGGCGGCGATGACGGTCGATGGGGCCCAGTCCGGGTGGGCGGCGCGGAGGAGGGCGGCGACCCCGGCGGCGAGGGGGGCGGAGGCGCTGGTGCCGATGGCCTGGACGTACTCGGTGTGGCCGAGATTGAAGCAGCCGAAGGAGTGGGTGGGGTCGGGCAGGCCGGTTTCGGTGTTGGGGCGACCGGCGGAGCAGGCTCCCCGGACCCAGCCGGAGAGGCCGAAGTCGTCTCCGGCGGGGTAGCTGCCGCCGGGGGCGGCGAGAGCGTTGAGGGGGGCTCCGAAGTTGGAGTAGTAGGCCAGGGTGGGGGGGCCGGGGGCGCAGGGATTGGTGGTGACGGTGTCCTGGCGGCAGGCCGGGTTGGTGGTGGCGACGATGGCGAGGACGTCGCGGGCCTGGGCGGGGAGCTCAAGGTAGCGACCGTCTTGGCTCGCGAGATCGAAGCCGTCGTTTCCGGCGGCGGCGATGATGAGGACGCCGGCGTTGGCGGCGGCGTGGGTGGCGTGGTCGAAGAGGGCTTTGAGGCCGGCGCCGTCGCCGGTCCAGGTGTCGACGAGGGTTCCGAGCGAGAGGGAGACGATATTGGCGTGGTTGGCGACGGCGTCGTCGATGCCCTGGACGACCCAGCTGAGGAGGCCGGTGGCCTGGCCGGCGGCGCAGCGGGCCTCGGGGGTGGCGCCGTCGCCGGGCATGCGCTGGAGGACCTTGATGTTGAGGAGCGTGGCGGTAGGGGCGACGCCGACCATGAGGCCGGTGCCGGGGCCCATGGCCGCGGCGGCGAGAGAGGCGGCCCAGGTTCCGTGGCCGGTCTGGTCCTGCGGGGTTCCGTCGTCGCAGGCGCTGGGGAGGGCGGCCTGGTCGATCTCGGAGAGGTTGAGGGCGAGGTTGGGGGCGAGGTCGGGGTGGTGGGCGTCGAGGCCAGAGTCGAGGATGGCGATGCGGACGCCGGAGCCGGTGGTGACGTCCCATGGGCCGGTGGGAGCGGGGCCGCCCGGGACGCCTTTGCCGAAGCCTCCGACCTGCTGGACGGCCCAATCCTGGGGGTTGCGGGTGTAGAAGACGTCGGGCTCGACGGGGTCGGCGATGGCGACGCCGGCGGTGGACTGCAGGGCGGCGGGGAAGGTGGTGGCGTTGGGGACGGGGCGGACGTCCATGTGGTGGGCGGTGACGAGGCGATCCTGGACGACGGAGGCGACGTTGGGCTGGGCGGCGAGGCGGGTGAGGGTTTCGGCGTCAGAATCGGCCGTGGTGGAGGCGACGACGCTGATGCCGAGGCTGGCGTGGCGGTGGAGGAGGCGGGTGCCGGGTTCTGCGGCGGCCGGGATGGCGGCGTTGCGATAGAGGATGAGGAAGCGGCCAGGGACGGTTTTGCCGACGGCGGGAGGAGCAGGCGACTGGGCCTCAAGCTGGATGCCGAGCGACAGGGCAAGCATGACGGCGAAGCGGAAGGAGAAACGCAGCCAGATCATTGGAGAGGTACCTCACCATGCCGGGAATCGGCGACGTTGAGTGCATCGGCATGGGAAGGGCGGAGATGACGGGCTGTTCGCAAGTAGGACAGGAGCGATGGGGAGACTGGGGTGGGTGGCTGCCGTACAATCGCATGGACGGAAATGGAACTGGGCGGCAGATCCTGTTCGCGGGGTGTCTATGAGCGAGAAGTCGATGAGAGGGTTGGAGCGCGGGGGGCGGACGGCGGCGGAGAGCCTGCTCTCGCGCGAGCAGATGATCGAGTTTTACCGGCTGATGTACCTTTCGCGGCGAGCGGATGATCGGGAGATCGTGCTGAAGCGGCAGCAGAAGATCTTCTTCCAGATTTCGTGCGCAGGGCATGAGGCGCTGCTGGTGGCGGCGGGGATGGCGCTGCGTCCGGGGTACGACTGGTTCTTTCCGTATTACCGGGATCGGGCGCTTTGCCTGGCGCTGGGGAACACGGTCGAGGAGCAGATGCTGCAGGCGGTGGGGTCTGGCGAGGATCCGGCGAGTGGGGGGCGGCAGATGCCGTCGCACTGGACGAGCAAGCGGCTGAATATCGTCTCGCCGAGTTCGGCGACGGCGACGCAATGCCTTCATGCGATTGGCTGCGCGGAGGCGGGGCGATACTTTACGCGGCATCCGGAGGCGGCGGAGAAACATGCGGGGGATTATCGGGAGTTTCAGGAGGTGCGGTTCCACGGGGATGAGGTGACGTATGTGTCGATCGGGGAGGGATCGACGAGCCAGGGGGAGTTCTGGGAGTCGCTGAACACTGCATCCAATGGACGTCTTCCGGTGCTGTATGTTGTTGAAGACAACGGCTATGCGATTTCTACCCCGGTGGAGGCGAATACGCCTGGAGGGAACATTTCCCGGCTGATTGCGAACTTTCCCCACTTCCACTTTGCCGAGGTAGATGGAACGGATGCGCTGGCGAGCTATGCGGCGATGGTGGAGGCGGTGGCGTATTGCCGGTCCGGACGTGGTCCGGCATTGGTACATGGGCATGTGGTGCGGCCATATTCTCACTCGTTGAGCGAGGATGAGCGGGACTACCGGGCGGCGGAGGAGCTGGAGGCGGATGCGTTGCGGGATCCGCTGGCGAAGATGCAGGTGTTGCTGCTGCGCGAGGGGATTCTGGATCAGGCGGGGATCGACGAGCTGGAGGCGAAGGCGGACCGGGAGGTGCAGGAGGCGGCGGACCGGGCGGTGCGGGCGGCGCTGCCGGAGGTGAGTTCGATTCCACGGCATGTTTACTCGGAGAATCTGTCGCCGATGGATGTCCGCTACGCGACAGAGCCGCGTGCCGTAAAAGAGACCAATGAGCGGACGATGGCGGACTTGATCAATACCTGCTTGCGGGACGAAATGCGGCGGGATGAGCGGATCGTGGTTTACGGGGAAGATGTGGCGGACGCGACGCGGGCGGCGGCGCTCGAAGGGGGGAAGATCAAGGGCAAAGGTGGGGTGTTCAAGCTGACGTCGGGGCTGCAGATCGAGTTCGGGGCGGACCGGGTGTGGAACTCGCCCCTGGCGGAGGCGAATATCGTGGGCCGGGCGATTGGGATGGCCGTGCGTGGCCTGAAGCCGGTGGTGGAGATTCAATTCTTCGATTACATATGGCCGGCTATGCACCAGATGCGGAACGAGTTAGCCGTGATGCGGTGGCGGTCGAACGGAGCTTTTTCCTGCCCTGTTGTGATGCGTGTCCCGATTGGGGGGTATCTCACCGGGGGGTCCATCTATCACTCGCAGTCGGGCGAGAGCATCTTTACGCATACGCCGGGGGTGCGGGTGGTGATGCCTTCAAATGCTTTGGATGCGCTGGGGCTGCTGCGGACGGCGATCCGGTGCGACGATCCTGTGTTGTTTCTGGAACATAAGCGGCTGTACCGGGAGACGTATGGGCGGGCGGCGTACCCGGGGCCGGAGTATGCGATTCCGTTTGGGAAGGCCCGGGTGGTGAAGGCGGGGAAGGACCTGACGGTGGTGACGTATGGGGCGGTGGTTCCGCGGGCGCTGCAGGCGGCGGTGCGGCTGCAGCGGGATGCGGGGATCGACGTGGAGGTGATCGACCTGCGGAGCCTGAGCCCGTATGACTGGGAGGCAGTTGCGGAATCGGTAAGGAAGACGAGCCGGGTGATGGTGGCGCATGAAGACATGAAGAGCTGGGGGTACGGCGCGGAGATCGCGGCGCGGATTGGCGAGGAGCTGTTTCATGACCTGGATGCGCCGGTGCGGCGGGTGGCGGCGATGGATACGTTTGTGGGGTACCAGCCGGTGCTGGAGGATGCGATTTTGCCGCAGCCTGAGGATTTGTACCGGGCTATGAAGGAGCTGGCCGCTTTTTAGAGCGGATTTGCTGAAGGTGTGGAGTTTGCTTGGGGGCTTGTTGCCTCTCCGCCCCACCTTAGCGACGATGGGACTGTCGCGAAGATGGGGCACACGACCGTCTGCCAAGAGCTAATTCAGGCGGGCTTGCTTCAGGGGACGCGCTGGATGGCGAGAGCGACGTCGCCGGGGAGGATTGCGATGCGGAGGGTGGTGCCTGGGGTGAGGTCCTGGAAGGAGGATTCGAGGGGGATGCCGTTGACGGTGTCCCATGCGGTGACCTGGAAGCGGCCTGGGGCGAGGGTGGGGAGCTTGAGCGAGACGGCCAGTGGGGGGGCGGCGCGATCGAGCATTCCGGCGGGGCTGATGATGTCGCGGCGGAGGAGGTAGACGACGGCCTGGCAGGGGGTGGCGCAGGCGAAGCGGGCTAGGGTGGCTGGGCTGAGGGCAGCGGTTTCTGTGAAAACTTGAAGATCGTCCGTGACGTTTACGCGGTTGAAGCGGAGCCAGTCGAGGGTGGGCAGGAATCGGGCCATGGCGCGCTGGGCAAGACGCATTCCGGCGGTGAGGCTGTGGGGGTGTCGGTTGGGCCAACGCATTCCTCCCGCGGCTCCGCCGCTGGCGAGGTGGGCCCACTGCATGTGGCGGAAGTACTCATCGTCGAAGGGCTCGGGGAAGGTGATGTGGCGGTCTTTGAAGCTGTGGATAGGGCCGTGTTCGGAGTCGAGGAAGGGGCGCTGGTCGGTGATTTCGGCGAGGGATTCGCGGACGATGCGGCCCATGCCGATGGCGGCGTCGACGGTGTTCCTGGGGTAGTCGATGGTCCCGGTTTCGTAGATGTGGATGGTGGCGAAGTCGAGCGCGGGGTGGCGGAAGATGGCGTGCTCCATCCGCATGTGGGGCTTGTGCTTGAGCTCGGGACCGAAGAGTGAGACGGTCTGGAGGTGGGTGCGGCCGAAGTGTTGCTGCTCGACCGTGCGGAGGTGCTGGCTGAGGTCCTCGATGAACTCCATGAAGGGCTCGGCGCTCATTTCGCCGTGGGCGGGATGGATTTCGTTCCAAAGGTCCCAGGCGAAGAGGGCTCCGGAGCTACCCCAGCGCTGGGCGGCGAAGGTGAGGCGGGCCTTGATGGCCTGGCGGGTTTCCTGGCAGAGCAACATGCGGGAGGGGCGATCGAGCGCTCCGCCGCGCTGCTGGCTGTAGGGGTGGTGCTTGAAGCTGTGCCACATCCAGAAGGTGTCGAAGGGGGTGAGGAGGATGCGGAGGCCGAAGCGCTCGGCGAGGGCGAAGAGGTCGTCCCAGAGGCGGACCATGTTGGGGGACCAGGTGCCGGGGGTGGACTCGAAGTAGCGGTGGCGGCCCTGGGCGTACTCGAGCATGAGCCTCATGCAGGTGACGCCGTGGTCGGCGAGGTGCTGGAGGTAGGCTTCGACGGCGGGGAGGTCGCGGCGGCGGAAGAGCGGGTTGAGCTGGTGCCAGGAGATGGCGTCGTTCTGGCCGATGGGGTGCCAGGGTTGGCCGGTTTCGGTTTGGAAGTAGGGGATGCCGGGCTTTGCGGTGATCCAGCAGAGCGGCGGGGAGGGCGGCAGAGGAGGCATGGAGCGGGTTTTCGGCATGGCCTGGATTGAGTGGCGCTGGCGTTGATCGTTCGGCAGATGGAGGAAGCCCGCGGTCGCTTCGACTCGCTTGGCTCGCTCAGGAGGACACGTTTTGATTCTGATGCTGCCAATGAGGAGCTAAACGGCGTAGCTGCGGACCCACTCGACGAGCGAGCGGACGGCGATGCCGCTGGGACCTTTGGCGATCCAAGGCTGGGCCTCGTCGATCCAGGCGCAGGCGGCGATGTCCAGGTGAATCCAGGGGGTGTCCTCGACGAACTCCTTGAGGAACATGGCGGCCGTGATGGAGCCTCCGTAGCGGGTGGCTCCTGTGTTCATGATGTCGGCGATGGCGCTTTTGATCTGGTCTTTGTAGTCGTCGGTGCAGGGGAGACGCCAGTATTTTTCGCCGGTGGTGGTGAGGCCGGCCTGGAACTTGCCCCAGGTGTCTTCGTCGTTCGAGAAGAGGCCGACGTTGAGCTTGCCGAGGGCGATGGCGACGGCCCCGGTGAGGGTGGCGGCATCGATGAGGTGGGTGCAGCCGAGGGTGCGGGCGTAGTGGAGGCCGTCGGCGAGGACGAGGCGGCCTTCGGCGTCGGTGTTGATGATTTCGATGGTCTTGCCGGACATGGCGGTGACGACGTCGCCGGGCTTGAAGGCTTTGCCGTCGGGCATATTTTCGGCCGAACAGACGACGCTGATGACCTTGAGGGCCGGCTTGAGCTGGCCGATGGCGCGCATGGCACCGATCATGGCGGCGGCTCCGGCCATGTCGTACTTCATCTTCTCCATGCCTTCAGCGGGCTTGATGGAGATGCCTCCGGTGTCGAAGGTGATGCCTTTGCCAATAAGGCCGAGGACGGGCGAGCCGGCAGGGGCTCCGCCTTCGGGCTCGTAGGTGGTGACGATGAGGGCGGGAGGCTCGGCGGAGCCCTGGGAGACGGCCCAGAAGGCTCCCATGCCCAGCTCGTGGAGTTTGTCGGTGGAGAAGACCTCGCAGCGGAGGCCGGTTTCGGCGGCCATGGCGGCGGTGCGGCGGCCTAGCTCGGTAGGGGTGAGGACGTTGCCAGGCTCGTTGACGAGAGAGCGGGCAAAGTTCTGGGCTTCGGCGACGATGAGGCCGATGTCGAAGCCGGCCTGGGCGTCAGCTCGGGTGGATTTGCCGGCGTCCTTCATGATGATGGTGGCGGTGTCGAGGGCGCGGTCTTTGCGGTCGCTCTTGTAGGTCTCCCAGTCTCGGTCGGCGAGGACGGCGCCTTCGACGAGGGCGCGGGCGAGGAGCTCGCAGGGGAGGGCCTCGAGGTGCTCGTCCGACAGGGCGTGGTCTTCGGGAAAGGCGATGGCGACCTGGCGGATGGCGCGCGGCTTGCTGAAGCGGACGGCGGTTCCGGCACCTTTGCGGACCTCGTGGATGGAGAGGCGGGCGGCCTTGCCGAGGCCGATGAGGACGAGGCGCTCTGCCTTGAGGCCGGAGGGTGCGTGGAGGAGGAGGGTTTCGCCGAGGGTGGCCTTGAACTCGCCGGATGCGAGGACGCGGGCGGCGGCGCCGGTGATGGCGTCCGAGGTGGTGAGCAGGGCGGGGAGAGGGTCGGCCTTGGGGCCGACAGCGACGTCGACCGCGAAGACGGCGAGCAGGGGAGTCTGCAGCGCGGCGGCGTCCTGAAAGATGAGTCTGGTATCCATGATCCCTATCCTAGCGGGTGCGGGGGCGGATTAGCGGCGCTGGCTGCGGGCGACGGCGGCCTTGGCTTCGTTGTCGGCTTCGCGCTTGCGTTCGGTGGCGCGTTTGTCCCATTCCTGCTTGCCTTTGGCGAGGGCGAGTTCGCATTTGACGCGTCCGTTTTTGAAATAAAGGCGGACGGGAATGAGCGTAAAACCCTTCTGCTTCGTCATACCCTCGAGTTGCCGGACCTCCTGCTTATGGAGCAGGAGCTTGCGGGTGCGGAGGGCGTCGTGGTTCATGGCGTTGCCGTGCGAGAAAGGCCCGATGTGGGCGTTGAGGAGGAAGCATTCGCCCTCTTTGAGCAGGCCGTAGGCGTCTTTGAGGTTCGCTTTGCCTTCGCGGATGGATTTGACTTCGGTTCCGCGAAGGGCGACTCCGGCCTCGAAGCGGTCGGAAAGGAAGTAGTTGTGGCTGGCGGAGCGGTTGAAGGCGGCGTCGCGTTTTCCGGCGGCGACGGGATCGCGGTCTTTCTCCTTGACCACGGGCCTGGGCATGTGGGCAACGGTCGGATTGGAGAGGGAGCGCGGCATGAGCGGAGAGGCGCTTTCGGGCCAGCACGAAGTTTAACATGGCTGGTTGTGTGGTTGTTTGAGGCTGCGAGGCGCGTGTTTCCCGAAGCGTCCGTGGAACCCTTTTGAGTACGTCGACTTCGTGAGGCCGCAGGTGACTGGAATGCTATACTCAGCCGAATCGATGCCAGCTACCTGGCCGAAGACCGCCCCGCCAGGACATGAGGGTGGCGTGTCCGAAGCGGCGGGGAGCGAAGGTTACGATGCCGATGTTTATGGATTTGAGCCGCGGTGTGCCGGGGTAAAGGAAGCAGCTAGAACACGCATGGGTCGTCGAGCCAAGTCCCCAATCCATTTCGTAACCGAGAGCAGCACGATTCGCCGGGCGCTGCGGCTTGCCTTGCTGACGATGCCGTTGCTGTGCGTGACGCTGACCGCGGGAGGGGAGTCGGCGCGCTCCTGGGCCAAGAAGGCGCAGCAGGCGGAGATTCGCGAGGATTACGATACGGCGTTCCAGGACTACCGGGAGGCGCTTCGGCTTTCTCCCGGGGACCTGCGATACAAGACACGGTATGAGCGGGTGCGGTTCCTGGCGGCGACCTCGCACGTGGATCGCGGGCGGGTGCTGAAGCAGTCGGGCGATATGCCGGCGGCGCAGAACGAGTTTACGCGGGCGATTGCGATCGATCCGGGCAACCAGACGGCGTACCAGGAGCTGAACATGATTCAGCATCCGGATACGGCGGTTCCGCAGGCGGGGGCTCCCCCGGTGCCGGGGCCGACGTCGCTCGAGCAGACGCCGTACCAGGTGGAGACGCTGCGGAATATCAACTCGATCGCGGTGCCCATCCAGTTGAAGCCGGCATCGGATGACCCGATCACGATCCACTCGGTGGAAGACACCAAAAATATTTATCAGGCGATCGGGAAGCTGGCGGGGCTGAACGTTCTGTTCGACCCGGACTACCAGTCGAAGCGGATTCCGGTGGACCTGACGAATGTGACCTTGTCGGACGCGCTGCGGATCGTGGGGACGATTGCGGGGACATTTTACAAGCCGGTCACGGCGAATACTATCTTTGTGGCGCAGAACAGCCGGGCGAAGCGGACGGACCTGGACGAGCTTTCGGTGCAGACGTTTTACCTGACGAATATCTCGCAGGCGAACGATTTGAACGAGATCCTGACCACTGTGCGCAACATGCTGGACCCGGGGGTGAAGATCTACTCGGTGGCGTCGCAGAACGCGATCATTCTGCGGACGACGCCGGACCAGCTGCTGCTGGCGCAGAAGATCATCAACGATCTGGACCGGGCGCGGCCGGAGGTGGTGGTGGATGTGGCGGTGCTGGAGGTGAACCGGGATGTGGTGCGGAACCTGGGAATCACCTTGCCGCAGACGTTCACGATCACACCGCAGGCGACGCCTACGACTACAACCACCGGCACCGGGACGACGCCGGCGGCGGGTGCGGCGACGAGCTCTTCGAACTTTACGCTGAATACGCTGGGGAACCTGAATGCGACGAACTTTGGCGTGACGCTGACCGGGGCGTCGCTCAATGCGATGCTGACGGACTCCGATACGCGCATTCTGCAGAATCCCCGGCTGCGGGCGACGGATGGGCAGAGGGCTACGCTGAAGATCGGGTCGCGGATTCCGATCGCGACGGGGTCGTATAGCTCGGGGGTTTCGACGGGGACGGTTTCGCTTGGGGTGCAGACGCAGTTCACGTATTTAGATGTCGGCGTGAACATCGACATGACGCCGACGGTGCACTATGACCGGGAGATCACGCTGAAGCTGAAGATCGAGGTGTCGTCGCAGAGCGGCACGGTGACGATCTCGAGTGTGAGTGAGCCGATCATTGCGCAGAACGTGATCGACCAGGTGATCCAACTGAAGGAAGGCGAACCGAGCATTCTGGCCGGGATCCTGACGAAGACAGATAGCCGCTCGCTGAACGGGACGCCAGGGCTGGCGGAGATTCCGCTGCTGCGGTACATCTTCGGGGCGAAGAGCACGACGAACAACCAGGATGAGGTGGTGTTTCTGTTGATTCCGCATATCGTGCGGGAGTCTGTGCTGACGCGGCTGAATACGAGCGCGATCGATACGGGAACAAGTACCAACTACGAGCTGCGGCGGAATACGAACTACGAGGCCGCGGGGGCCGCGGGCGCGGAGGCGACGCGGAATCTGCTGACGCCGAAGCCGCAGGCGCGGGCGACCGGGCCGGAGACGACCTCCGCCAATGCGGCGGCGGCGATGGTGCAGCAGATGGTGCAGCAGGCTTCTCCGGTGCAGCCTCCATCGGCGGCGATTCCGGCTGGGCGGCCTGCCGGGGGGACTCCGGTGAGCCTGACGGTGGTTCCGGCGGGCGGGGACCATGCGGCGGGGTCGACGTTCCAGGTATCGGTGACGGCGGCGAATGCACGCGATCTGTATGCCGTGCCGATGCAATTGCAGTTCGACCCGAAGGTGCTGCAACTGGTGAATGTGGATACCGGCGAGCTGCTTGGGCGGGATGGGCAGGCTATTGCGATCTCGCATCGGGATGAAGGCAACGGGCTGGTAACGATTTCGACTTCCAGGCCGCCCAACGTCAAAGGCGTGGATGGGCAGGGAAGCGTATGCACGCTGACGTTCAAGGCGGTTTCCGCGGGCGATTCGACGCTGACGCTGGTGAAGGTGGCGGCGCGAAACAGTGCGCAGGCGAGCCTGCCGGTGGTCGGGTCGCAGGCTGTGGTGCATGTGAAGTGATGAGGCGGCAATGCTCCGGCGAGGCCGGACTGACGCTGGTTGAGTTGATCGTTGTGGTGGCGATTGTGGCGATTCTGGCAGGAACGGCGGTGCCGGTGGCACGGTACCAGGTGAAGCGGGCGCAGGAGAAGGAGCTTCGGCGAGACCTGTTGATGATGCGAGACGCGATCGACCGGTACAAGGATGCGGCGGAGCGTGGAGCGTTTACGACGAAGATCGATTCGTTCAACTATCCGCCGGACCTGCAGACGCTTGTGGATGGGATCGATGCGGGATCGGGGATCGGGACGGATACGAAGAAGGTGCAGTTTTTGCGGAAGATTCCAGTAGACCCGATGACGGGACAGGCGGAGTGGGCTACACGGTCGATGCAGGACGATCCGGGTTCGGACTCGAACGGGGGGGAGAATGTGTTCGACGTCCACTCCAAGAGCGAGAAGACGGCGCTGAATGGAACGAAATACAACACATGGTAGAGGGGCGCCAATCCGAGGCGGGCGTTACGCTGGTGGAGTTGATCATCGTGGTCGCGATTCTTGGGCTGCTGGCGACGGCGGCGATTCCGGTGACGCGGTTTCAGGTGAAGCGAGAGAAGGAGAAGGAACTGCGGAGGGATCTCTGGGAGATGCGGAGCGCGATCGACCACTATAAGGACGCGGCGGATAAGAATGCGTTCCAGGTGAAGCTAGACTCGGGGGGGTACCCTCCGGACCTGGCGACGCTGGTGGATGGCGTGACGGCGGGTACGCGGAAGGTGCGTTTTTTGCGGAAGATTCCGGTGGATCCGATGACAGGGCAGGCGGAGTGGGCGACGAGGGCGATGCAGGACGATCCGGATGCGGAGTCGAATGGGGGGCAGAACGTGTTCGATGTGCACTCGAAAAGTACGGGAACGGCACTGGATGGGACGAAATACGACACATGGTGAGACCGGGGACAATGCGGAGAGACGCGGGGTTTACGCTGCTGGAGCTGCTGATCGTCATGACGATCATCGGGCTGCTGGCCGCGATTGCGGTTCCGGCCTATGTGTCGAACGTGCGGAGCGCCAAGGAAGCGGTTTTGCGGGAGGACCTGCATACGATACGGACGGCGATCGACTCGTATACGGTGGACAAGCAGAAGGGGCCGCAGTCGCTCGACGACCTGGTGCAGGCGGGCTATCTGCGGACGATGCCGATGGACCCGATGACGCATCGGGCGGATACGTGGGTGACGGTGCAGGATACGAATCTGAACAGTGTGGACCAGACCGATCCGGGGATCGGGGATGTGCACAGCGGGGCGCAGCAGAGTTCGAGTGATGGGACTTCTTACAGCACCTGGTAGTGTTCCCCCTCCCAAGCGTCGAGCTATCAAACATCGGAGGGTGGCTGCAAACGGGTTCGGGCATTGCTGTTGAGCCGGGCCCGAACCCGTTGCGCAAGCGGCTTACTTATTGGTGAAGGTTTGTGTGATGGTGGGGGAGATACTGGGTTGGAAGCCACTGGACCCGGAGTAGGTGGCAGTAAGGGAATCCGTCATGGCGTAGGGAACCTGTGCGGAAAAGACGGCGGTTCCGGTCGCGTCCAGGGCCACCGGGATGCTGCCGAAGAGGTCCGAGAACGTGACGTAACCGGTAGGAGTGGCCTTGCCGCTCGCCGGGCTGACGACGGCGAACAACGTGATGAATTGGCCGGCGCTGAGGTTTCCGCCTGGAGTGATCTTGAGGGTGGTGGAGGTGGTGGTCGGACCACTGCCTCCGGTCCCGGTGAGTGCGCGGGTGAAGGTGCTGCCGACGACGCTGGTGATGCCGGTGACGGAGCCTGTCCGTATGCCGGTGGCGGTGGGGGTGAAGACGACGTTGGTGCTGCAGGAGGCGCCGATGTTAAGGGTCGGGCCGCAGGAGGTGGAGGCGGCGAAATCGCCGGTGATGTTGATGCCGGTGAGGGAGATGGGGGCTTCGCCGGTGTTGGTGAGGGTGAAGACCTGGCCGGCAGAGGAACTTCCGATGGCGACGGGACCGAAGTCCGCGGCGGTGGCGGGGGTGAGGGTAGCCGAGACAGCCGGGGCTGGCAGGGTGAAGTAGGCGACCGGGACGTCGTGGTCGGAGGTGCGGGCGGGGGTGGTGGCGTCGTTGTAGGCGGTCAGGGGAAAGTCTGCGTTGAGGTGAGCGTAGGTGAAGCGGGCCCCGGGGGCGAGGTCGGGGGTGACGACGATGTGGTCGAGAATCTGGGCGCTGCCGTCTTCCTGGTAGGACCAGCGCTGGTTCGCGGGGAGGGTGAGGGCGAGGTCGACGAGGGGTGGGGTGACGAGGCCGGCGACTCCGGGCTGGACGACCTGGGTGGCGGGCAGGACGTTGGCGCTGGTGTAGGTGCCGAGGGTGTCGGTGTAGCCGTCGGAGAACTCGAAGGCGTTGAAGTCGCCCCCGGAGATGACGTGCCGGCCGGCGGCCTGGAGGGTCTGGATGTATTTGGCGATGTCCTCGGCCTGGAGCTCTTTCTTGAGCCGGGTGGAGAGGGAGGTGGTGCTGTTGACGCCGGTGAGCGCCTTCATGTGGTTGGCGATGACGGTGACGGGGTAGTCGGCGGCGCCGTTGGGCCGTTTGATGCCGGCGCTGAGAACGAGCCAGGGCCGGTCATTGAGGGTAACGAGGCTGCCGGCGGGGGTGAAGGTTTCCCCGGCGCCGAACTGGGTGAGGCCGAGCTTATCGACGGTGTTCTTGACCAGGAAGCCGACGGAGATGCCGGTGCCGTCCTGGGTGAAGAAGGTGCTGTTGTCCGTGCTGTAGGCGGTGTAGAGGCCGGCGATGCCGGCGTCGGTGTTGATCTGGTTGGCGATGTCGTTGGCGACGGACTGGTTTTCCACTTCCTCGAGGGTGACGATGTCGGGGGAGTTGAGGACGATGCGGATGGCGAGCGAGGTCTTCTGGAGGCGGCGGGCGTAGGCTGCGGGGGTGACGTCGGCGGCGGCGGACTGGAAGGTCTGGCCGCTGGAGGGTGTGGCGGAGCCGGAGCTTCCGTTGAAGCCGTTGACGCCGGCGGGGACGAAGTAGAGGTCGTCGGCGGGGTTGGTGTTGTAGAAGCGTTCGATGTTGTAGGAGGCGACGGTGAACTCGTTGGCGGCCTTGGCGGGTACGGGCTGGACGGCCATGCCGGCGACGACCTGGGTTCGGTCGTAGGTGGCGTCGAGGAGGAGGCGGCTGGGGTCGTAGAAGCTGTCGGCGGAGAAGGTGAAGTCGAGCACGCCGGTGACGTTGGGGAGGACGGCCCCGGTGGAGATCTCGATGGAGGTTCCTCCGGTGAGGACGGAGTCGACGAGGATGCGCTCGGGGTTGTCGTCGAAGAGGGCTACGCCGGCGGGGCGGTTGGGGACGGCGGCGTCGCGGATGTCGATGCCGGGCTCGCGGAAGGGGCGGGGGGTTCCGGTGAGGACGGCGTAGAAGTAGCCGGTGGAGGTGGCGAGCTCTGCGGCCTCGTTGGCGGAGGTGATGGAGCCGGTGGTCCCGGAGGTGGTGGTGAGGGAGGGAATCGAGACGCGCATGCCCTCGTATGGGGTGAGCTGGTAGAGGCCGCCCGCGGGGGTAAGCATGTTGGCGGTGATGGTGACGGGGGTGGGGAGCGGCGCGGAGGCGGCGAGGAGGGTGACGGTGGGCGAGGTGATTTCCGTTGCGGGGGTGTGGCTTGCGGTGGGGGCAGGGAAGGTCTGGACGGTTCCGGAGACCTGAACGAAGTTGCCGAGCGTGACGGTGGGCCGGGAGTTGGTGAAGACTTCGAGGCCCTCGGGGGTGAGGGGGTTGGCGTCTGCGTCCGCGTCGCGGGCCTGGAGGAAGAAGGCGTTGGGGAGGACGGCGGTGACGACCCCGGTGGTGGTGACCTGCTGGCCGGCGTAGGGGGAGATGGTGGCCGCGGTGGTGGACTTGACGCCCTGGATGGTGTGGATAGCGACGGTGGGCGGGGTGACCGGGACCGAGGCGGAGCCGGAGTTGTGCGGGGTGGGGGCTCCGGTGGTGTAGTCCGCGGCATTGTTGCGGTTGTCGACGTTGGGGTTGGTGCGGAGGTCGGCGGTGGTGTTGCTTGGGGCGGGCGCCGGGGCTGTGCCTTCAAAGCAGTTGGCCGTGGTGCCGAAGCCGATGAGCGAGACGTAGGCCGAGGCTGCCGGGCAGGCGACGGTGAGGGCCGCGGTTCCATTGGCGATGACGACCTTGCCGGCGGTGGCCGAGAAGTTGAGGGCGTTGCCGGAGGAGCCGTTGCCGGAGACGATGAAGTCCGGAGTGGGGGTGAGGGGGACGTTGGTGACGGTGGTTCCGGCGGCGGCCTGGATGAGGAAGTAGTGGCCCGGCAGGACGGAGGCGTTGGGGAGCGCGACGGAGTTCCAGGCGGCGCTGGTGGCGGCGGCGTACTGGAGGGAGAGGCCGGAGAGCGAGAAGGCCGAGGCGGTGGGATTGTAGAGCTCGACGAAATCGTTGGTGAATGGTGCTCCGGTGTTGCCTCCGCCGCCGTACATCTGGGAGATGACGAGACGGGTCTGGGCGCTTAGGGCGGGGGCGAAGGTGGCAGCGAGAAGGGTGAGGCAGAGGATGCGGAAGAACTTCGTCACGATGAGCCTCGAACGGACGGTTGGATTACTGCGAAGACGCGGGGCGCGCGAAAGGCCCGGGAGCCAAGACTCGAGAGCGGTATAGGCGAAAACCGTTGTATCACGCCCGGATTGCCCGCAGATGACAGCGGGCTGGATCGATCCAGAAGAAGGGTCGCGGTAGGATGTGCAGGCTGGTCCGAAGCGACGGCTGGGGGGTGAGAGGTCTGACCTTTCGCCATTTAAAGTGGTTTGCTTGTAACAGTTACGGTTACGAGTCTGCATCTACGGTCTTCGAAAAGGGTTACAGGGTCGCGATCGGGATTTCCCAAGGATTCACCAGAGGTATTTGGCCGGCAAATATGTGGGGAGGATATGGTGTCGATGTGACAAACGTGGAAGAGAGGGGAAGTGGTATGGTGCTCTCCGATTATCGTCCTGGTGGGGCGAAAATCGAACCCGAAGCGGGAACTGCGCTTGAGCCCGGACGCCCAGTCCACTCTTCACGCACAATCCTGAGCGGAAAGTCGCAGCCCCAGCGCGAGACTCTGGAGGAAGGCCCGGCAAACCTTTACAAGCGAAGGAGAGGTGGGCTGGGGTTGGTTCAAGGGTTGGCGAGGAAGCGGTAGCCGACTCCGCGGACGGTGAGCAGGTGGACCGGGTTGGCGGGATTGTCTTCGAGGTAGCGGCGGAGGCGGACGATGAAGTTGTCGATGGCGCGGGTGTCCGTGTCCTCGTGGACGCGCCAGACCTGCTCGAGGAGCTCCTTGCGGGAGACGACCTTGCCCTCGCGATCGGTGAGGTAGCGGAGGAGGTCGGCCTCCATGAGGGTGAGGTGGGTGAGGCCGGAGGGAGCCTGGAGTTCGAGGGTGTCGAAGCGGATGGTGCGGCCGGCGAAGGTGTAGGCCTCTTCCGACGGCTCGGGGGGCGGGGCGGACTGCCAGGCGGTGCGACGGAGGAGGCTTTTGAGACGGGCCAGGAGGATGTTGAGGTCGAAGGGCTTGGGGAGGTAGTCGTCGGCGCCGGCTTCCAGGCCTTCGAAGATGTCCTCCGGGTGGGAGCGGGCGGTGAGCATGAGGACTGGAATGTAGCGGTGGGCGGCGCGGAGGGCGCGGACGATGGTGAAGCCGTCGGCCCCTGGAAGCATGCAGTCGAGAAGTACGGCGGCGGGGGCCTCGGCGGGGTTGGCGGTGGTGGCGAGGAGATAGGCGAGGGCGGCGTCGCCGTCGGCCTCGTGGTGGGTGCGGTAGCCTTCGGCCTGGAGGTTGAAGAGGAGTCCGTGGGCGAGGTGGTCTTCGTCTTCGATGAGGGCGATGAGCGGGGGTGGCATGGGCTGGGGGGAGTTTACCGTACTGCGGGTGCAGGACTGCTGGTGTCGGTGCCGGATAGGGGTGTCTCGCCGGGGGCGCCGAATAGAAGTGTCAGTATAGGTTCCTTTTAGCGCTGCAGAGAGTGAAGACCTCTCGTTGTCGTGCTTCCTGAACTCGGGCAGGAAGGCGTTGCCGGTGTCCCTGTTACATCTGTTCTCACGCCGAAGTTCCTTCACGAGAGGATCCTGGAGCGGTCGCCCATCACCCCAACTTTCTGCAAATGGACTTCCATTCCTAACTGCTCGAGATGGGCAGCACTAAAGGCAGGCTATGGATTTGACGCGCAAGCGCTTGGAACGCGGATACAGCCCGCGTCCCACAAACCCACAGCCTCGACGACGAGATCGGAATCGCTAAACTAGGCCGGTAGAATCTGGTTGGAGATATTCATTGTGGCCAAAGGAACGGAAACACTGCCGGTTTGGACTGTTGTAGTTAACCGCGTCGTCTTCGTGATGGCGATCCTGTTAGCTGCTTTCCAAGGCTGGAAGGCTGCACATGCCATTCCCGGCATTTTCCCAAAATGGGAACTCGGGTTCCTCTGGCTCTTTGCAGCAATGTTGGGCGCTACCCTCTGGCTTGCGCCAAAAAGAGGCCAGATGACTGAAGATCTTGCGAACTCTCTACTGGGAACCCTGAGCTTTATCGTGCTCGGCATCGGCGATCTACTGACACGATTGGCTGATTATGCTCATCTCATCACGTCGATGGGAAAGGTCCTGAAATAGGTATTTGCTCTTCGGTAACGCCCCTAACAACCGGAGTTGTCGTGGGCAATTGCCTGGGCGGTCATTCACTGGGATGGCGGTTAAACCATGGTCCTGTCTTCACCGGGTGCAAGTGAAAACTTACGTTTCATGTCTCCCCAGTCAAGTTCAGCGGAAATCATTGCCGGAACCCGAAGACTGGTCATCTCGACTGCGCCTTTCTGCTTTATGGCGCAAAACGCAGTGCGATACCCCAGGGGTCCGCGAACGAGTGATCGGGCCTGAGCAGCCAGCCAAACTGAAGCAGTTTCTCCTGCAAGGAAGATCGTTCTTTTTCAGGTATGTTCAAGCTCCACCACGCAAGCCGTGCATCGCTGTCGGTGGCTGGAGGTACCTGGCCGGCCCAGGTATTCAAGCCCAGATGATGGTGGTAGTCGCCGGCCGCAAGGAAAAGCGCACCGGGGATGCTGCGCGTCCGCAGATTCATGCCCAGCCCGGACCGATAGAGCCGGTCGGCTTTCTCCAGATCGCCGACATACAGGTGGATATGACCCATGATGGTTCCGCCCGGCATGCCCACCCAGGGGCTGTGCGGCGTCTCAAGAAGATCACGCCGATCGAGCGGCAACACTGCTGCATCCAGTTCACTTCCTCGCCACGGCCATTGAGAGCGGGCGCGGTCCGCATAGATCTCGATCTCCAGCCCATCCGGGTCGACCAGATAGAAGGCCTCGCTTACGAGGTGGTTGCTGCTACCGGCACGGATACCGCGACGGGAGAGATTCTCTGCAAAGCTGGCGAGCTGAGCCCTCGATGGCAGGAGAAAAGCCGTGTGGTAGAGGCCGAGGCGCTTGCTCCTTAGGGGGCGAACACCCGGCCTTTGTTCCAGCTCAAGCAGCATCGTCTGATCGACCGCTACGCCAAGCTGCGCCGATGCGGCCGTCTGCGACAGAACATCGAGCCCGATCACCCCGGCATAGAAATCCAGCGAGCGCCCGAGATCGGACACAATCAGACCGGCTGCGCCGACCTTTGCTGGCTCCGGAAAAGGCTGTGCAAGAGCGTCAAGGGATAGGGGCTTCGTTGCCATCTCGCTCCTCCTGGAGTTGCGTACCAGTGTAGGTTACGCGTGAGCTGCTGCTGAGAGCACAGGGGCAAAGGGAGCAAGAAAATCCTCACGGGATTGCTGACCCAAGTCGACTACTTTGCTGCCGCCAGCCGCGACAAACGTCACATCTTCGATGCCGATGACCTTGAGGATCAGACGCAGGTACATGGTCGCGATATCGCGGTCGCGGATCGGCGAACCTTCCGTGTAGACGCCGCCTGAAGCCATAAGGACGGTGCACTTCTTACCTTGCACCAGGCCCTCGCCAGAGGAGCCTAGCGTGCGGCCTTTGCGCACAATATGGTCTACGTAGGATTTGAGATTAGCGGGGATGTTGTAGTTGTACACAGGCGTACTGATTGCGATGTGGTCTGCCGCGAGCAGTTCATCGACGAGTTCATTCGAAACGGTTAGAACCTCCTTCATCTCAGGCGTGTGGGCTTCAAGCGGTGTCAGGCTCGCGCCCAGCCACGGCAGGTTGACATAGGGCAGGTCCATCTTGGCGAGATCACGCTGGAAGACCTCACCTCCGGGGTGTGCGGTCTTCCAGTCAGCAACGAACTTCGTGGCCAGATTGCGAGAGATGGAGTATTCCCCACGCGGGCTTGCTTCGACGATCAGGAGCTTCGGCATCTGTTCTTCCTTTCGGCTGTCTCGCTGTGAGCGAAAAGCGGTTCTCGGCTGCATTGATGTTGAAGTACGTTACGTGCCGACGCACGTTGCAGTCCTGCAAGGAGCGACTTACGCGTGCACGTCGCGCTGCTCAAATGGCAGTGGTGTCGCAGCCGTCTTGTGCCACAGGATGTAGGCGACCAGGAGGACGATGAAGAACGAAAAGGGGAAGAGTGCGTACACGCGGTCACCCGTGATGAGGTGCGCTGCCGTCGCGCCCAGAAAGTCGATGGAGAAGCCGGCATAGGCCCATTCCTTCATCCGGGGCAGCTTGCCCGCCAGGATCGCAATGCCGCCGAAGATCTTGAACACGCCCAGAATCTTCATCAGGTATAACGGGAAGCCAAGTGCAAGCATAATCTTCACGATGCTTGCCGGACCACTCGTGAAGGCTTCTGCGAAAGCTCCGAGGGTGCCGGGAACAAACATCAGCAGCGTCAAAGTCCAGTAGATGATTTTGTTTCGCCGCTGTGCCGGGGTCGCGGAAGCCCGCGTCAGGGCTTGCGTTGGAAGGTCGGTGCCAGTTGTTGTTGTTTGCATTTGCCTGTCCTCTCATGTGCTCGCGAGTTAAATGCAGCGCTTGCGAGTACGAACAACGTGTTCGTAGCGCTAGTATGGAATGCATGCGAACTTCCCACAAGAAGGCACTTTGTTGAGCGAAACGAACAAGAATGTTCCCACGGAAGCGCTTGGTCCCGCAGACTGTAAGGGACTTGCCGAAGTGCTGATGAGCGTCGGCGACAAGTGGACCATCCTGGTCGTGGGCGCGCTCTCCAAAGGCCAGTTGCGCTACAACGAGATCCAGCGGCGCGTCAGCGGCATCTCCCAGCGAATGCTGACGCTGACCCTGAAGCGGTTGGAAGCGGACGGAATCGTAACCCGCACGCTCTTTCCGAGTGTTCCACCTCGCGTGGACTATGAGTTGACGGAACTGGGGATGACGCTCCGGGGAGCGCTCGTTCCACTTCATCGCTGGGCGGCAGGAAACAGGCAGGCCATTCTTGAGAACCGCGCCAAAGCCGGTTCATGACACCTCATCCGGTTTGTATATCCTGTTGGTGCTCATTAGAAATGACAGGGTGGCTAGCCCATTAGAAATGTCAGTATAGGCCTATCTGTTGAAGTGCTTGTTGAATATGCCTTCGTCGTCGTGCGGTGCGTAATGTGGGAATCGACGTACTGTGTCGATTTCCAAGGACTGTGGGAAGAGAGGGAAACGGCTTCATGTTTTCCTCGCTTTCCATCAGGCCGTCATTTCCACCGCGGGGGCGGGGGCGGATTTTGGCACGTAGTCCGGCCCATAGACTCGACGCGGGTTCTTCTTGTATCCGCCCTTGTCGCTGTTCGTCTGGATCTTTGGTTCATGCTTGATGTCCTGCTGGGCCTTCACCGTGGCGAGTGCATGGCTGAGACGCTTGTTCTCGATGATGGCGGTGTGACTGACACGCTGGTCTTTGCTGAAGACACGGTAGGGAAGTAAGTGGCCCTGCCAGCGAACCTCAAGCGGTCGATCGCTGAAGTCATAGACCTCGACATACTGGCCGGCAAGCTTGTCTGCAACCTCACCTCGCTCCAGGATGATCTGCCTGCGGTCGTAGGCCAGACTGAGTTGTTGGCTCACATGGCGCTGTTCGCGATGGCACAGGATGTCGGCAAGCCGAGAGGCCTGTACGTTCAACCTGCGATGCATGTTCTCAGCCCTTGCTGCGGGAACCGCGAACTTGTTGTTGAACTGCTCCATAAAGTTCGGCAGGAACAAGTTCCCGGCGGCCATGTCAGAGATGCTGGCCATGCGCAGTTCCTTGACCAGGCGGTCTTGCAGCGTACGATTCGCCCGCTCCACGCGACCTTTTGCCTGGCTCGAGTTCGCGCAGAGGATCTCGATGTTGAGCTCTGCGAGCGCACGGCCGAACTGCGTCATACCCGAACCGCCCTTCGCGTCCGGCCGGTTCACTCGGAAGACGGTGTGCTTGTCGGAGTAGAAGGCAGTGGGGCAGCCATGCGCTGTGAGGTATCCGTTCAGCGCTTCGAAGTAGTAGTCCGTGCTCTCGCTTGGCACGAAGCGCAGCTGCATCAGCTTGCTGGTCGCATCGTCGATGAAGACCAGCAGCGTGCAAGGCTCGCCTCGCTGCTCGAACCAGCGATGATCGCTGCCGTCGATCTGGATTAGCTCACCGTAGCTCTCGCGCCGGAGTCGGGGCTGGTGGAAAGTCCTGCGCTGCGTACGTGACAGCCACAGGCCTTCGGCCATCATCCATCGCCGCAGCGTCTCCTTACCGATCCGGAGCTGATGCTTGTCCAGCAGCACCTCGGTCGCAAGCGTTGGCCCGAAGTCGGCGTATTTAGTTTTGACAAGCTCGACGGCATACTTCCGGAGGCCTTCGTTGCGACTCCGGTTCGATGTGCGGCCACGCGCCTTGTGGATCAGCCCCGACCCACCGTCCACTTCATACCTTGCCAGCAGCCGAAACGCCTGGCGCTCGCTGATCGCGAGCACGGCTGCTGCCGCAGCCACCGTCCGACGCCCAGCCCGCACGTCACTCAGCACTTCGATCCGTCTTAGATCGCGCTCGCTCATAGAAATCCATGCCATCCTTAGACCCTGACATTTCTATCGGGCCAGACCATGACATTTCTATCGAGCCGCTACATATCCTGTGTACATAATATGTGTTATCGGACGTAGTCGTTGAGTGACTCTTACGTTACGGGTTGAGGGGCGTCTTTATACTGGAAGCGCGTGAGGTGCTTCCCTGTGGTTCCTGTGTCTGGCGCGGTGATCCTGGTGATGGCTGCCTTGTTCGTCCTGCCGGGTGGGCGGGGGTGGGCGCAGGGCGGACGCGTGGGTACGGCGCGCGGGGGGCAGACGCAGACGGATGGGTCTTCCGGGGGCTTGTTGCCGGCTGGCGAGACGGTGGCTTCCGTCGAGGTGACGGGGCGCGTGCTGGATGTGCGGACGCGACAGCCGGTGGCGCGGGCGCTGGTACAGTTTGGGGCGAGGCGGGTGCTGACCGACCATGAGGGCGTGTTTCGGCTGCCGGAGGTGACGAGCGCGGCAGGGTCCTTCCGGGTGACGAAGCCGGGGTACTTTGCGGACAACGAGGCTGCGGGACTGGGGGTCTACCGCTTTCCGAGTGCGGCACCGATCGAGCTGATGCTTTCGCCTGAGGCGGTCCTTACGGGGACGGCAACCGATACGACGGGCGAGGTGGTTCCGCACCTTGCGGTCGTGGCGCGAGGCAGCAACTATAACGAGACCGGGCACCACTGGAGTTATGCGGGGCAGACGCAGACGCTGAGCGATGGCACATACCGGATGTCGGTGCCGGCTGGGGTGTATGCGGTGCAGGCGCTGGCGACGGGACGGCCGCTGGCGGGTGCGGAGGCTCTGCAGTCGCTGTCGATCCCGGCGAACCCGCTGGCGTTGAACGAGGCGATCCGGCTGGAACCGGGAGAGGAAAGGCACCTGGACCTACGGCCGGCGATGCGGCGCACCTATGACGTGACACTGCATGTGGAGGGTGGGCCGGACCGGGGATTCCCGCTGCTGACGGCGCGCCCGGCGTCTGGCCCCTCGATCATTCTCGGCACGGTGCTGGGCCGGGAGGAGCCAGGAACATTTCATGCGGGGCTGGCGAACGGGACGTACGAGATTGTGGCGGACCTGCAGAGCCGCGAGGGTCGGCAGCAGGGGCGCACCCGCGTGACCGTCGCGGGGCACGACGTGACGGGGGTGAAGATGGTGCTGACGCCGGTTCCGGTGTTTCCCGTGGTGGTGGAGGTGGAGAGTGGGGCTGCGTCCGATAACGCGGTACCCGCGCCGAGTGCGCTGCAGCTTGGCTTGACGATGGCTGCCTTGCCGACGGCGGCGGACTTGAACGATGCGATCTTCTCGCCGAACGGCGGGCCGGGCCGGGGTGGTGCCGGTAGCGGTCCGCCGAGCTTTGCGCTTCCCGAGGGCTCCTACCGGTTCCATGCGCGGGCGGAGGGGGCGTGGTATGTGACGGCGGCAAGCTGCGGTGGGACGGATCTGCTGCAGCAGAACCTGGCGCTGAGTGGAGGGGCTTCCGGCGCGGAGGTGAGGGTGCGGGTTTCGAACCGGACGGGCGACCTGACGGGGGTGACGCAGCTTGACGGAGCGGGGGCGGCGGCCTGGGTGTACCTGGTGGCCACGACTCCCTCGGCGACACCGATTGTGTTGTTTCGCAGCGGCTCGATGGGAAACTTCACTCGGCCGTATGTCGCTCCGGGAACCTACCGGGCGGTGGCGATGGAGCGGCAGGCATCGATCGACCTGCGCAATCCTGAGGTGCTGAACAGGCTGGGCGGCCGGGTGCAGACGCTGACGGTGAACCCGGGCGATCATGCCACGTTGACCCTCGCGGCGGTTCCGGCGGGGGAGGTTGGCCCATGATGCGTCTGCTGAGACGAGCGTTCAGGCCGCGCACTTCCCTGCTCTGGCTGGTGCTTGGGGGCGGGATGCTGTGGGCTGGGGCGGCCCTGGGCCAGGTGCTGCCGCAGTCCCGCATCCGGGGAGTGGTGGTGAATGACCGGGACGGCTCGCCGCTGGCGCGGTGCCGGATGACGGCGACCCCTTCCGGGGTGGTGCGGGGGGAGAACCCGCGGCCGGTCGAGACGCAGAGCGACGAGCATGGGCGGTTCGCGCTTGAGCTTCCGGCCGGGGGAAACTGGCGTTTGACGGCAACGCGGCGGGGCTTCCATTTGCAGGCTTATGAGCATCATGGAAACTTCTTTACAGGCATCGTGCTGACCTCGGCGCGGCCAGCGTTCGAGGGGGTGTTCCGAGCGACGCCGGACGCGGTGGTCGGCGGGCGGGTGATCGATGAGGCGGGAGAGCCGGTGCGGAATGCCCCGGTGTCGCTGACAGGGGTGGATGGCGCTGCCGCACCGCAGGGTGTTCGCGCCCAGCAGACAACGACCGATACGGCGGGCCGCTACGAGTTCTCTGGACTGGAGCCGGGCGCTTACCTGGTGAACGTGCGGGCGCGGCCCTGGTATGCCCCGCAGGGTGTGTTTGCGGGACCCAACGGGGCTACGGGGCCAGGCGGGACCGGTCCGGACCCGTCGCTCGACGTCGTCTACCCGGTGACGTGGTATCCGGGCACGGCGGACGAGGAGCTGGCGACTCCGCTGACGGTGCTGGAGGGCGAACGGGCTGAGGCCGACTTCCACCTGCTGCCGATGCCCGCGGCGCATCTGCTG
This sequence comes from uncultured Granulicella sp., assembly GCA_965213785.1. GTDB lineage: Bacteria > Acidobacteriota > Terriglobia > Terriglobales > Acidobacteriaceae > Edaphobacter. Next base: position 63,478 of record OZ243921.1, on the reverse strand, counting down.
CTGCCGGCGCCGGCGCGGCAGGAGAGCACGCCGCCGAGCCAGGGGATACGCGGAGGCTTTCCGCGGGGGAATGCCCAGGTGTCGCTTCTGCTGCCGCATGGTGGCCTGCAGCCGGTGACGGGACCGGTTTCGATGGCGGCGAACGGCGAGATCGACATGGGCGGGCTGGCTCCTGGGACCTACCAGGTGACGCTGCCGGGTACGGCGGCAAACGAGCCGGGCCGGACGACCGTACTGCGAATTGGCGCCGGGGGCAGCGTGACCGAGGTGGGCGCCGGGGTGACGGGTAGCACCCTGACGCTTGCGGTAGACGGGGATACCGGGGTGAATGCGACGCAGATTGTGCTGGTGGATACGGTGACAGGGCGGACGATCAGCCCGGGGGGTCGGCGGCGGGAAGGGTTCGGTCCGGGAGCGCCGGGACAGATGCGGCGTACGCGGGGCGGCGCGGCGGGGATCGGGGCGAGTGCAGGTCCGGTCGACATCGCCGGGACGCCGGGACGCACGGCGGGATCCCAGGGCGTGCCGGGCGGCACATGGATCGGCGCTGGTCCTGCAGGCGCGGAGACACAGAGCCCCGTGTCGGTGCAGCTTCCGCCGGGGCGATATGAGGTGACGGTGCAGGGCAACTCCGGGGCGTTTCTGACCGGGCTGACCGCAACGGGAGCGCAGGCGGAGGGGCGCTTTGTGACGGTGCGCGAAGGAAGCGCAAGCCTTACGGTGCATCTTGCCTCCGGGCTGGGGAGCGTGGAGGGGGACGCCTCTGGAGCTTGGAGCGGGAGCGACGGTGGGAGGCGATGGCTCCCTGAGGGCGAGCCTTGGGGGAACCTTTTCTTTCGGCCGCGCCGCGCCGGAACCTTCCGCGGGAGCGCTGGACCTGCTCGGTAGTGGCCGCGGCGATCCTGCTGGTGCCAGCCACCTACGGGGCCGCCGGCAGCCTGGCGACGGTGCATCGCGGGGGTGATGCCGGGCCAGTACATTCTGCTGGCGATCGACCATGGCTGGCGGGTGCGCTGGGAGGATGCGGCGACCTTGCGGGGTTACCTGCTGCACGGGACGCCTCTGGAGCTTGGAGCGGGAGCGACGGTGCGTTCCATGCTGGAGGCGATGGCTCCCTGAGGGCTGGCGCACAGCCCGTTTGATCGCCCAGCCGTGGTACCTTAGGGAGGTTGCCGCTTGCGGAGAGATGGCCGAGTGGCTGAAGGCGCACGCTTGGAAAGCGTGTATACCGCAAGGTATCCAGGGTTCGAATCCCTGTCTCTCCGCCACCTTTTCTTTCGGTGAATCAGATGGTTTCGGTCTCCGCGCCGTAGCCGTCGAGCCGGAACCTTCCGACCAATCCCTGCAGTTGCAGGGCGAGGTAGGTCAACTCTTCGCAGGCCATGGCGGATTTTTGCGCGCCGTCGGCGGATTCTCCGGCGAAGCGGGTGATCTCGTCGACGCTCCAGGAGACCTGCTCGGCGGAGTGGACCTGCTCGGTAGTGGCCGCGGCGATCTGGCCGACCATCTCGCCGACGCGCTCGGCGTCTCCGACGATCTGCTTGAGCGAGGACCCGGCGTGCCCGGTGGTGGCGACGCCGGCGGCGACGGCGCGGGTTCCGGCCTCCATGCGCTCGATGGCGGTGCGGGTCTCGGCCTGGATGCTTTGGACCATCTCTTCGATCTCGCGGGTGGCGTCGGAGGTTCGTTCGGCGAGGCTGCGGACCTCGACGGCGACGACGGCGAAGCCGCGGCCATGCTCTCCGGCGCGGGCGGCCTCGATGGCGGCGTTGAGCGCGAGCAGGTTGGTCTGGCGGGCGATCTGGTCGATCACGCCGACGATGCGGCCGATCTCGCTCGAGCGGCGTCCGAGCAACTTGACGTGCTCGGAGGTGGCTCCGACGGAGTCCGCGATGAGCTGCATCTGGGCGAGCGAATCCCGGACGAGGCCGCCTCCGCTGCCGGCCATGGCGGCGGCGGTGCGGGCCGTTTCGGCGGTCTTGACGCAGCGGCCCGCGACCTCCTGCACCTGCGTGGACATGCCGGTGAGGACGCCGGCGATCCGGGCCACCTGGGTCTTCTGGGTGGAGACGCTGAGGGCGACGTGGCTGGTTCCGGAGGCGATCCGCTCGCTCGCCTCGACGACCGCCTCGGAGGTCTTGGCCACTTCGATCAAGGCCTCGCGGACGCGGGTGACGAAGCGATCGAAGGCGCGGCCGAGCAAGCCGATCTCGTCTCCGCGATCCTTCACGAGCGCCGTGTTGAGGTCGGCGTCTTCCATGCGGGCCACCAGCAGATCGAGCGGACGCAGCACCAGGCGGGCGATCAGCAGATACAGGCAGAGAACGACCAGGACGCAGGTCCCCAGGGTGCATCCGGCGATCATGAGGCGGACCCGGTGGACCCGATGGATGACGTCGAGTTCGGGATACGCGGCAAGGAGGGTGTAGTTCCACGGTTCAAAATGGCGGGTGACGGTGGTCCAGGCGGCGGGGTCCTTGCCCTTCAGGCGGGCAAGCACCTCTCCGTCGGCGACGTTGCCGGACTTGAAGAGGACCTTTCCGTTGGGGCGAACGATGGCGATCATGCCGTGATCGAGGATGGAGACGTCGCGGATCTGGTTGCCGAAGTCGGTGAGGCCGCGCAGGGGGTAGCTGACGTACCACAGACCGATGACGGCGCCGGAGCTGTCGACGATCGGTTCGGCGCCGGTGACGCTGGGCTGCCCGACGACCTCGGAGACCTCGTAATCGGGATGCCCGCTGAACAGTGCGTTGACTCCTGCATCCTGCGGGTCCGGGGTAACGCTTTTGTCGGCACGGGTTCCGTCAGGGCGGAGCAGGGTGGTGGCTACGGGGAACAACGTGCGGCCGCGGCGGGAGAAAAGCGTGGCGGCGGTGCCGGTCAATTGTTGAACGGCATCGACGAGGGTGACGTTGCCGACCTGGGAGATGCCGCCAAGCCTTAGGTCGGGAAAGTCGTCCCCGTGGAACCGAACGGTCCCTACGAGGGAAGGCTGTCCCAGCCGGGCGCCCTCGGAGCGCAGGACCTTCATGGCCACGTGGACGCTCTCACGGCTGAGGGTATCGATGGTTTGCATCGCCTTGATGGCGCTGTTGGTGTGCCATTCGACCTCCTGCTGGGCGCGCGTCCGGATCTCGCGCTCGAGCATAAGGTCGAGCGACCAGCCGAAGACGGTGATCGCCAGCAGAACGGCCGTGACCGTTGGCAGCATGATCCGGATGGAGAGCCGGTTCAGCAAGAGTGATTTCCCGACATTGCCCTTCTTCCCCTTCCAACAGTCCTGCGCTCTGTGCCGCCTTCCAGAGGTTTATCGACAGAAGGGTGCGGTAACGTCACCTGAGCTGTTTTGCGGACTACGGTAAACTGGGAGGATGCACTGGAAGGCCACCTTCGCGGGGTTGCTGGCAATGCTCCTGATCGGCGTGGGATGTGCCGCGTCGGCGTGCGAGGTGTCGTGCGCCCGGGAGTTCTCCGCGGGCGGGTGTCACCTGGCCGGCAGGACGATGCGGGCTTCCGCGGAGTGCAATCCGGAGCGGGTGGCGGCGGCTTCGGTGAAAGCCGGCAGGCTGTGCGCGGCCATGCCGTGCGCGCAGCCCGCGGCGAGTGTGGCGGCCCGGCCGGCGGCGCTGGAGCCTGGGCTGAGCATGGCCGCCCTTGGAACTGGCTTGCTCCCGTCGGCCTGGTCCCGCTCGCCGCGCGGCAGGAAGGAAGTGCGGGGAGCCGCGCCTGTCCTGCTGCGCCGGGTCCTTCGCGTCTAGATCCCACCCCCAGAAAGCGACCGTACGGCCCAAGGTCTGGTGGACCTTGCCGCGAACCTCTTCGTGTCTTAGGCACGCCGCTGCAGTTACAAGGAAGAAACATGGGAAATCGACGTTCTTTTCTCCAAAGCGCCCTGGGAGCCGGGGCGGCGGTGTTCGCTCCGCGCGGCCTGGCGGCCACGGGACGCGGCCACGGACCGGTGGGCTTCAATCGGCCCGTGATGACGACGGACGTGGGCGATCTGCCCTTTACGCTCGATGGCGGCGTCAAGGTCTTTCACCTGGTGGCGCAGGTTTTTCGGCAGAGAATTGCGCCGGAGAAGGAAATCGACATGTGGGGGTACAACGGGTCCGCGCCGGGGCCGACGATCCAGGTGACCCAGGGCGACCGGGTGCGGGTCGTCTTCGAGAACCAGCTTCCCGAGCCGACGTCGATCCACTGGCACGGGTTTGAGGATCGCATCCAGTTCGACGGGCAGCCGGTGGTCAGCCAGCCGGTGGTGAAGCCGGGTGGGCGCTTCGTGTACGAGTTCGATATCCACCAGGAAGGCACGTACTTCTACCACTCGCACATGGCGATGCAGGAGCTTGCCGGGATGCTGGGAGGCTTTGTGATGCACCCGCGGCAGCCCTACGCGCCGCACTGCGACGTGGACTACCTGGTGCATCTGCAGGAGTACGCCGTGCTGCCGAACAACACCGTGCCGAACACGATGAACATGGAGTTCAACTGGCTGCTGCTGAACGGCAAGGCCGGCCCGGCGACGACGCCTCTGCTGGCGCGCCTGGGAGACAGGGTGCGCATCCGTTTTGTCAATATGGGAATGGATCACCACCCGATGCACCTGCATGGGCACACCTTCCACACGACGGGGACCGAAGGCGGAAGGATTCCCGAGAGCGCGTGGTGGCCGGGAAATACGGTACTGGTGGGCGTGGCGCAGTCGCGCACGGTGGAGCTTGTGGCCAACAATCCGGGCGACTGGATGCTGCACTGCCACCTGCCGCACCACATGATGAACCAGATGTCCTCGAACGTGGGCAGGATGACCCGGCAGCCGGGAATGCCACCGGGGGGCGACATGAACACAGGCATGGGCATGCTGCGTGGGACGCCCGGTGCTCCGGTGGGCGAGGACTACGGGCCGACGCTGGGCCGGGGGCTGGGCGGGGTCGGCAACAGCACGGACATGGCGACCACGAACGGGGCGCTTGCGCCCGGCAAGGCGATGCCGGGCATGGCGATGGATGCGGCCGACGATGGCATCGCGGCGAATGCGGTGGACGTTCCCAATTTCCCGCAGGATGCCTACATGGAGAGCCCGATGATGGCGATGGACCAGGCAGTCGACCGGCCGGAAAACCTGGGGCTGGCGCCGGGATGGAGCGGGTACATGCAGGGGATGATGACCTTTCTGCGGGTGCTGCCGCCCGAGCGATACGACGCGGTGCTGGCGGGGATGAAGCGGGCGAACCGGAAGAACGACCCGTATGCGTCGTTGCTGGAAAGGGCGTGAGGGCGATGAGGACACTTTCAGTTTGCGTGCTTGCCGTCACTGGATTGTTTTCGCTGGGGTCGGCGGGGCAGACGCCAGCGGGTGCGGCTCCGGCCTGCATGGAAGGCATGGTGATGCCGGGATGCCTGCCGGCCGCGCCGAAATCTTCACCGGCCGCGAAGCCTGGGTCTCGTGCTCCCGCCTGCATGGCCGGAATGGATATGCCCGGATGCCGGCCGGCGGCGGCGAAGCCTGCTCCAACGGCCGCCAAGCCTTCGGCCTGCATGGCAGGGATGGATATGCCGGGATGTCGACCTGCCGAGCCGGAGATCCCGACGCAGCCGGTCCAGAGCGTGCGGGGGGTTCAGGAGCCCGAAGACCCTGCGCGGCGAACGGGCACGGCCGCTTCTGCCGTCCCCGACCTGCTGCGTGAGGTGAGTGCGCGCAAGGCCATGGGGGTTGAGGACTTCCTCGCGCTGGCCGAGCGAACCGACCCCACGCTGGCGCAGGCGAACGCGCTGGTGCGGCGCGCCGGACAGCAGGCCCGGCAGGCGGGCCTTTATCCCAATCCGTCCGTCGGGTACCAGGGCGAGCAGATTCGCGGCGGAAGCTATGGCGGGGGGGAGCAGGGCGGGTATGTGCAGCAGACGATCGTCCTGGGGGGCAAGCTGGGGGCGCGGCGGGAGGTTTACGGACGGCAGGGGGGCGTGGAGCAAGCCGGGGTCGAAGAGCAGCGGTACCGGGTGCGCGGGGCGGTCAGCCAGGCCTTCTACGATGCGCTTACGGCACAGGCGATGGTGGCGGTGCGGCGGCAGTTGCTTGGGGTCGCGCTCGATGCCGTCGAGACGGTGCATCAACTGGCGAACGTGGGCCAGGCGGATGCTCCCGACGTGCTGCAAGCAGAGGTGGAGGCGGAGCAGGCAAAGGTGGAGTACGCCACGGCGCAGCGAGCTTACCTGCAGAGCTTTCGCGTGCTTGCGGGGAGCGCGGGCGACGCGGCGCTCCCGGTGGTGCCGCTCGGGGGAACGCTTGAAAGCGCGCCGGAGCTCGACGCGGAGGGGATGCTCGCTTCCCTGCTGGCGGGCAGCCCGGCAGTGAAGCGCAGCGAGCAGGAGGTGCTGGTGGCGGAGGCACGTCTGCGCGCGGCGCGGCGCGAGGCGGTTCCGGACCTGACGCTGCGTGCCGGGGAGCAGTACAACGGCGAGCCGTTGGGCGGGGCGCGTTCCCAGGCCGCCGGCCCGCAGAGCTTCGCCTCCGCCGAGATCGGGCTGCCGTTGTGGAATCGCAACCAGGGCAACATCGGCGCGGCCGCCGCGGAGGTGGAACGCAGCCGGCTGGAGGTCGCGCGGACGCGGCTGGCCCTCAGCGCCGAGGCTGAGGCGCTGGCCGAAGGCTACCGTGCTGCGCAGTTCCGCGCCAAGCGTTACCGTACGGAGCTGATCCCGCGGGCACAACGCGCGTACGAACTGTATCTTGCGAAGTACCAGGCGATGGCTTCGGCCTATCCCCAGGTTCTGGTGTCGCAGCGCACCGTCTTCGAGCTGCAGGCGGGCTACCTGGAGGCGCTGCACGACGTGTGGCGTAATGCGGTTTCGCTCCAGAACTTCACGCTGGGCGGCGGGCCGGGCGGCATCGAACGAAGTGCGAGCGAAGAGACACGCTAGGCAGCGTGAAAGGAGGACGACCATGGAGATCAAGCGGGCAGGCACACAGCCCTCGGGCAAGTGGCCGGCGGAGTGGTTTACGGGGACGGTGCGGGTCGATCCGCTGTTCCAGGCGGCCGACCCGGCGCGCGTTGCGGGGGCGAGTGTGACCTTCGAACCTGGAGCCCGGACAGCCTGGCACACCCACCCGCTCGGCCAGACCCTGGTGGTGACGGCGGGCCTGGGCCGCGCGCAACGGCTCGGCGGAGCCATCGAGGAGCTTCGGCCGGGAGATGTCGTCTGGTTTCCGCCGGGCGAGAAGCATTGGCACGGGGCCGCACCGGAGGTGGCGATGACGCACCTCGCCATCCAGGAGCGGCTGGACGGAAAGGCCGTCGAGTGGATGGAGCAGGTGAGCGAAGAGGACTATCGCGGGTAGGTCAGGCCCTGCCGGCAAGCTGCAGGACCTCGGTGGGCTCGCCGATCAGGTCGAAGGCCAGATGGTCGGCGGGGCTGCCGGTGCGCTGCTTCCATGCGAGAAAGAGCTTTCCGTAGCTGTCGGTCGTGCAGTCCGCGGGATCGATGCCGAGCATGGCAAGCATGGAGTCGATCCACGCGGTGGGGCCCTCTAGCTCGCCCCAGGTGCCGATCGCGGTCTCGTCGACGACCAGGTGGCCGATGCCCGAGGACCACTCGGTGCGGAACTTCTCGTAGCGAAAGACGCCCCGATAGCCGAGCTGGTGGAGGATCTCCTCCATGGCCGGTCCATCGTCGACGTGGGTCTCGGTCTCGATGCGGACCTTGTAGCGGGGATCGCCGTCTTCGACGTCGGGGTGGCGCTTGTGGGTGAGCGTCCAGACGGGCCCGTACTGGCGCAGCCGGAGGATCTGCGCGGCGCTGCGCAGGGCGCGGGTGCCTGTGTCGTAGAGGGTATTGGCCTCGAAGGTGCGCGGGGTGTCGAGATGAAAGCCCAGCGGCTTGAGGCGGCTCTGGAAAGCGTGCGGGTCGGCGATGCGAAACTTCAACTCGATCTCAGCGCTTTGCATGGGGAGAGTATAGGCCCGGCGGCTTAGGATAAAGAGGAGGAAACCTGAGATAGCGGGGCGAAGAACAGACCGTTTAAGCACCGGCGAGGTCGCCCGGGCCGCCGCGATCCTGCGCACGGGCGGCCTCGTCGCGTTCCCCACCGAGACGGTGTACGGCCTGGGGGCGAACGCGCTGGACCCGGCGGCGGTGGCGGCCATCTTCGCGGCAAAGGGGCGTCCGGCGTGGGACCCGCTGATCGTCCACGTCCCCGGGCGGCCGGCGGTGGATGGCATCGCGACGGTTTCGCCGGAGGCTGAGCGGCTGATGGCGGCCTTCTGGCCGGGTCCGCTGACGCTCCTGCTGCCGCGGACCGCCGCCATTCCGGACGCGGTGACGGCGGGTCGCGCGCTGGTCGGCGTGCGAGTGCCGGCGCATCCGCTGGCGTTGGAGCTTCTGCGCCAGGCGGCGCTGCCGATTGCCGCGCCGAGCGCGAACCGCTTCGGCCACACCAGCCCGACGACGGCGGAGCATGTGCTGCTCGACCTCGATGGGCGGATCGACGCGGTGCTCGATGGCGGGCCGACCCGCGTCGGGGTGGAGTCGACCGTGCTGGACCCGGCGGCGGGGATCGTCTACCGCCCCGGTGCCGTGACCCCGGACCAGATCGCGGCGGTGCTGGGCCGCGACGTGACCCTGTACCAGCCCGGTGCGGAGACGTCGGTCGCCCCCGCGAGCCTGCCCTCCCCTGGCGTCGGAATCCGGCACTATGCGCCCCGCGCGCGGCTGATCCTGGTCGAGGGGACACCCGAGGCGCTTGTCCGGGCGGCCGCGGGCGGCTGCGGGGCGATGCTTCCGGACGGCTGGAGCCCGGGCGATGCGAGCGCGAGTTATCCGTGGGGCGCGTGGGACGATCCGGAGGGGCTGGCGCGAAGGCTCTTCGCGGGGCTGCGTGCGCTGGACGAGGCTGGAGTCGAGGTGATCCTCTGCCCCCTGCCCGATGGCGACGGGATCGGCGCGGCGATGCTCGACCGCCTCCGAAAAGCCGCGCGGTAGGCCCTCTCAGGCTTCGAGCGAGGTCGCAAAGGCGTCCAGCGACAGGTTGCGGAGCAGGTTGCGGCGCATCCCCGAGGTCACCTGGTCGATCCCTCGACCAGCCCGCTCAATCCACGCGAAGGTCACCAGGCCGGCAAGCCGTTCCAACTCCGTGCGCAGGTCGATGTTGCGGACCAGTTCCGGAGTCCCGGCGCGCAGCAGCATCACATCTTCGAGCAGCAGGGTGAGCCCCCGGAGCAGCGCCGCCGTCTTCTGCTGGCCCTCGGCCCCGGCCCGGTACGTCTCCGTCATCTTGAAGAGCGTGGTGTGCTCGGCGTCGCCCTTGCCGGAGGCGGCTTCAGCGGCTCCGCGCAGCATTACCATGGCGTCGGCGCGCGCGGTTGTGTAGCCCGCCAGGTCGAAGCCCATCGCACGTCCCGCGGCTCCCTGGGAGAGCCTGGCGATCAACGCGCGCTGCGCCGGCGGGACCTCCGGGCGGCGGTCGGCGAGCAGCATCTCGATCGCATCGACCGGCAGAGCGCCGAGCCGCACCATCGCACAGCGCGAACGGATCGTCGGCAGCAGCTCGCCGGGGTTTTCCGCCAGGATCATCAGGTGGGTGGTCGCGGGCGGCTCTTCCAGCACCTTCAGCAGCGAGTTGGCGGCCTCCTTCATGAAGTTGGCGGCGGAGAAGATGAAGATGCGGCGTGGAGCCTCCGAGGGCAGGCGCTGGGCGCGCGCGATGACCGTGCGGACCTGGCCGATCTTAATGAGCATCTGCGGCGGGTCGGGCGGGACGACGAGCACGTCGGGGTGCGGCTGCACGAGTACCCGCGTCTCCTTCTTATCGGTCTCGCGGAGGTCCTCGCGGGCGGCGACCGCGGCCGTAACCTGCGCGTCCAGGTCGGCTGCGGCGGCGATGCGGATGCAGTTCTGGCAGACGCCGCAAAAGCTGGCCAGCGTCTGGCCGGTGGACCACAGGTCGCGCGGCTGGCGCTCGCACTCCACCGCCATGGTCAGCATTAGGGCCAGCGTGTACTTCCCTGCCCCGGCCGCGCCGCTGAGGATGAGCGAAGGCGGAAGACGCCCGGCCGCAATGGCGACGCGCAGGGACTCGACGACGGACTCGTTGCCCACAAAGTCGTTGAATGTTGCCGGCAGCGGCATCGTGGCTCCTTCCCCCCACCCCCAGCATAGCAAGGCTAGGGGAGCTTGCCGCCGCGTGGCTTGCTGCCGCCATGCACCCAGCCCAGCAGCTCGTCGAAGGCGCGGCCGACCTCATCCGGCGCGATGGCACAATGGCCGGTGTGGTCGACATATTGCTGTACGAAGCGGTCGCCGTCGCCCGCCTCGGCGACCCGCTCCGCGTAGACCTCGAGCGTTCCCGCGGGGATCAGCGGATCGTTGACCGTGTGGACGGCGAGCATGGGTTTCGCCAGGTGGCCTGTCCCGGAGTAGTTGGCGAGGAGCCATCGGCGCGCCACAGGATCGGCCGCATACCGCGTGACGCCGTCGTTCAGCCGGTAGTCCTCTTCGGCCGAGCCGGTGCCGGTGTAGATCCAGTTCGTCGTATCGACGACGCTGCCCCCGGCTTTGCGGGCGAAGTCCGAGGCCTGGAACTCCACATACTGCATCAGGTGCGCGACGTCTTCGTCGCGGTACTCGCCGGCGAGCCGCCGCATCCTTTCGGCTTCCGCGGGATGCGCCTTCAAGGCATCGAGCAGGGCCTTCTCGGTCTCCTTCGACTCCACAAAGTCCCTGGGCGCGGGCGCAAGGGGCGGCAGTAGCCTGGGAAAGTAGAAGTCGAAGGCCGCGCGCAGGGCGAAGCGCCGGGTGGACCACTCGTTCGCGGGCACCACAGCCCCGCACAGGTCGAGCGCGCCCGCGTAGGCTCCAGGGTTGCGCTCCATCGTCATCATGGTCAGCGCGCCGCCCATCGAGTAGCCGGTGACGAAGGTCTCCCGGGGCTCGCCATGTGCCTTGCCGAAGGCGATGCGGAGCGCTTCCGTCTCCGCATACGCCTGCGGGAGCGCCCAGCCGGTCACCGAGAAGCCGCTTTGGATGACCGCGTAGCCCCGGTCCAGCAGCGGCTTCATCGCGCCCACGCCCTGCTCCTTGGTGAACACCGTGGGTGTTTCGGCATAGCCGTGGTAGTAGACGACCAGCGAGTGATTCCACTTCGCAGGGAGGTCGGCTCGATAGGCCGCGCCCGCCGTCGTTCCGACCTCGACCGTCTGGGCCTGAGCCGCTGCGACCCCGAGGGCCGCCATCCCCAACCATACCCGCACGTTCATTCAGCTCTCCTGGTTCGAGCGACCCCCTCAGGATAGCCCACGGCCTACCAGGCGCGGGAGAAGGCTGGGCCAGCTTTATCTTCCGTGCGAAGGCGGGCGTCGATGCCAGCCTTCAGCTCGAGCATTCGGCCGAAGAGCCAGATGAGATCCGACAGCCGATTGAGATAGGCGACGACCTCCGGCTGCACCTCCCCGCCGCCCTCGATAAAGCGAACCGTCTCCCGCTCGGCGCGCCGGCAGACGGTGCGGGCTACCTCGTAGGCGGCCGACTCGGTATAGGCTCCGGGCAGCGACCAGTCGGAGAGGATGCCCGGCATGGCCTCGATCTTTTCGACGAGCACCGTCAGTTCCTCCACGTCGGCCGCGGTCATCAACGCAGAGGCCTTACGGCTCTCCGCCGGCGTTGCAAGCGACCCCGCCACGCGGAAGAGCGTTCGTTGAATCTGCTCCGTCCAGCCTGCGACCTCGGGGTCGTGGCACAGGCTGCGAGCGAGGCCGAGCGACGCGCCGAGCTCGTCCACGCAGCCGTAGGCTTCGACCCGTTGGTCGGCCTTGGACACCCGCGTGCCGCCGACAAGCCCCGTCTGCCCACCATCTCCGTGCTTGGTTGCGATACTGCTCATCGTTTCGTTCCCTTTCCACGCAAGCAGGAGGTCCGGCCGCCTTGGCGACAGAACCGACGCCCCACCCAGGACTGATTTTAGCGTCCGGGCACGGGCGGCAGCGGGGATTGGTTACAATCGAGGCGCCAGTCTGAGGGGATTCCCATGAACCGCAACATTTCAAGGTATTTGATCGTCGCCGGATGCTTTTTTGTGGGAACGGTCGCGGCTCCGGCCCAGGCGCCGGCAAATGCCACCGGCGTCTGCAAAGATGGCACCTACTCGACCGCCGCGGCGAAGGATGGGGCGTGCCGCGGGCACAAAGGCGTGCAGACCTGGTACAGCGCCGCCAAACCGGCGGCGGCTCCCTCGCCGGCCTCGACGCTAACGCCGGCTCCGGTCGCTCCGGCCCGCGCGAGGGCCAGCGTGCCACCTCCCCAGCCTGCGCCCGCGTCGCCCACAACCGCCGTGCCCGCGCCTGCAGCCGCTGCTGCCAAGCCCGGCATTTCGGCGGAACGGGCCAAGCTGGCCACCATGCAACCGGCTGCCGGAGGCGGCCCTGGCCTGGTCTGGCTCAACGGATCCAGCAAGGTCTACCACTGCCCGGGCACCGAGTTCTACGGCAAGACCAAGACCGGCGCCTATGTCTCCGAGGCCGACGCCAAAGCCAAGGGCGCCCATGCCGATCACAACAAGCCCTGCGGTTAACGTCGACTGACCCGCAGCGCTGAACCGAAGGTCCATATACCCTGTCTTCCATGAACATCAGCCGACGCCGCGGAGCCATCGCCTTCTTCATCACGCTGGGCGCGCTGCTGACCGGCCTCACCATCACGCTGAACATCGCCTGGATCGTGCACAACAAGGAGCGCGCCGCCTACGTCGTCGTGGGCATCATCCTGTTTTCGGTCCTGTTCGCCGGGGTGGTGCTCAACACCGTGTTCCTCATCCGCGAGATTCGCCGCAATGAGCGGCAGGACTCCTTCCTGAACGCGGTCACGCATGAGCTGAAAACGCCCATTGCGAGCATCCGCCTCTACCTCGAAACGCTGCAGCGGCGCGAGGTCTCCGAGGAGCAGCGCAAGCAGTTCTACGCGATCATGCACTCGGACTCCGGCCGCCTGCTGGCGACCGTCGAGCAGGTCCTGAAGGCGGGCGAACTCGGACAGCGGCAGCGACAGCAAAACCGTACCCTGATCGAGCTGGAGCCGCTGCTCGCGGAATGCATCGCCATTACGCTGCAGCGCCACCACCTTCCCGAGGAGGCCATCCGCCTGGAGCCCACGTCCGGCTCCGTGCGGCTCCATGTGCAGGGCCTTGCGGAGGACCTGCGCACCGCGGTGCTCAACCTGCTCGACAACGCCGTCAAGTACTCCCCCGAAGGCGTCCACGTCACGGCCTCCTTGGCGATCACGCGTTATACCTGGGTCTCGCTGCGCATCACCGATACCGGCGTCGGTCTCCAGCCCAACCAGTTCAAGCGCATCTTCACCCGTTTCTATCGCGTCCCGGGGCGGAACCAGAACAAGATCAAGGGTACCGGGCTCGGGCTGTTCCTGGTGCGAACGATCGCCCGCCAGCATGGGGGCCAGGTCTTTGCCTCAAGCCCCGGGCCCAACCAGGGCACGACCATCACATTGAAGCTCCCGCTCGCCAACCCCTCCGGGGCTCCCGCGGCGACGCTCTACACGGGCGCAGGCTCGTGAGCCGAAGGTACGATACCGCGAGGCGGCGACCACCCCCAACCCCGAGAGGAACACCCGACCGATGATGGCCTGACGATCGACGAGCCGCCACCCACGGCGAAGGAGCCGGTGACGGGTTCAGCGGCAGCGCAGGGCGCGAATCCGCACGATCTCCCTCCGGAACCCTGAGCCCCAGCAGATGCGCCGATCCGCTGGCCCCGGTCGCCGTCAAGTCGTTCGAGCAGAGCACCGCCGTCGGACGCGCGGGGCGCGCCAGGATCCGGTTCCTCGCGTCCCTCCCGCCATCAATCGGGTGGTTCCCTTCCTCGACCCACTCGCGCCTCGCCTCCAGCGCATAGTCCGCCATGCTGCTCAGAAACGCCTCGTACGCAGACCCGAAGTACGCCGAAGCCTACCTCCGTCCGCATGGGGGTGGTCGAGCGGATGCGCTCCCACTGGGCCCCAGAGCGCCACCCTGCTCGAGCGCTCGCTCGCCCTCAACCCCGAGTCCGCCGAAGCCCATTACCGTCTCTCCCGCGCCTACATCCGCTTCGGCCGCAAGGAAGAAGGCCAGCAGCAGATAGCCCTCCGTGATAGCTGCGCCAAGGAAGCCAAGCTCGCGCTCGACACCAGGACCCGGGAGATCGTCCGCTTCGTGCTGCCTCCGCAGGAGCCGGAGGTGCGTTAGCATGGGGGGCGGAATCCAATCGAACGTCCCGCCCCCCCTCCCAATGACCCCAGCCGAAGCCAAACGCCTCTCCGCCCAACGCGCCGTCACCTACATCCAGGACGGCATGGCCGTCGGCCTCGGCACCGGCTCCACCGCCACCCTCTTCATCCAGGAACTCGGCGAACGCGTCCAGCAAGGCCTCCGCGTCCGCTGCGTCTCTTCCTCCAGGGCAAGCGAGCAGCTCGCCACCTCCCTCTCCATTCCCATGACGACCCTCGAAGCCTGTCCTGAGCTCGACATCGCCGTCGATGGAGCCGACGAGGTCGCTCCCGGCCTCGCCCTCATCAAGGGCGGCGGCGGAGCCCTGCTGCGCGAAAAGATCGTCATCAGCGCCGCTCGCCAGTTCATCGTCGTCGCCGACTCCAGCAAGGCCGTCGACCACCTCGGCCGCTTCCCGCTGCCGGTCGAGGTCATCCAGATGGCTCTCCCGCTCGTCCAGCGCAAGCTGCAGGCCCTCGGCATCCAGCCGAAGCTCCGCCTCAACCCCGCCGGGGCGACCTACCTCACCGACGAGGGCAACTTCATCCTCGACTGCGCCTCCGGCCCCATCCTCGACCCCGAACAGCTCGCCGCCTCCATCCGCGCCATCGTCGGTGTCGTCGAGCACGGCCTCTTCCTCAACATGGCCACGCGCGCCCTCATCGCCGGAGACGACGGGGTCACCGAGCGCCTGCGTTAGCGCTCCCCCACGCGCGTCGAGGTAAAATCGAGCAGCATGTCGACCTCCACGACCCCCTTCCAGAACGAGCCCTTCCTCAACTTCACCCTTCCCGAAAACCAGGCGCGCATGAGGGAGGCCCTCGCCCAGGTCCGCGCCGAGCTCGGCCAGGACTACCCCCTCGTCCTGGCCGGCGAGCCCCTCGCCACCGCCAGCCAGGTAGTCTCGACCAACCCCGCCCGTCCTGCCCAGGTCATCGGCCGCCACGCCGAAGCCCTCCCGGAGCACGTCGACTCCGCCGTCCAGGCCGCCGCCCGGGCCTTCCTCCCCTGGTCCAGGGTCCCCGTATCGGACCGCGCCGCACTGCTCCTGCGAACGGCTTCGCTCGTGCGCCAACGCAGCTTCGAGTTCTGCGCCTGGCTCACCCTGGAGGTCGGCAAAAACTGGGCGGAGGCCGACGCCGATGTCGGCGAGACCATCGACTTCCTGGAGTTCTACGCCCGCGAGGCCCTCAAGCTCGATTCCGCCACCACCCCCATCCAGTTCCCCGGCGAGCGCAACCAGCTTCGCTACCTCCCGCTCGGCGTCGGCGCCGTCATCCCCCCGTGGAACTTTCCGCTCGCCATCATGGCCGGCATGACCGCCGCCGCCATCGTCTGCGGCAACACCGTGGTCCTCAAGCCTTCGCCAGACGCCCCCACCATCGCCGCCCGCTTCCTGGCCCTCCTCACCGAGGCGGGCCTGCCCGCGGGCGTGGTCAACCTCTGCGTCGGCGGCCCAGCCCTCGGCTCCGCCCTGGTCGAGCACCCGCAGGTCCGCTTCATCGCCTTCACCGGTTCCAAAAAAGTGGGTCTCGAAATCCACGAGCGCGCCGCCCGCACCCCGCCCGGCCAGCGCTTTATCAAACGCACCATCCTCGAGCTAGGCGGCAAGGATTCCATCGTGGTCGATGCCGACTGCGATCTCGACGCGGCGGTCGAAGGCGTCGCCGTCAGCGCCTTCGGCTTCTCCGGGCAAAAGTGCTCCGCCTGCTCCCGCGCCATCGTCGACGCAGAAATCTACGACACCTTCCTCGAACGCCTCACCACCCGCGTCGCCGCTTACCGCTCCGGAGACCCCGCGGAGAACTTCTACGCCGGCCCTGTCATCAACCGCGCGGCCCACACCCGCGTGCTGGACTACATCGCGCTGGCGAAATCCGAAGGCCGCATTCTCACCGGTGGCGGCGCCATCGACACGCCCGACGGAGGCTTCTACATCGCCCCAACCATAGTCGCGGACGTAGCCCCCACCGCCCGCCTTGCGCAGGAGGAGATCTTCGGTCCCGTCCTCGCCGTCATCAAGGCGCAGGACTTCGACGAAGCTCTAGCCATCGCCAACAACACCGAGTATGGCCTCACCGGAGCCATCTACACTCACTCGCAGGAGAAGCTGGCCCGCGCCCGCGCCGAGTTCCACGTCGGCAACCTCTATCTCAACCGCAAGTGCACCGGCGCGATGGTAGGCGCACACCCCTTCGGCGGCTTCAATCTCAGCGGAACCGACTCTAAGGCCGGAGGACCCGACTACCTGCTCCTCTTTACCCAGGCCAAGTCCATCGCCGAGAAGGTCGCTATTGCCTCCGCGCAGGACGAAAAAGAAGAGGCTACGATGGGCCTCTAGTCCAAGCCCATCGCAGCCTCTTCGTTCTTTGCGCTGCCAGCAGCCCTAAGCCGTTTTCATCCGGTTCATCTGCAGCAGTTTTCCCGCCTGCGCCGCTGCCTCCGCCAGGATCCGGTGGTGAATCGTAAACAGTGCAAGCTCCAGCCTGTCCGATACCCCGGTCTTGTCGTACACGCTGCGCAGGTAGTTCTTGATGACCTGCTCCTTGGTCCCGAGCTGGATCGCAATCTCCTTGTTCTTGCACCCCTGCACGATCAGCGAGACGATCTGCAGCTCCTTCGGCGTCAGCCGGTCGCGCACCCGCGCGCCCACGCTGTCCGGAACCTGCGTCAGCGTCGCCTTGCCGCCGTCCACGCACCGCTGCCCGCGCCCCACGCGCCGCACGCAGTCGATCAACTCCGCCCCTGCGATGCTCCGCAGAATCGTGCCGTCCAGCATCGCCAGCACGTCCGCGGGAATCTCCGAGCCCGTCTCCATGATCAAGACAGCGCGGCTCCCGCATGCCTTCACCCGCGTCAGCAGGGCGACTTTATCCAGCGGCATGCTCGCCGCGAACAGCACCACGGCATTGCGAAACGAGTCCACCGAAGCCATCAGCCGGCCGCCGTCTTCACATTGCGCCACAATCCGCATATCGTCTTCGAGCGCCAGCACGCGTGCCGCACCCGCTCGGAAGATTGCCTGGTTATCCGCCAGAATAATGCGATTCATCTCCTCTTGCCTCCGTGTGGGGATCACGTATCCGCCCGCAAACTCCTCATCGGCCATCCCTTGCTCACCTCCCTTCGTGTCTTCAAATCGTACAAGTCACTGTAGATAAAGCGTCCTATGTCGCGACACCCCTATCTAAGCCGGCGTCGGGCTCCAGCCTGTCATGTATCCTTTTGCATCGAAAGCACGCCAGCGCCTATCGAATCTTTGCGTACCGGATTGCCTGCCCATGCCCAAGCCCATCCTTCTAGCAGTCGACGATGATATCAGCGTGCTCGAAGCCGTGGTCCAGGACCTCCGCCGCAAGTACGGCGAGCGCTACCGCATCGTCCGCGCCGCCTCCGGAGCCGCCGCGCTCGACATCTGCCGCCAGCTTGCCGACCGCAAGGATGTCGTCGCCCTCTTCCTCTCCGACCAGCGCATGCCGGGCATGTCCGGCGTCGACTTCCTGCAGGCCGCCATGGGCCTCTTTCCGGAGGCTCGCCGCGTCCTGCTCACCGCCTACGCCGACACCGAGGCGGCCATCAAGGCGATCAACTCGGCCAAGATCCACTACTACCTCAACAAGCCCTGGGATCCGCCCGAAGAAAAGCTCTACCCGGTCCTCGACGACCTCCTCCAGGCCTGGAACCAGGGCTACAAGCCGCCTTACGATGGCATCCAGGTCATCAGCGTCCGCTGGGCGCAGGGAGACCATGTCGTCCGCGACTTCCTCTCGCGCAACCGCATCCCGTTCAAGTGGCTCAACCCGGAGCTCTCTGCCGAGGCTTTGCCGCTGCTCCGCGAGAAGGGCATCGACGACGCCAAGCTGCCCGTCGTCCTCTTCGGCGACGGCACAGGGCTCGTCCAGCCCACCACCATCGAGCTCGCCGCCAAGGTCGGCCTTCGCACCCAGGCCCACCAGGACTACTACGACGTCGTCATCGTCGGCGCCGGCCCCGCGGGCCTCGCGGCGGGCGTCTACGGCGCGTCCGAAGGCCTCACCACGCTGCTCGTAGACGGCTACGCCCCCGGCGGGCAGGCCGGCTCCAGCTCGCGCATCGAGAACTACCTCGGCTTCCCTGAAGGCCTCTCCGGAGACGAGCTCGCCAAGCGCTCCTACCTGCAGGCCCAGCGTCTCGGCGTCGAGTTCCTCACCCAGCGCGTCACCTGCATCCGCTCCGAGAACGGCTACCATCTTTCGCAGATGAGCGACGGCCGCGAGATCACCTCCCGCGTCGTCATCCTCGCCACCGGCGTCGAATACTGCCGCCTCGACATCCCGGGCGAGCAGAAGTTCTCCGGCTCAGGCCTCTTCTACGGCGCCGCCCTCACTGAAGCTATCTCTTGCGCCGATGAAGAGGTCTACATCGTCGGCGGCGCCAACTCCGCCGGACAGGCCGCCATGCACTTCTCCCGCCATGCCCGCGCCGTCCGCATGATCGTCCGCGGCCCCTCGCTCGAGCGCAGCATGTCCAAGTACCTCATCGACCAGATCGCCGGCCGACCCAACATCCACGTCGAGACCGAAACCGAGGTCACCAGCCTCGCCGGCGACGGCCACCTCGAATGCGTCACCCTCACCACTCCCCGCGGACCCGAGAGCCGCCACGCAAGCTCCATCTTCATCTTCATCGGCGCCGCCCCCAAGACCCACTGGCTCCCGCCCCAGATCGCGGCCGACGCCAAGGGCTTCATCCTCGCCGGCCCCGACCTCAAGAGCAAAGCCCGCGACGCCTGGAAGCTCGAACGGGACCCATACCTCCTCGAAACCAGCGTCCCCGGCATCTTCGTCGCCGGCGATGTCCGCTTCGGCTCCGTCAAACGCTGCGCCTCCGCCGTCGGCGAGGGCTCCATCGCCATCCAGTTCGTCCACCAGTACCTCGCTACTCTCTAGCAAGTCGAAACCATGAACGTCACTCAGCCAGCCAACCCGGTCGCCTCCTCCTCACGCCTTGCCGGCGCGGAGCTTCTCGCCCAGCTTCATCGCGTCCCCATCCTCGCCAGCCTCGATGAAGCCGGACTCCGCTGCCTCGACACCGTCGACCAGGTCCAATTCGCCCCGGGCGAGATGATCGAGCGCCAGGGCGAAGACGCCCGCTTCTTCTGGATCCTCCTCTCCGGTTCCGTGAACATAACGCGCATCTCCACAGGCGTCCCGGAGCATCTCGTCACCCTTCCCCCCGGCTCGGCCTTCGGCGAAGTCCCCCTCCTCGCCAGCATCCAGAACCCCACCAACGTGCACGCTCTCGACACCTGCCGCCTGCTCCGCCTCGACGAAGACCAGTTCTGGAGCCTGATGACCACCTGCCCCGAGGTCCGCAAAGAGATCCTCGGCAACATGGCCATGCGCCTCCAGAAGATGCAAACCACCATCGTCCAGCAGGAAAAGATGGCCTCTCTCGGCACCCTCGCCGCCGGCCTCATGCACGAGCTCAACAATCCCGGTGCCGCCGCTCGCCGCGCCTCCACCCAGCTCCGCCAGAACCTCCTCCGCCTCCACGAGCTCGGCGCCCGCTTCACGCGCATCTCCCTCTCCCAGTCCCAGAAGGAATGCCTCATTGCGCTCCAGGACCAGGTTCTGAACGCCAGACCGGTCCAGCTCAACTCCCTCGAGCAGAGCGACGCGGAAGAAACCCTCGCCACCTGGATGGAGTCCGCCGAGATCGAAAACGCCTGGAAGATCGCGCCCACCCTTACCACGGTCGGCATCACCGCCGGCGAGCTCGTCTGCGCGCAGTCCAGCTTCGACGGCACCGTCTTCTCCGACGCCCTCAACTGGCTCGACGCCCTCGTCTCCTCCATGCAGCTCGTCGGCACTATCGAGGAAAGCATCGGCCGCGTCTCCACCCTCGTCAGCGCCGTCAAGTCCTACGCCTACGAAGGCAAGGGCCAGTGCCAGGCCATGAACGTCAACGAAAGCCTCTACGCCACGCTCCTCATCCTCGGCCACAAGATGCGCGAAAAACAGATCCTCCTCAAGAAGAGCCTCGACCACGACCTTCCCAAGCTCGAGTCCACCGTCTCCGGCCTCAACCAGATCCTCACCAATCTCCTCGACAACGCCATCGACGCCGTCCCCGAGCACGGCCACATCCACATCCGCACCTGGGCCGAGCCCCACCCCACCGCCGCACCCGACCTCTGCATCAGCATTGAGGACGACGGCCCCGGCATCCCCCTCGACAGCCAGGCCCACATCTTCGACCCCTTCTACACCACCAAGCCGGTCGGCGTCGGAACCGGCCTCGGCCTCGGCATCGTCCACAAGATCGTCGAGCAGTTCGGCGGAACCATCCGCTTCTCTTCAACCCCCGGCAGCACCCTCTTCCTCGTGCGCTTGCCCTCCAAGCCGACCGCGACCGCCTAGCTCCACTTCAAAATCACCTTCCCGGAGTTCCCCGAACGCATCGCATCGAACCCCTGCTCGAAATCCTCCCAGTCCAGCCGGTGCGTAATCACACCCGAAATATCCAGCCCGGACTCGAGCATCACCGTCATCTTGTACCAGGTCTCGTACATCTCGCGCCCGTAAATCCCCCGCAGCGTCAACTGGTTGAAGATCACCTGGTTCCAGTCGATCCCGATCGGCGCCGAAGGAATCCCCAGCATCGCGATCTTCGCTCCATGGCTCATACTCGCCAGCATGTCCTGGAACGCCTGCGCGTTCCCCGACATCTCCAGCCCCACATCGAACCCTTCATGCATATGGAGCTGCTCCTGCACCCGCGCCAGCGGCGTCGCCACCGGGTCGACCGCTAGGGTCACCCCAACCTTCTCGGCCAACGCCCGCCGATACGGGTTCGGGTCGGAGATCACCACATGCCGCGCCCCCGCGTGCCGCGCCACCGCCGCCGCCATAATCCCGATCGGCCCCGCCCCCGTCACCAGCACATCCTCCCCCAGCACCGGGAACGCCAGCGCCGTATGCACCGCATTGCCGAACGGGTCGAAGATCGCCGCCACGTCCAGCGGGACCCCCGGCGCATGCTGCCAGATATTCGTCATCGGCAGCACCACGTACTCCGCAAACGCGCCGTTCCGGTTCACGCCCACCCCCGCCGTATGCGCGCACAGGTGTCGCCGCCCCGCCAGGCAGTTGCGGCACCGTCCGCACACCACATGGCCCTCGCCGGAAACAATCTGCCCCACCCGCACATCCGCTACATTCGAGCCGAACTCCACCACCTCACCCACAAACTCATGCCCAATCGTCAGCCCCACCGGGATCACCCGCTGCGCCCACGCATCCCAGTCGTAGATATGCAGGTCCGTCCCGCAGATGCCGGTCTGCAGCACGCGGATCTTCACGTCGTTGATGCCGATCTCCGGCTCCGGAACATCCTCCAGCCACAGCCCCCGCTCCGCGCGGCTCTTCACCAGTGCCCTCATGCCCTGTGCCTTTCCATCGCGTCGCAAGACGCGCCAGGCTTCATTCTAAGGGTACCCGGCTGCCCTCTATCTGATAACGTGTTGAAATGAGTGACACCGTCGTTGAGGCGCAGGTTCCCGCGCCCGTCATGCCCAACCTCCGCGTCGCCATCCTGGGCGCCGGCAAGATGGGCGGCATCCTCCTGCAGGCCTTCCTCAAGAATCACCTGCTCGCCGCGGACCAGATCGTCGCCACCGTCCAGCACGCCGACCGCGCGCAGGCCCTCTCCGCCCAGTTCGGCGTAGAGGTCGGCATCGACAACCTCGCCGCCGCAGAAGGCGCGGACGTCATCCTCCTCGGCGTCAAACCTATCCAGGTCCCCGCGCTCGTTGATCTCATCCGCCCCGCCCTCACCCCGCAAACCCTCATCCTCTCCATCGCCGCCTCGGTCAAGACCCGCTCCATCGAGGACGCCGCAGGCGTCGGCCTCGGGGTCATCCGCGCCATGCCCAACACCCCCGCCATGATCTCCGCTGGGGTCACCGCCCTCTGCGGCGGCCGCTTCGCCACCGCGGAGCAGATGGCCATCGCCATGCGGATCTTCCAGACCGTCGGCCGCGCCGTCGTCGTCGACGAAAAGCACATGGACGCCGTCACCGGCCTCTCCGGCTCCGGCCCCGCCTTCCTCTACATCATCATCGAGGCTCTCGCCGAGGCCGGCGTCAACGTCGGCCTCCCCCGCGACGTCGCCACCCTGCTCGCCGCCCAGACCACCCTCGGCTCCGCCCGCATGGTGCTCGAAACCGGCTACCACCCCGCCCTCCTCAAGGACGCCGTCACCACCCCCGCCGGCTGCACCGTCGACGGCATCCTCGAGCTCGAAGAAGGGGGCCTCCGCGTTACCCTCATCAAGGCAGTCAAGCGCGCCACCCAGCGGGCCAAAGAACTGGCCAGCGGCTAACCCGCCAGCCATCCAGGAAAGGCTCCAAACCATGCTCCACACCTTCGTCGCCCTGGTCAGCGATAAGCCCGGCGTCCTCACCCGCGTCGCCAGCCTCTTCCGCCGCCTCAACATCAACATCGTCTCGCTCACTGTCGGCGAGTCCGAGCGCGCCGACGTCTCCCGCATGACCATCGTCTGCGAGGCCCCCGACACCGCCGCCCACCGCATCCGCGCCTCGCTCTACAAGCTCGAAATCACCGTCGACGTCGACGAGGTCGGCCGCTCGGAAGCCGTCATCCGCGAGCTCTGCCTCATCAAGGTCTCCGCCGGCCCCAAGACCCGCAGCCAGATCTTCGAACTCGCCAACGTCTTCCGCGCCCGCGTCGTCGACCTCGCCCCGGAGTCCATCATGCTCGAAATGACCGGTGCCGCCTCCAAGATCGAGGGACTCCTCCAGGTCCTCAAGGAGTCCGAGTACCGCATCCTCGAGGTCTCCCGCACCGGCCGCATGGCCATGCGCCGCGGTCACCACACCAGCCGCGTCCTCAAGGCCCTCGGCACCGACGCGGGAGATCCAGCCCCGAAGATTCCGGACTTCGCCGACAAGCCAGATGCCGAAGCCATTCTGCCCAACGAATTCCCCGACGTCCACGAGGAAGAAGAGTATGACCTTACCGAGGCGGCCGAAGAGCACAACGCCGACCACGGCGAAGAAGCCTAGCCCCCCAGCTACAATCAATCCAACCCACAAGGAAGAGACCAACACCACCATGGCAAAGACCTACCACGACGAAGACGCCGACCTCACCCTTATCCAGTCCAGGAAGGTCGCCATCATCGGCTACGGCTCCCAAGGCCACGCGCACGCCCTCAATCTCAAGGATTCCGGCGTCGACGTCCGCGTCGGCCTCCGCGCCGACAGCCCCTCCGTCGCCAAGGCGAAGCTCGCCGGCCTCGCCGTCTCCACCGTCGCCGAAGCCACCCAGTGGGCCGACGTCATCATGAACCTCACCCCCGACCAGACCGCCGCCAAGGTCTACCACGCGGACATCGAGCCTAACCTCGCCCCCGGCAAAACGCTGATGTTCGCCCACGGCTTCAACATCCGCTTCCGTACCATCACCCCGCCCGCCGGCGTCGACGTCTCGCTCGTCGCCCCCAAGGCCCCCGGCCACCGCGTCCGCGAGGTCTTCACCGAGGGCGGCGGCGTCCCCGGCCTCGTCGCCGTCGAGCAGGATAGCAGCGGCCACGCCCTCGCCCAGGCCCTCTCCTACGCCAAAGGCATCGGCTGCACCCGCGCCGGCGTCCTCCAAACCACCTTCACCGAAGAAACCGAAACCGACCTCTTCGGCGAGCAGGCCGTCCTCTGCGGCGGCACCGCCGCCCTCGTCAAGGCAGGCTTCGAGGTCCTCACCGAGGCCGGCTACCAGCCCGAACTTGCCTACTTCGAAGTACTTCACGAGCTCAAGCTCATCGTCGACTTGATGTATCGCGGCGGCCTCGAATACATGCGCCACTCCATCTCCGACACCGCCGAGTGGGGAGACTACATTGCCGGCCCCCGCATCGTCACCCCCGACGTCAAGCTCGCCATGCGCAAGCTCCTCGACGAGATCCAGGACGGCAGCTTCGCCAAAAAGTTCATCGAAGAGAACGAAACCGGCCGCCACGTCTTCGCCAGCACCCGCAAGTCCGAAGCCGCCCACCCTATCGAAACGGTCGGCGCCGAGCTTCGAAAGTCTATGCCCTTCCTCCACCCCGTCAAGGTAGAAAACGGGTCAGTGGTCAAAGCATAGCGCGACGGGGATACGAGCGGCCGGTCCGCCTCGTACCCCGTCATCTCTAGTAGAGGAACACGATGAACTCTGCGTCTCTTAGCACCGACGAGCTTCTGGCATGGAATGACACCACGGCCAAACGGTGGATGGATCTTCTATCCGCGCATCCCGACTTCCTCGACATCCCTTGCGATATCTACAAGCCGGGCACCGTCCGTCAGCTGTTCCAGCACATCGTTGCCACGGAACTCCGCTACGCCGAGCGACTGGCAGACTCTGCGGTCACCGACTACGCGGCAATTTCGTGTGCAACCCCGGCGGAGATATTTGCAACGCATACCCGCGCTTTTGCCAGGTTTCGGGAACTCCTCGCGCAGCCCTCCTTCGATTGGTCGAAGGAGATCGTGTTCAACACGCTGACCGCCGGACGCCGTTCCGCCTCTCGACGCGCGGTATTGCACCACGCTCTGCTTCACGGCGTGCGTCACTATGCTCAACTGGCAACGCTTGCGCGCCAGCATGGCATTTCGCCGGGTCCAATGGACTATCTCATAACGGCTTCGCGAACAATAGCGTAACCAAACTTGTTGCTGAGTGTTCGGTAGTGTCTCAGTTTACTGAGGCACTACCCACAATCCGAAGACCAGCGGGCCAGCCACAGACTTCCGTAAACTGAAGTGGATGCCGCAACCTCGCTCCCCCTTCTTCGTCACCACCCTCATCGCCGGCGCGTTCTTCATGGAGAACCTCGACGGCACCATCATCGCCACCGCCCTTCCGCAGATGGCGCGCAGCTTCCACGTCGGCGCGGTCAACCTGAACATCGGCATGACCGCCTATCTCCTCACCCTGGCGGTCTTCATCCCCGTCTCCGGCTGGGTCGCGGACCGCTTCGGGGCGCGCACGGTCTTCGCCTCCGCCATCGCCATCTTCACGCTCGCCTCCCTGCTCTGCGCCGCCGCCGAGACGCTCACGCAGTTCACCGCCATGCGCGTCCTCCAAGGCATGGGCGGAGCCATGATGGTTCCCGTTGGCCGCCTCATCGTCCTCCGCGCCACCCCCAAGGAGGACCTCACCCGCGCCATCGCCTACATCTCCTGGCCCGGACTCGCCGCCTTCGTCATCGGCCCGCCAATCGGCGGCTTCATCACCACCTACGCGACCTGGCACTGGATCTTCCTCCTCAACCTCCCTGTAGGCCTCGCCGCCTTCGTCCTTGCCCTCCTCTGGATCGAGAACACCCGCACGGCCCGCGAAGACCATCACCCCTTCGACTGGCTCACCTTCCTCCCTGCCGGAATCGCCTCCACCACCTTCGTCATCGCGCTCGAGAAGCTTGGCGCGGACGCCGCGCATTGGCAACTTCCCTGCTCGATGCTCCTGCTCAGCGCCGTCTGCGGTCTCGCCGCCATCCAGGCCGCGCGCCGCTCCCCGCACTCCTTCATCGACCTCGAATCCCTCCGCCTCAAGAGCTTCTCCCTCTCCGTCTACGGAGCAAGCCTCTTCCGCATCGCGGTCTCCGTGTTGCCCTTCCTGCTCCCGCTCATGTTCCAGATCGCCTTCGGCCTCAACGCCTTCCACTCCGGCCTTTACCTGCTCGCGCTCTTCGGCGGGGACTTCGCCATGAAGTCCATCGTCATCCAGGTCCTGCGTCGCTTCGGCTTCCGCAACATCCTCATCGTCAACGGCCTCATCGTCACCGGCTCTATCGTGCTGTGCGCGGCGCTCGGCCCCGCCACGCCTCCCGCCCTCATCCTCGCTATCCTCTTTCTCCACGGCGCGTCGCGGTCCATGGAGTTCACCTGCCTCACTACCCTTGCCTACACCGAGATACCCGCCGAGCGCATGAGCCGCGCCAACGGCTTCCTCTCCGCCGTCATGCAGCTCTCGCTCGGTCTCGGCGTCGCAGTCGGTGCGCTCACCCTGCGTTCGGTCGCTACCCTTCGCGGCCATTCCGCCGCGTCGCCCGTTCTCGCGGACTTCCATTACGCCATCCTCTGCACCGCCGTCCTCTCGCTCGGCCCGGTTCTCGACGCGCTCGGCCTCGCCCCTGACGCAGGAGCCGCCACCAGCGGTCACCTCCAGCCCGAGGTCACCGCTGCCTGACCTCTCTCCACCCTGATACCCTTAATGCATGCGCGCAGCCCTCCTTCTCGTCCTCGCCGCGACGGCCCTGCGCGCCCAATCCGCGCCCCAGCCCACCCGCGGCCTCCAGAGCACACGCCTGCCGCCCATCGTCCTTCCCGATTCCATGCCCGCGCCGCCCGCCTCCCCGATCGACCCGTTCCGCTTCCTCCTCGGAACCTGGACCGCCACGACCACCGCGGGCAGCTCCCGCGCCATCGCCAACGGTGAGTACACCTTCCATACCGACCTCAACGCCACCATCGTGACCCGCTCCACCAGCGCCGATACCTGCGTCGCCCCCCAGGCCTTCAACTGCCAGCACCACGACCTCCTCACCCTCTACCGCGAGCCGGGAGACCCCACCTGGCGCGCCCTCTCCCTGGACAACGAAGGCCACACCATCCATTACAGAGTCACCTTCCCCGAGGCCGACGCGGTCACCTTCGTCTCCATCGGCCCCGGCCTGCAATACCGGCTGGCCTACCATCTCGTCAACGGCATCATGACCGGCAAGTTCCAATGGGCACCCGCCGGAACCGGGGCCTACCGGAGCTACCTCGAGTGGGCCGGCGGCCACCCCGCATCGCACACCGCGGCTGCTACCGGCCCCTTCACCTCCTCCATTGAAGCCCTGCGCGACACCAACCGCATCCTCCTCGTCTTCGCACCGTCTTCCTCCGATCCCCAGTTCGTCCAGCAGCTTGCCCAGTTCAAGGCACACGAGCAGGAGGTGATGAACCGTGCCCTCATCGTGGTCCCAGTGCTCGGCCGCTGGGCCCCGCGCGACGCCCCACTGTACGAGGCAAACCTCCCGTTCTCCGTGGAACGGGAGCAGGACTACCTGCGAACCCGCTTCAAGGTGTCCCCCACCACCTTCACCGTGATCCTGATCGGCAAGGATGGCGGCGAGAAGAGCCGCGCCCACACTCTCGTCGAGGCCAAGTCTCTCTTCGAGACGGTCGACTCCATGCCCATGCGTCGACTGGAGATGCAGGGACGCGGCAAGGAACCGCGGAGCCGCTAACGCCGTGTACACCAGGAATCGGCTAGGATGAGGAGAAGCATCATGGCGACGACGACCCCGCAACTCGATCTCACCGATACCTTCGAAGCCCCGCCCCTGCGTCGTCCTGGAGCGCCTGACCAGCCGACCCCTCTGCCTGCCATCGTCGCCGCCCTTCGCACTGTCGCGCACCTCGACGGGCTGACCGAGCAGGAGTACGCCTGGATCGCCACGCACGGCACCGAGCGCATAGGAACCGACGGAACCCTGCTCTTCCAGGAAGGCGAGCCCGCCGTCAACCTCAACTTCATCCTCAGCGGCGATATCCAGGTGCGCCGCCGTCGCTCCGGGCCTATCTCGCTGTTCACCGGACGTGCCGGCCAGATGACCGGCAAGCTCCCCTTCTCGCGCATG
Source organism: uncultured Granulicella sp. (assembly GCA_965213785.1). Classification (GTDB taxonomy): domain Bacteria; phylum Acidobacteriota; class Terriglobia; order Terriglobales; family Acidobacteriaceae; genus Edaphobacter. The sequence goes on along the minus strand of OZ243921.1, from coordinate 35,562 downwards.
AAGACCTATGGCGGAGACGGCTACTCCGTCGGCCCTCTCTGGGCTATTGACTTGCACGAATCTCGCTTCCCCGAGCTGCTCCAGGCGATTCCCTCCATGGGTCAGCGTTCGGTCTCTATCCTGCTCGATCGTGTCCGGGAGTTCACCCGCATGGAGCAGCAGACCGAGAAGCTCTCAGCTCTCGGCAAGCTCGCCGCCAACCTGGCGCATGAGCTCAACAACCCCGCCTCGGCGGCCCAGCGCTCCGCCGCCAGCCTCTTCACCGAACTCGGCGAGTACGGCGGACACAAGTTCCGCCTCGGCGCCCTCGGCATGGACCCTGAACTCTGCGACACCTACCAGCACTGGGCCCGCGACACACGGGCCAGCATGACCTCCCAGCTTCGCGAGCCTGCCGGAGCCTCCGACGGCACCCTTCAGGTCGCCGACCGCGAGGATGCCATTCTCGCCTGGCTCGAGGCCCATCACATCCCGGAACCCTGGAAGATCGCTCCCTCGCTCGCCGAAACCAACTTCGATCTCGCCCGCCTCGATGAACTCGCCACCTTTGCAACCCCGGAGGTCCTGCCGCTCGCCACCGCCGCCTTTGCCAGCGCCCTCCGCGTCGAACGCATGGCCGAGACCGTCCTCAACTCCACCGCGCGCATCTTCGATCTCATCTCGGCCATCAAGGACTACTCCTACATGGACCAGGCCCCCATCCAGCAGGTGGACGTCGCGCAAAGCCTGGAAAACACCCTTGCCATGTTCAACTCGCGCCTTCGCGGCATCGCTGTCGAGGTCGACTTCGACCCCACCCTGCCTCCTATCCGCGCCTTCGGTTCCGAGCTCAACCAGGTCTGGACCGCCCTCATCGAAAACGCCATCGACGCCATCGAGGCCGAATACGCCGCCCGCGAACCCGCCGCCGCCCCGTCTCCCACCCGCGGCACCCTCAGTCTCAGCACCCGCCTCTCCGGCGGCTATGCCCTCGTCGAGGTGTCCGACTCTGGCTTAGGCATCCCTGCCAATCTGAAATCTCGCATCTTCGAGCCTTTCTTCACGACGAAGCCTCCCGGGCACGGGCTGGGGCTTGGCCTCGACACGGTCCAGCGAATCGTCGGAAAGCATCTCGGCTTCGTCTCCGTCGACACTACCGGCCCGACCTGTTTCCAGGTCCGCCTGCCGCTCGATCAGGCTGAAGCCTTCTAGCCAGGCCGCTACTTCGTCACTTCGACGCCCCGCCAGAACGCCACGTGGTGTTTTACGTTGCGTGCCGAGGGCTTCGGGTCCGGGTAGTACCATGCCGCGTCCGGATTGTCCTGCCCGTCGACAATCAGCGTGTAGTACCGTGCCTGCCCTTTCCAGGGACAGCTAGAGGTCGTCGAACTCGCACGCAGATACTCCCGCTTGACCGTCTCCTCGGGAAAGTAGACGTTGCCTTCCACCATCTCAAACGTCTCGCTTTCGGCGATCGTCTGTCCATTCCAAACTGCCTTTGCCATGCTGGTTCTTGACTCCTCACGCATTTCTCGCACGCTTGCGACACGCCCACTACAGAGACGAGCAACTTTCCTTGTAACAGAATCCAGCGCTTAGCGCCACATCGTCGGCACTAGGCTACGCTTTCCACCGGCTGCGGCGCTCCCCGCGTGGGAGGCTCCGGCATTGGAATCGGCGGAGGTCCTGCAATCTTCTTCCGGAAGCCACACGTCACCTCGGGTGCCGGCTCCTCCGCGGCACCCTTCTTCGGACGCTTCTTAGGCAGTGCCTCCTGGTTATGCGGGCAAACCAGGAACGTCCCCTCCGCGTTCGCCACCTCCAACAGGTAGGCGCTATTTCCCTTAGGACATGGCTCGTTCACCAGCTTGATGTTCGAGGCAAAATCGCACTTCGGATACTTGACGCACCCATAGAAAGTATCGCCACGCTTGGTCTTCCGCACCGCGATGTCGCCGCCGCATTTTGGGCAAGGCACTTCCAGCAGCTCCTGCTTCACATATTTGCACTTTGGATATCCGGAGCACGAGATGAACTCCCCATACGCGCCGTTTCTCAAAAGCAATGGTTTGCAACATTTGGGGCACGCTTCCTCAAGCTCCACCGGAGGTTTTTGCTGTACCTTCTGCGTCAGCTTGCGGATCGTCTTGCATGGCGGATCCTCGCTGTACCCCGGGCAGCTCATAAATGGTCCCCAGGGCCCATTCTTCAGCACCATCACGCGCCCGCAATTATCGCAGAACTCCTCCTCTGCCTCTGCATCGTGGCCCGGCGCCGTCAGGTCTGGCTTCGCTGCAAAGTTTTCCTTGGTGAAGTCGCAGCTCACCGGCTCGACCACCACCTTTTGCGCCCCGCCCCCCGCCTTCGTCACAGCCACCGTTAGATCCTTAGCACTCTCCACCCGCACCGAGGGAGCATGAACGTCAGAAACAAACGCCTTCACCATCATCGGAAAATCGAACGCCTTGGCGATCTTCTTCACCACTGCCTTCGGGTCTTTTTTCCACGAGCTTGCCGCAATCGTCACCGGCTTCGCTTTGGAAAAGGAGCTGCACGCATAGAAGCTGCCGAACTTGCCCCACTTCAAAATAAGCGGACTCCCACACTTGTCGCAGATCTCGTCCGTCTGCTTCTCGCCCCGCTTGATGTCCTCCATCGCGTCGCTGGCGACCATGAGCTCCTGCTCCAGGTGCCCGTAGAATCCATTCAGCAGATCGGTCCACCGCTTTCCGCCAGCCTCTACTTCATCCAGCTCCGACTCCAGGTCCGCCGTGTAGCTCGCCTTGAAGATGTAGGGAAAGTTCTTCACCAGCAACCCCGTTACCACGGTCCCAATCTCCGTCGGCACGAACTTTGACCCGATCTTCTTCACGTAATCCCGATCTTGAATGGTGTTGATGATCGAGGCATACGTCGAGGGTCGCCCAATTCCCTGTTCCTCCAGGACCTTAACGAGCGATGCTTCGTTGTACCGTGGCGGAGGTTCGGTAAACTTCTGCTCTGGATGGATCGACAGCGCCGCCAGCGCATCTCCCGCTTTCACCTCCGGTAAAATCGCGTCCTCGGAAGCGGTCTCCCATACTGCCAAGAAGCCCTTGAACTTTAAGATCGACCCGCTAATCCTGAAGTCGTAAGTCCGGTCCGCCCTTGCCGCCACTTCGATCGTCGTCTGGTCGAATACCGCCGGCGACATCTGCGAAGACACAAACTTCTGCCAGATCAAACGGTACAGCTTGAACTGCTCCTCGCTCAGATACGGACGAATCGAATCGGGCGTGAACTCCACGTTCGTAGGCCGGATCGCCTCGTGTGCGTCCTGCGCGTCCTTCTTGCCTTTGTAGTCAAGCGCGTCCTTTGTCAGGTACGTTACGCCCAAGGATCGCTGCACATACTCACGCGCTGCTTGAATGGATTCACCGGAAGCTCGGGTCGAGTCTGTACGCATATAGGTAATCAGACCTACCGTGCCGTTTGATCCAATCTCGATTCCCTCATACAGGCGCTGCGCTATCCCCATCGTCCGGCGTACGTTGAACCCTAGGCGATTGCTCGCATCCTGCTGCAGTTTGCTAGTGATATAGGGCGCTGTCGGCTTCGTCTGACGTTCCTTGCGAACGACATTTGCGACCGTCCACTTGGCCACTTTCAGCTGCGTCACTACCTCGTCGGTCGCCGCCTCATCCGGCAGAGCCCCTGCGAGAAACATCTCCTTTCCGTCCAAGTCCACGCCATTGGACACTCGGGAAGACACACCGTCGACCCCCGTGAACTTTGCCGTGAACTCCTTTCCGGCACCAGGCTTCAGCCGCGCACCCACATTCCAGTACTCCACCGGCTGGAACGCGTTGATCTCACTCTCCCGTTCGACGATCAACCGCAGCGCCACCGTCTGCACGCGGCCTGCGCTCAGCCCACGACGCACCTTATCCCAGAGCAGCGGAGAGATCTGGTACCCCACCAGCCGGTCCAGAACCCGCCGCGTCTGCTGCGCGTCCACCAGGTTTTCGTCCACGTCCCGCGCCTGCAGAAACGCCGCCTTCACCGCCTTCTGCGTGATCTCATTGAACGTCACGCGCCGCAGCTTGCTCTGGTCCTTGATCATCGGCCGCAACTGGATCGCCAGGTGCGCCGCAATCGCCTCACCCTCCCGATCCGGATCCGGCGCCAGGTACACCATGTCCGCCTTGGCCGCCAGCTTCTGCAGCCGCTCCACGATCTTTTCCTTGCCCGGAGACACGATCAGCGTCGGCGCAAACGTCCGCTTCTTCAACTCCACGCCAATGTCATTCTTCGGGAGATCCATGATGTGCCCCAGTGAGGCCTCCACCACGTAATCGTTCCCGAGATACTTATTGATCGTCTTCGCCTTTGCGGGCGATTCGACGATCACCAACGATTTACCCATTTGTTCCCTTCATCCACCGGAGCGCCGGTCAACGCCGCGCTCCCAATTGCCTTGGTTCTCTTGCTGACGTTTCACTGCGAACCTAACACGACTTGGCGGAACAATCCAATCCAGCTCTTGTCCGGCGGACCAGAAAGCCCCAGTTTGGGAAGCTCCGCGGACGACCACAGATCGGTAGATACACACAGGCTTAGACCCCACATCCCGACCGTTTGTTTCACTCGCGTCCACACAGCCCGAGGACCTCACATCGACCGGACGTAGTTCTTCCCCGGCAACTGCCGCACCCGCCCCGAAAGCTCCAGCTCGAACAACGCCGTAAACACCTCCGGAGAGGCCAGCGTCCCATCCAGCCCTTCCATCAGATCGTCGAGCTGGACCGATTCATCCTGCCGAAGCCGCGCCAGAACCAACCGTTCATGCTCGGGCATCTCGCCCTGCGGCCCGGACAACAATAAGGATGCACCCTCCGCCCGTTTCGATTCACCCTCCGCCAGTTCGTCCTCCAGCACCAGCCGTATCTGCGATGGAAGATCCTCCCACACATCCTCCCAGGTGGCCGTCAGCTTCGCCCCCTGTTTGATCAGCGTATTCGGCCCCCAGGCGTTGCGCGTCGTCACGTTTCCCGGCACCGCGTACACGTCCCGGTTCTGCTCCATCGCGCACCGCGCCGTAATCCGGGTGCCGGAGTTTTCCCCCGCCTCGATCACCAGCACCCCCACGCTGATCCCACTCAAAATGCGATTGCGAATGGGAAAGTTCTGAGGCGCCGGAAAGGTCCCAAGCGGATACTCGCTCACAATCGTCCCCCCAGTCGCCACAATCCGCTCTGCCAGTAGCTTGTTCTCCTTCGGATAGATGACGTCGATTCCCGTCCCCCACACCGCGACCGTGGTCCCCCGCGCCTCGATCGCCCCTTTGTGCGCACAGGTATCTACCCCGCGCGCCATCCCGCTCAGAATGACCAGCCTTCGCATCGCCAGGTCATGCGATAGCTTCTCCGCCATGCCCGACCCGTACGGCGTCGGCTGCCGCGTCCCTACCACCGCGATCCCCGGCCGCGACAGCACCTCCGCATTCCCTCGCAGCCAAAGCACCGACGGTGGATCGAAGATCTCCCGCAGACGCTCCGGATAGTCCTCGTCATCAAACGTCAGGATCGATCCACCAACCTCGTCGACCCTCCGCATCTCGTCCTCCGCCGCCTTCCGCGCGTTGCCGCTGAACACAAACTGCGCCGAATGCCCCGGCATTCCTGCCCCTTCCAGCTCTGTCAGGGTCGCGTTGAACACCTGCCCCGCCCCACCCAGCTTCAGCACCGCTCGCCCAATCCGCGTTGGCCCCATTCCCGGCGTCAGCGTCAGCGCCATCCACCCAAGCCGCTGCATCTCTCGACGTCCCACCTCACCGTTCCCCCAGTCCCCCAACTCAGCCTCCCCACAGCCCTCAAGGGGAGAAGCATACCGTGTCTCACCCCTATTCCCCATGCCTTTTGCCCACTTTGGTACAAAGCAGCCAGACCGATTTCCATTTCGGGACTGCGTAGTCCAGGCCTTAACTTCAAGCATCCCCTGAGATCGGCCTTGAACCGGATGGTGCGAGGTTCGCTTCGCGGAGAACTTACAGCCTCCCAACCGCCGACCTTCTGCATGCGGCAAGGCCACGCGCTACTCCATCGCTACCCTGACGTTGAGGCGCTCAAACGACATCTGGGTCTGCACCTTGTCGAACCGCGACGCGGTCACGTCTGGCGCTCACCATCCCCTACACTACAAGGGTGTCCCGCCTCCGCCTCGCCGCCATCAGCTTCCTCAACCCCGCGCCCCTCCTCTACCAGTTCGAGCACCCACCCCACGCTGCGGAGCTTGCTACCCGCTACGACCTCCGCTACACCCAGCCCTCGCAATGCGCTGAAGACCTCCTCGCCGGCCGCGCCGACGTCGGCCTCATCCCCATCGCGGCCCTCACCGAAGACCTCGCCATTGTGCCCGGCTCAACCATCGCCAGCCTCGGTCAGGTCCGTTCCATTCAGCTCATCGTTCGCGCCCCTCGCACCCTTGCGGACGTTCGCACCGTGGCGACGGACACGGCATCCCGCAGTTCCCTCGCCTACACCCAGATTCTCTTCAACAGCTTCCTCCACACCTACCCGCTCTTCCTGGCCCCGGTCCGCGCCAACCCAATTGCCATGCTCCAGTCAGCCGACGCAGCCCTCCTTATCGGCGACCCCGCCCTGCTGGCCCTGGAACAACGCCGTCAAATTGAGTCAGCCGTGGGCCCCTGCACCTGGTTCGACTTGGCCGAGCAGTGGATCGCCCACACTCGACTCCCCTGGGTAGCCGCCGTTTGGGCGGCACGCCCCGAGGCTCTCACCCCCCACACCGCCGCACAACTCCAGAGCGATCTCGACGCCTCCCGCGAAGCCGGCCTCGCCCACCGCGAGCAGCTCGTTCAAGAGTGGACCGCCCGGATTGCCCTTCCACCGGAGACGATCCGCCACTACCTCAACAACAACATTCACTACACCCTGACAAAGCCATGCATCGAGGGCATTGAGCGGTTCCGCGCGGAGGCCGCCACCCACGGCATCCTTCCCCCGCTCCCAAACCTTCGCTTCCTCTAGTTCAGCCGGTACGCGTAAACGGTGTCGCCCGCCCCCACCACCACATACTGGTGACCGTCCAGCATGTAAGTCTCCGGAGCGTTGCTCACCCCCACCCGCGAGTGCCACAAGGGCGTGCCTTTGAACGGATCATACGCAACCAGGTTCCCGCCCGCGTCTCCGGCAAAGACCAGCTTCCCCGCCGTCGTCAGCACTCCGTTCTGCACGCCATAGTTCCCCAGCCCCGGGTAGCGATGCTGCCAGGCGATCTTCCCCGTCTTGTAATCGATCGCCGTCAGATAGCTTCCCGCTTGGCCCAGGCTGATCTCGTCCTTGCCGCCGAGCCCCATCGCTCCCCGAGGGTCCAACGTCGCCAGGTAGTACATGGCATAGCTGTCCGTCGTCTGCACATAGAACAACCCGGAGTCCGGGCTGAACGCCGGCGGCTGCCAGTTCGTCGTCCCCTGGTTGCCCGGCGACACCAATGCCCCACCGATGTCGAAATCTTTCGCCGGAATCCGGAACGGCCGCCCCAGCTTATCGATGCCACCCGCCCAGTTCTCGGAAGCAGAGATCTTCGTCGTCACCAGGTGCTCGCCCGTAACCCGGTCGAACGCAAAAAAGTAGCCATTGCGCGCCATCGTCAGCACCAGCTTGCGCGGCTTCCCGCCAATCGTTCCGTCCGTAATAATCGGCGTCTGCGCCGAGTCATAGTCGTGCGTGTCGTGTGGGGACGTTTGGAAGTACCACGCCATCTTGCCCGTATCCACGTTCACCGCGACCAGCGCGCAGGTATACAGGTTATCCCCCGGCCCGCGCGTCTGCGACGTATACGACGGCGTCGGGTTCCCCGTACCGAAGATATAAAGATGCGTCTCCGGATCGTAAGACCCCGGAACCCACACGTTCCCGCCCCCATGGGACGACGCGTCCGCGTTCGACCACGTCTCCATTCCTGGGTCGCCCTTCTTCATCGGCACCGTGTAGAACCGCCACTGCAGGTCGCCCGTCTCGGGGTCCATCGATTGCAGATATCCCGGCTCATCCAGGTCGTCGCCCGTACCCACCAGCAGGTGATTTCCCACCACGATCGGCGCCATGGTCGAGAAGTATTGCAGCGCAAAGCTCGCAATCTCCTTGTGCCAGATCTCCTTGCCCGTCTTCGCGTTCAGGCAGATCAGGTAGTTATCCGGCGTCTCCATGTACACGCGGTCCTTCCACATCCCCACGCCGCGATTGCCGATGTGCGTTCCACCCTTGGTCCGCCAGAAGTAGTGCCAGATCTCGTGCCCGTCACGCGCATCCAGCGCCCAGGCATTGTCGGGAGACGTCACGTACATCACACCCTGCACCTGGATCAGCGCACCGCGGATGTTCGGCTGCCCGTTCACCTCGGCCGTGCCTTCCCCACCCACAATCACCGGCGCCGCGCCGAAGCCGGCCCGCGAGCCCTGCGTCAGCCGGCTCGACCAGGCCAGCGACAGATCCTTCACATTGCTCTGGTTCAGCGTCGTCAGCGGGCTGTACCGCTGCCCCGAGTAGTCGCCCGAGTACGTCGGCCACGAGTCCGGCGACGGCTTCAGAAGCGATGCCGGATCGAGCACCTGGGCGCCGCCGCACAGCGGCACGAAGCAAAGCACGGAAGCAAGAAGAAACCTAACAAATCGCATCATTTGATCGTCACCAGGTATGCCGTAATGTCGTGAATCTGCTTGTCCGTGTACTTCGGCAGCAGCGCGCGGTGCGGGGCCACAGGATCGTGGATCTCCACCTTGGGGGTATCACCCAGGCGATCAAACCCACGCAGCGTGCCGTCCTTCTCCCTTAGCCCCACGTAAAAGTCGTCGACCCGCGTGAGCTCGCCCTCTGCCTTCGTGCCGTCGCCTGCGGTCACCGTCACGGTCGTCGGCGGAAGATGGACCCCAGCCGGCGCGGCGCTCTCTGGACCACGTCCTCCCCCGCCGCCGGGCAGCAGCCAGGTCTGCTGCATCACCCGCGGAACCGGAAATTTCGTCGCAAACCCCTGCAGATCGCCCGTTACCGAGTGGCACGAGCCGCACGTCTGGTCGAACGCCACCTTCCCCGCCTTCGCGTCGCCCGTCACAATGTTGATCGTTCCTTCCGACGACTCCGTTCGGCTGGCGACGTGCAGGCTATGCAGCCACGCCGCAATATCCTCCACCTGCGCGTCGGTGATGTCGATCCGTGGCATCCCCCGTTCCGCCCGCGCCCCATGCACGATCGGCATAATCGCCTCGCCTTTCTGGTCCTCCAGCACCACGGACGAACGCCACAGGTTTGGCCCCACCTCACCCCCCCCGGCATCCGACCCATGGCAGAACGCGCAGCTCACGCCATACACCGCCTTACCCCGGTCCAGCACCTCCTGCGGAGCCTTCGGCCGGTCCGGATACGCAATCATCCGCGGCTGTTGTCCCTGCTGCGGCGGAGCATCCGCCGCGCCCCCGCGAATCCGCGGAGGTGCCTGCGGCTGGGTCGGTGCCGAACCCGCTGCGGCGGGCATCGTCGGCTGCTGCACAAACATGACAAACCCGGGAACCAGAAACAACGTTGCCAGCAGGCCATACTTCATCACAGAATCCCCTTACATCCTCAAAGTTCCACACAGGCCGCCGGAGAAAGCCCCATTGCCGCCGCATGACATCTTAGCGTGAAGGAGTAAGGCTTGGCATCTCACGCCACTACGCCATCACGATTTGGCAGGTACATCTTCACCCATTGCAAAACCCGCCCGATCCATCTACGATTGCCGCGCCCACCGGGCGATCTAAACCTCGCATTGCGCAACGTCCGCACCCCGATACCCCAGGAGATCTCCGTGACCGTCCCAGCCCGCAAGCACCTCCCCACACGCCGAGACTTCCTTCGCTCCACCGGCACCCTCGCCGCCGCCGCCGTCTTCCCGCGCTTGGCCAGGGCCAACCCCATGGGCCTGCCTCCCGGCATCCAGCTCTACACCGTCCGCGACCGCCTCGCCACCGACACTCCCGGCGCCCTCAAGGAACTTCACGACATCGGCTTCCTCGAGGTAGAAACCGCCGGCTTCGGCAAGTACTCCGTCACCGATTTTCGCAAGCTCCTCGACGAGGCCGGCCTCAAAGTTCCCAGCGCCCACGTCGACCTCAACGCCCCCGACCTCGGCCCCATCTTCGCTGAGTGCCACTCCCTTGGCGCGCAGTACGCCACCAGCTCCAGCCTCGCCACCGGCAACCTGCCCCGGCCCGCCGCCGGCGCCCCACCCGCACAACGTTTCCGCATGAATCCCCTGGGCCTCGACGGCTTCACCAGGCTCGCCGCCCAGATGAACGAGATCGGAGCCAAGGCAAAGGCCGCCGGCCTCCAATACGCCTACCACAACCATAACTACGAGTTCGAGAAGATGCCCGACGGTAGCTTCGGCTACGACGTCCTGCTCAAGAACACCGACAAAAGTCTCGTCAAGTTCGAGATTGACTGCGGCTGGATGTCCGTCGCTGGAGCCAACCCCGTCGAGTACTTCAGGAACTACCCCGGCCGCTTCCGCATGATCCACGTCAAGGAGTTCCAGGCCGTCGGCAAGCCTAACATCAGCCTCGCCGGTCCCGACCGCCCCAAGGGCACCGATCTAGGCGAGGGCTTCATCGACTACAAGCCCATCTTCGCGGCAGGCAAAGCCGCCGGCATCCAGCACGCCTTCTCCGAGCAAGAGCAGCCTTATCCCATCTCCTCCCTCGAATCAGCCAAAGCCGACTACAAGTTCCTCCACGAAGCCTCCTGACCGCTCCCGGGCACCCTCAACCCGATCGCCGAGCAAACCACAACCGCAAAGCAAACCGCCTGCACCAAAGAAAAGCCCGGCTCCCCGAAAGAGGAGGCCGGGCCGCTTTACGTCATATGGTCTAGAAGTGGTACTTGATCGAAAGCTGCAACTGCCGCGGTCCCGAGCGAACATTGGTGATCTGCCCAAAGGTCGCCGAGGTCACGTTGTTGGTTGGGTTCGAGAGAAACGCGCTGTTCGTGATATTGTCCGCGTCCGCCCGAAAGTTGATCTGGTTCTCGTGGAACACCGTAAAGTCCTTCGTTATGGAAGCCCCGTACGTCTGGAACTGCGGTGCCCGCTCTGACGCCGGCCGCGCCGTCCCAAAGGTCCCTGCCGCCGGCTGGCCGTAAGCGCAAACGCCATTATCCACTCCAGCCGTCGCACAGGGCACCGCCGAAGGATCGGTCCCGAACCAGTTGGTTAGGCTCCGGTTCACGATCTTCAACTGCCGGTAGTGGTTCGCCCGCTGCGAGTTCCCATTCGTGCCCGAGTTGTTGCTCGCGGAGATGTTGGTCGGAAAGCCTGAGTAAGCAACCCCCGTAATGCCCACCTTCCACCCTCCGATGGCTTCATTCAGGATCATCGGCATGTTCGAGCCGAACATGCGCCCACGGCCCACGGGCAGGTCGTACACCAGGTCTCCGTTCACGCCATGCCGCACATCCTGGCCCGTCGGCCCATACTCCGAGTGCAGGTCGTACACGTTCTCCGCGTACGCACTCGCCGCGTTGATGCTTGGTACGCCGTAGAAGCCCGTGCTGTTCGTCATCGCATGCGAGTACGTGTAGTTCACCGTGTACTGCAGCCCATGCCACGCCCGCTGGCGGAACGAGGTCTGCAGCGCGTTGTAGTTCATCATTGCGTTCGAGTCCGTATACCGAACCACCCCGTTGTAACCCACACCCGGCGTCGTATAGAAGGGCGCTGGAGCCTGCGTCAGGCAGATCGGGTTCGGCGTAGACGTCGCAACGTTTGCAACCGCGCCGTTCACGATGCACGGATTGTGCAGCTGGTTACGCTGGTTTGCTGTCACCAGGTGCGAGCCCGACTCGCCCAGGTAGGCCACCTGGATCGACGCCGTCCGCCCCAGCTGATACTCCGTCGCCAGGCTGTACTCGCCAATGAACGCAGGCTTGATGTGCTTGTTCCAGACGTTGTAGACCGCGCCCGAGGCAGAGGCCGCTGAGGCCGGGTTGCTGAATCCGTTCTGAACACTGAAGAAGCTACCCGGCGTCGCAGGCGCGGTTCCCGATGCCGGTGCCGCCGCCACCGCATTCGCCTGGTACGACGCCTGAAACGGAAGGTTCGTCGTCATACGAAGGTTCGCGCCCGTCCCTTCCATAAAGTTCTGCAGCCCGTACCCCCCGCGAACCACAAACCGCGGAGTCGCCGCGTACGAGAAGCCAACCCGCGGCATCACGCTTCCATAGAAAGGATCAACCAGCCCGCGACCATATCCCGCCGCGATCGCCTGCGGACTCCCATCCAGCAAAACCACCGACGGATTGTTCGGGTCTATCGTCGACATCTTGTGGTTCACCTCGTAGATCGGCTGGTCGTACTCATACCGCACCCCCAGGTTCAGCGTCAGGTTCGGCGTCACCTTCCAGTCATCCTGCACAAAGTAAGCATCCCGCCACGACCGCATTCCCACCGGGCCGGAAACACCGCCCTTGCTCACGAACGAAGCGCGATTGAGCAGGAAGTCCGCCGCCGCATACCCGTTCTTTGTGTAGCCGTTCGGGTCCGCGTTCGGCGTCGCCGTGCCCGCACCCAGGTAGTAGAAGCCACCCACCGAGCCGTCGTTGCCTGGGTAGAAGTTGTTCTGCTGCTGCCGCTGCAGCTGCACACCCAGCTTCACCGTGTGGCGGCCAAGCGACCACGTAAAGTTATCCGCGTAGAAGAACGTGTTCAGCGTGTAGTTTGTCCCGGTGTTGGCGTTGCCCAGGTTGGTGTACTCGGTCCCGTTAGTCGCCGTAATCGTCTGCGGACTCGCCGAGCTGCCAAACGCCAGTGCCGAGAACCCGGCAAACGCCTGAGCGCTTGGCGAGGCCGACCCAATCCCCAGGATGCTGTTCCCGTTCAAACCGAACGCTCCCGACGTATCGAACAGCACGGCGCCCAACCCCTGAATGCGCGTATATCCCGCCCGGAACTCGTTCACCATCGACGAGTTCAGCGTGTGCACCTCGTTGATGGAAACACCCTTCACCGGGTTCGTCGGCGCACTGTTGAACGTAGTCGCCAGCGGGCTCGTCGACGTGCTGCCGTTCATGCTCTGCGTATACCGCACGAAAATGCTGTCCCGCTGCGTCGCCTTCCAGTCCACTTTCACGTCGAACTGGTCCCCATAGCTCCGGTTCTTCGAAACACCCCGGAAGTTGCTCGTCGCGGGCGTGTTGGTCGCCTGCGGCGCCTGGTTCGGCAAAGGATAGATTTCCGGGTGGTTCAACAGGTACTGCGCCGCGGGGTTCGTAATCGGAATCTTGTTGTTTGTGTAAGCCGGAAACGCCGCATTCGTCGCGTCGTATAGCTGGATCAGCCGCGTGTTCGCCGAGCACACCCCACCCGTCTGCGAGCACATCAGCGCCGGGTTCAGCAGCTCAGAGAAGTCTCCCATCCGCTCCTTCAACGTCAGCACCGTCGCGTTCGCCAGTCCGCCGGAGTGGTACCGTCCACCCTGGTAGTCCACAAAGAAGAACAGCTTCTCCCGGAAGATCGGCCCACCAAACGTCCCGCCGAAGATGTTCCGCGTGAACGCCGTACGCGGCGTAATCGTCGTCGTATGCTTGTTTGCCCACGTATTCGCATTCAGCAGCGAATCCCCCAGAAAGTAAAACGCGCTCCCGTGGAACTGGTTCGACCCGCTTTTGGTCGTATACAGCACGTCGCCACCCAGCACGTTCCCGTACTCCGCCGGAGCATTCGCCGAGACAATCTGCACCTGCGCGATCGCGTCGATGCTCGGGTTATACCCCGGAATGTCATCCAGCGTCTGGTTGATGTTCACGCCATCCAGCACATACTGGTTGGTTTGCTGCCGGTTGCCGTTGATCGAAACGGTATTCCCACCCTGGTTGATCGCCGCCTGCCCCACAAAGCCATTCGGATTCGTGCTCACCGCCCCCGGCAGAAACATCGTCAGCGCCACGATGTCGCGTCCCACGATCGGGATGTTTTCAATCGCCCGTACATCCAGCGTCGTCGCGAGCTCCGGGTTCTCCGTATTCAGCAGCGGCGCCACCTCGGACACAATCTCCGCGCTCTGCTGCTGCCCCTGCAGCGTCAGCTTGCCGTCCACCTTCGCATACTGCCCCGTTTCCAGCGTGAACGGCCCAAGCGTCGCCACCGCAAATCCCGGAGCCTCGATCGTCACCTTGTAGTTGCCGATCTGCAGAAAGCGAATGCTGTAGATCCCGTCATTGTTCGTCGTCGAAGGCGTCGCCACCCCCGTATCCACGTTCGTCGCCGTGATCCTCGCATTCGGAACCACCGCCCCCGAAGGATCCGTCACCGTCCCATTCACCGTGCCCGTAATCGTCTGGGCAGACCCCGCCAGGCTACACAGCAGGGCAACGGGCGCAATCGCCGAAAAGTACTTGAACCTCGTATGCATCGGAACAACCTCCAAAAGGGTATTGCGCTAAGTTGGGTCCCTGGAGCCCGGTCGTCCTGCCTGCCGGCCTTCCCGAAGCCAGAATCAAATCGGCAACCTACCACATGCGAGTAACTGAAGTTACGGGCTAGCTGACTGGTTCTCTGGACTGTAACGCCATTTTCATACGCGATACAACAAAAAAGCAGGCCCCTGCACCCGATCTCCACCTTACTCCTCGTCTTCTAAGGCATTTACCCTACCAATCGCAACGGCCCTGGCCGCACCACCAGATCCCCGCCGGTCATCTCCCCTGGCTTCACCATCCCCAGCAGCCCCAGCATTGTCGGCGAGATGTCCCGCAAACTTCCCCCATCCCTTACCTCAACTCCTTTTTCATCCGTCACCAGCAAAAACGGCACCGGATTCGTCGTATGCGCCGTATGCGGTCCCCCGGTCGCCGGGTCGATCAGCATCTCCGCATTCCCATGGTCCGCCGTCACCAGCAGCGCTCCCCCACGCTGCCTGATCGCTTGATAGATTCTCCCCAGCTCCCGATCCACCACCTCCACCGCCCGCACCGTCGCCTCCATCTGCCCCGAGTGCCCCACCATATCCGCATTCGCAAAGTTCACAATCACCACATCGAACGCCGTATCGTTCACCGCCTTGATCACCGCATCCGCAATCCCCCCCGCCGACATCTCCGGAGCCAGGTCATACGTCGCCACCTTCTTGGACGCCACCAGCGCCCGGTCCTCCCCGCCAAACGGCGTCTCCACCCCGCCATTGAAGAAGTAAGTCACATGCGCATACTTCTCCGTCTCCGCCACCCTTAGGTTCCGCAGGTTCGCCTGCGCCATCAGGTTCGCCAGCAGGTTGTCCATGCTCTCCGCCGGAATCACGATCGGCAGCGCATACTTCTTGTCGTATTCCGTCATGCATACATAGTGCAGCCCCTCCGGAACCTCGTGCAGCGGAATCGCCTCATCGAGCTCCGCCGCCTTCGGCAGCCCAAGCCCCTGGCTACCCACCGGGTCCCGCGTCAACCCCGACCGCCGCGTCAGCACCCGGGTAATCTGCCGCACCCGGTCCGCCCGGTAGTTGAAGTTCACCACCACATCTCCATCCCGAATCATCCCCTCGGCCAGGCATGTAAACGGCGTTACAAACTCATCCGTCATTCCATTCCCATAGCACTCCGCCACCCGCCCCAGCACATCCGGATACACCCCACCCTCCGGCCGCCCCGTCACCATGGCATCGAACGCCTGCCGTTCCTTCTCCCACCGCAGGTCCCGATCCATCGCAAAATATCGCCCGGAGACCGAAGCCAGCCGCCCCACCCCAATCTCCCCCATCACCCCCAGCAGCTCGCCCAGGTATCCCAACCCACTCCGCGGCATCGTATCCCTTCCATCCAGAAACGCATGCACGAACACTCGCTGCAGCCCCCGCTCCTTCGCCATCCGCAGCAGCGCATAGAGATGCCGCGAGTGCGAATGCACCCCCCCATCCGACACCAGCCCAATCAGGTGCAGCGCCCGCCCCGTCTCCCCCGCCCGCTCATACGCCCGCACCAGCGTCGCATCCCGCCCAAACTCCCCGGATGCAATCAAGGCATCGATCCGCGTCATATCCATCCGAACGATCCGCCCCGCCCCCAGGTTCAGGTGCCCTACTTCCGAGTTCCCCATCTGCCCATCCGGCAGCCCCACAAAGTGCTCGCTCGCCCGCAGCAGCGTATGCGGATAATCCCGCAGCAGCCCGTCATAGACCGGCTTCCGCGCCTGCGCGATCGCATTCCCATGCGTCTCCGCCCGATACCCCCACCCATCCAGAATCGTCAGCACCACCGGTCGCTTCGCCATCGTGAAGCCAGCATACCAACATCGCCCGCCTGTTCCCCACGCTGGTCTCCCCTGTCGATCGCACCACCGTTTTATATAAACCTTAAGTCACCGCTCCTTCACCTCCTCCTGCTAGCATCCTCCCCGGACGGTTCAAGCCCGCCCAGGAATCGCCTTAACTCAAGTAGAAATCAAGGAGAAACGTCATGAAGTCGCCCAGCCTCACCCCGAGTCGCACTCTCGCCCTCGCGGCCGTCCTCGCTTCGGGAACACTCCCCAGCCTCGCTCAATCCGCCGCCACCTCCGGTCTCCTCTACCCCAACAATCTCGTCGTCAGCCGCAGCGTCTACGACAACAAGGCGTCCAACGTCACCGTCGGCCAGTTCCTTCCGCCCAACTGCATCGTTACCCTCGCCGGCTGCGGCACCGCCCCCGCCGCCACCTACAACGGAACCTACCCCTACGTCTTCAACAACGACAAGGTAGACGGCAGCTTCGGCGTCACCTCCCGCATCTACCTCGACCAGATCGACCTCTTCGGCAAGAAGATCAACTCCATCGAGGTTCCCAACTCCGACGAAAAGAACCTCAATTCCACCCAGCATCTCGTCACCAGCTTCTCCTCGAAGTCCGAGCTCGCCCTTCACCTCTCCACCGACAACAAGTTCCTCACCTTCATGGGTTACGTTGCCCCCGTCAACATCCTCGACGTCTCCAACTCCAACACCCCCCTCGCCATCGATCCCACCAACCCCGACGGCCAAACACCCTACTACCGCGCCATCGCCAAAATCGGAGCCAATGGCAAGTTCACCTTCACTGAAACCAACGCCTACAGCGGCAACAACGGCCGCGTCGCCATCTTCAACAGCGCCGCCAACCTCTTTTACACCGCAGGCAATGCCGGCAACGGAGCCAACCCCCAGCCCGCTGGCGTCGTCCTTGGCGCCGGAGCCCAGCTCGTCGCCGCTCAGTCCACCACCGAAGAAGCCCAGGATCCCGGCTACCCCACCCCCGTCGGAAGCTTCAACATCACCGAGCTTGGCCAGAAGGCCGACAAGATCGGCAAAGACGACAACTTCCGCGGCATGACCACCTTCAACAACGTCCTCTACTACACCAAGGGAAGCGGCGGCAACGGCGTCAACACCGTCTACTTCGTCGACACCACCGGCAAAGCCTGCCCCAACGGCGTCGGCCTCCCCGCCGCCGGAGCCAAGCTCCCCACCACCTCCATCCCGTACACCTTCTCTACCGTCGCCACCACCGGCCTCACCAGCAACATGTGCATCCTCGCCGGCTTTCCCAGCACCCTCGCCAAGAACACCCCGGTGGCCTACCCCTTCTCCCTCTGGTTCGCTGACGCCAATACGCTCTACGTCTCCGACGAAGGCGACCAGTACGCCGGCGGCGTCGACCTCTACACCCACGCTGCTGCTCAAACCACCGCCGGTCTCCAGAAGTGGGTCTTCAACTCCACTACCAAGCTCTGGACCCTCGCCTACGTCCTTCACAACCAGCTCGGCCTCGGCATACCCTACACCGTGACCGGCTATCCCACCGGAACCAACCCCACCACCAACCTCCCCTGGGCGCCCGCTACCGACGGCCTCCGCAACATCACCGGCGTCGTCGGGCCCGACGGTCTCGTCGCCATCTGGGCCATCACCTCCACCGTCTCCGGCTCCGGCGACCAGGGCGCAGACCCCAACCGCCTCGTCGTCGTCGTGGACCAGCTCAAGAACACCAATCCCGCCTTCGCCCAGGTCACGCCCTTCTTCGATATCAAGGACGCCGCCTTCGCCGAGGTCCTCCGCGGCGTCTCCTTCACCCCCGGAACCGACTTCGCCGCCTTCAAACACTTCTCCATCAAATAACCACGCGACAAATCAGCGTTTCGGCTTAGACCCGTCAGAACGCTCAACGCCCGCACTAGAAAACAAGCACTACAAGACAAGCCCGGCCGACGCGCCGGGCTTGTCCTGTAAGCCCGCTGCTCCAGACAGCCGCTTTCTAAGTTCCGGATCGGAAAATCAGCGCGTCCGGACACCTCCTCAGGCCGCTCCGTCTTTACTTACTTCTTACGTGCCGCCCTGCTCTACTCTTCACTGGCCGGTGTCCAGCAAGCCGATCCGGCCAGAATCGAGAAGCCGCAGTGAAGTCATCCGTCCCCACCCTTGCAGTTGCCTTCCTGGCACTCTTTCTCACACTCCCGGCAAGCCCGCAAACCACCCCGACGGCGACCGAACCCCTCACCCCCGCCCAGCAGAACGAGCGCCTCGACCGCATGCAGCACATGATCGAGCAGCTCCAGGCCGAGCTCGACACCCTCCGCCGCTCCACCGCCATCGACCACGCCGAGCAGCACGTCACCACCTCCAAGGCCTCCGTCCCAACCCCTGCCCCCAGCGTCTCCACCTCGCTCGCCTCCGCCGAACCCACCCCACCCGCTGAAACCGCCACCGTCTCCACCGATCCCAACGACCCCCACTCCGAGCCCTTCTCCTTCGCCGACTTCACCTGGCTCAACGGCAACGCCCGCACCAAGGACACACCCTACGACACCAAGTTCTTTACCCCCGAGGTCCGCGCCGACGTCAACTACACCTACGACTTCCGCCACCCGCAGGACGACACCATCTCCGGCTCCAGCGAGATCTTCCGCGCCTCCGAGGTCCAGATCACCCAGATGGGCGTCGGTGGAGACTTCCACCTCAACGACGTCCGCGCCCGCGTCATGACGCAGTTCGGCCTCTACTCCCAGACCACCCCACGCAATGACGCCAGCCCCGCCCGCGGCCAGTGGAACCTCGACAACGCCTACCGCTACCTCTCCGAGGCCTACGGCGGCTACCACTTCCACGTCCAGCACGGCATCAACGTCGACGCCGGCATCTTCATGTCCTACGTCGGCCTCTTCTCCTACTACCAGTTCGACAACTGGGCCTACCAGCCCTCCTACGTCTCCTCCAACACCCCCTGGTTCTTCAACGGCGTCCGCGTCCAGTGGTACCCCACCGCCAAGCTCAAGATCGAGCCCTGGTTCATCAACGGCTGGCAGTCCTACGGCCGCTTCAACGGCCGCCCCGGCTTCGGCGGGCAGGTCCTCTACCGCCCCAACGGCAAGCTCTCCATCCTCGGCAACCAGTACGCCTTCGGCCGCGACGCCGCCGGCGTCCCCAACCGCACCCGCTACCACACCGACGACAGCGTCGAGTACAAATACCTCGACCGCCCCACCGACCGACGCCTCTCGAAAGCCGCCCTCACCCTCACCGGAGACATGGGCTGCGAGACCGGCGGCGGCGTCTCCTGCTTCGGCAACGGCAAGTCCGGCCCCAAGCAGAGCTTCCTCGGCTACATGGTCTACAACCGCCTCTGGTTCGACCGCGACAAGTTCGCCGTCACCCTCGGCGGTGGACGCATCAACAATCCCGGCCGCTATCTCGTCCTCCTGCCGCCCATCAACGGAGCCACCGCCACCACCGGAACTCCCTACTTCACCGAGAACCCCGGCGACCCCTACAAGGCCTGGGACGTCTCCACCACCTTCGACTACCTCCCCAGCCAGTACTTCACCTACCGGCTGGAGTACAACCACCGCGCCGCCAACGTCCCCTACTTCTCCGGACCCGGCGGAGTCACCCCTCCGGGCGGCAACACCGGAACCCCCGCCACCCTCGTCCCCAACTGGAGCCCCGACCTCCGCAACTCGGAAAACCGCATGACCGCCGCCTTCCTCGTGAAGTTTTAGCCTCGACTTCTTACCGCAACCAAAATCAACCCAGGCGGGCTCTCATACCAGAGCCCGTTCTGTGTTTACCGGCACGCCGGCGTAGGGTTCGCTACGAAGGCGAGGGAACACTCTCCGCGAGCTCCGTCGCGACCTGCTGCCCGCCACGCGGCCGCATTAACGGAAACAGGATCACATCCCGGATCGACTTCGACCCGGTAAGGATCATCGTCAATCGGTCGATCCCGATTCCCTCACCCGCCGTAGGCGGCAGCCCATACCCCAGCGCCCGCACATAGTCTTCATCGATCGGATGAGCCTCCTCATCCCCCCGCTCCCGCTCCGCCACCTGCATCGCGAACCGACGCCGCTGCTCCTCCGGATCGTTCAACTCCGAAAAAGCATTCCCCACCTCAAACCCGCCAATATAGAACTCAAACCGTTCCACCCATTCCGGCTCATCCGCCTTCTGCTTTGACAATGGACTTACTGCAAGAGGAAAGTCGTAGATTATGGTCGGCTGTACTAGATGCTTCTTGAGCGGATCTTCAGCAATAAGCTCAAATAGCATGGCTATCGCCCCGCCAAGTGCAGTCCCGTTAATTAACCCGACAAGGATATCCATTAACCCTTTTACAGACCGAAGAACAATCCTTGCAAAAGCAGCCTTCAGACCTCCTTCGTAAAAGAGTTCCAACCACTCTGGTCCCGGATACTTATTGATCCAACTTTTTATTACCGGATCGACTCGTTGTGCAACGATGGCGCCGCAAATCAGATAGATGAACGTCTCTCTGTTTTCAAAGGTTTTATATTGCGGAACGGGACCGAAGTCTTCCGGCCACCAATTAACAATCGCCTCCCGCATGGACAATCGAGTCCATATTGGCTCAAGGTGAATCACATCTCCGTCGAACGTTGCCGTAAGTCGACCATTCACCTCCATCGCCACAAACTTGACAATCTCCTCCGTCAAATCCATCAAATCCCAGTAATTCGAGTAAGCCTGATAAAACTCCAGCATCGTGAACTCCGGATTATGGCTCGTATCCACCCCTTCGTTCCGAAAGTTCCGATTGATCTCATAAACTCGATCCATCCCACCCACCACCAGCCGCTTCAAATAAAGTTCCGGAGCGATCCGCAGCGAAAGGTCATAGTCGAGCGCGTTGTGGTGCGTCAGGAAAGGCCGCGCCGCCGCCCCCCCAGCGATAGGCACCAGCATCGGCGTCTCCACCTCGATGTACCCCCGCGCATCGAAGAACGTCCGCAGCGCCCGCAGCACCGCCGCTCGCTTCTCGAACACCGCCCGCACATTCAGCCCCGGCTCCTCCCCCTCCACCTCCGGAGCTGCCCCCGAGTTCACAATCAAATCCACGTACCGCTGCCTATACCGAAGTTCCGTATCCTCGAGGCCATGGTACTTATCCGGCAGCGCCAGCATCGCCTTGGCCAGAAACGTCAGCGCCGGCTTCCCCTCCACCGGCCCCACATGCACCGTCAACTCCCCCGTCCGCGTCCGAAACAAAAATCCCCGCACCCCGACGTGGTCTCCCAGGTCGAGTAGCTTGTATAGCGCAAACAGATCCTCGCCCACGTCGTCTTTCCGGACATAGATCTGGAACCGCTGCCCCCCCTGCTGCAACTGCGCGAACCCCGCCTTGCCCTGCACCCGGATCGCCATGATCCGCCCGGCCAGCGCCACCTCGATCCGCCCCGACGCGTCCGCGTTCCGCGCCTCCAGCTCCTCCGCGGTCAGCCCGTCGTAAGCCGCCCGCAGCTCCGGAACGGTATGCGTCGCGCGAAAGTGGTTCGGGTAGGTAGCCTCGGCCACACTCGCCGCACTGCCCGCCGACAATCCCAGACGGCCAATCTCAGCCAGCTTCTGCTGCCGCAATTCATACAAAGAACGTTCAAAGTCGGAGACAGACACAGGTGACTTCCTTGAGAGAGAGATGGCCCGGACGAGCCTGACGCTTCAGTATAGCGGGGCAGCGCGTGCCCTCCAGCCGACGCAAATCCCACTCCGCGCCCGCCCTGCATGGTGAGACCATGTCCTTTGTTATGAATATTTTGCAGACACCGCTTCTTTAGAATCAAGAGTTTGGCCTTTAGGTCCAGACCTAAGTCATTTAGATGGAATATTTTAGGACCTAACCGGCGGGAGGGTGGGGACGTGGCCTCGAGCCCGCCGCCGCCAAGATTTCCCTTGACACACGACCCGGACTGCACGATCATCCTCCCATTCGGTCAGTCGTCTTCGCCCGCCTGACGGCCGCTCCGCAGAGGTGAACACGAGCCATGCAGGTCTTCGCCCTTCTCCCCATGATGGTGCTGGTGCCCCTCATCCCCGCATACATCCTCTTCAAGTTCCTCGCGTCGCAGGGCTCGGTCACCTCCGCGGATGGCTCCGCCGCCAAGCTGCTCGGCCTCAAGATCCAGCTCGGCGGAGCCTTCGCCGGCTACTTCGCCCTCCTCGTGGTCCTGCTGTACGCCTTCAAGCCCTACCTCACCCCACCCCCCGCGCGCCTCGTCTGGACCCTCCAGGGGCAGGTGGTCGACGACCACCAGCAGCCCGTGCCCATCACCGGCGACAACTTCGCCCTGCTACCCCAGCAGCGTCCTCCCATCTCGACCAACGCTGCGGGAGGCTTCCTGCTGGACTTCATCGCCGACCCGCAGAACCCCGGGGGCGTCACCTTTCCCGTCATCACCGTCAGCTACGGCGACTACCTGCCGAAGCAGGTGCAGCTGGATAGCTGTGCGCAAGCAACGAGCAAGAGCGGGCTGAACTGTGACAAGGAGAATCACATCATCCACATGGCGCCGATCTCGCTGACTCCGGTCAGCGCGAAGGCAGCCGCCGTCAAGACCTCCGAGGCCAAGCCGATCGAGGGCACACCAACCGAATACCAGAACGTAGGCCACGCGGCGATGGTTGCACCCCCCCCAGGCTACGCCGGAGACGGTATCTCGGCCGCTCCAAAGGTGGCACAGTGAAGGGCGGGGTAAGGACGATGATCAACGGTTTGCTGGCGGCCGGATGCGGCCTGCTGATGGTGCCGCTCACGGCGTCGGCGCAGTCGGCCACGGTGCGGGGACAGGCAAACTGCGCGGTGGCCGGCAGACCCGCGGCGGGATGGAACATGACGGTCTTCAGCGCGCGGTTCGGGCGCTCCAAACCCGCGCAGGTTGGCGCAAACGGCAAGTTCTACCTGTACAACATCCCCGTCGGAAGGTATGTCCTTGAAGCCTGGAAGGATCCGACCAGCGCGCCGCGAACCTTTCAGTTGCAGGTTTTTGCGCCCTACACCGATGTGCCTCCGATCCAGGTAGGCTGCTGAAGCCGCTGTAGAATAGGCGAAGTGGCGGATAAGAGCAAAGGCGCGCTGGGGGAACTGGTCAAGGCTGAGTCGATGATCCAGCTTGCCATCGCGCTGCCCGCGGGTTGCCTGATCGGGTGGCTTGGCGGGAGGTTCCTCGACCGGCACTTTCACCAGGGTTGGATCGGCATCGTGGGGATTCTTCTCGGCGCAGCGGCGGGATTTGTGCAGATCTTCCGAACTGCTTCTGGCTACCTGAAGCGGGATTCGTGAATGCGATGCGGCTGATGGAAGACTTTTCGGACGAGGACTTTCGCAGGACAATCCTGGGAGCTTTGCGCTTGATGGCGCTGGTGCTTGCCGTTGCGCTTCCGCTGGTTTTTTGGAAGGGCGGGTGGCAGAGCGCGGCGCTGCTTGCGGTCGGAGCGGCGATCTCGGGGTCGGGTTTGTATGAGTGGCTGCGCCTGATGACGGCCGTCATGGCGCGGATGGATTCGGGGGGTGCGGCGCGTCCGTTAGGGATGGTTTTGACCGGCTTCTTTCTGCGCCTGGGGCTAACCGTTGTAGTGCTCTATGTTAGTCTAAGGTTTCTGAATGGGTCAGTTTACGCGCTGGCGGGGGGTCTCGCCCTTGGGGTTTTTTCGCTCTCGGTCGAGGGGCTCCGCTTGATGAAAGCCTGGACGGTTTAGGCCGATTCCGCCAACACACCAAGAGATTTCGATGCCGACACAGCTTTGGTTTACCCAGATTCTGAATCACCTGCTGGCAGGTCCAGCGACTGCCCTGCTCCGCGCCGTGCATATCCAGCCGGCCTATCCGCAGGCTCCCATCAGCAACGCGGTTGCGATGCAGTTCCTGGTGTTTCTGCTGCTCGTCGGCTACTTCGTCGTGGTGCGGGCGACGCTGCAGGTGGAAAAGCCTGGGCCGGTGCAGCACCTGGCCGAGATGACCCACGAGTTCGTCTCCGAGCAGGGCGAGTCCATCATCGGGCACGGCCATGAGCGCTTCACCAGCTACCTGACCGCGCTGTTCCTCTTCATCCTGTTCGGCAACCTGCTTGGCCTTGCCTCTCCGTGGCTCGAGTCGCCGACGGCCAATGTAACCGTTCCGCTCGGATTCGCGCTGGTTACGTTCATCTACTACCACTACCACGGCATTCGGGCGAACGGCGCAGCGTACATCAAGCAGTTCCTTGGGCCCGTCTGGTGGCTGTATCCGCTGCTTCTGCCCATCGAAATCATCTCGCACTTCGCACGGGTCCTTTCCCTGACGGTTCGTTTGTACGCCAACATGTTCGCTGGCGACCTGGTGACCTTAGCGTTCTTCTCGCTGGTTCCGATCGGCATTCCGCTGGTGTTTCTGGCGCTGCATCTCGGCGTTGCGGCGGTTCAGGCTTACGTGTTCCTTCTGCTGGCGACGATCTATCTTTCGCTTGCGGTGGCGCACGATCACTAACATTGACTTGGCCGCGAGGGTAGTCTCCCACCTTGCGGTTGTGGAGCGTCGTGCAGCGTGAGGGTGCCAGCACGGGGAGCATCAACCACCCACTGGCGACGTTTATCCCGGGAGCATGGAGTTTACCAATGAAGATGTTGAAGGCAATGCAGTACGTATTCATGTCGCTGGCCGCGCTGCTGCTGGCGACTCCGGCGTTCGCGCAGGCGGCTAACGAGCCTGCGGGCAAGTGGTATGTCTCGATTGGCGCGGGCATCGGCATGGCGCTGGCGGCGGGACTTTGCGGTCTCGGTCAGGGCCGCGCGACGGCTTCGGCGACCGAAGCACTGGCGCGGAACCCGGGGGCGCGGCCGGGAATCTTTGTGTTCCTGATCCTCGGTCTCGCGTTCATCGAGTCGCTCGCACTGTTCACCTTCGTGATCATCTTCCTGAAGGTCTCCTAAGCTCCCTCTCACGCTGTCCTGCAGAGCCTCCGTCCATGGCGGGGGCTTTGCTGTTGGCGTAACCGTGGACAGATCGTGGGCGGATGTATGGTAAACGTGGTGTTTTATCACGCACCAAACGTGGTGGAGGCCGCGCCGTCACTGGGCGGATGCGATTTGCGGACCAGATTTTTGTGGTGTGGTGGTGGTGACCAGGCGAACTCGCGCGGAGGGGGGTCCAGGAGGCGGTGATTTGTCAAGGGATGTGGTCGTGAAAAGAATGCTTACAACGCCCAACAGGCAGCCCCGAGGGGCTGCCTGTTGGGTTGGTACGCATCCGCTGCCCCTAGCGGCGCCGGGGGGCGGGCTTGTGGACGGGAGCGGCTTTCTTTGCAGCGACCGGCTCAGCATCGCTCATGACGATCATGGCCGGGCTCTGGGTGTAGGAATCGTAGGTTCCGGTGAGGGAGATTTTGGCTCCGACCGCGGGTACGGTTTTAAGCGGCTCCTTCATGTTGAAGGTGAAATCGGCCGTCTTGGACTGCACGGCGTCATCGCTGACGGCGAGCTTGACGACAGACTCGGTCGCTTCAATGACCGTGCCACCAGGAATTTCGACGGTCTTGCCCTTGATGGTGGCGAAGACCTTGTCGGCATCCTCTGGGGTTCCGTTGGTGAGGATGAACTCCTTGTCGGAGAGGGCGAGGGTGGCGAGGTCGGCAGTGCTGGTGACCGTGCTGTGGGCGATGTCCGAGGCCTTGGGCGCGGGAGTGATGGTAAAGCCAGCCGGGGGGGTCAGGTTTGCCTTGGCGGCCGTCACGACGGCGTCATAGCCCTCGGAGTTGCCGTGGTACTTCTTGTAGCAGTAGGTGGCGAGCGGTTGAAGCTGCGCATTGAAGGGCGCGGGCGCGTAGGAGGCGGCGCGGGTGGTGTAGAAGGTGCAGTTGACGTAGTCGGGCGGGGTGGAGGCGTAGTAGGCCTGTCCGAGATAGTAGGTGTCCTGTAGGAGCGGACCGGGCTGGGTGGTGTCGGCGAGCGGCACGCCCTGGAGCTCGGAGGTGTAGGCGGCGATGGCGGCGGGATAGTCTTTCTTGTTGAGGGCGGCCGCACCGATGGCGCCGTAGAAGATGGGAGTCGCCTTGCCCTTGAGGGTGGTGAAGTCGGCGTCGGACATGCCCTTGGGCTGGGTAGCCTCGGCGGCGATGCCCTTGGTGGCGAAGCCGGAGGCGGCATCGAGCGCGGTCTGCTTGGCGGCGGCATCGGTGAGGGCGGCGGCCTGCGAGCCGCGCACGAAGACCTCGAAGATGAGAGCGCGCAGGTTGTTGGGATCGAGCTGGAGGAGACGGTCGGCGGCGTCGATGGTCTTGGCGGGATCGAAGCCGGCGTAGGCGGCCATGAGCTGCTGGAGGACGTCGGCCTTGACGGGGCTCTGCGGGTAGGTGGTGAGATAGGCCTCAAGGGCGGGCGCCTTCGCCTGTGGCGTGGCCTGGCTGATGGCGTTGTTGTAGACGGCGAACTCCGCCGGGGAGAGCTGGACTTGTCCGGCGTCCGCCGCGGGTGGGGCGGATGCCGCTGGCGTCGCGGGTGTGGCAGGTGCAGCCTGCGCCTGGGCCATCGGCGAACCGGGGGCGAAGGTGGCCAGGACTGCCGCAGACAGGAGAGACGCAACCAATACTTTCTTCATGCAAAGCTCCTCAGTTCTCAAACTCTTTGACGTTCGATGCTGCCGCTAGGATACCTGCGGGAGAAAGCGTCTCCGGCGGGCGAGTCCGCGGTCAGGGAAGTAGTTGTGCAATGCGATAGAAGAAGAGCAGTATGGCCGCTTCCCCGGAGGATCCCGCTGCATGCTGCCGGTGGGGTGGCCTGGTGCGAAGGAGGAGCCCTCCGTCCATTGGGCCGATGATGCGGATTATAAGAACGGGCTGGCAAATCTTGCAAGTGGAGAGAGACTGCGTGGGTTACCGACGATTTGACTGATCTAGGGGTATCGCACTGTGGTGGACTCTGATCGTACTGTATGCCGTGGAGGCTTTTGCGAAGATACATCGTTTTGGGGTGAACTTCGGGGATTCCATTAGGCAGAGGGAGAGAACGACCGGCGTTCGTGGTGGTTTGAACCGCAGATCCTTCGACTCCGCTGCGCTTCTCTCAGGAGGACACCTTTACTTGTTTGCTTTCGAATAATTGTTTGCTTTCGAAGCTAACGGCAGACTCCCTTTGGCAACGACACCGAAGACGGCTGGATTATGGGACTTCTTATCCACACGGATCGCTCAAAGAGGCGTTGTTTGCCGGTTTCGGCGCGGCTAGAGTGGAAGCATGCTCAAGTTGAAGAAGGTCCAGATCCTCGGATTCAAGTCGTTTTGTGATCGCACGGAGGTACAGCTTGCGGGGTCGGGCATTGCGGCGATCGTGGGGCCGAACGGGTGCGGGAAGTCGAACATCGCGGACGCGATTACTTGGGTGCTGGGGGAGCAGTCGGCGAAGAGCCTGCGCGGGATCAAGATGGAAGACGTGATCTTCGCAGGGACCAAGGAGCGGCGGCCGACGGGGATGGCCGAGGTGTCCCTGACGCTGGTGGACCCGGAGGTGTACGACGGGCATGTGGGGCAGGAGGAAGACGAGCCGGTCGAGGGGCCGACGCCGATCTCGGGGGATTGGGACGAGGCGCAGCTTCGCGAGCAGCGGGCCGGGGAGACGGAGGAGGCGGTCGCGGAAGCGCAGCCGGGGACGGTGCTGGAAGGTGAGGCTGCCGCCGAGAGCGATGGGGTGGTGCTGAAGATTCGCCGGAGGAAGTTTGGCCGGGCGCCGATTCGTGCGGGGGAGCTGACGATTACGCGGCGGCTGTTCCGGTCCGGCGACTCGGAGTACCTGCTGAACGGGAAGATCTGCCGGCTGCGGGATATCCAGGACATCTTCATGGGGACCGGTCTCGGCGGAGAGAGTTACGCGATCATCGGGCAGGAGCGGATTGGGCAGCTGCTGAGCTCGAAGCCGGCGGATCGTCGCGGGATTATCGAGGAGGCGGCGGGGATTACGCGGTTCAAGACGAAGAAGCGGCTGGCGGAGCTGAGGCTGGAAGCAGCGCGGCAGAACCTGTCGCGGGTGAACGACATCTTTGAAGAAGTGACGAAGCAGATGGGGACGCTGAAGCGGCAGGCGGCGAAGGCGGAGCGGTATGGAGCTCTGCGGGACGAGCTGCGGGGGCGGCTGCGGGTGGCGCTGGCGAGCCGGATGGCGCTGATGGACGCGGAGCTGGCGGAGACGACAGCGCGGATTGGGGCGCTGGCCGGGCAGATCGACCGGCAGGCGGCGGACCTGGAGGCGATGGACGCGCAGCATAGCGAAGGGGTGCGGCAGGGATATGGGCTGGACCAGCAGATTCGCGAGGCGAACGCGGCGGGCAACCAGGCGGCGATCGAACTGGAGCGCGTGACGGCACGGGTGGCGGCGAACACGGATCGAGTGGCGGAGCTGGCGGCGCGGATGAGCCAGGGGACGGACGACCTGGCGCAGGCGCGGGCGCAGATGGCGCATTTGGCGGGCGAGCTGGAGCAGCACCGGACGTTTGCGGAGACGGCGGCGGAGGACTCCGGGGCGGCGCGGGCGGAGGCGCAGCGGCGGCAGGCGGTGGCGCAGGAAGGGGTGCGGGCGCTGGGGGCGGCGGAGCGGATGGCGGAGGAGCATCGGCGTTCCATGCTGCAGCTGGTCCAGCGGATTTCGCAGACGCGCAACGAGGAGACGGAGGCGGCGGCGGCGCTGGCGGGGTTGGATCGGGAGGCGGAGCGGCTGCAGGGCGAGTCGGTGCATGCGCGGCAGGAGCTGGGAACGCTGGGGCTCGAGCGGGGGCGGGTGCGGACTTCGCATGAGGATGTGCAGGAGCGGCTGAAGCGGCTCGAGAGCGAGACGGCGGCGCATCGGGCGCAGTTGGATCGGACCCGGCAGGAGGAGGCGGCGAGCAAGCGGCAAGGGGATCAGCTTCGCGGCGAGCAGGCGACGCTGCATGGGCGGAAGCATGCGCTGGAGTCGCTGATGCGGGAGCATAGCTACTCGACCGATACGGTGCGGAACATCTTTCGGGCGCATGCGGCGCGGGCGAAGCGGGAGCCGGGAGCTGTAGGGCCGATCGGGACGCTGGCCGACTTCCTGGAGGTGGAAGGACAGTACGAGAAGGTCGTCGATGAGTTTTTGCGGGATGAGCTCAATGCGGTCGTGGTGCGGAGCTGGGAGGATGCGGACGTCTCGGTGCAGATGCTGCAGAAGGAGGTCGCGGGGCGGGCTACGTTCCTGGTGGCGACACCGGAGGCTCTGGGCGAGCGGGTGGGGCCGATGGCAGCGCCCGAGGGCGTGGTGGCGCTGCGGGATTGCATCCAGGTGAAGGGGCTGGAGGGGTTCGAGGGGGCGCTCGAGACGGTGCTGCCGAAGCTGCGGGACGGGTTCCTGACGCGCGATGCGGCGACGGCGCGAGAGCTGGCGATGCGGTTCCCGCAGGGGTTCTTCCTTTCGCCGAGCGGGGAGACGTTTCAAAATCTGACGGTGACGGGCGGGCGGCCTTCGGCGCAGGGTCCGCTGGCGCTGAAGCGGGAGTTGGCGGAGGTGCAGGGGAAGGCCGACGGGGCGAAGGCGGCGCTTGCGCTGAGCGATCGGGAGACGGCGGAGTTGCAGCGGCAGATTGCAGAGCTACAGGTCGAGATCGAGAACCGCAACCATGAGCGTCGGGACGCGGAGCGGGAGGCGGCGAACTCCGGCGCGGCGCTGCGGCAGATGGAGGCCGAGGTGGCGCGGCTGGAGCGGCGGCTGCAGGATTGGTCGCTGACCGCTGACCGCAACAGGGACGCGCGGGAGGCCAAGGCGGCGCTGATTGCGCGGCGGCAGGGGGAGATGGAGGCTCTCGAGGCAGAGCGGGCCGCGCTGGAGGTGCGGCTGGGAGACATGCAGGGGCAGCTCGAAGAGCTGCGGGGAGAGCGGGAGCATCTGCAGCAGGAGGCGTCCGAGGCGTCGGCGGCGCTGGCGGGCCTGGAAGAGCGGCGGCGCAATGCGGCGGCGAACCTGGAGCAGACGACGCGGCTCTACAAGGGTCAGGAGCAGAGGATCGCGCAGCTCGACCGGCAGCTGTGGGAGGCGGCGGCGGAAAAGCTGACCCGCGAGGAGGAGACGGCAGCGCTGGGAGGCAAGCATGAGGAGCTTGCGGCCGTCCGGGCGAAGGCCGTGGCGACCGGGACGCTGCTGATGGCGGAGGCGGCGGAGTTGCGCGGCGAGATGGCGGCGCTCGACGTACGTCTGCGGACGCTGCGAGTGGAGACCGAGGCGCTGCGGGAGGAGCGGGCGAACCATACGACGCGAGCGGCGCGGCTGGCCTCGGACCTCGAACACCTGGAGGCCACGAGCCTGAACGACCTTGGGCTTCCGGCGGCCGAGTTGCGGGCGGACGAGGGAATCGTGCGGATCGTGGGCGAGGTGCTGGCGTTCGAGGAAGAGGAAGCGCGCGGTCTGAAGCAGAAGCTGGAGGCCATGGGGCCGGTGAACATGATGGCGCTCGAGGAGTACCACGAGACGGCCGAGCGGCACACGTTCCTGGAGACGCAGCGCAAGGACCTGCTGGATTCGATCGAGAACACGCGGGAGTCGATCAAGGAGATCGACGACGTGTCGCGGATCAAGTTTGAAGAAGCCTTCAAGGTGATCAATGACAACTTCTCGGTCACCTTCACCAAGCTGTTCGGCGGCGGGCAGGCGCTGATGAAGTTGACGGAACCGGAGAACGCGAACGAGTCGGGGATCGACATTGTGGCGAGCCCTCCGGGGAAGAAGCTGCAGAACATTCTGCTGCTTTCTGGCGGCGAAAAGGCGCTGACGGCGCTGTCGCTGCTGGTGGGGATCTTCCAGTTTCAGCCGGCGCCCTTCTGCGTGCTGGACGAGGTGGACGCGCCGCTCGATGAGACCAACGTCGGTCGCTTTGCCAAGCTGATCGGCGAGATGAGCGCGGAGACGCAGTTCGTGGTCATCACGCACAGCAAGCGCACCATGAGCCAGGCGGACGTGATCTACGGGGTAACCATGCAGGAGCCGGGCGTGAGCAAGGTGGTGAGCGTGAACCTGGGCGCAGGAAATCGCAATCGAAACGACGACGCGGGATCGCGCCGCGTGGCGTAGGCGGGGCCTGTAGTGTTGGAGAGAGATGCTGAGTCGGCTGCGCAGGGTGACCCGGGACGGACGTTGGCTGGCGGAGATCGATGGGCTGCGCTTCGTGGCGATCTTCTCCGTCTTCCTGTTTCACCTGTCGGGTGAACTCGCGCATCGTTCCGGCCGGGATATCCCTTTGGAGCCCCAGTACGACTGGCTGGGAAGACTCCTCGGCAACGGCGACCGCGGCGTGGGCATTTTCTTCGTCATCAGCGGGCTCATCCTGGCGCTTCCGTTTGCACGGCAATATCTTCTCAGCGCACCCAGGGTATCGCTGCGCAGGTACTACCTGCGGCGGCTGACGCGGCTGGAGCCACCGTACGTGGCGGCAATCCTGATAGGTACGGCGATGCTGGTGGTGTACCTGCATGGGCCGTTGGCTCACCTTGGGCCGCACGTGCTGGTGAGCCTGCTGTACCAGCACCTGCTGGTGTACGGCACCGCGAGCTGGGTGAGCCCGGTGAGCTGGAGCCTCGAGGTCGAGGTTCAGTTCTACGTGGTGGCTCCGCTGATCATGCGGCTGTTCCTCATTCGCCCCACGGCGGTCCGGCGGACGATCCTGTTCGCGGCAATCCTCCTGCTCGGCCTGGTGCAGCCATCCATGGCGCACAGCGCGCGGCTTGGAGTGAGCCTGCTGTTCTACCTGCAGTACTTCCTCGCCGGCCTACTGGTTGCGGACATCTTTGTGCTGGAAGGCGAGCGGGCAGGCAGGCCATGGCTGTGGGACGTGGCGGGCTGGCTTTCGCTCTGGGGTATCTTCTGGGCCACGCACGAGGCCTACTGGCCCCACGCCACGACGCCTTTGCTAGCCGGGCTGGTGTGCCTGGCGGCGTTCCGCAGCACGCTGCTGCGCCGGCTGCTTCGGACGCAGTGGATCGCGGTTCTCGGCGGCATGTGCTACTCGATCTACCTGCTGCACTATCTCTTCATCGCCATGATGTTCAAGGTGACGCGCCGGGCGATTCTGAGCTCGGTCAGCTTTCCCGTGAACCTGGCGATCCAGGTGCTGGTGACTGGCCTTCCGGTACTTCTGCTGTGCACCGCGTTTTTCGTACTGGTCGAGCGCCCCTGCATGGACCCGGACTGGCCCTCGAAGCTCTGGCATCGGCTGACAGGACGATCGGGCCGCGAGGTGAAGGCGCTGGACACTGCGGGCGTCTCCGAATAGGCAAGGGTCACGCCGCTGCGCCGGAGCCGAGGGGTGATACCGTTTTGTGATGGATGCGCTGCTCACCACCGACCTTTCGCCGCTGCCCCTGGTGCTGCGGGGCAAGGTGCGGGATATCTACGCCACCGGCCCGGAAGAGGACGCGGACCTGCTCTTCGTGGCGACCGACCGGATCTCCGCCTTCGATCATGTGCTCGGCTCGGGAATCCCGGACAAGGGCCGGATTCTGACGCAGATCTCAGGCTTCTGGTTCGAGTTCCTTGCCGGCACCGTGGGCAATCACCTGCGGCATCCGGTGAGCCCGGAGGTGATGGCCCGGCTCGACCCCTATGCCGACCAGCTTTCGGGGCGCAGCATGGTCGTGCGGCGCGCGAAGATGTTCCCCGTTGAGTGCGTCGTGCGGGCGTACCTTTCAGGGTCGGGGTGGAAGGACTACCAGGCGACCGGCGCGGTGTGCGGCATTTCCCTGCCCCCCGGTCTGCGCGAATCCGACCGTCTGCCGGAGCCGATCTTTACCCCGGCGGCCAAGATCAACACCGGCGGGCACGACGAAAACATCTCCTACGGCGCGGTGGTCTCGGTGGTCGGGGAGGAGACGGCCGAGGAGCTTCGACGGCTGACCCTGGCGGTGTTTGCGCGGGCGAGTGCCCATGCGGAGTCGAAAGGGCTGATCCTTGCGGACACGAAGTTCGAGTTTGGGCTGCTGCCCGGGGCGGACGGCGTGGAGCGGATCGCGCTGTGCGATGAGGTGCTGACGCCGGATTCGAGCCGCTTCTGGCCCGCCGACCGCTATGCTCCGGGCGGCGCGCAGCCGTCGTTCGACAAGCAGTTCGTGCGGGACTACCTCGAGTCCATCGGCTGGAACAAGCAGGCCCCCGCACCGTTTCTGCCGCCGGACGTGATCGCCCGGACGCGCGAGAAATACCTGGAAGCCTTCCAGCTTTTGACGGGACGCACGGAGTTGGAAGCCTGATGGAACTGCCGGCGCTCCAAACCTACAACAGCTTCGACTGGCTGCTGGTGGGGCTGCTGGTCTGGTCGACCGCGATCGCCTTTGCGCGCGGAATCATCCGGGTGCTGTTTTCCTTCGCCGCGCTGGTGGGGGGCATCCTGCTGGCGAGCTGGTACTACGTGCCCCTGGCATTCTGGCTGCACACCTGGATCGCCTCGCGCGCGGCGGCGGATATCGCGGCCTTTTTGCTTATTGTGGTGACCGTGATGGTGGTGGTTGGCGTTCTGGGGCGGCTGGTGGGCCGGACGGCCCATGCCGTTGGGCTCGGATTCCCGGACCGTCTGCTGGGCGGCCTGTTCGGTTTCGCGCGCGGCTGCCTGCTCGGCGTGGCTGTCATGATGGCGATCGCCGCCTTCAATCCCGGCTCCCGATGGATCGCGCAATCGCGTCTTTTACCCTATTTCCTCGACGGGGCACATGCGGTATCCTTCGTGGTACCAAACGACCTGCAGAGACGGATCCGCCGTGGCGCCGACGAGCTCAAGCACAATGCACCCGACTGGATCAAGCCCGGGCCCAGGCGACACAATGATGTATAAGACTTCTCCGGTGGCTGCATCGGGACGAGGGTGGGAGTTTCTGTGAAGCGTGAGCTCGATGGTTTAGTGACGCAGATGCATAGCGCGGGCATATCCTACGCGGCAGCGGTGCGTCAGTTCAAAAAGCGCTACCTGCTGGAGGTTCTGGCCCACCACAAGGGCAACCAGTGCAAGGCGGCGGAAGCCCTGGGCATGCACCGCAACACGCTGAGCCGGACCCTGGCCGAGCTGGACATGGATACCGCGCAGATCAAGCGCGGCATGCGGCGGCCGGTGGCGAGCGTAATGTCCATGATGGGGAAGATCGAGAAAGTCCGCTAGCCCGCGGTGCCGGCAAAGTTCTGCGCGGCGCGTCTAACGAGCAACCGATGAACCTGTGCAAACAGAGCGAAGGGCTGCGGCGGCTTGGGGCTCTCCTGGTGCTGGCCACGGTGGCCGGGGCGGCGCAGGGGCCCCCTCCTCCGCCTGCCCGGACGAGCCGCCAGTCGATGGCGGCGTCCGATGCCTACCTGGCGGGGGCGCGCGCCCTGGCAGCGAACGATCTCAAGGGGGCGGAGGCGCATTTTGCGCGGGCCGTGGCGCTCGCTCCGGAGAACCACGATTACGCCCTGGCGCGCACCGTCGCGCGGGAGCACCGCGTGACCGGCCTGGTGCAGGGGGCAGCCGAGGCGCGCCTCCACGGCCGGCAGTTGCAGGCCGAGGCCATGCTGATGGAGGCGCGGGAGCTCGATCCGCTGAACGGCATGATCGCCCAGCACGGCGCGCCGGGGCCGCCCGGCCCAAGGCCCTCAACCGTCGATATCGAGCCATGGCTGGCGGAAGGACCCGCGCTCGCCGGAGAAATCCTGCTGGAGCCAAACCCAACGACGAAGACGTTTCACCTGCGCGGCGATCTCCAGACGGTGTCCCGGCAGGTGGTCGAGGCGTTCGGCGTGCGGGCCGTGTTTGATTCCTCCGCCGGGCGGCAGGACATGCGCTTCGACCTCGAGGACACCAACTACCGACAGGCGACGCCCATCCTCTTCAGCATGGCGCACCTCTTTGCGGTGCCGCTGGACAGCAAGACGCTGCTGCTCGCCAAGGACACCGCGGAAAACCGCCAGCGGCTGGAACGACAGGTGCAGGAGACGATCTACATCCCGGGGCAGACGGTCGAGCAACTGAACGACCTGGCCAACGT
Organism: uncultured Granulicella sp.; assembly: GCA_965213785.1. Lineage (GTDB taxonomy): Bacteria > Acidobacteriota > Terriglobia > Terriglobales > Acidobacteriaceae > Edaphobacter. Next base: position 296 of record OZ243921.1, on the reverse strand, counting down.
GATTCGGAACATTTTCGACGTCAAGCAACTGACCGTCCAGCAAGGGGCCGGAACGCTAGTGGTGCGAGCCCCAGGCGAGACGGTAAAGGCGATCAACCTCACGCTCGCCGATCTGCTGGACGGCGGCGCGGAGGTGGTGGTGGAGATGAAGCTGTACAGCGTCGATCTAAGCAAGAACCGCGATGTCGGCTTCCAACCGCCGCAGTTCGGGGCGTACAACGTAAGCGCGGCGGCGGCCTCGATCGTCGCGGCGAACCAGACGCTGATCAACCAGGCGATCGCGCAGGGGCTCATCA